>NZ_CP134159.1 GCF_032197885.1 Levilactobacillus namurensis | reverse complement strand
TAGTGTATCCCCCTATTCGTTGTGATGAACTTACGCGTCAGAAAAAAATGACGTTCTGACGGAAAACGTAGTTTCAGTGTAGCATGAAGAAAAAAAGTTTTCCACAGGGTGTTGAGGAGTCAATTCGATTGTTTCACAACCAGTTAATTAAGTTATCCACAGGATGTTCAAAAAGTGTGGATAAAAATATTTAAATACAGTTATCAACAGGAGCTTGTTGACTAGAAACGGCTTAATATCAAGTGTTTCACAAGTTATCCACAATTTGAACAGGAAATAAAAAAGCCAAATTAACACCCTGTGGAACAGTGGATAAGTCGGCGGAAAAGTCCGGGATAACTTTTTCTGGGATTCTCAGTTATCCACAGGCTCTGGGTATGAAACAAATTTTGTTGGGGAGAAGTTTTTGACGTAAATTCGAAGTTCTGGTTTTCATTGGCGGGATTTTATGCTAATATATTCTAGAAATGCATTTAGTCTGTCCGAGTTTCTCGGATAACCAAGTCAAATACCAATTTTAAGGAGGTGTTTCTGACATGAAACGCACTTTCCAACCAAAGAAACGTCACCGTTCACGCGTCCACGGCTTCCGTAAGCGCATGAGCACGAGCAATGGCCGTCAAGTATTGGCACGTCGTCGCCAAAAGGGACGTAAAGTATTGTCTGCATAGGCCGCTGATGGTTCAGTGGTCTTTTTATTTTATCTGAGTCGGTACTGGGACCCCAATGCCCCTCGGACTGTCGCACCAGTCAGCCGACTGGTAGCATGTTGATCATAGCGATCGTTAAATTTTGGAGATGCTCCATGCGAAAATCTTACCGCATTAAGAAAGAAGCGGAATTTCAGCAAGTCTTTGAAACCAGAAATTCAGTGGCTAACCGCCAATTTGTGGTGTATTCAATGGCTAAGCCGGGGCAACCGCATTTTCGGGTCGGGATTTCTGTCGGCAAGAAGATCGGTAACGCGGTTCACCGGAATTGGGTGAAACGGCGGATCCGGCAAAGTTTACTCGAATTAAAGCCTTACCTGAAACAGGACGTGGACTTCCTGGTCATCGCGCGGCCCCGTGCCGATCAAATCTCGATGGCCGATGCCAAAAGCAGTCTGATCCACGTCTTAAAACTGGCAAAGTTGTTAGATTCCAACTATAGCGAGGAATAACCGTGAAAAAGTACAAACGTACCCTAATGATGTTGGGCATTGTGAGTCTGGTGTTTATCCTTTCCGCTTGTAGTAATAAACCAATCACCAATCAAAGTACGGGGATTTGGGACGGCCTGATCGTCTTGAACTTCTCGCGGGCGATTATCTGGTTGGCGCATTTCTTCGGCAATAGTTATGGTGCCGGGATTATCATGTTTACGATTATCATCCGGATTATCCTGATGCCATTGATGATCTTCCAAACGCGCAGCATGCGGAAGACTCAAGAGGTTCAACCCCAACTCAAAGCCTTACAAAAGAAATACTCGTCCCGTGACCGCGAGACGATGCAGAAGTTGCAAGCCGAACAGCAAAAGCTGTATTCGGAAGCTGGCATTAACCCAATGATGGGATGCCTGCCAGCCATCGTTCAATTACCAATTATCTGGGCGCTCTATCAAGCCATCTGGCGGACGGAGATCCTACGTTCTGGTTCGTTCCTGTGGCTCCAATTGGGGCACAAGGACCCGTACTTCATCCTGCCAATCCTGGCGGCTGTTGCGACCATGGCCAGTTCGTGGTTGACCACCAAGTCAGCCCCAGAAACCAGTTCGATGAACACGATGATGGTCTTCGGGATGCCGTTAGTGGTCTTCTTTACGGCCCTGAACGTGCCATCGTCACTGTCGTTGTACTGGACGATCTCCTATGTGTTCCAAGTGGGCCAGACCCTCTTGATTCAAAACCCATGGAAGATCAACGCCGAACGGGCAGCTAAGGAACAGGAAAAGGCCAACCATGACCGTTCCATCCGTAACGCGATCCGCAAAGCTAAGAAGAGTCGTCGGAAGTAATTCCGGTTATAAATGCATTTTGAGAAAAAGCCGCTGGGTGCAAGTCACCTCAGCGGCTTTTTTAATGGTCACTGCCGGGGGGGCGGGGGTCATTCACCTTACCGGACGGCCAGACAAGGCTGGAACGCCGTGTTAGTTAGGAGTAAACTGGTCGCCCTCCGGCGCTCAGAAGCTGGAACGCTTGCGGGCACGATTTTGAACTTCGCCAAGACCGCGAATTTCAAAACTCGGCCTGATGGTAAGCCAGCAAAAAACGCTGACTAACCATCATTTCGCTAGCTGAGCTTCTGCTCGCCTCCGGGCTGTCAACTAGCGAACAATCTAACGCTAAAATTACTGGCAACCATCCGCTAACCAGACCGTCCTCGACCATGATTGAGCCAGAATATCAACTATCTGCCTACTAGGCACACGACTATTCGCAACTCCAGGTGACCCTAGCAGCCAATTAGAGACTGTCTAAAAAGTTGTCATCACTCGAAACTTAGGGGACCTCCGGAATAGCCAACTATCGTTAAGCTTACGCGATTGTAAGCCGTGAGGGCGGTCAGACAGGGCTCAGCCGTGAAATTTGACTTGGGGAGCGTTCTTTGCTGCCCTAGTCAAAGGCCCAGCTTCGAGACCGCTTTTTGGCTCGAAGTGGTGCCCACGGCGTTCCAGCCCTGTCTGACTGCCCGGTAAGGCGACTGATTCCCAGTAAGGTGACTGTAGGGATTTTTTGCGTCGGATTTTGGTGGGCATGGTATACTTACAACTGACTGAAAACGGAACAAACGGGAGGAATTTGCGATGACGATCTTTACGGGGAAAACGGAAGAAGCTGCGATTGCGGCTGGGGTGGCGGCCCTGAACAGTACCCGCGCGCAGGTGACGACTAAGGTGATCAAGCCGGCGCGGAAAGGGTGGTTCGGCCTGGGTCATCGTGACGCTGCTGTGGACGTGGTCTTAAAGGCCGTTGCGGCGCCCGCCGCGCAACCAGTAGCGCCAGCCCAGCCGACAGCGTCTACTTCCAAGTCGACGGCAGCTGAGCCGGCCCCCCAGTCGACCCCAACCACGCCGACCCCGGCACCGGCCAAAGCAGCGGCACCCCGGCCACAACGGACGCCAGCTCAAAACCGGGCCCACCGGGAAGCGGCCATCGAAGCCGTTCAGGATTACGTCTTAGAGATTGTGACCCAGTTAGGCATCGACGCCACGGTTTCGGCGGAATCACTGGGACACCGGCAGGTCCGACTGGCCTTTGAGACGGAAAAGGAAGGCCTGCTGATCGGGAAACACGGTCGGACCATTAACGCCCTGCAGAGCCTGGCCCAACTGTTCTTGAACCATCATGGCGCCGCCCACGTGGTGGTGGAACTAGACGTGGCCAACTACCGGGAACGCCGGCAAGCCACGCTGGCCCGCTTAGCGGATAATACTGCGCGCGAAGTCGTGGCCACGGGTAAGCCCATCTATTTGGACCCCATGCCGTCCTTTGAACGCAAGCAGATTCACGCGGCGCTGGCGCAGAACCATTACGTCACCACCTACTCGGCGGGGAAGGAACCGCACCGGGCCGTGGTGATCGAACCGGTTTGACCCTGAGGTTTGACAAATGGGACCAAGCACCTTATAGTAAAGACAATCATTCTTATCATGTTTACGATAAAGTAGTGAAAGTACTTTATCCGCGTCTGTTAGGTGGCGTGGAGTGGGTGCTTTTTTTTATGGCGTTAAATGACACGCCCGGGTCTTTTGCGGCCCACTACCGACCGTCACGCAGATAGGAACTGTGGAAACAGAGAAACCGTTAGACAACCTTTTAGAGGAGGATCAGCATGGCGACAACGACAGAGTTTGATACGATTGCAGCAATTTCGACGCCACCTGGTGAGGGTGGTATCGCCATTATTCGGATGAGTGGTGAGGACGTTTTCGCCGTGATTGCGAAGTTATTCAAGGGCAAGGACCTGACCAAAGTCCCTAGTCACACCATTAACTACGGCCACATCATCGACCCGGAGACGCACGAAGAAGTTGATGAAGTCATGGTTTCCGTGATGCGGGCCCCTAAGACCTACACCAAGGAAGACATTATCGAGATCAACTGTCACGGGGGCATCGTGGCCACGAACCGAATCTTGCAGTTATGCTTGAGCTACGGCGCGCGGCTGGCGGAACCCGGGGAGTACACCAAGCGGGCCTTTCTCAACGGCCGAATCGACCTCTCCCAGGCCGAAGCCGTGATGGACCTGATCCGGGCTAAGACCGATAAGTCCATGAAGGTCGCCTTGGACCAGTTGGACGGGGACCTGTCCAAGTTGATTCGCCACTTGCGCCAAGACATTCTGGATGCGTTGGCCCAGGTCGAGGTCAACATTGATTACCCCGAATACGACGACGTCGAGACCATGACCACTAAGATGCTGTTGGAGAAGGCTCAGGAAGTCCAAAAGCAGATTAAGGTCCTCCTGCAGACGGCTAAACAGGGAAAGGTCTTGCGCGACGGGCTAGCCACCGCCATCGTGGGCCGGCCGAACGTGGGGAAGAGTAGCCTCTTGAACCACCTGTTACACGAAGACAAGGCCATCGTGACCGACGTGGCGGGAACCACCCGGGACGTGATCGAAGAGTACGTGAACGTTAAGGGGGTCCCGTTGAAGCTGATTGATACCGCGGGGATTCGCGACACCACCGATAAGGTTGAAAAGATCGGGGTCGAACGCTCACGCAAGGCCATCGATACGGCCGACTTGGTGATGCTGGTCTTGAACGCCAGCGAACCGTTGACCGCCGAGGATCAGGAGCTGTTAGCGGCCACCAGCCACACGCAGCGAATCCTGATTCTAAACAAGACCGACCTGCCACAGAAGCTGGACCTGAAAGCCGTTCAGGCGGTGGCTGGCGACAGTCCGTTGATCCAGACGTCGATCCTGCAACAGACGGGGATGGACCAGTTGGAAAGCACGATCGCCCACCTGTTCTTCGATGAGGGCATCGAGTCCAGCCAGAAGACGGTCATGGTCACCAACGCTCGGCACATCGGGTTGTTGCATCAGGCTAGTGCGGCGTTGGACGACGTGATGCACGGCATCGCGATGGGGATGCCGGTGGACTTGGTCCAGATCGACATGACCCGCGCCTGGGACCTCTTAGGCGAAATCACCGGTGACAGCTACCAAGACGAATTACTGGACCAGCTGTTCAGTCAGTTCTGTTTAGGGAAGTAATCAGACTAGCCATTTTTAATTATTAATACTTAATTGTTATTAATAATTAAAATAGATGGCTTAAATTTAGGAATTCAATTTAAAAATAACCATTAGGCCCCGGACAACTGGGACCGGGCATGGAGGGAATCAGTAGTATGACGGAAGTAAAGCAATACCCCGGCGACGACTATGACGTCATCGTGGTGGGGGCCGGCCACGCGGGTAGTGAAGCGGCGTTGGCTGCAGCCCGGATGGGGAACAAGACCCTGTTAATGACGATCAACTTGGACATGGTGTCCTTTATGCCATGTAACCCTTCCGTGGGGGGGCCAGCTAAGGGCATCGTGGTTCGTGAAATCGACGCCTTGGGCGGTGAAATGGGTAAGAACATCGACAAGACGTACGTCCAGATGCGGATGCTCAACACTGGGAAGGGCCCCGCTGTGCGGGCCTTACGGGCGCAAGCGGATAAGCACGCCTACCACGCCGAGATGAAGCACACCATCGAACGCGAACCCAACCTGACGTTACGCCAGGGCATCGTGGACGACCTGATTGTTGAAGGCGACGAGTGTCGCGGGGTCATCACCAATACCGGAGCTCAGTACCGGGCTAAGGCCGTGGTCATCGCGGCCGGCACCGCGGCCCGGGGGAAGATCATCATCGGTGAACTGATGTATTCGTCCGGTCCCAACAACTCCCAACCCGCCAACAAGTTGACGGCGAACCTGCCGAAGTACGGGTTCGAGTTGGAACGGTTCAAGACTGGGACGCCACCGCGGGTCGATGGCAACACCATCCACTACGATGAGACCGAAGAACAGGCGGGGGATGAACAGCCGAACCACTTTAGCTTCACCACGCCCGACAGCGCCTACCTGGACTTGAAGAACCAACTCTCCTGCTGGTTGACCTACACCAACGCCAAGACGCACGAGATCATCCGGGAAAACTTGGACCGCGCGCCCATGTTTACCGGGGTGATCGAAGGGGTCGGTCCACGGTACTGCCCATCCATCGAAGACAAGATCGTCCGGTTCGCCGACAAGCCACGCCACCAGCTCTTCTTGGAACCAGAAGGCCGGAAGACTGACGAGTGGTACGTCCAGGGGTTGTCGACCTCGATGCCCGAAGAAGTGCAACAGAAGATTCTGCACTCCATCAAGGGGCTGGAAGACGCGCAAATGATGCGGCCCGGTTACGCCATCGAATACGATGTCGTGGCGCCGTACCAGTTGCGGCCGACCCTGGAGACCAAGCTCTTGAAGAACCTCTTCACGGCGGGGCAAACTAACGGGACTTCCGGGTACGAAGAAGCCGCAGGCCAAGGCCTATTAGCCGGTATTAACGCCGGGTTGCGTGCTTTAGGGAAGCCGGGCTTTACCCTGAAGCGCTCCGACGCCTACATCGGGGTCATGGTCGACGATCTGGTCACCAAGGGCACCAAGGAGCCCTACCGTCTGCTGACTAGCCGGGCCGAGTACCGGTTGATTCTCCGGCACGATAACGCTGACTTGCGGTTAACGGAAAAGGGCCACGAGTTGGGCCTAATCAGCGATGAGCGCTACCAAGCCTTCCTCGACAAGAAGGCGGCTATCAAGGCGGAAACCGACCGGTTGAACAGCATCCGGATCAAGCCAACCGACGCCATCAACGACTTCATTACCAGCCACGGGGATAAGCCGCTCCAAGACGGCATCTTAGCGGCCGTCTTCTTACGCCGGCCTTACGTGGACTACCAGACTCTACTGGACTTCATCCCCGCCCCAGACCTGCCGTTAGACCGCCACATCATTGAAGAAATCGAGATTTCGTTGAAGTACGCGGGCTACATCAAGAAGGCCGAGGAGAACGTGGCGAAGTTGAAGCGGATGGAAGCCAAGGCGATCCCCGAAAAAATCGACTACGACGCCATCGACGGTTTGGCTACGGAAGCGCACCAGAAGCTGAAGAAGATCCAACCGGAGACTTTAGCGCAAGCTAGCCGGATCAGCGGGGTCAACCCAGCCGATATTGCCATCTTGAGTGTCTACATTGAACAAGGTAAGATTGCGAAAACGAAATAACCACCCGGGTGCCTAGCGGAGGGTTAGGCGCGGTGGTTCAGTGAAACGGGGACGGTCGTCGTATCTTCGACGACCGTCCCCGTTTTGTGGTATAAAGGATGTAACTTAATTTTGATGTAAAGCGAGGTTTTACCATGCAACGAAAGTACCGTGATTATTTTGCTTACCTGAAGTCGGTCAACCCCGACCCGAACGCGTCCTTCATCGCTGTGAACCCGGCTAGTGCGCAGAAGACGGACGCGGAAAAGTTCGCGTCGTTAACGGAGCGGGCCGGTCGGCGCTGGGGTGTGATCCTCTTTCACGCCCTGTACAGCAATAAGACCACTAAGAAGACCCACGTCCCTTACGCGGTGGTGCACGATGACACCTTCGCCCACGATTGGGACAACACCGACCGGGATGAGTTCGACCAAGACGTCGCAATTCTGGTCCAGTGCCAGATGCTCCAGGTCAAGGAAGTCCAAGGCCTAACGCGGTTGATTATGCGTTACCCCGAACCCCTGGCGAGCCTGGCGGACTTGCGGATCAAGGGCATTGACCAGATCAACCCGGGGTAGGGGAAATCTAGCTTAGGCGATGTTTTTGACGAACCGCTTAACCGTTATCGTGGCTTAATTGGCGTCATTGAAAAAGGGCCGGTTTCCAGATGCTTTCTGGAAGCCGGTCCTTTAAAAGTCTTAGGACTTGATTTCGCAATTCAGGGTTAGCAACTGGTGCTAGGACGTGGTTACGGCATCAATTCAACGTCATCGTCAGGCGAGAGGGTGGTGACTAACACCAGCTAAACTTGTGGCTGTGGATCGCGCCACTTACCCAGTAACCAGCCGGCCACGATTCCCACGAGTGCGGGCACTAACCAACTGAAGCCCCCCGCCGCGAAGGGTAACCAAGCGTTGGCGTGCAGGACGGCTTGGAAGAAGCCGGTCTGTTGCCAACTGGTGGGTAAGCCGCTGGCTGCCGACCCGAAGGCGGGTAACAGCGTTAACAGAATCGCCGTACCGAAGAGCCACCGGGACATCCCCAGTAACGGGGAGAGCACGGCCAGCACGATCAGGACGATCGCCAGCGGGTACAAGAAGAGCAGGATTGGGGTTGAGTAGGCGATTAGCCGGGTCAGTCCGGCGTTGGCGAAGAGGCAGGGCAGAATCGCCGCGAAAGCCGTGACCACCGGGTACGAGAACTTGGGGAAGAGCACGCTGAGGGTGTCCCCGAAGGCTGAAATCAGGCCGATGGCGGTCTTGAGACACGCGATAATTACCAACACGGCCAGTAACAGGGTCCCCCAAACGCCGAAGTAGTAGTCGGCGATTTGAGCTAAGGTCACGCCACCGTTGGCTGCGGTCGAGAAGTGGCCCAGACTCATGGTCCCAATCAAGGCTAAGAGGGTGTAGATGACGGCCATCAAGGACATACTGATAGCCCCCGTTTTAATGGTGTAGCGGGCAATGTCACGAGAGTCTGTGACGCCTAGGTCGCGGATGCTGTCGATGACGATGACCCCAAAGGCTAGGGCTGCCAAGGCATCCAGGGTGTTGTACCCTTCGGTGAACCCGCTCAGGACGGGATGCGCGACGTAGCCGCCCCGGCTCACGGCGTCCAGACCACCCAGGGGATGCAGTAGAGCCGCCCCCATGATGATGGCCAAAAGAATTAAGAAGAACGGCGTGAGCCATTTACCGATATAGGTCATCAGCTTCCCGGGATGCCGGGCTAATAGCCACGCAATCAGGAAGAAGGCCACCGAGAAGCCAGCCAGAACGCCGGTCTGCAGGTGTGGCGCCACGAACGGCGCTAGGCCGATCTGAAACGAGGTCGTGGCCAGTCGGGGCAGGGCCGAAAAGGGGCCCAAGGTCAGATAGAGCAGGACCGTGAACGCGTAAGCGAAGGGCCGGTTGACCTTACTCGCCAGGTCGAAGACCCCGGTACTGCGAGTCAGTCCCATCCCGGTCACCCCCAGCAGGGGCAGACCGATCCCACTAATTAACAGGCCGCCGATTGCCGCCCAAACGTGGCTACCGGCTTGTTGTCCCAGAAAGATTGGGAAGATCAAGTTGCCGGCGCCGAAAAATAGCCCGAACAGCATGGTGCCAATGAAGCCCAGCTCTCGCCAGGTAAGACGCTTTTTCAATTTAATCGCAACTTTCTATACTAAGGTTTGCGTTCTAAAGTTTGCCAAGTGGCCCGTGGGCGCCGGAAATTTAGAACTCCCCTATAGTAGCAAAAAACGCCGGCCAGGGAAATGGCCGACGCTGAATCGGTGCTTATTTATCTGCGACCGTGAAGCGGGTCTGGTGATGTTGCGGTGTTGTGAGTTCGTCGAGAATCGTGACGGCCATGGTTCCGGCCGAAGTCGCGGAGACCTGTTGCGCATTGTGTAACAACTCATCGGTACCCAGAATGGCGGGAACGGCGGGACCCGCGTGGAAGTCGGCGGCTGGCGACACGCCGAACCAGTTGACGTTATCGACGTCGCGCAGGAAGTTGAGTTCCTTGAGCTGGTTCTGCGGGACGCTGAGGAAGGCCGCCGCTTGGGGATCCTTGGCGATATCGTGGACGAACAGGTGGTGGTCTTCACCGGTCTGGAGGCTACCGGCCCCTAAGATGAAGGCGACGCGTGGCGTGGTGGTCTCGCGCAATTCACTGACCAGGTGCGTGGCCAAATCCACGTGGCGGTAAGCCTGGGCGGGAGCGGTGGCGAAGGCGTCGATGACGGCATCAACGGCCTGTAAGTCTTCACGTGTCAGGGTAAGGGCGTCCTGGGCTTTGGTGGTCAGGTTCGGGTTAGTTGGGAGTTGCGCCAACTTATCGGCAGAACGGCCTAACGCAACGACTTGGTGTCCGCGCTGTAGGGCTTCGGTAACTAAGGCGGAGCCGGCCATCCCGGTGGCGCCGATGATCATAATTTTCATGGTAAATTCCTCCCCAAATTAGGTATTGGGATTTGTATACGAGTTTTATGCACCAAATGCTAACTATAAGTTAGTGAATTGGTCAGAATGTTTCATGTGGAACAAACCATACTAAGAAAATCTCTGTAAGACCAAGATGGTTTTACAGAGATTTCGTGGCTTATATGGCGCTGAAGATTGAACATAGGCTCATGAGCGCAATTAGGACCGGTCTTAAAACGATGGTCATCCGCCTTACCGGACGGCTTATAGTCGTGTAACCATAGCGGAACACGATTTGCCAATAGACCGTGGTCCCCAAGTGTATTGTTGATTCGAAACCCAATCGGGCTTGCCTGATTATTTGGTTTTAACAGTCCCACACGTGATATTTCTAATTTCAGGCATTGAGAAACACTGTCTTGGATACACTCAATTTAGCCGTGAGGTTGGGCCTGAAGAGGCTCAGTGGTGTCGTTTGGGTTAGTCAGCGTTTTTCAGCTGGCTTACCCAAAGGCCGAGCTTGAAGACCTGGGGCTTTCAGGGCTCCAAGTCATGCCCACCACGCTCCAGTCTCTTCAGGGCCAACCGGTAAGGCGGGGGGGATTGTGACCATCTGCTCCTTGTCTATATCTTTAATGATACGGTGCCGAAGCGTGTGAGCGGAAGTTGGCCCGCTCAAGGCTTAGTCTTGGGGCAGCTGGGTCGACCACGGCAGGGTGATCGAGGTGTGGGCAATTAATTGTTCCTGTTCCTCGCGGTTATTCTTCCGGGCTTGGTACCGTTGGAGGTAACCGGAACAGATGTAGCGTTGCTCTTCGGTTTGGGGAACCACGATGGGCAGCGGCGTCTGGGGCTTTTCAGCCATGACGAAAGTGATAAAGCTGGTGAAACCTAAGAACCGTTCGCCGGTAGTCAGGTTCTCCCCGACAATCTTGGCGAAGACTTCCAACGAACGGTGGCCAGTCCCACTGACGTAGGCTTCCATGCACATGGAGTCCTGCAGGTGGAACGGCTTTAAGAAGTTGACGTGGTCGAAGGTCGCGGTGACCACGGTGCTCCGCGTCAGACGCATGGCTGCGATGGAAGCGCTGTCATCTACCAGTGATAAGATTTTACCGCCGAAGACGGTCTGGTGTTCGTTTAGGTCGGGTTGGAAGACCCGGTGGTTGGCGACGATTAGGGTTTGATTACAAGAAATTGGTGCGGGTTCGTTTGACAAAACAATCACCTCATTAGATTTGAATACTCTGTCTTCATTCTACCAGAGCCCGTGACGCTGGTAAATCGGGAAGCTAGGTTACAGGATTATTAATTTTTAGCAATAACTCGGCGGTATTGCGGGGTTTTTCGTAGGGGCTTTGCTATACTAAAGCCAAAGATAGGATAGGGGTGGTTGTGTGTATTATCGTGGTGAACCGTTGGATCTGATGCCAACATTAAATTTAACCCGGATTCGGCCGTTGCTTGAGTGCACGCTGAGTCTGCAGCACCCCATTGATGTCCACCGCCTAAAGCAGGCCGTCACCACCACGCAGACCGTGGTGCCCCAGATCCTGGGGAGTTACGACTACCGCTGGAACCGGTTCAACGTGGTCGGCGCCACAGTGGATGACGTGGTCGAGGAGCATTCGGCGGGGCACGACCCCGGCCGGGTGCGGCTGGACGTGTTGGTGGGGCCACAGGTCAAGATTCAAATCATCCATCATCGCGATTATGACCAGTTACGCATCGCGATGAGTCGCCTTTTGACCGATGGGGAAGGGTTTAAGCATTACCTGTACCTGTTGGCGGCGGCCTACGACGGGCAGGATCTGACCAGCTTCACTAATGAACGGAGCGGGCGGAAGATTCTGGCCCACCTGCGGCATCCGCACCGGCCCTTACCGCCGATGCAAGTGTTGACCACCCAGGCGCCATTTCCAGAGCTCCGGGGGGATGTCCACCATCATCAAGGGGAAGCCACCATTTCCAAAGCGGAGAGCCGTCGCTTACAGCGCCAAGCCCGGTCGGCGGGCGTCACGCTGAACACGGTGCTCTTGGGGGCCTACGCGTTGGCCGTTTACACCCTGACGGGCCAGCAACACCTGATGATTCCCTGTCAGGTGGATCTGCGGTTGCACGGGCCAGTGACGGCTGCTAACGTGGTCCAGGTGGCTAACTTAAGCAGTGAGTTGCCCGTTCCCATCACGGTCCACGACCGCGATAGCTTAGAGGACGTGGTGCACCGGATTCAAGAGACGGTCACCCAACTGCACGCGGATCTCGCATACCTGACGCCGTTGGTGGAACTAAAGCGCATGAGTCGGGCATTGCCCCCGCAGTGGGTGCGGCGGTTGGCCGGCAAGTATCACGCAACCGCGGCGGTGTCGTTTGCGAACTTCGGGCGGGTCGACCAGTCGCGCTTACAGTTTGACGGGAGTGCCGTCGCCCAGGTCACGTTTGCGGGCGCGTACCACACCATGCCGTACTTCCAGCTGACCGTGAGCGGCTACCGGGATGCCTGGACCCTGGCTTTTCGGATGTTGGGGTCGGAACCCGATTATCAGCTGGGCATTAAAATTTTAAAGAACGTCGTGACCCAACTCAACCAGTGGGAGCGGCATTAAGACGTTAAACGGTGACCAGGAGTCGCCGTTTTTTATTAACTATTATTTTTGTAATTTTATAGAATTACATTGACAAATTCTGAAATTGGTGTAAGGTAAGCTTGTAGTTAAGTAATTGTTTAAAATTACATTGAATTCTTCGGCGAACTTTCCCGGGAAAAGTTCCCTTACAAAGTGCCGCTGAATTCCGCATAATTTGGGTAATGCAGTGAAAGGATGGGAGAAGTATGGAACAATTCGATGAACATTTACTAGCGCCGGTGTATTTGGAATTCTATCAAGTCTTAGGGGCCAAGGCGGTTCAACTGGTTCACGACAACTATGGCGGTAACACGGTCAGCTTTCCGGATCACTATAATGACCGGGAAAAAGCGGCGGCGTATGTGCGGGAACACGCCACGGAAAAGGCCCAGACACTTTCCCAGGAAACCGGGTATAACATTCGCACGATTCGAAAGTGGAAGAAGACGGCGGACTGAGCCGGGGCGGGGGTCGTTGACGGTCTGCGAAATCCGGCGTATCTTAAAATAGGTGTTAAAAATTTTTAGTTTTAATCATAAAGCGGGGTTAAATAATGAGTGACGGTAAATTTTGTCCACAGTGTGGAACGCAGGTTAATCAGGATGCACTGTTCTGTCCGAAGTGTGGGTATCAGTTTGCGCCGACTGACGGGCAGGAAACGCCGACAGCGACGCCCACCGGGAGCAAGCAGCCGCTCAGCCGTCACCGACCCCCACGCCACAGGGACCAGCACCGCAACGGAGCCATTGGTTGACCATCATTTTAGGGGTGATTGCCGTGGCTGTGGTGGTCGTGGTGGCCAGCAACGTGGTGATCAATCACAAGGAACAGGCCCATCAAGCGGCCCTCCAAGCCTCTGAATCACGGGTTCAGTCGTCGAAAAAGGCGAAGGAATCGCGGGAAGAATCCCGAGAAGCAGGTTTGGCGAAGGATGCCAAGGGCGTGGTGAACGATATGATCCAAAACGATGATAACCTAGATGCAAAGTGTACGGATGTGACCATCGAAAGTCACGACGGGGGCAACCAGTATTCGGGTTACGCTAGTGTGGAGGACGACTACGACGACAGTACCACCATTGACATCACCGTTACGGATGTCACCTATGAAGACAACGTGAGCGTCGAAATTTCCGGGGACCAGGAAGACAAACTGTCCGAGACCTTCTATTCTAATGATGATTAGGCGGACTAACGTTGATGGGATCATCCGCCTTACCGGGCGACCAGACAGGGCTGGAACGCCGTGGGCACCACTTCGAGCCAAAGAGCGGTCTCGAAGCTGGGCCTTTGACTAGGGCAGCAAAGAACGCTCCCCAAGTCAAATTTCACGGCTGAGCCCTGTCTGCTCGCCCTCACGGCTCACGAAAACGTTTGGCTTATTAAGCAATAGCGCCGGATTTTAGGTGGCTGTTGGCACCTAGCAGAGCTTAAGGCCGACTGATTTTTCTCAGTGGGGGATAAGGGCGCGGTTTAAGGTTCGTAAAATCGTGGCGTAGACGTTGGGGTTTTGGTACCTGCCAAAGCCGGGTTAGCGTTAGCCACAGCCTCTACGTAAACGCGATAGGCATTTAGTAGCGCTACTGGCGGGGGTCAGAGCGCTTTTTTGATTTGACGGTCATGAACCGGCATGCTACATTGAAAATAGGAAATTAACGAAGCAATACGAGGGGGTGCCGGCATGCAGCTGGATGATTTAGTGACCATGAAGACGGGAGTAAACCAGTTGCGGCTGAAGGACTCCACGGCGGACCTGTACGGATATCAAGACTTAGTGGCCGACCTAGGGCGCTTGGTGGCCCAACCGACGCAAGAGCGTGCTGACGAGCAGAGTTACCAGGTCGTGGTGGGCGACATTGTCTTCAGCACCCTGCAGAACACGGCCAGTATCGTGACCGCGGAGACGGCGGGGAAGGTCTTGACCCAGAACTTTGTTCGTTGGCGGATCAAGCACCACCAGATTGACCCGCGGTATCTGTGCTACTGTGTCAACCAGACAGACGCCGTTAAGCGTCAGCTGGCCCGCTTCCTAGAAGGCAGCCACGTGGCCAACAAGTTGTCGTTGAAGACGTTACGGACCCTGGAGATTCCCGTTCCCCCGCGCGAAGAGCAGGACCTTTGGGGCCGTCTCTACTTCAACTTGCAGCGACAAGCCACCTTACAGGAGCGACTAGTGGCGCTGCAGACGCAGTTGTTGCGGGGGTTGGAGTAAGCGTTGACTTAACGGCTAGTTCTCATTTGGGGAACTAGCCTTTTTTGAACAGCCGGCTAATGACTGGGCCATGTAGGCCGAATCCATTAGCCGGTTTTCTTTTCCGCCCCAAACGCCTAAACTAATAATTGGGAGGTTTTGTGTGTGAAAGAGAAAGAGACGACAACGCCAACGTTGTCACGGAAAACGATTCTGTTAATGGCGGTGGTCACGGGAGTCATCGTGGCCAACCTGAACTTCATTCAACCTATCGAAAACCTGATTGCCACGGACTTTGGTTTAGCGAAGTCCGTGGTGGAAGCCTTGGCCATGGTCACCCAGTTAGGGTATGCGTTCGGCCTGCTGCTGATCGTTCCCCTAGGGGATATCTTCGACCGGTACCACCTGATTCAGTTCATGATGGTGCTCTCAATTGGATCACTTCTGTTGGCCTTTTGGGCTCCGAATGCCGGCGTCTTTGCGGTGGCAACGACCCTAGTCGGCATTACGTCGGTCGCCCCGCAGATTATCATCCCCTATGCGGGCTACCTAGCACCTAGTCTCCAGCGGGGGAAAGTGTTGGGAATCGTCTTGAGTGGCTTGTTGACGGGAATCCTGTTATCGCGGTCGTTTAGTGGCTTACTGGGGAGCATCATGCCCTGGCAGGACATTTACCTGATTGCGGCGGTCATTGACCTGGTCTTCTTGATCATCGTGCACGCGTACTTACCGCACGATGCACGGGGCCATCAAGAATTGCGGTATTGGCCGGTGATTCAGACGTTGCCCCGGTTGTTTGCCCGGCAACGCGCCCTGCGAGGAGCAGCCATCAATGGCTTCTGCATGTTTGGGATGTCGAACGTCCTGTGGTCCACGCTGGCCTTCTACCTGGCGACGCAATACCACTTGGGCAGTAACGTGGCCGGCCTGTTAGGCTTGCTGGGGATTGCCGGGGTCTTGGCAGCGCCGTGGATTGGTAACCTAGTTGATCAGCGGTCGCCACGACTGACGGTGGGCCTGAGCATGGTCTTCTCCGGAGTGGCCTTCGTGATTTTCTGGTTGATTGGCTTTTGGCTGGTGGGCCTCATCGTGGGGATTGTCCTGCTTGACCTGGGGACCCAGTTCAGCCAGGTCTCTAACCAGGCCATCGTCCAGTCTTTGAACCGCAAAGAAAGCAGCCGGAACAACTCCGTTTTCATGTTTAGCTACTTCTTAGGCGGGTCGCTAGGAACCCTGTCAGCGACTTGGGCCTGGAGCCATGCCGGTTGGACCGGCGTTTGCGGGGTGGCGTTAGCCTTCCTGATACTTGCACTGGTCAGCCATTGGGTGCTGGGCGAGCCGGAGAGTATTCATCAAGATGCAGCGTAAATTAACGGGACACCGCAGAAATTGTGGGGTCCCGTTACGTTTTATGGATGATTTGTGGTATGCTAAGTTGACTTTACTGAAGGAGGAACTGCTTAATGACGATTAAACTCGTGGCGTTTGACATGGACGGCACCTTTCTGAATGACCAAAACACCTATAACCATGCCCGGTTTGCGGAATTATTGACGAAACTGCGGGCGAAGGGGATTCACGTGGTCGCGGCCAGCGGCTCACAGTACCAACGACTCCAGACCCAGTTCGAGCAGTTCCAAGATCAGATGGACTTTGTCTCGCAAAACGGGGCCGTGGTCCACAGTAACGGGGACCTGTTGTCGGTCACGGCCATGCCCGCTGAAGCGGTCGCGGCGACCCTAGACGTGATTCATCAGCAATTCGCGCCTAGCGACATCGCCGAACACCTGGTGGCTGGCCTCAAGTCCGCTTACGTGGATGACCAGATCACACCGGCTGCTTACGAGCTGACCCACCGGTACTATGACCACCTGTTGAAGGTACCTAGCTTAGCCACCATCACGCCCGAGCGGCTCCAGGACCAAGTGACTAGCATCGGCGTCACCTTCCAACCAGGCGTTGATTTCGGGGCCGCGTTACAAACGTTGCGGCAGGCCCTGCCGGCGGGCCTGGGCAGTCAGACCTCCGGGTACAACACGGAACTGATCAGCGAGGGTAGCGTCAACAAGGCCGCCGGATTGCGCCACTTACAGGCCCGGTACGACGTTGCGGACGACGAACTCATGACCTTCGGAGATAATGAAAACGACTTAAGTATGTTGACTCTGACGCCGCACGGCTACGCGATGGCTAACGCCACGGACCACGTGAAGGCGCAGGTCGCGCACCATGCCGGCACCAACAACGCGGAGGGCGTCTTGGACGTTCTGGCGACCTTAGTCGCTTAAGTGTCACCAGCGCATACGTAAAAAAAGCCGATAACCGCGGCGGGGTTATCGGCTTTTACTTTGGGGACTTCAAGGAGGAAGGATTGATGACATGCAAGACATCGGGCAGCGCTTGCTGCATGACAAAATTCTGGGGATTGCTTTAGGGGCGGCCCTGTTGAGCCTATTCGTGGGCCGACCCACGGCGGACGCGGTGGATTGGTCGACCATACTGGCCCTGCTGGCGCTGATGATCTGCGTGCAACTGTTGAATCGGCTGCAGGTCTTAGACGCCCTCAGCAATCGCTTGTTGGCCGTGACCAGCACGCAACGCCAGGTGGTACAACTGTTCACCGGACTGGCTTTTACGGGGGCGATGGTCCTGACCAACGACGTGACAATCTTAACGTTACTGCCCATGCTGGTCTTGGTGGCTCGCCAACAGAAAATGGCGTTGGCGTTACCTGCCGTGCTGGTGGTCATGGCAGCCAACCTGGGCAGCGCCTTTACCCCGTTCGGCAACCCCCAGAACTTATACCTGTTCGCCCACTACCAGTTATCGGCGGGTGCGTTCTTTCGCTTATCTAGTCCGTTACTGGTCGGGGGCGTTCTGGTCATGTTAGGTCTGACCTATCTGGCGCGTCCGCGGCCAATCGTGACGCCGCCGGTCCGTCAGATTCCGGACCATCCGGTGGCCATCAGCCTGGCGTTGGGCCTGTTTGGCCTGGTCCTCCTAGGGGTCTTTCGGGTCCTACCGCTGGGGTGGGTGACGCTGGTCGCCGTCATCGGCGGCCTCTTACTGGATCGCCGGGCCGTCCAGCGGGTGGATTACGGTCTCCTGTTGACCTTCATCTGCTTCTTTATTCTGGTCAGCGCCATCAGTCATAACCCGCAGGTGATTGCGGGGATGTAGCGACTGATGCGGACGCCGCACATGGTGTACCTGACCAGCTTGGTCGCCAGTCAATTCATCAGTAACGTCCCGGCGACCGTCCTACTCGCGCCGTTTACGTCCCACGCGACGGCCCTGTTCTGGGGCGTAAACGTTGGCGGTCTGGGGACCCTGGTCGCGTCACTGGCGAATCTGTTGACCCTAAAGCAACTCCTAGCCTTAGGCGAGCGGGATGCCGTCCGGCCGTTTTTCAAACTGTTTACGGTGCTCAATGCGCTGGGCCTCTTGCTACTGGGAAGCTTAGGGTGGTTCTGGTTACGCTAGGGCGTAATCGGTTCCATAATAAACAAAATGTTTCATTGGCGAAATCATTACCAAAAGTTTATCGATAATCTACATCGGTTAGGTAAACTGGCCTTAGAGTTAAGCCTGAACGGTCCCATTAGCTTTAGCCCAGTCGGGTGATTTTGGCGTCCCTCCTAGTCGGTGCCTGAACCCCAATTCAGCGCACCAACCAAAGTTGCGGAAACGGCGAGGCTGACGGGCTGATGGGTCGACCAGCTTGATTCAAGTCCTAAGTCACGATGAACTCCCCAATTGGTAGATGAGACTTAGGGTGATTTCCAGGAGGTGACCGGTGACCGTCTGAACAGCGGTCTCCTCTCTGGGCGTCAATCTTTTAACGAATAGACAAAAATCCCGTCCAAGCGGTTCTTCAAAACCGGTCGGACGGGATTTTTGATTGAGGCTGAAAATTAAATAACGGGGAAATCTAGTAAAATCTCTAAGGAATAAGAGGTTCTTTATTTGACAATACATGTATGCACATGTATCATTGCAAACATTCCCGGTTGGTCGCGTTCTGCAATCGCTAGTTAAGCGATATTGCCGAATCGAGATTGGCTGATGAAGCAGATAAGACTTTAAAGGGATACGTTGTTTTCTAATGATACGTGCATGTGCGCAGTTGTTCTAAGATGCTAGCGTTCTATAAGGGCTAATGCGATTTGGCTTAATTCAACGAGTAGTGAGTTACTAAAGAACATGCATGCACATGCATTATGTCTGCTAATGAAATTATTGCTAAAACGGAGGGTTAATTTAATGACAAAAATTGTTAGGCGTTCTATTCGTAATTTTAGGGAGAAGCCACTCGACAAGGGAACCTTGACTCAAATTATTCAAAATGCAGCTAATGCGACACCTTCCTGGGCTAATTCACAACCATGGCGAGTTTTTATCGCTACAGGTGAAACACTTGAGCAGATTCGATTTAATCACCATAAAAAGGCCCAACGGCGGATTCCCGGTCATGCGGACCTGAATGCTAGACACCGTGATCAATGGTCACCTCGGCCACAACAAAACATTAACCATTGGATAACGGATTTTTCCACTTATGCGATGGTTGAGAAACTTTCCGACCAAGATAATGCGCAGACAACATTGTACAATGCGCCAGCAGTGGTTTACTTAACGCTGGATCAGGTTGCTCCGGTATGGTCAGTCTATGATATTGGCGCCTTTAGTCAGGCCATTATGACGACGGCTGCGGAGATGGGTATCGATTCAATGCCAGCATATGAAATCATTAAGTATCCAGATGACATTCGTCGATTCATGCCAATTCCAGATTCTCAAATGATTGTGATGGGGATTGGCCTAGGCTACCGTGCTGACAACAAGATTAATGAATTCACGAGTGATCGGAATGATTCTGAGAGCTTTTTAACGATTCAAGATTAGGATTAAAGGGGGACCTTATATGTCATTGATACCGGAGTGGTTGGATTTGGCAGACCGTTATCAAAGAATTTCGACAGCTCTGACGCAAAGTTTGGCGGGCTCCGCTTATACGGTTAAGGATTACTGTGTCCTCTATTTTTTAAGTCAGGCGAAAAATCAGCAGTTACGGTTGACTGACTTGCAAATGCGGGTGGGGGTGAGTGCAAGTACCCTGTTACACCTTATTCGGCAGTTGAAGGCTCGGTCGCCGGATGTCATTCAATCGGTGACTAATGAGCAACAAGAGGCGAGTGTCCAGTTGACCGTAGCTGGGCAAGCCGTTTTGAAAACTTTAACGCAACAGGTTGAGCGGACTTTAACGCCCTATCTTGAATCGGCTGGACAATCGAATTTGGTTTTAGCAGAAGCCTTGATGCTAGATTAACCAAACGTAAAAGTGACAATTCAAGGAAGAAGGTAAAAGTTATGACGAAAAAGGTATTTATTGCGGGTGGTAATGGTCGAGTGGCGACTGAACTAATTAAGGACCTTGTTAGAAATAATTTTGATGTGGTCGCGGGAGCGAGATCTCCGGAAAAGATTATTAAAATGAACGGAGTGACGCCAATTAAGTTAGACTTGCACGCTTCAGTGGCAGAGATTGCCACAGCGCTTGGTCAAGATCTTGCGGCTATTTACTTTGTTGCTGGATCACGTGGGCAAGATTTATTGCAGACGGATGCGTTAGGTGCGGTTAAAATGATGCAGGCGGCTAAGGTAAATAAGATTGACCGATTCATTATGCTTAGTTCTATTTTCACTCTGCAACCGGAGAAATGGCACCATATTAATTTGCCGAATCACGATGATTATAATGCAGCTAAGTTTTTTGCCGATAATTATCTCGTTGCGCAATCGGGTTTGGATTACACAATCCTACAGCCGACGATTTTAACGGAGGAGTCTGGAACCGGGCGAGTATCGTTTGATGTGGATGTAGAGGCTAGTAATCCAATTGCTGACGTTGCGGCGACGTTGACTGAAATCTTACAACATGACAACACAATTCATCAGGTCATCATGATGAAATCGGGAGATGTACCAATCAAAACCGCAGTAGCTAACGTTTAATCATGAAAGATAAGGGAGGAAAATATTAATGAAAGTATTGATTTTGGGTGCCAATGGGCGCATTGCACGGCTGGTTGAGAATCGGGTTTTAACGGAAGATGCATTTCAGGATGTGGAATTGACCTTGTACCTCCGCAATAAGCAGCGGTTACAAGACCTTGCAGAAAATCCCCGAGTATCTTTAATTGAGGGCGATATTGAAGACCAAGAGCGACTTGTTCAGGCAATGACTGGAGTAGACTTAGTCTTTGTAGCGACAATCGATAATGTCGTTGAAAACGTGATGACCAAGACAATTATGCGGGCAATGCATTTGGCCGGTGTTTCTAGAGTGGTAACGTCTAGTTCCATTGGGATTAACCATGAGGGGCCCAATCCAGTGTTTATTAAGTGGAATGAGCAGATGATTGGCTCACAACTTCGCGGGATGCATGGGGCAGACCAATTGTGGAAGCAATCGGATTTGGATTATACTACGGCGCGGTTTGCATGGTTAAATGACCGAGATAATCTGGATTATGTTGTGAATCATGAGAATCAGCCCTTTGCCGGTGGATCAGGCTCACGAAAGAGCATGGCCGACGTTATCTTAAAGATTATTCACCAACCTAAGTTGTATGTTCGAGAAACGATTGGAGTTAGTGATCCTTCAACTAAGGATGCGACGTCAGTTGTTTATTAAACTGGTTGGTGTCCGCGCGTTAGGCGCAAGAAACTTTTAAATTGACAATGTATGTACATGCATGTATTGTAGGATGTGCCTAATTAACCAGATTGTTTGAAGCATAATCGGAAGTACTCTGGAGAAAATTGTTGGGCAGAATTAGATGAGGATGCGATAATTTTGACACCAATGATGAATTGGTTAGCGTTGACTAAACGCTATCAAAAAATTGAAACGGACTTAGTTCAGTGTTTAGCTGATTCGCCGTATACTCTTAAGGACTTTTACGTGCTGTACTTTTTGGGTCAGGCGGCTGATCATAAATTACGTTTAAGTGATTTACAGGTTGGAGTCGGACTAAGTCAAAGTGCAATGTCTCGGTTGATTCAGCGACTTGAGGCAAGCGGGTGTGGTGCTATTCAGCGGACAGCTTGCGCGCAGGATAAACGGGGCGTGTATATCCAACTGACTTCTATTGGTGAAGCGGCTTTACGTGACTTGACGCAGCAGAGTAATCAAGCTTTAGCACCTTACTTTAAGGCGGAAATCTCGGCCAATGATTAGGCTGGGATGTTGCGATTGTGCTTAGGAACCTTGGATGTTGGAATAGACAAGCGCTTCGATTTAAGGCGTTGTTTAGTAGTGCTTTTATAGACTTCTAAAAGGATCATCAAGCGCGTTAATCTTTCAATGAACATCAAAAAATCCCGTTCAGCCGGCCAACGTCGGTGATACGGGATTTTTTGATTGGACTTCAGCTTTTTCAGGAAGGTCTGCCTAACCAGTGTCACCGTTAGGCAAGGGGCCTAGAGAATCTGAATCCGGTGTTGGTAGCACTTGTCGATCATCTCTTGGGGCCAGACGCTGGCTTGAACTTCGCCCACGTGCGCCTTGCCTAGTAATAACATGCAGAGCCGGGATTGGCCGATTCCGCCCCCGATGGTGTAAGGCAGTTCGCCGTTCAGTAACATCTGGTGGAACGGTAATTTGGCTCGGTCTTCGGCGTTGGCGTCCTTTAATTGGGCCTTCATGGATTCTTCACTGACCCGGATCCCCATGCTGGAGATTTCCAGAGCGTGTTGGAGGGGCTCGTACCAAAAGAGGATGTCCCCGTTGAGTTGCCAGTCATCGTAGTCGGGGGCCCGGCCGTCGTGGCGCTTGCCGCTCTTGAGCTTACCACCGATCTGCATCAAGAAGACGGCGCCGTAACGCTTGGTGATGGCGTCTTCCCGTTCCTTAGGGGTCAACGTTGGGAATTCGTCTTCGAGTTCTTGGGTGGTGACGAAGTGAATTTCATCTGGTAAGTGGTGAACAGCTTCGGGGAACTTGTACCAGACTTCGTGTTCCATGTGCTTGATGACCTTGAAGATGGTCCGAACGGTATCCTCAAGGGTCTGCGTGGTCCGTTCATCCTTGGCGATGATCTTTTCCCAGTCCCATTGGTCGACGTAGATGGAGTGGATGTTGTCCAGGTCTTCGTCTTTCCGGATGGCGTTCATGTTGGTGTACAACCCCGTGTGCATGGCGAACCCGTAACGCTTCAGGGCCAGCCGTTTCCACTTGGCCAGGGAGTGCACGATTTCGATCGTCTTGCCGGGCATGTCCTTCATGGTGAAGGAGACGGGCTTTTCGATGCCGTTCAGATTATCGTTGAGACCCGTCCCTTTTTCGACAAACATCGGGGCGGACAGCCGTGACAGGTTCAGTTCTTTGCCGAACTCTTCTTGAAAGGTTTCCCGAATGTAGCGAATCGCCTGTTGCGTTTGAATCACGTCTAATTTTGGATCGTAGTCCTTAGGGATAATTAACTTCATACACCAACACTCCTTTAGTCTTTTCTTCAGTCATTTACACAAAATAAAAAAGTCTTCCGTCCCAATACAGGGACGAAAGACTTTTCGCGGTACCACCCAGATTGCCTACGTGACGTAGGCCTCCTCAAAAGAGCACTAACATGCTCCACCGCTGGTAACGTACCGGTCAACGTCTAAACCTACTCTGAACGCGAGGCGTGTCATTTCAGCCAGAAACTTAAGAAAGGGTTATTCGGCATCATCCACATCTGGGGCGGGTTTCCACTATCCCCGCTTCACTGGCAGCTGGATGAAACTTACTCTGCTTTCTTGTCGCTTTTATCTTGTTGCCAATAGAATAGCACTAAAAATCAGTTTGTAAAAGAAAAATTTGAAAATGATGAGTTTCAAGGCCGGTTTCACCATGGGATTTTAATCTGAAAAAGCCCGGTAGACGGGGCTTGGGCGTTCGGTTAGCCCGCCATCAAAAAAATTTCGGCATTCTAGATGCGGGGCCTTGGATGTTTTACCGGCGGCGACCGATGCACAACGGCTGGTATTCTCCCTAGTGCGCGCCGCGTTCTTCGTGTTCCGAGATGTGCTTATAGGTCTTTTTGCCGAAGAGTACCATCTTGGCCATGGGCGACTTATGGGCCAGGAAGAGGGTGTAGCTGAGACTGGAGAAGGCCGTTAGCCCCCAAAGAATCCAACTGCTGTGGCGGGCGCCAGTGAGCCGGTAGAAGATCAACACGTCGGCGGCGACTTCCTTATAGGCCGCTTCAAAGAGGTGGTCGACGCTGGTGAGTTCGTGAAGGTACAACCCTTCGATCACCAGTTGTAAGCCAAGAATCATCAACCAGCCGTAGAGGTAGTGGCGTCCGCCCTGGGCCGTGACCACTTTCTTGTAGACCGGGACTTCTTGACCATTAGCGTCCCGGAAGTACCGGTTCCCTGTCTCTTCCAGGCGAATCTTGGTGTGGGCGGTCTGATAGTGACCAACTAGGGTGGCGACGATGATCAGGCCCACCGTGATCACCGCGTTGAGCGGCGACCAGACGAAGGTCCGCATGAACTGATAGAGGCAGAAGATGGGGATGAACCAGTAACTCAGCCAACCAATGGCGCTGAATTCAAACTGGTCCTTGATGAAGATAATGAAGATGACGGCGACGACTGCGGGTAAAAACATGTTGAGACTTCCTTCTCGTGGTTTTTCTTGAGTGTACCACACCCCTGACGATTCAGGGGTCCCGATGTTTCACATGAAACACCGGGGTCCTGACAGCTGGCGTAGATTCAGGTAAACTGGAGGAGAACAGAACCGGACGTTAGTGGGGTGATGATGGTGAAGAAAGTTGGCAGAATCTTAGGCGGTATCTGGGAGAGCAGCACGTTGGCTATGCTACTGGAGCTGGTGGTCGGGTTCTTCGCGGAAGGCATCCTGCGCCACGGGTCTGGTAGGCGGAAGAAGTGATTGGCAACGGCCCCAGCGGCCAAGCGCCAATCGATTGTGGTAGACTAGGGTATCAAAACACGGAAATTGGAGGCACCCCTCATGGCAGAGTCATCAGATAGAGCCGCTATTCGGCGGAAGAAGCTCAAGGAAAAGGTTGGACCGGAGATTTGGCAGAAGTATATGACCAGCGTAGAACGCGGCCTGTTGAACCAAAAGGAAGCTGACGCGGCCATGTTGGTCGAACACAAAAAGGCAGTGACTACGCGGAACCGGGTCCGTAAGGCGAAGGGACCGCGGCCCAAGAGTAACCGCACCAAGCGCCGCGAACACGCGGAAAAGGTGGCCGCTCAGGAATGGGCGAGTCGCAAGCACGCCACGGGGCACCGCGCACGGCGTGGTCAACGGGACGATTGGAACTAACTTCAGACGACGCTTTCACCAACCAACCTGGGTGGTGAAAGCGTCGTTTTTTAGTCACTAAGACTCTAAAAACCCCCGGCAGTCGGCTGACTGCCAGGGGTTTTGTAAGACCAATCAATTTAAAATTTTAAGCTTATTTTGCGTCGTAAGCAGCTTGGAATATCTTGATGATGTCTTCCTTAGTCCCCTTACGAGGGTTGGAGAAGGCGTTCCCGTCCTTCAAGGCGTTTTCAGCCATCAGTTCGAAGTCTTCTGGCTTGGCACCGATTTCCTTGATGGAAGCTGGGATACCAACGTCTTGAGACATTTGCTTCATGGCCTTGATGGACAATTCAGCAGCGTCACGAGTGGACAGACCGTCCGTGTTTTCACCCATGATCTTTGCTAATTCAGCAAAGCGTTCTGGGCAAGCGATGATGTTGTATTCTTCAACGTAAGGCAGAAGCAAGGCACAGCAGACACCATGAGGGGCATCGTATTGGCCACCTAATTGGTGCGCCATGGCGTGAACGTAACCCAAGTTGGCGTTGTTGAAGGCCATCCCGGCTAACATTTCAGCTTCGACCATCTTGGTCCGAGCTTCCAGGTTATGGCCGTTCGCAACGGCTTCCCGTAAGGAAGTTTCAATTAACTTAATGGCTTCGATACATTGTGAGTCGGTGATGGGGTTGTGGTCAACGGAAACGTATGGTTCGATGGATTGAACGAAGGCATCCATCCCAGTCGCAGCCGTCAAGCCCTTAGGCACATCGAGCATCAGAGTTGGGTCGTTGAAGGAAACCAACGGAATGTTCCGCCAGGAAACCACGACGAACTTCAAGTGAGTCTCTTCGTTGGTGATTACCGCGTGACGGGTCAGTTCGGAACCGGTCCCGGCAGTGGTGTTTACGGCGATCAGTGGTGGTAAAGCCTTGTCGAGCGTTTCGATGCCGGCCAACTTGGTGATGTCGTCACCGTTGGTCAGGATGATACCGGCACCCTTACCCGTATCGTGCGCTGAACCCCCACCAATGGTAATGATGGAGTCCGCACCAGAGTCTTCATAGAGCTTCTTAACTTCCTTGATGTTACGAATCTTAGGGTTTGGTTCCACGTTGTTGTAGATCACGTAATCCACACCAGCGGCGTCCAGAGACTTCAGGCTTTGTTGAACGGCACCGTCTTGCATGCCTTCCAAGAATTTGTCCGTCACGATAACGGGCTTCTTCATACCTAACATCTTGGCACGGTCACCAAGCTTGCTAATAACGCCAGGGCCAAAAAAGTTGACACTGGGCATCAGAAAATCATAACTACGTTCAGCCATAATATAAAATGCCTTCTTTCAGAAGTTTTGAAAATCTTTAATACCTTATTCACAAGTGAATTATAACTTAGAAACTTACAGTATGCAACCGTTTTCGACAAAAAGTTTGTTAGTCGACCGTTAAAATCCCGGTATGTCAGGCGTCGTTACCGATGAATAATTTAAAAAGAAACCGGAACGGTCGTTTTCAAAAGGCAATTTTAAATGATGAAAAACTAAACAAAGTTTTCGCTGCCGAGCGCTTAATTTAAACCCGACTGGGGTGAGATTCAGAAATCGGGGGGAAGGATTGAGGTCCCGCTACGATTGACCTAAAATAATTAATGAACTATACATATTCAAATCGAAACAAAATGAACCTAGGAGGGGTTTCACATGCAGAGACAGCACACATGGGCAATGGGGGCATTACTGGTTGCCATGACGGTCGGCTTATCTGGTTGTTCGTTATTCGGTTCGCCCAAGAACGTGACGCATCAAGCGCGTCAGTCCCAGACGTCCACCAAATCAGGTAAGTTAGCCAAGGACGAGTCGATCATCCAAACGGCCCGTAAGGCCAACGCAACGGGGCATTACCAAGCATCGAACAAGGCGCTCAGTCAAATTAATGTCGCCGAACTTAACGGTAAAGGATTTGGCACTTTGAAGACGGAATTCTTTGATTTGCAAAAGAGTAATGATAAGTTCTTGTTGAAGGATGATAAGACTTCCAAGTCGGTCACCACCACCGGCGGATCCACCACGCAGCGGACCACCGGCACCAATGATAGCTTTGACGGCTATTCGAAGTTCACCGGGGACTATGCCTTCTATAACGATGACGATGGGGACCGGATTCAAGCTGACCTCGACATCGATAGTGATGGGACGGTCATCCAGAACAATAACGACGGCACGGCCTTTCACGGCTACGCGACCATCAAGGATTCGGGGGCCAAGGGCGTCCTGTCTTACGATGTGTCGTCGGGGACCAACGATACCAAGACCATCGACGCCAACGTGGAGATTGACGTGACTTGGAGTAACGGGGAGAACGAGACCTATTACGGCTACACGGCCTATGACGGGAGTACCGTCTTGACCGATGGCCAATCGTATCACCACGACTTAGTTAATGAAGTTTGGACGCAGGGGTAACCCGGGCGTCCTTAAGGTGAAGAGGCGGTTGCATGCAAGAATTTCATGAACACCATGTTGCGGAAGCTGCGCAGTGGCGGGCGACCCAGGCGGGCGAACTACAGAAGTTACGCCGGGCGCAGAACCATCTCTGGCTCAACGTGGCGGCGTACCTGGCAATTTCCGTAATTGAGTTTTACCTAGCCGTTGTGGGGCATTCGCAGACCTTACGCGCGGATGCGTTGAACAACTTATCCGGAATCATTTCGGCGGCCTTACTGCTGGTGGGCATCTTTATCGCCCGCGACGTGGACGATGACGACCTATTGGGGCAACCCTTACCGGAAGACAGTCCGCAGGCGGGACAGCGCCTCCAGCTGACCCGGTTTCACTACGAAACGGTCTTTACGCTGATTACCGGCATCGTCATGGTAGGGATCTCCTTCAGCGTCCTCTTTAGCGGGCTCAAGAGTCTGATTCATCCGGAGGAACAGGAGATTCCACGGCCGATTACCTTAGTCGGGGCCGCGGTTGCGCTGGTCATCATGCTGGGCGTCTGGTGGTTGAACCGTCGCGCCGGGCGCCGGTTGAACAACGCCGCGTTGAGTGCGGCCGCGCAGGATAGTCTGAGCGATGCGCTGACCAGTCTGGGCACGTTGGTCGCCATTGGCGGGGCACTGTGGTTCCAGTTCAAGTGGCTTGACGGGGTCGCGAGCCTGGTGGTCGGGATGTTTATCCTGACGGCGGGCGTGAAGATCTTCCGCGAGAGCAGCCTGAACTTAGCGGATTATTTCGATCCGCAAGAAGAGGCGACGTTCAAGCAGGTCATTGCGCAGTGGCCGGGAGTCCGGGACGTGACCGCCATTAAGGCCCACTATAACGGCAACATGGTCACGCTAGACGTGATCATCGCGGTCGCCCCAGAGATGCGGGTTCAGGACAGCTACCGGTTAGGTGAAGCAATTGAGGAACGGATGCGCCGTCAGTTTGGCATCGTTGATACCGACGTGATGGCGGTACCGTATATCAAAAAATCATAACAATTGAAAAAGAGCTCCGGAAATCGTAACATTTCCGAAGCCCTTTGTGTGTCGTCAATGGTGTCAAGATTAGAAGGTACGCCCCGCCTGTTCGGCCCGGTCAAAGGCCGCGGCCATGATCTCGGGAGCGTGCGCGGGCGACTGGTCCATGCCCTCGGCGTAGAGACCGGTAAAGTCGTCCACGCCCATCACGTGGAGCACGGCCCCAATGTACTGGTGTCCCAGGTCCAACTGACTCAGGTCGGGACCGCCCGTGGAGCCGTGGTAATCGCCCCCGGCCGTCTGCAGGTGAATGGCTTTCTTCCCGTGCAACAGGCCTTCCATGATTCCTTGATCGGTGTAGTGGAAGGTCTGGGAGACCTGCATCACGATGTCGAGGTAGCTCTTCATTTCACTGGGGATGAAGAGGTTGTACATCGGGTTGACGAAGACGTACTTGTCGGCCGCGATGAACTCGTCGATCCACTTCTGCCGAGCATCGTTGAACCGAGACTCATCGGGGTTCAGCGGTTGGTTGACCAGGGCCTTGTTGTAGATGGAGACAGCGATCTTGTTCAGGGGGAACGGCATGTATTCGGAGACGTTGTGTTCGATGATGGTGTCTTCCGGATGTGTTTCGCGGTAGGACGTGATGAACTGTTGGTAGAACTTATCCGTGGTGGAGTAAGTTTTCGTTTCAGGGTGAGCGTAAATTACTAAGACTTTAGCCATTATAACTCCTCTTTTCTTAACGATAAGTTCAGTATATCAGAAAGCGCTTTCATTTAAAAGATAGCGGGCTGTTTTCGGGATGAAAGAGGGGACCAAAAACGTGACCGGCCTGGCCCTTGAGCGTGGGGGAAAGTCGGTCACGTTAAGCGGCGCATGGCACCGCAACGGAAGCTAGAAATTAGCGCGAGTTAGTCAAAGACGGGACCCGCAAAGTAGGGCTCGGTCACGGTCAACGTCGCGTGGTCCAGATCAAGCTGGGCGGTGACACCGTACGGTAAAGCCGTGCGCGGGTAGGCGTGACCGAAGTTCAGGTTCGCCATCAGAGGCGTTCCTAAGTCGGCCGTGACATCTTGTAGAATGGCGGCGTAGTCGGCCAGGTAGTGATTGTCCTGGGGTTTCCCCGTCAGAATGCCGGCCACGGCGGCCAGAATGCCCCGCGCCTTGAGGGCCTCCAACATGCGGCGGTAAGTCGCGGGTGTGGGTTGCTCCTCACTGGTCTCTAAGAAGAGGAGTTTTCCGGCAAAGTCGCGGGCGGTCGGTAACAGGTGGTAACGCTGACTCACCAGGGGTTCGTCGGGATAGCGGGTGTCCGTGATTAGGCTGTTCAGACTGTCCAGGCAACCACCTAAGAGGGGACCGCGAACCACACCGGTTCCCCGCAGGACTTGGTACCCCTGTGTTTCGGGGTGGCTGATCCGGGGCGTATCCAGGGCGGCCGCGGAAAAGTCCTGACGTTCCTGGTACCAGACGGGGCTACTGGTGATGGCCGTCGTGGCGGGGTTCGTGAAGTAGTGATGGATCGTCTGGGCCGTGTAGGGTAACAGCTCGGGACCTAACTCGGCAAAGTCGTTGAGCAGGCTGGGACCGTAGTAGGTGGTCAGGCCCAGCTGGTAAAGCATCAGGTGGTCTACGGTGGTGTCGGAGAACCCGGTGAATAGCTTAGGGTGTTGGTGCACAGCGGCCACAAACTCGGGGTCATCCAGCAGGTAGGGCGCTAGGCGGTAGGTCTCGATGCCCCCGATGGCGCAGATGATGCCCGTGATGCTGGGATCCAGAAAGGCCTGCTTGAGGTCGGCGGCCCGAGCTTCCGGGTGGGCCGCTAGGTAGGCGACGCCCTTGAGGCTGTTGGGCATGCAGACGGGAACCAGGTCGAGGGCCCGCAGCCGTTGGAGGCCGCGCTTAAGTTCGTGAGCGGCGAACGGTTCCCCCAAGGTCCCGGCTGAAAGACTGACGACGGCCACGTGGTCGCCGGGATGTAATGGTGCTGGTTTGAACATACCAATCCCTCCTCGATAGTGTAAGTTGGGGTCTAGTCTACGCTTGGACGGGGACTTTGCCAAGGGTTACCTGAAGGTACCTACTCGCCAAATGAGAGAAGAGCGGGTACAATAGAAAAAAACGACTTGAGGAGGCGCCGCAGATGGCAAAGAAGATGTATAACATGGGGGTCGAAGCGACCTTAGACGTGATCAGTGGGAAATGGAAACCGCAAATTCTTTGCCATCTGAGTATGCGGCCGCAACGGACCTGCGATTTGCGGAACGAACTCCCGCAGATCTCACAGAAGGTCTTGACGCAACAGTTACGGGAACTCGCCGCTGATGGCATCGTCGACCGCCAGGTGGCCGGAGACAAGGCGCCGTTTAAGGTGACCTACCGCCTGACCGAGATGGGACGTTCGCTAGGCACGGTCCTGGTACAGATGTCCGTCTGGGGCGAACACCACGTGGACGAGCTGCACCAGGCCGGCCAACTGGACGTTGGCATTCGCAATGACCATAAGGGGTTTGAACGGTTACTGCAACCCCGTTAGTATGACTAATCGGGCGACTGGGAAGAAACTCCCGGCCGCCTTTTTTTAATCCAATGGCAGTTGGTTTGGGTCCTCTAGGGGCACTAAAAAGTGCCTTCTTTTCTTGGCGTCAACGGGACGGTAGACTGTGAAGCATAGGGAGGTGACGTATGACGACAGAAGCCTTAGAAGGCCTACGGGTCGTGCAGACGTTGGTGGAAAACCCGCGACAATGGCGGATGCTCTTGTGCCTGATGAACGGCCCCCAAGCGACCACGGCGCTAGCCCCCGCTGGTACCGGTGATCGCTGGTGGCTGACTTTAGGGGCCCTCTGGGGACTCTGGCGGCATCGCCTGATTGTGTTTCACGTGAAACAGCGGGTTTGGACGCTCTCGCCTACCGGACAGAGCTTGCGCCCCGTCTTCACCGCAATTTTAGCCTGTACCCATACAGAAAATGGAGGTCAATACAGATGAGTTATCAATTTATGGCACCTTTTACCTTTAAGAAGGGCATCACCCTCAAGAACCGGATGGTGATGGCCCCGACCACGACCATGTCGAGCTTCTACGATGGTCAGGTGACGAACGACGAGATCAACTTTTACGGTGCCCGCTCGGGTGGCCTGGGACTGATCATCGGGGAAGTCGCCAACGTGATTGCCAGTGGCAAAGGCTTCGAGGGGGAATTGTCGATTGCTAGCGACGATGATATCCCGGGACTGAGTGCCTTGGCGGACGCCATGAAGCACAACGGGACCAAAGCAGTCCTGCAGATCTTCCACGCGGGTCGGAAGTCCAACGACCAGATTCTGCGGGGTCAGCAACCAGTTAGTGCGAGTGCCGTACGGGCCGTTTTCCCGGAAGATTCTCAGGAACCCCGGGCGTTGACGGCTGATGAGATCGACGACATCATCACGGCGTTTGGCGCGGCCACGCGGCGGGCGATTGCGGCCGGGTTTGACGGCGTTGAGTTGCACGGGGCCAACACGTACCTGTTACAACAGTTCTTCTCCCCGAACTCGAACCAACGGACGGACAAGTGGGGTGGCGACCAGCAGGCACGGATGGGCTTTGCTAAGGCCGTCATCGCCAGTGCCCAAGCGGCCATCGACCAGTATGCGGACCGGCCGTTCCTGTTAGGCTACCGGATCTCACCCGAGGAGATTGAGACGCCAGGAATCCGACTGGCGGATTCACTGGCCTTCGTCGATATGTTAGGCGATTCCGTGGTGGATTACGTCCACGTTTCCATGGGGTCCGCTCACCGGACGTCGTTGAACGATAAGACGGATAAGACACCGATTCTGACCCGGATCAAGGACCAGTTGGCGGGGCGTAAGCCGTTGATCGGCGTGGGTTCCGTAGAGACTCCCCAGGATGCCGAGGACGTTTTGGCCTTGGGCACGGACTTAGTGGCCATGGGGCGCGAGATGATCCGCGAACCCCGGTGGATCCAGAAGGTCGCCGACCACGACGAGGCCAGCATCCGTTACCAGCTTTCCCCGTCCGACATGGATGAACTGCAGATTCCGCGGGCCATGCAGGATTACCTGAATGGGGCCTTCTATTCCGTGATGCACTTCACCACGGACCCGAATGCAGCAGCCGATTACCAGAATCAGGCGGCGCCGATGGAAGGATTCGAGAAGAAAATGTAAGACACTTCACGGCCACTAGCCGATGTTGAATGGGTTAAGTAGCAGGCGTCTGGGATACATGTCCAGACGCTTTTTTGCGTTTAGTCAAGGGACGGTGGCAGTCAGCTGTCCCACCCCTGTGGTCAGAAATACCTGTTAGCCGGGCGATGAAAGCGATATCCTAAAGCTAAACGGTTTTTCGAGGGGGATTTACATGTATCAAGCAAACGAACAGCGTTACGCGACCATGCCCTACCGGCGAGTCGGCGACAGTGGCTTAAAACTTTCAGCGTTGGGCTTAGGACTCTGGAACAACTTCGGCAGTGTCGACGCCTTGGCGACCCAAAAGGCGATTATCCACCAGGCCTTTGACCTGGGAATCACCTACTACGATCTAGCCAACAACTACGGACCGGTTCCCGGTAGCGCCGAGGAGAACTTCGGGCGCATCTTGGCAGACGATCTGCGCCCGTACCGGGATGAACTGGTCATCGCCAGTAAAGCGGGCTATTCGATGTGGCCGGGCCCGTACGGTGACTGGGGGTCGCGCAAGAGCATCATTGCCAGTGCCGACCAGAGTCTGCGCCGGACGGGATTAGAGTATTTCGATATCTTCTACTCGCACCGACCTGATCCCCACACTAACATTGAAGAGACTGCGGGGGCTTTGGACCAATTGGTGCGGGAAGGCAAGGCGCTCTACGTGGGCATCTCGAACTATAACGGTGCGCAGACCCAAGCCATCACGCAGGTCTTCCAAGATTTAGGGACGCCGTTTATCATTCACCAGCCACGCTACAACCTCTTTAACCGGGACGTGGAACAGGACTTGTTCCCGGTCTTGCGAGCAGTGCATAAGTCGGCGGTGGGGTTCAGTGCGTTGTCGCAGGGACTCTTAACGGATAAATACTTGCACGGCATTCCGGCTGATTCGCGGGCGCGCAAGGCCACGATTCCGTTCTTACACCCCGAACAGGTTGACCAGACCCTAACCACGGTCAAACGGCTCAATGCGGTGGCGGCTAACCGGCACCAAAGCTTGGCGCAGATGGCGTTGGCCTGGAACCTGCGGGAGCCAGCCATTGCCTGTGTCTTGATTGGTGCGAGCCGCCCCGAACAGGTTGTAGCCAACGTGGCGGCCTTGAAGAACCTGACGTTTACGCCGGCTGAGCTGCACGAAATCGACCAGATTTTAGCGGACCAGGGGCCCATTGCCTGGGGAGCTCATTAGAAATTAAAACGCCTGCGTTCAACTGGAATTAACCGGTTGAACGAAGGCGTTTTTAAGCTGATCCGTTAAGACTCAGGATGGATGGGGTTAGGACTGAGCAGTGGGCTGCGTGGGTCGCCGGGGTGCGAATTTGTCCGGTGCACCGGTCGCGAGGATCTCGGCGTAACCGTCGACCTTGCAGTTAATGGTGGTCAGGTGATCCTGCAGGTCCTGAATCTCGCTTAACGTGCGGTCCTGTTGGGCTTTCATCATCTGATAACGTTCGGGGATGGTGGCGTCGCCTTCCTGGACTAAGTCAAGGTAGTGGCAGATCCGTTCGACAGGCATCCCCGTCGCCCGAAGACAGATGATGATCCGCAGCCAGTCGATGTCGCTGTCGTCAAAGATGCGATTGTTATGTGCATCGCGTTTGACATACGGTAGCATACCGTGATCGTGGTAGTAGCGAATTCGATAGGTTGAGATGCCAAGTAAGTCGGCAACTTGGTGAATACTGTAGGTCAAAGGCTAAGCCTCCTTAGAATGAGTGTGGCGGCCAACGGATGGTTGACCGGTAACTAGCGTTAGTTTACGCGTGATACCGGGGCACGACAAGTTAAATGTTTGGTGGGTGATGGGATCAATCGTGGAAAGTAGTGGCTGCTAATTGGTCAAGTGAGTAAATCAACCAGCCCCTAGTGACGGAAATGGAGGCCCTTGACTTGCAAGTTCCGGGGGGAGTCCGTAGAATACTAAGTGTTGAACGCAATTTAGTTGTAAGCAATTGACTTTTGGGAGGCGGCAATTCATGACGTATCAGTATGATGTCTTGTATTTGGGAAGCGGTCACGGCACATTTGACGGGGCCATTCCGTTAGCCAGTAAAGGGGTTAAAGTCGGAGTCATTGAAGAAGGCTTGATCGGGGGAACCTGTCCGAACCGGGGGTGTAACGCTAAAATCGCGCTAGACGCCCCCGTTGCCGTGCAACGGCAGTTGGCAGCGTTGAACCCGGTCTTAACGGGGCAGACTCAGTTACATTGGGACGCCAGTCTGGCGCATAAGAATGCCGTGATCGATGGGTTGCCCGCGATGATTGGCGGCCTATTGAAGAGCGTGGGCGTAGACGTGATCAACGGTCGCGGTCGGTTGGTCGATGCGCACACGATTGCGGTGGGGGAGACCACTTACACCACCGATAAAATCGTGTTGGCGACCGGCCTGCACCCACACCGGTTAGCAATTCCGGGGCAGGAATTACTCCACGACAGTACGGACTTTCTGGCGTTGCCGGAGATGCCCAAGCACTTAGTTGTGATTGGTGGGGGCTACATCGCCTTAGAATTCGCCACCATCGCCAACGCGGCGGGTAGTACCGTGACGGTCGTGCTTCACGGGGACCAAGCGTTACGGTCCTTCCACCAACCGTTTGTTGAACAGGTCTTGCGCGAGTTGTCGGCCCAAGGGGTAACGCTCCTGCGGAACACCAGCGTGGAAGCCGCCACGGCCACCGCCACCGGGGTGCAATTGACCACCAATACAGGCACGACCTTAGACGCAGACTGGGTCTTGGATGCGACGGGCCGGTTGCCGAATACGGCGAACTTGGGCTTAGAAGACCTGGGTGTGGCGTATACGGCCAACGGAATCACGGTCAACGATCATTTGCAGACCAGTGTGCCGAACATCTACGCTTCGGGGGATGTGATCGATAAGACCCAACCGCGGTTAACGCCCACGGCCATCTTTGAATCGACCTACCTGATGCACCTGTTTGCCAACGAAACCACGGCGCCCATCGACTACCCGGCCATTCCGACCACGACCTTTACGTCGCCACGGCTGGCCCAAGTCGGGGTCACGGTCGCCGAAGCTCAGGCCCATCCCGACCAATACACGGTAGAAACGCACCATATTCCGGATGATTGGTACCGGCAGGTGGGGCAAGAGACGGGGGGCGACAACGCCCTGATCTTTGACCGCGACCACCGCCTGGTTGGGGCCACTGAGGTCAGTGACCAAGCGCCGGACGTGATCAACACGTTACTGCCGGCCATCGTCTTCCACTACGGCCCAGCTGAACTGGAACGTCTAGTGTACTTGTTCCCAACGATCGGCGCTTCGGCGTGGGGTCAACTTTAAATGAATGATGACAACCGTGCGGCTAAGGATGCGCACGGTTGTTTTTTGATTAATTAGTTAGTTTTATTTGACATATACTAACTAATGGTTTAGACTGCATTTAGTTAGTTTTTATGTATTTTAGCTAACTAAATAAGCAGAAAGCGGAAGTGATTCTAGATGACTTACGATTCACAACAATTACTGACTCTATTTGGCCGACTTCTTCAGCAACGGGAATTCGTTGCGGCGGCAATGCGGAGCACCCGGATCAACGATCAGGAGCCGGAACGCAATTCGAATCAATTACGCGTCTTACAGCGGCTAACTCAAGAAGCCCATTTGACGAACTCCGATATTGTAGAGGAGCTGGACATCCGACCAAGTTCCGCGAGTGCTTTGGTGGCTAAGCTGGAAGGGGCGGGCTTGGTGGACCGCCAACCGTCGCCGGATGATAAGCGGGTGACCCTCATCTCCCTGACGGATGCCGGGCGAAAATTTCTGGCAACGGCGCACAAAGCGAAGGATGAATTGTCTGAATCCCTCTTTGCCACGTTGAGCGACTCGGAACAGGCTCAATTACGGGATATCTTGCAGAAGCTCTTGCAGGACCTGGAAGCCAAGCAGCCACGTGACTGGGAACAATCAGCAGATTTTCGGACGTTGATGGAACAAGCGCACAAGATGCATCGCGGCTGCGGCATGGGCATGCGTGGTGGCATCGGGCCCAATATGCGGGGGATGTTCCGTGAGGGTCACCGGCCAGGGGATGGCGACTAGGCGAAAGACTGATTGTGGCGTCTATGGCGTTATCAACTGATAAGGCAGATTGATTGCTTGCGCCCCGTAAGTAAGCTAAACTGAAAGCAACTTAACGAACGGGGTGTTGACGAATGGCAGAAAAAAACTTTACGATCGCAGAACTCAGTCAGTTTGATGGGCAGAATGGGCACCCGGCCTACGTGGCGGTAGACGGCACGGTCTATGACGTCTCTAACGTGGATGCATGGGCTGGTGGTCAACATCACGGCAACGTTGCCGGAAAGAACTTATCCGCAGCGATTTTAAAGTCGCCCCATGGTAAGGGCGTCTTACAGAAGCTGCCAGTTATGGGAACCTTAACAGAATAGATCAAGTGATTAGGGGAGGCGTTCTGCAGGAACGCTTCTTTTTTTGTGATTGGCTGGTTGTCGCTAGTTAAGACGTTGGTAGGGGATGGTGTTAATGGACGAGTGATCGTTGGTTCTTAACAGGGGTGCAAGAGCTGCTATATGGGGCTTTTTGTGGGGAGCGTGGGGGAATTACAGGTGGCTTTCTACTATAATAATGACTAACGAATCAATTCCGTGGGTTCTAAGGGGGGCTGAATAGGGGCGAGGAGCGAAAAAAGGAGAAAATGTTGCGAGCGGGAGAGACTGGATATCGATGGTCAAAAAAATAACCCGAACGGTTTTTGGTGATTGTCCAGGAAACGCACGGCCGATTTATAACGTTGACGAACGCCGGTACGATAAGATTTGTCTTTGAAAAAAGTCGCAATTTATTTGCGGTTTTTAGTTGACGTGGGCCGCTGTGGTTGGTATTCTTATATACGTCGTCACGACGAGTTACCAACTAGACCAATTCGAAAGATTGAAATTAGTTGTTGACAGAGATGACAACGAAATGTTATATTAATTAAGTTGTCGCTTAGCGATGACGGTTCAGCAAGAAACGTTGTTAAATCAAACTTCTTGTTGACATCATAGCTTCAAAATGTTATGATGATTAAGTTGTTGACGAGAGTTAACAACTTGGTAGACCTTTGAAAACTGAACATTGTTTCGACAAACCAAATATGTGTAGGGCGGTTTGGATTTATATTCAAACCCAAAGCAATATTTGCGAAGTCAATTCGCTTTAAAAATGTAACAACAATCGATGAGCTATTCGAGCTTATCATCTTTAAGATGAGAGTTTGATCCTGGCTCAGGACGAACGCTGGCGGCATGCCTAATACATGCAAGTCGAACGAGTTCCCGTTGATTGACGTGCTTGCACTGATTTCAACATTGGAACGAGTGGCGAACTGGTGAGTAACACGTGGAAAACCTGCCCAGAAGCAGGGGATAACACTTGGAAACAGGTGCTAATACCGTATAACAACAAAAACCGCATGGTTTTTGTTTGAAAGGTGGCTTCGGCTATCACTTCTGGATGGTTCCGCGGCGCATTAGCTTGTTGGTGGGGTAACGGCTCACCAAGGCGATGATGCGTAGCCGACCTGAGAGGGTAATCGGCCACATTGGGACTGAGACACGGCCCAGACTCCTACGGGAGGCAGCAGTAGGGAATCTTCCACAATGGACGCAAGTCTGATGGAGCAATGCCGCGTGAGTGAAGAAGGGTTTCGGCTCGTAAAACTCTGTTGTTGAAGAAGAACGGGTGTCAGAGTAACTGTTGACATCGTGACGGTATTCAACCAGAAAGCCACGGCTAACTACGTGCCAGCAGCCGCGGTAATACGTAGGTGGCAAGCGTTGTCCGGATTTATTGGGCGTAAAGCGAGCGCAGGCGGTTTCTTAAGTCTGATGTGAAAGCCTTCGGCTTAACCGAAGAAGTGCATCGGAAACTGGGGAACTTGAGTGCAGAAGAGGACAGTGGAACTCCATGTGTAGCGGTGGAATGCGTAGATATATGGAAGAACACCAGTGGCGAAGGCGGCTGTCTAGTCTGCAACTGACGCTGAGGCTCGAAAGCATGGGTAGCGAACAGGATTAGATACCCTGGTAGTCCATGCCGTAAACGATGAGTGCTAGGTGTTGGAGGGTTTCCGCCCTTCAGTGCCGCAGCTAACGCATTAAGCACTCCGCCTGGGGAGTACGACCGCAAGGTTGAAACTCAAAGGAATTGACGGGGGCCCGCACAAGCGGTGGAGCATGTGGTTTAATTCGAAGCTACGCGAAGAACCTTACCAGGTCTTGACATCTTCTGCCAATCTTAGAGATAAGACGTTCCCTTCGGGGACAGAATGACAGGTGGTGCATGGTTGTCGTCAGCTCGTGTCGTGAGATGTTGGGTTAAGTCCCGCAACGAGCGCAACCCTTATTATCAGTTGCCAGCATTCAGTTGGGCACTCTGGTGAGACTGCCGGTGACAAACCGGAGGAAGGTGGGGATGACGTCAAATCATCATGCCCCTTATGACCTGGGCTACACACGTGCTACAATGGACGGTACAACGAGTCGCAAAGTCGCGAGGCTAAGCTAATCTCTTAAAGCCGTTCTCAGTTCGGATTGCAGGCTGCAACTCGCCTACATGAAGTTGGAATCGCTAGTAATCGCGGATCAGCATGCCGCGGTGAATACGTTCCCGGGCCTTGTACACACCGCCCGTCACACCATGAGAGTTTGTAACACCCAAAGCCGGTGAGGTAACCTTTTGGAGCCAGCCGTCTAAGGTGGGACAGATGATTAGGGTGAAGTCGTAACAAGGTAGCCGTAGGAGAACCTGCGGCTGGATCACCTCCTTTCTAAGGAATATACGGAGGCTACACATACTTTGTTGAAACAATGGTCAGTTTTGAGGGGTCTACCCTCAAACTTGTTCTTTGAAAACTAGATACTATCAATTATTTTCCTTTAATTATTAAGATAATTAAACCGAGAACACCGCGTTTATTTTGAGTTTTTTAATTAGTTTAAATCGCTAATACTCGATTAATCGTTTATCACGTCGTGATAAATAGGTTAAGTTATGAAGGGCGCATGGTGAATGCCTTGGTACTAGGAGCCGATGAAGGACGGGACTAACACCGATATGCTTCGGGGAGCTGTACGTAAGCTTTGATCCGGAGATTTCCGAATGGGGAAACCCAATCATCTTTACCGATGATTACAACTTGACGAATACATACTCAAGTTGTGGCAGACGTGGGGAACTGAAACATCTAAGTACCCACAGGAAGAGAAAGAAAATTCGATTCCCTAAGTAGCGGCGAGCGAACGGGGAACAGCCCAAACCAATGTGCTTGCACATTGGGGTTGTAGGACTGAACATTTGAGTTACCAAAGTCAATGATAATCGAAGTGTCTGGGAAGGCACGGCAGAGAGGGTGATACCCCCGTAGATGAAATCGTTGACCCTCAGTTCAGGATCCTGAGTACGGCCAGACACGTGAAACCTGGTCGGAATCCGGGAGGACCATCTCCCAAGGCTAAATACTCCCTAGTGACCGATAGTGAACCAGTACCGTGAGGGAAAGGTGAAAAGCACCCCGGAAGGGGAGTGAAATAGTTCCTGAAACCATGTGCCTACAATTAGTTAGAGCCCGTTAATGGGTGATAGCGTGCCTTTTGTAGAATGAACCGGCGAGTTACGTTAATTTGCAAGGTTAAGGTGTAAAGACCGGAGCCGCAGCGAAAGCGAGTCTGAAACGGGCGTTTCAGTAAATTGACGTAGACCCGAAACCAGGTGACCTATCCATGTCCAGGCTGAAGGTGCGGTAAAACGCACTGGAGGGCCGAACCCGTGTATGTTGAAAAATGCTGGGATGAGGTGTGGATAGCGGTGAAATTCCAAACGAACTTGGAGATAGCTGGTTCTCTCCGAAATAGCTTTAGGGTTAGCCTCGGAGTCAAGAATCGTGGAGGTAGAGCCACTGTTTGGACTAGGGGCCCGTCATGGGTTACTGAATTCAGATAAACTCCGAATGCCACAGATTTATATCCGGGAGTCAGACGATGAGTGATAAGATCCACCGTCGAAAGGGGAACAGCCCAGACCACCAATTAAGGTCCCTAAATATGTGCTAAGTGGAAAAGGATGTGGAATTGCATAGACAGCTAGGATGTTGGCTCAGAAGCAGCCACCATTTAAAGAGTGCGTAATAGCTCACTAGCCGAGTGACTCTGCGCCGAAAATATACCGGGGCTAAGCACATTACCGAAATTGTGGACGCAACTATGTTGCGTGATAGGAGAGCGTTCTAAGGGCGACGAAGTTAGACCGCAAGGACTAGTGGAGCGCTTAGAAGTGAGAATGCCGGTATGAGTAGCGAAAGATCAGTGAGAATCTGATCCACCGAATGACTAAGGTTTCCTGGGGAAGGCTCGTCCTCCCAGGGTTAGTCGGGACCTAAGCCGAGGCCGAGAGGCGTAGGCGATGGATAACAGGTTGATATTCCTGTACTAGTTAATGTTGTTTGAACGATGGAGGGACGCAGGAGGCTAAAGCATGCGCACGATTGGAAATGTGCGTCCAAGCGTTAAGTCTGGTGATGAGTCAAATGCTTATCACTAAGGACAAGACGTGACGGGGACCGAATTTTAGTAGGGAAGTGCTCCACGTCACACTGCCGAGAAAAGCTTCTAGTTAGACATTAATTACCCGTACCGCAAACCGACACAGGTAGTCGAGGAGAGTATCCTAAGGTGAGCGAGTGAACTCTTGTTAAGGAACTCGGCAAAATGACCCCGTAACTTCGGGAGAAGGGGTGCTACACGCAAGTGTAGCCGCAGTGAAAAGGCCCAGGCGACTGTTTATCAAAAACACAGGTTTCTGCAAAATCGTAAGATGACGTATAGGGGCTGACGCCTGCCCGGTGCTGGAAGGTTAAGTGGATGAGTTAGCTTCGGCGAAGCCCAGAAATGAAGCCCCAGTAAACGGCGGCCGTAACTATAACGGTCCTAAGGTAGCGAAATTCCTTGTCGGGTAAGTTCCGACCCGCACGAAAGGCGTAACGATCTGGGCACTGTCTCAACAAGAGACTCGGTGAAATTATAGTACCTGTGAAGATGCAGGTTACCCGCGACAGGACGGAAAGACCCCATGGAGCTTTACTGTAGCTTGATATTGGGTGTTGACACAGCTTGTACAGGATAGGTCGGAGCCGTAGATATCGGAACGCTAGTTTCGATGGAGGCGCTGGTGGGATACGACCCTCGCTGTGTGAACACTCTAACCCGCACCACTTATCGTGGTGGGAGACAGTGTCAGGTGGGCAGTTTGACTGGGGCGGTCGCCTCCTAAAAAGTAACGGAGGCGCCCAAAGGTTCTCTCAGAATGGTTGGAAATCATTCGTCGAGTGTAAAGGCAGAAGAGAGCTTGACTGCGAGACAGACAGGTCGAGCAGGGACGAAAGTCGGGCTTAGTGATCCGGTGGTACCGTATGGAAGGGCCATCGCTCAACGGATAAAAGCTACCCTGGGGATAACAGGCTTATCTCCCCCAAGAGTCCACATCGACGGGGAGGTTTGGCACCTCGATGTCGGCTCATCGCATCCTGGGGCTGTAGTCGGTCCCAAGGGTTGGGCTGTTCGCCCATTAAAGCGGTACGCGAGCTGGGTTCAGAACGTCGTGAGACAGTTCGGTCCCTATCCGTCGCGGGCGTAGGAAATTTGAGAGGAGCTGTCCTTAGTACGAGAGGACCGGGATGGACATACCGCTGGTGTACCAGTTGTGCCGCCAGGCGCATCGCTGGGTAGCTATGTATGGATGAGATAAACGCTGAAAGCATCTAAGTGTGAAACTCGCCTCGAGATGAGATTTCCCATTCCTATATGGAAGTAAGACCCCTGAGAGATGATCAGGTAGATAGGCTGGAAGTAGCAGCACCGTGAGGTGTGGAGCGGACCAGTACTAATCGGTCGAGGACTTAACCAAGTAATGGTGTTCTCAAGAAGATAATTGGTAGTAGCTAGTTTTGAGAGAACAAGCTCTCAATAGTGTGGTGGCGATAGCCTGAAGGATACACCTGTTCCCATGCCGAACACAGAAGTTAAGCTTCAGCACGCCAAAAGTAGTTGGGGGATCGCCCCCTGCAAGGATAGGACGTTGCCACGCGACGTGAAGAACCCAGTGATTGGGTTCTTTTTTTATACCCAAAATTCGCAGTACTGGTCCCGAGCCTAACGGCGGGGGACCTTCGTTAACAGCGGCCCCAACGCGCCCCACCGCCAGGTCAATCACCAGAATAATCTAAAAAAGCCAGCCCTCACGAGGAGAGCGGGCTTCTTTGAGACCTAAGACTTAGGCGTTAAATTGGTAAACCTTCGTTTCGTATGGCCGTAACGTGGTCCCGGCGTCGTCAGCGTAGTTGCCAATCAATCGTTGACTAGCCTGAGCTTGGCCGTAATCACGGGTCACGGATTCCGCCGTGAAGTTACTGATGACCAATAACGTCTGGCCCTGGTAGTGCCGCTTGTAAGCAAAGACTTGGTTGTCTTCTGGGTCCAGTGCTTGGTAACTGCCGTAGACGATTAGGTCGCTGTGGTGCCGCAATGCAATCAACTGGCGGTAGTAATTAAAGACGGATTGATCATCATCGACCTGGGATTTGGCGTTGATTTGCGGGTAGTTTGGATTCAGCGCAAACCACGGGTTACCGGTCGTAAACCCAGCGTTGGCGGTCGCGTCCCATTGCATCGGCGTCCGGGCGTTATCCCGAGAGATGTGGGCCAGATACTTCAGCATGGTCTGACTGTCGACCAAGTGATCCACTTCAACGTTTTGGTGGTAGGCGTTCAGGCTTTCCAGATCTTCGTAATCACTGAGCTTAGTGTAGTGGACGTTGGTCTCCCCCAGTTCCTCGCCTTCGTAGACGTACGGCGTCCCCTGTAACATGTGCAGGGTCGTCCCCAACATCTTGGCGGCCCGAACCCGGTATTGCGGATCATCGGTCGCAAAGCGGGAAACGGCGCGCGGCTGGTCGTGGTTGTTCCAATAGAGGCTGTTCCAGCCCTTACCGTCTAAGGCCGTTTGCCACCGGGATAAGGAGCGCTTGAGGTCGGTCAATTGAACGGGCTGGTCGTTCCACTTGCCCAACCGTTCATCAGGGTTTGCGGAGAGCCCCACGTGTTCGAATTGGAAGACCATGTTCAGTTCATTGGCATCCAGACCAGTGTATTGAATGGCGTCTTCGGGTGTAGACCCCGGCATTTCCCCGACCGTCATCACGTCGTAGTGAGACAACACTTCTCGGTTCATTTCTTGGAGATAGTCGTTGAGCTTAGGGCCATCGGACACTAGTGGTTCCGAGTTCCCGTACTGGGCTCCGGGAGCGACCGGGGCGTCTGGGAGGCCGGCGGGTTTGGAAATCAGGTTGATGACGTCCATCCGGAAACCGTCGACGCCTTTATCTAACCAAAAACGCATCAGGTTCCAGACTTCCTGGCGGACTTGGGGGTTCTCCCAGTTCAAATCCGGTTGGCCGGGGGCGAAGAGGTGGAGGTAGTACTGGCCCCGCTTAGGTTCGTAGGTCCAGACGCCGCCGCTAAAGTAGGACCCCCAGTTGTTCGGCGCATGGCCGTCGACCGGGTCGCGCCAGATGTAGTAGTCGGCATACGGGTTATCCTTGGACTGGCGACTCTCCTGGAACCACTTATGTTGGTCAGAAGTGTGGTTGACCACTAGGTCCATTAAGATCTTCAGGCCGGTCTGATGGGCCGTTGCCAACATCTGATCGAAGTCAGCCATCGAGCCGTAGACGGGTTGAATCGCTTGGTAGTCACTGATGTCATAGCCGTTATCCTTATCCGGTGATTGATAGATGGGGTTTAACCAGATGACGTCGGCCCCCAGCCGTTTGATATAGGGGAGCCGCTGGGTCAAACCGGCGAGATCACCGACCCCGTCGCCGTTAGAATCCTGATAGCTGCGGGGATAAACTTGGTACACCACAGCGTTTTGCCACCATTTCTTGGTCATGATAAATTTCCTCCTTATAAAATGAGTTACGGAGATTAATGTAAATTTCAGTTTAGTAATCGCTTACAAAACCGATTTTAGCAGTTTCCCCAAGTCCTCGCAATAGCGTGAAGGCAAAAAGACAAACGTTTGTGTTAATTTAGAGCGAGGTTAGCGAAAGCGGTAACACTTTTGACCAAAAACCGGTAGAATAGAAGGTAACCATTAAATAATCAGGGAGGTGACCATGATGGGCGTAACCATCAAAGACATCGCTAAACAAGCGGGGGTCTCGCCCGCGACGGTTTCCCGGGTGTTGGCCAACAAGGCGGGTTTCTTCGGCGCCCAGACGGCACAAAAGGTCCGACAGACGGCCAAGGAACTGGGCTACCGGAAGAACACGGCGGCGACCGAACTGGTCACGCAAAGAAGCCATGACTTGGCGGTCATCGTCAACACCACCAAGACCAACTTTGCGACGCAGATTATCGAGGGCATCCAGGCCACGGCGTTTCCCGCGGACCTCAACGTGATCATTCTGTACGCCGGTGATGGCGATGCAGAACGGCAACGCCGGGCATTGGAGACCGTGATTGAACGGTCGGTGCGGGGGATTCTCCTGCTCTCCGTAGACCTAGCGCCGGAAAACTTAGCGCTTTTACAATCCACGGAGATCCCGTACTGCTTCCTATCCATCTCGTTCGAGGGCCCCAAGATGCCATTCATCACGTCCGACGATTGGCAAGTGGGGTATCAGGCCACCAAGTACCTGCTGGAGCGGGGCCACCGCCGAATCGGACTGGCGGCTGTCGATACCCAGGTCTCCATCACCGGACAGCTCCGGGAAGCCGGGTACCGTCAGGCGCTGGCTGAAGCGGGAATCACCCCGCGACCGGCGTGGATTCACCCGGGAGATTACAGTTACCCGGCTGGTCAAGCGGCGATGCAGGCGTACGGGGCTCACCCGGACGTCACGGCGGTCTTGGCCGGCAGTGATCTGGCGGGAATCGGTGTGATGAATCAAGCCCGGATGCTGGGCCTGATGGTGCCCGTTGACCTGTCCGTGATGAGTATCGACGGAACGGACTTGTGTGACATCGTCCAACCGCAGCTGACCAGTCTGACCCAGAGCTTCTACGACATGGGTGTGGCGGGCGTTAAGCGGATGCTGGCGACCGAGACACCGCAACCACAGCGCTTTACCCCAATTCAGGTGGTGGCGCGGGATAGCGTGGTCGATTTTGTGACACGAACATAGCATTTGTTGAGACTGGTGGTCTCCCGTTAGTGGGGGACCACTTTTTGATGGGCCCGCTAAAAATTTTTTAATGGCGGGCGCCCCCGGCAACCCTTACGGCGCCCAGGACTCTCCGTAGCGTAGAGGGTCAATCATTTACACAAACGTTTGAGTTTTTGATTTAACGCTATTGCAAACGTTTGTGTTCGGTGCTAGCATAAGTACTGTAGTAAGCGCTTACAATAACCGATATTATTTTGAAACCGGGAGGCAACAACATGAAAGTTAGCAGTATTTCGAACGCTTCTCAAGCGCACCCCGTTGCGACGCCCGTCAAACCGAAAGTCACTCATCATCTGCCATCATTGAAGTTAAGTACGATTTTTGCCATGACTTTTGGGTTTTTCGGGGTCAATATGGCCTTTTCCCTACAACAATCACAACTAGGTCGTATCTTTCAAACGATTGGGACCGACCCGAACAAGCTGGGGTTCTTCTTTATCCTGCCACCGTTGGCCGGGATGGTCATTCAACCCTTGATCGGAAAGTACTCCGATAAGACCTGGAATCGGTTTGGCCGCCGGATGCCGTACCTGTTGATCGGTGCACCGGCCGCCGCCATCGTCTTGGTCTTGCTTCCCAACGCTGGGTCGTTTGGCTTTGGTTACGGGTCCGCCGCGGCGCTGTGGTTTGCCGCAATCGCCACACTGTTTATGGACCTGACGTCTAACGTCTGCATGCAACCCTTCAAAATGGTGATTGGGGACATGGTCAACGAAGACCAAAAGGACTTGGCCTGGTCTTGGCAACAATCGTTTTCGAACTTAGGCGGTGTCGTTGCCACCATGGTACCCTTTATCCTGGCGGCCTTTGGGATCGCCAACGTGGCACCCAAAGGGGAAGTGCCGTTGACGGTTAAGATTGCCTTTTATCTGGCCGCCATCGCCTTACTGGCGACGTCCATCATCACGATTATCAAGGTGCATGAATATGATCCCACGACATATGCGGATTACCATAACCTAGACACCACCAAGAAGGCTAAGCAACCCAGTCTGTGGCAACTCCTCAAGACTGCACCAAAAGTCTTCTGGGAAATTTCCGTGGTCCAATTCTTTACCTGGTTCGCCATCCTCTACTCCTGGACCTACGCGACGGGAGCGATTTCGCTGAACGTCTGGAACACCAGTAACTCCGCCTCAGCGGGCTACCAAGCTGCTGGGAATTGGTTCGGGGTGCTGACCTGCATCCAATCCATCGCGGCGGTAGTCTGGGGCCTATTGGTTCAAGCCCACACTAAGCCGAGTCACCGGAAGTTTTGGTATCAGGTCGGCTTGTTAGCCGGCGCTGCGGGCTTCTTCGGCATCTTCTTTATTCACAATAAGTGGTTGTTGATTATTCCGTTTATCTTGATTGGGATTACTTACCTGACCATGAACACGCAGCCGTTTACCTTACTGACGGAAGCTCTGAATGGTGAGAACGAAGGGTCGTATCTGGGCCTGTTCAACTGCAGTATCTGCTTGCCACAGATCTGTGCTTCCATTGCCAGCTTCTGGATCTTCCCGTGGGTCGGCCATTCGATGCCCGCGATGTTCCTAGTTGGCGGGGGGTCTCTGATTTTAGCTGCGTTAAGTGTTCATTTGATTCATTCGAAATTTGATGATCAACCGACGGCTTAAAACGTAAGCGTCGCAGTTGGTTACGGGAGGTTTTTTAATTGGCAAATTCAAAGTGGTTTCAAGATTCAGTCGTCTATCAGATTTACCCACAAAGTTTTCAGGACAGCAATCATGATGGAATCGGGGACCTCAACGGCATTACCCAGCGCCTCGACTACTTGCAAAAGTTAGGCGTCGACGTGTTGTGGCTCAACCCCATCTACCAGTCACCGTGCAAGGATAATGGGTACGATATCGCCGATTATAAGGCGATTAATCCCCAGTATGGCACCATGGCCGACTTCGACCACTTACTGGCGGAAACGCACCAACACGGGATGAAGCTATTGATGGACCTGGTGGTTAACCACACGTCCGATCAAAACGCTTGGTTCCAGGAAAGTAAGTCATCACGGGACAACCCGTACGCCGACTACTACATCTGGCGCGATCCGGTCGACGGCCACGAACCCAATAATTGGGGAGCGGCCTTTGGCGGTTCGTCTTGGACCTACGTCCCGGAACGAGGACAGTATTACCTACACCTCTTCGCTCCCGGTCAACCCGACCTGAACTGGGAGAATCCCGATGTCCGCAATGCCGTGTGGGACATCATGCGTTTCTGGTTGGACAAGGGGGTCAATGGCTTCCGGATGGACGTCATCAACCTGATCTCGAAACCAGCCGGGTTGCCGGATGCACCAGCCCCCGCCAACTACGCGACCGTTGAGAAGATGGTCGCAGACGGGCCGAAGCTCAACGACTACCTGCACGAAATGAACCGGGAAGTGTTGTCCCACTACGACGTGATGACGGTTGGAGAAATGCCGAGTTCGACCCCCGAAGACGCCGTGAAGTATACGGGACTGAACAGCCATGAATTGAACATGGTCTTCCAGTTCCAACACGTGACGTTGAGTCCTAATCCGGATAAGCGCTTGGCCAAGTGGAACGACCAACCAGTGAAGTTAACGGAACTCAAGCAAGCTTTAGGGCGATGGCAAAAGGCCCTAGACGGGAAGGGCTGGAACAGCCTCTACTGGAATAATCACGACCAACCCCGCGCCCTTTCTCGTTTCGGCGATGACCGCCCCGAATACCGGGTTCGGTCGGCGAAGGCTTTGGGCACCACCTTACACATGCTCCAAGGTACGCCCTACGTCTACGAAGGTGAAGAGCTGGGGATGCCCAACGCACACTATACACAACTGAGTCAGTATGAAGACCTGGAGTCCATCAATTTCTATCACGAACTCGTTGAGCAAAAGAAGTTGGTTGACGGACCGACCATGCTGAAGTACTTGGCGCACATGTCACGGGATAACGCCCGGACGCCGATGCCATGGGATGTGACGGCCAATGCGGGCTTTACGGATGGTACGCCGTGGTTCGCGTTGAACCCGACCTACCCCACCATTAACGCCCAAGCGGCGTTGGCGGATCCTGACTCGGTCTTCTACTACTATCAGAAGCTGATCAAGCTCCGGCACCAGACGCCGATTATTCGCTACGGGACTTACCAAGAAGTGGACCCAGATGATGAGGCCGTCTTTACGTTCCGGCGGCATTACCAGGGGCAGACCTTGTTGGTCATGACCAACTTCACGGACCAGTCCGTAGAGCGGGATTACGGCCAAGCTCAGGCGACCCAGCGCTTAATTGGCAACTATGCCGATGACCAGGGCACCACTTTACGACCGTACGAAAGCAAGGTTTACCTGTTTGACTAAAACACACAAAAGCGCTGTAAAATCGGGTGATTTTACAGCGCTTTTTTCGGCCTAAAAGGCGGATTACTTCGCAATATAAGTGGTCTTAAAGTCGTAAGGCACACCTGCGGGATTGTAGATGATGTTCTTGACGTTGGTCCGTAAGAGCTGTGACTTGGCGGATTGGTACAGCGGAATCGTCCCCTGGTCCTTCAACAGGACCTTTTCGGCGGCGACTAACTTGGCCCAGCGCTTAGCAGGTTGGTTCCCGTACTGGTTTTCCGATTCGTCCAGCAGCTTGTCGAATTGGGCGTTCTTCCAGCTGGCGGTGTTGTAGCTGGAGTCGGCTTCGTAGACGTCCAAGAAGTTGATCGGGTCAGCGAAGACGGATTGCCAGCCGCTAAAGGTCAGGTCGTAGTTACCGTTGTGCTGCTGGGTGATCAGCTGAACGTAAGGCACCGTCTTGATCGTAATCTTGACCCCCGGCAATTTGTTTAAGGCGCTTTGGACAAATTCGGCGGCTTGCTTGGCGGCGTCAGTGTCGGCCACGGATAAGGTGGCGTTGATGGCCTTGGTGCCGGTCGCTTGGTAGCCCTGTGCCAGGAGCTTCTTGGCGCGCTTGAGGTCGTAGCTGGTGGCGGACTTCACGGCCGCTTCCTTACTGAAATCTTCTCCAGTCTTGGGGTTGTTGCCCATGCCGGCGGGCACGAAGCCCGTGGAAGCTACGGAGCCATCTTGCAGGACGTTCTTGACCAGCTGGTTCCGGTCGATGGCCGCGGAGAAGGCTTGGCGCACCTTGACGTTCTTGAAGGCCTTGACCGTCTTTTCGTTTAAGTCCAGGCGTTGGGTCCCCGTGGGGAGACGCTTGACGAAGTTTTCGTTGTTCAAATTGTTCTTGACCTGCTGACCACTCAACAGGGTTTCGTCGGTCTTCTTGGCGTTGAAGAGGTTGTAGCTGGTAGTGGTGCTGGTGGTGACCACTTCGTTGATCTTGGTCAGGTGCACGGCGGAACGGTCCCAGTAGTGGGCGTTCTTGGCCAGGGTCCAGGACTTGCTGGTCCCGTTCCACTTGGTCAACTTGAAGGGACCGTTATAGACGGTCTTGTCGGAGCGGGTCCCGTAAAGTTTGCCGTAGTGGTCAACGGCCTTTTGGTTCAACGGGTAGAAGAGTGGCCAGGCCAGTAGCTTCTTGAAGTAGGAGACCGGCTTGGTCAGGTTGACGGTCAGTTGGTACTTGCCGGTAGCTTTGATGCCCAGCGCGCTCAGCGGTTTCTTGCCGGCGTTGACGGCCTCGGCGTTCTTGACCTGGAACAGGTAGAACGCGTCTTGTGAAGCGGTCTTGGGGTTGACCGTGCGTTGCCACGAGTAGACAAAGTCTTTGGCGGTCACGGGTTGGCCGTTGGTCCACTTGGCGTTCTTGCGCAGGTTGAAGGTGTAGGTCTTACCGCCGTTGGTGACCTTGGTGCTGGTAGCCAGGGCGTTTTTGGGGGTCCCTGATTTGTCGAGTCGGTAGAGGCCTTCTTGGGTGTTTTGGAGGACCGTGAAACTCAGGGTGTCGGTGGCCTTAGAAAGGTCGGCCGTGGCAAGTTCCGAGGATTCGGTCCAGTTCAATTCTTGTTTAGCGGCGTACTTGGAATTGCCGGTAGCTTTGCTGGTGGTCTGGGTGCCGCAACCGGCGAGGGCCAGGAGGCTCAGGGCGGAAACGATTAAGTAAGTGGTGGTTTTACGATAGGACATGTCAGTCAGCTCCTTTAGAGAATCGGGGTCAAAAAAATCGCCCCTATGTCTTAGACATAAGGACGATTACTCGTGGTACCACCTTGATTTATGACCGGCTCACACCGATCACCTCCGTAACTTCTCCGCGTACGTCGGAAAAGTCGGTGGCGGTAACGGGCCACAAGTCGGACAATTAGCTTGCACTGATCATCAGCGAACCAGGCTCATCTTCATCTCATCGTTGTAAGCCACCTTCTCAGCTACCGGTGGTCTCTGGCACTTAGCGGATGCGATTACTCTTCCTGGCATTGCTTTGCAAATCTGTTAAATTTCTAATGTGATTCTAAGAATAATCACTTCAGCGCAATTTGTCAACGGAAAAATTGAAAATTGTTTTACCGAAGAACGGCACTTTTACCGGGCATACATAGAAGAAATGGGGCTGTTGGTGAGCTTAAAAAAATTAGGTTAGAACGGGCAAAACCGTCAGTGAGTCGATGGGCTCATTGGCGGTTTTGGGTGTCTGAGAGACTTGAAACGGGACGCTTAGTTATTCCCGATGTAAGCGTCAGTGAAGTCATAAGGCACACCGGCGGGGTTATAGATGATGCCCTTGACGTTGGTCCGTAATAGTTGCGATTGGGCCTGTTGATACAGTGGGACCGTGGCTTGGGTCTTCATCAAGACCTTTTCAGCGGCGACTAGCTTGGCCCAGCGCTTGGTGGGTTGGTTGCCATCCTGGTTCTCGGCCTGATTGAGAAGGTCGTAGAATTGGGCGTTCTTCCAGCCGGTGGTGTTAAAGCTCGAACCCTTGGCGAAGACGTTTAGGAACTCGATCGGGTCGGCAAAGACCGATTGCCACCCGCTGAAGGTCAGCTGGTAATTGCCGTTGGCCTGCTGGGTCATCAGTTGAACGTAGGGCACACTCTTGATGCTAATCTTCACGCCAGGCAGCTTTTGCAAGGAACTCTGGACGAACTCGGCGACCTTCTTAGCCCCGTCCGTATCGGAAACGGAAAGGGTGGCGTCGATCGACTTGGTCCCGGTCTCCTTGTAGCCCTTGGCCAGCAACTGTTTGGCACGCTTCAGGTCATACGTGGCGGCTGACGGTACTTCGGCTTCTTGGTCGAAGGCTTCCCCGGTCTTGGGGTTCTTGCCAATGCCGTGGGGCACGAAGCCGTTAGAAGCTACGGATCCGTCTTGAAGCACGTCGTTGACCAGTTGCTTGCGGTCGATGGCCGTGGAAATGGCTTGCCGGACGGCTAAACTCTTGAAGGCTTTGACCTTATTTTGGTTGAAGTCTAGGCGTTGCGTCCCCGTGGGGAGGCGCTTGACGAAGTTCGGGTTGTTCAAGCTGTTCTTGACTTGTTGGCCGTTGAGGCTGGTCTCGTCGAGCTTTTTGGCGGTGAACAGGTTAAAGCTGGTCGTGGTGCTCTGGTTGACCTGGTAATTGATGGCGGTCAGGTGCACGTTGGCGTGGTTCCAGTATTTCGGATTCTTAGCCAGCGTCCAGGTCTTACTGGTCCCGTTCCACTTGGTCAGCTTGTAAGGCCCGTCGGAAACGGTGGTGGCCGAAGTGGTCCCGAACCGTTTGCCGTATTGTTGAACAGCCTTTTGGTTCAGGGGGTAGAACAATGGCCAGGCGAGGAGCTTACTGAAGTACGACACGGGTTTGGTCAGATGGACTTCCAACCGGTAGTTGCCGTCAGCCTTGATGCCCAGGGTGCTGGGAGCCAGCTTCCCCTGGTTGATGGCCTTGGCGTTGCGGACGGCGTACATGTAGTAGGCGTCCTGGCACGCGGTCTTAGGATCTAGCGACCGTTGCCACGAGTAGACGAAGTCGTGAGCCGTGACCGGGTCGCCGTTGGACCACTTGGCGTTGTGCCGCAGGTTAAAGACGTAATCCTTCCCGCCGTTGGTGACCTTGGTGCTGGTGGCAATGGCGTTGGCGGGCTTACCAGTCTTATCTAGGCGGTAGAGCCCCTCTTGTGTGTTTTGAAGCATGGTGAAACTGACGGTATCCGTAACTTTGGAGAGGTCAGAAGTGGCGAGTTCCTGACTCTCCGACCAGTTTAGAACCTGGTTAGCGGCGTATTTCGAGTTGCCGGTGTTTCCCGCGGCTTTGGAGCCACAGCCCGCCAAGGCCAGTAAGCTGATGGCGGATAATGCGACGTAGATTCCCTTGTGTTGCATAGACCCATCTCCCATTTGGTATAAAAAAATCGTCCTCATGCAATTTGCATGAGGACGATCTCCCGTGGTGCCACCTCGTTTTGTGATGGGTTCACACCCACCAGCTCCGCAACTTCTCCGCGTACGTCGGAAAAGTCGGTGACGGTAACGGGTCACGAATCGAGCCAACAGCTTGCACTGCGGGCCAGCAATCAGGCTCATCTTCGTCGCAGGGTTGTAACCCACCTTTTCAGCTACCGGTGGTCTCTAGTGGTTAGCGGGAGCGATTACTCTTCCTGATATTGCGTTGCGTTAATCGGTTGTTGAATATGGCCTTACTTTAGTGCGGAACCGACGGGCTGTCAACAGGGGAAATTAGGTTGGGGGGTGATGGACTGGACGAGATTTGGGGTGGCTATATGGTAGGACTTTATATAAAAATATTTATATAAAATTTTGGTGGAACGTGGAAACAGCGGGAAAGGGGAGGAAAAATTAGGAGGTGATACCGAATAATCAATAATTAAATTTGTTATTAATAATAAAAGCGGTCATTAACACCTGAAGATGCCCGTCGCAACTGCCATTAGTCTGGACGTAAAATAGGTGTAGCTAAAACTAGCGAATTATTAAAGACAGGAGCTGTTTAGACCATGAAGAAGTTTCTTTTAGGACTGTTGATCCCGGTAGCTGTCGTGAGTGTTTCCTCCGTATCAGCGAACGCGGCTAAAGTTTACGACGGAACGCCCAGAGCCATTCGCGGCTACTACCGCACCAAGATGCACAAAACGTATTTTGGGCACCACAAATATTATTGGAATTTTCGAACCTTACATATCACGGGAAGTCAAATCAGTGAAGATTATGATGCCCAAACGGATCATGCGTTGGTGTACCGGCTAGCGCACAGCAATCTTAGTAAGCATGATTTTGTCCTGGCGGGGCGTTACGTGCCGATGGGCGGTGAATCCCCAGCTTATTTAGCATACATGCACAAGACCAAAAAAACGTTAAAAGTTGATTACTTTGATGAGTCCGGGTCTAAGGTAACTGGGCATGCCACCTATTATAAGTTTAGCGGTAAGACGTCTAAGGTTAGAAATTACCCTTACAAATAAAATTTAGAAATGGGTATCTTCAGATTATTGAGGGTGCCTTTTATATTTTAATTTAAGCGTTTTTTTGGAGGAATAGCGGGATGCTTAGTGAATTAATGAGCTAGTGAAGTTTTTGCACGTGACAAGGGTGCACTAGGTCGTCTTGTAACCGTTTTCTGGTGCCTCTAGAATAATAACTGTCGATTGGGAGGTCGTAGTTATGTTAGCAAGCCTATTAACAAAAGATACAATTCAGATTCAGAATAATACAAATTTTAATTGGAAGGAAGCGATTCGACAAGCTGCATCCCCATTGTTGGAGGCTGGTAAGGTTGAAGAGTCCTATGTTGATTCAATGATTGATGTTGTTGAGAAAAATGGTCCCTTTATTAATATTGGCCCCCATATTGCATTAGCTCATTCACGTCCTGAAAAGGGTGTAAATGAAATGGGAATGGCGCTTATGAAGGTTACACCCGCTATTAATTTAGTAAGTGATGATCATCCAATTACATTGTTTTTTGTTTTAGCCGCAAGTGACAATACGAAGCATTTAAAAGCACTTCAGGAATTGGCAACCATCTTACAAGATGATCAGCGCTTGAAGCGGTTGGAAAATGCAGAATCTGTTGATGATTTAGTCAATGAATTTAAAGGAGTGCAAGAATAATGAAAATTGCAGCGGTTTGTCAATCTGGTTTAGGTTCATCATTTATGATTCAAATGAATATTGACGCTGTTCTCAAAGATGAAAACGTTAACACTGATGATATCGAAGTTACCCACTTTGATACGGGTGGTTTGAACTCTAGTGCAGCGGACTACTTCTTCTTAGGCAGTGATTTGGCTGATCAGGCTTCGGATTTACCGCAAGAACGAGTTTATGTTTTAGATAGCATTATTGACAAAAAAGAACTCCGGGAAAAGCTTAACGCCTTACTTGATAAAGAAAGTATCAAGCACGATTAGTTAGTACTTATAAATTGTGGAGGAAAAATCATGCAAGCTGTTATTAATTTTATCGTATCAGTTGTTAGTACACCAGCGCTACTAGTTGGGTTAATTGCTTGTCTAGGCCTGGCATTACAAAAGAAGCCAGGTACTAAGACGCTGGAAGGTACGGTTAAAACCTTTGTTGGATTCTTAGTTTTAATTGGTGGTTCTGGAATTTTACAGGGCGCCTTGGCGCCATTTGCTTCAATGTTCAAGTTTGCTTTGCACGTTCAAGGGGTTGTTCCCTCCAACGAAGCCGTTGTGGCGATTGCTTTGCAGCAATATGGGACCACGACTGCTTTAATCATGTTCGTAGGGATGATTGTTAACGTCTTATTAGCCCGCTTTACGAACTTTAAGTACATTTTCTTAACGGGTCAAGCGATGTTGTACGTTTCTTGCTTAACTGCCGTCATTTTAATTTCCACTGGTATGAAGGCTAACTTCATGACTATCTTATTGGGCGGTTTGTTTGAAGGAACTTTGTTAACGATTACACCAGCCCTTTGCCAGCCATTCATGCGTAAGATTACGGGTGGCGATGCCGTTGCCATGGGGCATACCGGTAACATTGGCTACGCCACGGCTGGTTTGATGGGCAAGTGGTTTGGGAATGTTAAGCATTCTACTGAAGATGTTAAGTTCCCTAAGGGCTTGAGTTTTCTACGAGATTCAACGGTTTCCATCACGTTAGTTATGTCCATTGTTTACTTAGCATTAGCGATTATTACGGGGCCACATTTTATTGAAACAAAATTGAGTGATGGAACTAACTTCTTAGTTTACGCGATTACTCAGGCTGGGACCATTGCTGCCGGCTTCTATGTTGTCTTGGCAGGTGTTCGAATGATCTTAGGTGAAATTGTGCCAGCCTTTCAAGGAATCGCTACGAAACTGGTTCCAAATGCTAAACCAGCGTTGGATGTTCCAATCATTTTCCCTTATGGCAAGAATGCTCTGTTGATTGGTTTCTTCGTTAGTTTCATCGTCGGGACTTTAAGCATGTTCGTTATGATTGGTTTGAAGACGACCGTTATTATTCCAGGGGTTGTAGGTCACTTCTTCTGTGGTGGTGCCGCCGGAATCTATGGGAACGCTACTGGTGGTCGTCGGGGTGCTGTGATTGGATCAGCAGTCAACAGTTTGCTGATTAGCTGGTTACCACTCTTTATTCTGCCAGTCTTGGGGAACTTGAAGCTCGCTGCTTCAACGTTTGCCGATACCGACTACCTGGTACCTGGTATCTTACTTGGTAAGTTAGGTTCATTTGGACAGGTTGCTGTAATTAGCGGAATTATTGCCTTTGTTGTTATCGTTATCATTTGGTCATTCTTCTTAAAGAAGAATCATGAGGTTGAAGCTACGAAGGACTAAGTTTAGATATAGTTAAATTTACATCAGGAGGAATTATTAATGATCAATTATGAAACAACTGATGGACAAGTTACCTTTGATGATAAAGATGAATTAGCAGTAAATACGTTGCGTATGTTGAGCATTGATGCAATTGAAAAAGCTAAGTCTGGCCATCCGGGATTGTGTCTCGATGCAGCGCCAATGGCCTATGTTCTGTGGAACTACCATATGAACACGAACCCAAGTCGTCCCAACTGGATTAACCGTGATCGCTTTGTCTTGTCTGCTGGACATGGGTCAGCATTATTGTATAGCTTACTGCACATGAGTGGCTATGCTGTAAGCTTGGACGATTTGAAACAGTTCCGTCAGTTAGGATCGTTGACGCCAGGGCATCCTGAATTTGGGCATACTCCGGGTGTTGATGCGACAACGGGCCCCCTAGGCCAAGGGATTGGAATGGCCGTAGGAATGGCTTTAGCGGAAAAGCATTTAGCTGCAAAGTACAATACTTCTAAGTATTCATTAATTGATCACTGGACTTACTCTCTTGTTGGTGATGGTGACTTGATGGAAGGTATCAGTCAAGAAGCCATTAACATTGCTGCTAAGGAAAAGCTAAACAAGCTCATTGTTTTGTACGATTCCAATGACATAACGTTGGATGGCCCGTTGAGCAATGGTTCAATCGAGAGCGAAAAATTACGCTTTCAAGGTGCTGGTTGGAATTATCTTCGGGTTGAAGATGGTGAAGATTTGGACGATATTAATGCGGCTATTAATCGGGCAAAACATTCCAGTCAACCTACGATTATTGAAATTAAAACCCAAATTGGGTATGGGTCACCACAAGCCGGGACTAATGCTGTTCATGGAGCAGCGTTGGGGGCAGATAATTTAAAGAAGACTAAGGAATTCTTTAATTGGACGCAAACACCGTTTGCAGTTCAACAAGATGCCTATGCACAATTTAAGCAAGGAATTGAGAGACGTGGTGAAGATGCTCAACACGCTTGGCAGGAAATGTATAACGAGTATCAGCGTCATGAACCTGAACTGGCTGAACACTTTACGCAAGAAATTGGTCCTAAGCTGGATATGAGTCAGGTTAAGTTACCTGATCAGAAGATTGGTGAAGCTGTTGCAACGCGGGTAACGAGTTCGGCACTGTTACAAGAAATTTCTAAGTACAACCCTAATTTCTGGGGCGGTGCAGCTGATTTATCATCCAGTAATAAGACCCAATTAAAAGGCGCAGGTCGTTTCTCTCCGGAGACACCTGAAAACGATAATTTATGGTTCGGTGTTCGTGAATTTGGTGAAGCTGCCGCATTAAATGGGATTACGTTACATGGTGGTTCTCGTGTATTTGGAAGTACATTCTTCACGTTTTCCGACTACATGAAGGGAGCTATTCGGTTATCTGCATTGCAAAAGCTCCCAGTTACTTATATCTTCACCCATGACACTGTTGCTGTAGGTGAGGATGGGCCAACCCATGAGCCGATTGAGCAGTTAGCAGGGGTGCGGTCAATTCCAAATTTGAATGTTATTCGGCCGGCGGATGCTCACGAAACGTTGGGAGCATGGCAAACGATTGCCGAGACGACTGACAAGCCAACGGTCCTTGTTTTATCCCGTCAAGGGTTACCACTTCTTGATCAGACGAAGCCGGAAAATGTTTTGCGTGGTGGTTATGTTGTTTCGCCGGCTAAGAGTCAAGCACCAGATGGTATCTTGATTGCTAGCGGATCTGAGGTCCAATTGGCTATTGATGCGCAAAAGGCTTTACGTGAAAAACAATATGATTTATCGGTTGTGTCGATGCCTAGCTTCGAGTTATTTGATGCCCAAAGTCAAGAATACAAAGATTCTGTTTTACCACCACAAGTGGATAAGCGTATCTCTTTGGAAATGGACAGCACATTTGGTTGGGCAAAATATACCGGCCTTAATGGCGTAAATATGGGAATTGATACGTTTGGAGCAAGTGGTAAAGGTCCAGAAGTCATCAAACACTTTGGCTTCACTGTAGATAATGTGGTTGCTAAGTATGAGGAACTCTGGAAGAGAAATGAATAAGTCGGTTTGAGGTGAGTAAATAGTATGTCAGAGAGAATTACGGGAATTGCGGCTAGCGATGGCATTGGCATTGCTAAGGCTTATCGTTTAGTGCAACCGGATTTAACTTTTGAAAAGAAGACAGTTGATGATACTGAGCATGAAATTACCCGAGTTAAGCGGGCATTACAGGCATCCTCGAATGATGTACAGGCCATTCGAGACAGTGCAGAAAAGAGTTTAGGCAAAAAGGAAGCTGAAATCTTTGATGCTCATCTGGCAATTCTGGCTGATCCGGAGATGGTTTCACAAATTACTGATACCATTAAGCAGAAAAAGATTAATGCAGAAGAAGCCTTGTTTGAAGTCACGGATAATTTTGCGAAGACATTGCAAGCAATGGAAGATAATCCTTACATGCAAGAACGGGCGACGGACGTTAAAGATGTTTCTAAGCGAGTACTTAGTCATTTGTTAAACAAACCGTTACCTAACCCTGCTTTAATTCATGAGCCGGTCATTGTAGTTGCACATGATTTGACCCCTTCTGATACAGCGCAAATGAATCGAAAATACGTTAAGGGCTTTTTAGTAGATTTGGGTGGTCGAACGAGCCATTCAGCGATTATGTCCCGGACATTGGAAATCCCAGCGGTTGTAGGTTCTGAGAAGGCAACTCAAGTTGTGAAAAATGATGATGAAGTTATTCTTAATGGATTAGACGGTTTTGCGGTTGTTGCCCCTGATGACCAAGAGCAGCAACAGTATGCCGCTGAAGCACAGCATTTTGAGCAAGAACGTGCTGAGTGGCGAAAGCTTAGGAATCAACCGAGCGTTTCGGCGGATGGTCAGCACTTTGAAGTAGCTGCCAACATTGGAACGCCGAATGATGTGACAGCGGCAACGTCAGCTGGTGCTGAAGCCGTTGGACTGTTCCGGACGGAATTCTTGTACATGAATAGTGATGAATTGCCTACGGAGGACGCTCAGTTTGAAGCCTACAAGCGGGTTCTAGAGGCCATGAAGGGGAAGCCGGTGGTTATTCGAACGATGGATATCGGTGGAGACAAACATTTGCCTTACTTACCACTACCGGAAGAAATGAATCCCTTCTTAGGGTATCGGGCTATTCGAATCTCCTTGGATCGCCAAGAGATCTTCAGAACACAGTTGCGGGCTCTACTTCGAGCATCACACTATGGGCAATTGCGAATTATGTTTCCAATGATTGCAACCCTTGATGAATTTCAATCGGCTAAGCAAATTTTTACCGAAGAAAAGCAAAAATTGATTGATCAGGGTACTGCAGTAGCAGATGATATTAAATTAGGTATTATGGTTGAAATTCCAGCAACCGCAGCTTTTGCCGACCAATTTGCTAAGGAAGTCGATTTCTTTAGCATTGGGACCAATGACCTGATTCAATATACCTTTGCTGCTGATCGTGGAAACGATCGAGTTTCATACTTATATCAACCGTACAACCCAGCATTATTGCGGATGATAAATCGCGTTATTTCTGCCGCACACAAAGAAGGAAAAACTGCTGCAATGTGTGGTGAAATGGCAGGTGATAAAGTTGCTGTTCCGTTATTAATGGCTATGGGATTGGATGAGTATTCGATGAGTGCTACTTCAATTTTACGAGTTCGTAGTCAAATGAAGCACTTGAATGTGGCTGACTTGAAGAAACTTTTGCCTGAAATCTTGGAAAATTGCAAGACGAATGCTGAAGTAAAACAATTAGTTGAGCAAAAAGTAAACATTTAGTTTTCTGGATTTAGAGAAATTTTCCACTAGAAGTAACAAAGAACGATTAAATCGCATGATTGCCATCTGGATGGTTAATCATGCGTTTGGTCGTTTCTTAGATAAATTCTTAGTATTAAAAACTTGGTGGGTAATGATACTACTATAGTTGGTGAGGTAATTAGAGTGTTGAATATTAGCGAAAAGGGGAAAGTTAATTTAATAGCCACTACGTTGTTGGACGGAAAAAAGTATAAAACAGTGTCTGATCTACAAGCAACATTGGGCATTTCTCGGCGAAGCGTTTTTTACTGGCTTAAGCAATTAAATGTGACGCTGCAAGAGATGGGATTAGATAGTACTCAGCATTTACCACGGGGAGGTTATTTCTTAACGCAACCGACTATTGATGAATTACAAAAGTACATACAGAAAGATGCGTATCCCGAACTGAGCGTTGGTGATCGGCGGCACGTTTTGGTTTGGCTGTTGATACAGCGTGAAGACCATTTATCTCTGAATAAATTAGCCAACAAACTACATGTTTCAAAGAAAACAATTATCAAAGATTTTAAAGAGCTGGGCGAGAATCTGCCATTAGATACTGAAATTGTTAATACGAGTCACGGCAAAGAGCTCGTAGGGAGTGAATTATCTCAGAGAAGGTGGGTTTATCAATATTTAGAACAGAGAGATCCTATTATCCTTGAGGAAACCGGTAAGCTCCCTCTAGTTAAAAGTATTAAACAACGGATTATTGATTTTCAAGTGTCGATTGGAAATTATTATAGTGGAGATGCTGCACAGACCCTTATTCTCTATATTTCCTGGTTAATTGACCGTTTAAAGCATCATAAAAAATATCTTCATCAAGAAAATGAATTTCCAATGGATGATGTGGCAGTAGGGACCCAAAAATTGTTAACTACGTACGTTACTGTTAATTCCTCAGAAATTGGTAGCTTACGAAAACTCTTATTAGCAGGACAGCTTCAACACGTCAATCCAGGAGGGACTATTGCTAAGCAATTGTTAGAAATCACTAAAAAAATTGCTCGAAGGTTTAGTTCCGTTTCTGGTGTTGATATTGTGACGAAGCCGTTTCTAGAAGCGTTAACCACGCATTTATATTCAACATATTACCGTATTAAATACAATATTCAGTATCATAATAATACCTTGGATAGCGTGAGAGTAGAATACAGTTATCTTATGAATCTCACTAAATATGCTTTAAAACCATTTGAAAAGTTTATGGGGGTACCCGTATCTAGTGATGAATTGGCATTGATTGTGGTTTATTTTGGCGGGGAAGTAAAACGAATCTCTCCGGAGTGGATGTCTTCTAAGCAACAGCCAGATGTAGTCTTAGTTTGTACCAGTGGGATAGGGACTAGTTTGCTTTTGTTTCAGCAACTAGTCTCCCGTTACCCCGGAGTACGTTTCTCTCAGCCAATTAGTTTGTACGAGTTTCGTGAATATAATTTATCACGTAATCGGCCCAAACTAGTATTAACAACTACTAAGATTCAAGAACATTTAAGTGTTCCAATGTTGGCGGTTCGGGCCATACCGAGTCAGACAGATTTTCAACGACTTGATCATACTTTACAAAGTTTAGGCCTCGTTGGCTTATCTAAAGAAACCAGGACAGTGCATGCAGTTTTGGATATAATTACAGATTATGCTCGAGTTGACGATTTTAGTGGGCTATCGAATAGCCTAGCTGATTATTTTGAAAAAAAGCCAGAAACAGTTGAAACGGTGCGCCCATCATTAATGGAATTATTACCCTTAAATCATATTCAGGTTGTCAATCGTTTTGATAATTGGCAACGAGCAGTTACCGCAGCGTTGGCCCCCCTGTCAGAAGATGGGTCAATTGAACCAGGATATGTAAAAAGTATTATTGATATTACAGATGATAAAGGACCGTATATGGTTGTTAAGGATGGCGTAATGTTAGCGCATGCTACGCCAGAGGATGGTGCTAATACGCTATCAATGTCATTGTTATTGCTTAAACAGCCGGTTGATTTAATTGCACAGTCAGAAGTGCGTCCTTTAAAAATAATTTTAGGATTGGCACCAATCGATAGAGATTCCCATGTGCATGCGTTAAGCCAATTACTAACATTACTCCAAGATAAAACCTTGTATACGCAGTTAACACAATGTTCAACGCCGGAGGATATTTTGAATGTTATTGAAAAAACGAGTAATCAATAATAACCGGTATATGGGAAGCACGGAATACTAAAAAGTCCGCAAATTAGCGTTAATTGACGCATGTTTGCGGACTTTGTGTTAAATTTTTCAACTAATTATGATTAGTCTCGGGCGTGCAGAACCTCGGGGCCGTCTTGATGACCGACAATAACGGTATTGACGATGTTTAAAAATAACCCGTGCTCTACAATACCTACGATACCATTTAAGGTTTGTGCAAGTTGTTGAGGATGGTCAATGCGGCCAAGATGAAGGTCAATAATATAATTTTTAGAATCCGTTAAAACGTGATGACCATCTGGTGTTAAGCGGAAGGCAGGGTGAAGCCCCATTTTATCTAACTTTTGTAAAACGTGAGTGGAACCGAATGGGATAACTTCTAAAGGTAATGGGAACTTACCTAAGTGTTCAACCATCTTACTTTCGTCGACAATCCACATGTTTTTTCGAGAATTAATGGCTACGATTTTTTCCCATAAATGAGCTGCACCGCCACCCTTGATTCCTTGGAAGTTAGAGTCGATTTCATCGGCACCATCGATTGTTAAATCAAGATGATCGACGTCATCCAATTGCTTAATTTGGATACCCAGGGATTCTGCTTGCTGAGCAGAACGATCGGAGGTTGCCACACCAACAATTTTAAGTCCTTCTTTAGCGACTCTTTGTCCCAGAGCATCAATCATGTAACGGACTGTTGAGCCTGTTCCGATTCCTAAGGTCATACCATCTTGAACGTGTTTAACGGCTTCCTTACCGACCAACGCTTTTAGTTCGTTTTGATTCATAATAAAATCTCCTCAGTTTAGTAGTGAAAGTTCAATCCTCCACCAGAAAAAGTGGGGGTCAACTGAGGAATGATTCCCCGCATCCATAGCTTCGAAGAAGATTGGGAGATCTATTCGAATGAATTGTCATGTTAGTCAACTAAGTGGAACTAAGCCTATTGGGGATAATGACTTAGTTGACAATCATAATTCTAATGAGAGGATTGAACACTTTGATTTTGCCTCTTTCCAAAGTAGTTGTCAATATGGAAAGAAGGTATGAGTGTTGAAGAAGAGAATGAAAATTAGAGAATTTTTTAATGGTGCCGATAATGAACGTGAATAATTATTACTATATAAAAAGGCCTAGAGGTAATCTAGGCCCGCTGGAAAGATGGTTGTGCTTTCCTAATGAAGAAGTATGACGTAAATTCAGTCTACCATTAAATACTTAGAAATAGGAAAAATTATTTGGCCATTGCAGTGGTCAAATAATAAATGGAAATATTTTAGCCATGCTAATTAGTTGATTGTTTACTTTTGGGGAAGAGACGAAATGACGATTAGGGATAAATTCAAAGGACATTATTGAACGATGTGATTAGGGTTAGGCGACTTAGTGGTAATCAAGTGATAGTTAATAGTACAAGTCAATGATTTTCAATGACCGAGGAAAGGTGGACAACAGTGGATTATCTAAAGTAGTGGTTTTGGAGATTGGCAATGGACAAAGTGACCAAAGCAATGGACAAAGATATAGAAAGCGCTTTCTTAAAAGGATGATATTCTAGGTTATGTAGAAAGGAGTGAGCTGAATGGTTAAAGCAGATGTAAATCGTGAGCTAGTGAACTTACTTTATCAGCAAGATTCATATATAACGGCTTCAAAACTTTCCATTCAACTTAATGTTTCGCCAAAGACAGTATATCGGGCAATTAACCAAATTAATGATCGCGTAGGAAAACCGAAACTGATTGTTACAGCGAAAGGAAAGGGAGTAGAAATAAATCGCCAAAGGACTATGACGGATGAGGTACCATATAGTAACGTTGTAGATATTTCTAACGGTGATGGTTTTTCACCCAGTAAGCGACGTAAGCAAATAATGTTACGGCTGTTGTATATGTCGCCTCAGGGAATGGATGTTCGTAGTCTTTATAAGAATTTTTATGTAAGCGATTCTGTAATCAATAACGATGAAAAAGTTATTGGGACATGGCTAGAACGGTATGGTTTGCGAATGCATCGTAGTCATTGGAAACTGGCAATTGTGGGAGAAGAGTTGGTTGTTCGACGAGCAATCTCTGTATTAACCGATTTGACGGGAATTATTGATTTTAATAATATCTTCAAATTCTCCAAGGTAGCCTTGAATCAAATGGATGTAAACTTTGTAATTGATTTGATTCGTGATGCGGAAAAGGATTTGAGAATTGAAATTCCATATCCATATGATATTAATTTGTTTTCCCATGTTTATATTCTGATTAATCGGTATCGTAATGTTGGAAATCGAGGCTTCATCGGTGTCCATCCAGTTGCCGAAAGTAAGATGCCTAACCGGAAATTACTGGAGTGTACGCAGATTATGGGCCGGCGCATTGAAAAGTATGCTCACATAAAATTACCGGCAACTGAGATTACTTATATCTACGAGTACTTAAATGCCTCGCGAATTACGGGTGATGATCAACGTGCAGATATTCTTCCGCAAAGAGCGATTCAAGTAGCTCAGGACTATGTGTATATGGTTGGCGAAATACTCCACATGACGATTCACGCAGATGACATCATTGAAGATCTTAGTAATCATATTCGGCCAATGTTGAATAGGCTAGCTAATGGAATTCAGGCGAAGAATGAGTTGTTAGATCAGGTCAAACGTGAATATCCGCAAATCTTAGATGCTGTAGTACAAGCTTCTAAAAAGATTTCTGTCAAGTATCAATTGGAAAATATCTCTCTAGATGAAAGTGCCTTTATTGCTATTTATATTGCACGAGTAGTAGAGCAAACTAAACGTCCGTTGCATATTGTAATTGCGTGCACTACAGGTATTGGAACAGCTGAGCTTATACGCGTTAAAGTTCATAAGACGCTGCCTAATTTGGTCGTTGATGATGTCATTTCATTGAATCAATATATGACGAACCGACAGAAATATCGGGATATAGATTTTATTATTTCGACAATTCCGTTAAAAGCAGAGCGTGATGTTCCAGTGATTGTGGTGAGTGCATTATTTAGCCAACGTGATCAAAATGCTATTCGTAAGATTATTAATCAGTTGTCTGGAGGTGCCGCATGGAAAAAGTAGAAGGAATGCAACGTTTTGTGTTACATGAACCAATAGAAAAAGATGCGCTCTTTGAACGAGTATGTTCTAACTTACAGGATGAGGGCGTTATTACATCATCGGTTTTAGTTGAAGCTGCTTTGAGAAAAAGGGAACGGCTTTCGAGTACTTTGATTGATGAGCAAACTGCAATGCCACATTGTCAGGAGACTGCGGTACACGAGGCTAAAATTGTTTTAGTGGATTGTCACCAGTTTCCGGTGAAATGGACGGAAGAGGGCATATGGGTTACTGGAGTTGTTTTTCTATTCTTAAGTGAACAAACTTCGCAAGAGCAACTGTTAGCTATGAGATCATTTGTCCGTGGATTAGCTGACCATCAGGTTGTTCAAGCGTTGTTTCAAACTAAATCAGTTAATAATATGACATCATAAAAGGAGTTGTTAGGAATGGCAGTTGTTCAAGAAACATTAAATCCGAAAGCAATTATTGTGAATAGCATGGCAACATCAAAGGATGAAGTATTAAAAGAAATGATTCATCAACTTAATTTAATCGGTGCAGTTGATGATGAAGAAGAATTTTTGAAAGATGTTTATGTACGTGAATCACAAGGAATGACAGGAATTGGTAACGGTGTGGCAATCCCACATGGTAAAAGTGTTAGTGTCAAAGATCCAGCTGTAGCGATTGCTACACTGGATGATCCCATTGAATGGGAAAGCTTAGATGATCAAAAGATTCAAATCGTTGTGTTATTTGCCGTTACGGATAGTCCAGATGGAGCACAGGTTCATCTTAAAATGTTATCTGAGTTTGCAAAAAAATTGGGTGATGATGATGTTCTGGATGCGCTTAAGGGCGCAAATAATATTGATGAAATTGTTGCGGCATTTGATTAATTAGGAGGAATTTATCATGAAAATTGTTGGAGTATGTGCTTGCACCGTTGGTATCGCCCACACTTATATTGCTCAAGAGAAGTTAGAAAAAGCGGCGGCTAAAAAGGAATTTGATATTCATTTGGAAACGCAGGGGACGATTGGAACCCAGGATGCATTAACGCCAGAAGATATTGAAAGCGCTGACATCGCTATTCTTGCAGTTGATGTAAAGATTAAAGGAATGGATCGGTTCGCCAACATCACTAAAATTACGGTACCTACTGACATTGCCATTAAGTCGCCAAATAAATTGTTGGACAAGGCGGCTGAAATCGCTAGCAAAAAGCAAAAAGCTCATGCTTAATTAGGTTAGGGGACGAAAATCATGAAAGATGCGTTAAAAAGTTTACGTCTTAAGAATCATCTATTAACAGCAATTTCGTATTTGATTCCGGTTGTTTGTGGCGCTGGATTCATGATTGCTATCGGTTTGGCTTTTGGTGGAAGTTCATCAGCTGATTTAACTAAAAGCTTTTCTTTCTGGGACGCTTTAGCCGTTATGGGAAGTACCGGTTTAGGAATGCTGCCGATGATTATTTCGACTGGAATTGCCTTTTCCATTGCCGATAAACCGGGTATCGCACCCGGGATAGTCATTGGATTAGCTGCTCAGCAAATTGGTGCTGGATTCATTGGTGGTTTAATTGGTGGATTTATGGCCGGCTGGTTAGTTCTAGCTACTATCAAGTATGTTAAGTTACCTGGTTGGGCTAGTGGACTTATGCCGATGTTGGTTGTTCCTTTTATTGCTTCGTTGCTAGGATCGCTGATCATGATTTACGTAATTGGGGGACCTATCAGTTGGTTGACCACTTGGTTAACACATTACTTAGCTTCCTTAGGGACATCATCCAAGATTTTCTATGGCTTGATGATTGGAATCTTAGCCAGTGTTGATTATGGTGGACCAATTAATAAGACGGTGTTTGCTTTTGTTTTAACGATGCAGGCATCTGGTGTAAATGAACCAATTACGGCTTTGATTTTAGTTAATATGGCCACACCATTAGGATTTACAGCTGCTTACTTCTTCGGTAAATTATTCCGTAAGAATATTTACTCTAAGGTTGAAGTTGAAACGATTAAAACGGCATTCCCTATGGGAATTTTTGAAATTGTTGAAGGTGTCTTACCTATTGTCTTAAATGATATTGTTCGGTGTGTTGTGGCAACAGGAATTGGTGGCGCTGTCGGTGGAGCCATTTCCATGTACTTCAGTTCCAACAGTAAGGTACCATTTGGTGGTCTGTTGGCAATTCCGACAATGACTCGTCCGTTAGGCTTTATTTTAGGATTAGTAGCCAACGTCGTTGTTACTGGAATGACATTAGCTATCCTCAAAAAGTCAGTGGTTACAGAAGATGAGGATGAAGAGGCTGATGATGAATCTATCGAAGCTGATTTAAATATGGATGATATTCAGATTTCTTAATAGTTGGAGGAATAATTTATGAATGTAAAATTTTCACCATCGTTGATGACTATGGATTTAAAGAATTTTAAAGAGGAAATTTCCTTCTTAAGTGATAAAGTTGATTCATTTCATATCGATATTATGGACGGTCACTTTGTTCCTAATTTGACGTTATCGCCATGGTTTATTGATCAAGTAAGAACAGTGACTAATACCCCAGTTTCATCGCATTTAATGGTTGAAGATCCTACTTTCTGGGTTGATGAATTGATTAAGTCACGGAGCGATTACATTTGTTTCCCTGCGGAACGGGCAAATGGAACTGCCTACCGCATGATTAATAAAATTCATGCTGCAGGTCTTAAAGCGGGGGTAGTTCTTAATCCTGAGACACCCGTAAACTCTATTGCATCATACTTGGACGATTTGGATAAAGTCACGATTATGACCGTTGATCCGGGATTTGCCGGTGAGAAGTTTGTAGAATCGGCATTGGATAAAATTGTACAGCTACGTGATATTCGCGACGAGAACCAATATCATTATCTTATTGAAATGGATGGTTCTTCAAATCGTAAGTCGTTCAAACGAATCCATGATGCCAACCCGGACATTTATATTATTGGACGCAGTGGGTTGTTTGGATTGGATGATGATATTGAGGTAGCCTGGAATCAAATGGTTCATAATTTCTATGATGCAACTGGTGTGGCGGTAGCCCAATAAATTTAAAATGACATTATAAAAAATACAGAAGGTGAAAGTACTCTACAATTGTTAGACAAAGTGGGGTACTTTTCTTATAAAGTCATGATTGGCAAAATCGCGCCTAGTTTTCCTAAGCAAAAGTTCACCGCAACTAAGCCCTTAACAATTCTGCATACTGATGTCACGCAGGTCGTCTTATATAACGGTAAATAGCTACATCTCAGTGTCATCAACAAGGCAATTAAAGAGGTTATGTAAGCAGTAAATAACCGACCGAATTTAAAGCCAGCTCAATGTGTTCTATGATTACCTCATCATAATTAAATGGTGAGGTATTTTTGATGAGTGAAAAAACAGATATTGTTCAAACTTGAACGGACCATACCAATCTAGTTTTGAATATGCGTTCAACTAAAGCACTACAACTTAAAGTAGACGACAATAAATCAACGATTTTTTACAACCGGGTTAATGGATATATTTTGGATACCCTATTTTACTGCTTACGAGGTTCTTGCGGCAGTAGCGAGTTATTTTCTCAATAAAAAACTAATCAAAGATAAATTAGATGAGGCCCAAAATCATCTTATCGGAGGTATTCAGCCGACCCTTCATTCCGATTAAGGATGGCAATACCAAATTCCTAGTTATCAGTCACAGCTCAAAAAGATAGGAATCGTTCAAGACATGTCTTGTAAAGGTAATTGTCATGATAACGCGCTAGTAGAGAGTTTCTTTAGCCTTCTAAAACATGAGTGTTTGAATCAATACAGGATTCAAAACCTTACCGAGTTAAGAGGTATTTTGAAGCTCTATATCAAGTAGTTCAATAATGAACGCATCTCAGTGAAAACAAAAGGCTTGAGCCCTGTAAGATACAGGAATCAAGTCTTAGCAGCATAAATCAAATTACCATCTAACTTTTCTATTGCACTTCAAAGCCTGTCAGCGTTAAGGAAGGCCATTACTTTTAGCCACAATAGGGTACGGGCTTGCTGTAGTAGTAGCCTTGCGTGGTTTGCGCGCGGTATTTTTCGGCCAAGGCCACGTCGGATTGATCCTCGATGCCTTCAACGGTGAGGCCCAGGTGATACAGGTCCGCAACGTCGCGCCAAGTCTGCAGACTGTTGTGAATCTCGGACTGCCGGTGTTGCCGACGGAAATTCTGGAGGGCGAACTTAATCGTGTCCATAAACGGGAGAATCTCACGAACTGCCGACGTCCAAGGGTTATCGGTCCCGACATCGTCCAGACTCAATTCAATGTCGTAGGCCTTGTACAGTGCGGCGAAACGGTGCACTTCGCTTAAGGACGGCGCTTCAGTCAGTTCAATGATCAGGTGCAGGCCCGGGACGGACTTTTTCAGACTAATCAGATGACCAATCGTTTCTTGGTCGTTGAATTGTTCGCGGTTCAGGTTAAAGGAAATCTGGGGATTGTTCGGATGGTCACGAAGAATGTTCGTGATTTCCCGATGCGACAGGACCATCTGTTGGGCCATAGAGACGGCCGTAAAATTGGTCGGCGTTACCCAGTAATCGTGGTGCGAAGAGCGTAATAACAATTCATAACCAGCTAACTTTTGGGTAGCCACGTTGATTTGTGGTTGAACAAAGAAACGATACATCGGGATTAAAATCCCCTTTCCATAAACTCGATGGGTTTCATACTACCCGCAATTATACAGCCTATGTCGTAAAATAGCGACTAAAAGACGCTATCCAATATCAAAAACCAGTAACATTTCAACCGCGCATACCGTTATTCTTTCGGATTTATTTTTATGATCTTGGGGGTGTTTGTCCGCGTGAATCCCACGGGGCCCTAGGGGTTAGCGCAAGTGTTTACTTGCGAATATCCGGGGGTTCGGGGATGGTGCAACGCCTTTATTGTGATTCGCAGGTGGCCACATTTAGGACTTATTTAAAGGTCCCAGCGCTAAAAATGGGGGTTAATCGGTGGTATAGTAAATCTATCGAACAGGAAAGTAGGGGGTATCATGGCTAAGATTACGGCGTACGGGGTGCGGCCCAACGAGCGGCCGTACTTCGACCGGTTAAATCATGACCACTTCGAGATGACCTATGTGGCGGATTTATTGACTCACGCCAACGCCGACCAAGCCCGCGGCGCGGACGGGGTCCTGGTCCGCGGGAACTGCGTGGTGGACCGGGAAAACCTGCGCCAATTCGCCAAGTGGGGGATTCGGGCAGTCTTCACGCGTTCTGTGGGCGTTAACCATATCGATCTAGTGGCGGCCGCGGAATTCGGTATCCAGATTGCCCGGGTACCGGGCTACTCCCCGTATGCGGTGGCGGAACTGGCGTTGACCTTGGGGCTCAGCCTCTTTCGCCACGTCGATGCAGCAGTTCAGCGGACGCGTCAGGGGGACTTTCGGGTACCCGCCAGTTACTTTAGCCGGGAACTCCATACGGCGACGGTGGGCATCATCGGTGCTGGACGCATCGGGATGGCGGAGGCCCGCCTCTACCGGGGACTGGGCGCACAGGTCATGGCCTACACCCCTCACCCTAAGGTTGCCGACCGGCAAGTGGTGACGTTCGGCGACCGCGCCACGGTATTGGGCCACAGTGACATCGTCTCGGTTCATGTCCCGTATATTCCGGGGGAGAACGACCAGTCTTTGGACCAGCAGTTCTTAGCACAAATGAAACCCCAGGCCGTTCTAGTCAACACGGCGCGTGGCGAATTAGCGGACCCGGCGGCGATTCTACACGCCCTAGATGCCGGCCAACTTGGCGGGTACGGGGCGGACGTGGTGACCAACGAGACCCAGTTGATCGGCCAGGACTTTGGCCAAGTCGCCGCGGTTCCGGATGCAGCCGTGCGGCAGTTGTTAGCCCACCCGCGCGTGATGGTGACCCCGCACATGGGGTCCTTCACCGAGCCGGCCTTAGAAGACATGATCAAAGTTAGCTACCAGAACTTTCGGGAATGGTGGGCGACTGGTCGGGTGACGAATGGGGTTTCGGTGAGAACCCATGGATAATCTTAAAATTAATCACAAAGGACGTTTGATATGTTAAAGAGTAAAGAAAACAGAGTGCTCGCAATCTCCACCATCATCATTGGGGTGCTTGCGGGAATGGGGTCGCTGGCGTTGAGCCTCTTTTATGACGTGATTGAGCACCTCTTCTTACGCTACAACGAAACCACTTGGTCGCCAGTGGCCTGGGCCGCGGGCGGTAAAATTCGGCTGATTTCGTTAGTGGTAGGGGGCATCCTAGCGGCCCTTTCGTGGTGGTTCATGCGAACCAAGATGAAGCCCACGGTCTCCATTAATCAGGGATTAGATGGTAAAAAGATGCCCGTGGGCACCACGGCGCTACACGTCTTCACCCAAATCTTCTTCGTGGGTGTCGGAGGGTCCGTCGGGAAAGAATTGGCGCCCCGGGAACTGGGGGCTATGCTCTCCCAGACCTGGCAACGGTTCATGAGTAAGTTCACGCCGGTCCAGTTGTCGGCGGAAGACCGCAAGTTGCTGGTGGCCGCCGCGGCCGGTGCCGGATTCGCCGGCGTCTACATTGCGCCGATTACCGGGACCATGTTTAGCCTCGAGCTGTTGTTGAAACGCATTGATCAACGGTCGATTCTGGTTAGTCTGACGATGTCCATTGAGGCCATGTTGGTGGGGTCGCTCCTCAAGGGGTTCCATCCCTATTACGGCGTCGGCAACGGTAAGTTTTCACTGATCAGTACCTTGGTGGTCTTGGTTGTGGGTCCGGTTTGTGGTATCTTAGGTTCCCTGTTCCGCAAGCTGTTTAAATGGGCGAACGCTCACCAGACCCGGGACAACAAGCTACTTTGGTAACTGCCGTTGGTGGCGTTGTTGACGGGGCTCATCGCCTTTTACTTCCCAGAAATCATGAGTAACGGGCGGCCTTTGGCCCAGACCGCGTTTGCGACCACTAACGCCGGGTTTATCTTGAAGGTCTTGTTAATCGGAGCGGTCTTAAAGGCCCTGGTGACGGTACTTTCCCTGCGCGCGGGGGCCTCTGGGGGAACCTTGACGCCGTCGATTGCGATTGGCGCGGTAGTTGGTGTGACCTTTGGAATCGTGGTCAATCACTTTTTCCCCGCAGTCCCGATTTGGGAGATCGGGTTACTCGGTGCGTCCTCATTATTAGCGGCTTCGCAACAGGCGCCGTTGATGGCACTATTTATGATCTTTGAGGTCTGTCATTTGAACTACTCGGCCCTGTTACCGCTGGGGTTGGGCGTTTGCTTGGCAGTGATTACGTCTAAGTATATTTTGAAAAAAGCACACTAAATTGACATGGAGCGTAAAGAAATGGCACGACTTCGGAATTTTCCGGAAGTCGTGCCATTTTGTGGTTTGATGGTTCTAGTCCAAGTGGTGGTCAAGTCTTGTCTGGGCACTTGGTAAGGCCGATGACCACCTGCTAATCTTACAAATTCAACTCATAAGCCCGTCGCGCATTGTCCTCAGGATTCTCGGCGGGTTCGTCCACGTAGATCTTCCCCCGGAAGGCGTACCCGAAGCTGGTCACGATGGCCTGCATCCGCTTATTTAAGTCGTGGGTGTCGATGCGGAAGTTGCGGATGCCGTCGCGGTACGCCGCACTGATCAGGTTGGAGAAGAAGTAGTGACTCAGGTGCTGACCGCCAAAGCCGGCACCAATTGCAATCCGGTGAATCGTGGCGTAAGGGTCCGTGGTGTTTTGCCAAGCCCCATTATAGATCTGGTGATAGTTGGGGTCGTCGGCCACCACCATGGTTGCCGTCCCCGCAATCTTTCCGTCCACCATCAACAACCAGCATTGCTGCGCAGCAATGTCGCGTTTCAACGTGTCGGTATCCGGGTATCCGTCCTGCCACTGCGGGCTACCGTCGGCCTTTAATAAGGCCTTAGCGCTATCGATGATGGCCATGATGTCTGGCAAAGCTGCCAGGGTTGCGCGTTCGATATAAATTAAGCTCATAACAGAGCCCCCTTCGAGAATGTCTAAGTCTTAGAATACCACGGTTAGGCTACAAAGGGCAGACAAAATCCGCCGTCCCAGAAGACCGCGGATTTTAAAAGTTACCAGATACTAGAAGTGCTGCCGTAACTATCGAAGATTTGCGAGAAGGTGTTCTCCAGTGAACTGCCAATCACGCCGCCGACCAAGCCGCTAAAGATTCCTAGGGCTAAGGAGAGGGCGATGATGGCGACCACTAACAGGTAGAAAGTGTCCCACCGCGGTTGCGGCGTGTCACTGACCACGCTGTAGACGAAGGCCATGTTTAAAATCAGCATGGCCGCCCCAATCAGGAGGAACAAGAAACCCCAGCTGACCAGACCCGTTGCGGAGTCGACCGGCGTGAACAGACTGACGATGACGCCCAGCGCCTCGATGGCGAGCCCCAAGTTTAACAGGCCCGCAAAGCTGGTGGCGTAAGCCTTGAACGTCAGCTGACCGGTGGTGTCGTTGAGCCGGCGGAAGCCGTAGCCCACGCCCGCGTAAATGGCCAGCGTCAGCAGTAAGACAATTAAAACGGCAACGCTAACGCGCCAGATGATGCCCGTCAGGTTGAGCTCCAGGTTCGTGGCCTGGTTGGCCGCGGATGCGGCCCGAAAGCCCAGTAACATCAGTCCCAACGTTGGGAATAGGGCCGCCAGCAGGTAGGTCACCCCGCCGAAGAGGGCCGGGGTCTGCTCGACGGTTCGGGTAGGGTGCTTGACGGTCGCCAGCCACCAGGCAAAGTAGTTGCCCGAGAAGCGCTTGACCCGTTGAACGTCGTCGCGGCGCTGGTTAGGGGCCGCTGGGTCGGCGTTTTCAGCCTGGGAATGGGTCGTGGCTTGGCGCTGATCCGACGCAGTGTTCGTGGCTTGGTCCGGTGCGGCCGTAGCCGCCGGTGTCTTGAGTTGGTACCCGCAGTGGGTACAGAACTTAGCCCCCGCTGCGAGGGGTTGCCCGCATTGCGGACAGAATTTCGAGGTGGTCTTTTCCATATTAAAGTCCTCCGTTAGTCATCATTATCGTGGTAGTCGTTGATCTTTTGCGCGGGTGTGATCTTTACAATCTGGTTGTTGAGACTCGCATCGCTATCGTGGCTGGTATCCTTAACCGTTGCCGTGTACTGGAAGGTCTGGATGTGGTCGTAGTCGTCGAGCATGAAGTCGTACTTGACCGTGTAGGTGACCAGACTGGTCCGGTCGGGGCCGGGCTGGATGTCCTTGATGGTGGTGGTAATCGTGGTTCCGTCGATGTTGTCATCCTTATAGTAGCCTTGGCCCATGGACTTAAACTGCTGGTACTCGGTGTTACTACTGCCGTTTTCGAAGAAGGCGTCTAAGTCGTCGTCTTCGTCGTCCGTGGCGTCATCCATGTCACCGCCGTTCGACAGGTTCTCGATGGCCGTGAAGAGGTTACTAATGAAGTCGTCCGCATCGCTTTCGTCAATCACGCCCGGATACTTGAGGTCGACGGTGTCCCCGTCGGCGTTTTTATCCAGCATCACGGTGTTCGACTTAGCCGTGCCGTTGGTCGACCCATACTGGGCGTAAACGCTCATGTTGGCGGACCAAGGTTCGTCTTTGAGCGTAAAGGCCCCCGTGTTATCGGCCGTTCCCACCTTCTTGCCGTTGAGGTAAATGGTGGACGCCGGGACCGTATTAAAGGTCGCCGAAATGGTCCGCAACTCGAGGTCGTAGGTCGCATCGCTGGTGATGTGGTAGTCACTGCTGTTGGTCAGCTGGTGGCTGCCGACCTTACCGCTGGCCTGTAAGTGGTATTCGCCGGGGACTAAGGCCCCCAGCTTCTTGGTATATGTATCGCTGTTCGCCGTGGCGACCGTGTGGTGATCCAGGGAAATTACTGTCTTGGCGTGGTTGGTGGTGACCGTCGGATAGACCGGCGTGACGTTGATCTGGTACTTAGGGAAGAGCAGGAAACGTCGTCCCGTAGACCGGTAGGTGAAGTGGCCGTCGGTGCTCCGACCTCCGGCTGCCAGTTGCGCTTTTAAGCTGGCCAGCTGTTGGGGATGATCGCGGTAGTAGCGGTTGACCGGGACCAGCTTAGCGGTGGTCAGTTTCAAATCAGCGCTACTGCTGGCAAAGTCGTGAGTTAGGTGTTTCCCGCTCCGGATGTCGCTGGTGATGCGGTCTAGCGTGGTGGCTTTCGAGTAGTAGTGGCCACCCCAGCCAATCAGGCCGATGAGGACCACCCCAACCAGTCCCAGGCCCCACCACTTGGCCTTTTGGGACTTGGTCAGGGGTGTGCGCGGGCGCCGTTGGGGCGTCGGAGCTGGTTGCGGCGTCGTGGTCTGCGAAGCCGTCGGTTGCGGGTTGGGCTGTGCGGAGGTCGTCGGCTGTGGCGCCTCGGGCGTCTGGTCGTTGGTCACTTGGTCGGTGACCAAGTTGTACCCACAATTTTGACAGAAAGTGTCAGTCGGGGCGACGGGTTGGCCACAGTGGGGACAGAAGTTGGGCCGGTCGCCACCGGCCTGGTCGTCAGCGGGCGCGTAAAACGGACGTTGGTTCATAACGCGCCTCCTTAGACTTGCGGCTGAGCCACGAGGGCTTCGCCGTAGAGACAGAGTTGACTAGGGTTGGTGGGTTGCGGTTGAAGGACGATGTGGGCGCAACCGTCGTAGTGCTTGGCCAACAGAAGGGCCATCAGATGCTTCATCAGGTCCTCCCAAGCGGCCTTTTGCCCGGCTTGCGGAGCGACGTCGCTTTCCGCGAAGACCAGGCCAGCGCTACGGTAACCCGCCGGAATCGTGGTGGCTTGGGTGATCACGAAGCGCTTAGTTTGGGCGATTTCGTCGTCCGTTAGGTCCAGCCCGGTCAGGGGGAAGGACAGGTCGCTACTGTGGGGCACCATGATGTAGTCGTCGGCCGCGGAGAGCTTAGCGCCACACTTCAGGCAGAAGTTAGCGTCGCCGGCGTTCTGGTACCCACATTGGGAACAGATACGGCTAGTGGTTTGTTTCATATTAAAGACTTCCTTTCGTTTACATCTGAGATAAAGCCATTCGCCCGCCTATGCTCAGAGGCTGGAACGCCTGCGGGCACGATTTTGAACTTCGCTAAAGGCGCGAATTTCAAAACTCGGCCTGATGGTAAGCCAGCAAGAATCGCTGACTAACCATCACTTCGCTGGCTAAGCCTCTGCTCGCCTCCGGGCTGTCAATTGGCGGTGAAAATGACATGGCATTAGCTGACAATTACGGATGATGAATGACTTTGAAACTAGCGTTGAACCCAGAAATCAACTAGGGCCCGTTTAGACTTAGCAGTTGTCTGGTAAGACGAATTAGGACAACGGCTGGGCGCTAAACCAGTTTCAATTAATCATCGTCGTCATCATTGGTTTCGAACTTACCGGTGCTGGCGTTGTACAGGCTGACGATCGAGTGGACTTGGTCGTAGCGGTAAGTCCCGTCTGACACGCCGGTATCCCGGTCGTAGGTCTTGATTTCGAGAACTTGCGGATGGGGTTCAGAGACCGTGTAGCGCTCGTCGTCGGGGTCGAAATCGTAGTCGTCACTGGCCGCGTCGATGGCTTCCTGGGCGTCCGAAGACATGTCGGCTTCCAATTGCCCCCGCGTGGCACTGCTGGATTGGTCGTTGGGGTGTGGTTGCTCGCCGGTCCCGGAATTGCTGGTGGTCGTGGTGGTCGAACTGCTAGTGGTCTTCGCCGCCTTGGCGGTCAGCGCGATGGCCTGGTTACGGTCCTGACTTCCCAGCAGATCTGTGGTGACGCTGGCCTTATCGCGGGTCCCCGAGAGTTTGAACGTGTAGTGCCCAGGGAACAGGGGGCCGGCGGTGTAGGTGAAGTGGTCGTTCTTGGCCGTGATCACCGCATCGTTGTTCGCCAGGATGGTGGCGTTGGCGGCGTTGGTACTGAGGTGGGGATGCATGGTCGCCACCTGCAACTTATACACGGGCAGGACGCCTAGGGTGTGGCCAGCTGTGACCAGTTTAAAGGTGTGGTCGCGGGTCTCACCGGAATCCAGCAGGTCGGCACGCATGTTCTTGACGTACTGGGGATGCTTGCGGGTGTAGTCCAAGAACGGCTGGACCGTGTCGCCCGTGATCTTGAGGCTAGGGTCGTCACTGGTCAGGTGCTTGGCTAGATCATTGCTTTGGTTGGCCGTGATGGCGTCGGTGATCGTGGTGATCTGCTTGGGCTTTCCGGCTTGCCGGTGGTAAAAGCCGACGCCTAAGAAGGCGACCACGATGACGGCCAGGGCAATCACGCCGCCCAAGACTTTGCCCAGCCAATGGTGGTGGGACCGGGGCGACGGGGAGTTGGCCCGCCGGCGACCAGCGGTGGCGGCCGGGGCCTGGGTCTGGGTCAGGTCGTAGCCGCAGTGTTCACAGAAGCGACTGCCAGCGGTGACGGGTTGATGACAATGCGGACAGGTTTGCATAGGGACGAAGCTCCTTTTTGAGAAAATAGATGGCTGCTCTAATCATACAAGTTATAAATCACGCAGAACTAGGGTGGTTTTTCGGCTAAAAAGGCAGGACCCTCAAGTGTTCTGACCTGACATTATTATACGCTAAACCGGGAAAGGACGACGACCCGTTTTGCTAAATTAAGCCGTGAATTGCGGACAGAATCTTGTGAGATCGCAAAAGGCGCCCAGAAGTCGGAACTTCTGAGCGCCTAAGGTTTTAGTGTTCATGGGATTGACAATAGGTCTGGGCTGCGGCGAGCATATCGGCCGTCTGTTGGTTCAACAGGGGCGGTAGGTCGTCGAAGCTGAAGTACTGGAGGTCTAAAGTCTCGTCGGTGGCCTGCTGGAGGGCCTGGCCACCCACGGCGCGGACCAGATATAAGCGTGTGATCACTTGGGCTTGGTCGCCGTTGGGGTAGGTGGTGAATCCTTGGTCGAACAGCCCGATGGGGGCCACCAGCGCTACGTCGATGCCACTGTCTTCGCGGTATTCGCGGATGCAGGCGGCGTCAAAGGTCTCGCCGTACTCCAGGTAGCCGCCGGGCAGGCTCCAGTTGTGGGTGTCCGTCCGCAGGTTGAGTAAGACTTGGCCCTGGTCATTGAGCAGGATGCCCCCGCTCGCGTTTAACAGAATCGGTTTGTGCCCCACTAGGGCGCGGATTTCTTGGATATAGTTTGCCATCGAATCGACCTACTTTCCTTGAGGATTAGCCCTAGTGTACCGCAAACGCGAGATTATTTCTGGTTCGGGTGCCGGTAGTTTGTGTCGTAGAACTTGCCGGCGCGGATGTCGTCGGTCATCCCCGCGTAAGGTGCCTGGTTGATCACGTCGTTATTGTTCTGGCCAGCATCGCCAATGTAGGTAATCTGGGCGAATTCGGGAACCACCAACTTAGGGTAGGTATCGTACTTTTCGCGAGAAGCTTCCATTAAGTCAATGTGGTCGTTTTGGTAGGTCACCGTGATCTCGGGGTGCTCTTCGACCCACTTGGGGAAGAAGATGGTCCCGTTTAACTTCTTGTCGTTGGGCACGAAGTCGAGGGCCACGTCGGTCCCAGTGGGTTCCGTCCAAGCCACCTTGTAGATGCCGGGAACCAGCATTACGATGTGGGCTTCTTGGTCGGTGACCCAGCGGCCGGCGACCATCCCGCCGTGAATCCGGTAATCGACGGTGTGGTCGTTCTTGGCGTACCATTCGTATTCCCAACCGTTGTCGTAGGTGTAGATGAAGTGGGTACCTAGGAAGTCGTCGAGGGTTTTAAAGGTTTTTTCAGTCATGTGCTGCGCGTCCTTTCTGTGTCTTCATTATGTCAATATTTACATGTTTTAAATAACTTGATTAGGATACGGGGATTGAGCGGTGAAGTCAAGGCCCAGCTTGAACTTTTTTTCAAAAACTGGTTCAATAAGGACAGGAAACCCCGACAGACCGGGCAGAAAGGACTGAGCATCATCGGCCAGCGAAATCGACTGCAATACATTATTTTAGGGTTATTGAACCAGCGTTCCCAGACGGGCTATGATCTGACTAAGGCGTTTGATCACGAAATCGGAGAGTTCTGGCAGGCGCAACACAGCCAGATCTATCCCATGCTCAAGCGGATGGAGACCGATGGCGAGATCACCCATCAAGATGCGGTGACTGGTGAAAAGCTGGCCAAGAAGGTTTACCAGCTGACGCATAAAGGCCGCCAAAAGTTGGAGGCCTGGATCAGCGAACCGTCGCCGGAACTGACGGCGACCAAGGACGAATTCATCCTTAAGCTGTACTTTATTCGGTCGGCGGATGACCCCCGAATCCCGGCGATGATTCACGAGCAGGTGGCGTTACACCAAGCGCAGCTGGACCACCTCCACCTGCGGATGGCGACGGTCTTCCCGGACCAGGCCGCCATCGACGCCGCCTACGGGCACTACTTGATTCTAGAGCACGCGATTGAACGCGAGACCCAGTACTTAGCGTGGTTAAACCGCCATTAATGGCAGATTGGCACATCGGAACCCCTGAATGGGGCGCCGGTGTGCTTTTGCTTTAGGAAGCAGTTATATTCGTAAATGAGCGGTTTTTATAGTTTATGATCAAGGGGAGACATAACCTTAGGTGTTAGCTAAAGCCTATGCTATACTCCAAGGGAAAACGCCCGAAGGATGATGAAGGAGGAACAACCTATGCGACACCGCGCAAGCCGCTGGGTGGCCCTAGGGGTCGCCGTTTTGGCGGGAAGTTTATGGACCACAAATGTAACCGCTTCAACTACGAATTCAGCCTCGACCACTGGTCCGCAAGTCACCCAGACGGCGGCCCAGGAGTACCCGATTGGTGAGGTCGAGATGCCCTACGCCTTGCTGTACCGGGACGGCCAACTGGATAAAAGCTACTTAGTACCCCAGGCGCCTAAGTCGCTAACGGTGGCTCAACTGGCCGACCAGGACTATCTTGACCAGATTACGGCTGGGTTACCAGCGGATCAGGCGGAAATGTTTGAGTCGCTACCGAGTAGTTTACGGGATTTTCTGGAAGACCCCGTCGTCCTCAAACCTGGGGAGCGGGCCGTGGACTTTTTAGTTTCGCGTGAAGCGGACAGCGAGGAGATGATCTGGACTGCGGATGAAATGAAGGAGTTAATGGGCCTCCAGACATTCCAAGACGCGTGGTTCCTGAGCCAGATTGCCCAGTATCAGGTTAAGGGGATGACGGAGGCCGCCCACGCGGACCTAGTCGCTAATTATCAGCAGAACTTACGACCGCGATTAAGTCGTCTCTGGGAACTAGCGCAACCCGAGGGGATGAGTGAAGATAAGTACATTGATGCGATGGACACCGTGATTATGTACAAAAAGATGTTTGATGACGTTACTATTCCAGGGATGGGGGATCCCCTGATGCTCAAATACGGAGTCACCAACGATTCACCGGAGACGCTGAGTCAGTGGAATCCCGCCCGTTCGGAGAAGCTCATGCTGGAACGGATGGAGGCGCCCATGACGGACTACCTGACTAAGGATGCCGCGGGGACCTACCGGATCGATGGGTTTATCTTGGCCATGGCGGCCGGCGTTTTGGGGGACGTGGACCCCATCATTCCACCAGATCCCGGTGAACCGGAGCCGACTCCAGAGCCGACCCCCGAACCCGCGCCGGAACCTGACCCGGATCCCGACCCTGACCCCGATCCGGACGGCAACGGCAACGCTGGCGGTGGGGATGGTGTTGCGGCTAAGGGGACCGTCGTGACGGCCACCCGCAAGATTGGCCTGTACCGGACCAAGAACTTTACCACCCAGACACGGCGCCAATGGTACGCCAAGAAAGCCCGCCCGGACCGACCGATGTTCGTGGTCACGGGCTACGCGCGGACGGCTAAGGGGACGTTGCGGTACCAGGTCCGGGATGTGAACCATCAGAGTAAGACCCGGGGGTTGACCGGTTACGTGACCGCTAAGGCGGCCTACGTCACGCCGACCTATTACCAGGGACGCCACGCGGTGGTCACGGTGATCAACCCGCAAGGCGCTAACGCTTACCGGCAGAAGAACTTGACTCAAAAGGTCCCGCATTTCCGGCAGGGTCAGGTGGTTAAGGTGAAGCGAATTGTCCACCACCGGCTGACCACCCGGTTCGTGCTCACCGACGGGACCTACCTCACGGCGAATAAGAAATTGGTTCAGGCGGGGAAACGCCAGTCGGTTCAAAAGATTCGGGTCCGGCGGGCGATCTACCGGTACCAAACGGCCGACTTCACCCAGCGTAAACAGCGGTACACCGCCGGTCAGACCCTCAAAGTGGTGGGCTGGGCGTACAGTCACCCGACCGACCTGACACAGGGGAGCACGTTGCGTTACCGGGTTGCCGGGGGCTACGTGACCGCCAATGCCAAGTACGTGCAGGTGATCAAGTAGGTTCGGCGGTCATCCCGGATTGTCCCTAGTCAGGGAACCGGATTTCCGGTAAACTCAACGGTAACCAACGAAAGAGAGTGATTGTATTGGCAGAACGGGTACACGCAGAACACCCCCAAGTTTATCTCGCCGGTCCTTGGTTCGCCCCAGGAGAACCGGAACGCTTGGGCGCCTTAGAGAACTTGATGAATGACATGGGCATCAGCTACTATTCACCGCGTCTAGACGGAATCGACTTGACGCCGGACGCGACGGATGCCGACCGGGATGCGGTCTTTGCCGATAACACGGCGCATCTGAAGACCGCCAAGTTGGTCTTGGCCGTGGTCGACGACTACGATACCGGAACTATCTGGGAGACGGGGATGGCCTTCGGGCGCGAGATCCCCATCGCGTACTACATGGAGACCCTGAAGACGGGGGAGACGTTCAACGTGATGTTGGCGAAATCGGCCGTAGCGGTCTTAGAGGACCTCAATCAGACCCGTCAATTCCTAGCGGACCCCACCAGCAAGGACTTCACGTACCATGGGGCAATTCGGTAATTGAAAAGTTGCATCAAAAAAGCCACGGATAAGGTATCCGTGGCTTTTAATTGTCTAACTATTAATAACTAGACAATTAATTATTAGATTAATTACATATTAACGAAGCCGGCATCGACGTTGAGTGTGGTCCCGGTAATGTAGCTGGCCATGTCCGAGGCCAAGAATAAACTCCCTTGGGCAATTTCACGCGGGTCGCCAAAACGGTTAAGTTCACTCAATGTTTTAGCGAATTCTTTAGGATCCAGACCCGCGGCCTTCAAGGAACTGTGGAGCATTGGTGTATCAATGGCACCGGGAGCGAGACTGTTGACCCGAATATTGTGCGGACCATTTTCGAGGGCGGCTACTTTAGTCATTCCCCGAACACCATGTTTAGCAGCGACGTAAGTCATGTTGTTCGGTTGCGGCCGGTAACCGGAGACTGACGAAATGTTAACGATGGAGCCACCGGTGTTTTGTTTGATCATTGCTTGGAGTTCATATTTCATGCATAACGCGGTTCCTTTTAGGTCAACGGCGACTAAGCGGTCAAAGTAATCTTCGTTAAAGTCGGCAACGGGGGCGTTATCTGGTGCTAGTGCGGCGTTATTAATGGCAACATCTAAACTACCATAAGTCTTTAGGGTAGTTTGGATTAGTTGCTGGACTTCTTGACTATTTGAAATATCAACATGGACAAAGGTAGCTTCTAAGCCCTGGTCCTGGATGTCTTGAGCTACGGCTTGTCCTTTTTCATCGTTGAAGTCGGCCACAATGACTTTGGCCTTAGCTTCGGCAAATAGCTTAGCGGTGGCTTCACCCATGCCCATTGCAGCACCGGTTACGATTGCGACTTTATCTTGTAAGATTGGATAAACTGTCATCTATAAAACCTCCTGATTGACCTTTGCGAGCAAACTACAAGTCCAGTATAACAAGTCATTGTTTTGCTTGTAAGCGGATTCATAAAAGAACCATAAAAAGCCGCAGACTTCGTGTCCGCGGCTTTTAGTCTAATGACTAGTTGTTGACTTTAGTGTTCCCGCCGCTTGAACCGCAGGAAGCCTAGGCCACCAATGGCGATAGCGGCCAGCCAACCGATGAGACTGGTAGTCGACTTTTGTTCGTTAGTTTGTGGCAGGGTAGCTTGCGCCGTCTGGTTAGGAGCGGCGGTTGCGGCCGCTTTGCCAGTTATCAGGGCCGTTGGGGTGCTATTATTACCCGTCTGAGGTGTCCGTAAGCCCGTTGCGGCGTTCCCGGAACTTACCAAGTCGCCGGCGCTCGTGTTACCAGATTGGCCAGGAGTGGTTGGTTTGGTTGGCGTCGTTGGAACTTCGGGATCAACGGTATTGCCATTTTCCCCGGTATCGATATCGCCACCGCCATTGTTGCCGTCGCCAGTGTCGATGTCGCCACCGCCGTTGTCACCACCGCCAGTGTCGATGTCGCCGCCACCGTTGCCACCATTGTCGCCACCGCCGTTATCACCGCCACCGTTACCGCCGCCAGTGTTCACGGCTTGGTAAACGTAGGTGATGTCGAGGTTCCCGGCAGTGTATTTACCGGAGGCGTTGTCCGGAGTCTTGACCAGTGTGTAGCCGTCGATGGTCCGCGGCGTCGTGGTGTAGTCGCTGCCCTCGTCACCGGTCATGGTCGTCGGTTCCGCAATAGCTGTTCCGTTCTCATCAACGTAGTGGACAGTGATGGTCCCTTGCGCGGCTTTGTCGGCCGTGTAAACGTAGGTGACCTCTTGCACTTCTGTGGTCACGGTCCCGGTTGGATTGCCGGTGACTTCCTTGAAGGTGTAGCCGTCGATGTCCTTTTGTTCGGTGGTGTAGTCGCTACCCACGTCTTGGGTGAGGACTTCATCTGGGGCGATAGTGTTGCCTTGGTCATCGACGTAGTGGACGGTCACGGTACTCTGTTCCGCGGGATCTTGAGTGTAAACGTAGGTGACCTCTTGGGCTTCTGTGGTCACAGTCCCGGTTGGATTGCCGGTGACTTCCTTGAAGGTGTAGCCGTCGATCTCCTTTTGTTCGGTGGTGTAGTCACTACCGACATCTTGGGTGAGAACCTCATCTGGGGCGATGGTGTTGCCCTGGTCATCGACGTAGTGGACGGTCACGGTACCTTGTTCCGCGGGATCTTGGGTGTAAACGTAGGTGACCTCTTGGGTTTCTGCGGTAACGGTCCCGGTTGGGTTACCAGTAACTTCCTTAAAGGTGTAGCCGTCGATAGCCTTTTGTTCGGTGGTGTAGTCACTACCGACGTCTTGGGTGAGAACTTCATCTGGGGAAATAGTGTTGCCCTGGTCATCGACGTAGTGGACGGTCACGGTACCCTGTTCCGCGGGATCTTGGGTGTAGATGTAGGTCACTTCTTGGTCTTTATCCGTAAATTGACCCGTAGCGTTTCCTTGGATTTCTTGGAACGTATAGCCATCAATGTCCTGTTGCTGGGTGGTGTAGTCGCCGCCCACGTCACCGTAAAGGACTTGGTCGTCGGCGATGGTGTTGCCCTGGGTGTCCTGGTAGTGAACGGTCACCGTTGAATCGTAGAGGATGTAAGGCTGAACCAGGGCGAATTGAACGATTCCCGACACCACAGAGGAACCAGTGAGGAAGTAGCGATCTTTAACGGGGACGACCGTTGAACCGTTATATTCACCGGTAATTCCCGGTTCTTGCTCTTTAATATTGGTAAAGTTTAGGCCTCCATTGCCGTCTTGTGTCACCTCACCCTTATCTGAAGCTGAAAAGTACCAACTATACTTAAATTGAAGGGTGTTAAGATTTATATGGATGGGTTTACCAACCTGAGCATTGGCTTCTAGAGTGACTTTAGTACCGTCGACTAGATAGAGATCGCTAGGAAGATTAGCTGTCTTATCCGTCCGGCTAACGTAAATGGGGGTGTCTTTAATGATGACTTGGTTTCCGTAGGTGATATCTTTCAAGTTAGTCAAACCTTGGAGAGGCCGGAAATCAGAAATGTGGTTAAAGGAGGCTGAAAAACTGGTTAAATTAACCAAATTAGCTAGCGGCGTGAGGTCACTTATGCTGTTGTTTTGGATGTTTAGTTCAGTCAGATTGGTTAATCCAGCCAGTGGCGTGAGATCACGGACGTCACCATAGTACATACCCGAGGGCGCATTAAATCCCTCATTAAGTTGAAGTCTGGTTAAGTTCGTGGCGTACTCTAGGCCGTCTAAGGCATAAGCGGTTTCACCGTCAATATAGGTGTCGGTCATGAAGAGCTTTGTTAAAAGTTGCATGTCTTCCTTGGTAATATCGTCAACACTGGACCAGGTTTTCCCGGTATTTTTTAAACTTTGAAGTTCTTTCAAAACTTCATTTTGTAAAAGTGTATTCGGCATCCAGTCATTGATGGTTTCCGTGGCATCCGTGGTTAGTGCAGTCGGTGCGGTTGCGCTGAAAGCCGCCGGTGCGATGGAATTGTTGAGTTGGTTGTCGTCCGTCCCATCCGTTTGGTTTTGATTTGAAAGGTCATCGGTTAGGTCTTCGGGTGAAGTCGTTGTGTTGGAGTCGTCCGCATCAGTGGTTGCATCGGGATTTTCAGTTTCCGTGGTAGTGTCTGGATCGGCTGGTTCGGTGGTGTTGTCAGTTTCTGTCGTTGTATTTGGATCGGCGGGTTGCGTGGTATCTTCAGTTTCTGTAGTGGTGTCTGGATTAGTCGGTTCGGTGGTGTCGTCAGTTTCTGTCGTTGTATTTGGATCAGTTGGTTGCGTGGTGTCTTCGGTTTCCGTGGTGGTGTCTGGGTCAGTTGGTTCCGTTGTGTCGTCAGTTTCGGTAGCAGGCGCGGGAGTATCCGGGTCCGTGGTTTCCACTTTCGTCGTAGAAGTTAACGTGACCGTCTTGGATGGGGTCACAGAAGCGGTCGTCGCTTGACTCTGCTGGTCCGCCGCCTCAGTCGTCGTGTCCGCCTGGGCGCTGGTACTGGTCGCTGATAAAAAGGCCAGTGAGAGGGCCGTCGAGCTTAAGAGTAGCCATTGGTAACGCTTACTTTTTAGTGTACGTGCATTGTGTGTCGTCATCATCCATACTTCCCTTCTAAAATCAATAAGTTCGGGTTTGGTTGGGTCTAACACCGTCTAAGTCGCTAGATCATTTATCCCAATCTAGAATAACACGTGATAACTATTTAGTCCACACTGCAAAAGATTTTTATGCATTATTACTTAGTAAGTTTGCCGAAAATACCAATTTAAAAGGGTTTTATTAGAAACCATCTCATGTCTTATCCGTTGCACAAACAATAAAATGTGTCTATGCCAATACTGCAAAAATGGTGGGTCGGGTAGCGAATCATCGGCAGTGGACGAACAATGACAGAGATTTTTAACGACTTTAAAGATGAATGTTCGGATTTTTCATCACCCACTTTAATGACTCTCCCCAACAACTAAATCGCCTAGAAAAAAACACCAAGCAAATTAGTTTTAGCCCAGTTTGATGGTTAAGCGTTTTCTCATAATTCACAAGCCTTAAGAATTCTAGGGGATTGGCGGCTAAATTAGCGTAAAAGGTATGAAATATATCCACATCATTAAGATTGTCACCATGAAAATGTCCATAGTGCGTCAGATGGGCATATTGTTCACGGCTCGCTGCCCCCATACTAGGGACTTACAAGTAATGACCCCCTCAATCACGGAAAGCGAGTAATTTAACCTATATGACGTTTAAATCTTTAAAGATCAGTTTCTTAGTAATCTTCACCATGAGCTTAGCCTTCATCGGCAGCACCGCCCACGCCGACGCAGCGGCTAAGACGCCTTCTTGGGGTCATTGGGAATCATCTAAAATCACCTATACTTACAGCGGCAGCTCCAAATACTACCAAAAGATCTGGAAAAGCGCCGTTAAAAAATGGAACAAGACCGGTGCGGTGAAGTTAAAGGCCGTCAAGAGTCAGAAAAAAGCCGACATCGTGTTACAAACGTCTGCTTCCCTGAGTACCCAAAAGGGCCTATTCACCGGCTACACCAACTATTCTTTCTACAACCATCAGGATGAGGATGCCGAGATTGTGTCGGCGAACTCCACGTTAAACCGGGACCTGTTGACGTCGTTCAGCTACACCAAGAAGCAACGGACCAACGTGGCGACCCATGAACTGGGCCACGCCCTGGGCCTGAGCCATTCCAAGAGTCGCCGTAGCGTAATGTACGCCAGCAACCGTTACGAGTCCATCAGCCATCAAGATAAGGTCGCCTTGGAAAAGGCCTACGCGGACTAAGCAGTCGTCCGGGTTAAGTCCAGGTGGCTTTCAGGTTAAGTCAAAATTAAAACGGGTCACTCCGCCGAGGATGGTGGGGTGGCCCGTTTTCGTATGGCCAGCGATGGCGGTAGCGTTTTTAACCCCGAACGGTTGACCAGAATCCCGGGAGCGTCACAGGTTAGTTAAGCACCAACAATAACTTATCCCGGTGAGACGCCATTTATTGAAGGTTTCGTAGAAATTAGGTTAAATAGATAAGAGCGTTAGAAAAGGTAAGTCGATAGTCAAAAAGCGGGATTACGGTTTAGCGGCGCAACCAGTATGCTAGCAATATGAAAACGATTACAAAAACAAGATTATTAAGACAGACCTGATTCACTCTTAAGGAGGAGGGAAATTTCATGAGTAAATGGCAATTATGGAAACAACGGGGGTTCTACGGGGCCACAGATATGGCCGGGAACCTGATTTGGCAAATCGTTGGGCTATACCTTCTGTTCTACTACACCACGGTTCTGGGAATCTCGCCCGCGTTCGTGGGGACCCTGTTCTTGGTGGTCCGGGTGATCGATGCGTTCGACGGCGTGGTCTACGGCTACCTGATCGACCACACACATTCAAAGTACGGCAAGTCCCGACCCTACTTCCTGTGGTTCGGGGTGCCTTTGGGCCTATTGACCATGCTATTATTCTTTAACCCGTCGTTCGGCGGGAACCGGGCCTTCCAACTGGCCTGGATCTCCGTGGTCTACACCTTGTTCAGCCTGGTCTACTCCGGAGCCAATACGCCCATCACGGCGATTCTGCCGAGTCTGACGTCAGACCCGGACGAGCGAACCAACCTCGCCAGTGCCCGGATGGTCATGACCAACATCGGGACCGCCGTGATCGGGGCCATCTCCTTACCGATGGTCGCTAAGTTAGGCGGGGGCAACACCAAGCTAGGCTGGACGATCTGGGCCGTGATTATTGGGGCCGTGATCATGCTGCTGTTCTTCGGCGCCTTCCTGAATTTGCGGGAACACAACGCTGTCGAGACCACCCAACAGACCGATGATGCGAACGGCATCAAGAGCCACCTCTCCGTGGGGGAATCTCTGAAAGGGGCCGTGAAGAACAAGCCGTGGGTGATTCTAAGTCTGGGCTTCATCCTGTTACAGACCTTCTGGGTCATCCGGATGCAAACGGCGGTCTACTACCTGACCTACGTCTACCGGCGGACGGACATGATTGGCCTGTTCAACGGGCTGATTATCGTGGCCGTCATCGGGAACCTCTCCGTGCCGTTCTTGAGTAAGGTCATGAAGCACCGCAACGTGATGATGGTGTCCCTGGTCACCTTTGCCATCGGTGAAGCCATCATGCCACTGGGGCTGAGTTCGGGGAACCTGGTCTTCCTGTTTGCCGGGACCGTGATTGCGACGATCGCTATGGGGGCGGCGTTCTCCATTTCCTTCGTGATGATCGCCGATACCGTTGAGTATTCACGGTTGGCGCTCAAAATCGATGAACCCGGCATCCTGTCCTCGGTCCCCATGGTAGGGGCCAAGCTGGGCATGGGCCTGGGGGGCTTCTTGTCCGGCTGGATCTTGTCCTGGGGCGGGTTCCAAGCCACGGCCAAGGTTCAGAGTGCCACGGCCAACGCGGCCATCTCCATCAGTTTCATCTGGGTTCCGGTAATCTTATCCCTAGCGATTGCCGGCATCCTACTCTTCTACAAGCTGGATGAAGACCAAGTGGCCGCCTCGATGAAGGCCGCAAAAGCGGAACAGGTCGCCGCGGAAGTTGCGCCGGTGACTGACGATGAGGAGTTGAATAGCGATGAAGGTCTCTAAACGGACGTTGGGTGCGGGCGATTACCGGGTGACGGTAACCTATTATCAACCGGACCCGATTGCGGATCTGCACGTGATTCAGAAGCGGCCCTTGGCGATCATCTTGCCGGGCGGTGGCTTTACCTTCTACTCGCAACGGGAAAGCGAAATTATTGCGTTAAATTATCTGGCCCAAGGATTTGCGGCGGTGGTGGTGGATTACCGGTTAGCCGACCAACCCCCAGTATTGCCCACGGCCCTGTACCAGTTAGGGACGGTGGTGGCTTACTTCCGGGCCCGGGCGGTCGCCGATCATCTGTCGCCTGACCACTTTATCCTGGCGGGCTTCTCGGCCGGGGGTTACCTGGCCGCCCTCTATGCGGATCACTGGTCGGCGCCGTTTCTGACCCAGACCTTGGGGGTTGCGTCGGATCAGTTGAAAGTCAACGCCTTAGCGCTAGCGTACCCGGTAATCGGGTTACGCCTGGGCTGGCCTAGCACGGCTCCCGAACGAGAAGCGATTGCCGGGGAATGGCCCTACCATGAAGCAGACCAGCTGGTCACGGCGGCCAACCCGCCGACCTTTATCTGGGCGACCCAGACGGATGAGCTGGTGCCGGTCACCAACGCCCAGCACTATATCCAGGCCTTACGGGCGGCGGGTGTTTCTGTCCAGAGTACCATCTACGCGACGGGGCCTCACGGGTTATCGCTGGCTCGCGCCTTCACGGCGTTTCCCAAGAGCTACGACGCGGCCGATGCGACGTTCGGGGCGGCCTTCGTCCAACCCACGGTCGCCCACTGGTTCGCCGATGAGCTAGACTGGCTGGACCAGGTCTGGAACCTGACCGCATTTTGGCGGAATCAATGAACTTGCGGTAACGCGCGACCGACGGATAACGGCGCAATCACTTGAGTTATGGGGAGGACGATACCATGTTAAATGACACGACAACCAAACGGTCGACGGACTATCAAGATGAGCTGACGCGCTTGGCACACTTGACGGCGCATCAGGTTCAAAACGGGGTGACCAGCTGGTTCAAGGAGCGGGTGACGCCGCACACCTACGAGCCGTTAATCTGGGAGACCGTGAAAGATCTTCCGGAGAATCCGCACCTGGACACCGACCTGACCAGTTTACGGCAGGGGACGGAAACCTCCGGGCAGCGGGACCTGACCACAACTGACATGAAGATTCAGATGCGTCAGATTGTGGCCATGAACCGGCGGGTGCGGGTGATTCGAATCGCCCGGATGGATCACTTGAACGCAGACCACGCTTTGGTGTATTTTCATGGCGGAACAGGCCAACTGCGTGGTCTATAACGTCGATTACGCCTTAGCACCCGAACAACCGTATCCGGCGGGGATCTTGGACGGGTTGGCGGTCATCGCCGATTTGAAAGCGACCTACGCCCAGATCTCGGTCAGCGGGGACTCGGCGGGGGCCTCGATTGCCTTGGCCGTGAGCCAGCTGTGCCGGTCGATGGGCATCTGCGAGATTGCCAGCCACATCCTGTTCTACCCCACCGTGATTCAGGGGTCCGACTATCAAGGGGATCTCTGGAACGACCGTCAGATTGACGTGGTCGCGAGCCAGCGCCCCGCGTTACACCGATCCTACCAACTCTTTGAACAATTAGACGAGATCATGAGCGACTACTACGTCAACGGCCAAGCGGTCGACTTCAAGGCGCCACTCCTGTCGCCGCTCTTGGCGGACCCGCACAACTTCAAGAAGACCACCGTGTTGATTGGAGAGTTCGATCCGTTTCGGCTCCAGGCCGAGGCCTTTATTCGCCAGGTGGGCTCCGCGAATCAGGACGCCCGCTATATTCGCTACGGCGGCATGAGCCACGCGTTTTTGAACTTTACCGGTAACGTTCCGGCGGTCCAGGATGCCTTGAAGATGGCGGCGCAGTCACTTTAAAATTTTGCAGGCATAGGGGAGGAATTATTTTGACGACACAGGATTATCATTTGACCTTACGGGACGTGGGTAGCGACCGGCCGGAGTATCTGGAGACCATCTTCTCGTTAGCCAACGGCCATTTCGGCGTCCGGGCCACGGATCCCATCAGCGGCAACCCGATTAGCGGGACGTTGATCAACGGCTTTTATGAAACCGCACCCATTACTTGGGGTACGCGAAGCAGCACCAGACCATCGTGAACCTGGCGGACTTGCGGCACCTGACCATCACCACGGTTAACGGGCACTTGTTCACGGCTAGCAAACGACTCGCGGCGGACCTGAACCTGACCACGGGGAAACTGACGGAACAGTATCAGGCCAGGTCACAACAGGGGGAGACCATCCAAATCACGGTCGACTCCCTGATTGGTCAGGATCGCGACGACTTCTGGGCGGTGCGGTACACCTTGTCCGCGGACAACTACGCGGGCCCGCTGGTGGTCAGCAAGTCCATCGCAGTCCCGGCCGCGGCCGAAGCCATTGCCTCGGCCGACCCGCGGAAGACCCGGATGGCGGGCCTGCCGAACTGCAAGACCGCGTTTACAGCCCCGAACCTTCAGCGGTACCAGATTCAGACCAAGCAATCCCAACTGGCGGTGACCCTCTACCTGCGGATGAATACGCCGGGGGGGACGCTGTTGAACTACCGGGTCGACCTCAGCGACAACCAGCCGCACGTGCTGGACTACCAGGCCTACGTGGGCGCGGTCAGTGAGTTCAACACCATCGACCCAGTGACCCCGGCGCTAGATAGTTCCCTCGAGGAGCTGGCTGACGATAACCAGCGCTTCTGGCAAAAGGTCTGGCGACACGGTGAAGTCCGGGTGGGGGGCAACCCGTCCCTGGACCTGGCCATTCACTATAACGTCTTTCAGCTGAATCAGTCCGCGGGGCGGGACGGCCGAACCAATATCCCGGCGAAGGGCCTGAGTGGTTCGGGGTACGAAGGGCATTACTTCTGGGATACTGAAATGTTCATGTTGCCCTACTTCATCTATACCCATCCGCAGATGGCCCGGCAGCTGTTGCAGTACCGCTACCAGGTCCTGCCGCAGGCGCGGGAACGGGCTCGCCAGATGGGGGTCGAACACGGCGCGCTGTTCGCTTGGCGGACCATCAACGGGCAGGAAGCCTCGGCCTACTATCCGGCCGGAACGGCGCAGTACCATATTGACGCCGACATAGCCTACGCGGTGGGCAAGTACTACGACGTGACCGGCGACTGGGACTTTATCGCCCAGTGTGGGTTCGAGATGGTCCTGGAGACGGCGCGGTTCTGGGCCGATTTCGGCACTTGGCACCAGGTGGGGGACCTCCGGCGCTTCGAATTCTTGACCGTCACGGGGCCCGACGAATACACGGCGTTGGTCAACAACAACTACTACACCAATCGGATGGCCAAACACAACTTGGAGCTGGTGGTCCAGTTAGCGGACGACCTGGCCAAGCATGACCCGGAACGCTTGATGGACCTGCATGTGACGCCGGCGGACCTAGCACATTTCCGGGACTTAGCGGCGCACATCTACCTGCCTTACAGTCAAGACTATAAGATCAATGCGCAGGACGACAGCTTCCTCAGTAAGCCGCACTGGCCAGCCGACCGGATGACACCGGATAACTTCCCGTTGCTGTTGCACTACCACCCGTTGACCATCTACCGCTATCAGGTCGCCAAGCAGGCGGATACCATGTTGGCGGACTACCTGTTCCCGGACGACCTGGACCCGGAACAGTTGAAACGCGAGTACACCTATTACGAAGGCGTCACTACTCACGATTCATCGCTATCGCGGTCGACCTTTAGCATCTTGGCGGCCCGGTTGGGAGACACCGAGAAGGCCTACCGCTACTTCATGGATACGGCGCGGATGGACCTGGTCAACCTCCAAGGCAATACCGCCGATGGCCTGCATTTGGCCAATCTGGGCGGCAGCTGGTTAGCGTTAGTGGCGGGGTTCTCCGGTTTCCATGTCCAAGCTGGCGTGGTCCACGTGACCAACCATTTGCCCCAGGAGCTGACGGCGCTGTCCTACCGCTTAACGGTGGGCAAGAGTGTCTTGGAAGTTGACTTAGCGGCCGATGTGACGCGGGTGCGCTTAATCAGCGGGCCTAGTGTGCACGTAAGCGTCAACGGCCGACCGGAATCTTTGATTGCGGTGACGAAGAACTAAAGTGAAACCTGCAGCGCAACCCTAGATCGGTTGACGATGTGGGCAAGCACCACCGGTGGGAGAACCTGCCGGTGGTTTTTTGTAGCGAACGTGAGGGGGAAATCCAATCACCAGTTATAGGCTGAAATGTTAGCTATACCAATTTTGAAAGCGGTCGGCAGGTAGGTTGTTTTCTGAAACTAACCGTAAATCCTGAAGCCAATTAAAAATTCACTAAAATAGGGGTTGCGGGTCAAAACAGGTTGTGGTATTTTTAGATTTGTAAGCGATTCCAGTTCTCAATAAAACGATTCACGTGAGATGGCTTTGAAACTAGACCACTTACAACTTACATATAGGAGGCATCATGCTCATGAAGTTAGCACAGACCCTAAAGACCACCCTTAGTATCGCGCTTATCGCGACCGGTGCGTTCGCCTTATCCGGGACCACGTCGGCCCAAGCCAAGAAGAAGACCACTACGAAACCCGTGACGATCTACTTGACGCGGCACGGCGAAACCACGGGTAACGTGATGGGCCGGGTTCAAGGCTGGAGTGATTTCCCGTTGACTAAGAACGGGTTAGCGGTCGCCAACGATTTGGGCCGGGGGTTAAAGGGGAAGACCTTCAAGTACGCCTATGCAGGGAACCTGACTCGGCAGGAAGTCACGGCCAAGCACGCGTTGAAGTACTCCGGTAACGCCAAGGTCAAAGTCAAGATCTCTTCTGCCTTACGCGAAGGCGGCTACGGGAGCTTTGAAGGGGACAGTATCGCCACGGATAACGCCCTGATCGCCGGTGTATACGGCTACAAGAACGGTGACGAGATGATGGCTAAGCAGGGGAAGGCTTACTGGACCAAGTTACAGGACGCCTACTACACCTTAGACAAGCAGAACAGTCAAAAGACTAAGCTGGTCAAGGGTGACCGGGCCGAAAGTTCCAAGCAAGTTCAGAAGCGGATGGCTAAGGAACTGAAGCAGATCGCCAAGACCACCAAGCGCCACGGGGGCGGGAACGTCCTGGTGGTCAGCTCAGGGATGTCGATCAACGAATACCTGGCAAGTATGACCAAGAAGTACAAAGGCACGCCGCTGAAGAACGCTTCAGTGACGAAGCTGACGTACAAGAACAATAAGTTATCGGTTTCCGGCAAGATTGGTTCCCTGTACTACGTGAACAAGGGTGCCAAGCTGGCAAAATAACCCAAGTTAATTGAATTAGTCACCCAAAACGACCGGCGCTCCCTTGCGTGCCGGCCGTTTTGGCGTTGTGGGTCTGGTCATGGATGCTGGGAGTTGACGGGACATTGTTAAAATAGTGTGGGTCAGCGGTTTACCGGGTAGTCAGGACTGAAACACTGTGGGCATCACTTCGAGCCAAAGAGCGGTCTCGAAGCTGGACCTTTGACTAAGAAAGACCAAGACATTCCCCTAGTCAACTTTCACGACTGGTGATGGGGTTGTCCTAACGTCTAAACTGAGTGAACTTTTAAATCTTCTTGGAACCTACCAAGTTCGATTTATGCTTACACATATTGAAGAAGAAAGTATGGTTTTGTTTACCATCGAAAAGTCGGAAAATGAGCATTTGGGTAAATTATTGCAGTCACTGCCTCATTTGAACGGGAAGACATGACCAGGAAATTAAAATGGGATTCCATGACGACACTAAACCGGGCACTAGAAATCAACAATTTCTAGTGCCCGGTTTAATTAAACAATCAATTTTTTAGCCGAAATGCTTGTACCGGAAGTACTTGTAGCCCAGCTTCTTATGGAACAGTTGCTGGGTCAAGCCGGAACGGTTCGCCAACAACAGGTAGATGCCCAGGTAGATCAGGCCCCAGACGGCCACGTAGACCATGGCCACGAACTTGTTGGTGATGCCCGTCATGGGGTGGTACAGGCCGTGGGTCGCAATGATCAAGACCACCATGACGACCAGTAACAGGGCGTTAACGATGCCCGTCTTCTTGAGACTGGTCAGGTTCAAGGCGTAGTGGTGGCGGATCAAGCGAAGACTCGCCAGCAACACGAATCCAAAGGCGATACTGGTCGCGAGGATGGCGCCCAACCCTTGCCAGAAGTAGACCAGCGGGTACTGGAGCGCCAGCTTGATGACCAAGCCGCCCAAGAGAATCCAAGTCGCCTTCTTACTCATCCGTAAGGCCTGCATGACCGTCAATACGTTGATGGCCATCCCCAGGATAAAGCTCTGAAGGACGTTGTAGATCAGGTAATGGCCGCCCAGCCGGTCGAAGTTGAAGAAGACCCCGTAAATCGGAAACGCCAGGGCGCAAATCATCAGTACGGCCGGCAACAGGAAGAAGGTCATCAGGTTGAGGTTCGATTCGATGTCCTGTTCGATTCCTGCGCGGTTGTCTCGCAGGTTCGCGATTTTACTGGAAATCAGCGGAAGCGACGTCTCCGAGATGGCCATGGCCAGCGAGATGACCACCGTGGTGATCTTGTTGGGGTTGGCCGAGAAGATGGTGTAGGCGTACTGGGTCTTGATGGCGGAGAGGTGTAAGGCCCCCTGCATGATTTGTTTGAAAAACAGTTGGTCGAAGAGCTGGCACAGCGAGATGCCGGACCCCACGAAGATAAATGGAATTGACTCGTAGACCACGATACGTAACATCCGCAGGAGTTCGCGCCGCGAGACGGCTGCGTCTGCGGTCGGGGCTTGGGTGCGGTAGCCGCCCAGTTGTTTTAACAGGTACAGGTAACTGGCTACAGCCCCGATGAAGGCGGCGAAGACACTCACGAAGACGGCGTATTTGTAATTATTCCCGAAGACCTCAATGATCAGGTAGGTCCCCAGCAGGATGGTCACGATGCGAATGAACTGTTCCCAGAGTTGGGACAGGCCGTAGGGTTTCAGGTCAGAATTCCCCTGGAACCAGCCCCGCAGGACGCTCATCGATGGAATCAAGATGATGGCCGGGACCAGGCTGCGGATGGCAATGATGGCATCGTTGGGGGACGCCACGGGACTGGAGTGGGCGATGGTGGGCGCCAGCAGGTAGAGCAAGATCCCACACAAGACCCCCGAGGCCAGCATGACCAGGAAGCCAATCTTGGCGACGCTCCGGGCGTTGGCCGGCTCATCCTTCCCGTTGAAGTAGGCGACGCGGCGGGCGACCGCCGAGGGGAACCCGGCCGTCCCTAGCGAGATGAACAGCGCGTAGGGCGTGTAGGCGGTGTTGAACAGGGCCTGCGCGGCGGTCTGATGATAGGGCGAGCCAATCATGTACAGCCAGGGAATCAGGTAGACGACGCCCAGAATCCGCGACACGATGCTCCCGAAGGACAGCCAGAAGGTTCCGGAGATGATTTTCTTATTCATTTTTAGGCACTCTCTTACTCAGCCAAAACGGCGATTAGTTTGATTTAAACGGTCATGGAACCGCATTTGTCCATTTTAAAGGTTCTTAAATCAAAAGAAAAGACCGTTAGCCGGGTCTAGCGGGGATTTTCGACCCCAGATTTGACGAGGTGAGCGATTAGGCGATCAGTTTCAACCCCACCGTGGCACTTAAAATCACGACGACCCAGAGCAACTTACGCCAGTCCCGCGATTCGCCGAAGAACAACATGCCCGTGATCACGCCGCCCGCGGCCCCGATGCCGGTCCAGATGGCGTAGGCCGTACCCATGGGCAGCGTTTGTAAGGCCAGTTCCAAACAGCCGAAGCTCCCGGTAAAGGCCACGACCATGGCAGTCCAGAGCTGCCAGGTATGCCGGTGTAAGGCCCAGTTCATGAAGGTGACGCCCATCATTTCACACAAGCCCGCAATGATTAACCAGATCCAAGCCATGCTTTACGCCTCCTTTTCCGTGACGGTCTGGAGCCCGCCGATTCCGACTAACAACAGTAAAATCAAGCCAATCTTCAAGAGACTGACGGCCTCGCCGAAGAGCAACATGCCCACCGTGGTGGTGCCCAGGGTCCCCAGACCCACGAAGACGGCGTAGGCCGTTCCGGCCGGCAAGTGGCGACTGGCCGTGATCAAGAAGTAGAAGCTCAGGTAGACGGCGATGGCGGTCAGCCCCCATTCCCACCAAGTCGTGGCGTGCTTGAACCCTACGACCCACGAGACTTCAAAGACGGCGCCGTAGATGACGCTGAACCAGTGTTTCCACATCGAAAATTCCTCCTGTACGCAGGTAAAATGGTTAGAAAAAAGCCTGAGGGATTCTGTCGATGACGACAAAATCTCCCAGGCTTTTCTCCTTCCGTGTCCCGGAACGTTTTCCGGGGCCTTCTCTCGGACCAGACTCACGTGGTGACGGAACCCTAGAAGGCACTTCTGCGTGTTTAATTGGGGTTAGCTTAGCAAGAATTGGGACTTTTAGCAAGGAAAATCTAAAAAATTCAATTTAATGTGATTAAAATCACGAAAAAATACAATCGATTACATCGAAAGCTTAACGGGGATTTGCGCAATTTCGGAGCGCTAAATGCCCGTAGAAACGGCTATAATTTAGGATTGTGAATGATATACTAATCTCGCTTTTAAAAATCAGGGCAACTGATAAGTGAATGCGGTGTGCCGAAATTACCGGAGATTGTGATTTAACCGACGATAAATTTTGGTGCCAACCATGACCTTCCCGGGAATTAAGGTGGCGTTCATTGCAACCGGCTGTCCGAAACGGGTTAAGTGAGAAAGGAACATCAAAAATGAAAGTTGAAGCAACTTCGGATTTGGCTGCGACGGCCAATCCTAGCGCGGCTCGAACCATTTCAATGGGGAAAGCCATTGCGTACTTTGCGTTTTCACTGGTCATCAACTCCGCGGGGAACGTGTTGACGTTGGTCACCAGTGCCAAGATTCACCCGTCCTTCTTGGGGGCCGCCTATTGGACGGCGGCGGAAGCCAACTTAGGGACGGCGTTTCACTGGAACCTCTTCTGGGCGTTTCTAATCATGGGCTTCTTAACGGCGGTCTTAAACGCGGTGCTGATGCATCACTGGAGCTGGAAACGAATTATCGGCAACATGGTCTTCATGGTACCGTTCTCCGCGTTGATCCAGGTCTTTGAAGACTTCTTTATGGGCAGTTACCCGACCTTGTTCGGCGGGCTACCGGATGCGCGCAGTACGGGGATGGTCATCTTCTACGTCTTCTTGAACTTTGTTGGGGTGGCATTGATTGCGACCGCCATTTCCATCTATCAACGGGTCAACTTGGTTCTGCACCCAGCGGACGACCTGATGCAGATTCTGCGCTTCCGCTACTTCAAGGGGCAAGCTGCTAAGGCGATGTGGGCGTCCTACATTCCGCCGACTTTGATGGCCATCGTGGCGATCATCGTGACTCGGCAGTTCACCAACTTCGGTTTAGGGACCATCTTCGCTTTCGTCGCCCAAGGCGGCATCACGGGGATCGCCGACAAGTGGGTCTTCCCTAAGCTCAAACACCAAGCCCTCGACGTGGGTAAGCCAACGGACAACGACTAGTCGTGTTGGTGGCCTCTATCCGGTCCCGCTTGGCGCCTTACCGGGCGGCCAGCTAGGGCTGGAACGCAGTGGGCACCACTTCGAGCCAAAGAGCGGTCTCGAAGCTGGGCCTTTGACTAGGGCAGCTGAGAAACGCTTCCCAAGTCAAATTTCACTGCTGAGCCCTAGCTGACCGCCCTCACGGCTCACGTTAGCGTTACATGAGCAACTGTGTCACGCAATATCGCGTACCAACGTGAGGTCCCGTCAGCCGATAGGGCCCAGCCGGTGACATTAGCGTTAGGCCAGCGGCTTTCTGGCCTTAGGCTAAGGCCGAGCTTTGAGATTCGCGCCCTTGGCGAAGCTCAAAGTCGTGCCCACTGGCGTCACGGCCCTGCCAATCGGCTGACGGGACCGGATGTTTTGACCACAAGTTAGACATTAATAGGAAAGATTTGGAAAAAGGAAGGGAGATGAGGCCCGTTAGTGGAACTGATGGAGATGAAAAGTAACGGGAAATGGGAGTAATTGTGAAATAATGGTCGAATGTCGTAATCGATTACATTCTGACCAGCCCAAGCTTTCTTGACCTTTTCATCAAAATAACCGATATGAAAACGGCTAGGCAACGTTGGGTAACGATGCTATGATGAAAGCGTTTTAAAGGTGATGACATCAGTCACGACTAACGATATAAATTTAAGCGGAATCGCGTCTCAGAATTCCGCAACCACTGGAGGTGGCAATTTTGCAACTAGGTAGCATTGAAGCGGGGGGAACCAAGTTCGTCTGTGCCGTGGGTAATGAGGATTACCGGACGCTAGATAAGGTGCGGATTCCAACGACCACGCCCGAAGAAACCTTGGACAAAACCGTCGCTTATTTCAAAAAATTTCCTGATTTAAAAGCCATTGCGATCTCATCCTTTGGCCCCATCGAACTGCGGCGGAATTCGCCAAAGTACGGGTTCATCACGGATACGCCGAAGAAGGGCTGGGCCAATACCGATTTTCTAGGACGGCTCAAGCAAGACTTCGACATCCCGATGGCCTGGACCACTGACGTGAACGGGTCAGCTTACGGTGAGTACGTGACCTCGACGCTCTTCAATGAAAAGATCAATTCATTGGTCTACTTCACGATTGGGACCGGGGTCGGTGCGGGTGCCGTAATCGACGGCAAGTTCATCGGCAGTATGGGTCACCCAGAAGTCGGCCACGTGCGCTTGAAACGTCACCCGGACGACCTGGACTTCCCAGGTATCTGCCCGTTCCACGGAGATTGCTTGGAAGGCCTGGTCAGTGGACCAACGTTTGATGCCCGGCTGGGGAAACCTGGTAAGGACGTGCCGTTGACGAATCACGTCTGGGACATCATGGCGTACTACGTGGCGCAAGCCGCTTTACAGGAAACGCTGCTACTGCGGCCAGACAAGATTGTCTTCGGTGGCGGCGTGGTCAGCGAACCCTTCTTAGTGAAGGTCCGCGCTGAGTTCGCCAAACTCTTGAACGGCTACGTGGACGTCGGTGATCTGACCGACTACATCGTGATGCCATTGGTTAAGGAGAACGGGTCCGCCACCTTAGGGGACTACGCCTTAGCCCTGAAAGAATACAACAAATAATTAGCTTTAAAAGGAGTAATTTAGTTATGAAGTCATTAGTTTTAACGGGTACCAAGAAGTTTGAAATCCAAGATCTGCCAACGCCAGAAGTTAAGCCGGACGAAGTCTTAGTCAACACCGCTTACGCGGGTATCTGTGGGACTGACCGGGCCTTATACGCCGGCTTGCCAGGTTCTGCGGACGCTGTGCCACCAATCGTATTGGGTCACGAAAACTCCGGGGTCGTTGCGGCCGTAGGTTCTGAAGTGAAGAACGTTAAGCCGGGTGACCGGGTCGTCGTAGATCCTAACATCTACTGTGGCAAGTGTGAATACTGCTTGACTGATCGTCCAGAACTCTGTGACAACTTATCCGCCGTTGGGGTTACCCGTAACGGTGGGTTGGAAGAATCCTTCACGGCACCAGAATCCGTGGTTTACCCAATTCCTGACAGTGTTTCCTTGAAGGACGCTGCCACGACGGAACCATTATCCTGTGCCGTTCACGGTGTTCAACTGTTGAAGTTGACGCCTTACCAAAAGGCTTTGGTCATCGGTGATGGCTTCATGGGTCAATTGTTCGTTCAATTGCTGGAAGCTTACGGTGTCCACCAAGTTGACTTAGCCGGTGTGATTGACGAAAAGCTGAACTTGAACAAGGAAAAGTTCAACGTTAAGAACACTTACAACACTGCTAAGGGTGACAAGATTCCAGCCGACTACGACGTGGTTATCGAAGCCGTTGGGATGCCTCAAACTCAAGAAGAAGCCGTTGAAGCCACTAAGAAGGGCGCTCAAGTTCTGATGTTTGGTGTCGGCAAGCCTGATCAACACTTCTCCATGAACACTTACGAAGTTTACCAAAAGCAACTGACCATCCAAGGGTCCTTCATCAACCCATACGCTTTCAAGGACGCTATTGCCCTGTTAGCTAGTGGTGAAGTCAACGTTGACCCATTGATCAGCCATGAAGTTGAATTGAACCAAGTTGAAGATGTCCTTGGCGGCAAGATCAAGGGTGTCAGCAAGGCGGTCGTTAAGGTCGGCGGCGAAAAGTAGTCACTGGACTGAACGACAGTCAGTAAAGGGTCGTGGTAATCGTGAAAATGACGGCAACATCTAAGCTAAGTGAGGCGCAAACTATGACGAATCAACGGACCATGTCCATGTCGAAAGCGCTGGCGTTCTTCGCCCTATCACTAGTGATCAACTCCGCCGGCAACGTGCTGACGCTGGTCACCAGTGCGAAGATCCATCCCTCGTTTTTGGGGGCGGCCTTCTGGACCGCCGCCGAAGCCAATATGGGGACGGCGTTACACTGGAACCTCTTCTGGGCGTTTCTAATCGTGGGGTTTCTGACCTCCGTGTTAAACGCCATCCTGATCCACCATTGGGAATGGAAACGGGTGATCGGCAACATGGCCTTCATGGTCCCCTTCTCCGCGTTAATCCAGGTTTTCGAGGATTTCTTCACGGGTAAGTATCCCCAACTTTACGTGGGACTGCCCGAAGCACATGGCGTGGGGATGGTGCTGTTATACGTGGCGCTGAACTTCTTAGGGGTCGCCTTCATTGCGGTCGCGATTTCCATCTACCAACGGGTCAACTTGGTCTTACACCCATCCGATGATTTGATGCAGATTCTGCGGTTCCGTTACTTCAAGGGCAACGCGACCACGGCCATGTGGGTCTCCTACGTGCCACCGTTTTTGATGGCGGTCTTTGCGGCCATCGTGACGGGTCAGATTGTTAACTTTGGGTTAGGAACGCTATTCGCCTTCCTCTTCCAAGGAAGCATTACCGGTTGGGCCGACAAAGTGGTCTTCCCACACCTGAAGCACCAAGCACTAGACGTGGGAAATACCAGTGTTATGTCTAAGGAGGAGTAACTTATGGCAGTATCAGATTACATTACGGGAGTCCAACATATCGGGATTCCATCCATCGATTTAGATAAGACGATTGCCTTTTACAAGAGCATCGGGTTCGAACAGGCGGGCCTGTTCCACAACGGCGAGAACCGCTGTGCCTTCATGCGGTTGGGCAACCTAACGATTGAGACCTGGGAAGGCGATCCAACCAACCCAGAAGCTGGGGCGATCAATCACGTTTCTCTGAACACTACGGACGTCGATAAGGCGTTCGCTGCGGCCAAAGAGCAGGGGTTGAACTTGGTCAACACCGAGATTCAATCCATCCCAACGTTCTGGGATAAGGGGATTCGCTTCTTCAACATCTTGGGACCCAATCATGAAACGATTGAGTTCTGCCAGATTCTCTAAACACGAACCGTTACTTTAAACGTTATGGCTCCGGAAATCAGTTGATGATTTCCGGAGCCATTTTTTTGGACCTACCTTAAAATAACCCAATTGTGATACCAGACGGCTGACAGTCGGGCCACCCTGCTAGTTGGCTGTTTGAGTGGCCCGATTCACTTTCAGACAGGCCCTAGTCGATAGTGGTTCTAATCAGTAATTGGGTAAGTGGTTATCCTAAGCGATGGTTAGCGGTTGTCAGTGGTTAGGCGGGGTCTCTATAGTGGAAGTAAAGAATGGAGCGGGTGTGGGATTGACCCGCTGCTAAACGTTTCTAATGGGTTGTTTCGGGGGAGTGTCATGACATGAAGAAATGGTTAACGGATATTCTACAAGGCCCGACGTTTGATGCCACGCGCCAAGCGAAGGCCGATATCGCGACGATTGGGCAGGCGGCCGGGTACCACATCATTGATATTCGCCGCTACGGGGGCCTCAAAGAGTCGAATGAGGCCCTGATGGCCCGGATTCAGGGCGCAACGGCGGGCGTGGCCCAGGGCGACTTGCTGGTCTACCAGTACCCGTCCTTGAATGACGGGCGCTACGAGGACTTCTTTATTCGCCAGATGCATCGCCGGGGAGTCCGGGTAGTGGCCCTGATTCACGACATCGAGACGTTGCGGGACCAACACGCTCCACGGTGGATTCACGAGTTTGCCTTCTTCAACCAGTGTGATGTGTTGATCGTCCACAGCGAACGGATGACGGCTTATTTGCGCCAACAGGGGGTCACTACGCCGGTAGTCTATCAGTATCTATTGGATTACTTAGATGACGGTGCAACGGGCGTCCGCCACGTGATTCAGCCGCAGGACTTCCAACGCCGAGTGGTCTTGGCGGGGAACCTACAGAAGTCGCAGTACCTGGGGGATTGGTCGGCCCAGACGCCCATCACGGTGTTTGGGGCCGCGAATCCTCAACTGACCCGGTCCCTGATGGCCAATCCGCAAGTGGACTACCGGGGCTCACGGGTCCGGCGCCAACTCTTGCGGGAGCTGCCGCCGACCTTCGGCTTAGCCTGGGACGGGAACACGGCGACTTACCGCTATAGTTCCTACACCCGCTACAACCACCCACATAAGGTTTCGATGTACCTGTCGCACGGGTTGCCGGTGATCGTCTGGAAGGAAGCGGCGGTTGCCGACCTGATTGTCCGCAACCACCTGGGATTGGCGATTGATTCGTTAGACCAACTGGATCAGGCGGTTCAACAGCTCAGTGCCGCAGATTTGGCGGCCATGTTGGCTAACGTGGCCCAGGTCGGCCAGCTGATTCGCAGCGGCTGGTTCACCCGTCAAGCTTTGGTCGCCGCTGAAGCCAAGGTCTTGGCCCCCAAGTTTACCCTGCAGGTCACGGGACCGCTGAGCCAGAAGGTCTTAAGTCGGTAAGTGACGGTGTTCAAGCGCGTCCGGCAAACGGTCGTGAGTTGGGTCGTGAGTTGGTGCGCACGAACGTTCCATCTATTCAGAGATGCTAAAAAGGAGCCTTGGCGGTTTGTCGGAGGCTCCTTTTGATGTATTAGTGTGTGATAATTTGGGCGGGCAACCGGAATTCCTCTGGGGCCATGCGGGGTTGGCGAATCCGCTCGAGTAGCCGGTCGACCGCCGTTTGGGCAATCTGGGTAATGGGTTGCTTGGCCGTGACAATGTGGTAGGGCAGAAAGTCGAACCAATCCTGGTCATCGAAGCCCCCCAGTTGAAAGGCCGGTAGTTGGAGCTCGGGGATGCGGTGGAGGACCGTGTCCATGATGGTGTTGTCCGCGGCGAAGAGGCCATCGCACCGTTGGTTGACCAACAGTTGCCGGGTCATCTGCGAGACGTTAGAGTTGTCCGTACGGGCGTTGACTTCAATGGCGGGGTCAAAGGTCATGCCGGCTTTCTGCAGGGCTCGATGATACCCCTGTAGCCGTTCAGTGGCCGTCATGGAGACAGCACTGTTGATGATACCCACGCGGGTGGCCCCCCGGTCGATCAACCGGGTGACCAGGTCTTCGGTAGCTTGGACGTTATCGACCAACACCCGGTCGAAGCGCTTGGCCTTGTGGAGGGGCATCCGGTCAACGAAGACCGCGGGGGTGCCCCCTAAACGCGTCGCGTAGTCGGTGGGACCACCGGCGCTGGTGATGATCACGCCGTCGACCCGCTTTTCTAGCATCAAGTCGAGCGCCTTAGTCTCCCGGGATAAGTGCTCGTCGGTGTTCATGATCAGCACGTCGTAACCGGCCGCATCGGCCGCGTCCTCGATGGCCCGGACGATTTGGGTGAAGAAGGCGTTTAAGATGTCGGGGATGATGACGCCCAGGGTGTGGGTGTGCTGAACACGAATGCTTCGGGCCAGACCGTTGGGGTGGTACCCCAGTTGCCGAGCCAGTTCCTGGATCCGCTGGCGGGTGTGGGCCTTGACCTGGGGACTATCGTTGAGCGCCCGGGACACCGTGGCTTCGGAGACGCCAGCTTGGGTCGCAACGTCTTTGATGGTGATTTTGTGCGACATCGTGCGCACCTCCTTTAGATAAATTTGTTTCAGTCAGTCGAAACCGGCGAGTCCCGTAGGATCGCCGGTACTGTAAGCTATCAATTCTATAGTAGCGTTAACTGGTTTTCGCCGTCAACTAATAACCATCGACTGGAGCGGGCCCTGGCGGAGTAAAAAATGGCCAGAACGGTAAAAAGTTTGAAAAAAGAGGTTGCGCGATTGTGGGGTTAAATGCTAAAATTATTACCTGTTGAGTCAGTGATGACGCAATTATTGGGCTATAGCCAAGTGGTAAGGCAACGGGTTTTGATCCCGTGATGCGCTGGTTCGAACCCAGCTAGCCCAATCAAAATCGCCGTTGAAGCCGTCGTGCTTTGACGGCTTTTTTTGTGCGCACAAATGCGGTGATGCCGGGGATGCGTGGCGAATTATAAAAACTGTAATCATTAATTTTGCGTTCCGGGCACTTTGTCACCAGCTATCGGGGGAGTCTTTGCTATACTCATACCAGCAAATAAAGGGGTGAAGAGGATGCAAGTGAGTCGTGAATGGGGACTTGGCGACGGACGCCAGGTTGTCGGCTGGTTCTTGGCAGGGGTCGTGGGATTCGGCGCTTGGGTGGTGTTCCGTCAAGTTGGTTGGTTACTGGTCAGCGGGGCCATCTGGTTACATAAGGCGTGGCTGGGCCGAAAACGGCTCTGGCATCAGCTGTTGGCGACGGTTCCTCTCAATGATCAGACCCGGGCGTTGGACCTAGGTTGTATGTCCGGGCCCTTCCATCAGCTGGCAGAGCGGCTACCAGTGGGTGGTCAGGTCACGGGGGTCGTCCCGGTGGATTTTGCCGCGCGATGCCCGGCGTTGATGTCGCGGTGGCAAGCGACTGATCGGGCCGACCGGATAACCGTTCAGGCGGCCGACCTACGAGATCTGCCCTGGCGGCCGAACCAGTTCAATCTGGTGGTCTCTAGCCTAGCACTTCACCGGGTCCAGCCCAGAGCCGGACGGTTACAGGCGCTCCAGGAGCTGAACCGGGTCCTGGCACCGGGCGGTCGCGTCTTGATCATGGACTGGGGCTTTGCCTGTGCTGAGTACCGTGAGGCCTTACAGCGCTTGGGTTACCAAGACATCCAGGTGACGGGGACCGGCTACCACGGCTGGTGGGGTGGTCCCTGGTTACCCACGCTGACGTTAACGGCGGTCAAACCGCACGAGGGGACCTTAGTCAGCTGAACGAAAAAACTCACGGGGAAAATCGAACCTTTTACCCGTAAAACGGTTAAGGTGGCAAAAACGCGTGGGACGGGTGCGTAAATCGCTAAATCTGGCTTTGTCCAGTTTAGGGGATGGTCTGAAATCTCAAAAGTCAACACCCACTTTCAAATAACTATATATTGTGTGGACTCCGGAATGGGTGCTACTATATATAGCGTAGTTTCATTTGAGATGGGAGCGATGAGAATGATGAATACGGCAACCGCTGCACCGATTACGTTATCCGCAGCATTTATCAAAGAAGTTGAACAGACGGTGACCCCCCACTGGGGCGAACTCGGGTGGGTGACGTATAAACGGACTTATGCGCGCTGGCTACCGGACCAACAACGCACCGAAGAGTGGCCGGAAACGGTCCAACGGGTGGTTGAAGGGAACATCAATCTGGACCCCCGCTTGCAGGGCGATACGGTGAGTGACCAGTTGCGCGCGGAATTGACGCAAGAAGCCCAACGGCTCTTTAAGCTGATCTATGGGCTGAGTGCCACGCCATCCGGGCGGAACCTGTGGATCTCGGGGACCAACTACCAGCACCGTAATGGTGACGCGTTGAACAACTGCTGGTTCATCGCCGTGCGGCCCCAGGCCTACGGGGACAGTCACATTATCCCCGATTACCTGCAGCCGGATCAAAAAGCGGTCTCCATGCCTTACTCCTTCATGTTCGACCAACTGATGAAGGGTGGCGGGGTCGGCTTCTCCGTAGTACCAACGAATGTGGCGCAGATTCCGGCCGTGGACCGGTCCATCGACTTGACGATTCTAATTGACGAAAACAGTCAATCGTACGCGGATTCCGTAGCCTTAGGCGCCGTGAACAAGGCGGACTGGCTGGCGACGCACGAACTGCAAGGTGCGCGGTACTACGAGCTTCCCGATACTCGGGAAGGCTGGGTACTGGCCAACGCCAATCTGATCGATGCACACTTTGATCAGACCAACCCTACGAACGCCAACCGGGTGGTGCTGGACATGTCCAACATTCGACCTAAGGATGCACCCATCAAGGGCTTTGGCGGGACCGCTTCTGGTCCGATGCCGTTAATTGAAATGTTATTTGATATCAACCAAATCTTGAACGCTAAGCAGGGCCACCGTTTGACTTCGGTGGACTGCACCGACCTCGGGAACCTGATTGGAAAGACCGTGGTGGCGGGGAACGTCCGGCGCTCAGCGGAACTGGCCTTAGGCGGTGCCGACGATGACGCGTTCATCACCATGAAGCAAGATAAGAAGCAACTCTACCATCACCGGTGGGCTTCGAACAACAGTGTGGCGGTCGACTCCGAATTCGACCATTACGGACCAATTGCGGACGCCATTGCCCAAAACGGGGAACCCGGTATCGTGAACCTCGAACTGTCCCGGCACTATGGCCGGATGGCCGATGGTTACCAGGCGGGCATCGATGACGCCGTGGAAGGGACCAACCCGTGTGGGGAAATCTCGTTGAGTAACGGGGAACCCTGCAACTTATTCGAAGTCTTCCCGGGCGTTGCGGAACAGCAAGGCTGGCAACTGGAAGACGCCTTCGAATTGGGCACTCGGTTTGCCAAGCGGGTCACCTTCAGTGATTACGATTGGGAAGTCTCGCGTAAGGCCATTCAAAAGAACCGGCGAATCGGGATCTCGATGTCCGGGATTCAAGACTGGATCTTGGATACCTTCAAGACGCGGGTGGTCACGGGCTTCAACGAAGTCAAGGACCCCGAGACGGGCAAGTTAGTGGCCCAACCCATCTATAACCAGGCCGCCGTTAAGCGGGTGGACGCCCTCTACCACGCCGTTGTGGCAGCCGACCAAGCCTACTCGGACGACCTGGGATGCCAGCCGTCGATCAAGCACACCACGGTGAAGCCATCCGGGACCGTTGCTAAGTTAGCGGGGGTTTCCGAAGGGATGCACTTCCACTACGCAGGTTACCTGATTCAACGGATTCGGTTCCAGGAATCCGACCCCTTACTGCCCGCTTTGGCGGCTTGTGGTTACCATATCGAACCGGACGTTTACACCAAGAACACCATGTGCGTTGAATTCCCGGTCAAGGCGGCGAACGCGGACGACCCTAACTTTGCTTCGGCGGGGAACGTGTCGATTGCGGAACAGTTCGCGACCCAGGCCTTCTTACAAACGTACTGGTCCGATAATGCGGTCAGCTGTACCGTGACCTTCCAGCCTAATGAAGCGGGGGAGATTGCGGACTTACTGACGCAATACCGGCACACCACCAAGTCAACGTCGCTCTTGCCATACAGTGGCAGTGGCTTCAAGCAAGCGCCGAAGGAACCCATCGATGTTCAGACCTACCAGGCTAAGTGCGCGGAGATCACGGGCGACGTGGCCCAGGTCTTTGACCAGCAGAACAACCACCACGACCAGAAGGATATCGAGTTAGTCGACCAATCCGACTGTGCCGGTGGGGCCTGCCCAATTCGGTAGGAGGCCAGTATGAAAATTTATACCCGCGTCGGCGACCAGGGGATGACCAAGCAGATCAGTGGCCGGATGGTTGCGAAGACGGATGCCCAAATTGTCGCGCTAGGTGACCTCGACGAACTCGAGTCCTGGTTGGGCAACGTGGTCGCAATTATGGGGAACACCCACACCGCCGAACGGCAGGAGTTGCAGGATATTCAACGGAAGCTCTACGACTTGCAAGCCGATATTAGTGTTAAACGCCACCAGGTTATGGTGCCGGCCGATACCACGCATTTAGAGACCCGCATCGACCAGCTAACGGCGGAGGTGCCAGTGCTTAAGGCGTTCATCTTACCTGGTGGGACGCCGACTGGTGCGGCCTTGCAGTACGCCCGTACCGTGGCGCGCCGGGCGGAGCGGTCCGTGGTTCGCTTGAATCAAGAACACCCGCTGGAACCAGCCATCCTGACTTATTTGAATCGCTTGTCCGACTTTCTGTTCGCCTTGGCCCGCGCCATGAATTGGCGCGAGGGCTACCAGGAAGTTCCCAGTAAACCAACTAAAGCATAAGCTGATGACCGACCGACCCGTTCTGGGCTGGTCGGTCTTTTTATGGTACGATGAAAGCGGTAACAAACGCGATATTAAAGGAGTGTTTCGAAAATGACGACTAAAATTATTCTGGATTGTGACCCGGGCCACGACGATGCGCTGGCCATGATGCTGGCGTTGACCAATCCCGAAATCGAGCTGTTGGCAGTGACGACTTCGGCGGGGAACCAGACGCCGGAAAAGACGTTGAATAACGCCATGCGTTTACTGACCCTGATGCACCACCAGGAGATCCCCGTGGCGGGAGGTAACCGGACGCCCCTCTTGAAGCCGTTGGAAACGGCCGGTAACGTGCACGGTAAGTCCGGCCTAGACGGCGCCGACCTACCCGACCCTGACTTTGCCGTACAGCCCCTGACCGCGATTGAGCTCATCGCGCAGACGTTGCGGGAGAGTACCACGCCGGTGACGTTGGTGGTTACGGGTCCCATGACCAACATTGCGTTGTTCCTGCGGGTTTATCCGGAATTGAAGACTAAAATTGCCCAGATTGTTTACATGGGTGGAGCCATGGGATTGGGGAATTGGACGCCATCCGTGGAGTTCAACATCTACGTCGACCCCGAGGCGGCCAAAATCGTGATGAACGCGGGGATTCCGTTGGTCATGGCCCCGTTGAACGTGACCCACAAGGCGCAGATTCTGAAATCGGAAATCGCCGAAATTGGGCAGATTGATAACCCAGTAGCCCACGTGTTCGCCGACCTTTTGAACTTCTTTGAACGCTATCACGAGGCACCTAAGTGGGGCTTTAAAGGCGCGCCGCTACACGATCCTTGCACGATTACGTGGTTGATTCATCCCGAGTGGTTCAAGACCGAGCAGATGAACGTGGACGTGGAAACGGCTGGGGAGTTGACCCGGGGCGAAACGGTTTGCGACTATTACGAGTTGACCGGTAAGCCTAAGAATACGGAGGTCCTCCTGGATATCGACCGGGCAGCTTTTATCCAGTTGATTAAGGACTCGTTGAAGACGTTTGGGTAACATTTGAACTGAAAAATGCAAAAAATCAGAGGGAACGCTTTATTTTGAGCGTTCCCTCTGATTTTTTCTTAGGATTCAGGTTAACACTGGACTAGTCGTGCTTCCGGGACTTGAGACCGACAAGACTCAGGGCACTGGTTAACAAGCCCATCCCCAAGATGGCCAGACCATTCGGTTTAGCTTCGTTGGTTTGAGGCAATTGGGTTGATGTGGCTGCCGTTGCCTTTGGCGTCGTAGTCTGAGCACTCAGGGTAGTGGCAGGAGTCGCCGTCTGGGCCTTGGCTTGGTTGGTGGCTACTGAAGACTTACCGGTAGTGACCGTAGCGCCGTCACCGCCATGAATGACTTTGGCGGAAGTCGTCGATTCTTGAGTAGTGTTTACGGAATCGGCATCTCCTGAAGTGACCAGCGGCGTTGCGGTTGCGGCCGCATTAGTGTCGATGGTTTCGGCCGAATCATTGGTGGTTGCACTTGGCGTCGTAACCGTGGCCGTGTCACCGGAGCCACCCGTTACAGCGGCTTCGTTGCCGGTGGTTGTATCTGGATTGGTCGGCGTGGATGGGTCAACTGGCGTAGTGGTACCTGGATTGTCCGGGTCGGTCGGCGTAGTGGTACCTGGATTGTCCGGGTCAGTGCTAGGGTCAGTTGGCGTAGTGGTGCCTGGATTGTCTGGGTCGGTTGGCGTAGTCGTACCCGGATTGTCCGGGTCAGTGCTAGGGTCAGTTGGTGTGGTGGTACCTGGATTGTCTGGGTCGGTGCTAGGGTCAGTTGGTGTGGTGGTACCTGGATTGTCTGGGTCGGTGCTAGGGTCGGTTGGCGTAGTGGTGCCTGGATTGTCTGGGTCAGTGCTAGGGTCGGTCGGTGTAGTGGTACCTGGATTGTCCGGATCCGTTGGTGTTGGGTCAACCGGATCAGGGGCATCTACCGTAACTGTCGCCGTCTTGTAAACCATGTAAGGTTCACCCTTACCGTAGTAATCATCGGCAACTTGGTAAGCGTAAGTGACCGTAAAGGTGCCGGCTGCCGTAACCTTACCGTCTTGCACGATACCAGATGGGTCAGAGATTTGGTAGACTTGAACATCACTAGCTTGTAGGGGCTGGTCTTGGTTGTCGAAGCCGGCCACGAAGTTATCGAGTTGGTTCCAGTTGTCGCCAACTTGGAGGGTCTTATCTTGAGTCTGTAAGACCTGACGAACGACCACATAAACTGAAGGATTTTCCGTTGGGTTTTGAATCATGGTAGGCGTCCCTTTAAAAATGTACCCCATCATTTGATAAGGTTGTCCGTCTGAGCTTAGAGCAACTGCGTAACCGAGGTGATTAATCGCATCGGCGAAGTCGGCGTTCTGATAATTGATGGTGATGACACCACCGTTATAAGGGTGATCCGTTGTCGACCCCGACGTGCCGGTGAAGAAGTTATGGTAGGCAATCTGGTCTTTCCCCATGTTAGGCATAGCCGCTTGGATCTCTTTGGGTGCCGCCAAGTAAGGGTCGCCATCCACGGCAGCGTTAGGGTTAGCCACGACGGCCTGATATTGACCACTTAAGTCGTCCAGGGTGTCGGCAATTCTAAAGTAAAAGCCGGCGTTCGTCTGGACGGCGCCATAGGAGTATTGACTCATGATAGAACCCCCATTGATGGTGTATTGATCGGTCTTTTGGGCGGTGAGCGGCACGTTTAACGTATAGCCCGATTGGCTAGCTAAGAAACCGACGACGTGGAACTGGGTTAAGTCAGACCACTGAAAGTTTGGTTCTTTAGCGAGTAAGTCCGCGTAGGAGTTGTATTCTCCTTGGCTGGTGACGTAATGAACGGCTAGGCCGGAAGGCAGGTCTGCAAGGAGGTCAGCCGCATTGACATCGTCTGACATAGTCACGGTGCTTGTGTGGCTGGGGTAAAGGAGATTGTAATAGGTCGGCAAACTAAAGAACGTGTTGACGATTTGGACGGCGTCAGTTGTGTTGGTGACGTCCAAAAGGGCGGTTAGGTCGGTTGCCTGACCATCCACGACGGTCATTGAATCACCGTTGCCAGTGTCACTTTGGGAAGTTAAGGAAACCCCTAACCCATTTTCGTTTTGAGCAGTGAGTCGAATTGTCGCATCGACGGGGGCTGTATTGGCCTTTTCTTGCAGGTCGGGATTGTTCGTAATCGCGGCGATTGGGGGGGGTGACGTCTGGATCAACTGTAGCGGTCGGCGTCTGTTGGGTCGCCGTTGGCAAGTTGGTCGGGGCGTGGTACAGCACAGGGTCCGTGGTTTGAAGCTTCATAGATGAACTGTACCAATCGGGACCGAAGTCCGCAATTCCCAGGTCGGCGGATGTACCGGACTTGGGAATCGTTAATGGAATTGATACCGAGTAGTGGTCTCCTGCGTTCATGGTCCCAGTTAATTCAATTTCTTTTAGCGTTGTCCAGTCGAATCCCGTTGGCACTTTGTAAGAGCCATCCAAAGTGATGAAGGTAAGTTGAACGCCTTCAGGGGTGTTCGTCAAACTATCTGCGTCGATGCTAGGCGAGACGGTCATGGAGGTTGCGTTATTTAAGTAAGCGGGCATTTCCAGGTAGACCCAAAGGCCTTGCTTCGTATCGGAATGGTTGGTGACATTGAAAGTTGCGGTTAAACTGGAATCTTGTGTGTTAACGGCTACTTCTTGATTATGGGATTCCGAAGAGGCTTGCGAGGTCTGGGTCCCTTTACTATTGGTGGCCGTAACCGTTATTGAAGCCCCTAACTTATCTTGGCTTTGATCCTGTGCTACCCCGGTCTTAATCACGGCTAGTGGATCAGTGATTTCCGAGGAATTTGCGAGGTCCTTAGGAGCTGCAAGTTGCGTGTCTTGGTCCTGCTGGGTGTTTGAATCGTTAGAGTTAGTGTTGTCAGAGTTATTGTTAACGTTGGTATCGGTGATATTGGACTCATCGGCTTGGTTGCTAGTATCGGTCCCGTTGGAATTAGTGTCGTTATTTAATTCATTGACGTCAGTCCCGTTGGTATTAGAGTCACCAAGTGAGCCGTTGGTGTTGTCCTCGTTGTTATCAGTATCGCTGTTTGAGGTGTCACCATTTTCTTCGTTAGTCTTCGTATTATCATTTAACTCATTATTTTCGTTGGTCTCGTTGGTATTGGTTGAGCTATCAGTGTTTGCTGGGTCAACATTAGAATTGGTTGCGTTTTCATTATTGGACGATGAATCCGCATTAACGGTTTCAGTGACCGGTGTCGAATCTGAATCCGTGGTCGCCGCGTTGGCCGGGACGGTCAAGGCCAAGCCAGCGCAGAGACTCGTGACACTGATTGCCGCGTAGAGCCAGCGTTTGCCTGCCTTGTAACTCTTATAATGTACTTTAGTCTCCAACATGCTCCTCATCCTCCAGTCAAAGTCGTTTAGTATGTAATCCTCTTTTGCTTTTAACACCCTCATTGTATAACCAATCACAAATAAGTCAATAATTAATTTACAATAGGAAGCATTTTTGGGGTAATTAAGTGTTATAAAGCTCTTTTTTTCTTGTTAAACACCGTAATTGCAAGGCGTTAGTTAATTTTCTTTAGCAAACTACGCGCACTTCTCGGTTAATCTTTTCTGGATAATTTTTCTTATCTAAATAAAGCAAGCGTTAACGGGTAACCCCACAAAATTCGATACTCGTAACACCTAAATTCAAATGGACATAGCTGCCGTGGTGCTGTTAGTTAATCACCGCAACGACTGTTACAGACTCTAACGAAAACGTAAAGATTGGGGATGGGGGTAGCGAATGAGTAGGGGATGACGGGAAAACTATGGTATAAAAGAAGACTACCGGATAAGAAATGGAGGATGAGGTTGTGATGCGGACAATCAGACGATTATTGGGCATGTTGGTTCTCGTAGTGGCGGTTGTCCTGGGTTACCAAAATCGCGCAACGTTGGTCCCGCAAGCTACGGCGAAAGTCAATCAGTTGCGGACGGAGCTGGTCACGGCCCTAGATGGCAACTGGGTCAACCGGTTGGTGGGTCAAGAGCGAGACGTGGCCACGCCAAGTTCCTCGACCACCACCACCCCGATGGAACCCATCGTGGAGGGGATGCGGTTGTCGCCCACCTATTATTACCACTATAGTGCAACGCTTCCTGCTGCCGGCCGCCGGGTCTTTGCGGACGCCGTGTCGCGGTACAACGCCACGGGCATCGTTCACCTGGTTCAAGGGACTGCGCCAGCGGGGAAGAACTCCATTACCTTCTCGGTCTATCACAAGCGGATGGCTCAGAATAGCGCGGAGATCGAATTAGGCCATGGTGGTCCCAGCATCACGCAACGGGTGAGCCTGGCGGGAACCCATGATCAGAATAACGCCAACGCCAGTCTCAATGCGGACTATGGCGGAGCGTTCAGCGACGCGGTGGCGACTCACGAGTTGGGTCACGCCTTAGGTTTAGACCACAGTCAGTCCCTGTTATCGGTGATGTATCCAATCAGTCAGGGACGCAGTCAGCTATCGGCGGGCGACATTGCCGGACTGAAGGCGATTTACCGTTCAGCTAAAGATTAGACAGGTAACGGCTCGGCGAAGGGGGTTCTTTCGCCGGGCCGTTTGTAATCAAGCAGTTTTAATTGGTTAGACCACTTATCTTGCGTATGAGAAAAACGCTTTAAACCGCCGTCTAACGCACTTTAGCGTTTTTAAATCCGAAACATTCGACAATCCCCTACCGTCGGACTTTGATATATGGTACAAACGTCGCAGACGATTTGGCCCGACCAAGTCCTAAAAAATGTAAAAGGGGTGCTAAGTGTGAAGTGGCGAATGTGGTGTGTTGGTGGATTGCTGGTTCTACTGATGATGGGGGGACTCTACCATAGTCAGCTGACACCGGAAAGTACGCGCTGGGTGAACACGCAGTGGGACCGCGTGTTGCGGACCCTGAATCTGCCCAGGCCTGTTCGGCCGACACCCGCACAAGCTGCGACCACTAAGGGGGCCACGCCCATCTTTAAGATCATTCACGGCGAGTCTTTGGCGCGGACCTACTACTACCGGTTCAATCGCAACCTACCTACGGATGGTCGCGACGTCTTTGAGACGGCCGTCGCCACGTTTAACCGGACGGGGTTGGTCCACTTGAAGCCCGGCGTGGGGCCCGATGGGAGTAATCAAGTGGTTTTTTCCACTTACTGGCAGACGGCTAAGGACCCCCAGAAAATCGAGTTAGGTCACGGGGGCCCGGAAATCGTGAATACGTTGAATCCGCGGGGCATGCTGACTAGCAATCAGGCCACGGCTAGCCTGAACCGGGCTTATCCGCAGGCGTTTAACGACGCGGTGGCGATCCACGAGTTGGGGCACGCCTTAGGGTTGGAACATAGCCGGGACATCGATTCCGTGATGTATCCCACAAATCAGGGCAATACGGACCTAACCACCGGGGACTTAGCGGGTTTACGGGGCGTCTACGGATCCCGGCCGCGGGTCGCCCATCCCTGAGTTAAGCAGGAATCCTTATTAATATTGTATAAATAATGCGTTTGACACCATGAATAGTTGTTAACCTATGTTATGATAATAGGACAAAAGTTCAGTTGGCTTTGAGGGGGGCGTTGACCGTGCGACAGCATCGAAAGTTTTGGAAGTGGGTCGTTTTAGGCGCCATGCTGGTCATGGGCGTCTACTACCTGAGTGGATTACCGGTCACGCAGCGTGAGGCGTTGGTTCAACCGGATGAGCCGGTCACCCAGACCACGCCGGTGAAGAACCAAACGCACCGGCCTAAGGCGACCCCCACCGCCGCTATCGTACGTGACGTCCCGCTCTCTAAGACCTACTATTACCACTTTAAACGAAACCTGCCGTTACCGGGGCGTCGAGCCTTTCGCGCGGCGATTGCCACCTATAACCAGACCGGCAGCGTGCACCTGATTCAGGGGAAAGCCCCGGCGCAGGCTAATCGAATCACCTTGCGGGCCTACCACAAGCGGATGCCGAAGCGGGCGAATTACCGCGAACTAGGTGAAGGGGGCCCGGCCATTATCCGGGAGACCAGCTTCTGGCACGTTGCGACTTGGAACCACGGCACGGCCAGCATGAACGCAGACTATCCGGTCTCGATGACCCAAGCAGTCGCTGTCCACGAACTGGGGCACGCGTTAGGGTTGGCCCACAGTCGGTCATCCCGTTCCGTGATGTACCCGTACAAGCAACACCGGGTTCACCTGACTCACCGCGATCGGGCGGGGTTGGCGAATATCTACCAATAGGTATCGTGGTTCTTGAAAGAGCCGAGAATCCAAACGGTATGACGTAAATAATGCAAAAAAAATCCGCGAAATCATTCGCGGATTTTTTAGTGCGCTCATTTATTTTGTGGCGTCGAATTGGTAAGCGGAATCGTAGAACGGTACCCGGTAAGCCCGGTAGGCGTAAGCCTTAGAACCAGCGTTCTTCATGGTTAAGTTGAAGACCTGCTTGCCACTCTTAGTGACTTCGATGACGTTACTTTCGTTTCCGCCATTCTTGTACCCGAAGTCGATCAGGACGTTACCGTTAGGTTGCTTCTCGGCGTATCCGATGACACTGGTGAAGTTGGTCTTACCCAGGGACTTCCCATAAGCCCAAGTCTGCTTGATGGTCATGTTCTTGGTATTGACGTGGTATTGAACGGCTTGTGAGTACTTGCCGGACGTCTTCTTGTTCCCGTTAGTGACGGCAATGTTGTTGTCGTACAGCATGAAGTCTTCGCTGGAAGCCTTAGCACCGTTACCGTTGTTCAACAGGTAAAGTCCGTGTTGACCCCCGGTGATGGTGGTGCCCTTGGTTGGCGTCAAGACATACTTACGGTAAGCCTTTGGCCAGGAGGACTTCTTCTTCCCACTGTAGATCCACTTGATGTGCTTGGTCTTGTAGTCCATCTTCATGATCATATCTTGGTTCCGCGTGGAAATCACGATACTCTTATCGTTCTTGTCGTAGTCGATGGCGTTTTGGTGCAGCCAGTCGATCTTACCATCGGCACCCTTCTTGTAATCCTTGTACATGGACTTCGGCAGGATCTTCTTCATATCGATGACCTTAACGATCTTTCCAGTATTGTGGTCGACTTCGATCATGGTGTCTTCCTTATACTTGGAACCGTCGGAGACCGTGGCTAACAAGTTGTGGTTAGGCAATTCGACCAAGTCATGGTGAATGACCGTGGTTTCAGGGTTAGCCTTAGCGGCGGCCTTACTGATACTGCCGGCATCGGAGCTACTGGTCTTCGCGGAGAAGCTGTATTCCTTGTAGACCCGACCCAAGTAGTCGGTTTCCAGTAAGTCGTTGTACACATCAGAATCCACGTCCTTCTTCGACAGAATCATGATGTGTCCGTTCGACCATTGTTCGATCATGTGTTGGGAGTAGTTGGTGTCGTACCACCGAACAGCCCCGTCAGCGTCGACGGCCATCGGTTGCTTAGTGGTCCGGTTCAAGATGGTCAGCTTGTTCTTGCCGATGCTCATCTTGTCCTTATCCTTATTAGTCACCGTAATCGTGGCGTTCTTAACGTATTTAGGTAAGGCCCCCGTCTGCATCCGCAGCGTCTTGGTCGTGGTCTTACCATTCTTAGTGGTTTCAGTGATTTTAACCGTGTTATTCGTATCGGCGTACAGACCCACCACGGGAACTTGGTGACTGGTGGTGTAGCCACCCTTGACCGTGTTGGTGATGGAGGTGTGGTCCGTCTTCCCGACCACCGTGTAGCTGACCTTCACCGCATCATCCGTGGTGAAAGTCACTAAGGCTGACAATGGTGAAGAGCCATAAGGATTGATTTTAACGTAAGGGTTGTCGAACGTGTAATCCTTATTCTCCGCAGCGGCCTTGTAGGTCGCGGTCAGGGATTTTTGTTTATCCTGCCGGGTCGATAAGATGCTGACATCCAGGTTCTTCTTGATCTGATCCGTGGTCAGGCCGACCTTGTTTTCCTTAATCTTGTAGCTCGCCGTGGTTTTGGTCTTGGTTGAGCAACCAGCCAGGCCGACCGTTAAAATTGCGAGTGAGGCGACTGCCAAGGTCCACAGTCGTTTGTGAGTACGTTGCACGTGCGCCATCTCCTTAAAATTAGATAAAAAGGGGGCGTTTGGACAGTATTGTCCCAACATCCCCCAATGTATGTAACACACTTAATATAGCACAGCTGTGAAACAGAGGTGTTACATAAGTCTAATGAATTTATGAATTAAATGTGATAAAAGTGTGAAGACGACATGATGGCCCCGGTATGCCGGGGATGGTCACCCTTTCTAAGAAAAGCTTAGACAATCCTTACCGGCGTGTTAGGACGCTGAAGACGGCCCCATGCTATAACTAGGGTACGCTATTGGTTCAGCCGATGGCCATCACCGGTGACGGTGATTCCAGAGAATTCATCGTGGCTTGCCGCGTTAGTCTTTCCGTCCGTGAGCGGAACTAGCGCGATCTTGAAAGGAGTGCTTCACCATGTCTAAACTTACCTTAACTTTAACGCAACACTTACAGCGCCATAGCACGCAACCAGTCTTAAAGGACGCGGCGACCCAAGAATGGTATACCGGGGGCGAACTCGCCGCCGACGTTGACCAGTTGAAGGACCAACTCCGGGGCCTCAAAGTGGGGCACGGTGATCACGTGTTGGTGGCCCTGCCTAACGTTCCCGTCTACCCCGTCCTGATCCAGGCCATCTGGGAATTGGGCGCGGTAGTGGTCCCCGTGGCGGGCACGACCACCGTAGAAGACTTACACCGTCGGATGCAGCAACGCGTCTTTGCGGCCTATGTGGTCACCCCGGAGTTACTGAACGCGGCTGTGACGGCGGTCAGTACGGTGACCCGACTCCAATTGAATACCGCCCCGGAATTGACGTTGGTCCGGGACCTGGCCGTTACCGGCCACGTGGCGGCGACGCCTACCGAAGCGGACCCGGCTTTGCGTTTAACGGTCGCCCAATCACCGGTCACGCTGACCTACGCCCAACTTCAACGGGACGTGGCGGCGACCGTGGCGACCTACCAGTTAACGGCCACGGACCGCACCTTGCTAGTGACCGCGCTGACCCAACAGGAAGCCCAACTGGCACTACTGGCGACCCGGTACGTGGGCGGTCGGGTAGTGATGACCCAGCAATTCACCGCGTCACAATTCTGGCCCCAGGTCACGGACAATCAGATCACTCACGTGTCCCTACGCCCTTTGCGCTTGGCGGCGTTGTTACGGCTCGCCGACCCCAGCGGCCTGTCGACCTTACGCTTCATGCCCGAACCTGCGTCGGTTCCTGCCTGGGACCGGGCGTTACGTTACCGGGTCAGTCAAGCTGACCGCCGTGATTCGCGGTTCACTAATCCCCAGAAGAAGGCTATCATAAAAGATAATGTACCCCGGACCGCAGGGATGACTCCCGGTGCGGGCTAACTTCTAGGTAAGGGAATGTGAGAAATGACACGGATCGTGATTGCGGCGGATTCATTCAAAGGGAGTGCCACCTCCCAACAAGTGGGCGAGTACTTAACCAACGGGATCTATCAAGTTGACCCGGAAGCTTCGGTGGTCACGGTCCCCATGGCCGATGGCGGTGAAGGGACGGTCGACAGTGTCTTGGCGGCGTTAGGCGGCGAACGCCGAACCACTAGGGTGACGGGACCGGTGGACCAGCCGGTCGACGCGACATGGGGCTGGTTACCGGCCCAGCACATGGCCGTGATTGAAATGGCCGCGGCGGCCGGATTGAACCTGGTTCAGCCCGACTATGCGCCCCTTACGGCCAGTACTTATGGTGTGGGTCAGTTGATTGACGCGGCGCTGACGGCCGGGGCGACCACCGTTTACGTGGGCCTGGGCGGTAGTGGCACCACCGATGGGGGCGCGGGGATGTTGCAGGCCCTAGGCGCTCGCTTGCTGACGGCTACGGGCGACCCGATTCCGCGGGGCGGGGCCGGGTTACGTGAGCTGGCCTTAGTGGACCTCAGCGGGTTAGATGCCCGCTTAGCCAGGGTCAACCTAGTGGCCCTGACCGACGTGGAGAACGTCTTGACGGGTCCCTACGGTGCGGCGGCCGTTTTCGGCCCACAGAAGGGGGCGACCCCGGAAATGGTGCAAGAACTCGATGCCAATCTAACCCATTATCAGGCGGCCCTGGCCGCACAAAATGCCTTTCCACTGAGCTGTCCGGGCGACGGCGCCGCGGGTGGCACCGGGTTTGGCTTACGGTTATTGGGTGCGACACTGGCACCGGGAACCGCGACCATGCTAAAGCTCACGCAATTGGCGGCCAAGCTGCAAGTGGCGGACCTGGTCCTGACCGGTGAAGGCCGGGTGGACGGCCAGTCCCTGATGGGTAAGGCCCCGATTGGCGTGGCTAAGCTGGCACACGCCGCCCAGGTTCCGGTGATCCTGATTGCCGGGAGTGTCGGTGACGACTTAGCGGCGGTTTACGCGGCGGGCGTCGACCTGGTCTTGTCGTCTACGGTAGCCCCCATGACCGTGGACCAGGCCATTGCCCAGACGGAATCGCTCCTGACGAATGCTGGCGCTACGGCGATGCGGGCTTATCAGTTAGGACAGCCGACAGAACTTAAACGATGAAGATAACCCGGGAAATCCTGACATTTCCCGGGTTATTTTTGCGTTGGCAGGCTAGTTTTAGGCGCTAGTGGAACTTACGGCGCCAACCAACCAGTCCCAGTAAGCTACCGCTACCCAGAAGGATTGCGAACCAGGGGGTGTGGTCGTCAGTCTGGGGGAGCGTCTGGTTGGTCGTGGGATGCGGCGTGGTCGGCCGTGACGTTGAAGCTTGAGCCGGATACTGAGTGGCCGAGTGTTCGGACGGGCGGTCCGGGAGATGGCTAGTCAAGGGGTGTAACAGGCTGGGGGATGTTACGTTGGTCGAACTACCGCTCAACTGTGGCTTGACTGGTGGTTGGGGCGTTGGTGTCGGGGGCGTGGTGGGTTGAGGAAGCTCCGGCTGGGGTTCTGGTGCGGGTTGGGGTTTCGGTGTTGGTTTTGGCGTTGGTGTGGGTAGTGGGGGCACCACCGCGGCCGTGGTTTTGGTTAAGTGGAAGATGATGTTCGCCGAGTATGGTGCTTGTGGGTCGTCGCTGGGAAGCCCTGTGATCCAGTACGCTCCAGCTGGGGTGGTGGCCGTTGGGGTGGCCAGGGTGTCACCGGCGGCGTTTTGGGTTAACTTAAAGAACGCGGTGGCGTCCGCGTCATGGTCCACATCGGGGTGATCACCCTTCATCTGGAGAATGACGGGGGGAATATTGGTGATCAGTTTAAGCCGGGTTGGGGTGGCTTGCCCGGTGGTGGCGTTTTGGACCTGCCACTGGAATTTCTGGACTAACGCCGACAGGTTAATGGGGTGGGCGGGCGTCGTTGACGGGTCTCCCAGTGAGCCGACGTCGAAGGATTGGTCGTACCCGGCGGAATGATTGTCATTATAATTGGGGTGCTGGGGTAAGTTGGTGAGACTGGTTAACAGGTGATTTTGGTCATAAGCAAAGGTACCGTTTAGGGACCGCAGATCCGGCAGGTATCCGGAGAGGTCATTTTGACCAACGGAAAGTAAGGGGGATTGGTCGGATTGGTCGCTTGGTTGTTCATGTAATCGAGGTAACGCCGTGATTTTTCCCGAGAGGTGGTTCGCATTTAGCCGAACGTTGCTGATCAGTGGGAAGTGGTCTAAGTGGGGGATGCCACCCGTCAGGCCTAAGCCGCTTAACTCTAGGGTGGTCAAGTGGGGATTGTTGGGCAGTAGCTGATCAATAAACGTTTGCGCGGGAATCTTGAGGTCGAGTTGCCGATTCCACAGGCGTTGGCTGTTGTCCGGCGCTTGAGTGTCGCCGCCGTATTGGAGTTGGAGAACCTCCAGTCGGGGAGCGAAGCTAAAGGACAACTGATGGAGGCCGGTCAGGTTCAAGCGGTCGGCCTCCACGACCGTGAATTCGGTGAGGTTCGTAAACTTGTCCAGGCCAGTCCAATCGGTGATTTTACCTGGTTGGAGCAGATCCGTGGTGGACGCGCGCGGTTGGGTAATGGGAATGTTGGCGTCTGAAAGGCTGGTCAGTTGGGGAAGGTACTGGGCCAGATTCGCATCGGTGATGGTGGGCGTTGACGCACCGGCTTCTGCGGGTGCCACTTGGCCTTGTAGGTTCTTTTCGATCCAGTTGCGGAGCGTCTTATCGGGGAGCCAGGTCTGAGCGTTCCCTAGATTCGTGGTGGTTGTCCGTGACGCCGCAGTGGGGTGCGTTGTGGCCGGCAGATTGCTTACCGTAGCGGCGTTTGCCGGAAGGGCACCCGCAGATAGCGCGAGGCTCAGGCCTAGTAGTAAGGTGGTTTGCAATATCACGTGGTTTGCAGAATTAGCGTGGGAAGCGTGCTGGTGATCAGAGAATTTAGTGGACAAAGGGGGTCCCTCCTGAATGATGTGGGGTGAACGGTTACGATAACCCCAGTATAGTAGCTCGGACGATAATGACAACCTAATCGTCTTATAAATAATTTTATCAAGAACGTTACTCCCGGTACGACTGATTTGGGAGCAGCACTAAGCGTGGGACGTTGAGGTGCTACCACCAGCGGTAAACGGGTTGGCAGAACGACAAAAACGACTACCCCTTACTTCGGCTGAAGTAAGCAGTAGTCGCGTTTAAATTCTGATACTCAAACGATTTCGCGTGGTCGATCTAATGGAACACCCGCGCAATCCCAGCAATGTTCGACCGTTGGCCATTCTTGATGGGTTGGACCATGATCCGTGGTGGCCAACTTTCGATGACCTTGTTGTGGCCTAAGTAAAGCGCTACGTGCCAGATGGTGTGGGTCCCTGGCTGGTAGTAGAAGACTAGATCGCCGCGTTGCCGGTTTCGGTACGCCACGTGCTGGAACTTCTTGCTGGCCCAGAGGTTCCGTGAATTCCACTCGTTACCTGGGTAGGCGTGGTGGATGGCGCTAATTGGTGCGGGGTTGATGCCTCCAGCGTAGAGGGCCTGCATCACCAGTCCGGAACAGTCCGTGCCGTAGATGGGCTTGGAGGATGAGCCGACTAAGTACGGCTTACCCAAGTACTTGTAGGCCTGGTGAATCATGGCTTCGATGTGGGCGGACCGGCCGTTCCAGGCGTGGGCGCCTAGTGGTGCCACGTAACTGTCGATGCTCTTGAAGCTCGACTTGGAGAAGCCCAACTTGACCCAGGTCTTCTGGTTCACGTTCCCCGTAACCTTCAACCCGTGCTTCCGTTGAAAGGCCTTAACGGCGTTGTAGGTCGCCTGGTTGTATTGGTTATACCCGTTGGCGGTGCCTAGACGACGCATGATCTTCCAGGTCTTGATGCCTTCGTAGTGCCGTTTGACCGTGTAGCCGACCTTCCCGTAAGGCTTGATCTGGGTGTAGTTGACTTGATAGTACTTCTTAGGGTTCTGATACCCAGCTGTCTTGGCAACGAAGGCCTTGTTAGCCGTCACGTATTTCCCAGTGTTGGTCTTTAAGACCGGGTGCTTGCCCGTGGTGATTACTTTACTGATCTTAGCGTAGTGGCCCTTTTTGATGGCTTTGATCTTTTGGGTTCGGGCGGCATTCTTGTAGTAGATAACGGTCTTCTTGACCCGGATGATGCCCGGGTTGGTGGTGTAGTAGGTGCTGGCGGCCTGTGCCGGAACACTTAAGCTGGCCGTTACCCCAGCAATCAGTAATAGGCTGGTCAGTAACTTCTTATGTAACACGATGATCTCCCCTTTGTTAATAGCTTAACGCCCGGTAGGCGTCTTGTTTGCGGTGCTTCGCCAGCGTGGCTAATTTCATACTGGTCTTCTTATGGGTCCAGGGGTCGTTGTAGTACGCCCGGGTCTTACTGTAGCCGCTGAGCGTAATGGCGTGGTTGACGAAGCCGTCCACGTTAGCGACCCAGATGACCACCGGGTGGCCCTTGTTGATCTGCTTCTTAAAGGTGGCAAACGACGCGCCCGTCAGGTTCTTGGCGTGGCCAACGTGCTTGCGCACCACGCCCATCAGGCCCTTAGGATAAATCCACCAGCCCGTTGGTGAGTAGGGACTGCCCACAAACCCCTTGTTGGGATTGTGACTGCGGGGCGTCTCCTTAGCCAGTTGCATCTTGGTGACCTTGGCCCCGGCGTATTGCAACATCATGGTCGTTGCCGTGATTTCGCACCCCGTCGGCAGTTCCGGCCGTTGGGCAATCAGTGGAACCTTGAGCTTCCGCAGGGATTTTACGGTCCCGTTGCGGTGAATCCAGCCGGTCTGGCCCTTGCCGGCGGAAAATTTGAGCCAAATACCTTTAGGCAATTTTTCCTCCTGCGTGACGTGGACCGACCGGTGTGCGTAGGCTTGGCCGGTCGCAATCGGCTTGAGGTTTTCTTCGCTGGACTTGGCTCCGCCCGTCGCGTAGACCTTGTAGTTGTGCGGCCGGTTCGCGCTGATCTTGGTGTAATAATTCACCTTTTTGCGGCTTAAGATGGGCGCGTAGGTGGGGGTGGCGGTGTCGGCGTGGGCCGGCACGGTCGCCCCGAATGTCATCAGGGCGGCTAAGGTGACCATACCCGCCCAGAGATGGTGAAACATACTCGATTCCTCCCTTGAAACTAGTTTATGAGTCCCGTGTTCAGTATAGTCTTGCGAATAACTAACGGCAATCATCATTTTGTGAAACAACCATTCTGACTTGAAAGTAAGACCGCTTAAATACCCCCGCGGAAGCCCATTGGTGGTTTCCACGGGGGTATTTGGATGGAGGCGCTAGACGATTTGGGCGCCTAAAGCGGTCTGGAAGTGCCGCAGGGCCCAGTCATGGCCGGCCTGGTCGAAGCTGGCGACGGCGTCACGGTGAATCACCAACTGGTAGCCCAGGTTATACGCGTCAACGGCGGTGTGCAGGACGCAGATGTCGGTGCAGACGCCCACCAGGTGCAGGGTGGTCACGTGGCGCTCCCGCAGCCGCAGATCCAGGTCGGTCCCGGCGAAGCTGCTGTAGCGGGTCTTGTCGAATTGCCAGACGTTAGTGGCCTTGCGGTGCTGGTCGTACCAGTCTTGCAAGGGGCCGTAGAGTTGCCGCCCCCAGGTGCCACGGACGTTATGCGGCGGAAAGAGCTTGCTTTCGGGATGGTAGGGGTCGTGGGGCGTATGAACGTCGGTGGGTAATAGGACCCAGTCACCAGCCGTGACCATCTGGTCGGCTAAGGCCACGATAGGTTGTGCCAGGGCCTGGCCCGGTTGCCCACAGGTCAGGGCCCCTTGGTCGGCCACGAAGTCGTTAGTGTAATCAATGATGAGTAATGCTTGCGTGCTTGTCATCAGAATCTCCTCCTCAAGGTGGTACTGCCGAGTTTCGGCGCCAACTCAGCGTCGGGGCAGACTTGAGTTCAGTATGCCCAATTGGTCTCGCGGCCGTCAACGACTTAGCTCATTAAAATCGGAATAATCCCCCGTGTGTTGCGCTTGACAGGCGCATGGGGATTTCCTATACTATAACTAGATTAATATTATATGGCATATAGTATGGGGGGAGCAAAAATGGCCATTCAGGTCCCAACGGAATTGTTAGACGGCTGTGTCTTAGGCGCGTTGAGTCGGCAGGATTTTTACGGCTACGCGCTGACCCAGGCAGTCCGGCAACATTTACCCATCTCAGAATCGACCCTGTATCCGGTCTTGCGCCGGCTGAAGAAGAACGGGTGGTTGACCACCTACGATGAAGCCTATCAGGGGCGGAACCGCCGGTACTATAAATTAACGCGGACCGGGCAGCAGCAGTTGACCAAGATTCAGGGTGAATGGGGCGACTTCAAGCAAGCCATGTCCGAACTATTGGAGGGGAAACAAAATGGATGAGTATATTCAGGCCTTGCAGCGGCTCTTGATGCAGCTGACAACGGCGGAGCAACAGGACGTCGTGGAATACTACCGGGAGTACCTACAAGACGCCGGCATCACCAGTTATCAGGGCGCCGTGGACGCGTTAGGAACGCCCCAGTCGGTCGCCCGGAAAGCCCTGGCGGATTATTCAATTAAGATGAACACCCAGGCGGATCAGAAGAGCGCCGCCGCAGCCCAGAAACGGCCGGGGACCAAGGATAACGTGCGGATGATCTGGCTGATTATCTTAGCGTTGCTGTCTACGCCCGTGACCATCCCCATCGTGCTGGTCTTAGGCGCCTTGATCGTAGCTGTGGGGGCGGTCATCCTGGGCATCGTAGCGGCCGGATTTGGCCTGCTATTCGCCGGCCTGGCCAGTGGGGTCGTGGGCGTAGTCGTCGGCATCATGATGCTCTTCACGGCGCCAGCCACGGGGGCCTTTTACCTAGGGCTGGGTCTAGTTGTCCTAGGGGCCAGTTGGCTGATTACCGAAGGCGTGGTCTGGTGCGGAATCCAGCTGATTCGCTGGCTCGCGAACCTGAGTCGGTGGGTCTATAACCGCTGGATGCCTAAGCACCCGAAGAAACGGGGGGGACAATCATGAAAAAACGCTATATTGCCTGTGTGGCAGCCATTGTGGTGGGTATTATCTTAGTCAGTTGGGGAACGGCGCATAAGGGAATCAAGCCGGTGACCTGGGACCGGACCACGAACCGGCTAGTGGTCCTCAAGAAGGTCCGGCACACCACTAAACTCGCTGATTTTGACCGACTGGTGGTCAACACCAAGTTACCAGTCGTGGTCAAGCCGGGGAGTGTGAACCAAGTGACGGTCCAGCAACAGGCGGCCAATCGCCGGCGCCATCCCGTGACCACTAAGGTCCACGATGGGACGTTAACGGTCAGTGGCGGCGACCAGCGCCAACGCGGCGTTACGCTCAACGGGTTAGCGATTACCGGTGACGATGAGGCCTTCGATACCGATGGCGCCATCACCATCACGGTCCCACAATCGGATCAGCTGAAGGTCTTGACGCTCCAGAAGAGCTGGACGGTACGGTTGGAAGACTTGACGGTCCAACGCGTGACTGGTCGGACGGGAGGCAACTTCCAGGCCAAGAACGTTCAGTTTAAAAAGGCCCTGGACCTCTCCCAAGGGGATGCGGACATCTACTTGACCAACGTGACGGCTCCCAAGGTCACGGCCAAGACGTCTTACGGGGATATCCAAGTCCGTCAGAGTCAGTTTAAGAGTACGGCCAACGTTTTGAATTCGCTAGACGGTGACATCACCTTAGAAATGACCGAATTGGGCGGCGGGGACCTCCGCACGTCCGATGGCGATATCACGGTCCGTGATAATCAGGTGGCGAAGACGTTAACGGTTCAAAGTTACGAGGGCGACCTGTCGGGCATGGTTCCCGCCACGGCCGGGGTTTCCGTTCAGGGCTCCACGGATAGCGACATCGAACTCTTCGGACGTTCGCGGGGGGCCACTGCTCGGGTCCGGCCGCACGCCAAGGTCCAGTACCGCTTCATCACGGGCGACGATGGGGACATTACAGTGCGTTAGTTTTCACAGGACTTGACGGAGATGGTAGAATAGAGGGACTTGTGTCGCAGTAGCCAGCACCGTGACACGTGATCTGAATGAGATAAGGAGATTTTTAATCGTGTCTGAATTAACTTACTGGCAAAAAATTGCCGCCCACGCCCAGGCCGAACATCGGCCGTTCTTCTCACTGGCGCCCATGGAAGCCGTGACCAACGCTATTTTCCGCCGGGTCGTCGCTCGGGCTGCTGCCCCCGACGTTTTCTTCACGGAATTCACCAACGCCATTAGCGTGACCCATCCCAAGGCCAAGTTCACGGTCCAGGGCCGGCTCTACGTGGCGCCCGAAGAGGCCCACTTTCCCGTGGTCCAGCTCTGGGGCAACCAACCGGAGGCGTTCGAAGCGGCAGCGGCCAACGTCAAGGAACGGGGCTACGAAGCCATCGACCTGAACATGGGGTGTCCAGATGCCACCGTCATCAAGAACCACGGGGGAAGCGACTTGATTCGCAACCCCGAGGACGCCGCAGCGGTCATCGCAGCGACGAAGACGGCCGGCCTCCCCGTCAGCGTCAAGACGCGCCTGGGCTACAGCCGGGTCGACGAGTGGCACGATTGGCTTCAGTTCTTATTAGAACAGGACATACCGCTGTTAACGGTCCACTTGCGGACTAAGAAGGAAATGAGCCGGGTCGGTGCGCATTATGAACTGATCGACGACATCGTGGCCTTACGGGACCAAGTTGCTCCGCACACGTTACTGCAGATTAACGGAGATATTGAAAACTACCAGGATGGATGTGCCTTGGCGGCCGCTCATCCGGGGGTCGACGGCATCATGATCGGCCGGGGCATCTTCACCAGCCCCTTCGCCTTCGAAAAGACGCCGCAGGACCACGACGTGAAGGAATTGTTGGGCCTGTTGAACTATCAATTGGACCTCTACGATGACTTCTCCGAGCGGTTCGATACCCAACGGTTTGCGTCCTTGAAGCGTTTCTTCAAGATCTACGTCCGGAGCCAACCGCACGCTGCGGAACTCCGCAACGCCATGATGGAGACGCGGACCACGGACCAAGTTCGGGAACTCTTGCGGGAGTCGCCATTAACTAAATGAAAATTGTCGGCATGATTGCCGCGGAGAGGAGCCTAGGGCCAAACGTCCGGGCTCCTTTTTTAGGTTTAGCCAGTGTGGTATTCCCCCGCCTTACCGGTTGGGCCTGAAGAGGCTGGAGCGTGGTGGGCACGACTTGGAGCCCTGAAAACCCCATGTCTTCAAGCTCGGCCTTTGGGTAAGCCAGCTGAAAAACGCTGACTAACCCAAACGACACCACTGAGCCTCTTCAGACCCAACCTCACGGCTAAATTGAGCGTATCAAAAACAGTGTTTCTTGACGTCCGAAATTGAAAATATCACCGGGTGGGACTGTTAAACTAAAACACTAAGGCGTAAATCTTATCAGACCTCGAGTCCGTGGTAGGCATCATACTTGCGCCATGGCTACAAACGGGTGGCAACCTTATTCATACCAACCACTACGGCCCGTTGGCAAATCATGTTTCGCTATGATTTCACGACTGTAAGCCGAGAGGACGGCCAGACAAGGCTCAGCCGTGAAATTTTCCTTGGTGAGCGTTCCTTAGCTCGCCTAGGAAAAGGCCAAGCTTGAAGACCTGCACTGTGGGCTTCAAGTTGTGCCCACGGCGTTCCAGCCTTGTCTGGCCGCCCGGTAGGCGGATGACCATCACAACGGTAATTGGTTTATATGACAGTCTTGAAGTCCAACAGTCTCCGTTCGACTGTCAGCGCCAGATATTTCACCGTTATTCAAATCAGCTCTGTAAACCTATTTTGGTTTTACAGAGCTGATTTTAGTATATTTCTAAGTTTAACCAAGACCAGATTATGGTCATTTGGACCTGAAGAGGCTGGAACGTGTGCCCAGAGATGGCCAACTCCGCTCCCTTTTTGGCGCTGGGTAGGTGTGTTGAGTTGCTGGCGGCACGAAGGGGCGTTACGCTATAGGGGAAACCTAAAATGGGGAGAGATGAGCATGACTAAAAAGTCACGGACTTGGAGGCAGTTGGTCAAGCGGGTCCTCTGGGTGGATGCCTGGATGTTGGCAGCGACCGTAGTGACGGAGTGGCTGTCGACGGGCCAGCCGTTTAACGGGTCCGCCCTGGGCGGCATCTTGGTGGGATCTGGGCTGGTCCTAGTGGGGAAGGGCCTCACGGATTGGCAACGTCGGCGAGTTCAACAGTTGCCGCAGCACAGCTACTCGGATGCCGAGATCAAGGCCTACTTCCGGCAGCATCGGTCATCCAAATAAGCAGTAAGCGACGCGTCTGGGCGAACAGGTCCAGACGCGTTTTTATCCGGTTCTGAGACCATCCGCTCGAGGTTCTGCTCACCGACTTGGCGTGGTCGACCAGTTTTGACCCCGCCAAGCAAAATTTGGGGCCTGAGACGGTAAAAGTGGTAAGTTTAGGTTGGAAGTTGATGAGAAACTGGTCATGGCGTGACGACCAATCAAAAACCGATGAGAACGGGATTGTGAGCGGAATCATGACTTGTGAAATAAGTTCACTTCTATATTATCGATAATTTTTTTGAAAAGTTGAGCAATATGACTAGGGGGTTTTCCGCAAATAGGTTATAATCAAAAATCGGAAATTCGATTGTCAATTTAACCGCGCCCGGATGCCGGGGTGGACACGTACAAGGAGTTCAAACTTATGACACCTACGATTCAAATTATCTTCGCCAGCCAATCCGGCCGTAATCAGGCCCTGGCAATGCATCTACAGTCCGACTTAGCCGCTCACGCCCAGACCGTGGTCACGGAAGTTTCCCAGGCCGACGCGTATGAGTTGGCGCAAAACGACGCCGTCATCGTGGTCAGCTACACCTATCATGATGGGGACCTACCGGACGAGATGCAGGACTTCTTTGAAGACCTGAAGGACGTTGATTTGAATCGGACCAAGTTTGCCGTTTGCGGCTCCAGTTCCAAGACCCACGTGCACTTCGGCCGGGCAGTCGACTACCTGACGATCCAGCTAAATTCTAGTAACGGCGAACAGGTCGCGGATTCCGTGAAAATCGACCGTGACCCCGACCAAGCGGATCTAGCCCGGATCGATCAGTTGGCGCAACAGGTATTGAATCGTTTAGAATCAGGAAATTAAGATGAGGTGACGTAAGTATGTATTTACGGAAAGCAAAACCAGATGAATTAGAACTTGTATTGGACATCATTGAAGACGGTAAGAAGCAACTCGCTGATGCCGGGATCGACCAATGGCAGAACGATTATCCGAACCGTGAGACCATCATGGACGACATCAATGCTGGCCGGGCAGTCATCTACAATAGTGACGACCATGAGACCTTAGGCGTCGCATCCGTGGTACAAGCCCCAGACCATTCTTACGACACGTTAGACGGTGGTTGGTTGGTCAACACGGACCATTACGTAGCGGTCCACCGGGTCGCTATCTTCTCCCACCACCAAGGGAAGGGCTACGCATCGAAGTTATTCCAAGACCTCTTCGCCTACATCGCGAAGAACCATCCGGAAAGCCAAAGCATCCGGATCGACACGCACCAGGATAACGCAAAGATGCAACACCTGATCGTGAAGAACGGCTTCACCAAGGTCGGCGCCATCAACGGGGTCTACCAACCCGATGATGCTTGCTTCGTTTACGAAAAGGACCTGCGTCAAGCCCACATCACGGCTGACGCCAGCTAAGCTAACCCAAGATTAAAGGCATCCCCCAGTCGTTCAGTTGAACGGCTAAGGGATGCCTTTTTGTGTTGCCAGTTGTTAGACTTTCGAAGGTGCAATGGCGAGGTGCTTACCACTCAAAGTTGGATTGTTTGCGGGTCCGGTGGAGGTATTCAGCGCCCTTGAAGGACTTGCTGAAGGTGAAGCGAATCCGGTGATGCCGGTAAGACCGCAGCAGCATCTTAGTGGCGCCGCCATTATTCTTGTATTCGCCGACCAGCCGGTAGGTGTGCTTGCCAATCTTCTTGTACTTATGGGTCACGGCCATCCCCATCATCGGCGAGTTCGTAGAATACTTATGATTATAGTAGGAAAAACTATAAAACGGTGCGCCCTTAGGTTGGATGTACATCTTTTCGAAGCTGTAGTCGCCGTGTTTGAGGCCGCGGTTGTACCCCGTCTTTTTGGACACGTAGGTGCCGCGAAGACTAGCGGGGGTGCCCTTGTGCCATTTAGCAGCTTGGGCGGTCAGGGCTTGACCACCCAGCAGAGCAGCTAGGGTGGTGGCGGTGGTTAGTAGAATCTTGGTGGTGTGCATGGTGGTGCCTCCTATGTAGTTGTTTAGACTAATGATGATTGAACAGTAAAACCATCTGGTTCTAGTATACGCTAAGACCGGTGCTTAGGCTAAAAAATGGTGAGGATGACCGTCAATCTTTGGTGGACTGGGGCTGCGGTGCCGGGGCGGTTTGAATCAAGCCTAGTTGAAGCGCATAATAACAAGGTGGTTTTCCGATTTGGGACGAAAAAAGCTTGCGCGAACGGGTCAAACCAAGTAGCATATGTGAATATACACTATTTTCATCTTGAATCACCGAGTGTGGCCCGTTCGATGAAAGATCGACGGGTAACGGGGCCAGTTCACAATGCCATGTGAGGTTGCTGGGCCAGAGCCGAATGTCAACGGCCGGCCCGGCCCGAGGGTCAGACTCACCATATTTCTATAGAAAGAAGGAATTAGATTGCAGAGAAGACTAAGCTCGCGCCAAATGCAGATGATTGCATTGGGCGGTACTATCGGCGTTGGATTATTTATGGGGTCTGGTTCCACCATTAAGTGGACGGGCCCATCCGTCCTCATTGCCTACATCATTTCCGGGGTATTCCTGTACTTGATCATGCGGGCATTGGGGGAGATGTTGTACGTTCACCCAACGACCGGTTCATTTGCAACCTTCGCTTCCCAATACATGCACCCGGTATTTGGATACCTCACGGCTTGGAGCAATGTGTTCCAATTCATTGTGGTGGGGATGAGTGAAATGATCGCGTTAGGCGGCTATTTCCGCTTTTGGTGGCCCAACTTGCCGGATTGGATTCCCGGCCTGATTGCCATTACCTTCCTGTGTGTCGCGAACCTGATCTCCGTCAAAATGTTCGGGGAATTGGAATTCTGGTTCGCGTTGATCAAGGTGGTCACGATTATCTTGATGATTATCGCCGGGTTAGGCGTGATTTTGTTTGGCTTCGGGAACGGGGGCCACGCGGTCGGCATCAGTAACCTCTGGGCCAACGGCGGGTTCTTCACCGGTGGGGCCAAAGGGTTCATCTACGCGTTAGCCATCGTGCTGGCGTCGTATCAAGGCATCGAGTTGATCGGGGTCACGGCCGGAGAAGCCGAGAACCCGAAACACACCTTAGTGGCGGCGATTCAATCGACCGTTGCCCGAATCCTGATTTTCTACGTGGGGGCGATCTTCGTGATCGTCAGCATCTACCCGTGGGATAAGCTGAACCAATTAGGCTCACCGTTTGTGCAGACGTTCGCCAAGATTGGGATTACCGCCGCGGCTTCCATCATCAACTTCGTGGTGATCACCGCCGCGCTGTCCGGGTCCAATTCCGGGATCTACAGTGCCAGCCGGATGACCTTCACCTTGGCTGAGAACGGCCAACTGCCTAAGAAGATGACCCTGTTGAACCGCCACGGCGTTCCGTTTTATTCCGTGCTCGCGATTTCCTTGGGAATCGCAATCGGGGTGGTCTTGAACGTGGTCTTACCCATGTACTTCAAGGATGCCAGTCAGATCTTCGTGATGGTCTACAGTTCCAGTGTCTTGCCGGGGATGGTGCCCTGGTTCGTGATTCTGGTCAGTGAGATTGAGTTCCGGAAGCAGAATGCGGCGAAGATGGCGGACCATCCGTTCACTATGCCGTTCTCGCCGTGGTCCAACTACATTACGTTGGCCTTCTTGTGTGTCACGCTCTTATTCATGTTCTTGAATCCTGAGACGCGGATCTCGATCATTGTTGGGGTGGTCTTCTTAGCGGTGATGACGGTGGTTTACTTCCGGAAGTACCAGCCACGCGAAGCCACTAAGGATTAAGGCATCTTGCAGGTTTAGAAATAGGGGGCAGATACTGTGAGTCGTCCAGGAAAATTTGCAAAATCAAGTCGGATCAAGCAGTTGCGGCAGTTCAACCGCCGCAAGCAGCAACAGGGGGGCAACACGATTCCCTGGGAGCAGGTCCCCGACTTTCTCTTGGGGCGTTACCACCTGACGCAGGGCGCGCAAGTCACACCCTTGGTGGATGCCACCATGCAACGCTTCTTTAGTGAATGGTTGACCACCGCGCAGGCCGCCGGGCCGCAACAGGTGCAGTGGTCGTTAACGGCATTGACCCCGCCAACGTTGAAGCGGATTGGTAATCAAGTCCCGTGGCAATTCTACGCAGTTCTCGCCACGCAGTTTGTCCAGTGGCAGCACTTCTTTCGCAAGGAGGGACCGGCTGTGCCAATCACGCCTAGACGGCAAATCATTGACCCACTGGCGGCTCCGGCCATCACCCAGATGATTGCCCAGCAATTGGCGGTCAACTTACTAACGGTGATGGCAACCCCCATCACTAATCAACAGCTTATGCAACTGGTTGCTAGTTTCTTATCCAACCAGCAAATCAAGTGGTCGGCGGTGGCCACCCTCTTCGGCCCCTTGGGGTTTGCCGTGACGGCGCCTGAAGGCAGTCCGGCCTATCGGTGGTTAAACGACCTGCAGGCCTTAACCGTCAGCGACTTTGAAGATTGAGCAACTCGATACGAAAGACCAGCCATTGGCTGGTCTTTTTGCGTCTGATGATTATGATTTAAGTTGAACCACCGGTTAGCGCAGCGGTGCGGTGACTTGGTGGGACGCTCAAGCAACAGTGACTGGCGATCACGTGAATCGCGACTGGTTGCGGCTACTTGATCCTAAATGATATAAAGGAGTGAACTTCTATGAAGCGTCGTTTACGTACAACTTTATTGACCGGAGCAGCGGCTCTGGTTTTAGGTCTTAGTGGTCTGGCAGTGCCTGCTTTGGCGGACACCACGACCACCAGTTCGTCGTCGACACCGACGACCAGTCAAAGCACTACGGCGAGTGAAACCTTCACGAACCCGACTAACGCGTCGATCTCATTGGATTCAGCACCAAGCATTGGCTTTGGTGGGGCAATGACTCCAAACACTAAGTCGAACGAGACCTACACGGCAACTAGTGCGGATAATCCGGTAGAAGTCGCAAACCAAGGGCTACCAAGCGGATACAACGTTCAAGTCGCCAACTCAGCCTTCACTAACGCAACGGGTGATAAGCTGGGTGGCGCCGTCTTATCGCTGGGTGCGCCAGAGGTCGCTGCGGCGAACACTGGCAACCCTTCGACAGCACCAGTGGCCAGTGCGGTGACCTTAAAGGGTGACGGCACCAACTCGCTGTTACTGGATGCACCTGCCAAGGGTGGCCTGGGAGTCTTTGACGCCGACCTTGATCTGGCGGATGTCACATTAGCCGTACCTGCTGGGCAATTGCCCGGGACTTACACGTCTAACTTGACCTTTACGTTGGGTGACACGGCTCAATAATAGGTAGTTGTGGAATACGGATGCGCTTCGTCGACCGGTCAACGGCGCGAAGGCATCATGAGTCGGTGTCGCTGCGGTGACACCGGCTTTTTTTAGACAATGGCCATATTTAGTTTGGGGGAAACTTAATATGCGAAAATTTTGGCAAGGACTCTTGGTACTGGGCGCACTACTCGTCGGTGGGCTCATAACGGAGGTGCCCGCGCACGCCGCGGACGTTGGGTATACGGTGCAAGTGGTCAAGCCGAAGAACCAAGACGATAAGACCGTGGGGTACTTTGCGTTACGCACGCACCCCAACGCACAACAAACGTTGGAAGTCATTGTGCATAACCAGACCGATCGGCCACAGAAGTTTAACGTGCACGTGACGCAGGCGGTGACGAATTCTAACGGGATCATTGATTACAGTCAGTACGATCCCCAACTGGACCCATCGCTGAAGGTCAAGATGCGGGACCTGTTCGCTAAGCGGCAACAGACCATCACGGTACTGGCTAATGGTCGGGTGCCCGTCAAGGTGACCTACCAGATGCCGGCGCAACGTCTGCGGGGCTGTGTGCTGGGAGGCATCTACGTGATTCAAGCCCAGCCGCAACAGGTCAAGCAGACCAAGGCGAAGATTCGTCTGCGGGACATCTTCGCCTACGCCGTCAGCATTCGGTTGCGGGAAAGCCCGCATAACGTCACGCCTAATCTGCGCATGAATCGGGTTGGCGTGGCTCAGGTCGACCGGCAGAACTTGGTTACGGCCAACCTGCAGAACTTTGAACCCGGCATTCTCTCAGGGATGTCCGTTCAGGCTAGTGTCAAGGCCCGTAACGGCTTGCGGCCCATCTTGCAGCAGAATCAGAAGCCCTTGGGGATGGCACCCAACAGTAACTTCAACTTCGGGTTACCTTGGGGTAATCATCGGCTAAAGGCGGGGCCCTATACGTTGGAGCTGACGGCCCACGGTGACGGTCAGACCTGGCACTTCGTCCGGAACTTCACGATTACGTCGCAGGAGCTGCGGAAGTTAGGACCGACCAATCCGACCAAGCCGAACAACTGGTTATACCTCTTGTTGGCTGTGATTATCGCCTTGTTGTTGGCTTTGATTGCTTACCTGCTGTACCGCAATCACCAAGCGCGGAAACAGCAGTAGTAACCGCAAAGGGGGAGATTCTGTGAGCAAACGATGGTTGAGCATGAGTGTCATTGCGTTGATGATGGGGCTGGGGTTCGGTGCCGGCACCTCAGCCCAGGCGGCTGATCAGGCGGCTGTGACGACTGCGCCAACGGGCATTTCGCTAGCCCGGTCATCGGCGGCGATTGCCCCCGCACCGGAGACCATGAGTCACGCGCGAATTGTGACCACGCCGGACGGTTCGGCCATTGCGCTGACGTCGGGGCCGTCGCAATTCGGCGCGGCGTGGTCGACGGCCCCAGCGGCCTTGGACCTGCGGCGGAATCAGACGCTTGGTGTCTGGGTCAACTTAGGTGCCCGGCACCAGGCAGGCAGCGACGGCCTGGCGTTAGTCTTGCAGAACAATCGCCGGGGAGCAGCTGCGATGCCGGCCATGGGGTCACGCGTGGTCGGTGAGACTCTGGGTGTCTTGGCAACGGATACCAATCAAAACCAGACTTCCGCGCAGAAGTTAAGTCAAACGGCGATTCAGCGGAGCTGGGCGTTGGGTGTGGTCCCGACCAGCGCATCAGCGACTGCCCAGCCGGGAGCCGCCAACGCCTTTGCCACGTTAACGGGCACTGATCAGCATTTGACGACCTTGTATCCCGCTCTGGCTAGCACCTACCGGCGGTTGCGTGCTGGTGGCCTCTTGAGTGGCTGGCTGACGCCGGCCCGTAACGCCTATGCGCTGGTCCCTAAGACTCTGAATTCAGTCAACGACCTAGCGGATGGGCGGTGGCACCACCTCACGTTGACCTGGAACGCTCAGGCGGGAACCATGACCACCACCTATGATGACCGCAATCCTGCCACGGCGGCGCCCCAACCAGGCGTGAGCCGGACGGTACCGCTTGATCGCCAAGCCATCGATCCGTCCCACACGGGGCACGTCCGTTGGGGATTGACGGCCACTACGAACCGGCAAGATACCACGACGCTGGTGGTCGTAGACCAGACCCCAGCGGCGGCACAGACCAGTGCAGTGACGCGGGTGACGGACCTGACGCAACACCGCGCAGTGACCACCGGCAGCTCGGTCAACGCGGGTGACCGGGTCAGCTTGACTCTGCGGCTGGCGAACCGTAACCCTCAGGCGACCTGGGCCGCCATTGCCGGTCAGTTGCATTTACCGGCTGACTTGCGGCTAACGCGTGGTCAGTGGGTCGCTGCGAACGGCCAGACCAGCGCGCTGAGTTCCCGGGACCTGCACCAAGCGGCCCTCCCCGTGGCACTTAAACGGGGACTGACTCCGCACCAAACGCCGGTCAAGCTACACTTGACCGGGCGAATCGCCGCGGTCCCCACCACCCAGAAGGTGGCCGCGACCACCAGTCGCTTGACCTCTAATCTGGGCGTCACCAGGGTCACTACACCTGATTTCACGGTTGCGGCGAAGCACGCGTTGACCCTGGCTGTGACTAGCGGCCAGCGGGTCCAGTTACCTAGTCGCCAGGGGACCATGGTAACGGGGCGGGTCCGTGATCGATCGGGCGCGTCCCACCCCGCAGTCGTGCTTCAAACCACGCTGAACGGCTTGACCCGCCCAGCGGTGACGGTAGCCGCCTACGGGGACGTTCAAAGTTCATCTTCAAGCGGATCAGTTGCGTATCGGCCCCAACCGGTTACAACTGACCGCGATGACGGCTAAGGGAACGCGGCGGTCGGCGCCGGTCACCGTGAACATTGAGGTGCCGGGCAGCCTGCAGTTCCTGATGCTCAACACGGCTAGCGGGTTTGAACCCGGGCGATTTTCCGGCCAGAATCAGTTTGTCCAGCGTCGAGCTGGCTGGCAGATTGTGGTCCAAGATACCCGGGGAACCGGGAAGCAGTGGACTTTGGATGCCCAGACTACGCCGTTTACCGACGCTGCGGGGCACCGATTAGCTGGCGGACCGGTCAACGTGACGGCCACTGGTACGACCCCCCTGAATACCAGTCCAACGCCAATCCTGACCCATCGAACCGATGACCAGGTGGCTGACGGGGTCACCAACGTCGTCGCGGGATGGACCGACCATACCGGTGTGTTGCTAGAAGTAGATGGTGGCACCCCAACCGGCACCTACCGTGGCACCATTACCTGGACGTTGACCGATGCGCCGAGTTGACCGGCAAAAATCCCCAGCAAGTTCAGCGACTTGCTGGGGATTTTTCGTGGTTAATTGGCGGTTAGTTTAAGCCGCGGGCGTTTCTGAATCGTTGGTCGCGGGCTTCTTGAAGACGAAGAGCTTCGACAAGATATAGTTGACCGCAATCGCGATTCCGTGGCCTAAGACCTTGGTGATGGTCCCGTTGGCGCCCAGTAAGGAGATCCCAATCCATAAGATCACGAATTCAATCAGGTAGGTCGCCACCCGAGTGCCGTAGAAGGTGGTCAGTTCCTTGAAGAGGCTCTCGGTCTTGTGTTTGAAGACGAAGAACTTGTTCACGATGAAGGCGAACAGGACGCTGAAGAACCAGTCGATCAGGTTGGCAATCTGGTATTCCACGCCGAACGTGTGGTACAGCAGGTAGAACAAGACCACGTTGAAGACCACAGTGATCACGCCCCAGACGGCGTAAAGTTGGAGTTCGTTGTTGGCCTTAGTCTCCACGGCGTCGAGTTCTTCTTCGAACTCGGCCTCCGTGGTGGGGTGGTTGTGTTGGTGTAAGTCAGAATTTGGTTTCAAGAGTTTGTAGGGTCCTTTCTACGACTAGGAAAGCAGCCGCGTAATCATACGTTCGTAGATTTTGATGAAGCGGTGGTACATGTCGAGGTCCAGGTATTCGTTGACCTGGTGAGCCGTAATGTTACCGGGTCCAAAGACCACCACGTCGATGTCGGGATTGACCGCCAGGAAGGAGGAGGCGTCGGTCCCCCCGGAGACCCCAATCTTAGGAAGGGCTTGTTCCAGTACGGCCCGACCGATGACGGCGGCGGCCTGAATCAAAGGCCGGTCTTCGGCGGTGTGCATCGGCGTAAAGTCACTGATCAGTTCGAAGGACAGTTCGGCACCTTGAGCGTTCAGGTCCGCAATGATTTGTTGGACGGCTTGGGTGATGGTGGCGTTCGACAGTTCGGGGATGGTCCGGATCTTGACGGCTAATTCCGCACTGGCGGGAACCGTATTGATCTGCTCGCCCCCCTTGATCATGGTGACCACCGGCGTGATGGGCCCTAAGACCGGGTTACGGTACTTGGTCAGCGTCGCGAAGTAGGCTTCTTGCTTCTGGTAGAAGGTAACTAGCGGACCGATGGCGTTCTTCCCGATTTCGGGCATGGAACTGTGCGCGGCGACCCCGCGGGAGTGAATCATGTAGGTCAACGAGCCCTTATGCGCCAGCTCGATGAAGTGTTGTTCGTCGGTGTGGTTGGCGTCCGCTAACTTCTGGGCACCGGCCGCGTCGATCTGGAGCATCTGTTGAATCTGCGGTTGGGCTAACAGGCGTTTGTCCGCGCCGCTGGGTTCCCCCACGATCAACGCGTCTAGGTCCTTAGCGTAACCGGCTTCGGCGAGTTGCCGGGCACCGTACTGGCCCAGCTCTTCGCCGACCGTGGCCATCAGCCGCAGAGTTCCCCGGAGTGGCACCCCGGATTCCTTCAAGTGAATCATGGCCCAGACACCGGCCATCAGTCCCGACTTCATGTCGGCCGCGCCCCGACCGAACAGCTTACCATCTTTCACGGCAGCTGATAGGGCGTCGACTTGCCACTTGCTGCTGTCGCCCAGCGCAACGATGTCTTCGTGACCATCGAAGCCAATCACGGGACCGTTACCGTCACCGATTTCGGCCACCAGACTGACCCGTTCGGGCGTGTACGCGATTTGTTTGCTAGCAATGCCGTGTTCTTGTAATAAGTTCGCGATGTAATCGGCCACCACTTTTTCGTTGCCATTGACGGTATCAAGTTTGATGATATCACGCAACGTTTCAACGACTTCATCCATTATTCTTCGTCCACCTCGTTTTTGATGTCCCCGGAGGCGTGAAAACGCCTCAAACGACTTAACTCGATTACAGCACTTTTCTTTTTGACGGTCAAGGTACAGACTTCGTAATTTTAATAGATGACGATTATTTATGCTGTTAACGGTACGAAGAGTTCCGAAATAAGTTTTCAGAAAACGCTGAAAAGGGTCGTTTTACTTTCTTGTGCGCAGATTAAAATGAAAGGAGACGATTTTTCACAAACTTTTTTAAATTCCTGAAAACTTGGTATTGATGTATTGTAAGCGCTGATCTATACTGTGGGTATACCTGCTAGCACGGGAAGATAAACCACGAAAAGGGAGTTTTTATCATGAAAGCAGCAGTTGTTCGGGATTCTTTAGATGGCTACGTTGAGATTAAGGATGTTCAGTTACGGGACATTAAGGCGAACGAAGCGTTAGTGGACGTTGAGTACTGTGGGTTATGTCACACGGACCTGCACGTCGCACAAGGCGACTTCGGGAACACTGCTGGCCGGATCATCGGTCATGAAGGGGTCGGTCGGGTCAAGGAGATCGGCGCCGACGTCACGAACTTAAAAGTCGGTGACCGGGTCTCCATCGCCTGGTTCTTCGCGGGCTGTGGCCACTGTGAATACTGCCTGACCGGGCGGGAAACGCTGTGCCGCAACGTGGAAAATGCCGGGTTTAACGTGGATGGTGCCATGGCCGAACAGGTCATCGTGAAAGCCAACTACGCAGTCAAGGTCCCCGATGACCTGGACCCGGTCGAAGCCAGCTCCATTACCTGTGCCGGCGTCACCACTTATAAGGCCTTGAAGACCGCCAACCTGCACCCCGGTGAATGGGTCACGATTTATGGTTGCGGTGGCTTAGGGAACTTGGCCGTGCAGTGGGCAAAGAACGTCTTCAAAGCCCACGTGATCGCCATTGACATCAACGATGACAAGCTGGAAACGGCCAAGAAGTTGGGGGCCGACCTGACCTTTAACTCCAAGACGGCCGATTCGGGTGCCTGGGTTCAAGAACAAATCGGGGGCGCCCACGCTTCCGTGGTCACGGCGGTCTCCCAAATCGCCTTCGACCAAGCCATCGACTCCGTTCGGGCCGGGGCACGCGTGGTTGCCGTAGGGCTGCCTAAGGGGGCCATGGAAGTCTCCATTGTGAAAGTGGTCTTGGACGGCATCCAAATCGCCGGGTCATTAGTTGGCACGCGGCAAGACTTAGCCGAAGCCTTTCAGTTAACGGCGGAAGGCGACGTGAAGCCGATCGTGGCGACCCGCAAGCTGGAAGACCTGAACAACATCATCGACGAAATGAAGGCCGGCAAGATCGAAGGCCGAATGGTGGTTGATTTCACCAAATAACGGCTGGGTGTTACGGTCCGGTCCCGCCAGCCGATTGGCAGGGCCGTGACGCCAGTGGGCACGACTTTGAGCTTCGCCAAGATCGCGAATCTCAAAGCTCGGCCTTAGCCTAAGGCCAGAGAACCACTGGCCTAACGCTAATGTCACTGGCTGGGCCCTATCGGCTGACGGGGTCACCAACGTCGTCGCGGGATGGACCGACCATACCGGTGTGTTGCTAGAAGTAGATGGTGGCACCCCAACCGGCACCTACCGTGGCACCATTACCTGGACGTTGACCGATGCGCCGAGTTGACCGGCAAAAATCCCCAGCAAGTTCAGCGACTTGCTGGGGATTTTTCGTGGTTAATTGGCGGTTAGTTTAAGCCGCGGGCGTTTCTGAATCGTTGGTCGCGGGCTTCTTGAAGACGAAGAGCTTCGACAAGATATAGTTGACCGCAATCGCGATTCCGTGGCCTAAGACCTTGGTGATGGTCCCGTTGGCGCCCAGTAAGGAGATCCCAATCCATAAGATCACGAATTCAATCAGGTAGGTCGCCACCCGAGTGCCGTAGAAGGTGGTCAGTTCCTTGAAGAGGCTCTCGGTCTTGTGTTTGAAGACGAAGAACTTGTTCACGATGAAGGCGAACAGGACGCTGAAGAACCAGTCGATCAGGTTGGCAATCTGGTATTCCACGCCGAACGTGTGGTACAGCAGGTAGAACAAGACCACGTTGAAGACCACAGTGATCACGCCCCAGACGGCGTAAAGTTGGAGTTCGTTGTTGGCCTTAGTCTCCACGGCGTCGAGTTCTTCTTCGAACTCGGCCTCCGTGGTGGGGTGGTTGTGTTGGTGTAAGTCAGAATTTGGTTTCAAGAGTTTGTAGGGTCCTTTCTACGACTAGGAAAGCAGCCGCGTAATCATACGTTCGTAGATTTTGATGAAGCGGTGGTACATGTCGAGGTCCAGGTATTCGTTGACCTGGTGAGCCGTAATGTTACCGGGTCCAAAGACCACCACGTCGATGTCGGGATTGACCGCCAGGAAGGAGGAGGCGTCGGTCCCCCCGGAGACCCCAATCTTAGGAAGGGCTTGTTCCAGTACGGCCCGACCGATGACGGCGGCGGCCTGAATCAAAGGCCGGTCTTCGGCGGTGTGCATCGGCGTAAAGTCACTGATCAGTTCGAAGGACAGTTCGGCACCTTGAGCGTTCAGGTCCGCAATGATTTGTTGGACGGCTTGGGTGATGGTGGCGTTCGACAGTTCGGGGATGGTCCGGATCTTGACGGCTAATTCCGCACTGGCGGGAACCGTATTGATCTGCTCGCCCCCCTTGATCATGGTGACCACCGGCGTGATGGGCCCTAAGACCGGGTTACGGTACTTGGTCAGCGTCGCGAAGTAGGCTTCTTGCTTCTGGTAGAAGGTAACTAGCGGACCGATGGCGTTCTTCCCGATTTCGGGCATGGAACTGTGCGCGGCGACCCCGCGGGAGTGAATCATGTAGGTCAACGAGCCCTTATGCGCCAGCTCGATGAAGTGTTGTTCGTCGGTGTGGTTGGCGTCCGCTAACTTCTGGGCACCGGCCGCGTCGATCTGGAGCATCTGTTGAATCTGCGGTTGGGCTAACAGGCGTTTGTCCGCGCCGCTGGGTTCCCCCACGATCAACGCGTCTAGGTCCTTAGCGTAACCGGCTTCGGCGAGTTGCCGGGCACCGTACTGGCCCAGCTCTTCGCCGACCGTGGCCATCAGCCGCAGAGTTCCCCGGAGTGGCACCCCGGATTCCTTCAAGTGAATCATGGCCCAGACACCGGCCATCAGTCCCGACTTCATGTCGGCCGCGCCCCGACCGAACAGCTTACCATCTTTCACGGCAGCTGATAGGGCGTCGACTTGCCACTTGCTGCTGTCGCCCAGCGCAACGATGTCTTCGTGACCATCGAAGCCAATCACGGGACCGTTACCGTCACCGATTTCGGCCACCAGACTGACCCGTTCGGGCGTGTACGCGATTTGTTTGCTAGCAATGCCGTGTTCTTGTAATAAGTTCGCGATGTAATCGGCCACCACTTTTTCGTTGCCATTGACGGTATCAAGTTTGATGATATCACGCAACGTTTCAACGACTTCATCCATTATTCTTCGTCCACCTCGTTTTTGATGTCCCCGGAGGCGTGAAAACGCCTCAAACGACTTAACTCGATTACAGCACTTTTCTTTTTGACGGTCAAGGTACAGACTTCGTAATTTTAATAGATGACGATTATTTATGCTGTTAACGGTACGAAGAGTTCCGAAATAAGTTTTCAGAAAACGCTGAAAAGGGTCGTTTTACTTTCTTGTGCGCAGATTAAAATGAAAGGAGACGATTTTTCACAAACTTTTTTAAATTCCTGAAAACTTGGTATTGATGTATTGTAAGCGCTGATCTATACTGTGGGTATACCTGCTAGCACGGGAAGATAAACCACGAAAAGGGAGTTTTTATCATGAAAGCAGCAGTTGTTCGGGATTCTTTAGATGGCTACGTTGAGATTAAGGATGTTCAGTTACGGGACATTAAGGCGAACGAAGCGTTAGTGGACGTTGAGTACTGTGGGTTATGTCACACGGACCTGCACGTCGCACAAGGCGACTTCGGGAACACTGCTGGCCGGATCATCGGTCATGAAGGGGTCGGTCGGGTCAAGGAGATCGGCGCCGACGTCACGAACTTAAAAGTCGGTGACCGGGTCTCCATCGCCTGGTTCTTCGCGGGCTGTGGCCACTGTGAATACTGCCTGACCGGGCGGGAAACGCTGTGCCGCAACGTGGAAAATGCCGGGTTTAACGTGGATGGTGCCATGGCCGAACAGGTCATCGTGAAAGCCAACTACGCAGTCAAGGTCCCCGATGACCTGGACCCGGTCGAAGCCAGCTCCATTACCTGTGCCGGCGTCACCACTTATAAGGCCTTGAAGACCGCCAACCTGCACCCCGGTGAATGGGTCACGATTTATGGTTGCGGTGGCTTAGGGAACTTGGCCGTGCAGTGGGCAAAGAACGTCTTCAAAGCCCACGTGATCGCCATTGACATCAACGATGACAAGCTGGAAACGGCCAAGAAGTTGGGGGCCGACCTGACCTTTAACTCCAAGACGGCCGATTCGGGTGCCTGGGTTCAAGAACAAATCGGGGGCGCCCACGCTTCCGTGGTCACGGCGGTCTCCCAAATCGCCTTCGACCAAGCCATCGACTCCGTTCGGGCCGGGGCACGCGTGGTTGCCGTAGGGCTGCCTAAGGGGGCCATGGAAGTCTCCATTGTGAAAGTGGTCTTGGACGGCATCCAAATCGCCGGGTCATTAGTTGGCACGCGGCAAGACTTAGCCGAAGCCTTTCAGTTAACGGCGGAAGGCGACGTGAAGCCGATCGTGGCGACCCGCAAGCTGGAAGACCTGAACAACATCATCGACGAAATGAAGGCCGGCAAGATCGAAGGCCGAATGGTGGTTGATTTCACCAAATAACGGCTGGGTGTTACGGTCCGGTCCCGCCAGCCGATTGGCAGGGCCGTGACGCCAGTGGGCACGACTTTGAGCTTCGCCAAGATCGCGAATCTCAAAGCTCGGCCTTAGCCTAAGGCCAGAGAACCACTGGCCTAACGCTAATGTCACTGGCTGGGCCCTATCGGCTGGCGGGACCTCCTGGTGGTGCGCGACAATCAATGGTGCAGTTGGCCAGGCTAGTGCTACTGTGGACTGTGAAACCTGATTTAGGTGGCATTTCTCAGTTGCTCTAGGTACTGTCCGAAAACTAATTAGAAGGTTAGCCATGACTAGAAACTTAAGGCCTTCGGAGCGGTCAACTATTGTTGGGCTTGCGCTATCGTAAGCCGAGAGGACGGCCAGACAAGGCTCAGCCGTGACATTTTCCTAGGTGAGCGTTTCTTAGCTCGCCTAGGAAAAGGCCAGCTTGGGGACTATGGATTTGGGGCGTCAAGTTGTGCCCACGGCGTTCCAGCCTTGTCTGGCCGTCCGGTAAGGCGAATAATCGTTACTATGTTGCCTCCTCCCGGGCAGAAAAATGCGCGGGCGACTTGACAATTCCGTGAATCACGCCTAACATTACCCTTAATTTCTAAGTGATCTGTCATAAATGGCTAGGAGAAGAGTAGTGTTTGCCCGTCCGTTAAGCGAGCCCCCATGGTGGAACCGGGTCGGTAACGGCAACATGAAGATGACCTCTTAAATGCTATCAAGCGGTTAACGCTGCTTGGTCGGTAGGAACCGTTACTTTCCCAGGTATCGCTTTGCGGTACTGTTGAGGCTACCGGTCACCTGACGGTAGTGAATTAGGGTGGTACAACGACGCGCTCGTCCCTAGAACGATATTTTCGTTCTGGGACGGGCGCGTTTTTTTCTGGCCCCGACCATGATAGACCCTTAGGGGATGACTTTTGAGGAGGAATTTGAACGATGACTAATACCAAAACAGAATCAGTGACCTATCCTTACCGTTACGACGTGGTCGGCAGCTTACTGCGGCCCCAAGCACTGAAACAGGCCCGCGCCCGCTTGGCAAAAGGCTTGATCGATGCCGATGAACTGGCGGCGATTCAACACGACGAAACCAAGCGCGTGGTCAACGAAGAACTGAACTTAGGCTTGAAGGCGGTGACCGACGGAGAGTTCAACCGTAGTTGGTGGCACCTGGACTTCCTCTGGGGACTGAACGGTGTGGGACATTACGATTACCACCAAAGCTACAAGTTCCACGGGAGCAAGACCCGGACCGACAACGCAGACCTGGTGGGTAAGATTGCTTACAACCCAGACCACCCGTTCTTCGCGACCTTCAGCTACCTCCAAACGTTGGTTCCGGCCGGCATCGCCGTTAAGCAGACGATCCCGTCCCCGACCATGTTGTTCCGGGACAACCGGAGTGATAACTGGCACCAGTTCTACGAGACCTGGGACGCATACTTAGATGATTTAGCCCAAGCTTATCACCAGACCATCCAGCACTTCTACGACTTGGGTTGCCGCTACCTCCAACTGGATGACACCACCTGGGCCTTCCTGATCAGTCAGCTCAACGCGACCGCCGACCAGCCCGACCAACACGCCAAGTACGTGAAGTTGGCCCAGGACGCCGTACGGGTCATCAACCAGGTCTTAGCTGGGTTACCGGACGACCTGACCGTGACCACCCACGTCTGCCGGGGAAACTTCAAGTCCACGTACCTGTTCTCCGGGAGCTACGACGACATCGCCGATTACCTGGGACAACTGCACTACGACGGCCTGTTCTTGGAATACGATAGTGACCGGGCCGGCGACTTTACGCCACTGAAGCGCATCTGGAATCACGACACCCACAAGCGCATCGTTCTGGGGCTGATCACGTCGAAGTTCCCCGAGCTGGAGAATCCGGACGACATCAAGGCCCGAATCAAGCAGGCCAGCGAGTTCGTACCGCTGGAGAACCTGGCCCTCTCCACGCAATGCGGCTTCGCGTCGACCGAAGAGGGTAACCAGTTAACGGAAGACCAGCAATGGGCCAAGTTGAAGCTGGTCAAGCAGATTGCCACCGACGTGTGGGGCAAGTAATTTTTACAGAAGATTTACCCAATCATGAAGGTTCCCGCACCGTGCCGGCGTATTCTGGAAGGTAGCGTGATGAAATACTCGGCATTTCTACCCGAGAAGCGCTACACTAGGCGTAAATAACCGATGAGATGTCGGGAAGGGGACATAACATGGTCAAGCAAACGATGGTTTTGGGGCACCGCGGGTATCCGGCAAAATTCCCGGAGAACTCCCTGGCCGGCTTCACCTACGCGGTTGAGCACCAGATTGAAGGCTTAGAGTTCGATGTGCACCTGACCAAGGACAGCGTACCGGTCATCATGCACGACGAAAAAATCAACCGTACCACTAACGGCAAGGGGTACATCCAGGATTACACGTTAGCGGAGCTTCGGCAATTCAAGCTGGCAAACGGGGACCCCGTGCCCACACTGGCGGAGTTTTTGAAGTTAGTGGCGAACCAAGAGGTGCAGTTGAACTTGGAATTCAAGACGGATAAGATTCAGTATCCCAATATTGAGCGCATCGTGATGGGGATGGTGCACGCGACGCCGTTACGGCATCCGGTTATCTTCTCGTCGTTCCACCTGCCGACCATTAAGCGTTGTCAGGCCTTAGCACCGGATGAGCTGTATTGTTGGTTGACGGATAAACGGGTCAAGGACCCCGTTGATTTTGTCCGGCAGGAGCACTTGGCGGGCCTGCACTTGAGTCACTACCAAGACGGCGTTCCCGTGGTGGAACGAATCTGGACCGTCGATAGTGTGCGGCAAGCCAAGCGGCTCTTCCAGGACCACGTGGCCGGCATCTTCACCGATGACTTTGTGACCATGATGGCGTTGAAGCGCGAGCTTCTGAACACACCGACCCAAAATTAAGATAGCACGAAAAAAGCCTGGGCGTGTTTCCCAGGCTTTTTTCTACGTTTAGTCAAGGACAGGATGGTGGAAAATGTCCGCCTTACCGGACGGCCAGACAAGGCTGGAACGCCGTGGGCACCACTTCGAGCCACAAAGCGGTCTCGAAGCTGGGCCTTTTCCTAGGCGAGCTGGAAAACGCTCACCAAGGAAAATTTCACGGCTGAGCCTTGTCTGGCCGTCCTCTCGGCTTACAGTTGTGTAACCCAATAGCAAAACATGATTTGCCGACGGGCCGTAGTGGTTGGTATGAATAAGGTTGCCACCCGTTTGTGGCCATGACGCAAGTATGATGATGCCTACCACGGACTCGAGGTCTGATAAGATTTACGCCTTAGTGTTTTAGTTTAAGAGTCCCACACGGTACCAATTTTGGACGTCAGGAAACACTGTTTTTGATACGCTCAATGTAGCCGTGAGGTTGGGCCTGAAGAGGCTCAGTGGTGTCGTTTGGGTTAGTCAGTGTTTTTCAGCTGGCTTACCCAAAGGCCGAGCTTGAAGACCTGGGACTTTCAGGGCTCCAAGTCGTGCCCACCACGTTCCAGCCTCTTCAGGGCCAACCGGTAAGGCGGGGGATTACCACAATCTGTCCCTTGATTAAACGTAGAAAAAAGCGCTGTAAAACCATCGTTTTACAGCGCTGCAACAGCTCAACTCGCGCTTAACGCCGCTTAGTCGGTCAGCACGTGCTGGAATTCGGCACTTAACTGTTGAACGTTAAATTCATACGGGGCCAAGGCTTGGTTGGGCGCCTTGAAGTGTCCGTGGCTGTCGAGATCGGCAGGTTTTAGAGAAATTTCAATGTTGGTGCTTAACCGGTGGAACTTGAGTCCCCGGAGAACCAGCGACAGGGCCAGCGCTGCTTGGAAGCCCCCGCGTCCGCCGTAGGAAACCATGCTGACAGGCTTGCCCCGCCACTCGCTGTAGAGGCAGTCCAGCGCGTTCTTTAGGGGCGCAGGATAGCCCCAATTATATTGCGGGAACAGCAAGACGAAGCCCTGGTAGCCCTGAATCAAACGGCTCCAGTTCTTGGTATGTTCGAGTTCGTAATGGCCGTCGCTGGGCATGGCAATCTCGTCTAGTAGTGGCAGGTCGATCTGGGCTAAATCAATTACGTCCACGTCCAGGTGGGGCGTCTTTAACTGCTTTTGCAACCAATCAGCGATACTGGGACCGATACGACTGGGCCGGGTGGACCCCACAATAATCCCGATTTTAGGATTTGTCATCCAATCACTCCTTCAGGTTAGTCTGTGCGTCATGCACATGGTAGCATGGTTCTGGTATACTAACAATCAATCAGGAGCTGAATGGTTGGTGACTAATCTAGCGAGTAGGGGGTATAAATCGTGGATAGTGATATTTTTGAAGCGTTGTTTGACATCGTGACGTTCTTCGACCAGCCGCAACGGGACCGCTGCCTGTTGCAACGGGCGCGGGTGCACTTGGAGCCAGCGGCCTTACCCATCGTGGTCTGGGTCGCCCGGCAGCCCAACATCAGCGTGGGTCAACTGGCGGACCATATCGGGCGGAACCACTCGTCGGTCAGTCGGCAGGTCGACCGGTTGATGGCGGCGGGGTGGCTTGAAGAGCCCGACCGGCGGGATCAACGGGTCCGCCGATTGACCCTGAGTGCCGCGGGGCACCAAGGCTTGTTACGGATTCAACTAGCTCGAGCGGCTGAGCTTCAAGAACGGCTGAGTGATTATTCGGCGGCTGACCGGGCGGAACTCTTACGGGTCTTACAACGGTTAGCCCAGACCCTGCAGGTCAAGTGAACCCCGAAAATGCATAAAAATTAACCCCATTGAATCAAACTGGGATTTAGTCTGATTCAATGGGGTTATGGTTTGGAGGCAGTTATCGCCGAAGGTAGTTTCCGGGTACCACCGGCACTGGCACCAAAAAAGCTTTAGTTTGTCGTCTGTTTGTGTTAAGCAATCTTTACGACAGAATTATCATAACAGAGAAACCGGTAGTTTTGGGGCTTCCACGCGATTTGTAATATTACAAATTTATGCCAGCAGGATCACAGATCACTTGATGGCCCTGATTCTGGTGGAAACCTTCACAAAATACTTGCCTTCGAGTGACCTTAAGGGACTATACTGGCCCCATAGTCATCTGAATGGAGGTTTTTTGATATGGCAGTTTTAACGGATACCTTTGAATTAGCAAATGGCACCGCCATTCCCCAAGTGGGCTTCGGGACTTGGCAGATCCCAGGTGGGCAGACCGCCTATGACGCTGTCGCTAACGCCTTAAAGACGGGCTACCGGCACATTGACACGGCCAAGGCTTACGCGAACGAGTCGAGTGTGGGGAAGGCGATTCGGGACTCCGGTATCGACCGGAGCGACATCTTCGTCACCACCAAGTTGCCTGCTGAAACCAAGTCGTATAAGGGGGCGTTGGCCGACTTCCAGACTACGATGAAGAATCTGGATATCGATTACGTGGACCTGTACTTGATTCATGCGCCGTGGCCATGGAATGAAATCGGGAAGGACTGTGACGCGGCGAACCTCGATGTTTGGCGCGCGATGGAAGAGATTTACGCGACGGGGAAAGCCAAGGCGATTGGCGTCTCTAACTTCAACGTCCATGATTTGCAGAATATCTTGTCCCACGCCGAAGTGGCCCCGATGGTCGACCAGATTCAATACTACGTGGGCTACACGGAACCTAAGATCGTGAAGTTTGCGACCGACCACAACTTATTGGTCGAAGCTTACTCGCCGTTGGCAACGGGTGACATGTTGAACAACCCGGCTGTGAAGGAAATGGCGGCCAAGTACCACGTTTCCGCGGCACAGTTGGCCCTCCGCTTCTGCTTGGAAAATGGCGTATTGCCCTTACCGAAGGCAACCAGTCAGGACCACATTGAAGCCAACGCTCAGTTGGACTTCTCGATTACCGCCGCTGACATGGCCAAGTTGAACGGGATGGCCGATACAGCTGCGAACCATTTCCACAACGCAACGCAAGGCTAATCGTTTAGTTCGGCTAAGTGAAAATTAAACAGATTAAAGGGACCTTCCGGTGAACTAGCCGGGAGGTTTTTTAGTGGGCTTAGATGCATATTTATTGAAAACATGTGCATAATTCAGACCTTTTCAGTGGCGCGCCTGGTGAGGCTAGTATGCTGAACATGAGAATGGTATTGTTGTGATTTCAAGATAAGCCAATTTAGTTAAGAGGATTAAACCAATTTTATTTGGTACAGACTAGCCAGTCATTTAAACAGCTAGACCAGTCTTTTCTATAGGACTATACCAATTGCGCTTTCCTAAACCTATAAATTTGTGAAAACTATTAATTTTCTATTTACATTAGTCCCTAATCAAACTATGATTATATTCATAAAAAAGGGTGACCATAACGTCAGTTAAGTGGGCTAACCAGACCTGAAACGGGACTGATTCTCCGTTAGCGGCTAGGGAAAGCGCTAAACTGGCGAAAAGTCGTCACAATGGTGATTGGATTCGTGCGGCACACGGATTCGGCGCCTTAGAAGGAGTAGCTATGAGAGAACAGGGAGAATTAGAACGTAAGATTGGGACGTTTCAGGCCATTACCATTAATATGTCGCAGATGATGGGGGCCGGACCGTTCATCACGATTCCGTTGGTGTTGACGGTCATGGGTGGGCCCCAAGCCATGTTTGGCTGGATTGCCGGGGCAGCTTTAGCTTTGTTGGATGGTCAGATTTGGAGTGAGTTGGGTAGCTCGTTGCCCGGTGAAGGGGGCACCTATAACTATTTGAAGGCGGCCTTCCACGACCGCACGGGAAACCTGATGCCGTTTTTATTCATCTGGTCCGTCCTTTTGGCCACACCGTTGACGCTGTCCAGCGGGGCGATTGGCTTGGCGAACTATGCCAAGTTCTTCTTCCCGGGGATGACGGGGCTGCAGACCAAGTTGATTGCGGTTGCGGTGACCCTGTTAGCTGTGGCCTTACTCTACCGGCAAGTCACCAGTGTCGCCAAGATCTCCTTGGTCCTGTGGATCGGGATGATTTTAACGGTGGTTCTGATCGTGGCCACCGGGCTGTTGCACTTTGACCCGCATTTGGCGTTTGATTTTCCTAAAGGGGCCTTTACACCCAACAAGTTCTTCTTGGGCCTAGGTGCCGGAATGTTACTGTCAATCTACGATTATCTGGGCTACTATACCTCCGCCTACATGGGCGACGAGCTGACCCAGCCGGGGAAGACGATTCCCCGGTCGATTACCTTGTCGATTCTCTTCGTGGCGTTGATCGACCTCTTGATGAACATCGGCATTATCGGCTACGTTCCGTGGCAGACCGCCGCTAAGAGTTCGAACATTGGGTCGCTATTCATGACCAAGGCTTGGGGCCCGTGGGGTGGGACCATCATTACGCTATTGATTATTTGGACCTGCTTCGCCTCAGTTTACACTGGGTTGTTAGGTGCTTCGCGGATTCCGTACAATGCCGCCAAGGATGGCGTGTTCTTTAAGCAATTCGCCCACCTGCACCCTAAGATGAAGTTTCCGAACTATTCCCTGCTGGTGATTGGCGCCATTATGGTGGTCTGCTGCTTCTTCGACCTGACCACGGTGATCAACGCGCTGATGGCGGTCCAGATCGTGGTTCAGTTCATGATGCAGATCATCGCGCTGTCCGTCTTACGGAAGAAGCGGCCAACGTTGCAGCGGCCCTATAAGGAATGGCTGTACCCGGTGCCAAGCTTGATTGCGTTTATCGGGTGGGGCTTCGTGTTCTTCTCTTCCGGCAAGTCGGCGATCAGCTTAGCTGTCGTGTGGACGGTCGTGGGGATTCTGGTCTTCTTGGGACGGTCATTCGTGGTCAAGAACGACTGGCCCTTTAAGAAGCGTGCATAGGAGGGCGGCAAACATGACACAGACAGCAACGGGCGTGTTAGCCATCGACATTGGGGGCACCAAGATCGCCTTGGCGGCCATCAGTGCGACTGGCGAGTGGCGCGCACAGGATAAGTTCATCATCGCGGGCTTGGCCGGCGAACAGATTGTGGCCCAACTCTTGGCGGCCAGTCAGGCCCTGCAAGCGCGGGCGCAGTTGACATTCGCCGCCATCGGGGTCAGTACCATCGGCGTGGTCGACGGGGACCACTTGAAGCTGGTCCCGACCATCCAGGGGTGGGACCAGGTGAACCTGCGGGCGAGCCTACAGACGGTCTTCCCCGCGGTACCCGTCTTGATTGAAAACGACGTGAAGTCGGCGACCTATGCCGAACTGCTCAACGGGGCCTTAAAGGGGACCTCGGCGGGACTCTACCTGAATTTGGGAACCGGCATCGCGACCGGATTGACCCTGGGGGATCAGGTGGTGCGGGGCAGTCACGGGGCGGCTGGTGAAGTGGGCTACTGGCTATTGGACGCCCAGAGCTCGGCCGGGTTTGCGACCGGCCACGCACCGCTGGAAGAGGCCACGGGTGGTCAGGGCATTGGGCAACAGCTGACGGCGCTAGTCGGTCACCCTTACACGGCGAAGGACCTGTGGCAGGCCCCGACCTTGTCGCCGGCGTTGCAGCAATTTAAAGATCACCTCCTGACGACCTGGGCGGTCAACCTCAGCAATCTCTGCATTGCTTGGGATCCCGCCGTGGTGGCCGTGGGTGGGGGCATGCAGGCGGCTTACCACCAGATTGCGCCGGCGCTGACCGCTAAGCTAGCCCAGAGCGTTCCCTTTCCGCCGGTCTTAAAACCGGCGTTATACCGGCAGAACGCGTCGTTGAACGGGATTGCGCTGTTGGCGTTACGGACGCTTCAGTAGGGCGGCGTGCGATTCGGTTATTTTAAAAGCGAGTTGAGCTAAGGGTCCCTGAGTCGGCTAACGGAATTAGCCAGTATTTCGAGTACGTGATCATGGTGAACGATTCACTAAAAGTCATAGATATCACCAGCGGTTCTCAATGGTTTTTGTTGGGAACCGTTTTTTGAATATTATATTTTTAATTTGAAGGCTACAAAGATTCCTCGCCTATCTGCTCGCCTAGACATGCTATAATTGACTAAAACGAGGAGTGATTCTGATGGCGTGGGATAAGGACCAAGCAGAAAGCGAACTAGCAAAGTGGTTTACACCTAGTAAGCCGGCCACTAAAAATTACGTTGAGCGTGGAACATTAGACAGAACGATTTTCCGTGAATTTGCGCAGCAAGGTCGTCAAGTGTTAGTCTTTGGTCCCACTGGCGCGGGAAAAACGAGTATGGTACTGGATAATTTGGAACGACTAAAGTCGCGGTACGGAACAACCTATATACGAGTTACCATGACGAATAAAACAACAATTGAAAGCTTCCTGGCAGATATTGCGTTTAAGTTGGGGTTAACGCGTCAGGTTCAACTGGTAGATACTGATGAGAGTCATTCTAAGGTTGGCGGAAATTTTAAACTTTTTCACTGGTTTTCGGTAGGAGCAGACGGTGAAAATCAACGGTCGCAGCAAAGGATTGTTGAGCGTTACACGGGATCCGATGATTTTGCCATTTTGGAAGAAGCCCTGTTTAAGCGGAATACAGTGTTGGTTGTTGACGATATGGAGAATTTAACGGATACTGCTGAAGAGTTGAGAATTCGGTTAGCTGAAATTGCAAAAAATATGTCTGATGATGCCGTTAATTACGAAGACTCATATGCTAAGATCGTTTTTGTAGGGATTGCGACGACGGCCGAACAGCTATGGGCTGATGTGCAGTCACTCAAAAGTCGCTTAGCAACTATTGCAGTTCCTTACTTGAATCAAGAAGAAAGTCAACGCATTATCCAATTAGGGTGGGAAAAAGCGGATTTGAAGAGCACCGCGGAACAAGTTAAGCGAACGGTCTATATTTCCAGCGGAATTGGAAAGGTCGTCCATGATTTGGGTCAAAAGACTGGCTATGCTGCTGTAGATGCAAATAATCGCGTTATTAAGCCACAATATATTGACCACGCGATTCGTGAAATCTTTGAAGTTAATGAGTTGGATTATGAATCGAGCTTTCAAAAGGCGAAGAATAAGACGAGTACGAAAACAACTGTTAGAAACTATGTGTTATATGCAATGGCTAATGATGATCGTATGACCATGACTGTGCAAGATATTTTAAAGGCCGTTAATCAGTTAAGAAATGATCATGAAAAGAAAGCAAATTCGATTAGTCCGGCACTTACGCAATTAAAAAGTCCTAACTTTGGAATATTGACTAGTGATAATCGTCATTCGTGGCGATTCATTGATCCGATGTTTAAAGCCTATGTTCGTGAGCATAAGGACGAGCTTTTACTAAAATCGGAGCGTAAAAATTAAGGGACAAAAGATCCCAAGCAACGCAAAAAGGGCACCACGTCAGCTAAACTCACGTGGTGCCCTTTTTCATGATGCCCCGAGCAGGATTCGAACCTGTACTTGGTTACCCAAACAGCGACCTGAACGCTGCGCGTCTGCCAGTTCCGCCATCGGGGCAAGTCATGACAATAACTATTATCTTACACTATTTGTTCGAATTAGAAAAGGGGTCACCCTAATTTTTTTAGGATGACCCCACGATGGTTAGTGGTGCTCTTTGACGATGTCCCGTTGCGGTTGCCGGTTTTCTAAACGCTGTAAGCCTGCCGCAACGCCGATGCCGAAGACCAACATGCCGACCCCCAACCAAGGCGTGTTGGTCAGCTGACCCTGAGCGACGGCTTGGCCACCTAACCCAGACCCCAACATGATGCCCACGTTGAAGGCGGAAATGTTGAGAGCGGAGGCTAAGGAGACTTCGTTAGGCGTGTAGGTCTCAGCCAACTGGACGATATACAGTTGGAGACCGGGCACGTTCATGAAGGCGAAGAGGCCCATGACCACGACGGCTAGCAGTCCCCAGACCTGCAAGTTAATGGTCAAACGGACCAGCAGGAGGGCCAGCGCTAAGCCCGCGAACATCTTGATGATGGCGGGCAGGGGCCGCCGGTTCGCGAAGCGTCCTCCGAGGGTGTTTCCGATGGCAACGGCAATCCCGTAGAACACCAGGATGACCACGATGGCACTGGTCGACCAGCCCATCTGTTGGTTCAGGATGGGGGTAAGGTAGGTGTAGACCGGGAACGTCGCGCCGTAGCCTAAGGCCGTGATGATCAGGATCAAGAGGAGCTGCGGTTGCTTTAGAATCCGCCAGATTCCTTTGACGCTGGTCGGGCGGGGCAGTGGGAGGTTGCGTGGGACCAGAAGTGCGTTAGTGATCAACCCGACTAGACCCAGCAGAATCAGAAAGAGGAACGAGGCCCGCCAGCCTAGGTGTTCGCCGATAAAGGTCCCCAGGGGCACCCCGGTCACGGTCGCCAGGGTCAGCCCGGTGAACATCACGGCGATGGCCGAGGCCCGTTTCTGGGGCGCCACCACGTCCGCGGCAATTAAGGACGCAATCGCCATGAAGATCCCGTGTGCCAGAGCCGCGATGATTCGGCCGGCTAGGAGAATCCCGAACGTCGGAGCGGTGGCCGCGAGGAGGTTGCCAATCAGAAAGGTAACCATGATTGCCAGCAACAGGTGCTTACGATTCCAGCGGTTAGTTAATAGGGCTAAGACGGGAGCGCCGACCGTGATGCCGGCGGCGTAGAGGGAGACGGTCATGCCGCCTTGAGACAGTGAGATGCCGAAGCTACGCGTCAATAAGGGCAAGAGTCCGACGCTAATGAATTCGGTGGATCCGATGGCAAAGGCGCTGATGGCCAGTGATAGTAAAATCCAGTTTGATGAGATAGTGCGTGATGGCATGGGTAAACCCTCCTTTGAATGAGCGGTGGGCCGGTATTTTGGTCCCGCCGGTTAAGTGAATACTCAAGAGTATACGAGCTGCGCTGACCAAAAAGAAGACGGCACTTTAAAGTGCTCTAGGAACCTTAAGGTGCGTTTAGGCGGGCAAACCGTCTGTTTGGCGAACAAACTGATGGAAAATGAGTTGAAATTGTGAATTCTTTTAGACTTTAATGGTCAATTTCAGCAAATGGTGGGGTAACCTGATAGAATGTAAAGTAATCAAACTAGGCAAAGGGGGTGGCCGTCTTGTACTTCGGCTATCAGACGTTTCGCGTACCAGACCGTTAATTTTTAGAACCCAGAAAGGATGACCTTAATCTATGGCAGAGAAGCCAGATATGCACCAACCTACCCCAGAACCAACCGAGGCTCCCGATTCGGAGCCGAGTCAGCAACCCTTGTGGCAACTCGATGCGCAGCACTTGCAGGCGGCCTACCACACCGATCCCGATGAGGGGTTAAGTGACCAGGAAGCCCAGCAACGGCTGAAGCAATACGGTCCCAACGAGCTGACGGCTAAGCCCCAGTCGAACCTGTTACGGTTCTTAAAGCAATTCAATAACAGTATCATCTACATCTTGGCCGCCGCGGCCATCATGACGTTCTTCATGCACCACTACTCCGACTCGATCGTTATCGGGTTGGTCATCATCGCCAACGCGTTCATTGGGTTCTTCCAGGAACGTTCGGCGGATAATGCCTTGGCTAAAATCAAGGCGTTGTTGGTGTCCGAAGCCGTGGTGTTCCGCGATGGCCAAAAGATCTCGTTGCCGTCCCGGGAACTGGTTCCGGGTGATATCGTCCAGTTGGAGGCCGGGGATACCGTACCCGCCGACTTGCGATTGATTGACGCGGATAACTTGAAAATTCAAGAATCCGCCCTGACCGGGGAAACCGATTCGGTCGAGAAGATTGAAGAGCCGATTGCCGCCCAGGACTTACCCTTAGCGGAACGGCAGAACCAAGCCTTCGCCTCCACGGCCGTGACCAATGGGTCAGGCCGGGGAATTGTGACGGTGACCGGGACCCAGACCGAAATCGGGAGTATCCAACAGCACGTGGCCAAGGTGAAGGCTCAGCCGACGCCGTTGATGAAGAACCTGAATAGCCTGGGCTTAGGCCTGTCATTGGCCATTCTAGTCGTGGCCTTCCTCCTGTTTGGGTTAGGGATGATCACCCACGTCTATAGCCTCCCAACGTTACTGATCGCCGTGATCACCATGGTCGTGGGGTCGATGCCGGAAGGGTTGCCTGCCAGTACCTCGGTGGTCTTGGCGATGGGGACCCAACAGCTGACTAAGCAAAACGTGATTGTCAAGACGTTGCCGGCCGTGGAAACGCTGGGTGCGGTGGATATCGTGAACACCGATAAGACCGGGACCCTGACCAAGAACGAAATGACCGTGACGGATATCTTGACGCCGCACCACACCTACACCGTGACCGGCGTGGGCTACGATGCGGCGGGCCAGATTGTCGATGAACAGGAACAGACAGTTGATTGGCAAGCCAGCTCCGATCTAGATTGGTTGGTTCAGATTGCCGGCCAGACCTCTGACGCCGAATTCCACCAGGAAGACGGTCAGTGGGTTTTGACGGGAGAACCCACCGACGGGGCGTTGACGGCGTTGTACCATAAGATGCTGCACGCGGATCCGGACCCGGCCGAAATCGATTCGTTGCCGTTTGATTCGGCGATTCGCTACTCCGCTCGTCTGGTTGATTTCCGCGACCAACGGTGGTTGCTGGTCAAGGGGGCGCCTCAGACCCTGATTCGGTTGATGCAGGAAAATGGCGAGACGGTCGATGCGGCAGCTTGGCAGGACCGGTTGTCGCAACTGACGCGTCAAGGAAAACGGGTGGTGGCCTTAGGGTACCAGCCGGTTGCCGCGGATGCGGATGAAGTGGACGACTTGCCGGTTGGGAAGAACTTCCACCTGGCCGGGATGGCGGGGATTATTGACCCACCGCGTCCCGGAGTCGCCGATGCCGTCAAGCAGTTACGGTACGCGGGAATCAAGGTTAAGATAATCACCGGGGATGACCCCGAAACGGCGGCCGCGATTGCGGAACAGCTGAATCTGGCCGAACAAGCGCGGGCCATTACGGGTCCCGAATTGAACCAATTAAGTGACGACCAGCTGGTTGAACAGATTGACCGCTACACGGTCTTCGCGCGGACCACGCCTGCTGATAAGCTCCGAATCGTTCGAGCTCAGCAGAAGCGGGGCCATATCGTGTCGATGACCGGGGATGGTGTGAACGATGCACCGGCCTTAAAGCAAGCTGACATTGGGGTCGCCATGGGAATCCGGGGGACCGACGTGGCCAAGGATTCTGCCGACATGGTCTTGGCGGACGACGACTTCACCTCGATCTTAGGGGCGGTCCGGGAAGGCCGGCACGTCTTCGACAACATTCGCAAGACGATTCGCTTCCTGCTCCCTACCAGTTTCGCCGAAGGGTTGATCGTGGTGATGAGTATCTTGATGAGCCAGTCGTTACCATTGTTCCCGACCCAGCTGTTGTGGATCAACATGGTCTCGGCCCTGACGATTCAATTCGCGTTCATCTTCGAACCTACCGAACCGGGCATCATGCGCCGGGGACCGCGGGACGTGGCGAAGGGGATCTTGTCCAAGTATGACGTCTTCGAAGTGGTTTACGTGTCCCTGCTGATTTCTGGCTTAGGGATGTTCGCCTACGACCTGTTGACGGGCCAAGGACTGGCTACCGTGATCGGCAGTACCATGACTTTACAAGTCATCATCTTCGGGAAGGTCTTCTACCTCTTCAACCTGCAGAACGACCACCCCGTGCTGTCGAAGTACTTCTTCCGTAACAAGATGAGCTTCTTGATTGTGGGCGTCTTACTGCTCTTGCAGGCCATGATCATCTACTGGGCACCCATGCAAAGCGTCTTCCACACCACCAGTGCCAACTTCACTTACGGGTGGGGGATTCCGATCCTTGCGGGGATCGTGGTGTTGGTGATTACCGAAATTGCCAAGGCACTGCGGCACCGTTGGCGGCAAGCCGTGCAACGGAAGGAACAACGCAGTACCGCAACGGATGCAGGAGAATAACCTGCGTTCGTTGTCTTCTAATCTGAGTTAAACGTAAAAGCCGATAACCATTGCGCATTATGTGCGGTGGTTATCGGTTTTTTAGCGTTTTTACCAAGGTGTGGTAGTCACAATGATGGGCTAGCGTACCGAGTTAGTAAATTGAACGAACAAATTGGTTTCGAAAATTAGCCGCTTTCATTAGGATTGTCAGCAAGTTATTCGCCATGATTGACCAAAAATTACGGAATTTATTGACAATTGTGTGACAAACTCCCAAGTTAGTTGAATTGATTGCTTAAGCGTGTATACTAAGAGTGGTAATTATATTGTGTACAAATTATTTGTACAATAACGAATCTATCACGTGCTAACTAAGATTGAACACGGACCCTGAAAGGATGTTACTTTGATCAAAACTAACGCAACAGAAGACATTAAAACTTGGACCGCCCGGGAACTGACTAAGATGGGGCGTGACGCTAGCAAGTGGGAGTTATTTGCTACTTCGGCGGAGAAAGATGTCTACCTTTTCCGTAATCCCCAAAAGAACCTGCAGGTGACGGTTTACCAAGATGCCAACGGTGAACGGTCAATGGGGAACGTCTGGGGCGCTTAAGGTAAGGCTCACCATTTAAATGAGGCAGTGATCAAGGGTCCGGCAGCGTAGGTTGCCGGACCCTTTTTGCCACAAAAAGGCCGCTACGATGAGGTAGCGGCCTTTAACTAATCAATGATTAACTGTCAGTGAACTGACATTAGTGCGTGGTGACACCAGCTTGCTTGTGTAAGTCGAGTTCGATCTCTTCCAGAGACTTCCCACGAGTTTCCAAGAACTTCTTGTGAACCACGACAACGGAAATGGCACAGATGACAGCGTAGAAGAGGAAGGAGTTGTCCAAGCCCCATGAGCTGAGCATCATTGGGAAGGTCAGTGAAACGACCATGTCGGCTAACCAGTTCGTTGCGGAGCACAGGGAAGTTCCTAACCCACGAATGTTCAATGGGAAGACTTCACCAATCAGAACCCAGGTAACGGGGGCCCAAGTACATGCGTAGAACGCGATGTAGACGGTCAATGCAATCGCACTGACCATGGCAGCGGCTTGTGACCCGTTATCGAACTTCAGGATAGCGTACATGACTAAGAGGGAAATCCCCATTCCGGAGGCACCGAAGATCAGCATCTTCTTCCGGTCGACCTTGTCCATCAAGAACATGGCAACGACCGTGACCAAGACGTTAACGACCCCGATCCCGATGTGGGCTAACAGCGCGGCGATAACTCCCCAGCCGACATCCGTAAAGATGGTTGGTGCGTAGAAGATAACACTGTTGGAACCGATAACTTGTTGGAAGATAGCGGCACCCAGTCCAGTGATTAAGGCTGGACGAACACCCTTACCAAACAGTTCTTTCCATCCACCGGTCTTCTGTTGCGCAGTTTCCTTGATTTCGTTCAAGGCCTTGTCAACGGCTTCGGTGTTCCCTTTGTTGGTGTTCATCAGAACGTCGCGGGCATCTTGGAGCTTGCCAATCTTAACCAAGAACCGTGGAGATTCTGGTAAGAAGAGGGCCCCGAAGAACAGGATTGCAGCTGGTAAGGCGGCGAATCCTAACATCCAACGCCAACCGGTGTACATGTGAGCGAAGGTGTAGTTCAGGATGTAGGCTAACAGAATCCCGATCATAACCATCAATTGGAACATGGTGGCTACGGCCCCGTGCATGCTCTTAGGTGCCAATTCATGCAGGTAGGCTGGAATCAGAGCGGAAGTAATGCCGACCCCAATCCCGAGGATAACCCGGGTAATCAGCAGAACCCAGAAGTCTGGTGCGAACCCGGAGGTAATGGCCCCGACGAAGAAGATGACAGAAGCCCAGATCAGCAATTTCCGCCGACCATATTTATCCAAGAATTTACTAGTGGCTAAGGCCCCGATAATCGCCCCGATTAAGACGGAACTAACGACCCAACCTTGTTGCCATGGTCCTAAGTGTAGTTGCTTTTGGATAAACAGGATCGCTCCAGAAACGGAAGCGATATCGTACCCGAAGAGTAAACCACCCAAAGCGCCAAACGTATAGATAAAACCGTTTGAGACTTTCTTCAACTTAAACACTCCTTAGAAAAAATTAAGTGCAAACCCTATGTAACTCTGAAAAATAGCATGTAAGCGGTTTTGGTAATCGCTTACAAATGACAGTATAGGTCTATTGTCCGTATAAATCAACATCAAAAACATTTATGAAATAAAAAGTTAGTTGATACTATATTTAGGTTACCCATTAATGCTTGTGGGTTAGACTAGGTATAAATGCCTGAATGGCAACACTCCAGCTAAGGGTGGGATGGACTGTAAAACGGTTTAAATTGGGCAAAAAGTGTGGCCAAAAATTTTTTGATGAAAATTAGGGGTTGTGTAAACGGTATCATTGGCGTTAAACTAAAAGAGGTCTGATTTATCATTAGTCGTTTAGAAAATTTATCCGAATAACCTAATTTGGTTCCGTTTAGAAAGTAGGCTTTAATATGCAAACTGCCTGGTACGTCTTATCAGGGATCGCGGATCTGGCCCTACTGGTGTTCATCTTCCTGTGGGCGTTTGATTACGCGCGCTTAGATAAAAGTAAAGTTAAGCACAAGCGCCACTACGGGCTGTGCACGTTCGCTTCACTGGCCGCAACGATTGTCTTCATGTTGCTCTCCGGTGCCGGGAAGTAAGCGTTATTGAGGATAGTAAAGCCGCCGTCAACGATAGCTCATTGACGGCGGCTTTTTTCGTGTTGTTTGGCGGAACTTTCTTTTAGTTTCATGGTTAGAATTGATAGTTTTTGAGAGGATTAAATCCTTGAACAGCGACGTAATTACATATATAATTACATCAAAACGTGGGAGGAGAATTAGTGATGAAGGTTAAAACTAGAAAGCAAGGAAACTCTTTAATGGTAACCATTCCATCAAGTTTTGAGATTCCGGAAAATGCGGAATATACACCAGTAATGGATGAAAATGGCATCATCTCTTTTATTCCAGTTCATCAAAATTTATTTAAGAAGGATCCGTCGTATGATGTTAAGGCAGCGATGGATGAGATGGGGATTGGCGATCATGGTCAGTCTATTGGTAAAGAAAATGTCTGGTAAGATGCCGGTTCAAGGAGATATTGTGTGGATAGATGCGGAACCTCATGCAGGTCATGAGTATGGTGGACATAGCGTGGTTCAGAAAAATATTCGACGTCCTTTTTTGGTGATGAGCTCGGGCGTTTATAATGAACGTACAAAAATGATTGCTGGGTTCCCAATAACCTCTGCTGTCCCTAACGGCTTTCCGATGGCATTAAAAATAAATGGTAATAAGATACATGGATATGCCATTTTAAGCGGTCTACTAGGATATGACTATGTTGCTCGAAATGGTGAAATTGTCGAAAGCGTTAGCCGGGCTACACGGTATCAAGCCGCTAATGCAATCAAAGATATTTTTGAAATGATGTAGACATCTAAGCAAGGCTTATTTGTCAGTCATTGATAGTAAGGCCGCCGTCAACGATAGCTCATTGACGGCGGCTTTTTTCGTGTCCAATTTTAGATGCAGGCTACCCTTGGGATAATCAGCGTCCCCCAACGTTGATCTTGGTGTAGTCGTAAAGGTTCCACTTCTCTGCGGTATGGGGGTTCTTGCGTACCGTGGAAGGGTCGACCCCCACTAAAGCCTTGAAGTCGCGGGTAAAGTGCGCTTGATCTGAGAAGTTGAGGATTTCGGCGATGCGGGCCATTGAGAAATTCGTCGCATTAATCAGCTGAATGGCCTGATTGACCTTCGCCAATCGCTTGAACTTGGGAATGCTGACGCCAATCTCTTGCTTGAACTGCTGGGACAGGTAACGCGGGGAGCGCCCCAACTGGTTACCGAACTGGGTGATGGTCGTGGTCGTTTCCGGGGAATCCATGATGGCCTGGTAGATGGCCCGCACGTTGGTGGAGAGGTGGACGTTGCGCAGGTGGTTCACCCGGTTCGCCATGTCCACTAAGATCTCCTCGATGGTTTGCATGATTTCGGTAAAGGAGGCGAGTTGCTCGATAGCGCGGACGTACTGGTCGTTTAACGAGTAGGCTTGGTCGTAGTCGAGGCCCGCGTTGATGGCGGCCCGAATCGTGACGGATACGCAGATGATGCCCCAGTTCTTCAGTCCCCGGATTTTACTCTTATCGGATAAAATGCCGATTCGTCCCGACTCGACCAGTCCGGTGAAGGCCGTGTGAATGACGGCCGTATCACCGGCCAGAACGGCGGACTTTAAGGCCTTTTCGTAAACGTAGCTGATGTGCACCCCTTTTTCCTTGAAGTTAACGGTGGTGATGAGGTCGTTGAGCTGGTCCGAGGGGGTCGCGTGCGCAAAGGCTGCGTCGGTTTGGGCCGTGGTGACGGGCATTCCAAGGAGCTGTGAGAAGAATAGGACTTGTTTGTAGCACTGGTCCTTGCCCATCACGGTGGTATTCAGGCGCTTAGCTAGGTAGACGATTTGGTAAGTGGCGTCGAATTGATGCTGGTGGGGCAGATCATTGACGATTTCGGGACCTATCAGGTAGGCAATGTGGTCTTTAATGAAGCAAAAGGTATAGAGCGTCTGGGTGTGGCGGAAGATGGTGAATCCGTCGTGATGGGCAACGTGCTTGAGGAGTTGGAGATACTTGTGGGTCAGAATCTTGCCCGTTTTGAATTGAACAATGTTGCCGCTTGAACTTATTTTCACTTGGGCAGCGGGGAGGTTTAAGGAGCTGATATAGAGCTGTTCTAGCGTCATTGGAGCACCTCGTTTTGTAAATTATGGCCAAAAAATGTCGGTTTATTCAAATCTTATTCGGATATGGCCAGTATACTACAGAATGTAAGCGCTTATAAAATAACTCATGTGACAAATCGCATGAGGGTTATGAGTGGTTTTTCAAGTAAGTTGTCATCATTATTAGGAGTGATTAGACGTGAAAATCTATGTTGATGCTAACGTTGTTCGCGACGGTAACGGGACCAAAGAAGCACCGTACAAACAGATTAATACGGCCGCTAAGCTTGCTCAGCCGGGCGACGAAGTTCTGGTCTTCCCCGGTACTTACCGTGAATACGTCAACCCGATCCATGCTGGAACTGACGATGCCAGAATTACATACCGGAGTGTCGAGCCCTTGAAGGCAACGATTACCGGGGCCGAAGCGGTCAAGAGCTGGCAACCTTACCAGGATAATGTCTGGGTCGCCCGGATCAATAACGGTGTGTTTGGCGCGTGGAATCCGTACACCACCTACGTGATGGGGGACTGGTACTTTGGCCCCGTTGATAAGCACACGGGTGCGGTCTACATGAACGACCGTCAATTCTACGAAACCAATTCCTTACAGGAATGTCTGGAGGCCAAGGTCTACGGGCGTTCTTGGGAGCGGAAGAACTCGGTCTATAAGTGGTATACCGAACAAGATGAAGACAAGGACGAGACCGTCATTTATGCCAACTTCCAGGGGAAGAACCCGAACCACGAAAACGTGGAAATCAACGTTCGGCGAGAAGTCTTCATGCCCCAGGAGACCGGTATCAGTAACATCACGGTTAGTGGCTTTAAGATCAACAAGGCAGCCACGACTTGGGCACCACCAGCTTCATATCAAGATGGGATGATTGGCCCTCACTGGTCCAAGAATTGGATTATTGAAGACTGTGACATCGCCCATAGCCGGTGTTCCGGCATCTCGTTAGGGAAGTACAAAGATCCCGTCAATGACCAGTACTTCACCTATAAACACGTGAAGAGCCCGACCCAAATGGAACGGGATGCGGTCTGCCGGGGCCAATACCATGGCTGGTTAAAGGAAAACATCGGGCACCATATTGTGCGGCGGTGTAACATCCACCATTGTGAACAGAACGGTATCGTTGGCCGCCAGGGGGGCGTCTTCAGTTTAATTGAAGACAACCACATCCACGACATTAACAATATGCAGGAATTAGCCGGTGCCGAAATTGCCGGAATTAAGATGCACGCGGCCATTGACGTGATCATTCGGCGGAACCACATCAACGATTGCACCATGGGAATCTGGACGGACTGGGAAGCACAAGGGACGCGGATTACCCAGAACCTCTTAGACCATAACTATGCGCCTGATGGAACGGCCGTTCGAATCGTGGGGGCCATGCAAAGTCAAGACATCTTCGTGGAAGTTAGCCATGGGCCAACTTTGATCGATAATAACTTGATGCTGTCCAAGGCCTCCCTGCGGTTAGCGACGGAAGGGGTTGCCTGTGTTCACAACTTAATGCTGGGGTCCATCACTTCCATTGGGACCAACACGGATTACCCTGGCGAAGGGAAGACTGAACCACGGTTCACGCCATACCACATCCAACACCGGACCGAAGTGGCTGGGTTCATGACCATCCTGCACGGGGATGACCGCTTCTACAACAACATCTTTGTTCAGAACTGGCCAGTGGAACCTAAGGATCAGGAGACCTTGGTTGACCGGGAAGCGGACGACACCGAACAAGTCGGGACTAATGGCTTTGACGATTACCCAACTTACGACGAGTGGTACGCACCGTTTGCCCGGCTTGACGGGACCTACGCGAAGGAAAACGACATGAACGAGCTGATGAGTGCGCACTTTGGACATTTACCAATCTGGGCGGCCGGCAACATGTACTTCAACGGGGCCAAAGCTTGGAAGAAGGAAACTGACAACCTGGTCAACACTAAGGATAAAGTGGACTTTGAGTTAGTTGAAGATGGTGATCAGACCACCATTAAGACCAACCTCTTTGACCTGATTGGCGACTACGCGGAAGGTATCATCACTACGGATACATTAGGGGAAGCTTTCGAACCAGAACAACGTTATGAAGCACCAGATGGTTCCGACATCATCTTTAACCAAGACTACTTCGGCAACCATCGGGGAACTGCGACGATTCCTGGACCATTTGCGACTGAGGAAGCGGCTAAAGCGGTTCTCTGGAACCACTAATCTAGCATTAGCGACCAACTTACAAAACATAATTTTATAATAGCTAGTTCGTTGTGACCAAAAAGATTCTTGCTAGAGAGGGAGACTTAAAAAACTTCTAGTAAGAATCTTTTTCTATCAAAAATTAACCATAAATAGCTGACGAATTGTTGGACAACAGTTTGGAGGAACTCTAAATGGACAATACAGTGAAGGCGCCGGAGACCCAGAAAGGGAAGTTTCCCTATCGGTTAGGCTTTGGGATTTTATTTGGGCTGTTAGGTTGGCTGATTCCTTACTTGGGGGTCAATTCGACGTTACTGCCCGCCAAGATTCAACAAATTGCACCGACTCAAAAGGTACAGATTGTTGCGTTACTGGCGACAATTGCCATGATTGTGGCGACAATTGCGAATATTATTGAAGGGGCACTCTCAGACCGGACCGTGAGTCGGTGGGGGAAACGGAACCCGTGGATTTTTGCCGGGATGATTAGTACCCTGATCTGTTTTTATTTCTTAACCAAGGTAACCACGATTACGGGAATTATTCTTAACTGGTCTCTGTTTCAAGTTGCGTTGAACATGATGGTGGCACCGTTAGTGGCGTTTATTGCCGATAAAGCGCCGAAGAAGTACCGGGGGTCCATTTCCGCCTTTTATGGTGTGGGGATGAACATCGGGACGCCGGTCGGGACCATGATTGCTTCGCGATACATTACCAACGTTAATAGCGGGATTTACATTTTCATGGTTTTTGAAGTGATCTTTACGTTGATTGGTCTCTTCTTAGTCGGTGATGGCAGTAATAAGGGGGAAAAGGTTCCTAAATTACACGGCTCGGAATTGGTTGAAGCCTTCTCGTTCCCCATTCATGGCGATGTGCGGGACTTCTATTTTGCGGTCTTTGGCAAGTTACTCTTCGTTTCCGCCCAGTTCATTATTACGGGGTATCAGCTCTATATCTTCACCGATTACATGAAACTATCCGCGGCCAACGCAACTCATAATCTATCTATTATGTCGATTATTCTCTTAATTACTGGGGTGTCGTTTGGGATTATTGGGGGTCCCATGGCCGACAAATTCCACAGTTTGAAGTTGCTGGTTGCACTCTCGACCGTTGCCATGGGGATTGGTGTGGCGATTCCTGCCATCGATCCAGCACCTTGGACCATGTTCGTGTACGCTGGTTTAAGTGGGGCTGCCATGGGGATGTACAATTCGGTGGACCAAGCCTTAAACGTGACGGTTCTGCCCAACCCGCATAACTCGGCAAAGGACTTGGGAATCGTGAACCTGGCCAACTCCTTAGGTCAGGTCTTCGGTCCAATCTGTGCTTCGGCAGTTATCGGAGCAGTGGGTTACCGGATGATGTTTCCAATGGCCGGTGTCATGTGCTTAGTGGGGGCCGGTTTGATTTTGATGATTAAGAAAGTGCACTAGCCCGAATTCATGGCGTCGGTTGCCTGGCAATCGGCGCTTTTTGGCGTTTCCAGAAACAAGGTGTATCCTAAAAATGAGGAGGGGACGTCATGCTTTTTACGGACAAAATTGATTGTCAAAAACTACCACGGTGGTGGCACGTCTTAGATGGGGTGGCCCACTGGGCACGATGGGTCTTGGTTGTCGGCGTCATCGCGTTGTTTTGGGTTCAGTGGCCCTGGCTCGAGTGGGTGACGGCGGGGAGCCTGATTATCACGGGGGCTTGGGCGGTGGCCACTTACGTCATCGCCCGGCGCGAGTACCAACGGCAGTGGCGAGCTTCACGCAGCTTTAAATCATCGAAGTAGGGGAGTTTACAAGATATGCACGCCAAAACACAAATTGATTTCACCAATTACAGCCCATTCATTCGCTGGTCGGACCGGTATAAGAACGGGGTGGGAATTATTGAGTTCCTGATTTTGATTGCCTGGTGGGTTCACCCCGTCGTTTGGCTGGGCGTGATCTTCGCCGTGACGATTGGTTACGACGTCGTCTGGAGCGTCTGCTTATTAGTGGAGACCTGGCGGCATCACCGGCGCGGTGATTTGCATTACAAATAACTTTTTCATCATTTTCTCATTATCGGCTAGCGTTGCCTCCCGGTTACTCCTATACTATTAAGCAAAGGGGGCGGAACAATTGAAGATACAGAGTTCCGATTGTACCGAGATTCTAGTCGGTAAAGCCGCCAGTATGGACGGTTCCACGATTGTTGCCCGTAACGAGGACGGTTACGGTCCAGTCAATCCAATTAAGTTCGTGGTCCACGCAGCGCAGGACCAACCGAACGCATCATTTACATCGATCACCACGGACGTGACAGTGCCGCTGCCAGCCCACGCCTACCGCTACACCGGGACGCCACAGGCTGACCAGAGTGATGGCCAGTACGAAGAAGCCGGCATCAATGAGTTTAACGTCGGCATGAGTGCGACCGAGACTACGGCGACCAACGCCCGGGTCTTGGGCTACGACCCGTTAGTCGATGATGGCATCAACGAAGAGGCCATGGTCACGCTGGTCTTGCCGTACATCAAGACCGCCAAGGAAGGGGCCCAACGCTTGGGTGCCTTACTGGAGAAGTACGGGACCGGTGAAAGCAACAGTATCGCCTTTAACGATAAAAACGAAATCTGGTACCTAGAGACCGCCGGGGGGCATCATTGGGCCGCCATGCGGTTGCCGGACGACTGCTACGCCATCGCGCCGAACCAGACGCTGATGCAGGAAGTCAACGTGCAGGATACCGCCAACTTCTTAGTTGCCAGTGACCTGGTAGACTTTGTGGACCAGCACCACCTGAACCCCGAACCCGGTCACTTTAACTTCCGGGAGATCTTCGGGACCCACAGTGAAGCGGATGCTTACTACAACACGCCGCGGACCTGGTACGGGCAAAAGCTGTTCAATCCTGAGATCGACCAAGAGCCGACCAGCCAGGACATGCCGTTTACCCGCCAGCCCGCCAAGAAGATCGCCATCGAAGACGTGCAGTTCTTCTTGTCGTCCCACTACAACGGGACCAAGTATGATCCTTTCGGCACCTTCGCCTCGGGCACGGCCGCGGAACAACGGAAGTACCGGCCGATCGCGATGGACCGCAACCAATGCTCGTCCATCCTACAGATTCGCAACGACGTCGACGCCGATCACGCCGCGATTCAATGGGTCGCCATGGGCTTCTTCGCTTACAGCCCGTACGTGCCGTTCTTTACCAACATCAACGACACGCCGGAGGATTACCAGAACACCACGACCACGGTCTCGACCGATAACGTGTACTGGTTAGAGAAGACCTTGTCCGTGATCATCGAACCACACTTCCACCAGTACGTCGACGCCATCAACGCTTACCGCGACGCCGCCCAATCCTATGCCCGGAGCCGGGTCGAAGCCACGGATCAAGCCGTGGGTTCTGCCAAGGACGTTGCGGCCTTCTTAACGCAGAGCAACGCGGAGACGGCCGGTGAAGTCTCCCGGCGGACGCACGCGCTCTTCGACGAACTGGTCAAGCATGGGCTGAACCTCTCCTTGACCAGTTGGGAAAAGGGTCAGAACCTGTAAGTCCGGTTTAAATCACGGCCGTTGTGTTCGAACGGCCGCTAGTCAGTACGCTAACCATTAAAAAACGTCGGTCTCCCGTAACTTTGTGGGGGACCGACGTTTTAGGCGTTAAGCCGTGTGGAATTTTAATTTATTGAAAAGCGTAACCGAACGGTGCGTTACCCCTTATGTCGCGGGGTCCCTTACACTGGCTGGTAGAGATACGGCTAAGTGGCCGTTACCTCAATCGGTTCAACGGAACAAGGGGAATTGTTCGACGACTACCATCACGCTGAAAACCTTTAATCGACGTTGAATGGGGCCTCCGCTGTGTGCGGGGGCCTTTTTCAGGTCACGCAAAGGGCGGTTCATCGGGGGAGTTGTGGTATACTCAACATACCCTTGGCAGGAGTGACCACCCATTGGTCACTGACGGACGATCTTAGTTGATCGTCCTTTTTTAGTGGGCCTGGCCCGCGCGCAACGCGGCGAGGTCGCAACCTTCCAGCGTCAAGAGGGCAATCTTACGGTCGATTCCGCCGGCGTACCCGGTCAAGGACCCGTCGCTGCCCATCACCCGGTGACAGGGGATGATGATGGAGATGGGGTTGTGCCCCACGGCACCGCCTACGGCCCGGGACGCGGTGGGCCGACCCATCCGCGTGGCGATTTCCTGGTAGGTGATGGTCTGCCCGTACGGCACCTGGCGGATCACACTGAGCACCTGTTGGCGAAATGCGGTGACTTCGGGCTGGAGGGGCAGGGTGGCTGGATCCGGTTGGCGGCCGGCGAAGTAAGCGTCGAGCCAGGTCGTGACCCGGGTCAGCAGGGGCGTGACCTGGCCTTTAGAACGCTCAAGGTCGTAGTTGGCCCCGTAATGCTGCTGGTCACTGAACCAAAGACCGTATAGGGCCTGATTGTCGGCTAACAGAGTCAGGTCGCCCAGCGGGGACGGATAGATGGTGTGGTAAAACATTGGTGACGCCTCCTTGCGTAAAATGTTTCTGGGTTCAGCATACCACGTCCACCAGCAAAAACCGCGTTCAAAGGTGCTGAACGCGGTTTTTACCAGTTTTAGGGGGAGTGCTGTGCGTTAGGCGGGTCGCTTGACCCGCAAAGTCATGGCGTTGATCGCCACGATGATGGTACTCAGGGACATCACCACGGCACCAACCATGGGATCCAAGATGAACCCAATTGGAGCTAACACCCCGGCGGCTAAGGGGATGGCAATCAAGTTGTATCCGGCCCCCCACCAGAGGTTCTGGGTCATCTTGCGGTTCGTGGCCCGGGCGAGGTCTAAGAACTGGATCACGTCGGCGGGGTCGCTGGCGACCAGGATGATGTCAGCGGATTCCAACGCGACATCCGTCCCGGAGCCAATCGCCATGCCGATATCCGCACGCGCCAGACTAGGCGCATCGTTGACCCCGTCCCCGATGAAGAGGACCTTACCCTTAGCCTGGTAGTGCTGGACCAAGCGTTCCTTATCTTCGGGCAATAGGCGGGCCTGGACGTCGGTGATGCCGACTGCGTGGGCGACCTTTTCGGCCGTCTCCTGGTTGTCCCCGGTCAACATGACCGGCGTGATGCCCTGGCGTTTCAGTGCCGTGACCAATTGCTTGGCGGCGGGCTTGATCTGGTCACCCTGGGCGACTAGGCCCAAGACTTGCTGGTTGGCGACTAAGAAACTGATGGAGTTGCCCTCACTGGCGTAGGCCGCGAACTGGTCGTGGTCGTAAGCCAAGTGGTGTTGGTCCAGGTAGTTGACGGCGACTAAGCCGTACTCGGTGCCGGCGATGGTCCCAAACTGGCCCATCCCCGTCACCTGGTGCGGATTCTCCGCCGCCGTGACGGTCACCCCGGCGGCCTTAGCGGCGGTCAGGATACCGGTGGCTAGGGGATGGCTGGACCCGCTCTCCAGGTTAGCCATCAGTTGGAGGATGGCTTGGTCATCGTACTGGTGGTCTAAGCTGACCAAGTGGTTGACCGTGAAGTGGCCTTGCGTCAGGGTCCCGGTCTTATCCATTAAAGCAAACTTCAGGTGGTTGACCTGTTCCATGGCATCTCGGTTCCGAATCAGCAAACCGTTTTGTGCGGCGAGGGCGGTACTCCGCGCGACGACCAGGGGAACGGCCAGGCCTAAAGCGTGCGGGCAGGCAATCACGAAGACGGCGACCGCCACGGGTAAGGCCACGGGAAGACTAGTCAGCGTGACCCAGATGATGAAGGCCAGGATACCCACGAACAGCGCGGCGTAGAAGAGGTATCCTGCGACCCGGTTCGCGAGGTTCTCGGACTTCGACTTGGACTGCTTGGCGTTTTGAATCAGGTCCATGACCTGAGCCAAGTAGCCGGAGTCGCCGGTCCCCGTGACCTTGGCGGTAAAGGTCCCGGTTCCGTTGACCGACCCGCCGATCACGGCATCGCCCACGGTTTTGGCCACGGCCCGCGATTCTCCGGTGACCAGGGACTCGTTGATATCGGAGTGTCCGGTCAGAATCTGTGCGTCGGCCGGGACCTGTTCGCCGGCCCGGACAGCCACCACTTGGCCGACTTGTAGGTCAGCTAAATTAATGTCAGTGACTTGCCCGTCCGTCCCCAGAACGTGGGCCGTTTGGGGAAGAAGTTTACCTAGCGAATCAACAGCCGAACCGGCGTTCATGACCGTATTCATTTCGATCCAGTGCCCCAACAACATGATGTCGATCAACGTGGCCAGTTCCCAGAAGAAGTCGGTCACGACCGGGGTCACCTGGAAGAGGTTATTGGCGATTACGGCATAGAGGCTGTAGATGTAGGCGACGCCGACCCCCATGGTGATCAAGGTCATCATGGCCGGCTTCTTCTGGGCAATCTCCGCCTTGGCCCCGCTGAAGAAGGGGGCTCCGCCGTAGAAGAAGAGCAGTGTGCCGATTAGCGCGACGACCCAGTCACTGCCGGGAAACGTCAACTGGAACGGCAAGCGCATGCCCATCATTGGCGACAAGAGGACGATGGGAATCGTCAGGATCAGGGAGACCCAGAACTTACGCTTGAGGTTCCCCATGTGCATCATGTGCCCGCCGCCCATGTCCATATCTCCCATGTCGCCGTGCATGTCCATGTGGTCCATGGGCATCTGATTGGTCGCCATGTGGTCCATATCGTGACTGAGGTGTTGGCTGTGGTCAGCGTGCATCCCCAGATTATCTTGGTTCATTGGTTGCTTATCATTCAATTGGCACAACTCCCTTCACACCCGTCCGGTAGGCAGTCGCAGTCGACTTGTTCCGGTGCGGTGGCAAGCTTGGCTTGTAAATGCGTGATTAGTTCTTGAACATCGGCGCGGCTGAGTTCCAGCTGGTCGATGGTGTGCACCAGGGCAGTTCCCCGGTGCATCGCACACATCTGGTTCAATTCGTTCATCAGTGCGGCGTCCATGGCCGCTTGTTCGCTGATCTGTGGGGTGTAGATGAATTGCCGCCCCTGTTTTTGGGTGGTCAGCGCGCCCTTTTTGACCAACCGGCCAATCAAGGTTTTGATGGTCGGGGCCTTCCAATCGTGTTGTTGTTCTAGCAGGTCAATGATGGTACGGCTATCCGTTTGTTTTAAGGTCCAGACGATCCGCATGACCCGCCATTCGGCGTCGGAAATCGTCGCAGTTAGTTCAGTAGTTGCCATTGGGGACTCAGCTCCTTTACGTTCGGTTTGATTATTTAGAGTTTACATCTGTAATCCAAAAGTGTCAAGAAAAGGCCTTTGACCATTTTTGAAATTAGATGACGGTTTTTACAATTAATTTGATAATCGGTTAAATTTTTGGCAAGATTAGCGGATTTCTCAGCTTTTCTTGTTACACTTCGTATAATGAAGGATGGTCATTTTTATATTGAAAGGAAGACGCTACTTGTGAAAAGTTTAAAACGCTGGTTGGTGCGGCTAAGTGTCGGACTCTTGGTGGTCACCGGAATTCTTCCCGCCACCACCGCACAAGCGGCCAGCTCAAAAATCTCGAAAGTCCCCGCACGGGCTGCTTACGTGATGGACGCCCAGAGCGGTCAGGTCCTGTACCAACAGAACGCGAACCGCCGGTATCCCATCGCCTCATTAACCAAACTCTTAACCGTCTACTTAACGGTCCAAGCCATTAATGACGGTAAAATCAATTGGGATGATCAGGTTCCCATCGATAGTGACCTGATTCGTCTGAGTCATAACTCGGTCTTCTCCTCACTGCGGATGAAATCAAGCGACAAGTTTACGGTCCGCCAACTGGTCGAAGCCGCGATGGTCGCCTCGTCGAACAGTGCGGCGTCGGCGTTAGGGGACTACGTTGCCGGGAGCAACGCAGCCTTTATCCAGCTGATGAACCAGCAGAGCCAGGCCTGGGGCATCAACGCCCACTTCATCAGTTCGTCGGGACTAGATAATTCCGATTTGGACAAGTACAACTACCGTTTGCCGGGGACGGGGGCCAAGGAAGAGAACTTGGTCTCGGCTAAGGCCATCTCGATTGTGGCCCAGCACCTTCTCCAGGCGGACCCGCAGATCACCAAGATCTCCAGTCAGACCCAGGCGCGGGTCAACGGTACCCAGATCTTCAACGAAAACGGTAGTCTGAAGGGGCAAGCCAATTACGATAAGGACACCCACATCGACGGTCTGAAGACCGGTTACACGGAAAACGCTAACCTGTGCTTCACCGCCACCTTCACGGTCGACGGTGAGCGGATGATTGCCACGATTCTGGGTGGCAACACCACGTTTACCGCCATGAACAAGCTGGTCAAGCAGGTTAAGAAGCAGTATCAGCTCCAGTCCGTGCACCTGACCAACCGTTCAGTCAAGCTGGCTAACGGCACCACGGTCCAGGCAGTTCCGGACACTTCCCAGGTAGGGTCGTGGACCACGCAGGGGCAGGACGGTGGTCAGATCACCACGTCCTTCAAGCCAACATTGACGCCAGCGGCCTTGCAGGCGGGACGGATCCAGGCTAACGACCAGGTCGCCACGTTAACGGTCCGGGACCCCCAGACGGGCGTGACGCAGGAGGTCGCTTACCGCACCCAGACGCCGGTCACCCTGTTCAGCAGTCACCAGACCTTCAGCCGCCCGACCAAGGTCGCCCCAGCCATTCAACGGTTGACGCTCCAGACGGCGGTCTTTGCGTTACGGTAAACTAAACTTTAAACCCTTAACCACTGTGCTGGTCAGCGCCTTATCGGGCGGCCAGACAGGGCTGGGACGCCGTGGGCACAACTTGGAGCCCCAAGTTCAGGTCTCCAAGCTTGGCCTTTTCCTAAGTGAGCTAAAAATGCTCACCAAGGAAAATTTCACGGCTGAGCCCTGTCTGATTGCCCTCACGGCTGACGATTGGATTGGTTGCAACGTTCCGGCAGGGGGTATCTAAACTGACATTGGTTTAAGCTGGAGTTCGGCCGTCGTCGAATCGAAAAATTAAGACGTATTTATGGTAAGAAGCGTTATCGCTCGGAACCCCGTTAAAGGGCCCCGAGCGATTTTTTGGTTTCAGCAGGATTAGTCTTAGTTGAACGGTCACCAATAATCCCTTAATCCAACAAAGCCGCAATATCGTGCAGGGCCAGGGCTGAGTTGCCAGTTCCCGCCACCGTGAAGCCGTGGTGGGAGTTGGCGTACCGGCGAACAGTGACCTTACTGCCGGCCGCAATCAGTTGTTGGCCGAACGCCTCGCCCTCGGTCAATAGGGGGTCCTGGTCGGCAGTCAACAGGAAGGTTTCCGGAAAGTTCGTGAGGTCCGCAGTCGTGGCCTTGCTGGGGGAGATCAACACGTTGTCGGTCTCGCCTTGGGGCCGGTAGTAATCCACGGTGGCCTGGACAGCCCCCAGACTGGCGGAAGAGCAAGCCGTGTGGGGTAGGCGTTTGGTCAGCGGGTCCGCGTCGAGGTCCAGCAAGGGACAGTCGAGGATTACCTGTTGGGCCAAGGGCTTTCCCTGCCGTAGGGCCAACAACTGGGTCCCCACCGCCAGGTTCCCGCCAGTGCTGTGGCCGATGAGCGTCGGCCACCCCAACTGCTCGCGGTACCGGTCTTGAATCTTCTGAACCGTCTCGAAGGCGGCCATTAGCGGAATTGGGAAGGGGTGCTCGGGGGCTAGGGGGTAGTCCACATCGAAGACCGCCACGTTGGCCGCCAGACACAGTTGTTTACAGAAGAGCGCGTCCCGGTCGGTGTGCGGGTAGATGAAGCCGTTGCCGTGGAGGTTGATGACCATGCCGGTAGCGGCGTGAAAGTGGGGCCACCGTGAATAGACGGGGATGTCCCCCGCGCTGGTGTTGAAGACCTGGGTCTCGGTGAATTCGCTGGTCAGGTCCGTAGCCAGGACTGGCGCGGTCTGCTGGGCTTGCTGGTGGCGTAGCTGATTGAGTGCTTGCGATGTGGACATTAGAAAAACTCCCTTATGTAGGTAGCGTGACGCGGGTGATCCGGTAATTCGGGCGGGGCTTATTGCGAAATAAGGTCAGACTGATGGACCCTTAAAAAACAAAAAGCCAGCCGCAATACCGGCTGGCAAAAATAATTGAGTTAATGACGAAACATAAAGATTCCCCGAATGATTTCACCGCCAATCAAGAGTAACATGACGGACCAGGTGATCAATGTCGCAGTGCTTCCCATCTGAATGGCCTCCCTTGTGAGCTACTGAATTTACTAACTTCAGTGTACGCCCAAAGCCGTCATAGCGCAATAGGTACCGCTTACAAAATCGAAACGGGATGGCTTTAAATTTCAGAGATAGCCTTGGGAATGTTGAGGCGCCACAAAAACACCCCCTAAAGTTAGAAGGTGTTGGAAATCAGAGCGCCTGGCGCGCGAGTTTACGGTAATAGTCGATGGAATCGGGCTCCAGGTGGAGCTGCTGAGTCGCCTCACGGTCGGATAACCGGGGATGCCGCCGTAAGTAGTTGACCAGGTATCCCTGATACAAAGTCGAAGGACTCAACCGAAAGCCTACGATGGCTTCGTCGGGCCGTAAGTACTTATGCAATCCCGGGAGCGTCAGGTGTGGGTCCGCGGCGGCGCGTTGTTTCAGCAGCCAGTCGGCACACTGAAAGCGGTCCTGCAAGGGGGCCACGAAGCGGTGCCAGGTTTGAAGAAACGCCTGTTGGTCGGCCGGCCAGTCACTGGTCTTTAGGGTCGCCATGAAGTTGGGTTGCAAGTAGACGCGCGCGGGGTACCCGTGGGCGGTCAGTAACAGGACTGCCCGGGTGTAGACGTGCAGCCGCGAATCAGCCAACAGGTCCGCCAGGTCGTCGACCCAGTGGAAGTTGACCGGACGGGTCTCTTCCTTAGGCTTGCTCTTGAGGTCTAAAGTGGGCAGGTAGGGTGTCCAGTTGTGCGAGAAGAGAAACTTGAAGTAGACGTTGAGGTGGGACAGGACCTTATTATAGGTCGCGTTTAGAATCTGCCGGCTATCGGTCAGCATGGCTAAGTACTGCTCGACGTCTTGGGTCTGAAGCTGGTTGACCCGGTGCTCGCGTTGATAAGTCGGGTTGAAGTTTTCTAAGTAATGGAAGAAGTCTTTTAGCGTGGACGTGTATTCGTCCCGGGTGGCCTGGGCGATGTCCCGTTGCGCCAGGTCGCGTTCGAAGGCGTCTTGATAAGGGTAAACGATCTTCATGGGGAAGCAACCTCCTTGATAGAAGTTACTTTAACATAAGTCAAGGGTGAAAGAAACGGTGATGCAATGGCTTATCCGGTTAATTGGCTAAATCTGAGTTGCTTGGACTTGTCGCCAGAGTGCGGTCTTTTGGTCGGCGGGGATGAAGGCGCCGTCGATGGCGTTACGCGTTAGTTGCGTGAGCAGGGACCAGTCGAGGCCGTAGTGGGTGTGGAGCGCCATGATCTCGGTGGTGAGGTCCGTCTGGGAGACGGTCCGGTCGTCCGTGTTGATGGTGACGGCGAGTCCCGCACTGAGAAATTCACTGAGGGGAAAGTCCGCGTAGCCAGCGACGGCCTTGGTCTGAAGGTTACTGGTCAGGCAGGTCTCGATGGTGGCGTGAGCGGCTTTGGCTTGGGCGATGACGGCTGGGTGTTGACTCATGTGGACGCCGTGACCGATACGCTGGGCGCCTAGGGTCAAGGCGTCGGCCACGTTCTGGGCGGGTCCGGCTTCCCCCGCGTGCAGGGTGCAGGGGAGCCCGGTCGCTAGCCCCGCTTGGATGGCGCTGGTCAGGTCGCTGGTGGGATGGTGAGCCTCGTCGCCGGCGAAGTCAAAACCCACGACGCCTTGGTCGGCAAACTCAGCGGCGGTCCGGAAAACGGTTGCCGATTCGGCGGTGGGCCGGTCCCGCATGGCGCAGATGATGGCGTTGACCGGGACCCCGAAGTCCGCGGTTCCCCGGTGGAGTCCGGTCAAGACGCCCTGAATCCCCTGGGCCAGGGTAAGGCCGCGGTCGGTAAAGAGGCTGGGAGCGAAGCGGGTCTCCAAGTAGATTAGACCGTCCGCCGCGGCGGTTCGAACCATATCATACCCGGCGATTTCGAGTTGCCGGGTGGTCTGCATCAGATCGGTGACCACCTGGAATCGCTTCAGGTAATCGATGAGACTCACCGTGGTCATGGGCGCGGACACCAGTTGCCGTAGCGCGGCGTCACTAGCAGGTAAGTCGTCGCCGGTGACGGCGGCCATTTGCCGGAGGGCGGGTAAGGACAGGGAACCATCTAAGTGACAATGCAACTCAACTTTGGGAAACTGCCGCACGGCGCTGGCCGTGAACGGGGTAACTTGAGACATCTGTAATTCCTCCTCTAAAATGCCGTAATCCAAAACAACATGAAAACACCATGAAAACTTACCTGATAGTATACCATGGTTCGTCGCGAAGCCCGTTTGTTAAGCAACTGAATTAAGCTAATAGGGTTAAACATTAATCGCACAATATGCTTTAGGGAGTATCATAAGCTGGTGGTCTAGGCTAATCCCTTGTGAATCCTAGGCTGATGGCAAATTTTACAAATTTACTTTTTAGGCGAAAACCGTTGTGTCTGGTCACAAAACAATATAAAATTGGGACTGTTCAGCAAAACATGCGATAGACGGCGCTTGCCGGGACCATTCCGGCCGCCGACAGTCTGAACACCGTTAAATTTTAAATCATATTTGAGAGAATAAATCATTTTGGCATAAGGACAGTTGGTGGGATGACCTGTGTTGGGGGAACCACTGACTGGTATTGAGTTGAGGGGGAGAAATTATGAATCAACGGAACACGCCACTTACGCGTGCGTCCTGGCGAAGTCAACGCGCCAATCACAAACGGCGGTACATCACCGGGTTCGACGGATTACGAACACTGGCAGTCTTAGGGGTGATCATCTATCACCTGGTACCGTCGTCATTACAGGGTGGGTACTTGGGGGTCCCGATTTTCTTCCTGATTTCGGGCTACCTCGTGACCTATCTTTTGATTCAAGAATTTGAAACGCATGATCGGATTAATATCAAGAGCTTCTATGAGCGGCGGGTCAAGCGTCTGTATCCCGCGTTGGTCACGATGCTATTGGGAACGACGGCGTACATTACGCTGTTCCAGCGGTCACTTCTGGTCAACATTCGTGGAACCGTGACCACGAACCTGTTGTACGTCTACAACTGGTTTGAAATCAACCACGGGCAATCGTACTTTGACCGGTTTAACGGCGAATCGCCGTTCACCCACCTCTGGACCCTGTCCATTGAAGGGCAATTCTACTTAGTTTGGCCCCTAGTGGTCCTGGCCCTGTTGTTACTAGTCCGGAACAAGTTCCGGTCCATGCTGATTCTTCTGGCCTTAGCCGTGGTCTCGGCAGTCGCCATGGCGCTACTGTTCGACCCGAACAACCTGAACCGGGTCTACTACGGGACGGACACGCGGATGTTTGCGATTCTGATTGGGGCCGGCATGGCCTTCATCTGGCCCGCTTATAAATTACGAGATGATATCAGTAGTGCCCACCGAATGCTACTGGATGCGGCGGGCTTGATCTCGCTGGTGGCCGTGGTCTACATGTTCTTCACCATGAACGGTCAGGCGCCTAGCACCTACCGTGGCGGCATGTTCTGGTTCACCATCTTATCGGCCGTCCTGGTGGGAACCGTGGCCCATCCCGGAAGTGACATGAACCGGATCCTGTCGAACCCGCTCTTTGATTACGTCGGGAAACGCAGTTATGGGATCTACCTCTACCAGTTCCCCGTGATGATTTTCTACGAGGCACGGGTGAAGAATATCGGCAACCATCCGCTGATCAACTCAATCATTGAAGTGATCTTGATTATGCTGGTCACGGAAGCCAGTTACCGCTGGATCGAAAACCCGCTGCGGCGGTACCAGTACCGGAACACCTTCCGGGACTTGAAACGCATCTTGTCAAATCCTGGCAGTCACCGGATTGCTAGCACCATCAGCGTGCTGTCCGCCATCTGCTTGGTTCTGACCATGACCGGCTTCGTGCAACAGCCGGCAGCACCCAAGCAAACGGCGTTGCAGAAGACCATTACCAAGCGGCAGTCTGAGGCACAAAAGAAGAACGCCGCGGCGGCCAAGAAGCAACGAGAACTGGCCGCGGCGGAATCCAAGGAAAAGCACGACAAAGCGGTGGCTTACGCGAAGCTGTCTAAGGCGGACAAGGCCACGGCGAAGTACTACTTCCTAAACGCCGATGAGTTGAACACCAGTAAGAACACGCCGTTGACGGCGATCGGCGACTCCGTCCTCCTGGATGACTCCGGTGACCTGCAGAAGGTCTTCCCTGGCGCCGTGGTGGACGGGCAGGTCGGACGGCAAGCGTCTGCGATGCCCGGCGTGATCTCCAGCTTATCGCAACGGGGTCAGCTGGCGAAGAACGTGCTGGTAAACATTGGGACGAACGGGACCATCACGCAGGATAATGCGGATCAGATCATTCACGGTCTGGGTCCTGACCGGCAGATCTTCTGGGTCACCGCCCACGTGCCAACGCGTGAGTGGCAGGGTCAGGTGAACGCCATGATTCACAAGACGGCTAAGAAGTACAAGAACGTCCACGTGATTGATTGGTACACCACCGCTAAGGGCCAGTCCAGCTGGTTCGTTAACGATGACGTTCACCCCAACAATACCGGGAACCGGCACTTCACGTCATTGATTGCCAAGACGATTACCAAACAATTGAACGCTGAGAACGGGAAGAAATAGCGCCCTGTTTTGGCTAAACGCTGCGTATCCGGTACGGATGCGCAGTTTTTTAGTGGGTTAAGCGGGAATGGAGCCTGGCCGGCTGATCAACGATGTTAACGCTATTTTGTTTAATTAGTTTGCAATCTTCGCGGTTTTTACCCCGGAATCGAACGCTGGGATCGGTGGGCGACTATACTTTAAAGTGGCTTCGCGGAGGTATCAAATGATGAAGCTGATATTTTATTTTGGGGGCAGATTAATATGATGAAGAAAGTTGCAATGGTCGCTGCTGCGGCTGCGATGGTATTACCTTTGGGGTTAGGTGCAATTGCGCCGGTGAACACGGGCGTGACGACGGCTTACGCGGCGACCAAGAAGGCCGCTAAGAAGACCACGCTAACCTTACTGAGCAGTAAGACCTTGAAGAAGACGGCGTACCACGCTAAGCGTCAAGCCGCTTTGAACAAAGCCTTATTCGCGGCCGACAAAGCAACGGTCACCATCAGCAAGAAGGGCGTTTTAACGCCGAAGACCACGGTTTACGCGACTAAAAAGATTGTTGTGAAAACGCGGGCCACTAAGACCGCTAAGGCAAAGACCTTAACCTGCGTTTACGTCAAGAGCGCTAACGGCAAGGTCAAGGGGTGGATCGCGTTGGATCAACTGACCAAGGGCAAGGCGGTCGCTGCTAAGAAGACCACTAAGAAGGCCAATGCCAAGAAAGCAACGGCCAAGAAGACTAACGCCAAAAAGACCACTAAGAAGGCCACAACTAAACAGGCGGTAACTAAGAAGACTGCCAAGAAGGACACGGTCGCTGCGACCGCTGCGGCGAAGGTCGCTAAGAAGACCACCAAGAAGACGACCAAGAAGGCCACTAAGACGTATCAATTGGTCAGTGCCAAGAAGTTAAAGAAGACGGCTTACCACTACACCACCAAGCGTCCGGCCTACTTCACGGGGAAGTTCGCCGCTGATCGGTCCGTGGTCACGTTAAGCAAGAAGGGCGTTCTGCCTGCCAAGAAGACGGTCTACGCCACTAAGGCCATCACCGTTAAGCAAGGTAAGAAGACGGTGAAGTACCTGTACGTCACGACCAAGAAGGCTAAGGGCTTTGTCTTAGCTTCTACGTTGACTGCGGGTAAGTTCTAAAGGATAAGTTCTAAGCGTACTCAAAATGGCCGTCAGTCATGACGACCATTTTTTATGGCCTCACGGATATTGGGTCGACCAATCGGACCGCGGAAACCCAGTCGTGGCGGGCTAATTGGTGGGACCACGTAGGGCTGATCAATCTCCCTAGATAATCCCTTTACAAAGGGACCTGCGGCACGCATAATGGGGGTGTGAAAGCGCTACAATCATACGGAGGTGTTCTTATGGTTAAGACGAAAGCTGTAATGATTGGTGCCGGCCTGGCGAACATGGCCGCTGCCGTTTATCTGATTCAAGAGGCGCACTGGCAAGGGAGTCAAATCACTTTCTACGGGGCGGACCTCCACGGGGCTAACGATGGCGGGCCAACCGCCGACTTCACCGACGAATATTGGAACCAAGCACACCCGATGGCCAATACCACGGGGTACGTTGCTCGGGGTGGCCGGATGTTGAATTACCGGACTTACGTGGACTTGATGGACCTGTTGGACCGCATTCCGTCGGTTACGGAATCGGGGATGACGGCCGCGGAAGACACCCACGACTTTGACGCCCACCACCGGACCTTTGATAAGGCTCGGTTGCTCCAAGGGGGCAAGGGCATTATCGATGGTGGAAAGTTAGGCCTGAATAATAAGGACCGGGTCTTGCTGTCGAAGCTGGTACTGATGCCAGACGATGAAGAGACCAAGTTAGATAACGTCTCCATTGCGGCCTACTTTAAGGACGATCCCCACATCTTCCAGACTAATTTCTGGTATATGTGGGAGACCACGTTTGCTTTCCGGATTCAAAGCTCAGCCCAAGAACTGCGGCGTTACATGCACCAGATGATTTATGAATTTACGCAGATTGAACACTTAGTGGGGGTCAACCGGACCCGCTATAACCAATTCGAAAGTATCATGCTCCCCCTGATTAAGTATTTGGAGGGCGAAGGGGTCACCTTCTTAGACAACCGGATTGTCACGGATTGGGAATTCGCAGATAGTGAGCTGCAGGACGAAATCACCGTGACCGGATTACACGTTAAGAACCTCGAGACCGACACGGAAGACCTGGTCCCGATTGATGACGAGACGGCGGTCATCTTCACCAACGGGTCGATCACGGACTCCGCGACCATGGGGGATTACAACACACCGGCGCCCGAGAACATGGACTACGGGATCAGTGCAGCGCTCTGGAAGAAAGCCACGGAACGCTTCTATAACCTGGGGACGCCGGACAAGTTCTTCAACGACCGCAAGAGTTCCGAGTGGGTCAGCTTCACGTTGACCACTAAGAACCACCTGTTGCTGAACGAAATCACCCGCATTACCACCCAGATTCCCGGTAACGCGCTGAACTCCTTCTTGTCCACGACACCAATCACGCCGTTGGGGCATAAGGACGTCAACATGTCAATCGTGGTTCACCACCAACCCCACTTCACCACGCAAAAGCCTAATGAGTCGGTCATCTGGGGCTACTTCCTGTACCCGCGGCGGACGGGTGAGTTCGTCCACAAGCAGTACATTAAGATGACGGGGAAGGAAATGGCCCAAGAATTGATTGGGCAACTGTCCAAGGTTGACCCGGGGCCGAACAATATCAAGACCAAGGAACCGGAAATTCTCGATAGTATCGTGAACAACATTCCGGTCTACATGCCGTATGCCTCGGCGTTGTTCAATAACCGGGCCAAGACGGACCGGCCGGAAGTCATTCCCGCTCATTCGACCAACTTAGCCTTCACGGGTGAATTCGCCGAACAGCCGTACCAGATGATCTTCACGGAACAGAGTGCGGTTCGTTCAGGTGAGATGGCGGCCTACCACTTTGCCGGAATCTCCATGGACCACTTAGTTGAAACGCCACGGTATGATAAGGATCCTAAGACCTTGATGCGGGCGACGAAGAAGATGTTTAGTTAACGTGAGACGCTTTTAAAATGAAAAGGCACGTGCAAATCATTCCGATTTGCGCGTGCCTTTTTGTAGGTTAACTTAGATGACCGGGTGTTAGTTGGCCATGCTGTTGACGTTGGTCCGGTAGGTCTTGGTACTCTGCCAGAACGGAATCTTGACGACGCCCATGACCTTCTTGGCACTGACGTAGCCCCAGTAACGGCTGTCTTCGGAGACGCTGCGGTGGTCCCCCAAGACGAAGTACTTCCCCTTGGGAACCGTGGCGCCGCGATACTTCCAGTTGCGTTGCTTGGCCAGGCGGCTCAGAGTCCAGTTACCGGTTCCCGACGTCCGTTCCGCCTCGCTGATGTAGGATTGGCTGACCTTTTTGCCGTTGATGTAGAGGGTACCGTTGTGGCTGGCGACCTTATCGCCCGGTAGACCGATGACCCGCTTGACGTAGTTGGTGTTTTTGGCAGCGGTGGGGTCTTCGCCGTAAGCGTCGAAGACGATGACGCTATTTCGTTTGACCTGGAGAGGCTTGATGACCATCATCCGTTCCTTGTTTTCCAGGTTGGGTTGCATGGAATCTCCCATGACCCCGACCATCTCGAAGAGGTAGGTCCGGATCAAGAAAACCGCCGCCAGAGCGACTAGGATGGGGACAATCCAGCTCATAATGTTGCGAAATGTCTTCATAATATTGATTACTCCCGTTTTTGTAAAGTGGTCTCATTGTAGCACAATCTATCCGGGGGTCAGCTGGTTTGGCGAAAACTTAAGTAAAACGGCAAAAGATTGGGCGGCTTAAGCGTTGTGTAGGGGCCCCGGGGACATTAACAGACTAATTATGCGGGTCCACGTTTTTCCCTATAACGCAATCTCGACACGCCTGGCTGGTCAATTTTTGCGCGAAAGCCCCGGACCGGGTGAATCCATGCTACGCTAATGGCCAATGAGAGGAGTTGAATCGGGGATGCGGTTAAAAACGGTCGATAATATTGTCTTTTTCGGGATGCTACTTATTTTGCTGTACCAGTACGCCTTACTCTACCTGAGTATCTTTGCGGGGACCTGGGAGAACTTTGTGATGGTCGCCGGGGCGTTTTTGCTCGGGTTATTTTTAGGACGGACCACCTACATTATCCTGGCTAGTGCCCTGTCCTTTGTCTGCGTTAGCGTGGGTTTGTTGTTACTGATTCTGCACGACACGCGACAACTGTACTTTTGGGGTGCCATTGCACTGATCAGCATTACCCCCCTGACGGCGTACCTGACGTATTTACTCGACCACCGGTTGATGAAGCGCCAAGCGTTGCACACGTACCTGCAAAAGGTTCAGCGGGACCGACCAGAACTCGACGTCATCACCGGCGCCTACAACGGGTTTGCGTTGGACCAAGCACTGCGGCGGGAGCTGGCCCTGTTGGCGGACAATCACGAAGACTACCGGATTACCCTGACCATGGTCAAGATCGATTTCTTGGAAAACGTGGTCAACTTCTTGGGGAACGATCACTTCAACGACCTGTTGCGGGGAACGGCGCGGCAGCTAGAAGGGATGCTCTTTACCGTCGACCGCCTGTACTATATTGGGTCGGGAAAGTTTGTAATCAAGTCCCCGTTGCTCGACGAGGCTAACGCGGGGCTGTTGCGCCGTAAGTTAAAGGCCCATATTAATGAAATCGGGGGGCACTTTGGGTTAGCCCGGAACGGCTTAGTGTTGCGGATCGGTCAGATTTCGTCCACGCAGGAGCGCTTGGAAGACTACCATGCGGAGGAGATTATTGCGAACTTAGAGCGTAGTGCCGAGACGGATATCGTTAAGGAATATATTTAGAGGAGGCGTTGACCGTGCATTGGTTACTGTGGATGAGTTTTTTGATGACCGGCATTTTCGTGTTGGCCGTGGTGCTGTTTGCCAGTTGTTGGTGGGTGATCTTCCAGCGGACGATTCACCGGTTCAACGCTGAGGAGGATGGCCGTGATTGATTATTTATACGTGCTGTCCATTATTTCTATCTGGGTCTCAATCGGGATGACGCTGGTCACGTTGAGTGGTGGGGTGCTCTTTTTGTTGCGCCATCTTCACCGCACTGACGTAGATGACTTACCGCCATTGCGGCGCACGCCCCGGGTGACGGTCGTGGTGCCGGCGCATAACGAAGAGCTGGTGATTCAAGACACGGTCAAAGCCATCTTACGGTTGAACTATCCGGCCGATTGCCTGGAGGTCCTAGTCTACGCAGACAACTGTCAGGACCAGACCGCCGTTGCGGCCCGAAGCCTACTGACCTGGACCGAGTTCCAGGGGCGGAACCTGACCGTGATTGAGCGCACGGGAACCGGCGGAAAGGCGGGAGTTTTGAACGACGCGTTGGCGATTGCGACCGGCGAGTACCTGGGTGTGTATGATGCGGATGCGGCGCCCGAACGCAACGCCCTGTACTTCTTGGTCCAGAAGGTTTTGGAAGACCCGGACCGCTACGCCGCGGCGTTTGGACGTAACAAGACGCGAAACTACCAGCAAAACTTTCTCACGCGGTGCATCAATTTGGAAATCATCAACACCCAGCGGATTCAGCACACGGGGTTGTGGCAACTCTTTAAGATTGGGCGGATTCCGGGAACCAACTTCATCATCAATAAGCAGGTGGTCCAAGAGCTGGGTGGTTGGCACAACGGGGCGCTGACCGAGGATACCGAAATCTCGTTCAACCTGATGCGGCGCGACAAGTTGATTGCGCTGGCCCACCGAGCCGAGGCCTTTCAACAGGAACCCGAAACGCTTTTTGCCTACTACAACCAACGGAAGCGCTGGGCCCGGGGAAACTATGAAGTGTTGGGGGCCAACCTCAAGCACCTATTCGACCGGTCCCCCTGGCGCATCAAGTTGGAGGTGTTGTATTACATGTGCACCTTCTTCTGGTTCAACGCGGCCATCGTCATCTCGAACGTGACCTTCTTGGGAAACGGCTTCTTGGCGCTGATGCAGTGGGAGAACCCGGCGTTGCATACCATGTTGAACCTCGATGGCCCGGTGGCGTTCCTGTTTCTGGTGAACTGGTTTTTGATGTTCTACCTGTACCTGCTCCAGCTCAACATCGCCTTAGCCAGCGATTATGGTCAGGCGACCGTTAAGAACTTTCTCTATAGTCTGGTGGCCTACTTTACCTATGCCCAGTTGTTCATCGTGGTGGCGCTGGCGGCAGTCTGGGATATCTGTCGCGACCGGGTAACGGGGAAACGGCGGACCCAGTGGTACAAGACGCAACGCTTTTAAGGAGGGACTGGGATGCGGCATCATCGTTTTCAATGGCTGATTGGGAGTTTGTTGGTCCTGGTCACGTTGGCCATTTCTGGCGCCATCTATTTCACCCAACACCGACCCCGGACCGTTGCCGTGGTTAAGAGCCACATGATTCAGCAGCATTACCGCCAGTGGCAACGGGAGTACCTTAGCGGGAACCAAGTGAAGCACGTGCGCACCACGACTAAGGGTCCCGAGCAGGCCCTGTCCGAGGCTCAGGGATACGGCATGCTGATTACGGTGCTGGCTGCGGAACACGGAATTGCGACCCGGCGGACCTTCGACCAGTTGACCCGGTACTACCTCGACCACCGGATTGGTCGGCACAACGCGCTGATGGCTTGGCGTCAGCAACAGGTCCAGCATCAGATGAAGGATCGTGAGGCTGCGGCGACCAGTGCGACCGATGGCGACTTGGACATCGCTTACGCTCTGTTGTTGGCCCATGAGCGGTGGGGAAGTATCGGGGATTTAGACTATAAGACCCTCGCACAGCAGTTGATCAGTGATATTGAAAAGTACGAAATCAATCCGCGTACGAAGCTACCGCGGGTGGGGAACTGGGCGACCAGCCGCCAGAGTACCCAAATCATCCGGCCATCGGACTTGTCGACCGCCTACTTCCGGAAATTCGCCAAATACATGCAGGATGGGTCCTGGATCAAGGTGGCCTTAAATAGTCAGAAGGTTCTCCAGAAGATTAGCGACCGCCACTCAACGGGCTTGATTCCGGACTTTATCCGGGTGACCAACCAGGACTTGAACTTGCAGGATGTCCGGCCTAACCAGATTGCGTCGAAGTTCGACAACGCGTATGGTTTCAACGCTTGTCGGGTCCCATGGCGGGCTGCTTACGACTATCAAGTGTCGAAGAGCCCGCTAAGTGGGGAAGTCGCCGAAAAACTCCTGACCTTCTTCAGCCACCAAAAGGAGATTAAAGCCGTCTACACGCTGGGGGGTCAGGCCCAAGAGAAATACAGCAGTCCGGCGTTTACGGCGCCGTTAGCGTACGCGGCCCAGGCCATGGGCCACGAAGGCTTGAGCCAGCGGTACCTGCCCTTCTTGACCGCCAAGCAACCCGCCGATAATTACTACGCGGCGACGTTGCAGATGTTGATGTTAGTGATGAGTGGGGACTTGGCTTAGCGGCGAAGCAGTTACCTTATCGCGGTTTACCGGGCTAATTAGCGGTTCCGGAGACCATTTAGGTTGCTAGATTAGTCTTTCAATTAGAATCTAGACAGTCTCGAGTGTGTAGGCGTCGAACGTGAATTTGCGTTCGGCGCCTTTTGGGTCGTGACAAACTTTTGTGATAAATTACTTTGACACACACAGTAATTGGTGATACATTTAATGCAACCAGAACGAGAGGAGTTGGTTGGGTTTGGCTGAGGTGATTTCTAAAGATCTCATCCGGGGACATACGGACACGATTATTTTGAACATTCTTCATCAAGGTGATAGTTACGGGTATCAGGTGGCCAAGCGCGTCCGCGAACTGAGCGGCGGCCACTACGACCTCAACGAGGCGACCCTCTACACGGTCTTTCGCCGGTTAGGCAAGAACGGTGCCGTGACGAATTACTGGGGGGACGAGACCCAGGGCTCACGGCGCAAGTACTATCACATTACCGCTAAGGGAGAAGAAATCTTACAAGCGAATACGGCGGCTTGGCGGGTGGCCAAGCCCATCATTGACCAGCTGATTACTGGGCAGATCAATCAGGAGGAATAGGCATGGACGAAAAAGTGACGTTAGAGATTCGGACGCGGATGGATCAATTATGCAGTGGGTATCCCGCTTCACGCGACTTAACGGAATTAAAGGAAGAACTGGTGGCCGACCTGACCGAGGCCGTCTCGGAAAAGATCAATCAGGGGATGGCCGTGGACGCCGCCATTGATGCGGCCATGGCCCAACTGGGCGATATTGACAGCCTCTTAAAGGAAGTCACGGGAACGACCAACGCGCAATCTGAGACCACGCACAAAGCCGAACACGGGGCGCAGAACGCAGACCAGACCAGTGAAACGGACGATGATGGGGTCTTCGTCGACCACGACGGGGATGATGTCCGCATTGGCGGGCAGAACGGGCTACACATCCATGGCGACCAAATCACCTGGCGCGGGAAGAAGATTATCGACCATGATCGGGTTCACCTGGGTAACCTGGTCCAGGTCGACGGTGACCATGTTCGAGTGGCGGACGGGCTAGTCGATGTCGATGGTGACAACGTGCGGATCGCCGGACAGAAGATCGTTTCCACCGGGAGTCACCGGCATAAATCTTCCCGGGACCAGACGGCTAAGCAGACCTTTCGGACTTACGTGGAGTCCTTGAAGCTGGTCAACACCCGGCACTTCCTGGTTACGGGCTTGCGTCAGCTGGTCATCAACTACCCGGATGCCGCGATTAAGCTGGGTCCTAGTGCTCAGAATCAGATTGTGGTCAACGAGTACATGAGTCGGGATAACCCGCGCTACTACTTACAGGCCGACCAGTCGGCGGATCAATTGACCCTGCGACAGGGGGACCTCCCCCGGCTCTGGCCCCTGCATATTCGTGCGGAGATCTTCCTGCCGGCTAGTCTGACGGGGAAGGTCCAACTAGATGCGGGCAACGGCAGCCTGGAAATCAGTGATTTAGACCTGGCCACCACGGTGGAGGCCCACGCCACGAACGGCAGCGTCAAGCTATTCAACAACCAGCTAGCGGGGGTGCAGGTCCAGGCCACCAATGGTAGCGTCCGGGTGGATCAGATTACAGCGGCCACAGTCCAAGTCAGCAGTCAAAACGGCTCGGTGGGTGTTCGCCACGGGCAGGGTCAGTTGACCGCAACGTCGCACAATGGCAGTCTCCGCATCGCGGACTTCCAGGGTGACGGCCAGGTGACCAGCCATAACGGTTCCGTCCAGGTCGACGGATTAACGGGGCAGTTGACGGGGAGTACCGCCAACGGCTCACTCACCGTGCACCAGTTACGGGGTGGGGGGACTTTCCACGCCCACCACGGGAGCCTGAAGATTGGTGTCGCTCGGCTGACCGGGGACTTAGCGGCCGATGGGGCGGGCAACGTTCACCTGACCGTTGCTCCGGATCAGGTCTACCGTTTCGACCTCAAGACCCACCACGGCCACGTCGCGTTACCCCAAGTCGTGCACCTCAGCTTAAATGATGATCAGCATAAGATTGGGGCGGTGGGGGATGCCGCGCAGCACCAAATCACCGTCGTCACCACCAACGGCAACGTGCACCTCAAGTAATCTAAAAAAGCTATCGTTCTGCCTATTTACAGAACGGTAGCTTTTTAATTTCAGGTCCCGAAGTATTGCTTAATGGGAACTAGTTATTCTATGCAACATTAGGAATGTTACCATGTAGGGCAATTTGGGGTTACTATTTCTTGACTGACGGGAGTATAATCAGGTGAGATTGTTGTCGTTTGAGGACCTTTCCGGGTGGCCTCTGGTTAGACCACTTTTCGGCGTTAGGCTTAGAACCACGCGGATTCTTCAAATTGTAAAGCAAAGCACGACAATTTTTCAAAAAGGTTGATGTTTTCGGGTAGGGAAGCGATACTATCAGGGGTGTATCTGGTACACTAAGTGTATAGATACCACCATGGTCGTAATTGGTGTAAATTTACTTGGCTGATTTGAGCCAACGGCAGTTCACAAGAACGACCCGCAGCTAATCCCAGGAAAACGGTGGTTGGGGTCACGAAATCCACAGTCCCCGTATACGTTAGTCCTCCGGCAATCAGGGAGGCTAACTGGTTTTCCTGGTAGGCTGTTTGCAAGGTTGATCGAATTTGCTGACTGGCAGGTTGCATATGGTCATCACGTCCTTGAGGTGAAGATTAAATCTATTATAGAACATATGTTCCGTTTTGGGGAGCCCTATTTTTAACATCACCGGATAATTTACTTTATGGTTGAATCGTATAACAGGTGATATACTTGGCTAGAATCATCACTGAACCTGGCAAAGATTGATGGGGACATCGTGACGGAACTGCCGGACAGACAAAAACAATGACTTGGTTCGCATGATGCGCGACCGCAAAGGAGTAATGGGAAGACAATGACAGAAACGACGAATGACACGTTAACGGAAGCACAGCTCAAGCAAGAATTTGACGACTTGTACATGCACATCTTCAAGTACATTGGGGACTTCGTGTCGATCCCTACGCAGAAGTACAACCTGACATTTGAAGCTTACATGGTCATGGAGAACGTGGCGCGGAGCAAGAACGGTCAGACGTTGGTAGAACTGGCCAAGCTCGAGGGGGTCTCCAAGAGCGCGATTGCCCGTCAAGTCAACGTCCTCCTGAAGGAAAACTACGTGATGCAAAAAGTAGATCCTAACGACCGGCGGGTGAAGTACATCACTTTAACGGCGGCGGGGAGTCGGGTTCAACGGAACTTGGCCCAAGCCACGGACGAACGGTTCCACCGGTGGTTAGGCTTCTTCGGTCGCGACGAAGCGGAACACTTTATCGACGTCCTCCACAAGGCTAACGAAAATGCGATTGCGGCAGGCTTTGTTGGGTTTGACAGTTTACATGATAAACGACGGAACTCCAACCGGCACTCTGAGAAACACACCAACCGGATGGGGAATCTCTAGGATAATTTTGGAAGAGTCTGGGACTAGGTGCCCAGGCTTTTTTCGTACGTTGAGCCAAGGGGAGTGACATTCTCATCTGCCTTACCGGTTGTGCCCTGAAGAGGCTGGATTGAGCTACCTAAGGCAGTTTTCCCAACGTTTTAAATTGGAAATATCAACGTGTGGGACTGTTAAAGCCAAATAAGCAGGCAACCTCGAGTCGCTGATGTGCATCACCATACACTTGATGCTACAAGCGATTGGCGGTCTGACTCACATAAACGACCACTATGACCTTATCCTGTTTAGGATGGGGTCTTTTTTAACCAATAATAGTCGTCAATAATATGCTTGAATACCACAGCCTAGTGGCGAATCATGTTCCGCCATGGTTACACGACTGTAAGCCGTGAGGACGGCCAGACAAGGCTCAGCCGTGACATTTTCCTTGGTGAGCGTTTTTCAGCTCGCCTAGGAAAAGGCCAAGCTTGGAGACCTGCACTTGGGGCTTCAAGTTGTGCCCATGGCGTTCCAGCCTTGTCTGGCCGTCCGGTAAGGCGGATGACAAGCGCAGCTGAGGTTTTGCAGAGCTAATCTTAGGATGCTTCGTACCTTGGCAGAGGCGGTGGAGCGTCCTCGGACGGATAATTCCGCTGAATGGCGGAGAAAATTTGGCAACGAGCCCCATAGCGTGTATACTAAGGACACTTATTATTAGTAAGTAATCAAGCAAAGGAGTCGAGCGTATGACAAGTTTAAAGATGAGTGATCGGTTTTACGACTTATTGGTAAAGAAACAGCTGACGGATAAGGACTTGATCCTGATTGCGGACGATGGCGGCGGAAAGTATTCTCTGAATGGCGGGGCTTGTACGATTGGGACCCAGTTCACGCTGATTACGCTGGACCATCCGGATCCCGATTATCCAGTCGCGATTGATAACGCTCGGGGCCTCAAGTTATGGTCATCGGACTACAACCTGTACTTCTTCGATACGGGTCTCACGCTGGACTTCCAGCACAACAGCATCATCATTAAGGACGATGCGCACTTGCTGGACAGCGCGGTACAGATTGCCGATGGGCAACAAGTCTTAGCGGCCTTCGAACAGGGTGTGACGGCCCCCAGTGAAACCTGCTAGTCACGATTAGCTAATTTCTAAACAATAAAATAACCTCCTAGAATCGCCAGTTGGTGGCGTCCTAGGAGGTCATTTTTTACGGTTTAATTTTGAGTGGTGCCCTTAGCCGGAGTGGGCGCTAAGGCCCGGTGAATCCGGTCTTCGTCGTAGAAGAGCAGGACAATCAACATGACCACGTACAATAGGAGTGGAATCCAAGCGTAGTTGAGGATGATCATGTGCTGGGTCGCCAGGTTCTGCGGGCGGTTCGCAACGTAGCCGGAGAAGTGGAAGAGACCGGCCGTCACCAGACCACCTAGTCCTAGGCCCACGTTGACCCCGAAGTCATCCGTCGACGCCAGGATCCCTTCGGCTTGGATGCCCAAGGCGGTGCCGTAACGAATAGTGTCGGCAATCATGATGGAGACCAGCCCGATAATCAGGCCGTTCCCCACGGCGTTAACTAGGATGCCCGTAAAGATGGTGGGCAGGTGGCTGAACGTGGTCCCTAGGGACAGGATCAACTGGCCAATGATGGCCACGACGATGCCCCCTAGCATGGTCCGCTTCTTGCCCCAGTGGTTCGCCGCGTGGACAATCAGCACCACGCCAATCAGCGCCGCGAAGGTGAAACTGTTAGCGATGGGGACCAGGCTTTCTTGGTGCATTAAGTACTTAAAGTAGTAGATGGTGGTCTGGTTCTTAATGGCCGTGGTCAACCAATACAGCAAAATGACCACGGAGATGATCAACCAAGGCTGGTTTTGCCGCAACATCCGCGTCACGGCGCCCCAAGATTGGGTGGGGTGGTCGGGACTGGTGAAGCGTTCGCGAACCTGGAAGAACGTGTTCCAGATCAGAATCAAGGAGATGCCCCCGAAGACGGCGATGGTCAACAGGAAGCCCTTTTGCTGATTCCCGTGACCGAAGAAGGCCACCAAGGGCAACGTGAACACCGCAACCACGATTTGAACCGCGCTACCGCTGAATTGGCGGATGACCCCCAGCAACGTCATTTCCTGGTCGTTGTGGGTCAGGGTCGGGAGAATCGAGGTGATGGGCAGGTTGACCGCCGTGTAGAAGAAGCCCAGTCCCAGGTAAGTCACGTAGGCCCAGACCAGTTTGCCGGTACCGCTAAAGGGCGGCGTGACGAAGGTCAGGATGGCGAACGCCACGTAGGGCAACGCGTACCAGAGAAAGAACGGCCGGCTCTTGCCCCACTTGGAGTGGGTGTGGTCGATCATGACCCCGATAATCAGGCTTTCGACCACGTCGGCGAGCCGGGCGACGATGAAGAGGATGGCGGCAGCGCTGGCGGACAGGCCATAGACGTCCGTGTAGAAGAACAGCAGGTAGGTCGTCATCATCTGAAAGACCAGATTGTCGGCAGCGTCACTCATGCCATAACTGATCCGTTCGGGCCATTTGGTCTGCCAGGGTGATTGCATGCGAGCGCCTCCTAACTTATTGGCGTGCTTGGGCCACTAACCGGCGGTAGACCTCATCGCCGACTAGGTCGTTGGTGACCATCCAGATCACGTGACCCAAAGCTTCCGAGACGTGTTCTTCTTCCGGTTGATCCTTAGCGGATGGGACAGTTCCCATGGCGGGCATGATGCCCAGGTGGAAGGCGACCCAGATGGCTAGACCGAACCAGGTGCCGGCGTCCTTCTTGATGGCCGGAATCTTCTCACCTAGAATCTGGTAGAGGACGGCGAAGGTGGTCGAGAAGCCGAAGTGGATCACGTAACTGACCCAAGGCAACTCGTGGCCGGAATAGTGGTAAGTGGCGTGGGTCACTTTGGCCGGAACGCCGAATTGTTGGAGTAGCGTTTGGGGTGGGTTCGTCGCGTCCCGTTCCTCAGTGCGGGGGGGCAGGACGTTTTCCCAGCCCAGCTTGACCAGCCCGGAGACCACGCCAGCGGCCGTTCCCGCAATGATCGCGGCGGGCAAGTGTAATGAACGTTTCGATAAGAATGACATTGTGAAGACTCCTTTCTAGAATCATCTACTTTTAGTATAAACGCTTCAATCGTGAAATTAAGGGGATTTGTTTGGGATTACGCGTGGTAGGGGTGGGCTTTCAGCAAGCGGCTGTAGAAGGTCACCTCAGCCAGCGCGTCCCGGAGCCGTTGGGCGAAATGGTCACTGTTGGCGACGTCTGGTCGGAGGGTCCCCTCGGCGGTGAAATTCTGGTCAGCGTTCCAGAGGAGCACCGGCGTCGGCAGTACGAACATCTTAAGCATCTGGAGAATCGGCACCACCGATGCGGCGGCCAGCATTCCGCCATCACTATAGTGGGAATAGGTCACCACTTGAACCGGCTTGTGGTCGACCTGGCCGCCAACCGAGTCTAGGGCGTTCTTCAGCCCACCGGGAATCGCGTGGTCGTATTCAGGACTTAAAATCACGTAGCCATCCTGGGCCGCGAGTTGGTCCAACCAGGCCTTTTCGGTAGCGGTCGGCTGGCTAATGGGGCGGTCTAGGGGCGTCTCGGGGTGGTCGTAGAACGGCAACGGGTAGTCACGCAGATCCAGCCAGGTGTAGGTCACGTCCGCGGTGTTGGGAAACTGGTGCTTTAAGTAACTGAAGATCTGGGCACCCAGCGAAGATGACCGGGTGGTGCCGAGAATCAGGGCAATCTTTGTCATGGAAAAGGCCTCCGTAAAATTACTAACTATTAGTAAGAAATGAATCCACTGTAGCACGGTTGAAGGCCGTTGTCGAGGAAACGGGGATAGAAATTGGGGTGCCCCGGTGAGAAAATTCAGGGGGGACTGGCGGACGGTAAGCCTTGAAAGTCGCGGAGAATCCCGCGAATGTGCTAAGCTAATTGGTGACAACTTTTGTGCTTAAGAGAGGGGTAACGGCATGTCATTACCAGAATTTCCACAAGGCTTCATTGAGATTCAAGATGCCACGCAAAATAACCTGCAGCACGTGAACCTGCGGGTACCCAAATACCAGACCACGGTCTTCGTGGGCCTATCTGGGTCGGGGAAGTCGTCGCTGGTGTTTGACACCATTGCAGCGGCGTCCCGGCGCGAATTAAACGAGACGTTTCCCAGCTTCACCCAGCAATACTTACCTAAGTACGGTCAGCCACACGTGGGCGATATCGAACATCTGCCCGTGGCCATCGTGATCGCCCAGCAACGGCTGGGAAAGAACGTCCGGTCTACTTTGGCGACCTATACGGGGATCTATTCGCTGTTGCGTCTTTTGTTCTCCCGTATCGGGAAACCGTTTATTGGTTACTCCGACACCTTTTCCTTCAACCTGCCACAGGGGATGTGCCCGACCTGTCAGGGCTTGGGGTACGTGGACGACATCGATGAGCACCAGCTGATCGACCCCGAAAAGTCGTTGAACCAAGGCGCCATCACCTTCGTCAGTTTTGCGCCGAACACCTGGCGTTGGCGGCGTTACGGGACCAGCGGACTCTTCGACAACGATAAGCCCATCAAGGACTATACGCCCGAAGAGTACGACCTCTTGATGCATGCGCCCCAACAGAAGCTGGCTCATCCAGGGAAGGATTTTCCCCGTACGGCGCTGTACGAAGGCGTCGTTCCGCGGATTCGGCGGTCGATCATCGGGAAAAAGGAAGCGGAACACCACAAGGCCGCCATCGCTGCTATCGTGACCCGCAAGCCTTGCCCGACCTGTCACGGAACTCGATTACGGGCCGAGGTCCTGACCAACCACATTAATGGGAAGAACATCGCAGAAGTCTCCGCCATGGACCTCCGGCACGTGTTGACCTTCTTACAGGGCATCACGGAACCCCTGGCGACCGACGTGGTCCGGGAATTGACCACCAAGATTCAATCCCTGGTGGACATCGGCTTAGGGTACCTGACGTTGGACCGGGGGACTAGTTCCCTGTCCGGCGGGGAAGCCCAACGCATTCGCATCGCCAAGTACCTGACCAGTGCGTTGGTCGACATGGTCTATATCCTGGATGAACCCAGTGTGGGCCTGCACCCGCACGATATTCAGTTGATCAAGGCGGCGTTGACCAAGTTGAAGGATAAGGGCAACACGATTCTGGTGGTGGAACACAACCCGGCGATGATCGCCTTTGCGGATTACGTAGTCGAGATGGGGCCCCATGCCGGGTCCGCCGGGGGTCAAGTAACCTTCACGGGGACCTACCCTGAACTGTTGGCCTCCCAGACGTTGACTGGAAAATGGCTACGCCAGCCGCACACCTGGGGCTTAGAACGCCCCGCAACGGACCACCTCTCACTGCGACAGGTGACCCAAAACAACTTGCACGCGGTAGACGTGGATGTGCCGCTGGGAATCATGACGGTGATTTCCGGGGTCGCCGGGTCCGGGAAAAGTTCGTTGGTGAGTGTGATTAAGCAACACTTGCAGACCGACTACATCGACCTGGCCCAGGCACCGGTCGGCATCAATATCCGCTCGACCCCGGCGACTTACCTGGGCGTCTTGGACGAGATCCGTAAGCTCTTTGGCCGGGAGAACGGGGTGGCCCTGGGGTGGTTCAGCTATAACGGCAAGGGCGCTTGTCCCCGGTGCAAGGGGAAGGGCGTCACCATCACCAATATGGCCTTCATGGACCCCGTGGTGCAGACCTGTGAACTCTGCCAGGGAAAACGCTACAGTGACCAGGCCTTACAGTACCAGTACCATCACCGCAATATTGCGGAGGTACTGAGTCTGTCGGTCACGGCCGCGGCAGAATTCTTCCGCGACACGCCAGCAGTGGCCAAGCAACTGGCAAACTTAGACCGGGTCGGTTTAGGCTACCTCACGTTAGACCAACCCCTGACCACCTTGTCGGGTGGGGAATTGCAACGCTTGAAGCTGGCGGTCGAGTTGGGGAAGCAGGGCACGATTTACCTGCTGGACGAACCCACGGCCGGGCTGCATTTACAGGATACGGACCGGTTATTGAAGCTCTTCAACCAGCTGGTCACGGCGGGAAACTCGTTGATTATTATCGAACACAACCTGGCGGTCATCAGCCAGGCTGATTGGTTGATCGACGTGGGTCCGGACGCCGGCCAGTATGGGGGCCGGATCCAGTACGCGGGCGTGCCGCGCAAGTCCGTTACGGTTCCCACGTCCCGCACCGGCGTGGCCTTGAAAGCTTGGATGCAAGACTAACCTCATCATATTGTTGAATTGGCGCTCGGAGGGATGACCCTGGGGGCCAATTTTTTTACGCCTGTGGTGAGTCCGCCTTACCGGACGGCCAGCCAGGGCTGCGTTTAAATCCAAGTGCTGATTCAGAGGGGAGAGTAAATTTGGAGTGCCCTAGACCTGAACTTAAGATTTAGAAATTCGTGGTGCTCAAAGTTGAGTTTGGGAGCAGACTCTGCGAAAGACCAAGACGTTATGGGGCAGGTCACAGGACGGGAGAATTGGACGAAACCTGGTGTAAGCCGTGAGGGTGGTCAGACAGGGCTCAGCCGTGAAATTTGACTTGGGGAGCGTTCCTCAGCTGCCCTAGTCAAAGGCCAATCTTCGAGACCGTTCTTTGGGCTTGAAGTTGTGCCCACGGCGTTCCAGCCCTGTCTGACCACCCGGTAAGGCGCTGATCTAGACTATCTGTCCAACGCTTAATGAAACGTACGTTCTCTCTGGGGTGGATTTGTGGTAAACTTATTCCTATTCTATTGGTGAAAGGAACGACTGCTTGTGATGGCAACCACGATTTTGACCCCGGCGGAGAACCGCTTCTTACAACTGACCTACCCCGCATTGGCGGACCCCGCGTTGACCCGGTTGATGCCGGTTTTACGCGACCACCCCACGGTTAAGACCACCAGTGATTGGTTGACTGCACGGGCGAAACAAGCGGTGGCGGCAAGTCGCATCGACTGGTTAGTACAGGGGAGTCTGGCCTGGAAACTGTTGGCGGATTCCCCTTACGCCATCAACCCCAGCGACCAGCGTGGTCAGTGGCATCACTGTGCGCTCTGCCATTTGCCAGTGCGGTACGAGTATCACGTGGTCTTACGTTCGGACGGTCGGGAAATCGTGGTGGGGTCCGAGTGCGTGAAGAAGTTCATGAGTGATGAAATGCAGTACCTGATGACCATCACCACCGAGGATAACTTCCACGCGGTGGCCCAGTACGATGTCTTGTCAGCGCAGTATCCGCAGGTGCCGGAAATCTTGTGGACGCCGGACGCCCTCCCGCACCTGCCCAGCAACCAACACGCACAGCACCGGTGGGTTCGCCGGGGAACCAAGTCCACGGTGACGGGTTACCTCAAACACCGCACCACCGCGCTTCCGGGCCGCCAACTTTCGCCGTACCTGCAGGGGTACGCGGACCTGCAAGCTAAAAACGCGGCGGCCCAAGCAGCATTGGACCAGCAACGCCAACGCCGCGTTCTACAGGAACAGCAAGCAGCCGAACGCGCACAACAGCGGGCCTGGCAAGCGGCGGCGGACGCCCAGACCACGGCCGAACAGCGGTTACGGCAATCACGCGAGTACCAGACCTGGTTAACGGCGGTAGCCCGGTTAGTGGTTGAACGGGAACCATTGGGAGTCTTTAAACAGCGGTTGGCAGCGGTCCCGGTGCCGAAGCCCGTGGCCCGGCTAGTCAACAGCTACCAGCTGGGGGTCATGGCAACGGAATTCGCCCATCAAAGCCGAATCCAGGCCGAACGGCTACAGATTGTGCCCCGTTACCTGGTTGCCGATTTGAACCAGCGCAGTCGTCAATTGGCTGCTCAACGGCAACGTGATTGGTACGATGATCTGTTCAACGCTGCGGTGGGCTTTGACCTAACCCCCAGCGACCGGCAACGGCGTTTAGCCGAGTTGCAGGCCAGCTGGGAGGGGCACCAGTTATCCGCCCACGTTTACGCGGACCTGGCGACCTTACGGGATCGGCTGAACCAATCGCAGCCGTTACCTAACGGGTGGCCGGATACCTTGCGTCAAGCCATCCAACGCCGGCTAGACCAACAACCCGCCCAAGGCTGGGTTCCCGCACGCAAGAATCACGTGACGCCGGCTCAGCTACGCGCCCTAGTTCCGGACGCGACGACCTTCGCGACAGTTGAACAGCGGTATCACCGGCTCTACGACTTACCGGCTGACCAGGCGGCCGTCACGTTGTCGGCCCTGGCCCAGTATTATTTAGTGGCCCAGGATCGGCAGGCCCACCGGCAAGCGGCGACCCAGGCCCTGGTCCGGCAGCTTCGGTTGCGGGGCCTTTTTTTAAAATTCAAGGCAAACGCTTGTTCCCCTATAAAAAATTCAGTATAATGAAGGTCCTAGGTGAAATCAGGAAGGGGGACCACCAGATGGCGGCTACGCGAACTTACATTGCCATTGATTTGAAATCGTTTTACGCGTCGGCGGAGTGTGCCGCCTTAGGCCTCGATCCGTTGAACGTCAATCTGGTGGTCGCCGACCAGTCCCGGACCGATAAGACCATCTGTCTGGCGGTCTCACCGGCCTTGAAAAAGTTCGGCTTGCCGGGACGGCCCCGGTTGTTTCAGGTCGAACACGCGGTGGCGGAACTGAACCGTGACCGAACCCTCCAGGCCCATCACCGGCTACGGCGAGAATCGGTCTACCGCGACCAGCTGTTGCGCGACCCGACACTTGCGGTCAGCTACCGGGTGGTGGTGCCTCGGATGGCCTACTACCTGCAGGTCAGCAACCAAATCTATCAGATCTACCTGAAATACGTTGCGGCCGACCAGATTCACGTTTACTCGATCGATGAAGTCTTCATGGACGTGACAGCCTATCTGAAGCTCTACCAGACCACCGCCCATGACCTGGCCAAGCGCATCATCCAAGAGGTTCAGCGCCAGACCGGAATTACCGCAACGGCGGGGATTGGCAGTAACCTGTACCTGGCTAAGGTCGCGATGGATATCGTGGCCAAGAAGATTCCCGCCGACCAGGACGGGGTCCGAATCGCCAAGCTCACGGAACTGAGTTACCGTAAGTACCTCTGGGCCCACACGCCGCTGACCGACTTCTGGCGCATCGGCAAGGGGTACGCCCAGCGACTAGAGAAGATGGGGCTGCACACCATGGGCGACATTGCCCGCCAATCGTTGGGGACCTTGTCGGACGCCCACAACGAAGAACAGCTCTACCAAGAGTTCGGGCGGGTCGCCGAGTTGATCATTGACCATGCCTGGGGCTATGAGCCTACCACGATTCACGACATCAAGGCCTACCGCCCTAGTGACCATAGCTTGGGCTCGGGGCAGGTCCTGGCCACGCCGTACCCGTTTGCCAAGGCAAAAATCGTCACGCGCGAAATGATCGACGCGTTAGCCTTGGACCTAGTCAAGCAGCATCAGGTCTGTGACCAGGTCGTTTTGCACGTGGCTTATGACGTCACCAGCTTGACCACGGCCGACGCTAGTGGCGCGGTCACCACCGACTTTTACGGGCGGCGGGTGCTTAAGGCGGCCCACGGGAGTGCCAGCTTACCGGTGCCCACGGCGTCGACGCAACAGTTGCGCCAGGCGGTCTTGCGGCTCTTTGAGGCTAAGGTCAACCGGCATTACCAGGTGCGCAAGCTCACGGTGACGGTCAACCACGTGGTCACCGAACGGCAGGCTGCTGCCCGGGACCACGGCGAACAGCTGGACTTGTTTCAGAGCCCGCAAGTCGAGCAACGAGTGGCCCAGGAGACGGCGACCCAGCGGCGAGAACGCCAGGCCCAAGAGGCCATCTTGAAGATTCAAGAGAAGTTCGGCAAGAACGCCCTATTTTGGGCGGCGGACCTTCAGCCGGGGGCGACATTATTGAAACGGAACCAGGAGATTGGAGGTCACCGCTCATGACGCACGACCAACAGGAAAAACGGGCCATTGCCGAAACGCTGTTCAACAATACCGATGCCTATCGCGACATCATGCGACTCCCGCACCACCGGTCTACCGCCCACCCGGCGATGACCAACGCCGAACGGGCGGCCCAGTTTGCGCCGTTCGCGGCCCTGACCGGCTACAACGACTTGATTGCGGAGAGTGGCGAACAGCTGGTGCAGCAATCGCGGTTGCCCTTTGAAGAAGCGCACCTGTTGCAGCACCGATTGCGCCAGGTGCGGGCCCAACTGGCCACTCGCCCCCGGGTCAAGCTGACCTACTTTGAGGGGGAGACGGGAGAATCCCATACGGTACTGGGCCGCGTCACGGCGCTCGATACCGCTGCCCATACGGTGACCCTAGACGCCGCGGGTCTTTCCAATCGCGAACCTCCAAGCAGTGACGCTCTTACCCACGACTTAACCGTTATCCGAAGACCGTTGCCCTTATGTCAAAAGTGATTTTGAGATAAGGCTTTTACGTAAGGATCGTTTGGATGTCAAGAATGAAATGGCTGGTAGTACAGCTATTTGTTGTTTTAAATTTAACTCTTCTAAATAAATATCATACTGACATGTAAAAGCAGGATTTTAATTTTAAGCACAAAATGACCCTCCAAGATTGAAGATTCCAATTTTGGAGGGTCATTTTAAAATAGTTTGGTATTTTTATTGATTTTTAGCTGATTTCGTTAATGCGAACTAACCGCGTTGGAAAGGACCTTTAGGTTCGATCAATTCCAAATGGGCGCCGTCAGGATCTTGGAAATAGACAACTCCCGTGCCTAACCCGTTCTTTAACCCATCATCTTCGGTGAAGTACATTGGTTCGCCTTCAGGCTCGACGCCAAGTTTCTTTAACCGTTCAACGGCAGCTTGAATATCGTCGACTTCAAAGCACATGTGCATTGCGCTGACTTGTTCATTGGAATATGAAGCCGTGCTTGATTTAGGCTCAACGTATTCCAGAATATCAATATTAATGTTATCCAAATGAACGTTAGCATACTTAATCAAAGTATCATCTAGACCTTGGACAGCCGCCATACGCTTGCCACCAATTTGATCGACATTAGCAACCTTCACACCAAATAAAGCTTCATAAAATGGGATGGCCTTGTCCAAATTTTTAACGGTGATTCCTACATGGTTAACTACTGAAAATCCATTTGACATATCAAGAACCTCACTTAATATTTTATTTTAAGGTAGATTGTAAAATTAATCCGAACGCTGTTCGGACAAAAAAGATCAGCTTCCTTTAAAATGGTGTTTACCACAAACCCATCTTTTAGGAGCTGATCTTTTGTCTAGTATAACCTATTCCGAACGAATTAAAATCGAAACCTTTTGTGAACTAGGGCTGTCCAATATCCAAATGGGCGTTCGGCTGAACCAATCACCGTCAACAATTTCTTATGAATTATCTCGATGTCAACCTTATCAGGCTGAATTAGCACAAACAGATGCCGAATACAAGCGATCACGATGTGGTCGGAAAACTAAGCTGAGCGATGAGTTAAAGCAAAAAATTCTCAACCATTTACGTCTAAGCTGGTCACCAGGAATGATTGCTCACGAATTTAAACTAGCTACTAAATCTATTTATAATTGGCTAAATCAGGGGAGAATTGATTTCTCCTTGAATGATCTACCTGAACATGGCGTACGCCAACGGCGTAACGTTGACCAACGATCCAAATATAATCAATCTTTGGGGCGATCAATTGAACAGCGTCCCATGATGATTAATCAACGTAATCGCATCGGCGATTTTGAACTAGATACAGTCGTTGGTCCTCGTGGGCATAGTAAGGCAGTTTTATTAACTTTAATCGATCGAAAATCACGGTTCCTTTGGGCATATCGGTTAAAGGACCGAACGACAGCGAGTGTTAATGAAGCACTGACTAAGTTCCTAACCACTTTTAATGGACCGGTGCACAGTTTTACTGTGGACCGTGGTACTGAGTTTAGTGGGCTAGTATCATTTGAATCACAATATGGTATTAAGACCTATTACTGTCATGCTTATACGCCAGCTGAACGTGGTAGTAATGAACGCTTTAATCGGAATTTACGTTATTTTTATCCTAAGGGGACTCGTTTTGAGCACATTAGTGCTCAAGATTTAACGACGACGTTACTCCAAATTAACCAGCGACCGCTTAAAATACTTGACTGGAAAACACCGTATCAGGTTATGCTGACCAATTTGTCCAAAAATTCGGATTAAATTTGCAATCTACCTTAATTACATGTTTACTATACTAATTAACTTTCTTAAAACCAACGATATACACTTGAAAGAATCTGTTTAAATTCCAGAAACTTAAAAATCAAAATCATCAGGTTCGGGACCCACTCGGAAATCCTGGTTCATCGCATTAATCTGCGCCATGTCAGTCTTGTCCAAAGTAAAATCGAACACATCAGCATTGCTTGCCATTCTCTCAGGGCGAACTGATTTAACAGCTAGTAAAACATCGCGTTGAATGTCCCAACGTAAAATAACTTGTGCAACTGACTTTTGATATTTGTCTGCAATCTTTTTCAAGGAGTCATCTTTCAAAATTTGACCTTGCATTAGTGGTGACCAGGCCTGAATTTTAATTCCTTTGGTTGCGGCGTATGCGCGCAATTTATCTTGATTTAGCCGTGGATGTGATTCAACTTGATCAATCACTGGAACGACATCTGCAAACTTTTCTAATTCTTCTAAGTGATGAATTTCAAAGTTGCTAACACCAATTGCCTTGATCTTTCCAGCCTTATAGAGGCTCTCTAGGGCTCGGTACGATTCTTTGAACGCGTTGTCACCAGGCCAATGGATTAAGTAAAGATCCAAATAGTCTAAGCCTAACTTTTGCAAACTGTCGTAAAAAGCATCAATGGTTTGATCATAGGTTAAATGATCGTTCCAAACTTTGGAAGTCACGAATAAATCATCGCGCTCGAGTCCGGTTTCCTTTAAACCTAAACGAATTCCTTCACCAGTGCCAGCTTCATTACCATAAATCTGCGCAGTATCGATTAACCGATACCCCGCTTTGATTCCGTCTGCAACGACTTTAGACGTTGCTTCGTCGGGAATTTGGAAAACACCTAATCCTAAACCCGGAATTTGAGTACCGTTGTTTAAAATTACCCGATCATTTAATGAATTTATCAATTTAATTTCCTCCTACGTTGCATGCTGATTTCCATGCCAGCATTATTTATCTGAATATCTAGTGTGCCAAAGTTTGAAACGGCAACATCAATTGACCTTTGTCTGTCTTCTTAAGCGCCAATGATCGCTGGGGCTGTAATTCTTTGACTACCAGCTTGTTTAATTTAATCAATGGCGGCGTTTGTAGCCACTGCATCAGAGTTGTAATTAACAACAGCGTTCATCCTTTTCTATCCGAAACGCTTGGAGATTGCAGTTCCAATTCCTTTTGCGCCACCAGTGATAACAGCCACTTTGTTGTTTAGATTTCTACACATCATTGAAAATCTCCTTGTTATTTTTAACTTCTTCTTTGGTTCATTGAGCATGCTGTTAATATAAACGCTTCTAGTTAAAAAAAATAGTACCCACTTTTTTGTGCCATAGGAACCTAGAGGTTAGAATTGGGGCGTACCAATGAACTTGATGATTAAATATTTATATTTTTAAAAAAGGTGCCTGATAAAAAACATCATAAAAAGCACTACCAAGTTATCTCCGAGATGACTTGATAGTGCCCGATAGTTGCTAAAATCTAATTTTTACTGCCACAGGTTTTTAGAAGCAATAGTTGTGGTCCGTTTTCGTATTTTTAACCTTTAGTAACCAGCTGTTCTTCTTCCATCAGAACGATGTCTTTGCCCTCGTCTTTAAGAGTGTGGGCGTGCATGGTGCCCCAAGCACATAGCTCGTGCAAGATGGTTCCTAATGATTGCCCATAATCGCTTAAAGAGTAGACAACTTTAGGGGGAACTTGATTGTAAACCGTACGATCGACAATGTTATCGTGAACGAGTTCTTTTAATTCTTGCGTCAGCATTTTTTGGCTGATATTTGGAATTAGATGCTGTAATTCACTCGGGCGCTTATCCCCATGCCGTAAATTGCATAGAATAATCGTTTTCCATTTGCCACCAATCGTGTCCATTGTGACTTCAACGCCAATGTTATAAACTTTTTGAGCCATTTTAATTCTCCTGACTGTTGAATTACTGCAAAGCATACTTTTAGTAACCTACTTACTAAAAGGTGGGTACTAATTATCGTTTTTTATAGTATATATTTTATTTGTATTAATTCAAGTGAACGGTTTTTAATCACTCGATACTTCAGACAAAGCATTTCGTTTCCATTGCGCGAGTAATAATAGATTTTCAGGAGTTAGTTATGGTGAAATTACGGTTAAAAATTGGTGTCGACTCCGAAGGTGAAGCAATGATCTTTACCAATACCCTTATGTCAAAAGTGATTTTGATATAAGGTTTTTTGTATGGTTGTAAAGATTTGATAAGGGACCTGTACAGACTCCGTAAAGGCGTCCAATTGCGCCCCTAAATGGCTTACACTAGTTGCAGGTTAGCGCGATAACCAAACGGAGTAGGGAGGAATTTCGAATGATGCGAATGAAGCAACGGTTAGGGGTCACGTTGGCAACAGCGTTGGTCTTGCTACCACTGATGACGCCAGTAGCACAGGCCAAGACGACTTCGGCAGCGGCGATGATCAAGCCGCACGAAGCCGGCTATGGGTATTACGTGGATACGTATCGGAACAACGTTAAGGGGAATACGACGGTGACCACCAACCCGTCGTTTGGCTTGCTCTATACGTTCGACAAGATCTGGTCACCCACAGCGGGTCAAAAGGATCCGGGGTTGATTCGTCAGTCTTTAGACATCTCGGCTAAGATTACCCAGACGCGGAGTCAAGCGGAAGTTAAGCGGTCGTTCTTAACGGACCGTCGGCGCCTGGAATACAACAACATCTCCGGCTTAGGTCCGTATGCGGCGGCCTTCATTAAGAACGCGGACGCGAAGACGGACTACTATGATGTCCCAGCAGCGCCACAGCCGGCGAATACGCCTTATTCTAAAGTCACTTGGGCGAATCCAGATTCTAAGTTAGGGGCCATGGTCCAATTGATTGCTGCGACCCGGGTCTTCGGGGGAACGGGCGTGCCTAAGCACTTCTTCAAGTTCATCCGGCCTTACCGGCAGGATCCGCAACACGTCCTACCTAACCCGTACTTGGTCAACGTGATGCACGCGGCTAAAGCCGATGATTACGACTTCCCGAGCGGACATACGTCAGCCGGCTTCGAAATTGGTGAAGTCATGGCGTACGCCTTCCCCGAACGGTTCCAAGAATCCGTCACTCGGTCCTCCGAGATTGGCTACGACCGGGTACTGGCTGGGCGGCACTCACCGCTGGCTGTGATGGGCGGTCGGATGTTTGGGACGGCCGTTGCTGCCGCCACGTTGAACGACCCGCAATATCAAGGCTTAATGAAGCGGGCCTATCAAGAAGCCCACTCGGATGCATTATTGCACAGTCCGTTGGTGACGAAGAACGATGACTTCGGCGACTACCGGACCAACCAGAAGAACTACCGCTTTCGGATGACTTACGGTTTACCACAAAATGGTGACCGGACGATTGCGCCACGGGTCCCTAAGGGTGCAGAAGTTCTTTTGGCTACGCGGTTGCCTTACCTCAGCAAGACCCAACGGCGGATGGCGTTAGCCACGACGGAATTGCCATCGGGGTACCCAGTCTTGGACGATACCGAGGGCTGGGGACGGTTAGACCTCTTCTCCGCCGCGAACGGTTACGGGGCCTTACCAACGACCACCAAGGTCAAGATGGATGCGGCCAAGGGCGGTTTCAACGCGCACGACACCTGGCGTAACGACATTACCGGGAACGGTAAACTTATCAAGCAAGGAACCGGGACGTTAACGTTAAAGGGTCACAACCAGTTTAAGGGTGGCCTGCAAGTTGACGGTGGGGACCTCAATCTCGCCACTGCCACGGCGGCGGGTAACGGCCAGTTGACCTTGAACCAGGGGACGTTAACTGCCAATACCGCCATCAAACTGCAACGGGGTTACCAACAGACCAAGCGCGGGACGCTGGCCTTAACGGTAACTAAGGCTACGGCCATGAAGATTCGGGGAAAGGCCAAGTTGGCCGGCACCCTGCGGTTAACTAACCTGAAGGGCTTGAAGTCCCACCAGACGGTGATCACCTTCGACCAACACCAAGGGAAGTTCAGCCACATCGTGGGCTTGCCTAAGGGCTGGCACGCGGTCTACACGGCCCACAAGTTAGCGTTAGTTCGGAATTAAGCATTCAGCAGAATAGGCAGTATCTTAAAACGGACCACCAGGACGGTTACCTGGTGATCCGTTTTGGGGTATTCGTGATAATTTTGAAAACAGTCGCTGGTCGCTCATCTCAACTGAGCGTGCTGGGGGGCTCATAGGCGTCTTGCCATCGTCGCTAATCGTGATTTGCGGGGTGTTTCCGCTAGACATATTAATTCGCTTCCGAATCGCGGCTGGAATGATGATCCATCTCTTTGTCTAGAGCTTAACGCTGAATACCATCTCTTAATCCCCAGTCTCCCAACTAATCGTGTGACCACCAAAAACCGCCGTGATAACTTCGCTGAAAGTTATCACGGCGGTTCATTCAAGGTTCAAGTAGTCGGTTAGTTTTGTTCAGAGTGGTCTAACCGGCGCTGTTGCCGCAGGTTCGTCAGGGCTAAGCCCAGTGAGCACAGGGCCAGGGGCCAGTTGACCGCCCAGGTGTAGAGGAACCAGTGACTGGTCGACGTGGGCTTGAAGAAGCTGAGCAGGGACAGGTTGTTGATTCCGCTGATGGTGACCAGCAAGCCGAAGAAGACCAGCTGACACAGAAGACCGCCAGCTGTCGAGAAGCGGTACTTACTGATGATGGCGGTGTCGTTATCGACCACGTCGGATTCGTACAGCTCTTGGTTGACCGTGGGGTTATCGTCCCCGATATACAGGGCAATCAGGAGTAGCCCCAGCAAGTAGGTCCACTTCCAAGGAATCAGGACCAGTAGGTGACCGGCAATCACGACTTGGTGGCGCAACCGGTCCTGTTGCTGAGGGTCGTGGTGGGCCAGGGCCTTGATGATCCCCGCGCCCCCTTCGAACCCAATCAGGTAGACGGCGAAGACCAGGTACATCCCCAGCTTGCCCCAGTAATAGTATGCCATGAAGCTACTGAAGAGGAGCACGTAACTCAACATGAATCCCCGGTTCAAGAGGCGGGCCTTAAAGTTGTGCAGGGTCCGTCGGTCGGCATAGAGTTCGATCAAGGCAATCACCAAGGCAATTAAGATGATGGCCAGGGTGTCCCAGGCCGGTAGCGGGACGTCGGCCTTACGCAGGGTGGTCAGGACCGCTAAGGCGGCGAAGAAGATCACGGACAGCCACCACCGCCAGAACTGCTTCAGCCCGTGACGCTGGTTGGGCTGACCGCGATAGAAGTCGTGGGTGAACTCGTTAAGCAGGAGCCCTCCGGGTAAGGCAACTAAGTTCATCACGGCCAGTAGGGCGAACGAGAACGAGAAGCTGAGCTTGAGTCCCAGGTCGATACCTAAGAGGATCGCCAGGAGCAGGAAAATCACCCAGTAGACGCTCTTCATCTTGAATGGCGTAGTTTGGGCCAAGTTGAGCTTGACCGTGAGGAAGTACGGCCAAATCGTGGCGGCGCTGTAGCCCCACAGGACACTTCCGACCAGGAGCCACCACAGCGAACCGGTGAGGGCGAAGGGCAGGCTACCCAGGGCCCCGAAGACCAGCGTGATGATCAGGTAAGTGCTGGAGCGCAGGTTGAAGCGCTTAGTGTAGAAGATACTGGCAGCCCGGGCGATGTAGACGGTGACCAGCGCGACCAGGTAAGTGGGACTTTGGGTCTTTTGGTATTGAAATAAAATTAAAATATAGGGCAGCATGATCCCGGTGTTCGCTAAGAAGTTCAGGGTTCCCACCGAAAGATCAATGCCGGCTTGGCGCAGGCGTTTCACGGATGCGGCCTCCTTTTTTTCAGTCTAATAAGCCGTGTCTAGTATAGCAAGTTGGGCCCCCTAACACCTAGTCAGACCCCTTACGAATTTTTTAATGAGTAGACGATTGGGACCCAAAAAGACGCCCAGAAGCTGGGGACTTCTGGGCGTCGGTGAGGTTAAGCTTCCGAAGAGGTCTTCGGCGTTAACCGTTTTTCAATGAAGGACAACACTAAGTCGGTGATGATGGCCATTAACGCGGTCGGTAAGGCCCCGGCCAGGATGATGGCCCCACCGTCCGTGGCGTTGGTGCCCCGGACGATGATGTCTCCCAGGCCACCGGACCCGATGAAGGACCCAATAACGGTGATCCCGATTCCGATGACTAAGGCGTTCCGAATCCCGGCAATGATGACCGACAGCGACAACGGAATCCGAATCGTGGTCATGATTTGGAGCCGCGTCATCCCCATACCTTTCCCGGCATCCAAGACGTCGCGGTCGACGCTCAGCATCCCGGTGTAGGTGTTCTTGATGATGGGGAGCAAAGAGTACAGGAAGACGGTCGCGATGACCGTGGTCTGACCTAGCCCTAAGCCCAGCATCAGGATGGACAGCATGGCTAGTGAGGGCACCGTCTGAATCACGTTAGCCGCCCCCACGATCAGCGGTGAGAGCCGCCGGTGTTGTGAGGTCCAGATCCCGATTGGAATCCCGACGATGGCGCCGAAGAGGACGCCGTAGATGGAGACTAAGAACGTTTGGTTAAATTGGCTCAGCACGTACATTCCATTGTGCGTGAAGTAGTAGATGAGCTGTTGCCACAACCCTAAGTCTTTCATACTTAATGGCCCCCTTCGAAGTAATGGTGTTGTTGCAAGAAGTCTTTAGCGACCGTCTGAGGTTCTTCCAGTTGGTCGTCGACTTGGTAGTTCAGGTGTTGCATGGTCTTTAGATCGATCTTGCCGACTAGCCGGTTGATCACGGGCTTGAGCTCAGGATGTTGCTTCAAGACCTTATCCGTGGCCACCGGACTCCCATCGTATGGTGGGAAGAAGTTCTTGTCGTCCTTTAAGAGCTTCAGGTGGTAGCTGGAGACCCGGCCGTCGGTGGAGTACCCTAAGATGGCGTCCATCTTATCGGCGGCTAAGGCGTCGTAGAGCAGCCCCAGTTGCATGGGCTTAACGGTGCCGAAACTGTAGCCGTAGGTCTTCTGGAAGGCGGGGTACCCGTCACCGGGACGGTTCTGCCAGATCTGGTCGATACCGACCGTCATCTTCGGGGCCAGTTTTTGTAAGTCGCTGACCGTCTTCAGATGGTGCTTCTTCGCGTACGCGGGCTTGACCATCCAAGCGTAGGTGTCGGCGAAGCCGTAAGTGTCGAAGTAGGTCATGTGATACTTGTTTTGGAAATCGTTGGTGACGATGTCCTTGACCTTGCTAGGGTCCCGTTCGAACTTCCGGTTCAAAACGGTGGTCAAGTCAGTCCCGTAGAACCGAATGGAGGAGATGTCGGCGTCGCCGTTCTTCAAGGCGTTGAAGCTGACGTTCCCGGACCCTAAGTTATTGATAATGGATGTGTTTAACTTGGTATAGTGTTGAATCATGCCTTGGATCATGTAAGCCATGATTTGTTGTTCGGTGGTGTTTTGCGCCGCGATACGGACGGTGTCCTTACCCGACCCGCCGCTTAATCCGGGCAACGCACACCCACCTAAGGGTAACAGTAAGATGACGACCAGAAGTCCGGTCAGCCATTGATAGATTCGTTTTCGCATGGTGACCTCCTATCTGAGCTGCCTAGGCGTAACGGCCGTTTCGACCTTGCCCAGCAGGTAATCGACGAATAACGCGAGGATGATAACGGGAATCGAGCCTCCGAGAATCAAGTCGGAACGGTAGAGGTTCAATCCGTTAAAGATGAAGTCCCCTAAGCCACCGGCACCGATGTAGGACGCCAGCGTAGCCCAGGCAATCACGTAAGTCGCGGACAGCCGGATGCCGGCCATGATGACGGGCGCGGCTAGGGGCAGTTCGGCTTGAATCATGGACTGCCACCAGGTCATCCCCATCCCTTTGGCGGCGTCCCGCACAGTTGGCGAGACCCCCTGCATGCCCAGATAGGTGTTCCGGAGAATCGGTAAGAGTGAGTAGATGAACAGGGCCACGATAGCGGGCGTGGAGCCGATCCCAAAGATCGGAATCATGATGGCTAACAACGCCATGGCGGGGATGGTCTGTAAGACCCCGGCGAGTGTAATGACCGCATTGGCCCCGTGCTTCATGCGAGTCAAAAGAATTCCCAGCGGCACGGCGACGATAATCCCTAGGAGCAACGCCGCTGCAGAGATGTAGAGGTGTTGACCAGTCTTAGAGATCATTTGCGTGCCGTAAGTAGCTAGAAAATGTAGCATTAGGCATCGGCACTCCCTTCATGGTTGGCCGCGGCGTGGATGTCCACGTTGATTGGTGAGGCGGGTTGTTCGTTATTGTCGGGTACCCCACGGAGGGCGTCGTAGACGATGTCTACCAGCGACGTCCGGGTGACGATACCGACCAGCCGGTGTTGGTCATCCACGACAGGGACGTTCTTAACCCCCATCTTCAGGATTCGTTGAACGGTGTCCCCAATCAAGGCTTTAGATTGCACATAGAAGACTTCGTGATTCATCAGGGCACTGACCGGCGTTTGCGGGTCGGTATTCCGGCTCACGTCATCCAGATCGATGTAGCCAATCAATTTATCTTGGTCATCGGTGACTAACAGGGTATCAACTCGCTTTTCGTGCATCAAGTCGATGGTGTCGGTCAGGGTCTTGGTTGGCGAAATGGCCACGGGGTGCTTCCGCATGATTTGGCTGACAGTCAAGATATTGGGTTGAGCCCGAATCAGACGTTCTTCCCCAATCAAGTTGGTGACGAATTCGTCGGCTGGGTGCCGCAGGATGTTTTCCGGCGTGTCGACTTGGACCTGCTTCCCGTGGCTCATGATGACGACCCGAGTGGCTAAGTTCAAGGCTTCGTCCATGTCGTGGGTCACGAAGATGAAGGTCTTGCCTAGGTCTTCTTGTAAGTGCTTGACCAGATCTTGTAGGGATTCTCGGGTGATGGGATCCAGGGCCCCAAAGGGTTCGTCCATTAAGATCAGTTCCTAAGGCCCGCACGACCCCAATCCGTTGTTGTTGCCCACCGGAGAGCTCACCCGGGTAGCGTTTGAGCATCTCGTCGGGGAGTTGGGCCAGGTCGATCATCTTGTGGGCTTGTTTGGCGCGCTTTTCTTTGGACCAGCCCAGGAGCTTGGGCACTAATTCGATGTTTTCTTGAATCGTCATGTGCGGCATCAGCCCCGTGTTTTGGATCACGTAACCGATGGACCGCCGGAGCTTAACCGGGTCCATTTTCGAGATGTCTTTACCGTTGATCTTGATGGAACCGGAAGTCTGGTGTAGCATCCAGTTAATCATCCGCATGGTGGTGGTCTTCCCGGAACCAGACGTCCCGATGAAGGCGATAAACTCACCCTTGTCGACTTCTAGGTTGAAGTCGTCGACGGCTACTTTGCCGTTGGGGTATTCCTTACGAAGGTGTTCCATTGAAAGTAACATTAAGCGTTCGTCCTCCTAGTTTCCAGTTGGTGCCCCGAAGTTAGCCGGGACTTGAACAAAAAAATAAACGATCGGTGACTCTGGATCCCTGCAGGTGGGAATGCCTAGAGACCGGTCGTATTCGATTACTGAGGTTGGTTTGTTAAACTAACGCTATTGTACATGAAAACTAGATATTTACCAAGAAAAGACTATTACCAGTGTTGACCAATGCCGGATATAAACGCTTCTGAACGCCGGTAAATCAATGGTTAAATTATTTCTAATTAAATTACAGTTTTGGGCGAATGGATAGAAGTTCATAATTTAAAGTCTTAATTAATAAGTGAATGCTTATATTTGATTTGGGAAGACGGCTAATTATGGTTAAAAAAAGTGCGTCCCCAGCTCAGGTTGCAGTTGTCATTCGCCGTCCTCTCGGCTTACAGTTGTGTAACCATATCGGGACACGATGAGCTAACAGGCCGTGGCGCCTAAGCATATTGGTGACGACGATAATCAGTTGAAAGCCCTCATCTCAAACACGGTGGTCATTTGTGTGAATAAGGTTGTCAAACATCAGAAAATACTGTCTTTGGGGACGCTCAATTTAGCCGTGAGGTTGGGCCTGAAGGGGCTCAGTGGTGTCGTTTGGGTTAGTCAGCGTTTTTCAGCTGGCTTACCCAAAGGCCGAGCTTGAAGACCTGGCACTTTCAGGGCTTCAAGTCGTGCCCACCACGTTCCAGCCCCTTCAGGACCAACCGGTAAGGCGAATACTTCCACAATCTGCCCTTGACTAAACGTAGAAAAAAGCCTGGGCACTAGTCCCAGACTCGATGATGTGGCTTATGAATGGGTGGTGGCGGGAGCTTGCCGTTTGCGAATCTCGGGAACTAACCACCAGACTAGGGTCAGGTTGATGACCATCAGGGCCGCCGTTGAAATGAACACGGCGTTGTAGTTGAACATTCCGGCAATCCAGCCGCCCAGGAGGGAACCTAACATGTTCCCAACGGATTGGAAGGACTGGTTCCAGCTGAAGACGGTCGAGGTCAATTCGACCGGGGTGTTCTTGGTCAGCAGGGTCTGAATCTCGGGGAACAGGGCCCCGTCGGAGATACCGATCATGAACCGTAGAATTCCCAGCATCCAAACGCTAGTGACGAACCCTTGCGGCAGGTACATCAGCGTAGCGAAGATGTAGCCGAAGATCAGGACCCGGCCGGACCCGTGTTGATCCCCGTACCGTCCTAGCCGCGGCGAGGCGATGATGTTGGAGATTCCGGGCAAGGCTGCGATGATTCCGGCGACCACGGTGATGGGTCCCACGTTATGCATCAGTTCCTTGACATAGAGACTGATGATCGGGGAGATGGAGATGTTCCCGAATTGGACGATCAACGTGGAGGACAGGAGCACTAAAATCAGTTTAGGGTTCGGGAAGGCCGCTAGGGGGTTGTGAGAAGTTGCTTGTTCCGACTGGTGAACCACCGGCTTGAACTTCTCTTCGACCAGGCCCCAGCTCATGAAGAACGTGACCAATAAGAGGAACCCCGTGATGAAGAAAGTGATGCGGATCGAGAAGACCTGGGCTAAGATTCCCCCGAAGACGGGTCCCAGCAACATCCCGCTGGTAGGACCCGTCATTAAGGTACTGAGTGAGGCCCCACTGTGTTTCCGGGGCGTCTGGGAGGCGACCAGCGCTTGGGCGTTCGAGATGAACCCCGCGAAGACGCCTTGGAGTGCCCGCAAAGCGACCAACTGCCAGACGCTGGTGGCGAAGCCCATTAAGGCCATGGCCACGCCCATCCCTAGAGATGACCGCAGGAGCATGATCTTCCGGCCCTTTCGGTCGGCCACGATGCCCCACAGAGGTGAGGCGATGGCGCTGACGAAGAAGTCGGCGGCGTAGACCAGGCCACTGTACATGGTGACCTGGGCTTTGGTGTAGTCGCCAAGACTACTAATATATAACGATAAAAATGGCATGATTTCGCTGAAGGCCATGCCGGCGACGAACGTACAGAACCACAGGACGTAGAGGTTACGTTGCCAAGGGCTGCTTTCGCGTTCAGCTTCATCCAAACTGCGTCAACTCCTTCTATAGTAGATTTAATAATTTTCCGTGCGGCGGACCGGGTCGGCCTAAGCGACCTTGCCGCCTACTCAGCGGAAGCTAAGTGACCGGGTGTTACCGCTGTAACGACCCGGAAACGAACCTTTTTCGTTGAAGACAACGCTATTTAAGATACGCGCATAGCGCCGAAAGGTCAACGATTAAGCAATCATTGTATGCGCTCGCAATTGATAATATTATAGCATGGTCATCGGTGGATGGGGGACAAAAAGGCCCAGTGGAACCGGTCTGAACGGTAACCGACCATTCACAGTCACAAAATATTACAATGTGGTTAAGTTTGAACGGGGTGGGGGGACAGGTTCCCCCGTCGGTGCATCCTTAGTGTGGAAGGAATAAGAGTGAATAAAATCACATAAAATATTAGCCAAACTGAAAAACCCGTGTAAACCGGAAACGGCTTACGCGGGTTTTAAGATTTTTGTATATACAAAAATGTCCCAAATATATACATTTTCTGAAATTAAGCGGATTTAGCTGGAAATTTCTGTAGATGCGAAGAAACCTGGTTTTCAAGCGCTGATTAGAAGGTGACTTCGGGGTGGTCGCGGGTGACCAGATGGTCGTCGAGGTCCACGTTCAGGTATTCCTTGAAGCTGTCCTTGAGCATCTGAACGGCTTTTTCGTGGTCTTCCTTGCGTTCTGGTTGGATGTTTTCCATATAGAAGAGAATGTTTTGGGTGTCTTCCGTAGATTCGACCCGTGCGCTGTCCCGCCAAGCCCAGCAACGGGAGATTACCCCTTGGTCGTCGCGGTAGATGACCTCACCAGGGAGCGCTTCTTCGGGTTCTTCGTCGGCTTCACCGATTGGGTAGAAGGGTTCGCCCCCCTTAGCGACGCCCAGGTGGACGTCACCGACGATCTTATCCATGTCTTCGGCCGCTAACGGGAAGGCGTAGGTCAGAGAGACCGTGTTGTAGAGGTCCACGACAGGGTTGATTGCGCCCACGCCGTTGCCCTTGCTGGCCCGCTTGAGCAGGGCCTCGACGGCACACCGCGCGCCCTTCTTGGTCTTGAACTTCCGGAAGGCTTCCCGCCAAGCCGCGATGATTGGGTTCTTACTGATTGGGGAGTATGGGACCCAGTCCTCAGCTTTTTCGTTAGCTTCCATTAACCGGGACTTTTTGAGGTGGCCGTAGCTGTGGTTATCCACACCGTGGGCGGTCAAAAAGGCAATTTGAACGTCGGGGAAGATTTCCCAGAACTCAGGATCGACAATGAATTTCTGTGACATATAAAACGCCTCCATCAACAATTTACCCTAAGTATACCAAATTATTGAGGGGGCCACAACCGTTGACCTGTGGGGAATTCAGGACGACTCGGTTTGGCTGGTCGACAAATTATCATCAAATTTTAATGAACAAATTTTATGCAGTTAAAAGTAAGTGTTTTCATTGGAAATATGCAAATATACAGTTTAGATGCATAAACGACAATTGATATTCATTGGCCAACTTAAAGTGTACAATCCTTCACATTTTGAATGCCAAACACTACTAGAAAGCGGTTACATTCCGGGTTATGATGGTCTCGTAATCAAGTGATGGGAGGAAACAAACATGACCAGTCCAATTCACGTAATGTCCGAAATCGGCAAATTGAAGGTTGTTATGCTCAAGCGGCCAGATGTTGAAGTTGAAAACTTCACGCCTGACATGATGCCTCGGTTGTTATTCGATGACATTCCATACTTACCAATTGCTCAAAAGGAACACGATAACTTCGCTGATGTTCTTCGTCAAAACGGTACTGAAGTGCTCTACTTGGAAAAGCTGTCTGCTGAAGCTTTGGATGACGGTGGTGAAGAAGTTAAGCAAAACTTCTTACAACAAATGTTAGCTGAAAGTGGCTACATTGCCGGCGTTACCCACGATGCTTTAAAGGAATACTTACTGTCAATGTCCACCCAAGACATGGTCAACAAGATCATGGGTGGGGTTCGGAAGAACGAACTCGACTTCGTCCCAGCTGACTTAGTCAGTGCGGCCGAAGAAGACGACTACCCATTCTTCATGGACCCAATGCCTAACTTGTACTTCACGCGGGACCCTGCGGCCTCCATCGGTGATGGGTTAAGCATTAACCACATGACCTTCGCTGCTCGTCAACGCGAATCGCTCTTTATGGAAACCATCATTAAGTACCACCACCGGTTTGCCAACAAGGGCTTGAACGTTTGGCGCGACCGGAACCACGATACTCGGATCGAAGGCGGGGACGAATTAGTTCTCTCCGACCACGTCTTAGCTATCGGGGTTTCCCAACGGACGTCTGCCGATGCCATTGAAGACATCGCCAAGAACCTGTTCGCGAAGAGCCACTTCGACAAAGTCATCGCAATCAAGATTCCACACAACCACGCCATGATGCACTTGGATACGGTGTTCACCATGATCAACAAGGATCAATTCACGGTGCACCCAGGAATCTTAGGCGAAGGCGGCCACATCGATACTTGGACGATCACGCCAGGTAAAGATGGTGAACTGAACTTAGACCACCGGACGGACTTGAAGCAAGTTCTGAAGGACGCTTTAGGTTTGGATGACCTGGACTTGATTCCAACTGGTAACGGTGACCCAATCATCGCCGGCCGTGAACAATGGAACGACGGCTCCAACACCTTAGCAATTGCCCCAGGTGTTGTGGTGACCTACAACCGGAACTACGTTTCTAACGAACTGTTACGTAAGCATGGCTTGAAGGTTATCGACGTCTTATCAAGTGAATTATCTCGGGGCCGTGGCGGTCCTCGTTGCATGAGCATGCCACTGGTTCGGGAAGACCTCTAATAAGCATTAATCCTTAAAATTCGAAACATTTAAAGAGAATAGGAGCGAGAAAGATTATGGCAAAAGATTTTCGTGAAAATGTATTCCAAGGACGGAGTGTTCTTGCAGAAAAGGACTTCAGTGCTGCTGAACTCGAATACTTGATCGACTTTGGACTGCATTTGAAGACGTTGAAGAAGATGGGTATCCAACACCACTACCTGGAAGGTAAGAACATTGCCTTGCTGTTCGAAAAGTCCTCAACGCGGACCCGTTCAGCGTTCACCACGGCGGCGATCGACTTGGGTGCTCACCCAGAATACTTGGGTCAAAACGACATTCAATTAGGTAAGAAGGAAACCACTTCCGATACGGCTAAAGTCTTGGGTAGCATGTTCGATGGAATCGAATTCCGGGGCTTCAAGCAATCCGATGCTGAAATCTTAGCTCGCGACTCAGGTGTTCCCGTTTGGAACGGCTTGACCGACGAATGGCACCCAACGCAAATGCTGGCGGACTTCATGACGGTTAAGGAAAACTTTGGTCACCTTAAGGGCTTGACCTTGACCTTCATGGGGGATGGCCGGAACAACGTTGCCAACTCCTTGCTGGTAACCGGTGCCATCTTAGGGGTCAACATCCACATCGTTGCCCCTAAGGAACTCTTCCCAACTCAAGAAACGCAAGACTTAGCTAAGAAGTTTGCGACTGAATCCGGCGCTAAGCTGTTAATCACGGACGACCTCGACGAAGGGATGAAAGGTTCCAACGTTGTCTACACCGATGTCTGGGTATCCATGGGTGAATCCAACTGGGAACAACGGGTTAACTTGTTGAAGCCATACCAAGTTAACATGGAAGCCTTGAAGAAGACTGGCACGCCAGATGATCAATTGCTCTTCATGCACTGCCTCCCAGCCTTCCACAACACCGACACCAAGTATGGTGAAGATGTGAAGGAAAAGTACGGAATCACTGAAATGGAAGTTACGGATGAAGTCTTCAACAGTAAGTACGCTCGTCAATTTGAAGAAGCTGAAAACCGGATGCACTCCATTAAGGCTATGATGGCTGCAACGTTAGGTAACTTATTCATCCCACGTGTTTAAAGCTTAACGGGATTGAAAAAGGGGAGTTAATCCGTGTTGATTAACTCCCCTTTTTGCTTGAAAACCGCGATGCTGTGCTGGCTTAGGATAATTACTAAAAAGTGAGCTAGTTAAGTCAACTGATGTTAGTTCTTCTAACGTCATTACTACAGCCAAACGGGTCAAAATTGTACGCATTAATCTGATTAAATTGCACACTAGAAGGAGAATTCGACTATGACAAAACGTCGCATTGTAGTGGCCCTTGGGGGTAACGCTATTTTATCAAAGGATGCTTCCGCTGAAGCACAACAACAAGCCCTGCGGGACACGGCAAAGTACCTGGTTCAATTCATCAAGCAAGGAGACGACCTGATTGTCTCCCACGGGAACGGTCCGCAAGTCGGGAACCTGTTGTTGCAACAGGCCGCCGGCAGCACGGCTAAGAACCCGGCGATGCCGCTGGATACGGCCGTGGCCATGACCCAAGGAAGCATTGGGTACTGGATGCAAAACGCGTTGGGTGAAGAGATCACCAAGGCAGGTCTGGACAAGGATGTCACCACGGTGGTCACCCAAGTCGAGGTCGACCCTAACGACCAAGCCTTCACCAACCCAACCAAGCCCATCGGCCCGTTCTACACCAAAGATGAAATTGGCGCGATTAAGGACGCCCACCCGGACCAGACCTTCGTCGAAGATGCGGGTCGGGGTTACCGGCGGGTAGTGCCTTCTCCACGGCCAACCGGGGTCAAGGAATACAAAGCTGTGAATGCCATGGTCGAAGCCGGCATCGTGCCCATTTCCGTTGGGGGCGGTGGGGTACCCGTTGTGCAAGAGGGTAACCGCTTAGTCGGCCGCGAAGCCGTGATTGACAAGGACTTCGCTTCTGAAAAACTGGCAGAACTGGTCAACGCCGACCTGCTGATCATCTTGACGGCGGTGGACAACATCTACATCAACTTTAACCAGCCGGATCAAAAGAAGCTGGAAACGGTCAACGTTGCTGAGTTGAAGCAATACATCGACCAAGACCAATTCGCCAAGGGGAGTATGTTGCCTAAGGTTCAAGCTGCGATCGACTTTGTCGAAAACAGTGCCAATGGTAAGGCGGTCGTCACGTCACTCGAAAACGTCGGGAACTTCCTGAAGAACGGTGACGGGACCATCATTACCAAGTAGTGTCACACAGTTAGAGCCACGGAAGATTCAGTGAACATTGGGTTTGCCGGCATCGGTCGGCAGATCCTAGCTATTATATTTTTCCATATTCAATCATCTTGCTGAATCCCGTCCGTGGTAAAGGAGATGTCACCATGGAGGAATCCAAAGGGAAACTTAATTTACTTGAACTAATCGCGTTGGTCGTGGGATCAATCGTCGGTGGTGGGGTATTCAACTTAATGCACGATATGTCCGCCAACGCCGGTGCCGGGGCCATCATCATTGGGTGGATCATCACCGCTTTTGGGATGATCATGTTAGCCTTGACCTTCCAGAACTTGACCATGAAACGGCCAGACCTGGATGCCGGGGTCTACTCGTACGCTGAAGCCGGCTTCGGGAAGTACATGGGGTTCAACTCCGCTTGGGGTTACTGGGCCTCCGCTTGGTTGGGGAACGTGGGGTACGCGACACTGCTAATGAGTGCCGTGGCCTACTTCTTCCCAATCTTCGGCGATGGTCAGAACATCTGGTCCATCGTTGCGGCCTCCTTCATTCTCTGGGGCTGCCACTTCATGATTTTACGCGGGGTCGAATCCGCGTCCTTCGTTAACACCATTATCACCATTGCCAAGTTGATTCCAATCTTTATCTTCTTGGTTACCATGATTATCGCCTTCAAGCTGGGCGTCTTCACGCACGGCTTCTGGTTCACACCTTCCGGGAGTTTCCAGTTCGCCGATGTCATGAAGCAAGTTCAAAGTACCATGTTAGTGACGGTCTGGGTCTTCATCGGGATCGAAGGTGCGGTGGTCTTCTCTGGCCGGGCCAAGAAGCGTGAAGATGTTGGTCGGGCAACCGTCTTAGGAATCATCACGGTTATCCTGATTTACATGTTGATTACCCTGCTCTCCTTAGGGGTTATGCGTCGGGGTGGCTTAGCCAACTTAGGTCAACCAGCCATGGCTTACCTGTTACAGAGTGTCGTGGGTAAGTGGGGTGCTGTCCTGGTTAACGCCGGACTAATCATCTCCGTTGTCGGGGCTTGGTTGTCCTGGACCATGTTCGCCGGGCAACTGCCTTACGAAGCCGCTAAGGAAGGTTCCTTCCCGAAGTTCTTCGCGAAGGAAAACAAGAACGGGGCGCCCGTCAATTCCCTGCTCTTCACCAACATCTGTGTTGAAATCTTCATGTTCTCTTACCTGATTACGGCCAGTGCTTACAACTTCTTCTACTCCGTTGCGTCGGCTGCGATTCTGATTCCATACATGTTCTCAGCCTTCTATCAACTGAAGTTCTCGAAGAACGAAAGTCTGGACACACCAGGTCGGAGCTGGAACATCACCGTCGGGGTCATCTCCAGTATCTACGCCTTGTGGCTGTTATACGCCGCTAACTTAGGCTTTATCATGCTGATGTCCTTGCTCTTCGCTTTGGGGATTCCGGTCTTCATGCAATTGCAGAAGAAGGACAACCACGCCGAAAAGGTCTTCACGTCAGGTGAACGGATCGTGGCTATCGTGATTGGGGTCTTAGCCATCATCACGATTATCGAACTGTTCCGTCTGGGCATGAACGACTTCTTAGGCTTAACTTGGGGCGACTTCGGGAAGCTGTTCTAGTTAACCTTTAAAATGCAAAATCATTAACATTTAAGGTCCCCTTCATTTAGGCTATACTAATGGTATTAGCCTAAATGAGGGGGACCTTTTCATGATTCGAAAAAGCGAATATCCACGTTATTTGCAATTATTGAAACGGCGACCAGAATTCAGTGCGTTTACGGCAGAGCAGTTCGCCGAGCTAGCACACGTGATGCGGGTCAAGCAGTTACCCAAAGGTCAACTCCTGTTTGACCAAGCCGATCCCCGGGACCGGTTCTTCTTCGTCTTTTCTGGTCTACTACGTACGGAACGCATCGATGAATCGGGGGACTTTACGTTTTATTCGTTTATTCCTAAGGACAAGGGCTTTCCGTACCGGGGCTTGTTCCACGACCAGGAGTACGCCTATTCCGTGAACACGTTGACGCCGGTGGAAATCGTGTCGTTTCCCATGACGGTCTTCGAGGGACTCTTGACGGAGAATTCCGAGGTCATGCGGCGAGTGATCGTTGAGATGGGTCAGATCATTAACGAGAACGAAAATCAGCTGCAGACCATGGTCACGTCCAGCGCCAGTGACCGGGTGCATAACGCCTTGAAGATCCTAAGTCAACAGATGGGGCAGCCGTTGGATGATGGCCGCATTCTGATTCCCTATCCCATCACGTTGATCGAGCTCAGCCGGATGGCGGGAACCACCCGTGAGACGGCGGGGCAGGTGGTCCAGCGGTTGGAAACGGCGGGCCGGGTGGTCTACGAACATAAGCGCTTCACGTTTAATCCTTACATCGAGTAGTCTTAGTGAGCGTCTTAAACAGCCTAAGATTAGCTTTGTAAAACCGAGACTGTTTTACTAGGAGATTATCGATGCTGAAAGTCAGAGCACTGATTGGGCTGATAGGGAAGATGAGAGAAGTGCACTTTTAGAATATGATAAACATGATTATTCTATAGAATTGTGGTACTATATAGGCATATAAAAAGCGATGGGGTGCAACCCATCGCTTCCCAGACTGCTTCAAGAGCAGCGGCTTATTAACAATTGGTAGAACCACCCGTCAACTTGCCAAAGTTATCAGGGGTGGTTTTTATTTACGGTCGTTATTACGGTCGATCAGAACCATCAACGTTGCGAAAGCAATCATCAATGATAGTGCCTGAAAAACAGACATGGCTTGATCCTTTAGTCATATCGTCGTGCATAAGGCATCATCAACTTTCATGAGTGATGCCACCGCCCTTGAAACTCTCTGTACTAAATATTCTAGCATACAATGTGGGCGGATTATCATGTGAACTACTCGGCACTAAAGTAACGAGCTATTAAGTAGTATTTAGGATTTTACGTTGGTATTCGAAGTACCTAACTCACAGAATTCGATTAGTTTACCAAGGTTAGTTGCTAGCCCGGAAGTTTCTATTAGATACTTTTCAGGCCCCTATTGAGAATATTAACTGTCCATAGAGAAATCATAACAGCCCTGGAACTTTTCCTACGGTTAGCCAAAGGGCAGATGGTGTTCATCACCTACCTTACTGGATGATCCGCACAACGGTTTTGTTTAAAGTCTAATCCTAATAAAACTTTACCGAGCCCAAGGACCTATGTTCAATCTACGGTGTCAGATATGCCACTGTCATTCAGAAAGCTCTGTAAAACTGTTTTAGTTTTACAGAGCTTTCTTAGTATGTTTTTTCGTCTAAATCGCAGTTAAGTTTGGTTCTGGCGAGAATTCTCCGTCAATCCTCAGATTTCGTGGGTCAGTCCGTCGAAGAAGTGTTGTAGGGAGACCTTGCCGCCAGATTCGCGCTTGCCTTGGTGGTAGGCCATCTCGGCCCGCACGTTTTTATATTCATAGAGGGCGTTGGCGTATTCGACCAGGATCTCGTCGCCCATGTTATCGATGTACAGACTCGCCAGGTTGGTCAGCCCAGCTTTGACGGCGCGTCGAATCCGCTGGAAGAGGATCTTCTTTTCGTGGTCGTCGATGGCGTATTCCTGGTTGAAATCGATGGCTTTAAAACTCAGGTTCTTGTCGATCATCAACTGGCAGACGGAGAGAATGTCGGACGACCCGGACTCAGAGGTGATTCCCAGGTAGCGGAGGATGGCGAGGATCTTTTCCTTTTGCTCGGCATGCTGGTTGACGGCGGGTTCACTGTTGACAATGCCCCCATCGACTAAGGTTTGGATGTTACTCAGCTTGGCGGTCATCTGGATGTTTTGGACCACCTTTTGAATCACGGTCTTGACCTCGACGATGTTGATGGGCTTGTCGATGAAGAACTCGATGCCGGCCTGGTAGGCTTCCGCCCGTAAGTCGCTGTCGCGGACCTGGGAGATCATGATGAAGCGCAGGTTGGGCTTGGCCGTCTTCAGCTTCTTGACCAGCTCGGTTCCCGAAATCACGGGCATCAACAGGTCAATCAGGACAATATCGACGTTGGTCAGCATCAGGTCGGCCAGCGCCATTTTGGCATCGGTAGCGGTGCCCACCACGTCATTTTGCGGGTCCTGTTCGAGAATCTGTTGCAGAATCATGGGAATGGATGGGTCGTCATCAACGATGTAGAATTTCATGATTATTCCTCCTGAAGAAGATGGGCTTTGTTCAGACGAACTTGAAAGTCGGTGCCGCGACCCAGCTGCGAGTCAACGGTGATGTTGCCATCGAACTGTTCTTGGGCGATGATTTTGACGTGGGATAACCCGATGCCACGGTAAATATTGCCGGTCGTCGCGTTGAATTTAGTCGAGAACCCCGGCTGAAAGATCATGGACTGGGTTCGATCATCCATCCCCTGGCCATTGTCACTCACGGTCAGCAGGATGTCGGCACCGGCACTGGTGACCGTGACCTGAATACAGCCGTTGAGTTTATCCTTGGGCAACGCGTCAACGCTATTGAAGATCAGGTTAGACAGAATCGTGACCACGTAATAGTGCTTGGGAATCAAGAGGTCGACCTGGTTATGGACTTCGATCACCACGTTGGGGTGGTGGTGCTTGATGGCCGCTTGGATGTAGGTGGTGGTGACCTTCAAGATGTCTGAGAGTTGCATGGGTGCGTCCTGGTTGCTCCCGAAGTATTCGCCTAGTTCTAGTGTAACATTGCGGTAGTCTTTTTTGATTTCGTGAACATCGCGGGCCACCGCCAGCGCCATGTCGCGGTATTCCTGGGGGACGTCTAGGTCCTCAAGCTTCTGGTTCAGGAGGTAGGCATTCTTCATGACCCGTTCGATCTCCCCGAGACTCTTCTGCATAAAGTACACGTCGCTCTTCACGGAAGACGCGACCCAGATGAAGTGGTAGTAGCGTTGTTCGTGGCTTTCCTTGCGCATCAACAGGGTGAAGTAATGGTAGGCGAAGGCCAATAGGCAACTGAACAGGCTGCGGACCAATGCGGCCACGAAGAGGAGTTGGAACAGGTGGTAGCTGTAGTTGTGGAAGTCGGTCAGCAAGCTGACTTCTAAAAGATTGGATAAATAATCACAAAGAACGATGGTCAGGAAAAAGGAGCTGTTGTTGCGCTGGGTCCGCCGCCAGTAGAGCAGGTAGTACAGCCCGCCGTAGCAGAGGTAGAAGGCCATATCGGTCACCACGAAATGGAGGATGGTCTCGGTCTGAGAGGCGTGGCCGATGAATAGCAGGATCCCCCGAAAAATGGGGGAGGCGATGGCAATCATGCCGGACAGCAGCAGGGGATTCAGGTCGGCGTTGAAGTAGAGGAAGATGGGCAACAGGAGCGCCGAGAGGGCGATGATGAAGCCGGGGGTGTAGACCTGAAAGCTGACCTGGGAGGCCAGGGCGATACAGACCGCGGCAATCAGGATGCGTTGCCGGCGACTGCGATGGATAATTGAGGCTTGTTTGAACAAAATAACCCACTCCTAGAGAATTTTTTAACAAAGGGTTGAAGCTTCTTGAAGCTTTATGAAACCGCTTACTAAACTAATACTTGTAAATATCAATTAGGAGGAACACAACATGTTTAATTTACGTAACCGGAATTTCTTAACCTTAGCTGATTTTACCACGCGCGAAATGCGTCACATGCTCGATTTAGCCGAAGACTTAAAAAAGGCCAAGTACGCGGGCACGGAACAAAAGAAATTATTAGATAAAAACATTGCGTTGATTTTTGAAAAGGCTTCCACTCGGACGCGTTGTGCGTTTGAAGTTGCCGCTAAAGATGAAGGGGCTCACGTCACTTACTTAGGCCCTTCCGGTTCCCACATGGGTAAGAAGGAAACCGCTAAGGATACCGCTCGGGTCTTAGGCGGCATGTTCGACGGGATCGAATACCGGGGCTTCTCCCAACGGACGGCCGAAACCTTAGCCGACTACTCCGGTGTGCCAGTCTGGAACGGCTTGACCGATGAAGACCACCCAACCCAAGTCTTAGCCGACTTCTTGACGGCCCACGAAGTCCTGAAGAAGGACTACAAGGACATCAAGTTCACCTTCGTGGGCGATGGTCAAGACAACGTGTCGAACGCCTTGATGTTAGGGGCCGCTGTGATGGGCATGACCTACCACGTGGTATGCCCTAAGGAATTAGCGCCTAAGGCCGACCTGTTGAAGCGGGCGAACGACATCGCTGCCAAGACCGGTGCTCAGATCGAAGTCTTCAACGACATCGCTGAAGGGGTCAAGGGCTCTGACGTAATCTACGCCGACGTATGGGTCTCCATGGGTGAACCTGACAGTGTCTGGGCTGACCGGATCAAGTTACTGAAGCCTTACCAAGTGACCCAAGAAGTTATGGACCAGACGCAGAACCCGAACGCCATCTTCGAACACTGCTTACCAGCCTTCCACAACACGGATACTAAGGTCGGGAAAGAAATCGAAGAGAAATTCGGAATCTCCGAAATGGAAGTTACGGAGGACGTCTTCGAAAGTGACGCTTCCGTAGTCTTCCAAGAAGCCGAAAACCGGATGCACACCATCAAGTCCGTGATGGTCGCAACCTTAGGCGAATAACGGGAGGCAGAACATGGCTAAAATTGTTGTGGCCTTGGGCGGGAACGCCTTAGGCAAATCACCAGAAGAACAGTTGCAGTTAGTCAAGCACACGGCGGCTTCCCTAGTGGGATTAGTGGCTGCGGGACACAAGGTCGTCATCAGTCACGGGAATGGTCCCCAAGTCGGGGCCATCAACCTGGGGATGAACTTTGCCGCGGAAAACGGCAAGACGGCAGCCTTCCCGTTCCCTGAATGTGGGGCCATGAGCCAAGGCTACATTGGTTATCACCTGCAACAAAGCTTGCAAAACGAGTTGCACCGGCAAAACATCCAAAAGGATGTGGCGACGGTGGTCACCCAGATTGAAGTGGATCCTAGCGATGCGGCCTTTGAAGACCCTACCAAACCAGTCGGTGACTTCTACTCTAAAGAAGACGCGGCCAAGATTCAAGCCGAAAAGGGCTACACTTTCAAGGAAGACGCTGGTCGGGGCTACCGGCAGGTCGTGCCATCACCGCTTCCCAAGCGGATCATTGAACTCAACAGTATCAACAACTTGATTGAATCCGGCAGTTTAGTGATTGCCGGCGGTGGTGGCGGAGTGCCCGTCGTTCAGACCACCCAGGGCTTAGAGGGTGTCCCAGCCGTGATCGATAAGGACCGTTCCAGTGCGCTGTTAGCGGCCAACCTCGATGCGGACCAACTGATCATCTTGACGGCGGTCGACGACGTGTACGTCAACTACGGTCAACCCGACCAGAAGGCTCTCCGGGAACTGTCCGTTCAAGACGCCCAGAAGTACATTGACCAAGGTCAATTCGCACCAGGCAGCATGTTACCTAAGATTGAAGCTTGCTTGGACTTTGCCAAGTCCGGCGCGCAACGGACGGCTTTGATTACGTCCTTAGACCATCTCGACGACGCACTCGCCGGAAAAGTCGGGACCCTGATCAAGTAATCCGGGTCAATCAACCATAGAACGCGGTCTAAAGGATGTGGTGGGGAATCAGTAACGTCTTAGTCATCCAATTGCTCAGAGAAGTAAAGCGGATAGTGAGACGGACTCCCCAGTACCTCCTGGTGACCGCGTTTTCTGGTGCGTATTGTTAGCGAAACTGCCATCATATTTTAGAGGTAAAAACTTATGAGTGATAATCCAACAGTAAAAAAGCGACATTTTAAATTAAAAATGCCCGGGGCGTTCTTCATTCTGTTCATTCTGACCGTGGTCGCGGTGATTGCGACCTGGACCATTCCGGCCGGAAGTTACTCGAAGCTGTCGTATAATAATGCCAACTCCGAGCTGCGGTTACAGAATCCCCACGGACACGTGACCAGCTTACCTGCGACCCAACAAGAGCTAGATAAGCTGGGGGTTAAGATCAAGATCGGTCAGTTTAAGTCGGGCGGGATCACCCAAGCCGTTTCGGTGCCCCACACCTACGAACGACTGGCGCAACACCCGGCGAAGTTAAGTGACATCACGGGAAGCATGGTCAACGGGACTATCGAATCCGTCGATATCATGATCTTCATCTTCGTCCTAGGGGGCCTGATTGGCGTGGTTAAAGCCAGTGGGGCCTTCGAGACGGGGCTGATGGCGCTGACCAAGAAAACCAAAGGCCACGAGTTCTTACTGATCTTCTTAGTCTCGGTTCTTCTGGTCCTCGGGGGGACCTTGTGTGGGATCGAAGAAGAGGCCGTGGCCTTCTACCCGATTCTGGTGCCCGTCTTCATTGCGATGGGCTACGATTCAATCGTGAGTGTCGGGGCCATCTTCCTGGCCAGTTCGGTCGGGACCTCGTTCTCTACGATTAACCCGTTCTCCGTGGTGATTGCCTCCAACGCGGCCGGCATCAACTTCACGGAAGGGATCATGTGGCGGGCCGGCGGTCTGTTCATTGCCACCATCTTCCTGTTGTTCTACCTGCATTGGTACAGTAAGAAGGTTAAGGCGGACCCTGAGTTCTCCTACACCTGGGATGACCATGAAGAGTTCGATAAGATGTGGTCAGTGGAATCCACCAGCGGCGGTCAAGAGACCGGCTTTACGTTCCGGAAGAAACTGATTCTGATTCTCTTTGTCGTGACGTTCCCGATCATGGTTTGGGGGGTTATGGCCAAGGGTTGGTGGTTCCCAACCATGGCCTCATCCTTCCTGACCTTCGCCATCATCATTATGTTCCTCGCCGGAACCGGGAAATACGGTTTGGGTGAAACGGGCGTGGTGGACGCCTTCGTTGCCGGGTCCTCCGGTCTGGTCGGGGTTTCCCTGATCATCGGGCTGGCACGGGGGATCAACCTGGTCTTGAACAACGGGTTGATTTCGGACACAATCTTACAATTCGCGTCCTCGCTGGTTACCCACATGAGTGGCCCAATCTTCATCATTGTGATGTTGCTGATCTTCTTCGTGTTAGGGTTTATCGTGCCATCCTCATCTGGTTTGGCGGTACTGTCGATGCCAATCCTGGCACCCCTGGCAGATACGGTCAACATTCCCCGGTTCGTGGTCGTTACGGCCTACCAATTCGGGCAATACGCGATGCTCTTCTTAGCCCCAACCGGGTTAGTCATGGCAACGCTGCAGATGTTGCATATGCGCTACTCCCACTGGTTCCGGTTTGTCTGGCCCGTTGTGGTCTTCTTACTGGTCTTCGGTGGTGGGATCCTAGTGACCGAAGTGTTAGTTTACAAGTAATCAGATAGATGTAAAATGCCGTCCTTTCGTTAGAAAGGGCGGTTTTTTGTGTAATGGTTGTCATCCGCCTACCGGGCGTCCAGGCAGGGATGAGCTGGGCGTTCGTTAGGTCAGCGATATTTTAAATTAAAATATGGTTAAAGATAGCGGGGTGTTTTATAATTAAATCTTAATGGAGATTGAGAAGGGATTGATTGGATGGTTTACAAATATTACCCCCATTGGAAGTTCTTTTTAATGAACTTGACGGGATGGATTTCGAGTTGTGAGAATCTGGTGATTGCGACCGTTGTGGCAACGCTGACGACCTTTGCGACCCGCCGAGAGTTTGACCGGTTACCAGAATTCTTAGGAGTGGCGTTCGGGAGCCTGTTAGTGACCTATCTGGCACAGGTCTGCTTTAACTGGTTCACCACTGACGCCGTGCGCCACTTGAACCGGACCTTGCGTGCGCAGGTCTTTCGGGGGATGGTCACTCAGCCGACGGAGACGGACGACGCGGCGTTGGGATTTCTGACCAACGACTTTAAGTTACTGGAGACCAACCGCTTCCAAGCCGAAATCAACATGCTGATTTCCGCGTATACGCTGGTGATGGCGTTCGGCTACGCCCTGTACCTGAACTGGCTGATCACCCTGATCTTTTTCGTGGGCAGTTGTGCGCCCATGTTAGTCTCTAACCTATTTCAAAAGCCGTTAGAGCGAGCCTCGGAGAACTGGTCGCAGCAAAATGACCAGTACGTGAACCAGACCAAGAATTTCTTGGCGGGAGCCGGAACGATTGCCCGGTACCACGCCCAGGACGCCGCCGTGGCGAAGAACCAAGCCATGGTCGATCTCCTGGAAGCCGCACTGGCGAAGATGAATCTGCGGAACCTAGTCGGTAACGCCTGCATCAACGTTACGGCCAATCTGTGTACGTTCCTGTTGCCTTTCTTGGTGGGGGTCTACTTGATCGTTCGCGGTCAGACCACGTTAGGCGTCTTGTTCGCTATCGTTCAGTTGTCGAATTCCTTCGTCAACCCCATCTTGACGATCCTCGCACAACGCAATAACCTGGCCACCACGCGCCAAATCGTTGAACGCCTGAACGGGTACGTTGCCGCTGGTCACCAGGCGTTACCCGCGCCCGCACCGGCCTTAGGGGAGCTGGCCTTTCGCCAGGTAACGCTCCAACGCCAGCAACGCACCTTGTTACATAATTTAGACCTGACGATCCACGCGGGGGAGAAGATTGCCGTGATCGGTCGTTCGGGGAGCGGTAAATCCACGCTTTTAACGTACTTATGGTCTGGTCAATTTGGGCATGCCCAGACAGTTCAGCTGAACCATCAGCCCGTCCAAGCCAGTCAGTTAGCGGGCGTCTTTGCCTACGCCAGCCAAAGCCCGGTCATTTTCGCCGGGACCTTGCGCTTTAACCTGACACTGGGGGCTTCGGTAAGCGACGACCGGTTGACCGCGCTATGCCAGGAGCTGGACTTGGGGGACTTGGTCGCAAAGGAAGGCCTGGATTACTCACTGGGCAGCAACGCCGACCAGCTATCTGGGGGGCAGTTGGCCCGGATCGAGTTAGGTCGGGCCCTGTTGTCCCAGCGGCCGATTTTGTTGCTGGATGAAATGACGGCGGCCCTGGATAAGCAAACGGCGTTGGATATCCACCAACGACTCTGGCACTCGAAACTGACCATCATCGAGGCGATTCACCATTACACGTCCGCGGACCTGGTGCACTATGACCAAGTGGTGAGCGTGGATACGTTAGCCACCGCTTCGGCTGGTCGTTAGGCGCATGAAAAACAGCCCCCGGAAGATCACCGTCTTCCAGGGGCTGTTTGGGAGTCATTAAGCCTGTTTTTCGAATTGGTGGACGCCATCGGCCAGGCGGTTCAGCCCGTCTTGCAGCCGTTCTGCGGGGCAGGCCACGTTGATGCGGATAAAGTCGTGACCGTCACCGCCATAAACGGCCCCGGCAGTGATGAAGAGTCCGGTCTTTGCCCGGATAAAGTCCGCCAGCGCGGTGGTGTCGGAAGTGACGTGGCGGCAGTCGATCCAGACCAGGTAAGTGGCGTGGCCTTCAATGACCTGGAGTTCGGGCAACTGGGTGGCGATGAACTGGGTCAGGGTCTGCTTGTTGGCCGTGACCTGTGCGTTCATGGCGTGGACCCAGTCGGAACCGGTGGTGTACGCGGCAATCACGCCGGGGATGGCGAACGAGTTGGGTTCAGCTAATTCGTCGGTGTTAATGCCCCGGTCGACCACGTGACGCAAGGCCTCGTTAGGGACAATGACCGTCGCCGCGTGCAGGGCGGCCACGTTAAAGGTCTTACTGGTCGAGACACAGGTGATGCTGTTTTGGGCGTTGACGTCGTTGACGGAAGCGAACGGCGTGTAGGGGTGACCGGCGTCGGTGATGTCACCGTGGATCTCGTCGGACAGAACGGTCACGTGGTGCTTAGCGGCTAATGCGCCGATCTGCGCCAGCTCGTCGGCGGTCCAGACCTTACCCACGGGATTGTGGGGGTTGCAGAGAATCATCATGGTGGTCAGGGGTTCCGCCAGCTTGGCGTCTAAGTCGTCCCAGTCGATGGCGTATTGACCGTCATGGTCGACCAGGTCGCTGGAAAGCACGTGCCGGCCGTTATTGACGATGGAGTTGTAGAAGATGTTGTAGACAGGGGCTTGGACTAAGACGTTGTCGCCCACGTTGCTGACGCGCCGAACCGCTGACGAGATGGTCGGGACGACCCCGGTCACGAAGCGCATCCACGCCGTGTTGGGCGCCCAGTTGTGTTCCGTGGCGTACCAGTGTTGAACGGCTTCGAAGTAGGCTTCGGGAACTTCCTCGTAGCCGAAGATGCCGCTAGCGGCTTTGTCCTGGAACGCTTTGATGATTCCGGGAGCCGTGCGGAAGTCCATGTCGGCGACCCACATGGGCAGTTCGTTATCCTTCACGTCCCACTTAACGGAATTGGTGTGCCGACGGTCAATCATTTCTGAAAAGTCATTTGCCATGCGTTTCATCCTCCTGAATCGTAATCGTGGTCTGCTTAGGGTCAATGGCGGGGTCATCAAAGATGATCTGGCCAATCTTAGGGGCGGTGATCTGGCCGTTGACCGGGTTCTTTACACTATCAATGCTGGTTTTAATTGTAGCATCAATGTCGGTGCAGTACTCGAACGACAGGTCGGTGTTGATCAATGAGCAGTTGCGCATGGTCAGGTGATCGACGTAGCACAACCCCTGGTCGCTTTCGAGCCAACAGTCGACAAAGGTGATGTTCTTGGCGTTCCAGGCTAGGTACTCCCCGATAATGGTCGAGTTGTAGATGGTGACGTTCTCGCAGTTCCAGAACGCGTCGTGGGTGATGAACGTGGAGTCGTGGACTTCGATGTTCTTTCCACCGTCGAAGACGTAATTTCCGGTGACCTTGAGGTTGTGGGCCACCACGTTATTGGTGTTCATCCCGAAGTAGTCGCCGTTGACCGTCACGTGGTCGAGTTGAACGTCGTCGCACCACCAGAGGGTCTCCCCGGCATCCGAGAAGTCCACGTTCTTTAGCCGGAGCTGTTGGGCGTGCCGGAAGGTCTTGGTGGCCCGCACCGTGGTGTTGGTCATGGTCATGTCTTGGGTGTACCAGATCCCGGCGTGGGCGTCGGGTTGCCAAGTTGTGTGATTCAATTTGGCGTGGTGGGTGTACCACAGGGGGTACTTCCATTTAAAAATCGTGTGGTCGATGGCGACGTTTTGACTGTGCTTGAGCGGGGATTCCCCGTCGACAAACGTACTATTGGTGATGTGGAGGTCGTGCCCCTGAAAGAGGGCCCGTTCTCCAGTTAGAACTTGTTGATTAATTTCCTTCAAATTTCTCGACTCCCTTTGTCTGGTAAAAACGTCTAAAACGTCAACGGTGGTAAGCATTCGCCTTACCGGGCGCCCAGCTGGTTAAGGCCATCCGGTCCCGCCAGCCGATTGGCAGGGCCGTGACGCCAGTGGGCACGACTTTAAGCCGCGCAAAGCCCGCCCGTCTTAAAGCTCGGCCTTAGCCTAAGGCCAGAAAACCGCTGGCCTAACGCTAATTTCACCGGCTGGGCCCTATCGGCTGGCGGGACCTCACGTGGAGGCGCGACAATGACTAACACAGCAGACCATTCTAGCGCTAACGTAAGCCGTGAGGGTGGTCAGCTAGGGCTCAGCAGTGAAATTTGACTTGGGCGACGTTTCTTAGTCGGCCTAGTCAAAGGCCCAGCTTCGAGACCGCTCTTTGGCTCGAAGTGGTGCCCACTGCGTTCCAGCCCTAGCTGGCCGCCCGGTAAGGCGGATGATTTCTACTATCCTAATTAAGTTCTATTCTAGACCCTTCGAGTGGTCCTAAGGCAATCAATTTGTGACTTTTTTCCACCAGCGGACGTACCAGGCGCCTAGACTGGCGGTTAATAGGACCCAGAGACCGGCGAAGAGGGCGTACCGCTTCGGCGTCAGGAGGGGCGCTAAAGCCGCGTGCCGGGCCACGAAACGCAGGTATTGGTGCGGGTGTTGCTGCAGCGCGTGAGGTAACAACGGATAGTTCGCCGGTGCCGTGACCACAGCTAGCGGTTGGTTGCCCGAATTGGTCACCCGGAGTTGGTAAGTCCCGGCGGGTTGGTCGGGGAGCTTCACGTTGGCCAGGGAGACCCGCTTCGCTGAACGCCAGATGGGCTTGCCTTGGCGGGTCTCGAGGGTCAGTTGTCCCCGGGTCCCCCGGTTAGGGTCCACTACCAAGCGGTTTAACGTGACCGGAGCGGTGAATGGTTGCGTCAGGTGCTGGCCCGCGTGTAGCCGAATCAGGTGGTCTTGGTAGTAACGGCCCTCGTTTTGACTGACCGCATCGACCAATTGCGTGACGGGGCGCGTGTGAACCACACCGCCCCAGGCCAGTGCGCCAACCATTAGGACGCTAAAGCTAGCAACCAGGGTTCGTGACCAGACTCGGGGATGGCGGACTGGGCACCGTTCCGGGAGGCGAAAACTGCTGGCGGCCCCCGCTAATAGGAGGGGCAAGAGCGGCAAGGCGTAGCGTTCCTCGGTCTCCCAGAAGATCACGTGAAAGGCGGTCAGTCCCAGAGCGAAGAGCCCCCCGACCCAGAAACCGGCGGAGAAGTGGCGCCGGCGCCATTGGACCCAGCCCCAGCAAAGGTTAATCAGAAGCAAGCCACAGTAGGCCGCTTGGGTCAGGTTGGCCAATAGCCATTCGCAGACGGGTTGGTGCCGGCGGTAGGCTGTGGGTAAGCGGTCGAAGGCTGAGTTGACCTGAAAGCTATCGAAGGTTCCGGTGGCCAAAAAGAGCTGGGCCTTACGGAAGAGATGGACGGCCACGCCGCTGGGACCTAGCTGGTCGAAGGCTTGAGCGAGGTGTTCCTGGGCCAGCGTGGTCTTGGCTTGTGCCGTCGGGGCCGCAATTACCGTGTCGGCATCTTGCTTATTGTAATCACCGTGGTAGGCGGGATTCCAGCTCATGGCGATCCAGCTGAGGGCTGGCAGGGCCTGGTTAGGGTCGGCTTGGTAGCCGGCGGCCGTTTGGGCCCACCGGTTGACGCCCATCCCACCCGCAAAGCACAGCGCAATCAGGAGGGTCACCCCGAACTTCCCCCAGCCGACCCGGGGTAAGTGATTGGGGAGTAGCCACAGGCCCAGTAATACGGCGATGGTGAGCACGATAAAGTTCGCCTTGAAGAGGTAGCTGACGGCCAGAAGCAGGCCTAAGACCAATCCTCGCCCCAGTCCCTGACGCCAGGTGACGGCCCGGCGGAACCGGAAGAGGGCGACTAGGACCAGATATACGGCGGGCAGGACCACGGTGTCGCTATAGGTGTTGAGCGCGTACGCGTAGAGCGGTACGCTGGTCGTGACCAGGATCAAGAATAGGTTAGCCCGTAGTGGGGCGACTTGGCGGCGAAGGTGGTGGGCCATCACCGCTATACCCGTGTCGAGCCAAGCAAACTGGACCAGGTTGAGCCAGACCCCCGAATCGCCACCGGTAACCCAACGTCCCAGCTTGAGGACCCCCGCTAATAAGAGGGTGAGGGGGACGTTATTGGGGTAGGTGTAAAAGTAGGCGTTCCACTGGTGGTCCCCGTTGAGTAACGCAACGGCTTGCTGGTGCACGAAGTACAGGTCGGCCCGGGGCGCGGCGATCCAGTCATAGGCGATAATCAGTTGTCCCGTTAACAGGACAGCCCATAGCCCCCAGCCGACCCACTGGTGGGTGCGGGGGGGAAGGTGGTGCAGGTACCAGTAGGTGATGCCCAAGAGTCCCAGATAGACTAAACTAGTCAGCCCCACCAGTAATGGGGACCACCAATGGCGGTCAGCGCGATAGGCCACGGGGCACAGCAGGGCTAATAGCCCGGTAATGGCCAGGAGGCCGGTGATCAACAGACCGCCACTGATGCGTAATTTTTGACGAAACGACATAGAACGACTCCTCTATGAGGGTTGGTGCTGGAACCGCGTCCCCTCAATGTTTTTTTGGACGAACTCGTTGGAGTAGGTATCGGTCTCGATGATGAAGGCGGGACGGTGCTTACTCTGGGCGAAGGTTCGGCCAACGTATTCCCCAATGATGCCTAATGCCATCAGTTGGAGACCGCCAAGTAGCCACAAGGAAGCCATGATGGGGCCGACACCAGCGGTCGTGATCCCGCGTAACGCATCGATTCCTAACCAGCCGAACGCCACTAAGGCGGCCAGGCAGACCAGACTGCCTACTCCCATAATCGCGCGAATTGGGACTAATGAGAAGGAAAAGATTCCGTTTAAGGCTAATTTGAGCATTTTACTTAACGGATACTTGGAGACGCCAGCCGTTCGAGGACGCCGCTTATAGTACAGCTTAGTGGACGGGAAGCCCAGTTGCGGCACGATGCCACGGATGAACGGGTCCGTTTCGTGGTAGCGCAGTAGGGCGGTCAACGCACAGCGGGTCATCATCCGGTAATCCGCGTGGTTGGGAATCAGGTGCACGCCAATCTTATTCATCAACCAGTAGAAGCGTTGGGCCGTGGTGCGCTTGAACCAGGTGTCGCTGGAGCGGTCGTTGCGGACACCGTAGACGATGTCGAACCCGTCGGCGGCTTGTTGGACCATGGTTGGAATCAAGTACGGGTTGTCCTGCAGGTCAGCGTCAATCGTAATCGTGAGGTCCGAGTAAGGCGCGGCGGTTCGGAGACCAGCCATCAAAGCGACCTCTTGGCCGTAGTTCCGGCTGAACTTTAAGCCGGTGAACAGTGCGTTTTGGGCCTGGAGGGTTTGAATGGTCTCCCAGGTCTGGTCGTGACTGCCATCGTCGACGAACAGAATCTTACTGTCGGTCGTGACTTGTTGACCGGCAATCAGTTTGGTTAAAATGCCACCCAGGGTTTTCGCGCTGGATGGTAGAACAGCTTCTTCGTTATAGCAAGGTACCACGATAGTTAACCGTGGCAGTTTTTTGGTCATCATAGATACTTCCTCCCCAAAGTAAACCCTGTACGCTGGCTAGTTCCCCCGCTAGCCAAACGTCTTTCCTTAGGATAGTGCCAAACGGGTGGTAGGAGATTAAAAAACACTCGCAAGCGGGGGCATGATACGGGGAACTAACTTTGCGACTGAATCACTGAGGCGGGGCTGGGGTGACTTAGCCTCCAAGCGCGGTCTTCAGGATTGACCTGAGGGTAAGCTAACCCCAAGGGACGCCACTGAGCCGCTTCAGGTCCCACCTCACGGCTAAATTGAGCGTCCCCACCCGACGCTTGAACTTAGAAATAGCAACAAGTAGTTCGCAAAATAGCTTTGTGGCAAAGGGATTGGGGGCGGGGATGATTGGCTAACTTAGTAGTTTAACGAATAACTAATATCATAAAAACTTTTAACTAATGGTAACCGAATTGAAACCTTCCTGTCACCTAAGCGGGGTGTTTTGGACCTACAGTAGGACCTGAGGTGTTATCGCGAGAAACGTGATGCCCTTATCGGCAGGGAGAGGGGAGTTTTAACCATGTTTAAAAATCATCATCGCTTTGGTAACCGGGTGTTCCAAACGGCGGCCATGGTTGGTGCACTAGCGGGTTTGGCTTGGGGAAGTCAGACCGTAGCCCATGCCAGTACATTAGCCGTTCCAGATATTTCCGAATGGCAGGGCCGACTGTCGGCCGGCGAAGTTGCCGGTCTTAAGAATCAAGTTTCCTTTGTGATCAACCGGCGGCAGTATGGTGCCGGCTACCAAGACCTGTATGCCACCAATAACACGAACCTATACGTCCGTTACGGCGTTCCGTTTGGCGAGTACGACTACGCCCGGTTTCACGACGCCGCGAGCGCCCGGCAGGAAGCCCAGGACTTCTATGCGCGATCGAATAAGCACGCCAACTTTTACGTCTTGGACTTCGAGGAAAACGACGTGACGTCCGGGTCCACTAACGCCGCCGTTCGGGCTTGGGCGGATGAGATGCGGTCGTTAACGACCAAGCACCTGGTCTTTTATTCCTATCAATCGTTCGCCACGACCTACGCCAACAGCGCACGCCAAGCGTTCGACGCGCAATGGATCGCCAATTACTCGTCAACGCCGACGATTCCGTTCGCCCTCTGGCAGTACACGGACCATCACTACCTATCCGCGCTGGGGCAGTATACGGATAATAGTCGGGTCGCGACCAGCGTTCACCCGGTTTCGTGGTGGGCGGATAGCGCAGCGCTGGCTTTAACGCACGCACCAGCCACCTCCAGTGCGACCACGTCGTCGGCTAACGCGAACGTGAATCCCACGGTCGCGGCCCCGAGCACCAGTGGTACCGGCTCAACCTTTACTGGCTACCCAGTTGGGGCGTACGCGGAGCTGCATAAGCATGCGACCCGCTACACGGATGGCAAGGCCATTCCTGTGTCGCGGCGCCAACGGCTCTACAAGATTACTAAGGTTTCCGGCCAGAAGCTCTACCTCAAGACTCTGCATCACTGGGTCTGGGCGCGGGACGTGACCGGCTACTGGGGTGGCAGTCACCGGAGCTTCAAGCTGACCCATAAGCTGAACCTGTACCGTAACGCTAGCCTGACCCGCCGGACGGGCGGCTATTACGTGGCCGGTGATACGGTGCACGGAAGCCTGGTTAAATCACCGAACGGGCGTGCTTACCGGATCAAGACTAAGTTGGGTTACTTGACAGCGAACGTCCGGTATTCGAATTTGGCATAACGGTCATGATGTGAATCGAGGGAAAAGATCATGAAGAAGACGAAAAAGATGTTCGTGACCAGTGTCGCCGGTCTGGCGTTGTTGGCCACGTTAGGCTCGGGGACGCTGATGACCATGCACGCCGCTAACGACGTCAGTTCGGTCAGTCAAACGGCTGCGCCCACCACGGCAACGACGGCCGGGACTAGACTGGCGGCGACTAGCGCGAGTGGCACGCGCCAGAATTACACCGTGCAGTATCACGGCAGTGGTCAGCACGCGACCTTCCAGAAGCGGACCTTAGGCAGTGCCGCCACGGCGGCCGACCAGGTCGACTATGTCGGTCGGGGCACCCAGGGTGCAACGGTTGCCCTGAATGACCAGACGCATGCGGTGATGCAAGGCGTCATGGGGCACACCTACGTTCACTGGAACACGGGGAATTGGTCGGTGACCGCAATCACGAGCAATGCGGATCAGAGTGGGACGCCCACGCAGTTCGCCAAGCAGGTCAATGCGCAGTTGAAGCAGGCCAAGTTACCGGATGACGCAACGACGGGGGCGGTGACGGTCTACAGCCAGACCACTGCGGCCGACACGCCGACCAGTACGGTCAAGTGGCAACAGGGCCATCAGCTCTATACCGTGAGTGGTCAGACGGCGAACAGTACCGTCAAGTTGGCCCAAAACAGCGCGAAGTAGCGTGACATTGGCCCACTTGTGACCGTTTTAGATAATTAATGACCGCCTAATCGAATGGACTAAGGACGTCTCTGTATTCGGCAGAGACGCCCTTTTTACTTAAGAAGAAAATAGCGGTAACGGTTGATAGGCCGGTATTTCATTCGAGTAAATTATCCGTCAACTACGCAGTTGAGCGCCTAACTGGTGGTCAATCAAACTGTAACTTGGGGTAACGGAATTGCAAACGGCTTGTTACGGGATGCACACTTAAGTTCGTTACAGTAGAAACCGTGATACCACGGAGGTGAAATGGCATACGGGTCACGAGACGTCGTGAATGGGCGTCTCCAGAATTCTAAATTAACCTTAGTAAGGAAGTGCCAAGATATGTTTATCACGCAACATCCATGGGCGCGACGCCTGGCGCAGACGGTCGCGATGGTCGGGGCCATGGCGGGACTGGCCTGGGGCAGCCAAACACCGGTTCAAGCTAGCACACTAGCGATTCCCGACATTTCAGAGTGGCAGGGGAAGTTAACCGCCAGCCAGGTCGCCAACTTGAAGAATCAAGTGTCGTTCGTGATCAACCGCCGGCAGTACGGGTCCTCGTACGTGGACCTTTATGCGGCCAACAATACGGCGTTGTATGCCAAGTACGGCATCCCGTTTGGCGAATACGACTATGCCCGGTTCACCAGTGCGGCCAGTGCCAAGCAGGAAGCAAAGGACTTTTATAATCGGTCGAATAAAAACGCCCAGTTTTACGCGTTGGACTTTGAAGAAAACGACGTGACGTCCGGGACCACGAACGCGGCGGTCAAGGCTTGGTACGATGAGATGCGGTCGTTGACGGATAAGAAGCTGATCTTCTACTCCTACCAAAGCTTTGCGACCAGCTACGCCAATACGGCCCGGCAATCCTTTGATGCTCAGTGGATCGCCAACTACTCGTACACGCCCACGATTGCCCACGCCTTGTGGCAGTACACGGACCACAATTACCTGTCGGCGTTAGGCGAATATACGGATAACAGTAAGGCCATTACGTCCGTGCATCCCGTCTCATGGTGGACGGATAGTGTCACCACGGCGTTGAGCCATACTACCTCGTACGCTTACAGTAGCTATAAGAAGGGGCAACACATTTATTTACATAAAAATGCCTCGAGCTACCAAGACGGGACCAAAATCCCAACCAGTGCCCGCCAGAAGTTCTATAAGATCAGTAAGGTCAAGTCCGTCGCCCAGTCGAAGTCACTTCAGGCCCTGTACATCTCCTCGCTAGGGAAGTGGGTCCTCGCGCAAGACGCGAGTGGGTACTGGGTTGGCCAACACGGGTCATTTACTTTGAAGCATAAGCTGAACCTCTATTCCGATTCTAGTTTATCGAAGAAGACGGGGAGCTACTACGTCAAGGGAGACCAGGTTGCCGGTAAGGTGGTCTTGGCACCTAGCGGGAAGTCCTACCGCATCAAGACCAAGCTGGGCTATATCTCGGCGAACAATCAGTACTCTAACCACGCGTACTATGAGTCGTTGAATAGTAGCCGGCAGATCAAGACCAAGAAGAAGGTTTACCAGTACACGGGGTCCAGCTTTAAGAAGAGCCAACGTGCTGTTGCGGTACCTAAGGGCAAGACCTTAATGGTGACGGCGGTCAAGAAGCGTTCGACGGGCTCGCGTTACTTCGTCTTGAGTAACGGCCGATACGTCACGGCACTTCACAGTTACGTCAAAGAATAGGAAGGTGGAAAAGAGCATGCGACGAACCAAAAAATTGCTGTTGGGGACTGCCACGGGCCTAGCCGTCCTGGCGACCCTGGGTTCCGGGACACTGTTGACCATGCACGCGGCCAACAACGTTAGTTCGGTCACTCAGACGGCCGCGCCCACCACGGCCACGGCCGATGGGACTAAGGTGACGGCCACTAAGGCCAGTGGGACCAAGCAAAATTACCGCGTCACCTACCACGACCAGACCGGCGATAGCCAGGCTACGTTCAAGCAACAGACCCTAGGCAACGCACAGACGGCCAAGGATGAGGTGGATTACGTGGGGAAGCAGACGACCGGTGCGCCGGTCAAACTGACCAAGCAGACCAAGGCCGTGGCCCAGGGGGTCATGGGCCACACCTACGTCCACTGGAACACGGGCAAGTGGTCGGTCACGGCGGTCACGGATAATGCGGACCAGGCGGGCACCCCTGCGCAGTTTGCCAAACAAGTCAATCGGCAGCTGAAGCGGGCCAGCTTACCTAGCCAGGCCAAGCGTGGAGCGGTCACCGTCTACAGTGGGGATGAAGCTGACCAGGCCAACACGGTTCAGTGGCAGAGCGGCAAGCACCTCTACACAGTCAGTGGCCAGTCCGCGGCCACGACGGTCAAGTTAGCACAGAATAGCCAAAAATAGGGGACATATGTGATTTCGTGACGTTCTTTAAAGGATGAAGCAGCCACTAATCTTCCGATGATTACCTGTCATTGGAGGACTAGCGGCTTTTTCGTATTGTCAAAGTTAGGATGAGAGTTGGCCGCCCTCCGGCGCTCAGGGGCTGGAACGCCTGCGGGCACGATTTTGGACCTCGCAAGACCCGCGAGTTCCAAAACTCGGCCTGATGGTAAGTCAGCACAAAACGCTAACTAACCATCATTTCGCTGGCTGAGCCCCTGCTCGCCTCCGGGCTGAATATTGGTGGGTTAAATTAATCTTGATTTGACGAGTATTCCTAGATTGTGTTTTTAAGCGAGTAAAATTTGGACTTTGGTGATACCCACTAAGCGATAGTTGGAGATCATTGTAGAACGGTTTTGCGTGATGGTAAGCCGTGAGGGGGGCCAGACAGGGCTCAGCCGTGAAATTTTCCTTGGTGAGCGTTCCTCAGCTCGCCTAGGAAAAGGCCCAACTTCGAGACCGCTCTGTGGCTCGAAGTGGTGCCCACGGCGTTCCAGCCCTGTCTGGCCGCCCGGTAAGGCGATGTGCTGTGTCTAGAACTATGGGAAAATCAAAACATTTGTATCGGAAACGCTCGGAAGACTGGTCAGGGCGGGGCGGACGCCGTACACTAGGGGTACTGAAACCTTACAGGGGGAATTGTCGTGAATAAGTTGCACCAGTCCCAATCCGGGTTATCCTGGTTTTACCAACGCTTCTTAAATAATCACATTACGATTTTGCTATTAAACGTGTTCTTATTTCTACTAGTGGTCAACGAGGTGGTCCAAAATGCCGGTCTGCTGGACCCAGTGTGGAAGTTCATCGGAATCGCCGCACCCGCCATCATCGTCGCTGGTATCCTTTACTACGTCTTGGATCCACTGGTCCACTTGCTCGAACGGCGCTTGCACCTGAAAGAGGGGTTCGCCATTGCCATCGCGATGGTGCTAACGGTCGCCATTTTAGTTCTGGTCTTCTTGAACCTGATCCCGTTTCTGACCAAGCAGACGGCGGGGGTAATCGGGTCGCTACCTCAGTTCTCCAACGACGTGATTCAAAAGCTGAACCACGCGAACCAGCAACACCATTGGGTAACCAATGATAACTTGGCCGAGATCAACCGGCGGGTCAGCACCTACTTCTCTAAGCGGGGCTGGAACCTGTTGACCGGGACCCTGAGTTCGATTGGCAACGTGGTCACGACCGTCAGTGACTGGGTTATCACGTTGATCACCGCGCCGCTGGTCCTGTTCTTCATGTTAAAGGATGGCAGCCGGTTTCCGCACTACTTGAGCAAGGTGGTGCCCACGGCCTACCGGGGCCGCTTCGTGACCATGCTGGACCAGATGAACGTTAAGGTCAGTTCCTATATCCGGGGACAACTGACCGTGGCCCTGTGCGTCTTGATCATCTTCACCACCGGGTATTCGATCATCGGCTTGAAGTACGCACTGCTCTTAGGGGTGATTGCCGGGCCGTTGAACTTGATCCCGTATTTCGGGTCCGCCATCGCATTGATTCCTGCCTTGATTATCGGCGCAATCACCAGTCCCTCGATGCTGCTGGGAGTGGTGATCGTGTACCTGATTGAGTGGGTCTTAGAGACGCAGGTCCTGTCGCCGTTGATTATGGGAAACAGTTTGGAAATGCACCCCATCACGATTGTGTTTGTCCTGTTGGCGGCCGGCAAGATGTTCGGTCTGACCGGGGTGATTCTGGGGGTTCCCGGCTTTGCGGTGTTGAAGGTCTTCGTGACCACCATTTTCCACTGGTACCAAGAATATTCGGCACTCTATCCCGACGTTTTGCCGGATGAGGAAGCCCTTACTCAGGTTCCCCACTTGCCTACGCCGAAAACGAAAGACTCATCAGATTAGTATGAAGAGTCTGGGACATGCCCAGGCTCTTTCCTATGTTTAGTCAAGGGCAGATTGTGGAAATATTCGCCTTACCGGTTGGTCCTGAAGGGGCTGGAACGTGGTGGGCACGACTTGGAGCCCTGAAAGCCCCAGGTCTTCAAGCTCGGCCTTTGGGTAAGCCAGCCCAAAACGCTGACTAACCCAAACGACACCACTGAGCCCCTTCAGGCCCAACTTTACGGCTAAATTGAGCGTACCCAAAACAGTACTTTCTGAAGTTTGAACAACATGCGTGACTGATGATCAGACCAGCCTTATTGGGCTTCGAATCAATGGTACACGTCATCATACGCTTGATGTTGCAAACGGTTGACGATCTGATTCACGCAAACGACCACTGTGACCTTATCCTGTTTAGGATGAGGTTTTTTTAGTTGATCATAGTCGTCAATAATATGCTTGAGTACCGTGGCCTAATGGCGAACACTATGGCCGTCCGGTAAGGCGGGTGACAATCACCACGTTTTTGTTTTAAGGCCGGTTCTAATAAAGCTATAGCAATGTCACTCAAGGAAGCGCTGTAAAACCACAATAGTTTTACAGCGCTAATCTTAAGCTGTTTTGACTGGCATCATCCCGTGGTTTGCCGGGAACCTTAACGGGAGGTTAACCGACGCGTCTTCGTTTTAGGTTGCGATAAGCCAGGTTTGCTATAACCGAAACATGGCTTTTGACGAACCTGTCAAGCACACGAAATGGAGGCGACCACCACATGAATTTTATCAAACGTGCCGGACTGAACGTCTGGGCGAAGAAGGGCCGGTCACTGTTGTTGATTCTGGTATCCGCAGCGATCCTGATGTTTGTCCTAGCGGGACTGCTGATTCGCAGCGCTGCCGTGAAGGCGACCAATCAGGCCAAGGCGGATGTCGGCGCGACCCTGACGCTCTCGGCGAACCGGCAAGCGGCGTTTAAGAAGATGAGTCAGAGTAGCAGTTCCACCACCAAGCACAGTCGGCCCAAGCTGACGTTGACGCCGGTCAAACTCAGCGACGCGACCCAGATTGCCAAGCTGAGTCACGTGGGCATTTATAACGTGACCAGTAGTACCTCGGTCAACGCCAAGTCCTACGATACGGTCTCGACCAGTACGGGGATGGGTAGTGGCGGCGGTCCTGGTGGGATGAAGTCGGCCACCAGTTCGGGCGACACGCAGATCAACGGGGTCAGTGCCACTAGCCTAACCAGTGACTTTAGCGATCAGAAAAGCAAAATTGTGAAGGGTCGCGGCATTACCAGTACCGACCGGAATACCAACCACGTGGTGATTGAAAAGGAACTCGCCAGTCAAAACGACTTGAGCGTGGGCGACACCCTGACGGTCAAGGAGACCAGTGGGAGCAAGGACACGGTCAAGCTGAAGGTGGTCGGGATCTACCGGGCCAGCTCCAGTAGCTCGAGTTCGGCTGGGCCCATGAGCACGGACCCGTCGAACACCATGTACACCTCTTACACCTTAGCCAACACCTTTAAGGGCAGTAAGTACGCCAACACGGCGGATTCGGTGACCTTTAACGTCACGGCACCTAGCCAGGTCAGCAGCGTGAAGAAGTCTGGAAAAGCGCTGATCAATACCAGCAAGTACACACTGAGTACCAACGATGCCAGCTACCAGACGGTCAAATCTTCCATGGCGAGCGTTGAGAGCTTCGCCAACAAGATTGTCTGGTTAGTGGCGATTGCGGGGACCATTATCTTAGCGTTGATCGTAATTTTGATGATTCGCGAACGGCGGTTTGAAATCGGGGTACTCCTCTCCCTAGGGGAAGCTCGGTGGAAGATCGTGGCCCAGTTCTTAACGGAAATGATCATGGTCTTGGTCGTGGCCCTAGTGATTGCGGGAGCCGGTGGCAAGTTGGTCGGGAACCAATTGGGCGCCCAACTGACCAAGCAAACGGCGCAGACCACCCAGGTCACGCAAATGCAGTCCGGGGGGCAAAATGGTGGCCAACCGGGCGGTCAATCCGCTGGTGGCCACGGTGGCCCGAACAGTCGCACTCAAAGTACGCAACAAGCTAAATTGGCGATTACGGTCAGTGCCGTTGACTTAGCGGAATTGGGCGGCTTCGGTCTGGCCATCATGTTCCTGTCGATTATGTTGGCCTCGGGCGGAATCTTACGCCTGCAGCCGAAGAAAGTCTTGATTGAGTAAGGAGGCGTCGCGATGTTAAAAACCAAAGATTTAGGATACTGGTACCAGACGGCCAATGAGCCGCTCTTTAAAAACGTGAACCTGGAATTTGAGACCGGCCAATCTTACGCTATCTTGGGGCACAGTGGGACGGGAAAGACCACGTTTTTGTCCCTGATAGCGGGCTTGGACCAGCCCAAAGCGGGGGAAATCACCTTGGATGACCGTTCCCTCAAACAGATTGGGCTGACCGCTTATCGTCGGCACCATGTGGCCATCGTCTTCCAGGCCTATAACCTGTTCACCTACATGTCGCCGCTGAATAACCTGATGACGGCCATGGCCATCACCAACGCCAGTCACGCGGGCGATACCGACTACGCCCGGCAGATTCTCCGGGACCTGGGGATTGGCGATGATCAGATGACGCGCAACGTCCAGCGCCTCTCCGGGGGGCAACAACAGCGGGTGGCCATTGCGCGGACCATGGCTTGTGACGCCCAGCTGGTGGTGGCCGACGAACCCACGGGGAACCTGGATGAGGACAATACCCGAGCAGTGATTGCGCAGTTCCAAAAGATCGCGCATGACCAGAACAAGTGCGTGATTATCGTGACCCACGAACCTGACGTGGCCGCCCAGTGTGACCACCAGTTCCGGCTCGAGAATAAACAGTTTAAGGCGTTAGATCCGGCTTAAACGCGATTTAGACACAAAAGCGTCTGGGACAATATGCCCAGACGCTTTTGTTTTTGACGATAATGATCCGGTGCTGAAACGTGCGACCCAAGGCAGCCAGCTCTGGCTAACCCACTCTCTTCTAAGACTGAGGCTGGTGTTGCTTGGCGGTCAGGTGGGTCACGTCGATGCGAATGGCGCCTAAATGGTCCAGGCTTTTCCCACTGAGGTCCAGGTGAGCCTGGTCGCCGGCTTCGTGTTGGATTAGGCGCTGCAGGGTCAGTTCTTTGGCTGAGCGGTCGGTCAAGAGTGTGGCCACTCCAGTCCCTAAGACACTCTTGAACCAGTAGGTGCAGTTGTTAGCCGAGTGCTCGAAAGCCTGGTCCGCGACGATGCTAAAGGCAACGTGGGGGTCGTGGGCAATCAGGTCGCGCTTCTGGCCCACGGGCGCGCCGTGAACGTAGAGGTGTAAGGTCTGATCCGAATCGAAGATGTAGCCGTAATTCACGGGGACAACGTACGGGTAAGTTCCGTCGTTGAGCGCTAAGTTCAGGACGTGCCCGTCTTGGATGAAGTGGCGAATCTGAGTAAAATCGGTGACTGCTGATTGTGGCTGATGCATAGTACCGCCTCCCTATCCTTTTAGTATAGCCGCTTATTCTGTAAGCGGTTTAGCTAAATGGTTAAAAATCATTGACGATGGGGAAACACTGGTTCTATAATAATTAACAATGTCATTAATGACATGGTTATCAAAGAAGAAGGTCTTAGGAATGACGGTATTTAGTGCATTTTCAGACGAAGAGATTTTGACGTTTCTCAAGCAACAGGTCACGGACGGCACGGTAACGACCGACCCGCAAACCTTGCGGCAACAGTCGTTCAACGGCAACGCGACCGGGGGCGAGGGTGGCTTAGCCCGGGCGTTCGTTGAAGTCGACAGTGTAGCTGATATTCAGGGGGTCTTGAAGACGGCCCGCAAGTTCCATTTAGCGGTGGTCCCGCAAACTACGGCAACCAGTACCGTGGTGGGCTCCGATGGCATCACGGGTGCCATCATCCTGTCCACCCGGAAGATGAATCGCATCTTAGAGATCAGTAAGGACGATTCGTTGGCTGTGGTCCAACCGGGCGTGGTCAACGGTGACTTGGACCAGGCTGCGCGGAAGCAGGGCCTGTTCTACGCACCGGATCCGGGGTCGAAGCCGTTCTCATCCATTGGCGGTAACGTCTCCACGAACGCCGGTGGGATGAGCACGGTCCGTTACGGGGCCACCAAGGATAACGTCTTGGGCCTGAAGGCGGTCTTGGCCGATGGTCGGACCGTTTCCCTAGGCGGTCGGACCCTGAAGCAAGCCTTCGGGTATGACCTGACGCAGCTCTTCGTAGGGTCGGAAGGCACGCTGGGCATCATCTACGAAGTCACGGTCAAGCTCTTACCGATTCCGCTGGGGCAGTCCATCATGGGGATGGCCTTCTTCGAGAATATGGGTAAGTTAGCGAAAGGCGTGGCCGCGATTCGGATGTCCGGGGTGAACCCGACCATGCTGGAAGCCCTCGATGGGAACACGGTGGTCGCGCTAGACCGGTACGAAAAGACCCACTACGCGGAAAATAGTGGCGCCATGCTGATTTTCCGGCTCGATGGTAGCAGTGACCAGAACGTGCAAGTCTTACAAGACTTATTGACTAAGTATGATGGGCAACACGTTCAGGTCACGGCGGATGCCCAACAACAAGCTGACTTAGAGCAGCTCCGGCGTGACATGCTACCAGCCGTCTTCGCGGGGCGGAACCATTTAATGGAAGACATGGCCTTACCGTTGTCCCAGTTGGCCCCGATGATGGACTACTTACAAGACCTAAGTCAGCGTCTGGGCGTCATGATCTATACGGCGGGCCATGCCGGTGACGGGAACGTCCACCCCACGTTCGTCTGGGATAAGGCGGAAGACCAGGTGCCCGCGGCGGTCCTGGAAGCCTTGCGGCAAGCGTTCCGTAAGACGCTGGAACTGGGCGGCACCATCTCCGGGGAGCATGCCGTGGGGATGATGAAGAATCAGTGGAACAATCCCGAGTTGGGCGACAATGTCGATTATCTGCAACACCAGATCAAGACCTTATTCGATCCCATGAACATCTTGAACCCTAAACGCAAAATCGACTAGATGCCACGGAAAAATTGCGGAAACCAGCCGGTCCCGCCAGCCGATTGGTAGGGCCGTGACGCCAGTGGGCACGACTTTGAGCTTCGCCAAGGGCGCGAATCTCAAAGCTCGGCCTTAGCCTAAGGCCAGAAGACCGCTGGCCTAACGCTAATGTCACCGGCTGGGCCCTATCGGCTGACGGGACCTCACGTGGTGGCGCGACAATGATTAATGTAGTAGACCATTCTAGCGCTAACGTGAGCCGTGAGGGTGGTCAGCTAGGGCTCAGCAGTGAAATTTGACTTGGGTGACGTTTCTCAGTCGCCCTAGTCAAAGGTCCAGCTTCGAGACCGTTCTTTGGCTCGAAATGGTGCCCACTGCGTTCCAGCCCTAGCTGACCGCCCGGTAAGGCGGAGGACTATCACCTCAGCAAGTTCACATTAATTTAAGCGGGGGACTCCTGGTGGGGGTGCCCCGTCTTTGTGAATTTTAGACGGCGGCGTGACAGGGAATGGTCTGATGGCTTGTAAGGGGAATGCAGGGGGTTATCGGCGGCTTTACCAGAATTGGTAAGGGTTGCCCCTAGCGTTTTGACAGAACCAACCAGGGAGAAATTTGCTAAATTGGCGGACAAATGCGTAAATGTTCGTTACAATTGGAAGCGAATGCAAACCGGAATTACCGCGAAGACAACCGGTTGTTGACCAGGGCACGAAAGGAAGAGCAGGATGACCGATACGCAATGGTGGCGCCAAGCCGTAGGGTACCAGATTTACCCCCAAAGTTTCTTTGATAGCAACCAAGATGGCATCGGGGACCTCCCCGGCATCCAGGCTAAAGTCGCGTATCTCCAGTCGCTAGGCGTCGATTTTGTCTGGATCTCTTCCTTCTACGCCTCGGGACACGTGGATAGTGGGTACGATGTGACCAATTACCGGGACGTGGACCCGCAATTCGGCACGTTGGCGGACTTTGACGCCCTGATTCAGGCCCTACACGCCGCGGGGTTGAAGGTGGTCTTGGACTTAGCACTGAACCATACGTCAGACCAACACCCTTGGTTCCAGGCGGCTCGGCGCGCAAAAGACGACCCGCACCACGACTACTACATCTGGCAGCCTAGCGATGGGCAGACGCCACCGAACAACTGGGAGTCGGTCTTTGGCGACTCCGCGTGGACCGCTAATCCGGCGACGGGTGAAGCCTACCTCCATTCGTTTGCGGTCGCTCAACCCGACTTGAATTGGGAGAACCCGGCGGTCCAGCGGGAAATGCAGGCCATCATTCAGTGGTGGGCCGATCGGGGCGTCGACGGGTTCCGCTTAGACGGCGTGACCCACCTGAAGAAGAACGCGGACTTCGCCGACGTGGCGGACCCGCGGACGGACTACGCCCGGGACTTTGCCGGGACAGCACCGTACCTGGCAGCGCTAAAGCCCGTTTTGACGCGGAATCACTTATTGGTGATTGGTGAAGCCGGGGGCGTGGACATGGCAACGGCTAAGCAGTGGTTGGATCCAGAACAGGGAATCTTTGACCTCTTATTGGAGTTCGACCACGTGCACTTCTGGGAGGCCAACGAGTCGAAGTTGCCTATGACCGCGTTGCGGGAGAACCTCAGCAATTGGCAATTGGCCTTAGAGAACCACGCGTGGAATGCGCTCTTCATCGAGAACCACGACCTGCCGCGGGCCGTATCCTATTACGGTGACGGGACCGCGTATCCTCGTCGCTCTGCGCAAGCACTGGGTATGTGGTATATGTTGATGAAGGGGACCCCTTTCATCTATCAAGGACAGGAACTGGGCTTGCCGAACGCCCACTTCCACCATATTCAGGATTATCGCGACCTGGACAGTCTGAACTATTACCGGCGTCAGCTGGCAGCTGGGATTCCGGAGACGGCGGTGCTGGGACAACTCGCCACCAAGAGTCGGGATAACGCCCGGACGCCGATGCCGTGGACGCCGGATCAGTATGGGGGCTTCTCGACCCACCAACCCTGGATTGGGTTGACTCCGGGCCTGGCAACCCGTAACGTTCAAGTGGAACGGTCAGACCCGCATTCTGTGCTGACCTTTTATCAACAGTTGATTCAGTTGAAAAAATCAGTGCCAGCATTGCAGTTGGGACGATACGAATTAATTGATACTCACGATAACCAACTTTATGTATATCGGCGAAGTTATAATGGTGACAATTGGCAAGTTGTGGTCAATATGAGTAGTCACCCGGCCACCACTCAGGAGTTCGACCTGACCGCGAGCGAATTGATCTTGACCAATCTACGGGTCGATGCTGATTCGGATGATCAGGAGATTCAACCCTGGGAAGCCCGGCTCTACCACTTGCGAAAGTTGGAACAATAGGGTTATCACGTGATTACCCCAGAAGTTAAAAATTGGTTCATAGGGTAGAATCGTTAAAGTCATTGCTTTTTCTTAAAATTCATTGTTGACCTTGCATTTCAGCTGAATATTTTTTATTATCAATTGTATAGATAATTCTATGGGGTAGTGAATTATTCTAAAGATAATTGGTCGAAACTATGTGCAGTTCGACTAGTTTACGGAGATTGGATCTGATACGATGGTAGAGAGTAAAGCAGTGCATGCAGAAAGCTTCTTCGAATCCTACATGCAACTTAAACGATAATTGGAAAAGTCAGCGACGCGTTTTCAGCGGAAGACGGGGATTTCGGTGGACCAATACGCAATCCTGCATCAAATCCTAGAACAACCCGGGAAACTAACGTCGGCGGCAGTTGCCGACAGCCGGGGGATCTCTCGAGCCGCAGTCTCACGAGGAATCTCGCAACTGATTCGGCGGGGCTACGTTCAACAGAGTTATGAGACCACGGATCGGCGAGTCCGCCCCCTATCGTTGACCGCGAGCGGTGAACAGTTGGAGATTGAGTGCGCCAAGTTAGTGCAAGCTTCCACGAAGCTGATGAATCAGGTTGATTTAGCGGATAGTGGGAGTTCACTGACGATGGGCCAACTGACCCAAATGTTAGCGGCTTTGACCACCCGAGAAGGCGCCAATGCCAGCGAGAACTAACCTTAAACGATGTGAGTAAAACGATTTACAGAAAACTTATTTTAAAATAAGCTACCTATTGTAAACGGGGCCGGAATTTTTCCGGCTCCGTTTTGATTTAACCGCAATCGGGAAAAAATTAAAGCACCGGTGGTCTCTGTTTCACAGCGCCACCTCCTGGATGGAATCGTTTTCGATGACCCTTTTGGCCATGAAACAAATTATGGATTAGTGATTGGCAGGGGACATTTTTATGCTATACTCGTAAACGTTGCTTAAACGACACTACTAGATGTGGTAGTGATTTAGCGAAGCTTTCCGGAAAGCATACTAAATGTGGCAAACTAATAGGTGAGGGAGCATTTTTGGTATGCAAAATTATTTTAAATTTTTAGGTCACCAACTTAAGGGTTGGCCACAACAGAACTATTACTTATTCTTCTTTAGTCTCGGGTGTCAGGTCATGACTTTGGTGGGTCAGACCATTACACCACTGACGATTCTGACCTTCATCGGGACTACGCTGGGTGTGCTGTGTGTCCTGGCTATCAACGCGGCGAAGTCCGTAAACGGGGTCTTAGGGGTTCTGTCTGCCCTCTGCTTCATCATCACGGGTTACGCTGCCAAGAATTACCTGACGATCTTCGAACAGATCGCCTACGTGATTACGCTGGACATTCCAGTCTTGATCAGTTCTAACTGGAACGTGAACATGGCGTCCAAAATTCGGAAGTTTACGGGCCGGAGCTGGGCCGTGGCCTTGCTCTCAACGGTCGTGATTTACTTGCTTTCCGGTTGGGCGATTGGGGCCTTTACCGATGACCCACGGCCCTGGGTCGATGCCGTCAGTTTTGCGATTAGCTTTACGGCGGGCATCATCTGCTTCCTGCGGTTCAACAACCAGTACATCTGGTGGTTGGCTTCCGGGTTGGCACAGATGGTTCTGTGGTTCATCTCCTTCCGGCAGGGTTCCGCGACGCTGGCGATGTTCATCAACAGTTCCGTCTACCTGATCAACGACGTGTTGGCCTTCACGGTCTCCCCGTGGTACAACGAGAAGGAACGGCAACGGGTCGCTGCGGCCGAATCGGCCTACGCTGAACAGATGACCACACAATCGACTGCTCAGTTGGCTCACGAAAATAACTAAAAGTGCTTCGAAGCGGCGGTTACCGGATGGGTGACGCCGCTTTTTTTGCGCATCCCGCCAGAGAAGATAGGGAAAGTGGTACACTAAGATTATCGCCTGGTAGAGGAGGAAACGGACATGATTGTGGAACATGATCTTGGCGGCGATGCGCATGCGTTAACTTGGGTCACAGCGATGGTCGAAGACGATGCGGATCGGCAAAAACTACAGACAGTTTATGGATTAACCGATGAAATCTTGACTTACGTGACCGACGTGAACGAACGCTCCCACTATGACCGTGACGAGTACCTCAACACCCAGTTGTTTGTCCTCCACGTCCCGGTCGTGGTCGATGAGGTCGCACAACGCTACATTACGCGGCCCGTGACGTTCCTCTTGAAGGGTAACCGGGTCATGTCGTTCACCACTAAGCGTACGCAGTGGGTCAACCAGCTCCTGATGGACCGCTTGAAGTTAGACCAGATTACCGATACCAACGAGTTGGTCATGATCAGTTTCTTCATTTTATTTGACCAGTTCATTGCGCCGATTCGCAAGATTAACGCCGAACAGAACCGTCTGGATAAGCAGTTGAACCAGTCGCCCGATAACAAGGATTTGATTGCGTTGTCGAACCTCCAGCAGAGCCTGGCGTACTTCGTCAGTGCGACTCGCAATAACGCGATGATGGTGGTCAACCTGAACAGTACGCCGTTTGGTAAACAGTTGTCCGACAAGAACCGGGAACACTTAGCTGATGCTGTGATTGAAGCCCGGCAGACGTCCGAAATGACGGCAATTGAAGCGGACGTGGTGGACCGTATCTCAAGCACCTTTAATAACGTGTTGAACAATAACCTGAACGATACGATGAAATTCTTGACCATCTGGTCGTTGGTCTTCACGGTCGGCATCATGCTAGGCATCATGGCCTTAGTCGCGTACGTCCTCCGGCACCAACATTTCTGGTAAATTCCCTAAAGAGTGCGACCAAAGGCGGTTAGTCAGCGAGCATTAACGTCGTAAGCCGGCTAATCCCGGGGGTGGATTAGCTGGCTTACGGGGTTAAGCGGAGTTGACTGCCTTTGGTCGCACGTTTCAGCACTGTGTCGTTACCGTTAAGAACAGAAGAATTCTGGGGGCATCGTTCAGTCGCCTTACCGGGCGGCTAGCTAGGGCTGGAACGCAGTGGGCACCACTTCGAGCCAAAGAGCGGTCTCGAAGCTGGGCCTTTGACTAGGCCGACTGAGAAACGTCGCCCAAGTCAAATGTCACTGCTGAGCCCTAGCTAGCCCCCCTCACGGCTTACCGTAGTGGTACCTGGTGGTCATGACGCTTCACATAAACTTTCGTTAGCCGACAGAAGCCCATGACGCTAGATTAGCAAGATTGTCTCCTAGGTGATGCTAGACAATGTGTGGTTACGTTCTATTGATACAACAGTCCCTAAGTACTAGTGGGTAAACTACAACCTCCGCCTATCTCAAGAGTGATAAAAATTCAGTTCTGGTAGTTGCATGTGTCTTACCAGAACGCAGTTACTGAAAATTCAAGTGTGATGGTAAGCCGTGAGGGCGGTCAGACAGGGCTCAGCCGTGAGATTTTCCTTGGCGAGCGGGTTTCAGCTCGCCTAGGAAAAGGCCAAGCTTGAAGACCTGGGCTTGGGGCTTCAAGTTGTGCCCACGGCGTTCCAGCCCTGTCTGGCCGCCCGGTAAGGCGATGACTCCCACCCACTCTTGAATTTCAGCCCAATTGCGTTATAATTGTTAGCTGACTAACAAAAAGGAGTGTGGATGAGATGACACCACGATTAGGTGGACTTTTGCGGGATGCAACCAATCAGATGAACTTAGAATTGAACGCCTTTGCGCGGCCGTATGGGATGACTGGCATGCAGATGTCGGTGATTGACTACCTGCAACGGCAGGGGACGGCGGTGAGCTTTCAAGTCGACATTGAACGTGAGTTTCACATTCGCCGGTCGACGGCGTCACTGTTGATTAGCCGGATGGTCGAACGGGGGCTTTTGACCCGGGAGGTCGCGGCCAGTGACAGCCGGAAGCGCCAGTTGCAGTTGACCGCAAAGGGACGAGAACTAGTCCCCATCATTACACAACACCTGACCGCGCAAGACGCCAAGATGGTTGCGGGACTGTCGCCGGAAGCGGCGGCCGGTTTTCGGCAAGCTCTGCGGCAAATTGCGCGGTGGTAGTCAGAAAGGAAGTTTGACATGGCAACTGAAAAAATTAGTCCCCGGGTGGTCGGGGCCGTCTTGGCGACCGGCCTGATGTCCCTTAGTGGGGTGGTTGTGGAAACGGCGATGAACATTACGTTTCCCACGTTGATGCGGCAGTTTGGCATCACCACCGGCACGGTCCAGTGGATGACCACGTTGTACCTTTTGATTGTGGCTTGCATTGTGCCGATTTCTTCATATCTAAAACGTCGGTTTCGGATGCGGTCGCTCTTTATCACGGCCAACCTCCTGTTCATCGCGGGAATCTTGATCGACGCCTGCGCGACCAGCTTTCCCTGGTTGTTGATGGGTCGAGCGATTCAAGGGTTCGGTACGGGGATTGCCCTTCCCTTGATGTTCAACATCATCTTGGAACAGGTGCCCCTGAGTCGCATCGGGATGATGACCGGAATCGGGACCTTAGTAACGGCAATCGGCCCCGCGATTGGGCCCACGTACGGGGGAATCCTAGTCACGAACCTGAACTGGCGGTATATCTTCTGGATTCTGGTCCCGTTTCTAGTGGTGTCGTTCTTCGTCGGCATCAAGACCATCCAGCAGGTAACGCCCACGGAACCAGTGCACTTCGACATCTTGAGCATGGTGGGCATCGTGGTGATGTTCGGCGGCTTCATCTACGGCTTTAGCGCCGTCAGTACCCACGCGTGGGTGAGCTGGCCAGTCGCCGGAGCATTAGGCTTGGGCGTCGTGGGACTGGTGGGCTTTAGCTACCGTTCCCTTAAGCTTTCGACACCACTGATTCACCTCCAGGCCTTGAAAAATCGGGCCTTTAGCGGGACCTTGGCGGCGTTCTTCTTGATTCAGATCGCCAGCCTGGGCCTGTCGTTTATTCTCCCGAACTTCCTTCAATTGGTGACCCACCAGACCGCATTCATGGCGGGGCTGATCGTCCTACCAGGAGCGGCCATCGGGGCCATGTTTGCGCCGTTGGGTGGTCAGATTTTAGACCGCTGGGGAGCTAAACGTCCGATTTTGCTGGGACTAGGCTTAGCGGTACTTGCCCTGATTGGGATGGCCGCAACGGCGGCCCACCGGCTATCCGCCGGGGGCGTTTTGGGCCTGTACGTGCTTTACATGATTGGGATTGGACTGGGCTTTGGTAACATGATGACCAGTGGTCTTAAGAACCTTTCCGCTGACCTTAAGGCCGACGGTAACGCGCTGATGAACGCTCTGCAACAGTTTGCGGGCGCCATGGGAACTGCGCTGGTCTCGGCAATCATCGCAGCCAGTCAGGCGGTTCCGGGGTCCACGACGGCCATCAAGACGGCCACGGGGTCGCAAACGGCGTTGATCGTTCTAGTCGTGACCAGCGGCGTTGCCTGGGCACTGATGGTCTGGGCATTGCGGCAATCCACTGATACTGATTAAGGCGCGGTGTTCTGGAAAAGGTTACGCGTGCGAGCCGTCCGCTCAGAGGCTGACCAACTCTGAACCAGTCCCGAGTTAGTAGGGCCGGTAGCTTTACTGTTGGTTGCTAATCTTGCGGCATTCTTTGACCAGGGTGCTACACTCACCACAAGCATAGGTGAGGTGAGCAGCATGCAATTTGATTGGCGTTACGCGTTTCATTCGTTTTGGTTCTTAATGACGTATTTGATTCTATCCAGTATGGCTGTGTTCTTAAATGCGGCCCACCCCCTCCGAATGGCTATCGGGACCGTGGTGGCCCTCCTGATTGTGGACCTCCTGTTCACGCACAACTACCCGTACTTTAATCGGGTTGATCGGCAGGGCCCCCAAGTGTTGGTCAGCATCGCGATGTTTGCCTTGATCGTGATTCTGTCTAAGGCGCTCGATCCGTCCTGGGCCAGTATTATCTGGGATTTTTTAGACTTTTGCCTGGCCGCTTTGGGCGGGACCATCGATGGATACCTGGTGCGACCGACGGAGTTAAAGCCGAACCAGACGCTGCGGAGTTTACGTAAACGGAAAGCGTTACTGAAGAAGATCACGCATGATAAATAGGAGAGACGGTCGTTGTGCGAACACGAACCGTCTCTTTTTTTGAAAAAAAACGCGAAAAGTTTGTGAATTTTCGTAACGGTTTTCATGGCTTATCTTGACCCGATGAAAACATTTTCACCCTTGCGGTTAGTAGTGCTATTGGCTTAACCATGCGGGTTTTAGCTGTTTCATTTGCTTGTGAAACATGCTAAACTGCAACTACTAATTTAAACGAGGTGAGGACAATGGTATTCGATTGGCGTTACGCTTTTCATTCTTTCTGGTTTCTCTTAACGTACATGATTTTATTGAGCACATCGGTCTTTTTGGATCTAGGCCAAGGGATGGCGTTAGGAACGATTGGCGCGTTGATGGTCGTGGACGGGTTGTTCACTCACAATTACCCTTACTTTAACCGGGTCGATCGCGAGGGAATTGCCATTGTCGCCAGCATTTGTGCGTTTGCCGTTTTGACGTTAGCCGCGGGTGGGGTCAGCACCGCTTGGAGCAGTCTGGTCTGGGACCTGTTGGCCTTTGCGTTAGCGGCCTTAGGTGGCACCATCGACGGTTGCTTAGCGCGGCCGACCCAGCTTGACCCGGGCGATACACGCCGGGCATTGATTGCTGAAGGTCGTTTGGTGAAGAATTCCTAATTTGAGATCAAAAGAGCCTGTGCGGCTGCTGAATGGCGACCGTACAGGCTTTTTCCTACGTTTAGTCAAAGAGCAGATTGTGACAATCCCCCGCCTTACCGGTTGGCCCTGAAGAGGCTGGAACGCGGTGGGCACAACTTGAAGCCAAAGAGCGGTCTTCAAGTTTGGCCGTTGGGGTAAGCCAGCTCAAAACGCTGACTAACCCCAACGACACCACTGAGCCTCTTCAGGGCCAACCTCACGGCTAAATTGAGCGTATCAAAAACAGTGTTTCCTGACGTCCGAAATTGGAAATATCACCGAGTGGGACTCTTAAACTAGAACGCTAAGGCGTAAATCTTACCAGACCTCGAGTCCGTGGTAGTAGGCATCAGCATACTTGCGTCATGGCTACAAACGGATGGCAGTCTTATTCATGCCAACCACTACGGCCCGTTGGCAACTCATGTTTCGCCATGGTTGCAGAACTGTAAGCCGAGAGGACGGCCAGACAAGGCTCAGCCGTGAAATTTTCCTTGGTGAGCGTTTTTCAGCTCGCCTAGGAAAAGGCCCAGCTTCGAGACCGTTCTGTGGCTCGAAGTGGTGCCCACGGCGTTCCAGCCTTGTCTGGCCGTCCGGTAAGGCGAATGACCGTCACAACAGTAATTGGTTTATATGGCAGACTTGAAGCCCAACAGTCCCTGTTCGATTTTTAGTATCCAATATGCCATGATAATTCGAAAAAGCTCTGTAAAATTGTTTTACAGAGCTAATCTTAGTGTGTTTGTGTTTTTAAGGCTGGCGGCTAACTGGTCACCAACATCCAGTCGTAGGACAGAAGCTGGTGGAACCGTTCGCCGATGGGGACCCATAACTGGGCCTTAGCAATGTTAGTGATGGCTTCCCAGAACAGGGGGTCTTGGCGTTCTTGGTCGCTTAGGTTTAGGTTGACGTACTTCCCGGCCTCCGTTTTCGCAATCACGTAGGGGTAGAAGACCTTAGTGATTTGGGCGGGCGTAATGGTATGGATATTGGGGTTTTGATCAATCAGCATCGCGAACGCTTCCTTTCAAAAGATTATGGGATCAGTATACCCAAGAAAGGTTGCAATCGTCTTGGCAGTTGGTTAAGGATCCTCTGAGATTTTCTTAGGATCGGGCGCGGGGGTCAACCTGACGGTAAAAATCGACCCCTGGGGCTGGTTGTCTTGAACGGTAATCTGGCCCTGATTCAACTGGACCAGTTGGGAGACGATGGCTAATCCTAGCCCACTCCCTTCGACCTTCTGGGAGCGCGAGGCATCGACCCGGTAGAAGCGTTCGAAGATGTGGGTGCGGTCCTCCGCGGGAATTCCGGAGCCCTGGTCGGCCACGCTTAACGTGACGGCTTGGTCGTCCTGCGCTACGCGGACACTAATGGGACTGGTGGCCGGCGAGTACTTGTGGGCGTTGTCCAATAGGGCGGTCAGAATCTGGTGGAGCATGTCGGTGTCCCCGTTGACCATGATCGGCGTGGCGGGCGCCTCGAGGCTAAGGGGTTGTTGGACCAGGGGCTGGTAATGGGCCACGACGTTGCGGGCCAGGGTCGCCAAGTCTAAGGGCTGCAGGGTGACCGCTGCTCGGTCCGCTCGCGACAGGTGGAGGAGGTTCTCAATCAGGTGTTGCATCCGCAGGGACTCCTGGTCGATGAATCCTAGTGATTCGGGGATGACTTCGGGGTGTTGCTCGCCCCGGCGTTCAATTAATTTGAGATTGCCCCGAATCGTGGCGATGGGCGTCCGGAGCTCATGGGAAGCGTCCGAGATGAACTGCCGCTCGCGTTGCAGGCGATTATTCTGTGCCGCGAGCAACTGGTTGAAGTCCTGTGCCAGTTGATTGATTTCGACGGGTTCTAGGGGCTGGGGCAGCTTGGGTTGGGTCACGGACGGTGTGGCTGCGGCTGCTTGGGCAGCCTGGGCCAGCTCGATGGTGGGGCGGCTGATACGGTTCGCCAGTCGCCGGACGAAGAACAGCCCCAACAGCAGACTGAGCCCGATGGCGATGATCAGCATAGCGATTAGGACGTGCAGGTTGCCCAGCAAGACGTGCATCCCGATATAGAGTAGGTAGGTCTGGCCGCCCACCTTAAGCGTTTCGGAGAAGAACAGACCCTGGCCCTTCATATAGATCAGGTGGGTCAGGGGGACCGACCAGGCGTTGTCAGCATCGATCTTGCGGGCCCCCGGGAGGAAGGACGTGGTGGTGCCGTCGCTATTCTTGATCAGGATAAAGGTGTTGTGGGAGTTCAACCCGCTCCCCCGGTTGACGGTCAGCCAGTCCTGAAAATTACTGACTTGGGTGGTCTGTAAAGTGGCGCTGAGACGCGCGGCCTGGTCTTGGGCACGGACCAGTTGGTCGATGGTCAGCGTGATTGAGACGGTCAAAATGATGATCAGGCCAATCATCAGGAGCAGGCTGGTGAAGGAGCGGCGAATGATATCGGCGTAAGAACGGGGTGTTGTGGAAGCTTTCATGGTTCATCACCAACTTTCAGACTGTACCCGACGCCGCGAACCGTGTGAAAGAGTTGCGGCAGGTCGGCTAAGTCGACTTTATTACGCAGGTAACCGATGTAGACGTCGACCACGTTCTGCTGGCCCAGAAAGTCGACGCCCCAGACGTTGTCGAGTAACTCGTCACGGGTGAAGACCTGACCGGGATGGCGCATCAAGAATAGGAGCAGGTCGTATTCTCGCTGGGTCAGTTGGATGTGGGTGGTGCCGCGGGTGACCTGACGGGTCTTGGTGACCAGGGACAGGTCGCCCACGTGGTAGGTCTGATCCAGGCCGCTTTGGTGGGCCGCTCGGCGTTGAATCACCCGGATGCGGGCTAGGAGTTCTTCGATCTCGAAGGGCTTAGTGATGTAGTCGTCAGCCCCGTTGTCGAGGCCGGTGACTTTGTCGCCCAGGTAGTCACGGGCGGTCATCATGATCACGGGCAGGTCGTCGTGCTTGCGAATTCGGCGGAGGACTGCCATTCCGTCGACTTTGGGCAACATCCAGTCCAGGAGGATCAAGAGTAGCTCGTCGCGGTGTTCTTGGTACAGGTTCCAGGCTTTCTCGCCGTCGTCGGCGGTGATCACGGTAAAGTCTTCAAAGGTCAATTCTTTGGCCACGTAGCTTGCGAGGCCTTCTTCATCTTCAACTAAAAGAATGGTATTTTGCATGATTGGAAACTCCTTTATTGGGCATCAGAGAATGGAAACGATTCGGGAGACGCAGGTCCCCTAATAATGAGGAATCTGATTAATTACTGGTATGGTAGCATATTCAGCTAAACGAAAAGTAAGAAATTCATATTTTAAGCTTAAGAACCCCTCAAGATTTCGGCGACACGCACATGGTATAACTAATACATCGAAAGCGAACAGCTAAACGTTATCCATTGAGGAGTGGTTAAAAATGACAAAATTCAGTAAACGTGTTAAAACACTTGTTTTAGGTCTCATGACGGTTTCAACGGTGATGGCGACTTCCGCCGGGGCTTCGGCGGCTACTAAGACTACGGCGCACATCGAACCCGTCCAAGCCACGGTCACGTTGGATCAACGGCCCGTTGCCCAGGTCGAATTCAACCGGATCCACTTGCGGCGCACCAGCACCAAGCAGATCGCCCAGCAGGTTCAGACCACGGTCGATGCCAGTGCCCTGAACTTGGACCAACAACACCGACAACAATTCTCGAAATAGCGACGTTCCTCCAAACGTCTCGGCTGGCCGTTGCAGCGGCCGGCAAACCATGATTAGCAGAATAGAAGCCCACCCCCTGGGTCAATAAAACCCCGTCAACGGTCACACCGTCGGCGGGGTTTTGTGGGTGATGCTTCAGGGATTACTGTAAAGTGGCGACCTGACTTAGGGCTTGGTCGATAGGGGTGTCACCGTTGACCAGGGTGATGATCTGGTGCGGCAAGGGCTGAGCCACGACCGCAGCCACGGTTGCGGCCACGTCGGCACGGGTGATGGACCGGTTGTCGCTCTTAGTTGGGTTCAATGCCAGCTTACCCGTCGGGGCGTCGTTAGTCAGAATACCGGGCCGAACGATGGTGTAGGCCAGGTCCGTCCGGTGTTGGAGCCATTGGTCGGCGTAGTACTTGGCCACGTAGTAGGGGCGAATGCTGGATTTTGCCCAGGATTCGCGGTTGCCGGTCCCCATGGCGCTGACCATGATGAAGCGTTTGATACCGGCTTTTTCGGTCGCAATCATAGACTTGACGGCACCATCTAAGTCGATGTTGAGGGTCATATCGTCGCCGGTGCTGCCACCGGAACCGGCGGAAAAGACCACCGTGTCAATGCCCTGCATGGCGGGGACCATGGCATCGGCCGTGCCCATCAGGTCGAACATCCGGGCTTGGCCGCCCTGTTTATCGATACTAGCGGCTTGTTCGGCGTTCCGAATCCCACCAAAGACCGTTTCTCCGTTGGCTGCGAGGTCGTGGACAATGTGCTGGCCCACTTGACCATGGGCACCAATAACCAGTGTTGTCATGAAAAAGTACCTCCTTGAATTGTTGACTTAACTAATGCTTACCTTAAATGATTTTCCATTAGTTGTCAGCTGAAACGACTTCGGGGCGACGGGAAATCAGGAAGATTCTTTGTGAAGGAGATTGCGAACCCTTTTGAATGGTTTTTCAAGTGATAAGCCGTATAATAAGGTTAACGACCTCAGGTAATAGTGCTATCCAGCGTTCCGATTGGGGGGACGGTGAACATACGCCGGATTGTAACCGGTTTAATCACAGTGGCAAATGGATAAACTATTAATGGGGAGAACTTTAATAGTAAAGGGAGTCGTGATTATGGCAACGATTTTAGTATTAGGCGGCGGTTATGCGGGGATGCGGGCCGTAAAGTTTTTGCAACGGGAAGTTCCCAGTGAGCATGAGATTATCTTAGTGGATAAGTCGGGGACCCATACCGAAAAGACCAACCTCCACGAAGTGGCAGCGGGGACCATCGCACCAGAAAAAATCACCTATGAAATCAACGACATTATTGGCAGCCGGGTCAACTTCATTCGTGATACCGTCACGAATGTGGACGTTGATCAGAAGCAGGTCACCCTGGCGGACCATGAACCCATCACCTACGACTACTTGGTTCTGGCGTTAGGCTTTCAGTCGGAGACGTTTGGACTGAAGGGAGCTGAGGAGAACGCCCTGCCGATGGATGACCTGGCGACCTCCGAAGCTGTATACCAACATATTGAAAAGACCATCAAGGGCTACAGCCAGACGCAGGACCCCAACGACTTGACCATCGCGGTCTGCGGGGCTGGGTTCACCGGAATCGAATTGCTGGGTGAGTTGACCCAATCCCTGCCGAAGTTACAGACCAAGTACAATACGCCAGCGATTAAGCTGGTCTGCTTGGAACGGATGACCAGTATTCTCCCCATGTTTGACAAGTCCTTAGGCGACTACGCGATGCAGTTCTTAGCAAAGCATAACGTTGAGATGAAGCTGGGATCCAGTATCACGGAGATCACGCCGAATTCCGTGATGTACACGGACGGTAACGACCAGGAACACGAAGTGAAGGCCAACACCATTGTCTGGACCGTGGGGGTCAGCGGGTCGCACGTGATTGCGGACTCCGGCTTCGAACAACGGCGGAACCGGGTCGTGGTCAACGATGACCTGACTTTGAAGGACCACCCCGAGGTCTACATTATCGGGGATGTGTCCGCGGTGATGGATCCAGAGAGCAACCGGCCGTATCCAACGACGGCGCAGATTGCGTTGGCAGCGGGGACTCAAGCAGCGAAGAACATTGGGTTACAACTCCGTGGCCGGGCCACGCAGAAGTTCGTCTACAAGTCTAGCGGGACCGTAGCCTCACTGAGTGACCGCGACGGAATCGGTGAGATTGGGAGCGGTAACCGGAAAGTGAAGGGGTACGTGGCTTCAGCCCTGAAGAAGATCATTACGGACCGGTCGCTGTTTGAAAGCGCCCACTTGAGCACTGTCTTTGCCAAGGGGCGGTTCGATCTGTATCATTAAAAAAATTTCATAAAAGTGGGTGGGCTTAGTAGCCTACCCGCTTTTGTCATGCTAGAATGGAAAAAACGAGGAAAATTTATCTCAAGCTTGATTAGTGGTCGTTGAGGAGCGACTATTTGATAAATTTCGAGCAAATGGGTGAATAGACCCGCACGACTCGGGAAGTTTGGATAAATTTCTTCCGAAAAATCCGGACTCAATGGGGAATTGTGCCCAAAAGTGGCGTACAATTAAATGATAGGTATGCTATAATTAGGCCTGTTTAATGGCGGTAGTGGACGCTATTTACAGACATCACCACTTGAATTTTGGTGGATGATTCGACCTAGGAATCATTTAAAAAACTAATAAGCACGAGGGTTTAGATTAGTCAATGTGAGTCGTTTAAGCCGTAAACTGTAAGGACGGGACGTCACATTGCCCTAAATGGGTGTGGATGATTGGAGGTAGCACGATGGCAGCATCAGAGACTAAGGAACGAATTGCGGAATCCTTGGCATCGTTGTTGGACCACAATACGTTTGATAAGGTCACGGTTCGCGAGATTGCGGATGAAGCAGAAGTCCACCGGAAGACGTTCTATTACTATTTTGCGGATAAGTATGAGCTTTTAGCGTTTGTTTATCAGAAGTTCATCGTAGAGGCACCGCGACGGGAGAAACCGGTGACGATTACCCTAGAGAATTGGCGTCCGGAAACCATCCAGTTATTAGAACGGATTGCGGATCATTCGAAAATCTTTTTAAACGCTTATCCTTATGATGATGGCGTTTGGCGACAATCGACCAACGAGTTTGTGGCGGCGCGCTTATCCATTCTTTTACATGCCATGCCCGAGTATCGATACTTAAAGGAAGATGTGATTGATACGTCAGCGGAATTTGTCGCTGCCGGGGCCATGGGCATCATTAATAAATGGGCTAATGATGGCTTTAAAGCCACGCCCCGGACGGTCTTGGACCAGATTACGACGGCTAACCGGTTGTTTAATGGGATTTTGGATCGTTGGAAGTTAAGTTAGAGTTTGAGGAAGACACCTGTTGTTGAGCAGGTGTCTTTTTGCGTCCTGTCAGAAAAATTTTAAGCAGGGAACGCGTAATCGCAACCGGTTGCACGTAATTTGACCTATACCAATCTATCCTTGATATCATTGCCTTTCGCGGAGATAATATGTAAAATCGCTTTCATTTTGGAGATTTCACTAATCCTGTTTGAGAAGTTGGTCACAAGAAAACTGCTGGTATTATGGGGTTTTAAAGTGTATGATTTAAAAATGTAAAGGGATACATTGTGAAATTTAAAAGTGCATGAGGAGGATTTGTGTTATGGCCTATCAAACCATTAATCCATATACCAATGAGGTCGTGAAGACCTATGATGAAGCAACACCGGAATACATCGAAAGCAGCTTAGCCCAAGCGCAAAAACTTTATAAACAGTGGCGTAATGATCCAATAGCCACCCGGATTCCGGTACTCCGGAAACTGGCTCAAATCTTTCGGGACGAAACGGATTCGTTAGCTAAGGTCCTAACGGTCGACATGGGAAAACTGTACAGTGAAGCGCAAGGAGAAGTTCAACTGTGTGCGATGATCGCCGATTACTACGCGGACAACGCTGAGGAGTTCTTGGCACCACGCAAGATCGATTCCATTGCCGGTGATGCCCAGTTGGAGAATCATCCCCTGGGGGTTTTGATGGCGGTAGAACCTTGGAACTTCCCGTACTACCAGATGATGCGGATCTTCGCACCCAACTTCGCGGCAGGGGACCCCATCGTTTACAAGCACGCGGCCAATACGCCAGCGTCCGCGTTGGCCTTTGAAGATGCCGTCAAGCGTGCTGGTGCTCCAGCCGGCTCACTGACGAACCTCTTCTTATCTTACGACCAAGTTGAACAAGTTATCGCCGACCCCCGGGTTCAGGGAGTCGCCCTGACCGGTTCTAAACGTGGGGGAACGGCAGTCGCTGCGGCCGCTGGTAAGTACCTCAAGAAGAGTACCATGGAACTAGGTGGTGTCGATGCCTTTATCGTGGCACATGACGCTGACATGGCCCAAGTCAATGAGATTGCACCCCGGGCGCGGCTCTATAACGTGGGTCAGGTCTGCACGTCATCCAAGCGGTTTATCGTTACGGAGAACCACTACGATGAGTTCTTAGCCAACCTGAAGAAGTCCTTCGCGGCCGCTAAGTTAGGTGATCCGATGGACCCCAACACCACGTTGGCCCCTATGAACTCGAAGAAGGCGAAGGAAAAGCTCCAAGAACAAGTAGATGAGGCCGTGCAGAACGGGGCCACTTTGGCCTTTGTCCACGACCCGGTCGATAGTGACGGCCAGTTCTTCCTGCCAACCATCTTGACCGACATTGCGAAGGACAACCCGGCTTACGGGCAAGAAATGTTTGGTCCGGTCGCCCAGGTCTACAAGGTCAAGGACGACGATGAAGCCATTGCGTTGGCGAATGATACCGACTTAGGATTAGGTGGTATCGTCTTCGCCGGGAGTGCCGAGTACGGTGCGGAATTAGCGTCGCGGATGGAGACGGGGCAGGTTTACGTCAACACCTTCTTCAGCTCCTTGCCAGAACTAGAATTTGGCGGTGTGAAGCAGTCCGGTTATGGCCGTGAACTGGGTCAAAACGGGATCATGAGCTTCGTCAATCAGGAGTTAGTGGTTAAGCGTGATGCCCCGGCTGACAACCTAGCAGGTGGATTGGTCACAGCAGCGCATTTCAATTAGTGTGATTCCCCCGATGGTGCGGTGAGACGGACGATTGGGGTCGGCTCGGAGATTTTCGGTTATCTCCGGGCCTTTTTGGTATCTGAAAAACGGGATGACTAGGGTCCGTCTTAAACTGACTGGTGATGGTCATTCATCTTACCGGACGGCTCACAGACGTACTAACCTGATAGTTGGCCGTTCCGGAGGCTCTTTCGGTTTTGAATCAGGATTAATCGACCAATTAATTTCCAGACAGTCTCTATTTTTTCGATAAAATAATATTCAAAATGGATTTAATGTGATAACCTGAACAAGTAATCATTGAGAAAGGGTGAATCGTATGTCAGATCGTTTAGCAGGAAAAGTTGCGATTATTACGGGAGGCGTCGCCGGGATTGGTTTAGGTATCGCGGAGTGCTATGTGCGCGAAGGGGCCAAGGTGGTCTTGACGGCCAACCATAACGTGGACGGCGGGAAGGCCGCGGTTGCCAAGTTTGGGGACGACGTGAGTCTGTTCGTCCAACAAGATGTCTCGCAAGAGGCCGATTGGCAGAAAGTCATCGACGCGACGATTGCGAAGTTCGGTAAGCTGGACATCTTAGTCAACAACGCCGGCATCGGCCCCATGATGCCCGTGATTGAAGACGTCTCCTTAGCCGACTGGCAAAAGGTCATCGACGTGAACCTGACGGCCAACTTCTTAGGTGAGAAGGCAGCCATCAACGCCATGAAACAGACCAACGATGCGCAGGGGTCAATCATCAACGTCTCCTCAGTAGCCGGGTTAGTGGGCTTACCCACGGCGCCCGCTTACTCCGCCAGCAAGGGGGGCACGCGCCTGTTGACGCACGCCACGGCCCTAAACCTGGCTCAACGGAAGATTAATATTCGGGTCAACTCCGTCCACCCCGGCTGGATCGACACGTCAATCGTGCCAGCCGCTGCTAAGGAACAACTGATCAAGACCATCCCCGTAGGCCACATGGGCCAACCTAAGGACATCGGCGAAGTCTGCGTCTACTTAGGCAGCGATGAATCCAGCTTTGCCAACGGTGCTGAGTTCACGGTCGATGGTGGGCAACGCGCCTAATTTTCCCGTAGTCCGTCCAGCGTAGTCGCTGGTTCCGCTTAGTTGTGCAATAAAACTAATTATAAATTCTATTAAACTCAGCAATTCGTTAATAGTGTGGTTGCAACCGATTGCGCCACATGGTAAGATGGCCCTCGTATTCACATGCTCAGTCCTGCAACGATAAGATCGTTGTACGCGCGAACGGGGTCTAACCAACCCATAAACGATGTTCGCCATCAATTGCCTAACCTTTCGGCTCCCACTAAATTACATCACGACGAGTTTGCAGTCACTGAGTTTCATTGAGATTAGCAAAAGCCCCCACCGGATTTTCGGCGGGGGCTTTTAAATTTAGCGGTTAGGCCAAGCCTAACGTGTTTAGAATCAGATAAACGTTCAAGATAATCAAAATCACCGCAATGATCCAAGACAGGACCTTGATCCAAGTCTTGTTCACGAACTCACCCATCAGCTTAGAATTACTGGTGAAGATGACTAGGGGAATCATCGCGAACGGTAACGCGACACTCAAGAAGACTTGCGAGAACGTCAGGAGCGATTCAATCTTAGCTTCGTTGTCGTGGTAGTACAACGCGAAGATGACCACTGGCGTTACGGAGATCAACCGGGTCAGTAACCGTTGTGCCCACAGAGGCATCTTCAGGTTAATGAACCCTTCCATGATGATCTGACCAGCCAAGGTCCCCGTAATGGTCGAGCTTTGTCCGGAAGCCAACAGGGCTAACGCGAACAACATACTCAAGATGGGACTGGCGATGGCGCCGACAATCTGGCTGTTGCTTAAGGCGTTGTACAGATCGACGAACCGGCCTAAGTCACTGTCTGTACCGAAGAAGAGGGCAGCCCCTAAGATCAAGAGGAGACTGTTGACGATAAAGGCGATGGTCAGCTGAATGTTGGAATCAATCGTGGTGAACTTGATGGCTTGCGCCACACTCTTCCGGTTCTTCCGGTCGAAGTTCCGCGTCTGGGAGATGGAAGACCCCAGGTACAGGTCATGGGGCATCACGGTCGCCCCCACGATTCCTAAGGACAGGTACAGCATCCCTTGGTTCGTGACCACGAGGCTAGATGGTAAGTAACCCTTGACCACTTCGCTCATCTGAGGCTGGGAGAGAATCACTTCGTAGAGGAAGACGAAGAGGATCACGGCGACTAACGTGGCCACGATGGCTTCGATCTTCCGGAAGCCTAATTTCATCAGTACCAGCAGTAACAGCACATCGGCAGCGGTGATTAAGATCCCGACCAGTAGGGGGAATCCGAATAAGAGCTTTAACGCGATCCCGGAACCGATGATTTCGGCGACGTCGGTGGCCACGATGGCTAGTTCGGTGATGATCCAGAGGACGAACCCGGTGAATTTACCCGTTCGCTCTCGAGTTAACTGGGCCAAGTCCTTGCCCGTCACGATTCCTAGTCGGGCGGACATGGCTTGGAGGAGCATCGCAATCAAACTAGACATCAGGACCACCGTCAGTAACGTGTACTTGTATTGGGCCCCACCGGCAATGGAGGTAATCCAGTTCCCGGGGTCCATATACCCGACGGCAATCAGGGCGCCAGGGCCGGTGTAAGCGGCGAGGGTGCGCCAGAATCCCGCGTTTTGGGGGACATCGACACTGCCGTTGACCTCGTCTAGACTCTTCTGGCCCGCGTCTGTCGATTTGAGCATGTGGTGCTTGGTCGTTGCATCGGTTTCATGTTTCTTCATATAAAACCCCTCTTTTCTATCTGTCTAGAAATTCAGGTAGTCGCATGACTTCTGCCTTTCCAAATCCTATCCCACCGCGCACCAGTCGGGGGCAACGCGATAATGGTGCCCCTTAACTGTGCCTGATGGCATAATATTTCAACCGTAAGTATAGGCTAAATCCCTACAAAGTCAACCGTTTACGGGATTAGCGAATCCCCGAATCCCAGGGGACTATCTGGATGGTGGCCACTGGGCAACCCATTGGTGACGATTTCACGCAAGGGCTGGACGGTCCAAGAAAAAATTTTGCCGCTCAATTGTTTTCACTATCATTAGTAAAGGCGAGCATAGTGATTCAATCAACTAGTATCAAAAACTAGATGATTGCGGTATAATGGCAAGTACCAGCGAGAAGTGGAAACTCCTAGAAATGAGGAACCAATATGCAAACTGAAAAAATTGCGATTTTAGTCGATTCTTGTTCGGACGTCCCAGCTTCTGTCCTCCAAGCGGCTGACATGGCACTCTTACCCGTCAACGTGATCTTTCGTGACCGGGTCTATGAAGACCGCGTGACCATTACACCGGCGGAATTCTACCGGCGGCAGGCGACCGAACAGGCCACTACGGCCAGTCCAACCGGGAAAACGGTGCTCGAGGCCTTCGAGCGCATCCAGGAGTCCGGCTACACCCACGTGTTGGGGGTCTGCATCTCGGATAAACTCTCGGGAACCTTTCAAGAAGTTAAGTTATTAAGTGAAGACTCACCCTTAAAAGTTCATATGGTGAATACTAAGAATATCGGGATTGGGAGCGGCTTTTCGGCCATCTACGCGGCCCAGTTGCGGGACCAAGGATTAGCGTTCGATGACCTGGTTGCGGAAGTCGAGCGGGTCGTGCGCCAGACCAAAGTCTTCTTCTATATTCCTAACCTGAAATACCTGGTGGCGGGCGGTCGAGTCGGCCGGGTCGCGGGGATGGCGGGAACGCTACTGAACGTTAAGCCGATCATCTCGTGTGATCCCGATGGCGTCTTTGCGCCAGTCGCTAAGGCGCGGGGTGAGAAACGGGCCTTGGCCAAGCTGATCAGCCTGGTGGGGGAAACGATTGGTGACCACCAGCAGGTCAGCGTCTCCGTAGTCGACGGGGCCAACCCCGAGTTACGCGAGACCATCTTGGCCCAGTTACAGGCGGCTTACCCGCAGGTCAGTGACTGGGGCAGTGGCGACATCTCACCGGCCTTGGGGGTCCACACGGGTCCCGGATTAGTGGGCGTGGGGATTCAGGTGCGCGATTAGGCTTGTGAAATTGCAGGCGGACCCCCATAACTTTCAGACCACACCAAAAGGCCACGATGGCAACGAGGCTATCATGGCTTGAGGGGGGTACGAGCAGAAGTTTAAGACTTTGGGGGAGTGCTAAGTTCTGCTCGCGTGAAGAATCATAAGAATTTGTTTCGGGTCAACAAGCGCTCCTTGTTGACCTGACTGTAGTTTAACCCAGGTGGGGTTGCGGCGCAATCAATTGGTTTAATAAATATATTAATAATAAACCAAAACCATTTGACAGCTGGTTGCTGAAACGTTTATCCTTGAATGGACTAGCCATTAGGCCGGGATGACTCACAAATTGTGGCAATCATCGCGGATTTGGCCCCACTGACTTTGTGAAAAGTCGGTGGCTCACGACCTAAATGCGGGGGGTCACAGAAGGGATTTCTGCGACGCTCCGAGGATAAAACGGCTTCAGGAGGATCGGAAGTTCATGGACTTAAGTTTAGTAGAATTAGCAATGATTTCGGGAGCGACCAGTGTGGTTGGTCGGCTACGGACCCGCCGTAAGCTGGCTAAGTGGCAACGTCAACGGCCACGGGTGACCCCGCAGATTCCTACGCTCTTTGTCCACGGACTACGTGGCAGTTCTAAGACCATGGCGGCCATGCTGAAAGCTGCCGTCCACGTGGGCCATTGTCGGCCGTTGACCATTCATGTGACCCACGCGGGCAAGCTGAAAATCAGCGGCAAGTGGGATGACCAAGCCGAACACCCGTTGATTCAGGTGACGTTTGGCAATAACCAAGCCCGGTTAGCGTTTCAGGTACGGTGGCTCCACGAAGTCATGATCTACTTACGCGGCCAGCACGGGGTTCAAGCCTACAATGCGGTGGGCCACTCGGCGGGAAGCGTGGCCTTAGTGGCCTACGCGGAAGCCTTTGGCCAAGACTCCTGGTTACCCCGTTTGAAAAAGCTGGTGACCATTGCCGGTCCCTTTAACGGGGTGATTGGGATGAACGAGAGCCATAACACCAATTTCCTAACGGAGACCGGTCGGCCGAAGATCGTGTATCCCCAAAGCTTCTGGCTTCCCAGTTACGCGGACCTCTACCAACGCCGGGAGGCTTTCCCGAACGACGCGGCGGTCTTGAACATTTACGGCGATCTCGAAGACGGGTCGCATTCAGACCGCTACATCTCGACGGCTTCCGCGCGTTCTTTGCGTTACTTACTAGGAACGATCCCCGCGAGTTTTCGGGAGGTCGGTTTCCGGGGAGCCGGAGCGGAACACAGCCGCCTGCACGACAACCCGCAGGTCCAAGCGCTGGTCTTCGACTTTCTCTTCCAGGAACCGGCGCCGACGATTAACCTAGCTTCAGTTAAAATGAGTTAACAAAAAGCCCTGAACGACATGCGGATCGTTCGGGGCTTTTCTACAGAATTAGGAATCATTATTGAAACACTTGTTTTGGGGGGAGTGCATCTTTTGACGCTGATTCCTAGATTAATCACAGTGCTTAACATTGGCGCATAACACGAACCAACTATCAGTATCATAGCGGGATTGGGGGACACTCGCAAGCAAATTGTGACGGCTGAGGCAAAGTGGTTAAAGGCCACAATAATTAGTCAGTAAAACCGGTTATTGACAAGGATTCGTGATAAACTAAGACCGCGGACTGCGTTAACGACAGAAACTTATGATGGATTAAGTTATAAATTAATTTGACGATAAACCGCCTAAAAACCGCGTCCTAATAGGAAACGGCTGTGACGGTCTTGAATTTAATTGTAAGTGTGCAACTTGCACATGTTCCCGTCATTTTAACGAAAGTGTGAGAAAATGACCCTGAATCGGCACTTTTCCGATAGTAAGTCGTTTATCTTTCGCTAACTTTCAAGTAGACTAAGCCTAGAATCGTTTTTCGATGTAGGAGGGTAAACATGAAAGTCATCATTGTTGGTAGTACACACGCTGGTACGAATGCGGCGTTACAAATTTTGCGTGATCACCCAGAAACTGAGGTTACCATTTATGAGCGGCACACGAACGTTTCTTTCTTATCTTGTGGGATTTCCTTGTACCTGGACGGACAAGTTAAACACCTAGAAGACATGTTTTACTCTTCACCAGAGCAATTGACCAGTTTGGGGGCCACGATCAAGACGCGCTGCAACGTGTTGAAGATTGATGCTGAGGCGAAGACACTGGAAGCCGTTAATATGGATACTGGGGATCTGATTAATGACACCTATGATAAGTTGATTATGGCGACGGGGTCGACCGTGACTGTCCCACCGATCTTCGGTATCGATGAAGACAAGGTCCTGCTATGCAAGAACTACGACCAAGCTAAGGCCATCTACGAAACGGCGAAGACCAATAAGCGGATCGCCATCATCGGGGCCGGCTACGTGGGGACGGAATTAGCGGAAAGCTATGCCCGGACGGATCACGATGTGCAGTTGTTCCAGTCACGAGACATCATCTTGAACCATTATGTCGATAAGAACTTCTCCGAACGCATCGTGAATACGCTCGAAGACAAGGGCGTTAAAGTCTATCTGGATCGTCGGGTCACCGCCTTTACCGGTAACGATAACGATGAGTTGGTCATCGAGACCACTGACGGCGACTTCACGGCGGACTTGGCCATCGTCTGCACCGGCTTCGTACCGAACACGGAACTGCTCCGGGGCCAAGTTGAAATGGATAAGCACGGGGCCATCATCATTAATCAATACGTGCAATCATCTAACCCAGACATTTATGCCTGTGGTGACGCGTGCGTGGTCAACTTCAACCCAACTGGCAAGCCAGTCTACACGCCATTAGCGACGAACGCGGTCCGGCAAGGAATGCTGGCGGGGATGAACGTCTTCGGTAACATCCAACAGTACATGGGGACCCAGGCGACCTCAGCCATGAACATCTTCGGCTACACCCTGGCCTCTACGGGACTGACGCTACAACACGCCAAGAAGTCCGGCTTTGAAGACGCCGATATGGTCACCTTCGAGGGCACTTGGCGGCCGGAGTACATGCCGACCACGGATAAGTTGTCGATCAACTTGGTCTACGATACCAAGACCCGTCTGATCTTAGGGGCCCAACTCTTCAGTAAGCATGAAGTGGCTCAGTCGGCGAACGCCTTATCCATTGCCATCCAAAACCGGAACACCATCGATGATTTAGCCTTTGTTGATATGCTGTTCCAGCCGAACTTCGACGACCCGTTCAACTACTTGAACTTAGTCGCTCAGATGGCGGTCGAAAAGGAAGTCAAGCGCAACAACAACCATCCGCGGTTAACGGCGGGGATGTACGTGGCGCCTGGTGAGCAGAAATAAATTAACTAAAAATTGAAGGAAAACGCCGTTCAGGAACCCGCTGAGCGGCGTTTTTGAGTTGAAAACAAGTTGTCAGGGTAGCCAAAACATACCCCAAGGGGTATAATGAACGCATTCAGTTTTTACAGGAGGGATTTCGGCATGCAAGCGATTATGACGAAAGATTTTGAACACGTAGGTGACGATGCGGCTTTGACGGTCGTTGATTTTTGGGCAGCGTGGTGTGGGCCTTGCAAGATGCAGACGCCGGTTCTCGAGGACCTCGACCAAGACTATGCTGGCCAGGTCAAGTTTGCGTCCCTAGACGTGGACCAGAACCAGGAATTGGCCCAGTCACTGGGAATCATGAGCATTCCATCGCTGGTGATCTTTAAGAACGGCAAGCCCACGGAAAAGGTCGTGGGTTTTCACCCCAAGGCTGCGTTGAAGAAGTACTTGGATAGTAAGTTGGCGGAGGCGACAGCAGAATGACCACCACGCAGACCCAGTTAAAAAATCGGTTACGGCGCACGGACGGTCAGTTGCACGGCATCATGAAGATGGTGGAAGACGGCCGGGAGTGTCAGGACATCCTGACTCAGCTTTCTGCAGTACGTTCCAGCGTGGAGCGGATCATGGGGGTCGTAGTCGCGGCCAACGTCCAGCAGTGTGTGGACGACGTGCAGCTTTCTAAAGACCAGCAGTCGGAATTACAGTCGGCTTTGGAATTGGTGATTAAGAACCATTAGCATCATCAGCGCTGGCGGGTCTCCTGCTAGGACGCTGGTTAGCAGATCGTGAAATAGCCTAAGACGAGCTCTGTAAAACTATTTTGGTTTTGCAGAGCTTTTTTGGATAACCGTGGCCTATTTGGCGCTGAAAATTGGACAGAGACTGTTGGACTTCAGGTCTGTCATATAAAACAATGATCATTCGCCTTACCGGACAGCCAGACCAGGCTGGAACGCCGTGGGCACCACTTCGAGCCACAAAGCGGTCTCGAAGCTGGGCCTTTTCCTAGGCGAGCTAAGGAACACTCACCAAGGAAAATTTCACGGCTGAGCCTGGTCTGGCCGTCCTCTCGGCTTACAGTTGTGTAACCATGGCGAAACATGATTTGCCAACGGGCCGTAGTGGTTGGTATGAATACGGTCGTCACCTGTTTGTAGCCATGGCGCGGGGATGATGATGCCTACCGCGGACTCGAGGTCCAATCAGGTTTATACCTTATTGTTTGAGTTTAAGAGTCTCACGTGGCTACTTCTAAGTTCAATTACCAGAAGACTTGTTTTGGAGATGTTCAATTTAGCCGTGAGGTTGGGCCTGAAGAGGCTCAGTGGTGTCGTTTGGGTTAGTCAGCGCTTTTTAGCTGGCTTACCCAAAGGCCGAGCTTGAAGACCGCTCTTTGGCTTCAAGTCGTGCCCACCACGTTCCAGCCTTTTCAGGGCCAACCGGTAAGGCGAGTGATTTACCACCATTTGCCCTTAACTAAACGTAAGAGTAAGGTCTGGGACCAAAACTCAGACCTCTTTTTTGCACGCGAATGACTCGTCCATCCCCGGTCATACGCAAAATTGATGGTAATTTGACCTAAAGTTCCTTATCATGGAAGCAAAGTCAGAAAAGTAAGGGGTATGATAAGTGTGGCAGAACACCCAACCTACAGCGCGGCCAACGCGGCGTTGCGTGCACAATTAACAACTGAAAATCAAGCCTACTGGGACCAACTGGTGGCCGCTTTGCGTCAAGACCCGCGGTTCACCGATGAGGAGACGTTCCAGGAATACCTGGGCGTCCTCTTACCGGGATTCTTAGCCGCACAGCGGGCGAATAAGTCCGCGGGCGACTACTGGCACGGGGACCCGTTGGCTGCGGCTCAGCGCCTAATGAAGCGCCAAAAAGGCCACCCCTGGTGGTGGAGTACGGACCTGTTCTTCCCGTTGGGGCTATTCTTCGTGGGCCTAGTTTTACCCACAGTGATCTTACCGGCCGTGCCGCTCCAACTGCTAAAGATCGGCGTTCAGCTGGTCTTACTGGTGGTGGCCGTGATCTTGGGCCTTTGGTTGACCCCCCGGTTCGCCACGCGAGGCCAACTCGTGAGTTGGGGGCTGATTGCCGTTGGGCTATTGGTGATTTGGAACCTAGTGGGCCGAGCATTGCCGGCGGTGGGCTTGGTCTACGTGACCCGTAAAGGCGGGAGTCTGGCCCTGCTGGCGGTAGCGGTTATTCTGACGGCCCTGATTCTCTGGGACCAGCGGCGCCACCCGAATTCGTGGTTACCGGCGCTGGTGGCCGACCTCTGGATCATGACGGTTCTGGCCCTGATTGCCCGGATCAATCCCTGGTCCAGTCTGATGGTGACCTCGACGGGTAACTTGCTGATTGGGCTGGGCACCTTAGTCGGGGACATCAGTATCCTGGTCAGCGGGTGGCACATCTGGCGGCAACGCCAGGCCGCTTCATTAGTGAAGAAGTAACCTGAGGTTAAAATGAGGTTTCCCATTTCCGGGAAACCTCATTTTTATTAGCCTAGGTGTCATTCCCCAGTGGGGTCTAACGCGTCGGTCTGAAACTGGACGTTAACGGGGAGCCCGAGGGCCTTCCGCAGGTCTTTGGAGACCTGGTTAATCGTGGTTTGAGGGGCAACCTGGTAGTCGATACCGTTGATGACTGCCGGCTTTCCCTGCAGGGTTGCGGATTGGACGTGACGACTGGTATGGCCATACTTAGTACGCAGCCATAGGAGGTCTTGGAACGTAAGGTTGGTCTGCATGTTATTTTTCAAAGAGCCTAAGACCCGTTGGTAGTGGGCCACCGAGGACAGTCCCGCTTCCTTTAAGACCAGTTGCTTAATGATCTGGCGTTGGCGAATTTGCCGGCCATAGTCGCCCAAGGGGTCGTCGTCGCGCATCCGCGAGTAGGCCAGCGCGCTGGCCCCGTTAAGGTGGATCTTCTGGTTCTTCTTGACGTTAGCTTGTTCGTAATGGAACGTCAACGGTGGGACTACGTCGACCCCACCCACGGCGTTGATCATCTTTTCCAGGCCACCCATGTTGATTAGAACATAGTAGTGGATGGGGATGTTGACCAGGTGTTCCACGGTCTTAATGGCCGTTTCCGGTCCGTATAGTGGCAGGGCCGCGTTGATCTTTTCGTCGTCTTGTTGGCTCCCGTAGACGTCGACCAGCGTGTCCCGGGGGATACTGGTCAACTTAGCCGTCTGGCGTTTTGGATTGATGGTCGCGATGATCATGGTATCGGTCCGGCCAACGCTATGCCGACCTAGCGCACCGGTGTCCGTCCCCATTAACAGGACGGCAAAGGGCTTGCCGCTGGTTAGCGCGAGGTCGTTGGGCTTGGTCGGTAGGGCGTGATAGGTTTTAGAAAACGTGGTTTTGGCTTGGTGCAAGGCGTACCAGCCGTACAGGCCGCCACCGATTAAAAGGCACGCCAGTAGTGTAAGAATGATGCGCTTAAGCTTCCCCGAATGGCTAAAGTGGCGTTCCCGTGGTGGTAACGGTTCCTGTGGTGCAGTGTTCATGATGGTTCCTCCCCTCTCGTGATACAGACCCAGTATAGCCACTCTCGCAACTAATGAGACAGTGATACGCGGTAATTAGGCTAAACTTTGCCCTTTCTTAGAAGCCTTAAGAAAACTGAAAATAATTAGCGGGGCGGCGGGGTTTGGTGTAGAGTAGAGGGGAACAGGATTAAAAAATGGAAAAGGGAGTTGGCAAAATATGGCAAAAGTTGAAAGCTTTACGTTAGACCATACGGCCGTTAAGGCACCGTACGTTCGGTTGATTACCCGGGAGACGGGTAAGAAGGGTGATGTGATCTCAAACTTTGATTTGCGGTTAGTTCAACCTAACACCAACGCAATTCCAACGGCCGGATTACATACGATTGAACACTTGTTAGCCGGCTACTTGCGGGACGAGATGAGTGGTGTGATTGACTGCTCACCATTCGGTTGCCGGACCGGCTTCCACTTGATCACTTGGGGCGAACAATCCACTGAAGAAGTGGCCAAGGCCCTCAAGGCGTCCTTACACCGGATCGCTTACGATACGGAATGGAAGGACGTTCAAGGCACGGACAAGTACAGTTGTGGGAACTACCGGGACCACAGCCTGTTCTCCGCTAAGGAATGGTGCAAGGACATCTTAGACAAGGGGATCTCCAAGGATCCCTTTACGCGAGAAGTTATCTAGTCTAACGGGATATGTGAAACCTGGCGGGTCACCAGCGATGGTGCCCGCTTTTTTAGTGGTCAGCGACTAACCGGGGGATGGGACTGACGAGCACAAGTATTTCGCGGTATACTGGAATTGCTGGATTAATTGTAAAGAAGGTGCATTTTAAATGCATTGGCGAAAAATTTGGGGAGCTGTGCTGGCGTTAGGGGCGGGGTTGAGCTTGACCCTGGGTGCACAGGCGATGCCCATCGTCCATCAGCGGGCCAGCGCCCTCGCATCAGGGCGGACGCGACTCTTGAACGATTATCGCGTCAAGATGTGGCACCAGCCCCGGCACTACAAGCACGCGCGACACTTGCATGGACGCAATACGATCCGGGGCACCCAGGGCGTCCGGGTGACCTTTAAGACCGCCTACCTCCTCCCATCGCCGGGTTATCACCACCAGGCTTGGGGCAATCCCCAGAGTATGGCGACGGTCGGCCGGTACATCTACGTGGTCTACTGTCCGACTAATTGGCATAACCGGGGCCGAGTGGTTCGGTTCGACCAGAAGTGGCTGAAGGCCCACCACGTGACGGCCCGGCAGTTGCAAAAGGTTTACACCAAAAAGGCCGCGCACAGTGCGCGGGAAAGGGCGATTCGGTCGGCGATTAAGGTGGGCCCGACCTTCATCACGGGCCACGGTCAGTCGTTGGCGTACAATTGGCACGACCATCACCTATACATGTGGTGCGACCGGGAGTCCAAGCCCCGGGTCCCCACGAACCAGTACGGTTATATTAATCGGATCAGCACCCATACGTTGCGGCCGAACCACCAGATTCGGTTTCGGTTACGGAACCGGCGGATGGCGGTCCCGGGAGGCCACGTGTTGACCTTTGACCGCAGTGGTCGGGCGTACTTTTGGACCCGGCCGTCAGCTAAGCGGGTCAACTTGTACCAAGGAACGATTGGGCGGCATCACGTACGATTTCGGTTGACCCATCAGGTCTTACGGCACGCGCCGGGTTCCCGGGTCCAAAGCATCGCGTATAACCCGCATAATCGGCGGTTATACTTGGTGTCGGATGATTCCATCGCCAGTTTACCAATCCACAGCTTACGCGGTCGCGGGCACTTGAGTGCTAAAAGCGTACGGTGGACGGGCTTCAGTCCCCGCCGGGAGTTCGAAGCGCTGAACTTCATCACCAGCGGTCGCGCCACGCTAATGACCAACCACGACCCCGAAATCTTAAAGAGCACCCACACTAGCTGGTAAACCACAGAGTGCGACCAAAGGCAGCCAGCTCCGCTTAACCGCCTTTGGTCGCACGTTTCAGCATCGTATCGTTATCGTCAAGAATAACAGGAGCCTGGGCATTTTGTCCCAGGCTCCTGTTTACTATGTCAGCGCCTTACCGGGCGGCCAGACAGGGCTGGAACGCCGTGGGCACCACTTCGAGCCACAGAGCGGTCTCGAAGCTGGGCCTTTGACTAGGGCGACTGAGAAACGTCACCCAAGTCAAATTTCACGGCTGAGCCCTGTCTGATCACCCTCACGGCTCACGGTAGTGGATGAATTAGCCATGCACGCCATGACGACTTGTCACGCAACAACGTGAGGTCCCGGTAGCCGATAGGGCCCAGCCGGTGAAATTAGCGTTAGGCCAGTGGTCTGCTGGCCTTAGGCTAAGGCCGAGCTTTAAGACGGGCGGGCTTTGCGCGGCTTAAAGTCGTGCCCACTGGCGTCACGGCCCTGCCAATCGGCTACCGGGACCGGATGACCTCATCCCTGGCCACCCGGTAAGGCGCTGACTTTCTTCCGTGACGTTAGGTCAGTACCCTTATTGGGCCGTTGGGGTCGGAGGGGTGGTTGGGAGTGGGTATACTACAAACAGTGATGAATAGAATCATGTGATGGGGGGAGTTTCAATGACAGATAAGCAATGGCGAGAGCTAGGGGAACTGGCACTGACCGTAGGGATGGTCACCGGTATCGGGGCATTACCAGGCTATGCGATGCCGGTCGTTCACCAAGCATCCGGCGCGTTGGTCGCAACGGCGTTGAAGCAGAACCGGGACCTAAACGACGACCAGGTCCACTTTACGACGGTGCCGGCCCAGTATGCGGCCGCGGAGAATCCGCACGGTATCAATACGATTGCCTCGAATCGCGGACAGGCCGTTACTTTTCAGACGCTCTACCAGTTACCGCTGCCGGGGCCTCGGGGCGAAGCTTGGGGTGACCCACAAAGCATGGTCACGGTCGGGCAATACCTCTACATCGTCTACTGTCCCACGACTTGGCAGAACCGTGGACGCATCGTGCGGTTCGACCGCCAGCGCTTGGCCCAGTTAAACGTCACGCCGCGTCAGCTCCAGCGGGTCTACACCGCCAAGGCCGCGCGCAGTGCGCGGGAAAAGGCGATTCGGTCGGCCATTAAGATCGGACCGGCCTTTACCACGGGGCACGGCCAATCCCTGGCTTATAATTGGCAAGATGGTCAGTTCTACATGTGGTGTGACCGGGAATCGGCGCCCCGGGTTCCCATCAACCAGGAGGGCGTGTTACAGCGCATCAGTCCCCAGACCCTGCGGCCGGTCAAGCAGATTCACTTCCGGTTGCGCGCGGGACACTTTGCGGTTCCGGGGGGCCACGTGTTGACCTTTGACCGTCAGGGCCACGCTTACTTCTGGACCCGCCCATCGGCATCGCGGGTCTACATCTACCAAGGCACCATCGGCCAGGACGCGGTTCACTTCCGGTTGACCCGGCAGGTCTTGACGCACGGGCCGGGCACTCGGGTTCAGAGTATGGCTTATAACCCGCAAAACGACCGCTTGTACCTGGTTTCCGATGATTCGATTGCCAGTCTGCCAGTCGCGGGGCTGGCCGGTAACGGGCATCTGACGCCAGCGGATGTCCGGTGGACCGGGTTCGCCTCTAAGCGAGAATTCGAAGCCTTAAACTTCACGGCAGACGGGCGGGCCTACCTGATGAGTAACCACGATCCGGAGATCTTGCAGAGTACCAGTACGACCTGGTAGGGTCAGTGTTTGGGGTGGCTGTGGCGCCAGCGTTGGTTGAGCGTGACGAAGACCAGCGCCACCACCAGGAAGATACCGGCCAGTATTAAAAGCAGGTTACTTTGGGCCGCCCAGATGTTTAGGGCGACCAGCAAGCTGCAGAGGGCAAAGAAAAAGAGGGCGCCCACCGTCAGCCATTTATATAGTTGGTTATCCAAGAAAAGTCACCTCATTTCAGGCTAGGGTTCAACCTCTAGTTTACGCGAATTGACTCGTCAAAAAAACACCGTTGATCAAATGACCAACGGTGTTTTGCGTATCAGGTGAAAATGGGGAACGATTACAGGGTAATCGTCGTCGTGGTGCCGTCCAGAGCAGCCTTAGTCGTTTGGCCGTCTTCGTGAACGTAGATCGTGGCGTTGCCGGTTAAGCCGTCCGTCGTGACCTTCAAGGTGTTCCCGGAACGGTCAACCGTGACGTGGCCCGCATCGACACCCTTTTGGTTAACCACGGCAACCGTCGTGGAACCTTCTTGCATGTCGAACAGGTGGATGTCCAGATCCTTCGTGAAGTCGTAGTCCGCGTGAACGGCCTTAGGATTCCGCAACAGGATCGTGTTTTGACGAGCCAAGACTGGCAGACTTAATTCGTCGTAAGCCTTGGTCAACCACTTACCACCTTCAGGAACGTCGTAGAATTCGTTGTCGTCGATGATGCTGGTCCACTTGCCGGCTGGCAGGTAGAAGTGCACGTTGCCTTCAGCGTTGAAGACAGGGGCGACTAAGAGTTGACTCCCGAACATGTATTGGTTAGCGATGGTGTGGGTGTTGTAGTCGTCCTTAAAGTTGAACCACATTGGCCGCATCAGCGGGTTCCCGTAAGCAGCGTCGTGAGCCGCTTGGGTGTAGAGGTATGGCATCAAGGATAGCTTCAAGTTAACGAACTTCCGCGTGTTTTCGACGGCTTCGTCATCGAAGTTCCATGGAACCCGGTAAACATCGCTCCCGTGGTAACGACTGTGGGAGGATAACAGACCGAATTGCGTCCAACGCTTGTACAGGTCTGGCGTAGGAGTACCTGGGCCATCTTCGAACCCACCAATGTCGTGGCTCCAGAAGCCAAAGCCGGAACTCAAGAAGGACAGACCACCATGTAAGGTGTCGGACATCGACTTGAAGTTAGACAGGCAGTCACCACCCCAGTGAACAGGGAACTTCTGAGAACCAACCGTTGCGGAACGAGCGAAGAGTACCGCTTCATCCTTGCCCTTTTCTTGGGCTAAGATGTCAAAGACGGCTTGGTTGTATTGGAACGTGTAGTAGTTATGTTCACGTTTTGGATCAGAGCCGTCGAAGAAGACAGCGTCGTCAACGGGGATCCGTTCACCGAAGTCGGTCTTGAAGCAATCGACACCCATGTCGAGTAAGGCCTTTAACTTGCTCTGGTACCACTTAACGGCGTCAGGGTTGGTAAAGTCAACGAAGGCGTTACCAGCTTGCCAGAGGTCCCATTGCCAGATGTTGCCATCTTCACGCTTGATGAAGTAGCCGTTCTTCTTGCCTTCCTCGAATATTGGGCCTTGTTGGGCGATGTAAGGGTTCAACCAGACACAGACCTTGATGCCCTTGTCATGGATCTTCTTGATCAGGCCAACTGGGTCTGGGAATTCGTCGCGGTCCCATTGCATGTTGGACCATTCGAAGCCCTTTTGCCAGAAGCAGTCAAAGTGGAAGACGTCTAGCGGAATGTGCCGTTCTTGCATCCCGTTGATGAACTTCATGACCGTTTCTTCACTGTAGTCGGTCGTGAAGGAAGTGGATAACCACAGACCGAAGGACCAAGCTGGTGGTAATTGGATGCCACCGGTCAGTTGGGTGTACTTGTGGAGAATTTCTTGAGGCGTTGGGCCGTAGATCACGTAGTACTGCAGGGATTGACCCGCAACACTGAATTGAACCCGGTCAACGTTTTCGGAAGCGATTTCATAATCAACCGTTTCAGGTTGGTCGACAAAGACCCCGTAACCTTCGTTACTGATGTAGAACGGAATGTTCTTGTAAGATTGTTCGGAACCCGTCCCACCGTCTTGGTTGGTGGTCCGAACTTCTTGGCCGTTCTTGACGAAGTTACCGAAGCGTTCCCCTAAACCATAGATCTTTTCGTCAACGCCGATGGATAATTGTTCACGCATGTAGTGAACGCCGGTGTCGTGGTTTAAGATTTCGCCTTGGGCTTTGAACTTAGAAGAGGTCACTTCGCGGCCGTCTGCCGTGAAGGACATGTCGAATTCGTCGCGGAGTGGGAAGTTAACGGATAACTTGCCACTGGTTAAGGAAGCGTGCTTGTCGGTGATGTCGATGTTGACGTCAGGGTCAAGATTATTCAACTTGTACGATGGACCGTGAGTGTCTTGGTCGAAGTGGGTCAGCTTAACGCCAATCACATCTTCAACGGGGGAGGTCAACTTAATGGTCGTCATCCCTAAGTTTAATTCGTCTCCCCGGGTCTTAATACGCTTGTATGGCGCAAAGACGGTCATTTCTTTGCCGTTTTGTTTTGCAGAGAATGCTTCAGCTGGAGAGTTAACGTCGTATTCGTCGCGAGTCAGCCAATAACCATTCGTAAACTTCAAAATAGCCACTTCCTCTTTCAGATTTAATCGTTTTTAAGTTGAGTTGAGTTTAATGACGCCGTCACAGCAACATTAAATGTAATCACCAAGCAATCGATTAAAGTTGGTTGGTTGTTTACACCAACATATTATCACGGATTGAAAACGCATACAACCATGAAATCGAAATTTAACGAAAAAGATTAGGCCGGTACAGCGGTCCTGAAAGGCCCCATAGCGGCGCAGCTTTTATAATAAAATTTATAAGGCGTTTGCTTTCCGTGAAAACCAGAAGTTCGTATAATGGGAATAACGAAAAGCGTGGAGAAGCCGTGGAGTTGGTTTTTCACAAGCTAAACGGGACTTGAAAACGGGGTAAGGTGCGTGGGCGTTTCAGGCGGTGCGTGCGCTGATTTCGGGGAAAGTTTTCCCCAATGATGAAGGGGCAACGACGATGCAAAGATTATGGCGGTTCAATCAGCGAGTTGGCAAGTGGCGGGCGATGCGGGTGATTCAACAGGCCCTGACGGTCGTCTACCCGTTTATTTTAATCATGACCCTGATTAGTGCCATTGGCCAGAGTTGTTTGGCCCCCAATGGCTTTTTCTTTCATATCTATCATATCGGACAGTGGCTGCCGGGGCTGACACTGTGGCGCCAGGCCTTTCAGGTCATGGGGCTGGTAGTGAATAACGTGGTTGCGGTGATGATGACCTTCGCCATGGGGTACTTCTTAGCTAAAACCTATCGCCGTAACGAACTTGCCGTGGGCCTGTTGAGTGCGCTGGCCTTCTTGACCCTGAACGTGAATTATGAGGTGATCGACCAAGTCAAGCGAGGTGGCAGTCAATTCGTTGAAAACAACTTAGGCCCCCAAGGCATCTTCTTAGGGATCGTGGTGGGGCTAGTGGTCGGCTGGTTCGCCAGTTGGTTCTTACAAAAGCTGGCGCACTGGCGCTGGTTCACGCGCTTGACCCTGACCGGGCGGGTGGCGTGGCTACTGGTGATCATCATGGCGGTCATGGTCCTGGTCGGCTATGGGATGAGTTGGTTGACCACGGGCGGCTTAAACGGTCTAGTCTACCAGGTGACCCGCGCCATGATCACCAATCCGGGGCATCACGGTCTGATGATTCTAGCCGTCACGGCGTTAAACAACTTCCTGTGGTGGTTGGGCTTGATTGGTCCCGTGAACCTGGCGGGCAACGCGACCGTGAATTCGTTACAGAACTTGGCCACGGCCGTCCAGCAGGGGTCAGCCTGGAACGTGCCGCATCCCGTGACGCTGCATACGCTGGGGGACGCCTATGCCAACTTCGGTGGGGCGGGGATGACGTTAGCCCTGCTGATTGCCATCTGGATTGGCTCGACTCGCGCCCATGATCGCCACATCGCGGCTCAGACGGCCTTACCGAACCTGGTCAACCTTAACCAGGCGACCTTGTTGGGGTTACCGGTCTTGTATAATCCCATCCTATTGATTCCCTTTATGGTCGCGCCGGCCGTGAACATTGTCCTGGCTTGGTGCGCAATCACTTGGAAGTTGGTTCCGCCCATGGTGTACCCCATGCCTCGGACCACACCGGGGCCGTTGATGGCCTACCTAGGCACCGCCGGGGATTGGCGCGCGTTACTGTTGAGCCTAGTCTGTCTGACCGTCTCAGTCCTGATTTATCTGCCATTTGTGAAGCTCTTGAATCAGCTTCCTGAGCCCACGGAAGAGGGTGAAGACCATGCGGCGTAAGTTTATCGGGTGGGGGCTGGCCGTCGTTGCGGTGTTGGCAATCTTTTTCCCCAGCACGGCTTGGATGCAGACCCGAATCACCCATTATAAGACCAATTACCGGACGCCGTTGAATCCGACCATCCTGGTCCCGGGATCGAGTGCCAGTCAGGACCGGTTCGATACCCTGATTAAGCAGTTACGCCAAGAGACCAAGACGGCGCACAGCGTGTTGAAGGTCAAGGTCGCGACGAACGGAAAACTCTCCTATACCGGGAGTATTCGGCGCAATGACAACCACCCGTTCATCGTGGTGGCCTTTGCGAATAACCGTGACGGCTATACGAACATCAACCAGCAGGCCCGGTGGCTGAACGTGGCCTTTAAAGACCTGGTCAAGACTTACCATTTCAACCACTTCAACGCCTTAGGCCACTCTAACGGGGGCTTGATCTTGAGCCTGTTTTTGGAAAAGTACTTTGACCAATCGCCAACGGTGACCATTGACCGCCTGATGACCATCGCGACCCCCTACAACATGGAATCGGATAGTACCACGACGCGGACCACGATGTTGAACGAACTGGTGGCGGGCCGGCATAAGCTGCCCAAGAAGCTGACGGTCTATTCGGTTGCCGGCACGGAGAACTACTCGAGTGACGGCACCGTCCCGGCCAACAGTGTGAGCCAAGGAAAGTATATCTTTCAGAATCAAGTCGCCCACTACACCCAGATCACGGTGACGGGTGATGATACCACGCACTCGGATCTGCCCCAGAACAAGCAGATTGTCCTACTGATACGGCAGTACCTGCTTCAGGAGACGTTACCCGCCAAAGACCGGGCCGTCAACCAATCACGCTTCACGCAGAGTCAAGCGGGGGAACCCGAGGAGCCTTAACAGAAATAAACGAGGTGACCTTTCGTGAATTTTCGTCAACTAGAATACTTTTTAGCGGTCGCCGACGCGGGTCAGATCACGGCAGCGGCCCAGCAGTTGCATATGGCCCAACCGCCGCTGAGTTATCAATTGAAGCAACTTGAAGCGGAGCTGGGGGTCACGTTGCTGCACCGGACGTCGAGTGGGACCTCCCTGACGCCGGCGGGGGTCCTCTTACGGGACTACGCCCAACAGTTACTCGACCTGCGGGAGCGGGCGGATAGTCAGGTCCGGTCACTGGGCCAGGGCTTGGCGGGGGTATTGTCGGTCGGGGTCATCTCGTCGTCGATTGGTGCGATGCCTAACGCGAAGTTGCGGACGTTAACGCGCCATTACCCCAAGGTCCAGATTCGCCTGTTCGAAGACAACACTTACGGCTTGATCGACCGGTTGGAAAAACACCTGATTGACGTGGCCATCGTCCGAACCCCGTTTACGGCGCCCCGGTTAGCCAGTAAGGACCTCAAGACGGAATCGATGGTTGCGGTGGTCCCCAAGAAGTACGATCATTTTCGGGGCGCCACGTTGCGGGTGGAGGACCTGGCCGACGTGCCGTTGATTATTTATCGACGGTTTGAACACCTTTTTGCCGCGACGTTCGCGCAGAAGGGGATGGCTCCGTTCGTCGCCTGCACCTGCGACGATGCCCGCACTGCAGTTCAGTGGGCCGAGGCCCGGATGGGCGTGGCGGTGGTGCCTCAGTCGGTGGCGGAACAGATCAGTGGTCCGCAAACGAACCTGCGGCCGATTCGGTACCAGCCTTGGCGAACCACGTTGAAGCTGGTCTGGCCGGAGCAGGTAACCCCCGGGCCACTTCTCCAACGGTTCATTGACAGTTATTAAGATACACGAAATACAATTTAGACGAGATTGCCATATTTTTTAAGTATGACAATCTCGTTTTGTTTTGTGGCCGCTTTCATAGTGAGCACGACGGGGATTTTAGCGGGGTGGGAATGGACTGATTCAGGTGGCAGGCCAAAAATGGAACTTTGTTCATTGATAGATAAATTGTAGATATTTATACTAAGAACGTTGACTTATAGGAACTTTTATTTGTGAATAGATATTCAATAGAGCTTCGCTGCACCAAGCCAGTCACTTGCTCTGGTGGCCGGAAAGATAAATAATCGTAAGCGTTGTTTAAAAAAGAAATTGGGGGAATTAAGGACTCATGGTGCAAACTGCTTTAATCATGTTAGGGGTGGGCCTCTTTGCGGGTATCGCGGGCGCCATCCTGGGAATCGGCGGGGGGATGATCATCACGCCAATCTTGACACTGGGCATGGGGTTGAGTATCAAGTACGCCATTGGTGCCAGCATCATCGCCGTCATCGCCACCAGTTCGGGGTCAACGATTGCGTATTTGCGGGATAACGTCTTGAACCTGCGGGTGGCAATGTTTCTCGAAATCGCCACGACCATCGGGGCCATTATCGGGGCCTTAATGACGGGAATCCTGGACCCCAAGTATTTGTATCTCTTATTCGGCTGCTTATTGGTCTTTTCAGCCTGGAACATGGTGCGCAAGTTGCGGCGGGGGCAGGAAGTCTTGAAACGGGTGACGCCCGATAGGATTGCGGCCAAGTTGAAGCTTAACGGCAGCTACTTTGATAAAGCTGAGCTGCGCGACGTTGACTATCAGGTCGAAAACGTCCCCGCGGGCTTTGCCGTGATGTTCGGTGCCGGGGTGGCCAGCGGTCTGTTGGGCATTGGCTCCGGTGCGTTTAAGGTCATGGCCATGGATACCTTCATGAAGATGCCCCTGAAGCCGTCGAGCTCCACGTCGAACCTAATGATGGGGGTCACAGCGGCCGCCAGTGCGACCGTGTACTTCTTCAATGGGTCGATCCTGCCGGGAATTGCGGTACCGATGGCGTTAGGAATCTTGGTCGGCGCCGTAATTGGGTCACGAATCATGCAGGTCCTACCGGCGCGGTGGATTCGAATCGTGTTTATCCCGGTGTTGCTCTACATCGGACTACAGATGGTCTTTAAGGGATTGGGGGTACAGCTCTTCTCATGACAGAAAAACCAACAACGGCCAAGGAAATGGCCCAAGTCGAAACCATCATTGGACGCATCCTCCAGATTGGGGTCATCGTCTCAGCCATCATCATGGCCGTCGGACTGGTCCTGTTCCTGGTGACCGGGCAATCCGGCTACCCGGGAAGTACGGTGCCGACTAGCATGCAGACCATCCTGACGGGAGTCATCCAGTTCCGGCCTTATGCCATCATGATGCTAGGTGTCTACTGCTTGATTCTGACCCCGGTCTTACGGGTGATCGTGTCCATCTATGCCTTTTATCGTGAAAAGGACCGTCTGTACGTCACCATCACGACGGCGGTACTGCTTATCTTAATCGTGGCCTTAGTGATTGGGGTCTACGGAAAGTAAAATCAGCCTTCAAACTGGTGATGCCAGTTGAGGAGGTTGTCCAAGGCCATCATATCATCGGTCGGACTTTGGACAACTTCCTCAGCTGGCATCATTTTGTATAGGGCTTGAATTTAGGACGTTTGGGCAAGGATCAACCTCACGACCCAATTGAGTATCCATCAAGCAACGGCTCCCCAAAGTCACCGCATGACAGATAAGACGCGACTGCCGGCCAGATATGCTAAACTAAAGACTATACAAAGGTAAGTCGCTAGAAATTTAAGAAAGAGGGGATGGCATCGTGGGAAAACGGAAGCCGGAGCAGTGGCGCCGTAATCTTGCCGTGCTATGGTTAGGAACGTTTATTGCGGGCATGGGCTTTAGTGAAATCATGCCGTTTCTTTCCTTATATGTTGATGATTTAGGTACCTTCACTAAGGGGCAGCTGACTTTGTACAGTGGGGTCACGTACGCGGTCACGTTCTTAGTGATTGCGTTGATCTCACCCGTGTGGGGCCGCTTGGCGGACCGGAAAGGCCGGAAGCTGATGCTATTGCGGTCGTCGTTGGGGATGGCCCTAGTGATTGGGCTGATGGGCTTCGTGACCAACGTCTGGCAGTTGATTGGGTTGCGGTTTCTCCAAGGCCTGTTTGCGGGGTACATCCCCAACGCTAGTGCCCTAGTCGCCGCGGAGACCCCGCGGAACAAGAGCGGCAACGCGCTGGGGATTTTAACCACCGGGTACGTCAGCGGGAACCTGATTGGCCCCGTGTTAGGGGGAATCATGGCCCAGGTCTTCTCGATTCGGTGGACCTTTTTATTGACCGGGATTTTTCTGATCATCGTGTTCTTCTTGAGCGCGACGTTGGTCCACGAACACTTCACTCCCGTTACGCGCGCCCAGCAGGCGCAGGGGGGCAGTTGGCGCCAAGCGTTTAAGAATCCCAAGCTGATTATCGTGTTATTGGTCTCGACCATGATTATTCAGATGGGAAACAATTCGATTACGCCCATCATCAGTCTCTACGTGCGGCAGTTGATGCACGGGGTCGGACCAGTGACCGTGGTCGCCGGGATCATCGCCGCGCTTCCCGGATTTTCCACGTTGATTGCGGCGCCAAAGCTGGGGGAGTACGGGGACCGCAAAGGCACGGCCCGGATCTTAGTCTTCGGGTACGTCTTTGCCATCTTGATGTACTTCCCGCAAGGCTTCGTGACCAGCGTATGGTTACTGGGCGTTTTCCGGTTCATGATTGGGATTTCCGATGGCGCGTTGTTCCCGGTAGTCCAGACCATGCTGACCAAGAACTCTCCGCAGGAGCTGACCGGGACTGTCTTTAGTTGGAACCAATCGTTTCAGGCGCTGGGGAGTATGTTTGGCTCCTTGTTTGGGGGGATTATCGCGAACCTCTTCAACTACAGCGGCGTCTTTACGTTTACGGCTTTGACGTTATTGGTAAACTTTTTGTTGCTCTGGTGGCTAGTCCCTGAGATTCGCCACTGGCGGCAACGTGCATAAGGAGGAATAGGATGGTACGTGTACGGTCACAAGATGACTTGCCAGCGAACTTACCGAATAATCCGGCGACCCTGGAAGCCATTGATCAATTTCGACAAATGATGCTGAATTACCGGAGTGCGATGCGGGTACTTCAGACCAAGATCGAGTACCTAGATCAGGAGTATAAGATTCAAAACGGCCACTCACTGGTCGATAGTCTCCAGACCCGCATCAAATCACCGGAAAGCATCGTCGAAAAGGTGCAACGTAAGCACCTGGACTTCAACTTGAATACGCTGCCCCAAGAAATGCACGACATTGCGGGGATCCGGGTCATTGTGCGGTTCGAAGACGACATCACGGCGGTCGAACACCGCTTAGCCAAGCAACCGGACGTCCGTATCTTGAAGCGTAAGGATTACGTGACCCACCCCAAGCCCAACGGTTACCGCAGCCTGCATTTGATTCTAGCGGTACCGGTCTACTTGGCGGCGGGGAAGAAGGAAGTCATCGTGGAGGTCCAGATTCGAACGATTGCCATGAACTTCTGGGCGTCATTGGAGCATGAACTTAATTACAAGAAACAAATCAGTCACCAAGCGGAACTCCGGCAAGAATTATTACGCAAAGCGGACATGGTCCATCAACTGGATCATGATATGAACGCCATCAAGAATCAGATTCGGGCGGAAAGTAACCGGAACGTGAACGATTCGGAGACGGATTGATTCAAGCAATGTGACATGAATACGGCCCAAAATTGTCAAAATACAATTTTGGACCGTATTTTTACGGTTCTTCGTCAACTGTTGTTGGTGAACAAAATATTGGAGTTCTAATCACTTGGTGATTAGAGCTCTTTTTGTATGAACTCGAAAAGCGAACAGCACTCTTAGCCGGAATCTGAAGAAGTTTCGGTAACCAAATCCAGTGCGTTTAATGACTTTAATCTTGTTGTTTGAACCTTCTAAGGGCCCGTTGGTGTAATGGTGAGTAAAGGTATTGCCAATTTCATCATGATGAGTCGCTAGGGTCTGGAGGGTTGCCAACATCTCTTCCGAGCAGCCCTCTAAGTGATGGAATACTTGATTATAGTTGGGCCAATCACGGTTTTTGATGGTTTCACGTAACCGATTCATCACGTTGTAAGTTTGCTTGAGCTCGGGATCAATGTCCAATAAAGCATCAACCACATCAGTGGCAGTCGCTGGATAAGGGAAGTTTGTCCACTTACGGAAAGCTTCGTAGTTGAGGTGATTTTCCGGCGTTAATAATAGTTTCCAATAGCGTTTTAGGGCGTGATACTCGCGTGAGGAAGTCGCCAGGGTTTTCATGAGGCGCACCCGCGTCTTATTAAAAGCTCGATTTAAAGCGTTAACCAAGTGGAACGGATCGATGACAACGATGGCGTTCGGAAAGATCTGCCCCACCAATTTGGGATAGGTATAGTTCATATCGGTGACGATAATTTTCACATTTTCTCGCGCAGCCTGGTCGTAATGCTGGAAATACTTTTGAAGCTGATAAATGGTCCTAAAGGGTAACAGGTCGATCAATTCGTGGGTTTCCGCATCCATAAATTCAAAGCTCATCGCGTCGGTGGCGCTCTTAGTGCTTTTAACTTCGTCCATGAGGAGAACTTTTGGTAAATAGTGCCAGTTGGTTTGAAAGTCCCGTTCAGCGCGCAAGAGCTGCCGACCAACGAATGAATCCGAAGTGGATAACTCATCGGCAATGTGTTTGAGCGAAACCGGTTCGGTCAGTTTTTCTAAGCATTGTTTGCGGGTCGTATTTGAAATCGTGCAGTGTTTCGGCACCGCATTCGTCTGCGCCAGGAAATTGGTATGACAAGCCTTACAGTGAAAGTTTCGCCGATTGAGACACAGGATAACGGTGCTGCCCAATGTTTTTGCGAATCTAATGGTGGTCTTCCGCCAACCATAGCCAATAATTTGGTGATCATTGATAATCCCACAATTGCGGCATGCCTTGGGGGTGTAGTTTAGGGACCCCACCAATCGAATCACTCCATCATCACCCACTTGTCCTTCCTCAATTATTAAGTGTTCATCATCTATTCCTAACAACATTTTCGTAGTATCATTTGACATAGGGCATTTCCTTTCTTGACTTAATTCTGTGGTGGGAGCAAGTTAACGGACGGGAGATGTCCGCTTTTTTATTCTAATGATAAACAAAAAATCTGTCATCAGTAATAGATAAAAATCTATTACCAACAACAGATATTGTAGAACCATTTTTACTAATTCTGGGGAAGTTAATGGGCGCCGAGGGCTACGACTAGGGGAATCGTCACTAGACTGAGCACCGTGGAGAGACTCATGACCGCGATGGCGGGCGCGGCGTCGGCGTGAATCTGCAAGGTGAAGAGCACCACGATGCCGGCGACTGGGCAGGCAATCATGATCAAGGTGGTGGTGTAGGCGACGCCGCTAACGCCCAGGAGGGTGAGCAGTCCCGCACCGATCAAGGGGAACAGTAGGTTGCGTAAGAGGAGCGTGAGTCCCAACCAGGGATTCAACATTTGTCGGCTCAGGTGAATCTGGGCCAGGCTGTTGCCGATAACGATCATCGAGAGCGGCGTATTGACGGGCCCCACGGCTTGGACGATGCGGTTAAGGGTGGTGGGCAGGTGCCAACTGGTCAAGAAGAGGAGGAGCCCCACCGCGATAGCGATGATGTTGGGATTTAGCAGTACTTGACGCACCTGGTGGCTAGTCTGGCTGTGGAACAGGCGAACGCCCAGGGTCCAGCTGAAGAGGTTGAATCCGGCTAACGCCACGACGGCGTAGAAGACCCCGGTACTGCCGAACAGGGCACTGATTAGGGGAATCCCCATGAATCCAGCGTTAGAGTAGATGCTGCCGTACTGGGTAATTCGGCGGAGGTTGGGGTCTTTGAGGTGGCCGAAGATGGCCCAAGCCAGGCCGGTGACCACTAAGTACCAGAGCAAGGTCGCCAGTGCGGCTAGGAGAAATTGGCGCATCCGGGACCCGGAGAAGGGTTGCTCGAAAGCGTTGACGATGAGGCAGGGGGAGACCACGTAGAGGAGGATGTTGGTCAGGTCGTTGGCGGTCTGGGCGTGCATCAAGTGGCACTTATTGATCAGGACCCCAATCAACATGAGGCCGAACATCAGGATAATTTGGGCGGTAAGTTGCGTAAGTTGCATGGTAAACGATACTTCTCTCTGTATGGGTTTGTGAAACGTTGGCGGTCATGGCCGCCTTACCGGACGCCCGGACAGGGCTGGAACGCCGTCTATCCGCGTCGTGCTAGTTAGGATTAAGCTGGTCGCCCTCCGGCGCTCAGAAGCTGGAACGCTTGCGGGCACGATTTTGAACTTCGCCAAGACCGCGAATTTCAAAACTCGGCCTGATGGTAAGCCAGCAAAAGACGCTGACTAACCATCATTTCGCTAGCTGAGCTTCTGCTCGCCTCCGGGCTGTCAACTAGCGAACGATCTAACGCTAAAGTTACTGGCAACCATCAGCTAACCAAACAGTCCTCGACCGTTACTATTCGTAATTCTAGGTGATTCCAACAACCGATTGGGGACTATTTAAAGACTAATTGGCAGATTGATTATCACTCAAAACTTAAAGAACTTTCAGGATAGCCAACTATCTTTAGGTTTACACGATTGTGAGCCGTGAGGGTGCCCAGACAGGGCTCAGCCGTGAAATTTGACTTGGGGAGCGTTCTTGGCTGCCCTAGTCAAAGGCCCAGCTTCGAGACCGCTCTTTGGCTCGAAGTGGTGCCCACGGCGTTCCAGCCCTGTCTGGGCACCCGGTAAGGCGGATGCTATGGATGAAGTGACATAGGGATACTTTCACCAAAAAAGCACGGTCGGCTCGCGGGGAGTCAATCGTGCTTTTGGTCGGCGCATTAGTTGCCTAATGGCGAAAGCTCGTCGGTTAGTAGGCCTTAGTTTTTCTTCGCGTTACTATCACGCGACAATAAGGTAACCCCATTGACCGCGATAAAGGCGACAATTGCCATGGTGATGCCTAGTTGCATCGGCCGATAGGTCATTTGTTCCAATGACTCACCGATGTAGCCAATGACTTCACCGAAGATAACTGCCCAAAAAATTACTACTAGATTTGATTCTAGCCACTTCATCTGCTGTCACCTCACAATCGTTAATCGTTCTTAGTTTAACACGATTGCCCGGTGGCGGGTAGTGTCGTTTACCTTAGAAGGGTAAATTTCTCGACGAGGGTCGTTGGTTGTGTTGGCCGGGTAAGTTCGGTATAATGAGTTGCAATTGAACAAAATCGGGTTGAAGCGACTGCTTTCAAGAATGTGACTTTCCTTGGGTTGGGGAGGTATAGAGGTGAAGTGGGCGCTTTTTTTGTGCGCCAAAGGGGGAATTTGATGGAATTATTACGAGATTTAACGTTGATTTTACTGGCCACCACGATTGTGGGCCACTATAGTACGCGGATTGGGATTCCGGCCGTGATTGGCCAATTATTGGTCGGTGTCGTGATGGGACCGGCGATGCTGGGCTGGTTGAAGCTGACGGAGAACCTGGACAGCTTTGCCCAAATCGGCGTGATTATTTTAATGTTTATTGCGGGGCTGGAAAGTGATCTGCAATTATTGAAACGGTATTTGAAGCCCAGCGTGTTAGTGGCCATTCTAGGGGTCATCGTTCCGGTGGTGGGGTCCTACCTAGTGGCCATCAGCTACCACTTACCGCAGACGGAGAGCCTGTTTATCAGCGTCATCTTCGCGGCGACCTCGGTGTCGATTTCTGTAGAAGTCTTAAAGGAAATGAACGCGCTGAGTAGCCGGGAAGGGACCACGATTCTGGGCGCGGCGGTGGTCGACGACGTGTTAGCCGTCATCATCTTAAGTGTCCTGGTCTCGACTACGGGGACCGCCGTTGATGGGCACGCGTCCGGCAACCTGTTGGTCACCACCTTACTGCAAGTGGTCTACTTTGTGGCCATCTACTTCGTGGTGCGCTGGTTGGCGCCGTACATGGCTAAGATTGGGGACCGGTTGATGATCCCCATGGGGGCAACGTTGATGGCTATGATCCTGTGTTTCGGGATGGCGTACGTTGCCGAAGTCGTGGGCTTGAGCGACGTGGTGGGGGCCTTCTTCGCCGGTATCGCCATCTCACAGACGTCCGCGCGGTCCGTGGTCGATCGGCATATTGAACCGGTGGGCTACGCGGTCTTCATCCCCGTCTTCTTCGTCAGCATCGGCTTGAATATGGACTTTAGCGGAATCGGCAAGCAGTTAGGGTTCATCCTGATCTTGACGGTCGTCGCTGTGTTGACCAAGCTGATTGGGGCCGGTGGTGGCGCCAAGCTGGCGGGCTTTTCCTGGCACAGTTCCCTGGCTGTCGGCGCCGGGATGGTCTCCCGGGGGGAAATGGCGTTGATCATTGCCCAGATCGGGTTTGCGGCTAAGTTGATGTCAACGGCCCGTTACTCCGCCATTGTGACGGCCATCGTCTTGGCAACACTCTTGGCACCGTTCCTGTTGCGATTGGCGATGAACCGGGTGACCCAAGGCCAGCCGGACCGGTCGAAAGTGCGGCCGGTCGAAGAAGAACCGCACGCATAAAGGTTCTCCTAGCGGGTCACGATTTTGAGCATCGCCTAGTCATTGCGCACAGTCTCCCTGGAGGAACGTGGTAAACTGGTCCTGTAAAGCAGGCGACTAGGTTCGTTGGGAAAGTTTCGTGACGAATAGGGGAGATTGGCGATGCAAATTGGCTTTAACCATCATTTCTATCGACACTGGCCGTTTTGGATTGGCATCGGGTTCTTGCTCGGAGACGCCGGACTGAGATTGTTTGGCCTAGTCTGGCGTGATCCATTAGGGGTGAGCATCGGCCTGATGTGGCTCTTCATTGGGATCTTCATGGGTCCGGGGGGCCGTCCGGCTAAACGATAGGGGTAGACGAATCGATTAAGTTGCGTTAGAATTCAATTTCTAGCGCTTTTTTTGTTTAGTCAATTTGCGTGTCAACTAGGCAGAATGCGCAGGGTTACCGTCCCAGATTAGGTATGGTGAACGTAACACATGGGGAGGTGGCTTAATGTCAAAATTGTACTATGCGGTACCCGTCTTGGGCCTAGTCGCAGCGTTCTTAGCGTTGGTCTTGGTCGGAATGGTACCCAACCAACTGACGGGGATCAGCGCCGTCACGTTCCGGACGATTTCGGTCTTAGGATTCGGTACGGCGACCTGGATGATCGCCCTGACGACCTTTTTCCCCAACCGTTTCGGGCTCTACGCCAACACGTTATTGTTGATCGTGTTAGTCTCGCTAATGGCCATCTTTGGCCAGCATGCGGTGACGCGGCTGGGGTTAGAAGCTTTCGGAAGCTTGATTGCGACCAACATCTTATTGATTCTTTGGTTGCACCAGCGGCTACCAGAAAGTGTGGATGAGAAGGATTACCACTGACCAGGTCCTTGCGTGGTCAGTTGCCAACTAGCGGGCGCCCCCGTTGGTTGGCTTTTTTAGTTGGGTGGCGTTAGGGCCACCCGCTAAGGGCTTAGTGGACAGAAAATGGCCGCCAGAAATTTTCTGGCGGCCATTTGAGGATGTCTTAAATTTTAAGCGTTGTGGCGGCGACTATGCTTGGTTTCGAGTGGTCGGAGCCATTCGCCGGTGAACCAGAGGACCCCGAAGAGGACTAAGCAGGCCAGACTGATGATGGCGCCCGTCCGTAGATCGGGGGTTCGGTAACGCAAGACCACGTGGTTCTGACCGTTCTTGAGGGGCACGCCAATCATCCCCTTGTAGTTTTTGACCACGGGAATCAGTGATTGGGCGTGCATCGCGGAGGTGATGGTCACGGGCTTGCCGTTGACCGTCGCTGACCAACCCGGTGTATCCGGAATGGCTACGTACAGGAGGTTGCGTTCAGGTGTTCCCTGCACGTCTCCAGAGAGCCGTGAGACCTGGTTATCCGCCCGGAAGTGTAGCGATTGCTGACGCAACTGCCGGGTGAACTGGCGGTAGAGCCGTTGGTTGAGTGACACGAACTGGTTGTGGTACCCCTCGGTAGGCTTGTTGGTCACGTAACTGACGGTGAGCACCGTCCCCCGCTGGTGTTGTCCCAGGTTGATCACGTAGCGGAGTCCGTCCGCGTTGGTCAGCGGCTTGGCTTTCTTCCCGTTGACCCGGAGACTGGAATAGATGATGTTGTTGTCAGGAGAATAGCCGTGAAGCAAGCCGGTTGCGTTGACCCGGAGTTTGACCGTCTGTAAGTAGCGGTCGCCGTCGTGTCTTAGGGTCCGGAACTTACCGGGGATGTTGACCATGTCATGCGCGGTCGCCCGTCGCGTGGACACGTCTAAGACGCTAGTGGGCGCCAAGGTGTTTTGGGGTGCGCCAAGGGCCCGTAAGACCTTCTCCTGGTTATAGAGCGCCTGTTGGTCGTTCAACTGGACCTTAGCCAACTTGGCGGGCACGGCGAAGCCTAGCCCGGCGTAGGAGGATAGGGGCGTAATCTGTGGGTCCTTGAAGGCGTTGAGCCGGTACTTGACCCCGAGTAAAGTATCGGTCACGTGGGTGTAGCCTTGGGGACTGATGCGTCGGACGTTAGGACTGAAGTACCCCAGGTCGTGCTGGAAGACCCGCGCCTGTTCTATCAGCGTCGAAGAGTAGGAACTGATTCCCGAGTAGTTGAACAGCAGGGGGTCGTTGTAGTGGTTGTACGGACCATCGTAGGCCTTACTGATGGTGGCGTGCAAGAATTCGACCCGGTGCAGGTCACTGGTGGTCTGGGAAGCGTTGACTTTTGCGAGCAGCGCCTTATCTTGGCGGTAGTATTTCTCGAAGGCGGCCTGGTTGCCGAACTCGATCCCGCGGTTCGCGACCAGGTAGTTGCCACCCAGTTCGGTGGCTAGGAGTAAGCCCAGTAAACCGATTCGAAGCGGGCGCCATTCGCTGATGAACAGTAACATGGTGCTCAAGAGTAAGAGTCCTAGTGACAGCCACATCCAGTGGAAGGAGGGCTGACTCTTGAGGTACAGGGTGTTGTTCAGGGTCGCCGCAGCCTTGAAGTACAGCTTAGGGAAGACGTGGGCGGACAGGTAACCGACGATCAGGAGTCCCGCGCCCCAGACCAGGGCTAGGATCTTTTGGGGATCGTTCATCGACTGTGCCGGGTGGGTCTGCCAAGCACGGTAGGCCGTGATCAGCAACAGGAACGTGAAAAAGTAGGCGTTACGGAACGGGAAACCAGCGGGTTGCTGGAACATGTGCCAGGCCGTATTGAACAGGGTCACGAAGAGGCCGAGTCCCATGACAATCAACAGCCACATAGTCCGGTTCTTCTCGACGGCCCGGATACGGGGCGAGACGAAGTAGACGATGACCAGTAGGAACATCAGCGTCCCCATGAAGAGGGTCGGCGCGTGGTACAGGTGGGTGACGTAAGTGCTGCCACCGGGGCCGAATTGGGCCAGGACTTCCGGGCCAAAGAGGGGCGACGGTAGGTAATTCTGGTAGAACACGTCGCTCTTGCCGGTCAGCAACATGCCCAGCGCCGTGGGTAAGAGGACCACAGCGGTCATGCCGCCGGCGAGCAGGGAGCCGATGAAGAACTGCCGAATCGCCGCGGTGTGCATTTTCAGGACACTAAGGAACTTGGTCTTGGTCGGTTGGTGTTCAACAATCAGGTAGATAAAGTAGAGGACCGAGAAGAGGCAAGTCATGTAGCCCATATAGTAGTTCGAAAGAATCGTGGCGGTCAGGCTGACCGTGTAGAGGCCGAAGTGGTGTTGGTCGACCAGCCGGTGCAGGCCTAGCGCCACTAAGGGTAACCAGATCAAAGCGTCTAGCCACATCATGTCGTAGAAGTACATGGCCACGAAGCCACAGAGGCTGAAGGCCGTGGAGAAGAGCAGGAGTGACCAGCCGCTCTTGAGAAAGGCGTGCCGTAAGAAGACCGCCATGGTGAGGCCAATCGTGCTGACTTTCAACAAAATGATCCAGCTCAGGGCCGTGGTGATGCGGGCCGCGGGAAAGAGGAAGACGATCAGGTTGAACGGACTAATCACGTAGTAGGTCAATAACGGGACGATGCCGCTCCCGGTCCCTAATGATAGGGAGAATAGGTGGAACTGCCCGTGGAGAATGGTGGTCCGTAGGTATTCCAAGATGGGAACGTACTGGGCCCCCATGTCACTGAATAGCAGGTTCTTGGGCCCGAATGGGGCTAACTTGAGGTGCCAGAAAGCCAGGCACAGGATGACCAATGGAATTAAGAATGCTCCCCCATATACCCAGCGACTGACGCGTAGTGCCGCTAAAGTATCGCGATGTTGTTTCATTGTTAACAATCCCTCCGTACGAAAAAATGAAAAATAGGTGTCGCCTAGGGCAGTGGCGCTGATGGTTGCTTAACCGCTGGATGCGGTGGCCAGCCAGTGGGGTGACCACGCCTAACGAGACTCCGTGACCCGTTAAGATTGGTGAACCGCCTTAATCGATATCTCCGCTTAATCATACTCGAAATACCGTGATTGATGGTGACCTTTGGTTTGAATTGCCCCTAATAGGTTTGGTGGCTTTACACTTACTCACCACTATTTTTTACTATACTAGGATACCATATGCCTTGAGAATACCGCTAACCGTGGGTAAGATGGGCCGTAGCGGACCAATCTTTAAAGAAAATTAGCGTTTTCAGATAAATCCGGTTTAAGGTGGCGTTATTCTTCGTCAGGTAAGCTATACTTTTAGGTAGAATTTGCTTAGCGCTATGATTGTGGTGGGTATTCGCCTTACCGGGCGAGAGCGGGTTGGACCTCCTGATGCATATTCGGCATCAGAACATCTCGACCCCCGTCTTGATTCTGACCGCCAAGGATACAATTGCGGATAAACTGCGTGGCTTCAACGACGGGGCCGACGATTACGTGACCAAGCCCTTCCACCGGGAAGAGTTGTTGGCCCGGATGAAGGCTTTGCTGAAACGCTCAGGACACCTGAACAGTAGTGACGTGATTCAACTAGGCGATTTAGTGATTAATACCAGCAAGCATTTAGCCACTTACGCGGGTCACCCGTTGACCTTGAAAGGGCGTGAATTCGACTTGCTGGCCTATCTGGCGGGCAATCCCGGGACCATCATTACCAAGGAACAGATCTTTAATCGGCTCTGGGGGTTCGATTCCGAGACCAGCCTGTCCGTGGTGGAAGTCTATATGAGTAATCTCCGGAAGGAATTGAAGAATGCGGGGAGCGCACTGTCAATCCGCACCATCCGGAATGCGGGCTATATCGTGGAGGCCCCTGATGAGCAATAAAGCGAACCGGTCGCAGTGGTGGCGGCTGTTCTTAAGTAGCTTCGTGGGGTTCGCCCTCATTTTTATCCTATTAGGCGTCATCGTCTTCGTCCTGTTTAGCCGCGCCATGTTGACCAGTGCGGACCAGACTTTGCGCGTTGAGCGGTCGGCTCGGTTGGCGGGGCCGCCCCACCGGATGGCCCAGCGGGATACGCAGCAGAAGCAACAGCCCAATAAGGGGGGTAGTGCCCACCCCTTTATGACCACCACCTTGGTCTTTAACAGCAAAGGTAAGATTATCAACCAGGCCCAGTTGGGCTCGCGGTACGATAGCTTGAAGGATATTCAACTACACCGTTCAGAGGTCGGCCAGCTCAAAAGCATCGTGGTCGGGGGCAAGTATAACTTCCGCACCCTGTTGACCAAGGTGCCGCAGAGTAATAATGACCGGTCGCTCGCGGGACGATACCTCTTGATTATGGAGAACATCGATCCCCAGAAGAGTGCCATGCGCAACTTCCGGCGCATCATGCTGATTACCATGGGCATCTTCTGGCTCCTCTCCATTCTGATCAGCGTCTGGCTGTCCCGGCTGACCATGCGGCCGATCCTGAAGTCCTGGGGGCGGCAGACCGAGTTCGTGGGAAACGCGGCCCACGAGCTGCGGACGCCGTTGACCATTATCCAGAATAAACTGGAGTTATTGTTGACTAAGCCTAACGATAAAATCATTGACCAGGCGGAAAATATAGCGATTGCCAACAGCGAAAGCCAGCGACTTCAGAAGCTGACGCATGATCTGTTAGCGTTAGCCCGTTCAGACTCCAATACCTTACAGACCAACTTTGAGCGGACAGAAGTCGCCGATTTCTTATCCCGCACGGTGGAACCCTACACCGAGATTGCGGCCAGTCAGGGGAAGCAGTTGGTGCTGACGCCCGTCACGCCCTTTAAGGCTACTTTGGACCAGAACCTGATTCACCAGTTGATGAACATTCTGATTGATAATGCGATGAAATACTCGCCGCAAGGCAGTACTATCACTATTTCTGCAAAAGTCGTCGGCCGGAAGTGGCAATTGGTGGTGGCCGACCAGGGCATCGGCATCGCGCCGGACCAACGGCGCCACATCTTCGACCGGTTCTACCGCATCGATTCGTCGCGGAGTCGGCAGACCGGCGGTAACGGGTTGGGCCTGTCCATCGCCCACTGGATCGTTGACCTGCATCACGGTGCCATTGGGGTGCGGGATAATCAGCCGCAAGGAAGTCAGTTCGTGACGACGCTGCCGCTGACCCCGCCGACCAGCCTACCGACGCGGCATAAGCCGGTTAAGGGGTAAGGTACGGCATTGTGCTGTCGGGCGGCCAGACCGGACTGGACGTGGGCGCTACTTCGAGCCACGGCGCGGTTTCGAAACTGGCCCCTTTCCTAATTCCGAATATTAAAGGGGGACTTTCTGGGGTGGCGTCATCACCCAGGGAAGTCCCTTTTTTGATGATAAGCTTCATCTTTTAGGCCAATCACAACAAAGGGGCATTGAACCAGTCAGGCCGCATGCTTAGTCGGGGATGGGCCCTGGTGGTAAATCGCAAACGCGGTGTCATTGGTCTAACTTTCAAGCCAGGCGTCCTTTGTGGGGGTAGGCGGTTTATGGTAGAATTTGGTCAGGAGTCAATAAGGAGAAATTGCCATGTTAACGATTCGCGATATTGCGGCTAAAGCGGGGGTGTCGGTCTCCACCGCCTCCCGGGCCCTCAATAATAATCCCCGGATTAGCCTGGCCACGCGGGAACGCATTCAAGCGCTCGCTGAGGCGGAGGGGTATCTGCCAAACTATAATGCTAAAAATTTAACGGCTGGTGAAGCCAATGCCGTGGGTGTGGTCTTTCCCACCACGGAACGGGTGGTCCCGGAAAATCCGTTTTATATCGACCTGTTGCGGGGCATCAACACCCAGCTGATGCAACGGCACTACGTCTTGTCGGTGGCTATCAGTAAGACCACGGACGAATTGTTGGATAACGTTAAGTCTATGGTGACCCAGGGGAAGATCAAGCGCTTCATCCTGCTTTATGCGCACCCCGATGACGCGATTACGGCGTACTTGCGGCAGTACCACTTGCGCTTCGTCACGATTGGCCAACCGGCCGCCGACCATCCGGAAGATTACTTCGTCGATAACGACAACTTACAAGCCGGGATTGGTGGGGCGACCTATCTGTTGGACCAGCTTCAGGTCAAGCACCCCGTCTTCGTCGAGTCGGCCCATAACTGGGCTTACGAGCAACAGCGTCGGCAGGGGTACGAACGGGTCGCTGCCAACTTTAACGCGGAACCGTTGACTTGCAAGTTAGGTGAGTTGAACCGGGTCCGGCTGTTCATTAAGCAGCACCCGGAGATTGACGGCATCATGGCGACCGATGACTTCAACGCCATCGAGTTCTACCGGTTGATGCGCGAACAGTATCCGATCAGTCATTTCCCAATTGTCAGCTTTAACCAGTCACTACCGGCGGGGATGAGCGACGCCAACCTGCACTCGGTCGACCTGTTCCCCGAGAAGATGGGGTCGGCAACGGTCGCCTTACTCTTCAGTGACCGTGATCCGCTCGAAACACCGACGCCGGGACGCATTCAGATTCCTTACGCAATCAATTAGGGCCTGGTATGAGGCCAACCAATGGTGATTGTCATTCGCCTTACCGGACGGCCAGACCAGGCTGGAACGCCGTGGGCGCAACTTTGAGCCCCAAGTACAGGTCTCCAAGCTTGGCCTTTTCCTAGGCGAGCTGAAAGACGCTCACCAAGGAAAATTTCACGGCTGAGCCTGGTCTGGCCGTCCTCACGGCTGACTGTCGTGTAAACATCAGGTCCAGCGGTCCTTTAAGCTTTTAGCCAGGAGGTCCCCCAACTAGGTTTTAGACATTTCCTAGTGACGGGTGGTGGGGCGTTGCCTACGTGGCAGGTAAACTACTGAATTGATCATATTATGCTCTCAAACGAAAACCTTCTTACGACTACTTGGTCGGGGAAGGTTTTTTAACGGATTGTTGAGAAAAAGGTAGCAGTTGGTCCAGACCTTTGTTGCACGGGTGCGGAGGCCGGTAAAATTTTTTACCGTGCTGGGGGTTAAAGTTGGCCGCCTATTGGGGACCCCCTAAAAGCTGCTAGACAGGCGTTGAACTTGTTCGTTGTCTGAAGCAACTAAGGTGGGATACGTGACAAATACAAAAAAAGTTTGCGCAAACGGTTGCATTAAAATGAAAGCGGTGCCATAATAACCAATGTAATCGGTTGCTCAGTAGATAGGGCAACGCTTTAGCAATTATTTTATGATTAGTTGGTTTAAGGAGGGTTTTCGCATGGCAGATGTCGTGTCAAAAGATACAACCACGGTCGATAGCACCAAGACCGGGTTGCCGAAATTATCAGCCAGCACCATTTGGATGATCAACTTTGGTTACCTGGGGGTACAAACGGCCTTCACGTTGCAAAGTTCTCAAATGAGTCGGATTTTCCAAACCATCGGGGCCGACCCCAACAGTTTAGGGTGGTTCTTCATTTTGCCACCACTGGCCGGATTGATCGTTCAGCCAATCGTCGGGTACTACTCTGACCGGACCTGGGCCCCACGCCTAGGTGGTCGGCGGTTACCATACTTGGCCTTAGGGGCCCTGGTCGCCGTCATCGTGATGTGTCTGTTACCAAATTCCGGGAGTCTGGGCTTCGGGTACGCTTCACTAGCTGCCTTGTTGTTCGGGGCCATTACCGTGGCTTTCCTGGACTTATCATCTAACGTGGCGATGCAACCCTTCAAGATGATGGTCGGGGACATGGTTAACGATGACCAGAAGAGTTACGCTTACGGGATTCAAAGTTTCATGTCTAACGTGGGTGCGGTTTTAGCCGCCATCTTACCATTCCTGTTCGCCTACTTCGGCTTGAAGAACGTGGCCGCTAAAGGGGTCGTTCCGGATACGGTTAAGGTAGCCTTCTACGTGGGTGCGGCTTTGCTGATCGTAACCAGCTTGCTGACCATCTTCCGGGTCCACGAATACGATCCAGAAACCTACGCCAAGTATCACGGTATCTCTAAGGAAGACAACTCCCAAGGTGGGAACTGGTGGACCTTACTGAAGACCGCGCCGAAGGTTTTCTGGACGGTTACCTTAGTTCAATTCTTCTGCTGGATTGCGTTCCAATACCTCTGGACTTACTCCGCTGGGGCGATTGCGTCCAACGTTTGGAACACCACCAACGCCGCTTCCGCCGGCTACCAAGCCGCTGGGAACTGGTACGGGGTCTTAGCCGCCGTACAATCCATTGCTGCGGTGGTTTGGTCCTACGTTTTGGCTAAATTACCGAACAGTGTTCACAAGTTGGGCTATGCTGGTAGTTTAGGCTTAGGGGCCTTGGGCTTCATCTCCGTGTTCTTCATTCACAACCAATACGCCTTGATCGGTTCCTTCGTCTTAGTCGGAATCGCATGGGCGGCGATGAACACTTACCCATTGACCATGGTCACCAACGCCTTGTCAGGGGCCCACATGGGGACTTACTTGGGTCTGTTCAACGGGTCGATCTGCTTGCCACAGATTGTGGCCTCATTGGCTAGTTTCGCCCTGTTCCCAATGTTGGGGAACTCACAAACGGCGATGTTCCTGTTAGCCGGAGTCATTATGGCCATCGGAGCCTTCTCCGTCTTCAGTATCAAGGAAACTTACAAAGCTTAATTCGTAAACTTAAACGCGTCCAAGACGGTGGCGACACCGCCAAGGACCCGTTCAGCTGCGCAGCTGGTGGTCAGCTAGGTAGCTGAACGGGCCCTTGCTTGGGCTAACGCAAAAATCAGGATGTATCTCTAGAGAAGAAAGATAGTAGAAAGGGAGTTTTTCGACGATGAAACGTATTTTTGAAGTTCAACCGTGGAACGTCACGACCCACACCTTCAAGCCAGAAGATAAGCGCCTCCAGGAGTCGATGACCAGCCTGGGAAACGGCTACATGGGGATGCGGGGTGACTTTGAAGAAGGGTACTCCGGCGATTCCTTGCAAGGCATCTACCTGGGCGGCGTCTGGTATCCAGATAAGACCCGTGTAGGTTGGTGGAAGAACGGTTACCCCAAGTACTTCGGGAAAGTGGTCAATGCCGTCAACTTTATCAAGTTGCCCATTCTGATCAATGGTGAGGCCGTTGACCTGGCCAAGGACACCATTCAAGACTTCACGCTGAATCTCGATATGCACACCAGTGTCTTGAACCGTTCGTTCACGGTGGTTCGCGGGGACGTGAAGGTCGCCTTGAACTTCCAACGTTTCTTAAGCGTTGCCACCAAGGAACTCTCCGTGCAAAAGGTCACGGTCAAGAACCTGAGCGACCAAGCCGTCGACGTGAAGCTCCTGCCGGCCATTGACGCAGACGTCAAGAACGAAGAGGCCAACTACGACGAGCGCTTCTGGGAAGTCTTGGACACGGATCAACAAGCCACGAGTGGCAGTATCGTGGCTAAGACCACGCCCAACCCGTTCGGCACCCCGCGGTTCACGTCCGGGATGGAAATGCGGGTGGTCACGGACCTGACCAACGTAGCGGTCGACCAACCCAATGACAAGGAAGTGGCAACGGCTTACCAAGGGCAACTGGCCCCGCAAGCTGAAGCAACTTTGGAAAAGCGGGTCATCGTGGTGACCTCCCGGGACTACGACACCCAAGAGAAATTAACGGCCGCGATGCACCAGTTGAGCGACCAAGTGGCCCAGGAAAGCTATGCCGACCTGTTAGCGGCCCACACCAAGATCTGGGCGGACCGGTGGGCCAAGTCCGACGTGCAAATCGCCGGCGATGACGAGTCCCAACAAGGGATTCGGTTCAACCTGTTCCAATTGTTCTCCACGTACTACGGCGAAGATGCCCGGTTAAACATTGGGCCTAAAGGCTTCACTGGTGAAAAGTACGGGGGTGCGACTTACTGGGATACCGAAGCCTTCGCCGTGCCCGTTTACCTGGGTATCACGGATCCTAAGGTCACCCGGAACCTGTTGATGTACCGGTACAACCAATTGGATGGTGCCTACGTCAACGCCAAGGAACAGGGTCTCAAGGGGGCTTTGTTCCCAATGGTCACCTTCGACGGGATCGAATGCCACAACGAATGGGAAATCACGTTCGAAGAAATTCACCGGAACGGCGACATTGCCTTTGCCATCTACAACTACACCCGTTACACGGGTGACACCAGCTACGTCTTACATGAAGGGGCCAAGGTCTTGACCGAAATCTCACGGTTCTGGGCGGACCGGGTCCACTTCAGCAAGCGCAACAACCAGTACATGATCCACGGGGTCACGGGGGCTGATGAGTACGAAAACAACGTGGATAACAACTGGGACACCAACATGTTGGCTCAGTGGACGTTGAAGTATACCCTGCAGATCCTGGATCAAGTGGATGACGCCACGGCTAAGAAGTTAGGCGTTTCCGCCGACGAAAAGGCTCACTGGCAAGATATCATTGACCGGATGTACCTGCCATACGACAAGGACTTGAACATCTTTGTCCAACACGATGGCTTCTTAGACAAGGACATCGAACCGGTCAGTGCGATTCCAGCCGACCAGCGGCCCATCAACCAGCACTGGTCTTGGGATAAGATCTTGCGGTCACCGTACATCAAGCAAGGGGATGTCTTGCAAGGTATCTGGGACTTCATCGACGACTACACGCCGGAACAGAAGAAGGCCAACTTTGACTTCTACGAACCGTTAACGGTCCACGAATCCAGTCTGTCCCCGGCCATCCACTCCGTCTTGGCTTCCGACCTGCATTACGAAGACAAGGCCGTCGAGCTCTACTCCCGGACGGCCCGGTTGGACCTGGATAACTACAACAACGACACCACGGATGGCCTGCACATCACGGCCATGACTGGTGGTTGGATTGCCGTGGTTCAAGGGTTCGCTGGCATGCGGGTTCGTGATGGGCAACTCCATTACGCGCCATTCTTGCCAAAGACCTGGACCAGCTATTCCTTCCGGCAAGTCTTCCATGATCGCCTGATCAAAGTCACGGTCGACAAGTCCGGTTCCCACTTCAAGTTAATCAGTGGCGAACCACTGGACATCGACGTCGCCGGGAAGACGGTCACGATTCACTAAATTCGGTTTCATGTTAAGTTACACCCAATAACACAAATCAGCCCCGTCCTGTTGGTGAACTGGACGGGGCTGATTTGTATATTGGATGGGGGTGGGGGCATTCGGGACCAACCGTCGATTGGCAGGGCCGTGACGCCAGTGGGCACGATTTCAAGCCTCACCCAACCCGTGAGTCTTGAAACTCGGCCTTGGCCTAAGGTCAGAAAATGCGCTGACCTAACGCCAATTTCACCGGCTGGGCCCTATCGACAGTTGGTCCCTTACATGGTCGTTAAACGGTGGTTCTAGTGGTTTAATACTAGCGGAGCCGTGAGGACGACCAGACAGGGCTCAGCAGTGAAATTTGACTTGGGGAGCGTTCTTAGCTGCCCTAGTCAAAGGCCAATCTTCGAGACCGCTTTTTGGCTCGAAGTTGTGCCCACTGCGTTCCAGCCCTGTCTGGCCGACCGGTAAGGCGGCTGTCAATGCTAGACCTAGACCGGCATGTAACCGTTAGACGTGGTGCCATCATCGGGGTGGTCCGGTGGGGTTGGTTGGGAAGCTGGCGTTTCAGTGGGGGTTGCCGGTTCACTGAAAGGCATGGGTTCGCGTTCGCGGTCTGTTTGCTGGACCAGCGGTGCCGCCTGGTTCCAGAGCAACAGCCACTCACCGCCCAGCGTTAGACTCTCCAGTTCCAGCTGATTCGGGATCAGGATGTCCTGAGCGAGCCGGTGTTGGTAGTCGGTGACGAAGCGGGTGATGATGGCCAGGTTCTGGGCTAGATTGTCAGTCCCCAGGGTGCTGAGGTCGGTCTGGTGCGTTTGCCGCAAGTCCTTTTCCAGGTCGCGTAAGTGGCGTTCGATGGTCCGGTTAAACTTGGGGTGGTTCTGGGCATCATAGGCGATCGCGGGTGCGACGCCCACGAAGACGGCTTCGAGACGCGGGTAAGCGTCGTCGAAGGTGTTGGCTTGGAGAACGTCGAATTCCCAGCCGATAGATTCAACTTGCATAGTTGTGAACTTCCTTCTTAAAGTGTGATTAACCCTCAGTCTACGGAAATCGGCGGGGGGTGTCAAACCACGAAAAAAATCCCCACCACGCGGGTGAGGATTGGTTTGATTGGGGTTAACTGTTCGGTGCACCGATAGAAGTGTCGGGCCGAACAGGCTTGGTAGACGCGTTGAGACCACAACCGCGGATCACAACGCGTTCGGTGCGCAACTGATCTTACCAGCTGGCTTTCTTGACGCCCGGAATCTGACCCTTGTGGGCCAATTCCCGGAAGTTCAGCCGGGAGAGGCCAAACTTACGCATGTAGGCGTGTGGCCGACCATCGAGGTGGTCCCGGTGATGGATCCGGACGGGCGAAGCGTTCCGGGGTAACAGGGCCAAAGCCGCGTAATCCCCAGCTGCCTTAAGTTCGGCCCGCCGGTCAGCGTACTTGGCGACGGTCGCTTCAATCTTCTTTTCCTTTGCAATCTTGGACTTCTTTGCCATTCGAGAAAAACTCCTTTCACTAAAGTAATGATTAATCGTGCCCATCTAAATTACCATAGGGGGTATCGTGGGTCAATCATTTTGCTTACTTTTTGTTAAAAGATGGGAAAGACTAGCCACGTTACCGCCCTTTGGCTAGTGGTATTAAAAATCCGCCATACCGAAGCATGACGGATTAGCAGGAATTAATAAGTTAAGTCGTAACTGATATGGTACTGTTGCGTCTGCCCAGCTGGCAGGGTCACGTCGCCGAACTCGGGGTGGTTCATGGAGTCAGGCAACGTTTGTGGTTCCAGGGCCACACCCATGTAAGGCTGACCAGCACCGGCGGCCAACTTGAGGTCGTTGGTGAAGGAGTTGGCGGTGAAGACCACTAACCCGTTGCGGTCCGACTTGATGGTGACGCTACGCTTAGATTGCGGGTCGCTTAGCTTGGCGATGGTGTGATCCGCTGCGGGGACCACGTGGTAGACATCGTCGAAGCCCTTTTCCGTGGTTTCTTGCATTCCCCGGATAGCGCTACCCAAGTTTTGCCCCGCCTTGAAGTCGAACGGCGTGTTGGCGTTGGCAATCAACTTACCAGTTGGCAACTTCTCACCGTCTAAGTCCAGGTGGTCGTCACTGTTGACCTGTAAGGTCTGTCCGGTAATCAGTTGGTCATCGCTAAGGTTGAAGTAGAGGTGTGCCGTGGGGTTGAAGACCGTGGTGTCGGTCTTGGCCGTGGCCTCGAAGGTTAACGTCACGTGGTCGTCGTTGTCCAGCCCGTAGATCAACTTCGCGTCCAGGTCGCCAGGGTAGGAATCGGCGGTGCTGGTGAAGGTGTGAGTCAAGACAATCTTAGCGGCATCGGGGTCACTAGTGTCCAGGCTCCCGGCCCAGTTGACCGTGTTGAAGCCGTGGGGGCCACCGTGCAGGGTGTTTTGCCCTTCATTCGCGTCAACGTGGTAGGTCTTGCCACCTAACGGGAAGGTCCCGCGTCGGATCCGGCCACCGGTCCGGCCGATGCCCATGCAGACGTAGAACGGATTGTCCAGGTAGTCGGCCATCTTGTGATAAGATAGCACCAAGTTCTTGGACCCGTTGGCGCTAGGCACGTTCAGGTGATGCAACGTGGCGCCCCAGCTGAGGACGGATAATTGGACCCCGTGGTCATTTTCTATCGTATATTCTGTCACAGGTTGATTCTGATAAGTATCCCATTCTTTAGTGGTCGTTTGCATTGTGATTCCTCGATTTCTTTAAAATAAAAGCGGTTTCAATTTAACTTCTATTTTATTTTTTATACGGACAATTGTCAACTCGAATTCGCAGCCCAACGCGACCAGTCTGGTGGGAAAGTGGTAAGCTAAACTAATGGGCACGGGGATTAACCGTTCTAGGGTAGCATGAAAATTTTATGCGGATAAATTTTGATATAATTTAGTTAATAAGCCCGAATATTTGCGTAACAAATTTTCTCTTGTGCACAATTAAAAAAACTGGCATAATATACAGGTTTAGGGGGGACAGCCTTGAGGAGTAAGTGGCAGTGGTTACCGGTTTTACTGGGTGGTGCCTGGTTGGCTTATCACGAGTTGAGCCGGCGGGCCATCCGTCCGCGCAATCGGCGGTATCGTCGTGCGGGGATTCAGGTCACGACCGTGCCGACCTTGTTCATTCCTGGCTGGGGCGGTAATGCCTGGACTTATAATGGCATGTTACGGTGGTTTGCCCAGCAGGGGTATGCCGCCAAAGTCCTGACGATTCGGGTCGATTATCAGGGGCACTTGCGGGTCACGGGTCATTGGCCAGCCGGTGCGGCCAACCCCACCATTCAGGTCTTGTTCGACCGGAACCTGACTAAGGATTACCGGCAACAGATTCGCTGGGTCACCCAGATCCTGCGCGCCCTCAAGCAGCGCTACGGTGTCACGGCCTATAACGCCGTGGCCCATTCATGGGGTGGCAGTGCGATGGTTCACAGTCTGGTCAACGACGGGGCCGACCCGACGTTGCCCCGGTTGCACCGTTTGGTGTTACTGGGCACGCCGGTCAACGAAGCACCGTCGCTGACGGCACCTGATCCCGCCTACCGGCACCTCTTAGCGGGGCGGCAGAACCTCTGGGCCAACGCGGGAGCGGAGATCCATAACGTCTACGGCCTGTTAGCGGGGCGCCAGACGGATGGTGAGGTGCCGGTGGGCCAAGCCACGCCCTTGCGGCAGGTGGTCGCCCAATCGCCTGTAAGGTATCACGAGTATCCCGTTCAGGGAGTGGGTCACGGTCAGCTACATTCAACCTTGCGGATGTGGCGGCTGATTGCCCGCCTTTTGTGGTCACTCAAAAAGGACGATTAACCAAGGGGTTAACCGTCCTGCAGGTTTAGTTAGGGTTAAACTTCATCGGCTAAAATGGCGTCGATGACGTTGAGGACCCCATCGTGGTCGTTGTCCGTGGGTGTGAGGAGGTTGGCAACGCGCTTGACCGAATCGGTCCCGTTGCGCATGGCGACCCCTAGTCCCACGTGGCGCAGCATTTCTTGGTCGTTGTCGTTATCGCCGAAAGCGGCAATCTCGCTGGGGGCAATTCCCCAGGCCTGTGCCAATTGGGTGATTCCGATGGCCTTGTTCATGTGGGGCGCGATGATGTCGATACTGCCGAAGCCGCTGGCGGTCGCGTGAATCTGTTGCGGGAACCGCTGATTCAACTTGGCGGCCATGGTTTGGATCGAGTCGTTGGGCCATTCGCCGTTGATCTTGTAGATGGTGTCGTCCACGATCAACAAGTCGGGGACCGTGACTAAGTTGTCGATGAAGTAGTCCTGGGCATCTGGATCTAAGGGCTGATTCCCCTGAACAACGTAGGTCCCATGAGCACCGGATAGGCGTAAGACTTGGGGCCGGATGGTGTCATCGGCTAGGATGGCGTGGACGACTTCGCGCACGGTCGGCAACGGAATGGCCGTTTCGAACAGTGTTTGACCGTGGTCGACAATCAGACCGCCGTTTTCAGCGACGAAGGTCTGAACGGCCGGCGTCGGTGCAAAGACCTTGTGCAGGTGGCCTAAGTGGTTCCCACTGGCGACCACGAAGCGAATGTTGGCGGCGATGAGGCGTTGCAGCTGTTGTGCGAACCGCGCGTGGTTATAGTCGCGGTCGTGATTCAGGAACGTCCCGTCGACGTCGGTGGCAATCATTTTGATTTTTGGCATACTGAGCTCCTTCTGGTCAATTATTACGTCAATAATACGAAGTTTTTGCGCGAAGTTCAACGGTTCCGCGTGAATCGGTGACCGGACACATTCCGGATAACGGTAGACGGGACGCTGGTTACGGGGATGTTTGGGGGACCAGAATAACGGCAGAAGATTTTTGAAAAAAGTATGAAGAAACGACAGATAACTAGTTTTTTCATTTACAATGCTATAAACTATTAATCAAAAGGTAACATAAAGGCTGAAAATAACGGTTATAATAAACGGTTAGTGGGTCAGAATAGTAACAGCTAGGCAATACAGTGCAGAATTTGAAAGGAAGAGTAGACAATATGACGCAAACAAACGACTTGGGCCAATCCTTAGAATGGTTTTCTCAATTACAAAAGATTATGCGGCCAGTAACGACGATTAAGACGGAGGAAATCACGATTTCTTTGGAACAGTTTAATCTGTTACACGCCATCACGGATCAGCGGGAAGACTTCACGCCGACCAAGTTTGCCAACCAAATCGGCGTTTCCAAGTCCATGATTTCCGGTCAGATCTCCCGGTTATTACGGGCGGGGCTGATCGAAAGTATTGCCTCCACGATTGACCGGCGGCAACACAACCTCAAGCTGACACCGGATGGGGTCAAGGTCTACACCCAAGTGCGGGGCCAAGTGGTTGATCGCTTGAACCAATTGCACGCAGATATCACCAGCTTGATGTAAATTAGACGCAATTATCATCAAATTCACGGCTCTTCTAGGCACGGAATCTTTCATTTCTGTAACAATTCGGTTAAGTTGACCCATCACTTTCTTGGATTAGCTTATACTGTGGGGGTATAGAAAGATTTAGTGAATGGAGGGGCTTTTTTGAATTTGAGGAAGAACTATCTGACAGCTGCAGTGGCTGTGGGAGTCGCCTTATTGGGGGTCGTGGGCCTCACGACCCTACCGACGACCGCTACGGAGACTGTCGCTTACGCGGATACCACGGTGAACGCGAAGCATCAAGGCATGGTTGGGGATGCCAAGACGATCAACAACGACGCGTTCCAGCATATGTTGGATAAGTGGGACCACGGTCACGTCACAGTGCACGTGCCTAAGGGGACGTACGTCTTTGACTCCGGCCACGTGGTTTTACATTCGAATATTACATTTAAGTTCGATAAGGATGCCGTCTTCCGGATCACGGATGGTAATCGGTTGAACTTCGCTTACCCGAGTCCGTCGGCCGGTTATGATGGCGGTATCTCGGACGTGACCTGGAAGGGTGCGACGTTCCAAGGGGATAACACGGAAGACGGCCAAAGTGTCTTCGTCCAGAGTATCCATCACGCGAAGAACGTGACGTTTGATGGCTGTGTCTTCGACAATGCCGAATCACCAACTGGACACTACATAGATATTGACGGTAGTCATAACATTGACGTCTTGAACTCGGTCTTTACCGGTTTCAACGGCTCTAAGGACTACAAGGAAGCCATTCAAGTCGACTATTCGAACAAAAAGGCGATGTCCTACAAGTTGGCGGGCGACAAGTACGATAACTTGCCATCCTACGACGTTAACGTGGACAGTAACCAGTTCTTGCCAGTGACGCGTGAATCCGGCCAAGTCCAATCCTACGCGCCGAACCCGATTGGGGAACACTCGATTTACAAGCACGGTGCAGCGGGCATCATTCACGACGTGCACTTTACCAACAACACGGTGGTTGACCCCAAGCCGTTATTGGACGATGGGTCCGCCACGATTCACTTCAAGGGTATTTCCGACCTGTGGATCTCCGGTAACAAGTTCATCAATCAACGGGTCTTAGGTTCTGGGAACTACATCTACTTGTATAACTCCGAACCGTCTTACGACATGAAGAACTTGAACATCACGGATAACGAATTCATCAACGTCAACCCAACCAAGCAATATATCTACTTGGATGCCGGGAAGACGGATGATAATCCGATGTCAGACATCACCATTAAGGGTAACAAGATTACCACCCAGAAGAACGGGGCGACCTTCGTCTCTAGTAACTTCGCGTTAACGGGTTCGAAGATTAAGATTGGGGATAACAAGACCACCATTGCGCCGTTTACCACCACCACGGTCACGCCGCAAAAGCCAATCTCCGAGACCACGGTCAAGCCAAACAAGAAACCGGCTAAGAAGAAGCCAGCGCAGAAGTTGAAGAAGCGTAAGCAGACCAACAAGGAAGAAAAGTACTATGCTGGGCTGGATACGCAAAACGCACAGTTGAAGAGCAACTACAAGAAGTACTCCCTGTACAACCATGTTCGGGGGCACAAGAACTGGAACATCATGAAGTTCGACTGGAAGAAGCTGAAGAACAAGCGGGTCTACATCGACATGCGGGCCCAAGCCGATACGGGTAAGTGGTACCGGATCCGCTTCTCCAAGAAGTCGACCACGAAGTACTGGATTCGGACGGGTGCTTTGGAATTCAACAAGTTCGACGTGCAAGACTACGAAAATGAGTTGACCTTGATGAAGGTCTACCCCGTCTACACGCGGCCGTTCAACGATCCTTTGTTAGCAAAGCTGAAGGGGACCACGGCGGACTTGCCGAAGCGGACGTACATGATTACCAACCGGGCTTACCGGACGGATGCTAACGGGCACCAGACCGTGTACTACCGGATGAGCAACGGTCTTTGGACCCGAGCCAGCGCTTTTGATTTAGGGAACTAGGCATCAGAATTTAACAAAAGAGTCAACACGATAGTCCCCCTGGGGGTGATAGGTGAAAGATTGTTATTTCAGCTAGCAACTCTAGGGGGACTGTTTGATGTTTCGAGATATCGAAAAGTCTTTAGTTGCTGGTCGAAAGTTCACCTTGCCAGAGTGACCAACTAGATTTTAAAACTTGCCGTTTTGAATCCTATCAATCAAGCAGGTATCCCATAAATTGAAAAGAACGGCCATGGTTCCTTTTTTGACCTTAAAAATGAAACCCTTTCCAATCTTCAAGAAATCTTCAAATTTCGGGCGAAGAAGCGTCGGATTATCCTGCTAAGCTTGATATAACGGTAATCCTAGCGGCTATGGCTAGTTTGTTAAAAGTTGAGAATTACTTAAATGCCGGCTAAGTCGAGTATTATGGGTTTCATCATCTAGGATTGTGGTGTACAATGGTTACCATAATTAGCACTCAACTAATAGAGTGCTAATCTCAAGTACCTCATCGACAGGCAGACTAATTGGAGGGCGATTCTATGATTAAAATGTACTTTCACGCGAAGACCACTGCGGTGACTAAAGCAATGAAATGGCTCGCTAACCACGACGCAATCTTTACCACGCAAGATATTAAAAAACAAGCGCTGACCCGCGAAGAAATTCTCAAGATGTTGTCTCTGACGGAATCAGGAACTGATGACTTGATTTCGACCCGTTCCAAGGCCTACAAGGCTCTGCCAACGTCCGTTCAGGACATGGGCATGAATGAATTGGTCGAACTCTTACAGAATAATCCGGGGATCTTAAAGAACCCGATTGTGGTGGACCAGAACAAGTTAGCGACCGGTTTCGACTTGGAAACCATTCGGGAATTTGTGCCGGCATCGTACCGGAAGAAGGAGTTGGCGGGCTTCTTCAAGATTCTAAACGGCACCAAGAACGCGTTAGGTGTTTCACCCGCTTAGAGCAATGAGTTGATTGTCATTCCGTAAAATGGGGCCTCAGAAATTTATTTTCTGAGGCCCCATTTTTGTGGGCTGAAGCTTCTAAAACTGCGTGAACCCCGCGGTGGCCCAATCAAACGGGTAGACTGGGTGGAGATCATTGCCAACGAATTGCGGAAAAAGCGTGACTTTACGGGGAAGTCGTTCGTTAACTTAGTGAGCAGGGGGGGAGGAAGCGTGAATTTAGCAGATTACGAGACACTGGTGGCCCAGCTGGCCGTTGAGATTCGGCGGTACTTGGTCAGTCGGGGGGCCGACCCGGAGACCGCAGCGGACATCGTGCAGGACATGTTCGTGAAGGTCTTGGAAAGCGACCTGGTCCTACCGCCGGAAAAGCTCCGGCCGTACCTGTACCGGGTGGCTTGGTCGACGTACCTAGATGCGTACCGGCGTCGACAACGGTATCGCCAGTTAGTCGACCGGTATCTAGGACCGGCACTGCAACGGCCGCCGGCGCCGAGTGCCCCGCCCACGGTGGCGGACCAGGCGCTACAACGCGGGCTCGCCCGGTTAAAGCCCCGGGACCGCCAGTTATTGATTCACCGGTACTCGGAAGAGTGGTCCTTTCGTCAGTTAGCGCGGGCCCTAAATATCACTGAAGGGGCGGCCAAGATGCGCGTGTACCGGGTACAACGCAAGTTAGAGAGACTTATGAGGAGGGTTTACCGTGAAGACGGACATCGAATTTAACCGCTTAGCGCGCCGGGTACGCTGGAAGCGCTGGCTCATCACGATTGGGATTGCTGTGGTGGTCAGCTTTGGCCTAGTGGTCAGCGGGTATCAGCTCTTACAACACCTAGCGGCCAAGTCATCGGACCGCGACATGGATTATTTGCAGGTTACGGCGGAGATCCTGGCGCCGAACCTGCAGTCGAGTGACCGCTACCTGGCCAACACCACGATTCAGGGGGGCCAGGTGGTCAGCCACCGGTATAAGGAGATTGCGGGCCAGCGGGTGGCTTGGTCGCCAGCTGTGACCAATTATTCGTGGTTAGGCACGGAGCTGGGCACGGCAATCAACGCCACGGACTGGGGGAATACGCGGCAAGACCGGGTCTATGACCGAATCACGCAACAGCGGGTTCCCCAGTTCTACGACGTGTCGCGGCGGCCAACTAAGACCGACCCCCGGCGGCAACAGGACTTGGCGACCGTGGCCCGGACCTCGCATCAGGTCGCTGAAATGGCGCTAACGTTTAAGCACCCGCTGACTTACACGGCGATTCAACGGAAATTACCGCGGTCCTTGACGGCGGCTTGGTACTGGATTGGAACGAAGGATTCCGCGTCACCCGAGTTGACCAACGATTACTTGGGGATTGCGGGTGGTGACGATGGCGCGCCCGGGACCGGACGGCTGACCACCACCAACTATCGGTATTTCCGGTCTGCATTGAAGCAAGCGAACCAGGAGTTCGGTGGAACGCTGCGGACCGGGGGCCTTGACGTGTTCAAGTTCGGTGCACAGTACGCTAAGCGTTACCCGTCCTTGCAGACCGCCAAGTTTGCGGGGGTTATCGTCACGGGTAACAGTGCGGCCTTTAAGCAATTGGGCCACCCGGACTGGGTCGCCGCCAGTTCGGCTGGTATCGTGATGCCGCAAACGGCGATTCAATAGAACAGACGTAAAATCCCCGCTACCTGGAATTATCCGGGTAACGGGGATTTTTAGTGTAATTTGAGGAGGGGGGGAGCGCTTAGCTCATGCTAACGGGCCGGGAGTAACCCACGGTGTGCCACCAGGAAACGTTAGTGGCTTCGGTCACGACACCGCGGAGTTGGGCGTCAATCATCCGGTGGTTACCCATGTAGATGCCCACGTGGGTGATGTTGGACTTGCTAGTCCCGAAGAAGATCAGATCGCCAGGCTTGGCGTTAGCCGCACTGACGTGTTGGTAAGCGTTGTATTGTTGTTGCGCGGTCCGCGGTAACGTGGTGCCTAAGGCCTTGCTGAAGACGTACTTGGTGAAGCCGGAGCAGTCAAAGGAACTCGGGCCGTTGGCGCCGTAAACGTAGGGCCGCCCCAGGTATTGCTTGGCCTTGGCAATCAGGGTCGCGTAGTCGCCAGATTGTGTGGTGCTGGTGGTGCTAGCCGTGTCAGCGGCGGTCGATGAAGTCGTCGTGGTCGCTGCCGTGTGGTCGAAGGATGCGGTCGACTTCTTTTGCAGGTAACCGTGCCAGATCCACCCGGAGGCCGTCCCCCGACCGTTGGTAACGTAATAGTAGATGGCCTTGTTCCCGTTCTTCTTTAAGATGGTCCGCTTTTGGGTGGCGTGCCAAGTGGTGTGCGGGTAGTTCTTCAAGTAGTGGGTCTTGTGACCGAACTTCAGGTTAGACGCCGTACCACCTAGGTTGTAGGTCCAGCCGGTCGCGCTCTTACGCACGTAAGCTGTGTTGGTCATGTAGCTGGTGCTGAGAATCTGGTTTTTACTATTTGCGGAAGCTGGGGTGCTCATCCCGAAGATGGGAAGCAACGCAGCGGTGGCCGCAACGGCGAAACTGACATGTTTAATGTTCATGGTTTTTATCCATCCCTTATATGTAAGTTTTGATTTTAGTCATTGGTTAAGAACTCACCTCTTAAGATAGCGCATCACGGTTACAGGAAGATGTCGAGTGACTATCATTGCGGTTACGCCCGCGCAACAAAGCCGTCACATTTTAAGGTCCCGGTAACGTTCGGCGGACGGGACCCAGCGCATAGCGAGAATGGTGAAGAAACGCTGAGGAATTGATGAGGTGTTTGGGTCAGAGATGCCTGGAAATAGTTGCGCGGCTGAAGTTTGTGAACCAAAGGTTAGGCGTCTTAGCTATCGGGGGAAAACTTAAAAGTGATTGGAAGCCCGGTCAAAACTGCGTAGGGAACTTAGAAATTTTGGGCGTAATATTACAGAATTTATTTTAAATTGTCTACAACCAAACAATTAGAAAATCCTAATTTAACGGCCATAAACGGAAATGCCGTCAAGCAAGTGCCCGCCAGCGAAAATAAGTTGAGCGGAATGGTGAACCATACTTTTTCTTATACCAGGCCAAATTATTGGTGGACGTAGAATAGCTCACTTAGTAGACTGTTTACATGTTGACCGACCCCGATGAGCGGGCAGGTCGAAAACTAAAACTTACTTTCCCTAACGACTAAGGAGGAACTATTCTATGCAATCCAAGCGTCCCATGATCAAGAAACGTTGGTGGTTAACCAGTGCTACGGCCGTGACCTTAACGGCAATGAGTCTTGCCATGACCACAGCACAAGCCGATGCCGTGAATCCAACCGCACCAGTAGCAGTGACGTCCCAGTCCGCTCAAGCCAGTTCGGCAGAAACGACGGCAATCACGCCAGTTGCGGCTGACGATACCGCAGCGGCGACGGATACGGCGACTACTGTGGCGGATCAGACCGCCACGTCATCAACGGAAATCCCGGCAGAGACGCCTGAACAGTCAGCTAATCCGGCGGAAGCTTCTACGGAACAGGCGACCACTGATTCGACTGCTTCAGTAGACACGACCACGGGTGAGTCCACGACAGAAGAAAGTGCAGCCCAGTCAGAAGCCAACTCAGTAGAAGAAACTCCAACGACTCCTGAGCAGACCGCCCCAAGTACGACGGCTGGTTTAGACGCCGGGACAACTGAATCGGCGCCGACTGCGAATACAGATTCAGTTAGTCAGCAGGAAGCGACGCCTAGCGCTCCTGAAGTAACGGCCCCAACGACGGATGACGCGACGACGAAACCTAGCGACGGCGCCAACGTGGTCGCACCAGCCGACCCATCGACGACCAGCACGCCGGAAGAGACTAACGACGCGGCGACTACCAAGCCTAGCAACGGCGCAAACCTGGTGGAATCGACGGACGATACGGCCATGACCAAGCCTAGCACGGGAGCTAGCGTGGTGGAATCAGCCGCCACGGCCAACGATGTGGCGGCAACCAAGCCGATGACCGGGGCCCAAGCGGTGCAAACTGCCAACGACCCACTATCAGCGACCGTGACGACGCCGATGAGCGCGCCATTGAAGCAGGTGGCCAAGAAGACCCACCGGGCCGATGACGACATCAACGTGTGGATGCCGAACAAGCACTTACAGGCCATCATTTTAGCGGACCTGCAAAATGACAGTCACCATTTACCAACTAATAAGACCTGGAACAGCGTCAGTGACATCACCAAGGAAGACATGGCACTCCTGACGTCCATCCGCGGGTTTACCTACATTGACGGTAAGACGCCGTTCTCCTTGGAAGGCCTACAGTACGCCAAGAACCTGAAGGACATCTTCTTAGAAGCCAACCTGAATGAATACCCCGTCTCTCATGTGCGTGGGGATATTGAAGACATTTCGCAATTGAAGGATCTAGAGTTCCTGGAAGATGTCTGGCTGCAGAACAACCGGATCAAGGACGTGACGCCTTTAGCCGGGAAGAAGCACTTGAAGTCCCTGAAGATCTCCCATAACGCGATTTCTGACTTCTCGCCATTAAAGGGGATGTCGTTCGATGAGATGTCCACCTTCGCGGGTCAAGTGATCGAGTTACCTAAGAAAAAGGTTGATAAGAACAAGAAGACCGGCCACCTGGCGATTACCTGTGTGCAGATGGACGGTACCACGGTTGAATTGAAACCTATGGGCGCTAAGGGCGGTAAGTTGTGGGCCTTTAACGGCGACCAACTGGCTTACCAGGTCTTCTACAACGGTGGAACTGCGACGCCGGACGGCAAGGGGGGACTGTACTACACGGACCTGGTCGCCCAAGCCGCAGGAGATCCGTTAATGCCAGATAACTACCCGACGGACAAGTACTACATGATGGGGAGTACCGGCGGGTCGACGCCGGACTTCATGGTGGTCCAACCTTATGAATACGCGGATCTGGGTGGTATCGTGACGGTCCATTACGTTGACCGGGAAGGTAACACGCTGGCGGAAGACACGGTCTTATCCGGACACGAAGTTGGGGAATCCTACACTACGGAACCCCTGACGATTCCTGGGTACACGCTCCAAGACGCTCACCCGCAATTCTCCGAGGGCCAGTATGGCAAGGATGACGTGGAAGTGACCTACGTCTACGCCCTGGACCAATCCGACCCGGGAACTGGTGACAACGGCGGTGACAAGCCAGGTAACGGGGGCGACAACGGTAGCGGGACTCCCGGCGATGGGGGTACCGGCACTCCGGGCGGTACTGGCGACGGCAACGCGAGCGGCGGTCAAGGTGGCGACGCTGGTGGCTCGGGCAACGGTAGTACGGGCACCGGTAACCAAAACCAAGGCGGCAATGGTGACTCCGGTAACGGTAGTGCAGATACCGGCAGCCAAGACGGTAGTGGTTCCGGTAACGGCGGCGCAGCGGCTGGTGGCGATAACTCCGGTAGTGGTAGCCAAGGCGGCGCCCAAAATGGTGGCAGTGGCGACCAAGGCGGGAGTACGACGACCACGCCTGGGGATGGCACGGTAACCGTAACGCCGGCACCTAGCCAACCGAACAAACCAAGCCAAAGTCATCCGAACAAACCTGGCCAATCCACGCAAGTGACGCACCCCGTAACGGGTGGTCAAGCCGACCAACCAGCAATCAGCACGCCGGTAGCGGCACCAGCGACCGACCATGGGACGGTTGATCTGACGGCAACGACTGCCGGGGATGCGGATGACCAAGTGAGCCCGACCACGGAACTCAACGATCAACCGGGCCATGCTCAGGACCTCAACGCGGTATCGACGGATACTGAAAGCAACTTGCCGCAGACCAACGGCAAGCAGAACTCACTGGGTGTCCTGGCAGGTGGCCTGATGCTGGTCATGAGCATCTTGACCTTCGGCTGGTTCAAGCGGCGCAGTCGCTAAACCGAATTCAAGCAACACACTCCCTGTTACGATTCCTAAGCCGGACGCCCCATCCGGTCCCAAATAAGCGTTAAAAAAACTCGACTTCCCGCTGCGGGGGAGTCGAGTTTTTTGGCTTTAATCTTAAATTCGATTTGAATTAGGGACTAGCCTGGGTAAACATAGTTGGGTTCCGTGAGTTAAGTGCTTGGACTACCAGCGTAAAACACTGCTTGATATTCCTAGAGGCTCGCTATTTTAGTGACGAATAGTTCCCAAAGTCGCTGTCAATGATGATGGGAATTCGTCCGGTAATGCCATTGACGGGTAATTAAATCTGTAATAACGTATGACTGTCGTTGAACTAACACCAATGCGCATTGGCACATAAATAGCATGGGGATGTACTTACGTGAAGAAGATGGATACAGGAACGTCTATTTTTCTTTCAGCGGCTTTATTAGAATCAATTTTTGTTGCGTCTGATGTTACCACTACGCTGGCACATGCGAACACCAGAAACAAATCTACCCTAAATTTGTGGCCGAAGACTAGGCTGATGAAATTATTAATAACTATTAATCCACTGCAAAACAACGAGGGACGATAAAAATCATCTGGCATGGTAAAGCCACAAAGGGAACTGTCGATTATACATAAGTACAAAAAGTTCCGGTTGTTCTGTACGGACTCAAATCTGCTGATTTACCCTTAGGTGCCATTGGTAGTAAAGTATTGGGGCCTCTTCTTAGATGGGGATTAAAAGAGGCATTATCGACAGTTTTTACTAGAACCCAAAAACCATTCAAGCAAGGTTGTATTTTTAACTTTAAAGGAGGAAATTATAAGTCATGGTCATACCGATAAAAGAATCATTAATATTTCTTACTAGTATATTGTTGGCTATCGGGTCAACCATCTTTTTAGATAGTAAGATCTGGATTAAAATTGCGCTTTTTATAATTGAGGTTGTGACCAACTTTATACTATTAAGGTATCTGTCCAAGATAAAAAACTTTAAGAAGCGATTATCTGAAAAAAGTGGTTCTCCCTGGGTGGAGTTCTTTAGTGGAGTCGTTTTAGTGACGTGGAATTTACAGGTATCCACGACGCTTTCGTTCATTGAAAATGTCGTTTGGATAATCGCAAATTCATTTTGCGCCACAAGCGCGTACTACTGTGTTTATAGAATAATTAGTTTTCTTTTGCGGAAAAAAGCTTAGACGGATAGAAGATGTGTATGCTCTTTTATAGTTTTTCGATACACGTTTTGGCATTAACTTTTAGGAGACTATTCATAAAACTAACTGGGTAAGGTGACGGGATGTTATGAGAGCTAATACTACTTTTCGATAATTAACTTTGGTTTGTTTTGTATTTTTTACTTTGTTGGGATACCAAAGATCTTTGTCATTATCTATTTTCTTTTCGGAGTTGTGGGTTTTGTCTACTTGGATAATGATGGAAAAAGAAACGAAAAAGTAGGGAGCTGGAAGACTTCTCCGGGTTAGTTGAAAACAACTTGCCACCGTTAAACCGAATTTAGACAACATATTCCCTATCACGTATTCCTAAGCCGGACGCCCCATCCGGCCCCAAATAAGCGTTAAAAAACTCGACTTCCCGCTGCGGGGGAGTCGAGTTTTTTGGTGTTCTCCTATTTCACGGCGAACCGTAGCATGTTCCAGGATAGGGGCGCTAAGGTGACCTTAGCGTGGTGCGCCGCAGTGGTGACGGCCTCCAGTGGCCGTAAGTGCATGTGGCCGTCGCGGTTGTCATCCTTGACGCCGTAACCCGCAAACTGGGTGGCTTCGAGGAGGTGATCGATGGTGAAATCGGTGAAGTCCAAGTCGAAGTCCAAGGGTTCAGTCTGGTGTTTGTTCTCGGCAAAAACCGTAATCGTCTGGGTGGCCTGGTCGTAGGTCGTCACGGTGTCCAGGTAAGGAATGTCCTTGAACTCCCGGGAGTTGTAGGTCGGCGATTGACTGTGATCGACTAACACTTCACCGCGGCCATTGTTGGCGACTTGCATGAACGGGTAGAAGATGGACTGCTTCCAGACGCCACCATCGTTATCGGTCATGATGGGAGCAATCACGTTGACCAGCTGAGCCAGGCAAGCAATCTTGACCCGGTCGGCATTCCGCAGCAGCGTCATCAGTAGGCTTCCTACTAGTAGTGCGTCTTCGAAGTTGTACACGTCTTCGAGCAAGTGCGGGCCAACCTGCCAAGGGGTGACCTTGGTATCGGCATCGTTGGAGTGGTACCAGACGTTCCATTCATCGAAGGACAGGTTGATGGTCTTATCGGAACGTTTCCGGGCCTTGACCGCGTCGCACATGGCCACGACCCCCTTGATGAAGGCGTCCAGATCGAGGTTCTTGCCTAAAAAATTATCGAGCTCGGTCGGATCATCGTCGTTGTAGTAGCCGTAGTAGCGGTGGAGTGAAAGGTAGTCCACGTTGTCGTAGCATTCGTCGAGGACGGTCTCTTCCCAGTTACCAAAGGTCGGGTTGTCCATGGAAGAACTCCCGCAGGCTACCAGCTCCAGGGAATCGTCGACCCGGCGCATGGCCTTGGCGGTCTCGTTGGCTAGGTGGGCGTAGGACTTCGCGTCCATGGCGCCGATTTCCCACGGCCCGTCCATTTCGTTGCCCAGGCACCAGGTCTTGATGGCAAAGGGCTGTTCCGCACCGTTCTTACGCCGCAGGTCACTCAGGTAGGTGCCCTTCGGGAAGTTGCAGTACTCCACCAGTTCGGCGGCTTCTTGGATTCCCCGGGTCCCCAGGTTCACAGCCATGTTGGGGACGGCGTTGACTTTGTCGGCCCACTTCATGAATTCGTGGATACCGAATTGGTTGGTCTCAATCTCACGCCAAGCTAAGTCTAGCCGAACGGGGCGTTGGTCCTTAGGGCCGATTCCGTCTTCCCATTTATATTGGGAGAGAAAGTTACCGCCGGGGTAACGAATTAGGGGAACGTTCAATTCCTTGACGGCTTGAATGACGTCGGTCCGGAACCCGTCTTCATCCGCACTGGGGTGATCGGGTTGGTAGACCCCCGTGTACACGGCCCGTCCGAGTTGTTCGATGAACGATCCGTAGAGTCGTCGGTCGATTGGGGCAATCACGTCTTGTGGTTTGAGTTGGGTTGATCCTTGCATAGCGAGACCTCCAGTTTTATAGAATATAGCGCTTACATTTTAAAGCGACTGCTTATAACTTACCCTTATTATCTGGGGAACGGTGCGGAAAGGCCATGCGAAATTCCACTGATGATTTATAATTTTTCACGTAAATTGGGCGGGAGAAGAGGCCAGACAACACCTTCACAAGGTCGGGAAACTTAGGGACTGTAAGCGCCATCGCCAACTGTCACGGAATTTTGTGAAAATAAATGACCAGATAAGTAGTTTTGATTAAGAATAATTTCTACAATGATATTGAATCTTGGGCGCGAGAGGACCAAAATGGAAGGGTAAACGTTGTTGAGAAAGGTAGGGATAAATTCGTATGGAAACCAAACAAACCCATTTTAAAATGTATAAGAGCGGACGCAAGTGGGTCTTCGCCTGTGCGCTGGTCTTAGCGCTCGGGGGAACGGCGACGGTGGCGCACGCTGATACGGCAAATTCTAGTGAGACGCCGGAAAGCAGTCAGGTCACCACGAAGACGTCGTCCACTGACACGTCTGAGAAATCGGAGACGAATGATGGCGCTACCACAAATTCGGATAATAAGCAGTCTGAAGAGACGACAGATGATCAGAACCAACCGGATTTAACGACTGATAATCAGGATGGTTCGAATCAGGAAGGGACGAATGAGCAAAACGCTGATTCATCTCAGAGTACGGGTTCCGAGGTTACCAATGAGGACCAGGATAAGAACGCCAATGATTCAGACCAGGTAACTGACAATGAGGATTCAGTCGAGGGTGACAAGACAGATGCCACGGCTGATGGTGAGGTATCCGCACCAAAGATTCAGGCGGAATCCTTAAAGTTGGCGGCTGATCCTGCGACGAACCCGGATAACTCGAATTCGGCTGATACCTTAGCGGCCAATGCCTCCGTGACGACTCAAACACCCGTAACCACGGCAAATGATGCCGTGCAGGATGGGGGGAGTGTGTATGATGATTTTCCGAATGCTGAATATAACATTTTAGGAATTCCATCGTACTTCCACATTTTTGCGAACGAAGCCACGTTGCAAGCACATACTAACGGAAATATTGCTGTAGGTTTATTACATGCAAATGTAAACTTTGGAACTAATATTATTGAAGCCTTGTTGGATAAGGATATTTCGTACATACAGGATTTTGACAAATTAGCAAGCAGTTCATTTGTGACCCAAGATGAGACCCGGGATAACAAAATTGTCTTTGGTGATGGGGTTGAGATTGATATTAGTGATCCAAGCCATCCTAAAGTTAACAACGTAGAAGTGGGCCACTTGACGGCCGGTGAAATCTTCCAGGATAAAAATGGCAATGTCTACATCGACTTTGCTAAGGAATTTGCGAAGCTAAAGCAGACCAACACCGAGGTCGCTGATTGGCCGAGTGTCAAGGACTACACCAGTGCTGATTTCCCCGACGAGAACAATCGGGTCATTGACGTAACGGGAATGACCCCTGATGAGAATGGCCGGATTGTGTTGAACTTATCATCCGAAGTTCTGAATGCGGATAGACCATTAACGATTAAGGGTCTAGATCCTGATGAAAATGGTAATACAGTAATCATTAACGTTGATACTAACGGCCAAGATGATTATCATATGAACTCACAGATTAAAATCGTCTACAGTGATGGTTCGGAACGGGCTCCGCATGAAACGGAATACTTCGGGGACAACCACCTGTTATGGAACTTTATTGATCGGACTGCCAGCGATAAACAATATTCTGGAAATCTAATTTTTGATAACGGCAGATTGCAAGAAATAACTTGAACGAATTTAGTGACGTAGATTAAGCAAGAAGATCTCGATTGGTGTATGCCAATTAAGACATTTAAGTGGCCGTGAATTCAGATACCAATTGATTTGAACCAGTTGGTAATCACTTAGTTCTTCAATGGCTTGTCCCTTGGGAATAAACCGTCGCAAAACTCGGTTACGGTTCTCATTACTACCGCGTTCATGTGGTGAATAAGCATGGGCAAAATAAACCTGAGTACCTGTTAGCTGTTCAATTGTCTGGTAGTTAGCGAACTCTTTATCATGATCCACAGTAAGCGTCTTGAGCTTGTCTTGAAGTTGACTAGCTAGTTCAAGTACGGCTTGAGTCATGGACTGACTGTCGCGACCATGGAGCCGTTTAACAATTGTCAGGCGACTTTTACGCTCCACAAAAGTAGCCACAGCTTGACCTTTACGTTTACCAGAAAGTACGGTATCAGCTTCAAAGTGGCCGAATTCCTGGCGAGTTTCGACTTTATGAGGCCGCTCCTCAATGGAGCGGCCGTGATTGAACGTACCACGCTTTTCTTTAGCACGATGACGACGAATTCCATGATCAGGCAAATCGGGCAACTGTATATCAAGCCATCCTTGATCAATCCAGTTATAGACTGTCTTGTAGGCAATCCCCACCACATGGGCAACTTGTTCAGGGGACCACTTCTGGACTTGAATCTTTTCCTCGATCAAGTGTTTAAGGTTTTTAGTGAGCGAAGACTTCCGCCCACGTTGACTAACCTTTCGTTCAAAGTCAGTTTGCGCTAGCCCAGCCTGGTACTCACTATTTAGCCGGTGAAGTTCGTTAAAGATGGTGGTCTTACTAAAGTCTAAGTAGTTAGCGATGTATCGCAAGGAACGTCCTTCCTTATGAAGCGTTTCAATGACAACACGGTTCTGGAATGATAAAATAGTGGTGCTCATCAAGGTCCTTCTTTCTAATGGATTGTGTGGTAACACCATTAAAGACCTTGATGGGTTTTTCTGTCTACTTAAATGTTCAACTTAAATTTTACAATCTGCCTAACACATTCCAAGGCAGTGTTTTAGCGCCTTCTGCGGACGTTACGATCAATCACAATTTAGATGGGAACATCATTGCAGATAAGGTTACGGTTGCCGGAGGTGAAACCCACCGTTGGGACCTCCAAGACCGGCCTTACCCGGGGAAACCGGAACTGCCAGAAAATCCGGATATTCCCGTGACACTTCCTGGGGAAGCCCCAGAACCAGCACCGGAGCCGGAAGAACCAGAGCCGGAAACACCAGGAACTGAGGAACCGGGTACCGAAGAACCAGAACCAGAAACGCCAGGGACTGAAGAGCCAGAACCTGAAAAACCTGGTACGGAAGAACCCGAAAAGCCAGGAACCGAAACGCCGGGGACGGAAGAACCTAACGTTGAGGAACCGGAAGCCCCAGAGGTTGAAGAGCCTTCCATCGAGGAGACCGACGAAGCGGAAGCCGAAGAGGAAACCTATGAACACCAGTACGCACCGGAAGCTGAGGAATTCGAAGAAGAACTCGGTGAAGCCGATACGCTTGCTGAAGAAGAGGCCCTCTTAGACCGCATCGATACCGCCATTGCGCAGGCTAAAGCCAACCACCAAACGACTTTAGTAGCCCAATTGGAAGCCGTCCGGGCCCAACTCTTAGCCAAGATGGGTTACGGTAACGGAATGGGCTTACCTCAGACCAGTGAGGCACACAGCAGCTGGGCTCAACTCTTGGGCTTAGCCTTAGCGGGGACCACACTGGGCGCTTGGTTATTGCGGAAAAACCGCGAGCACTAGGCCATTAACCCTTGCAGACTGTAGTCTGAATAACACGCTTACCCGAAATGGGTCAGCGTGTTATTTTTTGGACATTTTAAAGGATTGGACTATCCTGAGAATATTCAACAAAAGGTGGTCGATGAGGATGACATTAAGTGAAAAGCGAATTTTAATTGTTGGTGGAACTTCGGGGTTTGGATTTGAGGCCGCGCGTCAGGCAGTTACAGCGGGGGCACAAGTGCACGTGATTGGTCATACGCCAGAACACGTTGCGACGGCAGTGCGGACCTTGGCGCCGGCGGGGCAGCAGGTCACGGGGACGGCGTTGGATGCACAAGATGCCGACGAGTTGACGCAATTCTTGGAAAACCAACCCAATTTTGACCACGTCCTTTCTTTTCTAGGCGGGGCCATGGGTGGCGGTTTCTTAGACAACTCGGTTGCGGCAATCCGTCAGGCCGTAGAAGACAAGTTCTTCGCGAATTTACAGTTAGTCAAGCTAGCGGCTAAGCACCTGAATCCAGGCGGGTCGTTGATCCTGACGTCGGGTGCGGGCGGCCACCCCTACGATGCCTCGGGGGCCATTATTGGTAATCAAGCCATCAATACCCTGGTGGCCGGAGTGGCCGTGGAACTAGCGCCGGACTACCGGATTAACGCGGTGGCGCCCACCTGGACGCCCACGGGACTTTGGCGGCAGATGACGCCCGACCAACGCGCCGCTCAGGCCCAGGCGTTCAGCCAGAACGTTCCGCTCAAGCGGGTGGCCACGGTCGCTGAGGTGGCGTCGGCGTACCTTTACCTGATGCAAAATGGATTTGTGACGGGACAGGTGCTCCCAGTTGATGGCGGTGTAGATCTCTAGGTCGTTCAAAAAAGGCGTTCCGGTCAGCCGGAACGCCTTTAAAATTCGGTTTAGTAGCTGGTCCAACCGCCGTCGACTGGGACGATGACCCCGTTAACGTAGCTGGCCGCGTCGGAACACAGGAACAGCGCCGTTTGCGCGATTTCGTTGCCGGATCCCGGCTTAGGGGAGAGCGGCATGCCGATACTTTGCCGGGTCAGCCCCTCGTGGTTGATGTCGCCCATTGAATCGGCGATATTGGTCTTGATCCCACCGGGAGCGATGGCGTTGGTCCGGATGCCTTGGTTCTCGTACATGTAGGCGGTGTTCTTGGTCAGTCCGACCACGGCGTGCTTAGAGGCCGTGTAAGCCGCACCGGCCCGGCCACCGGCGATGCCCCCAACCGAGGCGATGTTCAAGATGACGCCGCTCTTTTGCTTGGTGAATAAGCGTAGCGCCTCACGGGTGGCCAGCATCACACTGGTGGTGTTGACCGTCATGACCTTGTCCCACAGTTCGGTGGTCAGGCTACCGACGGGTGACATGTTGTCCATGATGCCGGCGTTGTTGACTAAGATATCCAATTGACCGTACTGGTCGACCGCCGTTTGGACCATGGCCTTGACCTGCGCTTCGTTGGTGACGTCGGTCTGGACACCGGTCGCGGTATTGCCCGCATCCGTGATGGCCTTGACCGTTTCGTCTAGCCCGTCTTGATTGACGTCAGCGGCGACCACTTTGGCGCCTTCCTTGGCAAAGAGTTCGGCCATGGACCGACCCATACCGGAACCCGCTCCCGTGACGATGGCGACTTTACCCGTTAATTGCCCCATGTAAATCACTCCCTTAATTAGTTTCACTCTAAGTATACCTGCTTTTGGGGTTGGTAACGCTTAAATTATGGTGAGTATTTGCCTCATAATAGTAAATAGTTGACGTAGGAAAATAAAGGTGTAATGTTATGAGTAACAACTGGACGGCAATTTAGAAAGGACTGGGGTAAATGACAAAATACGTGATTACCGGGGCAACCGGACATTTAGGTCAACGGGTGGTTCAAGAATTGGCACAACGTACACCCGCTACGACCATCACGCTAGGGGTCCACACGCCCGCTAAGGCACAGGCGTTCGCGGATCAGGGAATGACGATTCAAAAGTTGGATTATCAAGATGTGGCCAGTGTGCAGGCGGCTTTGCAGGATGCGGACGTGGTGATTTACATTCCCAGCAAGAGTCACGATAGTTTTAGTCGGGTGACCGAATTGGAACATGTCTTGACGGCCGCTCAGGCGGCGCACGTGGGCCACTTCCTGGCCATGGGGTTCATTGCCGATCAGGCCGATAACCCGTTTGACCTGTCGGCCTTTTACGGCTACCTGCCCCGGCGCTTGGCCGAGACCGGATTGTCCTACACCATCTTGCGCAACGCGCTGTACGCCGACCCGCTGGTGCCCTATTTACCAGAGTTGATTGAACGGCAAAACGTCATCTACCCCATGGGGGATGCGTCGCTAAGCTTCATCAGTCTGGCCGATAGCGCGGCGGCCTTTGCCCAGGTCGCCGTCACGCCGCGGCTATGGCAACGGTCGGTCTATACATTGACCCAGGAACGGTCGTACACCATGCCGGCGTTGGCCGCAGTACTCAGTCAGGTTTCCGGGGCCAAGATTGGTTACGCCCCGGTGACGCTCCAGCAGTTCAGTGACCTCTATAACCAGGGAAACGAGGGCCATATGCTGGCCTCGATGTACGCGGGTGGCGCACAGGGGCTGTTGGCCACGGTCACGGACGACTACCGCCAGATTATGGGCCGACCAGCACAGTCTTTGCCGGACTTTTTGAAGGCGAGTCTGGCAACGGCGTCAACGACCAAGTAAGGGGGAAAATGGGATGCGTTACTCGCACCGATTAAGTGATGCGGTCCATATCCTGGCGTACGTCGAGATTTACCGGGATGGGGACCTCAGTAGTCAGGCCATTGCGGCCAGCGTGGAATCTAACCCGGCGTTGGTGCGGCGGTTGATGGGGGCGTTGCGCCAAGCCGGACTGCTGGCTACGCAACGGGGCAGTGCCCAGCCCCACCTATTGCGAGACCCGGCGACCATGTCGCTATTGGATATTTACCGGGCCGTGGAACCGGACGGCGACTTGTTGCACGTGGATGACCGGACCAACCCGCAGTGCATCGTGGGGGGCAACATTCAAGAGACCCTACGTGGTGCCTACCAGCAGGTCCAGCGCGCGGCGGAGAACCAGATGGCCCAGATCACGTTGGCTGAACTGATCAGCGAGATCCAGGTACGGGAACGGAAACGGGCCAATTTGTAAGGAAACGTGACCGCTTCGAGGGGATCATTAGATGACAAAAACGGCAGGAACCCGCGCTGATGGGCGTTCCTGCCGCTTTTTAGATTTTGGGTAAGTTTAATGGATTTTAGTGAAATTCGCCTTCCGCCATCCGGGCCAGTAAGTCCCGGGATGGAACGAAGAAGGCTTGTCCCGTCAAGACTTTAGAGAAGGTCAGGAGGTAGTCGCTCTTCTCGACCATGTTGGTCAACATGCCTTTCGTAACCTTCCAGTGCCGGGCGTAACCAATGAAGTAGGTCCCGGTCTTGCCGGAAGCTGGCGCGGAAAACGGTACGTTCATCCGAACAATCTTCTGTTCAACGCCGTTTTCTTCGAACTTGGACGCTACGTTATGGGCGTTCTTGAACTTGTCGTCGTCTTCGAGTTCGTAATCACTGAACTTTTCCCGGCCGACGGCTTTTTCCTGGGTCTCGGTCTTGAGGTGGTCCCAGGTGCTCATGTCGTGTTCCCACTTCTGGGCGAACGCGTAGGAGCCGTTCTCAAAGGTCGGATCTTCGTCACCAACTAAGGCGTAGTCCGCGGCATCTTCGATTGCTGGCGCTTCCGTACCGTCGATGAAGCCGATGATGGCCCGGCCTTCGAAGTACCGGAAGCCTTGGGTCTCATCGACCACCGTGGTGATGGGGCCCAGGACCCGCCGGAATTGGGTCTGCGCTTCGTAGACCACGGCGGCGTCGGATGCCCGGATGTGTAGGAAGATGTCGCCTTCCGTGGCGGGCATCTTGTACTTGGGTCCTTGGAGTTCTTGGTAAGTCTCCAATTCCGCGGGCTTAGGGGCGTCTGGGAACAGGTAATCCCAGGCAGCGCTACTGATCCCGATAGCGACCTTGAGTTGCGACCCCGTGGCTGGCTTGGCGTCCCGAATCTTCAGTGACCGGATGATGGCTTGAGAACGGTCGGCGAATTCTTGGAAGACAGCCTGTTCTTGGGCTTGGTCTTGCCGGTTAAGCTTGAGGACCGTGAATTGGACGTGTTCGCCCACATCTTTCCAGACATCTTGAGCGCGACTCGGATTGATTGGCATGAAAAATCCCCTCCTGTTTGATTAGCTGAGTCCGGTTCCCCCAGTGGAAAACCGGTCAAAACAATGACGCTAATTTTAGCCTACAAAAATCCAGAGGGGGAGTCAATCAATTAGAATCGTTCTTAGTTAAAACGTTAATCAACTGATAATTTAGCTAATAAAAAGCGTTGATTTTCCGGAAAATCAACGCTTTTTGACGGTTAAGGTAACGTATTCCCCGCGGCGAAGTAGACGTCGTACCATTCTTGCTTGGTCAACGTGACGTCCGCACCGGCGGCACTGTCCGCGATGTGGGCGGGGGTCATGGTTCCTAAGAGGACTTGAACGTTAGCTGGGTGCCGGAGAATCCAGGCGATGACAATACCGTTCTTGGAAACGCCGTATTTATCAGCTAACTTTTGTAGTTCGTCATTGAGTTTCTGGTACTTAGGATCATCAATGATCATCCCGGCGAACATCCCGTATTGGAATGGGGACCACGCTTGAATCTGGATATGCTTGCGCCGAGCGAATTCTAAGGAGCCGCCATCGCGGTCAACGGCCCACTTGTCTTCCATGTTGACGTGCATCCCGGCGTCAATCATCCCGGTGTGGGCGGGGCCGAATTGGAGCTGGTTGAACATCAGCTTCTGGTCGAGGGCCTCTTGGAGCATCAGGTACTGTTGCGGGTTGAAGTTGGATACCCCAAAATGGCGAACCTTACCCTCACGTTGCAGGGTATCGAACGCGTCAGCGACTTCGGCGGGATCCATCAGAGGATCGGGCCGGTGTAACAAAAAGGCGTCCAGGTAATCGATGCCCATCCGGGATAGGATACCATCTACGGCGTCCAGCAGGTGTTGCTTGGAGAAGTCGTAGCGCTTCCCGAAGACCAAGCCGTCGTGACTCCGTGCGGGGTCCAAGATGATGCCCCCCTTGGATTGGATGTAGAAGTCATCTCGCGACAAATTCGATGCGGCTAAGGCGTCCTTGAACTTGGTCTCGGAAGCCCCGTCGCCGTAAATGTCGGCGGAGTCAATGTAGTTGATGCCGGCATCGTGAGCGACTTCCAAGGCTTTGGCCGCGTCGTCGACGGACAGGCCGGCCATGCGCATGATACCTAAGGCCACGGCGGAAGCTTGCCAGTTGGTTCCCGCTAAGTTGAGTTGTTTCATCCTAAAAATCCTTCTTTCCTAGGTTGAATTGTGACTGATCTGAAAATGCGAATGGTGGAGACATCCGGTCCCGCTAGCCGATTGGCAGGGTCGTGACGCCAGTGGGCACCATTTTAAGCCGCGCAAAGCACGCGCGTCTTAAAACTGGGCCTTGGCCTAAGGTCAGAAGACCACTGACCTAACGCCAATTTCACCGGCTGGGCCCTATCGGCTAGCGGGACCTCACGTTAGGCCGTTGGGGCGGTGATAACGTTGTCCAGGACGAACTAGCATGAGCCGAGAGGGTGGTCAGACAGGGCTCAGCCGTGAAATTTGACTTGGGGAGCGTTCTTGGCTGCCCTAGTTAAAGGCCAAGCTTCGAGACCATTCTTTGGCTCGAAGTTGGGCCCACGGCGTTCCAGCCCTTTCTGACCGCCCGGTAAGGCGGATGATCGCCACCAGCTTGTTTTCGGACAAGTCAGTTACACGTTAAGTTTACCGCGGGGATGGCGTGACGGCTAACAATCTGTCTGGTGGGGGTGGTGACTGACCGAAGTGGGGGAAACCAATGTTTTTTCAATTAAGGATTGACTTTTATCCAAATACCGTTATAGTTAATTACACAAGTAACTAACCAATAAACTAACCAACGGGGGATTTAACCATGACGAATGCGGTTGTTGATGTACACAACTTAGAAAAAACATACGGTAAAGCGGGCGAACGCCCATACACGGCCTTGAAGGGCTTGAACTTCTCGGTCGCTGAAGGGGAATTCGTGGGGATCATGGGGGCTTCCGGTTCGGGGAAGACCACTTTATTGAACATGTTATCAACGTTAGACACGCCGACCAACGGGGACGTCATCGTTAACGGCCACGATGTGACCAAGATGCGGGGTAACCAGTTGGCTGACTTCCGAGCCCAAGAAGTCGGGTTCATCTTCCAGGACTTCAACCTGCTAGAAAGTCTGACGGCGGAGGAAAACATCGGCTTGCCGTTGGCCTTGAAGGGGACGGCGTCACGGGTCATGGACCAAGCCATCCATCAGGTCGCGGAGACTTTGTCGATTACGGACCTCTTAAAGAAGTATCCGGCCCAATTATCGGGGGGCCAGAAGCAACGGGTCGCGGCGGCTCGTGCCATCGTGCATCAGCCGGCCATCCTGATGGGGGACGAACCGACCGGCGCCCTGGATTCGACCAGTGCCCGGGAACTCTTGGACCTGCTGACCACGATCAATCAGGAACAACAGATGTCAGTCCTGCTGGTCACGCATGATCCGTTCTCAGCCAGCTTCTGCCAACGCATCCTGTTCATCAAGGATGGTCAGATTGGCTCCGAACTGCGGCGGGCCGACCAGGACCGGCGGACCTTTTACCAACAGATTCTGACGGAACTCGGGACGTTTAGCGAATAGGGGGGACCAGGATGTTAACGAAATTAGCTTTAGCGGGCGTTAAGAACCGCCGGCGCGACTACCTGGTCTTATTGGCCGGGTTGACCATGTCGGCCGCCATCTTCTACATGTTCGCCAACTTAGCCACGAACCAGGCCTTCATCAAGGCCAACGCGGTCGTTCAATCGGCCAGTATCGTCTTCGGTTTCGGGGCCGTTTTATTGGCTCTGATCACGGTCGTCTACATTATGTACGCCAACTCGTTCCTGCTGAGTATGCGCCAGCACGACTACGGACTGTTCATGATGCTGGGAGCCAAACGTAAGCGGGTCGGAGAACTGGTCTTCTTAGAGACCCTGATTCTGGGGACCGTCGCTACGGTGGTCGGTATCCTGCTGGGCATCTTAGCCAGCAAGTTTCTGGTCGGCTTCCTATTAGACCGACTGGGCTTACACCTCAGTCACTTAGTGTCGTTTTACCTGCCGGCCGTCCTCTTCACGGCCGTGCTATATGTCGGCTTGTTCATTTTAGCGTCACTGTTTAACCTGATGCGCTTGATGCGGACCACGGTCCAGAACCTTCTGCACGCCGACCAGCAGGCGAACCAGCCAAAGGTTCGTCCCGTTCGGCAATTCATCGCTGGTCTCTTGGGCTTGGCGTTGGTAGCTGTGGGCTACTGGGCCATGGCGGCCATCGAACAACTCGAATTGACCGCGATTCCACTGGCACTGGTCACGATTACGCTGGGAACCTACCTGATCTTCCACGCGACCGTATTAGCGGTGATCCGGGGACTGCGGCGGACCAAGTGGGCCCGGAAACACTTAAACGGGTTCTTGTTGGGTCAGTTGAACTTCCGGGTGCACGACTACACGCGGATGCTAACGATTGTTTCCTTATTATTCGCCATGGCGTTAGGGGCCATCACGGTCGGGTCAGGGTATCACCGGCAGATGCCGCTGGTCGCCGATTCCTTAGGGGACTACTCGGTCGCCATTCATAACCCCAACGCGCAACAGAAGCACTGGATGGGGCAACTAGACTTGGCCCACCAAGCCACCTACACCCAAAAGGTTGTGGGACAGACCACCTACTACAACGCTGCCGAACTCAAACGCACGCCGTACCAGCAACAGAAGTACTCGAACAAGATCAACGCCACGCCTAAGTTCTACACGGAATCCCTGGCGAAGTTCAAGAAGTCTGGGAGCCAATCGATGAACTTCATCGTGCTGAATCCCAACAAGTTGGGGGACTTTAAGGCCCCTAAAATCGTGAGTGCTGCGGCGTTTGCCCGGTTGAACGGCAAGACCTATACTGTGACCACATTACGGGTCAAGCACCTCGCCAATGATTTGCAGACCCTGGGTAAGTTATCTAAGAGTGAGCAACGACGATTTCCCGCGCCGCATGATGGGTCGCTCGTGGTCGGGACCTATGAGTCTTACCAGATGATGAACGGCGTCTTTGGGGGCCTTGAATTCATCGGGTACTTCTTGGGAATCGCCTTTCTGGCCATGCTGGCGTCCTGCTTGATGTTCAAGATCCTGTCCGGTGCACCAGGCGACTTGCGCCGGTACGCGATGTTGAACAAGATTGGGGTCCGTCGGTCGTTGATGCGGGGCGGTCTGGCAAAAGAAATTGGGATTTTATTCGCAATTCCTGGTATCATGGGAATCGTAGACGTTCTGTTTGGATTACAGATGTTCAAGCCGTTGATGTCGGCCCCCATGAGCCCTTACCTGGGAATTGGGACCACGTTTGTGATTTTCATTGGGCTGTATGTCATCTACTATCTGATCACGCTGGGGTTATACTTAAATCTTGTGATGCCTAGCGAGACTTTGCAGGACTAAACCGAGTTCAAAAGAATGTGAGAGAGTCTTATGCGATTTAATTTTGATAGTCCAGAACCCATTTATTTACAAGTGGCCGAGCGGGTCGAAGAGGCCATCTTCACGGGGGTCTATCAGGCGGGCGAACAGGTCCCTTCCACCACGGAAGTCTCCAAGGAATTCCACATTAATCCGGCGACCGTCCTCAAGGGGATGAACCGGGTGGTGGCTGCGGGGATGATCGAGAAACGGCGGGGGGTCGGCATGTTCGTCACGGCCGATGCCGCCGAGATTATTCGCAACAAGCGCCGGTCGCAGTTCTACGACCGTTACGTGAGCCGCTTCACCAGTGAAGCTAAGAAATTAAACTTGTCCGAAGCCGACGTGATTGCGTTGATCAAGCGGTCCTATTCGGACTAGCCGTCGGTTGCGGCAGAATCGCGCAGTCCCCCGTAAGTCAGTTGATTGACTTGCGGGGGATTTTTGGCGTGGCTCGCAGAAAACAACCAGTGCGCTGGTCAGCGCCTTACCGGGTGGCCAGACAGGGCTGGAACGCCGTGGGCACCACTTCGAGCCAAAAGGCAGTCTCGAAGCTGGTCCTTTTCCTAGGCGAGCTGGAAAACGCTCACCAAGGAAAATGTCACGGCTGAGCCCTGTCTGGCCGCCCTCACGGCTGCTACCTACGTTTGATTTTCTGTTACGGCGTTCTGGAATGGGAGTGACTCGTGTAAGATTTTTGGGGAACCCTATTTTTAGGGTGACGGCATCATTTTTTAGAATAGGTTTGTTAAAAGTTGTCCATAATTGAAAAATAAGCTAAAGGAACCCCCAAGGTTGGCCGTTAAGTTTAATCTTGGGGGTTCCTTTGTGTTCCGGGTTTTGATTTTGGTGACAAGCGTGGTTCTTAAAACTAGCCCGCAGGTGACGGGCTTATCGGTGGTCGATTTAGAAAAATAGCCGCGAGGGTCAGTTTGGTTAGGTTACAGAACTTAGTAACAGATTTAAAAAGGTGAAACTTTAAGTAAAACCCCAAATTATCAAGGGTTATGGTCGCTAATTGTTTTATAAAACGCATACTATAAACCATCGTTTTTGTTGAATTGCCCAGAATTATACGTTATAGTTAAGCCATGATAACGATTTCACAAAATACTTTATTTTGACCCTTAACTAGGTGCTTAAAAATGAGGAGTATGGTAACGATGACACGACTAAAACAACCTAACATGGTTCATCAAACTTTAGGGAAGACCTGGACGGCAACGGGCATCGTTGCCGGGACCCTCTTATTAGGGAGCTTAGGTACGGTAACAGCACGTGCAGACCAGACATCAGAGGCTGCCGAAAGTTCGGCAGCGACCACGCAAACGACGCCCAAAGCCACAACCGAATCATCCATGGTGACGTTAAAAGCGGGCGACGCCGCTACAGAAGATGAGTCGAGTCAGCCAGCGGACGAATCGTCGCAAGCCGGGAAATCATCCGAATCGTCAACGAACCAGCCGGCAACCACGGGTCAGGAAGATGATGTGGCGCCAGCTAAGACAGAATCGACGACCACGGTTCCTCAATCGAACGACGAGACGACGCCCGCTCCCAAGGAAAATCAGCCGGCTACCGGTGATACAGACCAGCCGGCCGGTAACCTCACTGACCAGTCGAATGCGACCGTGACGCCAACGGCTCTAAAGGCCAAGCAAGCTTTGGCGGACACCGTACCCACCAGTATTGATCAGTGGATGCCGGACAAGAATCTACAACAGTTAGTCCTCAAAACTTTAAATACGAAAAATAAATTAGGGTTAACTTCGGTTTCGGAAATTACGCCGGATATGATGAAACAACTAACTAGTTTGGTTGCGGACAGTAATTTGCAGGAAACGGATGAAGCTTACTATAACGTGGTAACGGGAATTAAGTCGTTGCAAGGTCTCGAATATGCCCCAGACTTGACCAACCTCTCCATTACCCCTAACTATAAGGCCAGTGAAATCTGGAAAAAAGATGATATGTACCGGGGCGCCTTAACGGATATTTCCGCTTTAGCGAATAGTAAGAAATTAAGCTTTTTGACCATCAGTAAGAACCAAGTCTCGGATATTTCCGCCTTGAAGGATGTGGCCCAAGCGGTTAATGACACGGGAAGCTTCGCCATCTGGCAATTGGGATTTAACCAAATTTTTGATGTCCGACCGTTAATGGTAAAGAATAAGAGCGATATGTTTATGGTTAGCGCAGGAAATCAGGAGATGATCTTACCAGAAGTGACGTTGAATCCGGATACCAAGTCGTATGTGACGCAGTCGCCATTCTATTCGGGAATATTTATCAACGACGTCCTTACCACATATAATAAGGATATTACAGCCGTTACAATAGGTCAGCACTCAACTGGGATTCCTTCAGAGGGATTTCGGATGATTTCTTGGGACGTTTCTGCCGGACCTACGACTGGCCAGCTAATTTACGCGATGTCGCAGGATAATGGGATTCATAGTGATGAACCGGTAGAGCCTTTTAACTGGACTGCTCAAGTTACGATTCCCTACAAGTTGGTCGCAGGTATAGGGGCAGAAGCCGTGAACTTCAGGCTAATCGATGGGGTGACCCTGGCGCCGGATGTAACCATCAGTGGCACTACGGGCACGGACTTCGACGCCCTTAAGATGAGTAACGTCCAACAGACTATCGCGGAGTTAGCTAAGAAGGGATTCACGCTGGTTCGGGCTAGCACGCTAAGTTCGCCATCGGATGCGGCCAGTGTAGCGGGGACTCAGGGGACCTTTGGAACGGACGCCGGTCGGGTGTTCTTGGAATTCGGCTTTAAGCAAGTCATCCATTTGGTCGATCAAGCAGGAAACGCCCTGCAACCCGCAGCGGATCAAATCGGTGGTCGGGGGGATACCTGGACCTACCAAGTTCCCACGATTGACGGTTACACTTACGACCGGACTCAGGGAGCGACCGCAACCGGCGATGCCCAGACCGGCTACACGTTAACGGGTACCCTGGCTCAAGAGAACGCGGACATCTACGTTTACTTCAAGGCCGCGACCATCCAACAAGTGGTCAACTTTATTGGCGACGATGGTACGGTTCTCCACCCAGCCGGCACCGTTAGTGGAGCCGTGGGGAGTACGCAGACCTTACAGCTGCCGACCATCGCGGATTACGTGGTGGACCATAGTGATGCGGGAACCGTGACAAACGGACAGCTTGAGGTGACCCTGACGGACGCGAACACGCCCATCAACGTGTACTTCAAACAGGCGGTCTACCAGCACCTGGTACACTTCATTGACGCTGACGGAAACGAATTAGCGCCAGCTCAAACGGTGGCGGGGACCAAGGATAGCCAGCAGACGCTGACTTTACCGACCATTGATGATTACGTGGCCGATTCGGAGAAGACCACCGCAGGCACACTAGCGGACGGGCAACTGACGCTGACCATTACCAACGATGAGTCACCGATTAACGTGTACTTTAAACAGGCGGTCTACCAGCACCTGGTGCACTTCATCGACGCTGACGGAAACGAATTAGCGCCAGCCCAAACGGTAGCGGGGACCAAGGACAGCCAGCAGACGCTGACCTTGCCAACCATTGATGATTACGTGGCCGATTCGGAGAAGACCACCGCCGGCACGTTAGCGGACGGGCAACTGACCCTGACCATTACCAACGATGAGTCGCCGATCAACGTGTACTTCAAACAGGCAGTCTACCAGCACCTGGTGCACTTCATTGACGCTGACGGAAACGAGTTGGCGCCAGCCCAAACGGTAACAGGGACCAAAGATAGTCAACAAGTCCTGGACTTACCAACCATTGATGATTACCAGGTCGATCCGGAGAAGACCACTGCGGGCACACTGACGGACGGACAACTGACCCTGACCATCGCCAATGATGAGTCACCGATTAACGTGTACTTCACCCCCGTCATCTATCAGCAGTTGATTCATTTCGTTGATCCGGATGGCCAGACCTTGGCGCCGGATGTGACGGTGAATGGGACCACGGGAACGTTACGGAACGTTGACCTTCCCACGTTAGCGGGCTTTGAACTCGACCACGCGACCAGCGGAACCGTTACCGGCCAGCAGTTGATTGTGAAGCTGGCAAAGGGCACGGCCCCCATCAACGTCTACTTTAAAGTGGTCAACGGGCAAGTCATCGTGCACTACCAGGACTTGCAGGGCAACGACTTAGCCGCCCCCGTCACACTGACGGGACAGGTCACCACGGACTACACCAGTGAACCACTGGCGACGGTACCGGGGGATTACCAGTTGGTCAGCACGCCGTTCAACGCGCAAGGCACCTACACCAAGGAAGACCAGAACGTGGTTTACCTGTACCGGAAGATTCAGACCGGTGGCGGCGACCACGGGAATCCGGATCAGCCGGACCAGCCCGAGACACCGGACGTTCCCGAAACGCCAGAGGTGCCAGAGCAACCGGGTGTCCCAGAACAACCCGGAACACCGGAGCAACCCGCGCAAGAAGCGGGGGATGGCGCGCAGTTAGCTGAAGCACCAACCTTAACTAACCAGGTCGCGCCTGAGGAGGTCGCGACGTTGGTTCGCCAGGGTGGCGATGCCGCAACGATTGATTCGTCAGCCATGCAGGCGACCGCTGAGCGGCCAGCACAACCACTGGCTAATAAGGGGACTGTGACGGCGAGTCAGCCTGCCCAGGCAACGACCGCCACGCAGTTACCGCAGACCAACGACCAGCAACAGTCTTGGTTACAGGTCATCGGGGCCACCCTGTTAGGCAGCTTAACGGCGGTGACGGGATGGGTCTTCAGCCGGCAACGGCATTGATGATAGGATTAGCGTAAGGGAGGGACAGAGCTTGTCCGTCCCTTTTTTGGTGGTCTTGGTGAGTCGTCTGACTTTACAGGGACGTTTAAAGGGTGTATAAATAATTGCGTACAATTGAGTTGTGGCAGAATAGAAGAGAAGGAGTCGATACCATGCAATTAACGATTAAAGAAGCGGCTAAGGCTTACCTGGACGCCAACATCGATGCAGATAGTGTGTTATTACTGACGACTGATGATGGCTCGAATAAGTATTCGACCATTGGTGGTAGTTGTGCCATTGGGGATAAATTCCAGTTCGTCGCTTTGACGGCTAAGGATCCCGCTTACGAGATTCCCGTCGACAACAACGCGGGTTATCAACTCTGGACCAGTAAGACGGATGCCCTGTACCTGAGCAATGGCCTGACCCTCGACCGGGTGCACAACCAACTCGCCTTACGGGACGACAGTGGGATCATCGACAGCGCCGTGGGTTTGGTGACCTACACCGCTGAAGAGAAGTCCAAGCTGGACTTGAAGAAAGAAATGCAGACGTTAGGCACCCGTATCTGCTAAGCGGAGCCAACCTAAAGTAAACGATGACGAGCTACCCGTGAATTTGCGGGTGGCTTTTTTGTTTTTTTAGGGAATGCGGGACAAAGAAGGTGGTCAGGTTAGGCAATGGCGCGTATACTCGAGAGTGAAAGTTGTTGAAGGAGGGGACCTTTTTGAGTAAAAAATATAAAGTAGTCCAATGGCTTCTGCTATTGGTCGCAACGGTTGTGGTTGTTTTTTGGGGACAAGCGCAGCTGACCGCACAAGCAGCAACCATTGATGGTAGTCAGTACCTAACCACGGCGAAGGTTACCAACGGACCGGATTTCAAGGTATCCGATACGGTAAACATCCAGTACCACTTGGAGTTTGGTGATCTCGCTTTACATAACCAGGACGTGATCAGCGTCCCGCTGCCAGATAACTTAAAGTCATCACGAGACGACACGTTTAACGTGACGGCGCCGGATGGAACCGTTATCGGCGTCGGTAAAGTCACTAAGGGTGGCGATAAGGTCGAAGTGACCCTAAACGAAAAGGTCGAGGGGTTAAAGGATAAGGAAATGACCTTGAACCTGGCGACCAAGTACAACGGGACGGCTACCGGGGAACAACCCGTGAACTTCCCGAATGACCACCACGATGTGATTAACATTGTGCCGGACCTGGCCAACATCTCTAAGAAAGGGACCATCCAAGAAGACACCAACCAAGTAAAGTGGACGGTCCTGGTCAACCGGCAACCGATCGAGATGAAGAATCTCACGGTCAAGGATAAGATTGGGGACAACCAGACCATGATCCCGGGTCTCACGATCACCGAAGCCCACTGGCGCGATGATGTGGTCGGCGGAACCTACGTACGGGAGACCACCCCCTTAGTTGAGGGTCAGGACTACACGGTCACCTACACCAGTGACGGGTTCACCGTGAAGTTCAACGATACGGTCACCGAGATGTACGCGATCGACTACTACACCAGCATCGATGATCCGTCCGTGGTCCAAGATGGTTACGTCTTCCGGAACAAGGCAGACTTGACCTGGGGGGCCGGTACGAACGGTGGGACTAACAAAGAAAGTGCCAACGGCAAGGTGTCAACCAGCAGTAAGAACACCGGCTCCGGTAACGGTAATGCCGGCGGGACCGACGTTGATGAGAACGGCGGTAACGAAGGCGGCGACAACGGGAGTGTCGAACCAGGCGATAACGTAGACGTTGATGGTGACGGCAAGCCCGATACCGGGACCACCGACATTGACGGTGGAAACGAAACCGCGCAAGAAGAAAAGGACCGTGAAGCCGAGGAACAGGAAACGGCCAACAAGGAAGCTGCGTCCAAGCAACCAACGGCAACCACCAAGCCAAGTTCTAAGCCAGCCAATACGCAAAAGGCTGCGAACGCCCACGTGGTCGGCGTCTCCCAAGCTCATCGGCGGGCCGCTCAGGGGAAGCTTCCCCAGACCAGCGATGCCAAGACGCAGACCGCCGTTTACGGTTTGGTTCTGTTAACCGGGACGCTCATCGCCGGCATCTTGCGGCGGCAGCTCTAAACGTTAGCGGGTGATGGTCACCGCTTGACCAGGTGGAAGAACCCGTTAGTGTTTGGTCGGAAACTAAATTTCAGTCAATTTATGAGTAAAATACGAGAAGTCGTTGCCTTTAGGTGACGGCTTTTTGCGTCGGGTCAGTCGATAAGTGAGAATTTGCGGTATCATGAAAGGGTAACCAGAAGCATTTAATCCGAAGAAGGGGAGTCTTTTTAGATGACAAAACCAACTTACACTGATTATTTCTTTGACGAACCAGCCTATAACACGCACGATGGCGGGTACGTTCCGCTGGAGGAACCCCAGACGCCGCAACAGGCCCTGCGGATTCCACCGCTCTTGAAGCCGGATAAGGAGACCGCAACGGATACCTATTACACGGTCGAAGCTCAGGCGGGCGAGACGCAGCTCTTGCCGGGGGCCAAGACCAAGACCTGGGGCTACAACACCACGCTGTTGGGGCAGACGCTGGTCTTTGAGAAGGGCAAGCACATGCACATTGCCTTGAAGAATAGCTTGCCAGAGTTGACCACGTTCCACTGGCACGGCTTAAACGTCCCGGGACCTTACACTGATGGCGGGTGCCACGCCCCCGTCTATCCGGGCGAGACCCAGCACATCGACTTCACGGTCGACCAACCGGCCGCAACGCTGTGGCTGCACGCGCACCCGTGTCCATCGACGGCTGAACAGGTCTGGCACGGTCTAGCGGGGATGGTCCTAGTCACCGACCAGACGGAAGCCAAGTTACCGTTCCCCCGGAATTACGGGGTCGATGACATTCCGTTGGTCTTACAAGACCGGCGCTTCCATGAGAATAATCAGTGGGATTACGATGCCGACTATGATCCGGATGGCGTGCAAGGTCCGACACCCATGATCAACGGGACCATCAACCCGTACTTTGACGTGACCACCCAACGGATTCGCTTGCGGATCCTCGATGGTGCGAACCGGCGGGAATGGCGGCTGCACTTTAGCCACGATTTGCCGTTTACCCAAGTGGCTTCGGATGGGGGCGTGATGCCGGAACCCGTCCAGTTCACGCACCTGATGCTGACCTGTGCCGAACGGGCCGAGATCATCGTGGACTTTGGTAGCGTCAAACCCGGTGAGACCGTGACGCTGTACAGTGACGACGTGCCAATCGTTCGCTTCCGCATTCACGATTACCAACGGGAAGACGTGAAGTTACCAGACCACCTGGTCGATATTCCCGACCCCGATGTGACGCCGAATACGCCAATCCGTAAAGTCGTGATGTCCGGGATGGACGAACAGGTCATGATCGATGGCAAGAAGTTCGCCATGCAACGGATCGATGCCAAGCAACAGGTGGGTAACGTGGAACTCTGGGATGTGACCAACACCAATGAAATGGATGGCGGGATGGTCCACCCGTATCACATGCACGGGACCCAATTCCTGGTAGTCTCCCGTAACGGCCATGCTCCGTACCCTAACGAACACGGTTTCAAGGATACCGTCGGGGTCAACCCAGGGGAAACGGTCCGCTTGAAGGTCTGGTTCGATAAGCCGGGCGTCTTCATGTACCACTGCCACATCATTGAACACGAAGACGGTGGGATGATGGCGCAGATTCAAGCGTACACACCAGAAGAACCGAATAAGACCTATAAATTAATGGATATGGATACCTTGATGAAGGCCGTTGCGAAAGAACGGGGCATCGACGTGAAGGACCTCCATCTCGCGGGAATGAGTTCCTACGAGAAGATGGGGATGCAGATGTGATTTAGCCTATTGAGGTCATAAGCCGCTGCGGTGACTCACCCGGAACTGGGGGGATTACCGCGGCGGCTTTTTGGTTGGTCGGTCGGTCAAAAAAGGGTATCATCGAACTAAGGATTCTAGGTAAAGGGGATGGACAGGATGGAACAACGGGGACAGTACCCCCAGAGTCGTTACCACCTGAGTCGATTGGCGGAGCAACAGGTCTTGATTCGCAATCAGGTGCCGTTGATTGCGATGTTGGCCCATTTAGAGGGGGATTCGACCGACTTTGCGCAGTTAAATCGGCTTGTGACGGGCCGGTTGGTCAACGCTACGCTAACGGAACGGTCGGCCCAGCGGCTGATGAACCTCCGAACGGCGGTCGCGTTCATGACCAGCTCCCCCCAGGGTTTTGACCTCCTAACGTTTGGCCACATCAATGATTTGGTCACGGAAGGGATTGGGCTTAACGGGGGTGAGCTCCGCGTGGGACCCGTGATGGTGGGGGATCAGGACTTCGGCATCCCGGTTCCGCAGGCGGCAGCCGTCCAACACGACTTGGTGACGTTGCGGTTGAAACACCCGGACTACACGGACCGGGCGTTACAAGCACTGGCCTACATCTTGGCGCATCAGTTGTACCGGGATGGCAACAGCGCCACGGCATTCTTGGTGGCCAACCACGTCTTGATGAGTCGGGGCGCCGGCGTGCTCCTATTGTTGCCGGACCAGTTCGCCGAGTACCAGTGGTCAGTCGCCAACTTTTACCGCAAGCACGATACGGAAGGCTTCTGCAAGTGGTTGTACCACAACGCCCTATACGGCCCGGAAGACTTAGCTTAACTTCAAAAGCGTCATCAGCAGTGATCATCACGGACCCTAGTCCCCGATGACCACTGTTTTTGTGAATCCGCCTTACCGGGCGACTAACTATCCGCGAGTCCAGGCGGTCTCAACAGCCGATTGGCAGGGCCGTGACGCCAGTGGGCACGACTTTGAGCTTCGCTAAACCCGCGAATCTCAAAGCTCGGCCTTAGCCTAAGCCGAGAAGACCTCTCGGCTAACGCTAATGTCACCGGCTGGGCCCTATCGGCTGTTGGGACCTTGACTGTGGTGGCCATTTTTAAATAATGTAAGGTCCAATTCAACGGCTAGTGTGAGCCGAGAGGGCGACCAGACAGGGCTCAGCCGTGAAATTATTCTTAGTTGGCGTTCCTCAGCCAGCTTAGAATAAGGCCCAGCTTCGAGACCGCACTTTGGCTCGAAGTGGTGCCCACGGCGTTCCAGCCCTGTCTGGTCGCCCGGTAAGGCGGACATTTAACATCCTCAGACCCCAACCAGGGATTAAGTGAATGATGGGGTGGCGTGGTTCAGTCACTGGGTACGATTGGTTAGCTGATTGATTGTCCACAATCTAAAAGGGTGCTAAACTGCTAACACATCTTAAAATTTAGGGGAGTTTAACTTATGACAGTACAGAGTAGGGTGTTAACGGCCGTAGCCGTTGTGGTTGGGGTCACCGGGTTCACGGTCGGCCAAGCGGACGCTAAGCGCCAACAGGTCGCCAAGGTCCGCCAGCTCAAGGTCGTGGCGCAGACCGTTCAGGGGACGACCACTAAGGGGGCCAAAGTGACCCTTTACCGTTCCGGGCAACGTGCGGTGGGGCACGGCAAGGCCAACGCCCGAGGTCACTTTCGGATAAAATTACGTCGCGCTTTGAAGACGGGAACCTTCCAGTTAAAAGTCACCAAGAAGGGGTACCAAGCGCGGGTCGCCAATCTACGCTACCGGGCGCCTAAGCCGGTAAAGCCGGCGAAACCTAACAGACCGGCACCCGTCAAACCAGTAGTCCCGGCTCCGGTCGCACCGGAACCAGCGCCAACTACGCCACCGGTGATGCCTGCTCCGGCGCAACCCGCCACGCCACCAGTCACAACGGAGCGTGGGTTACGGAAACAGATTGTAGATCTTACGACAGATCTTACTGAAACGGAAAATAGTCTCCAGCGAGCGACCCAGAACCGGACCTTTTTAACGGCGGAACTGGCGGATGCCCAAGAAGACCTTCAACGGGCCCGTACCACGGTGGCCACGGCGACTCCGGGAAGCGAGGCCTATGTGAACGCACAGAGTAGCCTGGAATGGTTAGTGCCGGCCGTGCAAGAACGCCAGGAAAAGGTCACCCAGAACCAGCGGCGGTTGGTTCAGTTACAGCATTACCGAACCGCACTACGCCAGAGCCTCGCCCAACTCAACCAGCGCCTCACGGAGTGGTTGCTCAACCACTAAGCAAGAGAACTTAACTGAGCGGGATCAAGACTGGAAACTTTCCCAAAACAACCTCATGGGGTAAACTAGGTAGGTAGGAATGAGGAAGGAAGTTTGTCAATGGCTACTCAACCAAAATTACCCGCTATCGCTTTGGGTACCTGGTCTTGGGGTATCGGCGATGCCGGCGGCGACCAAATCTTTGGCCACCATTTAGATGAAAGCGACCTCCGTCCGGTCGTGGACGCTGCCATGCAAGGCGGCTTAACGTTGTGGGATACCGCGTATGCCTATGGTGCCGGCGACTCGGAACGTATCCTGGGCGACCTCTTGAACGACTACGCGCGGGAGACGTACACCTTGTCGACCAAGTTCACGCCCCAGCTGGCGACCGATGATCAAGCGGTCACCGAGATGCTAGCGGGTAGCTTGAAGCGCTTAAAGACCGACTACATCGACATCTATTGGATCCATAACTCGGATGACGTGGCGCGGTGGACGCCGAAGCTGATTCCACTCTTGCAGAGCGGCCAGATTCGTCAGGTCGGCGTCTCGAACCACAACCTATCCCAGATCAAGCAAGCGAACCAGATTCTGGGGACGGCCGGCTTTAAGGTCTCGGCGGTCCAGAACCACTTTAGCCTGCTGGACCGGGCGTCCGAACAGGAGGGAATTCTGGACTATTGTCGAGAAAATGGTATCACGTTCTTTGCCTACATGGTCCTGGAACAGGGAGCGCTGACGGGCAAGTATGATATGGTCCACCCGTTGCCGGCGGATAGCTCGCGGGGCAACGTCTACAATCCCATGTTGCCGGAACTGACCAAGTTGATCCAGCGGATGCAAGCGATTGGGACCACGCAGGATGCCACCGTCGCTGAAGTTGCAACGGCCTGGGCGTTGGCTAAGGGGACGTTACCGATTTTAGGCGTTACCAAGCCGAGCTACGTCGAGAGTGCCAAGCGCGCACTAGCGGTTAAGCTATCTGCAAACGAAATCAGAGACCTGGAAGCCTTGGCGGATGCCACGCACCTGGATACCCATGGCGGTTGGGAGCATTCGATTTAAAATTGAACGATTGATGAAATGACCGGCGTTATCGACCAGATAGCGCCGGTTTTTATGGAAAGACATGTCATATATAGTTGACATATTTTCGTTAGGGTGTATCCTTAATGTGTCAACTATAGATGACAACAAATGGAGGAACGGTCGTGAATCGAGTCAAAGAGTATCGATTGAAACAAGGTCTTTCCCAGCTTAAATTGGCAACGGCCGTAGGTGTGGCGCGACAAACGATTAACTTGATTGAAAATGATAAGTACAATCCGTCACTCAAGTTATGCATCGGTTTAGCCCACGCTCTGGGAACGGATTTGAACACGCTGTTTTGGCTGGAGTAATGCAGGCTAACTGGAAAATACGGGAAGGCGATGGCACATGACGAAGTGGAAACGGTTCTGGGTGACGCGGGTTTATCGAATTAACGGCGTCCTTGATGAATACCGGCAAGCTCAATTGAATCGACTAGGTAACCAAGCATTTACGGGTTTAGCCATATACTTATTGCTGATCAGTGGTGGTGCCGTGATTGGGTTACTGGCGAACGGAACACCACGGTGGGTGGCCTTAGGTCTACTGGGTGGTGACGTGTTGGGCGTGCTACTAACGAACACTTGGCTGAAAACGCAGGTCACAAAGCTGCAACTGAATCAATTAGACGTGACGCCGACAAACGTCCACGGGTATCTACGGCTGGTTCGCCAGCGGAGTCTGGAAGAGGGCATCAGCTTTGCGGTGTTCTTCTGGGGGGTGCAGGTTGCCCTGGATTGGCCCCAGACTTGGCAACAGATTTTTTGGAGTGGAGCGGCAGTGAAGCTGTTGGTTCTCAGCTTAGTAGAAGGCTTTATTCTATGGTATGTCGTCTACTTTCAACGCCGAGCGGCTGTAGAAGATGCCTTGGCACGGACTCAACGAGAACCGGAGTAGTCAGTAATTTTGAGGCGGGAAAACTTATGGGGGAGCGACAACGAATGAAGAATCGTATACATAGATGGTTATGGCGGCTGATCTTTGATGTCAACGCTGATCAAATGGACGAATATGCTGACGCGCAGGTGCACCGTTTGGGGACGCAGGTGTTGGTCGGGGGCCTGGTGTACTTCTGGGGGAGCCAGGTCCTCACGATGGTCCTGTTCCTCTACCTGCCGGCGGAACCGCTGTTGGTAAGTCTGGTCGTCTGTAATCTGGTCGCGTTGATCATTGGTCAGCTGGTGATCACGCATCGGGTCCGTCAGCTGCACCTCAACGACTTAGAGATTGCCCCGAGTGAGTACCCGCAAGTGCTCCGGCAACTCCGGTGGCGCGGTGTCCGGTATGGTAGCGGCTTAGGACTATTGGTGTTGGCCATCAACTGCGGACTGAACGGACTAGAACTGATTGGGTACTGGGTAGGATTCAGCCTGGTCCTCGCATTTCTGAGCGGGTATGACCATTATACTACGTTGAAAGGGCGGATTCGCCAGGTCGTGTGAGGCATCCCAGAGCACCAAAAAGCCGTCATCCAGTGTTGGACGACGGCTTTTTGAATTGACGCGGTTAAGGTTAGAAGAACAGCTTGCTGGCCAGCGCCACACCACTCATCAGAATGACGGAAGCGATGGAAGCGGCTAAGAACGGCTTACCACCACGGTGGGCGATGACCCGGAAGTTAACACTCATCCCCAGGGCGGCCATGGCCATCCCCAAGAAGATGTAAGCTAGCTTGACCAGCGCTGCCAGGGCGGCATCACCCAAGGGGATGAAGGTCCCAATCAGGCTGGTCAGGATAAAGCCGGCCATGAACCAAGGAATCGGCAGCTTGGCGTTGGCGTCCGTGTTGGCCGTTGGCGTGGACTTTTGGTACCACAGGCCGATAATCACGGCAGCGGGAGCCAGCAACAGGACCCGGGAGAGCTTAGTGATGATGGCCGTGTCCAGACTCACGGGACCGCCGGCACTCCCGGCAGCCACCGCGTGGGCGATTTCGTGTAGGGACCCACCAGTCAGGACCCCGAATTGAACGGCAGTCAGGTGAAGTAACGGCTTCAAGCCGATTTCAATCAACGTGAAGACCGTCCCTAAGATGGCCACGATGGCCACCGCCAGCACTTCGTTTTCCCGTTGTTGTTCGGCCTTTTCAGCGGGGACTTTGATTTGGGGAGAGACGCCCATCACGGCGGCGGCCCCACAGATACTAGTCCCGGTGGCCGTTAAGATGGCCAGGTCCTTGTCGACGCCCATTTTGCGGCTCAGGTTGTAGGTCAATAAGACCATCCCAGTCACGATGACGGCGGCTAAGCTGATGGTCTTGACCCCGGCGCTGGCCAGTTGGATCAGGTTCAGCTTGAACCCTAAGAGGATGATACCTAACCGGAGGAACTTGTTGGAAATGAAGCCGATGCCGGCCCGGTTCGGTGCGACGATCTGGGGCCGCACTTGGCACGCCATCCCCAATAAGAGGGCGATGACTAAGGCACCGACTAAGTTCAGGTAAGGCAGTTGCGCCAATTCGCTTCCGGCGACGGCGCAGATCAAGGTAATCACGGCAGCGCCCCAGAATGGTCGGGAAGCTAAGGTGGTCCGAATTTCTAGCATAATGGCAATTTCTCCTTCTCAAATGAATAGCCTTAGGTTACCAGAGTGGTATCATAAAAGAAAATTGTTATCTGTGATGTTTACATAAATTCTACTTATGATGGAGGCGTGTTTCATGTTTGATCAGCGGTATCAGACCTTTCTGGTGTTGGTGGCGACCAAGTCGTACACCCGCACCGCCGAGCAATTGTTTATCACCCAGCCCGCCGTCTCGCAACAGATCCATAGTTTGGAGGCCGAGATCGGCGTGCCCTTAGTGGCTTACCGGCGGCCCTACCTCACGATTACCGCGGTGGGCCGACAACTGGCGGACTTCATCCAACGCACCCAGGCCCAATCGACTCGGTTGTTAGACGACCTACGCCGACCCCACCAACCACGCCAAATTAGCTTTAGTACCACCTTATCATTGAGTGAGTTTCTGGCCCCTCAGCTGGTCCGCGTCCTCCAGCAACGGGCGGATTACCAGACCATCAACTGCCGGATCACCAACACCCAGGCGGCGTTGAAGGCTCTGCAGTCGGGGAAGAGTGACTTTGCGTTGATTGAGGGAAATTTCGATAAACACGCCTACGATTACCAGGTGATTCGGCGCGAACCCTTCGTGGGAATCGTGGCCGCCCACCACCCCTTGGCCCAACGAGACCAGGTGACTTGGGCGGACCTGACCCGCTACCCCTTGATTATCCGGGAACAGGGGTCGGGGAGCCGGGACATCCTGTTACACCTGGCCCAGGCCGCAAACGTCACGCTAGCGGACTTCTCCCAGACCGTGACGGTCAATCACCCGGCAGCGATTCGCCAGTTGGTCTTAGCCAATGTGGGCATCAGCTTCGTCTACCGGTCGGTGGTGGCGCAGGAGCTGGCCGCCGGTACCATCCGGGAGCTACCCCTTACGGCGGGTCGCGTGGAACACGATTTAGACCTGGTTTACCTGCGTGAGAGCTTCTTTGCGGCCGATTATCAGGCCTTGGCCCAGCAGCTCCACCAGCAAGCGGGAAATCAGTGAGCCTAATATTAGACAATTAATATCCACCCCGTTAGAATAGGAGTATTGTCGCTAAATTTTCCGAAAAGGGGTGGTGCCACGTGACGAAAAAAACGAAACGGGCCATTTTTATCTTAATCTTCAGTGAATTCCTGGTGTGTCTGGGAATCAGTCTGGTCATTCCGGTGATGCCGTTCATCAAGAACGACCTGCATCTGACCGCAACGGATATGGGGGTCATGAACGCGTTATTCGCCTTCGCCCAGTTCGTGGCGTCGCCCATCATTGGGCGGGTCTCCGACCGCATCGGCCGGAAGCCGGTCTTGACGGCGGGGCTGTTCTTATTCATGGCGTCGGAATTCCTATTCGCCTTGACCAACCAGTTAATGGTCTTTAACATTTCGCGGTTGATCGGCGGTCTTTCCGCCGCGATGGTGGTCCCGACCGCCATGGCCCTGGCCGCCGACATCACCACCCGTCAGCAGCGAGCGCGGGTGATTGGGTGGTTGTCCGCCGCCTTCAGTGGGGACCTGATCTTGGGACCCGGAATTGGGGGTATCCTCGCCGGCTTCAGCTATAAGACGCCGTTTTGGGTCGCCGGGACTTTGGGCTTGATCAGTGCCATCGTGCTGATCACGTTGCTGCCTAGTGACGCGGAACAGGATGAAGTCGCGGATGCACCGGTGGTTGATGAACCGACCAGTCACCCCATGACACGAGCCCTTTGGACGGTGCCCATCATCATCTTATTTACCATGATCCTGGTGTCGTCATTCGGCCTGCAAGGGTTTGAAAGTATCTATAGTATTTACGTCAACGAAGTCTTCAACTTTAGCCTGAGCAACATTGCGTTGGTGCTGACCTTAAACGGGTTGATTTCGCTGTTCCTCCAGGTCGCCCTGTTTGACGGGATGGTCCGGCGGTTCGGGGAACGGGCCGTAATTCGGACGTGCTTTTTCCTAGCCGCCATCTGTACGATTTGGATCACCCAAGCCCACACCAAGGTGGAAGTCATCATCGCCACGTTGGTGATTTTCTCCGCGTTTGACCTCTTACGGCCCGCCATTACCACCTTGCTGACCAAGGCCAGCGAGGCCAATCAGGGGCTGATCAACGGGTTGAACATGTCCCTGACCAGTGTCGGGAACATTGTGGGACCCATCATGTCGGGGATGTTACTGGATATGAATCCCCATTACCCGTACTTAGTCGTGGCCGGTTTCTTAATCGTATCGTTCGTAATGGCCTTCCTGTTACGCCAGCCTCAGGCGACGCAACCAGCAGAATAGAGAGAAAAAACGACCAACCGTTTCTGGCTGGTCGTTTTTGATTGCGCGCATAAGGGGGCAGGGGCGGAACCGCAGCAGACAAAAAAATCCATTAGCCATGCACTAATGGATTCCTAATTCCGATGACCAAGGTCATGCGATTTCCGCGTCAGTTCCTGTCGGCACTCCCCCAAGCGACGATGATAACGGAACTGAGTAGGTTTGTTAGAAAGAATCAAGCGAAGTGTCATTCCCCCAAATGACACCGGTTGTTGGTTGGTTAAGGGTACGGATAGTTTCCCGTACTTGGGCGACGTGATCAGCACTCCCCAGTAGTGATCAGTCACTCAGGATAGGTGTTAGGCAAGTTACCATCACGGGATTGAGTTCGTGATGCGTACTGCCTTAACCTCTATCTGTGACCCATTGTAACGGATCTGTAACATTTATATAATCCCATAATTTAATCATCTGATTACTAAAATTAACTACCTGATGACTAAAGGCGTTATACTATTGACGACTACCAAGATTTCGGTAGGTGGATTGGACGATGGTTATTCCCGGGACACGCACGAGTGCTTCGGGGGTAGCTGGTAAAATTGGGGGTAACCAGGATGCCACGACCTTATCATGAACGGCTAAACTTCGGCAAGGACTTGCCATTGCAGATCATCTCACACGGAACGGGGGGACCCAAAGCGGCGTTGCCCCACTGGCACTAAGCGGTCGAACTCTGCTACGTCTACCGGGGCACACCGGGGACGGCCCACATCGGCAGCTCGACCTTTCAGCTACAGGCCCACCACCTGTACGTGATTAATTCGGAAGTCGTGCACAGCTTTGAGTCTGTTTTGGATGAAGATAACCAGGTCATCACGCTCTTGTTGCCGGGCGGCTGGTTGCGGACCACGGTGGACGCCGAGCAGCTTCCGGTCTGGGGCCCCATCGATCTAAATCTCGACACGCCGCCGTACCGGTTCTTGAACCAGGCCTTACAGGTCCTGGTCACGCACGCCATCAATCCGGCCGAAGATCGGGGCACCTACCTGATCACGCTGGGGGCAGAATACCAGTTGGTGGGAGAACTTCTCCAGCGGCTGACGGTCAAGGGTGAGCTGGATAACGACCAGTTGCCGTTACCTCAGCCGTTACGGAAGGCGGTCAATTTGATTCAAGAGCACTACGCCGAACCCGTTTCGATTGCGGCCCTGGCGGCGGAGTTAAATTACTCCAGTGTCTACTTTTCTCGCTATTTCAAGGCCTATCTGGGGGTTTCCCCTAAGGTCTACTTAGGGCAGATTCGCCTGGAGCGCTCGACAGCTTTACTGCTGAGCACCCAGGACTCGATCCAAGAGATTGCCCGGAAGACCGGCTTTCGGACGGAGAAGAACTTCTTCGTGACCTTTAAGCAACACTACCAGATGACCCCCAAGACTTACCGGGAGACTTACGCGGCCCGGCAATCTTGGGCCTAACCGGTTGCTTGTGAGTAGTTTTTATGGTAAACTAACGCAACATTGCCACAGCGAATTCATGACCAGCGCGGACGCGCAAACGTCCCGTTGGTTTTTTCTAGGAAAAATTGACTGGGGGCAAGCCTGATCGCGGTTCTTTAAATGTGGAAGCGTGGATCTTATCTAGAAATTATCGAAAAAAGTTCACGGAGGGATCGTTATATGCTAACCGTTTCGAATGTCAGTATGCAGTTTTCCGGTCGGAAGCTCTACAGTGATGTTAACTTAAAATTTACGCCCGGTAACTGTTACGGGGTGATTGGCGCGAACGGCGCGGGAAAATCCACGCTGCTCAAGATCATTGAAGGGCGGCTGCAACCCACTACCGGGAACGTCGCTCTGGGGCCTAACGAACGGCTTTCTAGCCTGAACCAAGATCACTTTGCTTTTGAAGACGAAGTGGTCTTAGACACGGTCATCCGGGGACACCAAAAATTGTACGATATTATGACCGAGAAGAACGCCATTTACCTCAAGCCCGACTTCAGTGATGAAGATGGCCTGCGGGCGGCGGAACTCGAAGGTGAGTTCGGCGAAATGGGCGGCTGGGAAGCCGAATCAGAAGCCAGTCAACTCTTGCAGGGGATGGGGATCGGCGAAGCGCTGCATTCCTTGAAGATGAGTGACTTGACGGAACCGCAAAAGGTGAAGGTCTTGCTGGCGCAAGCCCTGTTCGGTCACCCCGACGTCTTGATCTTGGACGAACCGACCAACGGGTTGGACGTTCAGACCATCAGCTGGTTGGAGAACTTCCTGGCGGATTACGAGAACACCGTGATCGTGGTCTCCCATGACCGGCACTTCTTGAACCAGGTCTGCACGCACATCTGTGACGTGGACTTCAACCAGATCACCCTGTTCGTGGGGAACTACGACTTCTGGTTAGAATCCAGTCAGTTAGCGGCGCAATTGAAGGCTAACGCCAACGCCAAGAAGGCCGACCAGATCAAGCAGTTACAAGATTTCGTGGCGCGGTTCAGTGCCAACGCCTCGAAGTCCAAGCAGGCCACTTCCCGGAAGAAGCAATTGGAAAAGATTACTTTAGACGACATCAAGCCGTCTTCACGGAAGTACCCCTACATCCACTTCACGCCAGAACGGGAATTAGGGAATGATTTGGTGCGGGTCGAACACCTGTCTAAGTCGATCGACGGCGTTCCCGTCTTCCAGGACCTGTCCTTTACCTTGCGGCCGGGCGAAAAGACGGCGTTTATTAGCCGCAACGACCTGACCACGACCGTGTTGATGCAGATCCTGGGGGGCAACTTAGAACCCGATGCCGGGACCGTGACTTGGGGCCAGACCACGAGTCGGACCTACCTGCCCAAGAACGTTAACGAGTTCTTCGACGGCAACGACCTGCAACTGGTCGACTGGTTACGCCAATACGCGACTAAGGAAGAAAGTGACAACACGTTCCTGCGCGGCTTCTTAGGGAAGATGCTCTTCTCCGGCGAAGACGTGACGTGGCAGGTCAGTGTGATGTCCGGGGGTGAAAAGGTCCGGGCGATGTTATCCAAGATGATGTTGAGTAAGGCCAACGTCCTGGTCTTGGACGACCCAACCAACCACTTGGACCTGGAATCCATTACGTCCTTGAACGACAGTCTAGTGGCCTTCACCGGCAGTATGCTGTTCACGTCCCACGACCACGAGTTCATTCAGACCATTGCCAACCGCATTATTGAGGTTGGACCGAACGGGCTAGTGGACCGGGCGGACACCACTTACGATGAGTTCCTGGCCCACGTTGAGGCCCAGGCCCAAGTGGCGGCGCTCTACGAAACAGCTAAATAGGTGATGATTAGAAAATAACGCCCCAAGACGGATTGTCTTGGGGCGTTATTTTGGTTTGGTTAAGGCTAATGGGAGCCATCTGATCATCATGACCAGGCCGTCAGGAAACGGAGCTATGGCTAGAATGAGAGGTGTCTAAGTGATGAATCACTTAGATTGTTATCTAATTCACAATTGATTGTAGCCCATTTCGACGAAATATACAACCGTTTTGCATTCAATTTACCATGTAAGTGGTCCATCTAATTAAAGTTTCATTGGCCACTTTTAATGAAAGACTAAATGGTTAGTTTTTCAAGGTGTCCCGGGAAGTCGATACGGACGGCCACAAAGGGAACGATTACTTGAAGATGTTGGTTGGACAGGCCTTGGCAAGCCGTCTGGCGGAGCACTTGTCAAAAGTAATGGGTTGCGGTCAGACAGCTTCGCTTAAAGTGATGAGGTGGTTCCCGGGGAGAAGAATTTGATGGGGGTCGGTCCTTAAACTGATTGTGTTAGGTGGAAACTGAAGCGGCTATGTTCTGAAAAGAAGCATGTAAAGTTTACGTTAAATCGTTACTTATTTCACAATAAAGTTAACTAAATTTAGGAGCGGAGGTTCCGGAGTACCTAGTTAGTGCAAATAGAAGGGGCTGGGATAAAACACCCCCTTCCTACGTTTATCCAAGGGGCAGACTGTGGTAATTCTCCCGCCTTACCGGTTGGTCCTGAAGAGGCTGGAACGTGGTGGGCACGACTTGAAGCCAAAGAGCGGTCTTCAAGCTCGGCCTTTGGGTAAGCCAGCTAAAAAACGCTGACTAACCCAAACGACACCACTGAGCCTCTTCAGGGCCAACCTCACGGCTAAATTGTGTGTACTAAAAATGATGCTTTCTGACATTTGGACAGCATGTGTGATTGCTAATCAGTCAAGTTTTATCGGACCTCGAATCAATGGTATACGTCATCATACACTTGATGTTGCAAACGGTTGACGGGTACATGACCACTGTGACCTTATCCTGTTTAGGATGAGGTTTTTAAATGATCATAGGCGTCACCAATATGCTTGGGGACCACGGTCTGTTGGCAAATCATGTTCCGCTATGGTTACATGACTGTAAGCCGAGAGGACGGCCAGACAAGGCTCAGCCGTGAAATTTTCCTTGGTGAGCGTTTCTTAGCTCGCCTAGGAAAAGGCCCAGCTTCGAGACCGCTTTGTGGCTCGAAGTGGTGCCCACGGCGTTCCAGCCTTGTCTGGCCGTCCGGTAAGGCGGGTGATTGCCACCGTCTGCCTCTTGGCTAATCGCTGCTTGTCCTACGCTCAAATTAAAGAGCCCCGGACGTGGGTCCGGAGCTCTGGGGATAGGGATGACGAGTTTTAATCGGCTAATTGGGCCAATTCATCGATGCGCCGGAAGAAACCGTCGTGATCGACCGTGGTGACTAACGTGATTGGCCGGCCATCGGCGACTTCGAAGGTCCGACCTTGGCCGGGTCCCGTAGTCAAGACGTCGGTGGTCACGGTCTTGGTGGTCACGATACTAGGCGTATCACTGGCGACCGTAGTCAGGACGTCCCACAGGAAGTAGGTCGAGTTGGTCTCGAAGTGTTCCAGCGGTGGAACTAACGCGTAGCCTTGACCAATGAAGTCGAGGGCGGGGTGTTGCCGTAAGGTCGCCCAGTGTTGCCGGACGGCTGGCGTTAAGGGCACTTGGTGGGTACTTTCCAGGCCGACCATCTGAATGGTCAGTGGGCTGTCCCAGACCGTCTTCACGGCTTGTGGGTCCCAGTAGGCGTTCCATTCCACGGTACCGTCTTGTTCGGGTTCAGCGACGTTGCCCCGGTTGTCGAGCGTACCGCCCATCCAGTAGAGCCGGTCGATCTTATCAGCGATGCTGGGGTCGGTCTCTAAGGCCCGAGCCAGGTCCGTTAACGGGCCCGTCATGACCAGGGTGGTCTTGCCGGCGGTTGCTTGGACTTTGTCGATCAAGTCCAGGTGAGCGGGCTTTGAAGCGATGGGGGTGTTGATTGTGCCGCTTTCGTTAAGAATTGGGAGAGCATCTAAGCTGAAAGCATCCATGCGCCATTCCTTAGGAAAGGGATGGACACCGCGAGAATTCGATGCGGCCACGTTCAGCGTGGCGCCGTGACCGAACCGGTCAATTACCTTGCGACTAGCCGAAACGGCGGGTTCAAGGTAGGCGTCCGCGCCAATCACGCCCACCCCGGTCAGGTGAACATCGGGCATTTGCAACAGGAGTAACAGGGAGACTAAGTCATCGACACTACCATCATGGTTAAAATAAACGTTGCGCATAGGAACTCTCCTTTTAAACACGAACATTAAACGCCATATTCGTTTTGATAGTTCTAATAATAACCAATTCCCGAGGAAAAGGCAAGGTAAGTGGCTTATTTTAGTTAGGGTTAAGCCCCGTCTGGTATTCTAGAGGCATCCTCAGGAACCAGAAAGGAATCGATACCATGGAACGACGACCGAATCAAGGCGCTAAGCGGTGGCTAGTTCTGCTAGTTGCCGGTATTCTGCTGTTCGTCGGTGGCGGCGGAACGGGGTACATGTTAGGCCAACAACAGGCTAAGACGACCCAGGCTAAGCAGATGAAGAAAGGACCGCAGGGGATGAACGGCAAGCGGCCAAGTGGCCAACCCAGTGATCTCCCCAGTCAAAGCAGTAGTAGTAAATAACGAACAATGGCCGACTAAGATAGTCGGCCATTTTATGATTTAGATGGTAATTGGTTAGGCGGAGCTCACTCGCCTACCGGGCATTCTAGCTAGTGCATTAGGTTTATAGATGAAAACAGCCCGTCAGGTTAGTCGCCTGACGGGCTGTTTAGTGGTGGAATTTGTGCATTGAAAGCTTAGTGGTTGATTTGTTTAAGCGTTAAGTTTCCGTTACCAGGATACAGGGACATCCGTTGGGCCCGGTAACTCCAATCGCCATGCGCGAAGTGGGTGCGGTCCACGTCGAAGACGATTTGCTTAGTCTTGCGGTTGACCTCGACGAACTCGCTGCGTTTGCCCCAATCGGCGTAACCAAAGCCAATCAGCGTGTTGCCCTTACCCACGGCGTAACTACTGCCGACGATGTTGGTGAAGTTCCGTTTGCCTAAACGCTGACCGAATTCCCAGGTCTTGGTTACGGTCTTCTTCAACTGATTGATCGTCACGATTTCTCCGGCGGACCACTGCTTAGATTGCGCCGTCTTGCCCCGGGTGACGGGAACGTTGTTATCGTAGAACTCGAGTTCGATCTTATCCCCTGGGTGTTGGGACTGGTGAATTAGTTGAACCGCGTGTTGGCCGCCGTTATAACGGAAGTGCTTATTCGTGGGTTGTAGCAGGTACTTTTGGTAGGACTTCGGTAGTTTCTCCGGTGCGGCCAAGATCCACTTGAGCTTGGTGGTCTTGTAGTTGATGGCGAAGATCATGTCCTGATTACGCCCGGAAACGATCAATTCGTCACGCTTCTGGTCGTAAACCATGGAGTTCTGGTGGAACCAGTCGATCTTCCCGTCTGGCCGGTGCGTCCCATCGTATTTGGTATAAGCCGACTTAGGCAAAATACGCTTGAGGTCGATGACCTTGACGATTTTACCAGTCTTGTAGTTTAGCTCAATCATGGTGTCTTCAACGAACTTCTTACTCCCGTCGTCCACGGTCAAGAGTAAGTTGTGGTTCGGCAACTCGATGGCGTCGTGGTGAATCACCGTGTTGGTGGACAGCTTATTGGGATCCTGACGAGTCGGGAAGAGCCCGTTCATGTTGTACTGACGGTAGACCCGGCCGTAAAAGTCGGTCTCGCGTAACGCATTGTACTTGTGTTCGCTATCGCTGATCTTGGTTAAAATCAACAGGTGGTGGTTCTGGAGCTCCTTGAACACGTGGGAGATCTTCTGGGTACTGTACCAGCGCACTTTGCCGCGAGCATCTAAGCCGTAGGTGTAGCCCTGACTGCTGACGGCGAAGGTCAACTTGGTGTGGCCCTGGCCTAAGGCCATCTGCTTCGGGTGACTGGTTTTTAAGGTGTTAGTCCCGATTCCCTTAGGCGCTTTGGTGGTGGTCATCCGGTACGTGTGCCGGGTGACCTGCCCGTCCTTAGTGGTGAAGCGCAGGGTGACCCGGTTGGCCCGGCCAGCGTAGAGGCCTAAGACCCCAACGCTGTGTTGCGTCCGGTAGCCGGGTAAGGTCTGCTTGATGGTGGTGGCAGGCCGGTTGCCGTGAACCACTAAGCGAACGCGGGTGGGTTGGGCCGTCTTGACCAGGATCAACCCGGATAACGGTGACGTCTTGTAAGGGTTCACCACCACTTTAGCTTGAGCTGGCCCCACCTTGACCTGTTGTAAGTCGTGTTGGTAGGTCTTGGTCAGCTGGTTAGTGGCCGTGGTGTTCTTGGTCGACAGCGCCGGCCGGATGTTGAGCTTGATTTGGTTGGTGGAGAGGATGTCCGGCTTGTCGTAGTGTTGGTGGACCAACAGGTACCGGCGAATCAGGTGGCGTTCGTGATAGGCGGTGGCGCCCCCCGCAATCAGTAGGACCACCAGCACGCCGGCGGTAATCCCCCAAAACTTTTTCTTTTTCATTAATGTGCACTCCCTTAGATAGTCTACACTAAAATCTTTTTAAGCACTCGTTGTAGTTTACCAATTTTTGGGGACGGGGACAACCGCTTCCATGGGGAAGCTCATCGGATTGGTGTTTTTCTCACATGATTAAGGGGCAAAATTAGGGTCCAGTTTCCCGGGAAAACACGGTATACTAGGGAGTATTGAGGACGCGGGTAGACCGCGAGAAAAGGGGACGACACATGACAGCGGCAGATCGCATTAATCTTAAGGCGGGGGCCAAGAAACAGGTTCTCGACCAGTTTAAATTTTATTTCTTACTTGCCATCTTATGGCTGGCCTTGAACTGGGTCAGCGAAATGATTTCGGATCGGAATGTTAGTGGCCTCCAACGCATCTTGGAGGGCACCGATAGTTTAGCAACTTCTGCGGGGGCAATGTCCTTTGCGGGACTGTTAGTTATTGTGAGCTTGATGTTGCGGGCCGGGGTGCAGTTGACCATGGTTGATCTAGACCGGGGAACGGCCCAATTCGACAACCCGATGCAACGCGGCTTCAAGCTCTTTGAGGACAGTCATTACTTCTGGGGCTGGGTCGGCATTAGCTTATTGGCTGGGATTTTTGTCTTTTTCTGGAGCTGGTTGCTCTTCATTCCCGGCATCATTAAGACCTATTCATACTCCCAAGCGTTCTACATCTACCGGGACGCTTATGACCAGGGCCATCCCATCACGGTGCTCGAAGCGATTACCCGTTCGCGGCACATGATGGACGGCAATAAAGGCTTCTTGTTCGTCATGGACCTGAGCTTCATTCTGTGGTTCATGTTGAGCGGCCTGTTCTTCGGCATTCCAGCCATCTTCGTGATGCCGTATTACGACCAGACCCGCGCCAAGTTCTACAACCAACTAGTGGTCCGCCAAGCCGCCCAAGCCGGCGCCAATTCATCACTGAACTAGGACTCAAAGTAAACGGTGGTGCTAGCCAGCGCCTTACCGGACGGCCAGACAGGGCTGGAACGCCGTGGGCACCACTTCGAGCCACAGAGCGGTCTCGAAGCTGGGCCTTTTCCTAGGCGAGCTGAAGAACGCTCACCAAGGAAAATTTCACGGCTGAGCCCTGTCTGGCCGTCCTCACGGCTTACATGGGTACTGCTGGCAACGCTAGCTGTGTCATTTATGCACAATGGTAAGGCCCCGGTGGCCGCTAGGGCCGGATGACTCGCAGTTTAGTAAAAAGAAAGCAAATTGAAACATTTACGTGGGACAAAGGACCGGGATTGGGGCCTTTGCCCCACGTTCGACCTAAGAGAGAAATTTTGATTGAGAAGGGATTGAAACAAGGGTATGCAACAACGTGAGCACTTATTGAAGGGGCACTTAGTCGCGCTTCTGACGATTTTTCTGTGGGGAATCACCTATATTTCCACCAAGATTCTGTTAACGGATTTTGCCCCGTTAGAGATTCTGTTGATTCGTTTCGTGATTGGACTAGTCGGATTGTTCCTGGTCTATCCGCGGTTCTTTAAATTTACGTCGTGGAAGGAGGAGGGCGCTCTAGCAGCAGCTGGTCTCCTGGGAATCTGCCTGTATTACTTGTTTGAAAATATCGCGTTGACCTTCACCTACGCGTCCAACATCGGGGTCATCGTCTCGACCTCGCCACTCTTTATCGCCCTGATTGCGGCGGCTTTGGGACGGCAACGACTGACGAAGCACTTTGTCTTGGGCTTCGTGGCGTCTATGGCGGGAATCTCGTTGATTTCGTTGAACGGCAGCGGGGTCCACATCAACGTCGCCGGGGACGTTTTGGCCCTATTGGCTGCGCTGATCTGGGCGCTGTATTCTTACGTGGTCAGCTACCTGAACACCCTGGGTCATAATCCGGTCCAGGTGACCCGGCGGACCTTCATCTACGGAATCATCTTCATCTTGCCGGTCTTCTTCGCGACCCACGGGCAGGTCAAGTTAGGTCTGATTCTGCAGTCGCAGAACCTGGTCAACTTCCTGTTCTTGGGACTGGGAGCCTCGGCACTGTGTTTCTTGAGTTGGGCCTACGCGGTCAAAAAGTTGGGGACGGTCAAGACCAGTATCTACATCTACCTGGTTCCCGTCGTCACGGTGGTCACGGCTTGGCTGATCTTGCATGAACCCATCACGCCACTGGTCATTTTGGGCATCCTGCTGACCATTGGGGGTCTGGTGGTCTCCGCACGACAATAATGGGTTACTAAAAGGGCTCCTGAGTGGTCACGATAACCAATCGTGACGCTTCAGGAGCCCTTTTTAGTAACTTATTGGTCGAGACCGTAGCGGTAGAGGTGGCGGTAAAGTGCTAGTTCTTCCGGGGTGTTGCGGCTACTGTAAAAATCAATCTGCCGGTCAGTATTCGGGGCCGTCCGCAAGAGGTCTTGGTCGGTCAGGTGCCGGACCAGGTTCTTGGCCAGTCCTTCGTAGCCCGTGTAGATCTGGACGGGGTGGTCGAATTCGGCCGCAATTAAGTCAGCGGCGAAAGGATAGTGGGTGCACCCCAGAACCACGGCGTCGATGGGCTGGGTCTTGACGTCCGCCATCAGCTGGTCGATCAGCGCCTGAATCCGTGGCAAGCCCGCGTGTCCCAGCTCGATAGTGTCGGCCAATCCCGGGCAAGGTAACGAGTAGATCTGGGTGGTGGCTTGGAACTTCTCGACCTGGGCCTGGTACTTAGGCAGACTAATGGTTAGCGGCGTAGCCATCACCAGGATGTGGTGGCGCCCCGCATCGACGGCCTGCTTTAAGGCGGGCTCGATCCCTAAGATGGGCAGGTCAGGATTGGCGACCATCAACTGTTGCTTGGCCGCACTGGTTGCGGTGTTGCACGCGATAACCACGGCCTTGACCTGGTGATGCTTGAGTTGGTCTAAGACCTGGCTGGCCAGAACGCAGACCTGCTCGGAGCTCTTCTCACCGTACGGGGCGTTAGCGGAGTCCCCGTAGAAAATAAAATTCTCATTTGGCAACGCCTGAGCCAGCGTCCTGAGAGTACTGATCCCCCCGACGCCAGAATCAAAGACGCCAATGGGTGCAGTTTGCTTTGACATACGAAACGCCTCCTAAGCTTCCATTAAAGGCCTTTTTTGGTTTCGATGCAACACTGTTCACCCGGATTGGCGGGTCAGGTAACGGATTCTTAGCAAATTCAAATTGTTTTTTTGAGTGTACTGTGTATAATAGTACACACAGAACACATGAAAAACCCAGATAGTGAGAGGTGAAGGGCATGCAACTTAGGGATGAATCCAGCCTGCCGTACTACGAGCAACTCGTGTTACGCGTCAAGCAACAGATCGTGCAGGGCATCCTGCAGCCCGGCGACCGGTTGCCGTCCGTGCGTGACATGGCGCGGCAGGAACAATTGAACCCCAACACAGTCAGCAAGGCCTATAAGCAATTAGAGACCCAGCAGGTCATCATGACCATTCGGGGCAAGGGGACCTACGTCCGGGACACCACAACGTCCGGAGACAACACCGCCCAGATCACGGCCTCTAAGCAACGCCTATTGACGCTGTTAACGGAGATTCGTTACTTGGGCGTCCCGGCGAGTGACGTGATATCCTGGATTAAAACGGCCTATGAGGAGGAAGATTGAATGCTACATGTAAACCAGTTAAGTAAAACGATCGATCACCGACCGATTATTGAAGAGATTGATTTTACCTGGCGACCCGGTGAAATCGTGGGGTTGGTCGGCCGTAACGGGGTCGGGAAGACCACCCTTTTTCGGACCATGACCAACCAGTACGTTGCCGATAGTGGCCAGGTCACCATTGATGACCACGACCTCCAAGCGGAACCGCAATTTCAACAGCACTTATTCTTTATTGATACCCAGTACAACTTTATGGGCAATTATCGGTTGCGGGAATTACCCGACTTCTACGCGTTGGTCTACACGAACTTTGACCGTGACCGGTACGTCAAGTTGCTCCAGCGCTTTGACCTAAAATTGAACGACCAGTATCGCCGGCTGTCCAAGGGGATGCGGGCGTTGGTCAACGTGATCTTGGCGCTGACGTCGAATGCGACTTACATCGTCTTGGATGAACCGTTCGATGGCCTGGACGTCATCGTACGGGAGAACATCGCGACTATGGTGATCGACGAGGTCGCCGACCAGACCAAGGGCTTCTTGATCTCGTCGCACGACTTAAACGAACTAGACGGACTAAGCGACCGGGTCCTGCTCCTCAAGGAGAGTCGTTTAGCACACGATTATAACCTCGAAGACGTGCGGGCTACAGCCAAGAAGGTCCAGTTGGTCTTCAAGGATAAAGTGATTCCGGAAGTCTTGAAGCAAAACAGTAAGTTGATCCGGGTCTCCGGTCGTGTCTTGGTCGTGGCCTTCCCCGAATATACGGATGAGTTGGATGCCCAACTGCGGGCGTTACAACCGGTACTCTTCGAGGAATTGCCGCTGACCTTGGAAGACCTGTTCCGAGCGAACCTATCGCAGGACACGGGTTACCAGATGATGAAGTAGGGGGCAGCGCAGATGCAAACATCATTAATGCAACTTCTGTGGCTCCATTACCGACGCCGGATGGGGGTGCTGGGCGTGATTGCGGTGCTCTTGGGATTCTGGTTAGCCTGGTCGGAGACGGGCAGTTGGTCGCACCAGTTAACGGGCGCCATCTTTGATGCCCAGATCCACCAGTGGACCGTCTACACGCAAGCCACCATGGGGAGTCTGTCCCTGTATCCGGGCGGCCTCCTCTTCATGGGCCTGCTAGTCGGATTATTGCTGATGAACGGGGACCTCAAGGACCACTTCAACGGTTTCCTCTTCATGAGCGGCTACCGGCGCACCACCATTTATTGGCACAAAGCCTTGCTGGGCATCGGGACCCTCTTGGCGATGGCCCTAGTCACGACGGTGATCCACTACGCCGTCTACCTGAGCCACTTGGCGCCCGGACAAACGTTTAATCTGGCGCTCCCCGGCCTACTGACTAGTTGGGGGTACGGCTTCTTACAGACCGTTGGTTTCTTTACCATTGGGTGGTTTGCCGCGCTGATTGTGGGTCAGACCGGACCATTGGTCATCACCGTTGCCGGTTTTCTGGTATCCCTGTTTGGGGTGGTGCCGGTGATCGAACGACTCTGGTTTCCGACCCAACCAGTTAGCGCCCAAGCGGATGCGCGCTTGGCGGGCGTCCTGGCTCTGGGGTGGCTCCTGGCCATCGTGATTTTGTTGCCGTGGGGCGCGTGGCTTTACCGGCGGTTGTCGTTAGAAAATGACGGGCACTACCTGCTCTTTGCGGGACTGCGGTGGCCGGTCTTCCTGGTTTACGTGGTGTACCTGGGACTGATTTTCGTGGGCAACCACGTGGCCTGGTCACCCATGACCTTGATCTATGCCGCTTTCGTGGTCTTTGGGTACCTTTGGCTCTGGCGGCCGCACCCCTTGGAGTGGTGGCGCCGGCGGCATACTGGGATTGAGAAATAGGGGGCGAACTGATGACAAAACACTTACTAGCGCTTTTCTGGCAACGGTATCGGCAACGCTTCTGGGCGTTACTGGCGATTTCACTGGTTATGGGCTTGATCCTGGCGTTATTGAACGTAACGACCTGGAATTTGTCGGCGACCGACACCCTATTCGGGAACCAAATTCACCGCTGGGAGCCCTACCTGGGTAGTGCCAACGCAACTTTTTCGCTGTATTCGTACTGGTTGGTCTTCGTGTTCTGGTTGGGCGGCTTGTTTTTAATGCTGCTGGATCGCACGGAGAACTTTAACCAGTTCTTATTCGCCAGCGGCTACCGCCGTTCGGTGATCTATTGGACCAAGCTGGGCATGAGCCTGGTGGGGTTAGTAGCGGTGGCGGTGATTACGACGCTGGAACAGTACCTGATCTACTGGCTGCACGTCCCGCATGGCGTCACCCTCAACTTGGCTTGGCCGGGTGTGCTGACTTCGTGGGCCCTAGGACTAGCGATGTCACTAGGAATGTTTGCCCTAAGCTGGTTTGCCGCGTTGATTGTGGGCCAGACTGGGCCATTGATGGTGACTATTGGCGGGTTTACCATCTCGTTGATTGGGGTTGCCAACATCATCCAGGGGCTGCTACACCATTGGACCAACGCCCAACGAGATTGGTTAGCCGTGGGACTCTGGTTAGCGGCTAGTCTGATTCTGTGGGTCTGGGGCGCCGGTCTGTTCGGCCGCCTCTCCCTGGAGCATAACGGGGAGTACCTGTTATTCCCTAAGTTGCGCTTACCGTTGTACCTGGTCTTCGTAGTCTACATGACGGCGCTGTTCACCATCAATGGGACGGACCTAGCGGCAGGGGTTTGGACCTTCGTCTTAACGGCGCTCTTCGGCTACGGCTGGTTGTGGCGCCCACACTGGTTAGAGGACTGGCGGCAACGCCATGCGTAAGGAACGGTAGTTTAGCCGTTGAACGACTTTACCATTTCTTTAACAGCGTTCGGACCATTTCGTGCTACTATCTTAGATGAGCCATGAGTTGGGGAACCAACTCGATTGCGTGGCCAAGTAACGACCGACAGTTTAGCAATGATGATGGCCAGAGAGAGTAGGCATAAGATAACTTGTTAAATGTGACGCAGGAGTAGGGTCATAACCAATTGCGTCATGGGGAGCCGCTGGGTGTTGGGGAACAACTAGCGGTCGAAAAGGGGCACCGTCCAGTTTGTTGGACGGTGCCCCTTTTCGGTGTGCCCGGAGATTAGGCTTTGTACCACTGATAAAGCCGTTCCGCTTGCTTGGCACTGATGTAGCGTAGCGTGATCTCTTGGTTGTGATTACCATGGCGGATGTTGACGGTCAGGTGGGCGAGTTGGCGCTTTTGCATCCAGACCGACCAGGTGACCCGGAGGGATTGAATCTGAGCCTTGCGGACGAAGAACGTCTCCCGAGTCCAGAAGTGGCCCGTCTGGAGGACCAGCAACTGGTGCGTCAACAGGCTGCCGGCGGTGTTACGGGCGGCGTATTGCCCCTGCAAGATGGCAAGGGGAATCAATAGCGCACTGAGCCAACCCCAGGGTTGCCAGAGCCACCCCACGACCAGAACGGGTAAGATTACGACTAGGACGGCATTGCGGCTGAGCAGCCAGCGCGCCGGACGGGGCACGATGAGCTGGGTCAGGCGTGGGGCCATCGGGGGCGTCCAGTCAATGAACGGGTTGAGGGTGGTGTAGAGGTGACTTTGAACGATGGCTGGTAGGATGACCAAGTCGTCGTTGTCGTCATCGGTTGCTGCCTTGGAGGCCAGCAGGACTTGGACCGTTTGGAGGTGAAGCCATTGGCGCAGGATGGTTTGTTTGCACCGAACGGCTTGCACTCGGGCCAGCGGCGCTGTGATGGTGTTGCGCTGGAAGAGCCCCTTGGCGACCTGTAACTGACTGCTGGTTCGGGTGAGAGTGAAGTGGTAGTAGCGAATCAGGATCCAGGCGAAGGCTCCCAGCCAGGCCACTAGTAGGACCAGAATGACGCCGCCGATGATCAGTGGAACGGCCCAGTGGGCAGCGTCACTGATTAACGAGTCGGTCCACTGATGCGGTAACTTGCCGTAAAGGGTCAGTAGGACCAGGGCCAGCGGGATGATGCCGGTCCCGGTCAAAGCGAACAGGACCATGCTGTGGGAATCGGTGACGTAGCGTTGACGGATGTCCGGTAAGCCCGGGGTGGCTGTTTCCGGCGCAGCTTGCGCGGTCGCGGGAACTGAATCGGTAGTCAGTGGAAGATCGAAACGGTACGCGTTGAGGGTGTCGGCGACGGTGGTGGGAACCGCCGGTAACCGGACTTCCGGTTCGTCGTCTTGGTGGCCAGCGGTCTCAATCTGGAGGGCTTCGAGGTGAAACGGTCGAAGGTAGAACCACTGTTTTCGCTGGACAGTCTGAATTCGAGAATAGGGGATGTGCTGGTGGTGTCGGATAAAGATACCGGAGTTGACCACCACGGCGGTGGGTTCGATCAAGTAGGTCAGGGTCAGCCACTGCAATAGGGGCCAGACCAGTAGCCAGGTCACCAGGGCAAGCACCATGATGAGCCGCCAGAACGCCGAGAGGTTGCCCCACTGCCAGAGGGCCAGTAGGATGAGGAACCAGTATTCTTTGAGTTGTTTAGCAGTTTGTTGGAGATACCCTAAGGGGTGCGTGTGCTTAGGCTGGGTCATGGCGCGCCTCCTGAGCCAGCTGCATGATTTGGTCTCGCAACTGCTGGGCCACGGGGAGCTCGAGGCCTTCGATGGTGTGGCTGGTCGCAGCCGTGGCGACCGTGACCTGCGTCAGGTGTTGCCACTGAAGTAGGGGTCCGGCGTTTAGCGTGACGTTTTGGACCCGGGCAATCGGGATGGCCAGGCGCTTCTTGAAGAGCCAACCAGACTGCATCTCTACGGCGGTCGGGGTGATCTGGTAGCGGCTGAAGCGGTAACGGTAGGGAATTAGAGCGAATTCAATGACGGGTTCGATGACCGTCAGGATGGCTCCGAGAACGGCTAACCAGGGGGTCCAGTGCCAGAACTGGTGGGCTAACCAGAGCAATCCCGTGATGACTAAGAGGGCTAGTAGGCTGCCCAGGGCACTGTAACCCCAGATACGTTTAATGCGCGGTGGTAAGGACTTGGTGGTATGCATGACTGATTTTGCTCCTCTCCTGAATAGTTTAAGTGTAGCAAGCTAGCGGGCCCTTGACAACTAAGGGACTGGTGCGAAAAAGCGGAAAATCCGCCAGTGACCAGAAATGAGGGACGTATAACGTTTAACGGAAAACGCTATCAAAGAAATGAGGATTGACGACCAGCGAGGGAGTCCGTATAATACGTTCTAACAACCAAATAGTCCTTTTAAATTAGTCCCGTGAGACTAACAAAGGTACGGTAGAAGCTGGAAATTTTTCTGGCGGCTAGCGGCCGACATTCTTGCGGAATTCGGCCGCTTTTTTCGTGGCTAGCTGGTTGAAACTCAAAACTTTGGAGGCATTTTTTCATGGCACAAATCTACGTTGCAAGTCCGTTCTTTAGTCCCGAGCAAGTCGACCGGGTGACCCGGTTGGAACAAGCCCTGACCGCCAACCCGACGGTCAAGGACTTCTACTCTCCGCGGTTACATCAGGACGCCCAGGCTGAACAGTTCACCAAGGAATGGGCGACGGAGATCTACCACCGGGACATGACGCAAATCGCTGCGGCTGACGTTATCGTGACGGTCTTGGACTTCGAAGCGCAGAACATTGATTCCGGGACCGCTTACGAATTAGGGGTCGCCACGATGCGCGACATGCCGATCCTGGCTTTGCAGGAAAAGGCGGAGGGCGTCAACTTGATGGTGACCGAAAGCCTCCACTACTACACCAAGCAGGTCGCGGATTTCGCGACGTATGATTTTAACACCTTGCCACAAGGCGATTTTGTTGGGGAAATCTTGTAACAGATTGACAACTTAAGAAAGGTGAATCAGCATGGCACAAGAGGTAAAAGCAACGACAGCGAAACCAACGGCGACAACGTTTGGTCACGTCGAGTCGATTCCGCGCAAGAATCGGCGCATGACGAACTGGGATTTATTTGCGACTTGGATTGGGGCCAACGCCAATAACGGGACCTGGTACATCGGCGGGGGTGTGATTGCGGCTTGCGGGCTGGTCACTGCGTCGACGACCTTGATCATCGTGGGCTTGGTGTCGTACCTCTTATTGGCGTTAGCCAGTGAAATGGGTTACCGGACGGGGTTGCCCGCCATGGCGCTGACCCGGGCATCGTTTGGGTTGCGCGGGAGCTTTATTCCGTCGATCATCAACGTGGTGCAGTTCATCGGCTGGGCGGCCGTGAACACGTTTATCGCCGCAACGTCCATTAGCTACATCTTTGGGGAACTCTTTGGCTGGCCCGTTTACGGGAAAGCGGGCGGTAACTTCGGGTTGATTATCGGAATCGTCATCATGAGTGTCTTGCATTTATTGAGTATTTCACTAGGGGAACGTTCCGTGCGGTTGATCGAACGGATTGGGATCGTCCTGGTGGTCATCTTCGTGGTCTGGGAATCCGTCGTGGTCTTCCGGATGGTCTCGTTCAGGGATATCCTGACTTGGCAGCCGCCCCACAACTTACGGATGTCTTCCGGCGTTGCGGCCGACACCTTAGCCGCCTTCAACCTGGCTTGGGTCACGGCGGCCTCGGACTTCAGTCGCTTCACGGCGAAGAAGTCAGCGGCGACGACCTTCAGTTTCTTGGGCGCGAACTTCGGCCTGTTCTGGTTCGCCTTTATCGGCCTGTTCGCCACGATTGGTACGGCGGTCACGCTGAACCACTTCGACCCGAACAACTCTGACCCTAGTACGGTAGCGGCGAAGTTGGGGCTGGGGGTCTTGGCCCTCTTAGTCATCGTCTTGACCAGTACCACGGCTAATGCGGTCAACCTGATGTCGGCCGGGTCGGCGCTGACGAACATGGTTCACCAGCTGTCGTTAAACGTCAGTCTCTGGATCGTGACCTTAGTTGCGGCGGCGGTCACCTTCATTCCGGTCTACCTGGCCAGCTTCTTGGACGTTTTCGAGGCGTTCTTAGATGGTATTGGGATGTTCCTGGGACCCGAGATTGCGGTCTTCTTGGTCGACTACTTCTTCTTGAAGGGGAAGCAGTACCGGTTGGCCGAGTTCACTAAGGTTCGCGGGGCTTACTGGTACACCCGGGGGATCAACTGGGTCGCCGTGGCCAGCTGGCTCTTGGGGGTCGTGGCGTACTGGGGCCTGAAGCAGGTCACAGTCATCTCGACCACGATTGGCGCGACGTTTATCGCGATGATCATCACGGCGGTCATCTACGGTCTGGGGATGCGCTTGACGCACCCGGCAGCCGCACCGGTAGAAAATAAGGATTAGAGCTTAAACCAGAACGGTTGTGGCAGAGGTCCTTTGAGTTTCTGGTCACCAATTAGTTTTTAAACCGTTTCTAAAACAGATCACGGCCAATTACGACGATATTCACGACTGGGACTACGCATCCTATCGGCGAGTGTCCGGTGGTTACCGGGGTCTGAAGACATGACGTTACCTGTGAGGGTAAACTTAAACCGTTATGATAAACAGCCTGATCCCCGCTTCCTTGCGCGGGGGTCAGGCTGTTTTTAGAAGCTATTGTGCAGGTCAGCGGCTAGGGGGGATGACCTGCACGAGTGCCGGCGGTTAGTTGAGGACCAGATCGGTTCTGGTCAGAAAAAAGACGACCGAATCTACGAGAGGTTCAGGGTTGCTGTGGAGATGAAAAGAACCGTCTGTCACCAGGGAAAGTTCCGGGTGATAGACGGTTCTTTTGGTTTATCTTGATGACCATTAACGCGAGTTCTAGAACTCGCCCCCCGGTGGAAGTGGCCGGTCGGTTACGAATCGGACGACTGGAACCAGTGCGCGATGGACGGCCAACTTTCGTGGTTGACGATGACCCGCGGTGTTTCGTTGAGGTCGGTGTCGTCGGTGACCAGTCCCGTATCGAGGGTGGCCACCCAAGCCAGCTTTTGTTGGGCCAGGAATCGGTTGATCTGGTCCGTTCCGGCGCCGTATGGAAAGGCGAACGAGTTGGCCCGGACGCCCGTGTGCCGCACCAGATCCCGCTTAGACTGGGCGAAGTCCCGTTGGAACTTGCCGTAGAAGTGGGGTTGCATGAACACGGGTTGCATGTGGGCGTTCAAGTGGTGCATGTCGTGGGTGTGCAGGCCCAGTTCCATCCGACCGTGAGTGGTCTTCCGGGCGGCGTTGATCTGTGACCAGGTCGCCAGCTGGGTGCCTTCCCGGTATTCACCGGTATTCCCCGTAATAATGAAGGCGGTGAAGGGGAACTTGTAGCGATTCATCACGGGAACGGCGTGGTCGATCACGGTCCGGTCGATGTCGTCAAAGCTCAGAACGGCGTATTTTCCGCGAATAGGCTGGTGATGGTGGACCATCCGCGCCATCTGGTCTGAAGTGATGACCTTGACGTGGTGGTCGTGTAAGTATTTCATCTGTTGGGCGAACTGGTCAGCTGGGACGTTGAATTCGTGCAGCTGAGAGTTCGGTGATAGGTCGCGAATGACCTTGGTCGGGACGTTGTCGCCCAGAATCCGGTGGTAACACAGGACCATGATACCGTTGCGCATCTGCTGGTAGGTCTTGGGCAGCGCGTAACTCTCGCGCATGGCGGACTCTTGAACGGCCTGTTTGCGGACCGTCCAGCCGACCCCGACGATGACCGCTAAGACTGCGGTCAACAACAAGTTCCGACGTAAGCGGTGGCTCATGAGCGACCTCCCTTGTGGTGACTGAGGCGGTACCAGCGCCAGCCACAATAGACTGGGGTCAGGACGATTAACCACCCGATAAAGACTAACAATTGATTATCGCCGTGGACCTTGAGGTTGAACAAGAGGTAGAGGCTGACCAGTGAATCACTGTACCAGCCCAGACTGAACCCGATGTTGGCTAAGACCACTAAAGCGATGAATCCCCATAATGCCACGAGGACTAGGCCTCGTGTACTCCGACTGCGCCAGCTGGTCTGCCGGCGAATGATTGGTGCAAACTTCTCCCGTTTTTGCACGATTTATAACCCCCGATCTGGACTCCGCCAAGTCCCGGTTCGCTGCGGGTTGACCAGATAAGAGCCAATGGCCAGCAGGCAACTCACCAGGTTGATGAGCCAGTAATACAAAACGTAGATTGGAACGAGCAGTAGTTCCGGCCCCTTAAGCTGGGCGGTATATTGGGACGCGAAGAACCCAATGGTGAACTGGATGCCGTTTAGGATAAACATCAGAACCAACAGGTTACCATCTAACGATAGGCTGTGCAAGAACAGAAGTTGAAATCCGTAGGCCAGCATTCCAAAAGCGGTCAGCGTGGCCCAGATGTTACTGATAACGGACTCCGCGAGCAGCCACCGTTGGCCGATGGGGGCCGTGAACAGCCCGCGCCAGTTGGTGACCAGGACTTCTAAGCCGCCCCGGGCCCAGCGTTGCCGTTGCTTGATCAGCCCCCGCATCCGCTCGGGTACCAGGATCCAGCAGATGGCTTGTGGTTCGTAGGCCACGCGCCAGTGGTGCCGGTACAGGCGCCAGGTGATGTCGATGTCTTCGGTTAAGACGTCCGGATTCCACCCGCCCACGGCGTCTAAGGCTTCGCGGCGAAACGCCACTAGAACCCCGGAGACCGTGGTGATGTTGCCGGTCAGATAGGATTGGGCCTTCTTGATCAGGTCGATCACGGCCACGTATTCCAGTAACTGTAAGCGCCCCAGTAGACTAGTGCGGTTCCGCACTACGGGCTTCCCCGTAACTGCCCCGTAGCGTGGATTTTCGGCGAGCGTCGTCACCAGTTGACTGACGGCATCGGGCGCCAAGAGTGAATCGGCGTCGATGGCCATTAAGTAATCCCCCTGGGCGACCTGATACCCCTGATTTAAGGCGTTGGCCTTCCCTTGGTTGACGGGCAACGCGACGATGGTTAGGGCTAACGTTGCTGCCCAGTGTTTTTTCAGGCGCTGCATCATGGCCAAGGTGGCGTCCGTACTGGCGTCATCGATGAGGATGACTTCGTAGTGCGGGTAGTCCAGTTTGGCCAGTGAATAGACGGCCGACTCCAGTGTTGCGGTCTCGTTGTGTGCCGGGACCAGGATGGAAACGAACGGGGCCGTCTGCGGTGTTAGGCGGGTTCGCCGCTGGCGCTGTTGACGCCGAAAAAGGCCGAAAAATAAACTACCCGTGATCCAGATAACGGATACGAAGATTGGGTAGCCGATGACGAAAAAGGTATTTAAATTGCTAAGCCACATGGTATGTCTCTCTCCCCCTACTTGAATGTTAAATGTCGATAGTCTCAACCAGTCCGGCATAGAGCATAGCATGGAAAACGCTTCGCAAAATGCGGTCCGCAAAAATAATAAGAAAAACGTAAACTTTTGCACACGAACGGTTTTCAGGGTGGGTACGTTGTTGAGTAACTAGACGGTCGGATTTGGAAATGACGTGTTAAAATAGGTATAGAAAAACGCATAGGAAGGTGATTGAATGGTCCAAAAGGTTGAAACGTTACCACTAGTTGGACGGTTAGCAGCAGGCAAACGGGTGACATTGATTTTGAATGACGGCCGAGAAGTCCATGTGGCACCGGAAATCGTCGCAGGACGATTGACCGGCAATTACCTGAGTAGCGTCTTACCGTCTATTCGGTATGATGATCCACGAATCGTTTTGAAGGAGACGTTGACGGCGCTGGATGTCCAGCACGCCACGGTCACGGACGTCGCCTAAACGCGTGGAGACTGTGTCAGCCCTCGGCCCGGTGGCCGGGGGCTGTCTAATTATCACGGGGGAGTGAGTCATGTGAAGATTGATTTTGCGATGTTAACGCCTAAGGCGACGCGCAAGATTCGGTTATTAACATTTATTAATGATCAGGGGGGCCATTTTAACTTGGCCGATTTTGCGACCGATACGTCGGAAAGCTATTCGCAGGCCTACCATGTGCTGTTGAATCTGCGGGCGGACCTGCTAGAACTGGCGCCGGCGACCAAGCTGACCAAGGACCATTTGGAGACGGATGTGACGCCGGATGCGTACCGGCACTGGCTATACGTGAACAGTATTCCGTATCAGGCGATTCTGACCACGTTGGCGTCCCCGGAGAAGCGGGCCCAAGACGTCTGTGCCCAACACCAGATTAGTCTCTCAACGTTCAACCGGCGGATGCGGCCGATGCGTGAGCAGTTGGCCCAGTATCAGCTGGAATTAACCACGAATCCGTTGCAGCTGACGGGGAATGAAGCGCTGATTCAACTACTGTATCTGACCCTGTTTACCACGACGATGACCACGTTGGCGGAGCTGCCAAAGGTGCCGTTGCAGTACCGGCCGTTGGCCACGGCGATTCGGACCACCTACACAGGAAGTCAGCTCTACTGTGATTCGCCGGGGTTAGCGCAGCACCGGGAATTGTTGATCACGATTTCGTTGTTGCGGTTAGCGCAGGGGCACCGGTACGCGCCGTTGCGGTTACCGCTGGCGCACCTCACGGATCTACGGGAGTTGGCCCGTAACTTTCAGCTTCAACTGGGAGACTCGCCCAAGAAGGTGCTGACACAACTGGCGACGCTGGATTACTTGCTGACCAGTTCGCCGTACTTTGTTCGGGCGTTGCGGCCAGATAGCTTGAAACGTCTGTACCGCGGGTTGCAGCAGCGGGTCGGGGACTACCAATTGGCCCCCGGAGTCGTCGAGTTAACGGATTATGCTGAGGGGCGTAACTGGTTTGCCAACTGGTTATTCGCCTTATGTCAGTTTATGATGCTGTTTCGCGTGGACCCGCTATTGCGGCCTGAAATTACGACGCTGTACCGGGCGACCAAGGAATCCACGGCCGCCGCGGCCGCACTGACGACCAGTATGGCACGACTCTATCCACAGTTGATTACCAGTAGTGATTTGCGGTTGGTTCAGGGGTACCTGAGCAAGTACACCAACGGGTTGAACCTGACGGCGGCTAAAGTTGAAATCCTGGTCTCCTACGACATGGTCGGGGTCACCACGGACGTCTTTAACCGGTTGTTGGGGGGCATCGTGCATCTGCAGATTCTGTGTGACCAGCTGGCGATTGACCCGCAGCGCCGGGCGAACTACCTGGTGATTTACGGGGTGGATGACTTAGCGTACCAGTTCGCCCAGGAACACCACCTGGAGACGTTCCATTGGATTAAGGAATTGGAGTACGGTGAGAACCTGGACCGGTTGATCAAGACGCTGCGGCATCACGACTTATCCCTCTTTGCGCTGGATTTTCAACATTCCGACTAAGATTCAGGCTACGTCATCGGGAATGACGTAGTATACTAGATGTAAGCGTATACATTTTAAACGAATTGGAGTGGGTCTGGATGGCAGTACAGGATGATTTGAATAAGGTCATGGCGATTTACGGGTTCGTGACCCAGTGCTACAATCAACCGTTGGCCGACCTGAGCCTGAACCTGCCCCAATGTCAGGTGATCGGATACGTCGCGACGGAGCGGCTATCGGTGGCGCAGGTGGCCCAGAAGTTGGGTTTTTCTGCGACGCGGACGTCGCGGGGCCAGGCCCAGTTACAGGTGATTCGCCAGCAGTTGCCGGCGACCCTGCATCGGGCGTTGACCCAGCTGGCAGCCACTGCGGATACGCCGACCAGCGAGGAATTGTCGGACAGTTAAAAAGTAGACAGACTAAGATGGGCTCTGTAAAAACCAAGCTGGTTTTACAGAGCTCTTTTGAATGGCCGTGGCCTATGTGGCGCTGAAAATTGGACATCCCCCTCTGGACTTCGAGTCTGTGATGATAAATTAATTACCGCTGTGATGGTCATCCGCCTTACCGGACAGCCAGACAAGGCTGGAACGCCGTGGGCACCACTTCGAGCCACAAAGCGGTCTCGAAGTTGGGCCTTTTCCTAGGCAATCTAAGGAACACTCACCAAGGAAAATTTCACGGCTGAGCCTGGTCTGGCCGTCCTCTCGGCTTACAGTCGTGTAATCATAGCAGAACATGGTTTGGCAACGGACTGTAGCGGTGGCTGGTATGAATAAGCTCATTAACTGTTTGTAGCTATGGTGCAAGCCAACTGAATAGATGGTGATTCTTACCACGGACTCAAGGTCTAATAAGATTTACACCTGATCATTTGGTTCTAATCATTCCACACGTTGGTATTTTCAATTTCAAGCGCTAGGAAACACCATTTTTGATACGCTCAATTTAGCCGTGAGGTTGGGCCTGAAGAGGCTCAGTGGTGTCGTTTGGGTTATTCGGGGTTCTTTCCCGGATTACCCAAAGGCCGAGCTTGAAGACCTGGGGTTTTCAGGGCTTACGTTGTGCTCATCACGCTCCAGCCTCTTCAGGCCCAACCGGTAAGGCGGATGATTGCTACAATCTGCCTTGCTGACACGTACGGCCCAAGGCAACCAGTAGACGGGGGCTGTTTCAAAAAGGTGGTGATTTTGCCGTTGATTTTGATTTCCCAGACGCACCCTAGCACGGGACGGTTCGGTCTGGGAAATGCCGAGTTGCCACCAACGTTGCGTATTTGATGGCCAATTAATTTAATAGATGAATCGAAAATAAAGTTAGGGGTGGTGAAAAATTGCTTTACAGCCCCCAGTGGTCCGGTATAATGATGGGACACAAAAGATAGGGGAGTGTGAATCAAAATGACAGACAACGTTTCAACGAAAGAACGACCGGGTCAAGCCGCAGCGGATACCGGTTACGCGAACGGCCCGTCATTAGAAGAAATTAACGGGACGGTAGCCATCCCTAAAGAAAAGGGGTTCTTCAAGAACTTGATTGCCTTTTCGGGGCCGGGGGCCTTGGTAGCCGTGGGGTATATGGACCCGGGGAACTGGGTCACGTCGATCGGCGGGGGTGCGAAGTACGGGTACCTGTTGATGTCGGTGATCTTGATTTCCAGTTTGATTGCGATGTTGCTCCAATACATGGCGGCTAAACTGGGCATTGTGACGCAGATGGATCTGGCCCAGGCAACGCGGGCGCATACCACCAAGAAAGTGGGGTTTGTTCTGTGGGTGATGACGGAGCTCGCCATCATGGCCACGGACATTGCTGAGGTGATTGGGGGCGCGATTGCCCTTCAATTACTTTTTGGGATTCCGCTGATTATCGGGGTCGCGCTGACCGTTTTTGACGTTTTACTTCTATTATTGTTGACAAAATTAGGATTTCGGAAGATCGAAGCCATCGTGGTCTGCTTGATTACGGTGATTCTGGTGGTCTTCGCCTACGAAGTGGTGATTGCCCAACCTAACATGGGTCAGGCTATGGCGAACTTTATCCCCCAGCCGCAGATCGTCCATCCGGGGCAACTGACCATGGCCCTGGGAATCGTGGGGGCGACGGTCATGCCCCACAACCTGTACTTACATTCGTCGATTGCTCAGACCCGGAAGTTCGACCGGAACGATCCGGCGGAAATGCGCCGGGCCGTGAAGTTTACGACTTGGGATTCCAATATCCAGTTAGTAGGGGCTTTCGTGATCAACTGCTTGCTGTTACTCTTGGGTGCGGCGCTGTTCTTCGGAAAGGACGCTGACCAATTGGGAACCTTCAGTCAACTGTATAACGCCTTGCAGGATAACCATTTGGCTGGTGCGGTGGCGTCACCGTTTCTCTCGACGCTCTTTGCGACGGCCCTCCTAGCCTCCGGACAGAACTCCACGATTACGGGAACCTTGACGGGACAGGTGATTATGGAAGGGTTCATCAACCTGAAGATTCCAATGTGGGTCCGACGGTTGGTCACGCGGCTACTCTCGGTAGCGCCAGTGATCATCTGTACCCTGATTTACGGGGGAAGTGAACAGGCCCTGGACCGCTTGTTGGTCAATTCCCAGGTGTTCCTGTCGATCGCGTTGCCGTTCTCGATGATTCCGCTGACGATTTTCACGTCGTCGAAGAAGATCATGGGGGATTATGCGAATAAGCCGTGGGTCACGGTACTCGCGTGGACCAGTTCGATTGTCTTAACGATCCTGAACCTGCAGATTATCTGGGGGACGGTCGCCGACTTATTCTAACCAGGCATTGACTTTTCGCGATTCTGCCGGTAATATCAGAGTCATAAGCGAAGAAGCAGTTGAGTAGTGTGCCCGGCGTCGGTCCAGAGATCTAACGGTGCTGTGAGTTAGAACGTCCGGTAGCATGAATTACGCTGTGGAGCGGCTGGTATCGTCCAGCGGGTCATTCCGTTAACGATGACGAGCGGTTGCCTGATCAGGGCAGCAACTTGGGTGGTAACGCGGATTGTTTAATTCGTCCCTGATGGTCTTTGGACCGTTGGGGACTTTTTTGTTGTGATAAATAGGAGGATTAGCAAATGTCAATTATTGATGAACTAAAGTGGCGCGGGGCGGTTAACCAGCAGACGGATGAAGCCGGATTGGCCGAATTGGTCAACGAAAAAAAGGTGGGACTGTATGCCGGCATCGACCCCACGGGGGACTCGATGCACATCGGACATCTGATTCCCTTCATGATCCTCAAGCGGTTCCAGTTGGCGGGACACCGGCCATACATTGTGATCGGTGGGGCCACGGGGTCGATTGGGGACCCTTCTGGTAAGAAGTCCGAACGGGTCCTGCAGACCATGGACCAAGTCCGGCATAACCAGGAATGCCTGACTAAGCAGATGGAACACCTCTTTGGTCAGGATGGTAGCTTTAAGATTGTGAACAACTACGATTGGTTGTCCAAGCTGTCCTTACTGGATTTCTTACGGGACTACGGGAAGTTGTTCAACGTTAACACTATGTTGAACAAGGAAATCGTGGCGTCACGGCTGGAAGTGGGAATTTCCTACACGGAATTCACCTACCAGATTCTGCAATCCATTGATTTCTTGCACCTCTACCAACATGAAGACGTCCAACTCCAGATTGGTGGGGCCGACCAATGGGGCAACATCACGTCCGGTATCGACCTGATTCACCGGCAAGAAGGCGCCGATGCGAAGGTCTATGGGCTGACGATTCCGTTGCTGTTGAAGGCGGATGGGACCAAGTTCGGTAAGTCCGAAGGCGGCAACGTCTGGTTGAATCCGGAAAAGACCTCGCCTTACGACTTCTACCAATTCTGGATTAACACGGATGACCGGGACGTGGTGAAGTTCTTGAAGTACTTCACTTTCTTGGATCAAGCTGAAATCGACCGGTTAGCCGAAGCCGTGGCGACGCACCCTGAAAAGCGGGAAGCGCAGAAACGGTTGGCTGAAGAAGTTACGGAATTCGTTCACGGAAAGGACGCCGTGGTCGAAGCGCAACACATTACCAAGGCGCTGTTCTCCGGGGATGTCGCGGAACTGACGGCTAGCGAAATTGAACAAGGGTTCAAGAACATGCCATCCGTGACGGTTACCTCTGCTAAGCAGGGCATCGTCGAATGGTTAGTGGACACGACTAAGATTGAATCATCCCGGCGGCAAGCTCGGGAAGACGTCACTAACGGGGCCATCCGGATCAACGGTGAAAAGGTCACGGATACTGACGCCGAGATCGACCCATCAGCAGCGTTCGATGGGAAGTTCGTGATCGTTCGGCGGGGGAAGAAGCGGTACTTCTTAGCCCGGGTCAGCGATTAAGGATTAAGACAGATTAAGATGAGCTCTGTAAAACCAAGACGGCTTTACAGAGCTTTTTTGGTTAGCTAGCAAAAAGGCGGGCAAGCAAAAAGGACGCCGCGACCGGTTGACCGGTGTAGGCGTCCTGATTGGGGTGTTTAAAAGTCGTTAAGCTTGTCGACTGGCGAATCCATCCTCTTGGTCGACCGCGAGTTGGGCGACCAGGTTCAGGTAGTTAAAGGGTTCGTCGAAGTTCGGGGAGAAGAGCATATCCACGAAGGCCATCTGGTCGATGGTGTTGTTGTTTTGAATCAGGACCGAGACCGTGTTGGCCGATTGGGCGACTTCGTGGGCACTCATGAGTTGCGCGCCCAAGATTCGCCGGCTGGTGCGGTCGTAGACCAGTTCGATGGTCACGGGGGCCGTGGTCGGCATGAAGTCGGGACGGTAGTTGCCTTGGTAGAATGCCGTACGTGCGTTGTAGCCCGCGGCCTGAGCCGCCGCTAAGGTCAGACCGGTGCAGGCTACAGTTTGGTTGAACAGCAACATCCCGGTCGTGGCTTGAGTCCCAATGGATTTGAGCCGGTGCTGAGCCACGTTCATGCCGGCTAGGGCGCCTTGGCGAATCGCGTGGGAGGCTAGCGGAATGTAGGTGGTGTGGAGCGTCGGGTTGTACCGGACTTCCGTAACGTCGCCGGCCGCGAGGATGTCGGGGTCGGAAGTTTCCATATAAGCGTTGGTGATGATGGCGCCGTTCTTGCTGAGCCGGACTTGGCCCTTCAAGAGGCCTGACTGGGGGAGAATCCCGGGGCAGACGGCGACCATGTCCACTTCGTAGGTGGCTTGGGTCGTGGTGACGGTCAATCCCGTGGCGGTCTCATCGAAGCGCGTGACGTCGGCGCCGGTGACGACTTGGACACCCTTGGCTTGGAGCAGGCGTTGGACTTTCTGAGCCATGACGGGGTCCATGTAGGTGTTGAGGAGTTGGTCGTTACGCTGAAAGAGGGTGACGTCGTGGCCGGAGCGGATGTAGCCTTCGGCGAGTTCCACGCCGGTGTACCCGCCGCCTAAGATGCCGATTCGGTGGTGGGTCTGAGCGGCGGCGTACAGGTGATGCGCTTGGTCACAGGTCTTGCAGAGCATGACTTTGGGGTTCTCGATGCCCGTGATGACGGGAATCTTGGTGGCGGACCCCGTAGCCATGATCAGCTTGTCGTAGTGGTCGTGACTGAATTGTTTGGTTTGGAGATCTTGAACCAGTAGGGTATGTTGCTGGGCGTCGATTTTGATGACGTCCGTTTGTAGGTTCATGTGCACACCTTGCTGGGTGAAGTCGGCTGGATCGGCGTAGAAGACGGCGTCGAGGTTTTTAACGGTCCCACCTAAGTGCAGATAAGTCCCACAAGAAAGATAGGAAATATCCGCATGGCGTTCATAGACGGTGATCTCCGCATCAGGGGTATATTTTAAGCACTGTTTAATGGCGGCGATCCCCGCATGGGTACAGCCGACAATGATAATCTTCAAATAGTTCACCTAGGCTTTCTTAATAATGGTTAAAACATTTACGATTTAAATTAATCCTTCAATTAGAGTATACTTCTTTTTAATAAGATGTAAAATGGGGTTATAGATAACCCGATAAAAGGTGATGGGGATTTTGGAAAAAATTTATCGTTACTTTGTGCAACCACAGATTGATGTCCGAACGCAGTCCATTTTTGGCTATGAATTGCTCTTGAAGCAGTGGACTGAAGCGGGATGGCGTGTGCCGGCTTCCTTTTTGCAAGTTGATTTAGCGGTGATGTCGCGGTTACTGGTGGCAACCACCAAGATTTTAGGCTTGAAGGTCCAATACGTTTCCGTGAACGTCAATCGTGAACAGTTGATGGATACGCAGATGGTTCAGGCCATCCTGCAGAGTCAAAAGCAACTGTATCCGGCTAAGCTGACTGTGGAGCTGACGGAAGAGACGAGCGCCAAGACCTTTGCGGATACTGCGGTGATCCCGCAGTTGCGACGGTTCGTGGAACACGGGATGCAGGTGTCCTTGGATGACGTGGGAACGGGGAATAATGATTACCAGAGCATTCGAGACTTCCTGCCGTTAGCGTCGGAGATGAAGTTTGCGCTCCAGAACTTTCGGGTGGGTATCCAAGATCCCCAGATTCAAGAGAAGCTGCGGGTCTGGCACGCCATCAGCCGCGAGTACGATCAGCGCTCAATCTTGGAAGGCATCGAAACGGCGGACGGGGCCGCGTTGAGTGACCGGTTTGGGATTCCACTGCGACAAGGCTACTATTATGGTAAGCTGGAGTTGTTGCGGTTAGCGGGAGACCCGTTGGATTTTACGCAGTTAACGTCTTAGGTAGTGTGGATTGAGGGAGTCTTGAAACTTTTTTGAAGTTTTAGTTGACGTCATCAGTCTGGGTTGGTATAGTTATATACGTTGTCATCGCAAATCACCAACTAGACCAATTTGAAAGATTGAAATTAGTTGTTGACAGAGATGATAACGAAATGTTATATTAATTAAGTTGTCGCTTGGCGATGACGACTCAACGAGAAACGTTGTTAAATCAAACTTCTTGTTGACATCATAACTATAAGATGTTATGATGATTAAGCTGTTGACGAGAGTTAACAACTTGGTAGACCTTTGAAAACTGAACATTGTTTCGACAAACCAAATATGTGTAGGGCGGTTTGAATTTTAGATTCAAACCCAAAGCAATATTTGCGAAGTCAATTCGCTTTAAAAATGTAACAACAATCGATGAGCTATTCGAGCTTATCATCTTTAAGATGAGAGTTTGATCCTGGCTCAGGACGAACGCTGGCGGCATGCCTAATACATGCAAGTCGAACGAGTTCCCGTTGATTGACGTGCTTGCACTGATTTCAACATTGGAACGAGTGGCGAACTGGTGAGTAACACGTGGAAAACCTGCCCAGAAGCAGGGGATAACACTTGGAAACAGGTGCTAATACCGTATAACAACAAAAACCGCATGGTTTTTGTTTGAAAGGTGGCTTCGGCTATCACTTCTGGATGGTTCCGCGGCGCATTAGCTTGTTGGTGGGGTAACGGCTCACCAAGGCGATGATGCGTAGCCGACCTGAGAGGGTAATCGGCCACATTGGGACTGAGACACGGCCCAGACTCCTACGGGAGGCAGCAGTAGGGAATCTTCCACAATGGACGCAAGTCTGATGGAGCAATGCCGCGTGAGTGAAGAAGGGTTTCGGCTCGTAAAACTCTGTTGTTGAAGAAGAACGGGTGTCAGAGTAACTGTTGACATCGTGACGGTATTCAACCAGAAAGCCACGGCTAACTACGTGCCAGCAGCCGCGGTAATACGTAGGTGGCAAGCGTTGTCCGGATTTATTGGGCGTAAAGCGAGCGCAGGCGGTTTCTTAAGTCTGATGTGAAAGCCTTCGGCTTAACCGAAGAAGTGCATCGGAAACTGGGGAACTTGAGTGCAGAAGAGGACAGTGGAACTCCATGTGTAGCGGTGGAATGCGTAGATATATGGAAGAACACCAGTGGCGAAGGCGGCTGTCTAGTCTGCAACTGACGCTGAGGCTCGAAAGCATGGGTAGCGAACAGGATTAGATACCCTGGTAGTCCATGCCGTAAACGATGAGTGCTAGGTGTTGGAGGGTTTCCGCCCTTCAGTGCCGCAGCTAACGCATTAAGCACTCCGCCTGGGGAGTACGACCGCAAGGTTGAAACTCAAAGGAATTGACGGGGGCCCGCACAAGCGGTGGAGCATGTGGTTTAATTCGAAGCTACGCGAAGAACCTTACCAGGTCTTGACATCTTCTGCCAATCTTAGAGATAAGACGTTCCCTTCGGGGACAGAATGACAGGTGGTGCATGGTTGTCGTCAGCTCGTGTCGTGAGATGTTGGGTTAAGTCCCGCAACGAGCGCAACCCTTATTATCAGTTGCCAGCATTCAGTTGGGCACTCTGGTGAGACTGCCGGTGACAAACCGGAGGAAGGTGGGGATGACGTCAAATCATCATGCCCCTTATGACCTGGGCTACACACGTGCTACAATGGACGGTACAACGAGTCGCAAAGTCGCGAGGCTAAGCTAATCTCTTAAAGCCGTTCTCAGTTCGGATTGCAGGCTGCAACTCGCCTACATGAAGTTGGAATCGCTAGTAATCGCGGATCAGCATGCCGCGGTGAATACGTTCCCGGGCCTTGTACACACCGCCCGTCACACCATGAGAGTTTGTAACACCCAAAGCCGGTGAGGTAACCTTTTGGAGCCAGCCGTCTAAGGTGGGACAGATGATTAGGGTGAAGTCGTAACAAGGTAGCCGTAGGAGAACCTGCGGCTGGATCACCTCCTTTCTAAGGAATATACGGAGGCTACACATACTTTGTTGAAACAATGGTCAGTTTTGAGGGGTCTACCCTCAAACTTGTTCTTTGAAAACTAGATACTATCAATTATTTTCCTTTAATTATTAAGATAATTAAACCGAGAACACCGCGTTTATTTTGAGTTTTTTAATTAGTTTAAATCGCTAATACTCGATTAATCGTTTATCACGTCGTGATAAATAGGTTAAGTTATGAAGGGCGCATGGTGAATGCCTTGGTACTAGGAGCCGATGAAGGACGGGACTAACACCGATATGCTTCGGGGAGCTGTACGTAAGCTTTGATCCGGAGATTTCCGAATGGGGAAACCCAATCATCTTTACCGATGATTACAACTTGACGAATACATACTCAAGTTGTGGCAGACGTGGGGAACTGAAACATCTAAGTACCCACAGGAAGAGAAAGAAAATTCGATTCCCTAAGTAGCGGCGAGCGAACGGGGAACAGCCCAAACCAATGTGCTTGCACATTGGGGTTGTAGGACTGAACATTTGAGTTACCAAAGTCAATGATAATCGAAGTGTCTGGGAAGGCACGGCAGAGAGGGTGATACCCCCGTAGATGAAATCGTTGACCCTCAGTTCAGGATCCTGAGTACGGCCAGACACGTGAAACCTGGTCGGAATCCGGGAGGACCATCTCCCAAGGCTAAATACTCCCTAGTGACCGATAGTGAACCAGTACCGTGAGGGAAAGGTGAAAAGCACCCCGGAAGGGGAGTGAAATAGTTCCTGAAACCATGTGCCTACAATTAGTTAGAGCCCGTTAATGGGTGATAGCGTGCCTTTTGTAGAATGAACCGGCGAGTTACGTTAATTTGCAAGGTTAAGGTGTAAAGACCGGAGCCACAGCGAAAGCGAGTCTGAAACGGGCGTTTCAGTAAATTGACGTAGACCCGAAACCAGGTGACCTATCCATGTCCAGGCTGAAGGTGCGGTAAAACGCACTGGAGGGCCGAACCCGTGTATGTTGAAAAATGCTGGGATGAGGTGTGGATAGCGGTGAAATTCCAAACGAACTTGGAGATAGCTGGTTCTCTCCGAAATAGCTTTAGGGTTAGCCTCGGAGTCAAGAATCGTGGAGGTAGAGCCACTGTTTGGACTAGGGGCCCGTCATGGGTTACTGAATTCAGATAAACTCCGAATGCCACAGATTTATATCCGGGAGTCAGACGATGAGTGATAAGATCCACCGTCGAAAGGGGAACAGCCCAGACCACCAATTAAGGTCCCTAAATATGTGCTAAGTGGAAAAGGATGTGGAATTGCATAGACAGCTAGGATGTTGGCTCAGAAGCAGCCACCATTTAAAGAGTGCGTAATAGCTCACTAGCCGAGTGACTCTGCGCCGAAAATATACCGGGGCTAAGCACATTACCGAAATTGTGGACGCAACTATGTTGCGTGATAGGAGAGCGTTCTAAGGGCGACGAAGTTAGACCGCAAGGACTAGTGGAGCGCTTAGAAGTGAGAATGCCGGTATGAGTAGCGAAAGATCAGTGAGAATCTGATCCACCGAATGACTAAGGTTTCCTGGGGAAGGCTCGTCCTCCCAGGGTTAGTCGGGACCTAAGCCGAGGCCGAGAGGCGTAGGCGATGGATAACAGGTTGATATTCCTGTACTAGTTAATGTTGTTTGAACGATGGAGGGACGCAGGAGGCTAAAGCATGCGCACGATTGGAAATGTGCGTCCAAGCGTTAAGTCTGGTGATGAGTCAAATGCTTATCACTAAGGACAAGACGTGACGGGGACCGAATTTTAGTAGGGAAGTGCTCCACGTCACACTGCCGAGAAAAGCTTCTAGTTAGACATTAATTACCCGTACCGCAAACCGACACAGGTAGTCGAGGAGAGTATCCTAAGGTGAGTGAGTGAACTCTTGTTAAGGAACTCGGCAAAATGACCCCGTAACTTCGGGAGAAGGGGTGCTACACGCAAGTGTAGCCGCAGTGAAAAGGCCCAGGCGACTGTTTATCAAAAACACAGGTTTCTGCAAAATCGTAAGATGACGTATAGGGGCTGACGCCTGCCCGGTGCTGGAAGGTTAAGTGGATGAGTTAGCTTCGGCGAAGCCCAGAAATGAAGCCCCAGTAAACGGCGGCCGTAACTATAACGGTCCTAAGGTAGCGAAATTCCTTGTCGGGTAAGTTCCGACCCGCACGAAAGGCGTAACGATCTGGGCACTGTCTCAACAAGAGACTCGGTGAAATTATAGTACCTGTGAAGATGCAGGTTACCCGCGACAGGACGGAAAGACCCCATGGAGCTTTACTGTAGCTTGATATTGGGTGTTGACACAGCTTGTACAGGATAGGTCGGAGCCGTAGATATCGGAACGCTAGTTTCGATGGAGGCGCTGGTGGGATACGACCCTCGCTGTGTGAACACTCTAACCCGCACCACTTATCGTGGTGGGAGACAGTGTCAGGTGGGCAGTTTGACTGGGGCGGTCGCCTCCTAAAAAGTAACGGAGGCGCCCAAAGGTTCTCTCAGAATGGTTGGAAATCATTCGTCGAGTGTAAAGGCAGAAGAGAGCTTGACTGCGAGACAGACAGGTCGAGCAGGGACGAAAGTCGGGCTTAGTGATCCGGTGGTACCGTATGGAAGGGCCATCGCTCAACGGATAAAAGCTACCCTGGGGATAACAGGCTTATCTCCCCCAAGAGTCCACATCGACGGGGAGGTTTGGCACCTCGATGTCGGCTCATCGCATCCTGGGGCTGTAGTCGGTCCCAAGGGTTGGGCTGTTCGCCCATTAAAGCGGTACGCGAGCTGGGTTCAGAACGTCGTGAGACAGTTCGGTCCCTATCCGTCGCGGGCGTAGGAAATTTGAGAGGAGCTGTCCTTAGTACGAGAGGACCGGGATGGACATACCGCTGGTGTACCAGTTGTGCCGCCAGGCGCATCGCTGGGTAGCTATGTATGGATGAGATAAACGCTGAAAGCATCTAAGTGTGAAACTCGCCTCGAGATGAGATTTCCCATTCCTATATGGAAGTAAGACCCCTGAGAGATGATCAGGTAGATAGGCTGGAAGTAGCAGCACCGTGAGGTGTGGAGCGGACCAGTACTAATCGGTCGAGGACTTAACCAAGTAATGGTGTTCTCAAGAAGATAATTGGTAGTAGCTAGTTTTGAGAGAATAAGTTCTCTTATAGTGTGGTGGCGATAGCCTGAAGGATACACCTGTTCCCATGCCGAACACAGAAGTTAAGCTTCAGCACGCCAAAAGTAGTTGGGGGATCGCCCCCTGCAAGGATAGGACGTTGCCACGCGACGTGAAGAACCCAGTGATTGGGTTCTTTTTTTTGCCCAAAATTATTATTGACTGCTTGTACACTCAAACGATAGAGGTGGCCCAGCTGGTGAGCTACACAGGGGAGTCATTGCCGGCGATGGTGCTGAGAACGGCGGGGGCGGGTCGGTCTGATCAACCAGTCCACCCGTCGGTAACGGTCCGGGGCCCAGTGAATCGTACAGGCCGGAAAGTGGCGGAGTTCGGCATCCGCCAGTTGCCACAGGTCGCCTAATTCAATGGTTGGTGGCCAGTCGTGGGCGGCCCAGTCCGCTAGACGCTGGTGGGTGAGGACCAATTCCACGGTTTTGATATTGGTGGTCAACGTTAAGGGAAAGTGCGTTAAGCGTAGGCGGCGAAGATGGCGCAGGGCCTTGATTAGGACCACGATTCCCATCGCGGGACCCGTGTAGGCGTAAGGCGTTGCGCCGGTTCGCCGAATCGTCCGGTCAGGGAGGGTCAACCGGTACCCCCACCGTCGCTTTTTAAAGGTGGTGTGACTGGCCATGTAGACCTGAATGCGGGGTGTTGAGGCCAAAGTAAGTTTCCTCCTAACCGACGTTGTGCTAACTAGTTCCGTAAAACCGTTGCTGAAAATCGCACATGGGTCATATTTTTAAGATTCATTGGGAAAAGCGATTGGGTCAACGGACCAGTGTGGCGGCGAACCGTGCTAGTTATGATAATTTCAAAACTTTGCTCATCTCATTAATTGTCAGGTCAGGTGCAGTTGGTGATAATGGAACCAGATGACTCAGTACGACAGAGAAGGCGCTGGGGGTTCAAACCCAATCAGTGGCTTGGTCTCGCGTTGTGCGGGTGAATGGATTGTGATTTGGCGAGTCACGCAGAGAAGGGGAGCCAGCCGAATGTTAAAGAATCGTCGGGTGGGACTGACGGAGGTCATCACGGGATGCACGTTGTGGGGCGCGTCCGGGACGGTGGCCCAAGCCCTCCTGGATCAAGACCAGGTTCCGTCTGGGTGGCTGACCGGGGTCCGCTTGTTCTGGGCGGGACTGTTATTGTTGGTCTGGTACGCTTTAGGCAAAGGGCACACTGTATGGGCGATTTGGCGTCAGCCCAAGCTGGTCGGACAATTGTTTTTGTTTAGCTTTTTTAGGGATGGTCCCATCCCAGCTGACCTACTTTCTAGCCATCTACTACGGGAACGCGCCGACCGCCACGGTCTTACAATTTCTCAGTCCGTTGCTGATTATCCTTTACTTGGCAGCGGCACACCGGCAGTGGCCCCGACGCATCGACGTGTTGTCGATTGGTATCGCGTTATTCGGCACCTACCTGTTAGTGACCAACGGACAGCTGACCAAGTTAGCGTTAGCCCCACTAGCGCTATTTTGGGGACTGATCGCGGGGGCGAGTTCGGCCGCTTACACCTTGTTGCCTCGGCACCTCCTCGCGCAATTTGACGCCCGGCTAGTCGTGGGCTGGGCCATGTTGGTGGGCAGCCTGCCGTTTGGGCCGACAATGGTGACCACCCGCTTGCCGCACCTCAATGGCGTGGTCGTGGGTGGGGTCGCCTTCATCGTGATTGCGGGAACCATGCTGGCGTACCTTCTCTACCTGAAGAGCCTCAAGAGCCTTGATCCGGCAACCACGGGGATGTTCAGCGCCTTCGAACCCCTCACGGCGACCCTCTTGACCGTGACGTTTCTGGGGACGCCGGTGACCCATTTTGAGATTCTGGGAGGCCTGTGCATTCTGGCAACGGCACTTCTGCAGGCGTTACCGCGGCGGACTTCGATGGCCAGTTGAAGGAAAAAATATGGAACCGCCTCACCGACAGATTCGGTGAGGCGGTTCTTTAAGATAGGGCAGGTTTTAAATTATGTTAGACTGTTGTAATCTTTTCACCAAGTGTCACTGCGTAACCGACTAAATTTTCATAAGCTACGTAAGAATATATCGTTCATTTTAATACTATACATGTTAAGTAAAATAAGATAAATTAACTAAAGCATATGGAATAAACGTTACTACTAGCTTATCTTACTTTGAGATACAGAATTGTTAATGTTCCGTGTTATCTCTCCACTTAAAAAGTGGATTTTTTAGCGGATCGTGATGTAGAACATGTTGGTAAAGGGTGGTGATAGTTTCACCAGCCGGCGTATAAATTGTATCAGAATGGTCTGGTGCAACTAATTTTCCGGAACTTAGTAGCCAAAGAAATTCGCGAATACTTTGGCGTTGTAAAGGCATGTTGGTGTTAACGAAATCGCCCTTTATGGTTAAACATTTAATAAACAAAGTTCCATAGTCGATTTTTTGAGGTGTATTGGTGGCTGTACACCAAACAACTGTACCGAACGGTTTAGCTAAAGTGAGACTTTGATTGATATCTTGAGGACTACCAGAAACATCTAGAGCAATATCAACGCCACCACCAATAGCTTTTAAAACGTGATTCAAGGTATCTTCATCGTTAGGATCTAAGGCATAGTCTGCACCTTGATTGAGTGCAGCTTGTCGCTGTTCGGCAGCAATGTCCATGACAATAATAGGATGCGCCCCACTAGCTTGGGCAGCTTGTAAGGCGATTTTACCTACGACACCATAACCAATAATAGCTAAGGATTGGCCAAATTTAAGATTGGCGACATGGAGAGAATAAATGGCGGTCATTCCCAAGTTGTAGAAAACAGCATCGTCTAATTTAACATTTTCGGGAACGTTATAGACGTCTTCTTCGGGAACCATTACTAAATTAGAATGGGCTCCGGTTACGGGAGCGCCAATAACTTTATCTCCCGGCTTAAACTGAGTTACGTTATTACCTACCTGTAGGACGTAACCAGCACTACTATAACCAGGAATAAATGGAAAAGTTGTCCCGAGCACGATATGGGAAGTATCATCTTTAAACCACTCACGTTCTGAACTTTGACTGATAAGGGAATAGTGATTAGAGATTAGAATGTCGTTGGGATTTAACTTAGGCGTTACGTCATTTTCTAAGTATTGGGCAACTTGGGCTTTTGGCCAATAAACTGATTTTTTTCGCATAATAAGGTCCTTTCTAATGGGCATTGGCTAGAACATCATCAATATAATTTTGAAGAGTACGAGGTTTTCTACCCATTAAAGCTTCAAAATCAAACGAGTTACCAGCGTATGGATGGTTAGAATGGTAGGCTACGATTCGACCGATTTGTTCACTGGCATGGGGATTATCTGGGAAATGAGGAGTAGGAACGAGTTCCACCTTTAGAGGGTGACCGGTAGCATGACAAATTTGTTCAAGCTGTTGTTGCATGGTTGTATTTTCTGCTCCGCATAGGTCGAGAGAAGTAAAATAATATTCTTTTTGACTTAATAGCACTTTGGTAGTAGCGGCAGCAATATCTTTAAGCGAAATCATATTACCGATTTGATCGGTAGTAATGGGGGTTACAAAATGCCCAGTAGAAAAAATGCTGTCTGGGCCACTAGGATAGTGCATTTCCATGTAGCCACTAGGTTTAAGAATCGTATAATTCAATTTTGATCCCATTAACATATCTTCGATTTGATACTTTTCCCAGTGCTGAAGAAGGGCTGAAACGGTATTTAGACATGAACTAAATACAAAATGAGTAACATGGGCTTTTTCAGCGGCACAAATGAGACGTTCTGCCATTGAAACCATCCCTGATAAATTATCAGGTAAAATTAATAGGATTTTGTCGATACCCGCAACTTCCTGTTCGATAATGGCATCTTGTCGGAAATCGCCAACTAGCACTTCGTCGGCACCAAGATTCTTTAGTGATTCAACATGCGCTGGGTTAGGATCGACGGTTCGAATAAAAACACCTTCCTGGTGTAATTTAGGAATCAGAACTTGTCCTATATGACCATAAGAGGCAGTAATCAATACTTTCAAAATATGTCCTCCATTCTTTGTGATGATTTTATCAATATGAACGACCTTAATATAAGCGTTTTCAAACTATTCGTAAAATAGAGATTATCTGTGCTATATTATAACCAAAATGCATATTAGGGGATGGTTGTTAGTGACTCAGCAAGAGCTAGTTTGCTTTTTGACAGTTTTTGAAACACAAAATTTTACAGTAGCAGCTCGCCAATTATTTTTAACTCAGCCTGCTGTAAGCCGACAAGTTCAGCATCTAGAGAAAGAATTGGGAATTATATTATTTACACGGTATTATCACCGAACGGTTCCAACTTCTGAAGCGGAAATCTTGGCACCTCAAGCACGGCGACTACTTCAAGATTTTCGACGACTACGATATTCAGCGCAAGGGTTGAATAGAGCTACTACAGATTGTTCAGGAAAACTACGGATTGGACTCTATTTTGCAGGTGAAATTATGCCTATTATGAATTTAATTCGATTGTTTAGTCGCCAATTTCCTAATGTCGAAGTTACAACCCAGGCATATTTAGGCGAAGAACTTTGGCAAGCCCTTGATCAGAATAAAATCGATGTAGCTTTTAGTATTCGAGAATCACGTACAGGAATTCGATGGGTACCGCAGTTAGAAGATGAATTTGTAGTTTGGCAATCAGCAAGTCAGATTCCGCCTCGAAAAAAGGCAATAACCCCTGCAGAACTGAGCCATAAAATCCGAATTGATGTTAATTTGGCACAGAACGGATATTACCAACAGTTATTGCAAAGAGTGCAGGAAAAATTGCCACAAGCGCGAACATTATCGGCTAACAGTGTTGAAGCAGCAATAATGAATTTAACGACTTTGAATGCTTATACGGTTCTACCAAGTAAACTTATTAGGTCATATTCTGAAGTGCAGCCATTAAAGATTAATGGTCTACCTCAATCTATGACGCGCTTTCAGGTGGGGCTTGCTTATGCACAGACGCCTACTGCAGTTGTTCAGCAATTTGTGGATTATAGTCAATTTGTTGAGTAGGCCAAGATTAATTAGATTTTAGCCGCGGTAATGTTAAAAAGAACCAGCTTAGATGTGTCTTTTAGGTTACGGTAATTTTGGAATTTTTCCCGGTACATCTATTGTCAGGTCCAGCATAATCGGTGATAATAGAACCATGCCGCTTTAGCTCAGAAGGTAGAGCGTTTCCATGGTAAGGAAGAGGTCGTTGGTTCAAATCCAATAAGCGGCTTAAGCAACGCGTTGCGTAATGGGACGCGTTTTTGTTTGATTAATTTTGAGTGAGAAGGGGAGCAGGGCGGATGCCAAAAAGTCGTCGCATGGGATTAATGGAAGTTATTACGGGAGGAATCTTATGGGGCACGTCGGGGACGGTGGCCCAAGCCATCTTGGGGCAGTATCACGTCCCCTCCTTATGGTTAACGGGGGTCCGGTTGTTCTTTGCGGGGCTATTATTGTTGATTTGGTACGCGGCCAGCAACGGTAACGCGGTGTGGGCCATCTGGCGACAACCTAAGATGATTGGGACCTTGATCCTATTCAGCTTTTTAGGCATGGTTCCCTCGCAGCTGACCTATTTTTTGGCGATCTATCACGGCAATGCGCCGACCGCGACGGTTTTACAGTTCTTGAGTCCGTTGTTCATTATCGTCTACCTAGCGTTCGTTCACCGGCAATGGCCCCGGCGGATTGATATTTTGTCGATTGGCATTGCCCTGTTTGGGACCTATTTGTTGGTGACAAACGGGCAGCTGACGCGCTTGGCCCTCTCACCCCTTGCGCTTTTCTGGGGATTATTGGCCGGGGCCAGTTCCGCCGCCTACACCCTGTTGCCGCGCCAACTCCTGGCTCAATTTGACGCCCGGTTAGTGGTAGGCTGGGCTATGCTGGTGGGGAGTCTACCGTTTGGGCCCACGTTGGTGATGACCCGGTTGCCCCAAGTTAACGGCACGGTTATTGGTGGGATTGCGTTCATCGTGATTGGCGGAACCATGTTGGCGTACTTGTTATACCTGAAGAGCCTGGAAAGCCTAGAGCCCGAGACCACGGGGATGCTGAGTGCGTTTGAACCGCTGACGGCCACGCTACTGGCCGTGGTGGTCTTAGGGACGCCCATCACCCACTTTGAAGTGATTGGTGGCCTGTGTATTATTGCCACGACGGTGCTGCAAGCCTTGCCGCAACGGGCGTCCGTGACGCATTAATTCAGAAAATACTAGAAAACGCTTCGCCGAATCTTTTCAGCGAAGCGTTTTAGTTTGCGGTATATTTAAGCGCTGACCCACCAGAAGCCCAGAAACGCGCCCCCGATTCCCAGGACCACCGATAAGCCGATGTAGCTAGCGGCGACCTTGGGAAAGGTGTGCAGGAGGTCGGTGAACTCCGTGGTGAACGTCGAGTAGGTCGAAAAGCCGCCCAGAAAGCCGCTGAGGACTTGAAAGGCCAACGAGGTCGCCGGCAGCCACCCCGCCCCCATTCCCAGGAGACTGGCCGCAACCACGTTGATGATCAGTGTGGGAAAGGGAAAGTAGGTGTCGTAGAACAGGCGGTTGCCTAGAAGCGTCAGGCCGAACCGGCAGAGGGCCCCGCCCCCGCCGGCACAGCAGACCAGAAGTGCAGTGATCATCGGAAGCGCGCCCCCTTGACCCACCGGTGCGTCAGGGAGAGACTACCGGCCGCTGCTAGCCACCCCAGAAGCAGGCTACCACCGACGTAGCCCAGAGCAGTCCAGTAGGCGTGGGCCTGTAGAAGGCGTGCCGCGTCTAAGGCGAAGGTCGAAAAGGTGGTGAAGCTGCCGACCAAGCCAACGCTGAGGCCGGTGACCACGTGGGGCGCAACGGGAACCAGTAGGGGGAGGGCTCCCGTGACCAGGGGCAGAAGCAGGCACCCGCCGATATTAATCGCCATGACGGTGAGCAAGTGGTGCGGGGCACCCACGGGGGTCAGGAGATAGCGCAGGGCGCTGCCGACCAGCGCCCCAAGAAAAATCGCCATTAATTTTTTCACTAGCCAACTCCTATTCAGGCAAGGTGTCATCCGGCGTGATGGGTCGAATCACCCGGCAAGGGTTCCCCACCGCCAGCGAATGGGCGGGGATGTCGCGAGTCACGATACTACCGGCACCAATCACGCTGCCCTCACCAATGGTTACCCCGCCGGTCACCGTGACGTTGCTGGCTAACCAGCAGTTGTCTTCGATGGTCAGGGGCTTGCCGTATTCGAGGTCGAACTGGCTGCCGTCAGCGCGGGTTCGCAGATTGCGTTGCTGGTAGCGCAACGCGTGCAGGGGGGGGGCCAGCGTAACATTGGGTCCCAGCATCACGTTATCGCCGATGGTCACGTCACAGGTATCCAGGACGGTCAGGTTGACGTTGCTGTAGAAGTTGGCGCCGATGTGGCTGTTTTGCCCGTAGTCGAAGAAGATGGGACCTTGGAAGAAGACGCCAGCCGCGTGGTCCGGTAGGAGCTGGTCGATCAGGGCTTGGCGTTCGGCCTCCTGTTCCTCAAAGGTTTGGTTGAATTGTTGGCAGAGACGGTGGGCGGCCAGTCGTTGCCCCGCTAATTCGGGATCGGACGGGTCGTAAAGTTCGCCCGCCAGCATTTTAGTTCGTTCAGACATGTTGAAGACTCCTTTCGGGTTAAATCACGATGCCGTTACAGTGGTCGACTTCGTGTTGAATGATCTGGGCAACAAAGCCCGTAAATTCTTGATGGTGGGACTGAAACTGTTGGTCTTGGTAGTCGACCGTAATGGTCTGGTAGCGGGTCGTGGGCCGTTCACCCTCGAGGGACAAGCACCCCTCTTGAGTGGCGAAGGGGCCGCGTTTTTGACGAATCTGGGGATTGACCAGCGCGACGGGTAAGACGCCCATTAAGACCACGATGATGCGGACGTTTTGGCCAATCATGTTGGCGGCCATCCCCACGCAGTTATCTTGGTGGGCACGGAGGGTGTCGATGAGGTCCGTGATGATGGCGGCGTCAGCTGGGGTGGCCGGAGCCGCACGGTGGTTAAGTTGTTGGGAATCGTGAACAATTGGACGAATCATAAGTTTGCCTCCCGGTTTGTGTTTAGGTCAAGTATACCATGCTGGTTTTGCGGGAAAGCGGGGGATTTTCTGGAAAATAAAATAGGTGACTTTTGGGAAGCATATTGGTCAATTTGGCACGTTCCCTTTCTTGGAAAGTTACGGTAGAGTAGGAGGTAAGAGCTTTTTTTGGAGAGAAGTTTCAATGTGAGTAAATACCAACTGCAAGCCGCATCGTTCGTCTTAGTGTCGTTCATGTTAGGCTGTAATGAATTTATCGTGGTCGGCATCATTTCCGATATCGCGGGATCGTTACACGTGACGGTCCCCACGGTGGGGTATCTGGTCACCATCTTTGCGACCGTCTACGCCATCAGTACGCCGTTGATCACGGTGCTGACTAACCGCTTCAACCGGTACCACACCTTTATGGGGCTGATGGTGATTTTTCTGATTGGCAACACCTTGACCGGGTTCGCCACCAGCTTCCCGATTCTAGTGGCGGCCCGGATGATCACCGCAATCGTGGCCGGAACCATCGAGTCGCTGAGTATCGCCATCTGTAGCGTGATTGCGCCGCGGAATAAACGGGCCGTGTTGATCTCCTGGATAGGGGCCGGATTCAGCATCGCCTCGGTCATTGGGGTACCGATTGGGACGGCCATCAGTACCAACTTCGGGTGGCAGAACGCCTTTCACGTGATCTCACTCCTTAGCTTGGTCGTCTGCCTGATTCTGGGCTGGCTCTTGCCCCGGGACCTGCAGCAAGCCGGTGGCGGCATCAAGGACCAATTGGTGCTGTTGACGGATAAACGCATCTTGCTGGGGGCGGCGCTGATCCTCTTTTCGGCAGCCACATCTTACGCTTACTACACCTATATCCGGCCGTTGATCACCACCACGCTGGGCTTCAACACCACCAGTCTGAACTGGTTATTGATGGTCATCGGAATCGTCAGCATTATCAGCAATCGGGTTTCGGGAAGCCTGGCCGAGCACGATGGGTTACGGTTCATGCCGCGACTCTACGTCTTCGACATGGTCCTCTTCCTACTGTTCCCCGTAGCTATGTTGCTGCCCTGGACGGGGTACGCGTTACTCCTAGTCTTGACCCTAGTGGTCCTGCTGGCGGGGGCGCCGCTCCAGATTTTGTTCTTGGATGTGGCTGAGGAACGTTACCCGCAAGCCACGGCGCTCGCCTCGGCGTTGAACGCTATCTTCTTTAACATCGGCATTTCGTTGGGATCAGCTACGGCCTCGGGCGTCTTGAGCTTGGCGGGTCTGGGAAATCTCTGGTGGGGTGCGCTCCTCTTTGCCGGCGTCTCGTTAGGGCTGTCCGTAAGTCTGAACCGCACGATTGCCCGGCACCGGGCCACGACCGCCGCGGAATCTTAATTTCTGAGTAATTTAACTGCCCATTTGGGGTGCGAAAGTGTACGCTAGGAGTATCAAAATTTTCTCTGGAGGAACAGTTCAATGAACAAGTACCGTTGGCAGGCCATCGTCTTCGTGCTGGTCGCCTTTATGTTGGGGTGTAACGAATTTATCGTGGTCGGGGTCCTCTCCGATATCGCCCAAGAGTTTCACGTGTCCGTCTCATTAGTGGGCTATTTGGTCACCATCTTTGCGACCGTCTATGCCGTGAGCACGCCGTTTATCACCATTCTGACTAACCGGTTCAGTCGCTATAAAACGCTGATGGTTTTAATGATTATCTTTTTGGCGGGTAATACGCTCAGCGGTTTGGCGATGAACTTCACGGTGCTGTTACTCTCACGGGTCTTGACGGCCGTGGTGGCCGGCGCCATTATCTCCCTGATCATGACCTTCGCCAGCGCCATCGCGCCGCGGGAGAAGCGGGCGAACCTGGTCTCGTGGATCTTCGCGGGCTTCAGTATCGCCTCGGTCTTCGGGGTACCGATTGGGACGGCCATCAGTACGGCGTACAGCTGGCACGATGCCTTTTACCTGATCACGGTCATCAGTCTGGTGACCTGCCTGTTACTGGGGTGGTTGTTGCCCAAGCAAGTCGAACAGGTTCAGGGCAGCATCAAGAATCAGCTGGTCCTGTTGGCGGACAAGCGTATCTACCTGGGAATTGCCTTGGTCCTGTTCACTGCGGCGACCATGTACGCCTATTACACCTACATTCGGCCAATTCTGACCACCGGCTTAGGCTTTAGTACCACTAGTCTGAACTGGTTGTTATTCCTGATTGGTATCATGAACATCCTGTGCAATCGCTTCTCGGGAATGTTGGCGGAACGAAACGGATTGCGGGTCATGCCGCGGTTCTACGTGGCGGATATTGTGTTGCTGTTGCTGCTCCCTTGGGGGATGAACAGTAAGCTGATTGGGTTGGGAATCCTCTTGATTCTGACCCTGATTGTGACGATTTTGAATTCACCGATCCAGATTCATTTTCTAAACATCGCGGAGCGGGAGTACCCGCAATCGACGGTGCTGGCGTCTTCGCTGAACTCGATTTTCTTTAACTTCGGGATTTCGCTGGGGTCGGCCACGGCTTCGGGGATGCTGGGCGTCGTGGGCCTACGCTATATCAGTTGGAGTGCGGCCATTTTTGCGGCCATTTCCCTGGTCTTGGCGCTGGTGTTGAACCGCGCCATTGCCCAGCACCGCTCCGCCCAACCTTCACAAGCCTAGATTAGGGGTGTAAGCTAATTCGTGAAGGTTCCGTCTACTGGTGGGGCGGACGGCAGTTTTGGAAAGGATGATTAGATGCAAGTACCAGAGTTAACCCTAAACGATGGGATTCAGATGCCAGTGATTGGGTTAGGGACTTACCAGATTCGGGGCGGCGCGGGAGTCAACCAGATTCTCGCGGCGATTCGAGACGGATATCGCAGTCTAGATACCGCCACCAACTACGATAATGAAGGAGCCGTGGGCGAGGCCATTCGTCGGTCGGGCTTACCGCGGTCAGCGTTCTTCGTGACCTCTAAGCTCCCCGGAAAGTACCACCGCTACGCCGACGCGACCATGGCCATCCAGGAGTCGTTGTACCGGATGGGCTTAGACTACTTTGACCTCTACTTGATCCATTGGCCACTCCCTAAACGGGACCACTATGTTGAGGCTTGGCAGGCTATGATTGATGCGCGAACCCGCGGCTTGATTCGGTCGATTGGCGTGTCCAACTTTGAACCGGAGCATCTCGACCGAATTATTCAAGAGACTGGCGTGACGCCGGCCGTTAACCAGATTGAGTGTCATCCGTACTGGGTTCAAGAACGGATGCGGCAGGCCGATTATGACCGGGGTATCGTGACGGAAGCCTGGAGTCCGTTGGGGCGGGGGAGCGCGGCGTTGCAAGAACCCGTGATTCGCGATTTAGCCGGTAAGTATCAAAAGAACGTGGGGCAGATTGTCCTGCGGTGGCACACCCAACGGGGCATCGTGCCGATTCCTAAGGCCCGCAACCTGAAGCACCAACGCGGCAACCTCGACATTTTTGACTTTAGTCTGACGGAAGATGAGTTGGCGGCCGTTAACGCCTTAGACCGTCCCGATGGCCGGATCGATGGGCAGGATCCGAATGAGTATGAAGAATTTGACTAACGGTTGGCTGAGATGAGTGCCAGTCAGGTTAATCAACAGATGGTTTCCACATGTTGTGGGGACCATTTTTTTATGGTCGTTCCGCAGGGGCTGGGTAAGGGGGGGCTAAGTGCCTGGGAGGTGGTCCGAGCAAAATATTCCTAATATTTTATGCCAAAATGAGATGAAAAAAGTGAGATTAGGCGTTATCTGGGAATATTTGGGAGAATTGACGAGAAATTGAGGGGGAATTCGGTGGGGGAACTCCCTGAATTCCTGATGGTTTATATCATTTTGGAATATTTTAGGGCGGTTTTATGCTAAAAATGGTTAGTCTAGATAGTTATTTTAAACGGTACTAGAACGTAAAAATGCCCGGAAACCCCGGAAGGTCGCGCTTGAGATTGTTGCGTGGGGTGACCGATGGTATGCTTCTACTTGTAAAACGTGTGAACAGATGAACAAGCCCACTACACCAAAGTTTCAATAACCAATCCAACTCTCACGTTTATACATGATTAGTCTCTGAAAGATTTATCTAATCTCTTTTAAAGTGAGGAGCATAACTATGACGAACGATTACACGCATGAAAAATCTGGCTATACCATGACCACGGTAGCCGAAGAAGCAGCACGTTGTTTACTTTGCCATGATGCGCCGTGTTCTAAGGCCTGCCCGGCAGACACGGATCCAGCGAAGTTTATTCGTAGCGTGCGGTTCCGGAACGTTAAAGGGGCGGCCGAAACAATTCGCGAAAATAACGCTTTAGGGGCCATTTGTGCCCGGGTCTGCCCGACCGAAAAGTATTGTGAATTAGCTTGCTCGCGGAGCGGAATCGATGTGCCGATTGATATTGGTGGGATTCAGCGCTACGTCACGGATTTTGAACAACAAGCTGACATGAAGATCTTGGAAAAGGCCCCAGCTAATGGCCTGAAGATTGCCATTGTGGGGAGTGGACCTGCGGGCTTACAATCCGCAACCACCTTGTTAGAAAAAGGCTACGCGGTCGATATTTTTGAAAAGAATACCAAGCCAGGCGGTTATCTGACTTACGGGATTCCGGAATACCGGTTACCACAGAATATTGTGGATTACGAAATTAAACGGATTACGGACTTAGGCGCTAACCTGCATTTAAACACCGCAATTGGTCGTGATATCACTATGGATCAATTGAAGGCCGACTACGATTCTGTCATCTTGGCGGTTGGTGCGAGTGAGGCTAAGATGTTACCGATGTTTGATGGTAATGCCTACACGGAAACGGCCGTAGACTTCTTGGCACGGGTCAAGGATGCGCAAGGCCAGATCGACGATGTTCCTGAAAATGCCGTGGTTATTGGTGGTGGGGACGTTGCCATGGATGTGGCGACAACCCTGAAACGCTTAGGTACCAAGAACGTGACCGACATGGCTTACGAAGAATTCGATGAATTCCGGGCATCTAAGAAGGAATTAGCCGGAACGCGCGAAGCAGGTGTCACGTTGGTTGATGGCTATGTCCCAACGGCTATCGACGGGAACCAAGTCACCTTTAAGCACCGGAACATTGATGCTGAAATGACGATTAAAGCCGATAAGATCATCTTGGCCATTGGTCAGGCGGTCAACACGGACCAGTTAGGCATCACAACGGAACACGGTGAAGTTTCCTTTATCGGTTACCGGACGGAAGACCCTAAAGTTTACGTTACTGGGGATATCGCCCATGGTGATAAGACCGTGGTTTGGGCTGTTCGGAAAGGGAAAGAAGTCGCTGAAGAAATTGATAACGCTTTAATGGGAGGTAACCGCAAATGATTAACAAGGACTTAGGAATCGACTTTCTGGGTGTTCATTTCGAAAACCCCTTCTGCCTGTCCTCATCACCCGTAGGCAACTGTTACGAAATGTGTGCGAAAGCCTTTGATGAAGGCTGGGGTGGGGTTGTCTTCAAGACGATTGGCCCGGAACACTTTAAGGTTGATGAAGTTTCGCCCCGGTTTGATGAACTGACCAAGGAAGGGACACCTTTCGTCGGGTTCAAGAACATGGAGCAGATTGCCGAACACAGTCTTCAAGAGAACTTGGATGACTTGACCCATCTGAAGCGTGATTACCCAACTAAGATTGTGATTGCCTCCATTATGGGGACCAACGAACAGGACTGGGTCGATCTTGCTAAGGCGGTAACGGACGCCGGCGCTGACATGATTGAAATGAACTTATCGTGTCCACAAATGACGTCGCACGAAATGGGTTCTGACGTCGGGACCAACCCTGAATTAGTTAAGAAGTACTGTGCGGCCGTTAAGCGGGGGTCAGACCTGCCAATGATGGCGAAGATGACGCCAAATATCACCGATATGGTACCGGCTGCCAAGGCCGCATTGGCTGGTGGTGCCGATGGGATTGCCACGATTAACACGGTCAAGTCCATTTCTAATTTAGATCTGGATAAGAAGGTCGCGTTGCCAATCGTTAACGGAAAGGGCTCTATTTCTGGGTTCTCCGGTAAAGCCGTGAAGCCGATTGCCTTACGATTCATCCAACAATTACGCGTGGCAGCTGGTCTGGAACAGTTACCGATCTCTGGAATCGGGGGGATCGAAACTTGGGAAGATGCGGTTGAGTTTATCCTCTTAGGATCGACGACCTTACAAGTGACGACCGGGGTTATGCAATACGGTTACCGGATCGTTGAAGACATGAAGAACGGTCTCATGCATTACATGGAAGAACAGGGCGTTGACCACTTAGCTGACTTGGTTGGTTTAGCCAACAAGAACGTCTTACCAGCCGAAGATTTGGACCGGGATTATAAGGTTTATCCGAAGATCGATTGGGACAAGTGTATTGGCTGTGGCCGGTGCTTCGTATCATGTTTCGATGGTGCACACCAAGCCATTACTTGGGACGAAAAGACGCGGCGTCCATCCGTGGACTACAGCAAGTGTGTCGGTTGTCAGTTGTGTAATCTAGTCTGCCCAGTTGGGGCCATCTCCACTGGGAAGGTTGAAATGAAGCCCGGACGGCAAGGCAATATCGAAGACGTTGATATTGAATCCGTACGGTTAACCCATTAACTTAAGTGACCCTAACGAGTCGGTCAACTTACTTATTAAAACCCAAAAAGAGCTGGTCAGCGTTAAAGCTGATCAGCTTTTTTTCGCTTCCATCCCTAACTGGAAGTTGTGGAGAGGGTCGTCAACATCTGTGTGTCGTTGTGCCCGCTTCCTTCAGGACTAACCCGGTAAGGCGAAGGGATTAACTACAGTTTGACGAAGCGTAGAAAAAAGTCTGGGACACGCCCAGACTTCGCTTGTTCTTGATGATAATGCAACGTGGGCCCAAAGGCAGTTGCTACCTTTGGGCCCACTTAATTAACGATGATTAGGGGCTTTCTGAAGGGACTGTAAACGGCTGCGGGTGACGCAGTGGGCGTCACATCCCGGACAACCGCGATGCTGGGAGACTTGGAATAACCGCTTAATCTGACAAGCAGCGCCGATAAAGATGGCGATTAGGACTAGGATGCTAACGGTAACGGACATGAACATAGAATAACCTTCTTTCAGACGAAGAGTGAGCCGACTTGGAAGATGATCGTGGCCAAGGCATAAGCGACTAGAAAGCTGGATATGCCTGAGTAAAGCATCCACTTGGTTGACCCGGTCTCGGCTTTGATCGTGGCCAGTGTGGAGAAACACGGAATATACAGGAGAATAAAGACCAGTAGACTGTAGGCTGATAGCGGCGTGAATAGGCCGCTAAAGGTTGCGACCAGTGCCGTTTGACCGCTCAGGTGAAACAGGACGATCATACTGGCGGTAATGGTTTCCTTGGCCATGACCCCGGTGATTAGGGCACTGACGACTTGCCAGGACCGGACACCTAAAGGGATGAATAAGGGGAGGAGTAGTTGTCCTAAGTTAGCGGCCAGACTCTGATCAATATCAGTGGTCATGCCGTGCCAACTTAAGTTGGAGAGTAGCCAGACCAAGACGGTGCCGGCAAAGATGACGGTGCCGGCTTTCTTGACAAAGCCCTTCCCCTTATCCCAGGTTCCCCGCAGGATAAGGTCTACGCGAGGAAGATGGTATTGGGGCAATTCGATGATGAAATCGCTAGTGGCCTTGAGGTGAAAAGCAAGCTGGTAGCCCTTCGCCATGGCCAGGGCGACCACGATTCCTAGAAAATAAAGGGACAAAACGATAACGGCTTGATGCCGACTAAAAAAGGCAGCGACGAAGAGGCTGTAAATGGGTAAACGAGCGGAGCAGCTCATGAAGGGGGATAGCAGAATGGTAATCAGCCGTTCTTTGGGTTGTTCGATCGTACGGGTGGCCATGACCCCGGTGACGTTGCAGCCAAACCCAATGATGAGGGGGATGAAGGACTTACCGTTTAACCCGAATGCCTGCATGAGGCGGTCCGTGACCAGAGCCGCCCGGGCCATGTACCCCGAGTCCTCCAGGATAGAGATACAGGCGAATAGCACGAAGATTTGGGGAACAAAGGTTAGGACGCCCCCCACTCCGTTTAAAATACCATCGACTAGCAGAGCTTGGAGAAACGGGAGGGTGCCTAAGGTGCTTAACAGATGATTGGCCCAGTCAGTGATTGGCCCGCTTAGCCAGGTGTTGAGAAGGTTGGAAGCGGGGGTCCCAATCCAGTCGAAAGAGAGCTTAAACATCAGCCAGAAAATGCCAACGAAGATGGGTAAGCCCAATAGTGGGTGGGTCACCCATTCGTCAATGCGTTGCGTGAGGTGGTTCGCCCGTACGTCTGGGTTTAGACGTTGAGCCGCTTGTAAGGTGGTCGTGATGAAGGCTTGGCGTGTCTGGAATATTTGCCGTTCGAAGCCTTGCCGATCATAGTCAGCGGCGGCAGTGGTCAATGCCTGGAGATGCTGCTGCTGGGCGTAGTCACGGATGGTCTGGTTCTGGGCCATGAATTGAATGGCGAGCCACCGGGAGAACGTTGCGGAGTAGCGGGGAGTGAGGCGAGTGACGGCGGTGGCCAACGCCTGTTCAACGGCGGCTGGATAGGTCAACTGAAACGTAGATGACGCAGGCTGATCCAGTGACGTCAGGAGTCGTTGGTGTAAAGCTGCCACCCCCTGCTTGTTCCGTGCGTTGGTCGTCTTGATTTGACAATTTAAGCGCTGGGCTAGGGTGGGCAGGTCAAGGAGGTAGGGCGTCTGATAAAGGTCATCAATCATATTGAGAACTAAGACCACGGGAGTTCCCGATTCTAATAATTCGATTGTTAATAGGAGATTACGCTTGAGTTGACTCGCGTTGGTTACGTTGAGAATTAAATTGGGGTTGGCCGTCAGAAGGTAGTCCGTCGCGACCGCTTCATCTTTAGTCAGGGGATTCAGCGAATAGATGCCCGGGAGGTCAACCATCTTGGCTGGGGAGCCATGTAGCTGACCTATTTTTTTATCGACCGTGACGCCCGTCCAGTTGCCAACGTAGGCATATGTATCGGTTAGTTCGTTGAAGAGGGTCGTTTTTCCCGTGTTGGGATTACCCAGGAGCGCAATGGTCGGCATGCTAATGGCCTCCTATGAGCGCCTGAAAGATGGCGTAACGCAGGGCAATCCTTTGCTGGTCGACCTGAATAATAATAGGCCCGTGGAAGGGGTATTGCCGAACTACCGTTAAGCGACTACCAGAACGAATACCTAGCCGGTGAAGACGGCGAACCATGAGGTCGTCAAGTCCAGATAAAGAACGGACCTCGAAGTGCGGAGACGCAGTCTGTTGCGAAAGTAGTTGCATAGTCATCAGGACCTTTCTATGGTGGGAGTTCCGCACCATTGTATGTTAATAGATTAACATTCTCCGCTAAAAGACAATATTAGGGGAATGCCTAATATTCGTGGAATATTATTCTGGATTACAATGAATACACGGATTCGTTGAATAACTAATGGTGTATTCTCTTGGGAATAATCCATTGATTTTACATGTGCAAATAAGAACAATCTTTGCTCTGAACGGATTGATTCCGGTCTTTGATTGTGAGGACAACACTATCTATTGGAGGTAATTAGGATGGCAACATTGGAGATTCAAGACTTACACGTCGCGGTAGAGGACGAAGAACAACAAACGTCTAAAGAAATCTTAAAGGGTGTTAACTTAGTCATGACGACTGGCGAAATTCACGCCATTATGGGACCCAACGGAACGGGAAAGTCTACGTTGTCCCAGACGATTATGGGGGCGGCGGCTTACCACGTGACCCAGGGAGATATCTTGCTGGATGGCGAAAGCATTCTCGACATGCCGGTCGATGAACGGGCTCGTCGCGGCCTATTCTTAGCGATGCAGTACCCAGCTGAGATTCAGGGCGTGACTAACGCTGAATTCTTACGGGCGGCAATCAATGCTCGGCGTCCAGCAGACGACCAGATTTCAGTGTTAGCGTTTCTTAAAGAACTCGATCGGAATCTGGACCTCTTAGATATGAGCGAGTCAATGACGGAACGTTACCTGAATGAAGGCTTCTCCGGTGGTGAGAAAAAGCGCAACGAAATCTTACAACTCTTGATGATCAAGCCTAAGTTTGCATTATTGGATGAAATCGATTCGGGGTTGGATATCGACGCCCTCAAGGTGGTCTCTAAAGGGGTTAATTCGATGCGTGGCGCAGACTTTGGATCGTTGATCATCACCCACTATCAACGCCTGTTGAACTATATCGTTCCGGACGTCGTTCACGTGATGATGGATGGCCGAATCGTCAAGACCGGGGATGCCTCGCTGGCTAAGCTATTGGAAAAAGAAGGGTATGCCGGATTACGCGACGATTTACAACTTGATGTTCAGCTGGTGGATGAAAATTAAGGAGGGCAATGAGCATGTTAGTGAAGAATACAGAAGCGGCTGCAGCAACCCTCGCCCAAGCGGCCGAACAACGGCAAGAACCGGCGTGGCTGGTTGACCAGCGGGTCGCCGCCCTCGCGGCCTTCAGTCGGTCAAGGTTCCTGCGCGTGCAGCGCTTCGACTATCGAGACTGGAACCTGTTTGCAACGCCAACACTGGCGTATCCGGTTGCGACCACTCAGACGACTGTGGGGGCGGGAAGTTTCGTCCAGCGCGGGACAACGGTAATCCAGTGTGAGTTACCGCAAGACTTGCAGGATCAGGGTGTGATTTTAACCGATATTCTGACGGCGATTCGGACCTACCCAGAGTTGGTGCAACCGTACCTGATGCAGGTGATTGGGGCTGAGACCAATCAGCTAGCCAGTTATCATCTGGCGTACCTTAATGCGGGCTTCTTCTTGTACGTTCCAGAGAATGTAGTGATCAGCGACCCGTTGACCTTACAGCTTATCCAAGATGCGACGCAGCCGACTGGCCTGCAGACTCACGGGCTCATCGTGGCCGGCGAGAATAGTCAAGTTGCGTTGACCCAACATTTAACCACGCAAGGGGATCTGCCCGGGACCGTGAATCAGGTGGTCGAAATCGTGGCGCAGGAAAACAGTCAGGTGACCTTTGCGGCGGTCGACGAGTTAGGCGCCCAGACGCAAGTTGCCTTTCAACGGCGAGCGAACGTGGCGGCTAACGCACAAGTGAACTGGGCGATTGGGTTAATGAACCAAGGGAATACGGTGGGTCAGTGCGAGACTGATCTGATTGGGGATGGCGCGCAATCCGATGCGAAGGTCGTGGCCATTACCAACCACGACCAACGTGAGGGAATTAATACGAAGATCACGAACCATGGGAAACACACCGTAGGTAATATCTTGCAACGGGGTGTGTTACAAGGCCAATCTGAACTGATTTTTAATGGGATCGGAGACATCATTCACGGCGCTGCCGGTGCACAAGCGGAACAAGAAAACCGGATTTTAATGATGGATCCCGGAACGCACGGCGATGCCAACCCGATTTTGTTGATTGATGAAAATGATGTCTTGGCCGGCCACGCGGCTAGTGTGGGGCAGGTCGATCAGCGTGAATTGTATTATCTCTTAAGTCGGGGATTAGACAAACAAACGGCGGAACGGTTAGTTATTAGAGGGTTCCTTAGCGCCGTTTTGACGGCGATTCCGTCACTAACGGTGCGGCAACAACTGGTACAAACGATTGAAAGGAACTTACGCCATGATTAAGTCACGGGAAATATCAGCAACTGATTTTTCGATTCTGCAACAACGGGTTAACGATGAGCCGTTGGTCTACCTGGATAACGCCGCGACGGCCCAGAAGCCGCAGGCGGTCATCGATGCGTTGACGCACTTCTATCAACATGATAATGCTAACGTCCACCGTGGTGTTCACACGTTGGCTGAACGAGCAACGGCTGCCTATGAGCAGGCCCGAGAAAAGGTGCAGCACTTTATTCATGCCCCGGAAATGGAAACGGTCATTTTCACCAAGGGGACCACGGACGGTCTGAACTTAGTGGCCAGTACATACGGTGAGCAACAGGTCCACGCGGGTGATGAGATCGTTATTTCGATCATGGAACACCACAGCAACCTGATTCCTTGGCAACAGTTGGCCATTCGCAAGCACGCTACGTTGAAGTACATTGGTTTGACCGCTGATGGGGAACTAGACCTAGCCGATGCGGCGCGTCAGATTACACCGCGGACTAAGATCGTCGCGGTGACCCATGCTAGTAACGTCTTAGGTGTGGTGAATCCCCTTAAGCAGTTGGCGCAGTTGGCTCATCAGAACGGGGCGGTGTTAGTCGGGGACGGTGCCCAAGCTGTCCCACATATGAAAGTGGATGTGCAGGACCTCGACGTTGATTTTTATGCCTTTTCCGGGCATAAGATGATGGCCCCGACTGGTATTGGTGTGTTATATGGCAAAAAAGCGTTATTGGCCGCCATGTCGCCGTACCAATTTGGCGGTGAGATGATTGATTTTGTGCACCAGCAGTCGAGTACTTGGACGCAGCTGCCCTGGAAGTTCGAAGCGGGGACGCAAAATATTGCGGGGAGTATCGGATTGGGCGCAGCAGTCGATTATTTGACGGCCTATGGAATGGATCGGGTCCACGAACGGGAAGCCGCCTTGGTTGCGAATCTCTTACCTCGGCTGGTCGCTATGCCGGGAGTAACGGTTTTTGGCCCGCATGACCCGGCTAAGCATACGGGCGTGATCACCTTCAATCTCGACGGTCTCCATCCCCACGACGTCGCCACCGCTTTGGATATGGAGGGAGTCGCCGTCCGTGCGGGTCACCATTGTGCCCAACCTTTAATGGCGGCTCTGCACCAGGTTGCGACGGTCCGTGCGAGCTTTTATCTGTACAACACGCAAGCGGACGTGGAACGTCTATTAACCGCAATCCAAGAAACAAAGGAGTTCTTTAATCATGGGTCTGTCTCAGCTAAATAGTCTCTATCGTGAAGTGATTCTGGACCACTCGGATCATCCCCATAACAAGCATGCGTTGTCGGCGGTCACGAATACCATAACCTTGAAGAATCCCACTTGTGGGGATGTCATCAACCTGGATGTGCAGGTCGATGACGCGGGGATGATTACGGATATCGGCTTTACGGGCGAAGGGTGCACCATCAGTCAGTCGTCGGCCAGCATGATGACGGACGCGGTTAAGGGAAAGTCCCGCGAGCAAGCCCTGGCGATGGCCAAGACTTTTTCGGACATGGTGATGGGAAAATCCCATTCGCAAGCGGATCTGGATCAGCTAGAAGATGCAGCAATTCTCTCGAGTATTATGCAATTTCCGGCGCGTATCAAGTGTGCGACGTTGGCATGGTGGGCGTTACAGCGAGCACTTCTTAGTGACGCCAAGAAGGAGGAATAAACGATGGTCGAAGTACCGGATGTTGTTAAACAAGATCAAGATTACGAATTTGGGTTTCACGACGATGTACAGCCGGCCTATTCCACGGGCCGGGGGCTAACGGAAGAGACCGTGCGGCAGATTTCGATGGCCAAGCACGAACCGCAGTGGATGCTGGATTATCGACTGCAGGCTTATGACGTTTATAAACGGTTACCGATGCCCAAGTATGGTCCTGACCTGTCCCAACTGGACCTTAAGGATATGTTGTACTACCAGAAGATGACGGATAAGAAATACCGTGACTGGGAAGAGGTCCCCGAGGACTTGAAGAAAACCTTCGACCGTTTGGGTGTTCCGGAGGCCGAACGAAAATACTTAGCGGGTTCCTCGGCACAGTATGAATCCGAAGTGGTTTACCACAATATGCGCGATGACTTTGCCAAGTTGGGCATTATTTTTACGGATACGGACACGGCGCTACGGGAGTACCCGGAACTGTTCAAGAAATGGTTCGGTAAGTTGGTCCAACCCACGGATAATAAGTTTGCGGCCCTGAATGCCGCGGTATGGTCTGGCGGCTCCTTCATTTATGTGCCCAAGGGGGTTCAGACCAAGACGCCGATTCAATCCTATTTTCGGTTAAATTCCGAGAACTCCGGACAATTTGAACGTACCCTGATCATCGTCGATGAGGGCGCACGGGTAGACTACGTGGAGGGGTGTACGGCACCGAATTATTCGTCAGATAGTCTCCATGCCGCTGTCGTGGAAGTTAACGTTGAAAAGGACGCTTACTGTCGATACACCACGATTCAAAACTGGTCGGACAACGTCTATAGTTTGGAAACCAAGCGGGCTGCCGCGGCTGAGAACGCCACGATGGAGTGGGTCGATGGTAACTTGGGTTCCAAGGTCACCATGAAGTATCCAAGCGTCTACCTGAACGGTGAAGGAGCGCGCGGGACCATGTTGTCGATTGCGGTGGCCAGCAACGGGATCAAGCAGGATTCCGGTGCCCGGATGATTCACAACGCCCCCAATACATCGAGCTCAATCGTGTCGAAGTCTATCTCGAAGACGGGCGGCTCGACGGATTACCGGGGGACGGTTCGGTTTGGGAAAAAGTCGGATGGGTCGAAAGCTCACGTAGAGTGCGACACGATCATTATGGACGATCAGTCTTCGTCGGATACGATTCCGTACAATGAAATCTATAATGCAAACGTGGCCATGGAACATGAAGCTAAGGTCTCCAAGATTTCTGAGGAACAACTCTACTATCTGATGAGTCGGGGAATTTCGGAGGCTAAGGCAACGGAAATGATTATTATGGGGTTTGTGGAACCCTTTACCAAGCAGTTGCCGATGGAATACGCGGTTGAGTTAAATCGGCTGATTAGCTTTGAAATGGAAGGTTCTATTGGTTAAACGAAAGGAGGCACCGACAATGGCAGCAGGAATTACGACCAAAAATGACTTGGAAGACCAGGTGGTGCAGCAATTAGAACAGGTGATTGATTCAGAACTTCAGGTCGATATCGTCAATTTGGGATTGATCTACCACGTGGCAGTCGATGCTGATGGGGTCTGCAAGCTCTCAATGACGCTGACCACGATGGGCTGTCCGGTCGGTAATTTATTGGCCGATAGCATTCGTGAAGCCGTTTTACGGGTGGCGGGGGTTCATCAATGTGATATTGAGTTGGTTTGGGAACCGGCTTGGGATATTGATCGGATGACCCGGTATGCGAAGGTTGCCTTAGGACTGCACGACTAGTAATGGAGGTGAGATTGTGGATATTGATGTCTTTATTGCGCGGCGTAAGGAGCTGAAGCTTTCGCAGGTTAAGCTGTGTGAGGGTATCTGTACGCAGGCGACACTGAGTAAATTTGAAAATAATAATCGCATCCCGTCACTGACGATTCTGAGTAAGCTTTGCGCGCGATTAGGCATGACCGTCGACAATCTGTATCAGAGTCAAAAAAACCGGTCGGCAGAGCTAGCGGCGACCTTAAATCTGGTCGAGAATCAGTTGATGACGGAAAATTACCGGCGAGTTTTACGGGAATTAGAAAAAATCGATGTGCAGGATATTGATGCGGTTGACCTGAAGATGCAGTTTTACTACCTACGGGGGATTGTGAACACTTTGGTAAACCGAGAACCGACAGCGACCCTCTTTGATTTCTCCCGAATCTTAAACGATCTGGATGAGCGCCACCAGACCATTCTGACGCAACTTGCCTTTATGGGCTCGGGAATCCTGTATGCGCGATTGCAACAGCGCACAGCAGCAGCGTTTTATTTCGAACGGGTGCGCCACTACATTGAAACGTTGGATTTTCAGCGAGCACAGCCGACGATGGCCAACTATCACCTGCGTGTTTTGATGCTGATTTATTTCACTGCGGAATTTTACGCGCACCAGCGGGACTACCGGCTAAGTAATCGGTTGTTGCAGACGGGACTGGTACTGTGTTCTGATCAGCATGTCACCTATTATCTGCCACGGCTAAAGTTTCTGGCAGCGCAGAATGCGTTAGCGGAACACCGGCCTTACGCAGCGGTGAACCAGCAACTAGATGAAGCGTTAGCGTTCGCACATGTTAATCATAATGAAGTGATTGTTTTGAAAATTGCGGCGTTGCGGAGTCAGCTGAAGCAGCGGGAAACGGCGTCATCTTAAACGCCACTAATTTGTAGTCCAAGATAATTGATCGATTAACGTCAAAAGCAGCTCACCAAATGGTCCGCATTTGGTGAGCTGCTTTTTGATGGGAAGGTAGGTCACAGGCGAGTGATCACGCCAGACTAGATGGTAACCAGGTGGTGGTGGACGGCAAAGCGGACCAGTTCAACGTGGCAACTTAGCGCAAGTTTACGCATGATACTGGCTTTATGAGCTTCAACGGTCTTGGTCGAAATGCATAGGCGTTGCGCAATTTCTCGATTAGCGTAGCCCATGGTAATTAGGGGGAAGACTTCTCGTTCGCGGCGAGAAAGTCGCTCGTAGGGACAATGGTCGGTCAGTCCCGTTAGATTACCCATGGCACAGTCGTCGGTGAGCGCCTGCCGTTCCGTCGCACATAGGGGGAGATTCGCGTCGATATAGAGGGCCTGGCGGTTGACATGTTGTAAGGCGTTAATGATTTCGGCATTGCCGGAGCGTTTGAGCACGTAAGCGGCGGCACCATGTTGAAAACACCGTGTCAGGCATTCCCGTTCCTCATGCGTTGATAGGACAATGACGGGAACGTTGGGGAAGTTATCGTGGAGCCGTTGGAGGGTCGTCAGCCCGTTTTCTCCAGGCATATCTAACTCCATGATTACAATGTCAATGTTTCCTTGTTCAACGGCAATAAAGGTGTCGGTCCCATTATGGGTGTGCGCGGTCACGCGCCAGTTAGTATTTTGGTGGTCAATCAAGTAAGTTAGGCCCGTACAGATGATTTCGAGGTCGTCAGCAACAAGTATGTTTTGCATGATTAATGACTCCTTTACGAGTGGTGGCAAACTAGACGTTAGATTAGATGAGTTGAAGGATATGAAGTCCCACATTAAAGGTGAAGAGTTCTTCGGCATCACTGAAATCAGTGTGCAGGAGCTCGCGGAGTTTCCCTAGGCGGTAACTCATGGTTTTAGGGTGAATAAAGAGTGCGGCAGCGCTTTGTTTGATACTAAGGTTGTGGTTTAAATAAGCACTGAGTGTTTGATACAGCTCGGGATGCTGCCGGTAGAGCTGTAGGAGGTTCTCAGGGATTAGAGGCTTAAGTTGTTGGTGATCCGTCAGTGACGGGAGACAGCGATAGAAGCCCAGTTCGGTAAAGGTATGGAGACCGGTCATTTGTGGTAATGCGGTCAAAAGTTTAAAGGTTTGTAGGGCTTGGTTTGCGGAGAGCTTGAGTTGGCGGGGTAACTGTGGCGTGCCAATGCCTCCCTTGTAAGTTTCGGTGGCGCCTAATGGGAGTTGCGTGAATACAGTCTGGAGTTCAGCAACGGTCGGCGCCCCTTCGCGGAAGATGAAGAGTAAGTAGTCCGCGTGAATGCGATAACGCCAATCAGGCCAGTGGGACTTGAGGAGGTGAATCAGACGACGAGCCGTTTGGGGATGATTATGGAAATAGTTCGGGACGGGTTGCCCATTCTGTAAGCCGTGAATCGTGACGACTTGGTAGGTGCATTCAGGTTGCAGATGTAGTTGAGTTAAGGTCTGCTGAAAGTGCTCAGCGCTCATGGGGCGATCGGTCAATAAATCATCGATTAAGTCGTTGGTGTAGGCCTGGCGGTTCTGCTGATTGGCGGATTGTTGGGTAATAATTAATTTTAAGAAATTACCCGCACTTTCAATGGCAGAAAAGTCAATCGGTTGTAGGGGGGCTTGCTTAACCAGGACTCCTAAATATAGTGGGTTGGCGGCTGGTTGAAACAGGGGGGTGGCCACCAACCGACCGTGATGATCGTGGGCGGGAACCCAGAAATACCCCGGTAACGTCACGCTGTCAGGACTGGTCCGTCGGTGTTGCCAGTGAAACTCGGGGAGCACAGTCAGGTCTGGGCTATGTAAGAGGACCTGAACTTGGTCATGGCGAATCTGGAAAAGGACGACGGGATTCTTGACCAGGGCGGCTAGCGTATCAATTAATGATTGGCGTGAGTTGCTTTGCGTCAGACTAGCAAAGTGACGGTCGGCTTGCTGATAGTAGCGTAGCTGGTGCTGCTTGTCAGTGTAGAGCGCTTGCGTAATACTAATGAAAACCTCTCGTTCGTTACTTTGATAGGGCAGTGCTAATAATGGGAGGTGCTGGGCTTCACAAGCCGTGATGAGGTCGGCGGGAAGCTCGGCTAGAGGGTCTGTATTGTGGACCAGTAAGGCACTACACTGCTGGTCCGTTAGCCCTGCTATGAATGTGCGAAAGTCATTGCCGGTGATCTGGTAGAGATCGTTAAGGGTGACGGCTAGAACTTCATGGGTGGCTAAGTGTTGGGTGTTCGGTCGCGAATTCGCTAAGATGAGGTTGTTAACGGGATTCGTCAAAAAATGAGCACCAGCCAGAACCTGAGCGTTCTGAAGTGCTGGTAATTGGCGGAGCGCTGCAACAGCGAATGGCATAATCATCACGTCTCTTTCGAATAAGTCCCTGGAAAGGGTGGTCAGGAAGGGAAAAACGATTTACTTAAGCGCTTACATTAAAAGGTAACCCCTTAATCGCTTTCTCTCAATATAGGATAAATTCATTTTACACGCTTAGGGATAAAAAGGCATTAGGGAAAGTGCTAATTATGGGCTTATTTACTCACTTAAACCATCTTGGCGGACCAAATCAGCTTCGGACTTTATCCCTAAGAGATAATGGCAAGGCTGAACGGAGCGAGTAAAATGAAAGTAATAAGTAAGTTCATGACTTTGCTGGGGTGTCCTTGATTCTGACCCTACAGAGGAGTGGCAAATTATGAAAATTGGTAAAGCGTTATGGTGTTCGTCAGTTGGTGTTGGTATCTTCACGTTATTTTATAGTCTGATTATGACGTCGTTTGGCCTGTGGATGGGAGCTGCGGCGTTCATTACAGCGTCTTATTTCTTTGGGGTTGGGTGCCCGGAAGATAAGGTATGGAATATTGTGGGGAGCTTCGTGATGGGCATTACCTGGGCACTGATTTCGTTTTGGTTATTGCAAAATGACATGATTGCACAGCTCTGGCCCTCGGCAATCATGTTCGGTTTTATGACGTTCTTGGCCATCTTTCTTCAAGGAACGATCATGAAGTTTACCATGGTTCCGGCCTGGCTAATCGCCTGGGGGAGTACCATGGTCATCATTTCCAATGTCACGGTAACGAAGTGGCCCCTGTTCGTGATTCAATTGTTCATCTCTATGTTGATGGGAATCTTCTTCATTGCCTACGGGTCTAATTATGCGACCAAGCTGGTGTACAAGATTTTTCCGGACAAGAAACCTAAGGATGCCGTTAAAAGTGATGATGAGCTTACCGATACCACACCGGTGTCTGATCACGATTAGCCGTGAGCGTCTCAGGTTTTTGATGGCTGACGGTTTGGCTAGAGGAAAGTGGCACTTGGGACGTCTTATGGGTTGATAGAGATAATTAAGTTCGTTTCAGGAAAAAAGCGGTCCGCACGTCATGTGGGGCCGCTTTTGTGCGTGCAGTTGGTCATTAAAACGCTTATAATGTCCCTAAAGTCGATTGGAAAACACTAAATTGTAAGCAATTAAAATGGTCGAAGGAGACGGTCGCATGACAACTATCTATGGGTTTAAAGAAACGGAAATGAGTGGACAACCACTAGACTTAGCGGCGTATCGGGGGCAGGTCGTGGTCATCGTCAACACGGCTAGCAAGTGCGGGTTAGCGCCTCAGTTAACGGCACTCGAAGCGTTGTATCAGCGCTACCATGACCAAGGGCTGATAATCTTGGGCTTACCGTCGAACCAATTCCACCAGGAGCTAGATTCGGATGAAGCGGCTAACGACTTTTGTCAACTACATTACGGGGTAACCTTTCCCATGACACAGCGGGTGCAGGTTAACGGAGACCAGGCGGACCCGTTGTTTAGGTACCTCAAGACCGCCTCAGGGCATGGCCGCATCAAATGGAACTTTACCAAATTCTTGGTGGGGCGCGATGGGCAACTGATTAAACGGTATGCGCCCACGACCAGTCCTAAGAAGATGAAGACGGCCATTTTGGCGGCGCTCCAAGCCCCGGCAAGCGTTGACTAGGTACGACTAGAAGACTTAGGACTACCCTGAAGGCCAGTTCCGTAGTACGATTGAATTTAGAAAATGGATGGATTCGGACGACAGGGGGTAAGCGACGTGCAATGGCAACGGTGGCACCATGAATATCGTGTGACGGTGGTCGTTTTAGCGTTGGTGTCGATTGCCCTAGTGATCTTACAGCTAGCCGGCGTGGTGGACCTCGACCACGGACCTTGGGCCTGGGTGGATGCCGGAATCTTGGCGTTCTTTACGGTCGATTATCTGGTGCGCTTCTGGCGGGCCCCCGCGAAGTGGGCCTTTTTCCGTCACAACATCTTTGACTTGCTGGCGATTATCCCGTTTAGCGCCATTTTTAGCTTCTTCCGTCTGGCCCGATTAACGTGCATCTTTCGGTTGACCCAGTTCTTCCGCTTGATTCGACTGGTGGGTTTCGTGGGGAAACTACGCGGGCAGTTGCGGGGGTTCTTTCATACCAACGGGTTCGGTTACTTGGTGTGGACCAGCCTGATTATTATCTTGTTGTCCGCGTCGCTATACACCTACGCGGAGCAAGTCTCGTGGGGCCAGGCCCTATGGTGGGCCATTACCACGACCACGACGGTGGGGTACGGTGACGTGACGCCACACACTGTGGTGGGAAAATGGGCAGCGGCGATGCTGATGCTGGTAGGAATTGGCTTCATCGGGTCGCTGACCAGTACCATTACCACGTACTTTTCCCAGCGCCACACCACGTCGGACTACCAGAAGCTGGAGCAGCACCTGACCATGATTGAACAGGAAAATGCGGCGCTCAAGCAGGATCTAGCGGAAATCAAGCGGGCTTTGCAACAGAAGAATCAGAGGAATTAGGATGACAAGGGTCACTTTTGACGGGCTAAATGCCGTTCAAAAGTGGCCTTTTTGAGTTGTGGGTACGTTATTAGTGGTCCCAATCCCCCAAGTGTTGATTTGTAAAGTTACAATAATCCTGTTATCAATTCAAAGCGCCACTTCCTGGAAAAATTCCATGGGAAGTGGCGCTTTGATGGGGGTCAACCTTGCTATGTAAATGATTAGGGAGTCAATTTAGCCGTGGCGGACTTATTGTAGACCATCTTTTGAATGTGGGTCGTAATCTTGGCAATGCGCGGGAAGCCGCTGAAGCCGCTTTGCATGTGGCCGTGGGTCATGATTACGAGAATGTAGCGTTGCCCGTTAGGCAGGGTCACCAAGCCGGCGTCGTTGTTGGTGTCGGCGTACCAGCCAACCTTGTCGGCCACGGTGGTCCCTTGCTTAGCGGCTGCTGCCCCGGCGGGAATCCCGGTACGGTAGACCTGTTGGGACATAAGGTGGAGTAGCCACTGCCGGTCCTTAGCTGATTTGAACGGTCCGGTCTGACGCGCGAGGTCCTTCAGGGCCAAGGTCAGGCTGTAAGCCGTGGTTTGGGAGGCTTGGCCGGCCACGAAGACGGGGGCGTACCAGTTTTGATCGCCGATGAAGGCGTTGATGCCGGCCAACCCGTAGGCGTCCAGAATGTTTTCGGCGAAGGTGTTGTCGCTGTGGACGATCATTTCCTCGAAACCGTTGGTACTGGTCGGTGTCCAGGTCAAGTTACCTTGGTGGTGAAGGTGGAGGACGTAGGCCGCCATGAAGAGCTTGTAGGTGCTTGCGGAGACCACAGGAGTGTGCGCGTTGGCGGAAGTCGCGAGGTCACCTTGATGGTAGAACCGCCGGGTAAGGGATGTCTTGGCGGCGGGACTACCAGGCTTAGGGGAGAGGTTGTAGAAGCTGATGCTGGTGGTGCCATCCGCCGTCTCATGGTTCAGGTAGTGCTGTAATCGCTTCCTTAAATGCCGTTGCTGGGTGGTGATGCGGGTCGTATCCACGGGTTGGGTGGTTAGTCGAGCAGACGTCTTGGCTACGGAATCATGGTGGTACCGGAGTCCCCAGACGCCACCCCAGACTAGGACGATGACTAAGACGGTGAGTCGCAAGCCGTGGTGGTGCACCCAGAAATTAAGAATCGGTTTGAAGTGCAAAGGAGTCGCCTCGTTTCAGTTGCAAAATAGTTAAATGCAAATTCAATTATAGGACTCATTATACGCTTGCTTTTAGGTGTTGCGGGGGGCAAATCAATCATGATGGCTAAAAATTTAGGGGCTTCAGTAAAAAAGCCAATCTGCGCCTGGCTTCTAAGCACGGATCGGCAATATTAATTTATCGATAAAATAGTTTACACAACTTCTACAAGGCTTTTGACGTTTCTTTACACAGCCCTGCTATTCTAAGAATACTTCAGAAAGGGGTTTGAAACAGATGCGTCTACAGCGATTATTGATTAGTTTTGGGTGTGCTTTAGCGTTATTCGGGACCACGGCGTCCCCCGTGATGGCCGCCACGACCACGGATGCGGCCTTACAACCGACGGTATCTCAGAAGGTCAACCGACCAATTCACTTAGATGGGGCGGAAAACGCCCGTGATATGGGGGGCTACAAGACCAAGAGCGGCCGTTACGTGAAGCGCGGTCGGTTGTTGCGAGCCGATTCCCTAGATAAGTTGACCACGTTGGATGGCACCCGGTTAACGCAAGACTGGCACCTCAAGCAAATTGTTGATTTGCGAACGGCCGACCAGATTAAGAAGAAGCCGGATGCGCTGATCGAAGGGGTCAACTACTTACAAGCTTCCGTCCTGGGCACACGTTCGAACTACGACAACGACGATGCGGGGATGTACAAGGACATGGCCTTCAAGCCAGCCGCTAAGCGGAGTTACCACCGCCTATTAACGCTGGTTGCGCAACAAAAGAAGGGCGCCCTGCTCTTCCACTGTTCCCACGGGATGGACCGGACGGGGACCGCAGCGGCAATCTTGTACACCATCTTGGGTGTGAGCCGGAAGGATATTCAACGCGACTACCTCTTGTCCAACACCCAACTGGGCGTAACTTGGGCCAAGCCAGCCTTGTTGAACCAGTTCTTTACCGACGTTCAATCCCAATATGGGTCAATGAGCAACTACATTCACAAGGGCCTGAAGATTACCCCGGCACAAGAACGGGCCATTCGGGCGAACTATTTAACCGTTAGAAAGTAATAACCAGCGTAATCGATCCGGAAAAACCAAGGCTAAGTGGCGTTGGTTTTTTTGGCACCGTAAAGATGTTCCCAGGCGCCACGTAACTCCAGTTGGCAGTTGTCAAAGCCAATCTGGTCGAGGTGGTCTAAGGCCGCGGGAAAATCGAAGTAGCGGATGCGTTGAAGTTCGGCGGTCTGAATGGTGAAGTCCCGGGCAGTCCAGTCGGTTTGAAAGGCGAACCAGGCGCTGACCCAGTGGCTGTGAGGCATGATACGGTAGTTGTCGGCAGCCGTTACCGGGTGGTCGAAGCCCAGCTCCTCGGTCATTTCCCGGTGCATGGCTTCTTCGATGGTTTCACCGGCTTTGACGGCACCACCGGATGAGGTGTCCCAGTATCCCGGAAAGTTGAGCTTGTTGACGGCCCGTTGTTGGAGTAAGACCTGTCCGGCAGGGTTAAAGAGAAAGGCGTTGACCACGAGATGGTAATGGCCCGGGGTGACGGGATTTTCGCGTAACTGGTCGCCCACCCGTTGAAGTTGGCGGTTATAGACATCCCAGTGTTCATGGAGTTGGTCGGCAGGCATGGTGCAAGATCTCCTTTCTGGTCAGGGTTAACTGCGGTCGTACCGGGTGACCTTGAATTCATGATTCTCATACTTGGCCATGTAGACATCCCGAATGTTGGTGATGCCGTGTTGGGTCAGCTGATCTTCCAGCCAGGCTTCATCGTGGTTAGTCAGCTCGAGCACGTCAAAGTCGATTTGGCCGTCGACAATCAGGGGGTAGCGAATGGAGCCATCGCCCTGACGGAGGATTGTCAGACTGCCGTTTTGTTCAACGATTGCCCGTTTAACGTCTTCAATCCGGTAGACGCCGGCACTCCGCAGCTTGAAGTCCACTTCTTTGGCGGAGAGGTTGGCCTTGAGACAATTATGGACTAGGAGGCGGCCATCACGCACGATGGTAATGGGCCCACCATCGATGAATTTACCCACGATTCGGACGTGAATCTTGAGGTAGCGCATGATCAGGATTAACAGCGACCAGATAAGGAGCACAATCACGAACTGGATCAGGGTGATTGAGGAGTTGTAGATGACCCCACCGATAATGCCCCCTAAAACGTAGTTCTGGACTTGGTCGATCGCCGAAGTCGGCGCCAGGTTTCCTTTACCCGTAAAATTAATGAGTAACGTCATAAAAATGAAGCCGATGAGCAGCTTCAACACAACATCTGAATAAGTAAACATAGGCGGCTATCGCTCCTTTTGAATGGTGACTTGTGGGTGATATAAGGACAGCTTTTCTAAGACGAAGGCGGAGCCGTCTGAATTATAGGCGGCGCGGTAATAGCCCTTGGGTGTCTTGAACAGAAGACCATCCGTGGTGGTTGTGGCATTGACGCAAACTTGTTGGGGCTTAACCTTTAGCTGTTTCGCAACCGTTTTAACGGTGTCGGTAATCGCCCCGTTCTGGACAACGCTAGCGTGCAAGTTGGCCAGGCCGTTAAGTTGTAGCCCTAAGACCAGCAGAATCACGGTCCCGGTGATGATACTCAAGTCTTTATATTTCACGTTCCACCGGTGGCGCAAGTAGTAGACGAACAGCCAGATGAACAGGGCCAGTAGGACGATGATTAAGATCAAGCGGGCGTACTGCCAGGTTTGGTGGCGTGTGGTCAGGTAACCATAAGTATAGAAGGTCATCTAAACATCCTTTCTAAAGTTAAACAATTGGGAATTAAGGACGTGGGGGCTGCCACTCCGGGTGCTTTTCGCGGAAGTGCCGGGCGTGCTCTTGGTAACTGGCCAGTAACGAGTGGATATTCGCTGCCGCCGGAATCCAGGAGATTGCCATCAAACGGTCGGCCCGCAAGTCACCGGCGTGCTGGTCGCCGAAAAGCCACTCCCATAGGCACAGGCAGATTTGAATCGTCAGGGCCCCGTCCGTTCCGAGGTTAGGCTGGTTTTCGGGCAGGAGTTGCTGGCGAAACGCCCGTGCTTCGGTGTATTGGTGGTTCCAAAAGAGAATCTGAAGGGCCACTAGGTCGAAGGATGCGCGCGTGTCGGTGACGTGGAAGGGGTCAGCTTGCGCCTGCAGGTACCGTTGGGAGCTCGCGTGCATCTTGGTGATTCCAGCCAGTAACGTTGCGTTATCATGCTTTTGATAGGTAATTGACAACCACGCGTTGGCGATATCCAGGTCATAGAGGTGCCAGGTGGGGGCGTCGGTCATGCGTTGCCAGAGTTGTTCCATGGCGGGGGTAATCTGCCAGTTAGCGCTTCCAAAGGACTTCAGGAGGATGTCGGCAACCGTGGCCAACTCCTGCTGCTGGGGGTCGAGGCTGTGGTGGTACCGCTGTTCTAAGTGGTGCAACCAAGGGAAGTTTTCCTGTTCGTAGGCCAGATGCGTTCGGCTCTTAAGCAGGGTAGCCGCAGTTGGTTGGTAATCTTGTTGAACGAAACGAAATTCATCGGCGGTGACGTGTAACCGGTTTAAAATCTGGAAAAACTTCTCAACGGCGATGTCGTGTTCGCCCCGTTCCAAACGTCCCGCGAAGGACCGAGAAACGATGCCGCCGTAGAGCTCGCTCTGAGTTAAGTGGCTATCTAGCCGGAGTTGCTTGAGGGTGGCGCCCAAGGTATGCACAAGTGACCAGTCCTTTCAAGCCCTAGAATGGGGCAAATAAGCCCCAAAATCAAGGATAATGACGCGCGAATCCCCTTTACAATGATAATTAAGTTAAAACATGAGATTATCATGAGAAAGAGGGGCTGGGATTATGGTAACAAATCAGATTTCGAATCGTCAATCACTTGTCCAAATTTATAAGGCGGCCAGTAGCGACATCATCAGTAGCCTAAGCGGTGACACCTTCAGCTTTGCGTTGAGTTTAATGTTACTGCACACGACGCACTCCGCTATCAGTTTTGGACTGGAGGCGGTGATTTATCCCATCGTCGGCATCTTGTTCGTGGTCCCCATCAGTAACTTAGTCGACCGCCACGACCATAAGTCGTTGATTCTCATCAGTAAAGCAATCACATTAGTGGCGCTGGCTGGGTATAGTTGGCTGGTCTTTCGGGTGTCGGACCGCTTGCTGGTCTCGATGATGATCGTGGCCATTTTCGGGATTAACGATAAGGTGGTCGGCACCACGTATACGGCTTCGGTCCACGAATTGGTCAACGATACACACCTGAAACCCTTAGCGACGATTGAACAGGCGGCGAGTTCGGCCGTTCAGTTAGGCTCGCCGCTGTTGGCCGCGCTCCTCTATGCGGGGATTGGGTTCCGGGGCATTCTGGTACTGGAACTGGCCGGTCAGGCAGTGGTTTTGGGTATCGCGATGACTATGCACTTTTACCCGCTACCCAAGAGTTCCGCAATGGGGAACTCGGATTCCCAATTGGCGGCGTTTAAAGTGGGTTTGACCTACATCCACGACCACGCCGTACTTTGGTTTATTGTCCAACTGAGTGTTTGGATCAATTTACTGTTTAGCGCGGTTAACGTGGGGTTATCGTATATGATGGTGCAGGTCTTGAAGCTGGGCAACGTGCGACTGGGGTGGGTCAGCAGTAGCTTCGCTTTAGGGATGCTGGTGGGGAGTCTGATGCTTTTAAAGTTGGCGAACTTTCGTAATCTGATTCAAGCCATTCTCCGGCTGGTCTGTGGATTTGGCCTCAGCTATCTGGGAATTGGAAGTCTCTTGGGCGCTAAACTAGGGCCGAATACGATAACGTTGGGATTAATGGTTTTGGGCATCATCACGGGTGTCTTTTTGGCCTGGATCAACACGCCCATGGGGGTCTACATGCAGAGCACGGTACCGACCCAGGTGATGGGCCGGGTCAGTGGGACGTTGACCACCTTAAGTGCCTTAGCCATGCCCCTGGGGACGTTGCTTTATAGTTGGCTGTTCCAACACGTGGCCGGGAGCCTTCTTTTCTTGATCACGGGTGCCCTCTTGATTGGTCTGGCGGGGTACTTTAGTCACCGACCGTATCCGGTGACTAGCGTTCAGCCGTCGAAACCAATTTCTTAGAAATTTTGCGGTGACGTGCTACACTTAACGTTAGACAGACTTTGAAAGGGTGTTCGGGCATGCAGCAATTTGATACGGTCATTCTCGGGGGCGGCCCCGGTGGTTTAGCAGCAGCGTACGGGTTACACGCTAAGGGTCAACAAGTAGCGGTCGTTGAGAAGGACCTCTGGGGTGGAACTTGTCCTAACCGGGGGTGTGATCCCAAGAAGATCCTGATGGCGCCGGTCGAAACGCAGGGCCGGAGTGAAGCCTTGCAGGGCTTTGGCTTGAACGGCACGCTGGAGATTAATTGGCGGGCCTTGATGGCTAAGAAGCGAGCTTACACGCAGGGCATTCCCGGAGGAACGCTGTCCGGTCTTAAAGCGGCCGGTATCGCGACATTCCACGGGATGGCACACTTCAACGCGGATGGCAGTGTTCAGGTCGGCACGGAACAGTTGAACGCGACCAACGTGATCATTGCGACCGGTCAAGCGCCTCGGGTGCCGCAGATTGCGGGGCAAGAATGGTTACAGACCAGTAATGACTTCTTAGACCTCGACAATCTGCCAGCCGACATTACCTTAATGGGAGCCGGTTTTGTGGGTGTTGAGTTCGCCAACATTGCGCGGGCCGCGGGTAGCCAGGTCCACTTGGTCCACCACAGTGACCGGCCCCTCCGGGCGTTCGATGGTGACCTAGTTACGGATTTATTGGCGCAGCTGACCAAGCAGGGGATCGATGTACGGCTGGGAACCGACATCACCCAAGTCGAGCCGGCAGGTGACCAGTACCGGGTCACCACGGCCGATGGCGACCAGTGGACCACGGACTTGGTCTTCGCGACGGCCGGACGGGTTCCGGTGGTTGCGGACCTAGGTCTGGAGCAAGTGCACGTGGCGACGACCAAGCACGGTATCACGGTTAACGACCATTTGCAGACCACCAATCCGCACATCTTCGCCTTGGGTGATGTGGTCGACCGGCCACAGCCCAAGTTGACCCCCGTGGCCGGGTATGAAGGGCAGTACCTGACCACGGCGTTGACCACGCCGGACGCGCCAGCCATTAGTTATCCCGTGATTCCGTCAGTCGTTTACGGGAAGACGCAGCTGGCACAACTCGGTGTGACGCCCGCCCAAGCCGTCGCTGATCCGGACCAGTACCGGGTCAACGATTTGGATCTCACCCATTGGTACAGCTACCAACGGGTGAACGATCCGCATGCCCGCATCAAAGTTGTGATTGAAAAGGCCAGTGGACGCATCGTGGGTGCGGCTGCGCTGAGCATGGAGGCGGAACAGGTGATTAATTACCTGGACTTCGTAATCCAACAGCGGCTCAGTTCAGTGGACATCAACCATGCGATTATGGCGTATCCAACCTTAGCATCTGATTTGACCTATTTTAATTAACCTGATGAGTGAAAGCGTGGATGGTGGTGTCCACGCTTTTTTTGTGTGCTTAACGTTAAACGATTTAAATCCGAATGATAAGTGGATAAGTTCGGGTTCTGCATAGACAATCACCTTACTTTAATTCCGTAAAACAGTTTATGTCGAAATAGGCGAAAAATAGTCTTTACTCGGAAGTGGATTTTCCGTAAACTAGTAAGAAATCACTGGAGGGTTCGTTTTGAAAAACGTCTATTTTGACCATGATGGAAATGTCGATGATTTGGTATCCCTGTTATTGTTGCTGCAAGTGCCGGACATCAACCTGCTAGGGGTGGGTGTCGTGGATGCCGACGGCTACTTGGACCCCGCGGTCGAAGCGTCGCGGAAAATTATCGACCACTTTAATTCACAGGGGCACACTTTAAGTGTGGCGGCCTCGGATTCTCGTCCGGTGCACCAATTTCCTAAGGAGTGGCGACTGATCTCGTATTCCTACAACGCGATGCCGTTGCTGAACCGGTGGGATGAGATCCAGACGCCCCTAGCTTCCGTTCCAGCCCATCAGGACATGGTCACTAAGATCCGTCAGGCGGATGGACCAACCACGGTGGTCATGACGGGCCCGTTGACGGACTTGGCCCGGGCGTTAACCCTGGCACCGGACATCGCTCCTAAGATTGAGCGGTTATACTGGATGGGCGGGACCATGAATCATCAAGGGAACGTCAACGAACCCGGCGTGGATGGGACGGCCGAATGGAACGCGTATTGGGACCCTCAAGCTGTCCAGACGGTCTGGGATTCCCAGATTCCAATTCAGATGGTGGGCCTGGAGAGCACCGACGAGTTGCCCCTAACCGACGAGCTGCGGTACCACTGGGCCCAGATGGTGGGGTATCCGGCCGTAGACCTGATTGGTCAGGGCTACGCGTTGGTTCTTTCCTACGAAGCCAATTCAACGTATTACCTCTGGGACGTCTTGACGGCGGTCTCCAGTCAGTTCCCCGAACTGGTCGACACGCAGACCGTTACCAGTCGGGTCATCACTAAGGGCAAGGGCGCCGGTCGGACCTATCTGAATCCGGCGGGCCGGCCAGTGCAGTTGGTGACCCGCGCTCATCGGGAGGCCTTCTTCGACCAAGTGGACCGCCTGGCCCAAGCAGCCACCTACCAGACTAAGCCTTAATAGAGATGCACCAGCATGACAGTCGTTGTGCTGGTGTTTTTTGTTGCGAAACGAATCGCCGGTCGTCCCTTTTGCAGGGCGCCAAATTGGCGTATCATGGATATTAAACCTAAAAGGAGGATGACCCTTGGCATTTTTGGGAACGTTATGTTTAATTCTGGTGCTGACCACGCTAGCCGGTAATTTTGCGAACCGGCTAGGTGTCCCGGCAGTGATCGGTGAATTATTGATTGGAATCGTGATTGGGCCAGCGATGTTGAACTGGGTTCAGTTGAATAGTTTAGTAAACCTCTTCGCCGATATCGGGGTCGTGGTCCTGATGTTCCTGGGCGGCTTAGAGAGTAATTTGCAATTATTAATGAAGTATCTACGGCCAGCCATCGTGGTGGCGACTTCTGGGGTGATTTTTCCGGTCCTCCTGATGGGGGCCGTTTCCTGGTGGTGGGGCTTCACGCCCATCGAAGCGCTGTTCATCGGGGTCATCTTCTCGGCCACGTCCGTGTCGATTTCGGTGGCGGTGCTCAAGGAGTTCCATGCGTTACAGACGCGTGAAGGGGCGACGATTTTAGGAGCCGCCGTGGCGGACGATATTATCGGCGTTATCCTGTTGTCCCTGATGATTAGTTTACTGGCGAGTCAGGGAATCGAGACTGCGGGTAGCCATCCGGCACTGGGCTGGGTTCTGGCCGAACAAGTTGCCTTCTTCGGGGGGACCTATTTGCTGGTCAAATGGATTGCGCCATACCTGATGCACCTCAGCGAACGACTGGTCATGGCCTCCAGTGTGACCATCATGTCGATGGTCATCTGCCTGGGAATGGCCTGGTTGGCCGATATCGTGGGCTTGAGCGGGGCCATTGGCGCCTTCTTTGCCGGTATTGCCGTGGCCAATACACCGTACCGCGAAACGCTGGCTGATCACGTCGAGCCGTTGGGCAACGCGGTCTTCATTCCGGTATTCTTCGTTAGCGTGGGGTTGAATATGACCCTGGCACACTTAGGCGAGAATCTCTGGTTGATCGTGGTCTTGACGGTCCTGGCCTGCCTGACCAAGTTGGTCGGGTGTGGTCTGGGGGCCCGAATCTGTGGCTTCAACCTGACCAGTAGTACCGTGATTGGTACGGGGATGATTGCCCGGGGTGAAATGGGCTTGATCACCGCTCAAATCGGTCACCAGGCGGGGTTGATGAGTAATGCCAGCTACTCAGCCATGATTCTGGTGATCATCTTGGCGACGGTCCTGGCGCCGTTATTCTTGAAACCAGCGTTGAAGCAGCTATTGCCGGCGAAAAAAGCAGTGGCTTAAATGAAACCATCAAAAATGTCCCGTGTACCGTGATTGGTACGCGGGACATTTGGTGTCTATAAGGGGGAGACACTAGTTGCGAGGGGCCGTGAGATAATTTTTCTGTAACCGGGTAAGGTCTTGCTTGGAAAGGCCCAAGCCCTTGTGCAGGTAGTTGGTCACGGAGCCGTACTTCTGATCAATAGCCCGGTAAGCGGCGTTCAAGAAGGCGACTTGGACACCGTTTTGGGCTTTAGCGTTGGCTAGCTGGGTGGCGTTGAACCCGGCCTTTTTGTCCGCAGCGAGCTTGGCGGCGTTGTCCTTAGCCAGATACTTGTTGGATAACAAGTAGTCCTTTTGGATGGTCCGTTTATCGAACCCCAGAGCGGAGAGAATCAGCATGGTGCCGATACCGGCCCGGTCTTTACCGGCGCTGCAGTGCCAGAGGACGGCTTGGGTCTTGGGAGTCTTCAGTAGAATCTGAAAGAGGGTCCGGTAGGCTTTACGGCCCTGCTTGCCCAGAACGGCGTTACGGTAGAAGGTCTCCATGTTCTTGACGCCGGCACCTTTGATCCGGTTGCTCAGGTCACCGGAAGCTTTGCCCCACTTCAGAAAGACGGGGTTGGAGACGTACCGGACACCCTTGATGCGTTTATCGGGTGCGGTCTTCTGTTCAGCTAAAGTTCGCAGGTCGACGTCGGTTTTGAGATGGTAGACCTTGACCAGCTTACGTTCGTCAGACTTAGATAGGGTGGCTAACGAGTTAGACCGAATCAAGCGGTGGGGCTTGATGGCTTGGCCCTTGCGGTTCACGTACCCCCCTAGATCCCGGACGTTAGAGGCGTTTTGCAGAGCAATTCGCTGCCCCGCTTTCTGGGACTGAACGAGGGTCAGGTGTGGCCGGGTAGCCGCCTGCACCCCAATCACGGGGGATGATGCGGTTCCCAGTGTTGTCGCGAGTAGCGCGGCTGCTAAGATGGTTCCCAAACGATTAGTCATGAGCTTTATTCCTCCTCTTACTTGGAAACAAGGTCAGTATAGTGGGGAATTGTCGCGAAAGTGTGTTGATCAGGTAAAGAAATGGTTACTGGGGGCGTTGGCGAGGGCTTAGAAACGTCAATGACTTTATCAACAAAAAAATAACCGCCCGCCACTGAAGATGCGCAGGGGCGGGCGGTTCATGGTGCAGCTAACGCGAATTTATTTAGTCTTAGCGTTAGTTAAGTAGTTTGTTTGAAGTTGGTGTAATTGGTGGTTGGAGAGGCCCAGACCCTTGTGTAAGAAGTTGGTCATGGAACCGTACTTGGTGTTGATGGTCTTGTAGAAGGTGTTCAGGTAAGCCATCCGAACCGTGTTTTGCGCGTCGGTGTTGGCTAAGAAGTTCTTGGTCTGGGTTGCGGTGTAGTGCTTGTCCTTGGCAACGGCAACGGCCTTGGCGTGCTTAGCTTGGATGTCCGCCTTCAAGTACTTGTTGGACTTCATGAAGTCTTGTTGGATGGTCTTCTTGTCGAAGTTCAAAGCGGAGAGAACTAAGACAGTTCCCATTCCGGCCCGGTCCTTACCAGCACTGCAGTGCCATAAAACGGCCTTGTTCTTAGGGTTAGTCAGCAGTTGGTGGAAGAGTTGCTTGTAAGCCTTCCGGCCTTGTGCGGTGGTCACCGCGTTGTGGTAGGACTTTTCCATCATCTTTACGCCGGCGTTCTTCTTAGTGAAATCAGGGTAAGCGCCGAAGCCTTTGAAGACGTTGGCTTTGACCAACTTAACACCCTTCATCTTTACATCGGGACCCATCTTTTGTTCGATGATGGTCCGTAAATCAACATCCGTCTTGACGTGGTAGGTCTTGGTTAACTTGTTCACGTCGGCCTTAGTCAGACCGGATAACTTGTTGGAGCGGATCAAACGGTGAGCCTTGATCTTTTGACCGTTCTTGTTTACGTAACCCCCTAAGTCGCGGACGTTCATGGCACCAGAGGCCTTTGACAGAACGATGTGCTTGGAAGCGTTAGCCGGTTGCTTGACCGTCTTGCCCTTAGTGGATTTTTTAGCCGTCTTCTTAGCCTTGGCATGCTTCTTAGCAGCCTTCTTAGTGGTTTGGGAAGCATTATTGTGGGTCGCAGCCTCCACGTTCATTAAAGGTTGTTGCCAGCCCAGAGTAGTGGCTAATAACAGAGCGGAAAGTAAGGTACTAACTCGTTTGTTCATAACATTGACTCCTCCTCTTATTTGGGTACATAGCAAGATTATCAGGTCAATGTAATGGGATGGTGTTGGTTATGTAAAGATAATGGGCACTTCCTTCAATTGGATAAAACAATATTTATAAAGTAACAGATTAATTTTTTGAATGAATTTGGACAAGGATGTCATTATTTTATCCTTTTATGATTTACCATTTTGGAATATTTCCGGTTTTTCTAAAACTTGAAGGGGATATTTTAACCCATCTTTTAAACTGGCGACTAAAATTAGCAACACTTGTGTAACCGAGAGCTTCACTAATATCGTTAATCGAATATTGTGGTTTCACTAGCAATTTTTTTGCTTCGTTAATTTTTAGTTTTGAAAGATACTGACGAGGCGAAATACCGAATGTTTCTTTAAAAATTCTGAAGCCGTATCCAGAGCTAATACCTACTTTCTGAATTGATGCAGAGACTGTAGCAAGTTCAGTGTCTGATAGGTGTCCGTTTTTTATATAAGATAAAACCTGATTTATCATTTTCTCTTTTAGAAAATCTGCCATAATTCTAGCGTATTCGGTGCTAGTGGTGGCATTACTATTTTGCGGAGATTCTGTAGATTGGTAAAAAATTTGAAGGATTTTTGAAAGTTCTATTTGGATGATCATCTTGGTATCAAAATCATATGAAGAAAGAGAGGCTAATGCATCTAATTTTAAAAGATGGGATTTTAAATTAGTCGTGAGGCTACTTTTCTTTGGGTAGTGGAAATTAAGTCCCTTTATTAATTGAACCTTTAAAGTAGGATCATCAATATCAAAATGAAAGCAAAAATATTTTAAATTATAGTCAGCCCATACTTGGTGTAAGAATTCAGGTGGTATGATTAAAAAATCTCCGGTTTTTAACGTATAAATATTATCGTAAATTTTAGCAAATTCTTGTCCGTCTAGGATATAGATACACTCAAAAGCGTAATGTTTTTCAAAAGGCACAATCCAACTATCGGCAACTTGTTGTTCATGAGCTCCAAAAAACGTTAAGTTCCAGTCTAGCGCTGGAATTTTTTTTGCATTTTTCAAAAAGTCCAAGTTTATCACCACGAATGTATTATTTTGTTTTTATCATAAAGTCATATATGGATAAATTCAAGGCGATTTCTCCCATATACTTAAACAACTAGAAAAGCGATACTAAATTACGAATAAAGAAAGCGTTTTCTAAAAAGGAAGGGTGTAAAAAGCAATGAAGTTTAAACATTTTTTATATGGAGCTGCTTATTATTATGAGTATTTGCCATACGATCGCTTAGATGAAGATATAAAAATGATGAAGGCCGCTAACATTAATGTTGTAAGAATTGGCGAAAGTACCTGGAGCACCTACGAACCACAAGAGGGAATATTTGATTTTAGCAAATTGGATAAAGTTGTAGAGGCGATGGGACGAGCTAATATCAGCGTTATTATTGGCACGCCAACGTATGCAATTCCTACTTGGATGGCTAAAAAATATCCCGAAGTGCTAGTTACAGATCAGTCGGGGAAGCGACAGTATGGTGCTCGACAAATTATGGATATTACAAGTCCGGTTTATCGTAGCTTAGCAGAACGAATCATTAGAAAAATGATTAAACGGACAGCGGATAAGCCTAATGTTATCGGATTTCAGGTTGATAACGAAACGAAACACTATAACACCAGTAGTCATAACGTTTATGTAAGTTTCCAAAAATGGTTAAAGAAAAAGTTTAATGGGAATTTAGATGAGTTAAATTCTGCTTATGGGCTGGACTATTGGAGTAACCGAATTAATGCTTGGGAAGATTTTCCACCAGTTAATTCTACGATTAATGGAAGCTTAGGAGCTGCTTTTGAAGAATTCAAACGCCACTTGGTTGTAGATTTTCTAAAATGGCAAACTGATTTAGTATGTGACTACAAACGCGATGATCAATTTGTAACTAATAACTTTGATATGGAGTGGCGAGGTTATTCTTATGGATTGCAACCAGATGTTAATCACTATGATGCTTCGAAGATATTTGATGTTACTTCTGTAGATATTTATCACCCGTCACAAGATAATCTGACGGGAATAGAAACATCTTTTGCTGGGGATGTTGAAAGATCAACTAAGGACAATAATTACATCGTAATGGAGACGGAAGCGCAAGCCTTTAAGAGCTGGGTCCCGTATCCTGGACAATTAACATTACAAGCGTATTCACACATTGCATCAGGGGCAAACATGATTGAGTACTGGCATTGGCACTCAATTCATAATGGTTATGAAACGTATTGGAAGGGCTTACTAAGTCATGATTTTAAACCTAATCCAGTGTATAAAGAGGCAAAAACAATTGGTAAGAATCTTGCTTCATTCGGTAATGAGTTTATTAATACTCATAAGAATAACCGGGTAGCTTTTGTTGTAAGTAATCAATCTTTAAGTGCGGTAGATTGGTTCCCCTATAAGGGCACAGCTTTTGACCGAACTTCGGAACATCAATATAACGACGTGCTACGTTCGTACTATGACCCACTTTATAAATTAAATGTGGAGACAGATATCTTACAAGTTGGAGATAAAAGAATTAGTGTCGCTAATTATGATTTGTTGATCGTTCCAATGCTGTATTCTGCGACTGACGATGAATTGGAGCAACTTAATCGTTTTGCAGAGCAGGGAGGAACAGTTATTTACTCGTTCCGTTCAGGTTTTGCCAATCAAAATGTAAAAGTGCGAACCGCTACTCAGCCAGCGTTAATTTCTAAATCAGTTGGTGCTGAGTATGAGTTGTTTGTTGAACCTGATAGAAACTACGCGACTGATAAACCTTCTAAGCCAATGACGATTACTGGAACTAATGGTCTAGAGGATGTTAAACAAGAACCAGTTAAATATTGGTCTGAGCTATTAACGCCAACAACAGGCAAGGCGCTGGCAATGTATGGTCATCCTTATTGGGGAAAGTATGCTGCCATTACGGAGAATCACTTCGGCAAAGGTTGCACATATTATGTAGGGACATATGTAAATGAAAGCACACTTTCTAAACTATATGGTTATATTCTGAAAAAAATTGGTTTATGGGGTCCGCGTCAATCACAAACTTTCCCCATCATTAACAAGAGGCTAATTGAATCAGATGGTAATGTCTTAGATTTCTACTTTAATTATTCAAATGACCGGCAAACAGTCGCTTATCAATCAGAAAAGGGGATTGAACTTAAGCAACACGTGGAGTTAGGCATAGGAGATAAATTTGAATTAGAACCATGGTCAGTACGTATTTTTAAAACTACAGGTGAAGAGGGTTAAGTAAAATGAAGACTCAAGAAGCTACTGAATCTCCAAAGTGGCAAGCAGATGTAACCAATGAACAGCAGCCTAAGATTCCAATGTCTGTGGGAATTGCGGTATCAATCGGGGTATTACTGTGGTTAGGACCGTTTAATGGTGTTAGTTCGATCTTGAATCCAGCAAAATTGGCTAATATCATGGGAGGTGCTGGGGCAAAAGTTAATAATTTCTTGGCACTCTTAGGAACAATTGGTGCGATTGTATCAACTATTACGACAATTATTATTGGAGCGCTATCAGACCGAACTCGCTCACGGTGGGGACGAAGAACACCATGGATTGTGGTAGGTTCTTTCTTGACGGCTGCCGTAATGGTAGGGTTAGGTATGATAAATACAGTGCAACAGTTACCAGTTTTTATTGCGTTGTGGTGTGGAATTCAGACCTTCATTAATATGATTGTTGCCCCATTATTGGCAGTTATTGCAGATCAGGTTGCACCCCAACATCGTGGAACTATTTCGTCCATTTATGCCATTGGATTTGTTATTGGACAGTACGGTGGTCCAGTAGTAGGGGGTCGATTTTTAAGTAACAGCAACCCCGGGCTAGTTAATACGGGGTACTTTGTATTTGCTCTGCTGATTCTTCTTTCGGGTCCAATTGCGGCCATTTTACTTAAAGAAAAATCAAGTCTTAATATGCCTAAGGAACGTTTAGATTTAAGTGGATTTGTTAAGGCCTTTGTATTTCCTATTCACAAGGTACGTAATTTCTACCTAGCGTTGTTTGGCAAGATGATGATTACGATTGCTACTACGGCTTTCGCCACATACCAAGTTTTCTTCTTGACCAGTGGGATGAGTTTAGGAAGTACTGAGTCGGGAAAGTATATTTCTTTAATGGGAACGGCGACAATGGTCACAGCAATTATCTTTTCTTCAACAGCAGGTCCAGTTTCGGATAAGCTGAAGACCCGTAAATGGGTAGTTGCTTTTGCAGCGTTACTTATTGCTTCTGGAACGGTACTACCATTTTTGTTTAAATCACCAACAACTATGATTTTGTATGGTGTTATCGCGGGTACGGGATCAGGAATCTTCAGTTCGGTTGATCAAGCTTTAAACTTGGAAGTTTTACCTGATCCGGAAACTGCGGCTAAGGATTTAGGGATTTTGAACTTTGCGAATACTGGTGCTCAAATTTTAGCGCCAGTACTGGGCGCATTGCTATTTAGTATGGTAGGAGAACATTATTTACCAATCTTACCGTTCCTTTCGGTCATTGCTCTTGTGGGAGCAGGTTTGGTACTTATGATTAATGAACATAAGACGGTTTAGAACGTGTATAAAATAATGCCTCAGTGACGTTGTTGGAGAGACGACGTTGCTGGGGCATTATTTTATTAGATGCTATTCCAAAAATCCTTTTTAAACTGTGAATCGTTCATTTTATCTTTTGGAAATGTAGGGAAGTTCTCACTAAATAGTCGTTGATCAACGAAATGACTAACCTTGCGAATCCTAAATTGACGTGGAGACATACCTGTCCATATTTTAAACTGTCTGCTAAAATTTGCTGGATTTTTATAACCCAGTAATTGGCTAATTTGGTTAATGTCAAATTGGGGCTTCAACAGTAGTTGTTGGGCGATTTCTTTTTTAATATCTGATAAATAGGACTTAGGCGAGCTTCCGTAGTATTTTTTAAAGATTTTGGATGCATATCCTACACTGAGATTTAATTGTTGACAGATATCAGAGATGAGACTCGAACTGTGCAGTTGAATAGCTTGCTTTGGATCATTGATAGCTTGATCAACCTGTTGACGCAATGATTTTTTTATATGAACACGAATCATTTTAGCGTACTGCATGGTTGAGATGTTTCCGGGATGATAGGGAAGTTCAATCCCTTTATAGAGGCTCAAAATAATATCAGATAAAAGAATTTGAATTTTCATTTTGTCTATAAAGTTATAAGTTTCTAAATTTTTTGGTGAGATTAAGCTAATCATCTGTTGAAATTGAGGAGTGACAATCTTGTTTACTTTTTCGTCTTTATGATAAACAACTTTAGAGTTGGCAATAAGATGTTCTTCGAAAGTTGGTTCATCGAGATCAAAGTGGAAGCAAAAGTAAGTTAAATGTTGAATGCTCCATACTCTATGCTGGGTACCAGGCGAAATAATTGCAAAATCACCTTGTTTAAGCCGATCAGAGTATACGCCGTAGTCGATACCTTCAATTCCTTTTATGACATAGATAAGCTCGAAAGCGGCATGCTTTTCTTTAGGCCACGACCAATTTTCGGCTACATCTTGGAGATGAGCACCAAAAAAAGTGTAATTCCAGTTGATGACCGGGAGACGATGAGCGTTTTCTAAAAGTTTTGGCATATTTTTCCCCCACTTACTATTTAAATACAAGTTAGTCGTAGTACAAGTACAGTATAACTAGCCTAAGAAAGGGCTTACAAGCGGAAGACGTTTAATGATAACTTTGCGATTGATAATGAAAGAAATGTGATGTGATGATATAAATGTGGCATCTTGAGTCATGGTAAAGAATCCTAGGTAGATGGTATGGTTAGTTTGTTAAATAAAGCGCTTACAAATTCAAGCAATAAGTGCTTGCTTCTAACTATGAAAGGACGATATGTATGCCAAAACAAAAAAGTGTCTTATTTGGATCTGCGTATTATGCTGAGTACCAACCAACTCCCCATTTAAGCCAGGATATGCAACTAATGCATGATGCTCACATGAACGTCATTCGAGTAGGTGAAGGTAGTTGGACGCATTGGGAGCCAGAAGATGGTCATTTTTCTCTAGATTGGTTAGAACCAGTATTGGATAAGGCTCAAGAGAATGGAATTAATGTCATTATAGGTGTTCCAACGTTCTCAATTCCACAATGGTTGGTGCGTAAGTATCCTGAGATTGCCTTGCATGATGAGAATGGGAACCCTCATTATTTTGGGTCACGTGAGGAACATAGTTTAAGTCATCCGGTATTCCGCTATTATGCTGAACGAGTTATTCGCAAGATTGTTGAGCGCTATGCTAATCATCCAGCAGTGATTGGATGGCAATTACATAATGAGCCGGGACTTTTCCAAAACTATTCGCATGATGTATTCGAAGGATTTAAAGATTATCTACGTCATAAATACCAAACTGTAGAAAATTTAAATAAAGAATGGGGATTGGTTTATTGGTCTCATGAGCTGTCTACATGGGATGATTTATGGAAGCCAGAAGGGAATGCCCAACCACAGTATGATATTGAGTGGCGCCGTTACCAGGCTTCGTTGACGGATGATTTGTTGAAGTGGCAACGGTCTGTAATTCGGTCTATTGCACCAGCCAATCAATTTATCACTGTGAACGTTGCTTTGGATCGTAGTGCATTTGATGAAGGCGTATCAGGAAAGCAGTTAGATGTGGCTTCAACAGATTTATACTTCCATATGCAAGATGGGATGAAACTACCTAATCCAGATACACCTAAATCTTGGTTTGTTAGTGGGCCAAGTCAATTAGCTCTACAAGCGGATCGTTCTTATGCGATTAAGCAACAACCATACTATGTCGCTGAAACAGATGGTGGTCCTATTGGTGGTGCAGGAGATAATTACCCAGGTTACCATGGTCAGTGGCGACAAGCTGCATGGCAGTTTATCTCTCGTGGAGCTGAGATGATTGAATATTGGCAGTGGCAGCAACTGCACTTTGGAACTGAGACCTATTGGGGAAGTGTTATTCCGCATGATCGGAAACCGGGTCGGGTTTACAGAGAAGTATCGGAATTGGGAAAGGAATTATCTGAAGCTGGTAGTGAAGTATTAGACTTAAAACCTGATTTTGATATTACGATTTTAGATTCAGTTGAGTCTCGTTGGGGATTATCATTTGAACCATATACTTCTGAAGATGCAACAATGGATCCTCATAAAACGCGCAATCCAGAGGCATATAATCATATGATTGCTGCTTTCTATAAAGGTGCCTTTATCTCAGGAAAGCAAGTCAACTTTATTCACGACTCGCAATTATTGAACTTGGAAAGTGGCGAATTCGTCATTGATCCCGCTGACTTTGTAACTGCGCATCCAGTTTTATTAGCTGCTGGTATTTACATTACTTCTGATGGATTGCTTGATTGGCTTCGTAAGTACATCGAAGCAGGTGGTCATCTTATCTTAGGACCTAAGTCGACTTATGCGGATAGTCTTGCTCGGGCACGTCTTGAGACAAAACCAGCTAAGTTAGACGATTACGCAGGAACGTCATACCAGGAATTCTCTAATTTGCGTCGTAAAGTTGCGGTTAATGGAACGGATTCAATGCCAGTACGTGAAGGTTCAGCTGCAACGGAATGGATTGATTGTTTAGAGAAAAAGGATTCAACCGTGTTAGCAACGAGCGATGATCCTCACTTTAAGCAATTTCCACTGATGACAACATCGGAGGCAGGTAAGGGTCGCGTTACGATGATTGGGACAGTTCCTAATAAGGAATTAGCAGCTTCTATTTTCGATTACCTTCTATCAAAGGATACTTGGACTGCAAATTATGAAACAGTTACGCATTCATCTGCTGTTAACGGTAAGGGTGAACATCTTCATTTCTTGTTTAACTGGAATTGGAAGCCAGTTACGGTAAAGCTTCCAGAACCGTGTGTAGCACTTAAAGATGGAGAAAAGCTGACTTCTGTTAACTTACATGCATGGGATGTTGTGGTTCTTAAAACCCAAGAATAGGGAGACGCTGTCTTAGGAATATCAAGAAGTTTAAAAGTTTTCTATGAGCAGCGGATACTTTTGAGAGGTTATAATTATGGATGTAAAAAGTAATATTGATCAAAAATTACTCCCATGGCAAACGCCTAATGACGCTCAACAAAAAAAGTTTCCAGTTAGAACGGCAATTGCATTAGGAGTAGGTGTAGTTTTGTGGTTAGGCCCGTACCTAGCATTGGTCGGTGTCTTAGTACCACAGCAAGTGGCTAAAATAAATCCGGGACAGAAAACGGAAATTATCGCTTTAATGTCGACCTGTGCCATGATTGTTTCCACCATTGCTAACATCGTTGAAGGAGCTTTGTCTGATCGGACACGGTCACGTTGGGGACGAAGAACACCTTGGATTGTTTTAGGGTCTGTTGGGACAGCTATTTGTATTCTATTTTGGGGTAAGAGTGTTACTGCATGGCAAGTCATTCTATCAGATAGTATCTATATGATTTTTCTGAACATGATTGTTGCCCCATTGATTGCGGTAATTGCTGATAGAACATCACCTAAGTATCGTGGAACGATTTCAAGTGTTTATGCTTTGGGATCGGCTGCAGGTCAATATGGTGGTCAGGCTTTTGCTTCTTTATTTCTACCAGTTCCTTACACGGGATTTATTGTGATGGCGGTCTTAACGTTGTTCTCAGGACCACTAGCGGCTATAATTTTACGCGAAAAGTCCACCAAAGATATGCCTGTCGAAAAAGTAACGATTAAAAACTTTTCCCAAAACTTTGCGTTTCCTACTAAAGGAGCCATGGATTTCTATTTGGCACTTTTTGGGAAATTAGCGATTCAAACGGCGTCGTTTGCAATATCTGGATACCAGTTGTATATCTTAACGGATTATATTAAATTGCATGGTGGTAAATTACAGAGTTATGTGACGCTGATTTCTATGATTCTGATGGTAACTGCAATTGTGCTATGTATCTTTGCGGGACCGTTATCAGATAAGATAGGTAAACGTAAAGTTCCAGTTATTTTTGCCGGGGGATTGATTGCGGTTGGCTCCTTAGTCCCGATGTTTTCAACGAAGCCGTGGGTAATGCTGGCATATGCGGCCATTGTTGGTATTGGGATGGGAATGTACAATTCTGTTGATCAGGCGTTGAATATTGAAGTATTACCAGATCCTAAAACAGCAGCAAAAGACTTGGGTCTGTTGAATATGGCCAATAATGGTGGCCAAGTATTTGGCCCCATCTTTTCTGCGGCAATTATTGGTATAGTAGGCTATCGCGGGATTTTTCCTCTCGCATGTGCTATGGCAGTTATTGGTTCGGTGCTGATTATCTTTATCAAAAAAGTTAAGTGAGCTTCAAATAAAGGTTACCTGTTTATCAAAACGGGTAACCTTTATTATTCGATAAATATTATTAAGTCACAAAACCCGCACCACCAATCCAACAACGGGTCAGCAGCGCGGGTTCAGGGTCAGTCATTAACTTAATTCGTGTTCAATCTGCAAGTCATCTTGGGGAATCTTGCTGGACGCAATCAGGGGGGAGACGGGCCCAATACTGAGCAACGTCAGGTGGTGCATCGCCCGCGACGCAATCGTGTAGAGGGTCCCGGTGAACTGCTCGTTGGGGTAGTTCTCCGCGGAGACGTTGTAGGCAATCACACTGTCGAATTCGAGCCCCTTCGCTAGGTAGATGGGCAGGACCACCACGCCCTTAGGTAAGGAGCGGTCCGTGTCAGTCAGCCGTGTAAGGTCGAATTCTGAGTGGAGTTCCTGGTAGACGTACTTGGCCTCCGCGGTGTTCTTGGTGAGAATCGCGACGGTCCCATTGGTGGCGATTTCCGTTCGCAACTCGTGGGCCAGGGCTTTGAACGCTCCTGGGAAGTCATAACGAATCACGACCTTTGGCAGGTCTCCCGGCCGGTTGAAAGCCTCAATCTGGTCACCATCGGGCAATAGCGCCTTGGCGAAGGTGGTGATGGGGAGCGTCGAGCGGTACGACCGGCGCAGAGTGATCAACCGGGACTTCTTGGCGTGTAGCGCCGCGCTCAGTTTCTTCAGAATCGTTTCGGGAGCTTCAACGGCTTTAAACAGAGCCTGTTCGCTGTCGCCTAACAACGTGAGTTTGGCGCGGGGAAAGGCGTGCTGCAAGTAAATTAACTGCGCAATCGAATAGTCCTGCATTTCATCCACGAAGAGGTGTTGCATTTGGTGGTTCTTCCCGCCACCCGTCAGTAGGTCCCGCAGATACATCAACGGCGCCGCGTCGGTCAGGGCCAATTTGTGGAACTCGATGTCGTGTTGGTAACGGTCAATGACCCGTTGCCAGTCGGTCGCGGAGACGTCTTCCGGTAAGGGGCAGTGCGTCAGAAAATCCGTGTACTGGCTGTAAACGTCCAGGAAGTAACCGTTGTAGATGGCGTCATCGACCTGACGTAAGCGCCGGCGAACAATCTCTCGAGCGATAAAGTCGATCTCATCATCGAGTTGTTCGAACTGACCCAAGTGCTTGGCACCCAAGAGGTTGTGGTAATCTTCGTCGCTGAGTTGGTCGATGGTGTCGCGGACCCAGTCAGCCTTAGCTTCCTCGGCGATGCGGTGCTTCAAGCGTTTCTCCAAGACGTTCTTGGTCTTTAAGAACCGCTCGGCAGCCGGAACCGTGGTCGGATATTGCGCGTAGATATCGCGAATCTCGTGCCGGTCGAAGAAGACCCGGCCCTTGAAGCGGATATCGGTAAATTGTAGGGCGTCGGCGGCACACCGTTGACAGTAATCGGCCACAGCGGTCATCATGGCCGCACTTTCCTGAAAATTCCGGAGCGCCGCGGCGACGGGATGTTGCTGGTCGCTTTCGTAACGTTCGAATTGTGTTTGGACCTTCAGTCCTTGGAACCGTTGGGTCAAGAATTCGGCTAGCGTGACTTGACGCATGTTACGTTCCCCTAAGCTGGGCAGGACGTCACTAATGTAATGGCTGAACAGTCGGTTGGGCGAGAAGAGGACAATCTGGTCGGCCTCGAGGTCCCGGCGACTGTGGTAGAGCAGAAAGGCGATGCGTTGGAGAATCGCTGAGGTCTTACCGGAGCCGGCTACGCCTTGGACCACCAGTAGGTCGCTGTGAACGTCCCGAATGATATCGTTTTGTTCCCGCTGAATCGTCGCGACGATGTTTTGCATGGTCGCGTCGTTCTGTTCACCCAAGACGTGTTGGAGCATTTCGTCGCCGACGGTCTCGTTGGTGTCGAACATGCTTTGAATCTGACCGTCTTGGATCAAGAACTGCCGTTTCTTGAGTAGGTCGGTCTGTTGGGGGCCGGCTGGCGTGTGGTAAGCCACCTGACCTAAGACCCCATTATAGTAGATACTGGAAATGGGCGCGCGCCAGTCGTAGACCAGGAAGTTCTCCTGGTCGTCGACGAACGAGGCCGTGCCGATGTAGAGGGATTCCGGTTGGGATTCGTCGGGATCCTGGATGTCGATTCGGCCGAAGTAAGGGGACTTTTGAAGCTCTTGATAAGTCCGGAGTTGGTCTTGGATAATGTTTTGATTTTCCGTTAACCGGGAGACCAGGGCCCGTTGTTGCTGCAGCTCGGCGCTGGTTTCGATTCGGTCATCGACTTCGAACCAGTTGACCGACGTGTTTTCACTATAGTTCTTTAACACGTTGCGCAACTCTTTGTGGGCATCGTTGTATTCGGCCGTGGTCCGGTCGATGCGCTTCCCAATCTGGTGAACGACTTGGTCCACCCGGTGTTGCTCGTTGGCTTGTTCGTTGGTGGTCAAAATGACCGCCTCCTTAATAGAATTGGCTAAATTGCTTAACAATTCTAGTCACATTTAAGTGCTGTGTCAATCAAAGACCGTTGTAAAAGCGCGGGGTTAAGAGCGGTAAGTTAGCGGGCGTAATCTTTGGCTAAGCGTAAGGGAGAAGGCGGTTAGGCTTTTTGCCCCGGATTTTTAAGAAATACCCCTGTAGATTTCGGGGGATGGTGAACAATTTAGTGTTTTGTGAGCCGTGAGGCCGGCCAGACAGGGCTCAGCCGTGAAATTATTCTTAGTCGGCGGGGGTTAGCCGACTTAGAATAAGGCCCAGCTTCGAGACCGCTCTGTGGCTCGAAGTGGTGCCCACGGCGTTCCAGCCCTGTCTGGCCGGCCGGTAAGGCGGATGCGCCAACTAGTTTTAGTCCTGAGTGACTTTCAGTTTACTTTCCCCAGAAAATCCACTAAACTGTAGGCAGGCGTTTCGATGGAAGTAGACCAAGTCCAGAGAGGTCCCGATAAGCTGCAACGGGATCACGGTCGAAGTGGGTCGGAACCGTTACTTATTAACCGATAATTATCGCGGGTGCCCCGTTAACGGCAAAAGTGGTGGTCGTAAATGGCCACAAGTTAGGTGGTACCGCGCATCAGCGTCCTATTGGAGTGATTCCAATGGGGCGCTTTTTTAGAAAGGAAGATTTAAATGACAAAAAAACACGTGATTTTAACGGGTGACCGCCCGACTGGTAAGTTGCACATTGGCCATTACGTGGGTTCTCTCCGTAACCGGGTCGCGCTTCAGAACACTGGGGACTACGATACCTATATCATGATTGCCGATACCCAAGCGTTGACCGACAACGCCCGGGATCCCGAAAAGATTCGCCACAGCCTGTTACAAGTGGCGTTAGACTACCTGGCTGTGGGGATTGACCCCGCCAAGTCAACCATTCTGGTACAGTCCCAGATTCCAGCCCTCAGCGAATTGACCATGACGTACTTGAACCTGGTCACGGTATCACGGTTGAACCGGAACCCGACCGTGAAGACGGAAATCAAGCAAAAGGCGTTCGGTGAAAGTGTGCCGGCCGGTTTCTTCATCTACCCGGTCAGTCAAGCAGCCGACATCACGGCGTTCAAGGCCGACACGGTACCCGTGGGTGATGACCAAGAACCCATGTTGGAACAGACGCGAGAAATCGTCCGCAGCTTCAACAACATTTATGGTCAAGAGATCTTAGTGGAACCCGAAGGCTACTTCCCAGCTAAGGGCTTGGGGCGGATTCCAGGACTCGATGGCAACGCTAAGATGAGTAAATCCCTCAACAACGCCATCTACCTGGGCGATGACGCCGACACGATTCAAAAGAAAGTCATGTCGATGTACACCGACCCCGAACACATCCACGTGGAAGACCCAGGCCATATCGAAGGCAACACGGTCTTCACCTACCTAGACATCTTCGCGCAGGATCAAGATAAAGTGGCTGACTTGAAGGCGCAATACCAGCACGGTGGCCTGGGAGATGTTAAGATTAAACGGTACTTAAACGATGTCTTACAAGCCGAATTGAAGCCGATTCGCGAACGGCGCGAGAAATTCGCCGCTGACCCAGCCGGGGTCTACGACATCTTGAAGCGGGGGAGCGAACAGGCGAACCAAGTCGCTGCTCAAACACTTCACGAAGTCCGGCACGCGGTCGGCATCGACTACTTCGGCTAGACCGAAACGGGGGAAGGACTATGCAAAATTTAGCCATTGTGGATTTGGGTTCCAATTCTGTCCGGTTGGCCGTCAATGAGTTACGCGATGACGGCACATACCGCGAAGTCAATCGGATCAAGGCCGATAGCCGGCTATCCGAGGGCATGGGACCCGAGAAGATCCTCCAACCTAAAGCGATGGGGCGGACGATTGCCGCCTTACGGTCATTTCGGCCGTACTATGAGCACCTTCCCCAACTGATTGTTCGGGGAATCGCCACGGCCGCGGTGCGTCAAGCCCGCAACCGCGCCGACTTTCTGCGCCAAGTCAAGGATGCGACCAACATCGACTTGGAAGTGCTCTCCGGCGACCAGGAGGCTTACTACGACTACCTGGGCGCGGTCAACCGTCTCAAAGTTAAAGACTGCCTGTTACTGGATACCGGGGGCGCGAGTTGTGAACTGGTCCACGTCAAGGATGGCAAGGATGCTAACCTGATCAGCGTGCCGTTCGGGGCGGTCAACCTGTCCGAACAGTTCCACCTAGACGACGTGGTAGACGCCGTTGACCTGTTTTCCGCGCAAGTCTTCTTGCGGGAACGTTTGCGCGATATCTGGTGGCTGAACGACGCAAAGAACCTGCCACTGGTCTTACTGGGGGGCGCCAACCGGACGTTGGCCCGGATGAACCGCCAGCAGCAGAAGATTCTGCACGTGGAGAACATCCACGGGTACCGGTTAACCACCGACCAAGTCTTTCGGACCTTCCAGCGATTGTTAGAGGTACCTCTGCGGGAGCGTAAACGGATCTCGGGACTGGAGCCGGAACGGGCCGACATCATCTTAGGCGGGATGTTACCTTTGGTGACCTTACTGCAGATGCTGGATTCTGATCGGGTCGTTTTTTCCGAAAGCGGTGTCCGTGAAGGCATCATCTCGGAATACTTGCGACAACGTTAAGGGGGACCGTCAACCATGACCACACCGTTTTACCGCTTATCCTATGACCAGCGCCGAGACCAGTTGGCCCAGGCCAGCCATTTATCGCCCCAACAGTTGGGAACGGTGGCCGACCAGCGGCAGGCTGCGGATGAAGAATTGATTGAAAACTACCTGACCACCTACGGGTTACCCGAAGGCGTGGCGGTGAACCTGCGGGTCGACGGCCATGCCGTGGCGGTCCCCATGGTCACCGAAGAGCCCTCCGTCATCGCGGCCGCAAGCAACGGCGGGCGGTTGTTGACCAGTGACGTTGGCATCACCACCGCCGTAGAACGCCGGGAACTCATGGGCCAAATCGTGTGCCAACAGGTCACGGATGGTCCGGCACTACAACAGTGGGTGACCGACCACGCCCAAGACCTCTTGCAGGTTGCGGACGCGGCTCACCCATCGTTACTCACACACGGTGGCGGGGCCCGGTCGGTTCGGGTGCGGCTATTACCGCCGGATTGGGCGTCAATCGATCTTTTCATCGACGTCGGGGAAGCCATGGGGGCCAACTTGGTCAACACGATGACCGAGGCGGTCGCCGACTACCTGCGCGCGCACCAGGCGCCGACGATTCTGATGAGCATTCTAAGCAACTACGCCACGCATAGTCTGGTGACGGCCCGGTGCACGGTCCCCGTCGACCAGTTGCGGACCAAAACCAGTGATGGCTTAACGGTGGCCCGTCGAATCGCTGCGGCCAGTGCGTTTGCACAGGTCGACCCGTACCGGGCCACGACCCATAACAAGGGCATCATGAACGGTATCGACGCGGTGGTCCTGGCCATGGGAAACGATTGGCGCGCCGTGGAAAGCGGCGTGCACGCGTATGCCAGCCGGGATGGTCAGTACCGGGGCTTAAGTCAGTGGCACGTCACGGCGGACCAGCAGTTACAAGGCGAACTCACCCTCCCATTGGCGTTAGGTTTCGTGGGTGGTGCGACCCGGGTCTTCCCGTTGGTCGCGGTGAACCAGCAGCTAGCGCACGTGACCAGTGCCCGCGACTTGATGCGGGTGACCGCGGCAGTGGGCTTGGCCCAAAACGTGGCGGCTTTACGCGCCTTAGTGACCGATGGTATCCAGAAGGGCCACATGCACCTGCAGTTACGGTCGCTGGCCCTGTCAGTGGGCGCAACGCCGGCGGAAGTTCCGGCGGTGGTCGCCCAGCTGACCAGTAAACAACCGACGACTGCCCAGGCCCGCGCGGCCTTAGCGGCAGTTCGCCAAACTCATGTAAATGATTAATAAAGGATGGCAATTAAACATGGAAGCAAAAGATGTAGTGCTGAATGACCAGGTTCAAGACCTGATCAACCAGGTCAACAACTTGTATCCGGGTAAAGTCACGGTTCACTTTATCGGCCAATTACAGGCCGGTTACGTGCGCCATGATCAGGCCCAACAGATGCAGGTCGGCAAGGACATCGATATTCAGGTCGCAGATTTGACGGCACCGAACTACACGGCGTCCCACGAACTGTTGCACCTCTTGATGATCCTGTCAGGATTCCCGCAAGTCTTCTTCTCGTTGACCACGGGGAACAAGGACCTGGACGAACAATTGATGATCATGGGGACCGAACTCTACGATATCGTAAGCCACGTGGTCGTGGTCAGTGAGCAGAAGAAGCACGGCTTGATCACACCCGAAATCCATGACCTGTACTTGAAGGGGGTCCAGGCGACCCTGAAGCCGGAACCCGCTGAACGTGATGATGAGATGACGTTACGGACCCTGACGCTGTTGGACGCACTGGTCTTCTTTGGCCGGGACGATGACGCCATCAACGCCACCTTCACCAAGGACTACCCGTTGAGCTTTGCGGCAGCCCAGAAGTTGTACGACCTGATCATGGAAAAACCCGTTTCCTCGCCCTTTACTTTCCGGCGGAACGTGGTCAAGTTGTTCAAGGCGTTCGATGCGCAACTGGAAGCCTGGGACTTGCCGGCACTGCACAACACGGAGTACACTACGTTGGCCAGTGTTCTGTCGAAGCGCCAGTTGGGGTTGAAGGTCCGGCAGGTGTTCGAACTCTACCACTCCGACATGCACGAAAAGACCACGCAACGACGGGGCTACGTCGGCTTTAACCGGTCGGACCAGCAAAATGCCTTCGTCCTACCAGCGCCTAAGCCTAAGGAAGATACCCCGGACTACTACACCCACATCTACGATTTAACCGTGGACGAGTTGTTCCGGCAATTAAAGATGCCGTATATCTTACGGTAACGCGAAGCGCTGAACCGTCACGAGTCTGTGGCCGTTCGGCGTTTTTGGGTGGTTGAACCAGTGACCGGCCGCCCCTAAGCGAACATGCTATAATGGGTCTAGCAGTCACAACCGACACTAATGAGGGGATGGCAAGACTATGGAAGCACGGTTACAAAGTGAATTTGATCAAGCCCAGCACATTGTCTTTTTGACGGGTGCGGGCGTTTCGACGCCGTCGGGCATTCCCGATTACCGGTCGAAAAATGGCTTGTACACGGGTCACCGCAACGCGGAATATTACCTGAGTCACGCGTGTCTGGTGCAGGAACCGGAGACGTTCTACGACTACGTGAAGCAGAACCTGTATCATCCGGACGCCCAACCTAACGTGATCCACACCAAGCAAGCCGCGTTGACCCAGCAGAATCGCGCGACGGTCATCACGCAGAATATCGATAACCTCTACCGTGTGGCCAAGTGCGCCCATCTGGTGGAGTTTCACGGCAACATGTATAAGGTGTATTGCCAAGTCTGCGGGCAGACCGTGGACTGGCATGAGTATCTTAAAGACCCGCACCACGATGCGGATGGTGGCTGGCTTCGGCCCGACGTGGTCCTCTACGACGAGGGCTTGAACCAACTCAACGTCCAACGCGCGGTCGGGGCCATGGCGGCCGCTGATCTGGTGGTCGTGGTGGGGACCTCGATGCGGGTCTACCCGTTCGCGGGCCTACTGAATTATCGCAACCCGCAGGTCCCCGTGGTGGTGATCAATCAAGAGAAGCTCGACTTGGGCGTTCCCATCGAGATGGTTCAAGAAGACGCCACGAAGTTCTTCACGGAACTAAAGGTCTGAAGGTGAATCCCATGAGTCATCAAGAAATCATTCGTCAGCTCCGTCAATTGGTTCGACGGTTGCGCTGGCTCAACTTTTTACAACTTATTCCTGACACGCTGGTGATTTACGGGATCTTACAGTTGGCTTTTAACCAAGAGGCCGTGATGTTGTTCAACACCACGTTTTCCCGACGACAGGCGGGGTTAGTGACGATTCTCTTCGCCCTGATTGACCTTTGCGTCACGGGTATTCGGTATAATGACCGTTTGTCGGGCCGCCGGCTGATCAGTCAGCTACGGGGCCATCTCTCGGAGCCGGAAGCGGCGTTGATCAAACAGTTTGAACGGTTTAAGTAGGACGACATTTAAGCACGACGTGAAAGGAGGCGGCCAATTGATTACGATTGGGTTGACCACCTGGACGGAGCATCCGGCCCTGATTGGCGGGGAGGATCGTCCGGTGAAATTAACGGAATACGCGGGTCACTTACCCCTCGTGGAACTGGATACGCCGTTTTACGGGCTGCCCAGGGAGACCACGTTGGCCAACTGGCAAGCGTCCGTACCGGCGGGCTTTCAGTTCATCTTGAAAGCTAACCAGGTCATGACCACCCACGGCCAGCGGGAACATCCCGTGGATTTTGAGGAACGGGCGGCGACTTTTGCCCGCTATAAAACGTTGATGCAACCCTTGTGGCGCGCTCACCAGCTGCGGACGGTCCTCTTTCAATTTCCACCGTACTTCAACCGGACCACGGCCAACATCCAGTACCTGCGGGAGATGCGCACCTGGATGGGGGACCTACCGATTGCAGTCGAATTCCGCAGTCCCAGCTGGTTCGCCACCCCGGGTATGACCCAAGACGTGCTGGCTTACCTGCAGTCGTTGCGGATGACCAACGTGACCACCGACGAGCCCCATAACTTAAACGACGGGATTCCGCTGGTGGAGACGGTTACGACCCTGGAACTAGCGGTGATTCGCCTGCACGGGCGAAACGCCCAGGGCTGGTTTAATCAGGGGGCTAACTGGCGCAAGACCCGAACCCTGTACAAGTACAGTGAGGAGGAATTGCAAGCTCTAGCGGCGCTGGTCCGGCGGGTAGCCGCTCACGCCCAAGACGTTTGCGTGATCTTCAACAATAACTCGGGTCGTGACGCCGCCCCTAACGCGTTGCGCCTACAACAGATTCTTGATTTGCACTGGACTAATCTGGCGCCTCAGCAATTGGATTTGTTTTAGTGCGAAACCGTCATAAGATAGGAAAATCCCCGGTCGGGAACTATGGCTTGACCGGGGATTATGCTATACTTAGTGAGAATTTACCTTAAATTTTAATCTTAAAATTGATGAAAAATCTTTTGAGTAAGGAAGGCTTTAGTTTATGGCAGAACCCAAACCAACTTTTTACATTACCACGCCGATTTATTACCCATCCGGTCGGTTACACATCGGAAATTCCTACACCACGATTGCCTGTGATACCGTTGCGCGGTATAAGCGCAGTAACGGGTATGACGTCTTCTTCCTGACGGGGACCGACGAACACGGTCTGAAGATCGAAGACAAGGCCAAGGCGAACCACCAGACGCCTCAGGAATACGTCGATGGCATGGCCACCCAGATCAAGCAACTCTGGAAGACGTTGGAAATCTCCAACGATAAGTTCATCCGGACCACGGACCAAGAACACGTTGCGGCCGTTCAAAAGATCTTCGAACGTCTGTTGAAGCAGGGCGACATCTACTTGGGTGAATACGAAGGCTGGTACTCCGAAGATGACGAAGAGTACTTTACCGAGACCCAATTAGCCGAAGTCTACCATGATGAGAACGGGAAGGTCATCGGGGGGAAGGCCCCATCCGGGCACGAAGTATCCTTAGTCAAGGAACAATCCTACTTCTTCAAGATGAGTAAGTACGCGGATTGGCTGTTAGACTTCTACCACAGTCACCCGCACTTCATCCAACCAGAATCACGGATGACCGAAATGATCAATAACTTCATCAAGCCGGGATTGGAAGACCTGGCTGTTTCCCGGACCACCTTCACTTGGGGCGTTCCGGTGACCAGCGACCCTAAGCACGTGGTCTACGTGTGGATCGATGCGTTGCTTAACTATATCACCGCTCTGGGCTACACCAGCGATGATGAAGGCCTCTTCAAGAAGTACTGGCCAGCCGACGTGCAGATGGTGGGTAAGGAAATCGTGCGGTTCCACTCAATCTACTGGCCAATCGTCTTACACGCCCTGGGCTTAGAGATGCCTAAGGAACTGTTCGCGCACGGTTGGTTATTGATGAAGGACAGCAAGATGTCCAAGTCCACCGGTAACGTGATCTACCCCGAAACCTTAGTGGACCGGTACGGCCTGGACGCCGTGCGGTACTACCTGATGCGGGCAATGCCTTACGGTAACGACGGGAACTTTACACCGGAAGACTTCGTGAACCGGTTGAACTATGACCTGGCGAACGACCTGGGGAACTTATTGAACCGGACCGTTGCCATGATCAACAAGTACCAAGGCGGTCAACTCCCTGCATTCAAGAGTGGGGTCACCGAATTCGACGCCGACCTAGAACAAACGGCGGCTGAAGTGATCACGACCTACCACGACCTGATGAACCAGATGCACTTTGCCGATGCATTGGCGGAGATCTGGAAGTTAGTGGCCCGGACCAACAAGTACATTGACGAGACGGAGCCCTGGAAGTTGGCCAAGGATGACGCGGCCAGTGACCAATTAGCGGCGGTCATGGCGCACTTAGCAGCCAGCCTACGGGTCATTGCCACGTTGATCAGTCCCGTGATGACCCACGCGCCCAAGGAAATCTTTGCCCAATTAGGCTTAGATCCCGCGACGTTGTCCATGGAGAACCTGGCTTTGGCTGACTTACCAGCTGGTAAGCAGGTCGTGGCGAAGGGGACCCCAATCTTCCCTCGGTTGGACACGGACGAAGAAGTCGACTTCATTCAAGGTCAGATGACCAAGTCGGAGAAGACTAAGGGCCGGGCGGCCATGGCGGCCAAGGCGCAGAAGCAGGAAGCGGCCAACAACGCCGAGGACACGGAGCTGGTCTTGAACAAGTCCGAGATTCGATTCGATAAGTTCGAAAAGATCGAATTACGGGTTGCTGAGATCAAGGCCGTCGACCACGTTGAAGGGGCCGACAAGTTACTGCGGTTCCAGTTGGACGCCGGGGACAAGGGCCTGCGGCAGATCCTTTCGGGAATCGCCCAATGGTATCCAGAACCTGCATCCTTAGTGGGTAAGAAGGTTATTATTGTTGCGAACTTGAAGCCACGGAAGATGCGCGGCCAGATCAGTCAGGGGATGCTGTTATCAGCGGAACACGATGGTGACGTGAAGTTAGTCATCGCCCCACAAGACCTGGTCAACGGGTCTTCAGTCGAATAACGTCAAGCATAAGACGCGGGCGGGTAAGTCGAATAGACGCCTGACCCGCGTTTTTTCTAGCTTGACGGGTCCTAGGCGCAGGTGCTTTAATGGACCGTACGCCTAAAAGGACGAGTGGTTGGACTGGTGCTGAAAAAGGAGACAGATTTAATGCAAATTTTTGATTCGCACACGCATTTGAACAGTGAAGAATTCATCACCGACGTGCCTAAGTTCGTGCAGCGGGCCGCCGAATTGGGCGTCACCCGGATGGCTAACGTGGGGTCGAACACCCAACTGAACGCCGATGCAATCCGCCTAGCACACCAGTATCCTCAGATGGTGGCCGTCGTGGGATGGCACCCGGAGGATTCGAAGAACTATACACCGGACGCCGAAAAGGTCTTGGAGATGCAATTAGCCGATGACCAGGTTCGCGCCTTAGGTGAAATCGGCCTGGACTACCATTGGGACACCTCACCACAGGAGACCCAGCGGAAGGTCTTTGCCCGCCAGATTGCCATTGCCAAGGAAGTGGGCAAGCCCATCGTGGTGCATAACCGCGACGCCTTTGAAGACACCTACCGGATCATCAAAGAAGCGGGGATTCAAGATATCGGGGGCGTGATGCACAGCTTTAACGGTGACCCCGAGTGGCTCAAGAAGTTCTTGGACCTGGGGATGCACATTTCGTATTCTGGGGTGGCCAGCTTTAAGAACGCCCACGAAGTCCACGATTCAGTCCGGGCCACGCCACTTGATGTGATGATGGTCGAGACGGATGCCCCTTACTTGACGCCCGAACCACACCGGGGTGAACAGAACGAACCGGGCTTCACCCGGTACACGGTCGAGGCGATTGCCAAGGAACGTGAGGCCACGCCGGAAGAGATCGCCAGTGCGACCTACCACAACGCAGAGGAGTTTTACCACATTGAAGAAGATTAAAGAAGTCTTGGTGGTCGAGGGAAAAGACGACACCAAGGCCATCAATCGAGCCGTGAACGCCGACACCATTGAGACCCGGGGTTCAGCCATTGATGACGACACCCTGGCGCTGATTGAGAAGTTAGCCGACCAACGGGGCATCATCATCTTTACCGACCCGGACTTTTCCGGCGAAAAGATTCGTAAAATCGTGGCCGAGGCGGTCCCGAATGCCAAGCACGCCTTTCTACCTAAAAAGGAGGGGCGGCCGGATAAGGCAGGGGGCTCGTTAGGCGTCGAACACGCCACCCCCGAGGCGATTCGTGCGGCTCTGGCGCACGTTTACACCGAGACGGAGGCGGCCCCAGAGCTGATTTCACACGCCGACTTAGTGACCGCTGGTTTGATTGGCGGCGCCGGGGCCAAGCGGCGCCGGGAACAGCTGGGCGAACTGCTACAGATTGGTTACGTGAATGGCAAGCAACTTGAGAAGCGGTTGCGGATGTTCGGCATTCAACCGGCTGAGTTCGGTGCCGCCCTGGCTAAGTTACCACCGTTAAAGGAGGATGCACATGCAGAATAACGTACCTGAAATTGGATCACCGGCCCGGACTAAGGCCATCTTGAACCGTTACCGGTTAGTGGCCAAGAAGAGCCTGGGTCAGAACTTCTTGTCCGACCTCAACATCTTGCGGAACATTGTCAGTGCCGCGGATGTTAACGACAACGACAACGTGATCGAAATTGGTCCCGGAATCGGGGCCTTGACCGAACAGCTGGCGTTGAAGGCCCGGAAGGTCGTGGCCTTTGAAATCGACGAGAACCTCTTGCCAGTCTTGGATGAGACCCTGATGGATTACGATAACGTCAAGATTATCAATCAGGATATCCTAAAAGCCAACCTGCCGGCCGTGATTGCGGACGAATTTGAGCCGGGACATCCGGTCAAGCTGGTGGCTAACTTGCCGTACTACATCACCACACCGATTCTGATGGGGGTCTTGCAAAGCAACGTGACCTTCGACCAGATTGTGGTGATGATGCAGGCGGAAGTCGCCGATCGTCTGGTTGCTGAGCCCGGCAACAAAGCTTACGGGTCGTTGTCGCTGGTGATGCAGTACCGAGCACACGTGGAAGTCGCCTTCGACGTGCCACGGACCGCCTTTATTCCGCAACCCAACGTGGACTCCGCCATCATCCGGTTGACGCCGCGAGAACCTTTGCCCGTAAAGCCGTATGACGACAAGGCCTTATTCGGGTTCGTGAAGGGGTGCTTCGCGCACCGGCGTAAGTCGTTGTGGAACAACCTGCAGGGAATCTTTGGCAAGCAACCGGAAGTTCGAGAACGTATCGCTGCGGTACTGGAACAGGTCGAGATTTCCCGGCAATTGCGGCCAGAACGGTTAACCTTGATTAATTTTATTGAATTAGTGAATGCTTTTCATGCTGAAGGGTTAATGTAACCCTTACCAACCGCTGATTATTGCGCTTTGAAGTTGGTTGTGGTATAATTTGCATTTCTTGTGAAACTATGGTATCATGTTTCACAGAGGTGAAGTGCATGCCAACTAGTTTAGCAAATATCAAGGACAAGCTTGATAGTCGCATTGGTGAGAAGTTAATGGTAATTGCCCAAGCTGGGCGCAAGAAGACGACCGAACGGCATGGAATTCTTCGGGAAACCTATCCCGCAGTTTTTGTGGTTGATCTCGATCAAAACGAGAACTCGTTTGAACGGGTTTCATACAGTTACACCGATATCTTAACCAAGAACATCGAAGTTGACTTCGATGAATAAATAATAAGGCCGAATAAGGCCTTTTTATTTTGGCTTTTGGCATAGTATAATGGGCTTAATTAGATTCACGAGTACGGTAGGTCAGGGACCTATCTGGGATTAAGGTGAGCTCATGCAACTGATTGAAAAGGCACCAGCCAAGATAAACCTCGGGCTCGACACGCCTTACCATCACCAGGATGGGGCGGAGGAGTGGAACATGGTGATGACCTCGGTCGACCTGGCGGACTACGTTGACATTCAGACGTTGACGACCCATAAGCGCATCCGGGTCGCCTCGGACAGCGGGTTTCTTCCCAACGATCAGCGTAACTTGGCCTTTCAGGCGGCCCACTTGTTACAATCGAGGTTCAAGATTAAACAAGGGGTCAATATCCGCATCAAAAAGAATATTCCCGTCGCTGCGGGACTGGGGGGCGGTTCCTCGGATGCCGCCGCGGTCTTGCGGGGGCTGAACCAGCTCTGGGACCTGGGACTCTCCTGGCAGGAGTTGGCGAAGTTGGGTCTGCAGATCGACTCGGACGTCCCGTATTGCGTCTACGGTCGCACGGCCCACGTCCGGGGGCGGGGGGAGCGGATCACACCGCTCTCGAAGTTACCGACCTCGTGGGTGGTGCTGGCCAAGCCTAAGGTTAGCGTTTCGACGCCCAGCATCCTCCAGCGGATTCGCTACGACGACTTAGCCCATCCAGACATCGACGCACTCTTACGCGGGGTTCGCGACCAAGACATCAACGCGATGTGCGCCGCCATGGGCAACGCTCTAGAGCCGTTGACGGCGAAACGCTACCCGGAGATCACGCAGTTGAAGCAGCAGATGATGAAGTTCGGCGCCGACGCGGCCCAGATGAGTGGGACCGGTCCCACGGTCTTTGGTCTCTGCAGCAAGCAGTCCCGGGCCCAGCGGGTGTTCAACGGCATGAAGGGCTTCTGTCGGGAAGTCTATTTAGTGCGGCCGTTACCTTAAGTTAGGCACTGTCTTAAAGGGACGTGCTGGTCGCACATTTCAGCACCATATCATCTAAACAATCTAAAATTAGCTGATTAGCTTTGTAAAACCCCAACGGTCTTACAGAGCTTTTTTAATTCCCGTGGGATAGGTACACTTAAGATCGCACATCCACTTTGGAATCATGATGAACCAAGTACCGCCATGCTGGTCATCCGCCTTACCGGACGGCCAGACAAGGCTGGAACGCCGTGGGCACAACTTGAAACCCAAAGTTCAGGTTTTCAAGCTTGGCCTTTTCCTAGGCGAGCCAAGAAGCGCTCACCAAGGAAAATTTCACGGCCAAGCCTTGTCTGGCCGTCCTCTCGGCTTACATTTGTGTAACCATAGCGGAACATGATGTGCTATCAGACCGTGGCCCCCAGTCATATTGCCGACTATTATCGATTAAAAAAGGCCCCCATCCCGAACAGGATAAGGTTGTGGTGACGGCTTGCACGAATCGACCGTCAACCATTTTCAGAGTTAAGTATATGATGATGCATATCATTGATTCGAGGCCCAATCAGGCTTACCTAATCATTTGGTTTCAGTAGTCTACTATGTTGATATTTCCCATTTTGAGTGCCAGAAAACACTGGATTGGGTACGCGTAATTTAGCCGTGAGGTTGGGCCTGAAGAGGCTCAGTAGTGTCGTTTGGGTTATTCGGGGTTCTTTCCCGGATTACCCAAAGGCCGAGCTTGGCGACCTGGGATTTTCAGGGCGCCAAGTCGTGCCCACTACGTTCCAGCCTCTTCAGGCCCAACCGGTAAGGCGGAGGATTACGACAGTGGGTAACCGCCGTTTGTCTTCCGCTCTTTTAATGACGGTTGGTTGGAAAGACAAGGGGGGGTGAACCTGCGATAAGAAAATTGAATTTTCTTATCGTTTCTTATCATCTGATAAGACAAACCGCTTCTTGGTTGACGTTAGAAAGCTAGTGATTGCACGGAAATCCCCGTGCGCAACCGGTTCCGCATGATTTTTTTGAAAAATTAGATTGACAACTGAAAACGGTTACAGTATTCTAGTCAATGAAAGTTGAGTTTATTAATACCGTCACGTTTTATGTTTGTCACTATTTTTTTACCTAAGAGGTGTATTGAATATGAGTGAAAATGCTCCGCACGTCGAGGCTGCCACCAAAAATATGGTGCCTTGGAAGGAACGATTCGCCTATAGTTTGAGTGACTTTGCCTGCAACCTCTCTTTCCAGATGGTTGGGACGTACTTAATGATTTTCTACACGGACACGTTCGGAATCAGTGCCGCCGCCGTGGGGACCCTGTTCTTAGTTGCCCGGATTGTCGATGCCTTTGATGGGCCTTTCTGGGGAATTATGATCGACCACACCCACACCAAGTATGGGAAGAGTCGACCGTACTGGTTATGGTTCTCGATTCCATTCGCGGTCTTCTGTGTGTTGGTCTTCACCACGCCGAACCTGAGTTTAACGGGTAAGCTGATTTGGGCCTACGTTACTTACATTGGGGTTGATGTTCTTTATTCAGCCGTTAATATTCCAATTACGTCAATCTTGCCATCATTAACTAGCAACCCACAAGAACGGGTAACGTTATCGACAATTCGTCAATTCATGGGAACTGCCGGTGCGACGTTGATTACCGGGATTACGCTGGGAATGGTTGCCTTCTTCGGGGGCTCAACCACCAGTGCCCACGGCTGGTTTATCTGGTCGTTGATTGTTGGGGTCGTTGTGGTCTTGATTTTCGCGTTCGTCTTCAAGAACACCCACGAACGGGTTCAGACCAAGAGTTCGCGGAAGTCAATTCCAATCAAGGAATCTTTGAAAGCGCTTCGTCGTAACTGGCCTTGGGCCATCATCATCTTCATCAACTTCATTTACTGGTTGGGGATGCAGACGCGGTCTCAAGTTACGGTTTACTTCTTCAAGTACAACATGCACGATGCTGGTTTAGCTTCCTTCGTCTTGAGTTTACAGATTGTGGCCTTGGTTGCCGTGGTCTTAACGCCAATGACGTCTAAGTGGATCGGTAAGCGGAACACCATGTTAGGTGGGATGATCTTAGCCTGCGTGGGTCAATTACTCTTAAGTGTTGGGGCCAACAGTCTCAGCGTACCAATGATCATCTTCGCCACCATCGTGGGTTACTTAGGGACTGGTTACGTTTCTGGTTTGATCGCCGTAATGTTAGCCGATGCCGTTGACTACGGTGAATGGAAGAACGGTGTTCGGGCCGAAGGAATTGTTACTTCCTTCTCTAGCTTCTCCGCGAAGTTAGGGATGGGAATTGGTGGTGTGATCACTGGTTGGTTATTGACCACCACTGGTTACGTTGCTAACCACGCCCAATCCGCAGGTGCCTTACGTGGGATTGAATTGAACTACATTTGGGTTCCACTGATTGGGTTCGCCCTTTCCGGTATCGCTTTGATGTTCTATCATGTTGATGGGATTGAAAAGAAGATGCAAAGCGACTTGGCTATCAAGCACGCCAAGGAAAACGCTGAAGACGATGCCGACTAAAGGGAAAAAGTGAGTTGAAGTTAAGTGATTATTAACAAGGACGTCATGCGCGACCATAACGAGCATTCGGTGCTCCAAGCCATTGTGAACCACGGGCCGATTTCGCGAAATGATATTTCGAAGCGCCTGGGCCTAAATAAGGTCACGGTTTCGGATATCGTCGGCACACTGCTGACCCGCAAACTCGTGGTCAGCGTGGGTGAGGACCGTTTATCGAATGCGAGTGGGCGCCGTCCAGAACTGGTTGCTTACAACGCCAGCTACGGGTACGTGATTAACTTCAGTATCTCGGGGTCGGCGATTGAGATGTTAGCCACTCAGATGGACGGACGCGCCTTGGAATACAGCACCGTGTCCATTGACCAGCGTCCAATCCGGGAGATTGTGGCGGAAATGGACAAGATGATGGGGCAGTTGCCCAAATTCTCCGTGGAGAACGGGTTAGTTGCGATTTCGATTGCCATCTTTGGGGTGGTCTATCAGGACACCATCGTGACCTCTCCGTTCGTGGATTTTGAGAACGTGAATCTTGCGGCGCACTTTCGCGAACGCTACCACGTTCCCGTGATCTTGGAGAACGAGGCCAACCAATCCGCTGTGTTCGAGCAGGACTTCAGTAAGCAGGAATTGCAGAGTATCGTGTCGATCAGTATTCACGAGGGGTTCGGCGCGGGCATCATCTTGAACACCCAGCTGTACCGGGGAAACTACGGGCAGGCCGGGGAGATCGGCCAGATTATGATTCAGGATGTCCGAGACCCGCACCGTCGCCTGGCGACGTTACCTAACTTTGATACCGAGTGGTCGCAAACCGCGCTACTGGCCAAAGCGGGGCGGCTGAAGAAGCAACAAGACTACTCGTTAGAGCAGTTGGTTCGAGACTATGACCGGCAAGATCCAGCGATTGTCCAGTTACTCGAGGATTTCTGTTATCAGTTGGCGATTGTGACCAGCGACTTGATTGCGGCCTACGATCCCCAGATGATCTTCTTCAACTCGCCGTTGATCGATCAGGTACCCGAGATTCTGAAGAACATTCAGATGAAGTTGGGGTTCATGCCGTTAGTGCCACCGCTGGTGATGTCGAAAGACGTCAAGTACGCCACGCTATTGGGCGGGGCGTCACTGGCCATTCACCAGGTACTGCACATGCCCCATACGCGCCTGATTTTTCACCATTAAGATTTTTAACGTTAAGATGCGTTGCCCGTGGCTGACGAAGCTGGTTGGCAACGCATCTTTTGAGTTTAAAAGCCGGATGAGCAGCAAGCAAGGAGGAAATGAGTTTGACGAAAACAGGATTACCAAAAGACTTTTTATGGGGTGGCGCGGTTGCCGCGCACCAGCTTGAAGGGGCCTACAATGTCGGCGGCAAGGGCTTAAGCGTGGCCGACGTGATGACCGCGGCTGGGACCCACGACGAACGGAAGATTACGGCCGGCGTTCAGGCGGGGGAGTTCTACCCTAACCATCAGGGAATCGACTTTTATCATCAGTACCCCCAAGACGTGAAGCTATTTGCTGAGATGGGCTTTAAATGCTTCCGGACCTCGATTGCCTGGTCCCGCATCTTCCCCCAGGGAGATGAATTGGAGCCGAACGAAGCGGGGTTAGCGTTCTACGACCGGTTATTCGATGAATGTCGGAAGTACCACATCGAACCCGTGGTCACGCTCTCCCACTTCGAGATGCCCTACCATCTGGTAACCCAGTACGGGGGCTTCCGGAGTCGCAAAGTGGTGACCTTCTTCACCCGCTTTGCCAAGGCCGTTTTCGAACGGTATCAGGATAAGGTCAAGTATTGGCTGACCTTTAACGAAATCAACAACCAGAGTAATTACGACCGGGCCTTTACCCTGTTTACCAATTCCGGGATTCAAGTGGCACCGGACGAAGATGCCGAAGAAGTTATGTATCAAGCCGGACACTACGAAGTGGTCGCCAGTTCGTTAGCCGTCCAGATTGGTCACCAGATCAACCCCGACTTCCAGATTGGGGCCATGATCGCCATGTCACCGGTCTACCCAGCTACGGATAAGCCTAAGGACGTCTTGAAGGCGCAGCGGGCTATGCAGGCGCGCTTCTGGTTCTCCGACGTTCAGGTCGAAGGGACCTACCCGACCTGGTTGACCCAGTACTTCGATGCCAAGGGTTACCAGTTGGACATCACCAAGGCCGACTTGGCGAACTTAAAGCGTGGCAAGGTGGACTACCTGGGCTTCAGCTATTACATGTCATTTGCGACGGCAGCCCGGGAACACGAAGATCCGCAGTTCTCCTATAACGAATCACGCGACCTGGTCACCAACACCTACGTCCCTCAATCGGATTGGGGATGGCAGGTTGATCCGGAAGGCTTACGCTACTCGTTGAACTGGTTGAACGACCGGTACCACCTGCCATTATTTATCGTGGAAAACGGGATCGGGGCCATTGATCAACTGACCGCGGACCACCAAGTCCACGATGATTACCGGATCAAGTACCTGCACGACCACATCGAACAGATGGAACTGGCCATTAAGGAAGACGGCGTTCCCGTGATGGGGTACACGCCGTGGAGTGCCATCGACATCGTTTCCGCCAGCACGGGGCAGTTGTCGAAACGCTACGGCTTCATCTACGTGGACCGCAACGACGACGGCTCGGGTAGCTTAGCACGGTACAAGAAGGATTCCTTCTACTGGTACCAGCGCGTGATTGCGACCAACGGTGAGGACCTTGATTCGGTAGGGGGTGGCGTCCATGCCGCAAGCAGCAACTGACCCCTTATTGGTCATCGACATTGGCGGCACCACCGTTAAATACGGCGTGTGGGCCGACCAGCGGGTACAACGGAAAGGGCGCTTTGACACGCCGGCGACCTGGGAAGGCCTATTGGCTAACCTGTTGAAGGTACAGCAACGTTACGACCTGAACTTCCGGGGCGTGGCCATCAGCCTGCCCGGTAGTGTTGATCCGGTCGCCGGGAAGATTTCCGGGACCAGCGCGGTCAACTACCTGAACGGCTTCCCCATTAAGGCCACCCTACAAGCGGCCATGGGACTGCCCGTCAGTATTCAAAATGACGCGAACTGCGCCGGCCTCGCGGAAAGTTGGCGGGGCAACGCCCAAGACGTGGACGATGCCATCTTCTTGATTATCGGCACGGGAATCGGCGGCGCGATGATCATGGATCACCGCTTGGTCACCGGGCAGCAGCACTTTACCGGTGAATTTGGCTACATGGTCATGAACGCTGAGGGCGGGACCCTGAGTGAATTGGCCAGTCCGGTACGGATGGCGGAACGCTACAGTCGCCGTCAGAATCTTTTGACGGCAGTCACGGCCCAGGACGTTTATGATGCGGCGGCCTCGGGTGATGCGGTAGCTCAACAGAGCATTACGGAGATGATGCACTGGCTCAGCATCGGCGCGTTCAATAATTACGTCAGCCTGAATCCCCAACGCCTCCTGATCGGTGGTGGCATCTCGGCGCGTCCCGGCTTTGTGGCGGGACTGCGGGCAGAGATTCAGGCACTGATGCGGGCGAACGGCGCGCCACTGACGGTCGACGTTCAGCCTTGCAAGTTCTTGAATGACGCCAACCTGATTGGTGCTGTCCGTCAGTTTTACTTGGAATATGGGGCAGTGACCGCCGCACCGGCAGTTAGCGTCCCGACGCCTTAACGGGTAACAGTGGTACGACGCTCAGAATCGCAGGTCCTTCAGTGAGGGGGCCTGCGATTTTAGTCGTTTAGGTGGCAGTTTTTAGCGGGTAACGGGGCACTTTTTACTTAGTTTGGGAGTGATAGGGTTGGCAACCCGACGCGTTTTCGGGTATGGTAAAGGAAAAGGTCACGTCAGAAAGGGATGCGGTAAATATGGCAAAAACTTGGCAAAAAGTTGCAGGAATCACCACGGCGTTGACGGCTACCAGTCTCGTGGGACTTCTCGCGGGGACGGCCGCGGTCTATCACGTGGGGATGAAGTCCTACGCGAAGGGACGGCAGAAGTCTCGACAATGGTCGATTGCGGAGAACTCGGCGGAAGATAACGCGTGGTATCTGATGCAACAACCGCGTGAGTGGCAAATCACCAGTCAAGACGGGCTGCGGTTACGGGCGTCGTTCTTAAATAACGACCAGCAAGTGCATAACCGGGTCGTAATCGTCGCCCATGGTCTGGGACACTCGCGTGAACAGATGGTGCCGTATGCCCGGATGTTCGCGGCCCTAGGCTATAGTGTTTTGATGCCGGACGCGCGGGCTCACGGGGAAAGTGAAGGCAACACCATCGGTTACGGTTGGTTGGACCGGCACGATTATCAGCAGTGGATTCAAAAGGTGATCGAATTGCGAGGGACCGACGTCCAAATCGTCCTGATGGGCATCTCGATGGGCGCCGCAACGGTCCTGGCGACCGCTGGCGAAGACCTCCCGGCCAACGTTAAAGCGGTAATCGCTGATTCGGGATACGCGTCGATCTACAGTGAAGCGCGGTTCCGGTTGCACCACAAGTACCACGTCCCAGCCCGGCCGACCATGAATCTGGCGAACCAATACTCCCGGTTAGATGCGGGCTATCGCCTGAAGGATGGCAACATTGCCGAACAGGTGCGCCACACCCAACTGCCAATTTTCTTCATTCAAGGTGCCCGAGACCAGACGGTGCCTATTGAGAACTTGGACATCCTCTACCAGGCAGCGGGCGGTCCCAAGCAAAAGTACCGGCACCCGGACGCTCAACACGTGATGACCAGGGCGGCTGACCCGGCCAAGTATGACCAGAAGGTCGCAGCCTTCTTAACGCCTTACGTTCATTAAGGATGGTGACGTAGCCGCCTCATCGGGCGTCCAGACACGGCTGATTCCTGTCTGGACGCCCGCTTGATTTATGGTAGCGGGGGGCGCAACTAGTCTAAGCCCCTTCGCCCAGGCTAAGGTTCGCGGAACGCTGGCGGGTATCCACAAACGTTATGATTGGGTTAAGACCAAGCAGAGATTTAGAAAAAAGATTGACAAGCTTTCAAAAATCGATAAACTGGTAAATGGTAATAATTATCATTTACAGAACTTTAAGACGAAAAGAGATGGATTTTGTGCGGCGCAGAAGATGGCTAACGGTGGTGCTCCTAATGGTGGGAACGCTGGCCTTATTCCTAACGGGATGTAAGGCGACCACCTCACAACGGACCACGACGAAGACCGACGGCATCCACGTGGTGGCCAGCCTAGACTTCTATGGTGAAGCGGCACGAAAAATCTTGGGTTCGGCGGGGACGGTCACCACGGTGATCAACAGTCCCAGCATTGATCCGGAGAGCTTCGAACCCGACATTGCGACCGCCAAGACGGTCGCCAAGGCCAACGTGGTGATTCAAAACGGCTTGGGTTACGACAGTTGGATGGAACGCCTAGTGGCGGCTAACGGGCATTCGCAGATTCATACGTTGACGTTGGGGACTTTGGTCGGACGGAAGATGGGGGATAACCCCCATCTCTGGAGTGATCCGCAACTGATGCGGACCATGACCCGCCAATTGGTCAAGCAGTTTAGCGCGTTAGACCCGGCCCACGCCCGCGATTTCCAACGGCGCGGTGCGGCGTACCAACGCCAGTTAGCCGTTTTGCCCCAGTTGGCACAGCGCATCAAGCAACACGCGAATGGCCAAGCGGTCGCGGTCAGCGAACCCGTGTTTAGCCTAGCGCTGAAGGCCATGGGGTACCACATCAGTGACCAGCACTTTGCGCAGGCCATCGAAGAGGACAGTGACCCCACGCCCGCCGACATCACCCGCCTGCAGTACCAATTGAAACATCACAAAATCGCCTTTTTTGTCGAGAACACCCAGAACTCCAGCAATAACGTGGCGACCATGGTGCGGCTAGCCCGGAAGTATCGGGTGCCGGTGGTCAAAGTTACCGAGACCATGCCGGTGCACACCACGTACCGTGAGTGGATGGCGGGCCAGTATCGACAAGTCTTACGGATTCAACAGGAAGCGAGGACGTCTGAATGACTACGACGCAAGCAATCTTAGAATTAAACCATCTGGGGATGACCTTTCCGGGCCACCCCGTTTTTAACGAGTTGAACCTGACCGTCCGCCCCGGAGAATTCTGGAGTATCGTGGGGGAGAACGGGGTGGGGAAGACCACCCTGATGCGGACGATTCTGCACCAACTCCGCCCCACGACGGGTAAGGTCGTGTACGACCCCAGTCTGCGCATTGGCTACGTACCGCAGTTCCGCAATATCGATGCGGATTATCCGCTCACGATTCGGGACTTTGTGGGGTTGAACCTGACGGGCTGGAAGCTTCCGTGGCTGAGTCGCGCGGAGCGGCAGCGGGTCGCCAAGATTTTGGCGGAAACGGGCTTGGAAAAGATCGCCACCCGGCCCATTGGTCAGGCCTCGGGGGGCGAGAAGCAAAAAGCGTACTTAGCCCAAGCATTGGTTGAAGCGCCCAGCCTGTTGATCCTCGACGAATCGACGGCGAGCCTGGATCCCGTGACCAAGACGGAGTTGCTGGACCTGGTTCAATGGTTGAACCAGCAACAGGGATTGACCGTTCTTTTTGTCACCCACGACATTCCGTTGGCTCGTAAGTACAGCCAACACTTCTTGATGCTGACACCGCAAGGAACTGAGCAGGGACCGATTGCGGCATTGACGGACGAAAAGGTTTGGAGGGGTGAACGTGTTTAGTTACGAATTCATGCGCAATGCGTTCGCGGCCGGAACCATTATTGCGATTATCTGTGGCATCATGGGCGTCTTCGTGATTGCCCGTAACATGTCTTTTCTGACCCACACGCTCTCCGAAATTGGCTTTTCCGGGGCGGCTTTTGGAATCTTTGCGGGCTGGACGCCGTTGAGCGGGATGCTCCTGTTCACGGTGGTCAGCTCGGTCATCGTGGGGCAACTCAGCGTCCGGGCCGAACGGCGAGAAGCGGCGACTAGCGCCATTTCGGCGTTGTTTATCGGGTTAGGGATCCTGTTCTTGTCGTTGGCCAATAAGAATGCCAGCTACGCGACCAACATCTTGTTTGGGAGTGTGATTGGCATCAGTGCCAGTGACGTGACCCAGATGCTGGTCCTGTCGCTCCTGGTCCTCCTGGTTGTCTTGGTGATTTACCGCTTCTTGAAGTTTGACTCCTTCGACCATACGGGGGCCCAGGTCAAAGGCCTGTGGACCAACGCGTTATCGATCACGTTCTTGGTCCTACTGGCGTTGAGTGTCAGTGTGGCGGCCCAGATTGTGGGGTCGTTACTGATCTTCATTCTCCTGACCTTACCTGCCGCGACGGCCAAGTACTTCGTCCACACGGTCGGGGGCATGATGGGCTTAGCCATCGTCTTGGCCTTAGTGGGCGTCTGGAGTGGACTGGCGTTGAGTTACGTGACCAACTATCCCGTCTCGTTCTTCATTGCGGCCATCGAAGCCGCATTCTACTTCATCGCGTTGATCTGGCAACATTTCCAGACCGCGGCGAAATAAAATTAAAATTCAAGTTGACGCGCCTTGCACAGATGTTGGTCTGTGGGGCGCGTTTTTTGTGACTGGTGGGAAAGTTGAGAAAGACATGCGAGGGAGACAATCTTTCTTAAACCGTAAACGACGGTAATGGAGGCCTTTTCAAGTTGTGAAGAAATGTACTTACGAAAAGTAAGAGAAAATACTGGTGCTTCCTAAAAATAAGGACTATAGTATGTCCTGTAAAATCAATTTGGCCCCTAATTGCGGGGGACTTAATCAGTAAAGGAGTGCGATTCACGATGACTAAGATGATTGCAGGACAAGCGTTAGTCAAAGTTTTAGAAGCCTGGGGCGTTGACCATATTTATGGGATTCCCGGCGGGTCGATCAACCATACCGTTGAAGGCCTCTATCTAGAAAAGGATCGAATCCAGTACATTCAGGTTCGCCACGAGGAAGTGGGGGCGTTGGCCGCCACGGCAGATGCCAAGTACACGGGGAAGATCGGGGTATCCTTCGGGTCAGCCGGTCCTGGTGCGACGCACTTATTCAACGGCCTCTATGATGCCAAGATGGATCACGTGCCCGTCTTAGCCTTAGTGGGACAAGTCCCCCAAGCGGCCATGAACACCAACTACTTCCAGGAAATGGACGAGACGCCGATGTTCAGTGACGTGGCCGTCTATAACCGGACCGCCACGACCGCGGAACAGTTGCCTTACGTGGTGAACCAAGCCATCCGTGAAGCTTACCGGCAAAAGGGACCCGCAGTGGTCATCATTCCGGAGAACCTGTCGTCAACGGAGATCGATTACGAACCCGTTAAGACCCCGAACCTGGTGTCCAATAGCTACAAGCAACAGATTGATCCCGTGGCGATCGAGAAGACCTTGGCGTTATTGAAGGCCGCTAAGCACCCGCTGGTCTACGCCGGTCGGGGCCTGCTGGGCGCGCGGGATGAACTGGTCAAGTTCAGCGAGCAGTTCAACTTGCCGGTCATGAACACGGTTCCCGCCACGGGCGTGATTCCCACCAACCACCCCAACGCCATCGGAACGTTTGGCCGGTTAGGGTCTAAGTCCGGGTTCGAAGCCCTCCAGCACACCGACCTGATTCTCTTCTTAGGGTCCGAATTTCCGTTTGCCCAGTTCTGGCCAAAGGGCATCAAGATCATCCAAGTGAACGATAACGCTTTTGACATTGGAAAGATGGTCCCCGTGGACTACGCCGTCCTAGGGGATGCCAAGCAGTACCTGCAGGCCATGATTGCGACCGGAGAAACCTTGCCAGCCACCGATTGGCTGCGGGCGAACCGGCAGAACAAGCAGAACTGGGACGCTTGGTTAGCGCAACTGGCTCAAGACGATAGCCAGGGCTTGGCACCGGAGACCGTGATGCGGAAGGTGGCTGCCTTAGTCGGCCCTGACGATATCTACGGGGTCGATACCGGGAACGTATCCGAGTGGGCCGTTCGTGGGCTCCCCATGGATCAGAACCAGCGCTTCGCGTTATCCGGATTGTTTGCGACCATGGGTTACGGCCTGCCAGCCGGGTTAGCCGGGGCGTTGAACGCCGCTAAGGGCGCCCAAGCTTGGTCCTTCTCCGGTGACGGTGGCTTCGCGATGGTAGCGCCCGACCTGATCACGGAAGTCCGGTACCAGTTGCCAGTGATTAACGTGGTCTTCACCAATAACCGGTTCGGCTTCATCTACAACGAACAGGTCACCACGGGGCAGCACCTCTACGGGGTCGACCTGACGGAGGCCGACTGGGCCAAGGTCGCCGAAGGGTTAGGCGGAATTGGCTTCACGGTCAAGAACAAGGTCGACGTGGAGAACGTCTTCAACCACATCCAAGACCTACAGGCGCAGGGCAACACCAAGCCAATCGTGGTCAACGCCGTGATCAAGGACGATGACCCCATTGGGACGGCCTACATGCCGTTGGACCCTAAGCTGTACGGTCAAGCGGCGGTCGATGAATATGCTAAGCAAAACCACATTGATCCTAAGCAACAGCCTTCCTTAGGGGAACTCTTGCGGGCCAAGGGCGACACCCTGTAATTTGCGAATGCTGTGACGAAACCAATAGTTGATAAAGGTCGTTTGGAAGCGTGAGCTTCCGAACGACCTTTTTGTGGTCCTGGTTAGGGCCGCCGAGTATGCTGAAATTTGGGAAAGGACACGGGGGATGATTCCAGTAGGACGTGAACAAAGTATTCTGGTTCCGCTCCAGGTATAATGGCATTGGTGCCGGTTTCACCAGCCCACAGTCAGTTGAAAAGTTAACGTTCGTGATAATTTGACGTTTATAATTAATTTTGTAAAAGGGGCGGAGTGGTGGCTGACAGCGTTTGATATTTAGGGGGGATTTTGCGGAATAATTCGCGAACTGACGGGAACCTGAGGCGTTCAGTCAGGGGAGCGGTTCCAAATGCATCATTTTTCCCCACGAATTTTGAATTCTAACGGAAATGCCACGAAAAACCCGAACATTTATGATAAAATGAAGCATACAATTAACGCTAAAGAAAACAATTGAGGTGAACAGGTTGAAAGTCAGAAGAAGTGACCGGCTGGTCGATATGACCCGCTATTTAATGGAACGTCCGCATCAACTGGTGTCGCTGACGTTCTTCGCGGCCCGCTATGAGTCTGCCAAGTCGTCCATCAGTGAAGACCTGACGATTCTGAAGCGCACTTTCCAGGCCCGGGGAACCGGACTATTGGAGACGGTCCCCGGTGCAGCCGGTGGCGCGCGGTTTATTCCCTACATTTTACGGGAAGAAGCCCAGCAGTTCGTGGATGAAATGATCGATGATTTGTCCGCAGCTGACCGGTACCTGCCAGGGGGCTACGTGTACATGTCCGATATCTTGGGCCGGCCCGCAGCGTTACGGCAGATTGGTCGGATCTTGGCGACCCAGTACCTGAACCAGACGGTCGACGTGGTGGTCACGATTGCGGCTAAGGGAATTCCGTTGGCGCAAAGCGTGGCCAACTACCTGAACGTGCCGTTCGTGATTGCCCGGCACGATTCCCAGATTACCGAAGGCTCGACCGTGAGTGTCAACTACGTGTCCGGGTCGACCAAGCGAATCGAACGGATGGCGTTGTCGAAGCGCAGCGTCAAGCCGGGTTCGCGGGTCCTGATTGTCGACGACTACATGAAGGGCGGCGGCACCGTTGGGGGGCTGCGCTCATTAGTCGATGAATTTGATTCGCAACTGGCCGGGGTCGCCGTCTTTGCGGAAGGCGACTTCGATGGTCAGCGGACCATCAGTAAGTACACTTCCCTGTTGAAGGTGCAGACGGCTGATGAACAGATTCGGGTGACGCCAGGGAATTACCTGACGCAGATTTTTGGTGACGAAAACAATCAATTAAACTAGGGGATATGTCCGATGAGTACGAGAAATACCATCATTCTGGCTGCCGGTAAGGGAACCCGGATGAAGTCAAAACTGTATAAAGTATTGCACCGCGTCTGTGGGAAAGCGATGGTCGACCACGTGTTGACCCAGGTCGAAAAGACCCACATGGACAAGGTGGTCACGGTCGTAGGTTACGGTGCCGATGAGGTCAAGGCGACCTTGGGCGACCGGACCCAGTACGTGTTACAAGCGAAGCAACTGGGAACTGGCCACGCGGTCTTACAGACGGAACCGGTCTTAAAGGATGAAGCCGGGACCACGCTGATCGTGAGCGGGGATACCCCATTGTTCCGGGCGGAAACCTTCGAAGACCTTTTCGCGTACCACGAAGCGAAGCACGCGGCTGCCACGATTCTGACTTCGATGGCGCCCGACCCGACCGGCTACGGCCGCATCGTTCGGAACAACATTGGCATCGTTGAAAAGATCGTGGAACAAAAGGATGCCAGTTCCGAAGAACAGGAAATCCACGAAATCAACACGGGAGTCTACGTCTTTGACAACCAGAAGTTGTTCAAGGCCCTCCACGAGATCTCCAACGACAACGCTCAGGGGGAATACTACCTGACCGATGTGATTGAAATCTTGAAGCAGCAGGGGGACATCGTGGGTGCGTACCGGATGAAGGACTTTGACGAGTCCATGGGCGTTAACGACCGGGTGGCCTTGTCCGTGGCGACCAAGGTCATGCGGCACCGGATCAACGTACAGCACATGCGTGACGGGGTGACCTTGATTGACCCCGACACCACCTACATCGACGCCGATGTTCAGATTGGGGCCGACACCATCATCGAACCTAACGTTCAGCTGAAGGGCCACACGGTCATCGGTGAAGACTGCTACATCGGGTCGCACTCCGAGATTCGCAACTCGACGCTAGCGGACCACGTGACGGTCACGTCGTCGCTGTTGGAAGATTCTGACATGGCGAGCGGCAGTAATATTGGACCAAACAGTCATTTGCGTCCAGAATCCCACATCGGGCCAAAGGTTCACCTGGGTAACTTTGTGGAAGTTAAGAAGGCCACGATTGGTGAGGGCACCAAAGTGGGCCACTTGACTTACGTGGGCAATGCCAAGCTGGGCAAGCACATTAACGTGGGCTGCGGCGTGGTCTTTGTCAACTACGACGGGAAGAACAAGCACGAGACGGTGGTCGGCGATGACGCCTTCATCGGCTCGAACTCGAACTTAGTGGCGCCGTTGGACGTCGCAGACCACAGCTTCATTGCGGCGGGCTCCACGATTACCGATGCCGTTAAGCAGTACGACATGGCGATTGCGCGGCAACGGCAGACCAACAAGCCGAACTATTATCAAAAGCTCCCGTACCGCGGGGAATAATCCGGCAAGAGAAACGCTTGTGTTTCCTAACGGGATAACATAAAATTATGGTAGTGATTCTGGCAGCTACTTGCTATTGGAGGAAATTATGGCTACGCAATATTTTGACCCTAAATTAAAGATTTTTGCGTTAAACTCAAACAAACCATTGGCGCAAAAGATTGCTGATGAAGTTGGTGTAGAGTTAGGGAAAACGTCGGTGGACCGGTTCAGTGACGGCGAAATCCGGATTAACATTGAACAAAGTGTCCGCGGAAGTCACGTTTACGTGATTCAATCCACCTCAGCTCCCGTCAACGATAATTTGATGGAACTGTTGATTATGATTGATGCCTTACGGCGGGCGAGTGCTGCCACGATCAACGTGGTCATTCCGTACTACGGGTATGCGCGTCAAGACCGGAAGGCCCGTTCACGGGAACCAATTACGGCTAAATTAGTGGCCAATATGCTCCAAACGGCCGGTGTCACGCGCGTCTTAGCGTTAGACTTGCATGCGGCCCAGATTCAAGGCTTCTTCGACGTGCCGGTGGACCACTTGATGGGGGCCCCACTGTTAGCCGACTACTTCTTACGGAGTGGCTTGGCCGAAGACGCCGTGGTGGTTTCACCCGACCATGGTGGGGTGACCCGGGCACGGGCCTTAGCTGAATTCTTGAAGGCCCCAATCGCGATTATCGACAAGCGGCGGCCACGGGCCAACGTTGCCGAAATCATGAACATCATCGGGGACATCAAGGGCAAGCGGTGCATCATGATTGATGACATGATCGACACGGCGGGGACGATTACCTTAGGCTCGCAGGCGTTGATGGACGCTGGGGCTAAGGAAGTCTACGCTAGTTGTACCCATCCGGTCTTGTCTGGTCCCGCTATCGAACGGATCAAGAACTCGCCAATTAAGAAGTTAGTGGTGACGGACTCGATTCAGTTAACGGCGGACAAGCAAATCGATAAGATCGAACAAATTTCAGTCGGTCCCCTGATTGGCCAAGCCATCAAGCGGATCAACGAAAACCGGCCAGTTAGCCCGTTGTTCAACACCCGGTTCCGCGGGAGCGAACAATAAAACACGACAAAGTTAAGACCTGGGGGCGGTTGCGTCACCTAGGTCTTTTTGTTTAACCAGAACTTAGACGAGATTAAAGGAGTGAGCGAGTTTGCAGAAGAATTGGCAACGCTGGGGAACGGGCGTCATCGCCCTAGGCATCTTAGTCGCCCTGGTCATGCGGGTGTTAGGACGGCCCCTGATGGAGAGCGGCAATCTGTTATTCATGGTGGGGTTGGTCCTCTTAGTGGTGGGGGCCATCTTGATCTTGGTCCGCGGGCACCTCTTTACGGGGTGGCGTCATCGCCGGCGTAAGGGGATGGACGCTTTGCCCGGAGAAAAGGTGGACGTGCACGACGTCGCCACGGTCAAGAACTCCCCGATTCGGATAACGGCGGGAGCCCGCTTCAGCCTATTATCCGGCACGGGCCTCATCGTCGTCGGCATCATCCTCACATTGATTTAGGCTCCACGAACACTGATGGAGGCCATCCGCCTTACCGGGTGGCCAGACAGGGCTGGAACGCCGTGGGCACCACTTCGAGCCAAAGGGCGGTCTCGAAGCTGGGCCTTTTCCTAGGCGAGCTAAGGAACGCTCACCAAGGAAAATTTCACGGCTGAGCCCTGTCTGGCCGCCCTCACGGCTCACGGTTGTGGTTGGTTTAACCATCGTCATTGTCCCGTCACCGTGTAAGACCCCGGTGGCCGCTAGGGCTCAGCCGGTGAAATTGGCGTTAGCCGAGTGGGTTTTCTCGGCTTAGGCCAAGGCCGAGTTTCAAGACTCACGGGTTAGGTGAGGCTTGAAATCGTGCCCACGGGCGTCACGGCCCTAGCGGCTACCGGGGTCGGATTCATCCGCCAATCGTTAACAGTGAATGTTTGCGTTATGGGTAGCGACGGGTTTATGCTGGGCGTATTAGACTTAGAGAAATGGACTGATCATTATGACTCAACCCAAGAAACAGTTGACCCCAGAGCAGCTTAAACGGGTCGCTAAAATTTCAGAATGGATGAAGACGCTCAATCACCAGCAAGTGGCGGATGTGATGCGGGCGACGGATAAGCCCGTTACCCACAAGGCACCGCATCAGCCCAAAGCGTGATCCAGAAAAAATGAGCACCGGAAGACCGACAGGGTCTTCCGGTGCTCATTTGTTGTCTTGTTGAGAGGTTACTTTAAAGCGTACTTGCGAATGGCGGCGGCCACGCCATCTTCGGCGTTGGTCAACGTCACGGCGTTAGCCGCTTGCTTGACCTCGTCGATGGCGTTGCCCATGGCGACGCCCATCCCCGCGTATTCAATCATGGTCAGGTCGTTTCCTTGGTCACCCAACGTCATGATCTCGTCCGCAGATAGGCCTAACTTGGCGGCTAAGCCCCGTAAGGCGTTTCCCTTGCTAGCTTCCTTGTTCATGACTTCGATGAACACAGGCGTGCTCTGGACCACGTAGTACTTGTCCTTGAAGCTCTGGGGAATCAGCGGCTTGATCCGGTCGATCTCTTGGGCGTGGTCGACGAACATGGCCTTGGAGATGGTCAGGTCCCGAGGCATCTCGTTGACTTCCCGGTACCGGATCAGCATGGTGACTAGGTTGCTTTCGTAGATGGTGTAGGCACTGATGTTCTTGTTGGCAGTGTAGATGTAGTCGGGCGTTTCGACTTGGAAGTGCACGCCCAGCTTACGGGAGAGGGCCTCCAGGTCGATGTAGTCGTCGTAGCTCAGGGAGTGGTTGATCAGGATCTTACCGGAGACGGTCTGGGCGACGGAGCCGTTGTAAGTGATGGCGTACTGGTCGTCTCCGCTGATGCCTAGTTTCTTGATGTAGGGCGCAACACCGGAGAGGGGCCGGCCACTGCAGAGGACGACCTTGATACCTTGGGCTTCGGCGGCCTGAACGGCGTCGATCGTGGCCGGAGCCAGTTCGTTCTTTTCGTTTAACAGGGTGCCATCGATGTCGATAGCGATTAATTTAATGGACATAGCGTTTAGTGCTCCTTTGGTTGGATAAGTTGGTTATTTTGAATGTAGCGTCCGAAGTCGTTATAGATGGGCTGGAAGAGTTCGGGGGCGTTGTCGCCCGGGTTCAGCATTTCCTTGGGGAAGAAGAACCGTTGGTCGCCGGTGAACTTACCACGCAAAGCGTTGACTAAGTCGGAGACCGTCGAGAGTTCTGCGAGGGAACCGTCGGGCTGCTGGAGTTCAATCTGGGTCAGAGGATGTTCCATCTTGGGATCGTACGAGTCGTCGTAGGGCAAGTCGTAGCTGGTATCCGTGGCGGTGTAGTAGTCGGTGTTGAAGCCGACCGACCGGATCATCTCCCGGAGCGGGGCCAACAGGGACTGGGTCTCTTCGGAGTAGACCGCACTCTTTAACGGCTTACGGTCGAGGAACCGGTGCGCCAGGTCGGCTAGAATCTCGTCGGGGGATTGCCGCCAGTGGGTGAAGTAGGTGGTCAGGACCCCGTCGTCGAGGTTCAAGTAATCCTGCAAGTTGAACTCGTGGTTGAAGAAGGGCAGTAACAGGTGGGGGGTGAAGCTCTCGTTACTCTGCCCCGTCTGGTAGAGTTGGTTGGCCCGAGCAAGCAGGTGGTCTAAGATGACTTCCATGGCCCGGGAGACCGGGTGGAAGTAGACCTGCTGGTACATCTGGAAGCGACTCATGATGTAGTCTTCGACCGCGTGCATCCCGTTCATGGCAAAGGCGATACCGCCTTGGTAGGGACGCATGACCCGCAGAATTCGGGTCAGGTCGTAAGCTCCGTACTGGGTGCCGGTGAAGTAGGCGTCGCGTAACAGGTAATCCATCCGGTCGGCGTCGATCTGACTGGAAATCATCTGGACCACCTGGGGATTCGGGTAGGTTTTCTGGATCACACTAGCGACTTCGGCGGGGAAGGTCGGGCTGACCTTCCGCAACACCTGGTTGACCTCCGTTTCCGGTGACGTCAGGATGGCCACGGTGATGGCCTCATGATTGGTATGGAAGATGTGCTCGAAGGTGTGCGAGTAGGGGCCGTGACCGATATCGTGCAGGAGGGCGGCACACAGCGCGGTCAACCGTTCGCGGTCGTCCCAACCGCCATCCCCCGGCGTCTGAGTCGGGTAGTTTCGCTGGAAGTTATCACAGATACGCCGGGTAATCTCGTAGACGCCCAGGCAGTGGGCAAAGCGGGTGTGTTCGGCGCCATGGAAGACCAACGAGGCGGTTCCCAGTTGCTTGATTCGCCGCAGCCGCTGGAATTCACGGGTGTTGATCAGGTCTAAGATGACCTGGTGTTGGACGTAGATGTAGTTGTGAACGGGGTCGCGTAAGACCTTTTCGCGCGGTAAGTGCGCAGTAGCATATGACAAAAGCAATACCTCCTTATTCGATGGCCAGACGGGGTTGGCGCCGGCGCATTTGGGCGGTGGCGTGGTCCAGTCGTTCGGTGAAATCGGGTTGCGTCAGTCGGGCAGCCAGTTCTTGGTGAGTAACGGTCAAGCCAGCGTCCTGGCATGCGTTCAAGAAGCGTTGCCGGGCATCGGCTAGGCTTAGGTCCTGCCCCAAAAGTTGCGACGTGGTGGTCATGGTAGCCGGGTCAACGTCGGGGAAGCCCCATTGGTTGGGCTGCTGGGCGAGACCGGCCTGGTAGAAGTCGCGAATCAGGCTTCCTCGAGCTGCCTGGTCGCCGTTGACCCCCAGGTACAGCATGGTTACCAGGGCGTGGGGGCTCCGGCGTTGGGAGATGCCAGCAATCTTTTGACCGTTGACACTCAAGTCGTAATCTCCCGGACAGTACGAATGGGTGACCTCAAAGTGGGCGATGGTCAATTCAGGCCAGGCCGCCCGGACCAACGCCATCATCTGTTCGTAGGCGTTGTCGACGCTAATGGGTGGCGTGGTCAGCGGACTGAAGAGCGACACGTTGAGAATTCCGGGGTCGGCAACCACTGCGAGGCCGCCCGAATTGCGCAGGACCCAGTCATAGCCGTGGCCCTGAACTTGCCGCACGGCGGCGGCTAAGTCGGGGAGTCGCTTGTCTTTCAGCCCCAAGATCACGGTCGGTTGCATATCCCAAAAATGAAGAATGGGGTGGGTTTGTTTGGCCATTAAGTCGAGTAACGCGTTGGTGTACCCAAAGGCCAGATTTTTTTGGTCAGCGGGGATGGACGTGGTGAGCGTCTGAATGGTGGTCGTGGGTAAAGCAAAGGGTAACATGACACCAGCCTTCTTTCAGAAGTTTTCCTATTTATTCATTATACTAGAAAACGTTTGCGTCGTCAGGTCACGACCCGTGAATCCCAAGAGAATCCGGTGGGTTTTTGTCCCCAAATGAACTATAATTAAACTTGATATACGCACAAGTAACTGTGCGTGACTTGACCTGAAGGAAGGAAGGACCGAGATGAATCAACTCTCAGCGGGTGTTCCCGTAGCCATTCACTTGGAGACCCACATTAAACAAGACGACGATGTTTCGGATTACCGTCTGGACGTGGACGGCCAACTGGTTCAGATGGGGGATAACCTCTACCTGCGCTACCTGGAGCCCAATCAGGAGCCCCATGAGCAGACACCAGTGACCATGAAGTTCACCCCGGATGGCGCGGTCCACTTGACGCGCAACGCCGAGGCGGAACTGCGGTTACACTTTATCAGTGGTAAGCGGGTGACCGCCCGTTACCAGACGCCGTACGGGATCATGCCCATCGAGACGGTCACCCCGTTTTTGGAGACCAGCTTTCAGGAGCGGCCGTTCAGCGGGAACGTCAAGATTGACTATTTGCTGTATGCCGGGGAAGAATTGGTCGGAAACTACAAGATTCGATTGCAATTTACGGCATAAGCGCGTATTATATTTCGTAGACTGTGGAAAGGACGTGCACCAGTTTGGAATTAAAAGTCTTTGAGGGCCAGAATAAAAAGGAATTATCAATGATTGAGGTTGCCCACGCCATCTTGTCTCAACATGGCGACGTGATGGCCTTTGCCGACCTGGCAAACGCCGTTCAGACGTACCTGGGTGACAGCGATAAAGAAATTCGTGAACGGCTGTCCCAATTTTATACGGATTTAAACGTTGACGGTAGTTTCATTTCTCTGGGTGATAACCTTTGGGGACTGCGAACTTGGTATCCGTTTGAATCCATCGATGAAGCGACGGTCCACGCGGAAGAGGACGAGGACCAACCTAAGCGTAAGAAGCGTAAGAAGGTCAACGCCTTCTTGGCAGACACTACGGATGACGACGACGTGATCGATTACGATGACGACGATTCGGAAGATGACTCCAACACCAGTTACGCCAACGATGACGATGATGACGACGCCACGGGTAATGGCACGCCAGATCTGGGTAAGTTGCAAAACGGGTTGGGCATCAACGATGACGACGAGGAAGACGACACCGAGGATATTCCCGAAGGTATCGAAGACCAGTTGTCACAGATGGACGCGCCAGACGATGACGCCGACGACCTGGACTTCTCCGCCGATGATGACGAAGAAGACGACGATGACGAAAACGACGACGATCAAAAATAATCGCGCCGAATGCTTGACCTGTTCGTCAAAAACAGTTACTATATTTTTTGGGCTCCCTACGATTTATCGTAAGGACAACTGAACGGTGAAGTTAGCTCCCTATTCCAACGAATAGGGAGCTTTTTATTTGTTTCCACCCCTAGCCATCGGGGATTGGACCACGGACCGCGAGCTGGTGTTTTCAGCTGGGGCGGGGCCAGAGACCTGAGAGCGGCGGGGAAAACAACCACGACCGAACGACCCTAAATAATCTTACAAGGAGTTTGCACATGACCAAATATATTTTTGTGACTGGCGGCGTCGTATCATCATTAGGTAAAGGGATTGTGGCAGCATCTCTGGGCCGGCTGTTAAAGAACCGGGGCCTAAACGTAACCATTCAGAAATTCGATCCGTACATTAACGTGGATCCGGGCACGATGAGTCCTTACCAACACGGGGAAGTCTTCGTGACCGACGATGGGACCGAAACGGATTTGGACTTAGGTCATTACGAGCGGTTTATTGACAACAACTTAAACAAGTACTCGAACGTCACGACTGGTAAGATTTATTCGGAAGTTTTGGAAAAGGAACGCCGGGGCGACTATTTGGGCGCCACGGTACAAGTGATTCCGCACATTACCGGCATGATCAAGGAGAAGATCATGCGGGCCGGCAAGACGCTGGGCGCGGACTTCGTGATTACTGAAATCGGTGGGACCGTTGGGGATATTGAATCCCAACCGTTCCTGGAAGCGATTCGGCAGATGAAGAGCGAAGTGGGCGACGAGAACGTCTTCTACATTCACACCACACTGGTGCCATACTTACACGCGGCGCACGAAATGAAGACTAAGCCAACGCAACATTCTGTCCGTGAATTGCGGAGCATCGGGATTCAACCCAACGCCCTGGTAGTCCGGACGGAAAAGCCCATCACGGATGCGATGCGGCAAAAGATTGCGTTGTTCTGTGACGTGAAGCCTGCGGCCGTTGTGGAATCCATGGACGTGCCGTCCATCTACTCGATCCCGTTGAAGTTGCAGGAACAAGGACTAGACAACTTGATTCTGGAACACTTTGGCGTGACTGCACCTAAGGCCGACATGACGGGTTGGGCCAAGATGGTCGACCACATGTTGAACCTGAAGCGGACCATCAAGATTGCGCTGGTCGGTAAGTATGTCGCACTGCACGATGCGTACATCTCCGTGGCCGAAGCCTTACAACACGCGGGCTTACCGGTCGATGCCAAGATTGACCTGCACATGATCGATGCCGAGAAGATTGTGGATGACAACGTGGCTGAAATCCTGAAAGGCATGGACGGGATCATCGTCCCTGGTGGGTTCGGCGATCGGGGGATCGAAGGCATGATCACCGCCATCAAGTACGCCCGCGAACAGGACGTGCCGTTCTTGGGGATCTGCTTGGGGATGCAAGTGGCCAGCATCGAATTCGCTCGGGATATTCTGGGTTACCAGGACGCGAACTCGACGGAAATGGATCCGGACACTACGCACAAGATCATTGACCTGATGGCTGACCAAGCCGACGTTCATGAGATGGGCGGGACCCAACGGTTGGGTCTCTACCCTTGCAAGTTGAAGAAGGGTAGTGTCGCTGCTAAGGCTTACGATAACCAAGACATTATCCAAGAGCGGCACCGTCACCGTTACGAATTCAACAACCAATACCGGGCCGAAATGGCGGCCAAGGGATTGGTCTTCTCCGGGACGTCACCTGATGACCACCTGGTTGAAGTGATTGAATTGCCGAAGAAGAAGTTCTTCGTGGCGGCCCAATACCACCCAGAATTCTTGTCACGGCCAGACCGTCCAGAAGGACTGTTCCGGGACTTCATTGCGGCGGCAAGCCAAGAAGCCCAAGCTTAACGCGAATTTTATTAAAATTAAATGAGAAATTGACCGGGACGGTGGGTGCAAGTCATAACTTGCATTAGCTGGGGAACGCTATGTTCTGCGGTAGGCCGGACCGAGCGAATCGTTCGGGAAAGTCGGGCGGCGCATCGTATGGTTGGAAAGCCAAGTCAACAGAAAAACACCGAGCGGACGCGGTTTAACCGTGATTTTACTTGCGGACCAAGCCCGCAGGCGTGGCGAGATTTGGCAACCGTCTTTTGACCAATCTGGTACCAGAAACGCGGAATCATCCTAGAAATAGGAAGGTTCCGCGTTTCTTCGTCTATATTACAATTTTAGTGAAAACCCTAGAAATGGTTGTCTTTTTGTTCGGGATTATTTATCATTATAGCTGACTGTACTGGAGTCATCTATGAGAGATAAGTTTAAGTGAGGATCGCATCACGATGAAAAAAATGATAATCGATGGCGGCCAACGACTCACCGGTGAGGTGACGATTGGCGGCGCCAAAAATAGCACAGTTGCGCTCATTCCGGCCGCGATTTTAGCGGATACGCCGGTTCGTTTTGATATGGTCCCGGATATTCTGGATGTCCACAATCTGATGCTGATTTTAAAATCAATGAACGTCCATTCGGCGTTCGAAGACGGGGTTCTGACCATTGACCCTACTGAAATCGTAGAGGCCCCACTACCGAGTAAAGCAATCAAAAGTTTACGAGCATCGTACTACTTTATGGGGTCGTTATTGGGACGGTTCCAACGCGCCACACTGAGTTTTCCTGGTGGCGATAACATTGGTCCACGGCCTATCGACCAGCATATCAAGGCTTTCAAGGCCCTCGGCGCTACGGTGACAGAACACGATAACACGGTGCACATTACCACAGGACCCGCTGGCTTGCACGGCGCCCGCATCTTCTTGGACGTGGTCTCAGTCGGGGCAACGATCAACTCGATCCTGGCGGCAGTCAAAGCGACCGGAACCACGGTGATTGAAAACGCCGCGAAAGAACCAGAAATTATTGATATTGCGACGTTCTTAAACAACATGGGCGCGCATGTGCGGGGCGCCGGAACAGACGTGATCCGGATCGAAGGGGTCACCACGTTACGGGCGATGAATACGCACACGATTATCCCGGACCGGATTGAAGCCGGGACGTACTTATCCATGGCTGCTGCAATCGGAGACGGTGTGGTGGTCAAGAACGTGATTCCAGAACACTTGGAATCTTTCACGGCGAAGATGATTGAAATGGGCGTCCAACTGGAGATCGATGAGGACAGCATTTACGTTCCTCGTTCAGAACACTTGAAGCCGATTCAGGTTAAGACCATGCCGTTCCCAGGGTTTGCCACGGATCTCCAACAACCGTTGACGCCGCTACTGTTGCGGGCGAACGGGAGCAGTGTGGTGATTGACACCATCTACCCTAAGCGAATCAAGCACATTGCGGAGTTACGGAAGATGGGCGCCCAGATTCGTTCTGAAAATGGCACCATCATCGTCGACCCCACGGACCACTTAGAGGGGAGTGAAGTTCAAGCCGGTGAGATTCGGGCGGGAGCTTCGCTGGTGATTGCGGGGCTGATGGCCTCGGGCACCACCGTGATCAACGACGCCGACAATATTTTACGGGGTTATGACCGCATCGTCGATAAGTTAACCGCGTTAAATGCGCGGGTGAGCATCGTCAATACTCACAGCTTAGTCGAAGACGGCCAAGATTAACATTGCCGACTGTCAAGTTTCATGCTATAATGTGACGGTTGACGATTAAATCAATCTCTGAAGCAGTCAATGTTTCAGGGCAAAAGGAGCGTATTACATTATGAAACAAGGCATTCACCCAGATTACCGTGAAGTGGTCTTCCAAGACTCTTCTACCGGCTACAAGTTCTTGTCCGGTTCTACGGCAACTTCAGACGAAACCATCGAATGGGAAGATGGCAACACTTACCCATTGATTCGTGTTGAAATCACGTCTGACTCTCACCCATTCTACACGGGTAAGCAAAAGTTTACCCAAGCCGATGGTGCGGTCGACAAATTCAACAAGAAGTACGGTTTGTCCAACAACTAAAGCAAAACTTGAAGAGTCACCGCTTGGCGGTGGCTTTTTTTGTGCCCTCCGTAAACGCAATTTAGGGCCCAACGGAGCGTGGGGTCGTGCGGTCACGGAAGGGTCGGAGTGGACGCCGGTGGCTTGGGTGGGGTAGAATCAAGAAGGACTTGGGGAAGGAGCGAAGCACATGGCAAAAAAGCAAAGTGTTAAGAAGACCAAGCGGCGCTGGTGGGGGACGCTTGGGTTTATCGTGTTGATCTTGATCTCACTGGGCCTGATTTTTAACGAGCAGATCAAAGAGTGGCTGGTCGCGACTTATCAACCCGAAGTCACGCGACAGTCCGTTAAGAAAAATCAGCGCAAGAAAGCATCGTACGACTTTAAAAAGGTCAAGTCGCTGGATTTCCAGACGGTTGCGAAAGCGCGCTTAAACTCTAAGGAGATTCACGTGGTCGGTCAAATCTATATTCCGCAATCGAAGATTCATTTGCCGATTGCCAAGGGGGTCAGCAACCCCGTCTTGGCGTTGACCGCGGGAACCATGCGGCCAGACCAGAAGATGGGGGAGAACAACTATCCGTTGGCGGGGCACCACATGGTCTCGCACTCGATCCTGTTCAGTCCTCTATATTACAAGACTAAGGTGGGACAGAAGATCTATCTGACTAACGCCAGCAAGGTCTACGAATACCAGGTCACCGTGCGGAAGTTCATCGCCGCAACCGATGTCCAGGTGGTGGCCCCGACTAAGCAAAAGCTGGTTACGCTGATTACCTGTGATGCGACGGGGGCCAACCGGTTAATGATTCGGGGCAAGTACGTCCAACAGATGGCTTACCGACAGGCGCCCGAATCCGTGCGAAAAGGGTTTGCCGGTGGTTTTAATAACTAAATGTGGTACAGGATAGCCGCTGGTTCAAGGGAAGGTCCCTTGAACCAGCGGCTTTTTGGGTCCCCTCTTCGTTGGCACGTGATAATGAATTTAATCATTGTAAGTTTCATACTATAATTATAAAAGACTATATGCTGGTTAGAGACTAAGCCTTAAAGGACAGTTGCTAATTAACTAAAGGGGGCAATGGGTCTCTAAGTCAATTATCAAAGGAAATCCATCGTTTTTTGAAAGCAACAGTTAGATGGCTAAACTACTGATACGATAGGGTTTTCAAATCTTGCTCAGAAATATTTTATCTCACACATTGCTAATTGTGGACAAAAACCAATGGGGCGTGCTAAGATGCTCATGAATCATCGATGAGTTCAAAAGGTAACACCCAAAATAACGACGCTTTACCCTGAACGTTCGAGTTTGCGGAACTCGGCAACCACGTTAATTTCGAAAGGTCGGCCGAGTCCCCCACGGAACGTTGCTGAGAAATGAGGAATTGTGATGCGACTAAAATGGTTCGGTTGGTTACTAGTCGGGTTGCTCTGGTGCTGGGGCGGCGTCACGCCGGTTCAAGCCGCGACCGATGCTCAGCAATCCCAATATCAGGTGAAGCTGACGCCATCTGCTTCCAGTGTGACTTCCGGTAGCGATGGAAACTTAGTGAGTGGCGGGTCTGGCGCAACGGGGTCTACGGGGTCCACGGACCACCACCCATCGGCGCCGGGGGATTCTGCGGGCAGTGCCGCATCCCCCTCCGCAACGACCGGCCAGCAAGCGGCCAGTGCCCAACCAACGGGGCGACTCCCGCAATTATCGGAAGGACAGTGGCTGGGTTTGGCCTCCCTGCTGGGCATCATCCTGTGTTTGATGTTGGGGGTCTGGCACTTAAGTCGACGGGGAGCAACATCCGCGTCGCAACCGAAAAATCCTAAAAAGAGATCATAAAATCGAGGAGTGGAAAATATCATGACCAAGAAGACACGACAATTACTTGCATCCGTCGTTTTAATCGCCGGAATCGGCTTGACTAGTGTGACCACGGCTCACGCAGCGGACGAAGGAACCGCGTCAACTACCCAAAGTACGACGGGGAACGTCACGTTAACGGCTGGCGAAGATCCGGAAAACCCAGGTGCCGGGGGCGTCACGTTAAAGGCGGCACCTTACGTGACAGTACCTAGCACTGAAATTGACGGAAAAGACCAAACCATTAGCGGAACCATCGATGCTGGTGCCCATACCGGGACCAATGATGGGAAGCTGACGGTGGTTAACGCAGGGCATAAGACTAGCTGGGACGTGCAAGTCGCCGCTGAAAAGTTCGCCAGTTCCGACGGAGATATCATTGGCGGCAGTACCTTGACCCTGTCCGGCGGGAAAGTGGTAGCTGCCGGTACGTCGCAATTACCATCCGACCTGAGTACGTCTCTGATCTTTAACACGGGAAGTGCTACGGCTAACCAAAAGGTCATTGGGGCGACCTACAACGCTGAAAGTAAGGAAGGGGTCGGCTCGTTCGATACCACTTATGACACAGCGAAGCTGGACTTGAAGGCCGGGAACGTTGCTGGCGACTACCAGTCGACGCTGACTTGGACCTTGACCAACACGCCACAGGCTTAATTGCCTAGCGGTTTAAATAGAAGGAGGAACCACCGTGAACAGACTAATGCTCTTGGTGGTGACCTCGTTGATTCTCGGTGTCGGGGGTGGTGTTCCAGCGCTGGCGGCAACGTCAGCGGGACGGCAGACGACTGGCAACGTCCAGTTGGTCCCGGATGCGACGACGGGTCCGGTAGCGCCGACCGATCCGGACGGTTCCGGGAAGCCGTTTCCTGGTGACCCCGATGACCTGGACAATCCAGGTACCGGCTCTCGAGGTCACTTAACCTTGGATTATTTATCGAACCTAACGTTTCAGCAGCAAGCCATTCAAGATGGAACCATCACCGCGACGGTCACTAACACGCAGCCGTTTATTCAGCTGAGTGACCGGCGGGGAAGTGGGACGGGCTGGAGTTTGATGCTCAAGCCCGAACCCTTGGTGGGTCAGACTAATGGCGCGCAACTAAGGGCCTTAACGGTCAGTCTAGGTGAGACGCGCTTCTTATCGGCCGGAGAAAACGCCAGTCGGCAACCAGATGTCCTGGTGACGGCGACGCAGGCGCTACCGGTGGGCAGTTATTCGCTAGTGGCTCGGGCGCAGGATACGCCGGGCAATCGCCAGGGAGTGGGCACCTGGCTGTGGCGGTTGAATACCAGTCCGACCCAGCCGATGCGTCTCAGTATTTTAGAGTCGGCGGTGACCCGGGAACAGACCTACCAGGGGACGCTGTCTTGGCTATTGACGGATACCCCGCAGTAGGTGGCGGGCAATCGAAGAAAGTGAGTTGGTAGCGCTGGTTGCAGAGCCAGCGCTATCTTTGCGTGTTTGCAGGGTTACTAAAGCAGCTGAGTGGTCGTCCCCGAATTCGGTGCTCAGCCTTGCTATAATGGGGACGATTTAAGGAAGGTGGGAGCGCCATGAAGAAAAGAATTTGGCAGGGATTGATCATTTTAGGAACGTTGTTGTTCACCATTGGTGGGTATCAACAGTTGGCTAAGGCCGAAAGTGTGGGGTATACCGTAAATGCGGTGCTACCGAAAAATCAAGATGACAAGAACGCCACGTACTTCGCCTTGCGGGTCAAGCCGAACCAGGAGCAACGGCTAGGAATCGTCATTGGGAACCAGACCAATCAAGCCCAGAAGTTCCAGGTAAACGTGAACCAGGCGATTACCAACGCGAACGGGGTCATTGATTATAGCCAAGTCAATCCTAAGCGGGACAGCTCGTTAAAGGTGGGCATCAAAGATATCTTCGACAAGACCCAGTTACCAGTGGTGACGGTGCCGGCGAAGAGTACCAAGAAGGTCTACGTGCAGTATCGAATGCCCGCAGAAAAGCTCGATGGGATGATTCTAGGGGGCATCAACGTTAAGAAACTGGACCGGGGTCAGACCACCAAAAGTAAGGGTGTAACCATTAGCAACAACTTCGCTTACGTGATTGGTCTGCGACTGCGGGAATCAGCCTTAGAAGTGGCACCGGACATGAAGTTACTGGATGTGAAGGCGGGTCAGATCAACTCCTTGAATCAAGTGGAGGCCACGCTGCAGAACCCGCGTCCGGGGATGATGCGGAACTTGAAGGTCAAGGCCCGGGTGACTAAGGCGGGCGACAGTAAGGTTTTATTGCAGAATGAAAAGGCCAACATGGCAATGGCCCCCAACAGTCATTTCGCCTACGCCCTACCTTGGGGCTCAACGCAATTGTCCGCGGGGAAGTACACGTTGACGCTGGATGCAACGGCTAAAGGCGGTTACCAGTGGCACTTCACCAAGGACTTTACGGTGACGCAAAAGGAAGTTGGCAAGTTAGCGAATAAGTTCAACCAACCGGCAACTCCGAATTACTTCTGGTGGTTCGTCGCGGGGGGTGTGGTCATTGTGCTTCTGCTGGCCATCATCATTTACTTGCTGCTGAAGAATCGTCGCCGGCAGGATTAAGATTCGGGCACTCCGGTTAGGGGACCGGACATCCCGAAAAACGTAAACGTTCAGGTAAAAGGCGCTGACCGCGTCCAGGAATCACCGCTCAGCCATCATTGGCAAGCTGGTTAACTGGAAGCGCGGTCAGCGCCTTTTTCTTTTGACTTTTAACTTAGAACGCACTAGGGTCGGGCTGGAAACACAAGTGTGTTGATACATCCGGTCCCACCAGCCAGCAACACTAGAGTCAATTATCCGCCTTACCGGGCGGCCAGCTAGGGCTGGAACGCAGTGGGCGCCACTTCGAGCCAAAGAGCGGTCTCGAAGCTGGGCCTTTGACTAGGGCAGCTGAGAAACGCTCCCCAAGTCAAATTTCACTGCTGAGCCCTAGCTGACCACCCTCACGGCTCACGTTAGCGCTAGAATGGCCTACTGCGTTAATCATTGTCGCGCCTCTATGTGAGGTCCCGCCAGCCGATAGGGCCCAGCCGGTGACATTAGCGTTAGGCCAGGGGTTCTCTGGCCTTAGGCTAAGGCCGAGCTTTGAGATTCGCGGGTTTAGCGAAGCTCAAAGTCGTGCCCACTGGCGTCACGGCCCTGCCAATCGGCTGGTGGGACCGGATGTAACTCTACCAATCCTCACAGGTTAGTGGGCTAAGGCTTGGAGCCAAGCGGGGATCGCTGCGGCCAGTTCTTGGTAGGTTAGTTCGAACTTGTGGGTGTACCAGGGGTCGTCGATGGCCTGTCCCTGGCGTCCGGGGAGGATGTCCAGGCAGAGCTTGATCTTGGCGGCATCAGCTGGCGTGGGGGCTAGCCGTTGCAGGTTAGCTACGTTGGCGTGGTCCATGGTGATGATGGTGTCGGCCCAAGCAAAGTCGGCTGGCGTGATGGGCCGTGACCGGTGTGCACTGGCATCCAAGCCATGTTGACGCATGGTTTTTAGCGCGCCGGGATGGGGATGGTTACCCTCCTCTTCGGGGCTAGTCGCGACGGATTGAACGGTAAATTCACGTTGCAGGCCGTTTTGGTCGATCTCTTTTTGTGCGATGGCTTCGGCCATGGGGGAGCGGCAGATGTTACCGAGACAAACGAATAAAATATGGTGCATGGTGGGACCTCCTAATTAATCCTTAAATCGTGATGAACAGGCTGGTTTCGCTAAGGTGCCTTTGTTATGATTAGTCTAACAAATTAACTTGGAGGAGTGGTAACTTTATGGCATGGATTATTGCAATTGTTATCGTGGGCTTACTGGTTATCTGGTACGTTAGCATCTATAACGGCCTGGTCCAGATTCGGACCCACGTTCAAGAATCTTGGAGTCAGATCGACGTGCAATTGAAGCGGCGAAATGACTTGATTCCGAACCTGGTCTCGACTACTAAGGGGTACGCGACTTATGAAAAGTCGACGTTACAAAAAGTGGTGGAACTGCGGAATCAATTAACGGCGGTGCCGGCCGGGGACCGGCAACAGACCATGGAAGTGTCCAACGAATTGTCGGGGACGTTGCGTTCCCTGTTCGCCGTTGCGGAAAACTACCCAGATCTTAAGGCCAACACCCAGTTTACTAACTTGATGGAAGAATTGACCAACACGGAAAATAAGATTGCGTACTCGCGGCAACTTTACAACAGTACCGTGGCGAGTCTGAACATGCGGGTCCAATCCTTCCCCAGCAACTTAGTGGCTAACATTCACCACTTTGCGATGGAGAAGTATCTTGAAGTTCCGGCAGAAGAAAAGGCAACGCCTAAAGTTTCTTTTGACGATCTGAATACGAAGTAGGCGAGACCATGTTATATGAACAAATTGCCATGAACAAGCGCCGAACGGGCTACGTCATGGCGGGCTTCGGTCTTCTCGTCATGGCGGTCGGTGCGGCGTTAGGGGACGTCTTTTGGGCCAGCTGGTCAGCCGGTGTCGTGGGGGCCGCCATCGTCACGGCGGTCTACATGGTCCTGATGATCAGTAACTCAACGAACGTTATCATGAGCATGAACCACGGGCAAGAGATTACCCAAGAAGACCAGGCACCGCAACTCTGGCACCTGATCGAAGACATGGCTATGGTGGGTCAAGTTCCCATGCCGCGGGTCTTCATCATTAACGATGCCAGTCCGAATGCCTTTGCGACCGGCAACGACCCGGCCCATTCGGCGGTCGCAGTCACCACGGGGCTACTCGAGCGGCTGAACCGAGAGGAGTTGGAAGGTGTGATTGGCCATGAGGTGTCGCACATTCGCAACTACGATATTCGGTTACAGACCATTGCCTTAGCGTTGGCGGCGGCCATTGGGTTCTTAGTGAACTTCGCCAGTAACTGGTTCTGGTGGGGCGGTGCGCGCCGCCGCGACGATGACGACGACCAGGGGTCAGCCGGTAACGTGATTGGGTTAGTCATCTCGGTAGTGTTACTGATACTGGCCCCGTTAGCGGCGAGCATTGCGCAGATGGCGCTGTCCCGGAACCGAGAGTACCTCGCGGATGCGGCCAGTGTTGAGCTGACCCGGAATCCACAGGGGTTGATCTCGGCACTGGAGAAGATCGATGATAGCCAGCCGATGCAGGCGGCCGATCCCAACAGTTCGGCATTATATATCGGGGATCCGTTCAAGAAGAAGCGAAAATTGGGTGACTTATTTGCCACTCATCCGCCCATTGCGGACCGGATTGCCCGGCTGGAAAAAATGTAGAAAATAAGCGATATTCTCGCGTTATTTCGGTGTACAATGAAAGAGGAAATTAGCAGAAAGAGTGTAAGAGTATGCGTGGAAATTTTGTCTATCTCAGTTTAGAGCCAGTTACCAACATGGTGTATTCGTTGGGAATCTCGCCCGCCGATTTTTTAAATGGGGTCCCCGAGGTGCCCAATCAATTGTTGTTGCTGAACGCTGAATCCGGAAACGACGTGGAAATCAATCCCCATACCCGTTTTCAGACCGTTTCGGGTCAGGCCCAGGTGCGGCGGTATTTGTTAGGGAAGCACACCCAGCCCGTGAAGTGGTTGGATTACCTGCACGCCGATGATCTTGATTTCCTGTTACCCACGGAGATTGCGGAGTTGCTCTACTTAGGGCACATGGAGACGCATATTCGAACGCCGTTTTACGCCAAATTGCAAAACGAATACGCCTTTCTAAGCTTGCGGGATGGCTTCTACAAGGTCTACTATCAGCACCTGAACCATTTCGGACACGTACTGGACGTGAGCATTAAGCGGCATTTGCGGGCGATGCATAACAACCGTTGGGTCTTCGCCCGACCGTTGTCAATCACGGACATTCCCCACGAAATCCTGTTGCAACTAACTGAAGGCTTAATGGATGGTGCCGTGATCGCCTTCGATCAGTTGGTGGAACGGCGGCGGGTCTACCTGATTCCGGTACGTGCCGTTCAACACCCGGAGCATCAGGCCGCCTGGCACACCCAAGAAGAGGTTTACGCCGATTCGAAGGAAGTCGCCAGTTTACGGTACGACTTGGCAACGCGGGAATGGTCGCTAACGATTCACGATAACCAAGAATTTGGTGAAGTCGCGGATTTGATTTAAGCTGAAATTTATAGAAGTCTCCCTAGTGATGGGGAGGCTTTTTGTTCGGTCTGGGGCGCGGGTTGCCGGCGATGAATGGGAGGACTTTGGGAGAATTCGGTGAGTTATCCGCGTTTCATGGTATAATGGTAACCAGAATTTTACACCGGCCCGGTCGCATAGGGCCTAGCTAAAAGACGGTGGCAATTTGCCACACGAAATGGGAGTCGACATTATGAAGATGCAACTTGCGGAAATTGCCCATGCGGTAGGGGCAATCAACGATTACGAACAATGGGCGGACGTCGACGTGACCAGCGTCGCGTTTGATAGTCGCCACCTACAACCGGGTGGCCTGTTCATTCCGCTAACGGGGGAACAAGACGGCCACCAGTTTATTCAATCAGCGATTGATCATGGCGCAGCAGCCACGCTCTGGGCTCAAGACTTAGCCACGGCACCAGCGGGCTTTCCGGTGATTCAAGTCGCCAACTCATTGACCGCGCTCCAGACCCTAGCCCGGTATTACCTGACCAAGATCAACCCACGGGTGGTCGCCGTCACGGGGAGTAACGGGAAGACCACGACCAAGGATATGGTTGCGGCGATCTTAGGGACCCAGTTCAACGTGACCAAGACTTACGCGAACTTTAACAATGAAATCGGTGTGCCGATGACGGTTCTGTCCATGGAACCCAACACGGAGATGCTGGTGGTCGAGATGGGGATGGACCGTCCCGGTCAGCTGGACTTTCTCAGTAAGTTGGTCACACCGGACGTGGCGATCATTACCATGATTGGAGAGGCCCACATCGAATTCTTCGGGACCCGGGACAAGATTGCGGATGCTAAGTTTGAGATCACCCATGGTCTGAGCGATGACGGGGTCTTCGTCTATGATGGTGATGAGCCGTTATTGCGGGAGCGGGTCGCGGACTTAAAGCAACGTCAGTTGACGTTCGGTCGGCAGACCACCAACGACTTCTACGCGACTAGCGTGCAGGATACGGCGACCAGCACCAGCTTCACCAGTAACGCCTATCCTGACGTGACCTTTACGGTACCCATGATTGGGGAATACAACGTTAATAATGCGTTGGCGGCTTTGGCCGTGGCCCAGATCTATCGGATCCAAGCGGCAAACGCGCAAAAGGCGTTGGCGACGGTTCCGTTGACCAAGAACCGGGCCGAGTGGCTGACCAGTACGCAGGGGGCTGCGGTCCTCAGTGACGTGTACAACTCGAACCCGACGGCGGTCCGGGAGGTCTTGGGCGCGTTTGCTCAGACCCCGGTCAAGGGTCGGCGGTTAGTGGTCCTGGGGGACATGTTGGAGTTGGGCGATCAAGCGGACGCTTTACACGCTGGCTTGGCGGACGCCTTAGACCCGACGAAGTTTGCGGGGGTTTATCTGGTGGGTCCCCACATGGTGGCCTTACAGACGGCTTTGGCGCAACAGGCGCCAGATTTACCCGTAACGCACTTTGACACGGACCAACTGGATCAGTTGACGCGGACCTTACAGGCCACGTTGACGGCTAACGACCAAATTTTGTTAAAAGGGTCGCACGGAATCCACTTGGAGAACGTCCTGGCGCAATTGGTGCCGGATTCTAAAGACTAAAATAAGTGAAATGTAAGCAATTCCTAGAAGTCGTAGGAGTTGCTTATTTTGTTGGGCCGTTGTATGATGGTTTGGTTGTAAAATTTAAGAACTGACTTACTCCGCTCTAGCCAATTGTTTTTCGCAGCATGGGAAACGGATTTTTTCCAAGAATTGCAAGGCACTAGGGTGACGTTACCCATACAGGAGGAAAAATATTTGAAGTTTAAAGAACTGGGTCTCTCCGATGACCTATTAGCAGCTGTTACTGATGCAGGTTACGAGGAAGCGACCCCAATTCAAGCCGAAACCATTCCAATGGTCTTAAAGGGCCAAGACGTGATTGGTCAAGCTCAGACTGGGACCGGTAAGACGGCCGCCTTTGCACTCCCGATTCTGGAAAAGATTGATAAAAGCAATCCGAATGTGCAGGCATTAGTGATCTCCCCAACGCGGGAATTAGCGATCCAAACGCAAGAAGAAATCTACAAGTTAGGTCGGCACGAACGGGCTAACGTGCAGGTCGTCTATGGTGGGGCGGATATTCGCCGTCAAATCAAGTCCTTGAAGAACCACCCTCAAGTGGTGGTCGGTACGCCTGGTCGGTTATTAGACCACATCCGGCGGCACACGCTGAAGTTAGACCACGTTCAGATGCTGGTCTTAGATGAAGCGGACGAAATGTTGAACATGGGCTTCTTGGATGACATTGAAGACATCATCAAGCAATTGCCAGAAGAACGGCAAACCATGCTCTTCTCCGCAACCATGCCACCTGAAATCAAACGGGTCGGTGTGCAGTTCATGCAAGATCCTAAGCACGTGAAGATTAAGGCCAAGGAATTGACCACGGACTTGATCGACCAGTTCTACGTTCGTTCGCGGGACTTCGAGAAGTTCGATATCATGACGCGGTTCTTCGACGTGCAAGACCCTGACTTGACCATCGTCTTCACGCGGACTAAGCGGCGGGTCGATGAAATTTCGAACGGATTACAGGCGCGGGGTTACAACGCGGCTGGGATTCATGGGGACCTGACGCAGAAGCGCCGGACCCAGATCATGAACGAATTCCGTCACGGAAAGTTGGATATCTTAGTCGCGACGGACGTCGCTGCCCGGGGGATCGACATCAACGATGTGACCCACGTGTACAACTACGATATTCCACAAGACCCTGACAGTTACGTTCACCGGGTCGGTCGGACCGGTCGTGCCGGGAAGCACGGGGTTTCCATGACCTTCGTGACGCCGAACGAAATGGGTTACTTGCGAGAAATTGAAAAGTTGACCAAGGTGCGGATGCTCCCTCTGAAGCCGCCTTCGGCTGAAGAAGCCTTTGTCGGCCAATTAGGGGTTGCTAAGGAAGCCGTTACCGAATTGGTCAACAAGACGGATACTGAAAAGTATGCTTCAGCGGCTAAGAGCTTGCTGGAAGAATACGATGCTGAAGACTTGGTTGCAGCGCTCTTGAACGACGTGACCAAGGACGACAGTAGTCAAGTACCGGTTAAGATCACGCCAGAGCGGCCACTGCCTAAGCGCGGTGGTAAGCGCCATGGCGGTGGCGGCTATCACCGTGGTGGTGGTAACCGGCACGGCAACGGTGGTGGCTACCATCACCGGAACAACGATCGTCGCGGCGGCAGCCGCAATGGCGGTCGCGGTTACGAAGGTAACCGGGGACACCGTAGCAACAACGGTGGTCGGCGGTCCGAAGGAAGCGGCAAGCGCGGCTTCACGATTCGGAAGAAAGACTAGTTTCACTTAAAAAGAGAGATTGATTGGAAAGAGCGCACTGACCGGCTGGTCGGTGCGCTCTTTTTTTCGGCGAGGATAGTTGAAATGGGGAAACCCGTGGAACCACGGAACGTGGTGTTAATGACGGAGTGGGTTTAGAGCCGGTCCGTGAACGCCTGGAAGAGCGCACGTTGTTCGGGGTACGCCCGCCACATATTTTCCGGATGCCACTGCACGCCTTGGATGCTGGCATCGGCGTTCTCAATGCCTTCGATGACGCCGTCACTGGCGCGCGCCACGATCAGCACGTCATCGGCGGGAAAACGTACGGCTTGATGGTGGCGCGAGTTCACGAAGGGGTGCTGCCCCACGGCGTCTTGGAGGGCCGAAGGGCGCACGGTGACGGTGTGGGTCGGCAGGTTACCGGGAGCCGCCTGTTGGTGCTTGAGGAGGCCCTTGCCGGGGTACTGGGTCGGCAAATCTTGGTACAGCGTCCCGCCTAAGGCCACGTTGACCACGTGCATCCCGCGGCAGATGGCGAGGATCGGTAAATGTTGGGCGACGGCGGCCCGGACCAGGGCAATCTCGAAAATGTCGCGGCGACGGTTGGTGATGCCTAAGGCCGGGCGCGGGTCTTCGCCCATAAAGGTCGGATCAACGTCGGGTCCGCCGGTGAGGATTAAGCCGTCGAGTGGTGCCAAGAGGTCGGCCACGTCCGTGGTGGGGACGGGGGCCAGACCTAGTGGAATGGCTTGCGTGGCCGTGACCGCGTCGACTAACGGCCGGGGCACGAAGTCGGCGTGTTGTTGATTGATGTAGGGCATCGGAGCCAGTAGCTCGTCCGCCGTGATGCCGATGATTTTTTTCATTGTTCAGACTCCCTTATGCGTAAGCGTTCCTTCGATTCTAGCGCAACTTGCGGGTTTCGCCAACTGGCATGGCCCAGTTGAGTGTCCGGGTCATGCTGATTTGGGAGTAGCTTATTTATTGATTGGGTAAATTAATTATGCTAACATTTAATTATCGAAAGCATACCTTATTTCTAATTGATGAAGGTAAGGCTGGTCTGGCGGAGGTCCCGGTGGGGCACTCAATGACGGGACTGAGACGGGATTACTAGTGTTTTGGTAACGATTTGCGTTAACCGGGGATACGTCACCCCCAACATGACTTGGCTGTGCTAGAATAAGGCTTAGACGTTTAAGGGGGTGACACCGTGATCTACGGAACTGGAATCGATATTACGGATTTAGCACGGGTCCAGCAAGTGGTGAGCGATTATCCGGCGTTTCTAACGCGGGTCCTAACACCAGGGGAACTCAGTGATTATCAACGCTTGAGTGGCCAGCGGGCCGTGGAGTTTCTAGCGGGCCGGTGGTCGGTGAAGGAGTCGTACGGGAAAGCCTTGGGCACCGGGATTGGTAAGGCCTTCGGGTTTCAAGACCTAGAAGTTCGTGACAACGCTGCTGGTCGCCCCGAAGTTAGACGTCAGCCGTTTAGGGGCATCGCGCACGTCTCGATATCACATACCGCGACTGTGGTGATGACGCAAGTTATTTTAGAAAGAGGGCAATAGTCATGGTAGTTGGGGTACATCGGCCCACGCAGCTGGTGATTGATCGTCAGGCGTTGCGGCATAATATTCAAGCAGAAGTTAGACGGTTAAAGGCCGGGTGTGACTTATTCATGGTGGTCAAAGCCAATGGTTACGGTCACGGGGCGGCACAAGTTGCCCGCGTAGCCAAGGAAGCCGGGGCCAGTGGCTTTTGTGTGGCGATTTTAGATGAAGCGCTGGAACTGCGGGCAGCGGGCTTTAATGATCCCATCTTGATCCTGGGGGTCACTCGACCGCAGGATGCACCGTTGATGGCGGCCCAGAAGATCTCCGCGACGGTCGCGGCAACGGATTGGCTAGCCGAAGCGGCAAAGTACCTGGCCTTGGCGCCAACGAAAGCACCGTTACGGGTGCACCTAGGCCTGGATACCGGGATGGGACGGATTGGCTTTAGAACGCCGGACGCCTTGAAGACCGCAACGGATTTCATGACCACCCATTCAACGGAATTCATTTTTGAGGGGATCTTCACCCATTTCTCCACGGCCGATGATCCGGACGACCGTTACTTCAAGGGCCAGGTCGCGAAGTGGCACGCGCTAGTCGACACCTTACCGCACCGTCCCCGCTACGTTCACGTCTCGAACTCGGCCACCAGTCTTTGGCACGATGCCTGCAACGACAACCTGGTGCGGTTCGGCGTTGCGGGTTACGGGCTGAATCCGTCCGGTGAAGCCATTCCGCAGACGCCGTATCCGCTGGAGCCAGCCATGAGTCTGACCAGTGAACTGGTGTACACCAAGCAGTTACACGCTGGAGAATCCGTGAGTTACGGGGCGACCTACACGGCGCAACAAGACGAGTGGGTCGGTACGGTTCCGATTGGGTACGCCGATGGCTACGAACGGCGCCTTCAAGGCTTCCACGTCTTGGTCGCTGGTCAGTTCTGCGAGATTATCGGCCGGGTCTGCATGGACCAGATGATGATTCGCTTACCGCAGGCTTACCAACGGGGTACCAAGGTCACGTTAGTCGGACGCGATGGTGACCAGACCATTGGCCTCCAAGACTTGGCAGATTACTGCGGGACCATTCATTATGAGCTGGCTTGCGGCTTTACCGATCGCCTACCGCGGCACTACATCAATTAATTTACTAGGTTTCCCGTATCATGGGTGAAGCTTTCGTGGTAAACTATATTGGAGAAGTTTAGTGACCAATTAGGAGGGTTACCATGATGCCGACACGACCAACGATGCATGCTCGGATTCGCGTTAAAATTTCACGGGCGATTCAGCGCCAAGCGTTAATCACCGTCCCGACTGAGCAAGCCGACCAATTAGCATTGATTCACGGTTACCAGGCGATGGCACCGATTAATCGGGAGATTGTTCGGGTCTTTACCCCGTGTGAGGAAGAGGCCGAACGCCACTTAACACAATTTCGACGGCAACAAGTAGCACTGATAAAAAAATCCAGAAGATAGGGGATGGCGGCCTATGGCCCGTGTTGAGGTTAAGCGCGGGGACGTTTTCTTTGCCGATCTATCACCGGTCGTTGGTTCGGAACAGGGTGGGATGCGCCCCGTGTTGATTATTCAAAACAACGTGGGGAACCACTATAGTCCGACCGTTATCGTGGCGGCAATCACCGCCCGGATTGAGAAGCCTAAAATGCCGACGCATGTCGGCATTTCGGCCGCTCATACCGGAATTGAGCGGGATTCCGTCATTTTGCTTGAACAGATTCGAACGATTGACAAGCAACGGTTAAAAGACCAGGTGACACATTTAGATGTCAAGACGATGGCCCAGGTGGACGCCGCTTTGGCGACCAGCATTGGCCTGGTGGATCGGTCGCGAAAGAAAAGACCCGCAAGAGTACATAGCACTTCAAGACCAGCGCGCACGTAGTTTCGGGTGCGCTTTTTCTGGTCGATTCCGTCCCGGCACGGACGGGAGCGATGAGATGACTGAAAACTCAAAAGCAGCTTACCCCCACGGTGAAGAATGGGGGTAAGCTGCTTTTTTAAGTAACACGGTTCGTGGTGGCTGAAGACTGTCTGTCAGTCGACTTAGCTTTCGTGACGAAGGTCTTCAATTTCTGGAACGTGGAATTCCTTACGTTCCAGGGCGTGGACGATCCGGTCAAGCTTCTCTTGGTCCACTTCTGCAGGGAGCGTAAACATGGTTCGGTGAACCAGTTCACCTTCTTGGGCGTCCAGGCTGATCACACTGGCAATCGAGGTGTACTTGGTGATGACCTTAGCCATCCCGGCCAAGTCACCCCGTTCACCGGCGGAAACGACGGTCAATACGTAACTGCCGATGTTGACGTTCCAAGATTGGGACAGCATGTCCATCAGCCGGGTATGCGTCAAGATGCCGTAGAAAGCGTTCTTGTCGTCCAAGACGGCGATGTACGGAAGATCCTTGATTGAGAAGAAGACGTTAAAGAAGGCGGCGTTCACGGAAATGAACTTGGTGGCGTTCTTTAAGAGGGAAGTAACCGGGAGCTGCATATCGCCGCCCCGCGATTTATGACGATAGATGTGCATCTTGTAGATGTTTCCCCGGAAGATTTGGCCCGTTTCGTCTAGAATTGGCACACACCGGTAACCAGAGTCTTCAAGCACTTTTAAGGCTTGCTCCAAGGTGACATCCTCGCGAACCGTCACTAACCGTTCTTTCGGTTTCACTAGGGATTTAAGCAGCATAGCAGATGACCTCCTAAAATTAGAAACTTCTCATAATCTCTTCTCATCATACCATACTCCCTGCATATTCGGTAGCATCTTTTCCAGAATTTAATGGTAAAATGAGAATAACATCTAGAGCAGAGGAGGGTGGCAAGGTGAATAAGGACTCGCACGATGATGACCGGATCATTACCAAGAAGTGGCTGTATTGGACCCTAGCGGGATTCATTGCCATTATCGTCCTATTGGCGATTGGCGTGGCCATTAAATAGACGGTTAAGTAAAACCCACCGATTATTCAATCAACTGAATAATCGGTGGGTTATTTTTAAAGAATCATTAGAAAACCAAGACGGGGGTTCCGACCTTCACGTTGGCGTAGACGGACGCAATCTTGGAAGGCGGCGTGTTGACACACCCGTGGGAGCCGTGCTTCACGTACCAGGTGCCCCCGTATTGCGGTTGCCATGGTGAATCGTGAATGCCCACACCGGTGTCGTCAACGGGCATCCAGTACTTGACCTTAGAGGCGTAGCTGGAGCCGTTGTCGTTCTTGCCCCGCAGGGTCGTGTTCCGTTGCTTACTCCAGATGACCCAGACACCAGACGGCGTGTGATGCGCGGTGGTTGGTAACCCCGTGACCACGTCCGTCGAGACCACCAACTTGCCGTTCTTGTAGACCCACATGTGTTGGTTGGTCTTGTCGACTTCCACGTAGGAGTTCCCGATGTCGGTGCCGTCCTTGTGGTATCCGGACCCTTGGATAACGGGAGTCCGCGTCATGCCTTGGCCCTTAGCGACCAGTTGATCGAGTTTAGGGGCTTCGGACTTGACGTTGATACTCCAGCCATAGAGCCCAGCTGGCACTTTGACGGTGTCCCGCTTGGTGGACTTGAAGGACCGGGTCTTATAGACGGTGCCGTACTGGTGACTTAACTTGGTCAGGTAACTTTTGACCTTGCTTTGGTTAGTTGCCACTTGGCCGTCCTTCAAGGTGATCCAGCTGGCTAAGGTTTCGGCCGGAATCGTTAGGGTGTGCTTGCCCAGTTTGTAGACGTATTTTTGTTTGGTGATTTGTTGGGCCTTGGCTAGGGCCGTCTTAAAGGCCGTACTCTTGACGGTCACTTGGGGTTGAACGTAATCCCCCGCGACGTTGACCGTGGACTGACCCTTATCTAAGGCCCGGGTGATGGACGCTGCGACCTTGGTAGCGTCCAGTTGGTTCCCCGTCTTTTCCTTAGTTGCCCGGTACTGGCCGTCCTGGTAAGTGAACGTGGCGTCCGTTGGGGCCGTTCGGGTCCGGTTGGCCTTAGTGGTGATCTGGGTGGCCAGTTGTTGGACGCTCTTTTGGTTCTTACTGCTGGTGTCCAACTTCAGGGTATCTGCCGTGGCAGAAGTCAGGTGAGCGGGCCAGCTCCAGGCATTTTGCTGATTGATCAGTTGCTGTAAGGCCGTGACAGAAGTGATCTTCAGGTTGGCTTCTTGCGGTTTGAAGGTGCTGACCGTTTGCTTGCCATCCTTTAAGGTTAGTTGGTGCATCGCCGACTTGAGCTTAGTGGCCGCCTCCTGAGCGGTATTGCCCCCGACGTTAACGCCCGCGATTTGGGTGTCGTTGAAGAACACTTTAGCGCGGGAATAGTGCATGGCTTGACTGACATATAGAGCGCCAACCGCTACGCAGGCGGTTACGACTCCAATGACGAGTGCTTTGCGTTTTTGCATGGTGTAGCCTCCCTAAGAATAGTACCGGTGGCTCAAAAGTCGCCAGTTTAACGATCCGTGATTATCTTACCCTCAGATTACTTCAAAAAGCCTTAAATCACAATGCAAATGCAACTTAGCCGTCAGTTACCGACTAAGATTGCACCGTGCTAACTGAGCGTTTTTCCCCGGATAACGGGATCGTTTACCCCCGATGGTGCTCGTGGGGGAGGATTAGTCAACTCGTAAAATTAACGGCGAGTTAATAAATTCCACTTATTAATGATAACAGTCAGCTTGGTAAAAACAAGGGGTGTTTGCCGAATTTGTGATGCTAAAAACCGTATAAAAAAGGCCGGGCAACTGGCCCGGTCTTTTGATGAAGTCAAATTAAAATTTAGTTGTCCAAGGCAGCCAAGCCGTCTTGCGTAACCTTCTTTAAGGTTTCCGCAGACTTAGCCATGGCGTCTTGTTCTTTAGCGGACAGTGGCACTTCGATCACACCAGCTAACCCGTTGGCGTTGATGATGGCTGGCGTCCCGATAAAGATGTCGTTCAGGCCATATTCGCCGTCCAGGGCAGCGCCGACTGGTAAGACGGCGTTTTCGTCGCGTAAGATGGCCTTGGTGATGCGCATCAGGCAAGTCGCGATACCGTAGTAGGTTGCGCCCTTACGGTTGATGATCTCGTAAGCTTTCTTCCGCGTCTGGTCTTCGATCGTGGCCAGGTCGTCGTCGGAAACGCCGTGTTCCTTGGCGATGCTCTTCAATGGCTTACCACCAATCGTAGCTTCGTCGAAGGCCGCGAATTCGGAATCACCGTGTTCACCCATGATGTAGGCATCCACGTTCCGTGGGTCGACGTTGAACTTCTTAGCTAACGCAACGCGTAACCGGGAGGTGTCCAGAGAAGTTCCGGAACCAATCACCTTTTCCTTAGGGAAGCCGGAGAACTTCCAGGTTGCGTAAGTCAAGATATCCACTGGGTTGGCTGCGATGACGAAGATGCCATCGAAACCAGAATCAACGATTGGCTTGATGATCATGGAGAAGATCTTCAAGTTCTTGTTGACCAGGTCCAACCGAGTTTCGCCAGGCTTTTGTGCGGCGCCGGCCGTGATAACCACGACATCGGCGTCCTTGCAGTCGGCGTAATCAGCAGAGTAGATGTTCTTAGGTGCCGTGAAGACTTGGGCATCTTCCAGGTCCAGTGCGTCCCCTTCGGTCCGTTCCTTAACAACATCAATAATTCCGAATTCTTCAGCTAACCCTTGGTTGACCATTGAGTAGGCAAATGCGGACCCAACGGCACCGTCACCAACCAGAATAACTTTTTGATGATTCTTAGTAGTCAAATTCTTCATCTCCTAAATTAGTGTATGGACATCTAGGCATACGTTGAATACCTATGCGTTAGTATACCATGTAAGCGTCTTAGTCGTCATAAACAAAACTTATATCTCGGAGAAAAATTGTTTATCAATATCGCCGGCCGGGTAGGGAGGCCAATCATGACGTGTGCGGGGGACTATGCTATACTATTCGCAGTTGACTCAGTCATAGAATGTCGGCTCTGGTAGCCAGCTGAACGGGAAGTTTATCCGTCCAGCTATTTTGTCGCTCTGTCAAAAATAACCTGCTTTAAGGGAGCCTATTAAAAAATTATGAAGATGATTGTTGGTTTAGGAAATATCGGTCCGCAGTATAACGGGACGCGGCACAACACGGGATTCATGGTCGTGGATGCCTTTGCACAAGCCCACCAGTTAACCCTGGATACGCGGAAGTTCGACGCCCGGTTCGGAACGGGAATGGTCAATGGCGAAAAAGTCTTAGTGGTTAAACCCACGACCTTCATGAACGAGTCCGGGCGGGCCGTCCACCCCTTAATGGACTATTTCAAGATTGATTTGGACGACGTGATTGTGGTCCACGACGATATGGACTTGCCACTAGGCCGGATTCGGTTACGGGACCACGGTTCTGCGGGGGGCCATAACGGCATCAAGAGCATCATTGCCCACGTAGGTAGCCAAGACTTCGCCCGAATTCGGGTCGGAATTGCCCACCCGCAACAGCACACGGTGGTCGATTACGTCTTAGGCCGGTTCACGGCCGAGCAACAACCATTGTTCAATCAAGCCAGTGACCACGCGGTAGCGGCGTTGGATGACTGGGTCGCCGGAACAGAATTTCCGCAACTCATGAATCGGTATAATTAAGCCGACAAGTCGGCGAAGGGTGGCCTTAGGCGGTTGCCATGTGCCGTGGAGACCAGCTCAGCATTCTTAAGAATAGGAAGTTATCGTTTGAATTTAGAAGGATTTTTAACCCAAACACCGCAATACACAACGATTCGTCAGTCGACGGCTCCGGGGCAACGGCAATTGGTCACCGGGCTTAACGGTTCGGCCGAAACACTCTTGATTGCGAGCCTCTTGCACGACCGGCAACACTCGTTGATCTACGTGACGGACACCCTCTACCACGCAGGTCAACTGGTCGATGACTTGGCGAACCTTTTAACTGAAGACGAACTCTTTGAATTTCCGGTCGAGGAGCTGCTAGCTGCGGAAGTGGCGACCAGTTCTCCCGAATACCGGGCGGATCGCATCAACGCGCTCCGGGCGCTTCAAAGCGACCGGCCCGTGGTGGTGGTGACCGCACTATCGGGCTTACGGCGGTTCTTACCCGCCCCCGATAATTTTGCCCAAGCCCGCTTTACCGTGAAGGTAGGCGGCGATTACGACCTCGAGGATCTGCAAAAACGCCTGTTTGCGATGGGGTACACCCATCAAAAGCTGGTCGCAGGCCCCGGGGATTTTGCCGTTCGCGGGTCCATCGTGGACATTTACCCGCTCGCAGCGGATTATCCCGTGCGTTTGGACTTCTTCGATACCGAAGTTGATTCCCTGCGGTACTTTGACCCGGCGACCCAGCGGAGTATTGAAAACATTGAGTCGGTCGAAGTCTTGCCCGCCACGGATTTCATCCTGAACGCCGCTGAACGGCAGGCGGGGGCGGATGCGTTGACTGCTGAATTAAAGACGCAGACGGCGACGTTGGCGCCTAAGGATGCCGGGACGTTGACCGGACAGATTCAACCCTTGATTGATGGCTTGCGCAAAGGGTCGGTCGATCCGCAACTGATGGAGTTTGCGGACTACCTTTTCCCGGACCATCACCAGATTCTCGATTACCTGCCTCAAGACGGTATCGCGATGTTTGGCGATTACGCCCGGTTGCAAGACGGCGAACGGCAGCTGTTAGAAGACGAAGCGAACTGGGCCACGGATAAATTGGCCCACCACCAGATCTTCGCCCATCAGACGTTCGGTGGTGAGTTACGCCCCATCGTTAGAGATGACCCCCACGCGCAGATCATGCTCTCTTTGTTCCAGAAGGGGATGGGCAGTTTGCGGTTCGTGGCGGTGACCAACGTCACGACGCGGGCGATGCAGCAGTTCTTCAGCCAGTTGCCGGTGATGAAGACGGAAATCGACCGCTGGCATAAGCAAAAGCAGGCCGTGGTCTTGCTGGTTCAAGACGAAGAGCGGCTGGAGAAGACGGAAAAAACGCTCGACGACTTTGAAATCCAGGCCGTCTTGACTAAGCGGGAGAACCTCCAACCGGGAGTGACCCAGTTAGTTCCTGAACGGTTGCAGACTGGTTTTGAATTACCAGAAGCGAACCTGGTGGTCATCACGGAAGCCGAGATGTTCCAGAAGGTGACCAAGAAGCGCCCACGGCGACAAAGCATGGCCAATGCCGAGCGGTTGAAGAGTTACACGGACCTCAAGCCCGGTGATTACGTGGTCCACGTGAACCACGGGATTGGGAAGTTCATCGGGATGCAGACGCTGACGGTCGATGGGGTCCACCAGGACTACATGACCATCGACTACCAGGATAACGCGCAGTTATTTATCCCGGTCACCCAATTGAATCTGATTCAAAAGTACGTCTCCTCGGAAGATAAGAAGCCGCGGATCAACAAGCTGGGGGGCTCCGAGTGGGCCAAGACCAAGAAGAAAGTCGCGGCCAAGATTGAAGACATCGCCGACGAGCTGGTCGACCTGTATGCGAAGCGGGCGGCGGAGAAGGGGTACGCCTTTCCCGTTGACGATAGTCTCCAGACTGACTTTGACAACAGTTTCCCCTATCCCGAGACGCCGGATCAGCTGCGATCGATCAACGAAGTTAAGCACGATATGGAAAAGCCCCGGCCGATGGACCGCTTGTTAGTCGGTGACGTGGGGTACGGTAAGACCGAAGTGGCGTTGCGGGCGGCGTTTAAGGCCGTTGAAGCGGGTAAGCAGGTTGCCTTTCTGGTGCCCACCACGATCCTAGCGCAACAACACTATGACACCATGGTCAACCGTTTCGAAGGCTATCCGGTCAATATTGAGATGTTCTCCCGCTTCCGAACCACCAAGCAGATCCACCAGTCCATTAAGGACCTGGAGAGTGGTCAGTTGGATATCGTGGTCGGGACGCACCGCCTATTGTCGAAGGACGTGAAGTTCAAAAACTTAGGCCTGGTCCTAGTCGATGAAGAGCAACGGTTCGGTGTTAAGCATAAGGAACGCCTGAAGCAACTGAAGGCCAACGTGGATGTACTGACGTTGACTGCGACGCCGATTCCGCGGACCCTGCATATGTCCATGCTGGGTGTGCGGGACTTGTCGGTCATCGAAACGCCGCCAGCTAACCGTTTCCCGATTCAGACCTACGTGATGGAACAGAATGCCGGGGCGATTCAAGACGGCATCCGGCGCGAGATGCAACGGGGTGGCCAGGTCTTCTACCTGCATAATCGAGTCGACGACATCGAGAAGACCGTGAGTCAGTTGCAGGCGCTGGTCCCCGAAGCGCAGATTGGCTACATCCATGGTCAGATGACGGAAACGCAACTCGAAGGGGTCCTCTTCGACTTCCTGCGGGGCGAGTACGACGTGCTGGTGACCACGACGATTATTGAAACGGGAATCGATATTCCGAATGCCAACACCCTGTTTGTTGAAAATGCCGACCGAATGGGCCTCTCGCAACTCTACCAGTTGCGGGGACGCATCGGGCGGAGCAACCGGGTGGCTTACGCTTACTTTACCTATCAGCCCAATAAGGTGTTGACGGAAGTCAGTGAGAAGCGGTTGGAAGCCATCAAGGACTTTACGGAACTGGGTTCGGGCTTCAAGATTGCCATGCGGGACCTGTCTATTCGGGGTGCGGGGAACCTGTTGGGAAAGCAACAACACGGGTTCATTAATTCCGTGGGGTATGACCTCTACACCCAGATGCTCAGCGATGCAGTGGCCAAGAAGCGGGGCAAGCAGGTCCAACCCAAGACCGATACCACGGTCGAGTTGGGTGTGGAAGCTTACCTTCCTAGCGATTACATTGAAGATGAGCAACAGAAGATCGAGATGTACAAGCGCATTCGCCAGCTGGAAAGCGACGACGAGGTCTCCGAGATTCAAGCGGACCTGATCGACCGGTTCGGGGAATACCCGAAGCCGGTGGGGCAACTCTTGACCATTGGCCAGTTGAAGTTGGCGGCGGACTTGGCCTTAGTCGATAAGATTCGGCGGGTCAACGGGGACGTCTTCGTGACGGTCTCCAAGAAGGGCACCGACATCCTGGGCGGCGAAGACGTCTTCAAAGCCTTGGCGGCCACGAAGCTTAAAGCGACCGTGACGGTCAACGGGGATCGGCTACACATTAAGCTGGTCATTCAACCGAATATGCAGGTGGATGATTGGTTGCCCCAGGTTTACCACTTCATGACGGCCTTGCGGGATATCGTGGTGCAGACCACGGCTCCGCAAGCAGAACAGGCCGCGGATCAGGCGGATTAGTGCCTGGGAGACCAGACAAGAGTTTCTTAAGAATCATAGAAATTAAAAGCTGGGGCCCCGTCCTGTGCTAAGCTAAGGACTTATTGGCTTAATCAGACTTGAAGGAGGGGGAACCCATGGAACACCACAACGCGAAGACCACGTTACGGGGAGCGTTGATCCTATCGCTCGCGGCGTTTATCGCTAAACTACTGAGCGCCGTCTACCGGGTTCCGTTCCAGAACCTGGTGGGCAACACCGGTTTTTACGTGTACCAGCAGGTCTATCCGCTTTACGGGATTGGGATGACCTTCGCGTTAAGCGGGTTACCGGTGTTCATTTCTCAGTTGGTGGCGGATGCGCCTGACCTGCCCACTCAGCAACAAGTTGCGCGGCAAGTCTACCGGTGGACCTGGGGGTTGGCCGGCAGCCTATTTGTGGGTTTGACGGTCGGCGCCCCCTGGATTGCCCGGGGGATGGGGGATGGCCAGTTGACGCCGCTGATCCGAACGGTGGCCTGGATGTTCCTGTTGATGCCTGACCTGTCCGTAACACGCGGTTACCACCAGGGACGCTTTGAGATGTTGCCGACGGCCCGGTCACAGGTGGTCGAACAGATTGTCCGGGTCGCCGTGATTCTACTGGTGGCCAGCTGGGCCACAGTTCAGCAGTGGTCGGTCTACCGGATGGGCACCTGGGCCATGAGTAGCGGGGCCTTAGCGGCGGTCGCAGCGTGGCTGGTCTTGCCGCGGTGGCGCCGACCGCGGGAACCCCGGGTGGCTCGGGTCCCACGCATCGGTCGGCGACTGTTGGTTGAGGGCGGGACGCTGTGCCTCTTAACGGCAATGATGGTCCTGTTACAACTCATCGACTCCTTTACCGTGAAGAACGGGTTGGTCGCTGGGGGGCTGAGTGACCTAGCGGCGAAGGATCTCAAGGGGGTCTACGACCGCGGCCAGCCATTGGTTCAGTTGGGTCTAGTGGTGGCGGTGGCCTTTGCGACCTCGTTGCTGCCGGCATTAACGGCCGCCCAGCAGCGGGGGCGGCAACGGGAGTTCAAACGCCTGACCACCACCATGATGCGGATTGCCCTAGTGATTGCGTCGGCCGCAGCGGCGGGACTCATGACTTTGATGCCCTGGATCAATCACTTATTGTTTGGAAATCAGCAGGGAACAACGATGTTAGCCGTGTACATGTTGAGCATCGTATTGGCGACGTTGATTCAAACTTATAATAGTGTCCTGCAAAGCCAAGACCAGTACCGCTTGACGGTGGTGGCCTTGGGCAGTGGACTGGTCGTCAAGGGGCTAGTTAACCACTGGGCAGTGCTGCACTGGGGTGGTCTGGGTGCGAGCTGGGTCACGGTCGGTAGCCTACTGGTCATGGCTGGCGTGATCTGGTACGGGTCACCGGTGGGCTTGCGTTCAGGTATCTGGACCCTTCCGTTTCTAGGCAAGCTATTGGGCTGTGTCGCCTTGATGGTGGTTGGTTTACAACTCCTGTTGCACGGGCTTGCGGCCTGGTGGCCCGGCTTGATGGTGGGACGAGGCGCCGCCGGTGGGATAGTGATGCTGACGATTCCGGTGGGTGTGATCCTGTTCCTGACAACGGCTTTGGGGAGTCGGTTATTGACGGTTCGTGAATGGCTAACGTTGCCGCACGCGGATCGACTCTTACGTTTTTGGCAAAAATTACGGTTACACGGAGGTAAATAAGATGCGTTTAGATAAATTCTTAAAAGTTTCACGAATCATCAAACGGCGGTCGGTCGCTAAGGAAATCGCGGATAAGGGACGAATCCTGATCAACGATAAGGTGGCTAAGTCGTCCAGCAACGTCGCCACGAACGACGAATTAGTGATTAAGTTTGGGAATAAAACGTTAACCGTCAAAGTTAACGAGTTGTTGGAGACCACCAAGAAGGAAGACGCCGAACGGATGTACACCATCGTAAAAGAGGAATACGCCCAAGACTTTCGGCAATCCGCAAACGAATAATTGTAACGAATGGTTTACATTCTGCTGAACGCGCTAGACGGGCCAACGGGAACTTGCTATACTCAAGTTAATAAATCTGGTCAACTCTAGTGGGGTGGAGAACATGGCAACCAAACAACCGCATACGGCAAAAGTTGAACGCTTAGAAAACGATTACACGCGATTGCTGGACCGGCAACATGCCGCGGCCAAGCACCGGCGTAACTGGATGAGTCGGCGACGGGCCAAACGGGCGTTGCGGATCATCGCGTGCTTTGCCTTCTTCATCTTAATCCTGGGGGTCCAGTTGGTACGAACCAACGCGAGTCGCCATAAGGTCGATCAGCAGGTCGTGACCAGTCAGCGGCAGTTAGCCAAGGCCAAGCACACCAATGCCGATTTGAAGGCCCAGGTGAAGCAGCTGAATGACCAAGACTATTTGGGTCAGTTGATTCGGTCGAAGTACTATTATTCGAAGTCTAATGAAACCATCTATAGTTTACCGGGAGATCACGCAAATGATGTCACGGCGAAGTAGACGTGAGCTCGGGATTCCCTAGGGAGTCGCGGGCTTTTTTTATGGGCGGCAAGGGGTTAGAATTGACCCAGAACGTTCCCGAACGTCCCCAAACTGATTCGGTCGCGATGCAGGGGCGAACTTGGGACAAGTCTTTTCAAGTTTTGGCGTGTGGCATTGGGAGAAATTGTGTTATACTGAAAGCACTTATTTTAAGGAGGAACTTCTTGTTTATGGCAATCGAGGTTGGAGCTAAAGTTTCCGGAAAGGTCTCTGGAATTACGAACTTTGGCGCATTTGTTGATTTAGGTGACCACAAGACCGGGTTGGTCCACATTAGTGAAATCTCTGACGGGTACGTGAAGGACATTCACGACGTGTTATCCGTTGGGGACGAGGTAACGGTCAAGGTATTGACCGTTGGAAATGACGGTAAGATTGGGTTGTCGATTCGAAAGGCGACGGATCATCCGGCTTCTGAGCACAGTCATCGGCCCCACACTGGCGATCGGCGTGAACACGGCGACCACCGGGGCGGCAATGACCACCGGGGAAACTTCCATAATAATGGCGGGGACCACGGGCATGGCGGCCGGCGTTTTGAGAATAACGGTCCGCGGTCACACCATTCTTCAGCGAACGGACGTTTCGCAAGTCATCACTCGAACCACAAGGAGAACTTTGACGACATGATGTCCGGCTTCTTGAAGCAAAGCGAAGAGCGTCTTACGACGATCAAGCGGAATACGGAAGGCAAGCGTGGCGGCCGTGGCGGTCGGCGGAGCTAGTCTCCTGTACGGATACTGAAATCAGAAAGGGACCGCACGAGTTGCGGCCCTTTTTATTTACCTAAAGGGGGGATGGCCGGTGTCTCTAGAAACGGCATTTCGACAGAATTGGCACGCCCAGGGGTGGGACCACCACCCCCAACCGGGATTAGTCGCGGTCTCGACCGGGGTGGATTCAATGGTGCTCCTAGCCCTGTTGCGAACCTTGCCGGCCGCTGAACGGGGGCCGTTGACGGTGGTCCACGTGAACCACGAGTTACGGGACCAGAGTCGAACGGAGGAGGCGTTCCTCCGGCAATGGTGTGCGGATCGGGGCTTGCCGGTGCTAGTCCGCCATTGGCCCGTTGCCCAGCATCCACAAACGGGGATCGAAGCGGCCGCCCGGGCTTTTCGCTACCGGTTCTTTGCGACCGCCCTGACGACGCAAGCGGCCACCTGGGTCGCAACGGCCCACCAAGCTGACGAGCAGGCCGAGACCATTCTCCTCAAACTTCTGCGGGGCGGCAACCTTGCCCAGCTAACCGGGATGGCGGCGAGTCGGCCGTTGGGTACCGGGGAGGTCCGACACCCGTTACTGCCCTTCACCAAGGCGCAGCTCCGCCAATACGCGCAGCAGCACCAGGTGCCGTGGTACGAAGATGCGACCAATCAGGACCTGACAGCGAGCCGGAACCGCATCCGGCATCGGGTACTGCCGGTACTGACGGCAGAGAACCCCCAGGTGGTCGCCCACTTACAGGACTACGGCGCTCAACTAGCCGCGGTCTTGGCCGTGGCGGATCGCTCTTTGGATCAGACGTTGGCGACCATCATCACGAATCGCCACCCGGTCACGGGACAAGTCGCGCCACTCTTAGAGCGACCGTTAGCTGAACAACGGCTGTTGTTGGGCCGCTTGATCAAGCAGACGGCGCCCCAGCTGTCGACGGCCCCTAGTCATTTAGACCAAGCCCTTAAACTCTTGCGGCACGTTCAGCGCCCCACGGGGCAAATCGTTTTTAGTAACGGATGGATTCTAGAAAAGCGTTACCGGATGTTTCTGTTCTGGCAACCGCAAAAATTCGTGAAAAATCCACCGGAACAAATTAGTTTTATGGTAGTATTGAACCAATGGCAGACGGTCGGTAACGGCTATCTGCTTGGCGTCTTTCAGTCAGCCCCCAATCACGATTCGCCCCACCGAACCCTTAGCTTGAGCGCAAGTCAATTGCCCTTGATGGTTCGGCCGTGGCGAACAACGGACCGGTTGCGGTTGGCGGACGGACATCATCAATCGGTACGGCGAGCGCTGATTAACGCGAAGGTGCCGCAGACGCAACGGACGCAAGTTCCAGTCCTGGTAACCGCTCAGGGCGAGGTCCTGGCGGCGCTGGGTGTGAAATGGGCGGTCTGGCCGCACCGGCAACAGACAACAACTTATCATATTGGATACCAACCGGAATCGGTGAAAGGGGAAAAAGATGAACAACGATATTGAAAAGGTCCTATACAGCGAAGAAGACATCGCCGCGGTCTGCAAACGACTGGGGTCACAACTGACGGAGGATTATCGTGATAAGACGCCATTGATCATTTGTGTCCTGAAAGGGGCCATCCTGTTCATGACCGACGTGATCCGGGACATGGATATCTATGCTGAAATCGACTTTATTGATATCTCCAGTTACCATGGGGGGACTTCCTCTTCCGGAACAATTACCTTGCTGAAGGATCTGGATACGGACGTTGCGGGGCGTGATGTTTTGTTAGTTGAAGACATTATCGATACCGGGCGGACGCTGAAGTACCTTGAGGACCTGTTACGCGACCGGAAGGCGAAGTCCATTAAGGTCTGCACGTTGATGGACAAGCCTAGTGGCCGCGTGGTTGAAGCCAAGGCGGATTACGTTGGGTTTAACGTCCCTAGCGAATTCGTGGTGGGCTATGGGCTGGACTACGAAGAGAAATATCGGAACCTGCCTTACGTCGGGGTTTTGAAGCCGGAAGTCTATTCGGATAAATAATTAGTCAACGATAGTCAATTGTGATAACATCTAATTTAGTTAAAGGGCATAAGCTCTAATTTTCGTTCCTATCTGTGTGTCAGGTTGGGAACTGTGAGGTAAGGAGGCACGACATGAATAATCGACGAAACGGACTATTCCGCAATAGCCTGTTTTACATTGTGATCTTCTTGTTGATCATCGGTGTGGTTTACCTGTTCAACGGGAACAACACCAGCTCACAATCCCAAGAAATCCAATCGAGTCAGTTCGTCAAAGATCTGAATGCGAATAAGATTAAGAACTTCTCCATTCAACCTTCGGGGGGCGTTTACAAGATTACCGGTGAGTACCGGAACGCGCAAAAGCGGACCACGAACACCGGGTTCAGTCTAGGTGGCAGTCAAAGCACCGCTGTGACTGGCTTTACGACGCAAGTCTTGACTAATAACTCGACGGTTTCTGAGATTGACAAGACCGCTAAGCAGCACAATGTCAAAATGAACACTAAAGCGGAAGAGTCAAGCGGGTTCTGGATTAACCTCTTGGTTTACGTCGCACCACTCGTGATTTTCTTCTTCTTCTTCTACATGATGATGGGTCAAGCCGGCCAAGGCGGCGGCAATGGCCGAGTCATGAACTTTGGGAAGAGCAAAGCCAAGCCAGCGGACAGCAAAGAGAACAAAATACGGTTCTCAGACGTTGCTGGTGAGGAAGAGGAAAAGCAGGAACTGGTCGAAGTGGTCGAGTTCTTGAAGAATCCACGTAAATTTGTATCATTAGGTGCCCGGATCCCGTCTGGGGTCTTACTAGAGGGTCCTCCTGGTACTGGTAAAACGTTGTTAGCGAAGGCGGTTGCCGGTGAAGCTGGCGTTCCTTTCTTCTCGATCTCTGGTTCAGACTTCGTGGAAATGTTCGTTGGTGTCGGGGCCAGCCGTGTCCGGGATCTGTTTGAGCAGGCCAAGAAGGCCGCACCATCCATCATCTTTATTGATGAAATTGATGCGGTTGGTCGTCAACGGGGTGCCGGCATGGGCGGTGGCCACGATGAACGGGAACAAACCTTGAACCAATTACTGGTTGAAATGGACGGGTTCACGGGAAGTGAAGGGGTCATTGTCATGGCCGCGACGAACCGTTCCGATGTTTTGGACCCAGCGCTGTTACGGCCAGGACGGTTTGACCGGAAGATCTTAGTGGGTCGTCCGGACGTTAAGGGTCGTGAAGCGATTTTGAAGGTTCACGCCAAGAACAAGCCGTTGGCTAACGATGTTGATCTGAAGGAAATTGCCAAGCAGACCCCTGGTTTTGTCGGGGCTGACTTGGAAAACCTGTTGAACGAAGCGGCCTTATTGGCAGCCCGGCGGAATAAGACGCAGGTCGATGCTTCCGACTTAGACGAAGCGGAAGACCGGGTCATTGCGGGGCCAGCCAAGAAGGACCGGGTCGTGAGTCCGGAAGAACGCAAGACGGTGGCGTACCACGAAGCTGGGCACACCATTGTGGGGTTAGTTCTGAACGACGCACGGGTGGTTCACAAGGTAACCATCGTCCCTCGTGGACGTGCCGGCGGATACGCCATCATGTTGCCACGGGAAGACCAGATGCTGATGTCCAAGAAGGATGCCATGGAACAGATTGCCGGGTTAATGGGTGGTCGGACGGCCGAAGAATTGATTTTCCATTCTGAATCCTCCGGAGCCTCCAATGACTTTGAGCAAGCCACGCAGATTGCGCGGGCCATGGTTACCCAGTACGGGATGAGCGACGCGGTCGGAACGGTGGCGTTGGAGAGTTCTGGTGGCCAACCATTCGCTGGTGCCGGTTACTACAACCAACCTGCCTACTCTGAACACACGTCCAACTTAATCGACAGTGAAGTTCGGCGCATCATTAATGAAGCGCATGATACGGCACGGAAGATTTTGGAAGAGCATAAGGCGGAACACAAGATTATTGCGGAAGCCCTGCTGAAGTACGAAACGTTGGATGAAAAGCAGATTCTCAGTTTGTTTAATACGGGGAAGATGCCGGAAACTAACGATAACAATGAATTTCCAAGTGAAAAAGCTGCCACGTTTGAAGAGTCTAAGCGTGAATTGGAACGCCGTGAAGCGGCTCGCCATGCTTCTACGGAAGCTAAGCTGGCCTCGACGTCGGCCGATTCAAGTGCGTCGAACAGCGAGACTGATGAAACCAGTGTATCTGATCAGAGTGCTGATCACGATGCAGAGAATTCACAGTCTACGGCTGAGCCACATGACCATTCTGAAGAATAAGCAGCAATGCCAAGGGACTGGAAGTTATCTTCCGGTCCCTTTGTTGTTTGCAATTTGAAAGGTTTCTGGTAAGGTTAGGCATGGTAGAAGCGGAACGCATAAGGCGCTCACGGAATTTAACGGAATGATATTGAAGGGAAGTTAGATAAGATGGCAGATTATTTAGTCAAGAGTTTGATTGATCATGGGATGTTTCGGGCCTACGTGGTCGATGCCACGGATACGGTGGCGGAAGCCCAACGCCGGCACGATACCTGGAGTACGGCCACAGCAGCTTTAGGGCGGACCTTAATTGGGACCCTCCTGTTGTCGACCTCGTTACTTAAGGGGAAGGAAAAGCTGACGGTTAAGGTCAACGGGCACGGACCGGTTGGCGCCATTATGGCGGATGGTAACGCGGACGGGACCGTTAAGGGGTACCTCCAATACCCGCACACCAGCTTGCCTTTGAACACCAAGCATAAGCTGGATGTGAAGAAGGCTGTCGGGACGGCTGGCATGCTGACGGTGACTAAGGACCAAGGCCTTGGTCAGCCCTACACGGGGCAAGTTCCGTTAGTTTCCGGCGAATTGGGAGAGGACTTTACCTATTATCTGGCAAAGTCCGAACAGATTCCGAGTGCGGTCGGAGTCTCCGTCTTCGTAGAGCCCGATAATACGGTCAAGGTTGCGGGGGGCTTCATGATTCAGGTCATGCCGGGAGCTTCGGACGAAGCCATTTCTCGCTTGGAACAACGGTTGAAGTCGATGCCGATGGTTTCAGAACTCCTGTTGGCTGGGCAGACACCGGAAGACATTCTTAAGCTGTTGTTTACGGATGAAGACGTTCAGATCTTGCAGAAGATGCCAGTGGCGTTCAAGTGTGACTGCTCGAAGGACCGGTTTGCCAAGGCCTTGGCCTCGGTTTCGAAAGATGCCATTAAGGAAATGATTGAACAGGATCACGGGGCCGAAGCCGTGTGTCACTTCTGCGGGGAGAAGTATCAATTCTCAGAAGACGACCTACGGCAGATCATGACCCAGGCCCAGGAGAAGTAGCCCGATGACTCAAGAACACTTGAATACTCCCTGGAAGATTGGTCAAGTCACGATTCCCAACCGAGTCGTGGTCGCGCCTATGGCTGGGGTGACGAACGTTGCCTTTCGTGTCATCTGTAAGGAGTTTGGCGCGGGTCTGGTTGAGTGTGAGATGATCTCTGGCCAGGGGATTCACTACCAGAACCAGCGGACGTTAGCCATGATGGCGGTCAATCCACGAGAACACCCGATGAGTATCCAGATTTTCGGTGGCACCCAAGAAACTTTAGTTCAAGCGGCCCAGTTTGTGGACCAACAGACGCCAGCGGACATTATCGATATCAATATGGGGTGTCCCGTGAACAAGGTCGTCAATACGGAAGCCGGTGCCAAGTGGCTTTTGGATCCGGATAAAGTCCACGATATGGTGGCTGCCGTGGTGGCCGCTGTACATAAGCCGGTAACGGTCAAGATGCGAACTGGCTGGGACGACCGGCATTTGTACGCCGTGGAGAACGCTTTAGCGGCTGAAGCGGGTGGTGCGAGTGCGGTGGCTATGCACGGACGGACCCGGAAGCAGATGTACCAGGGGAAGGCCGACTGGAACCTCTTATCACGGGTGGCCGCGCACCTGACGATTCCCTTTATGGGTAACGGGGATGTGCGGACCCCTGAAGACGCGAAACGGATGTTAACGGAGGTCGGCGCCGATGGGGTGATGATTGGCCGTGCGGTTATGGGAAATCCATGGTTGCTGAAGCGGATCAATCAGTACTTGGCAACGGGGGACCTGTTGCCGGAAGCAACGCCTGAGCAGAAGATCGGCTGGGCGAAGACCCATCTGCACGAATTATGTGTGGCTAAGGGACCGCAGGAAGGGCCGATGGATTTCCGGAATCAGGTTGCTTATTACCTCAAGGGTATCCCTCACGCAGCCCGTACCAAGGTCGCCTTGACGGATGCGACGGATGAGACCACAATGCAGACGCTACTGGATGACTTTTTGGCTAAGTTGTCGGCTCGTGCGCAGCGGGCCCCGGTTCGGCGGTATCGATAGTTTAGAATAGGAATAGGATCAGAAGGACCCAAGCTGCGGCTGACGGTCCTTTTTTGATAAATTGAGGATTTAACTGAAAAAAGGCTTGACCCGTTAGAGAATGATTGATAAGATATTATTTGTTGTCGCGAGGACAGCCAATTGCATAAATAACAAGTTTCTGAATGTTCATACAAATTTGAAATTTGTGCTTGACGCTGCAAACGTCAACTGATACAATGATTTATGTTGTCGAGATAACTTTGGCGGCAAACTTGATAAACAGGATTTTGAATAAACATTCAAAATTAAATTTAAAAAGTTGTTGACAGGTTTTAACCGACATGATATACTTTAAAAGTTGTCACGGAGCAATTGCTTCTGATAACTTGGTAGACCTTTGAAAACTGAACATTGTTTCGACAAACCGAATATGTGTAGGGCGGTTTGAATTTTAGATTCAAACCCGAAGCAATATTTGCGAAGTCAATTCGCTTTAAAAATGTAACAACAATCGATGAGCTATTCGAGCTTATCATCTTTAAGATGAGAGTTTGATCCTGGCTCAGGACGAACGCTGGCGGCATGCCTAATACATGCAAGTCGAACGAGTTCCCGTTGATTGACGTGCTTGCACTGATTTCAACATTGGAACGAGTGGCGAACTGGTGAGTAACACGTGGAAAACCTGCCCAGAAGCAGGGGATAACACTTGGAAACAGGTGCTAATACCGTATAACAACAAAAACCGCATGGTTTTTGTTTGAAAGGTGGCTTCGGCTATCACTTCTGGATGGTTCCGCGGCGCATTAGCTTGTTGGTGGGGTAACGGCTCACCAAGGCGATGATGCGTAGCCGACCTGAGAGGGTAATCGGCCACATTGGGACTGAGACACGGCCCAGACTCCTACGGGAGGCAGCAGTAGGGAATCTTCCACAATGGACGCAAGTCTGATGGAGCAATGCCGCGTGAGTGAAGAAGGGTTTCGGCTCGTAAAACTCTGTTGTTGAAGAAGAACGGGTGTCAGAGTAACTGTTGACATCGTGACGGTATTCAACCAGAAAGCCACGGCTAACTACGTGCCAGCAGCCGCGGTAATACGTAGGTGGCAAGCGTTGTCCGGATTTATTGGGCGTAAAGCGAGCGCAGGCGGTTTCTTAAGTCTGATGTGAAAGCCTTCGGCTTAACCGAAGAAGTGCATCGGAAACTGGGGAACTTGAGTGCAGAAGAGGACAGTGGAACTCCATGTGTAGCGGTGGAATGCGTAGATATATGGAAGAACACCAGTGGCGAAGGCGGCTGTCTAGTCTGCAACTGACGCTGAGGCTCGAAAGCATGGGTAGCGAACAGGATTAGATACCCTGGTAGTCCATGCCGTAAACGATGAGTGCTAGGTGTTGGAGGGTTTCCGCCCTTCAGTGCCGCAGCTAACGCATTAAGCACTCCGCCTGGGGAGTACGACCGCAAGGTTGAAACTCAAAGGAATTGACGGGGGCCCGCACAAGCGGTGGAGCATGTGGTTTAATTCGAAGCTACGCGAAGAACCTTACCAGGTCTTGACATCTTCTGCCAATCTTAGAGATAAGACGTTCCCTTCGGGGACAGAATGACAGGTGGTGCATGGTTGTCGTCAGCTCGTGTCGTGAGATGTTGGGTTAAGTCCCGCAACGAGCGCAACCCTTATTATCAGTTGCCAGCATTCAGTTGGGCACTCTGGTGAGACTGCCGGTGACAAACCGGAGGAAGGTGGGGATGACGTCAAATCATCATGCCCCTTATGACCTGGGCTACACACGTGCTACAATGGACGGTACAACGAGTCGCAAAGTCGCGAGGCTAAGCTAATCTCTTAAAGCCGTTCTCAGTTCGGATTGCAGGCTGCAACTCGCCTACATGAAGTTGGAATCGCTAGTAATCGCGGATCAGCATGCCGCGGTGAATACGTTCCCGGGCCTTGTACACACCGCCCGTCACACCATGAGAGTTTGTAACACCCAAAGCCGGTGAGGTAACCTTTTGGAGCCAGCCGTCTAAGGTGGGACAGATGATTAGGGTGAAGTCGTAACAAGGTAGCCGTAGGAGAACCTGCGGCTGGATCACCTCCTTTCTAAGGAATATACGGAGGCTACACATACTTTGTTGAAACAATGGTCAGTTTTGAGGGGTCTACCCTCAAAGCCTTATGTGCTTTTTTGGGCGTATAGCTCAGCTGGTTTAGAGCGCACGCCTGATAAGCGTGAGGTCGATGGTTCGAGTCCATTTATGCCCATTGACCGTAAGGTCGATATGGGGAATTAGCTCAGATGGGAGAGCACCTGCTTTGCAAGCAGGGGGTCAACGGTTCGATTCCGTTATTCTCCATTGATGCGAAAGCATCATAGAATTTGTTCTTTGAAAACTAGATACTATCAATTATTTTCCTTTAATTATTAAGATAATTAAACCGAGAACACCGCGTTTATTTTGAGTTTTTTAATTAGTTTAAATCGCTAATACTCGATTAATCGTTTATCACGTCGTGATAAATAGGTTAAGTTATGAAGGGCGCATGGTGAATGCCTTGGTACTAGGAGCCGATGAAGGACGGGACTAACACCGATATGCTTCGGGGAGCTGTACGTAAGCTTTGATCCGGAGATTTCCGAATGGGGAAACCCAATCATCTTTACCGATGATTACAACTTGACGAATACATACTCAAGTTGTGGCAGACGTGGGGAACTGAAACATCTAAGTACCCACAGGAAGAGAAAGAAAATTCGATTCCCTAAGTAGCGGCGAGCGAACGGGGAACAGCCCAAACCAATGTGCTTGCACATTGGGGTTGTAGGACTGAACATTTGAGTTACCAAAGTCAATGATAATCGAAGTGTCTGGGAAGGCACGGCAGAGAGGGTGATACCCCCGTAGATGAAATCGTTGACCCTCAGTTCAGAATCCTGAGTACGGCCAGACACGTGAAACCTGGTCGGAATCCGGGAGGACCATCTCCCAAGGCTAAATACTCCCTAGTGACCGATAGTGAACCAGTACCGTGAGGGAAAGGTGAAAAGCACCCCGGAAGGGGAGTGAAATAGTTCCTGAAACCATGTGCCTACAATTAGTTAGAGCCCGTTAATGGGTGATAGCGTGCCTTTTGTAGAATGAACCGGCGAGTTACGTTAATTTGCAAGGTTAAGGTGTAAAGACCGGAGCCGCAGCGAAAGCGAGTCTGAAACGGGCGTTTCAGTAAATTGACGTAGACCCGAAACCAGGTGACCTATCCATGTCCAGGCTGAAGGTGCGGTAAAACGCACTGGAGGGCCGAACCCGTGTATGTTGAAAAATGCTGGGATGAGGTGTGGATAGCGGTGAAATTCCAAACGAACTTGGAGATAGCTGGTTCTCTCCGAAATAGCTTTAGGGTTAGCCTCGGAGTCAAGAATCGTGGAGGTAGAGCCACTGTTTGGACTAGGGGCCCGTCATGGGTTACTGAATTCAGATAAACTCCGAATGCCACAGATTTATATCCGGGAGTCAGACGATGAGTGATAAGATCCACCGTCGAAAGGGGAACAGCCCAGACCACCAATTAAGGTCCCTAAATATGTGCTAAGTGGAAAAGGATGTGGAATTGCATAGACAGCTAGGATGTTGGCTCAGAAGCAGCCACCATTTAAAGAGTGCGTAATAGCTCACTAGCCGAGTGACTCTGCGCCGAAAATATACCGGGGCTAAGCACATTACCGAAATTGTGGACGCAACTATGTTGCGTGATAGGAGAGCGTTCTAAGGGCGACGAAGTTAGACCGCAAGGACTAGTGGAGCGCTTAGAAGTGAGAATGCCGGTATGAGTAGCGAAAGATCAGTGAGAATCTGATCCACCGAATGACTAAGGTTTCCTGGGGAAGGCTCGTCCTCCCAGGGTTAGTCGGGACCTAAGCCGAGGCCGAGAGGCGTAGGCGATGGATAACAGGTTGATATTCCTGTACTAGTTAATGTTGTTTGAACGATGGAGGGACGCAGGAGGCTAAAGCATGCGCACGATTGGAAATGTGCGTCCAAGCGTCAAGTCTGGTGATGAGTCAAATGCTTATCACTAAGGACAAGGCGTGACGGGGACCGAATTTTAGTAGGGAAGTGCTCCACGTCACACTGCCGAGAAAAGCTTCTAGTTAGACATTAATTACCCGTACCGCAAACCGACACAGGTAGTCGAGGAGAGTATCCTAAGGTGAGCGAGTGAACTCTTGTTAAGGAACTCGGCAAAATGACCCCGTAACTTCGGGAGAAGGGGTGCTACACGCAAGTGTAGCCGCAGTGAAAAGGCCCAGGCGACTGTTTATCAAAAACACAGGTTTCTGCAAAATCGTAAGATGACGTATAGGGGCTGACGCCTGCCCGGTGCTGGAAGGTTAAGTGGATGAGTTAGCTTCGGCGAAGCCCAGAAATGAAGCCCCAGTAAACGGCGGCCGTAACTATAACGGTCCTAAGGTAGCGAAATTCCTTGTCGGGTAAGTTCCGACCCGCACGAAAGGCGTAACGATCTGGGCACTGTCTCAACAAGAGACTCGGTGAAATTATAGTACCTGTGAAGATGCAGGTTACCCGCGACAGGACGGAAAGACCCCATGGAGCTTTACTGTAGCTTGATATTGGGTGTTGACACAGCTTGTACAGGATAGGTCGGAGCCGTAGATATCGGAACGCTAGTTTCGATGGAGGCGCTGGTGGGATACGACCCTCGCTGTGTGAACACTCTAACCCGCACCACTTATCGTGGTGGGAGACAGTGTCAGGTGGGCAGTTTGACTGGGGCGGTCGCCTCCTAAAAAGTAACGGAGGCGCCCAAAGGTTCTCTCAGAATGGTTGGAAATCATTCGTCGAGTGTAAAGGCAGAAGAGAGCTTGACTGCGAGACAGACAGGTCGAGCAGGGACGAAAGTCGGGCTTAGTGATCCGGTGGTACCGTATGGAAGGGCCATCGCTCAACGGATAAAAGCTACCCTGGGGATAACAGGCTTATCTCCCCCAAGAGTCCACATCGACGGGGAGGTTTGGCACCTCGATGTCGGCTCATCGCATCCTGGGGCTGTAGTCGGTCCCAAGGGTTGGGCTGTTCGCCCATTAAAGCGGTACGCGAGCTGGGTTCAGAACGTCGTGAGACAGTTCGGTCCCTATCCGTCGCGGGCGTAGGAAATTTGAGAGGAGCTGTCCTTAGTACGAGAGGACCGGGATGGACATACCGCTGGTGTACCAGTTGTGCCGCCAGGCGCATCGCTGGGTAGCTATGTATGGATGAGATAAACGCTGAAAGCATCTAAGTGTGAAACTCGCCTCGAGATGAGATTTCCCATTCCTATATGGAAGTAAGACCCCTGAGAGATGATCAGGTAGATAGGCTGGAAGTAGCAGCACCGTGAGGTGTGGAGCGGACCAGTACTAATCGGTCGAGGACTTAACCAAGTAATGGTGTTCTCAAGAAGATAATTGGTAGTAGCTAGTTTTGAGAGAATAAGTTCTCTTATAGTGTGGTGGCGATAGCCTGAAGGATACACCTGTTCCCATGCCGAACACAGAAGTTAAGCTTCAGCACGCCAAAAGTAGTTGGGGGATCGCCCCCTGCGAGGATAGGACGTTGCCACGCGATTATTCCGGCATAGCTCAGTTGGTAGAGCACCTGACTGTTAATCAGGTTGTCGACGGTTCGAGCCCGCCTGCCGGAGTTATGCTGGATTTACAGCAAGTATGCCGGCTTAGCTCAGCTGGTAGAGCATCGGTATCGTAAACCGAGGGGCGGGGATTCGAATTCCTCAGCCGGCATCTGATGAAGTTCAAACCATTTGGTTTGAACTTTTTTTGTGCAAAAATTTAGGTGTACGCAGATCAACTTCTTTAAAATTGGTATAGACACGGAGTGATAATTGGTCTAGTCTGAAAAACCCTGATATACCGCAAATCATACCACGAATATAAATATTGATTTTTATGAATAGGGGTTGTGGTCTACAATGCTTAGTGATATTCTTAATATATTGAAAGATATCAAAGGGAGATGCCAGATCATGAAGAATGTATTGCTAGTTTCGGGACGGGGGATTACCAGTCGGTTGTTTTTAGGAGAAGCCAAGCGGGTCGCAGAAACCCGGCACGCCAACTTGAAGTTTACGGCGGTGGGCCTGGCTGACTTGACGCCTGAACTGTTAAGTCAACAAGCGCTTGTACTGTACACGCCGCAAGCTGCCTACCAGGCAGCAACGGACCTGGACCAGCAGGGAGCCGTTCAAACGGCGGTTATTCCGAATGATATTTATGGTTGGCTGAACAGCGAAGCCCTGGTTAAGTTTGCAATGCATCAACTTGCCGCAACCCCAGTGGTCGCTTAGAGTCGCCCTCTCTTAATGCTTTATGGACGTCGCTGATTACCGGTGGCCAGGCTACCGACGGGGAAATCAGCGACGTCATCAATCTGCCGAAAGTTTAACCTTAATTTTGGGACCTAGCGCGCAACGCTAGTCCTGAAAAGAAAACTGACGAAACTGTGTGCTGCAAGGGACACGGATTTCGTCAGTTTTTTTATCCACTGGGGGTAATCGTCTTCAAGCCAGGATTATAAGAAGACAGTGGGCGTGGCCTTGCGGAGAAATTTAGCTAACATCATAGGAAGAAAGTGACCAGCGGTGCTGCTGGTATTTCCCAACACCAGGTAGCTAACGGCTAGCCGACACCGCCACAAACAATCGTCAGTGGAACATAACGGGCCTAGTTGCCCGCTAGGGGTCCAGAGAAGGTGTGTTAAGCAGAATGGACCGGTGGCCCCCAAAATCTTTCCAGCTAAGGCGAGAGGGGGCGAAAAGTACACCAATTAATGGCCGGTTGTGTTCGGCAAATGATAAGTTCAAACTTTGTGAATGATAAATGAATAAAAAATAAGAGGATTGCATGAGATACCTAATTTTTTATTCATTGTCACACCGCTGTTGCGGGCTCTTTGATGGCGCTTTTATTAGGAAAACCGTTGCGTAATAACGTTTCATGTCTTATAATTATCACTATGTTTTATTAAAGGCTTATGAGACACCGTGCATAATCGGGTCTAACCGTTATGCCTTACGGAGCATAAAAAAACGTTTTAGGAAATGCAATGGAGGTATTATTAATTTGAATAACAAGTCGGACGTTAGCCAAGACAAGTCGTTCTTTGGCCAACCACGTGGATTGTCCACGCTGTTCTTCACCGAAATGTGGGAACGATTTAGTTACTACGGAATGCGGGCCATCCTGATCTACTACATGTACTATTCAGTAACCAAGGGTGGTTTAGGATTCAATCAAGGAACTGCCGCATCCATCATGTCCATTTACGGATCAATGGTTTACTTATCATCCGTCCTCGGGGGCTACTTAAGTGACCGGGTCTGGGGAAGTCGCCGGACCGTCTTCATTGGTGGGGTGCTGATTATGTTCGGGCACATCGCCTTATCCCTCCCCGCAGGTAAAATGGCCCTGTTCGTCTCGATCCTCTTGATTGTTTTAGGGACTGGATTGTTAAAGCCCAACGTTTCTGAAATGGTTGGGAGCTTGTACGCTGCTGGAGACAGTCGGCGGGACTCCGGGTTCACCATCTTCGTGTTCGGGATTAACTTAGGGTCGTTAGTGGCACCATTACTGGTCGGTTGGCTGGGAATGAACTACAACTTCCACCTGGGCTTCTCTTTAGCCGCAATCGGGATGTTCTTGGGTCTGATCCAATACTGGGTCGGGGGTAAGAAGTACCTTAGCAAGGATAGCCTGTACCCAACTGATCCGTTGGAACCAGGTGACATGAAGAAGCTAAGCGGCCGGGTCATCGTCGGTTTGGTAGCTTTCGCTTTAATCCTAGTTCTGATGTACCTGTTGCACGCCTTGAACCTGAACAACTTCGTGGTCTTGCTGTCAATCATCGCGTTGGCAACGCCAGTGGTCTACTTCGTGATTTTCTTGACCAGTAAGAAAGTTACGGCACAAGAACGGAAGCACGTCTGGGCTTACCTGGGCCTGTTTATCGCCGCAGCCATCTTCTGGGCCATCGAAGAACAAGGCTCGTCAGTGTTAGCCTTGTTCGCTGCGAACCAGACCAACAACAACTTCTTAGGCCTGCACATCTCGCCATCTTGGTATCAATCACTGAACCCATTGTTCATCTTGATCTACACGCCAATCTTTGCGATGCTGTGGAACAAGTGGGGGAAGAAGCAACCAAGTTCACCAGCGAAGTTCGCTACCGGGATGTTGTTTGCCGGGGCTTCCTACTTGATCATGGTGATTCCAGTGGTCTTATTCGGCACCAATTCACTGGTCAGCCCATTATGGTTGGTCGGTAGCTGGGCCGTGGTGGAAATCGCTGAATTGCTGATTTCACCAATTGGGCTCTCCGTGACGACGAAGTTAGCGCCACGGGCCTTCCAGTCGCAAATGATGAGTATGTGGTTCTTGGCCGATTCTGCCGGGCAAGCCGTCAACGCGCAAATCGTTAAGTTGTACACGCCAGAAAATGAAGTTGCGTACTTTATGGGTGTGGCCATCGTGGCGATTGTCGCCGGGTTGATCATGTTCGCGCTGGTTAAACCAATTAAGAATTTAATGGCGGGGATTAAATAATTCCCGATAATCCGTCAAAAGTGCTACGCTAGGTAAAACTAGTGGCGCACTTTTTTTGGTTTTAAGGAGGCGAGAAAATGGCGCGAGTCGCGTTAATCAGTGATCTGCATTTTGATGTTAACCAGGTGGACCCCGCCACGGTACTCCCCCAGCAAGCCGCCTACCTAAAGGCCCAAAACGTGGCGTTGTACCTGATTGCCGGTGACCTGACCAACCACTTTAATCAGTCGTTGGCTATCGTCCAGCAGCTCCAGACGCTCTTAGCGCCGGCTCAGGTGCGGTTTATTGCCGGGAACCATGACATGTTGCACGATGTGAGTTACGCGGCCTTAGAGACGCCGTTATCGCCGTTGTACCTGCATCATCAATTCTACGATCTTCCGGGAACCAATTGGCGAATTATCGGCAACAACGGCTGGTACGATTATCAGTACGCGGATAACTTGTCCGGCCGCAACTTTTTGGCCTGGAAGCGGGCCTTTTGGATCGACAGTACGATCACCCAGCCGATGAGTGATGATGAGCGAATGGACCGGGTGTTGATCCAGATTCAAGCACAACTAGTCCAGGCTCGGCGAGCGAACAAGCAGGTCTTTTTGATGACGCACTTTGTGCCGCGACGGGAGTTTATCCGCTACACCGCAGACGACCGGTTCTGGAACATGGCCAACGCCTTGATGGGCAGCCCGCGACTCGGACAGTTAGCGGCGACCTATCAGGTCCCGTACGTGCTCTTTGGCCACCTCCACCGGCATTTTTGGCCCCAACACTTGGGGGCTGTCACGTACTTGAATCAGGCGCTGGGCTACCATAACCGGCGGCTCAACGAGTGGGACGCCCCCGATTTCATGACGGAATGGCGGCACCGGTTAAAAATTATGACGTTAAGTTAAAAAAGTTTCCGAAAAAGCTTGACGGTTTATGCAGAATTTTGTATGATAGTGAAGTTGATTCGTTACGACGATTCATTTTTTGGAGGGGTAGCGAAGTCTGGCTAAACGCGGCGGACTGTAAATCCGCTCCTTCGGGTTCGGTGGTTCGAATCCACTCCCCTCCATTTTTATTGGGCTATAGCCAAGTGGTAAGGCAACGGGTTTTGATCCCGTGATGCGCTGGTTCGAACCCAGCTAGCCCAATCAGGAGAACCACCTCGGATAGACGATACCGGTTGACGGTATCGTCTTTTTTTTGTCGTTTGGGCCGTCAGCCGGGCACCGGAAAATTGACAAGTCAGCTAATTTTCGCTACAGTCAACTTAACAATTGCTCTGGACCAGTTTGTTGAGTGAGCCAAAAATAGGGGGTTATTTGTCATGACAGTCGTAGAACCGGAAGACCTGTTCGCCATGCGTCCGTTGGCCCAACCAGTCAGTGATGGTCAGCGGGTCTACTACTTGGAAACACGCCTAGACCAGTCGGCCAATGCGCGGCAGACCATGATTGCCAGTGTCCGCTTAAGCGATGGCGAGGACCGGCGACGGTGGAGTCCCGTGGGGGTCGATGTTCACCAGTTAACGTTGAGCCCGAATGGTCAGCAGTTAGCGTTTAGCGGGGTGATTCACGACCACGCCCAGCTCTTTGTGATGGCAACGACCGGTGGGGCAGCCGTCCAGGTGACCCACGGCGATGCTGACGTGCACCACCTGCTGTGGTCTGCGGACGGGCGGAACGTCTACTTTCAAGTTGATCGGATTCCACAGGATAGTCCCGCGACCCCCGCGCGCCCGGCCGTCCAGGTGGTCGATTGCCTGCGGTATCAACAAAATGGTCGGGGAATCTTGCCCCAACACGTGATCCATCAGGCGATTCGGTACCAGTTGGCTACGGGGGATCAGACGGTGGTGCTTGAACGGGCCACGGACTTTACCGTGACGGCGGCGACCACCCAAGGGCTCCTCTACGATGCCGAACGGTTGCCCCATGATGAACACGACTTTAGCGCAGGGGTCTATTGGCACCCGTTCACGGGTGGCCCGGATCACCTCTTGACGGCGGCACTGACTGCCGGTTCGTTTAGCCAGGGACAATTGGCTAGCGATGGGCACCGGGTCCTGCTATGGGGCCAGGATAACCACGTCCCCAACGTGTCGCAGTACCATGCGTGGGTGACGGACGTTCAACAGCCTAAGCTTCGCGACCTGACCGCGCCCCGTGACGTGGAAGTGGGCAACATGGTGGCCATGGACAGTCAGCAACGGTTATCGGGACGCTACGTTGCGTGGCTGAATGACCAGACCGTGGTGACGTTGGAAAACACCCACGGCCGGTTAGAACTAATGGCCCAGGACCTTGAATCGGACCGGGTCACGCCGCTATTGACCGGTGACCGGGCTATTACCGACTTCGCGGTGATTGATCAGTACACCATCGTCTTTACGGAAAGTACCATGACCAGCGTCAGTCGGCTAAAGGTCCTCGATGTACCATCCGGGACCGAACGCGAGTTGATCAATCCCAACGCGACCTACGAGGCCCAACGGACGTTGGTAACGGGACAACGTTTTACCTTTAAGGGCGCTCAGGACTGGCCCATCGAAGGCTGGTACTTCGCGCCAGTCGCGGGTAAGCCACAGCATCCAGCGGTCTTGTACGTCCACGGTGGCCCCCAGGTCGACTTCGGGTACGGGTTCTATCATGAGCTGCAGTACTTGGCCGGTCGGGGATATGGCGTAATCGCCATTAACCCGCGGGGCGGAAATAGTTATGGCCAGGACTTTGAGACGGCGGTTTTGGGTCATTACGGTGACGGCGACTTTACGGATCTGATGCGTGGGACCGATGCGGCCTTAGCCCTGGACCCAACGATTGATCCGCACCAACTCTGTGTGACGGGCGGATCGTACGGCGGCTTCATGACCAATTGGATCGAGACCCACACCGACCGGTTCGCGGCGGCCGTGACTCAGCGGTCGATTGCCAACTGGATTAGCTTTTACGGGACCAGTGACATTGGGTATTACTTTACCCCGTGGGAGCTGAAGCAGGATATGCGCAATATCCAAGCACTCTGGCGTTTTTCCCCGTTAGCGTACGTTAAGCAAGCGCACACGCCCATCCTGGTGATGCATGGCATGGAAGACTTGCGGTGTCCGACGGGGCAGGGAGAGGAATTCTTCGTGGGGTTGAAGGAAGCGGGGGTCGAGACCCAGCTGGTCCTATTCCCCCAGTCGAATCACGAGCTCTCCCGGTCGGGGCTGCCGCATTTGCGTGTTGAACGGTTAAAACGAATTGATCAGTGGTTCCGGGAACATCTACCGGCCACTAAGGAGGACGAATAAGATGACAAAGATTGGATTTATTGGTGTTGGCGGGATGGCTCAGGCCATCATTGGCGGTCTGCTGAAGGCCCGGGCGTTCGCGCCGGCTGATATCGTGGTGCATAGCCACCAAGCGGCCCACTACCAGCCGTACGCGCAACGGCTAGGCTTGACGGCGGTCACCAGTAACGCCGACCTGGTAGCTGCCAGTGACTTGGTGGTCTTGGCAGTGACGCCCAACGTTGCGGCGACCGTCTTAACGGAAATCAAGCCAGTCCTAACGCCCCAGAAGACCTTGATCTCCATCGTGGCGGGCCTAACGTTGACTAAGATGGCCACGTTGGTGGGGGACCAACAACCGATTCTACGGACCCTTCCGAATGTCAACGTCGAGATTGGCGCGGGGATGACGGCCGTGGCCGCTAACGCTGAATTAACGGGCGCCGCGCGGACCACTGCTGAGGACGTCTTCAATGTACTGGGAAGCACTACGACGTTGAACGAAGACCAATTCGGTATCTTCAGTGCCCTGGCCGGGAGTTCCCCCGCGTACATCGACTTCTTCATCGATAGCTTAAGTCGGGCCGGAGTGAAGTATGGGCTATCCAAGCAACAGGCGACCCAGATTGCCGCCCAGGCCACGTTGGGTTCGGCACAGATGGTCCTTAAGAGCGACAAGATTCCGTTCGCTCTGATCGACCAGGTAGCCTCACCCGGTGGCAGTACCGTAGCCGGTTTATTGGCGATGGAAGAGGCGGGCTTGATGACCGCCGTGGTTAAGGGTATCGACGCGACCGTTCAACGGGATCACGAAAACGCTTAGCTGGTTCTTGCAACTCTGGTCTATACCGATTATAATCAGCATGTAGGCTAAGACCAACCTGAGGAGGAAGAGCCATTGAGTATTGTCTTAAAACATGCAAAGATTTACACCGGTGAGACCGTGATTCCAGACGGGTACATTCGTTTCGACCAAAAGATCGAAGCCGTGGGTCCCGTGGCGGATTTTCGCCCGCTACCCGCAGACCAGGTCCACGTGGTGACGGGACGGACGATTGTCCCGGGATTTATTGATGTGCATAGCCATGGTGGTTATGGTTATGATAGTATGGATGGAGACCCCGACCAAATCAACGAGATGGTTAACCATATGGTTTATGAAGGAATTACGTCATTGTTCCCGACGACCATGACCCAGTCGAATCAAGCCATCGATCACGCGATGCGGGGAATCGCGGTGGCTGCTGAACGGAATCCGATTATTCAGGGAGTGCACCTGGAAGGCCCATTTATCGCGGCCGTCTTCAAGGGCGCCCAACCGGAAAAGTACATTAAGGATCCCGACGTCGAGTTGTTAGACCATTGGAACCAGTTGTCGGGTAACCGGGTCAAATTAATTACCTATGCGCCCGAAGACGCGGGTGCGCAGAAGTTCGAAAGTTATTGCTTGGCGCACGGTATCGTCCCGTCCGTGGGGCACTCGAACGCGACGCGGGCACAATTGTTAGCCAGTCGGGCGACCCACGTGACCCACTTGTACAACGCACAACGGGGACTCCACCATCGTGAGCCGGGAGTCACCGGGCACGCGATGTTGGAAGATAACCTGTACTGTGAGTTGATCTGTGATGGGTTCCATATCGTTCCGGACATGGTAAAGTTGGCCTATCAGCAAAAGGGCCCACACCGGTTGGAACTGGTGACGGACGCCATGCGAGCCAAGGGGATGTCGGAAGGGGTCAGCGAGCTCGGTGGGCAGAAGGTCATCGTCAAGGACCGGCAGGCACGGCTCGAAAGCGGTAACCTGGCGGGTTCCGTCTTACGGTACGACGAAGCGTTCCGTAACGTGATCGCCTTTACGGGCTGCGACGTGAACGACGCCGTACAAATGAGTGCCGTGAACCAGGCGGCCGAGTTTGGCTTGGACCAAAAAGGAAAATTAACGGTCGGTCGGGATGCGGATCTCAATCTGCTGACGGCGGACCTGCACCTGATGGCGACCTACAGTTTAGGTCGCAGATTTGCGCATGATAAACACTAAACAATTACACAAGTTTTAGAAGGGATGTTGGTTGCTGTGAGTTCACCGATTTATATTCAAATTCATAATGACATTAAGCGGGCGATTGAGGCCGGTAAGTGGGCAGTGGGGGATCGGATCCCGTCCGAACGGGAGCTCTCACGCGATTTTGATGTGAGTCGGATGACACTGCGGCAGGCGATTCAGACCTTAGTCGACGAAGGGATTCTGGAACGTCAAGTGGGTTCCGGGACCTACGTGGCCAACCAGAAGGTCCAAGAGAAAATGTCCGGGGTCACGAGTTTTACGGACCTGATGCTGGCGCAGGGCAAGCAACCCTCCAGCAAGACGATTTCGTACCACGTGATGAACCCTTCCCTGAGTGAAGCCGAGAAGCTGAAGCTGGGTGAAGACGACGTGGTCCTGCGGATGGAACGGATTCGGTACGGAGATGATGTGCCCATTTGTTTTGAAGTCGCAACGGTCCCGGATCGGCTGGTCAAGGGCTTGAATAAGAAGGAAGTCACCAGCTCCTTGTACCGGGCACTGGAAGATAAGAAAAAGCTGATTCCCGGAAAGGCACAACAGACGGTCTCCGCGATGTCGGCGTCCGAACGGATTGCTGAATATCTGAAGATCAAGCGGGGCGACGCCATCTTGCGTTTGCGGCAAGTGACCTACCTGCAAGACGGGACGCCGTTTGAGTACGTGCGGACCCAGTACGTGGGTGAACGCTTTGAGTTCTACCTAGAAAAATAACCGAATAACTCAGAATACCTCCCACTAGCGGCCCACGGTCGTTAGGGGAGGTATTCTTGTAAGCGAGTCAATATTATGATGTTTATGGAAAAATTAGGAATGTAATCATCTAGTGCTTAGCCTGCTGGCGAACCAGACGCAGGTAGCGGGGAATCACGGCGATCCGTTTAAGCCGTTTAGGTTCCTTAAGCGTCCGGTAGGCCCATTCCAAGTGATGTTTTTGCCAGAATTCAGGAGCTCGAGGGACCGTCCCGGCGAGCGCGTCGAAGCTCCCGCCGACCCCCATCCACAGGCCGTTTACGGCTTGGCGGTGGGTCGCGATGAAGTGTTCTTGCTTGGGGAAGCCCAGGGCCGCGAAGACCATGTCCGGTTGTTTGGCAGCGATGTCGTCGGCAACGGTCTGTTCGTCCGTAAAGTACCCGTCGCGGAGCCCCACGATGTTCAACCCCGGGTAGTGACTGGGGAGAATGTCGCGGAGAAAGTCGATGACTTCCGGTTTGGCTCCCACGAAGTAGGCCGCTTTGTGGTGGTCACTGCCCCAAGTCAACAGAGCGGTCATGGTGTCGAAGCCAGTGATGCGTTCGGGAAGCGGGTCGCCTAGGATCTTGGCGCCGTCTAAGATGCCCACGCCGTCGGGGGTCACGAAGTCTGCGTGTTGCAGCAGCCGGAGGTAGTCCGCGTGTTGGTGGGCGTACATCACAATCTCTGGATTAGCGGTCACCACGAAGGTGTTTTGCTGGTGGTCGATGCGGGCCTGGAGGGTCGACAGGAATTGGGCCCGTGAGGCCTTAATGAACGGAACATTTAACACAGAAACGGTCGGAAATGTCGTTTGCATGGCAAGGACTCCTTTCGATTGTTCGGAGGATAAAGTCACTCTGAGGTTTGATATGAAATATTGGGCTGAATTGCGGGTTTCATGCTAAAATGTAAGAGATTATTGCATGAAAATCTGTCTCACATTCAGCTTGAAAACTAGCTAAGGGAGTAAAGAATTATGACAACTTTGTATCCTGATGACAGTTACACTCTGCACACGGATGCCTACCAGATCAACATGATTCAGACGTACTTTGAAGAAGGCATCGCCGACAAAAAAGCGGTTTTTGAAGTCTTCTTCCGCGACATGCCCTTTCACAACGGGTATGCCGTGTACGCAGGGTTAGAGCACGTTGTTCATTATATCCAAAATCTGCACTTTTCCCAAACCGATATTGCGTATTTGCGGGAAGCGGAGGATTATTCCGACGACTTCTTGGATTACCTGGCAAACTTTAAGTTTACGGGGTCGATTCGTTCAGCGGTCGAAGGGGAACTGGTCTACGCCCATGAACCTATTCTACAGGTTGAAGGGCCATTAGCCGACTGTCAATTAGTCGAAACCGCCATTTTAAATATCCTGAACTATCAAACGCTGGTGGCGACTAAAGCCGCCCGGATTCGTTCCGTGGCCGGTGACGATGCGCTGATGGAATTCGGGACGCGCCGGGCTCAAGAATTCGACGCAGCCATCTGGGGGACCCGGGCGGCCTACATCGGGGGCTTTAACGCGACGTCTAACGTTCGGGCCGGCAAGCTCTTTGGGATTCCCATCAGTGGCACGCACGCCCACGCGTTGGTGCAGACCTACGGCGATGACTACTCCGCCTTCAGGGCTTACGCGGAGACCCATCACGATTGCGTCTTCTTAGTGGACACGTATGACACCTTACGGAGTGGGGTGCCGAATGCCATTAAGGTTGCCCAGGAGATGGGCGATAAGATCAACTTCCAGGGTGTTCGGATCGATTCTGGCGATATGGCCTACCTGTCGAAGCGGGTCCGGCAAAAGTTGGACGAAGCAGGCTTCCCGAACGCGAAGATCTTTGCTTCCAACGACCTAGATGAAAAGACGATTCAAAGTTTGAAGATGCAAGATGCCAAAATCGATGTCTGGGGGATCGGAACTAAACTGATCACCGCCTTTGACCAACCAGCCCTGGGCGCCGTCTATAAGATGGTCGCCATCGAAGACAACCATGGGCAGATGCAACCGACGATCAAGCTGTCGAACAACGCCGAGAAGGTAACGACGCCTGGGAAGAAGCAAGTCTGGCGGATCACCAAGAAGACGGATGGGAAGACGGAAGGAGACTACGTGGCGCTGTCGAGTGAAGACCCCCGGAACTACGAAAGCCTCTTCATGTTCCACCCAAGTTACACCTACATCAACAAGACGGTCACGGACTTCAACGCCCGGCCACTCTTGCAGTCGATTTTCGAGGATGGTCAGTTGGTTTACAAGTTGCCCGCTCTGTCCGCGGTCCGGGATCGTGCCCGGGGCGCCTTGGCCAATCTGTGGCCGGAATACAAGCGGGATTTGAACCCGCAGAAGTATCCGGTCGACCTCTCCCAAGCTTGTTGGGACCAGAAGATGGAGATCATCAAGCAGATTCACAGTTACGTACAGAAGATGCCTGAATAACGCGGGATTATTTGAGGGGGTAAGAACGATGCGCGACATGCAACGAGAAATCATTGAGGCGCTCAAGGTCCAACCGACCATTGATCCGGAGACGGAGATTCGGCGGAGTGTGGACTTCTTAAAGGATTACCTACGCCACTATTCATTCATGAAGACCTTAGTTTTAGGAATCTCCGGTGGTCAGGACTCGACATTAGCGGGGGCTTTAGCCGAACAAGCGGTCACGGAGTTACGGCGGGAGACGGGACAGTCGGACTACCAGTTCATCGCGGTGCGGTTGCCGTACGGTGAACAGGCCGACGAAGCTGACGCAATGGCGGCCATCGACTTCATGAACGCTGACGTGGTGGAACGGGTCAACATTCAACCCGCCACGGACGCCATGGAAGCGGCTGTGACGGCTAACGGCGACACCATCAGTGACTTTAACAAGGGCAACATCAAGGCCCGCCAGCGGATGATCGCCCAGTACGCGATCGCCGGTGCCCGGAACGGGGCCGTCGTGGGGACCGACCATGCGGCCGAAGCGGTGACCGGATTCTACACCAAGTACGGGGATGGCGCTACGGACATCTGCCCGTTATGGCGGCTAGATAAGCGTCAGGGCGCGGCCATGCTGCGGTTCCTGGGTGCGCCGGAACACCTGTACCAAAAAGTCCCAACGGCCGATCTGGAAGACGACCGTCCGGCTTTACCGGATGAGGTAGCCTTAGGGGTCCGCTACCAAGACATTGACGACTACCTGGAAGGGAAGCCGGTCAGTGAACAAGCGGCTACGACGATTGAGAACTGGTATCGTAAGACGGCCCACAAGCGGCACTTACCCGTCAACGTGTACGATACGTTCTGGCGAGACAACTAAAATTTAGGAGCAGTCAAGATGCGAAAAACAAATCCAAACGTGTACTTTGGTGTATTGTCGAAGGTCCTACAAGGAACGGAAGACGAAGCCAACGACATGAACGCTGATTTTGAAAAGATTCGGCAGGCCTTAGACGCGCACACGGTCGACCAATTGACCGTGGCGGATCTGGCGGCGGTGGCGGACCACTTCCAAAAGGGAACCGATGGCTACCAAGCCAAGCTGGCGCAGTTGGAACAGGCCCAAGCCCCGATTAAAATTTTGGGGAAACACAAAAATTTGGTGACGGCTTTCCGGAATTACACTGAGGGATGCCAAGCCATGACAGATAGTATTCATCCTGCGGACCAGACGGTCGATGAAGCCGCCTTTAACGCTGCTGAGCAGCAACAAGAGGAAGCTATGGGCAAAGTCACCGCCATGACCCAACGGATTATGACGAGTCAAATGTAAGGCCGACGGGCGCTTCACGAAGGTGGAGCGCCTGCTTGCCAATCGTGAGGTTGAAAGGGGATGGTTGCATGACCGATGAAGCGCTACAGCGGTTAGTCGAGCAACTCTCACAGCAGTTCTTTGGGCATCCCTTCCGGCATCACGCGTATTTTAACGCCCGTTTGCGGACGACTGGTGGCCGTTATCGGCTGCGGGATCACGACATCGAGATCAACCCGCGGATGTTAACGGAGCACGACCAGGCGACCTTGGAGGGCGTGATTAAGCACGAACTGTGTCACTACCATCTGCATCTAGCCGGACAGTCCGGTCAGCACCGAACCAAGGCTTTTCAACGTCTTCTCCGGCAGGTTGGCGGGTTGCGGTATGCGCCCGCCCCGGCCCCCGCGACGCCGCGATTGCGGCATTGGCAGGTCTACGTCTGTACGACCTGTCAGCAGCGGTACTACCGGTTACGCCGGGTGGACGTGACCAGGATGGTCTGTGGTCGGTGTCGCGGACGGCTGCGCTGGACGGGCGTGGTCACGGCGGCGACGCGGCCTAAAGATTGAAGGAGGCAAAAAATAAATGGGTAAAACAATTATTCGGGTACCGGCAACGGCCGCGAACCTGGGCCCCGGTATCGACTCGATTGGGGCCGCCCTACACCTGTATCTGACGGTCATTATCGAGGAACGGACGGAAGAGTGGCGGGTCAATCACGCGTTGGGGACGGAGATTCCCCGCGATGAGCATAACCTGATGGTCCAAGCGGCCTTAAAGGTGAACCCTAAGCTGCAGGCCCACCAGTTGACGGTGATGTCGGACATCCCGGTTTCCCGGGGGCTGGGGAGTTCCACCAGTGCCATCATTGCCGGCATCAAGATTGCCAATGAGCTGGGGGAGATGGACCTTTCCATCGCCAATCAACTGAACTGGGCGGTCAAAATTGGCGGTAACTTAGATAACGTGGCGCCCGCCTTAATGGGACAGGCTGCCGTGGCCACGGTCAACGACGGGCGGGCGGACGCGCTGTCGTTACCGTTACCGGCTAATCTATCCGCCCTGGTCTTTATTCCGGGACAGAAGTTATTGGCCCGGAAGAGCCGGGCGGCGTTACCCGCCACGGTCGACTTTAAGACGGCCGTGCACGCCAGCAGCGTGGCCAACGTGTTGGTTGCGGCGCTGCTAGCGGGGAATTGGGAACTAGCGGCCCGGATGATCGAGCGTGATGAGTTCCATGAGCAGGCCCGTTCGCAGCTGGTTCCTGAGCTAGACCAGATTCGCGAAGCGGCTCACGAGTTAGATATCGTGGGCACCTACCTCAGTGGGGCGGGACCAACCGTGGTCACGTTAGGCGATTCTGGAAAGTTAACGTTGTTACGCCATAAGCTGGCGGAGAAGAATTTACCGGGGAGTCTGCGGATTATCCCGGTAGATCAGCAGGGCGCCACGGTCCTGACCGATGCCTAGAATGAATTAATTTAAAATAACTTGCAAAAAATATTGTCAGTGTGAAAATCATTTGGTATACTATTTCTTGTGAGTTAATGCGGCCATGGCGGAATTGGCAGACGCGCAAGATTAAGGATCTTGTCGGGGTAATCCCGGTGGAAGTTCGAATCTTCTTGGCCGCATCAGAGGTTTACAGAAAAGTTTCCCAAGCAAAGTGCTTGGGAGACTTTTTTTATCGGTCTTTTTTACCCGCATGGGGTGATTAATTGGCAAGCGAGACCCAACCCTGAATGAATTTGTGACAAACAGGTAACAATTCCAGCACGCAATCGTTTTCAGGCTAATTTGACCTTTCCAAAAGTATTTTCGGCGCGTAGTATAGGGAATTAAATTGTCAGGAAAATCGCGTGAGCATATTTACAGACAAAGCTGGCTGATGGCGGTATAGTGGATGCCTTGTGGTTTTGACCTGATACCTATTATTTGAATAAGGAGGTCGGCATTTTTATGAACGACTTAACCAAGGGCAGTCCCCTCAAACTCATTTTCTTCTTTACCATCCCACTGTTGATTGGGAATTTATTCCAGCAATTATATAACGTTTCGGACACCGTGGTCGTCGGACAGACACTGGGCGTCAAGGCTTTAGCGGCCGTTGGGGCGACTGGCTCGATCAACTTCTTGATCATTGGTTTTGCGCAAGGACTTACCGCCGGCCTCGCCATCATCACGGCTACCCGGTACGGTGCCGGAGATCTGCGCGGCGTGCGGCGGTCGTTTGCCGCGAGCATTGTCATCTCGATTCTGATGACCATCCTGTTAACGATTCTGTCGTTGACCTTCGTGGATCCCATCTTGAAATTAATGCAGACGCCAGCGTCCATTTACGTGAACGCCCGGATCTTCATTCGGACCATCTTTGCCGGAATCTTCGCGTCGATGGCGTTCAACTTGCTGTCGAACATCATCCGGGCCTTAGGCGACTCGCGGACCCCGTTGATCTTCTTGGTCATCGGGACCGTGGTCAACGTGGCCTTGGAACTTCTGTTCATTCTGGTCTTCCATATGGGAGTGGCCGGTGCTGGGTGGGCGACCGTGATTTCACAAGTCGTCGCTTCGCTGCTATGTATCGCCTACATTGTCCGGTCAATTCCGCTCTTACACATCACCTGGGACGATTTCCGGGTCGACGTGAAGGAACTCTGGGACCACTTCTCAACTGGGATGCCAATGGGTTTCCAGCTCTCCATCATCGCGATTGGGACCATGGTGATGCAAGCGGCCTTGAACTCCTTAGGGACGGATTCTGTGGCGGCCTCGACGGCGGCTTCTAAGGTCGACCAACTCTGCTCGTTGCCGATGTCTTCGTTCGGGGTCACTATGGCGACCTTCGCAGCCCAAAACTTCGGGGCGGCCAAGTACGGCCGGATCCTAGAAGGGGTCAAGAAGACCCTGTGGCTGTCTGGGACCTTTGCCGTGGCAGCCGGTGCGTTGGTGATCTTCTTTGGACGGCCTATCGTCACGTTGATCATTGGGACGGCCGACGAACACGTGATTCAACTGTCACAGACCTACTTTAACATCATCGGAAGCACCTACCTGTTATTGAGTGTGCTGTTCATTATCCGAAACACCCTGCAGGGCCTGGGTCGGCGGGTCTTACCGACGTTGGCCGGTGTCGGAGAATTGACCATGCGGGTCTTCGCCGCACTGTTCATGGTGGGGGCCTTCGGGTATGCCGGTGCCGTTTCCGCGGAACCACTGGCTTGGCTGGGCTCCTGTGCAATTCTGGTGCCATCCTGGATTCGGGCGGTTCGGCAGTTGCGGAACCTGCAACGTTCTGAAGAGGTCATTAACGACCAAGACGACCACCAATCGGGAACGCCGGTGCCAGCCGATGGTACGGTTCCCGCACCGAAGTTTGAGTCGTAATCAAAAAAGCATGCTACACTAGGGATGGGACCTCACGGGGTCGCATCCTTTTTTAGTGGGATGACGGAAAAACCGGAAGCGAGGCAAGCAAAATGAAAAATTTTATCTTTGATATTGACGGAACGTTACTCGACACGGAAGCCATGTACATGAAGTCACTACAAGCGATTCTCCACGAACGGGGCATCGAGAAGCCCTACGCGGAACTGGCGACCATGTTCGGGATTCCCAGTAAGGATGCGTTGTTACGATTGAAGGTACCGGATTGGCCAGCGGTCTTGAAGTTGTGGGGGCCGCGAACGCAAGAGTACCGGGACACGGTAGCCGTCTACGCCGGCGTTAAGACAGCGCTCGGACAACTCATGACGTTAGGGTCTCGGTTAGCCGTGATGACCTCGAAGCGACAATTCGAATACGATCGCGACGTGGTGAGCGAAGGGTTGGATGACTACTTTACCGTGAAGGTGGTGGCCGAAGATGTGGCCCACGGCAAGCCGGAACCCGATGGTATCTTACTCGCGATGGAACGGCTAGGCGTGAAGCCGGCCGACACGGTTTACGTGGGGGATACCTTATACGATCAACAAGCGGCTCACGCGGCCCACGTGCAATTCGGCTTTGCCGCGTGGAACGGAACGCGGCCCACGAACCTAACGCCCGACGTCAGTTTCTTGACGCCACAAGCGATGGTGCAACTGGCACAAAATTCTTAGGGGTGGTGGCTGGAAACGCTCTTTTGTGCTATATTGAATTCAGACTAAATAACGGAAAAAGTGAAGGGGTGGCAGGATGCTGGCCATAATCGTAACCAGTCACGGGGAGTTTGCCCGGGGCATTCTACAGAGTGCCGAAATGATTTTCGGTAAGGCTCAGAAAGTCGTTGCCGTACCGTTGGCCGCTAAAGAAGGGGTCGAAGACCTGGTTAGCCACTACCGACTCGCGATTCAAGAAATGCAGCCGAACGATGGCGTGTTGTTTCTGGTTGATCTGTGGGGCGGGTCGCCGTTTAACGCGGCGAGTCGCATCGTAGCGGAACACCCGGATCAGTACGGCCTACTGGCAGGCTTGAACTTACCGATGTTGATCGAAGCCCTAGCGTTGCAACAACAGCCACTAGCCGATGTGATCCCGCACCTTGAGCGCGCGGCACAGGGGGGCATTCGGCACTTAGATTTACAGATGGACACGGGAGATGACGACTTACTATGACAATGGCGATTCAACTGGCACGCGTGGATGACCGGCTTTTGCATGGCCAGGTGGCGACCGTGTGGACCAAGGCGATTCGGCCCAACCGAATCCTGGTCGTCTCCGACAACGTGGCTCAAGACCACTTACGTAAATTATTGATTATGCAGGCCGCGCCACCGGAGGTCAAAGCCAACGTGATTACGGTGGCGAAGATGGTTCAGATCTATCGGGATGCCCGGTTTGACCAATTTCGGCCGCTAGTCTTAACGGAAACGTTGGGAGAAATGGCCGAGTTAGCGGCTCAGGGCATTGACCTGACTGAGACCGGTGTGAACGTGGGGAATCTGGCGTACACGGTTCATAAGACCATGTTGACCCCCAGTGTCGCGGCGGATACGGCGGACGTGACCGCCGCCCAGCAGTTGGTTGCGGCGGGCGTGAACGTCTATACGCAGACGGTGCCGACTGATCGGCAACAGGCATTTTTAACGTTAGCTACGAAGCAAGGGTTAACGGCGAATTAGGGTGCATACCTCACTCGGGTCGTTCCGGGCGGGGTATTTTTGTGAGAACATCATGACAGAAGTTGGGAGGCGTCATCGTGACCGGAGCTATCATTGCTATCTTAATCATTGCCTTTCTCGCGGGAATCGAGGGCGTCGCCGACGAGTGGGAATTCCAGCAACCTATCGTGGCCTGTACCTTGGTGGGCCTGGCGGTAGGCCAACCGTTAAGTGGCGTGACGTTAGGAGCCACGTTACAGCTGGTCACACTGGGCTGGATGAATATCGGTGCGGCCGTTGCCCCAGACCCCGCGTTAGCCGCTGTAGTTGCGGCTTGGTGGGTCAGTGGCCCGGCGCACTTGCCGGTGGCTGCGGGCGTGATCTTAGCGTTACCCCTAGCCTGGGTCGGACAGGTCTTGACCCGGCTCTTACGCCGCTTGATCGTCCCGTTGGTTGCCCAAGCGGATCAGGCCGCGGCGGTGGGGGACCTGCACCGCATCACGCGGTTACACCTGTATAGCGCGGCGTTGCAGGGCCTGCGGGTCATGTTGCCTACGGCGGTGTTGCTGTTGATTCCAGCGTCCGTTCTCCGTCAAGGGTACCAGTGGTTGCCCACCTCCGTTCACGGGGGCCTGCGGGTCGCCGCCAGTATGTTGGCGGTGGTCAGCTTCGCTATCGTGATCAACATGATGGCGACCAAGCAGGTCTGGCCGTTCTTCTTCCTGGGCTTCGCGCTTGCCACGGATCAGCATCTCAGCCTGATTGCGTTAGGCATGATTGGCGTGGCGCTAGCCTTGATTTATGTCTCGATTCAACCCACGGGGCGGGGACCGCAACCGCCGACGGGAGGCCAATCTGGGGACACCACGGAAGATGAACTCGACCGGGAATTAGACGACTTGTAGGGAGGGTCAACGATGCCAACCAAAACACCCCAGACGTTAACGCTGGGAGATCAATTGAAGATTTTTGGCCGCTCTGGTCTGGAACAGGCCGCGTGGAACTACCCGCGCCTCCAGAACTTGGGGTTTTGCTATATCATGATTCCCGCCATCGAGCGGTTATATGCGGATAAAGCAGACCGACAAGCCGCGGCGACCCGGCATCTGGCGTCCTTCAACACCATGCCCTACATGCAGTCGTTGATTACCGGGGTGACCCTGTCCTTAGAGGAGCAACATGCCCGGGGGGACGCCGTCTCAGCGGCGGATATTAACGCCATGAAAGTGGGGATGATGGGCTCGTTGGCTGGCGTGGCGGACCCCGTGTGGTGGGGAACTTGGCGCCCAATTTTGAGTGCCTTTGCGGCCAGCCTGGCGCTAAGTGGCTTTGGCATCGTGGGCCCGCTGGTCTTCTTTATCGCGTGGAACTTAGTCCGGTTAGGCTTTCGCTGGTGGGCCCAGCGCTGGGGGTACCAGCAGGGCCTGCACGTGATCGATTATCTGGGCAGTGGGATTCTCCAGAAGCTGACGTTGGGCGCCTCCATCGTGGGGATGTTTGTCATGGGTGCCTTAGTCCCGCGGTGGGTTCGGGTCCAGTTGCAATTCAGCTGGACCACCAGCACCCATACGGATTACACTTTGCAGAAAGTTCTCAACCAACTGATGCCGGGGCTAATTCCCTTGGTCTTGACGCTAGGCTGCGTCTGGCTACTACGCCACCACGTGAAGCCGTCCTGGTTGTTGGGCGGTGTACTGGTTATTAGTCTGGTGGGCTATGCACTGGGGTTGTTAAACTAGGACTGGTTAAGAATAACAGATGGCATGAAAAAACGGTCTCAGGAAAAATCCTGAGGCCGTTTTAATTATCCTAAACCTAAGCTGGTAAGCTGGGTTTACCGTATAGGTACCCTTGGTGGATGGAGATTCCGAACCGCTTGGCCAGTGCTTGGTCGGCGGCGTTTTCGACTCCCTCCAAGATCATCCGTAACCGGAACGTTCGGGCAATCTGGGACCAGAAGGCCAGTTCGTAAGGAATCCGCTGGTCACGATGGGTGGCCCGCAGGTTCTGCATGGCAAACTTGATTTCGTCCACGAAGGGGAGGAGGTTCCGGATGTTGGCGTACGTGTTGGAACCGGTGCCCACATCGTCGATGATCAGTTGGATACCGTATTGGTGCAGGACCGTGCTAAAGCGCGTTAGTTCGTCCAGCTGGGGGGCTTCGGTCAATTCAATGGTCAAGTCCACGTTAGTGAATTGCTTTTTGAAGAGGACGATGGCCCCCAGAGTCCGGGGGTCGTGAAATTGGGCGTTGTTGAGGTTGAAGGCCAGGGTTTGCTGACTGGCGGCGACGTTTAACATCGTGGCCGTCTCAGCTAACAGCTTGATCTGGTCGGTCACCGAAATCGCCGTAAATGAGGCGGGTAATACCCAGTTTCGGTTGACCTGTTGACGTAAGAGGGCCTCATATCCAATCACCCGTTGCGCGTCCTGATCGATTTGGGGTTGGACGAAAAAACGATAGGTCGGCATGGTGGTTCACTTCCTTTGTACGAAGATGCGTTCACCTCTACTTTAGCACAGTTTTGACGGTTATGAGTAATGGGGCTTCGGTCAACATTAGTGCTGGTCGGCTTGAATCCGGGCTAAGTTCGTGTATTGCTGGGACATCCATTCCACGTAGGTCTGACCCTGGGGCTTGGTCTCGGTCACGTTCAGGACGGGGACTTGCGATTGTTTAGCGAGGCGGACCAGTTGCTTGACCGTGGGAGAACTGGCTTGTTGGTTGTTGACCAAGAAGGCCACTTTACGGTGACGGATCGCCGTTTGCAGGCGCTGTAGGTCCCGGGGAGCGGGGTCCGTACCGTTCTCCACGGCCTTTTCGAACCGGTCGCTGATACGGTGATACCCCAGGGCCTGTAGCGCGGTATCGAAGACGGGTTCGCTAGCAATGACCGGTTGCGTCTGCCGGGAACGTTGTAATTGCTTAATCTGGCGTTGGAGGGGCTTGAGCTGTTGCTGGTAGGCCCGAGCCCGTTTTTGGTAATAGGTCCGGTACTTGGGGGCCTGTTTACCGAATTGCTGGGCCAATGCAGTGGCGAGCTTGGGCATGGTTTCTGGACGGTACCAGACGTGTTCGTTCGCCCCGGTCTTTAAGCCCAGGACATCTTCGCCCACGCGTAGATACTTGGGGGCGTTCTGGTCACTGGCGACCAGCTTGCCCAGCCAAGCGTCGTAGCCCAGTCCGTTACCCAGGACCAGGGTCGCGTGACTCACGGTCGTGGCGTTTTGTGGGGTGGGTTCGAAATCATGGGGGTCCACACTGGCACTCTTGATGATGGTGTCGACGGTCCCGTGTTGGCCTAGGACGGCCTGAGCGACTTCGCCGTAGAAGTCCAAGCTGGTGACTACGTGGATCGGTTTCGTGGTGCTGGTCCGTGAGGCGGCGGATTTCTGGGTGGACTGGCACCCGGCTAGCAACAAGATGGCCAGTAGGGGAAGCAACCGCCAGAGATGGGTAAGACGCGGAAAACGTGCAAACATGTTGAAAACACTCCTTATTTCTAAATGGTAATAATTACTATTTAGATATTACGGGATTCGCCGCGCGCTGGCAACCCCTAATTTTGCGGAAAATTGATCGTCAGTGGGGCTAAGCCGTGAGAAACGGGGAATTTGGCAAATAAAAAAGACTGAGAAAAAATCTCAGTCTTTGTCAATCGTGATTGAATTAGTAACCAGTTCCCGTTCCGGTGGTATCCTGCGAAGCATTTAACGCGTCCGTGGTGAACTTGGTCGTTGGTTCGAGGTCTAGGGTCTTCCGAATGTGGTTAGAAACACGCTTAAGTTCCTTATTCGGCGCGACCTGGAAGGCGATTCCATCGATCATGGCGTCGTCCCCCTGTAAGGTCTCTGACTTGATGTGGTGCGAGGCGTCACCGTACTTAGCCCGAATCTGCATCAGATCGTCAAAGCTCAGGTCCGTCTTCAGGTTCCCCTTGAGGGACGTTAGAATCTGCTGGTACCGGGTGATGGAGGATAACCCCGCCGCCTTGACCACTAGTTTCTGGAGAACTTGGCGTTGCCGCTTTTGCCGGCCGTAATCGCCTTGGGGATCATCGTAGCGCATCCGGGAGTACGATAGAGCCTGCTTCCCGTTCAAGTGGGTCTTGACGCCCTTCTTGACGTCGGCTTGGGCGTACTTGAAGGTCAGTGGCGGTGTCACGTCGACGCCACCCACCGCGTTGACCATCTTTTCCAGCCCGCCCATGTTGACGATGGCGTAGAAGTCGATCGGCACATCTAACAGGTTTTCCACGGTCTGTACCGCACCGCTGGGCCCGCCAATCGTGTAGGCAGCGTTGATCTTCTGGATGGACGCGTTCGCGCCGGAGCCCACCGTTACCCGGGTATCCCGGGGAATACTGGTCAGGTAGGCCGTTTCCGTGGTGGGGTTGATGGTGGCGACCATCATGGTATCGGTCCGACCCACGTCAGACCGTCCCAGAGCCCCCGTGTCGGTTCCCAGGAGGAGAATCGAGAACGGCTTGTTTTCCTTTAACACGGCCGAGATGTTACGGCTCTTGGACACACCAGAAGACTGGTAGGTCTGGTCAAAGGTCTTTTTGGCCGAGGTCCAAGCGTGGTAACCGTAAGCTAGTCCGCCCCCTAGGAAGACCAGCAGGATTGCCACGATGACCCACAGGAGTGGGCGGTGGGGATGAACCTGGGGATGTTTGAAGTGTGAGTTATAGTCGCTACGCCGATCATAGACTTGTTCGAAGTCCTCCGGTGACCGTTGCCGGTTACTTTCATTATTTTTGGGCATTTTAATTTCCTCATCTTTGTCAAAATCTTTTCCCATTATAGAACGGAACCGGGCCGATTGGAAAGGGCGGGGCAGTCCTTAACGGGAATTTAAGCAAACCCCTGAGTCTAACGATTGCCTTAATGCACTTATTAGACCATAGATTTCGCCTTTCGTAAATGGTTTGACCGTTAAGATACCTTAGCCATCCCGCAAGCGCTAAAGGGGATGGGGCCGGACTTTAACGGACTGTCAAGAAAAAAGAAGACGCGTAAAGGCAACACTTGTAAACGGTTACGATAATTCACAAATTGGGTGGCATGCTATAATAATTGGGACGACTTAAGAAAGTTTAATTTTTTTCTTACGATTAGCGAGGGGGGCCAAATATGGCCGTATTCATTCGAAGTGTTTCGGGTGTTTTGATTATTCTCGTGATGATTGGGCTGGGCTACGTGTTATCCCGGCGTGGGTGGTTTGACGATCAAGCACCTAAGTTGATTGCCCGCTTGGTCACCCAGATTGCGTTACCGGCTTATATGATTAGTACGATTACGACCAAGTTTTCGGCGACAACGTTGAAAGAGACCTTGCCTGACCTGCGCTTTCCGGTCCTATCGATGCTGATCATGTTCGGGCTATCGATCATTGCGTTCCATCTGTTTCGGATCAATCCTAAACACCGGGGATTATTTGAGTCCATGTTTTTGAATTCGAACACGGTGTTTGTGGGGCTACCGGTCAACGAAGCGTTGTTCGGGCCCAAAAGTCTGCCATTCGTGCTGGTCTACTACATGGCCAACACCACGTTCTTCTGGACGCTTGGGGTCTATCTGATTCAACGCGATGGCCAGGGAGCGGGTCAATTTAACCTGAAGACCACGTTGCAGAAGATCTTCTCACCGCCCCTGTTAGGCTTCATCGTGGGGGTCATCTTGGTCCTGCTAAACATTCAGTTACCTCACTGGATCATGCAAGACTTCCAGTACGTGGGCGGTTTGACGATTCCGTTGTCGATGATCTTCATTGGAACGGCGATTGCGGGCGCGGGCTTGCAGAATATTCGGGTGAACCGGGATAGCCTAGGCATCTTGCTGGGACGCTTCATCGTCGCTCCCGTGTTGATGGGCTGCTTGGTTCTGCCAACGGGGATGCCGCTATTAATGAAGCAAGTCTTCATCTTACAGGCGGCGATGCCGGTGATGACCAATGCACCCGTAGTCTCTAAGCTGTACCATGCGGACTCGGATTACGCGGCCATCATGGTGACGGAGACCACGTTGTTGAGCTTAGTGGTGATTCCAATCTTGATGGTGATTGTGCAGCACGTGGCTTAAGGCTTAAAAATCGTCTAACCGGCTTTTCCCAGGAATCTTAATGGGAAGGGCCGGTTTTTCGAATCGCCGGCGTTTTGGGAAGCGACCAGCACTTGTCGTGAAAAAACGAACAGGTTGGCTTAGTTTCGACTAGCGGCTATGGTATCATAGGCTCTGTAAGCAGTAAGAGAGGATGAGGATTGATGGCAACGCTAGTGATTTTACGGCACGGCGAAAGTGTCGCCAATCGAGATAACGTCTTTACGGGATGGAGCGACGTTCCGCTGACATCCAAGGGTCGCGAACAGGCCCGCATTGCGGGGCAAGCGATTGCCCGGACCGGACTGCAGTTTGGGGCGTTGCACACGTCGATGCTTCAGCGCGCCATTGTGACGGCCAACCTGGTGTTGGAGCAGATCGACCAGTTATATATTCCGGAGTATAAATCTTGGCGACTGAACGAGCGCCACTACGGTGCGTTACGAGGCCACAATAAGGACCAGGTCCGCGACCAGGTCGGGGACCGACAAGTGAAGATCTGGCGGCGGAGCTTTGACGTGGTCCCGCCCCTCTTGGAGCAGGTGGACCAAGACCGGCGCTACGACCGCTTCGGCCCGCACATCGAGCCTCGAGGAGAAAGTCTGGAGATGGCTTACCACCGGCTGATGCCGTACTGGGTCGACCAGGTCGCTCCTCGGTTGTTGGCGGGGCAGAATCAATTGATCGTTGCCCATGGCAGTACCTTACGGGCCCTGATCAAGTACTTGGATCGGGTCCCCGACGCCGACATTAGTCAGGTCGAGGTTGCGAACGGGGAACCCATTCGCTACGAGTTTGACGACCACTTGAAAATCTTGAAAAAAACGCTTTTATAACGGTTTTTATAATAACCTTAAGTTGGGACAAACAATCAGGACAAATGATTGTTTTTACCCAACTTTTTTGTATAATCTGGAAGTAAGAGTTGGGTTCCAAATGGGGGAGAAAAAATTGAATAAACGAAATCTAGGACATTGGGTGATGTTGATCGTCGTGATTTTGGGAATCGGCGGTCTGGTTTACGGGATGCATCAGCTCGATGCCAATGACCAACAACAAGTAACGGCAACTAACCGGCAACATGCGAAAGCTACCCGGACAGCCTTGGCTAAGGATGCGGCGGAAAGTAAGGCTGCGCGGCGCCACCAAGTCACCGCCTTCGACCGGGCGAATAAGGGGCAACAGACGCCGCTTTTGACCGCGGAAATCACGCGCCAACTGAAGGCTAAAAAGTTTGTGGGGACCGCGTTAGTGGTGAAGAATGACCGGGTCGTGTACCAGAAAGCTTATGGATACGCTGACCGGGCTCGGAACCGGAAAAATACGGTCAAGTCCCAGTACTTGATCAACTCGATTCAGAAATCGTTGACCGGGCAACTGGTGATGCGGGCGGTTCAAGCCGGCCAGTTACGGTTGACGGATAAGCTGAGCCAGTATTATCCCCGGATCAAGCACAGTGACCAGGTAACGATTCGGCAAATGCTGGATATGACGGGGGGCCTCACGGGCAACATGGCGCCCACCACAACCTTAACGGAAAAGCAAGCCTACCAGTACGCCGCTCAAAATGCGCAAGTTGTGCCGGCTAAGCTGGGCCGGTTTGACTATCAACCCATCAGTTACGTGTTATTGGCGGGAATCTTACACCAGGTGACCCATCAATCCTATTATCGGTTGTTCTATCAGCAGATAGTCACGCCGTTGGACTTGAATCATACCAGTTTCGCGCAACTACGGCGGTCCGCTAAGCACCGGATTTTAGGATACGGTGGGACGGCACCGCGGCAGTACACACATCCGCATACGCCGAGTGCGACGGATATGGCGGCGCAGATTGCGACTGGGAATGCGACCATGAGTGCTGGGGACCTCTTTCGAGCAGAACGGGCCATCATTCAGGGCACGCTCTTGCCAACGCCGGCGGGGGCCCAAGTCCTGCACCAGGCCACGACGAATCTGCATTACACGGGTGGCATGTACCATTTCGACCAGTTAGGGTATTACGGTCACGGGATGGGGGACTATTATGAAAGTACGTTCGTGATGAGCCGGAATGGCCGGACGGGCGTGGTTCTCCTCTCAAATAACTTTAAGAAGAAGACCATGTATCCCAAGTGGTCAACGGAACAAGTGGCCATGGACCTCTTTGAACGGGTCAACGCCGCTAAGCACCTTAAATAATTGGATAACTAAGCAAACGCTTTGGTATAAATAGACGGCAAGGTATCGAAAGAATCTTTTTAGAGATTTCGATACTTTGCCGTTTTATGCTTACTTAGGGATATGTAGAGTATTCAATGAGATCCTTTCGATATTTAAAAATACAACTTGTATTTTCATTACGCTAGTCTGGTTATATGTAATTCTCGAATTTTTGAATATTTCGGATTTTATGAACAGATTAAACTAAGTGCTAATTAAAGTTGTTGAGACATCCACTTTTTTGAAAATGTAATTTTGTAATAATCTAATTTTATTAAATGACAAGCTTAATAGTGAAGACTAGAAGAGACTACAAATTACAGACAGGTATATGTATACTAAAACATAGAAAGCGCTTGCTTGATATGGTGCTTTCTATGTAAGAATTTGTTGTTTCTAATTGGGAGGGGATAACTTTGGAATTATTTAATAAGTTAAAACGATATCGTTTGAATGCGGGTATAACCCAGGCGGACGTTGCATCGGTAACATTATTTGATTAACCTAAAAGTAGGTGGTAGAAAAGTGAAATCGTATATTTCTTTTTTTAGAAACATGGTGAATTTTCATGGCCGTGCAACACGTTCCGAGTTCTTTACATTGTTTATTACTATATCAATTGTGCTTTCGGGATTATCGTGGATTCTTCCGAGTTTAAACAGTACATTATACGAGGCCATTGCTTATATTTTACTGTTTATCCCAAGCCTATCTCTTACTATTAGACGGTTTAATGACGCCAGAATTTCACCATACTTTGCAGTAATACTTTTTACATTACCAATAATTGTTTGGGGAATATCTGTAGGTGTAAGCAATGATATTGTTAAAGACGTTATAAATGACGTTGGTCAATTTGGATGCCTCTTGGGAATATTGATTATCGCCCTAATTCCATCAAAGGATATTAAGGCGAATAGTCTCCACTAGCGTTAACGGTATAGAATAGCTACTTTATTATGAGGGGCGTTAGATTTATAACATTGTTGATTTCGGTGGGAATTCTAACATAATGGTAGATTGTAAAATTAATCCGAACGCTGTTCGGACAAAAAAGATCAGCTTCCTTTAAAATGGTGTTTGAGAGCGTAAAATATCTTGTGTAAATGCATAAAAGATTTCTGAATTGTATAGAAATAGGGAATGCCTTCCCTTATGATATTTAGTAACCACAGAAAACATCACAGGAGGCATTCCCCATGAATGAACTTACCACAGAAATTATCGCTGCACTAGCCCAAAAGCAAGATTTGGACGAAGTTTTTCGTCACCACCTCGAAATTGCGATTAACCAGCTGCTTCAAACCGAATTGGCAGAGTTTTTGGGTTACGAACGCTACTCATACGCTGGGATTAACACTGGTAATAACCGCAACGGCAGTTATGAGCGCTCGTTTGATACGAAGTACGGCCAACTTAGCTTAACCATTCCTCGAGATCGCAATGGCCGGTTTGAAAATCATACCTTGCCAGCCTACGGTCGGCACAGTGATAATTTAGAAACAACGGTCATTCAGTTGGATACCAAGGGAATTACCACTGCTGAAATTGCCGAACTCATTGAGAAAATGTACGGTGCTCACTACTCCAAAGCCACGGTTTCCAACATGACTAAAGCCGTCAATGAACAGGTTCAAGCTTTCCAGCAACGGCGACTGGCTTCACAATATGCGGCCATCTTCTTAGATGCCACTTACTTGCCGTTAAAGCGGGATACCGTTCAAAAAGAAGCCGTTCATATTGCGATTGGCATTCGTCCAGATGGTACGAAAGAAGTGCTGAACTACCAAGTGGCGCCAACGGAATCGACTGGAATCTGGACTGAACTGCTGGGAACCCTGATTAAGCAAGGTGTCAAAGATGTGCTGTTGTTTGTGGCCGATGGTTTAGTTGGTTTGGATGAAGGCTTAAATCGGCATTTTCCCAAAGCTAAACGACAACGTTGCCTGGTTCATGTTGGGCGTAATTTGATGAACAAAGTTCGTGTGAAAGACCGCAAGGCCGTGATCAGTGACTTTAAACAAGTTCATCGGGCCGCCAACCGTGAAGCAGCCGAACTGAAACTGAATGAGTTCGCCAACAACTGGCATCAGACCTATCCCAAATTAATCAAAGATCTGCTTAAAATGCCGAATTTACTCACTTTCATGGACTTTCCACCAGCTATCCGGCAATCACTATACTCCACTAACCTGATTGAGAACTTTAATAAGCATCTCAAGCGCACCACCCACCACAAAGAACAATTTCCAACGGAAGATTCACTGGATCGCTTCCTGGTTTCTCAGTTTAATGTTTATAACGAGAAGTCTCTGAAGCGGATCCACCGAGGGTTCAAAGGACTACAGGACACCTTGGAAGCATCATTTATTTAAGTTAGATACATATTATATGTACGAAGGCATTTCATTTACACAAGATTCTTGACGCTACCTGGTGTTTACCACAAACCCATCTTTTAGGAGCTGATCTTTTGTCTAGTATAACCTATTCCGAACGAATTAAAATCGAAACCTTTTGTGAACTAGGGCTGTCCAATATCCAAATGGGCGTTCGGCTGAACCGATCACCGTCAACAATTTCTTATGAATTATCTCGATGTCAACCTTATCAGGCTGAATTAGCACAAACAGATGCCGAATACAAGCGATCACGATGTGGTCGGAAAACTAAGCTGAGCGATGAGTTAAAGCAAAAAATTCTCAACCATTTACGTCTAAGCTGGTCACCAGGAATGATTGCTCACGAATTTAAACTAGCTACTAAATCTATTTATAATTGGCTAAATCAGGGGAGAATTGATTTCTCCTTGAATGATCTACCTGAACATGGCGTACGCCAACGGCGTAACGTTGACCAACGATCCAAATATAATCAATCTTTGGGGCGATCAATTGAACAGCGTCCCATGATGATTAATCAACGTAATCGCATCGGCGATTTTGAACTAGATACAGTCGTTGGTCCTCGTGGGCATAGTAAGGCAGTTTTATTAACTTTAATCGATCGAAAATCACGGTTCCTTTGGGCATATCGGTTAAAGGACCGAACGACAGCGAGTGTTAATGAAGCACTGACTAAGTTCCTAACCACTTTTAATGGACCGGTGCACAGTTTTACTGTGGACCGTGGTACTGAGTTTAGTGGGCTAGTATCATTTGAATCACAATATGGTATTAAGACCTATTACTGTCATGCTTATACGCCAGCTGAACGTGGTAGTAATGAACGCTTTAATCGGAATTTACGTTATTTTTATCCTAAGGGGACTCGTTTTGAGCACATTAGTGCTCAAGATTTAACGACGACGTTACTCCAAATTAACCAGCGACCGCTTAAAATACTTGACTGGAAAACACCGTATCAGGTTATGCTGACCAATTTGTCCAAAAATTCGGATTAAATTTGCAATCTACCTAATAGATAAATTCAAAACAAGCGGCATAGGTACACTCCGTTGGAGCACACCTATGCCGCTTGTTTTGAATCGTTTAACGTTCAACCAGATTAAGCTAACGCACCCATTGGATCCCAAGGGGCTAAGACGGTTGGTTCTTCCGTCTCTTGAATCTTCCGTAAGTCATCAGGCAGGAATTGCTTGTTGACCACGACTTGGTAGCAGTACTTGTCCATCCAAGCGTCACTCATCACGAAGTAACCCTTAGTTCCGACTTTTTCACCCCAAGAGTTTTCAACCTTCCACTTCGTAGGTTGACCATCGACCAGGTCGACACCAGTCAGGACCATGGCGTGCGTCATCATGCTTTCGCCGTAGTCCAACTTGTCAGCCTTAGAAAGGTCGAAGTCCACGTTGAAGAGGTCGTCTTGGTGGTAGTAGTTAGGATCCATGATCCCTTTTTGCCGGTCAGATTCTTGACCCACATCACAACCGAACCAGACGGATTGACCCGCTTGGAGCTGCTTGATGGCCAGTTGTTTGAAGTCAGCCATGGAGACGTTCAAGTGCTTAACGGAACGACCACCCACGACGTTACCTAACATTTCCACCGTGTAGGTGTGGTTGTAAGGCTTGTCAGCAGTAGGGGCGTTGATGATGGAGACGTAGTCGGATAAGTTCCAGCCCACGTACTTGTCGAAGAAGCTCTTCGGCGTCAAGCCCTTGTCGATGTGGTAGTTCTTGTCATCGTCGCGGTATTCAAAGTCGAATTCGGAGACGGGTTCGCCTAAGGCAAAGCTTAAGATGCGGTAGTCTTCCTTTAACATCTTGTCCTTAGCAGCGGCGATATCGTCAGCACTGGCGTTATCAGCCACTAACTTCCGTAAGACCACGGCGTCCTTCCGCAGCTTCAAGTTCAACGTCTTGTTGAGCTCGCTGGACTTAGAACTGTTGTAAGTTTCAGGCATAACGGACTTAGGCACGATCCCATACTTTTCGATGATGGCGCACAGCATGTCCCATTGACCACCGTCTTGTTGGGGGGTCGCCATTAAGAAGGCAACCTTCCGGCTAGACGTTGGTTGGTCGGCAGTTGCCAAGACGTTTTCGTAGAAGTAGTTAGCCTTTTCGAACTTGTCCCAGAAGTTGGTGTAGTTTTGGGATAATTCGAAGTCGCTTAACTTGAAGAGGTCGGCAAGGTGGTGCCGCATGGTGTTTAATGCGGCGAACATCCAGCACCGGCCACTTTGCTTTTGGTTCGCAACTTTACCGGTATCCAAGTCAATGGAGAAGACGGGGGTCATATCCCGGTCTGACGCAAAGTCGGCGGCAGTTGCTAAAATCCCTTGATGGCTAACGGCCCGTTCCAACACTTGAGCGTTGGTATCGTTCGCTAGTTCTTTTTGGTACGCAGCGGTTTGGGCTGCAGTGATTTCTTTACTCACTATCTTCACTCTCCTCACTATTTTATCATTGTACTCCAATCTTCTCATCTTTTGAATGGGTTCTGGAAAACTCATGGCCGGTAAGCAAGGTTGACCATCGATCGGGTGACGGTCGACCAGAACGCGTAAATGGAAAGGCGACACTTCTCATTTTGAAAAATAGTGGAACAGCTTACATTTAGAAAGTCATTTTTGAAACGAGCTTTCATCTATGGTACACTGCTAGGCAGTTTGCAAAAAATCATGAAAGCCTGCGGGCGTTAGGAGGAAGTTATGGGTCATCGATTAGAAGTACGCCATTATGGATTGGGGTTTGCCTTTGTGCTGCTGATGGTGGTGAGTGCCACCATCTTACACGATCAAGAATTGATTCTACCGGAAATCGGGGCATTGACCGCCGGCACTTGGATCTACCAGAATCCAAGTTGGATTCATCAACCCAGTAAGATCTTCCTGGCGCCTTCGGGAACGGCCATCATTGGGTTCTTGATCAACCAGCTTCCCTGGGCGTACCCGGCGAAAATTTGGTTAGGGTTGCTCCTGATGCTGGTCCTGTTGTGGGGCCTGAAATCCAATTTAGCGCCGTCATTTGCGACTGGGTTGTTGCCCATCATTATCAACGCGACTCACTGGTCCTTTATCGCGGCCATTCTGATTTTCACGTTATGCCTGATGCTGGGAGTCTACGCCCAAGGACAATTCCGACAGAGTGCGGCCGGAGAGCCCATTCAAGGTCGGCATATGGGGCTATTCGTGGTACTGGTCAGTCTCTGGGTCGCGGGTGTCTGGTTAGCAGGGGTCCCTCAGATGGCGGGGATTCCACCGGTATTGGTGGTCTTCTTTGAAGTCTTGCAGAAACCACAGTACACCGCTAAGTTAGCGGGACGGCAGTGGCTGGCGTTGACTGGGGCGGCGACCTTGGGCTTTGCGGTCCACGTCCTGATTGGCACCTGGGCACTCGCGACGCTGGTTACGTTGCCGCTAGTGTTTATCTGGCTACAGGTTTTACGCTTGAAGCTCCCGGCCGCCTACGCCTTTCCGTTATTGGCGTTGGTCCTGCCAGCAGATATGTTTAGGGTACTGCCCCTATCGGCGGGACTCGCCGCGGCCTTCTTCTTGGGGTCACTACTGGCCGTTCACCGGGTGCGGGACTGGTGGGACGCCCGCCCGGCCGTCGAAAATTCAGAGGTTCGTTAAGCCAAATAGACTAAGATTGAGAGTGGGACCCAAGGCGGTTAAGCGGAGCTAGCTGCCTTGGGTCGCATGTTTCAGCACCGTAGTGTTATCATCAAAAATAACAGGAGTTTGGGCGTTTTGTCCCAAACTCCTTTCCTATGTTTAGTCAAGGGCAGATTGTGGAAGTATTCGCCTTACCGGTTGGTCCTGAAGGGGCTGGAACGTGGTGGGCACGACTTGAAGCCCTGAAAGTGCCAGGTCTTCAAGCTCGGCCTTTGGGTAATCCGGGAAAGAACCCCGAATAACCCAAACGACACCACTGAGCCCCTTCAGGGCCGCCCTCACGGCTAAATTGAGCGCACACAAAATAGTATCTCTCGGTGATTCTAATTGGAAATAGCAACGTGAGACTGCTAGAATTCACTTTATAAGGTGCAAGCCTTATTGGACCTTGAGTCCGTGGTATGAGTAATCATACAATTGGTTGGCTTTCACCATGGCTAAAAGACATTTGACGGTCTTATTCATGCAAGCCGCCACTGCGACCTTATCCCGTTTGGGGTGAGGTCTTTTTTTGAATTAATGTGACGTTGAAGATTGAACATTCTCTCTGTCATCCGCCTTACCGGACGGCCAGCCTCTTCAGAGCCAACCGGTAAGGCGCACAATCTATACTTTAACTAAACGTATGTGCGACACCGCCAGATAGTCGTGGATGCCCAAAAAGAGCCTAGGCGGTTGGCCCAGGCTCGAGATAGTGACGTTATGATTAACAAATTGATAAACGCGGGTGACCTGATGATAAGAAGTTTAGTCGCGAGCGTTTAAGACTTCGGGACCGTCCTGACGACCCACGATAACGGTGTTGACCAGGTCTAAGAAGAGGCCGTGTTCCACGACGCCCACGATACCGTTCAAGGTGTTGGCCAGTTCGTGGGGGTGGTCAATGCGTCCCAGGTGCAGATCGATAATGTAGTTCTTCGAATCGGTCAGTACGTGGTGACCGTCTTCGGTCATCCGGAATTCAGGGTGTAAGCCCATCCCGTCTAATTTTTCCAAGACGTGCGTGGAGCCGAACGGAATGACTTCCAGGGGTAACGGGAACTTGCCCAAGTGGTGGACCAACTTGCTTTCGTCTACGATCCACATGTTCTTGGTGGAGTTGATGGCCACAATCTTTTCCCAGAGGTGGGCGGCCCCGCCACCCTTGATGCCTTGGAAGTTGTCGTCGATTTCATCGGCGCCATCGATTGTGAGGTCAATGTGGTCCACTTGGTCGAGCTGCTTGATGGTGATGCCCAGCGATTCGGCTTGCTTAGCGGACCGGTCGGAAGTGGCCACCCCAACGATGTGGAGGCCTTCCTTAGCGACCCGTTCCCCCAGGGCGTCGATCATGTACCGAACGGTTGAGCCGGTGCCGATGCCTAAAATCATGCCGTCTTCGACGTACTTAACGGCTTCTTGGCCAACGAGGGCCTTTAATGCGTTTTGATCCATGGATGCGTGACTGCTACTGATAACTAAGTGACGGTGGCCGTTGATGACGGTCGGACCGCGCCCGCCTAGCCGCGGGTCTGATGAGTGATGGTTAAGGAGACATTCTGGACGGGGGCTAGGGAAACTTCAGTAGCAGCCGTGCCTTCTTTCTAGTTTTTTTAGCCTAGAATGTCTGGGGACGATGGCGCTCCCCGTGACGCCTATTCCGTGGGGTGCGCTGTAAGGGCGACTGGCCGGACCGCAGTAGCTCCCTGGACGGGAAGCTGGTGGGCGGCCACCAACGTTGGCGCGGGATGCGCCGCAAAGTAACGTTTGGCGTATGGGTCCAGTAACTTGATGGTGACCTGAGCAGCTGTGACGAGCTGGGTAAAACGTTTAATCAGCTCCACAGCTAGGCTGACGGGCTGGTTGGGACGGACAAAGATCTGTTCGAGGACCCAGCTGTCCGCCGAAAGGGTCAGGTAGTGCAGACTAGCCATTAACCGGTTGTCGTCTAGAATCGTGAGGCGACCAGGTTCTTCCCGTAATGCCATGGTAAGGGCTCCCTTCTTGTCTAAGGACTCCCCTTGATTTTGGTCTATCACCGGCGGCTTGTCAACTGCTTTTCACGGATGGAAAGCTTTTACTGGTAATCTGGTGGCGGGATGCTTATCCTAGTTAAGAGAGTCGATTCTCAATCAGTGGATAGAGAGGAAGAATAAGATGAAGCAACGAGGATTTGAAGTAGTCAGTAAGTACGCTGACCAGGGGCTCCACCTACCTTACCGGACGACCCAACAATCGGCCGGCTATGATTTTGAATGTGCCGAGGATTTTACGTTACCCTCCATTTGGCGGCACGACGTCTTGCACGCCTTTAAGCGGCTACGGCACCGGGACCCCCTGACGACGGCGGAACTCACGGCGGGACAACACGACTTAAAGCCGTACCTGGTACCGACGGGGATCAAGGCGTACATGCAACCGGATGAGGTCTTGCTGCTGGCGAACCGGTCCAGTAATCCGCTGAAGCATAACTTGATCTTGCCGAACGGGGTCGGGGTGATCGATGCCGACTACTATAATAATGATAAAAACGAAGGGGAAATCTTCGTTCAACTGGTCAACGTGGGCCTCAGTGACGTCACGATTCGCAAGGGTCAACGGATTGCCCAGGGCATCTTCATGCCGTTTCGACTGGCCGATGCCGAACAGGTTCCTCAGGCCCAACGGCAGGGAGGCTTTGGGTCGAGCGACGAACGTTAAGACTTTGCAAATGCCGTAACGGACTAGTGGGGGAAGACCCGCTGGGTATGCTAGAATATACAGTAGAAAGAATACGAGATTAGGGGGATGCACGTGGCTAAAGCGAAGACTAAATATGTTTGTCAGAATTGTGATTACAGCTCACCCCGGTATTTGGGGCGTTGTCCCAACTGTGGCGAGTGGAATACCATGGTCGAAGAAGTCGTGACGCCGGTGGCGAAACCCCAGTCGACGCGGGTCACGGTGACTGGCGAACATTCACGGCCACAATTGATGCGCGAAGTTAAACACACGACCGAGACCCGGGTCAAGACTCAGATGGAGGAACTTAACCGGGTACTAGGGGGCGGCATCGTTCCGGGTTCCCTGATCCTTATCGGGGGAGATCCCGGAATTGGAAAGTCAACGCTGTTGCTGCAGGTCTCCGGTCAACTGAGTGCGACCGGGGGAAAAGTCCTCTACGTGTCCGGAGAAGAAAGTGCCAGCCAGATCAAGATGCGGGCGGACCGGTTGGTGGTCAACGCCGACAACCTCTACCTGTATCCCGAGACGGATATGGCCAGTATCCGAGCTAACATTGAAGAGATGCACCCGGACTACGTGGTGATTGATTCGGTTCAGACCATGCAGGCGCCCGGCATCGAGTCGGCAATTGGGTCGGTCTCCCAGATCCGAGCGGTCACCGGTGAATTGATGCAGATTGCCAAGACCAACGGCATCACGATTTTTGTGGTGGGTCACGTGACTAAGGGCGGTGCCATCGCTGGTCCGAAGATTCTGGAACACATGGTGGATACGGTCCTATACTTCGAAGGGGACATGCATCACACCTACCGAATTCTGCGGGCGGTCAAGAACCGGTTCGGCTCGACCAACGAGCTGGGCATCTTTGAGATGCGCGAGGGGGGCCTCTACGAAGTGGCCAATCCTTCGGAGATTTTCTTGGAGGAACGCTTGAAGGACGCGACGGGTTCGGCAATCGTGGTCTCGATGGAAGGGACCCGGCCAATTTTGGTCGAAGTCCAAGCATTGATTACGCCGTCGGTCTTTGGGAATGCCCAACGCACGGCGAGTGGCTTGGACCGCAACCGGGTCTCCCTGTTGATGGCGGTCCTGGAGAAACGGGCTAACCTGATGCTCCAGAACCAAGACGCCTTCTTGAAGGCGGCCGGGGGCGTTAAGCTGGACGAGCCGGCCATCGACTTGGCAATCGCCATTAGTATCGCATCGAGTTACCGGGATACGGCCACCGCCCCAACGGATTGTTTCGTGGGCGAAGTGGGATTGACCGGTGAGATTCGGCGGGTCAGCCGGATCGAACAACGGGTCGCCGAAGCCAAGAAGTTAGGCTTCCAGCGGATCTTTGTGCCGAAGAATAATTTACAGGGATGGACGCCACCAACGGGGATTGACGTGGTCGGTGTGTCGACTTTACGCCAAACGTTGAAGTTGGCCTTAGGAGTCTAGGGGGTGCAAGTCCCCTTTGAAGGGAGGTGAAGAAACATGCATAAACGAACAGTCGTATTAGTGATCTTTGCAATCATTGGCGGTGTGCTAGGCGCAGCTTACCTACCACGGACTTGGCTCCTCTTTGGAGTGAAGAGTCTTCTCGTTGATAACGTTATTGTTAATATTTTGCTTGGTGCTATTATTTTTCTCATTCTCGGGGCCATTTTTGCGAAGAGCTTCCTGCGGCTGATCAGTCGGGTGGAAGGCTACCTGAACAAGCAGGACCCCATGACGATTATCTTTGGGAGTCTGTTGACGATTGTGGGCCTGGCGTTAGCGCTGTTGATCTCGCAATTCCTGTTCCGGGTGCCATCTTTACTGATCAGTACGATTATCCCGTGGATCTTGATGATTCTGCTGGGGTACTTTGGCTTTCGGTTGGGAACGCGTCTGAGCAAGATCCGGGGCGAAGAATGGCGTAAGCTGTTCCAGTCACGGAGCAAGAAGGCGGCCGAAGAAGCCAGTGAGAAGGTCATTGATAAGCAACCTGAACCGAATTTTCACCACTATAAGATTTTAGATACAAACATCTTAATCGATGGTCGTATCTATGATTTAGCGAAGACGGGGTTCTTGGAAGGAACGTTGTTGGTCCCCAATTTTGTCCTGTATGAATTACAGTACATTGCGGACTCTAGTGATTCCGTGAAGCGGGTCCGGGGCCGACGGGGCTTGGATATCTTGAACAAGCTGCAAAATGAACACGTGATGCCCATTGAGATGTACGAAGGCGACTTTGAGGATATTCCCGAAGTAGACAGTAAGTTGATTGCCCTGGCCAAGAAGAACGGTGGGGTGATCGTCACCAACGATTACAACTTGAACAAGGTCATCCAGTTCCAAAACGTCCAGGTCTTAAACATCAACTCGTTAGCGAACGCGTTGAAGCCACGGGTCATTCCCGGGGAGAACTTACACGTGATGGTGGTTAAGAACGGGACGGAACGGCAGCAGGGGGTCGCTTACCTCGACGACGGTACCATGGTGGTGGTCGAAGACGGTAAGTACTTCATTAACAAGCAACTTGACGTGGTGGTCACCAGTGCCATTCAGACCGACGCGGGCCGAATGATCTTTGCCAAACCAGTTCATTCCGACCGGGGCATCGAAGATCAAAAACCTAAGAAGAACCGGAAGAACTAACGGCTCAGAACTGGTGAAGGTCACCCGCCTTACCGGGCGGCCAGCTAGGGCTGGAACGCAGTGGGCACCACTTCGAGCCAAAGAGCGGTCTCGAAGCTGGGCCTTTGACTAGGCCGACTGAAAAACGTCGTCCAAGTCAAATTTCACTGCTGAGCCCTAGCTGGCCGCCCTCACGGCTCACGTTAGCATGATCAATTATGTCACGCAGTATTGTGCACCAACGTGAGGTCCCGTCAGCCGATAGGGCCCAGCCGGTGACATTAGCGTTAGGCCAGTGGTTTGCTGGCCTTAGGCTAAGGCCGAGCTTTGAGATTCGCGCTCTTGGCGAAGCTCAAAGTCGTGCCCACTGGCGTCACGGCCCTGCCAATCGGCTGGCGGGACCGGATTAATACCACTATTTCATTGGGCACGAGTTGCGAGTTCGGAACAATCCCAGTCTACCCCTTTATTTTTAGTGGTAGGCATTGTACACTTAAAACATGTCGTTAGACGCCGGAGAGACCCGGCGCTAACCAAAAAAACGAGAAAGAGGCGCAACCAATTTGGCTAAAAATGCGATTCGGGTTCGTTATGCTCCGAGCCCCACTGGACATCTGCACATCGGTAACGCGCGGACGGCAATTTTCAATTATCTGTTTGCCCGCCACAACAAAGGTAAGTTTATTATTCGGATCGAAGACACGGATACTAAGCGGAACATCGCTGACGGTGAACGGAGCCAGTTGGACAACTTGAAGTGGCTGGGTCTGGATTGGGACGAAGGTCCCGATGTTGGTGGGGATTACGGTCCTTACCGGCAATCCGAACGGCGTGACATTTACACGCCCCTGATCCAACAACTGATGGACGAAGGTAAGGCTTACGAATCTTACCGGACTGAAGAAGAACTGCAAGCTGACCGGGAAGCTCAAAAGGCCCGGAACGAAATGCCACATTACGAATACGAATATGCCGGCATGTCCGATGAAGAACGGCAAGCCGCTATCGACGCCGCTAAGGCTAAGGGCTTGAAGCCGGTTATCCGGTTCCGCGTTCCTAAGAATGAAGTCTTCGAATGGGACGACATGGTTAAGGGTCACGTGGCCTTCAACTCCGATACCATTGGTGGGGACTTCGTCATCGCTAAGCGTGACGGGATGCCAACCTACAACTTTGCCGTGGTGGTTGATGACCACAAGATGGCAATCAGTCACGTCTTCCGGGGCGATGACCACGTAGCCAACACGCCTAAGCAATTGATGATCTACCAAGCCTTTGGTTGGGAAGCACCTAAGTTCGGCCACATGAGCTTGATCATCAGTAAGGACACGGGTAAGAAGTTGTCCAAGCGGGACGAATCTGTCTTACAATTTATCGAACAATATCGGGATCTGGGTTACTTACCAGAAGCCATGTTCAACTTCATTCTGTTGTTGGGCTGGTCACCGGTCGGCGAAGACGAGATCTTCACGCGTAAGCAATTCATCAAGATGTACGACGAGACGCGCTTGAGCAAGTCGCCAGCCACTTTCGATATGGATAAGCTGGAATGGTTGAACAACCGTTACGTCAAGGACGCTGACGAGAGTACGGTCGCGGACTTAGCCATGAAGCAGTTGATCAAGGCCGGTAATTTGCCAGCCAACCCAAGCACGTCCGAAATCGAATGGGCGCGTCAGTTGATCAACCTGTACAAGCGGCAAATGAGCTACATGGCGCAAATCAACGACATGGCTTCGGTCTTCTTTGAAGAACCAGAAAAGGTCGAGGGCGATGCGTTGGCTGAAATCAGCAACGAAACGGCGCCAGTGGTCTTAAAGGCCTTCGCTGAAGAAGTTGCCAAGTTGGACCTGTTTGACTCCGTAGAAATCTTCCACGTGATCAAGAAGGTTCAAGCACAGACGGGTATCAAGGGTCGGCAACTTTGGATGCCGATTCGGATCGCCGTCACCCACGAAATGCACGGGCCAGAATTACCAGAATCCATCGAATTGGTGGGTCGGGAAACGGCTTTGAAGCACATCCAAGAAACCTTGGACCAACTGGGTGCTTAATGAAGTAATCTAAAAATGGGTTCTTCGTCAACTGTTGTTGGTGAACAAAATATTGGAGTTCTAATCACTTGGTGATTAGAGCTCTTTTTGTATGAACTCGAAAAGCGAACAGCACTCTTAGCCGGAATCTGAAGAAGTTTCGGTAACCAAATCCAGTGCGTTTAATGACTTTAATCTTGTTGTTTGAACCTTCTAAGGGCCCGTTGGTGTAATGGTGAGTAAAGGTATTGCCAATTTCATCATGATGAGTCGCTAGGGTCTGGAGGGTTGCCAACATCTCTTCCGAGCAGCCCTCTAAGTGATGGAATACTTGATTATAGTTGGGCCAATCACGGTTTTTGATGGTTTCACGTAACCGATTCATCACGTTGTAAGTTTGCTTGAGCTCGGGATCAATGTCCAATAAAGCATCAACCACATCAGTGGCAGTCGCTGGATAAGGGAAGTTTGTCCACTTACGGAAAGCTTCGTAGTTGAGGTGATTTTCCGGCGTTAATAATAGTTTCCAATAGCGTTTTAGGGCGTGATACTCGCGTGAGGAAGTCGCCAGGGTTTTCATGAGGCGCACCCGCGTCTTATTAAAAGCTCGATTTAAAGCGTTAACCAAGTGGAACGGATCGATGACAACGATGGCGTTCGGAAAGATCTGCCCCACCAATTTGGGATAGGTATAGTTCATATCGGTGACGATAATTTTCACATTTTCTCGCGCAGCCTGGTCGTAATGCTGGAAATACTTTTGAAGCTGATAAATGGTCCTAAAGGGTAACAGGTCGATCAATTCGTGGGTTTCCGCATCCATAAATTCAAAGCTCATCGCGTCGGTGGCGCTCTTAGTGCTTTTAACTTCGTCCATGAGGAGAACTTTTGGTAAATAGTGCCAGTTGGTTTGAAAGTCCCGTTCAGCGCGCAAGAGCTGCCGACCAACGAATGAATCCGAAGTGGATAACTCATCGGCAATGTGTTTGAGCGAAACCGGTTCGGTCAGTTTTTCTAAGCATTGTTTGCGGGTCGTATTTGAAATCGTGCAGTGTTTCGGCACCGCATTCGTCTGCGCCAGGAAATTGGTATGACAAGCCTTACAGTGAAAGTTTCGCCGATTGAGACACAGGATAACGGTGCTGCCCAATGTTTTTGCGAATCTAATGGTGGTCTTCCGCCAACCATAGCCAATAATTTGGTGATCATTGATAATCCCACAATTGCGGCATGCCTTGGGGGTGTAGTTTAGGGACCCCACCAATCGAATCACTCCATCATCACCCACTTGTCCTTCCTCAATTATTAAGTGTTCATCATCTATTCCTAACAACATTTTCGTAGTATCATTTGACATAGGGCATTTCCTTTCTTGACTTAATTCTGTGGTGGGAGCAAGTTAACGGACGGGAGATGTCCGCTTTTTTATTCTAATGATAAACAAAAAATCTGTCATCAGTAATAGATAAAAATCTATTACCAACAACAGATATTGTAGAACCTAAAAATGTTACGGCTAGCCTTCGGGCGAGTCGTAACATTTTTTGTATGATTTTTACCTGTTTGGGAAAATGAATAGCCGCGTTGTCAGTCCGGCCCCGGCAGCCGCTAGGGCCGTGACGCCCGTGGGCACGATTTCAAGCCTCACCCAACCCGTGAGTCTTGAAACTCGGCCTTGGCCTAGGCTGAGAAGCCCCCTCAGCCAACGCCAATGTCACCGGCTGAGCCCTATCGGCTACCGGGGCCTCACGTTAGTATTTCACCTGATTGATAGCTAATGTATGCCACTATTGTGAGCCGTGAGGGCGTCCAGACAGGGCTCAGCCATGAAATTATTCTTAGTTGGCGTTTCTCAGCCAGCTTAGAATAAGGTCAACCTTCGAGACCGCTCTTTGGCTCGAAGTTGCGCCCACGGCGTTCCAGCCCTGTCTGGACGCCCGGTAAGGCGGATGGTACGATCAGTGTATCAGCTAAACAGAGCTTTGAATTTCAGAGGAGGATGGCAGATGGATCAGCAAGCAGCGTTACGGTTTTTACAGCAAAATGGGATGAAGCATACGCCGGCTAGTCTGCAGCGGTTAATTGAGGATGGTCGGGTCACGGCGAGTCACCAGGCGGGGAACCTGGAAGTTGACGCGGCCTCGTTGCGCGCCTACGTGGACCAGTTTCAGCGGGAATTAAAGTCGATTCAGCGCGGTGGTTTTCCGGGACCCTTGGGATTTTAACGGAACGGTGGTCGACCGAAGACCAGTTTCCAGTTGGGCGTAACGGTCAACCTTTTCAATGATTTTGTAAAGAAACCGTCAGCGCGGTGAGTTCCGCCACTTTCAGTTTCTAGGTTTCGGGGTGGTTATGCTACAATGGAACTAATATTGATGAGAAACGTGAAAGGAGCCTCGGGATGCTCAAAGTTTTTAATACCATGACACGTCAGAAAGAAACATTTGAACCCATCACACCAGGGGTGGTCAACATGTACGTGTGTGGCCCGACCGTTTACAATTACATCCACATTGGGAACGCCCGCAGTGCAATCGCCTTTGATACCATTCGGCGGTATTTTGAATACCGGGGATACCAAGTGAAGTACGTCTCCAACTTTACGGACGTCGATGACAAGATGATCAACGAGGCCCACAAGGAAGGCATTACCGTGCCCCAATTGGGGGATAAGTTCATCAAGGCGTACAAGGAAGATACCGCGGCGTTAAACATTCAACCCGCTACGGCCAATCCACGCGCCACGAATTTTATTCCAGAGATTATTAGCTTCATTGAAACCTTGATCACCAAGGGCTACGCTTACCCGGTCGCCGGGGACGTCTATTACCGGGCCCACAAATTTGCGGACTATGGGAAGTTGTCACATCAGAACATTGCGGAACTCGAAGAAGGGGCTTCCCAACACACCAACGATGAAGAGACGGCGCGCAAGGAAGATCCAATCGACTTTGCGCTGTGGAAGGGTGCTAAGCCGGGCGAAATCTCTTGGCCTTCGCCTTGGGGCGCGGGTCGGCCGGGCTGGCACATCGAGTGTTCCGTGATGTCGACCCACTACCTGGGAGACACCTTCGACATCCATGGTGGGGGCGAGGACTTAGCCTTTCCGCATCATGAGAATGAGATCGCGCAGAGTGAGGCGGAAACGGGCAAGCCGTTCGTGCATTACTGGCTGCACAACGGGTTCGTCACGGTTGGCGATGAGAACCAGAAGATGAGTAAGTCCTTGGGGAACTTTGTGACGGTCCACGACCTGATTCAGAAGGTCAACCCACAGACGTTGCGCTTCTTCATGGCGACCACCCAGTACCGGCGGCCGATTCAGTACACGCAGACCAACATGGACACCGCAGCCCGGAACTTGGAACGGCTACAGACGGCGTACGACAACATGGGCTATCGGCTCAAGGACGCCGAAGACGGCAACGACCCCAAGACGGAACAGGAAACACGCCAATTAGTCGCGGATTACATCGACGCCATGGACGACGATTTCAACGTGCAAAATGGGATCTCGAAGGTTTACGATCTGGCCCGTTTAGGCAACGTCTACGCGGAACGGCCGGTCGTCTTCAAGGGGACCGTTGAGTTCATGCGCCAGACACTGGTTGAATTGTTGGACGTCTTCGGTGTAAAATTAACCGCCGCAACGGCGTTGGATGACGACCACATTGAAGCGTTGATCCAGGAACGGGTCCAAGCGCGGCAAGGCCGGAATTTCCAGCGTAGTGATGAGATTCGGGAACAATTGAAGAATCAAGGAATTATTCTAGAAGACACGCCCCAAGGGACGCGTTGGCGAAAGGTAAATTAATGACAAATACAGCAACTGATTATCAGCAACTTAACGGGGTGGCGTTGGCCTACCTGGGGGATGCCACCTACGAAGTGATCATTCGGCGGCACCTGATCAAGGAAGGACTCGCGAAGCCCAACCATTTACAACGCACGGCGACCCACTACGTTTCGGCTAAGGCGCAAGCAGCCTTGATTGCCTTGATGGAACAGGATGGCATCCTAAGCGATGACGAATGGACCATCTTCAAACGGGGCCGGAACGCGAAGAGTTACACCCATGCCAAGAATACTGACGTGGTGACCTACCGGATCTCCACCGGATTTGAAGCCTTGATGGGCTACCTCGACCTCAGTGGTCGGCAGGATCGGGTCGATGAACTCAGCAACTGGTGCATCCAACAAGTGGAAGCGGGGCGAACGGAATAATGACAGAAGAACGCGAACAGATTGATTTCGTGATTGGGCGCCACCCAGCCGTGGCGGCTCTGCGCAGTCAGCAGGCCATCAACAAGGTCTTCTTGCAGAGCGGGTTGAAGTCGGAAGCCATCGATGAGATTCGTCAGCTGGCGCAACGGCGGCACCTGGTCATCTCCGAAGTGCCGAAGCAGAAGCTGGACCAGTTGACGGACCACCAGAACCACCAAGGGGTCGCCTTAGGGGTTGCAGCCTTTGACTACGCCAGTATCGATGACCTCTACGCCAACGCCCAGAAGAAGGGCGAGGAACCCTTCTTCTTGATCCTGGATAACGTCGAGGACCCCCATAATCTGGGGTCCATCTTACGGACGGCGGATGCCAGTGGCGTGCACGGTGTGATTATCCCCAAGCGCCGCGCGGTCGGCTTGACCTCCACGGTTGCTAAGACCTCTACGGGCGCCATCGAAACGGTGCCCGTAGCCCGGGTGACCAACTTGGTCAACACGGTCAATGACTTGAAGAAGCGGGGCATGTGGATCTTTGGGACCGACATGGCCGGGACCGATTACCGAGACTGGAACGCCAAGGGCGCCGTGGGTCTGATCATCGGGAACGAAGGTAAGGGCATTTCGCGCTTGCTGAAGGAAACGGTCGACCAGACGTTGACCATCCCGATGGTCGGCACGGTCCAAAGTCTGAACGCCAGTGTGGCGGCGGGACTCTTGATGTACCAAGGCTTTAACTCGCGGCACCCGGTACAACACTAAGCTTTTAGCAGAAATGGGCGAGGGAAATTAAAAAAGATATTCTAATTGTCGATGCGTACAACATGATCGGCAACTGGCCTGAACTCAACCGGCTAAAGCTAAATGATCGGTTACCGGAGGCGCGCGACCAGTTGCTCAACATGCTGGCTAATTATCATAAGTTACGGGATGCGGAGATTTACGTGGTCTTCGATGCCATGTACGTGCCCGGCATCTCGAAGAGTTATAAGCAGTATGATCTACAGGTCATCTGGACCAACCGGGATGAGACGGCCGACAGCTATATCGAAAAGCTGGCCAAGGAACTTCAGACCCGCTTCACCCAGGTTACGGTCGCGACCAGTGACCAGGCCGAGCAATGGACCATCTTCTCGGAAGGCGCGCTGCGGATTCCGGCGGGGGAACTGTTACGGGACATTGAACGGGCCAAGAACGAGGTCAACCAGACGGCCCGTGAATTTGCGGACCGCGGTCTGGTGCGTAAGTCCCCCTGGAACGATCAGCAACTCTATAAACTGGAAAAATTACGGGATCAATTGATGGACCAACCAGAATCGATTGGGCGATCAAAGTCGAAGAAGAAACGACGGTAAAACGTTCGTTCGCTTCATTTCCCGGAGCCTCCTAGCTAAACTGAGAATATTCAGTTTAGCTAGGAGGCTTTTTTATGACCACGTTTAATGATGACCAGTTAATTGCCACGATTCAACGGGATCCCAACTCACCGGCACTTCGTCTCTTGTTCAACCGTTACCGTCCCGTCCTCACCAAGCTTCAACGGGTTTATTATATTCCGGGGCATGACGGGGATGACTGGGAACAGGAGGGGCTATTGGTCTTACACGGGGCGGCCCAAAAGTTTCAGCAACACCGCTCGTGCAATTTTGGAGCCTTTTACCGGTTAAATCTGACGCACCGGGTCTTTGACCTGATCCGCTATTCGCAGGCCCAGAAGCGGCGAGCAACCACCATCTCCTTAGAAGCCAACCGCACTTACTTTGCGGAGACTCTCCACGACACCCGGGTACAGTTGGGGACCCAGTTGGAGGCGCAAGAGGCTGTGGGTCGCGTATTACCGGGATTGTCGCCTACGGAACAAGTTGTCTTCCGGGGCTTATTGGGCGGTCTAACACCGCAAGCCATCAGACAACAGGAGGGGTTATCGATGACCCGGGTCTCGGCAGCGATGCACCGGGGCCGCCAGAAGCTCCGTCGACTCTTAGGTGAATGATTGACGCACCGCGCAGATGATGGTAAGCTACTACAGTATGAGTTAACTGGATTTAATTAAAGGTGGTGGCAGGATGGCTCAACGTAAAATCGCTCTGGCCTGCTCAGTTTGCGGGTCCCGGAATTACACCATCGCAGCAAGTGCGACACGCACGACACGACTTGAAGTCAAAAAGTTTTGTAAGCATTGCGGTAAATACACGCTGCACCGGGAGACCCGGTAGTAGCGCTTCGAATCGACACACATTTTGAGGGAGGCAACACCATGCGGTTATTCCGATTTTTTAAAGCGGTCATTCAAGAAATGAAACAAGTTTCTTGGCCAGGCGCGAAGCAGACCCGGCACGATACGGGAACGGTTGTGGGCATTTCTGTGCTCTTCGCAATTTTCTTCGCCATCGTGGACTGGATCGTCCAGTTTGGCTTAAAGTTCGTCGCCTAAGGAATTGTCGGTGGTCAAACCCGACTAAATATGCTATATTGTAGCTAACGGGAACTTCGTGTACACGAAGTTTTTTTATTTTGCACAGAAATTAGACAAATCAAAAAGGAGTGGCACCAACGATGGTTGAATCAGCAGAAAAGCAATGGTACGTTCTGCACACCTATGCGGGGTACGAAAACAAGGTTAAGGCGAACTTGGAATCGCGGCAAGAATCCATGGGTATGCAAGACAACATCTTCCGGATCGTGGTTCCTGAAGAAGAGGAACACGAAGTCAAGAACGGTAAGGAAAAGGTCACGATGGAAAAGACCTTCCCCGGCTACGTCTTGGTCGAAATGGTGATGAGTGACCAAGCTTGGTTTATCGTGCGGAACACGCCAGGTGTGACGGGCTTCTTGGGCTCTCACGGGCAAGGGAGTAAGCCAACGCCATTATTGCCAGAGGAAGTTGAATCCATTCTGCGGACCATCGGGATGTCCGCACGGCACGCTGACCTGGACGTAGCGCCAGGCGACTCCGTGACGATTGTCGACGGTGCCTTCAGTGGCTTAGTCGGTAAGATTACCGAAGTGGACAACGAAAAGATGAAGCTCAAGGTCAACATCGATATGTTCGGTCGGGAAACCAGTACCGAATTGAACTTCGACCAAGTCGACCCAGTGGTTTAAAGTTAACGGTTAAACGGAAAGTTCCTTTCATTTTTTGAAAAGGAACTTTCCGTTTTTTGCGTTTCGGGGCGATTTTAGCCGAAATTTTGTGGACGGCCTTGCAGACCAATGTCAAACATGTTTTACTTATTTTGTAAAAGATATTTGACACTAGGAAGTGAGGGACTTGCGGAATCAGATTGCAGTTCGACGTAAGCAGCGTCAGCTATCGCAAGCGGCACTGGCGCAGTTGACAGCAGTTACACGGCAAACGATTAATGCAATCGAAAACGATAAGTATGATCCGTCGTTGTCGTTGGCTTTTAAGTTGGCGGCAGTCTTGGGGACCACGGTTGATGAATTGTTCACACAGGGGGAGGATACGAAATGAGTCGGGCAAAACGTATTTTACGGTTCACGTTTTGGACCAACAACGTTGAATTGTTGGTGTTGATGGGGGCGTTTTGGGTTCCCCAATCGGGCATTGAGACGCCGTTGCTGGCCGCACTAGCGATAGGGTTGTTCGGGGGAATCGGGTGGTTCTTGTGGTATGCGCGCCAGCGGCTGAACATCAAGACGTTTCGGGGAATGTACTGGGTATCCGATGAGCGGGAAAAGGAGATCGCGTTGAAGGTCCATTCGGCCATGCTGACCAGTGGTATTGTCTTTGTCGAGGTTCTGTTGCTATTGGTTTCGGTACTGATGGCGCGACAACTTTCAGTGTATGCGTTCGGCCGAACGATTGAGTTCTTGATATGGTTGGGGTTGGCCGCGGGCAACGGGCAGTACTACTGGTTATGGTGTAAGTACGATCAGGCCTAGCCTTGATAAATTAGAACTTGTCGGAAGGTATGAAGTGTGGTAAACTCTTCAAGTATGCGTATCATAAGATACACATTCTGTTAAACGTGGGAGAAGCAAATTGCATGCTTCACTTACCACACACGGACTTAAGGAGGTATTGTCTCGTGGCTAAAAAAGTAGCTAACGTAGTTAAATTGCAGATTCCTGCAGGCAAAGCAACCCCAGCTCCCCCAGTTGGACCAGCACTGGGTCAAGCAGGGATCAACATCATGGGCTTCACCAAGGAATTCAACGCTCGTACCGCTGACCAAGCTGGTATGATCATTCCTGTTGTGATCAGCGTCTATGAAGATCGTTCCTTTGATTTCATCACCAAGACCCCACCAGCAGCAACGCTGTTGAAGAAGGCCGCTGGTGTTGAACATGGTTCTGGCGAACCTAACACGAACAAGGTTGCAACTGTAACCAAGGATCAAGTTAAGCAAATCGCTGAAACTAAAATGCAAGATCTAAACGCAGCTGACGTTGAAGCAGCTATGCGCATGATTGAAGGTACTGCCCGGAGCATGGGCTTCACGGTCGAAGGTTAAGCTCAGTTTTCGGATAGTCGGACACTTCACGAAAATGAAATGTGTCAAGTGGGAGGTTTATCCGTTACAACCACATTTGCAAGGAGGAATACACAAACATGGCTCACAAACGAGGTAAAAAGTATCAAGACGCTGTTAAACAAGTGGAAGCCGGTAAGGTTTACGCTTTAAACGACGCCGTTGATTTAGTAAAGAAGATTGATTTCGCTAAGTTCGATGCAACGGTTGAAATTGCATTCAAGCTTAACGTTGACACGAAGCAAGCCGATCAACAATTACGTGGCGCTTTAGTGCTCCCTAATGGGACTGGTAAAGAAACCACGGTTATCGTGTTCGCTAAGGGTGACCAAGCTAAGGCCGCAGAAGCTGCCGGTGCTGACGTTGTCGGTGAACAAGACTTAGTTGAACGGATCCAAGACGGCTGGATGGACTTTGACGTTGCCATTGCAACGCCAGACATGATGGCCCAAGTTGGACGCTTAGGTCGGGTCTTAGGTCCTAAGGGCTTAATGCCTAACCCTAAGACGGGGACGGTTACCATGAACGTCACCAAGGCCGTTTCCGACGCTAAGAACGGGCAAGTTACTTACCGGACTGACCGGGATGGTAACGTGGCTGTTCCTGTCGGCAAGGTTTCCTTCGATGCTGATAAGTTAGCCGGCAACTTGAAGGCTATTGCTGAAACGATTGTCCGTGCACGTCCAGCGTCTGTACGTGGGACTTACGTTCAACACGTTTCCATCGCCTCAACGTTCGGCCCTAGCGTCGATGTTGACTTGTCAACGTTGGTTGCTGCTAAGTAATTAGCCAACCACTAAATAAAAAAATCCCTAGCCGTCCATTGACTTTTGTCGGTGAGTACGGTATCCTAATAAAGTTATATTAGTAATCTACCTAAGACTCAGGTGGCCTATTGGTCTTAATTTCCTGCCGAGGAAGAAGTTTATCATGAACTTTTGACTCTCTATGTCTTGGTGGCATAGGGATTTTTTTATCCCACCAATCTAATCAGGGAGGTGAACAATGTGAGTGAAGAAGCTATTGCAATCAAAGCGAAAAAAGTTGATGCCGTCGTTGAACAATTCAACAACGCCACCAGCGCAATCGTAGTCGACTACCGTGGTCTGACGGTTGCTCAAGTTACCGACTTACGTAAGCAATTACGGGATGCTGGCGTTCAAATGAGCGTCATCAAGAACAAGGTGCTGACTCGGGCTGCTGAAAAGGCTGGTTACGCCGACTTAAACGATGTCTTTGCTGGACCTACGGCCGTTGCCTTTTCTAACGAAGATCCAATTGCCCCAGCTAAGATTTTGAAGAAGTTTGCTGATAGTGTCGATGCCTTGGAAATCAAGGGTGGTTACATCGAAGGCAAGATTATGCCAGTCGATGAGATCAACGTTTACGCTACCTTGCCTAGTCGTGAAGACCTGCTCTCCATGCTGGCTAGCGAACTTCAAGCTCCTATCCGTAACGTGGCTTACGCAATTAAGGCCGTTGCTGAAAAGGGCGATGATGGGGAAGCTGCATAAGCGACCTGTCTTATCCATGATATAAAAACTATAAACCCAATTTTGGAGGAAACTAACATGGCTTTTGATAAAGATGCTATCATTGCTTCTCTTAAAGAAGCATCCATTACTGACCTTAACGACCTTGTTAAGGCTATCGAAGACGAATTTGGCGTTTCTGCTGCTGCTCCAGTTGCAGCTGCCGGCGCTGCTGGTGGCGACGCTGCTGCCAAGGACTCATTCGATGTTGAATTGACTGAATCCGGTGACGCTAAGGTTAAGGCTATCAAGGCTGTTCGTGAAATCACTGGCCTTGGTTTGAAGGACGCTAAGGGTCTTGTTGACAACGTACCATCTGTCATCAAGGAAGGCGTTTCTGAAGACGAAGCTAACGACATCAAGGAAAAGCTTGAAGCCGTTGGTGGTGTGGTTACGCTTAAGTAATCATCTTCAACCTATAATCATAAACAGCTCGGCCCTCGTGGTCGGGCTGTTTTTTTTGACCAGTTTTCCGTTGAGAACGCAAGAGTGGGGTGGCTGGACCTTCAAAAACGCGTCGCGCGGCATAGTTCCTTAAAATAACCCTTAATCCCCGCGTTCCCGGCTAAGGTTGCGGGGAGTTTTTGGTATACTTAAACCAACGTCTAGAAAGTGGCGGAACCAACGGTCGATCAATCGAGAAGGACCGTTGTCTTTTCCCCCGCGACTGGACATAATAAAGGGGGAAATTGCTGTGGGGGTGGCAAACGTGTGGCAACGACTAATGGCGTGGGTGCAAAAACGCCTTACCTTGATCAAGGGTGTCTTCTTATTGTCGGTGCTCTTGTTGGTGATTCGGGAACTTGGCCGGATTGGCCATGAGATTAGTGGGGAACAGGTTCGGTCGGCGTTGAGTGCGCTCAACCCAATGATGATCGTGCTCTTGGCGGTGGTCGGCTTTATTGCGGTCCTGCCTATGATGGTCTACGACTTTACGATTGTGGAATTTTTACCGGGACACTTTTCCAAGGGGTACATCTTTCGGAGCGGTTGGGTCACCAACACGTTCACGAATTTAGCCGGCATGGGGGGCTTGCTGGGCGCGAGTCTTCGGGCAAACTTTTATGCCCAGTCGGCGACTAAAAAACAAGTGGTTTATGCGATTTCAAAAATTGCGTTGTTCCTATTGGCCGGGTTATCGATTGCCTGCTGGGTCGCGTTGATTATGATGTTTGGCTTCCAAGTAGGAACGGTCTATCAAGGCTACTGGTTCTGGCTCTTAGGGGGCGGCCTGTACTTTCCGGGGCTCTTTATCTTCACCCGGGTCAACGATAGTGCCTTCTTCAGTGACCTGACCTGGTCGCGGGAATTACGACTGATTCTGGGGTCAACGCTGGAGTGGGGGAGCTGTGCGCTCTTCTTCCTCCTGATTGGGTGGACACTGGAGTTGCCGTTAGACTTTGCGGCGGTCTTTCCCATGTTCGTGGTGGCATCGGTTGCCGGGGTCATCTCGATGATTCCCGGAGGCTTGGGGTCCTTTGACGTGTTCATGATCTTTGGCTTGGGCCTACTGGGTGTTAGCCGTTCGGACGCCGCCGGGTGGCTCTTGTTGTACCGGCTGTTCTATTACATTCTCCCGTTCGGCGTGGGGGTCGGCTTGTTCGTTCACGACGCAGGTCACCGGTTGAACCGGTACCTAGCCGGCCTGCCCGTAGCGATTTTGCGCCGGGGTGCGTTGCTCTTCGTGACCACGTTCATGTACTTCTCGGGCGTCATGATGTTGCTCTATGCGACGATCCCGGACGTGGTGTTATCGAATCAGTTATACATGCGTTTAGTGCCGTACATGTTCTACTTCTTGAGTCAGGTCTCTAACCTAGTCATGGCATTCTTACTGATTGGGTTGGCGCGGGGCATCGGAGCGCGAGTCTCCCGGGCGTTCTGGCCGACTTTCGTGGTGCTGGTCCTCGCCATCGGCTATACCCTATGGCGCGAGAATTTCCCGGTTGGCCTAGCCGTTCTTCTGGGCCTAGTCCTGGTCTGCTTGGTTCTGGCCAAGCCCGAACTGTCCCGGCAGAGTTTTCACTACTCTTGGGGCGGCTTGCTGGTCGATGGCAGTATCTACGTCGGGACCTTTCTGCTGTACACCGTTTTGGGGCTGTACGCGTTTCAGGGGGGCAAGCACCGCTTCTTCCACCTGTTACAGGCTTGGTTACCAGCGTCGACGCAGGTCTGGTTAAACGGCCTAGGAGGCCTCTTGATTGCCTTGGTGATCCTGTTGACCATCAACCGCTTCCTCTCAGCGACCCAGGCGCCGTGGCTCCAACAGCCGTTTGACGCCGAACGAGTACGGCGGTTAATCCAACGCTTTGGGGGTAACGAAGTCAGTCATCTAGCCTTCTTGCGGGATAAGCAGACCTACTTCTACCAGGTCGATGGCGAAGACCGTCTACTCTTCCTGTTCCGCCAAAAGGCTGATAAGCTCCTGGTCATGGGGGAACCCATCGGCCAGCAGGCGGACTTGTTGCCAGCGTTGCAGGAGTTTATGCGGACCGCAGATCAGGCGGGATTACGCCTGGTCTTCTATGAGATTAGCGAAGAGTTGACCTTCCGGTTACATGAGATGGGCTTCGACTTCATCAAGGTCGGTGAGGAAGGACACGTGGACCTCACGCAGTTCACGCTGGCTGGTAAGGCACGGCGTGGTGAACGGGCCCTGGTCAATAAGTTTAACCGGGAGAACTACCATTTCGAGATCCTCCAACCGCCGTTGAGTGACCAGCAGTATCGCGACTTACAAGCAATCTCGGATTCCTGGTTGGGAGATGAGACCGAAAAGAGTTTCTCGATGGGCTTCTTTGACCGGGAGTATCTGGACGAGGCGCCCATTGCGGTGATGACGGATGCGAAGGGGCAGATGGTGGCCTTCGCGAACCTGATGCCGACGGGAAACCACCAGATGACATCGATCGACCTGATGCGAAGTAGTCAGGCGGCACCTTCGGGGATGATGGACGGCCTGTTCGTCTACTTGTTCCAGACTTGCCAGCAACAGGGGTATACCAGCTTTAACCTGGGGATGGCACCCTTAGCGAACGTGGGGGTCTCGGAATTCAGCTTTATCGAAGAACGGCTGGCCCACTTGATCTACCAGTACGGGTCAACCTTCTATAGTTTCCAGGGGCTCCGAGCGTATAAGGAAAAGTACGTCACGGAATGGCAACCGAAGTACCTGGCTTACCGCCGGCGTGAGTCGTTGATCTTCACCATGTTACAACTGATGCAGGTCATCAACCGGCCGGGGGCGGCGGTCAAGGGCAAGCTAGAACCCAAGTGGCTCAGTCGGTTGTTGGTCGACGAGGTTAACTGGCAGAACCGACAATAAAATAGCCTGAAAAGGGGGCACCAACGACGATTCCATCGTTGGTGCCCCCTTAAACTATGACTTTAATTAGTTGGTGTACTTGTAAGGCAACTGGTGCTTGAAGGCCGCGAATCCTGCAAACATGGCCGGAATATTATCGGCGGCTAGGAACAGGTCCATGTTAGCCTGGGGGGCGAAGCCTTCGTCACAGGATTTTTGCATCATGGCCACCAGGTCGTCGAAGTAATGGTTGATGTTGAACAACGCGATGGGTTTCTGGTGGACGTTGAGTTGGCTCCAGGACAGCATGGTCGTGAACTCTTCGAAGGTACCGAAGCCCCCGGGAAGAACGATAAAGGCGTCAGCTTGGCGCAACATTTCGTCCTTACGTTCGTCCATCGTGCTGGTTTGAATTAGGCGTGTCACATCCATCTTGGCAAGGCCCATCTCTTGGAGAAAGGTGGGGATGATGCCGATGACTTCACCGCCGGCGGCCAGGGTTGATTCGGCGATGGTGCCCATTAACCCTTCCTTTCCGCCACCGTAGACCACGGGATGGTGATGGGCCGCTAGGTACTGGCCTAACGCCACGGTTTGTTGCTTAAAGGCCGGGTCTAAGCCGTGATTAGACCCGCAGAAGACACAGACATTTTTGATTGTTGGCATGGTAGAACCCCCTGAAAAGCATAAGATGGTCCCATTATACCGCAAGCAAGAGACCCCTAACACTGAACTTGGCATCCATTCTGGGTCACGCAATCAGCGGGCTGAGGTCCACAGCCAAGCGGACAGACCACTGATGAGTAGAATACTGAGCAGCCAAAAAACGCTGGATTCTAGGGGCCAGCCCAGGCCAAGGTGCACCAATAATGGCGTCCCAACGATGATCCAGGCTTGATTGACCCAGACGTTATTCAGGACGCCAACAATGCGGCGATTTTGGTAAATTCGGGTGATGAGGGGCGCGCAGAGTAACGTGATCATTAATAGCCACAGGGCGGTGTCCCCGGTCCATAGAGGGGCTGGCATGGCATGACCTTCTTTCTGAAAAAATTGGGCACTCTTTTTAGTTAAGTTTAGCGTAACAGGTCCTTAACGGTTATGGGGAATCAATGACTTGGCCGATGCAAAAACAGCGTAAATTGGGAACAAAAAACGACGCCTATTTCTGAATAGGCGTCGTTTTAAAGTCATTTTGAATTTACTTGTCGTGGTTCGGGTCTTCCGGGTCAGCGGGTTCGCCAATCTGGTAATCACTGTCGTTCATGGCTTCCACGTTTCCTAACAGGTAGCCGTTACCGACCTGTGAGAAGAAGTCGTGGTTGGCCGTTGACGTCGAGATCCCGTTCATCACGATGGGGTTAACGTCCTCAGCGGTGTCGGGGAACAGGGGGTCCTGTCCCAAGTTCATCAAAGCCTTGTTGGCGTTGTAGCGGATGAACGTCAGGACTTCATCGGTCCAGCCCACTTGGTCGTACATCAAGTGGGTGTACTTCTCTTCGTTGTCGTAGAGGTTGTACAGGAAGTCGTACATCCAGTCTTTGAGCTCCTGCTGCTCGTTTTCACCGAGTTCCTTCATCCCCAGCTGGAACTTGTAGCCGATGTAGGTGCCGTGGACGGATTCGTCCCGCAGGATCAACTTGATGATTTCGGCCACGTTGGCGAGCTTGTTGTGCCCCAAGTAATACAGTGGGGTGAAGAAGCCGCTGTAGAACAGGAAGGTTTCCAGAAAGACACTGGAGATCTTCTTCTTCAGGGGATGTTCGTCATCGTGGTACAGGGTGTAGATCCGCTTAGTCTTGTTCTGTAAGAACTCTTCGGAGTCACTCCACTTAAAGATCTCGTCGATTTCGTCTGGCGTGTTGAGCGTCGAGAAGATGGTCGAGTAGCTCTTAGCGTGGACGGATTCCATGAATTGAATGTTGTTGAGGACGGCCGTTTCGTGTTGGGTCTTGACGTCCCGCCGTAACGCGGCCATGCCGTCTTGAGACTGGAGGGTGTCCAGGAGGGTCAACCCCCCGAAGACGTGGCCGACCACCCATTTATGGTCGGTATCTAGGGTCCGCCAATCGTCTAAGTCGTTGGAGACGGGGATCCGGGTGTCCAACCAGAATTGCTCGGTCAGCTTTTCCCAGGTCGCCTTATCGATTTCGTCAGAAACTTGATTCCAGTTGATGGCTTGGTAATTGCCATCGCTGTTCATTGTTGCCATATTCAGCACTCCCTTGTCATGCGTTAAAGTGTCCTAGATGACACAGCTTTCACATTGGTTGGCGCCCACTTCACTGTTATCGTCGGTAAAGGTCCGGACGTAGTAGATGGACTTGATGCCCTTACGGTGGGCGTAATTCCGCAGGATACTCAGATCCCGGGTGGTCATCTTATCCGTGCGCCCGTTCTTCCATTCGTAGAGGCCTGCCGGAATCGTCGAACGCATGAATAAAGTCAGACTCATCCCTTGGTCCACGTGCTGTTGGGCCGCGGCGTAGACGTCGATGACCCGACGCATGTCGGTGTCGTAAGCGGACTTGTAGTACGGCATGGTGTCGTTGCTGAGGTAAGGTGCGGGATAGTAGATCTTCCCAATCTTCTTTTCCTGGCGCTCCTCGATCCGGTTGATGGTCGGGTGCAAGCTGGCCGTGGTGTCGTTGATGTAGGAGATTGATCCGTTGGGCGCAACGGCCATCCGGTTCTGGTGGTACAGCCCATCACGCATCACGTCGGCCTTGAGTTGGGCCCAGTCATCTGGGGATGGTAACCAGATGTTACCGAAGAGGGCTTGGACCTTCTGGGAGGTTGGCCGCCAGTCCTTTTGGGTGTACCGGTCGAAGTAGGACCCATCGGCGTACTTGCTGTTCTCGAAGTTGTGGAACGTCTCGTGGCGTTCCTTGGCAATCTGGTTAGAGGCCTTTAACGTCCAGTAGTTTAACAGCATGAAGTAGACGCTGGTGAAGGCGATACTGTCCTTAGACCCGTACATCATGTGGTTCTTAGCAAAGTAGCTGTGTAGCCCCATGGCACCTAGACCAATGGTGTGGGCCAGGTGGTTACCGTGTTGGATCGACGGGACCACGTCGATATCGGAGTGGTCGGTCACGAAGGTCAACGCTCGGACCATGGTCTCCACGGAGTGACCGAAGTCGGGGGAGGCCATTAGGTTAACGATGTTGGTCGAGCCCAGGTTACAAGAAATGTCGGTGCCTAATTTTTCGGCTTCTTGCCGGTTATTGTAGGTCGTCGGCGTCTGAACCTGCATGATTTCGGAACACAGGTTGCTCATCACGATTCGTCCCTGGATGGGGTTCTCGCGGTTGGCCGTGTCGACGTTCACGATGTAAGGGTAGCCGGATTCCTGTTGCAGTTTCCCAATCTCGGTTTCCAGTTCCCGAGCCTTGATCTGCTTTTTGTGAACCTCGGGGTTGGCGACTAACTTGTCGTATTCCGCCGTGATGTCCACGTAGGAGAAAGGCTTGCCGTAGAGGCGTTCCACGTCGTAAGGACTGAACAGGTACATGTCCGCGTCTGCTTCACAGAGCTGGTAGAACTTGTCCGGAACGGTGACGCCCAGGGACAGGGTCTTCAGCCGAATCTTCTCATCGGCATTTTCCTTCTTAGCCCCTAGAAACGCAATGATATCGGGATGGAAGACGCTGAGGTAGACCACCCCGGCCCCTTGACGCTGTCCCAGTTGGTTGGAGTAGGAGAAACTGTCTTCGAGCAGCTTCATGACGGGGACGACGCCGGAAGCGGCCCCCGCGATATGCTTGATGGGTGCGCCGGCCTCCCGCAGGTTCGAGAGGTTGATGCCGACCCCGCCACCGATACGGGACAGCTGCAGAGCGGAATTGATGGTCCGGCCGATCGTGTTCATGTCGTCGGTGGATTGGATCAAGAAGCAGGAGACCAGTTCACCACGCCGGGCCCGGCCAGCACTAAGGAAGCTGGGGGTCGCGGGTTGGTAGCGTTGGTGGATGATCTCATCGGCGAGATCGTGGGCCAGTTGCTGGTCACCTTCCGCAAAGTCCAGGGCGTTCATGGCGACCCGGTCGATAAAGTTCTCTAGGTAATAGGCGTTGTCGTTGGTCTTCATCGCGTATTGCGCGTAGAACTTATAGGCGGCCATGAAGGACTTGAAGTGGAAGTTTTGGGCCTTTAGGTAGGCGTAGAGGTCTTCGATAAAGGAGAACGGGTACTGGGTGATGACCTGAGTTTCGACGTAATCTTCTTGGATCAAGTAGTCGAACCGTTCCCGTAAGGACGCGAAGGTCTTGGTGTTAGGCCGGACGTTTTCTCGTAGGAAGGCTTCGAGGGCTTCTTGGTCTTTATTCAAAGGAATCTGACCATCAACGGGGATGTTGATCTCGTTGTTTAAATCATAATACGTGACGTCTTGTAAATCTTTTAGGCTCATGCGCATACTCGCTTCTTTCTCTTAGAATGGACTGATCGGTCAACTGACCACTAAAAAAACGGCCCCGTGAACAAACACGGCGTCGCCAAGACGGGTTTGTCGAACTTCAGTTAACCCGCGATTTGTTGCAATTGATCTGGACGAAACCCAAAAAAGGCCTTGTGCCCAGCAGCTTCAACGACCGGAAGGGACTGAAATCCCTGTTCTTTTAGATAAGTGACATATTCCGGATTCTGGTTAATATTGCGTTCTTCAAACGCCACATTGTGTTCGGTTAAGAAACGCTTCGTCATCTTGCATTGCATGCAGTTGTTTTTAGAATAAACCGTTACTTTCATGTTACGCACATCCTCTTACATTTGGTTATCAATGTGTTTAGTGTACACCAGATTTAAAAAAACGCAATCGAAAAAAGCACCATATTTGGTGGTTGGGATATACAATAACCACTAAATATAGTGCTTTACGCGACTTAATTATTCTATTTGGCACGGACCAAACTTCTACGGTAAAATAAACCTAAAAGGTGGTCTCGAAAATGACTAATCACTATTATACACAAAATCCAGATGTTGTACACGAAGAACGTCATTGGCCGTTCACCCTCTTAGGTAACGAATTGTTGTTTACCACCGACAACGGGGTCTTTTCAAAGAGCCGGGTCGACTACGGTTCCTGCGCGTTATTGAACGCGTTTGAAGCGGACCAAACGCCGGCGGGCCCGTGGTTGGACCTGGGCTGCGGGTACGGTCCCATCGGTCTGGCCTTGGCTAAGCGGTGGCCGGATCGGCAAGTGACCATGGCGGATGTGAATGAACTTGCGCTGTCGTTAGCGCAACAAAATGCAACGGCTAATCAGATTACTAACGTGACCATTGTCGAATCTGACCGTTACGCAGCGTTGGGCACCCAACGGTACGCGGCCATCCTGACCAATCCTCCCGTTCGGGCAGGCAAGGCCGTGGTGACCAGCATGTTGACCGAGGCGGCGCAACACCTCTTACCTGGCGGGACCCTAACGGTGGTCTTGCAGAAGAAGCAGGGGGCGCCATCGGCTAAGAAGACCATGACGGCCACGTTTGGCAATTGCCAGATCCTGAAGAAGGATAAGGGCTACTATATCCTGGAGAGCCGACAGAACGCATCATCATAGAAAAGGGGCGGTTGAATGCGGCAGTTAACTTATTCGGATACGCAACGCCACTATATGCAAGAGGCGCTCTTTGAAGCTGACCAGGCCGGCCTGATTGGTGAAGTTCCCATTGGGGCGGTCATCGTCCACGACGGACAGATCATCGGCCGGGGGCATAACCTCCGGGAGCACGCTAACGACGCTACGTTACACGCCGAGATTCGGGCCATTGAAGAAGCCTGTGCCACGTTACGGAGTTGGCGTCTGGAAGACTGTGAAATGTACGTTACGATCGAACCCTGCTTGATGTGTAGCGGGGCCATCATTAATTCACGGATTCCGGTGGTGTACTATGGCGCCCGGGACCCCAAGGCGGGGGCCGTCGATAGTCTGTATGAGACGCTGACGGATGACCGACTGAACCACCAGGTCAAGGTCTACGAGGGCTTGCTAGCGAAGGAGTCCGGCGAACGGTTAGTGTCATTCTTCAAGGCGGCTCGGCAACGCGCGAAGGTGGCTAAGAAGGCCCGGCGCGCGGCACAGAAAGCCGCGACTGATAAGACGCTAGACAGTCCAGAAAAATCATGATACACTAGTACTTGCCGTTAAGGCCTTGAAGCAAGGGCGGGCTTACGAATCGTGTCAGGTCCGGAAGGAAGCAGCACTAAGTCTGATTCGCTTTGTGCTTCAAGTTTATGAGATAATGAGCACTCCTGGTCGCTGACCGGGAGTTTTTTTAGTTCTGGTACTGGAATAGTCAGTCAATGGTCGCCTTACCGGGCGGACCAGACAGGGCTGGAACGCCGTGGGCACAACTTGGCGCCCGAAGTACAGGTCTCCAAGCTTGGCCTTTTCCTAGGCGAGCTGAAAGACGCTCACCAAGGAAAATTTCACGGCTGAGCCCTGTCTGGCCCGCCCTCACGGCTTACCGTCATGCCGAAATGATCCTGTAACGACGTCCAAGTAAGGATTTATGCCATTTTAATCTTGGTTAATTTTAAGGCAGTCCCTTCCAGCAGCTGATACTGGCGTTGGACGCAAAAATTGGCCGTTATCATTGGAAACCATCTATGTAAGGTCCCCTCAGCCGATAGGGCCCAGCCGGTGAAATTAGCGTTAGCCGAGTGGTCTTCTCGGCTTAGGCTAAGGCCGAGCTTTAAGACGGGCGGGCTTTGCGCGGCTTAAAGTCGTGCCCACTGGCGTCACGGCCCTGCCAATCGGCTGAGGGGACCGGCCAGTTCGCCACCGACTATTGCCCGGTAGGCGAATTAAGAGGAAAACGGGTCATGAGGTGACAGCGACCCGTAAAAAAGGCTATAATAATGAACAGCGATTTTGATTGAAATAAAATAGTAGAAAGGAACAGATGATATGGCTTATCAAGCACTTTATCGGGTCTGGCGTCCGCAACGGTTCGACGACATGATCGGACAAGAAGTGATCACGCGGACTTTAAAGAACGCCATCACGACTAACCAAATCAGTCACGCCTACCTCTTTGCGGGTCCCCGGGGAACGGGGAAAACGTCGGCCGCTAAGATCTTTGCTAAGGCCATCAATTGTCACCATCAAAAGGACGGCGAGCCCTGCAACGAATGTGACACCTGCAAGGCCATCACGGCCGGGACCTTAAACGACGTAATCGAAATCGATGCGGCTTCCAACAACGGGGTCGAAGAGATTCGCGATATTCGGGACAAGGTCAAGTATGCGCCGACCGTGGCCGACTATAAGGTCTACATCATCGACGAAGTGCATATGCTGTCGGCCGGCGCCTTCAACGCTTTGTTGAAGACCCTGGAAGAGCCGCCAGCTAACGTGATCTTCATTCTGGCGACCACGGAACCGCATAAGATTCCGGCGACCATCATCTCGCGGGTTCAACGGTTCGACTTCAAGCGGATCGCGGCCAGCGATAGCTACGACCGGATGACCTATATCCTGAAGCAGAAGAACGTGACCTACGACGACCAGGCCATCAAGGTGATTGCGAAGGCCGCCGAAGGGGGGATGCGGGATGCGTTGAGCATTCTGGATCAGGCGTTGTCGTTTGGGGACAATGAGATTACCCTGGATAACGCGTTGCTGGTCACCGGGAGTGTCACCCATGAACTCCTGGCGACCTACGTGCAACAGGTCTTGGCCGGTGAGACTAAAGCCGGTTTGGCCACGTTACAGTCGGTTCTGGAAGCCGGGAAGGATGCCGAACGCTTCACCGAAGACCTCATCAGCTACGCCCGCGACCTATTGTTGTACCAACAGGCCCCTCAATTGGTAGAAGAAGCGGAAATGGGGAGCGTGAGTGCGGACTTTCAGGCGCTGGCTAAGCAGACTCCGGCGGCGACCATGTACGCGATGATCAATGAGTTGAACGCGATTCAACAACAGATGCGCTTTACCACCCACCCCGACGTTTATCTGGAAATCCTGACCATCAAGTTGGCGGAAATCGGGCAGACCAAGGGCGCGGCGCCCGTTGCGGCAACAGCTGCACCGGTGGCTGCGGCCACGCCGACACCCGCGGCGGAGTCGCAGGTTCAGGCGTTGCAACACCAAGTCGATCAATTGAAGACCACTTTGGAACGGCTGGAGCAAGCTGGGGGCGTCAAGGCCGCACAACCGGCGGCCCGGCCGAAGCCTCGGGTAACGGCGAACCAGCAGGAAAAGGAAGTCAACCTGGCCAAGATCTATCCGGTCTTGGGGTCAGCGACCCGCGGGAAGCTGAACCAGTTGCAGGAGGTCTGGCCGGATCTGTTGAACAGCCTGTCGGTGACGCAACGGGCGGTGATGAAGGTGTCCCAACCCGTTGCGGCGGCGGATTCGGGGGTTATCGTGGCCTTCGACTACTCGTTCTTGTACCAACGGGCCACGACCGACCAGGAATTAACGGATGCGTTAGAGAACGGGTTGGACCGGATGATTGGGTCGGCGTTGCCGGTAGTCTTTGTGCCTAAGGACCAGTGGCCGACGATTCGGAAGGACTATCTGGCGACCCATAAGGCGGATCTCCAGCAACATGCGGCGAGTCACCAGGCAACGCCAGCTCCGGACGGGCAACCTACGGACGCTGTGGCCCCGATACCGGCGGACCAACCGGCCGCTAATCCGGTCGTGACTAAGGCCGAGGACCTCTTTGGTAAGGATATCGTGGATGTCCAACATGATTAAAAATTTGAAAGGATGATCAACAATGCGTGGAATGGGAAATATGGGAAACATGATGAAGCAGATGCGGCAAATGCAAAAGAAGATGGAGGCGGACCAAGCTGCCTTGAACGCCCAAACGTTTACGGGAGCCTCACCAGATGACTTGGTTAAAGCCACCTTTACTGGGGACCGGAAGATGACGGACCTGACGATTAAGCCCGAAGCCATCGATCCAGACGATCCGGATATGTTGGCTGACTTGGTCCTGGCCGCCGTTAATGCCGCTTTGGCTGAAGTTGACGAGACCACTAAGAAGAGTTTAGGCAAGTACACGCAGGGGATGAACATTCCTGGCTTGTAATGCCGGATTGGAAAGGATGGCACCATGCAATATCCAGAACCCATCGCACAATTGATCGATAGTTACATGAAGTTGCCGGGGATTGGCCAGAAATCGGCGACGCGGCTGGCATTCTTCACCATTGATATGGATAAAGACGATGTGGCGGCCTTCTCGAAGGCCTTGGTCTCCGCTAAGCGTGACCTGCACTTCTGCTCCATCTGTGGCAACATCACGGAGAGTGACCCTTGCAGCATCTGCGCGGATAAGACGCGGGATCAGTCGCACGTCTTGGTGGTTGAACAAGCCAAAGATATCATGGTGATGGAGCGGATGAAAGAATACCATGGCCTGTACCACGTCTTGCACGGGGTCATGTCCCCCATCGAGGGGAAGGGGCCGGACGACTTAAACATCAGTAGTCTGATCAGTCGGCTCCAGCAGAATCCAGCCATCAAGGAAGTCATTATCGCCACGAACGCCACACCGGAAGGGGAAGCCACGGCCATGTATCTGTCGCGGCTGATCAAGCCAGCGGGCATTAAGGTGACCCGGTTGGCGCACGGACTTTCCGTGGGCAGTGATATCGAGTATGCTGACGAAATGACTCTGTTTAAGGCCGTTGAAGGCCGGACGGAGATGTAAGGAGGGTGCGTTATGTTTGGACGAAAGAAACGGCACGTTGCAGAATTGAAGACGTTCTATGATAATCAGCTGTTGGACACCATCGACGCTGCTAAGGGGCGCTGGGACCACGCCAAGCAGACCCAAGAGGCCATTGCGGATGCGGACAATGAGATGACCGCGAACACGGCTTTAGCGCGACAAACGTACCTCTTTTTGTACCGCGAAGCTCGGCGGCGACACGTCCGCAGCACGCACATCGCCCCTACCGTTTATCAAGATTAATGAGTGATTAGACCACGTTTCCGCAATCGCGGAAGCGTGGTTTTTTGGTGAGGTTAATCGGGTGCTTGGTCCGGTAAAGTTCTCGTTTAACTTTTAGATGGACCATGCTACTATAAACATAGTTGGACCTAAAAATGAGGTGAGGGGGGACGAATCGTGAAGCGATGGACGATACTGATAGTCATGCTAGTTGGTTTACTGAGTCTGAGTAGTTGTGGGGCGCAACCAGCGACCATGACGCCTCCGGACCAGTCGCCACGACTATTCCTCACCCGGACTAAGCACCACACGACCGCGGACCAGCACCATCAACGAGCACTGGTCAGCTTTTTAGAACGGAAGATGCTGACCGACCAGGGAATCTACACCAACTACGCAGATACGACGACCCGGCAAGCGGGGAAGGCTACTGGCCACGAACTTTTAAGCGAATCGGCGGGGATGTGGTTACTGTACTTAGCCCAAACCAAACAATTTAAGCGCTTCCGGACCTTTTATCAAGCCACGGTCAAGACCTTTGGCGACCACGGTCAATTCAGCTACCGCTACGATCCCCGGAACCATAAGCGTTTTGCGGTCAACGCGACCTTAGACGACCTGCGGATTATTCGGGCGTTGAACACTTACGATGCCCTGACTGGTAGTCGGCGGTACCGGCAAGCGGCGACCACGAGCAGTTTGGCGTACGCGGACTTCAAGGTCTTGCACTATTACCAGCAGAACAGTCCTAAGGGACGCAAACACTACCGGCAACAGCTCAAGGTGGTCAAGGGCGGGTACCTGGGCGACGTGTTCCCGTTATACGCGGCGAGCTTTAACTGGCACACCCTGGCGTATTCGACCAAGAATCTGAACACCTCGGAAGCGTTGGAGACGCTACTTCACTTGGCGGAGATCGGACAGTTACGCGCGGCCAGCAAGGGCTGGTTAGTCCAACAAGTCCAGCGCCATCAGCTCTATAACGGCTACACCACGGCGGGGAGTGCCAGTGACACGGGCCAATCTGCCGGGAACTATGCGTTGGCGGCCATGATCTTTGCGGTGGAGCATGATCAGGCAAATTATCGCCGGGCGATGCGGGCGGTCTGGGCCAACCAGATTACCCAAGGCACCATGACCGGAGCCCTGGGGGACGCCCAGACCCGGCAGAGTTATTCATTTAACAACCTAACGGCCATCTTAGCGGCTAATTATTAAGATTGAAAAATTCTCGGGAAGGAGGGGAACCGGCATGCTGCAGCGCATCCAAGCAATCAGTCGAAGCGTCTGGCGTGGCAGCACGCGCTGGGTCTCGCCAGCCCTACTAGCCACTGTGTGTGCGGGATTGATCGCGGGGTGGCTGCTGTTCGTGCCGCCCTTTCACGGTCTAGCCGACAACGGGGACTTCTACCGGGCCATCTTCGTAAACGGCCTCTATAAGCTGAAGGGGTACCACATGCTGGGGTACATCAACCCGCAACTGGGAATCATGAAGTACTTCAATGAGACCAACGCGGCCATCTTTTCGTCGCAGCCCCTGTTTGTGCAGGCGGCCGTGTGGCTGAACAAGCTGGTCTATAGTTCCACCGTATTTGACCTGCGCTTCTTAGGCCTAATCTATTACATCCCTTACCTGGGGGCCATCTACTTAGTCACGCAGGCGTTGACCTATCCCTTTCGACGGATTCGGAGCTATCTGATTGCGGCACTGGTGGTGTTGATCTTCGCCGACTCGTCGTTTACGCTTTACTTCAATTCGTTTTTCGCGGAACCGGGGATGCTGGTCTTAGCCCTGTATGCCTTTGGCGCCATCATGCTGTTGGCCCGTCGTCCGACTTATCATCCGCACCTGTTGACGGCGGTGTACTTCGTGAGTGTGATGCTATTGATTGCGAATAAGCAACAAAACGCACCGCTAGCGTTGAGCTACGCGGTGGCGAGCCTGGGCCTGTTCATGATCTGCCGGCACCGGGGCGAGCGACTCTGGATTGTGGCCGGAATCGCGGGCATCCTGGTAACGGGGGTCCTGACCTACACCTTGATCACCAAGCAGTTCAACGATATCAACCAGTACCAGGCCGTGACCCACGGGGTGCTCCTGCACGGCGGTGACCCCAGCAAAAAGTTGAAAAAGCAGGGAGTCAGTCAGCAGTTTGCGCTGATGCGTAATCAGGACTACTATCCCAAGACGTTTGCGGCGATTAGTCCCAGCTCGGACTACGTGCACCGTCACCTGAATCAGAAGACGGGGTTCGGCTGGATCATTCGCTATTACGCCCAACACCCTAAGCAGTTCCGAACTTTACTGGACGTGGCTGCGGGGGACATGATGATCACCCAGGTCAAGGCGGTCGGGGACTACCAGCAGGGTACCGGGCACGCTGCGGGGGAACAGGTCACTTACTTTACGGCCTTTAGTTCGGCCGCCGGTGCGTTCTTTCCCCGAAAGTTTGCGTTTGACCTGCTATTAGCCGTCGCGTTGGCCATCGTTTTTGCCGTCGGGGCGTACAACGATTGGCAACGCCGGCGACCAGCGGGGGTCCTACGGTTCTTCCTGGTCTTGGGCCTATTGACGATTTTTATCTTTGTCCCGATTATTTCGATTATTGGGGATGGGGATGCCGACTTAGCCAAGCACCTGTTCATGGTTCCGGTCAGCCTAGACCTGATTCTCTTACTCTTCGTGGCGGACCTATTGAACCACCGGCTCTGGCACACCCCTAAGCCCGGAGAGGAGGCCGCCGATTGAGAAGACAACTGAAACTTTGGCTTGTGGCCTTAGGTCTCTGCTTGGGCCTCGCCGGGGGATTGGCCTTTCCAACCACTACCACGCATGCTACGGCTTCGCGTCGGGTGTTGATTGTCTATGACGCAATCAACCCGACGGTTAACGGGCAGCAGAAGTTGGCGGCGGTCCAGCGGATTCTGGCCAGCTTGAACCTTCCTACCCAGACAGAGCGGTTGAGTGACTACCAAGCGGGGCAACTCACGGACAAAGCCTATCAGGGGGTGGTGACCCTGAATAATTGGCCCCAGGGACGGTTAACCAACGCCGCTTTCCTGCGGGATCGGCGTCAGTTCACGGGACGTCAGCTCCATATCGGTTCCGGGTTGGACGCCCAAGAGGCGCGCCAGTTCGGAGCACGGCGGGAGACGCTGTACCACCAGCAATTTGTCTTGCGCGACCGGCAGAATTGGCAACTCCTGCCGTTCAGCACGGACCTGACCCTGTTGACCAGTTTGCCGCACGGGACGCAGACCTTTGGCACCTTGGCGACCCAAGCCACCAGCTTACCCGACCACGCTTATGGCGTCGTGCGGGGACGCAGCGGGTACCTGCCTTACTTGATGCCCAACGGGTTCTCCTTGACGGTGGCCAGTCGAACCATCGCAGCGTTATTTGGTCAGACCCGGACTTACCGTCCGCTGCTGACCATCACCCACGTGACACCGTATACCAATCTCCACTTGTTACAGCAACTGGGGCGCCGCTTGGCTAAGGCGGGGATTCCGTTTGCCGTCAGCACCACGTCGGTCGCTGAGAACACGTCATATCACGCCTTCAAGCGCTTTGCGGCGGTCTTGCGGGAGTTGGAGACGGAGAACGGGGTGATCCTCTTACAGGCGCCCGTAGTGGGGGCGGCCGACCGGAAAAGCGGCCAGATCTTAGAGCAGCAACTGGTGGGCCAGTTGAACCAGTTAGGGCAACGCCAGGTCTTGCCGGTCGGGGTCAGTGCGCCGGCCTACTGGAACCAGGATAAGCTCTTTCGGCGGTACGGGTTGCAGCGGGCGTCACTGGTGGTGCTGTTGCCCAATCCGGCGACTACCACGTTTGCTCAACAGGATAACCTGGGAAATCAGTATCCGCAGACCTGGTACGGTGTCTCGTTACGCAGCTTTCAGACGGTCCAGCAATCGGCGCAATTGCGCTGGTCCGTACCGACCGCGCTGACGGTTCCCATGGTCGATTCGGCGAAGGAGTTAACGGCCACGGTCCGGCAGGTCACGGCGCAGACTATTGATTGGTACGACCCGTCCCAGCAGTTGACCACGCGATTAGATAGCGCCTCGGCCACGTTCAAGTACGACCACGGGGCGTACTTCTTGAATGGCCGGCAGATTGCCATCAACGCGTCAAGTGTGGCCTTGCCGCAGTTCAACCCACAACGGAAGAACCACGTGACCCTCAAGGGCTATTTTCGGGTCCAGGGATGGATCTTGTGGATCTTCTTCATTCTGGTGACGGTGGTCTTGGTGGGCTTTATCGTAGTCGGCCGGCGAATCTACCGGCGGATGTTTTTCAACCGTTCAAAGAGGTGATGGCATGAGTGTTCTTGATGTGTTTGTATTTATTTCCATTCTAGTAATTTGGGGAATCATGGCCGTTAACCTGATCTTGACGGTGGCGGGGTACACCCAGTACCTTAAGGATGTACGGACGCCGTTACCGGCCCTACCAGACCAGGCGCCGTTCGTCAGCGTCATGGTACCTGCCCATAACGAAGGCGTGGTCATCGTGCGCACGGTCCTGTCGCTCTTGAACTTCGACTACCCGCACGACCGCTACGAGATTATCGTGATCAACGATAATTCGAGTGACAACTCGGCCCAGTTGCTGGCGAACATCCAGGCCAGTTACCCGGAGCGTAACTTATCCGTGATCAATACGGATAAGACCAACGGGGGGAAGGGCAAATCGAACGCCTTAAATATTGGACTAAAACAGGCCAAGGGGAGCGTCATTTCCATCTACGATGCCGATAACACCCCGGAGCGGCCGGCCCTGCGGCGCTTGGTCGCCGAGCTGATGAGTCACCCCGAATACGGCGCCGTGATTGGGAAGTTCCGGACGCGGAATAAGAACGCGACCTTGCTGACCCGGTTCATTAACGTCGAGACCCTGTCCTTTCAGTGGATGGCCCAAGCCGGACGGTTACGGCTCTTCAAGCTCTGTACGATTCCGGGGACCAACTACGTGATTCGACGGGACCTGCTCGAGCGGATCGGCGGTTGGGACACTAAGGCCTTAGCGGAGGATACCGAGGTTAGCTTTCGGGTCTACCGGGCCGGGTACCGCATCTACTTTCAACCGGCCGCGGTGACCTGGGAGCGGGAACCCCAGACGCTGGACGTGTGGTTCCATCAACGGACACGTTGGGTCAAAGGTAACATCTACGTGATCTTGAAGAATCTGCACCTGGTGTTCACCAAGAGCGGCCGGGCAATTCGCTTCGACCTCTTGTATTTCTTGTCGATTTACTTTCTTTTAATGACGTCGTTGATCTTGTCGGATACGGTCTTTGTCTTGTCCGTCGCCGACATTGCCCATTCGAGCCTGCAGGGCTTCAATAATGCTTTGTGGGCCTTCGCCGTGGTCCTGTTCGTGATTAGTACGTTCGTGACCATCACCACGGAGAAGGGGGAAATGACGCTGAGCAATCTGTTGATCATTATCTTTATGTACGTGGTTTACAGCCAGATGTGGTTGGCTGTAGCCGCCTATGGAATGGTGGGGTATATTCGTGAACAAGTCTTTCATCAGCAAGCGAAATGGTATAAAACAAAGCGGTATCAGTAGGTGGCTGTTAGTCGCCATGGTGGTCTGTTTAGGTCTGCTGGTCAGTCAGCCGGCCCAAGCGGCCAAGCTCAAGACCTACACGCAACCGTTCCAGAACACGACCACCAGTCTGTCGGGACAGTCGGTGGCCATGAACACCTACTTCATCAAGATGGATTACTGGCGGGTGAAGCAGGTCACGTTGAACCTGAACTTCCAGATTTCACAGCTCAGTGACCGCCAATTGTCCGACATCACAGTGTCCGTGAACGACGTGAAGTTTGCCTCGTTTCGGCCCAAGCGGCAGACGGGCTTGCAGACCAAGTCCATCAAGATTCCGCTGCGGTTGATTCAGGGACAAAACAACCTTAGAATCAGTGGCCAGATCTTAAACACGGCGGGCAAACGGGACTATCGTTTGGGCCAGACGCCGGCGAATTGGTTAACGGTCGACAGTCATTCCAGCGTGAACTTTCAGTACCAGTTGATGCCGCCGACTAAGGCCATCAAGTCGTTTTACGACCACTTCTCGGGGCCAGACACGATTGCGAACCGCAATTCGGTGATTCGGACACCGGCGCAAGCGACCAATGCGGAATTGGCCGCCAGCATGGTGGTCTTGACCGGGGAGTCGCGGGTGATCACCACGGAGAACCAGCAGATTCCCGTGACCACGCTAGCGGATAAGACCGTCAATGCGGCGGATTACCAGGTCGTGGTGGGGCGCTACCAGCACCTTCCCCAGCGGTTCCAACGGTTGATCAAGCGACAGGATCTCCAAAATCAAGGCCAGATTCGCTTTATTCACAGTCAGGGGCGGTATTACCTGATTGTCACGGCCTTGACGGATCGCTTGTTGACCAAGACGGCGAAGTTCGTCGCCAACCAAGAATTGATGCAGGAGACCCAGACGGCTAGTGAAGCCGTGACCGACCAGACGCAGACTTTTACGTCAGCGCTTCATTACCAGGGCCGTTACCAGTTGACCGATACTACGGATAAACTGGTGGGGAGCGGTCATCAGGAACGCAGTTACTTTGTCAGTCTCCCGGTCGACCGGAACAACGCTGACGGTTCCCAGATTACGCTGCACCTGCGGTATGCGAAGAACCTGGACTTTAAGAGTGCGTTGGCCACGGTCTACGTCAACGATACCGCCGTCGGGAGTCGCCATCTCACGGCGCGTCGAGCGGACAATGATACCTTTACGGTCACCCTGCCTAAGGGGATGGCGTTGGGACATAGCTTCACGGTCCGGGTGGCGTTAGACCTTCCCGTCCAACAACCGGCGAATAGCACGAATCAGGAGACGCCGTGGGCCAGCATTGAATCCGACTCGGTGGCGGCCATCAAGTCGGCTCCCGGCAACGACCTTTTGTTTAGTAACTATCCGAACTTATTCTTAAAGAATTCAACGTACGATAATCTGGTAGTGGTACGGCCGAAGACCATGACCACCACTGATTACGCGACGTTGACCAACATCTTCAACCTGATTGGCAATTATGCCCAGAGTAATCAGGGGCGGATTCGGCTCTACGACCATCAGCCCAGCGCCGACGTCTTGAAGCACGCTAACGTGATTGCGTTTGGGTCGGCTAAGCAGAATCCGCTGGTCAACCGGCTGAATTCCCACTTATATTTCCAGTACAACCAGGCGCGCACCGGGTTACTTTCGAACGAAAAGCTCAGCATCGAACGGTTATACGGGCAACAGATTGGGACGGCCCAACTATTGCGGTCGCCGTACAATGCCAAGAAAGGCTTGTTGGTGGTCACGGGAGCCAGCGCGGAAGCGACCTACTTGGCCTCCACGCAGATCAACTATCAACGCAACATCGCGCAGTATTCCGGGGACGCCATCGTGGTCGACCCGGACAACAACCACTTTGGGTACCGCTTCAAGAAGAACAAGTTGATCGACCGGCAGCTGAACACCCGGGCGGTCCTGAGCCGGCATTCCCAGCTGTTGCTTTATCTGGGCATCGCGTTAGCCATGGTGGTCTTGATCACCGTGACGCTGATTCTATTGTTGGGGAAGCATGGTCGCTTGCACCGACGCCCTAAGACGGCTAAGTCGACCAGTCATAGTCATAAGAGGAGGCGGCATCATGGAAACTAACGGACATGAGAGCTGGTGGACGGACCTCTACCTGATTGCCTTTCTGTTCTGCCTCTGTGGCCTAGCCTTAGGGATGGGGGCCACCCGGACGGATTACCTCTTGGTCAACACGGTGTTGTTAGGGGTGACCATGTTGTTGATTCTGTTCACCTACTTCTGGGGCTTGGTCACCGGGCTGTTGCTGAACTTGGGCTTTATCTTCTTACAAGTCATTCTGGTGATTTATGAAAACCAGGTTCACCATCAGCTCTTACCCTGGGTCCTGGCGTATTGGTTATTCGTGCCACTGTTACTGTCGTTGTCGTTCCACGGACTGACGGCCCACGCACGGAAGCTCCAAGCGCAAAATGCGAAGTTACAGAGTGACCTGGTGGCGCGGGGAGCGTTCGATGAGGAGACCAATTTACGGACCATGGTGTCCTACATTGAAGACACGGCGGTCTTTACGGAAACCAACCGGCGTTTCGACCTACCCGTCACCACCATGATCATTCGAATCCGGTATTTCCAAGAAATGCGCAGTATGATCAGTGACACGCAGATGCGTGAATTACTGAAGCTGGTGTCCCACACGGTGAAGCAGGCCATGCGGACCAACGACATCACCTATCTGATTGACCGGGAGAATCCGACCTGGTCGGTGCTGCTCTTCACGAACGCGGACGGGGCGACGATTGCGGCGAACCGAATCAAGCAACAGTTCACCAAGGCCCTGGCTGCCGATAACTTACTGGCCACCCTCGACGTCCGGCTAGTCGTGGGCGTCGCCAGTTGGGACGGCGAAAAGATGAAGACGCCGTACGACCTGATGAACGCGGGTATCAAGGAAACGGAATACGATGTGTAGCCTTTTGAGGGAGCTGTTGGAGGATGACGGCTCTCTTTTCTTTTGTGTGGAGAGGAGGTCAGCGCCTTACCGGGCGGCCAGACAGGGCTGGCTGTCGTTTTAGGAGTGATGTTTCGTATAAGGTTCAACTACCGTAAGCCGTGAGGGTGGTCAGCTAGGGCTCAGCAGTGAAATTTGGGTTGGGTAGCGTTCTTAGCTACCCTAGCCAAAGGCCAATCTTCGAGACCGTTCTTTGGCTCGAAGTTGTGCCCACTGCGTTCCAGCCCTAGCTGACCACCCGGTAAGGCGCTGACTGCCACCCTTGTTAAGGCTTAAATCAAACTCTGGTAACTTTATTGGGAATTCTAGGGAAACTTAACCAGTGAAAAAGGGCGTGAGAAGCTAGGAGGGCCAAGGCTTTAGAGCGGGAGTGGCCGGCGACTTGCAAATAGACATCATTTCTGAATTAAAGTACAATGTATCTATTGATATTCGAGTCGTGACGTGGTACGAATGGCCCGGTCAGTAAGCAACGGACCGTTGGCCCATCACGGATTCGGTTATTGGAACGTTTAAATAACGGATTTCGCAGACCAGGCGGAATCGGATTACAGTAGGAAGATGGGGTCGAAGATTTTGGCAGGAACGTTTATCAGTTTTGAAGGACCGGATGGCGCTGGGAAGACTAGTGCCTTGACGGCCATTACAGCACAACTCGCACCACAACTGGGCGACCGGTTGACCGTGACGCGTGAACCGGGGGGCAACCCCATCTCGGAGAGCATTCGGTCGATTATCTTGGACCGAGCGAACACGGCGATGGACTACCGGACCGAGGCCTTGCTCTATGCGGCGGCTCGGCGGCAACACCTTGCCGAGACCATCCTACCCGCGTTACGGGCGGACCAGTTGGTCTTGTGTGACCGGTACGTTGACAGTTCAGTCGCGTATCAGGGCGCTGGGCGGCAGATTGGGGAGACGGAGGTCGCTAAGATGAACGAATTTGCGACGGACGGGCTCCTGCCAGATCTGACCATCTACTTCGACGTCCCCGCTGAAGTGGGCTTACGCCGCATTCAAGCTCACCGGGATCCCCAGAAGGTCGACCGCTTGGACGTTGAGAAGACGGCCTTTCATGACCGGGTCCGATCAGCGTACCTGCGCCTGCAGACGGCCCACCCAGAACGCATCAAGTTGATCGACGCGACGCAGTCCCCAGAACAGGTCGTCGCGGCGGCCCTGGCGTTGATTCACCAGACGGCGCACGCGTACTTTACCACCGGCAAATAAGGGAGGAACCACCATGAAGTTACTTATTGCGATTATTCAAGACAAAGATGCGAACCGGTTGAGCAACCAGTTTATCGACCATGACTTTCGTGCCACGCGGTTATCAACCACTGGCGGGTTCTTAAAGTCTGGGAACACCACGTTTATGCTGGGGGTGGACGATGAGCGGGTCGAAGAGGTCTTGGAATTGATCAAGACCACCAGCCACACCCGGCAACAGTTTATGGCACCACCAGTCAATCTGGATGCCCAGTTGGACAACACCTCATCGTATCCGGTGGAAGTTCAAGTCGGCGGCGCTACTGTCTTCGTCTTACCCGTTGACCAGTTCCACCAGTTCTAGGGGGTAAGGATGACCGAAGAGACACCGATAGCGACCGCTCAGCGACTCCAGCCGCAGTTGGTCGCACACTTCATGCACCTGATTGCTGACCACCGCTTGGCTCACGCCTATTTGTTCAACGGCATGGACGGTACCGGGCGGCAGGCCCTCGCAGAGACCGTCGCGTTGCGGCTATTCTGCCAGAGCGTCGGGGCGGATGGCCGTCCGTGCGGGCAATGTCCCGAGTGTCGGCGAATCATGGCGGGTGACCATCCGGACGTAGTCAAGGTCGTTCCCGATGGTCAACGCATCAAGGTCGACCAGGTCCGGTACCTGAAGTCGGAGTTCACCAAGAGTGCCGTGGAAGGTAACCAGAAGATTTTTATCATTGACCAGATGGAGCGAATGACCACCGGTGCCGCCAACAGTCTCTTGAAGTTCATTGAAGAGCCGGTGGGCAATACCGTGGCGCTCCTTTTGACCGCCAACAAAAACTTGATTCTGCCCACGATTCTGTCCCGGACGCAGATTGTCGACCTCTTACCCGTGCCGGCCAGCAAATTAGCCACGGCCCTCGAGGCCGCCGGGGTCGCGCCCAGTCAGCGGTACCTCTTAGCTACTTTGACTGAGAGTGTGACCGCTGCCAATGACTTGGTAGCCGATGACTGGTTGGGGACGGCGCAGACCAGTATTGAGCACTGGTTTACGGCCTGTTGCCAGGGGGATGAACGGGCCTTTGTACGGGTCCAGACTGAATTGGTCCCCTTGGCGGCTAATCGGGACCGGCAACGCCTAGTGTTAGACATGATCGTTCAGATCTGGCACGATGCGTTGCGCCAACGGTCTCAGGAGGTGGCCGCAGCCGACCTGGCCTATCCCCAAGTCGCGCAAGCCAGTCGCCAGATTGCCCAGCGCTTACCCACGGACCGACTCTTAGCGATTCTGACGTTGACCCTGGATACGCCGGGGCAGTTGGCCGGAAACCTGAATTTTCAAAACATTTTAGAAGCATTGACTTTAGAAATCTTAACTCAAATCGCACGCTAACCGCGTGAACAAGGAGGGGCAGCAGTTTGGATAAACAAGCCGTTTACGACCAATTGAAGGTAATCAAGGAACAACTTGATCAGACCGCCACGCAATTTACTGATTTGCAGGCGGAACTGACGCAGGTGTTCGAACAGAATGCGGAACTTGAGATTGAAAACCAACATCTGCGGGACCTCTTGCGGGAACTCCAAAAGACCTTGCCTGAGGCCCCGGAGACCCAACAGGGCTTATCCAAGTCACGACAGATTCTGGAAAAACTCTACGAGGAGGGCTTTCACGTGTGTCGGGAGTTCTACGGGACGCGCCGCAAGCAGGATGAAGAGTGTGCGTTTTGTTTAGAAGTTATTTATCGCGATCAATAGGAGGTCAGCATGGAACGACAACGGAGTTTTCAGAAGGCGGCAACGGGGCGGTTGTACCTGGTGCCCACGCCCATCGGCAACTTGGACGACATGACGTTTCGGGCCGTCAAGACCTTGCAGGACGCAGACCTGATTGCGGCCGAGGATACGCGGAACACGCAGAAGCTCTTGAACCATTTTGAAATCACCACCAAGCAGATTAGCTTTCACGAGCACAACACCCAAGAACGGATTCCACAATTATTAGCGAAACTGCAAGCGGGGGCGCAAATTGCCCAAGTCAGCGACGCCGGAATGCCATCCATCAGTGACCCCGGCCACGAACTGGTCGTAGCTTGCGCTCAGGCGGGAATCCCCGTGGTTCCCTTACCGGGGGCCAACGCCGGGCTGACCGCCCTGATTGCCTCGGGACTGGCGCCCCAACCCTTCTACTTCTACGGGTTCTTGGACCGTAAGCCCAAGGATCAACGGGCGGAAATCGCGGAGTTGGAAGAGCGGCCGGAAACGCTGATCTTTTATGAGGCACCGCACCGCTTGAAGAAGACGTTGGCTAACCTAGCCAGTGGCTTGGGCGCTGACCGTCCGGCGGTTCTCTGCCGGGAACTGACTAAGCGTTACGAAGAATTCTTGCGGGGAAGCTTGGCAGAGCTTGCCGATTGGGCCGCCACGGATCAGGTCCGCGGGGAGTTCGTGGTCTTGGTTAGCGGGAATCCGCACCCGACCAGCGAGACGCCCACGGTGGACTTGAGTGAGCCCGTTACGGTGCAAGTGGACCGGCTGATTGCCGCCGGTGAGAAGCCTAACGCCGCCATCAAGGAAGTGGCGAACTTGCGCCAGATGAAGAAACAGGAAGTTTATCGCATTTATCACCATTTAGATCAGGAGGATGCGGAAAAATGAGTGCTCAAACCTATACGGAACCGCACCGGGTGGTCTACTACGAAGCGGACGACACGGGACATCTGACGGTCGCCATGCTGATCAACCTCTTGGTGCTGGTCTCGGATGACCAGAGCAGTGCGTTGGGGATGGATACCCAGTTCATCAACAGCTTGGGGGTCGGCTGGGTCGTGACCCAGTACCACCTCCAGATCACACGGTTGCCCAAGTTAGGGGACCAGGTGACGCTAAAGACTAAGGCGACGGCCTATAACCGGTACTTCGCTTACCGAGAATACTGGTTAATGGACGCTCAGGGCGAAACGCTGGCCTACGCGGAAGGTATCTGGGTCACCATGAGTTACGCGACCCGCAAGATTGCCACGATTCCGACCGAGTTGATGGCGCCGTATGAGAGTGACCAGACCAACCGGTTACCCCGGCTGCCCCGGCCGGAACGGTTAGATCCAGCGGCGACCACGGTGGTCAAGCCCTACACGGTCCGGTACTTCGATATCGATAATAACGGCCACGTGAACAACGCCCATTACTTCGACTGGTTGTTGGACACCTTACCGGCCGAGTTCTTACGGACCCACCGGCCAACGGACATTCGCATTCGTTTCGAAAATGAAGTGAAGTACGGTCACCAAGTGGCCAGTGAAGTGGTGCCGACCGCAACCAAAACGCAGCACCAGATCAAGGTCGGCAACACGATTGCGGCCTTAGCCACGGTCGCTTGGACCACCGATTAGGCAACCAACCCCGGCGAAGTGGGTGTTGGCGTTGGCAATTTGTGGTAGTATAGTAAACTGGTATGATTATGTAGAAGACAAGCAATAGCCAAGAAAAGCGGTGCATCGCGATTCAGGAGACGCCGCTTTTAACATTTCTAGCTTGGCTGCCATCCGTTGAAGGGGACCTTATAAGTATGAAGATTTTAGCAATTGATACATCGAATCGGCCGTTAAGTGTCGCCGTCTTGGAGGACGCGACGGTCTTAGCTGCGATTACGGTGACGGTCCATCAAAAACACGCGGAGTACCTCTTGCCCGAGATTGAGCGGCTCCTGGCTATGGCGGACTTAAAGCCAACGGACCTTGACCGGGTCGTGGTCGCCGCGGGTCCTGGATCTTACACGGGAATCCGCATTGCGGTCACCACGGCAAAGACCTTGGCGGCAACGTTAAACCTTGATTTGGTCGCCGTCTCCAGTCTGGCGACCTTAGCGGCGAATATCCCAGTCGAAGGGGCGCTGGTTGCCCCCATGTTTGACGCGCGCAACCAAAACGTCTTTGCGGGCCTGTACCGCATCAAAGCCGGGGTGCCCCATCCCGTGATTGCGGACGCGCACGTTAACGTCACGGCCTTCTTAAAGGCTGTGGGAGAATACGCGGAACCGATTTGGTTCTTAGGGGATGCCGCCCACTTTGACGACCTGATTCACACCACCATTTCGGCGGCCACACCGGCAGTCAGCCCCTGGTTGAACTTGCCGCAGGTCGCCACGATCGGGCTGTTGGGCCAACACCGGACGCCCGTCCAAGATGTCGACCGTTTTGTGCCCAACTATCTGCGCTTGACGCAGGCGGAAGCCGAATGGCGGGCGAAGAACCCTGGGGAGGACAACACATCCTATGTTGAAAAAGTTTAAAACTTGGTATAAAAATGTTTTTGGAAGTCAACGGGAGATTGCCCGAGAAGAAGCCTTGGGGGTCAAGAACCATCAGGTGACCATCAAGGACGTCAGTTATTTCGTGGCCAAGGCCATGTTTACGGATATCCCCGAGATGATCGAAATTGAGCGAGCCGTGTACGCGGGCAAGGCCCCGTGGGATTCCACGGCCTTCGCTAATGAACTGCGACGGGATAAGGACCGGCTGTACCTGGTGATTCGCCGGAACGACCAACTGCTGGCGTTTATCGGCAGTACGTTTGACGAACGCACCCAAGACGCGCACATCACGAACATTGCCGTCTTGCCCGACTATCAAGGACGGGGCTTAGGACGGTTCCTGATGAATATTATGATCAAAAAAGCCCGGCATCTGAACTACCGGACGGTCAGTCTAGAGGTGCGGGTCTCGAACCGTCAAGCCCAAGAACTGTACCGGGACCTGCAATTCGAGCAGACCGGGATCAAGCGCGGATACTACTTCGGCGATCACGAGGACGCGGCGGACATGGTCTTAGACCTGCCAGCGACGGCCCCCGCTGAAGTGGAGGAATAGTTAGCTCGGCAGAGAAGTGAAGAGGAGTGAGTCCAACGAGTAAGCGAAATTTAATTCTGGCATTTGAGTCAAGTTGTGACGAAACCAGTGTGGCCGTCATCGAAGACGGTCATCAGATTCTGTCGAACATCGTGGCGACCCAGATCAAGAGTCACCAACGGTTCGGGGGCGTGGTCCCCGAGGTCGCGAGTCGCCACCATATCGAAGAGATCACCATCTGCATCAAGGATGCCTTGGCTGAGGCCAACGTCACCTATGATGATTTGGACGCCGTTGCGGTGACCTATGGACCGGGGCTGGTCGGTGCCCTGTTGATTGGGGTCACGGCTGCCAAGACGGTGGCTTTTGCCCATCATTTACCGTTGATTCCCGTCAACCATATGGCGGGCCACATCTATGCGGCCCGGTACGTGGAACCCATCGAGTTCCCCGCGATGGCCTTGTTGGTCTCCGGAGGACACACGGAACTGGTCTACATGCCAGCTGAGAATCAATTTGAAATCATCGGGGAGACCCGTGATGACGCTGCCGGTGAGGCCTACGATAAGGTCGGCCGGGTCATGGGCGTCAACTATCCGGCCGGTAAGACGGTCGACGAGTGGGCCCATCAAGGCCACGATACGTTTAATTTCCCTCGGGCGATGGATAAGGATGATAACTTCGACTTTAGCTTTAGCGGGTTGAAGAGTGCCTTCATCAACACCACCCACCACGCGGATCAAGTGGGGGAGACCCTTGACAAGCACGACTTAGCGGCTAGCTTCCAGCAGGCTGTGGTGGATGTCTTGGCGGACAAGACGTTGCGGGCGCTCAAGCAGTATCCGGTTCACCAACTGATCCTTGCCGGGGGGGTTGCGGCCAACCATGGTCTGCGGGAACGGTTAGACGCCGAACTGGCAGCGGTCCCCGGGACCCGGTTGGTTAAGGCGCCGTTAAAGCTCTGTGGCGATAACGCCGCCATGATTGGGGCGTTTGCGGAAGTCGCTTACCGCCACCAGGTCTTTGCGGACGCCACTTTGAATGCTGACCCTAGTCTGGAATTCGACTGGGTCGCTGATCCAGTTAAGTAAGTTTGACGAAACGAAAAGCCTCTTAATTCGTGCATAGCGAATTAAGGGGCTTTTTAAATGGCGTCGTATGTTAATCGTTATCGAAGTCTTCTAACGCCAAACTTTGAGTGGTCCAGTCGTCTTCGACCTGGTCGAGTTGCGTGGTCAGTTGGTCGAGTTGGGCCTGTAAGTCACCCAACTTTTCCGCGTCGTTAAAGTTCTCGGGGAGACTCATGGTCTGCTCGATGGTCGTTTTTTGTTGTTCTAATTTGCCCATCTGTTCTTCCAGCGCGGCAACTTGACGCGACAGTTTCCGTTTAGCCTTGGACCGCTCCTTTTGCTGCTGGTAATCGACCTGGGTCTGCTTCGGCGCAACCACCGTGGGATTAGCGGCCTCAGCTTCGGCGGCTTCCTTAGCAGCGTAAGCGTCCTGCTCGGCCTTCTTGTCGACGTAGTAGTCGTAGTTCCCCAGGTACCGGGTGGTCCCCTCAGGACTGAGCTCAATCACCTGCGTGGCGACCTGGTTAATGAAGTACCGGTCGTGGGAGACGAAGAGGATGGTCCCGTCGAATTCGTTGAGGGCGTTCTCCAGAACCTCCCGACTGTCGATGTCCAAGTGGTTGGTGGGTTCGTCCAGCATCAGGAAGTTATCGTGACGCATGGCTAACTTGGTCAGCAACAGACGCGCCTTTTCACCACCACTGAGGCTGTGGACGGTCTTGTCGACGTCCGGTCCCGTGAAGAGGAAGCTTCCCAGGATAGCCCGGATGTCGCCTTCGGGAGTCGTCGGGTGGTCATCCCAGAGCTCGTGTAAGACGGATTTCTTCGCGTGCAGGAGCGTTTGGTCTTGGTCGTAGTACCCGGTATCGACACCGGTCCCGAAGATGACCTGACCGGCCAGAGCGGGCAATTTACCTAAGATGGTCTTGAGCAGGGTGGACTTGCCCACGCCATTGGGGCCCACGATGGCGACGGCCTGATGCTTCTTGATGTCGAGGTTGATGGGTTGGCAGAGGACTTGATCACGATACCCCACGGCGGCGTTGACCACGTCGAGCACCACGTTACCGCTTTGCCGTCGGGGTGTGAACCGGAAGCGGGCGACTTTTTCGTCCGCGTCGGGCTTATCGATGCGGTCCATCTTCTCCAATTGTTTCCGCCGGGCCTGGGCCCGCTTGGTGGTGGACGCCCGCACGATGTTGCGGTTCACAAAGTCCTCCAACTTGGAAATCTCGGCTTGCTGCTTATCGTATTCTTTCCACTCTTGGCGTAAGCGTTCCGCTTTTTCGTCGATGAAATGAGAGTAGTTTCCTTGATAGTGGACCAACCCGCCGTGAGCCATATCGTAGACTTCCGTGGCCACGTGGTCGAGGAAGTACCGGTCATGGGAGACAATCAGGATGGCCCCCGGATACCCTTGTAGGTAACCTTCTAACCAAGTCAAGGTCTCAACGTCCAAGTGGTTAGTGGGTTCGTCGAGGATCAGCAGGTCGGGTCGTTCCAGGAGTAGCTTGGCCAAGGCCAGCTGGGTCCGTTGTCCCCCGGACATTTCGGTGATGGGCTTGTCGTAGACGCTTTCGTCGAACTCGAACCCGTGAAGGACCCCACGAATCTCGGCCTGGTAGCCGTACCCGTTCTGGTCGCTAAAGTCTTGTTGTAACTGGTCATAAGTACTGCTGACTTGTTGGAATTTTTCGGGGTCCGCGCTGATGGCGGGGTCACTCATTTCCGCTTCGAGTTCGTGAATTATCCGCTCCATGGCTTGTAGCTTGGCGAACACACTGAGCATCTCGTTCCAGACGGTTTTGGTCGAGTTGATTCCCGCGTTTTGTGCCTGGTAGCCGATGGTGAGGCCGCGCTTCTTGGTAATCTGACCCGCATCCGGTTCGGTTTCCCCGGCAATCATTTTTAATAGTGTCGATTTACCAGCCCCGTTTCGACCGACTAGTGCGATGCGACCGTGTTCCGCGACGTCGAGATTGACGTTTTGGAACAAGACTTCGGCGCCGAACCGACGGGAAACTTGCTGGACCTGTAACAGAATCACAAGATCGACCTCCTTTTAGTGCAGATAGCATGAATTGATACTGTCTATTTTAGCATATTCCCCGACCAGACCGAAATTTCGAAGAAATAGTGAAAAATATTTGCAATTTCTTTCACAAGCCCGGTGGGTATGCTATAATTTGAGGGAAAGTGAATTTCACATGCAAAAAGATTGTGTAAAAGAGTTATCGTTGACGGCGACCTTTCAACGGTAGCTGGCAATGTTGATTAGGAGGGTGTACCTTTGACAGAACAAAAAATTCCGCGGGCGACAGCAAAGCGGTTACCGATTTATTACCGGTACCTGAACATCTTGCTGGACGCGGATAAAACACGAGTATCTTCGACGGAGCTTTCCGAAGCCGTCAAGGTTGACTCGGCAACGATTCGGCGTGATTTTTCGTATTTCGGTGCTTTAGGGAAACGGGGCTATGGTTATGACGTGGAAAGTCTAATCAAGTTCTTCCGGAAGATTTTGAACCAAGACCGGTTGACCAATGTGGCCTTGATTGGGGTCGGGAACCTAGGACACGCCTTATTGAACTTTAACTTCCACCAGGACGGTAACGTCCGGATCAGTGCGGCGTTCGACGTCAATGATAAGATCGCCAACACGATTCAAAGTGGCGTGCCGATTTACCCAATGACGGAACTTCGGACCCAACTGGAAGAGCAACAGATTCAGGTGGCCATCTTGACGGTGCCATCAGAAGTTGCCCAACAGGTCACGGACGAAGCCGTAGCCGGTGGTGTGAAGGGAATCTTGAACTTCACGCCGTTGCGGGTCACGGTGCCCAAGGATGTTCGGGTCCAAAACGTTGACTTGACTAACGAGCTCCAGACGTTGATTTACTTCTTGGAACACTACAATAAAGATTAGACCAGAAGTCGTGGTTCGCGGAGAATCGCGGCTTTTTTGGTACAATCAAAGAGGCCTCATGGGGATGGCAAACCTAGACACCGGGTGGACCAATTAGCACTCTCGAATTAAGTTTGCCAAATTCCTTGATTTTTACTGGGAATAATCATATATTAGATATTGTTGATTAGCACTTATGTTAGTCAAGTGCTAACAGTGCTAAAACCTAGTTCATTGGAGGGATTCAAGTGTTAAAACCATTAGGAGACCGTGTCATTTTAGACCAACCACAAGAAGAAGAAGAAACGGTTGGCGGCATTGTGTTAGCAAGTAACGCACAAGAAAAGCCTCAAACGGCCAACGTTGTTGCAGTTGGTGACGGTCGGGTATTGGACAATGGTGAAAAGGTTGCGCCAAGTGTCAAAGTTGGCGACAAAGTATTGTTCGACAAATATGCCGGTACTGAAGTGAAGTACCAAGACAAGACGTACCTTGTTTTACACGAAAAGGACTTAGTCGCTGTCGTTGACTAAGACTTTCCCACTACTCATCCAGCAACACGATTAAAAATTTTAGTATGAGGTGAACGATTAAAATGGCTAAAGAATTAAAATTTTCTGAAGACGCACGTAGCGCAATGTTAGCCGGTGTCGACAAGTTAGCCGACACGGTTAAGACCACCTTGGGCCCTAAAGGCCGGAACGTTGTTTTGGAACAAAGTTACGGTAACCCAACCATCACGAATGATGGGGTAACGATTGCCAAGTCCATCGAATTGGAAAACCACTTCGAGAACATGGGGGCTAAGTTAGTCTCCGAAGTTGCTTCCAAGACCAACGACATCGCTGGTGACGGGACCACGACTGCCACGGTTCTGACGCAAGCCATCGTGAACGAAGGCATGAAGAACGTCACGGCCGGTGCGAACCCAGTTGGCATTCGTCACGGAATCGAATTGGCAACCAACGCGGCGGTCAAGGCCTTACACAAGATGTCTCACGACGTTAAGACCAAGGACGACATCGCCCAAATCGCTTCTATTTCTTCCGCCAGCAAGGAAACCGGTTCTTTGATTGCTGACGCCATGGAAAAGGTTGGTAACGACGGGGTCATCACGATTGAAGAATCCCGTGGGGTTGATACCAGCCTCGACGTGGTTGAAGGGATGCAATTCGACCGTGGGTACATGTCTCAATACATGGTTACCGACAACGACAAGATGGAAGCTAACCTGGACAACCCTTACATCTTGATCACCGACAAGAAGATTTCTAACATTCAAGACATCTTACCATTACTGCAATCAGTTGTTGAACAAAGCCGTTCATTACTGATCATTGCGGATGACATTACCGGTGAAGCTTTGCCAACGCTGGTTCTGAACAAGATGCGGGGAACCTTCAACGTGGTCGCTGTGAAGGCACCTGGCTTTGGTGACCGTCGTAAGGCCATGTTACAAGATATCGCCGTTCTGACGGGTGGTACGGTCATCACCGATGACTTAGGCTTGAACCTGAAGGACACGACCATCGAACAATTAGGTCAAGCTCAAAAGGTTAACGTGACGAAGGACAACACCACGATCGTTGAAGGTGCTGGTTCTAAGGACCAAATCGCTGACCGGGTAGCTGAAATCAAGGGTCAAATCGCTGACACGACCTCTGAATTCGACCGTGACAAGCTGAAGGAACGTTTGGCGAAGTTAGCCGGCGGTGTTGCTGTGGTTCGGGTCGGTGCTGCAACCGAAACTGAATTGAAGGAACGCAAGTACCGGATCGAAGATGCCTTGAACGCGACCCGTGCGGCCGTTGAAGAAGGCTTCGTTCCTGGTGGTGGAACTGCTTTGATCGACGTCATCAAGGACGTGGCTTCTGTGAAGGCTGATGGGGATGCCCAAACTGGGATCAACATTGTCTTACGGGCCTTAGAAGAACCAGTTCGTCAAATCGCCCAAAACGCTGGGGTCGAAGGTTCCGTTGTGGTTGAACACCTGAAGGGTGAAAAGCCTGGTATCGGCTATAACGCTGCTGATGACAAGTACGAAGACATGGTTGCTGCCGGCATCACCGACCCAACCAAGGTTACCCGTTCTGCTCTGCAAAACGCTGCCTCTGTTTCCGCATTGTTGTTGACTACGGAAGCCGTTGTGGCTGACAAGCCAGACAAGAACGCTGCTGCACCAGCTGCTCCAGCCGGCCAACCCGGTATGGGCGGCATGATGTAAGCCGTATCTCATTAAATTTGAATTTTCAAGAGTCCGGGATTAAGTTCCCGGGCTCTTTTTGTAATTAACGACCACGATACTGTGTTGAAGCATGTAACCCAAGGTAGGAGGTGGCAATCAGCCGCCTTACCGGTTGGGCCTGAAGAGGCTGGAGCGTGGTGGGCACGACTTAGAGCCCTGCCCCCCCAGGTCTTCAAACTCGGCCTTGGGGTAAGCCAGCCCAAAATGCTGACTAACCTAAACGACACCACTGAGCCTCTTCAGGCCCAACCTCATGGATAAATCGAGTGGACCCCAAACAGTGTTTTCTGACATTTAGAATGGTTTATTTGTCGTTGCGACTGACTGGTGAATCCATTGAGGGGCTTGGCTTTCTGCGTTGGTTCGGTTGGATGAGGGGCAAATACCATTTGACGAATCCACTAGAAACTAGTAGCTTTGAGGTTGAGCTTTGACCTTACATAGCATGTCACTAAAATGACTGCCCAGAATCCCGGGGTGGTCGCATCCAAGCGGTCAATTTCTCAAGTGTTAATTAACCGTAATGCCAATCCGTTGGGCGCGGTGATATTTTCACCCAACACCTGCAAAGAATTGTGGTAATGTGGGATTATAAGTAGTAGAATGACGTTTGCATTCGCAAAAGCGAGTGGTGTTCATGATGCCGGTGATGAACCGGATTTCGAATTATTATTTCGTGGAGATAAGGAGTAAATAGTCATGTGGCGTTATTTAAAGCGGGTTTTGATTGGAAAACCCCTCAAAACCATGGACGAGGGCGGTCAAGCGCTGACCAAGTTTAAGGCCTTAGCACTGTTATCATCTGATGCGTTGTCCTCCGTGGCTTATGGTACTGAGCAAATCACGACAGTCTTAATTACCTTATCCGCCGCAGCCCTGATGTATCAATTATGGGTTGCTGCTTTGGTTTTAGTCCTGTTATTTGCAATCACGCTTTCTTACCAACAAATCATCCATGCTTACCCCTCTGGTGGTGGCGCCTACGTGGTGGCCAGTACCAACTGGGGTCAGTCGGCAGGATTAGTTGCTGGGGGCTCGCTGTTAGTGGATTACATGCTGACGGTGGCGGTTTCGACGACGTCTGGCACGGAAGCCATTACGTCGGCGATTCCCGCGCTATATCCGTATTCGGTTTTGATTTCCGTCCTGATCGTGGTGGGCATTATGTTGCTTAACCTCCGGGGCATGAAGGAATCGGCGGCCTTTCTGACCGTTCCCGTGTACTTCTTCATCTTGATGATTCTCGGCATGGTTGGTGTGGGACTCTATAACATCGTGACCGGGAACATTACCTATCACGCGTCAGCCAGTGTCGGTGCGCCCGTGCAGGGCATGACCCTGTTGCTATTCTTCCGGGCCTTCTCCTCCGGGTCATCATCACTGACTGGGGTCGAAGCCATCAGTAACGCCGTGCCGAACTTTAAGGAGCCCAAACGGCACAACGCGGCGGCCACCCTGGCCATTATGGCCGGAATTTTGGCCATCTTCTTCGCCGGGATCACCTACCTGAGTTACTACATGGGGATTCGGCCACAGTCGAGCCAAACGGTTCTGTCCCAGATTGCGGGCGGGGTCTTTGGCCACGGCGTGCTGTACTACCTCTTACAACTGTCAACGGCGGCCATTTTAGCGGTCGCTGCCAATACCGGGTTCTCGGCCTTTCCGATTCTGGCCTATAACCTGGCGAAGGATAAGTTCTTACCCCACGTGTACTTGGACCGGGGCGACCGGTTAGGGTATTCTAACGGCATTATCTCGTTAGCCGTTGGGGCGATTGTCCTGATCATTATCTTCCACGGGCAGACCACGCTACTGATTCCACTGTATGCGGTCGGAGTCTTCGTGCCGTTCACGCTGTCTCAGTCCGGGATGATCATTCACTGGTTCCGGACCCGGGAAGGTTGGTGGGTCGGCAAAGCTGGCATCAACCTGCTAGGGGCGCTGATTTCACTAGTCCTAGTGATTTTCCTGCTCTTCTTGCACTTCGCGAACGTCTGGCCATACCTGATCATCATGCCGCTGTTACTCTGGATGTTCTACCGGATTCACCAGCATTACTTGAACGTGGCCCGGCAACTACGGGTCGCGGAGAAGGCCAAGGCGGAAGTGCACCAGTACGACGGGGCCACCGTCATCGTGTTGGTCAGCAACATCACCCGGGTGACCGCGGGGGCCATCAATTACGCACAGTCGATTGGGGACTACGTGATTGCGATGCACGTGTCCTTTGATGAGAACCCTAAAAAGGAACACAAGACGGCATTGGAATTCAAGGAAGAATTCCCCGACATTCGGTTCGTGGACATTCACTCGTCTTACCGGTCAATTGCTACGCCAACGTTGCGGTTCTGTGACGTGATCGCCAAACGGGCGGCTGAGCGGAACTTCACTACCACGGTACTGGTACCGCAATTCGTGCCGCGTCATCCTTGGCAGAACGTCTTGCATAACCAGACGGCGTTGCGCTTACGGGCGGTCCTGAATTCCCGTGAAAATATTATTGTTTCTACCTATAATTATCATTTAAAAGAGTAGTGCCTTAAGAGGTACGGTAGCCGCTTCCCCGTGAATTGGGAGGCGGCTTTTTTGTGATTCCGTGGTAACGGGTCGGGGTGGGGGATTCGGGACGATTTGAAGCCTACAGAGATGGTTCTAAACGGTACCATCAATCAATTACCTAGGGAGTGGTTAACCGTAGGCTACAGGCGATTTTTGGCGTTTAGTCGGGGGCACCGTGGACCGTAACTTGACCAATCAAATCAATTTCGTTTAAATAAATAGTGAGGGTTAATTGATTAGAGAGGAAGCGGCAACGTGTTGGTACTTGTATACGGGTTCTTGATTGGGGGTTTCATCAGTCTGATGGGTGGTGGGGGCGCCGCCATGTACTTGGGGGTGCTGACCAGCCAACTAGGTATCGCAACGGCGGTGGCGGCCCCCACGTCCCTGATTGTGGCCATTCCAGCCTTGATTTTTGGTTGTATCACGCAGATTCGGATCCACAACGTGCAGTTCAGCTTGGGGAATCGGATGATCGTCGCGGCCGTTCCGGGAATTTTGGTGGGGACGGGGGTCTCCCCGTTGATTCCTGATCAGATTTACGATTGGGTCGTGGGCACCATTTTGATTGTCATGGGTCTCATCGTGGTGTACCGTGCATTTCGACCGGACCAGCACCAGGTTACGGGTTCGGCTCGCGCTTGGACAGCCGCAGGATTGGGCCTTTTAAGCGGGCTCATGGTTGGAATTGGTGGGTTGACCGGTGGTGGCCCCACCGTTGCCGGACTGTCGATTTTGGGGCTAAATGCGTTGAGTGCGGCCGGGACCTCGACCTATGTTCTAAGTGTCATGGCCGTGATTGGCGCGGTTAGCCACCTGTTTACCGGGACCATCGACTGGTTGGCCGGTATCAGTCTGATGGTGGGGTCGGTAATTGGTGCGGTCGCAACACCGCTGGTTTTACACCGGTTCGACCTCACTAAGGTCAGTCGCTGGTTGACCCCCATCATGGGACTGGTGATCGTGTACTTTGGGGTCAGCATCTTTTTAAAGTAGCATTAAGCGCCAGCGTCCATCCTAAAAGGGTGGGCGCTTTTACTTTAGCTGTCTAATTGAGCTCAGATAGGTGCTTAACAGGCGATTCGGGTAAGTGGTTGAGGACGCCTCGAGGACGCGTGGCGCTGACTGTAGGCGTGTTTAGTTGGTTGATGAGAGCAAAAAAACGTCCCACCAATTGGTAGGACGTTTCTGAAAGTGAATTTCACAAAATTTTAGGTTTAGTAGAGACCCATCATCTGTGCGAATGGTGGAACCACGATGTCCACAACAATCGACACAACAACCACGGCGATGGAAGCCATGGAACCTTGGATGGACCCTAATTGGATAGCCTTGGCAGTACCAACGGTGTGTCCAGAAGTCCCTAACCCAAGTCCGGCACCAATCGGGTCGGAGTTCAGACGGAAGATCTTAACTAAGAAGTCACCCAAGGCGTAGATCAAGACGGCGTTGATGATGCAGGCCATGGCCGTAATAGCGGAATTCCCACCAACGGAAGTGGCAACTGGCATCGCAATCGCAGTGGTTGCGGCTTGTGGTAACATGGACGCAATCCCAGAGTTGTCCAGGCCGAACAGCTTGGCAACAAAGTAGATGACGAACAGGGAAATAACCAACCCAATGATCAGGGAAAGGACAATTTCCAACCAGAAACGCTTAACGATATCGTTCCGACGGTACAGCGGAATCGCGAACGCAATCGTTGCAGGGTTCAGGAACCAGAAGATAATGTTCCCACCTGGTAAGTAAGCGGACTTGTAGAACGTTGCAGTGTCCGTTCCGAAGGCCTTAGCCAACAAGAACAGAATGAAGATCCCTAAGACCATCCCAACGAACAGTGGTTGGAATAAGAAGAACCCTTTACTGATTTTGAAGAGCCATTGACCAATTAAGTAAACCATTAATGAAAGAAAAATACCAAAGATAGCATTACCGGCAGAAGCACCAGCGGCGTTAGTCCCGAGGGCGTCGCCGAGCCATTTTCCCCAAACTGCCATATGTGGGGTAGCAGCTAAACTAATCATCATTTATTCATCCTTTTCTGTGTGATGTCGTAAACGGTCGAACGTTTATTCTTCGACTTCAGTGTTACGATGGAAGACGTGCCGGCTTAACCACATGAAACCAGCGGTCGTGTAGGCGATGCAGATTAACATCACAATCGTCGCGATAATCGTAACTAACACAATCTGAACCCCTTGAGTTCTCATGATGTCCAAGTTTGCGGCCATTTGGATCCCAGATGGGACGAACAAGAAGGCAATCAAACTAATCATGAAATCCCCAAACTTGGCAACGTTCCGTAGCTTAACAATCTTAGTGCAAAGTAAGACGTACAGAATGACCAGACCCATAACGGGCGTTGGGACAGGGAAGGATGCAGGGAACAATGGGGACAACAGGCTAGATACAAATAAAATAGCCGCGAAAATACCCATTTGAATTAAGATAGGTGAATCTTGTTCTTCCTTAGCTGTTTCGGTCGTCTTTGAAGCTTTATCATTAGCAGCCAATAGAAAAATCTCCTTTCAAAATACAAACCAGAAGTAACGGACAGCTAGAAAGATTTCACAAGGAAAAAAGATAAATAGCTCAGATACGAAATGAAATGTGAAACCTTTCTCAATGACACAAACTTATTATATGGCTTTTTGCTAATTTGCACAAGACAAATCTGCCTACTTTCGCGGGATTGCTTGCGCATTTGTGCACGGAAATCGCGAAAAATGCGGTAGGGAAGCGGTTACATAAAGTTTTGTAAAAACTTATTTATTCACAAGGAAATGGGGGATTCTCTTGTGAAGATTTGCAGTAAAGGTTATTAACCGGCCGAATGCGACTTGAAGAAGAAAACGTGGTTGTGTTTAATTTCGGAGCTTTGTATAATTAGCAGGAGACTCATTTAGAATAGAAAGAGGAGTCCATATGAAATTTGAGATTATCGTTAGCCTATTTGCTACCATGATTATCTCTGCGGTCCTCACACCGTTTGTGCGCCGATTTGCGTTCAAAATCGGGGCCGTGGATAAACCCAACCAGCGACGGGTGAATAAGATCCCTATGCCGACATTGGGCGGGTTAGCGATTTTTATCGCGTTTACCTTTTCCACCATGTTCCTGTTGCGTAATCAAATGCCTACGCAACAACTCTGGGGCCTGTTCGGCGGTGAATGTATCATCGTTGCCGAAGGGATGATTGATGATGTTTATGAATTAAAACCGCACCAAAAGGTGATTGGTCAGCTCTTGGCGGCCGTTGAAGTCTACTTCGTGGCCGAGGTACGAATGCGTTACCTGACCTTACCATTCATCGGGACCTGGCACCTAGGACTCTTGGCGTTGCCGATTACTTTGTTGTGGATTGTCGCCATTATCAACGCCATTAACCTGATCGATGGGTTGGATGGTCTGGCGACCGGGGTTTCGATTATTGCGTTGACCACCACCGGGATTACCGGCTTGTTCTTCTTGAATCTGGCGAACACTTGGGTTGCGATTATGATTTTTGCGTTGGTGGCCGCCATGGTTGGCTTCCTTCCTTATAACTTCTTCCCAGCTCGGATCTATCTAGGCGACACGGGGGCCCAGTTTATTGGGTTCATGATTGCCTGCTTCTCCCTGTACGGGTTGAAGAACGTGACGTTTATTTCGGTGATTATTCCTGTGATTATCTTAGGGGTGCCGATTACCGATACCGTCTACGCTATGATCCGGCGCATCCTGAACCGGCAACCCATCTCCCACGCGGATAAACACCACTTGCATCACCGGTTGATGCAGCTGGGCTTGACCCACCGGCAGACGGTCCTGGTGATTTACGGGATTGCGTTGATTTTCTCGTTCATCGCCTTGCTGTACCCCTTATCCACGATTTGGGGCTCGGTCCTGTTGACCATCGCCATCTTGATTGGTTTGGAACTCTTCGTGGAAGCGATTGGGTTGGTCGGGTCGAACCGCCAGCCGCTATTGCACTGGATTAAGCGGATCGTGAAGCAGTTTACCTCGAAAACATCGGATTAAAAAAGCCTACCAATTAGTGGTAGGTTTTTTTCTTATGGCTAAGATTCAGCCGATTCATGGCTGGTGGCGTGGACGTCGACGGGGACTTCGTGGTAGTCGATGGCGCCTAGCGTCATGGTCAGCCGGTTGCTTAACAGGTCGGTCAACGCTTGTTGGGTCTGGTCCACCACGGGTAGGTCGACGGCGATGGTGACCGTCACGGCCGTGGTGTAGTCGGTCTCTAAGACGCTGATCTGGTTTTCGGTCAGGTAGTGGTTCAACAGGTCGTAATTGGGGTAGTCGACCGTGATCTGGATGGCCCGTTGCCGGACCCGCTTGACCACCCCCACGGCTTCGATACCGGTCGAAGTGGCATTGCTGTAAGCCCGGATCAAGCCGCCAGCGCCAAGCTTGATGCCCCCGAAGTACCGGGTGACCACGGCGATACTATTATGCAGGTGGTTGCGCTGGAGGACGGTCAGAATGGGCACACCGGCGGTCCCGGACGGCTCACCGTTGTCACTTTCCCGCTGAATCTCGTCGTGGTCGCCCAGTAGGTAGGCCCAGCAGTGGTGGGTGGCCTTGGGTTCGCGTTTGATGATCTCGGCGATGAAGGCTTTGGCCTGCTCTTCCGTGGCCACCCGCCCCAGGTCGGCGATGAAGCGGGATTTTTTAATTTCCAGTTCGTGATGACCGGCTGCTTGAATCGTTAAATAATCGGTTTCCATCAAAACACCTTTTTTCGAATTTTTGGAACGCGTTCCCGGAACTAACTGGTAAGCCAAGACTAAAAAGGAGGTCCGACCATGGGTGACGCAACGTTGTGGTTCGGCCGGCGACTCCCCGTACCGGGGCCCGCGACACAACCGGGAAAGCCGGCGTTGGTGGCGCACCATCAGCAGTGGCGCTGTCAACGGTGCCAGCAGGTGGTGCCCCCGGGCGATGAGTTGCCCGAACACGTTCCTTACTGCCGCCAGTGCCTCAATCTGGGACGACTAACGGCTCACACTAAATTATACACTATTACGGAGCCCAATCGCTTCTCACGGGTTGTGGATGGGGGACTGACCTGGCAAGGGCACCTCAGCGACCATCAACAGCGAGCCGCGCAAGAACTCTTACAGCGAGTCCGGCACCAACAATCACAGCTGTTATGGGCCGTGACGGGAGCCGGCAAGACGGAGATTGTGTATCCCGCGCTGGCCTGGGCCCTGGCTCAGGGGTGGCGGGTCGCGTGGGCCTCACCGCGGGTAGACGTGTGTCTAGAACTCGCGCCCCGGCTCGCACGCGACTTTGCGGCCATTCCCCAGGCCGTCCTCTACGGGGGTCAGCCGGTTCCGTACGCGTACCGTCAGTTGACCATCTGCACCACGCATCAGCTATTACGTTTTGAGCACGCCTTTGATCTGGTGATCGTTGATGAAGTCGACGCCTTCCCGTTAGCTATGAACCCACTCTTGTTGGGGGCCATCGACCGGGCGCAAAAGCCGCAGGGATGTCGTTTGCTGTTGACGGCCACTCCGGGACGACAACTGCAACGCCAGGTAGCCCGCCACCAACTCGCGGTGACTTACCTGCCACTGCGGTACCACGGTTACCTGTTGCCGCCGTTGACGGTTCAATTGGCTTGGCGGTGGCGGGAACGCTTGACCCGGGGAAAATTGCCGGCGGCGTTGATGCGGCGGGTTCGCCGCTATCACCACCAACAGCAGCGCTTTTTGCTCTTCGTGCCCCACGTGGCGGATTTAGCACCGGTGGCCCAGGTGTTACGGCGGTTAGGCCTGACTGACGGGACCACCGTCCATGCCCAGGATTCGGACCGCCAGGCCAAGGTACAGCGGATGCGCGATGGCGACCTAACGTATTTGGTGACCACCACGATTCTGGAACGGGGCGTGACGTTTCCCAACGTGATGGTCCTAATCTTGGGTGGGGACGACCCGGTCTTCTCCACCGCGACGCTGGTCCAGATTGCCGGACGAGTGGGGCGTCACCGGGACCATCCCCGGGGCGATGTGGTGAGTTACTGTCAGAGTCAGACCCTGACGGTGCGGCGAGCGCAGCGGATGATCGCCCAGCTGAATCGGCGGGGCCGGCAGTTAGGTGGCCGCCCATGAGGCCCGGCTGTGTCTGGTGCGGGCGCCACTTCCAGCCGCAGGTTTCGTTGGCCGACCTGTTGCGGTGGGCGCCGTTGCCACAGCCCCAGGTCTGCGTGCCCTGTGCCCAGCGCCTGCAGCCCATCACGGGGCCGCGGTGTCCCGCTTGCGGGCGCGCTCAGGCTACGGCGACGATCTGTTACGATTGCGAACGCTGGGGGGATGACTTCACAAATCACGCACTTTTTCCCTACGATGCCAATCTCAAGGCCTACATGCAACAGTACAAGTTTCAGGGGGACTACCGCTTACGCGAGGTGATGCAGCCGATTTTAAGGCGGGCTTTAGCTCGAGAGGTGTACGATGTCTTGGTACCAATTCCCGTGACCGCTGAGACTTGGCGGACTCGGGGGTTCAATCAGGTGACCGCTTGGCTCACGGACCAGCCGTATCAGCAGGCGTTGGTGGTGCGGGAAGCAACGAAATCCCGACTCCAATCCAGTAAGACGCGCCAGGAACGCTTACAGACCCAGCAACCCTTTCAACTAGCCCCTAACGCGGCAACGGTCCTACAGAATCAACGGGTCTTACTCCTAGATGACGTCTACACCACCGGTCGCACGATTCGGCACGCGGCCCAACAAATTTATTTGGGCGGCGCGAAAACGGTTACCGGCTTGACTTTGGCGCGTTGATGGGCCAAAAAGGTTAGGTAGAATAATTGTCTATCGAAGCGCTTTCTATTATAATAATAGTAAGCAAAGCACCGAAGAGTGGTCCTTCTAGTGCTAAGCAAGCCAAGCAATCTCTTGGCTGAAGGGAGAGAAGTTTTATGCTCACATTTAATATTCGTGGTGAAAACATCGAAGTTACTGACGCAATCCGGGATTACGTTCAGAAGCGCATCAGCAAGTTAGAGAAATATTTCGAAAACAACGTTGAGGCAATTGCGCATGTCAACCTGAAGGTCTACCAAAACAAGACGGCTAAGGTTGAAGTAACCATCCCGCTCCCATACTTGACTTTACGGGCTGAAGAAACCTCACCAGACCTGTACGCCAGTGTTGATCTGGTTACGGACAAGCTGGAACGGCAGATTCGGAAGTTCAAGACTAAGGTCAACCGGAAGTCACGTGAGAAGGGCTACAAGAACCTTGACTTTGTGCCAGCTGACACGGACGACAAGGCCAGTGACGACAGTAACGATCTCCAAGTTGTTCGGACGAAGCGGGTTTCGCTGAAGCCAATGGACAATGAAGAAGCCATCTTGCAGATGGACATGTTAGGGCATGACTTCTTTATCTACCAAGATGCTGAGACCGATGGCGTCAGCATCGTCTACCGTCGGAACGACGGTCGTTACGGCTTGATCGAAGCCGGCGACGAAGCTTAATCAGTTTTGAGAATAATCAAGGCGTCCGGGACAGGGTTCCCGGGCGTTTTTTGTTGAGGGAAAACGCCCGCGTAACGGGGATGCCGATTTTCGGAACAAATCGCAAAAGAAAACGGTTTATATTTCGTTAACCGGGTCCGAGAGTTCCATCTTAGCTGGGATAGTGTTAAAATGTAGGTTGATTTATCGCAAAAGTATCGGTAACTTTTAAATATAACGATTAAACAATGTACTGAAGGGAATTCTCACATGGCAAATATTTTGAAACGATGGGTCGAAAGTGATCGCCGGACTTTACGACGCCTAAGTAAGTTAGCGGATAAGGTTGGTGCCTACGCTGATGAATATGCACAGCTTTCAGATGATGATTTGAAGGCCAAAACACCAGAATTTAAGCAGCGCTATCAAAACGGCGAAACCTTGGACGACCTGTTACCTGAGGCCTTTGCTGCATGTCGGGAAGGTGCTCGCCGGGTGCTTGGCCTGTACCCATTCCATGTTCAAATCATGGGGGGAATCGTCCTGCACGAAGGTAACATTGCTGAAATGAAGACCGGTGAAGGGAAGACCTTGACCGCGACCATGCCCGTATACTTAAATGCGATTGCGGGTAAAGGGGTCCACGTGGTGACGGTTAACGAATACCTGTCCGCGCGGGATGCCACGGAAATGGGCGAGTTGTACAACTGGATGGGCTTAACGGTGGGGTTGAACTCCGCTGAAAAGACGCCAGATGAAAAGCGCGAAGCTTACAACGCCGACATCACTTACTCCACCAACGGGGAAATCGGGTTCGATTACCTGCGGGACAACATGGTGGTCTACAAAGAAGATATGGTGCAACGGCCATTGAACTTCGCCATTGTCGACGAAGTGGACTCCATCTTGATTGATGAAGCCCGGACGCCATTGATCATTTCCGGCCAATCTGAAGGGACCAGCCAACTGTACAAGCGGGTGGACCGGTTCGCGAAGACCTTACACGAAAAAGAAGACTTTAAGATCGACTTGGAATCCAAGACGGTGGCGTTGACCGACACTGGGATCGAAAAGGCTGAAAAATACTTCAACTTAAAGAACTTATACGACACGGATAATACGGCCTTGACCCACCATATGGACCAAGCCTTACGGGCCAACTTTATTATGTTACGGGATAAGGACTACGTGGTTCAAGACGGCGAAGTCTTGATCGTTGATTCCTTTACCGGACGGGTCATGGAAGGTCGGCGTTACTCCGATGGGCTGCACCAAGCCATCGAAGCTAAGGAAGGCGTCGAGATTCAAGAAGAGACCAAGACCATGGCCAACATCACGTACCAAAACCTGTTCCGGATGTACGCAAAGTTAGCCGGAATGACCGGGACGGCCAAGACTGAATCCGAAGAATTCCGGGAAATCTATAACATGGAAGTCATCACGGTTCCGACCAACAAGCCGGTCGTCCGGGTGGACCATCCGGATGTTCTGTACCCAACGTTGGAAGCTAAGTTCGACGCGGTGGTCCGGGAAATCAAGGAACTCCACGCGAAGGGCCAACCGATGTTAATCGGGACGGTGGCCGTGGAAACTTCCGAATACCTGTCTCAACGGTTGGATGATGAAAACATCCCGCACGTGGTCTTGAACGCCAAGAATCACGCCAAGGAAGCCGACATTATTCAAAACGCTGGTCAACGGGGCGCTGTGACGATTGCCACCAACATGGCCGGCCGGGGGACTGATATCAAGTTAGGACCTGGTGTGGTTGAACTGGGTGGCCTGGCCGTCATTGGGACGGAACGTCATGAGTCTCGCCGGATCGATAACCAACTTCGGGGACGTTCTGGTCGGCAAGGGGACCCTGGTATGACGCAGTTCTATCTGTCACTAGAAGATGACTTGATGCGGCGGTTCGGTTCCGACCGGGTCAAGGATTTCTTGAAGCGGATGAACGTGGATGGTGAAGATGCCGTGATTCGGAGTCGGATGATCACCAAGCAAGTTGAATCCGCTCAGAAACGGGTTGAAGGGAACAACTACGATTCCCGGAAGAACGTTTTGCAATACGATGATGTGATGCGGCAACAACGGAACGTGATCTACGGCGAACGGAACCAGATCATTCAACAGGACAAGTCCCTGAAGTGGGTCTTGATGCCAATGATCAAGCGGACCGTGACCCGAGTGGTCAACTTGCATACGCAAGGCGACCAAGCCGATTGGGACTTGGATACCCTGTTAGACTTCGGGATTTCCGCGATGGTCTCACCAGATAAGATTAGTTTAGCGGACTTGAAGGACAAGACGGCTGACGAAATTATCGCCTTCTTCATGGGACTGGCGAATGAAGTTTACGATGAAAAGTCCAAGCAGCTTTACGACCCAGCACAGATGCTGGAATTCGAAAAGGTTGTGCTGCTGCGGGTCGTGGATTCGCATTGGACGGACCACATCGACGCCATGGACCAGTTACGGCAATCCATTGGGTTGCGGGGCTACGGTCAATTGAACCCACTGGTTGAATACCAACAAGATGGGTTCCGGATGTTCGAAGAAATGATCTCCGACATCGACTACGATGCAACGCGGTTGTTCATGAAGTCCGAAATTCGGCAGAACATTACGCGGTAATCAAGTGAACGTTTAAACGGAGCGGGAAGAAATTCCGGCTCCGTTTTAGTATCTGACCAGCAACCAGTCGTGGTACACTTAAGACAGTAACGGGTTAGCGACGCCTGGTTTCCAGTCAAATTCAGTCTGGAACTTCTCCAGACTGGTGGGGCATTCGCCTTACCGGGCGCCCAGACAGGGCTGGAACGCCGTGGGCACCACTTCGAGCCAAAGAGCGGTCTCGAAGCTGGGCCTTTGACTAGGGCAGCAAAGGACGCTCCCCAAGTCAAATTTCACGGCTGAGCCCTGTCTGGGCGCCCTCACGGCTTACCGAGGCGAAGATAAGTCGTCAAGTTCATTGAATTTTTGTGGGTTAGTGGTGGTATAGCCTAACGTGAGGGCCTGGTAGCCGCTAGGGCCCAGCCAGTGATATTGGCGTTGGCTGAGAGGTTTTTCTCAGCCTAGGCCAAGGCCGAGTTTCAAGATTCGCGGGTTAGGCGAAGCTTGAAATCGTGCCCACAGGCGTCACGGCCCTAGCGGCTGCCGGGACCGGAATGAACGACCGTTAGATTTGAGATAGTCTGTAAAAATTTAGCAAAAAAAGGAGCCCATATCATGGAATTAAGTGATGCAAAACACGCAATTAGCACGATGCGTGACCAACTTGCCGGCTTTAGGAGGTCGCTTTGACTTTGATGCGCTGAACGAGAGCATCAGTGTCAATGAAGGCCAGATGGCGGAACCTGGGTTCTGGGATGATCCCCAGCAAGCCCAGAAGTTGATCGACGCGACGAACGACATGAAGAAAAAGGTCGAGGAATTCAAGACGTTGTCGGACCAGGTCGATGACTTGGAGGTCGCCGTGGAGCTCTTGAGTGATGAGCCGGATGCGGACATGCAAGCCGAATTCGACCAGAACTTCACCAAGGCCCAAGCGGCTTTGCGGCAGTATCGGTTGAACTTACTGTTGAACCAAAAGTACGACCACAATAACGCGTTGTTGGAAATTCACCCGGGAGCCGGGGGCACGGAATCGCAGGACTGGGGATCCATGTTGATGCGGATGTATCAACGTTGGGCAGACCAGCATGACTTCAAGGTCACGATTCTGGACTACCAACCCGGTGAAGTTGCGGGCCTTAGTAGCGCGACGTTACTGATTGCCGGGCACAACGCTTACGGGTACCTGCGCTCGGAGAAGGGTGTGCACCGGTTAGTTCGAATCTCGCCGTTTGACTCGGCGGGACGCCGGCACACCTCGTTTGCCTCGGTCGATGTCTTGCCCGAACTGGACGATTCCGTGGACGTGGAAATCAATCCTGCCGACTTGAAAGTCGACGTCTACCGGGCATCCGGTGCTGGGGGACAACACGTCAACAAGACGTCTTCCGCGGTGCGAATCACCCACTTGCCAACGGGAATCGTCACCCAGAGTCAGGCTCAGCGGTCTCAACTGCAGAACCGGCAGACGGCGTTAGCCATGTTGCGGGCGAAGTTGTACGAACGCGAAGAAGAGAAGAAGGCCAAGGAAAAGGCGGCGCTGGAAGGCGACCAACTGGATATTGGCTGGGGATCGCAGATTCGCTCGTACGTCTTCCACCCGTACACCATGGTGAAGGATCACCGGACCAACTACGAGACCAGTCAGGGCCAAGCCGTCATGGACGGCGACTTAGATCCGTTCATCGACGCCTTCTTACAGTGGAAGTTGAGTCAGAAGAATCCAGATTAACCACCGAATTTATTATAAATAAATTGGTTGAACGGGTAACGCGAATCACGTGTTGCCCGTTTTTGATTAATGCTATACTGTTGATAACGTTGTTTTAGGAAAGGTGTCGATTTCATGCGGACATTACTGGTCGTGGGCAGTTATTTACTCCAGCCCCTTTTATGGTTGGCTATTTTACGGATGTGGCTGACCAGTCGCGCACGTATCAAGCGCGAACGTCATGATTTTAGCAGTGCGGTCTATAGCGACCACTTCGAATTGCGGCATATGTTGACGCAGGGCCTGGTCCTGGGTGTCGGCTTATCCGTGGTGAACCTGCTGGTGGGCTTGAGCTTGCCATTATTCTGGATTGTCATTTACGAGGCCTTATTGACGGTATCGTTAGTGGTCCTTCCCACCACGGTCTTACCGGTGACCTTGATCGTGGTCAGCACGTTGCTGACCAATTATGGTGGCGCGCTGTGGCCTGACCGTCCCAATCTGGGGGCGACGGGGCTGAATTGGCATGCGGTGCCCGCGGCGAGTTTCTTGTGGCTTCTGGTCATCGTCTTCTTGGCTTTAGGCCACTGGGTCGCCCATTACGGCGGCCGGTTTGCGGCGCCACGAATTTACGCCAAGCAACGGGGCAAGCGGATTGCCGGCTACCCTTGGCGGGAATTGCTGATCATTCCGATGGTCACGCTGGTTCCGGGGGATTGGTTCACCAGCCAATGGTCATTCTGGCCGGTGCTGACCCTGCACGGACAGTCCTTTGCGGTCCTGATTGTACCGTTGCTTCTAGGGGTGCGGTTTACGGTCTTTCGGCAGGCGCCACAGGTCGCCTATCAGAACCTGGCCCGAAAGATGCTTTGGTTAGCCGCTGCGGCAGTGGTTCTGATGGTCTGGACGTTTTGGCGGCCGCAAAATCTGCCAGTGGCGATGGTGGTCCTGCTGGTTTGTTATGGTGGTTGTTTATGGCAAGCCAAACGTTATGATGAGCATCAGCCTTTCTGGTATTCTCAGGTCGACGATGGGGTCCGGGTCTTGGCGATTCGTCCCGGGACGCCGGCCAATAAGCTAGACTTGGCACCGGGCGATATTATTCTCGAGTGCAATCACCAAGCGGTCAATAGTGAGACGACCTTTTATGAAGCGTTATTGATCAATCCAACGTACTGTCATTTACGAGTACGTAATATGGCGGGAGAACTAAAAGTTACCGAAACGGCCATTTATTCCGGGGCACCACACGAAATCGGAATTGTTCTATTCAGAGATCAGGAGGGGTAAGTCATGAGTAGAGTGCTAGTCGTGGATGATGAACCAGCAATTGTGACGTTGTTGCAGTACAACTTGGAGCAAGCAGATTACCAAGTGGTGACGGCAATCGATGGGGAGCAGGCGTTGCAGTTGGCTCAGAACGAACATTTTGATGTGATTCTATTAGATCTGATGTTGCCGAAGCTGGATGGCGTGGAAGTCACCAAGCGTTTGCGGCAAGAAAAAATCAAAACACCCATCATTATGATCACGGCCAAGACCAGTGAATTCGACACGGTCTTCGGACTGGAACTGGGGGCGGACGATTACATTACCAAGCCGTTTAGTCCCCGGGAAGTGCTGGCGCGGATGAAGGCGGTCATGCGGCGGTATCACGAAGATGCCGGGCCAGTGACTACGGCCACTAATGGCCACGTGATTCGGATCGCCGGTCTCCGGATTGACCAGGATAAGTTCCAGGTCAAGCGGGGCGACCAGCCGATTGATTTGACCCCTAAGGAGTTCGAACTCCTACTGTTTTTTGCCAAACGTCCGGGGAAAGTTTGGAGTCGCGAACAGTTGCTAGAAGGCGTGTGGGGCTTCGACTACAGTGGTCAGACGCGGATGGTGGACATTCACGTCTCCCATTTACGGGAAAAGATTGAGGCGGATCCCAAGCACCCGCAGTTATTGAAGACCGTGCGGGGGTTTGGGTACACCTTCGAGGCGTCCCATGAGTAAGCGTTGGCTGTGGCTGAGCGGTCTGGGGTGCTGGGGCGTCAACAGCTTATTGGTGTGGGTGGTCCAGCCGGCTTACCTCCACTGGGCCTTGGTCCTAGCGGGAATCGTGACCCTTGGTGAGTGGGGGCTGATTGCCTTAGGGTTGCGCTGGCTGGCAGAGCGAATCACCATTCTGACCAAGAAGGTTGAAAAGATTCGGCGGGAAGAGGCCCCCGCCCATGTGTTGCTGGCGCATAGCGACCCGTTTTATCAGCTGGCCCTCCAGATCAATTACTTACAGACCCACCAGCGTAAGGTTCAACGCCGAATCGCGGGCCAGAACCAGGAGTTCGCGACCCTGTTAGACTACCTGCCGATTGGGGTCATGGTCATTGACCGGTACCGGAAAGTCGAGCTAGCGAATCCCGCGATGGAGCAGTTCTTGCAACGTAAGATTTCGCCCCGGCGTCACCCGTTTACCCAAGACGTGAATCAGTTTGAACTTGCTAGCCTGATCAATTCGGCGTTGACTGAACGGAAGACGCAACACCAAGTTGTGAAGCTGGCGGGGATTCCGAATGACCGGACCGTCGACGTTCAGGCCATCTATACGGCCACGTCTCAGGACTATTTCCAGGTCTTGGTCCTGCTGTACGATGTGACCGAGGTCTACGCGGTCGAGCAGATGCAACTGGACTTCGTGTCGAACGCGTCCCATGAATTGAAGACGCCGGTCACGGCCATCTCAGGCTTTGCTAAGACCCTCTTGGCGGGGGCCAAGGATGACCCGGATAAGAGTGTTGAGTTCTTGAAAATCATCGACCAGCAGTGTGACCGCTTAGTCGAACTAATCAACGATGTGTTGACCATTTCCCACATCGAATCGGGTAACGTGGTCGAGCTGGAGAAGGTCCCGGTCGGTCAACAAATTGCGAGTCAGATTCACCTGTTGCAACCCCTAGCGGCCGTCAATCAAGTGACACTGATCAATCAGGTGCCGGATGACCTCATCGTGACCACGGACCAGCGTAAGCTTGACCAGATTGTGAAGAACGTGTTGAGTAACGCCATCAAGTATAACCGGCCGGAGGGCACCGTAACGGTCACCACGACCCAAAATGATCAAGCGTGGACGTTAACGGTCGCTGATACGGGAATTGGCATCTCGCCGCAAGACCAATTACGGGTCTTCGAACGGTTCTACCGGGCCGAGACCTCTCATTCGAATCAACGGGTCAATGGTAGTGGGCTGGGTCTGGCCATTGTCCGGGAACTGGTCCGGGCTTTGGATGGAAAGCTGGACCTCCAGAGTCATCTGGATAAGGGGACCACGGTGACTTTGAGCTTCCCGCTAAAACCAGCGACAACTGAATAAGTGTATTGGCGTGAACGGTAATCTGGTTACCGAACCGTCATCAATTCGAAGCGACCGCTGCTTACCTGTGAGGTAAGTAGCGGTCGCTTTGTGTAAGGCCCCAAAATGGTGATATGTCGGCCTTGGCGAGCGCGTTAAGCCTATTAGTATCCCCTTGATGTTTGTGGGTGGTGACGGTTAGTTCGTCAACAATCGCAACATATTTACACAACCTTTACACTACTACTACATGAGATTTACATTCACCCGTTATACTGACAGTTGAAATGATGAGTCTTTTTTGGACTGATCGAATAGGAGGGAACAGTATGACGAAGAAACGGTGGTTTCAAGGAATTGGCCTGATTCTATTGGTCGCCTTGGGGGTGTTTGCCTACCAGACTCGGCAGGTCAGTCACGCCGGACAATCCATCACCGCCGTCGGTTCAACGGCCTTACAGCCCCTGGTTGAAGCAGCGGGCGAGCAGTATACGGGTGAACATTTGGGGACGTTCATCAACGTACAAGGTGGCGGGACCGGGACGGGTCTGAGTCAGATTCAAGAAGGTGCCGTGCAGATTGGGGACTCGGATCTTTTTGCGTCTGAACAAAAGGGGATCACTAGCAAACAATTGGTCGATCACCGGGTCGCGGTGGTCGGCATCACACCCATCGTTAATCGCAAGAACGGCGTACAGAACCTGACGACTAAGCAGTTGACGGCGGTCTTCACCGGACAAGTCACGAATTGGAAGCAGGTGGGTGGCGCCGATCGGCCGATCGTCATCATTAACCGGGCCCAAGGAAGTGGGACCCGGGCGACTTTTGAGAAGTTCGGTATGAACGGGCACCGTTCCCGGACGGCTCAAGAACAAGACTCGTCGGGGATGGTTCGTCAGATTGTGGCGACCACGCCGGGGGCCATTAGTTATGTCGCCTTTTCGTACGTGGACAAGACGGTCGACGCCCTGCACCTGAATGGCGTTGCGCCAACGGAAGCCAACGTGATTGATAATCACTGGAAGATTTGGTCGTACGAACATCTTTACACCAACGGTCAACCTACGGGGCTGACCAAGGACTTTATCGCTTATGTGGAATCGCCTGCCATTCAGAAGACGTTGGTGCGGCAGTTGGGGTATCTATCCCCCGACCAGATGCACATTGAACGGGACGTGACGGGTAAGGTCACTCAGATTGGAGGCGCGCGGTAATGAAAGAACAGTCTACTTCAGTGGCGAGTTTAGAGCGCCAGTTAAAAAAGCATTCTAAGGCCGCTAAGCTCGAAGTCTGGGGACGCGTGGTTAGTTTTTCGGCGTTGGTCTTAATCGTCGCAGTCGTGGTCGCCATCATTGGTTTCGTGGCGTCTAAGGGCATTGCGACCTTTACCACCAATCACGTGAGTCTCTGGGACTTCCTAACGGGCAAGAACTGGAACCCGGGCATTAAGGATGCCCACGGCAAGCCCGAAGTTGGGGCGTTGTCAATGATTGTGGGGTCCTTTCTAATCACGATTCTCTCGGCGTTGATTGCGACCCCGTTTGCGATTGGGACGGCGGTCTTCATGAATGAAATCTCACCTAACCGGGGGGCCAAAATCCTGCGGCCAGTAACCGAGTTACTGGTGGGGATTCCTTCAGTTGTTTATGGGTTTATCGGGTTAAGCGTTGTGGTCCCGTTCACGCGGTCCGTCTTTGGCGGTAGCGGGTTCGGAATCCTTTCCGGGACCTTCGTCCTCTTCGTGATGGTCTTGCCTACGGTCACGTCGATGAGTGCCGATGCACTGCGGGCGGTTCCCCGGTTCTACCGGGAGGCCTCGCTTGCCTTAGGGGCAACGCAGTGGCAGACCATCTACAAGGTAGTCTTGCGCGCCGCAACGCCGGGGCTGATGACGGCCGTGGTCTTCGGGATGGCCCGGGCCTTCGGTGAAGCCTTAGCCGTGCAAATGGTGATTGGGAACGCGGCGTTGATGCCGCACAGCCTAGTTGACCCGGCGGCGACGTTGACGTCCGTTCTGACGACAGGAATCGGGAACACGGTCATGGGGTCCTTACAAAACAATGCCCTATGGTCCCTAGCGCTGGTTCTATTACTGATGTCCTTAGTCTTTAACTTAATTGTCCGGCTGATTGGTCGAAAGGGGCGGTTGCAATAATGCATAAAGCAAAACTCCAAAATAAAATTGCCATCGGGTCCCTGTACGGGATTTCCGGTCTGGTAGTCTTGATCTTGGTCGCCCTGCTGGGGTACATCTTAGTCAGTGGTTTACCACAACTGAGTTGGCACTTCTTAACGGCACCCGCGAAGGCCTTCTTGAAAGGCGGCGGGGTGGGGGTCCAACTCTTCAACTCGTTTTATCTCTTGATTTTAGCCATGCTAATTTCGTTTCCGATTGCGTTGGGGGCGGCGATTTACCTCTACGAATACGCGAAAGATAACTGGGTGACCAGTGCTGTTCGGACAGCGATTGAAATTCTAAGTTCGTTACCCTCAGTGGTGGTTGGACTATTCGGATTCCTGTTCTTTGTGGTCAAGCTGCGCCTAGGGTTCTCGATTCTCTCGGGGGCCTTCGCGTTGACCTTCTTCAACTTGCCGCTGTTAACGCGGAGCATTGAAGACTCTTTGCGGACCGTTAGTGAGAACCAACGGGAAGGTGGTCTGGCATTAGGGTTGTCCCGGTGGGAGACCGTCAACAAGATCATCTTACCGGCCGCAGTTCCAAGTATCCTGACCGGGGTGATCTTAAGTGCCGGACGGGTCTTTGGGGAAGCCGCCGCGTTGATCTACACGGCGGGCCAAAGTGCCCCGGCGTTAAACTTTGCGGATTGGAACCCATTCAACATTTCGAGTCCGTTGAATCCGATGCGGCCAGCTGAAACGTTGGCGGTGCACATCTGGAAGATCAATTCAGAAGGCATTATGCCGGACGCCAAGGCCATTTCATCTGGGTCTTCGGCTGTGCTGGTGATTGCCATCTTACTCTTTAACTTTGCGGCCCGTTACCTGGGCAAACGATTATACAAACGCCTCACGTCGGCGTAAGGAGGGGTTGCCATGTTCGTCAATAACGATGTTCAAACGAATGCGAACGACATGCTGGAACGGCATATCGTTCAACCCAACGATCCGCAGCACCCCATCGTGTTAGCGACGGAGGACCTGCACGTGTTCTACGGGAAGTCTGAAGCCTTATTCGAAGGAGACCTGCAGTTCGCACAGAATCAGATTACTGCGTTGATTGGACCTTCGGGTTCCGGAAAATCGACCTATTTACGGTCGTTGAACCGGATGAACGACCGCATCGCCACGGTCAAGGGGCGCATCATGTATCGGGGCGTTGATGTGAACCAACCAGACATCGACGTGTATGAGATGCGGCGGCGAATCGGGATGGTGTTCCAACGGCCCAATCCGTTTGCCAAGTCCATTTATGATAACGTGGCCTTTGCCTTACGTCTGCGGGGGGTGACTGGGAAAAAGAAGTTAGATGAATTAGTCGAGGTTTCGCTGCGGCAAGCGGCGTTGTGGGACCAGGTCAAGGATGACTTGGGGCGGAGTGCCCTGGGGCTGTCCGGGGGACAAGCCCAACGGTTATGTATTGCCCGGGCCATCGCGTTGAAGCCGGATATCTTACTTCTGGACGAACCGGCCAGCGCCCTGGATCCCGTGTCGACCAGTCAGTTGGAAGACACGTTGTTGAAGCTCAAGGAGCAATACACGATCATTATCGTGACGCACAACATGCAACAAGCGGCGCGGATCAGCGAATATACGGCGTTCTTTAACCAGGGTCGGGTCCTGGAATATGACACGACCAGCCATATTTTTACTAATCCACGGGTGCAAATCACCAGTGATTACGTTTCGGGGAACTTTGGTTAGGAGGAAGAACAGAGCATGAGAGAAGAGATTTTAACGACCCAGGACCTGCACCTGTACTACGGGAACAAAGAGGCCTTAAAGGGCATCAACTTGAACTTTAAAGACAAGGGGATCACGGCTTTGATCGGCCCATCCGGCTGTGGGAAGTCGACGTATCTGCGGACCTTGAACCGGATGAACGACCTGATTCCGGGGGTTACGATTACCGGAACGGTGCAGTTCAAGGGGCAGGACTTGTACGCCCCTAGTGCCGATACGGTTGAGATTCGCAAGGAAATCGGCATGGTGTTCCAACAACCTAACCCGTTTCCGTTCTCCATCTACGATAATGTGATCTACGGGTTACGGATCGCCGGTGAGAAGGATAAGGAAAAGTTGGACGCGGTGGTGGAGAAATCACTCCGGCAAGCTGCGGTGTGGGATGAAGTCAAGGACCACCTGCACGAGAGCGCCTTGGCCTTATCCGGGGGACAACAGCAACGGGTCTGCATCGCGCGGGTCCTGGCGTTTTCCCCGGAGATTATCCTGATGGACGAACCGACCAGTGCCTTGGACCCGGTATCGAGTAGTCAAATTGAAACCACGCTCTTGAATTTACGGCAAGATTATACGATTATTATTGTGACCCACAACTTGCAACAAGCGTCGCGGATTGCCGATCGGACCGCCTTCTTCATGAACGGCGAGTTGATCGAAGTGGATGCGACGAAGAATATTTTTATGAATCCCGCGAAGAAGCAAACGGAAGATTACATTAGCGGTCGATTTGGTTAAGGAGGCAGGACATGCGGAGATTATTTGATGATGAGTTAGCGGATTTGGATGCTGACTTTACGGAAATGGGGATGCTGGTCAGCGAGGTCATTCAGCAAGCGGTCGAGGCGTTTATGAAGCGTGACGCGCAGACGGCGCAACACATTATTGACCACGACCACGACATCAACCAGCGCGAAATCGCGCTGGAGAAGAAGACCTTTGAGATGATCGCCCTGTACCAGCCCGTGACCACGGACTTACGGGAGATCGTGACGATTTTAAAGGCCGTTTCGGATCTAGAACGGGCGGGAGACCACGCGCGGAATATCGCCCATTCAGCCATCAAGATGGGGGCTAAGCAAAAGGTTCCCGAAATCGAACAACTGATCAGTGAGATGAGTCAGATGACCACCCAGATGGTCAAGGACGTCTTGTCGGCCTACGTCAACAAAGACGAGCAGGAAGCCCGAGCTTTGGCGGGGTACGACCGGAAGCTGGATCGCCTGAACCACGCGGTACGGGAAGGCAGTTACCAGCAGATGCGCAAGGATGCCGCCTTTGAAACGGGGGCGTCCATCTACCTGAACGTGGCCCAAGATCTCTGTCGCATTGGGGATTACGTCACCAACGTCTGTGAGTGGATCATTTACCTGAAGTCCGGACACATCATTGAGTTGAATTCAGCCAGTGAGGGGACTGGGTCATAAGTTCCGAAACCTTACGTCAAATTGAAGATTTACCTAAGCGGCCACTGGAAACTTGCTTTCAGTGGCCGCTTTCGTTATTCTTTCGGTAGTGGGCCCCCGCTACGCAACCGGTAGCGCGGTGGTTTCCCAGAGTTTCCCGATTTTTCTGGGGGAACTTAGGAGCAGCACACGGTTCTTCGAATTAGGAAGCGGTGCTTACAAAAGATCAGACTTATACGAAGGAGATTCTAATTATGGCAGGTAAAAAACGTTTAGTGCGTTCCCGGACTAACCGCTTAGTCGGCGGGGTCTTAGGCGGGATCGCCGAATACTTCGACTGGAACGCTAATTTACTGCGGTTGATCTACGTGATCATCTCGCTGGCGATTCCACCCCACGGGGTCTTGGGTCTCTTGATCTACGTGATCTTGATGACGTTCATTCCGCTGGATGATACGCGGACCACCTCGGCGAGCTTCCGGGATTTGTTTGGGCAGTTTGGCGGTGGGGCGACGCAGCCGCACCAGTCCGAACGGAAGGACATTCACGCGACGGAACAGGACGTCCACACCCATAAGGATGGTGAGTAGATGCACTTTTGGTCCCGAATCTTAGTTAACGCCGCCATTTTTCTGGCGTTGGCGGGCTTTTTCCAGAGTCAGCTCGCGGGGAGCTATCAGTACGCCTTCTACGTTTCCGGCGTGGGAATCGCCCTGTTGGCCAGCTTCGTTTTGGCGCTATTAAATGCCGTGGTGAAGCCAATTCTCTTCATTTTGTCGCTACCGATTACGATTCTAACGTTGGGGCTGTTTAGCATCGTTTTGAACGCCGCAATGCTGGAGCTGACGTCCTACTTTGTGGGGGCCAACTTCGCGTTTAAGTCCTTCGGGGTCACCTTATTGGTAGCGGTGGTCATGGCGATTTTTAACGCCATCATTAACGACCATTTCGCGCGAAATTAATCAGCGCAACGGGAGGAATATGATAGGAGTTACCCCGGTAAAGTGCTAAAATTAAACTAGTTTACTATGCAGTAAGGAGGAAGCGTTCATGCCAGAAAGCGTCACAGTCGCCGACCTGGTCAAAGTCAACCGGTTGGATGTCTATTCCGGTCAAGATGATTTGGATCGACAGATTACCACCAGTGATATCTCGCGTCCTGGGCTCGAACTCACGGGATATTTTAATTACTATCCAGCTAAACGGGTCCAACTCTTAGGGATTACGGAAACCTCATTTGCTAAGGGGATGAGTCACAAGAAGCTTCTCGATGTGATGCAGAAGATGTGTCAACCCGAGACGCCCGCCTTCGTCATCTCGACGCAACTTGATCCGCCCGAGGAGCTCCAACAGGCGGCCGAGGCAGCCCACATTCCGATTCTGGGGACCAAGCTGACCACGTCGCGGGTTCTGAGTAACATGACCAACTTCTTGGAAGGCAAGCTGGCCGAGCGCCAATCCGTACACGGGGTCTTAGTCGATATCTACGGGGTCGGCGTCATGATTACCGGTGATTCTGGGGTGGGGAAAAGTGAAACCGCTCTAGAACTGGTCAAGCGGGGCCACCGGCTGATTGCCGACGACCGGGTCGAAGTCTATCAACAAGACGAACAGACCCTGGTCGGTGCCGCACCCGCCATCTTAAGTCACCTGCTAGAGATTCGGGGCATTGGAATCATTGATGTCATGAACCTCTTCGGGGCGGGGGCTGTGCGGAGCGAGACCGACATTGACCTGATCGTGCACTTGGAACTTTGGCATGACGATAACCACTTCGATCGGTTGGGGAACAACACGGAAGAACAACGTTTCTTCGATGTGGTGGTTCCCAAGATTACGATTCCGGTCAAGACAGGGCGGAACCTGGCAATCATCATCGAAGCAGCGGCGATGAACTTCCGGGCCCGTTCTATGGGGTACGATGCCACCAAGGTCTTTGACGAGAACTTGAACCGTTTGATTAAGCAAAATTCTAAAAAAGATACGCACTAACTAAAGGGGGTAGACAATCACGTTAACACCGATTTTAGCAGCCCTCAATCCGATTGCGATTCACTTAGGCCCACTGGCCGTTCACTGGTATGGGGTGATTATCGCGACCGGCGTGATCATCGCGGTGACGTTAGCCGTTCGTGAGGGACAACGGCGCGGAATCAAACCCGATGATATTTACGACATGATCTTGTGGGCGTTACCAGCGGCGCTGATTGCGGCGCGCCTGTACTACGTGGTCTTCCAATGGGGGTATTACAGCCAACATCCCGGCGAGATCATTGCGATTTGGGATGGCGGGATTGCCATCTATGGCTCGTTGATTGGGGCCGGTCTGGTAGTCTTTTTCTTCTGTCGTTCCCGCTTCATTCCAGTCTGGTTAATGTTAGACGTGGCGGCGCCCACCGTCATTTTGGGCCAAGCGATTGGCCGCTGGGGCAACTTCATGAATCAAGAGGCGTTCGGCCGGATCACCAGCCTGTCGTTCTTGCAGGGGTTGCACCTACCCGGGTGGATCATCAATCAGATGTTCATCAACGGGGCATACCGTCAACCCACGTACTTGTACGAGTCGATGTGGGATCTGATGGGCTTCGTGGTGCTGATGAGTCTGCGGCATTACCCGCAACTCTTTAAGCAGGGCGAAGTCTTCTTAAGTTACGTGATGTGGTATTCATTGGGACGGTTCTTCATTGAAGGCATGCGGACGGACAGTCTGATGTTACTGGGGGTCATTCGTGTCTCCCAATTATTGTCGGTGGTTCTGTTCATCGGTGCCTTGATCATCTGGATCTATCGGCGGCGGCAGACGCAAGCCCCGACGGACTACCTAGATGGCAACCCGTTCCGTGAACGTGCTAAACTTTCAAATTAAGGAGAAGACAACTATGTCAGAGAAAATTGCAGTACTCGGTGCCGGTTCTTGGGGTTCAATCCTTGCGAGCGTCTTGGATGAAAATGGCCATGACGTGCGGCTATGGTCGTACAACCCCAAGCAAGTCGAAGAACTGAATACGCAACATACCAATAGCCGGTACATCAAGGACTTTACGTTCTCGTCATCGTTAGTCGCTTACGCGGATCTCGCGACGGCGATCGACGGGGTCGATGCCATCTTGTTCGTGGTGCCAACCAAGGCTGTGCGGTCCGTAGCCCATCAAGTGGGCGCGCTATTGGCAGAAAAGCAATTACAACCGGAAATCATCCATGCCAGCAAGGGAATCGAGCAGAAGACCTATAAGCGGATCTCCCAGATCTTGGAAGAAGAGATTCCGGCGGCCAACCGCAAGGCGGTCACGGTCTTGTCGGGGCCGAGTCACGCGGAAGATGTTGCCCGGCATGACCTGACGCTGATCACGGCGGCCAGTGCGAGCCCCGAAGCAGCTAAGTACACCCAAAAGTTATTCATGACCAACTACTTCCGGGTCTACACCAACTCCGACGTCATCGGGGTGGAAATCGGAGCCGCTTTGAAGAATATCATCGCCTTGGGTGCCGGGGCCTTACATGGCCTGGGCTACGGTGATAACGCGAAGGCAGCGCTGATGACCCGTGGGCTAGCCGAGATTTCCCGGCTGGGCACGTCATTTGGTGCCGACCCAATGACCTTCATCGGATTATCCGGTGTCGGCGACGTCATCGTCACCGCAACCAGTGCCAATTCCCGGAACTGGCGTGCTGGGGATGAACTAGGCCGTGGTGAAGCGTTGGACGACGTGGTCAGCCACATGGGCATGGTCATCGAAGGGGTGGCCACGACCAAGGCCGCGTATGAATTATCGCAGCAACGGGGCGTCTCCATGCCAATTACGGAAGCCATCTACCAGGTTCTGTATGAAGGCAAGGATATTCGCACCGCCATTTCCGACCTAATGCAACGTGAGGGTCGCGCTGAATTTTAGTTAATGTCACTGAGGAGGGAACCATCGTTATGAGAAAAGTCAGAAAAGCAGTCATTCCAGCCGCGGGTTTGGGGACCCGGTTCTTACCGGCTACCAAAGCACTTGCTAAGGAAATGTTACCAATCGTTGACAAGCCAACGATTCAGTTCATCGTCGAAGAAGCCCGGAAGTCCGGAATTGAGGATATCGTGGTCGTCGACGGGAAGTCCAAGCGGTCCATCGAAGATCACTTCGACTCCAACCCTGAATTGGAAGCTAACTTGGAAGCCAAGCACAAGGAAAAGATGTTGAAGCAGGTCCAAGAGACCACCGGCATGAACTTGTACTTCATTCGGCAACCTTACCCGCGGGGCCTGGGCGACGCTGTTCTGACCGCGAAAGCCTTCATCGGCGACGAACCCTTCGTGGTGATGTTGGGCGATGACATGACGGAAAGTAAGGTACCGTTGACCAAGCAATTGATCGACCGGTACAACCAGACGGGCGCGTCAACTTTAGCTGTGATGCGGGTACCGCATGAAGACACGGCTAAGTATGGGGTGATCAACCCCTCTGAAGAGACGGCGCCGGGCCTGTATAACGTGACGAACTTCGTGGAAAAGCCGGAACCAGATAAGGCACCCAGTGACCTGGCCATTATTGGTCGGTACCTGTTCACGCCAGAAATCTTCGAAGCGCTGGAGAACACGCCAATTGGTTTAGGTAACGAATTGCAATTGACGGATGCGATTGATATTTTGAACCGGACCCAACGCGTCTTTGCCCACGAATACACCGGCAAGCGATTTGACGTCGGCAATAAGTTTGGCTGGTTACAGACCAATATCGAATTTGGGTTGAACCATCCTGAGACTAAAACGCAATTGCGCGAATACATTAAGACCTTAGGCCAGAAGCTGGCCGCAGAGGATGAGAAAAAATCCGGAACAAAATAGGTGACAAACTTACTTTTTAATAGTAAAGTGTCAGTCAGGCTAAGATATTTCGGAAGGGAGTCGTCATCTTGAAAAACTATGATGTGATTGTAATTGGTGCTGGACCCGGTGGGATGACCGGTGCGCTTTACGCATCGCGGGCGAACCTGTCCGTTTTGATGCTTGATCGGGGCATTTACGGGGGCCAGATGAACAACACGGCCGCCATCGAAAACTATCCGGGGTTCAAGTCGATCTTAGGACCAGACTTGGCGAAGGACATGTACGAAGGCGCGACCCAGTTTGGCGCTGAATTTGCCTACGGGAGCGTAGAAGCCATTGAAGACCACGGTGACCATAAGGTGGTCAAGACCGACGATGGGGACTACACGGCCAAAGCCGTGATCGTCGCCACGGGTTCTGAGTACAAGAAGTTAGGTGTTCCCGGTGAGGATAGCTACGGTGGCCGCGGGGTCTCCTACTGCGCGGTCTGCGACGGTGCATTCTTTAAGAACCGCGACGTGATTGTCGTCGGTGGTGGTGATTCTGCCGTCGAAGAAGGCATCTATCTGGCCGGCTTGGCCGCTAAGGTCACTATCGTGGTTCGGCGGGACCAGTTGCGGGCCCAAAAGGTCTTGCAAGACCGGGCGTTTGCCAACGATAAGATTGAATTCGTATGGAACACGAACGTCACGGAGATTCAAGGCGACGACATGAAGGTGACCGGTGTGGCCACCCACAACAACCAGACGGGCGAAGATGGCCATCTGGATGCCAGCGGGGTCTTCATCTACGTTGGGACCTTGCCAATGACGGAAGCCTTCAAGGGCTTAGGCATTACCGATGATGCAGGTTGGATCAAGACCGATGACCACATGGCCACGGCGGTTCCTGGCATCTTTGCTATCGGTGACGTGCGCCAGAAGGACCTGCGGCAGATTACCACGGCCGTTGGTGAAGGGGGCACGGCGGGACAAGCGGTCTTCAATTACCTGGAAACCTTGAAGTCCCAAGCAGCGTCTGCTCAATAAGCGCGTCAGTTATCAGTGTGGGTTCCCTTGGTGATTAGGGTTCGCTGGTTGCCTGGGGAGTACGCTGCAACACCAGCTAAATCAAGAGACTAAGAGGAGCCTAGGCGTTTTGCCGGGGCTCCTTTTTTCTACGTTTTGTCAATAAAGATGTTGTTAAATCAATGTTTTATGATGAGAAATTTAGGGTCTAGGTTCCGGAACGATGTTCTTCGTTCCGGAGCCTAGGCCCTATTGCTATTATTTTAGTGATTTATAGCCAGCTAAATAAGCCTTGGAGGTATCAAATTTTTTTCAAGGCTGGTATTATAAACTATAATGAATGTTACTTCGATTGAGGGCTCAGCTCATAGGAGTAAGGTTGATTCGTTTTTATCAGGTATAGGATTGTTTTAATAAGACGATCCATTTGACGGACGATGAGTTTCTTCTTTGAAGAAGAAGCTTCTCGTCTTTTTTCGTATGCATCGCGAATATGATTGTCGCCCATCTTAGGATTAAGCATAAGAACGACCGTCCAATACAAGATTCGGCGTGCATGGGGATTACCGTGTTTGGTGATATGGCGAGCGGATTGATGGTCACCGGAGTCAACTTCCGTTGTGTCCAGGCCAACATAGCTGTTCAATTGCTGACGGGTATTGAACCGTCGGATATCACCTAATTCACTAATTAGCCGAATGGCGGTACTGCCACCAATACCAGGGATTGTTTGAAGAAGCGTAAACTCTGACAAGGATTTACCTAAGGCCATCATGCGCACGACCTGCTGGTCCTGCGCTGCTTCTAGGGTGAGAACTTGTTCCGCCAAAGCTTTCATTTGCCGCGTGTTATCCGAAGTAACGGGTACGGCGTCACCATTCTGAGCGGCCAGTTTCCATAACTTTCGTGCGGCATCGTGAATACGCCTAGCGTTCATCCCTTTGAAATGTGCTGCTGATATTCGTGCTTCTAACGCGTTAAGGTCGCCAATTTCACGAACGATTTGTGCATGCGGGAAGAGTGTTAGGATCTTCCAAGCCAGCTTTGTATCGAAGTTAAAGCCACCCTTGGAGGCCCCAAATGACGCAAATACAAGCTGTAAGACACGATGAGCTCGATTGCGGGCCCGTTTCTTATCCTCATTGAGTTGGTCGTAATAACGGTTCATATCCGTTAATTCACGATAGATGGGATCCTGTTTGTAAGCTAGAAGATAGGGCTCTAACTGTTCGGTAAACTCGGTAATCGCCAATCGGCGCGCATCACGTTGATCGTTTTTTCTCATTCGCGTACCAGTGGCGATGCGATTCTTAGCCGCCAGGGGATTTAAAATATGGTAATTCAAATTTTCTTGTTGAAGGAAATACTCTAAGCGCCGGGAGTAAACACCAGTCGCTTCAAAGACGATTTCCGCTTTTCCGCCGAACTGAAGCACGACGTGTTTCAGTTCATTAAATCCCAGTGCATCTAGAGGGACGGTCAGTTCTTTGGCGACGATTAAATCCGTCGCCACCGCAACGTTAGCTTTGTTTTTACTGACATCGATTCCAATAATTGTTCGCATAATCATATACCTGTCTTTCTGAAGTCTTCACGTCAGTTTTAGTAATCTCGTTTTCAAAACACGGCTTCGAGAGCCCAAATACTTTGATCAAATTGACTAAAACCAGTGAAGCGGCCATTTTTTATTACGGTCTCAAGGACCCAAAGCGCCCACGGCCTGTCTTCACTACCACTATAAAGTAATAGAGGCATAGGAGCACCCCGTCGGGTAACTTCTATGCCTCTAAGCTTAGTATTTTTTTATTCTGAATAGCGAAACATGGGCGCTTGTGGGCGTGGAAATCCGTAATGGTGATGAGTTGTTGATGGGACCAAACCATGATTAACGTGCCCTATCCAGATTGTGGTATTCTAAAGAGAACAACGGTCGTCGGTCGACCGACATCAAGAGTTAGGAAAGGGAGTTGGCAGTATTGGGCATGAATCAGTTTTTGCAGAGTTTAAGTGATCTGGAGACGATTAATCGGGCACCGGGCTATTTCAAGTTTGAGCAGCACTCCGTAGCGGCCCATTCATTCAAGGTGGCCGAAGAGGCACAGTTCTTAGGCGACGTCGAAGAACAGGCCGGCAACGCGGTCAATTGGCGCTTACTGTACGAGAAGGCCTTGAACCACGACTACACGGAACGGTTTATCGGGGATATCAAGACGCCGGTAAAGTACGCGACACCGGAATTGCGGCATATGTTGGCCGACGTAGAGGATTCTCTGACCGCTAACTTTATCCACAATGAAATTCCGAAACAGTTCCAAGCGGCCTATACCCGGCGGCTAGGTGAGGGGAAGGATGCCACACTGGAAGGCCAGATCCTTTCCGTTGCTGACAAGGTGGACCTGTTATACGAATCCTTCGGTGAGATTCAAAAGGGCAATCCGGAACCGGTCTATACGGAGATCTACCGGGAGAGTCTGACTACCATTTTGAAGTTCCAGAACATGGCCTGTGTCCAGTACTTCTTGAAGGAGGTCTTACCGGAACTGTTGTCGGCGGACTTCAGCGACCGCCAGAAGCTCCAATCGATGACCCACGACCTCTTACAACACGCGGAGGAGAAGTAAGCATGTAATTAGCCACAGTATGGAATCAGCACATTCAACACGCCACGGTCCGGCCGTTGACCCACGACGATGACGACCTGATCTATCGGTTTCAAAGCGCCCATCCGGACTACTACGAACACTTCCAGGACCATCCGGTGACCCGGCGGGAAGCTATTCAGGACTTAGACGACGTGCCGGTCAACGCCACGGCGGACCAGAAGGCGTACCTGGGGGCTTTCGAGGATGAGCAGTTGGTTTTGATCGTTGATCTGATCATCGATTACCCGTTGCCCAGTCTGGTCTGGTTAGGGCTTTGGATGCCGGAGAAGACGCTATCGGCGGCGCGGTGTGCCGACCTCTATCAGAGCCTAGTGACCACGCTACGGGCGGCGGATGCCGTCCAGCTACAGCTGAGCGTCTTCATGGGGGACCGCAATGCGCCGGCGTTTTGGGCTGATCAAGGGTTAACCAAAGTGCAGACCACGACGGTCGTCCGGGGAGACCGCACTGCGAACGTGACGATTTATCAAGATAAGTTCGCCCGGTGAATCACCAGACTAGCGAAAGTATGTTCGGTATGGTAAACTATTTGAACGTGATGGGGAGCGCTAAGTTTCCCATTTTTTCGCTGCCATCAAAATTTTAATCAGTAAGGGGGTCGCTGCCATGATCGATCGACAGACGGATCGAAAATTTGACTTAGTTTCGAAGTACCAGCCTACGGGGGACCAACCGCAGGCGATTGAGGAACTGACCAAGGGTATTGAGAATCACGAGAAGGCGCAGATTTTACTGGGGGCTACCGGGACGGGGAAGACGTTCACTATCTCGAACGTCATCAAAAACGTTAATAAGCCCACGCTGGTGTTGTCGCATAACAAGACACTGGCGGGCCAACTCTACGGTGAGTTCAAGCAGTTCTTCCCGCACAACGCGGTCGAATACTTTGTCAGTTACTATGATTATTACCAACCAGAAGCCTATGTGCCGTCGAGTGATACCTATATCGAAAAGGACTCGTCGATCAACGATGAGATCGATAAGTTACGACACTCGGCAACCAGCTCACTGTTGGAACGTAACGATGTGATCGTGGTGGCGTCCGTCTCTTCGATCTTTGGATTAGGGGACCCAACAGAATACAAGAACCACGTGGTTTCGTTGCGGGTCGGTCAGGAAATCGAACGGGACGCACTGCTACGCAAGCTGGTCAACATCCAGTTTGAACGGAACGATTACGACTTCCAGCGGGGCCGCTTCCGGGTCCACGGTGACGTGGTCGAGATTTTCCCCGCTTCCCGGGATGAACGGGCGTTGCGGGTCGAATTCTTCGGTGATGAGATTGACCGGATTCGTGAAGTCGATGCCCTGACCGGGGAAATCGTTGGTGACCGGGAACACGTTGCCATCTTCCCGGCGACCCACTTCATGACCAATGACGATATCATGGCTACGGCCACTAAGGGAATCGAAGGCGAACTCAAGGACCGGCTGGCGGAACTTGAGGGACAGGGTAAATTATTGGAAGCCCAACGGTTGAAGCAACGGACCACCTACGACGTCGAAATGATGCGGGAGATGGGCTACACCAGCGGAATTGAGAACTACTCGCGGTGGATGGACGGCCGGAAAGCCGGCGAACCACCGTACACGTTATTGGACTTCTTCCCCAAGGACTTCCTGTTAGTGGTCGACGAGTCACACGTGACCATGCCGCAGGTTCGGGGGATGTACAACGGTGACCGGGCCCGGAAACAACAGTTGATCGACTATGGTTTCCGGTTACCTAGTGCGTTGGACAACCGGCCACTGAAGCTCAGTGAATTCGAACAACACGTGAACCAGGTGGTCTACATGTCGGCGACGCCGGGGCCTTACGAAGAGGACCAGACCAAGCACGTGGTTCAACAGATCATTCGGCCAACGGGGCTACTGGACCCAACCATTGAGGTCCGGCCAATCATGGGCCAAATGGACGACTTGGTCGGAGAGATCAACCAGCGCGTCGAGGCCAACGAGCGGACGTTTGTCACCACGTTGACCAAGAAGATGGCGGAAGACCTGACCGACTATCTCAAAGACCTAGGCATCAAGGTCGCGTACCTGCACTCGGACATCAAGACCTTGGAACGGACCGCCATCATGCGGGACCTGCGACTAGGTAAGTACGATGTGTTGGTCGGCATCAACCTCTTGCGGGAAGGAATCGATATTCCGGAAGTTTCCTTGATCGCCATCCTAGACGCGGATAAGGAAGGCTTCTTGCGTAACGAACGGTCCTTGATTCAGACCATCGGCCGGGCGGCCCGGAACTCGCACGGGCACGTCATCATGTATGCCGACAGTGTCACGGAGTCGATGCAGGCGGCGATGGATGAAACGGCCCGGCGGCGGAAGATTCAAATCGCCTATAATCAGAAGCACCATATCACGCCAACCACCATTATCAAGCCAATTCGCGACCTGATTGCGGTCACTAAGAAGAGTGACGATACCGGTGAAAGCGATGACTTTGTCGAAAACGACTTCGAGTCCATGGATAAGGAAGACCAAGAGAAATTGATTGCACGACTGGAAGACCAGATGCGAGCGGCTGCTAAGAAGTTGGACTTCGAACAGGCGGCTTCGTTGCGGGATACCATTATGGATATGAAGACGGAGATCGGTGATTAGGTCCGGAGGAGGAACTAGTTTGCAGAATGATAAAATTGTGATTCACGGGGCGCGGGCCCATAACTTGAAGAACATCGACGTCACGATTCCCAAGAATAAGCTGGTGGTCATTAGTGGCCTTTCTGGTTCGGGGAAGAGTTCGTTAGCGTTCGATACCCTGTACGCCGAGGGCCAGCGGCGGTACGTCGAAAGCCTTTCGTCGTATGCCCGGCAATTCTTAGGGCAAATGGATAAACCGGACGTCGATTCCATCGATGGTCTAAGTCCCGCCATCTCGATCGACCAAAAGACCACGTCGAAGAATCCGCGGTCGACGGTCGGGACCGTGACCGAAATCAACGACTACTTGCGCCTGCTCTGGGCCCGGGTCGGAACGCCTATCTGTCCCAACGACGGCACCAAGATTACCAGCCAAAGCGTGGAACAGATGGTTGACCAAGTCTTAGCGTTACCCGAACGGACCAAGTTACAGATCCTGTCGCCCATCGTCCGGGACAAGAAGGGCCAGCACAAGCAGGTCTTTGAGAAGATTCGGCGGGAAGGCTTTGTCCGGGTCCGGGTCGATGGGGAGATCCAGGATATCGACAACGTTCCCGAACTCAATAAGAACCAACGGCACAGTATTGCCATCGTGATCGACCGAATCGTGGTCAAGAAGGGGATTCGCTCCCGGCTATTCGATTCCTTCGAAGCAGCGTTGCGGTTGAGCGGCGGCTACGCCATCGGTGACGTAATCGACGGCGAACCATTGATCTTTTCCGAACACTACGCGTGCCCTATCTGTGGGTTTACTGTGGGTGAATTGGAACCACGTCTGTTCTCGTTTAACGCCCCATTCGGCGCTTGCCCCGACTGTGACGGTCTCGGGGTCAAGCTTGAAGTCGACTTGGACCTGGTCGTGCCGGATAAGGACAAGACTTTGCGTGAAGGGGCCTTGGCTCCCTGGAACCCCATCAGCTCACAGTACTACCCGGCCTTATTGGAACAAGCTTGTCAGGCCTTCGGTGTGGATATGGATACGCCGTTTAAGGACCTGGATCAGGCAGCCCAAAAGTTGGTCCTGTACGGGTCAGAGGGAAAGACCTTCCACTTCCACTATGAAAACGACTTCGGTGGCGTTCGCGACGTGGATGCCGCCTTCGAAGGGGTGGTGCCGAACATCAACCGGCGCTACCACGAGACCAATAGTGATTTCACCCGCGACGTGATGCGCAAGTACATGACCGAACTGACCTGCAGCACCTGTCACGGTTACCGGTTGAACCGGCAAGCTTTAAGTGTCAAGATCGACGGTCAACACATCGGAGAAGTCTCTGATTTACCGGTTGACCAAGAGTTGGGCTTCTTTAAGGCGCTGTCCTTCGGAGAACAGGACCAGGTGATCGCCCAACCGATCTTAAAGGAAATTCGGGACCGCTTGACCTTCTTGCGGAACGTGGGGTTAGACTACCTGACGCTGAGTCGGTCGGCCCGGACCCTGTCCGGTGGGGAAGCCCAACGAATCCGGTTGGCTACCCAGATTGGCTCTAACTTGTCGGGGGTCCTGTATATCTTGGACGAACCCTCGATTGGGTTGCACCAGCGGGATAACGACCGGCTGATTGCTTCGTTGAAGCAGATGCGTGACCTGGGGAACACCCTGATCGTGGTGGAACACGACGAGGACACCATGCGGGCCGCTGACTACATTGTTGACATTGGCCCGGGCGCCGGTGAGAACGGGGGTCAGGTCATGGCTGCCGGGACACCGAAGCAGGTCATGCGTTCCCGGAAGTCGTTGACCGGCCAGTACCTAGCCGGTAAGAAGTACATTCCGGTGCCATTGACTCGGCGACCGGGGAACGGCAAGCTGATTCGGGTCACCGGGGCGGCTGAGAACAACCTGAAGAACATCACGGTTGATTTTCCGTTAGGGGAGTTCGTAGTGGTCACGGGGGTTTCCGGTTCCGGAAAGTCGACGCTGGTCAATACGATTCTCAAGCGGGCGTTGGCCCAGAAGCTCAACCATAATTCGGAAAAGCCTGGGAAGTACACCTCAATTGCCGGGGTCGAAAACATTGAACGGCTGGTCGATATCGACCAGAGTCCGATTGGACGGACCCCGCGGAGTAACCCGGCGACCTATACCGGGGTCTTCGACGATATTCGCGGCCTGTTCGCGCAGACCAACGACGCGAAGCTCCGGGGGTACCAGAAGGGTCGCTTCAGCTTCAACACCAAGGGCGGCCGTTGTGAGGCCTGTCACGGGGACGGTATCTTGAAGATCGAAATGAACTTCTTGCCCGACGTCTACGTCCCGTGTGAAGTCTGCCACGGGACGCGGTATAACTCCGAGACCCTGGAAGTCGAATACAAGGGGAAGAACATCGCGGACGTCTTGAACATGACGGTCAGCGAGGCACTGAAGTTCTTCGATGCCATTCCTAAGATCACGCGTAAGCTCCAGACGATTCAGGACGTGGGCCTAGGCTACGTCAAGTTGGGGCAACCCGCGACCACATTGTCTGGTGGGGAAGCACAACGGATGAAGTTGGCGTCGGAGTTGCATAAGCAACAGAACGGCAAGAACTTCTATATCTTAGACGAACCCACGACGGGGCTGCACACCGATGACATCAAACGGTTGTTGGAGGTCCTGCACCGATTGGTCGACAAGGGCAACACGGTCTTGGTGATCGAGCACAACTTGGACGTCATCAAGACGGCCGACCACTTGATTGACTTGGGACCCGAAGGCGGAGAAGCCGGCGGACACGTGGTGGCCACCGGGACGCCAGAAGAATTAGCGACTGTTCAGAACAGTTACACGGGAAAGTACTTAAAACCCGTGTTGGAACGCGATCGTCAGCGGACGGAAGCCGACCAGACCAGTAAGTAACGGCTCACTGTTACCTAATTGTTAGAAAGGGGGCGTTAACCCGTGAATCATTGCGGGTTAACGCCTTTTTGTGAGTGGAGGTCCTTGTGAGAACCCCTGAAAACCAGTACAATGGTTAGAAACCAGTCAGCAGATGACTGAAGTTGTGAGGAGATGCACGCAAATGTTTCAAATGAACCGGACCCGTTGGGGCTTCGATTGGGGCGAATTTATTCTGGGCATCCTATTCTTGGTTGCCGCGTACGGTCTATTTCGGTCACCCAAGATTGGACTCACGGGCTTAGCTATTATTTTTGCCGTTATGGCCCTTCTAAGTGGTCTGACCACGATTGCGGGGTATTCAAAATTACGTGAAGTTACGGGCGTGCGCGCCAATTTTGCGCTCGCGTTAGGCATCTTAGATATCTTGATTGCCGTGGTGTTCTTCTTCGATATGAACAGCGCCATTGTCACGTTGGGGTACCTGTTCGCCCTGTGGTTTATCATTGACTCGCTTGAGCGATTGATTGTGGCCAACCACCTGCGTCGGTTTGGCGGGGGCTACTTCTGGATTTCGATGGTTCTGGATATTCTAACGTTGATCGTCGGAATTCTCTTGTTCGTCCACCCTGTTTTGGCGGCGTTGTCGTTAAACGGGTTGGTCGCCATTTTCTTTATGATCTTTGGCCTCAACGCTATCTGGATTGCGTTCGCTCGCAGTCGCGGCTAGTCAGGACCCAGCCAGGTATGGCTGAATATTAGAGTAACAGCCAAGTTCGCGGTAGATGACCGCGAACTTTTTTATTGGCGTGTTGGGGCGAATTAGGTCGGTAACCCGTTATTTTTAGGTGGGAACAAGAGAATGATTAGGAAAGACACGCCCGGTGTGCTATACTCGTAAAAGACATTTTTAGACGGAAAGGGTGGCGTAAACGATGACTGAACAAGTCCATTTAGTAATTATTACGGGGATGAGTGGGGCCGGCAAGACGGTTGCGATGCAGAGTTTTGAGGATCTCGGCTATTTCTGTATTGATAACTTGCCCCCAACCCTCCTACCGAAATTTTGGGACCTGGTCCGCGAATCCGGTAAGTTGAACAAAATTGCGCTGGTGATTGATTTGCGGTCACGAGCGTTTTACGACGAAATCGTCAAAATGCTGAACGATGTAGCTGTGCACGGGACCATGCAGGCTCAGGTGCTCTTTTTGGATGCTTCCGACGAGGAACTGGTCTCGCGGTATAAGGAGACCCGGCGCTCCCATCCATTGGCGCGAAACGGTCGCGTCATGGAAGGGATTCAACGCGAACGAGAGCTGTTGGCGCCCATCCGTCAGGCGGCCCAGCTGGTGATCGACACCACGAGCATTTCGCCCCGTAAGTTACGCGAAGAGATCTTCCATAACTATGAGACGGAAAGTACGCAGACGTTCCATATCGAGCTGATGTCCTTTGGCTTTAAGTACGGCCTGCCAATCGATGCCGACATCGTGATGGACGTGCGGTTCTTGCCGAACCCGTACTACTTACCGGAGTTGCGGGACCAGACGGGCTTGGATCAACCAGTCTACGATTATGTGATGCAACAACCCCAGACGGAAGCCTTTTACCAGCAGTTCTTGAGCTTGCTAGAGGCCATCATGCCGGGGTATAAAAAAGAGGGTAAGGCCAACTTGACGATTGCCATTGGCTGTACCGGGGGTCAACACCGTTCGGTTGCGCTAACGCAGCGGTTGGCTCAGGCTTTGGGGAACCAGTATCCGGTTCACGTGACCCATCGCGATATTAATAAACGAAAGGAGTCCGCGAACCGATCATGAAAGATTTAATGAAAACTCATCGGCCCAGAATCGTCGTGATTGGCGGGGGGACCGGGTTACCCGTGATTTTGAGTAACCTACGGGACCAGGACGTCGACATCACGGCGGTGGTGACGGTGGCTGATGATGGCGGCTCGTCCGGCATCATTCGCCATTACGTTAACGTGGTGCCACCTGGTGATATTCGTAACGTGATGGTCGCTTTGGCGGAGGTCCCCGGGATTTACAAGGACCTGTTCCAGTACCGCTTCGAGACCACCGACGATTTCTTTGCCGGCCACGCGATTGGTAATCTGATCATTGCGGCGTTGTCCGAGATGAAGGGCGGTATCTTTGACGCCGTTCAGGAGCTCTCGCAGTTGATGCGGGTCAACGGGCACATCTATCCGGCGGCGAACGAGCCCTTGGAACTGCACGCGCAATTCGACGATGGCAGCACCCTCAGCGGGGAATCAGAGATTACGGCGGCCCATAAGCTGATCAAGCGGGTCTGGGTCGAAACTAGCGATCACCATCAACAGCCGCACGCGGTTCAACCGGTGATCGATGCCATCATGAACGCTGACCAGATTGTCTTGGGTCCCGGTAGCCTGTTTACCAGCATCCTGCCGAACCTGATGATCGACAGTGTCGGCCGGGCGGTCTGCGAGTCGCAGGCCGAGGTGGTCTACATCTGCAACATCATGACGCAGAAGGGCGAGACCGAGAACTTTACGGACGCCGACCATGTGCGCGTCTTGAACCAACACTTACACCGCAACTTTATTGATACGGTCCTGGTCAACACCCGTAAGGTGCCCGACCAGTACATCGATTACCAACGGTGGAATGAAATGTCACAACCAGTCCGTCATGATTTTCAAGGCCTACGCAGCCAAGGGTGCCGGGTCATCTCGACGGACTTCTTACAATTGCGCGATAACGGGGCGTTCCATAATGGGCAAGAAGTGGTCTCAGAACTCTTGAACCTGATTGGTCAGCCGCGTTACCGAGCGAACGGGGGGGCTTAACGTGTCTTTTGCAAGTGAAGTAAAAAAAGAACTGACCACCCTAGAGGTGCATCGGGCCAACGCGAAGGCCGAACTGGTTGCCTTGATTCGAATGAACGGGGCACTGGGGCTGGCGAACCACCGTTTCGTCCTGAACGTTCAGACGGAAAACCCAGCGATTGCGCGACGGATGTACCAGTTACTGAAGCAGTTTTATGATTTGGAAAGTGAATTGTTGGTTCGGCGGAAGATGAAGTTGAAGAAGAATAACCTGTACATCGTGCGGGTCAAGAACGGGGCCACGGAGGTTCTCTCCGACTTGGGGATTTTTGACGGGATGCAACTCTTAGAGTCGGTCCCCGATGAGATCTTGCACTCGGATCTGCAGGTCCGTTCGTACTTGCGGGGGGCGTTTCTCGCGGGAGGCTCGGTCAACAATCCCGAAACCAGCCGGTATCACCTGGAAATCTACTCCCTATATGAGGAGCACAACCAGATGATTGCTGAGATGATGAACCGCTATGACTTAAACGCCCGGACCATCGTCCGACGCAGCGGGTACATCACCTACCTGAAGGGGGCTGAAAAGATTGCCACCTTCCTGTCCTTGATTGGGGCGACCACGTCGATGCTGAAGTTCGAAGATGTCCGAATCATGCGGGACATGCGTAATTCGGTCAACCGGCTGGTCAACTGTGAGAGCGCGAACCTGGACAAGGTGGCTAACGCTTCGACCCGCCAGATCGATAATATTCAATATATCGAAGCCACGGTGGGGTTAGGTCAGTTGCCGACCAAGTTGCGGGAAGTTGCCGAGACCCGGTTGGCGCACCGTGAGGTCAGTCTCAAGGAACTGGGCGACCTGGTTCCGGGTGGTCCCATCTCCAAATCGGGGATCAACCACCGGCTACGTAAAATCAACGATTATGCCAAGCAACTGCGGGAGGGCGAAGCCACGGCTTAAGTGGTGATGTCAGCCAAGTTGTTTGTAGAATAGCTAAAAATTAGCTCTGTAAAACCTTTTGGCTTTACAGAGCTTTTTTGGAATGTATGATGCTGAGAGTCAGACATGACCCTTGGGCTTCAAGCCTTCCGTATAAAACAATTACCGATGTGATCGTCATCCGCCTTATCTGGCCGTCCTTTCGGCTCACAATCGTGTAACCATATCCGAATATGATGCAGTATCAAGCCGCGACTTTCAAGGATATTGTTGACGACTATTATTGGGTAAAAAAGGCCTCATCTCAAGCAGGATAAGGTCACAGTGGTTGTTTGTGTGAATTAGACCGGCAACCGTTTGTAGCGTCAAGTGTATGACGATGCATATCATTGATTCCAGGCCCAACCGGTAAGGCGGGGGATTGTCACTATCTGCCCCTTGGGTCGATTCGGTTCATCATAAAACGCCCGTCACGGTTGTGACGAGCGTTTTAAGGTGATGATTACTGATTACTTCTTTTGTTCGCTGCTGTTGGTCATAATGTGGTCGATTAAACCGTAATCGACGGCGTCTTGGGCACTCAGGTAGTTATCCCGTTCCGTGTCCTTGTTGATCCGTTCGATTGGTTGGCCGGAGTTGTCAGCTAAGATTTGGTTGATTAACTTCCGCGTCTTCAAGATTTCACGAGCAGCAATTTCGATTTCAGTTTGTTGCCCTTGTGCACCACCGGATGGTTGGTGAATCATGACTTGGGCGTGTGGTAAGGCGAACCGCTTACCCTTAGTCCCGGAAGAAGCCAGCACGCTGGCCATGGAAGCCGCCATCCCTAACGTGATCGTTTGAACGTCAGATTGGATGAAGTTCATGGTATCGTAGATAGCTAACCCGGAAGAAACGACGCCACCAGGTGAGTTGATGTATAAGGAAATATCCTTAGTGTTGTCTTGAGCATCCAAGAAGAGTAGTTGCGCAATAATTGCGTTGGCCATGTCATCTTCGATGGGACCGGAAAGCATGATGATGCGGTCCTTTAAGAGTCGTGAATAGATGTCGTATGCCCGTTCACCACGGGATGATTGTTCAATAACAGTTGGTACTAAATTCATGACGTGATAGCCTCCTTAGATTACGTTGTGTGGCTAGCGATTGCTAACATGTTGTTAGTGTACCGCTTTGGTCAAAACAGGTCAAACGATATGTCTTCCCCTGGATTGATTTGCCGATTAACTGACCCTATCATAACAGAGTTCGGCCAAATGACACGTATTCTGTCACAAAAATGACCGGTTAGGGGGCTTGACTGGCCCCTTGGGCTGGCGGTGTTTACAGCTAGTCGGGGATGTGGTCTACTATTAATAAGCACCGGCGCGATGGAGCGGCGGCACAGAGCGGTCACCACGGGAGGGATGAGATGGAAGTTAAAGTCGAGATTGATTCGGACCTGACCGCCCCCAGCGTTGTGGTCCGGGTCCCAGCCCAAACGGCGACGACGGCCCAGCTGGTAGCGGCCATCCAAGCGGCCGTAGCACCACCGCAGCAGTTGGTGGTCACCCAGCGGGGCCGTCGCGAACGAATCGCCGTTGCGACCATCCTGTTCTGCGAGGCAACCGGCCACCAGGTGGCGATTCATACCGCGAATCGGGTGGTTACCACCCACGTGCCGCTATATCAATTGGCCGCCGAATTGCCGGCGACGTTTGTCCGGGCCTCCAAGTCCGCCGTGGTCAACGTCCAGCAGATTGCCACGTTGAGCAAGTCACTGACCGGTAACCTGATTCAGTTTCAGCAGTCGCATAAGCAACTCTACGTGTCACGGCGCTATTACGGTGCCGTCAAGCACGCCTTGGAACGAAAGGAATGAGTCATGATGAAAAAAAGTCATCGTTGGTTTTGGGGGAGCTTCTTTCTCATTGGCGCTGTCCTGGTGGTCATGGGCCAGTTGGGCGGATTACCCGCCGAGTTTGGGTTTTGGCGCATCCTATTTGCAATCTTCATGGTCGCCATCGTCATCTATAGTTTGGCGCATAAAGGCATCACGGGCACCGTCTTTGGGTTGGCGGCCTTGGCGATTCTATTTCGCCGGCCGTTGGGCATCACGGCCCTGGGGCCCTGGACTATCGTGGGCGTCGCCTTGTTGGTGACCATTGGTTTGACGCTCTTGTTGAAGCCCACGCACGCGATTAGTTACCACTACCACTTTGATTCCGGCACGGAAGATGACTGGGAGGATTCGGACGAACGCTTGGGTAGTCCCGATCGGATGACCACGGATGAGGACCACGTGCAGGTTGACGTCAACATGGGAGATAGTATTCGGTACCTCCAATCGCAGGACTTTCAACAAGCCGACGTCCGGGTCCGGATGGGGAACGCGAAAGTGTACTTTGACGACGTTCAGGTGGCAGCCGATGGGGCAGTGGTTAACCTAGACGTCTCGTTGGGGGGCGTGACCCTGTACTTCCCGAGTGACTGGAACGTCAAGTTAGCGGTAGACTCCAGTCTGGGCGGGGTGGACGTCAAGGGCAAGCAACCAGCCACGGATGGGCCGCGGGTCATCGTCCAGGGGCGGGTCTCCTTGGCGGGACTGACTGTGGTCTACCTGTGATGAGATTTGATTAAAGAAAAATGCGTTTGCCCCTTGAAATTCAGATGGGGGTCAGGTATAGTAGTTAGTGTTCTGTTAAAGGAACACGGCTATATGCGCCCGTAGTGTAATGGATCGCACGTAAGATTCCGGTTCTTGAAATGGGGGTTCGATTCCCTCCGGGCGCACTCAGTAAGCTTACCGTTGTTGGCGGTGAGCTTTTTTTTCGACCTAAAAATGGGACCCGGCGAATAGCCGAGCCCCATTGACGGGTGATTAAGCTTTTAAACGGTCCCATTTATGCCGGAGGGGCCGGGCAATCAGCGGGGCGACCAGGCTGTCCAGAAGTAACTCGGGGATGGCGTTGGTCAGGACCGAGAGCATCAGGACGTACCCTAGGGTCTTCCCGCCGGTGGCACCCATGGCGTGGGCCACTTGGGGCGTCTGGTAGAAGATGTAGATCATGCCCAGAACTAGGCAGCTGTTGATGAGAGCACCGACTCCGGCGGCCAACCGCATTGCGTTGGTACTGGACCAACGTTGGCGGACCCACCGGTAGAGGTACCCGGCAATCAGCCCCATTAAGAGGCGGGGCAAGATGGCGACCAATGGATTCGTGAAGACGTAAGGCGCCACGGGGCTGGTAGGCGAGGTGAAGGCCCGGACGAAAGTGATCAGGCCCCAGAAGCCCCCGATGAGGGCACCGTCGCGAGGTTCGAGTGCGATACCAGCGACGATTACGGTGAGCCCAATCAGGGTCATGCTGAAGGGCCCCAGGGGGATGTACCCTAGAAAGGGCACGATGTTTTGTAGGAGGACGATGGCCATTAGCAGGGCATCGACCACCAGACGAAAGGTCTTATGACGCGTCATAATGAAACCTCCAATAATCAAATGGTTCCGTCATTATAGCATGTTTTAGAGGGTAATGGACTGCGACGGGAATGAGTATTTCCCACAAATCGCTCTTGCGGGTGGATAATCATTCGGTAGGGGACCGACGCGTATTAAGTGCCAGGGCCCACCGGTGTTCGTCTGACGGAAGCGCGACCATTCAAGTGAATGGCTGGTGACCGAACTAAGTCAGGGCCACTCAGATGGGGAACGGTAAAAATAATCAGGATAAATTTTCAGATACGCCTTGTATTTTTATGCAAAATCAGTTATAGTAATTAAGTGTTATCAAGTCATTGATATGCGCCCGTAGTGTAATGGATCGCACGTAAGATTCCGGTTCTTGAAATGGGGGTTCGATTCCCTCCGGGCGCACTTAGTAAGCTCACCGTTGTTGGCGGTGAGCTTTTTCTACGTTTTGTCAATAAAGATGTTGTTAAATCAATGTTTTATGATGAGAAATTTAGGGTCTAGGTTCCGGAACGATGTTCTTCGTTCCGGAGCCTAGGCCCTATTGCTATTATTTTAGTGATTTATAGCCAGCTAAATAAGCCTTGGAGGTATCAAATTTTTTTCAAGGCTGGTATTATAAACTATAATGAATGTTACTTCGATTGAGGGCTCAGCTCATAGGAGTAAGGTTGATTCGTTTTTATCAGGTATAGGATTGTTTTAATAAGACGATCCATTTGACGGACGATGAGTTTCTTCTTTGAAGAAGAAGCTTCTCGTCTTTTTTCGTATGCATCGCGAATATGATTGTCGCCCATCTTAGGATTAAGCATAAGAACGACCGTCCAATACAAGATTCGGCGTGCATGGGGATTACCGTGTTTGGTGATATGGCGAGCGGATTGATGGTCACCGGAGTCAACTTCCGTTGTGTCCAGGCCAACATAGCTGTTCAATTGCTGACGGGTATTGAACCGTCGGATATCACCTAATTCACTAATTAGCCGAATGGCGGTACTGCCACCAATACCAGGGATTGTTTGAAGAAGCGTAAACTCTGACAAGGATTTACCTAAGGCCATCATGCGCACGACCTGCTGGTCCTGCGCTGCTTCTAGGGTGAGAACTTGTTCCGCCAAAGCTTTCATTTGCCGCGTGTTATCCGAAGTAACGGGTACGGCGTCACCATTCTGAGCGGCCAGTTTCCATAACTTTCGTGCGGCATCGTGAATACGCCTAGCGTTCATCCCTTTGAAATGTGCTGCTGATATTCGTGCTTCTAACGCGTTAAGGTCGCCAATTTCACGAACGATTTGTGCATGCGGGAAGAGTGTTAGGATCTTCCAAGCCAGCTTTGTATCGAAGTTAAAGCCACCCTTGGAGGCCCCAAATGACGCAAATACAAGCTGTAAGACACGATGAGCTCGATTGCGGGCCCGTTTCTTATCCTCATTGAGTTGGTCGTAATAACGGTTCATATCCGTTAATTCACGATAGATGGGATCCTGTTTGTAAGCTAGAAGATAGGGCTCTAACTGTTCGGTAAACTCGGTAATCGCCAATCGGCGCGCATCACGTTGATCGTTTTTTCTCATTCGCGTACCAGTGGCGATGCGATTCTTAGCCGCCAGGGGATTTAAAATATGGTAATTCAAATTTTCTTGTTGAAGGAAATACTCTAAGCGCCGGGAGTAAACACCAGTCGCTTCAAAGACGATTTCCGCTTTTCCGCCGAACTGAAGCACGACGTGTTTCAGTTCATTAAATCCCAGTGCATCTAGAGGGACGGTCAGTTCTTTGGCGACGATTAAATCCGTCGCCACCGCAACGTTAGCTTTGTTTTTACTGACATCGATTCCAATAATTGTTCGCATAATCATATACCTGTCTTTCTGAAGTCTTCACGTCAGTTTTAGTAATCTCGTTTTCAAAACACGGCTTCGAGAGCCCAAATACTTTGATCAAATTGACTAAAACCAGTGAAGCGGCCATTTTTTATTACGGTCTCAAGGACCCAAAGCGCCCACGGCCTGTCTTCACTACCACTATAAAGTAATAGAGGCATAGGAGCACCCCGTCGGGTAACTTCTATGCCTCTAAGCTTAGTATTTTTTTAATGCTCTCAGAATTGGGCGGATGCCTGCTAGAATAGACTTGCTTCTGGGAGGAGACGGTCAGCGGTCTAGGTCGGTTCGAAATTAAGAAATCGTTAGGTGGATTCACTTGCCAAAGGACTTAAATGGGCTTATACTGACACAGTAAGTTAGGTTAGCGATGAGTTGGCCTATATTTTTTGAGCAGGGTGGGCGTTATTTGGCCACCCTGGTCGCTCAACGTCCCACCGGGAGGTAAGTAGGATGCAGGATGATTGGCAATGGGTAGAAGCGATTATGCCCCAGATGGTGACGAAATTAACCAGTCGCTTTCGGGTATTAAAGGGTATCGCTGCTCTTCAGCCGGTTGGCCGGCGAACTTTGGCCAACCACTTAGCCTGTACTGAACGCACGGTTCGGACTACGACGGATGCCTTGGCTAATCTGGGATTCATCCAGATGAGCGTCAAGGGGATGCAGATCACCGCGGCGGGTAACCGGGTCTTGCACGGGTTAACGCCGGTGATGGATACGTTGGCCGGTCGGCAGGAACGTGAGCGCAAGTTAGCTCAAAAGTTAGGAATTGCCAATTGCACCATTGTGCCGGGGGACAGTACCGCGGCGAACGGGTCACTGGGCGGAATGGCCGAAGCGGCCAAGCAGGTCTTGATGGATCAGCTGCCCAGTGGTGCCAGTACGGTGGCCGTGATGGGCGGGCATACCTTAGCGACCGTGGCGTCGGTCCTGACCCCGTCACTTGCGACCAACCGGGAGCTGTTGTTTGTCCCGGCACGCGGGGGCATTGGTGAGTCACCGGACATTCAGGCCAACGCCGTGAGTGCCCAAATGGCTCAGCGGACGAATAGTAAGTTCCGGTCGTTATTCGTGCCGGAACAACTAAACACCGCTACTTACAAGTCGTTATTTGCAGAACCAGCGATTCACGAAGTCTTACAGCTGATCAATGAAAGTAACGTGGTTCTCCACGGCATTGGTCAGGCCCGGACCATGGCGGAGCGGCGAAACATGTCGCCCCAGGTGATTGGGGATTTGACCGCCGCCCACGCGGTAGGTGAAGCGTTTGGGTTCTTCTTCGATGCCACGGGTCACGTGGTCAGCAAGTTCCCCCGAATCGGGATCGGTATTGCTGACCTGGCCAATAAGCCACTGGTGATTGCGGTCGCCGGTGGGGCGGAGAAGGGAACGGCCATTGCGGCCTACATGCATTTAGCGCCAGCCCAGACTTGGTTGATAACCGATGATGGTGCTGCTGACATTGTTTTAAAAAAGTGATACACTTAACATGTACTGCTTTTTAAAAAAATTATCTTTGTTTGCTTCCTGAAGGAGGAAATCACAGTATGACTGTAAAGATTGGTATTAATGGTTTCGGCCGTATCGGTCGTTTGGCTTTCAAGCGGATTCACGAACTGCACTCTGATGACATCGAAGTTGTCGCAATCAACGATTTAACGACGCCTTCAATGTTGGCATACTTATTGAAGTATGACTCAACTCATGGCCGTTTCCCTGGTGAAGTTTCATCAACGGACAAGGGTATCGTGGTTGACGGTAAGGAATACCCAGTTTACGCTGAACCAAAGGCTCAAGATATTCCTTGGGTTAAGAACGATGGCGTTGACTTCGTTCTTGAATGTACCGGTTTCTACACTTCTGAAGAAAAGGCTCACGCCCACATCGATGCTGGTGTTAAGCGGGTCTTAGTTTCTGCCCCAGCCGGTGCCGTTACGACGGTTGTTCCTGGCGTTAACTTGGACAAGTTGACCAAGGACGATGTGATCGTTTCTGCTGGTTCTTGCACGACTAACTGCCTTGCTCCAATGGCATACTTCTTGAACGAAGACTTCGGTATCAAGGCCGGTACGATGACCACGATCCACGCCTTCACGTCCACTCAAATGATCTTGGATGGCCCTCGTGGTAAGAAGATGCGGAACAACCGGACTGCTTCTGTCAACACCATTCCTCACTCAACTGGTGCTGCTAAGGCGATCGGTTTGGTTATCCCTGAATTACAAGGTAAGTTACAAGGCCATGCACAACGGGTTTCCGTTCCAGATGGTTCTCTGACTGAATTAGTTGCTGTTCTTGACAAGAAGGTTACGGCCGACGAAATCAACGACGCAATGAAGAAGCACACCGATGGTAACGAAGCCTTCGGTTACAATGCTGACGAAATCGTATCTACCGACATCATTGACGACCCTCATGGTTCTGTCTTTGATCCAACTCAAACGGAAGTTACGACTGCCGGTGACACCCAATTGGTTAAGACCGTTGCTTGGTACGATAACGAATGGGGCTTCACTTGCAACATGGTCCGGACTTTACTTCGTTTCGCAACGCTCTAATTCGTTAGACATTGCCTAACGTTTATAACGTTTAGGATGCGCAAGACGCGGCGGGGGAGGAATTTCCTCGGCGCGTTTTTGCTTGCGCCGTGAATTTAAGAGAAGTCCTTTGAAATTCACGGGTAAGTGCTGTATATTGTGAAAGTAATCATTTTTAAGCATGTCATTGAAGGAGGATTTCTAAATTGGCGAAATTAACAGTTTCTGATTTAGATTTGAAGGGCAAAAAAGTCCTGATGCGGGTCGACTTTAACGTCCCGATCAAAGACGGCGTCATCGGTAACGACAACCGGATCGTAGCGGCATTGCCAACGATCAAGTACGTGATTGAACATGGTGGTAAGGCCATCTTGCTTTCTCACTTAGGTCGGGTCAAGAAGGAAGACGACAAGCCAGGTCTGTCCATGCGGCCAGTGGCAGAACGTCTGTCCAACTTGTTGAACAAGCCAGTGACTTTCGTGCCAACCACGGAAGGTAAGCAGCTGGAAGACGCCATCAACGGTCTGAGCGACGGCGATGTTCTGGTTATGGAAAACACTCGTTACGAAGACGTTAAGGACGGCGAATACGTTAAGCGTGAATCCGGCAACGACCCTGAATTGGGCAAGTACTGGGCTTCATTGGGTGACGTCTTCGTCAACGATGCCTTCGGGACGGCGCACCGTTCTCACGCTTCTAACGTGGGAATCGCGTCGAACATGGCCCAAACCGCTGCTGGTTTCTTGATGGAAAAGGAAATCAAGTTCATCGGTGGTGCTGTGGACAACCCAGAACACCCATTCGTTGCCATCTTAGGTGGTGCCAAGGTTTCCGACAAGATTGGCGTTATCGACAACTTACTGTCCAAGGCTGACAAGGTCTTGATCGGTGGTGGGATGACTTACACCTTCTACGCTGCTAAGGGCATGAAGATTGGGAACTCCTTAGTTGAAAAGGACAAGATCGACTTAGCCAAGGAAATCTTGGACAAGGCCGGCGACAAGCTGGTTCTGCCAAGTGACTCCGTAGTCGCAACTGAATTCAAGAATGATGCAGACCACAAGACGGTCGACGGTGACATTCCTGACGGCTACATGGCCTTGGATATCGGTCCTAAGTCCATCAAAGAATTCGAAGATGTTCTGAAGAGCGCCAAGACGGTGGTTTGGAACGGCCCAATGGGTGTGTTCGAAATGCCAAACTACGCTGAAGGAACGTTGGAAGTTGGGAAGTTCCTGGGTACCTTAAGCGATGCCAAGACCATCGTTGGTGGTGGGGACTCCACGGCTGCCGTTCAACAATTAGGGGTTGCGGACAAGCTGTCCCACATCTCTACTGGTGGTGGTGCTTCTCTCGAATACCTTGAAGGGAAGACCTTACCAGGAATTGCTGCGATTTCTGACAAGTAAACTCTTTAAATAAGACTGCAGTTTGTAGTCATAAAAATCGGTTTTCACTTCATCGAATGATGATGGTGGAAGCCGATTTTTTGTTAGGCTTTTTCTGAGGATTTCCGGTAGCACTTGGCAAAGTGACGGTAGGCGTGCAGAACATCGTGGATGTAGAGCGAATCTTTGTTGGTGGGAAGATGTCGGAGAATCTGGGCTTGATGGTCTGCTTGGTTAAAATCACCAAAGTACCACTCCCAGAAGCAATCAGTGACGAGTTGCGTGATGCGGGCCTCGACATTAAGCCGTTCGGGATCGACGGGACGCCAGTTAGACCAAAAATATTGTGCATCTTCGTAGCGGTGATTCTGAACCAAGGTCTGGAAGGCTAGATTGTCAAAATCCAACAGTGATTGTTGCACATGAAAGATGTCTGTTTGCTGGGACAAATACCGGGCACAGCTGTGGTGCATCTTGTCGATTCCCTGGAGAATCTGGGCCTGAGCGTTCTTAGCATCCGCAATCAGTAACCACATATTGGCTTGTCGAATTTCGGTCAAAGTCCACAATTGGGCCTGGTTAAAGCGTCGCCAGATTCGATCAGTCCGGGGGGTATCGACAAGGCGCCCATCGACTACACTGATGGAGAGATCGGCAAACGTTGCTAAGGCCTGAAGGTCGGGGTGGTCGCTGTCTTGATAGCGCTGGTCGAGGTGGCGTAACCAGGGGAAGTTTTGCTGACTGTTAGCTGTTGCGAGTTGGGCAGCTATTTGCTGCGCGGTAGAAGGGCGATTGCCACGCTGAATAAATTGGAATTCGGTGGGCTCAATCATTAACCGGTCAAGAATGGCGAACAGGGTGTCCGCGGTGACCCGGTGCAAACCGCGTTCAAGACGACTGGCAAAGGATGGTGAGATCAGTCCGCCGTAAAGATCATTTTGCGTCAGTCCCTGATTTTTACGGAGTTGTTTTAATGTTTCACCAATACTGAGCATTTGAGTTCCTCCTTAATGAGTTCTGAAACTAGGCAAATTTGCCTTAAATTATATGATTCTTTATGAGTAACGACAAGTAGAATCGGGGTAATTCGAACGAGGGGGGACTCAAATTATGACAGTTTTCGTTCATAATTTTCAATATCGTCTGTTTATGATTGCCAATATTATCAGTGCACTGGGCTCCACGCTATTCAGTATTGTGTTTGTGATTTATGCAAGGCATATGCCGAATCCTACTCTAGCAATTGGTCTGGCTTCATTTGTGGGTGTACTTCCATTATTTTTAGATATTCTTATTGGGTATTTATCCGATCAATCCAGAAATCATTTTCAACAGCAGTTGATAAATAGATTGGTTCAGGGGATGCTTTTTCTAATTATTAGTGCGTTATTATTGGATCGTGTTAGTTGGACCATCTTTATTGTTCTCCTTATTATGAATGCCACTTGCAGCTTAATTGGTATCTATAATTCATATGGCGCTATTGCAATTATAAAGGACATTGTGCAATCAGCTGACATAGCTGAGGCGGAGGGCTTTGAGACGGGATTCAGTTCAACGCTTGAGATTACTGGTGGATTAATTGGTGCAACCTTGTTAGCATTTTTTAATTATAATTACAGTTTTTTCGCCCTACTAAACTCAGTTTCGTTTTTTCTTGCATTCATTTTGCTTTTTTATGTTCGGAAAAATTTCTCAAATATCTCAAGCAGTCATATCGTAATAGAAAAGCATTCCGGTATAGTATTTAACGTAAAAGAATTTATTCACCAAATACATTCAAATTTTGGCTTGCTTAAAACATTTCCCGACATTACAAAGTTTATAGGTGTTTTTGCAGCATTCAATTTGTTTGATGCAGGTCAAGAGGTACTACTGAACCTCTCGTTAGTGGAACAACGACAGTTGATTTTTGTAAACTATGGCTATACCGTTGCCTTAGTAAGGAATGTTTGAATCAATTGGCGCAATACTTGGTTCCTTTTTACCTAGCAAAATAACTAGATATTTAAGCATCACGGTGGAAATATTTTTGATATATGGTGCCTACGGTTTGTTGATACCTAATATATTGTTTTTCAAGAATAAGGTTATTTTATTGATCCTAATATTAACTTGTGGATTTTTGACTGGTGTTCTTAATCCTCAGGTACAGTCTATGATGATCACAAAGTTACCGGAAAATATGATTGGGTCCATTATGGGGACCTTCTATACAGTAGTTCAGGTTACAATTCCGCTGGGGTCAGCATTATTTTCAACGACTGCAAATGCAATATCGTTACGAGTCTCTTGGTTATCTTTACTATTTTTTGAAGTCGTGACATTGCTGCTTTGGAGTACACAGGTACACTTATCCCGAAAGAACGGCAAAGAAGTATGATTAAAAACTGTTTGTTATTCAAAAATTATTGAGGTTTAAACAGGATGTAAGTTGTCTTGCTATACTTGTAGATACTGAGATTGAATTGAAGGAGTATGGTAGCCCCAAGCTTTAATGAAAAGTTTTGAAACCGTCTCAGAAAAGATTGTTGTGGCGTTGGGAAACTAAAGAAAGGGTTATTACTGGTAGATTACTGGTAAATTAGGTAAGATGTAGCTTGTGTACTGAATTTATCGAAAAAGGGGCGGATTAGGTTGCGGATACCATTGATTGCGGGTAACTGGAAGATGAACAAAACGGTCACCGAAGCCCGCGACTTCGTAACGGGCGTGCAAGGCAAGTTGCCAGCGGCCGACCAAGTAGAGACGGCGATTGCCGCACCAGCACTGTTCTTGCAGACCATGCTGGAGGCCAACCAGGACCAGGTCTTGCGAATTGGTGCCGAGACTTGTTACTACGAAGATGAAGGGGCCTACACGGGCGAAATCAGCCCGTTAGCGTTGCATCAGATGGGCATTCCTTACGTGATTGTGGGGCACTCCGAACGGCGGCGCTACTTCAATGAGACCGACGACGTGATCAACCGAAAGGCGCAGGCTGTCTTTCGTAACGGTATGACGCCGATCATCTGTTGTGACGAAACCATGGGGCGTCGTGAATCGGGCGACAAGATCCACTGGGTCGTCAACCAGGTCAGCGCAGCGCTCAAGGGCATCAGTGAAGAGAATGCGGCGAAGGTCGTCATCGCGTACGAACCTAGCTGGGCCATCGGCAGTGGCACCTCGGCTTCCAGCGACCAAGCGGAAGAAGGGTGCTACCTGATTCGGCAGACCATCGCCGATATTTATTCGGATGATTTAGCCAACGGCGTACGGGTCCTGTACGGTGGGAGCGTGAAGCCGGATAACATTGCCGGTCTGATGGCGCGGAACAACGTAGATGGGGTCTTAGCCGGGGGTTCCAGTCTGTCCGAGGACTCATTTATTCAGCTTGCAAACTATCAAAATTTGTAAAACGTCCAAAATGTGATTGAAAGTTCAATGCTAAACTTATAGAATAAAGCATGGGATGAGTTTCTAGTTCCCGTGAAGTCAAACTCATAAGGAGAGAATTCAAAAATGTCAATTATTTCTGATATTTACGCACGCGAAGTCTTAGATTCTCGTGGTAACCCAACTGTTGAAGTTGAACTCTACACCGAAGCCGGTGCAATGGGCCGGGGGATCGTTCCTTCTGGTGCCTCTACTGGTGAACACGAAGCCGTTGAACTTCGTGATGGCGACAAGAGTCGTTTCATGGGCAAGGGTGTTACCAAGGCTGTGGACAACGTTAACAACATCATCGCCAAGGAAATCGTGGGCTACGATGTAACTGACCAACGGGCAATCGACCAAGCCATGATCGACTTGGACGGTACGCCTAACAAGGGTAAGTTAGGTGCCAACGCAATCTTAGGTGTCTCCTTAGCTGCTGCACGGGCTGCTGCTGACGAATTAGGCCAACCTCTGTACAACTACTTAGGCGGCTTCAACGGTCACGTACTGCCAACGCCAATGATGAACGTTATCAACGGTGGTAAGCACGCCAACAACAAGGTTGATTTCCAAGAATTCATGATCATGCCTGTTGGTGCTAAGAGCGTTAAGGAAGCCATCCGGATGGGTTCTGAAACGTTCCACAACCTGAAGTCCATCTTAAACGACGAAGGTTACTCCACTGCCGTTGGTGACGAAGGTGGTTTCGCTCCTGACTTGAAGAACAACGAAGAACCATTCGAAATCTTGGTCAAGGCGATCAAGCAAGCCGGCTACGTTCCTGGTAAGGATGTTGCCATTGCCTTTGACTGTGCTTCTTCCGAATTCTACAACGCTGACACCAAGAAGTACGAACTGAAGGGTGACGGCAAGAGCTACACCGCTGAAGAATTCGTTACTTTACTTGAAGGTATCGTTGACAAGTACCCAGTTGTTTCCATCGAAGACCCACTGGATGAAAACGAATGGGAAGACTGGCAAATGGCTACCAAGCGTCTTGGCAAGAAGGTTCAAATCGTTGGTGACGACTTGTTCGTTACGAACACGGACTACTTAGCCAAGGGGATCAAGATGGGCGTTTCTAACTCCATCTTAATCAAGCTGAACCAAATCGGGACTTTGACGGAAACTGTTGAAGCCGTTGAAATGGCTAAGCAAGCTGGTTACACGGCCGTTATCTCTCACCGTTCTGGTGAAACTGAAGATACTACGATTGCTGACTTAGTTGTTGCTTTGAACGCTGGTCAAATCAAGACTGGTTCTATGAGCCGTGGCGAACGGATCGCGAAGTACAACCAATTAATGCGGATCGAAGACCAATTAGGAAAGACTTCCGAATACAAGGGAATCCACTCCTTCTACAACTTGAGCGAAGATGCGCGTGAAGCCATCATCAACAAGTAATTTGTGACTTTTAAAATAACGTCCATTCTGAGAATGGGCGTTATTTTTTTGTCCCCATTTTCGATATTCGAAGCGTCTTCTGCGGAACTAGCAGTATCGAAGGAGGCGTCAAGGATGATGTGGAAAAAGTGGATATGGGGACTGAGCGTGGCGATTGCCGGCGTTTGGGGGAGTTTCGGGGCAGTTGCGGCCCATGCAGACGAGGCCCACGCGGACGAGTGTCAGGTGAATTACCGGATTTTAGCTTGGAATTCAGACGGTAGTAAGGCTGACTATATTTATAAGACGGTGAAGGTCAAGCAAATTGGAGAGGCGAATGGGCTCGAAAAGCTTAAGTTCATGGGCGTGGCGCCGCGTTTAAGTGAGGTCTACAAGCAGGATGGACGAAAAATGGTTGAATGGATTTATAATAGTCGGCAAAATCAACTCAAGGTAAACGTGATGACGTTCTATCCCCGAGACTTGAAATGGCATACAGACGCCGTCTATCCCAGCTTAGGAGGCTACGTACTGCCCCATCCTGAAAAGGGTTATCAGGTCAAAAAAGTTGAGGGCAATCAGCGGGTGGTCCAGGAGAATCAGACTGTGAGGTTTATCTTTGAAGTCATCGGGAGTGCCCCGGTTACGCCGAACCAGCAACCTGAACCGGATTCGTTGCCGGAGCCACTGGAGCCGAAACCGGGAGTGGACGCCGGACCAGACTCGGAAGTGGGGCCGGAACTCGTTGTCAAGCCGGGATCAGAGTCCAAACCAGGCGTGGTTACGCCAGACCCACAACCGAGCCCAGGATTAGTAGCGCCGGCAGAGCCACAAGTCCCGACCGTGCCGTTGCACCCACAGCCAGCGCCAGTGGTCCCCGAGCAACCAATTGGACCAATTGAGTCCGGGAATCAGCGACCATTGAATCCAGACGCACAGCCTGGCCCACCGGTGATGACGGTGCAGCCGGAGAACTCGGTACCAGTGGGTTCTCACCCAGTTCCGCAACTTGACGTACGCCCCAGCCGTCCCCGGCTCCCGCACACGGTCTTTTCGCCAACTGCGGTTACGGCGGCAGCTACGGGGCATGCATCTCAGTCGAAGCGCACTCGTCGCCCAGCGCGGCCATCAATGGATGGTACAAGCGCAGATAGTGTGGCCCACGCCCTAGACTGGCCAGAGGTCCCCGCAACTGATGGGAGCTGGTCTCAGCATGGCTCCCGGGCTAAGCACTCACAGTCACGAGCACAGTCGGCGAATCGCTTGCCACAGACCAGCGAACAGGCCCCAACGACCTGGGCGTGGGGTGGCCTACTGGCGTTAGGTTCGCTGGTTGGCTACCGTTACCGACGATTACGTCACTAATGACGCCCCAATCTGTGATAAACTAGGAACAGACTATTTTCTGGGGGCATGTTTGAATGGAAAAGCAGGAAAGGACGCAGCGTGACTTTACCCGTCTGCGTGCCATCGGGTTCGGAAGCCTGGTGGGATTAGGGGCTGGCTGTGTCGTAAGCTTGTTTCGTCTTTTAATTGAACACCTATTGACGATCATGCAGGTCGCGTACGGCTGGTTGGGGCAACATCCGCTCTGGCTGGTTCCGTGGGCGATTCTTTTGGTGTTAGTGGCCCTATTCATTGGGCACCTAGTTCGTCAAGAACCCATGATCAAAGGGTCCGGGATTCCCCAGATTGAAGGCCAATTGGCTGGCGACCTTGATTACCACTGGTGGCCGGTACTCTGGCGCAAGTTTGTGGGTGGCGTACTTGGAATTGGGTCAGGCCTTTTCCTAGGGCGGGAAGGGCCTTCGATTCAATTGGGCGGCACCGTTGCCCAAGGGATGGCGGCACAATTAAAGCTAACCGGCCGTCGCCGGCGACTCTTTATCGCGGGTGGGGCCGCTGCGGGATTATCCGCGGCGTTTAACGCCCCCATCGCTTCGACACTCTTCATTCTCGAAGAGGTCTACCACAGTTTCTCGACGTTGGTCTGGGTCACCTCACTGACCAGTGCCGTGGTTGCGGATTTCGTCTCCAGTGAGGTCTTCGGACTGACGCCCGTGTTGCACATCGCTTACCAGCGGGCCTTACCCCTTAAGTATTACTGGCTCTTATTGATTCTAGGGGTCGGCCTGGGGCTGTTAGGCTACGTCTACCAGCAGGGGACGCTACATGGCGGCTTCTTATACGCCAAGTTGACTTGGTTGCCCCGGCGGTTCGATGGCGTGATTCCGTTCCTACTCGTGATCCCGGTTGGGCTCTTATGGCCCATTACGCTGGGTGGGGGGAACCAGATGATCGTGACCTTTGCGCAACATACGCCGCTATTATTTCCGCTGATTGGCTTCTTTGTCCTGCGGCTAGCCTTCTCCATGATCAGTTATAATTCTGGGCTACCCGGTGGCATCTTCTTGCCAATCTTGGCTTTAGGGGCGCTACTAGGGGCCATTGGTGCGCGGAGCTTTAACGCCGTGGGCTGGTTACCGACGGCCTATATTGCGAACTTCATGATCTACGCGATGGCCGGTTACTTTGCCGGCATCTCCAAGGCCCCCTTCACCGCGATCCTGTTGATTACGGAAATGGTCGGGAGCCTGGGGCACCTCTTGCCCTTGGCGGTAGTGTCCATTATTGCTTACATTACGGTGGATTCACTAGGTGGCGCGCCCATCTACGAAGCGTTGCTCGAGAAGTTGGTTACCCCAGCAGATCCCAATGCCAGCGGGCTAAGCGACCGGGTCGAGTTCGCGGTCGGAGAAGATTCCGCCTTGGCGGGCGTCCAGGTTCGTGATATTATGTGGCCGAAGGATGCGTTATTAGCCAGTGTCCGTCGGGGCGAACGGCAGGTGATTCCCCACGGGGATACTCTGATTCGTGCCGGGGACAGTTTGGTGATTCTGACGTATCAGCAGAACCGCGCTTATGTCCGGCAGGAAATGCAACGAATCGCGACTTTACCCCCGCATTTTCAGGATTGAGCGAGGGTAAGACTGGTAAAACGGCGCTGATTATGATAGATTAGGGAGAGTATAGTTAGACCTATTCGATAGGTAGGAGGCAAATTTGTGTATAATTTTTTGATGACCTGTATTTTAATTGTCAGTGTTTTGATCATTATTGCAGTTATGATGCAGCCCGCTAAGACAAACGATGCTTTGTCGGCACTGTCCGGTGGTGCGGATGATCTTTTTGCAAAGCAAAAGCCCCGTGGGTTTGAAGCCTTTATGCAAAAAGTCACAGTTGTCTTAGGTGCAATCTTCTTTGCACTGGCACTGGCTTTAGTATATCTTTCTTCACACTAGAGATTTAAGCCTCCTGTCACGATTCAGCGCAGGAGGCTTTTTAGTAAAATTCGCAGTTTTAACGAGCTGACGAACCAATTTAAACAGACTATTTCGATAGCGGAAAGTGGTGGTTTTACATGATTCGAAAACCAACCCCGCTCTTTTTCGAGCAGGGTCCTCACGCGGTAATCTTACTGCACGCCTATTCGGGTAGTTCTAACGACATGCGGCTATTAGCGCGCCGGTTAGAAAGCGAAAACTATACGGTTTTGGCGCCCATCTTTACGGGTCACGCCACGGGTGATCCGGCCGACATCTTAACGGCTGGTTCACCGCAACAGTGGTGGCACGATACTCAGGCCGCGATTCAACAGTTACGAGATCGCGGTTACCAGCAGATTGCCATTTTTGGGCTGTCGCTGGGGGGATTGTTTGCGACCCGGGCGTTAATGGAAGACCCTCAATTAGTGGGTGGTGGGACGATTGCGTCGCCCGTCATCTTCCGGGGGCAGACGAACGTTCCTGCGGCCTTCATTCAGATGGCCCGGGAGACTTATCGTCAGGCAAAGATTGTCGGGGAAAAACAGGACCAGAAGGTGGCCTGGTTACAGGACCGCTTGACAGCTCAACTCACGGCGATTCAGGCCTTTGCGGATACCACAGCGACCCATCTGGACCGGGTGACCCAACCCGTGTTCATTGCCCAGGGGGATGCCGATCAGATGATCGATCCCCGTTCAGGTAAGTGGCTCGCCGAGGCGTACCCGCAGGACCAAGTGACGTTCCACGAGTATGCTGGGGCTGGTCACGTGTTGACCGTTAATTCGGCCCATCACGCCCTAGAACAAGATTTACTGACGTTTTTACACCTAATCTTTGAAAAATAATGAGGAATTCATAGTGCAAGATAATTTAAAAAATGATTTAACAGCGTTCTTCCGCGCACATGCGGACGAAACTTATACAGTTGAAGACATCTCAGATGCCTTACATTACCATGGTTCAGCGGCGTTCAAGCTGATTGTCCAGGAACTGGCCCAACTCGAACGAGACGGGTTAGTTCAGGTGACCGAACACGGCCATTTCCAGTTAGACCCTAGTCAGAAGATTCTGAGTGGGACCTTCCACGGCAACGACAAGGGCTTTGGCTTCGTCCAGTACGATCCCGATAAGATCGAACCAGACGCTTACATCGCTCCCGACAACACCATGCGGGCGTTGAACGGCGACACGGTCAACATTGAGATTGTGCGTGCCGGCGACCCCCGGACGGGCAAGGGCCCCGAAGGTAAAGTCGTGGCAATTACGGAACGGCATTACGAACAAGTTGTGGGTGAGTTCATCCAGACGGACGACGATGCGGGTTACGTGGGTCAAGTTCGGCTAACGGACAAGAAGTTATTGAAGTACAAGTTTTACGTGACAGCTGTAGGACTCAAGCCGACTCCGGGTGAAGTGGTCACGGCTGAGATTACGGAGTACCCCAACGATGCTCACCCAGAAGCCATGGTGGGGATTGCGAAGCAGGTCATCGGGAGTGTAGATGACCCCGGAATCGATATCTTGGAAATCGTCTACCAACACAACATTCCAGCTGAATTTCCAGAAGAAGTGTTGCAAGCGGCCGATGAGATTCCAGACCACGTCTTACCCGAAGAAGCCAAAGGCCGAGAAGACATCACGGACCAGAACCTGGTCACGATTGATGGTGAGTCCTCGAAAGACTTGGATGACGCGGTCACTGCGTGGAAGTTGCCTAACGGTAATTACCATTTAGGGGTTCACATTGCGGACGTGTCCCACTACGTCAAAGAAGGTTCCTTGATCGATCAAGAAGCTTACAAGCGTGGGACCAGTGTCTACCTGACTGACCGGGTCATTCCAATGTTGCCACGGCGGTTATCGAACGGAATCTGCTCGTTGAACGAAGGCGAACTGCGGTTATGCATGAGCTGTGAGATGGAAATCGACCATGAAGGGAATGTGGTCAAGCACCGCATTCACCCATCCGTGATGCGCTCTAAGGCGCGGATGACCTATACTGGTGTGAACCAGATTCTGGAAGCTCATGATCCCGTTACCATGGACCGGTACAAGGAATTAGTTCCGATGTTCGAAACCATGGGTGACCTGCACCGGATTCTCTTGAAGCACCGGAAGAACCGGGGCGCCATTGACTTCGATGACCGGGAAGCTGAAATCATCGTGGACGACAAGGGCCACGCAATTGACGTGAAGTTACGGACGCGGGGCTTGGCAGAACGGATGATTGAATCCTTCATGCTAGCTGCTAACGAAACGGTCGCGGACCACTACTTCCGGGCAAAGGTACCGTTCTTATACCGGGTCCACGAAACGCCAGATGGCGACCGGGTTCGGAGCTTCTTCGAATTCTTGACGGCCTTCGGGATCAACGTTAAGGGTGACCCGAACCACTTGCGGCCTAAGATGCTGCAAGGCGTTCTGAAGCAAGTTGCGGGTAAGCCGGAAGAAGCCATGGTTTCCGTGATGATGTTACGGAGCTTGAAGCAGGCTCGGTACAGTGACCAATCCTTGGGACACTTCGGGTTAGGGGCGGAATTCTACACCCACTTCACCTCACCAATTCGGCGGTACCCAGATACCATGGTTCACCGGATGATTCACTACTACGCGGATCACGGAATTAACCAGGCTTCTAAAGAGAAGTTTGGTCCCATCTTGGAAGAGATTGGGACGCACACGTCTGAAATGGAACGGCGGGCAATCGACGCTGAACGGAGCACCAACGACATGAAGATGGCCGAATACATGGCTGACCATGTGGGTGAAGAGTTCGACGCGGTGGTCAGTTCTGTGATGAAGTTCGGGATGTTTGTGGAATTGCCGAACACGATCGAAGGCCTGATCCATATCAGCCGGATGCAGGATGATTACTACGAATACGTTGAAAAGTACCTGGCCTTAGTCGGTCGGAACACGCGGCGGACTTACCGGATTGGCCAACCAATTCGGGTCAAGGTGATCCACGTGGATAAGGAACAAAGTGAAATCGACTTTGATCTGTTGGATCCGGAAAAGGCGCCGGTCAGTGACTTGTTGCCTCACCGGGAACACCGGTCTCGTGGACGCTTCGGCAATAACCGGAACAACCAGCATGGTAATGGCCATAATGGTAACGGTAATAACCGGAACCACCGCAATGGCAATCACGGCCAACGGACCAGCAACAATAACCGGTCAACGGATCATCGTGGGCACGCCGGGAATAACCACCGCAATGGTGGTCAGAACCGGGGCGGCCAAAACGGTGGCCGGCACTAAGCGAGGTGAGCACACTTGGCTAAAAAGAAACCGAAAAAGACGCCGGACAACCTGCTTGCGCAGAACCGGAAGGCCCGGCACGACTATGCCGTGACCGAAACGGTCGAGGCGGGATTGGTGTTGACCGGAACCGAGATCAAGTCCGTACGGGAACGGCGAATCAATCTTCAGGATGGGTTCGCGCAGATTCGCAACGATGAGGCTTGGTTGATGAACGTCCACATTAGTGAGTATGTTCAAGGAAACCGGTTCAACCACGACCCGTTGCGTAACCGGAAACTGCTGTTGCATAAGAAGCAGATTCACCGGTTGGGGTTGGCCACACAGGATAAAGGGGTCACTTTGATCCCACTGAAGGTCTACCTCAAGCACGGGTTTGCGAAGGTCCTGTTAGGGGTCGCCCATGGGAAACGCGAGTACGATAAGCGTGAGTCTCTGAAGCGGCGCGAACAAGACCGGCAAATCGCCCGGGTCATGAAACATTATTAAGCGTTAACGATTAAAGGAGCCCCAATCACCAGTGCTGGTGATTAGGACTCCTTTTTGACGTGGGTTTGGTGCGGGGTGAATGGGAGTGGTTCGGACGCCATCCCTGGGTTCCAACCCCGCCGTTTGATCAGCTGGAGGCTATGTTGTTGACGCTTGGCCCAGCGGTCGAGGATGGCTGCTAGGCAGATGACCAGTCCTTCATGACTGGTCTGGTCGACGGTCAGGACCACCGTGGCCCCGCTATCGGTGACCCGGCTAATGGTCGCAATCAGGTCGCGGCCGTGGTAGATACGAAACTTCCCGCTGTTAAGGTTCCCCATAATGACCCAGTTGAGCCCCCGGACGAAGAGCACTTCCCGGATGACCCCCAGAGTCTTGCTGACCCGGCCCACAGTCTGTCGGTGATAGACCAGCCGGAAGCGGGGGAGTAACCCCAGTGATTCTTGGCGGACCTCCGCCTCCAGTGACCCATCAATCAGGTAGACGGTCAGGACGTCGGAACGCAGGCCCCACTTACCGACTAAGAGATAGCGTGATTGGTTGTCCGCGTCCCGAATCACTGTTGTGGCTCGGGCGGACAGTGCGGCCTGGTTCAGATAGAGTTGACGCATGACGCGGGACACCTCCTTCAATGGTGTACTGGCTTCTGCTCGTAGGGGGTGACGCGGTGGTCGCCGGCCTGCGGGACAACTGGCACTAGTTTTCTTCATTTTACCATGTTTCGACCGGAACATTCGATAATATCATTTCGGAAAACATTATGATAGAATAAACCTTGAGGTGTTGGGAATGAAACCGTTTATTCATAATGATTGGTGGCCGGTACTAGAACCGGAATTTGAACAGGATTATTATCAAGAACTGCGCAAGTTTTTGGTCAGCGAGTATCAGCATTACCGGATCGACCCGGACATGTACCATATCTTTACGGCTTTTGAATGGACGCCGTTTAGCCAGGTCAAAGTGGTCATCTTGGGACAGGACCCCTACCACAATCCGGGCCAGGCTCACGGTTGCAGCTTTTCTGTGTTGCCGGGGACCGCGGTGCCACCATCGTTACAGAATATCTACAAGGAACTGCAGGATGATGTGGGCTGTACGCCCGTTAACCACGGTTACCTGAAGAAGTGGGCCGACCAGGGCGTCTTGCTCCTGAACTCGATCCTGACGGTGCGGGATGGTGCCGCCTTTTCCCATAAGGGACATGGCTGGGAGCGTTTGACCGACGCGGCCATCTCGAAGCTATCCGAACGACCCGAACCAGTGGTCTTTATCCTCTGGGGGGCAGCGGCTCGCTCGAAGATCAGTCTGATTGATACCAAGACCAACATTGTCTTGCAATCACCACATCCGAGTCCGTTATCCGCTTACCGGGGGTTCTTCGGATCAAAGCCGTTTTCCAAAACCAACATCGCATTAACATCATTAGGCGAGACCCCCATCGATTGGCAGTTACCGGCACAGGTGACGGTCGATACGACGGGGCCGGATACCCATTCGACACAAGCAGAAGAGAATTGATTCGTAGGATATTTTATGGAGGTCATCATCTATGGAGCTTTTTGATAGTCTTAAGCAGAAAATTACGGGACAACATAAAACCATCGTCTTTCCAGAAGGCGAAGACGCACGGGTACTGGGGGCGGCTAGCCGTCTGGCCAGTGACGGGCTGATCAAAGCCATCGTCTTAGGGAAGCAAAGCGAAATCGACGCGACAGCCCAGGCCAATAACATCGACCTTAAGCCGCTGACGCTCTTGGACCCTGAGAACTTACCAGCTGACCAACACCAGGCCATGCTGGACGCCTTAGTAGAACGGCGGAAGGGCAAGAACACGCCGGAACAAGCCAAAGAGATGCTGAAGGACCCGAATTACGTCGGGACCATGATGGTCTACATGGACCAGGCTGACGGGATGGTTTCCGGAGCGGTCCACCCAACTGGGGACACGGTTCGGCCAGCCCTGCAGATTATCAAGACTAAGCCTGGTGTTCGGCGGATTTCTGGAGCCTTCATCATGCAAAAGGGTGACCAACGGTTCGTCTTCGCGGACTGCGCCATCAACATTGAACTGGATGCCCCTGGCATGGCAGAAGTAGCCGTAGAGAGTGCACATACGGCCAAAGTCTTCGACATTGACCCTAAGGTCGCTCTGTTGAGCTTCTCCACTAAGGGTTCCGCTAAAGGGGACATGGTCACCAAGGTCCAGGAAGCCACGAAGTTAGCCCAAGAAGCAGCACCAGAACTGCCAATTGATGGCGAACTGCAATTTGATGCAGCCTTCGTGCCAACCGTTGCGGCCCAAAAGGCTCCTGGTTCAAAGGTTGCCGGTCACGCCAACGTCTTTGTCTTCCCTGAATTACAATCGGGGAACATTGGCTACAAGATTGCCCAACGCTTCGGTGGCTTTGAAGCCATTGGCCCGATCCTGCAAGGTCTGAACAAGCCTGTCTCTGACTTATCGCGGGGATGCAACGAAGAGGACGTATACAAGGTCGCCATCATTACGGCGGCTCAATCATTAGCTTAATGACATAAACCCTAACCGGTAAGATACCCGGATTGCGCTTCGGCGTTAATCCGGGTATTATTTGTAAGGAGACAAATCTGTGAGATAAAAGGGGTCATCATATGTTAGAAATCACGGTTACTAGTCCTGAGAAGACCATGGCGCTGGGGCGGCAACTCGCACCGGGACTGCAACCCCGCGACGTTATTCTCCTCGATGGCGATTTAGGTGCCGGCAAGACCACGTTTACCAAAGGGCTTGCGGCGGGACTCGGCATTCAACGGAACGTCAAGAGCCCGACCTTTACCATTATTCGCGAATATCAAGGCGGTCGGTTACCGCTCTACCATATGGATGTTTACCGCTTGGAAGACGGCAGTGGGGATGAGCTGGGCTTAGAAGAGTACTTCAACGGTGACGGGGTCAACGTCATCGAGTGGTCGCAGTTTATTGCGGATGAACTGCCCAGCGAGTATTTAAGAATCGTCTTCAAGCGTGACGACGCGGCGGGCGAAAATCAGCGAACGTTGACGTTTGAACCGCACGGCGCGCACTTTGAAGCGTTGGTTCGGCAGGTGGAGGCGGATCCAGATGAGTGAAAACGATGAAGTAGCGATTCGGTTGCCCGAAGCGGCCGATGCCGGGCCACTCTTAAAGTTACTAGAACGCCTGCAACAAGAGAGCGATACCTTCACGTTAGCGGATGCGGATGATCCCATGAGCGCCGTTCAAGAAGCGGACCAGTTGGCCCAGATCGAACGGTCAACGTCCCACCTGCTACTGGTGGCGAGCTTGGGCTCCCAACTGATTGGGGTCCTGTCGATTGCCTCGACCCCTCAGGGCAACGTGGGGGAGTTAGGCCTGGCCGTGAAGAAAGCCTACTGGCACCAAGGTATTGGGACGGCGCTGGTGGATGAAGCTCTGTACTGGGCACAGACGGCGAGTTCGCTAGAGGCCATTGGATTGATCGTACAGACGCGCAACGTCGCGGCCATGCGACTGTATCAAAAGATGGGCTTTGTCCGGACCAGTACGCCGCCCGAAACCGTGCGGGATGACGCGGGAAAGCCGGTAACGGCTGTAGAAATGGTCTTCCCGTTAACGGATACCGATAATACGTCAAAATGACCATAAAAATACCCTCGTCAGGTGTACTGGCGAGGGTATTTGACTGTTCAATTGAATGGGGTGCCTAGGCGGTCACCTTAACGAACGACTTAAGCGGTTGGGTGCCGAAGTGGTTCGCCTGGTAGAGGAGAATGTTGGCACAGGCCAGACTATCGTCGAGCGCGTTGTGGTGATGGTGTAGGTCGATGTCCAGTTCGTTGCAGACCGTATCTAGCTTGTGATTGGGAAATTCAGGGAAGAACTTCCGACTGGTCTTGACCGTGTCGAGGGTCAGGTACCGTGCGGAGGGCAGGTGGTAGTGTTCGAGACTGCTCCGCAGCACCCCGTTATCGAAGGGGGCGTTGTGGGCAATCACCAACCGGTCCCGTTGGAAGAACGGTGCCACGTGCTCCCAGACTTCTGGAAAGGTGGGGGCGTTGGCAACGTCGGCTTGGTGGATCCCGTGAATCTGCACGTTACGCCAGAAGAAGTCCGTATCGGGCTTGATCAGTGAGTAGAATTCATCGACGACTTGGCTGTCGCGGACGATGGTCAAGGCAAGTGAACAAGCACTGTAGCGTTTACCGTTAGCTGTTTCAAAATCCATGGCAACAAAATTCACGTGGCGTGCTTCCTTTCAGTGAAAAATTAGACGGTGAGCCCGTCGATCACCAGTTCTACGGGACAATGATCAGATCCCATGACTTGGTCTAGAATTTTAGCGTCTTTTAACTGAGATTGCAAGCGATCGCTGGTGATGAAGTAATCGATGCGCCATCCAGCGTTATTGTCCCGGGCGTGGAACCGGTAGCTCCACCAGGAATAGTGACCAGTCACGTCGGGGTAGAAGTACCGGAACGTGTCGGTATACCCGTTGCTTAGCAGGTGGGTGAACTTGTGACGTTCGTCATCGGAGAACCCGGCGTTATGGTGATTGGATTTAGGATTCTTCAGGTCGATCTCTTGGTGGGCCACGTTGAGGTCACCGCAGAAAATCACGGGCTTTTGCGCGTTCAGTTGGTTGATGTAAGCGAGAAAGGCCGTTTCCCAGCCCATGCGGAAATCTAGGCGTTTGAGCTTAGTTCCCGAATTAGGGGTGTAGCAGGTCAACAGGTAGAAGTCCGGATACTCGAGGGTGATTGCCCGGCCTTCGTGGTCGAAATCGGGGGCGTCGATGCCGTAGTGGACACTCAGGGGCTTGTGCTTGGTGAACAGCGCCGTCCCGGAGTACCCCTTACGTTCGGCGTAGTTCCAATATTGATAGTAGCCCGGCAGGTCCAGGTCAATCTGGCCCGCTTGCAGTTTGGTTTCTTGCACCCCGAAGAAGTCGGCATCCAAGTCCTGAAAAGTATCTACAAATCCCTTTTTCACAATGGCCCGCAGACCATTCACATTCCAAGAAATAAATTTCAACAAAAGCACCTCCAAAGAATCCTTAGGAATCTGCCCAGAAACAACATTGTCGGGTGAATCCGGCCCCGGTAGCCGATTGGCAGGGCCGTGACGCCAGTGGGCACGACTTTAAGCCGCGCAAAACCCGCCCGTCTTAAAGCTCGGCCTTAGCCTAAGCCGAGAAGACCACTCGGCTAACGCTAATTTCACCGGCTGGGCCCTATCGGCTACCGGGGCCTCACGTTGGTGCACCGAACCGCCGGTGCAAAGTGCAATTACCCGTAAGTATTAGCCGTGAGGACGGTCAGCCAGGGATCAGCAGTGAAATTTGACTTGGGGAGCGTTTCTCAGCTGCCCTAGTCAAAGGTCCAGCTTCGAGACCGCTCTTTGGCTCGAAGTGGTGCCCACTGCGTTCCAGCCCTGGCTGGCCGTCCGGTAAGGCGATGGTTACCACTATTGGTTGGTTCTGGACAGTTCCTAGTATACCAGAAAATGGGAGGTGACCGCTTTCGGGGCCTTCAACGTGTTGTTTGACGGGAATTCATGATAAAATGGTTCTATGAGTGTCAACCACGTTCGGCCTGAGAGTTGGTCTAACGGGCGGAATTTTGGTGAAACGAAGGGATACGAACAATTATGATGGCAGAAGATCTTGCAACAGTTTTTCCAGCAATTGAAATTTTGCGCCATGAGCCCTTGGCGCACTACACCCACACGAAAACCGGCGGGCCGGCCGATTACCTGGCCTTCCCGACTAACATTCAAGAAACTAAGTCCCTGTTAGCGTACGCAAACCAGGAACAGTTACCCGTAACGGTCATTGGGAACGCCAGTAACCTGATCGTGAAGGATGGCGGGATTCGTGGCTTGGTCATGATTCTGACCAAGATGGATCAGATCACCGCCGATGCCACCCACCACACGGTGACGGCAGCGGCGGGGGCGGCCTTGATCAAGGCGACTCAGGTTGCTCAGGCCAACGCCTTGAGCGGTTTCGAATGGGCTGCCGGGATTCCCGGCAGCGTTGGCGGAGCCGTCTTCATGAACGCGGGAGCCTACGGTGGCGAGATCAGCAACGTAGCCACTTCCGTCGAAGTCTTGACGCCGCAGGGTGAGATTCGCACGCTGTCGTTAGCGGAGATGGACTTCGGGTACCGGCACAGTTCCGTGCAGGATTACCACGACATCGTCCTGGCGGCGACCTTTACCCTAACGCCGGGTGAGAAACCGGCGATTCAAGCCCAAATGGACGAGTTGAATGCACGGCGAGCGGCCAAGCAGCCCTTGGAGTTACCGTCTTGTGGCAGTGTCTTCAAACGACCAACGGGCCACTATACCGGTCAGCTGATTCAAGAGGCCGGTTTACAGGGCTTGAAGTGGGGCGGCGCGCAGGTGTCGACCAAGCATGCTGGGTTCATCGTGAACATCGACCACGCGACCGCAACGGATTATTTAGACTTGATTCACCATATTCAAGCTGTCATCTGGGAGAAGAACCAGGTGCACTTGGAGACCGAAGTTCGGATCATTGGTGAAGACCCACAGGCATAGTCTCAGAAGGGGGGACCTCATTTGCCCATAGTTGAAGCAGTGATTTTACTGATTGTGTTAGTCCTCCTATCCAATATCATCAGTCACTACCTCACGTTTATTCCAGTCAGTCTGATTCAGATTGCCCTGGGCCTGATTGTGGCTCTGACTTGGCATTTTCAGATTCAGTTGGAAACTGACTGGTTTTTACTCTTATTTATTGCGCCCTTGTTGTATAACGATGGGCGCCGCTTCCCACGACGCGAATTATGGCGTCTGCGGGGGCCGATTTTTGCCAACGCAATTTGGCTAGTCTTCTTGACCACCATCTTAGGGGGCTACTTGATCTACTGGTTGATTCCTAAGATGCCGTTGACCGTGGCCTTTGCGCTGGCAGCCATTCTTTCACCCACCGACCCGGTGGCGGTGCAGTCGATCTCCAAGCAAGCTAAGTTACCGGAGAGCCTGATGCACCTGGTCAGCGGGGAAAGCCTGATCAACGATGCCAGTGGCCTGATTGCCTTTAAATACGCAATTGCGGCGACCGTGACCGGGGCCTTCTCCATGGGGACCGCGGTCGGTGACTTCTTCTATATCAGTATTGTCGGATTCTTAGCCGGCCTGATTATGATGACCGCCATCCAGTTATTGATGGACGTGTTACGCCGGCAAGGCATCGACGACGTGGTCTTTAACACGGTGCTGCAGTTGGCCACGCCATTCGTGGTTTATCTGGTGACCGAAGAAATCACCCATGCATCTGGGGTGATTGCGGTGGTCACGGCGGGAGTCTTATACCATGCTCGGGAGAGCCAAGTGGTCGAAGATTCACCAGAATTAAAGCTGGTGACGGAAAAAGTTTGGGATATTATTATCTATTCGTTGAACGGAATCGTGTTCGTGATTCTGGGAATCGAATTGCCCGTAGCGACCTCGCAAGTCATCAAGGGCGGCCAGTTCAACACTGGCGAAGCCTTCCTGTTTGCGGTCGGCACCTGGGTGGTCATCCTGGGGATTCGGACGGTCTGGACCTATGGTTACGTGCTGGTTAAACGTCTGCGGGATCGTAACGCCGACCGGCCTAGTTTCCGTACCGCCATCCTATCGGGACTCTCCGGGGTTCGGGGAGCCGTGACCATGGCCGGGGTTCTCTCGGTACCGTTGACCATCGCGAGCGGGGCGGGGTTCCCGACCCGGTCGTTGATGTTGTTCGTGGCCTCCGGAGTGATCATCATTAGTCTGGTCGCGGCAACGGTCACGTTACCGTTGATTTCGAGTTCCAGTCAGCCCCTTCAGACGCGGGCGAGTGTCAGTGATGACCTTAACGACGATCTGGACTTGGCGGACGAAGATGATGATTTTGACGACCTGGATGATGGCGTGCGGCAGATCAGTGAAGACGAAGCCCGGGCCTACATCATGCGGCTAGCGATTTCTAAGATTGAGGAGTTACGGCGGCCCATTAATCAGCGGGCGGCCTACGACTTGATCTTGGATTACCAGTTTGTGATTCGGCGGCTCGAGATGAACTACCGGGCGGATGCCACCATGCAAAAGGTCTTGAGTGACGAATTACAGCTCCGGCAAGTTGCTATTGATGGTGAGCGCGTGGCGTTAAAGGCGATGCGCAAGAATGAACAGATTACCCAGACCAGCTACGTTGGGGCGGTGCGGAGGATTGAACGGTTAGAGAGCCGGCTAACGCAGGCGACTGGCCGAACGTTGCCCAGTGTGATGCGGTACTGGATTCAATTCTTTAAGCACCTGTTCCGGAATACGGCGTACTGGTTGCATTCGGAAGATACGGACCGGCTCCACGCGGAAGGCAACCTAGTAGAACGGGAGACGTCGAAGGCGGCCATTAAGGCACTGTCGCAGTATCTAGCCAGAGAAGACGTAGATGAGACCCAGTTCGATAACCAGGCCATCTACCACCTGATCGTGCATTACCGGAATCGAATCGAGCGGGCTAAAGCGGCCGCGGGACCGTCCCACGAGGACGAGTACCAGCGGCAGTTCAACAAGCTGCGGATTCGGGCGTTAAGTGCCGAACGGGCGGGGATTCAATCGCTCTTGGAAGCGGGCAACATCTCGTGGACTATGGCGACGCATCTTCGGCAATACGTCAATTACGCGGAAAACGTGCTGGTGATGTCCATGAATAACGACGAGGGCGAGTAGTCCTTAAAATGACAAAGCAAAGCTCGGTAAAACCCCAACGGTTTTACCGAGCTTTTTTGAGTTGCCGTGGCCTATGTGGCACTGAAGATTGAACAGTCGCATCGCTTTATTAGAACCAGTCTTAAAACAATACCGTGGTGATGATTGTCCGTCCCCTCGGCTTACAGTCGTGTTAACTATAATCGGCACACGAGATATGCTAACAGGCCGTGGCCCCCACTCATATTGGTGACGACTATGATCAGTTAAAAGACACGTTCTAAACAGGATAAGCTCACAGTGATCGTTTACATAAATTAGACCGTCAATCGCTTGCATTCATAGCATAAACCAAGCAAGTGTATGATGACGCATACTGCGAACTCGAGGTCCAATCAGGTTTACACGTTATCATCTGATTTTAACAGTCCCACCTGGTGATATTTCCAATTTCAAGCGTCAAGAAACACTATATTTGGTACATTCAATTTAGCCGTGAGGTTGGGCCTGAAGAGGCTCAGTGGTGTCGTTTGGGTTAGTTAGCGTTTTGTGCTGGCTTACCCAAAGGCCAAACTTGAAGATCTGGGATTTTTAGGGCTTACGTCGTGCCCACCACACTCCAGCCTCTTCAGGACCAACCGGTAAGGCGGATGATAAGTCACAGTATCGTATTGTTTGAGACGTAGAAAAACGGAGCCTGAGATTGGTATCCCGGGCTCCGTTTGTTTTGGAAAGATTAGTCGTTGGTGGTATTGCGCGCAGTCATGATTAGGTGCAAGATCCAGTAACAGAAGAGCTGGAGGACCGTCATCAGGAGAACAAAGATCCAGAGGTGGTAGGTCCACATGGTCAATAATGGCTGAATGAATTGCTCCGGATTCAGGAATAAGTAGATGGTGTGAATCCGTAAGAAGCGACCGATGTAGACACCGATAGACGATAGTACGGTCAACGTCAGAACCACCAGTAAGCGAACCAGACCGTTACCTCGGGCGATGCGCTGAGCGATGCTTTCGCTGACGTAATTCAGGCTCCAGAAGCCTAAAAAGGCGCATCCTAGGGCACTGAGCATCATGTAGGTGAAGTAGATCCAGATATGCGGTGTGACCCGGAGCAGGCCGCTAGCGGCGTAAGGGTTCAGCAGCGATAAGTGGAACAAGTCGGTCAGCAGGTAGGGGGCGTTCGGATAGAACAGCAGCCAGATGATGACCAGGGGCCAGAAGAACCAGACCGCTTTGGGGCGGTGGGCCCCCAGGTGGAAGCTCAGCTCAATGGGGAGGTACCCCAGAAAGGTATTCAGCAGCAGGAAGGAGAACGGGTCGTGGACGCGGAAGAACAGGAAGCCCAACCACAGGGCAAAGACCCCCCGAATTTCCCATCGTGCGCGCTGATTCATGACCATCACCGTCCTTTCCCGTGAGTTCATTGCTCACCTCTTCTCTATTTTACAGCGAATAAGGTGGCAATTCTTAGAATACGCTCTCTATCTTACCAGAAAACTTTAAGGGGCTAGGAAACTTTGCGCGGTCTTAAGAAATTATGCAAATTTAGGACGAGATTCGCAAGAATTTGGTGGCATTGGGGAGAATTAAGGCGGAAAGATAGGGGCCGTGATATAATGAAATTTGAATTCGATTTGGAGGGGAAAAAATGAACCTAAATTGGGAAAATCTCCTAACGTTAGGAAATTTGGTCAACATTCTGGACATCCTCGTGGTCTGGTTCGTGATTTACGAACTGATTGTGATGTTGCGGGGGACCAAAGCCATCCAACTCTTCCGGGGTGTCATTTTGATCCTGGTGGTCAAGGTTCTGAGTAGTTACTTTGGCTTGAATACGGTGGCTTGGTTGATGGACCAAGTGATTAATTGGGGTGTCATTGCGGTCATCATCATTTTCCAGCCCGAAATTCGTCGGGGCCTGGAACATTTAGGCCGGGGCTCGTTATTCGTGCGTATGCGGCATGAAAATGAGGCCGCTAACAAGATGATTGCTGGTCTGGATAAAGCCATCCAGTACATGTCCAAACGCCGGATTGGGGCGTTAATGACCATTCAGCAGGACACGGGACTGGAAGACTACATCGAGACGGGCATCACGTTGGACGCCGAGTTGACGGGTGAATTACTGATCAATATTTTCATCCCCAACACACCCTTGCACGACGGTGCGGTCATCATTCGCAACAACCGTATTGCCGTGGCTGCGGCGTACCTGCCGTTGTCCGAAAGCAACTTGATTCCCAAGGAATTGGGAACCCGTCACCGGGCAGCCGTGGGGATCTCGGAAGTGACCGATGCGTTGACCATCGTGATCTCCGAAGAGACCGGTGAAGTATCCATCACCAAGAACAATGAACTGTTACGGGGATTGACGCAGGAAGATTACCTGAAGTTCTTGCGGCACGAATTAGTGAACGAAGAGGCTGCGACGAACCATAACATTTTAGAGACCGCGTTGGATTGGATCGATCAACGCATTCATAGGGGGCGCAGGTAATGAGGAATGAGCACTATACCACCTGGGTCTACCGGATTCTCGCGCTGATTTTGGCTGTCCTGCTGTTCTTATACGTGAACAGTACCCAGTCGTCCAGTGGCCAACAGGCGACGAACTCGGGGAAGACCTCGTTGACGGCGACCAAGACGGTCACGGTCTCGGTGCCGTTACAGTTAAACGTGAATAGTAATAAGTACTTTGTGACCGGCTACCCGGAACGGGTCAAGGTGACGTTGAAGGGCCCGTTGGCGTTAGTTACGACGACGGCCAATACCCAGAATTTTAAAGTCTATGCCAGCCTGAGCGACTTAGGAACGGGGAAGCATCGGGTGACCCTGCATCAGGAGGGGCTCAATCGCGAGATTCAATCCACGATTAGTCCGGAAAAGATCACGGTGGATATTGAACCCCGCCGGACGGTCTCGTTCCCCGTCAAAGTGCGCTTTAACCAGCAAAACATTGCGGCGGGCTACACGGCTGGAAAACCTACCACGGATGTGACCAGCGTGAAGGCGACCGGGGCGGCCAACGAAATCGCACGGGTCAGCCAAGTCATTGCCCAGTTGTCGGTCCCACAGAATACCAAGAAGACGCTGAATAGTCAGGCGGTAATCGAGGCGCTGGACAAGAGTGGGAAGACGGTCAACGTGATTTTGACGCCGTCGACCACGACGGTGAACTTGCCGATTACGTCCAAGGGTGCCAGCAAGAAAGTTGATGTGAAGCTAAACGCCAAGAACGGCGCGTCCGGAAAGACGTATAAACTAAGTAGCAGCACGACTTCCGTGAAGGCCTTTGGCAGTTCGGCGCAATTAAAGGCGTTGGATAATTGCCAAGTCGATGTGGATGTGAGTGATGTGAAGCGCCAGGCGACTAAGACCGTGACCTTAGATACCAACGATAATGATGTGACGGCGTTTGATCCCGCCACCATTAAAGTCACGGTCAAGGCCAGTCAGAAATAGAGAAGTTAATCTTGAGAAATGAGGAGTTTTTGTCATGAAATATTTTGGAACTGATGGTGTCCGGGGAGTCGCAAACCAAGATTTGACGCCCGAGTTAGCGTTTAAAGTCGGCCGGTTTGGCGGTTACGTCTTGACCCAGCACGCCGATAGCGAAAATAAGCATCCCCAGGTCTTAGTAGCCCGGGACACGCGAATCTCCGGTCAATTGCTGGAGAACGCCTTGGTAGCGGGTTTACTGTCCGTAGGGATCGAAGTTCTGCGGTTAGGCGTGATTACCACGCCAGCCGTTGCGTACTTGGTTCGGACGCAGGGGGCAGCAGCTGGGGTCATGATCACGGCCTCCCACAACCCCTCCGAATACAACGGAATCAAGTACTTCGGTAACGATGGCTTCAAGCTGTCCGACCAGATGGAAGAAGAGATCGAAGCCTTATTGGATGCGCCACAAGACGACCTCCCACGGCCTTCTACGGATGGTTTAGGCGTTGTGGAGGACTACTCCGAAGGCAGCCAAAAGTACATCCAGTTCTTGGAACAAACCATTTCCGATGAGCTGAGTGGCCTGCACATCGCTGTCGATTCCGCAAATGGAGCCACCAGCGGATTGGTCTCCCGGTTATACGCGGACTTCGACCTGGACTTCGATACCATGGCGACGTCCCCTAATGGCGTCAACATCAACGACCAAGTCGGCTCAACGCACCCCGAGAACTTACAGAAGTTCGTGGTCGAAAAGGGTGCCCAAATCGGGCTGGCCTTCGACGGTGACGGTGACCGGTGTATTGCGGTCGACGAACAAGGAAACTTGGTCGACGGGGATAAGATCATGTACATCTGTGGGAAGTACATGGCGGAGCACGGCCGGTTGAAGAAGGACACCATCGTCACCACGGTGATGAGTAATCTGGGGATGTATAAGGCCATGGAAGCCCATGGCTTGAAGTCCGTGAAGACCAAGGTCGGAGACCGGTACGTGGTCGAAGAAATGCTGAAGTCCGGGTATAACTTGGGGGGCGAGCAGTCCGGCCATGTGGTCTTCTTAGACTTCAACACCACGGGTGATGGTCTATTGACCAGCCTGCAGCTGTTGCATGTCCTGAAGGCAACGGGCAAGAAGCTGTCCGAGCTGGCAGCGGATGTGACGACTTATCCTCAGAAGTTAGTCAACGTGAAGGTGGCCGATAAGCAAGCGGCATTGAACAACCCGCAAGTTCAGGCCATGATCGCCACGGTTGAAAAAGAAATGAACGGTGATGGTCGCATCTTAGTTCGGCCTTCCGGGACGGAACCCCTATTACGGGTGATGGCGGAAGCCCCAACCGAAGAGGCCGTTGCGACCTACGTAGAACGTATCGCGGATGTAGTTCGGGCCGAAGTCGGTATCGACTAACATCGATAAAACAGTATCATGCATCGTGAGTCAGCCCGCAGGAGGTCGTCTTCTGCGGGCTGATTTGTCGTCTGAACGGTTAAGCGAGGGGCAAGGCACAAAACGCGGGATGCCCAGAATTTTCAGTGGTCTTAAGTAAATATTAAAAGCCTGATATACCATTTTAGCTTTTATTAATTGACAACCCTGCTGGAAGGCTGTAAAGTATAGTCATTCAGGAATAGCTTTCAGATTGTTTCAGTCTATACCAATTTTCATGAAAGCTCGTTCATTGACCTACTAAATTAATCCGACCGCCTGTTTTTCAGAAACCGGTCGAGCAAAGGAAGACGAATTATGTGTGGAATTGTTGGGGTTACGGGAAACGATAATGCCGTTAAAATCTTAGTGGAAGGTCTCCAAAAGTTGGAGTACCGGGGCTATGACTCTGCTGGAATCTACGTGAACGATCAGAAGGGCAACGACTACTTGGTCAAGACCAAGGGCCGGATCTCGCAATTACGCGAAAAGATCACGCCGGACGTTCACGGATCCACGGGGATCGGCCATACGCGGTGGGCGACGCACGGTGTGGTGAGTGTGGACAATGCACACCCGCACTTTTCGAACGACGACCGCTTCTACTTGGTGCACAACGGTGTAATCGATAACTTCCAAGAAATCAAAGCGCAATACTTAAGCGACGTACCTTTTAAGAGCCAAACGGATACCGAAGTCGTGGTTCAATTGATTGACAAGTTCGCCGTAGAAGACCACTTGGACGCCAAGGCGGCCTTCTTAAAGGCGTTGGGCCTGTTGGAAGGCTCATACGCTTTCTTACTGATGGACCGGGAACAACCCGACACGCTGTTCGTAGCCAAGAACAAGAGTCCTTTACTGATCGGGGTCGCTGACGGTTTTAACGTGGTCTGCTCCGATGCCATGGCGATGTTACGGGAAACCCATGACTTCTTAGAAATCATGGACGGTGAAGTGGTGACGGTCACGCCAGACACGGTGCACATCCAGGATGCGGCCGGCAAGACCGTTGAACGGAAGCCATACCACGTCGACATGAATGCTGACGAGACGGACAAGGGAACCTATCCTTTCTACATGCTGAAGGAAGTTGACGAACAACCTAACGTGATGCGGAAGTTGGCCCAGACTTACCTGTCCGAACACGGTGAACCACAAATCGACGACAAGCTGATCAAGGCCATGCAGGCGGCTGACCGGTTGTACATTGTGGGTGCCGGGACCAGTTACCACGCCGGCTTGATTGGGAAGCGGCTCTTTGAACGCTTAGCCCACATCCCAACGGAAGTACACGTTTCTTCCGAACTCGCTTACGAACAACCTATGCTGTCCGATAAGCCATTCTTCATCTTCTTGACGCAGTCCGGGGAAACTGCGGATAGTCGAGAAGTGCTGGTCAACGTTAACGACGCGGGTTACCCAAGTCTGACGATTACCAACGTCCAGAACTCAACGTTGTCCCGGGAAGCGAGCTACACGCTGCTGTTGCACGCCGGCCCAGAAATCGCCGTGGCTTCGACCAAGGCTTACACGGCGCAGATTGCGCTGGAAGCCATCCTGGCTAAGGCGTTAGGTGAAGTTAACGGCCAAATCATTGCCCAGAACTTCAACGTTCGGCAACAGTTGGGCTTAGTCGCAACGGGAATGCAGGCGATCGTGGACGAAAAGGCCACGATTGAAGCGTTGGCGAACGACTACCTGATGAAGTCACCGAAGGCCTTCTACATTGGCCGGGGAATCGACCACGCGGTTTCGTTGGAAGCGGCGTTGAAGCTCAAGGAAATCTCCTACGTCCAAGCTGAAGGGTTCGCTTCTGGTGAACTGAAGCACGGAACGATTGCCTTGATTGAGGACGGTACACCAGTGATCGGGTTCATCACGCAAGCCAAGACGGCTGGCCTGACGCGGAGCAACTTGCAAGAGACCATGGCGCGGGGTGCGAACACCATGACCATCGCCCGGCAGGGGTTAGCCATCGAAGGTGACAACCTAGTACTGCCTGACGTTGACGAGATGTTGATGCCACTCTTGAGTGTGGTGCCTGCTCAGTTACTGGCTTACTACACCAGCTTGAACAAGGGCTTGGACGTGGATAAGCCCCGGAACTTGGCCAAGAGTGTTACGGTTGAATAATGTGAAATGAAGAAACGGTTGGGCCACGGGGCTCAGCCGTTTTTTTAGGCCTAGGGATGTGGTTGATTGGGGTGTCTAACGGAGGAACGGGCGAACGTAAATCTTGCGTCCAGCCGCGTTTCGTTATATAGTATTTGCATAACACAACGGAAAGGGAGGCGACGAAAGCATGAAATATACTAAACGAGAAAATTCCCGGAAGAACCAGAAACAGCGGGATGCGACTTTCGAAAAGTTCCGGAAACAACAGAACGCATTAAGCGCCGACCGACGTGGCGATCGACGGAAATAAGGGAGACGGTGTCTAAGGCACCGTCTTTTTATTTTGTTGAAATACTCTGCCATCAGTTTAGATAGTGGACTTTACGGGAGACTGAGGTTGTGTGAGCCCTAAATTACAAAGTGGGTCAATTAACGCGTATAATGGGGCGTAAAGGGGGATGCGCAAAATGAGACATTTTGAACGGATCATGTTAGGACTCGTTGCGTTAGTGGCGGGGATGCTTTTGTGGACGGGACAAGCCACCCCAGCGGCCGCAGCGCGTCATTACACCACGACGCCTACGAACTTACGGGGAGATTGGATTACGCCGTTGAACGGGGGCCAGCAGGTACAGCGGATCATCGTGACCAAGTATACGGTCATGGGGGTCGTGCAGAACCAGCAAGGCAAAGTGGTGAAGGCTTGGCGCGTAAACGGCAAGTTATTTTTGAGCAAGAAGAGTAAGAAGACCCAACTCTACGTTTCCAAGAAGACTGCGGCAGGGTACCGGACGATTGGGGCCCGGAAGGTCAAGAGTCAGCGCTTCAAACTGAAGGTTGGCAAGACGTTCCTGAAGTTCCCAACGTTAAGACGGCCCGCGACGGCGAAGACCGACGTTCAGACCTACTTTAAGACCGCGGATTTACCGGCCATCCAGAAAGTGGTCGCCGATGCCAAGACCCAGTTGGCGGCTCAGGAAGCGGCCCAGCAGGCAACTCAGGCCTGAGACTATAGTAAAAATGATGACTAACCAGAGCCCTAGTGGCTCTTTTTGGTATGGGCGAAATTCTTGCAAAATTGGTCTAGAGCGTTTATAATTGGGCTATACCATTGAGAAGAGAAGGAGTTTTGATGATGCAACAAGTTAAGCAGAATATCCACGTTCAAGTTGTTCGTGATCAAACGGCCGGGGGATTAGCCGGATTCAAAGTCTTTCAGGATGCGCTAGAGCATGGCGCGCAAGTACTCGGCCTGGCCACGGGGAGTACGCCCGTCACGATTTACGACGAGTTGACTGCGAGCGAGCTGGACTTTAGCCACCTCACGTCGATTAACTTGGATGAATACGTGGGGTTACCGGCGACCCATCCGCAAAGTTACCATTACTTCATGCAAGAACACCTCTTCAACGCGAAGCCGTTCGCCCACTCCTTTGTACCGGATGGGATGAACCCCAATGCCGAAGACGAGACCCAACTCTACGAAGCCTTGATCAAGGCCAACCCAATCGACTTACAGCTTTTGGGCTTAGGGCAAAACGGGCACATCGGGTTTAACGAACCCGGCACAGCGCCAGATTCTATCACCCACAAGGTCGCATTGACGGCTTCCACGATTGCGGCCAACGCCCGGTTCTTTGAGAACCAGGACGAAGTACCCCGTTACGCCTACTCGATGGGGATTGGGACCATCTTAAAGGCCAAGCAGATTTTGATCGTTGCTTATGGTGCCGCCAAGGCGGATGCTGTGGCGGCGATGCTCCAAGGCCCCGTAACGCCTGACGTGCCGGCCAGCTACCTGCAAACGCACCCCAACGTCCACGTGATTTTGGATCAAGCCGCAGCTAGCAAGTTGAACTAACCAGCCCTAAAAACTGGCATCTGAACTAAAGTTTTCTCCCGCCAATTAACCGAATTATGGTATTCTTGACCTGAAACGATTTTAAGGGGGAAACCGGTATCATGATGCGAACAAAACGATGGCTGATTACCGCGCTGGTAGTAAGTGCGGGTGTCGGCAGTGCGGTAGGGTTGACGAGTCATGCGGCGACAACCACGAACCCACAGAACTTTATTTCCTCATTGAAGAGCCCCGTGCAAACGGTGGCCAATCAATACAAACTTTATCCATCGGTCATGATGGCTCAGGCGGCGTTGGAAAGTGGCTGGGGAACCAGTCAGCTGACGCTGCAAGCCAATAACTACTTTGGTATCAAAGGGAGTTATAACGGCCAATCGGTCACCATGCAGACGTCCGAATACGACGCGAACGGGCAGCTGTACTATACGGATGCTAACTTCCGGAAGTATCCCAACGCTAAGGCGTCCATGACCGATAACGCGAAGTTGTTGCGGAACGGAACCAGTTACAATCCGACCATTTATAGTGGCACTTGGCGCGAGAATGCGGCAACCTATGCCGATGCGGCCAATGCGTTGACCAATACTTACGCCACGGCGCCGACCTATGGCGCGAGTCTGATTGCGTTGATTACGCAGTATAATCTGAGCAGTCTAGACGGCGATGCGGCAGCCAGCAGTTCGAGTTCCAGCGCCAGTTCCAGTTCAAATTCGAGCGATGGTAACAGTGTTACGCCTCAGCCCGTTTATGCCCAAGCGAAGTACCATGGTGCCACGGGTAACCAGATGGGCCGGTTAGGGACCAAGTATCGCAGCTACCGACTGTACAACCACATCAAGGGCACCTGGGCTAAGGTCACCAAGACGGCTTGGACCAAGGTTCACGCCTACGTGGGCCAACCCGTCTACTTTGACATGCGGGGTGTTAAGCAGAACCCGGAGACGGGCAAGAAGACCACTTGGTACCGCGTCCGCTTCAGTACCAGTAAATCCGCAAAAAAGTATTGGGTCTACACCAAGGCCTTAACCTTGCCTAAGGTGACTTATACCAGCGGTCAAGCCAAGGTCAAGCTGAGTGCGACAGCCAAGGGTAGCTACTACGATCACGTCTATAATTCGACGTACTTGGCCAAGTCGCAGGGGAGCCTTAAGGACCTCGCCAATCAGACCTATACGGCGGATAATCAGGCGGTCAAGACCCAAGATGGCGTCGCCAGTACCTGGTACCGAATCAAGGTCGGCGACAAGAAGTACTGGGTCGCGTCGGCCACCCAAAAAGTTAGTCCCGATTACGACTACGCAGCCTATACGGCGGCGAGTGGGACTAAGAAGCTGGGAAAGAAGTTTGCCAAGTACCACCTGTACAACCATGTTAAGAAGACCCACTTTAACCAGGTACAGCTGAAATGGCCGGCTAAGGCTAAGGTGGGCACCAAGGTGACGGTCAATCAGAAGGCCACCAAGCCCAAGTATCAGACGACTTGGTACCGAATTCAATTTAAAGGTGATTCGACCAACTACTGGGTTGACGCTAAGGCGTTAAGCTAAGTAGGGGTAAAATGGCGACGCGAGGGCGGCGCCATTTTTAGTTGGCTTAAAGAAAACCCTAAGTCGTGGGTCAGCCTTTCCGTTTACCCGGTTTTTCTGGTATAATACTACAGATTAAGTCCCGTACCTTTGGGACCGGGAAATATTAAAAAAATGCGTTAGGAAGTTTAATTCAATGGATAATGCCTACAAAATTAAAGTCCAAAATGTGACGAAGGAATACGACCTGTACAAGAGTCAGTCCGAAAAACTCCGTTCATTTTTCTCGTTGAGCAACACGAAGGTGCCGCATTTCTGGTCCCTAATGGGAATCTCACTGGAGGTCAAGTCCGGTGAGACCTTGGGCCTGATTGGGGTTAACGGTTCCGGGAAGTCGACGCTGTCGAACATCATTTCCGGAATCATCCCGCAGACCACCGGGGTCGTGGATGTCCGGGGCGATACCTCGATCATCGCGATTGGGGCCGGCTTACGGGGCAACCTGACGGGGCTGGAGAACATTCGGTTAAAAGCACTGATGCAGGGGCTGACCAATCCCGAGATCGATGCGTTGATGGACGACATCGTCTCCTTTGCGGATATTGGTGATTTCTTGTATCAACCGGTCAAGAGTTACTCCTCCGGGATGAAGTCCCGGTTGGGCTTCTCGATTGCGGTCCACGTGAACCCGGACATCTTGATCATTGATGAAGCCCTGTCCGTGGGGGATGACACCTTCTACCAGAAGTGTGTTGATAAGATTGCGGAATTCAAGGAAGAGGGCAAGACCATCGTCTTCGTCAGTCATTCCTTGAAGCAGATTGAAATCTTATGTGACCGGGTTGCCTGGATCCATTATGGGACCCTGAAGGAAATTGGCGAGACCAAGACCGTGGTCAAGCACTACCGGGCCTTCACCAAGTGGTTCAAGGCGCAGACCAAGAAGGAAAAGAAGCTGTTCCAGCGGCAGATGAAGGAGAACCAAAAGGCCTTTGACATTGACGCCTACCAGAAACAAGTCACGGAAGAACGGCAACAGGCCGAACCGGACCAGCCCAACGTGGCGGCGACCGTTAAGAAGGAATTCTATGGGTCGGTGATTAGCGAAAAGATGAGTCTGGGGAACCGGATCCTGACCACGGTGGTGGGTATCGTGTTTGTCCTGGCTTGCTTGGTGAACGTTTCGGGCCATACGTTGGGCGACGTGGTTCAGCATCCCGGGAATTTAATTCATCCCGAAACGGTGCTGCATGACCCCAACGCCACGAATTCAGTTAAATAATGAGAACTTTATTAGAAAATAGATAGATTTCTATCATTTTTAATGGTATGGTTAACTTACCATTTAATGATCCGCTGTAGTGAATTGAACCCCATGAGGTTGACTACAGAGACTATCTCTCATTTGGTTACAAGGTTACAACACTAAATGGTGACGACCGTCGGGTGGCTCCCGACGGTCTTTTTTTGATGTGTAGTCCATCCGCCTTACCGGGTGCCCAGACAGGGCTGGAACACCGTGGGCACCACTTCGAGCCAAAGAGCGGTCTCGAAGCTGGGCCTTATTCTAAGCTGGCTGAGGAACGCCAACTAAGAATAATCTCACGGCTGAGCCCTGTCTGGGCACCCTCACGGCTTACAATTGAGCATAACTGGTAGTTAGGTGCTGACCACGAGGTCCTGTTGGTCGTGGAGGCTAGTCGGTGAGGGTGGTGTTAACCGAGCCATTTTCTTGGCATAGGTTAAGACTGAGTTTTAAACCTCGTGGTCGTGCGAGGCTTGAAGTCGTGCCTAGTGTTGTGAACTTATCGGTGCCCGGTAAGCGACCATTTTAGGACTAATTCGCGTTTTCCAAAAAAATTTTCAATAAGATGGTCGGCTAAATCAGGGGAGAACTAGAAATGGGTGAAAACGGGAGACCCCTTGGGCGACTAGCGTTGGTGGCTAATCAGTTAGCTAAAAAATGATTTAGTGGACCGGTTATTTGCAGAAATAATTGCGAAAAAACCAAACTTTTTCGCGAAAGGTGTTGACAGCGCTTACAATTATAGGTATATTAGTACTCGTAAGGTATTAATAATTACCTTCTAATCAATTCTCTTTCTCTCTTATGCCGACCACTGCCATTCCCTGGTAGTGGTTTTGTTTTGCCCAAAATGTGGCACCGGCGTTGACCGGTAAGGCGAACGCAACATTCCGGTTAACGGGGTGTGGGGGATGTGCTATGATTTAGATAACGCGAACTAGGAGGGAACCGGCATTGAAGAGTCACGAAACGTTTACCTTAATTGAAGAGATTACCCGACTAGACGGGACTAAGTACATGGAAATCAGTAACATGGTACAGAACGGTCGGGCGGAGTTGGCCGCCGAACGGGGGCTAATCAAGGAAGTGCGCATCTTGCAGCTAAACATCGCGCACACGCCGCACGTTCAAGCGTACGAGGACTACGTGAATGAGCATTACACCATGCCCGACGAAGATTTCACTGAGTTCCAAGAATGGGAAAAGCCTAAGGAACAACAAGAAGAAGTAGCGGCCATCTTACACGAAAACCATATTGGGTAAGTAGCCAACGCAAAAGAAGCACAACGACCGAGGGGCCGCTGTGCTTCTTTTATTTTGGAAAAAACTATCCCTGTTTAGTTTCAACCATTTCAAGCTGGTTAAGGTAGTCGTGGAGAATGCCGTCGCGGAGCCCGGCGTTGGAGAAGGTGATCTGCTGAGAATCGAGCAGACGTATCAGGAGAATCACGGGAATCAATCCCCCGATGATGATGTCGGCCCGTTCCTTAGAGAGCCCCGGGACCTTCTTACGGCCTGCTAGGTCTAAGCCCAACAGGTTGGTCAGGGTGGCGTAGCAGTCTGCCGCTGTGAGCTTATAGCCGTGGACGTCTTCCACGTTGAGGAAGTTCTTCTTCCGGCGGTTGATCTTCGCGAGCGTCCGGTTTGCGCCCCCTAGCCCGATGATGGGCAGGTTAGTGGCTTCGCGTAACCACCAGATGTCGTTGAAGACGTTGTTGACGAAGGTCATGGCACTGAAGAGCGAGTCGGCCGCGACCTTATCGCTTTCCAGGTAGTTCTGCGAGAGGGTGACTGAGCCCAGTGGAATGGAGACCACGTGCTTGAGTTGTTGGTTTTGAACCAAGACCAGTTCGGACGACCCACCGCCCGTGTCGACAATCAAGCCGTTGACCATGGGCAGGGTGTTGACCACGCCTAAGTAATCGTAGCGGGCTTCGGCGGCCCCGGAGATCACGGTCAGGGTCAAGTCGAGTTCCTCCTTGACGCGCTTTAAGAACGCCTTTTGGTTCTTGGCTAGACGGACCGCTGCCGTGGCGACCGCGATGATCTTACGGTTCTTTAACGGGTCGTAGATGGCTTTGAATTCGGTCAGGGCGTCCATGGTCCGGTCAATGGACGCCGCCTGAAGGACCTTTTCGGTACCCATGTTTTCGGATAAGCGCACGTAGCGTTTGAGTTCGTGGACCGTCTTAAAGTGTCCGTGAGCATCGATTTCAGTTACCGTCATCCGGACGGAATTAGACCCTAAATCAATGACGACCAGATTCTTCATGCGTGCGGCCCCCGATCTTGAGTGGATTTCGCTTGGTTCTTAGGACTCAGCATGGGGTGAAATTGGTGCGGTGTTCCCGGTAAATGACCGGTCGACACGTGTTGGGCGTGACTCTTCTGTTCAGCCTGGCGCATGAACGTCTCCTGGGCGTTCAGCGGCTCTAAGCCCCGTCGGTCGATACGGGTAAAGGTCCGGTCGGCTTGTAAGACCCGCGTCTTGACGTTGTCGTGCCACATGGTGGTGAAGATATCGAAGGCGTGTTGCCGGAGAGCTTCGTTAAGAATCGGGAAGAGCAGTTCGACCCGGCGATTCAGGTTCCGGGTCATCAGGTCGGCACTGGCCAGGTACAGTTGCTCGTCGCCGCCGTTGGCGAAGGCGTAGATTCGGCTGTGTTCCAGGTACTGGCCCACGATGGAGTGGACCGTGATGTTCTCACTGATGCCCGGAATCCCCACGTTAAGGCAGCAGATTCCCCGGACAATGAGCCGGAGCTTCACCCCGGCGTGCGAGGCCTCGTACATCTTGGCGATCATGGCAGAGTCGGAGAGGGAATTCATCTTCATCTCCGCCCAGGCTTCCTTGCCAGCCTTAGCGTTGGCGATTTCTTGGTCCAGCTTAGCGTTGATGAACTCCCGAATCCCGTCCGGTGAGATGTGCAACTGGTGGAAGTACGGTGGTTCCGAGTAACCCGACAGCATGTTGAAGATGTTCGAAGCGTCGACCCCCATGTCGGTGTTGGTGGTCAACAAGCCCATGTCGGTGTAGAAATGAGCGGTCACGTCGTTGTAGTTCCCGGTTCCCATGTGCATGTAGCGCCGAATCCCGTCCGGTTCGCGCCGAACGATCAGGGTCAACTTACAGTGGGTCTTCAGGCCAATCAGCCCGTAGATCACGTGACAGCCCATCTTTTCGAGCTGTTGGGCCCAGTGGACGTTGTTTTCTTCATCGAACCGGGCTTTAACTTCGACCAGTACGGTGACCTGTTTGCCGTTCTGAGCGGCTTGCCCCAGGGACTTGATGATGGGCGAGTTTGCGGAGACCCGGTAGAGGGTCATCTTGATGGCTAAGACTTCATCGTCTAGGGAAGCCTGCCGAATCAGCTCGGTCACGGCATCGAAGGAATCGTAAGGGTGTTGCATGATGATGTCGTGGTCACGAATCGTGGCGAAGACGTCATCTTCCCGTCCCATTCCAGGCACCGGGGCGCCCTTAAAGGCTGGGAACTTCTGGTCGTCATGACCGCTGATCTGCTTGGTCCACTTACTAAGGAAGGTCAGGTCAATTGGCCCACCAATGCTGTAAACGGCGTAGGCCGGGACCTTGATGGCCGTGGTCAGGCGTTTGAGTAGCGGTGCGGAGATGCCGCTCTCGACTTCTAGCCGAACGGCGCCCCCGTGTTCCCGTTTTTTGAGTTGGTGTTCCACTTCTTTCAACAGGTCGGAAGTGTCTTCTTCGGCCACGTCTAAGTCCATGTCCCGGATGACCCGGTAGTTAGCGGTCTCTTGGACCTTGTAGCCCATGAAGAGGTTGCCGATGAACGTCTTGATGATATCTTCTAGCATCACGAATTCATTGTCGGCACCCGGTAGGCGTACGGTCCGTGGGAAGATCTCGGGAACCTGGACCGTGGCGAAACGCTTGTCGTGCTTATCACCGTTCTTGTGCAGCCGCAGGGCGATGTTGAGGGTGTTGTTGCCGATGAACGGGAACGGCCGGGAACTGTCGACGGCCATGGGCGTGATGGTCGGGGAGATCTCGTTATTAAAGTAGTTTTCGATAAAGGCGTGCTGCTTGTCCGTGAGCTGGTCAATCGGTTTGAGGTGCACGTTTAAGTTGGCCAGTAAGGGCAGTAACATCCGCGTTAAGGTCGAGTATTGCTTGATGACCTGGTCGTGGGCCTTGGCGTTGACGGCGAGCAGTTGTTCCTCCGCCGTCATCCCCGAAGCGTCGGGTTTAGGGTAGTTGACGGCGGCAAGTTTCGCCAGTGACGCGACCCGAACCATGAAGAATTCGTCAACGTTACTCTGCGTGATACCCAGGAACCGGACCCGTTCTAGGAGTGGGTTGGCCTTATCCCGGGCTTCTTCTAAGACCCGGGCGTTGAAGTCGAGCCAGCTGAGTTCCCGGTTAGTAAAGTTTTGGGGATCGTTAAAGTTGATGGTCATTTATGTAACCTCCTTTGTTTAAATACGGGTTGTAAGCCAAAGACGTCGGTGAAGAAATCGGCCTTGTAGTTGAAGGCCCACCGGACTAATGAGAGGTCGTCGTCACTAAAGGCGGTGATGACCACCTGTGTGGGTTGAACGGACACGGAGATCCGGGCAATGGTCTGCTGGTGAGCGTCGTCGAGAGCGTCAGCGACCCGCAGGATGGCGGCCAGCTTCGCGATTCGCAGACGTTCGTCCGCGCTGAGTTGCCGGAAACGGGCCAGTTCACCACCCGGGGTCCGCGAACTATGGTAGCGTGAGACCGCGGCGATGATCTGCATTTCTTGGTTGGTCAGACCTAACAGCTCCGATTGCTTGAGGATGTAGTCGGAGTGCAGGTAGTGCTCGTGGGTGTCGATGAAGCCGCCGATGTCGTGAACGATGGCGGCGACGTGCAGGAGTAACCGGTCCCGAGCACTTAAGTGGTGTAGGGCCTTGAGCTGATCGAAGAGGTGTAACGTGAACTTCTCGACTAGGGCCATGTGCTGGGGTTCGACCCGGTAGCGGGCCGCCAGAGCGTGGGCGGCGTCGATGATCTGGTCGTTGAAGTCCTTCTTGAGGTAGCCGGCGTCAATCGCCGTTTCCGTGGTCAAGCCATCTAAGACGTTGAGACTGACCAAGTGAATCTGGTCGGCGTGGACCGTCGCGAATAACTTCTGAAGCAACAGGACTTCCGGTAAGACCAAGCCCACGGTATCTTCGTTCAACTGGAGCCGTTCCATCAGGTACTGGTCCGAGGCGTTTAAGGCCTCATCAGTAAAGTCGTGGAACTGCTGCAGCGTCAGGGAACAACTGGTCTTGCCCCGCGGGATGAAGTAGTTGTTCAGCGGCGTGGCCCCGATTAAGATGACCTGGTTATTGACCTGTTGCAACTCGTCGGGGACGAACCGGTAGAAATCGTCGACTTTACTGTTGATATAGTCGTCCAGTACGGCGATGGGGTTCGGGGCGGTCGCCCGCAGGTTCTGTAAGACTTCCTTGATCCGCGTCGGTCCCAGCTTCATGTTGTGGGAAGCCAACAGGCGGGCGTGGTGGAAGAAGGAGAACGTGGTGCTCCCGGAGTTCAGGCCAATGATGGCGGTGTGGTGCTTGACCAGCTTCTTATAAGCGGGGAACTTCAGCGCGATGGCCTCATTGAGGACGAAGGATTCCCGTCCCAATGAGATCCACCGTAAGCGTAAGCCTGTACGGATGTAGAGTTGGTCGGCGATGAAGTCGGCGTTGGGCGCCGAGGAGAGGGCCTGGGAACCCCAGACCTGGTAGCGGGTCACGCCGTAGTCCTTGATGACTTGAAGGAAACCTCGTAAGGCCTCCGCGGCGTCCGCCACGGTCTGTAGTTCGATGTCTTCGTGGTTATAGATGTTCTCCCCGATGGCCACGGTCGAGGTGACGTGCTCGACTTGCTGGCCGGTTTTGAGATTGACAATGGATAGTTCCATGCTGGTCACGTTGACCAGGATAGCGCCAAAATAGGTGTCAGCCATAGTTTCATCTACTTTCTATATAAAGTGCTGGATATGGGGTGCAAAAATCTGTGGAAAAGGTGGCCTCAAGGCTATTGGGTAAAGACCTGATTATCCATGATCAGCTTTTCCAAGTGTTTCTCGGTGCGTTGGCCCTTAGGTGGGAGGGCCTGGTAGTCGCCGTACATGTTGGTTAAAATCGTAGCATAATCGGTGGGAACCTGAACGGATAAGCGCTCAAAGGGAACCGTGGTTAGCTCACTGACCTGCTTAAGTGAAAAGACTTCTTTATTGTAGCTGTACTGCGAAGCGAGGTTCTTAACTTGGGTCAGCTCAGAACAATCCTGATACTTGGTCATCAATGCGTCCCGTTCCAGCTTCAGGGCGTGCACGTCGGCGAGCTGGTCCGCGTCTAAGGACGGTTGGAGCTTTTGTAACGGCGTGCTGACCAGGTGGTACCGTAACTGGAGTAGGATCCGGGTGTTCAGCCATTGAAACTTAGCCAGTTGTTCGCGTTGCAAGGTTGTCTCCGTGGGAATCCGGTCGAGGGGGAAGATGTCGATGAACACGCCTTTGCGGGCGCTATTCACGTTGTTCTTCTCCTCAATGTAGGTCCGCCGGTCGAGTAACTTGGCGTAGCTGAGGCCGTAATAGGGATCGGTGGTCGGCGTCTGCAGGAAGTATGCGCTGTGGGCCAACCGGACGGGTGCGGCCGCGAGTAATTGGTCGTAGTCGGGGCGCAACAGCCCCACGTCGACATCGTCGTCCCAGGGGATGAAGCCCTGGTGGCGAATGGCGCCTAATAGGGAACCGCCCATTAGAAAGTAGGGCAGGTTCAGCTCCCGACAGAGGGTGGTGAATTGTTCCAAGTTGCCTAACTCGACTTGGTGTATCCAATCGATTAAACTGGGCATGATAAGATCCTTTCTGAGTCCCTAACCTCAATAAAGTGGTAAAGTTACCCGATTAGCAAAATAGATTAACCACTAATTGATTTTAATGTTAGGGATGCCTTTCTTTTATTTTACCAAATTCGTGCCGGGATGGGGCGTTCGCGCGAAAAAACTGGTATTTAATGAGCGTAAATGCTAAGATAAAAATCGTATTTTGAGAATTGTAGGTGGGGTAGTATGGCCGAATCAGCGCAACCATTGTTGGACGCTTTTATCGACGTCTACATGAACTCGTTGAAGTACTTGGATGAGTTCGTTTCGGAGCCAGCTAAAGAGTTTCATCTGTCATTTGAACAGTATCTGATTCTGCGGGAAATCACCAAACACCGCAACGTGACGCTAATGGACATTGCTAGTCAGCGTCAGGTCACGCGGAGTGCGATTTCGCGGCAGATTAAAGTGTTGTTACGTCAGGGGTATTTACGTCAGCAGCCCGATGAGAACGATCGTCGCCGGCTGTATCTTTTGGCGACCCCAGCGGGCATCGAAGCCGAGCGGGTGATCCGGCAACGCATCAGCCGACGCTTCCAAGGGTGGGTCGACGTCTACGGTGAAGACCGTGCCCGGGAGATCCTCAAGTTCATCCAGGATTTCAGCCAAGTGACCCGCCTGAAGAAATAGCGTTATCGAAAACCTAGGGGGGCACCCACTAGGTAGAGAAGGAGATTGAAGTCAATGAGCAAAAAGCGCATGAGTGACGAAGAGGCCAAGCGCTGGCGCAAGATTGTCTTCATGGACGACGACCAGGGAGAAAAGCGGCCAGAGCGTCGGGCCCATTCGTACGTCTACGGTGAAGGGACACAATCGTCATCGTGGTGGCAGCGGCTCAAGCGGCGGTTGTCACGACGATAAGCAAAATGGACACGACCCAGCGAATCATGAATTCGTCAGGGTGGTGTCCATTTTTAGTTACGCTTTTGCCACCGGTTCGACGGGGGTAAAGTCATCGACTAATTTCACCACCACGTTCTCACTGCCGCTTAAGAGCTTAGCGACGGGACAGCGACTCTCTGCTAGGGTGACCATGGCTTCAGCCGTCTGGCGGTCAACGCCAGGTAAGCGAATCTCAGCCGTTACGTAGAACTGGAAGCCCCGCCGGTCACGGGCCATCTCGACGATGGTGTGGACCTGTGAGGTGTGCGGCAGGTCACGGCGCTTCTCGATGGCTTCTAAAGTGGCGTTCAGACAAGTGCTGAGCGCCAAGCCCACGAACTGTTCGGGGTTGGCCCCCGGTGCCGCGGATAACGGCGTACTGGTCTTGACGTCCAGACCCCCGGGGACGTAAGATCGACTTTCAAGGCCGTCGTCGTTGTTGGCAACGGTCCGGTACAGGGGTGGAAACTTTTCTCGGTCAATTGGCATCGCTTGCATCTCCTTTGTGGTCTACTTTTAGGGTACGCCGGTTAGGGAGAAAACTCAATCAATTCGCCGTTAAATGATAAGGCTTTCAACTGAAGTGGACCATTACTAAATAATCGGGTAATAAAATGGCTTATCGGGTGATATAACTAGCATGCAACTGCTTGCATCCTGACCTATACCAATTTTAGGTAAACCGGTATAAACTGACGGAACTGTGGGGATGCTGAAACCTAATCGCTGTTAGATTGGGGATTAACGGGGGATCGCAAACTATGTAAATGTTTTGTAATAAATATCAAAAAAGGGTAGACCGCTTAAAGAAATGCGCTTATAATGAATCCAGACAAGCAGTAGAACACTGGCGCAAGTAATTTAGGGGGAGCCATATGTTAGAAAACAAGCTGTCAGACGAAAAACGTCAATTTGAAATGCTCACTTGGCGCGCCCAAAAACACGGCGCCCAAGTCGTTGCCGAAGAACAAATGCGGAAGTTCACGGCAACCATTGAAGAGCAAGAAGCCATCTTGGTGGCAGCGCGATCACGGCGCGCCACGGTGGTTAGTTAAGTCGGTGTGGATGCAGTCGGTTTGAAGACAGAATGTTTAGGTAACCGGTTGGGGTCATGTTAGAGTGCTGGTATAAGGGGACGATGACATGAAACATCCTGGGATGTACTATCTGTGTTACGCAGCGGGTGGACTCTTTGTCGCTGTGATGCTGGTGGCCGTTTACCATTTAGCGATGGTATGGGCTACGGCCAGCAATATGTAACTGCTCAATGACGAAGTGGGGGGCTTGCTAGTAAGCCACCCCACTTTTGGGTATAAAAAAAGCTAGTTACGTTTGAACGCAACCAGCAGAATAGAAGTATGTGTACGGTCTAAGATGGTGTTAATAATGGCAAAATCGCTAATTAACTCCTCCAATAATCATAAACCGCTGCAGGCTCTCACCTGAATATGTAAGTTCATTATAACGTGCGAACCGCAGCCTGTAAACCCAATTTTAAAGAAATGTTTAAAGCTCAAAAATAAGTAAAACGAGTAACGTCACGAGCGCTGGGCATCCTTGCAGCCAAAAAATTTCGTGTTTCGCGGTCAAACTGCCAAAGAGGGCCACGACCACGACGAACAGGAGTAACAACGCAATGGCTAAGTGTTGCGGCTGGCCGGCCAAGAGCCACAGGTTGCCTAAAAGGGCTAGGCCCAACATGCCATTGTAGATTCCCTGGTTAGCCAGGGCAATCCGGGCGTGTGGTTGTTGGACGAAGCGCAGGGGCATGCCGAAAACTTTGGCTTGGCGTTCGGGCTGGCCCCAGATTTCGAGGACCATGATGCCCAGATGTTCCAAGGCAACTAAGATGGTTAGGACGGTGAAGAGGAGATCCATGAGGAATGCCTTCTTTCTAGATGATTGTCATGATAGGATAAACCGTAACTGCTAATTATAAATAATCTTAAAAATAGTTGCTAGATTTAAGATAACTTTTAGCTAAGCGTGTAAAATTATATTATAAAGATATTTATTGCAGGTGCGCTCGAAGATTTAGTCGCATCAATCGCAGAAAATCAAGCTTTCTGAAAGATATGAATGGAGGAATGACTGATGAGACTCCTAGACTTGAGTGGCCAACAATTCGGCAGACTAACGGTTATTAAACGGGACGGCACGGCCAAGAACGGTAACGCGACTTGGTTATGTAAGTGCAGTTGCGGCCAGTTGGTCACGGTCGACAGTTATCGGCTACGCCACGGCATTACGGTGAGCTGCGGGTGTTACCGCCGCGACATCAGTAAAGCCCGGTTGACCAAGGACCCTCGGACCCGTAAGCAGATTGGAAACGCCACGAACCTGCCGTTAGTGGATGGCTCGAACGTGGCTGCCCGGACTAAGCTGAGTTCCCGGAACATTTCCGGGGTCATCGGCGTTAGTTTCGACAAGCGTTCAGGAAAGTGGGCCGCACGTTTATTTTACCACGGGCACTACCTCTTGAATCAAACGTTTAGTGACTTTTACGACGCAGTGGATGCCCGTAAGGCGGCTGAACAGCAGGTGGCTAAGACCCAGGGGGCCACGGTCAACGCTTCCGCTGAGGGCGAATAAAACTCCCGGAACGTCACCAGAACCACCAGTAAAATAGAAGCCAAGTGAAGCCGGTCAGCGATGACCGGCTTTTTTGGGCACTGGGGGAGGGGAGACCTACTGATGTTGGCGTGAGAGTTGACGCTGGCCCGTTAAGATGGGTAAGCTGACCTTAGAGAATTCTGAAGGGATTGATGATGGTGCAGTACCGAGAAGAAGCAGATACTTTAGGAACGGTCAAAGTTCCCGCAACGGCGTTATGGGGGCCGCAGACGGAGCGGAGCCGCCATAACTTTACCACGGGACCGTTGATGCCGTTGCCCGTGATCCGGGCGTTGTTGCAGATCAAGCGCGCCGCTGCGTTGGCCAACCGGGACTTGGGCGAATTAGCGGAGGCCAAAGCCCAACTAATCGTACAGGCGGTGGATACCCTATTGGCGTTGCCGGATGCCCAACTTCGTGGGGACTTTCCGTTGCACGTCTACCAGACGGGGTCGGGGACCCAGACCAACATGAACGTTAACGAGGTCATCGCTCACCAGGCCCTGAAGCTGGATCCGACCGGTGAGTTACAGCCCAATGACGAGGTCAACCACGGGCAGAGTTCCAACGACACCTTCCCCACGGCCATGGCCATTACGGCGCGCGAAGCCGTGCATACAGTAGTCGGTGCGGTCCGGCACTTGGTCGCGGAACTGACCCAGAAGCAACACGCGTACTGGCGGGTGGTCAAGATTGGCCGAACGCACCTGCAGGACGCGACGCCGTTGACGGTGGGCCAAGAAATCAGCGGTTGGGTCAGCACGTTGCAGCATGACCTGACTTACCTGGAAGCCCTCGACCAGACGCTGCTGGAACTCCCGATTGGGGGGACGGCCGTGGGTACGGGGCTGAATGCGGTCCCTGGATTTGCGGAGGAGGTCAGCGACCATTTAAGCGCGGCTTACCAGGAACCCTTTACCGCCAAGACCAATAAGTTCTTTGGCCTCGCGGCGCATTCGGGGTTAAACGTGGTCCACGGGGCACTGAAGACCTTGGCTAGTGACTTGCTGAAGATTGCAAACGATATTCGTTTCTTAGCTAGCGGTCCACGGGCGGGCTACCATGAGTTTCGGATTCCGGCGAATGAACCGGGGTCGTCAATCATGCCGGGGAAGGTCAACCCCACGCAGGCGGAGGCCTTGACCATGGCGGCGACCCGGGTCATGGGTAATGACGTGACCCTCACGATTGCGGCGTCGCAGGGGAACTTCGAGATGAACGTCTATAAGCCCGTGATTATTGCGACGTTCTTGGAATCGACCGACCTCTTGACCGGTACCGTTATGGGGTTCGCGGACAAGTTGGTCCACGGACTGACTGTCGATCAAGCGCGGATGACCCAGTTGGTCGACCAGTCATTGATGACGGTCACGGCCCTCTCGCCGCACATCGGGTACCATGCGAGTGCGGCCATCGCCCAGTTGGCCGACCGCGAGGGGCTGACGTTGCGTGCCGCCGCCCTTAAGTCGGGGAAGGTGACCGCCGAGCAGTTCGCAGCGTGGGTCGACCCGTTGAAGATGACGGGCATTGACCGGTAAGTTAGGCATTAGGCCGTAAAAATCTGAAAACAGCTAAAAAATCTCTGTAAAACCAAAGTAGTTTTACAGAGATTTTTTTAGCTAACAGTGGCCCATTTGGCGCTGAAGATTGAACATAGGCCCTGGGACCCGGTATTTATTAGAACCCAAGCCGCCCCGCCTTACCGGACGATCAGATAAGGCTGGAACGCCGTGGGTCCAGTTCATAGTCTCCAAGCTGGCCTTTTGACGCACGCTTGTTTTTAAGTGCTGTAAATCTCAAAAATGAACGGGTTAGGCTTGGATGTAGGCCAAGATATCGCGAAGGGCTTGGTCAGCTTGCCCCTCGCCATTTAGCGTAAAGCCGTGGTGAACGTTTTGATAGCGGTGGAGGGTGACCGTGCATCCGGCGGCAATTAGGGATTGGCCGAATGACTCGGCTTCCGGCATTAGGGAATCGTGGTCAGCCGTTAGGATAAAGGTCGGTGGGAAGCCGTGGAGGTCCGTGCTGGTGGCTGTGACGGGGGAAATCAGGGGATTACCGGTCTCACCGCTGGGCCGGTAGTAGGCGTTGAAGGTTTCTGCGAGCTCAGGGGAGATGATGGCCCGGGCGCCAGCGGGAAAGGGTTTGTCGGCCGGCTTGGTATCTAGGTCTAAGGCGGGATAGTCGAGAATCACCCGGTCCGCCTTAGGCTGATTGTGCCGCTGAGCCAGGAGTTGCGTCCCAATAGCCAGGTTCCCGCCAGCACTGTGTCCGATGATCGTGGGTGCGCCCAGGGAATGGTACTGAGCCTGTAGAGCTTGGATGACCTGGTACGTGGCCTGTAAGGGCTGGGGAAAAGGATGTTCTGGGGCTAACGGATAGTCGACGTCCAGAACTAGCGCCTGGGTACTGAGACAGAGTTGCTTGGCAAAGAGGTCATCGTAGGCGTTGTGTGGGAAGATAAAGCCACTACCGTGAAGATTGATGATGACCCGTTGTGCGGGGACAAAGTGGGGTTGGTGCCGGTAGACCGGCACGGCGCCGACACTAGTGGGGATCGTAAGGGTCGTGACCTGCTCACTGGCGCCGTCCTGCGGCGTGGGACCGGGCCGCTTAGCTGCCTGTTGTTGTCGAAGCTGTTGTGCGAAATCATGGGGAGTTGTCATGGGTAAAAGACCGCCTTTCAAGTTTTTGCAGATTATCATAGTCCCTGGCTGCGGCGAATGTAAAGGGACTTGTGGGTTTCCCGGAATATGCTATAATGTAACAGTGTTATAGATAGATAATACACTTACGAGGTGAACGAGATGCAGTTTGACGATAAGGTCCCAATCTATTACCAGATTGAGAACTATCTGTACCACCAAATCGTAGCAGGAACGCTGCAACCGGGCGCGAAGTTGCCCGCCGTTCGCCAGTTGGCGGTCGATTTGACCGTGAACGTGAATACGGTTCAGCGGGCGTTGACGGAGATGATTCGACAAGAGATCCTGGAATCTCGCCGGGGACGTGGCAACTTTGTCACGCAGGATACGGCCCGCATCACGGCGCTTAAGCACCGACTCATTACCGACTATATTCAGGAACTTTACACCCAGCTACACGCGTTACAGATGGATGACGCGGAAATCGTGGCGGCAGTTGAGCATTACTTACAGACTAGGGGGAATCAGGGGTGAGCCAATACGTATTAGAGCTAACGGGTGTCCGCTACCGGAAGAATCAGCGGACGATTCTGGACCAGGTGAATCTACGAATCGCGCCGGGCAAAACGGTGGGCCTGTTAGGGGAGAACGGGGCCGGTAAGACCACGCTGATGCGCTTGATCGCCAGCGTAGCCAAGGGGGCGCGGGGAACCATTGCGGTCAACCAGCAGACCCGAGACGTCCAGCGGCGGGCGTTGGTCAGCTTCAGTGAGGGTCTCCAGGGATTTCGCCCGACCCAGAAGTTACGGGAGATTCGGGACTTTTACGTCCGTACCTATCCGGACTTCTCGGCCAAGAAGTATTTAGACTTGGTCACATTCTTACAGATCGACGATGACCAGCGTCTGGCGACCTTATCTAAGGGGACCCGTGAGAAATTCATCATTGCGTTGACGTTGGCGCGGCAGGCCGCCGTGTACTTACTCGATGAACCGTTCAGCGGTATCGACAGTATGAGCCGCAGACGCATTATCAGCAGTATTATCCAGTGGAAACAGCCGGAAGCGGTGCTGATCATCAGTGACCATTACGTGACGGAGATCGCGGCGTTACTGGATGAGGTGGTCATTCTCAAGGACCGGACGATTTGTACCCATAAACGCAGTGACCAGATTCGGCAGGAGTTTAATCTGGGCATTGAAGCCTTTTACGAAAGTGTCTACGAAGGGAGTATTCCGGATGACGAGCTTTAGACGGTTATTCTATGTGACTTGGCAACCTAAATTCCGCAACGCGAACCACTTGTTGTTCTTCAACTTACTGGCGTTGGTCTTGACCATGCTCTACCAGCTGTGGGAAGTCGGATTCGCCGAATTAGAAATGGTGGGGCCCGTTATCCTGTGGGGCGTGGCGTTTGGCCTGTTGACGTTCGGGTGCCTGACTTGGCGCAGCGAGCGTCTGTTAGTGGCGGACAGCTACCGGTTGTTGCCGGCGGGGGATGCTAAATTATACTTCAGCAACTTGGCGTCGTCGTTTGCCATCATGGTGTATTGGGGGCTGATTCAAGCCATCCTGTTGGTCTTGGGGTCGGCCATGAACGGGCGTATCGTCCGTCAGTGGTTCCGCCAAGTTATGCATGTTACCCTGACGGCGCAAGATTGGGACCAGTTGCAGGTCTACGGGGCCAGTATCGTGGCCTACGGGGCGTTGATCCTGCTATGGATCTGGGCCTTTCTCACGTTGATTCACTTTGCGACCAACGCCATTAGTGCTTTTATCCCGGGTCGGTCGCAGAAGGTGATCAAGGCAATCTTAGCGGTGGCCCTGACCTGGATCGTGGTGGTCTTCTTGAGCTGGGTCAGCACGATTGAACTGAAATTCTTCCAGATGATCAACAGTACGGAAACATTTAACTTTGTGTTTGACTTCATCTATCTCGGCTTGGCCGTAGTGGTTGCCAGCTGGCTCAACGTCTACTTGATGCACCGGTGGGTCGAGACGCGACCGGCATCGTAAGATGAGAAGCTGTGCTATCCACTGATGTTGGGTGCAGGTTAACGCTAAAGGGACCGGGTCTTACCTAAATTCTAGGTAAGATCCGGTCCCTTTGTGGTTTAGCCGTGAAGTAGGCGCTTAAGGAATGATGTAGTAGCTAGGTTGCCAAGCGGATTGGCTGAAGACGCCAATGCCGTCGGTCGGGTTTTGAGCGGCCACGTATTGGCCGTTGCCTAGCGAGATCCCGTCGTGGTACGGTGCGCTTTCGGACCCCCAGAAGAGGATGGCACCGGCTGGGGCGTTGGCGACATCGTAGTGGTGTGTGCCCAACTTAGTCTGTTGGTAAGTCGTCCGGGCGCTCAAGCCTAGGGCGTATTGGACCAACCCGGAGCAGTCGAAGCCGGCCATGGAGCTCCCACCGTAAACGTAGGGAACGTTGCTGTTGGCAATCTTCAATGCCGTCGCGACCCCGCCGCCAGTACTTGCGCTGGGTGTGCTGGTAGTGGATGACGTGCTGGACTGCGTGGCGCCGCTAGTTGTGGAATTGGTGGTTCCTGTAGTGGCGTTGGCCTGGGATTGGGTTCCCGCGTTAGTCGTTGCAGTGTGGTGTTTGGTTGCCACACTGGCCGTGGTTGAAGCAGTTGTAGAAGATTGCGTCGCAGCGGCGGAAGATTGGCGCTTGGCCGTGGTCGTCGCCGAGGACTGTTGCTTAGCCGATGCGCTGGATGATTGCTGGGTCTGCGCACTGGAAGCGGCTGAGGCAGTCGACTGTTTAGGCGTCGTCGCTTGTGCCGTTGATTTGGCCGGTGCGGCTGCCGTGGTCGTCGCGCTCTTTTGCGATTGTTTAGCGGTCGTTTGCCCGTCTGGGATCACCAGTTTTTGGTTGATGTAGATTAAGTTGGCGTCGCTGAGCCGGTTGGCCTTAACGATGTCTTGGATGGACACGTGGTGGGTCTGGGAGAAGCCCCAGACTGTGTCGCCAGCTTGAACGTTGACCGTGCTGGCTTGGGCGGTCTGACTGCCGGCCAATAGGAGGGCGGCGGCCCCAAAGGTACTGAGTAGAACTTTCTTCGTCGATGCTTTGATAAAGCGTCACTCCAAATCTAAATAGTTATGGTTTAAGGAACACGTTTTAGTCTAAGCGAAGAATGTCTCACCAAAGTATCAAGGGGATAACAAAGTTAAACGATTTAATGACGGCAGATGTCACGCGATATCAACCCTTTAACCGTCCAATGGTCAGCCTATCGGATGGTTCGATTAGTGAGTAGTCAGTCGGCTAATTGCCGGGTTAATTGGTGTTGGTAGTGTTTGTACAGTAGGGCGTACTTATCCGTGGTGGTGGCTTGCCAAGGCTTCTTGGTCCCGCAGAAATGCAGGCACACGGTGTGGGCGATCACCCAGTCTAAGGACCACTTGCCCTGACTGGTGGTCTGGTAGACCAGGTCCTTGCGTACGTCGTAGTTGTAGAGCACGTCAGCGACTGGCTGGGTGTCCTTGGCGTAGAGCTTGTTGAGGACGTCTTGATCGGGTAAGATCAGCACGTTCTTGTGGGCTCGAATCACGTCGAAGATTTCTTGAGGGTGGACCTGCTGGCGGGCCCGGGCCAGGTTGATCAGCAGCACGCCGGAGTTGAAGTAGTGGGGCGTGGTGGTGTCCAGCCGGAACTGGTTGAGGGTCCCCGTCAGGTTCAAGAAGTCCGTGTGCATAGCCGCGGCGTAAAGTTGCCCCGTCAGGTCGACTTGGTAGAGGGGCGTCAGGTCGTTGATGACCAGGATATCGGCATCCAGGTAGAGAATCTTGTCCAGGTTCTGGGGAAGCAGCTCACTGGCTAGCAACCGGTAGTAGATTGACTTGGGATAACGGTCGGAGACGGGCGCGTCGTTGAAGACGGCGTCGTCGACCAGTACCGGGTGGTAGGTCATGTGCCAACGGGCTAGGGTGGACTTGAGATGGGCCGCCTGTTGCAACGGCTGGTCTTGAAGGACGTAGACGTCGTAGGTGTTGGTGGTTGGGCTATTCCGGAAAATAGAGAAGAGTGTGACCAGCATGTGTTCAGCGAATTTATCATCAACGGCAAACAGTAGATTTAGGTGCATGGGAAACCTCCTTGTGGAAAAGTAACTACCTCAAGTTTAGCTTACTACTGTGACCCGCGCGAGAATTTTGACCGCCCGTGCTTTCCCCGTAAAAAGCCCCCGACCACGTGGCAGTAGTCGGGGGCAAAAGGCGCCAGGCACCCTTAGACTTTTAGAAAGGTGTGCCCAATGGCTAATTTGACGATGGTTTGCAGCGTGTCGAAGTCGCGCTTGTTGAGTAACACGGCGTCGTGATTACCGTCAGTTGAAGTCAGGTGAATGGCTTGATGCGTCTGCGCAATTTGTTGCATTAAGGGTTCCAAGTCGCTTTGCGATGATTTGAGAATTGTGGATTTTTTCATGTTGCCGTTACCTCCCGGGTTCTATTCAGTGACCCTATTCTAACGTGAAGCACCCTCAATATCATGGGCAGAAGCTTCCACTGGACGGGGATGTGTGGGTGAGGCAACCAACTGGGCATTTCGGGAGGATGGCGTCTCAAAAACGCCCTCAGGCCGTGCGTGATGCGGGGCCTGGGGGCATTTGGAGTGGCAATGGGTTAATGGCTGGGCTGGACTTCGCGGTTCAAGTTAGCCTGGTGGACCGCTTGTTGGGTACTGGTAATCAGCTTGGCCAGGAGATCTTGGTCGATCTGCTTGTCATGGTTCCAGGTACACCCGACTTTGAGGGTGAACGGGCAGGTCAGGTAGTCTTCGGGGACTAATTTGAAGGCGGGAGTGATCAGTGACTCGGGGAGCAGGGCCACGGCGATGCCGGCTTGAACGCAGGTCGCGAGGTTGTCCATCATGGTGCTGGTGAAGGTGACCTGGAAGTTCTTCTTGCTCTTGCGTAGCGAGTAAAGGGCGAAGTCGTTCATGACGCAGTTATCGGCGAACAGGGCCACGGGTAACGGCGATTGAGGGTCGGGCGTGAAGTTTTGTGCGCAGACCCAGTGAAGGGGCTCCTCCCAGAGAAAGACGTCGTCATGATATTGCGCCTCCATGGCCGCGATAGAGAAGTTGACTTCGCCAGTATCGAGTTGTTGGCGCAGTTGGCGACTCCGGGAACAGACGGTGGAGAACTCAAAGTCGGGGAGGTGCTTTTGCAAGAGGGGGTGCAGGTACTGTGCGTAGAAGGGCGCGTAGTCCGTGGGAACGCCAATCGCTAATTTACCGGCCCAGTCGTCGGCCCGGAGCTTTTTAACGGCGTTGTTGTTGAGGTCTAGGATCTGGTTGGCGTAGGTCATCAGGGTCTGACCTTGCTTGGTGAGGGTCAACGCATCCTTGTTTCGAATGAAGAGTTGCGCCCCCACCCGCTGCTCCAATTTCTTGATCTGGGTGCTGACGGCCGAGTGGGAGAGGTAGACGATTTCGGAAGTGGTGGTCAGCTTACCGGTCTTGGCCGCAATCACGAAGGTGTGGAGATAATCGATATTTAAGTATTGAGACATGAAAATCGCTCCTTAATGTAAGCGCTTAGCTAAACTATTAGTATAACACTTCACATAAGGAAAGCGACTTTGCGTTTTTTATACAAGGGTTGGATGAGAATGAAACGTTGTTAGACGGGGATGTTCAAAAATAGTGAATCCTGGATTTATTTTGATTTGATTGATAGTTCACAAGTTCTGCTAAATAATAATAAGTGCATTAGGGCAACACGTATTTTACAAAAATAATTTAGGAGGAACCTCACATGACTACTATCCCAGATAAGATGAAAGGCGTTTACTTGACCGGCTTCGGTGGCTTCGAAAAATTGGCTTACCACACGGACATCCCTGTACCGACCCCTAAGAAGGGTGAAGTCCTAATCAAGATTGGCGCTGCGGCGGTCAACAATACGGATATCAACACGCGAATCGGTTGGTACTCGAAGAACGTCGAATCTGGTACCAATAAAGGCGGGAGCACGGGCTTCAAGGACGTCAACCAGGACGGTTCTTGGCTGGGTCAAGCCTTGGAATTCCCACGGATTCAAGGGGCCGATGGTGCTGGGACGATCGTTGCGGTCGGTGACGGTGTCGATCAAAAGCGGGTCGGTCAACGGGTCATGGTCCGCAGTGTGCAGGCGCGGCCATCGACGAAGAAGGGGATTGAATGCATCACGTTCGGTTCCGAATGCGATGGGAGTTTTGCAGAATACGCCACGGCGCTGGATAGTGAGACCTTTGCCATCAACTCTGACCTGTCTGACCAAGAATTAGCCACGTTCCCGTGCTCATACGGAACGGCTAATAATCTGGTTTGGCGTGTCGGCGTTAAGGCTAACGATACGGTCTTCATCACGGGGGCTTCCGGTGGGGTCGGTTCCGCACTGGTTCAACTGGCGAAAGTCCGGGGTGCTAAGGTCATCGGTGTGGTTGATCCGGGTCAGGAAGACCGGGTCTTAGGCTACGGTGCTGATGAAGTCCTGCACCGGGGCGACGACTTCGTTGAGAAGCTAGGCGAGATGTCAGTTGACGTGGTCTTAGACATGGTTGCCGGTGAGAGCTGGCCACAACTCTTGAAGCTCTTGAAGAAGGGCGGCAAGTACGGTGTCTGTGGTGCCATTGGTGGCCCAGTTGTGAAGTTTGACGTCCGGGATGCTTACCTGAAGGACTTGAGCTTGTTCGGGACCACGTATCAATCAACGGAATCCTTCGAAGAACTGATTAAGTACATCGAAGACGGCAAGATCAAGCCGGTCGTTGCTAAGGAATTTGAGTTATCCGATATCGTAGCGGCCCAAAAGGCCTTCCTCTCCAAGAAGTACATCGGTAAGATCGTCTTGAACGTCGCCCATGAGTAATGATGGAGCGGACCAAGCATCGTCTGCGGGCCCATTTTCTCCAGTTGTTACCATCGACCATTACGGCCCAACAGTGGCCGTTGGTCTTGACCGTGACCTTCTTCGGCAGTGCCGTCTATAAGGTCACGAACTTACGGGAGGTTTTTTACCACCAGATGCAAGTGGCGTTGCACCTCTCGAACTTGCAGATTGGGATGCTGGCCAGCGTTGTGGGAATCACCAGCGTGGTCAGTAACCTCTTTGGCGGCTACTTGGCAGACCGGGTACAGCCCCGGTACTTGATTAGTAGCGCGGCGTTTGTGAGTAGCCTGTTAACACTGATCTACTTGAGCTACCCGCCGTTTTGGGGGCTCATCGGGGTCCATATCGGCATCACGATTTGCGGGATGCTATTGTTCTGGGCGAGTTACATTCGCTTGATTGGTCGACTAGGACAGGTCAACCAGACTTCGGTCTACGGGCTGGTCGAAGGGGTGCGTTCCCTGTTGGGCATCATCTTGCCACTCGGCGCGATCGGGTTAGTGAACGTGATGGCGACGGCTCGCTTAGGCTTGCGAGCGGCGCTGTTCTACTACGCGGGATGCTTCGCTTTATCGGGAGTGGCAGCTTTGAAATGGCTACCGGATGAACCGCGGATCGCACAATCCCGGCACGGTGCGACGCAACGAGGCGCTTACCGTCAGCTCTTCGGACACCCCCAGCTTTACCTGATTATCTTAGTGGTGTTCGGAACCTATGCGGTCTTTGGGTTGATGTCCTATACAACGCCGTATATGACGTTGTCCCACCAATTCTCACCCCAAGTAGTCAGCATTGTGGCAATTATCCGCCAATACGGTGTGGGGTGTCTCTCCATGCCGTTATTTGGCTATCTAAGCCGACACGTGCAGTCGCCGACGAAGGTCATCTGGTGGGGGCTTTGGGGCTTGTTGCTGGCGGTCAGTGGCTTGTTAGTGAGCCAGTCGGCTGTAAGTTTAGTGTTGAGTATTGGTCTGATTGGCTTCCTAGATAACGGAATTCGCGGGATCTACTTTGCCACGCAGGCTGAAATGCATCTGCCGGCCGCCGTGATGGGCGTGTCCGCCGGACTGATCTCCGGTTTAGGGTTCAGCCCCGACGTGGTGTCCTTTCTAGTCGTCGGCCGGTGGTTGGACCGCTTGGCCCCCGCAACGGCGTACCGATTGGTCTGGTGGACCATGTTGGGCGCGGTGGTGCTGGCTTTGTTAGCTGCGAGCGGATTATGGATTTTGAAAACGTATCATGAGTGTCACAGAAACGGGAAGGAATGACAACTATGGCTTTCAAAAGAATGTTTGATTCAGTAGAGTGTCACGAAGGCGAACCCATGCGGGTCATCACCAGTGGGGTGCCCACGATTCCAGGAGATTCCGTCTACGAGATGCGGAATTGGTTACAAGAGAATGATAACCAGGTCAAGAACCTGATGTTGCGGGAACCGCGGGGAATCCCTGCGACCTGTGCGAACCTGATCGTTCCGGCCAAGGACCCTAAAGCGTCCGCCGGCTACATCATCATGGAACAGACCGAATACCCTATGATGAGTGGGGGCAATACCATCGCGGTGGCGACGGCGCTTCTGGAAACGGGGATGATCCCGATGACGGAACCGGTCAGTGAGTTCGACCTTGAGGCACCGGCAGGACTGATTCATATCAAAGCTGATTGCCATAACGGAAAAGTTACCCAGGTAACCTTCAAGAACGTGCCGGCCTTTCCAGTTTATCTGGATAAGGAGATCGACGTACCGCACATTGGGAAAGTTAAGGTCGATATCGCGTGGGGCGGGATGTTCTACACCTGCATCGACGCGACGCAGTTCGGCTTGAAGCTGGTTCCCGAAAACGGGCGCGAAATTGCGAAGATCTCGTCGTTAGTCACGACGGCCGCAAAGGAACAGTTACCCGTCTCGCACCCAGATTACCCCGGAATCGGGATTACCTTATCGATGATGCACGAACCGTCAGATGATCCGGACGTCTACATGCGGACGTCGAACTGGTACCCATCCAAGGAAGTGGATTTCGATAAGCCAGAGACCTGGACCGGTGCTCTAGACCGGGGTGTCTGTGGAACTGGGACTTGTGCGTTGATGTCGATTGAACGGGCGAAGGGTCGGTTGAAGTTGAACCAGCCGTTCATCAACGAAGGCTTATTGGGCATTCGCTTTGACGGCCGAGCCATCGCCGATACGGAGATTCACGGCCACAAGGGGATTATTCCCACGGTCGGGGGCCATTGCTGGATCTACGGGTACAGCAAGTGGGTCTTGGACGAGACGGATCCGTTCCCAGACGGGTTCAAGATTGGTGATATCTGGTAACAAGGTCTGAAGTTGTGAAGGGAAAGGTGAGAAACCGTGGAATTGTCAAAGATTTCGGCAACTAGAAAATGGATCATGATAGGGCTTTTGGCCTTCTTTGGCCGGGCGATTGCCAACGTCCCCTATTTGCGGGAAGTGTACTATGATCAAGTGATGCAGGCGCTCCATATTACCAACACCCAGCTGGGGTTACTGTCCAGTGCGGTGGGAATTGCGAGCTTGGTTGGCTACTTCTTCGGGGGCTTCTTGGCGGACCGCGTCAGCTCGAAAAAGATGATCATCATTTCTAGCCTTTGCGGGGGCGCCTTTACCCTGTGGTACATGACCTTCCCGTCGTTCGGAATCTTGCTGTTCATCCACGCGGTGTTGGCCTTAGATGGGACCCTGATTTTCTGGGCAGCCTACGTCCGGGTCATTCGTATCCTGGGGGGCAGTGAAGGCCAGGGAAAGTACTTTGGCTTTGCTGAAGGGATTCGGGCCGGCTTTGGAATCCTGTTGCCCATTACAACGACCTACATCCTGGGACGCTTTGTCAGTGTCCGGATGGGGATGAAGTCCATCCTGTTGTTCTACGCTTTCTGTTACTTTGCGACCAGTATTTTAGCCGCATTCGTCTTGGTTGATATTAAGGATGACCAGGCGGATCAGGATCAGAGCGCGACTAAGGCCACCAAGGCGGATTATCTGGCGTTGTTCCGGGCGCCGGGCCTGTGGTTAGTGTCGTTCCTGATTTTTGGGACGTACTTAGTCTTTTCGTTGCAGTCCTATACCACGCCGTACTTAACGGGGATGGGAGTTTCGAGCAATACGGTCAGCCTAGTGGCAACGTTCCGGTCTTACGGGGTCGGTGTGGTGGCGATGCCGTTATTCGGGGTCATCGCGGATAAGTGGATCAAGTCGCCGACTAAGGCGTGCATGATCGGCATGGCGTTGCTCCTGCCGTGCGTGCTGTCGTTATTGGTCTTGCCGTCTTCGGCGCCGGTCGCCATCATTGTGATGACTTTAGCCATTGGTTTTCTGGCCAGTGGGACCCGGGGCGTCTATTATGCGACGCAAGACGAAGCCCACATTCCAGTTAAATTAGCGGGAACTGCGGCCGGCATTATTTCGACGATTGGCTTCTTGCCTGATGCCTACGTCTTTACACAAGTAGGGGCTTGGCTGGACAAGTACCCGGCAGCTCAGGCGTACCACATGATCTGGATCTACATGGCGATTGGTTGCTTGATTGCCATCGGTGCCGCAGGGGGAATCCTGTGGTTATCGTTGAAGAAACGGGTCTCCGTTGCGACTAGTTAATGTATTGGAAACTATAAAAACCGTCTAAGATTGGATTTTGATCTTAGGCGGCTTTTTGGTGTTGGGAGACATATTTGGCGATTCCTTAACGCCTGTAGCAGTTATTTTTACTGTGTCGCCCGGGGGCTACCAGGAATAAATTGATTAGAAATCAAGCTAAATTGTGTGAGCTATTCTTTCTCCTGGTAGTAGGTACGGAACCGGATATCCTGATTGTAATTTCCAAAGTGTTTTCCAAAAATAGTGCATCCTCCACAATGTTTGGCGGTTTGAGGAACGGAGAATCGGAGCGTCCAGTTATCACGATGTGTATTGATATCGGAAATCTTAACGTCGGAGAAGTGGTGGCCGTCGATAAACGACCCATATTCTGAAATACGAATGGTTTTGAGTAAGCCATACTGATTCATATCATTGTAGACCCATTCGGGAGTGTACTTTCCCCGAACATCTGAAAAATCGCCAGGACTGGTCCAAGTACCTAACGTTTTCCCTGCGAGCGCAATGGTAATGTCTGAAAGCCAATTGTTATTGGAGAAGGGAAATTCTGAACTGAGTTCGACGGTAAATTCAATCATTTTGATTTGTTGTTCAGAGGTTAAATAGTTGGGAACGGTGTATTCAACGAAGCCTTCTGAAAACCATAGCATCCCAGCGTCCGTTCGTTCCGGATTCATAAAGTATTTTGGATTATCTACTTGGCCAATAAAGCCAGTCTGACCTGCCAACCCGCAAGTTGGTTTGACTTGGTAATTAGTGTACTGACCGATAGGAAGATTGAATTCGTATTTTTTGTAAGGAACGTAGAGTTGCTTAGGAAAGTGAATAGTGATGTTATCGACCGTGAGAATAGAAATCCGTTGATTACCATGTTTCTCGGTTCGAATGATATGGGCGGCTTCTAATTTATTTAAATGCATGATGGTAATCGTGCTGCTAAGGCCAACAGCGGTAGCAATTTCCTTAACGTTCATTTTGGACTTGGATAACAAATTAATGATTTCCAATCGTATTGGATTGTCCAGCGCGGAGAAGGCGGGCAAGGAATTGTTTGTCAGTGATAGATCCATGCTTTTAGCTCCTTAGTTAATGTAAATGTTTATTTTAGATGTTTTCGATACTCTAAGCATACACCTTTAATAACTAAAATGAGTTTAACTTTAGAAAAAAGTTGACTAATCAACAAAAACAATATTGACTTAGCTTGTGCAAGCGCTAACATAAGGGTGTGCACAGGATTACTAAGATATCTTAAAGATTATTTACTTGGAGTGTGAACTGATGAAAGTCAAGATTGAGGACCATGCCGAACAGGAAATACGGATTAGTAAGTATTTACAAGGGCAATTTGCGGAACATTTGGGTCATGGAATTTACGACGGCATTTGGGTCGGTAAAGATAGTCCCATTGAAAATGTAAACGGTCTGCGCAGTGATGTGGTAAATGCACTGAAACAGCTACATATTCCAGTCCTGCGGTGGCCGGGAGGAAGTTATGCAGATGAATACCACTGGCAGAATGGTATCGGACCCGTTGAAAAGCGGCCAAAGACTATCAACCATAGCTGGGGAGCGGTAGTTGAGGATAACTCATTCGGAACGGATGAATTCTTCGAACTGTGCCGTCAGCTGGGGTGTGAAGCCTATATCAACATCAATATGGGAAGCGGTACAGTTGAGGAAATGGTGAACTGGATTGAGTATATGACCGCGGATGGTGATTCCTATTTTGCTAACCTACGGCGGCAGAATGGTCACCCGGAACCTTATAAAGTAAAGTTCTTAGGTTTAGGTAATGAGGCTTGGATGGGCGGCGGCTATATGCGCTCTGGGTATTATGCGGACGTTTATCGGCGTTTTCAAACCTACGTTTCAGAATATAATGGACCACTTTATAAGATTGCTAGTGGTCCCAGTGATGACAACTTTGCGTGGACTAAGAGTCTCAGTGAGTTGGCAGAACCATTTATGGATGGGATGGCGTTGCACCATTATGCGTTGACGAACAATTGGGAGCATAAAGGCGATGCCGTAAACTTTACGACGGAAGACTGGGTCAGCTTATTGAATAGTGCTCGTCAAATGGATAGCTTGATTTCACGGCACCTTGAACTGATTCCTAAAACGACGGACCTGATTGTGGATGAGTGGGGGACTTGGTTTGAACCTTTGGCAGGGACGAATCCAGCATTCTTGATTCAGCAAAATACGATGCGGGATGCAGTTGTTGCCGCGACAACGTTAAATATCTTCAATAAATACGCTGATCGGATTAAGATGGCAAATATTGCTCAGATGATTAACGTCTTGCAAAGTATGATTATGACGGATGGTTCGCAGATAGTGTTAACGCCAACCTACTATGTCTTTAAGATGTTCAAGTTGCATCAAGATTCACGGTTGCTGGCTGCTTTCCATGAAGTCAACAATGATTTGAACTACACGGTTTCGGAAAAGAATCATGAATATATTATTTCGGTCTGCAATGTTAACCCAGAAAAAAACCATGATTTAACTCTAACGTTGCCTCAAAGTTTAGGCCAGACAACGTATGCTAAATGCTTGAGCAGTTCCCAAATGAATGCGCATAACGATGTTGCACATCCAGATGTTGTTACGGATCAAGACTTTACTGGGTTCAAAGTTATGGATCATGACCTTAAGTTGAATCTAGAACCAATGGAGATTGTGACGTTGAAGTTCCCGATTAAATAGAGCTGGAGGGGAAAATTTTGGAAAATAATCAGGCACAAGCGCAAAATTCACAAGCCAAAGTTATGCCAAAGCTAAAGTTCTCAGAAAAACTGGGACAAGGCATTGGGTCAATGTCGGTCAATTTGATTTTCAACGTGGTTAGTACCTATCTGCTTTTCTTCTACACGAATGTGTATGGACTAAAACCAGCAGATACTGCAACTATATTCTTGCTCGTACGGATTATTGATGCGGTCGCGAGTCCAATTTATGGAACTTGGGTGGATAAACGGACGACGAAGTTTGGGAAATATCGGGGATACCTGCTGTACTTGTCATTACCATATGCAATCTTATCCGTCTTGTGTTTCTATTCCGTTGATACGACCTATGTTATGAAGTTGATTTATGCTTATACAACTTATGTGGGCCTGTCATTATTAAACACGTTCTTATCGCCGCTGGGTGCGATGCCGGCAGCGATGACCCGAGACAATGATGAAATTGCCCAGTTGAATGCGTACAGTATGTTCTGCTCCAACGTTGGTGGGATGTGTATCTCGTTTGGGGTGCCATTCCTGGTTACTGGATTCTCTGGTGCCTACACGGGCCAAGCTTCACAAAAAGGCTGGTTTATGACCATGGGGATCTTCGCGATTGTTGGTTTAGTCGGTCTGCTCTTTGCCTTCTCAAGAATTCATGAACATTACCATATGACTGCAGAGGCAACGGAAACGGTTTCGTTTAAAGACATTTTTGTTCAGATGAAAGTTAACAAGCCATTCTCCATCTTCTTGGTTTACTTAATTTTAGCCTTTATCTTTATGACGATTGTCAATTCTGCAGGTTCCTATTACGTGACGTATAACATGCAACGTCCAGACTTACTGAAGTACTTTAACTTATTAGCATCAATTCCGTCATTTATTTTGGTACCCCTGTTCCCTTGGTTTAAGCGTCGTTTAGGTCGTAAGGGGCTTATGTTGGGCTTTAGTGGTGTCTTAATGGTCGGATTGTTGATCCTATACTTTGGTAATGTGCATAATGTTGCCTTAGTGATGACTGGTAAGTTATTAGCTTCCGTTGGGATGATTGTGACAACTGGTTACATGTGGGCGTTTGAAACGGAAATTGTTAACTATGGTGAATGGAAGACGGGGAAGCGTGAAAACGCGATTATTAGTTCAGTTTGTTCATTTGCCGTTGCTTTAGGGTTAGCCCTTGGTGGTGTTGTGCCAGGTTACTTCTTGAAGTTTATCGGCTTCGATGCCGCTTTGAAGACGCAAGCAGCTGGAACGTTACACGGAATTTTGACGATGCAGTCATTGTTGCCAATCATTTTCATCGTTATCAGCATGATCTTGTTTAGCTTCTACTCCATTACTGATAGTAGCATGGACAAGATGAGCCGGGAAATTGACGAACGGAATGCCAAGGCAGCTAAGTAGTCTTAAAAAACACGTGAGAAAGTTTTCGAGGTCGTTAATTATGAAAAATTATCAACTGCTTTGTTATGAACGTGATCCGTGGAACAAGGAAGGTTACGATGCAAAATTATCTCATTCTATGCATTTAGCGATTGCGCAAAATGGGTTGGCGTTTCAGCCGTTAAATCATAATTATGGGGTGCTATTTCCTAAAGGAGTCGAAGCAGGGGACGGTAGTATTATTGCTAAGACGTTGATTCAACCGTGTGCTTTTCAAATTAAGGCAGACTTATTCGGTATCTTCGCCATTCAGACGGGACCACAGGGTGAAAACGATTTAGGCGCTAAGGGCAAGTTGCTGTGTTTTACGACTAAAGATTTTGTACACTATTCGCAGTTAAAGCCACTTAAGATTGGGAATGATCTCATCTTAGAAGTGCGGGTAGACGACCAGCTGACGCACCAAGTCTTTTGGCGGGAAGTATCAGGGAAAGTTTATGTCGCAGATTTCTGGTTTGATGAAGATACCCAAAGATTTGAAACTAGTGGTCAGCACCAGCAAGAACTTAAAAAAATGCCGCCTAAAGTAGCAGGATACATGACGGATGGGATTAAGGATTGCTTACCGCGGAGTGTGGTTACAATCAGCGATGATTTGGGAGACTATCTGATCAAGAAGCTAACTGAGCCACGTAACGTGGAAAATCTTGTCCCACAAGACGTGACTGTACATGATTCAGCAGAATTAGAAGAGATCAAAGCCGTTGCCAAGTATAGTGATGGGACAAAGACTAAAAAGCAAATTGATTGGTATGATCAGGACGTAGATTTTACAAAATCACAAGATGTTACGTTAAAAGGAAGGATTCATCAGGACCATTTCATTTTTCCAATGGCATTGGATCGGGCGGACCCTTGCATTGGACGCTGGCACGGAAAGTATTACTTTATTGCCACCAATGATGCGGACCGTAATCACAGCTTGTATATTCGAGAAGCCAATTCTGTGCCGGAACTCGTTACGGCTCAAGAGGTTAAGATATTGGATAGCGATATGTATGACTCCGTAGGAAACTTACTATGGGCACCGGAGTTTCACATCATTGGTGATCAACTGTTTATTTTCCATTCCGCAACGGCTGACCGCTTTGAAGACGTTCAGTCTTTCGTCATGGCCTTAAAGCCGAATGGCAATCCGATGGTGAAGGAAGATTGGATGGCTCCCAAACGAGTTGTACGAACCGATGGCGAACCACTCTTTAAACAGGGAATTACGTTGGATATGACGGAGTTTCAAATTCATGAAAGGTGCTATGTTGTTTGGTCCCAACGGCAGTTCATTCCTAAGGATCTAGGGGCGTGGTTATATATCGCTGAAGTTGATAAGGCGCAACCATGGCAATTGGTTTCAGAACCTCAAGTTATTGCTAAACCGACTTATAGCTGGGAAAATAATCGAGCACCCGTGAACGAAGGTCCGTTTGCTATTCAGCGGCAAGGAAAGTTGTACCTGACTTACTCCGGTGCGTTGATTGATGATAGCTATGTGGTGGGATTGTTGAGTATGGACGCTCACTTAGATCCCTTGAATGCCGAAAATTGGCGGAAAAATAATTATCCAATTTTAACTTCTAACACCGTTCCAGGTGAATTCGGACCAGGGCATAACGCTTATGTCATTGACGATGAAGGACACTATTGGAACAGTTATCATGCCCATCCGGGGAAGGAAGGGCCTCGTAGTTCTGGCATTCGGCGTGTTCATTTTGATGTTGATGGTGAACCAGATCTAGGGCTGACAGAAGCGTTGGATTTAGCACCAGAACTCGTTAACGTAAATACGCAAGTGCGGATTGATTCCCGATAGAGTGGTAAGAAGTAGTTTGTCGAAGATGTGAAAAAAGAGGGTAGTTCAATGCTTAAAAGTCAGTTACCGATGAATGAACATTATGCGGGGTTATATTCTGTGATGCAAGATATTCCCTACTGCCACGATAGTAAAGGGCCTGAGCAAACGCTAGATTTAATTGTTCCTTGGCAGGTGTCGCTGGAAGATCCCACGGATAAGACTTATCCATTGATCGTCTTTGTCCAGGGAAGTGGGTGGCAACTAGCGGATAATGGTTTTGAGGTCGTTCAGTTGGCAGAAATGGCTAAGAAGGGATACATTGTGGCCATGGTTAGACACCGCAACGCCTTTAAAAACAATCCTTTTCCGGATTACCTAATGGATGTTAAATGTGCCATTCGTTTCTTAAGGGCTCACGCCAAGAAGTACTGTATTAATCCGGAACAAGTAATCGGGTTAGGTACCTCTTCTGGTGGTAATGCCGTACAATTGGTTGGTTTAACGGCGGATGACCCGCAATATGAAACATCTGATTATTCTGATTTTTCGGATAAGGTTGATGTGGTCATTAGTTGCTTTGGCGTGTCGAACGTAGTGGCAATTAAGGATCAAGATGAATTTGTTGAAGTCACGCAGAAACTAGAAAATAGTCGCTATTCCAATACGCTAGAACAGATGAGTCCCTTCTTTCAAGTTCGGCCTGGGCGAAATTATCCACCATTTTTACTGATGCATGGGTCTGAGGATACGCTGGTACCCTACAACCAGATGCCAGAAATGGCTTTGCGTTTGGACAGTGATGGTTATGAAGTTGAGACAGTGACGGTCGTGGGTGCCGATCATGAGAGTAACTTTTGGAGTCAGCAGGTCTGGGACAAGATTTTAAACTTTATAACGACACATCTACCTGTTAAGCAGTGATGGCATTATGATAGAAGGTCGAAAACGATGATTAAATGGGTGTCGACTGAAATTGATGGACTGACATTACGGGGAACGGCTTATATCCCGGAAAATGGGCAGTAACCGTTGCCGACTGTACTGATGTTCCATGGCTTTTCGTCGAATCGGGATGAAGCGTTTGGTTCCTTTGTTCAAATGAGCCGTAAGCTGAATCATCATGGCATTGCAGCGGTGGCCTTTGATTATGGATGTCACGGTGAAAGTGATGGCGAGTTTATTGATTTCACATTTACGCAAGAGCTTAGAGAAAGTATGAAGCTGGTAAGCTTTGTTGAATCGTTAGATTTTGTGGATGAAAACCGGCTGGCGTTGCTAGGAATGAGTTTAGGAGGCGTCGCCGCTAGTATGACGGCCGGAAAGCTTCCTCAGGATATTAGGGCCCTGTGCATGTGGTCGCCTGCTGCAGTTTTTGTTGATGAGATTGTAAAGCAGCATGTTTTACAAGGACGATCGACTGAACGGGTCGCTCGGTCGGGGTATTTCGACTTTAATAGTTTGAAATTGAGTCCCGCATTCTTTGATGACTTAAAGAATATCCACATTTACCAAACAGCGGCGCAGTACTCAGGACCAGTGGCGATTATTCACGGTGATGCGGATAGTATTGCACCGATTGCATATTCGGAGAAGTATCAGAGAATCTATCGGCAAGGGGCAAATTTAGTGGAAGTTCCGGGTGCCACTCATGCTTGGAACTCCGTACCGGTCAAAACGATGCTTCTTGAGGAAACACTACGATTCTTTTCGAAGACGTTATTGGCGGATGACAGGATAGATTAGTGTGTACAATGAACGGCTATTTTTGGTGATTTTGGTAATCATCAGAAGTAGCCGTTTGTACTGTGTTTAAAGAAGACTCCTGCAAAGAGGTTACGCCTTAGACCAATCATCAAATGGCGCAAACTTTTCTTGTCGCTTTTGAATCGAAAGCGTAAAGAGGAGCCACTCTGATTGTCCGGGATAAACTTTTTAAGCATAATTGAAGGGTTGCCTAACCCACACTAGCAACAGTGGGGAGGTGAATCCTTATGATACAATCTTTTTTTGCGCCACTTGTTGTTGGCATCCTGATTGCTTTATTTACGGACTGGTTAGACCGTAGGCGACACAGGTAGTCTTAGGCACAGCTAACCCACCCGTTTATAGCAATTACATAGACGTATAAAAAAGCCCCTGGCTACTGGGATAGTCAGGGGCTTTGGTGAATCCAATGGTACAATCTTTTCTTGTACCTTTAGTATATCACAACTGATATATATATCAATTGTGATAGGTCCTAATGGGGGGATGTTGCTGTAGTCAGAATAGTGCCTAAATAAAAACTGCTAGCCGTTAAGCTAACAGTTCGTTATCCCTACCACCGTTGGTTAATTTGTTGTTTCGTGAATGCCATTTTGAATGTCATTGAATGCCATTTAAAATGATTATGTGAAACCCGCCAAAATTATCAACGTTGATTTATCAGTGTTTTGAAGCCCCCTGCAGGAGCCTAAAACCTTATCAATGGAGCTGGCGGGGATTGAACCCGCGTCCTAGCATATCGCCACCCCAGCCTCTACACTCATAGGCAGACTACTTAAGTTTTCACCCAACAACCTGCCGCCTGTCAGGGCCAACATGCTGAGCTAACCTGATTCATCTCTTTTGAACAGCTTCAGGTGGGAGCCAGTCAACGTAACCCGTTAAATTTAGGACCCAGATCTAACCCGCGGGTAAGGCTAGGAGGATCTACGTTAAGCGCCTATTAAGCAGCTAAAGCGTAAGAATTGTTATTATTTTTTGCAGTTATAATTAAACTGGACCTTTTAACGTAGATGCCGCTACGGAGTGCAACCAAGGCTCGACCTATACCAGTCGAATCCAGAACAGCCCCAAAACGATACTAATCTAGTCTACCATATCTCAGCCACCCTGCAAAATATTTCGCATTTTCCGGCCTAAATAAAAGAAATTCCACCCCAAGCAGTATAGTATAATAGGTAACTACGGAGCCTATAGCAATAATGCAGCAAAAGTTACAGAAACTTCATGGTTCTATCACGGAGCTTTCTGATTCACCTGTTAACTTCAGGACAATATGACTCACGAACTTTTGGCTGGCTCCGAATACCGGTGAGGTCACTTTGGAGGTCACACATGAAGTTATTAATGATTGAGGATAACCACTCAGTATCGCAAATGATGTCGATGTTTTTTAAGAAGGAACAGTGGGACGTCTCGTTCGCCTACGATGGCAACGAGGCCGTTGAGATGTTCGCCGCGATGCCGAACGACTGGGACATGGTCACCTTAGACCTGAACCTGCCCGGCTTGGACGGGATGCAGGTCAGTGCCGAGATTCGAAAGCTCTCACCGACCGTGCCCATCATCATGTTGACGGCGCGCGATTCGGAAAGCGACCAGGTCTTGGGACTAGAGATGGGGGCTGACGACTACGTTACCAAACCATTCAGTCCAATCACGCTGATTGCGCGCATCAAGGCCTTACACCGGCGGGCGGAATTGGCCCCCGTATCGAAGGTCCAAGAGCCCCAATCCCTGGATGACACGGAGTCCTTTGACGTGGTCACGGAGCACTTCAAGTTAAACACCAAGACGCGTGAAGCGTACTTAAACGATCGCCAGATCGAGGACCTGACGCCTAAGGAATTCGACTTGTTGAAGACGTTGGCCCAGAAGCCCCGTCAGGTATTCTCCCGGGAACAGCTCCTCCAGTTGGTCTGGGATTACGAGTACTACGGCGATGAGCGGACGGTCGACGCCCACATCAAGAAGTTGCGACAGAAAATCGAGAAAGTGGGGCCACAGATTATCCAAACCGTTTGGGGCGTGGGTTATAAATTCGATGATAGTGGAGCCGATTCCAAATGAAACTAATGTATCAACAGATGTTGGGCTTTTTTGCCGCCATTACCATCATCTTGGTGTTATTAGGCGTGTCCTACACCCAGATGACCCGGCACATGGTCTACAGCAACACCTGGAACACCCTGGAGAAGTACTCCAACAGTCTGATTGAACAGTCCTTGCGAATCAGCGCGGAGAATCCCAAACAAGTCAATTTTGATACCACGGCGCTAGAAAACAGCGAACAATTGCTACAAAATCAGGCCGTCAGCGTCACCATTTATAGTGCCAAGAACCAGATTGTCTTTCCGGACAACGTCTATCAGCAGTCCATTAACCAGAAGGACTGGAACAAGATGAAGAATAACCGGATCATCCACAAGGTGGTCGACCGCCGAATGCGGAACAAGAACGGGCGGGTGACGCCAGCCGTGACCGAAGTCATGAAACCTTACTTCTATAACCATAAGCTGGTAGCGGTGGTGGTCATGGGGGCCTTTGTCTCGGATATCAATACCAACATCAACCAGATTAACCGGAACCTGATTCGGGCGTTGTTCGTCTCGATTCTGGTGGCCATCGTGGCCAGCTACATCCTGGCTCGGTATTACACCTCGCGGATCAATCGGCTGCGGAAGGCCACGAACCAGGTCGCCCAGGGGGACTATGACGTCCAGATGGCCAGTCGCAATCGGGACGAAATTGATGATTTGATCAACGATTTCAACGGGATGACCCATTCACTGAAGGATTCCCAAGAGGAGATTCAGCGGCAAGAACAGCGCCGGCGGGAGTTCATGGCCAACGCGTCCCACGAGATGCGTACGCCGTTGACCACCATCAACGGGCTACTAGAGGGCCTGGCTTACGACGCGATTCCGGAAGAAAGTAAGGAAGAGAGTATCGACCTAATGCGTAGCGAGACCAGCCGGTTGATTCGTCTGGTCAACGAGAACCTGGACTACGAGAAGATTCGCTCGAACCAGATTTCGTTGAATTTACATGAGTTTAACGCCGTCGATGCCCTGCATAACATTGTGGAGCAGTTGAAGCAAAAGGCCGATGACAGTCAGGATACGCTGGAGCTGCAGGCACCGGAAGAAATTGCCGTGTATGCCGACTATGACCGGTTTGTCCAGATCATGTTCAACATCACCCAGAACGCCATTCAGTTCACCCAGCAAGGGCACATCACGATTACCGCCCAGCGTGGGTATGAGGAGGCCATCATCAAGGTCGCCGACACCGGGATGGGGATGAGTGACGAGCAACTCCAGAACATCTGGGAACGCTACTACAAGGCCGATCCGTCACGGAAGAACACCAAGTACGGCGAGTCCGGTCTGGGCTTATCGATCGTCCACCAGCTGGTTCAGCTACACCACGGGAAGATTAGCGTGGACAGCAAGCAGGGCGTGGGGACCACGTTTACCGTGATTTTCCCCGACCAACACCAGACAAATGTCGACCGCGCCAAGACGGACTAGCATGAACATGGTACAATAGGGAGCACAATTAAGGAGGATTCACTTGAAACGTATACAAATTACCGGGAAATCTGTCCGGAAGTTCGAAGACGGGTATCCCGTCGTCAACATCACTGATTTAGAGAATCGCCAGGACTTTGAGGATGGCGCGTGGGTACAACTAGAGAACCACGGCCATTTCGTGGCGACCGCTTATTTTGCCAAACAACACCGGGGGGCCGGCTACGTGCTGAGCCTACGGGAAAATGAACCCATCGACGAACGGTTCTTCGCCAGCAAGTTCCGCGCGGCCCAAGCCAAGCGTGCTGCCATTAACGTTGGGGAAGCCTACCGCTTCTTTAACGACGTGGGGGATGGCCTAGGTGGTCTGATCATCGACGTCTATCAAGGTATCTACGTCTTCCGCTGGCAAAACGCGGCGTTGAAGCGTCAAGCGCGGTTGATTTACGCGGGCTTCCAGCGGGTCATGGGGCAAAACCTGACCGTCTTAGCCGCAACGCCTGGTCAAGAGGCCTTGCAAGTGGTCACAGGGAAGCTGCCTCAGGATCCTGTCACCATTACCGAAGCGGGGGTGGCCTATCCGGTCGACCTGACCGTTAGTCGCCAACAGTTGGCCTTAGAGTTCCGGGACGAACGGGCTTGGGCTCGCGAGAACAGCGCTCAGCAGCGCATCTTGAACCTGTACAGTGCGGAGACGGGGGTCGTGACCGCGGCCATGGCCGGCGACGCCACGGAAGCCGTCACGGTCGACCCGACCAACCGGGCTACCACGGCCTTACAGGCGCAATTGGCGGCCAATAACCTGGACCAAGCGGCGGTCGAGATGCGGACTATGGACGTGGCCAACTACTTGGATTACGCCATTAAGCACGAGTTGACTTTCGACACGGTCTTTGTGAATCCGCCAGCGTTCATTCGCGGGAAGAAGCACCGCTTCGACCTAGACCAAGATCTGGGGGCCTTATTGACCCAAGTCCTTCAGGTGACGCATCCGGGCTCACAGGTACTGGTCACCACGACGGCACCGGGCTACTCATTAAAGAAACTCCGGACGACTGTTAGTGAAGTTGCCCAAAATTATACCGGTCATGTAAATGTTTCCATGGACTTTCACTCCCCAGCCGACTTTATGACCAATTCGGCCGACCGGCAGAGTGAAGCACTCAAGGGGTTACATTTGGTTATCGGGTAATTGTTTGTGAATGAAAGCGTGTGAAAACAACCTAATGAACAGTGAACAAGTGGCTAGACCATTGATAGTTCACTGTTTTTTTTATCAGAAATAGTTTACTTTTAGAACCAGAACCCTTAAACTTATTCTTGTAAACAAAAAGCGTTTACAAAAACAAACGGCATAATTAAAATGAGAGTAGAGGGATTTACAATGGGAATTTTACTAGCTTTGATTCCAGCACTTTGCTGGGGAAGCATCGGGTTGATCAGTGGCCGCTTGGGCGGAACGTCGTATCAACAAACGTTAGGAATGACGGCCGGAGCCGTTTTATTCGGGATTTTTTCGCTGGTATATTTCCACGTTCAACTATCGGGTATCGCAATGCTGGTTGGGATTGCGTCTGGTCTCTGCTGGGCCGTGGGGCAATTTGAACAGTTCCAATCCATGAAGTTCATCGGCATCTCCCGGACGGTCCCGATTTCGACCGGGTTACAGTTGGCCGGGACCGCGTTAGCCGGGGTCTTGCTCTTCCACGAATGGAAAACCAGTACCATGGTGATGACGGGGACCATCGCGGTCATCATCTTGATTGCCGGGGCCGCTTTGACGTCCTTGCGCGATAAAAGTGCGGGCGTCAATAGTGAGCACATTGAAGCGGGTCGCGGGGCTACGGCCATCGCCATCTCGACGGTAGGTTACATCCTGTACACGGTGATTGTGAACATGTCGGGATTGGACTCCAAGTTGATCCTGTTCCCCCAATCCATTGGGATGATTCTGGGGGCGTTGATCTTCATCCTGTTGTCGAAGGAGAACCGGAAGAAGGTTTGGCACGTGGCCACAGCCAAGAACGTGCTGACCGGTCTGGTCTGGGGCATTGGGAACTTCTTCATGTTCATGGCGATTCCGTCCGTGGGGTTGGCAATCAGCTACTCACTGGCCCAATGTGGGATCGTGATTTCCACCTTCGGGAGCATCTGGCTCTTGGGTGAAAAGAAGACAAATCGCGAAATGGTCTACACGGTAATTGGCTCACTTTTAGTCATTGCAGGTGGGGTCACTTTAGGATTGATGAAATAGGATAAACGGGCTGATGACGGGCGTTGTCGGCCTTTTTATTATCACATTTTTTATGGACTAGACCATTTACATTTAAGAGAATTGCGTTATAATGGACTAGTCGAATAATATTAAAAAGTGAGGTTTTCTAACTATGGCACATATCGCCTTTGATCGTTCAAAGTTAGGTCCATTTGTTCATGATAATGAACTGGGAGAAATGCAGGCTATGGTGACTGCTGCGGATACTGAATTGCGGCAAGGCACCGGGGCCGGCAGTGATTTCCGGGACTGGTTAACGTTGCCCCATGACTATGACAAGGCTGAATTTGCCCGGATCAAGGCTGCGGCCAAGAAGATTCGGGAAGACTCCGAAGTCTTAGTGGTCATCGGTATCGGTGGCTCCTACTTAGGTGCCAAGATGGCGGTGGACTTCTTACACAGTACCTTCTTCAACAGTCTGCCAGCTGACCAACGGAAGGGTCCCCAGATTCTGTTCGCTGGGAACTCCATTAGTGCCGACTACGTCCACGATCTCTTGAACTTCGTGGGTGACCGGGACTTCTCCATCAACATCATCTCGAAGTCCGGGACGACGACGGAACCTTCCATCGCCTTCCGGGTCTTCAAGGAGAAGCTGATCAAGAAGTATGGTGAAGCCGAAGCCAACAAGCGGATCTACGCCACCACGGATGCCAAGCGCGGTGCGTTGAAGACCGAAGCTGACGCTGCCGGCTACGAGACCTTCGTGATTCCCGATGGTGTGGGTGGCCGTTACTCCGTTCTGTGTCCAGTGGGTCTGTTGCCCATCGCTGCTTCTGGTGCCGACATTGACCAGTTGATGCAGGGGGCTGCTGATGCTGCTGATGAATACACCAACCCAGATTTGACGAAGAACGAAGCTTACCAATACGCCGCTTTACGGAACATCTTGTACCGTAAGGGCTACGGGGTTGAATTGTTAGAAAACTACGAGCCACGGTTAGCCGCCTTCGCCGAATGGTGGAAGCAATTGACCGGTGAGTCCGAAGGGAAAGACGGTAAGGGGATCTATCCATCATCCGCTAACTTCAGTACGGACTTGCACTCCTTTGGCCAATACATCCAAGAGGGACAACGGAAGCTGATGGAAACGGTTGTGATGGTGGACAAGCCAGAACATGACGTGGACATTCCTAAGGAAGCCGATAACTTAGACGGGTTAGGTTACTTGGAAGGCCGGACCATGGGCTTTGCCAACACCAAGGCCTTTGAAGGGGTCATCTTAGCCCACACGGACGGCGGTGTGCCGAACATGAGCGTGCACATTCCTAATCAAAGCGAATACACGTTAGGCTACTTGATTTACTTCTTCGAAGTGGCTATCGCCATTTCTGGTTACCTGAACGGCATCAACCCGTTCAACCAACCAGGGGTTGAAGCTTACAAGACCAACATGTTTGCGCTATTAGGCAAGCCTGGTTTTGAAGACCTGGGTAAGCAATTAAACGAACGGCTATAAGCCAAAATGATTATCAGAGGGTTCGGAGCGTGAGTTCCGAACCTTTTTTTTGGTTAAATTAGCTAGTATCGGTTTTGCACAGATTGACGAAAGTGTTCTGGACCAATTTGGCTTTCGCCATCTTTAAAGGGAGAATCAGGTGGCGTTGGTTGGGATGGGCAACGGACTAACTTCTTGATTAGTAAGGTGTTTGACGTAACTGGAGGAGATTGATGGAAAAACTAATCGAAAGATGATTTTGCGATTAAAAAGGCTGGCTTTTTAGGTTATATAGTGTATAATTTCAGATGAACAAGGGTTTAACTACTAAATGTTGAATCAAACTTGTTTTTATGATTAAAGATGTAAGGGCTTACTTAGCGGTAGTGATTGCGGTACAGGTGAATGAGGAGGACGCGACCATGACGATGACTAAACGCACAACGCATAAGTGGTGGCTTTATTCGGGAACGGCTTTAGCGCTTTTGAGCTGGTCACTGGGGGAGACTTCGGCCCAGGCTGACACACAGGAGCCGACAGCCACGGCTGAATCGGTGACGACAACGGATAATTCGTTACAGGAATCCACGGCAACGCTAAGCCAACCGACCACGGCGACGGATGACACGGTAGCGGGGACGGATCAGACGCCGACTAACGGTGCCAACCAAGCCTCAGAGTCAACGGACTCTACCTTGCCGGTGACGGATACAGACACGGATTTAGAGACGGAAACGCCACCGGTGACGGACCAGTCGACGACGCAAGGAACGGCTGAAACGGTTCCGCCAGTTGAGCCGGATGCCGACCAAACAAAGGATGACTCTGAGGTAGAGAAGACTGAATCTACGCTGGAAACGGAGTCGACCACGTCATCGGTCACCACCGATGACCAGTTAACGGAGACTAAAACGGATGCGGGCCATCAGGCGGCGCCGGCGACGGTATCAGCGACCACGCCGCAAAAGCGGAGCGCATCACCGGAAATTGATCCTGACGCAGATTTGAGTGACCAGTTTAAGGATGCCAACTTGCTGGCGGCGGTTCGCAAGAGTTTGAATTTGACGGCTGATCAGGTCCTGACGTTAAAGGATATTCAGAATTTTTGGGGAGTGGCCCAAGTCAAAGCAAACGGTTTTGGCAAAGTGACGGATTTGAGTGGTTTAGAACTGCTGGGGAATTTAACGGAAAAAGCGACGGTCTCGGTGGAGATGACGCTGGGAAATTCGCTGGCGGAGATTCCTAATTTAGATTTAACCCCGCTATTGGCACTGAAGGATCTAACCCACTTATCGATTAAGACCAATTACTGGGGTGCCATGACGGATGACCAGCTCCACGTCCTGGCACAGGTGGATGCCCACTATATGCAAAACTTGGACTTCTCTTCGGAAGATAACGCACAAAAGAACCTAACCGGGATGACAAGTCATCAGTTAGGCATCTTGGCGCCGATGATTGCTACGGTTGTGGATAGTGATTATAAATACCCACATGCGATTACGCTAGACGGCAACTCAATCGATGACTGGAGTTCATTAGGGATCATTAAGCACGTTTCGCGGTACGGCGCTGTAATTACGGGGTGGTTGCAGTACGTTCAAGTCGATAACCCCGTAGCGGTGGGGCCGGACGGAACGGTCCAGACTAACCATCCCACGATTGATATGTGGGGACGGCCCATCCTAGATAAGATTGCTTACCGTGATGCGGACGGGAAGATTCAGTTTGCTCAGGACCAAAAATTAGTAAATCCGGATTTGACTGGTGACCAAGTAGTTTACGGTCAGCTGGGTTGGCAGTCTCAGTACGTTTACCGGTTTGCCGGGACGGTGGACCCGAACGGTGTTGATTTAGGCGGTAATTTGACCTTTATCGCTGGAACCACGATGTATCAAAAAATCGGGGCGACCCAGGGACAGACCGTCACCGTTCATTATCAAGACGATACGACCGGCGACCTGCTGGCGAGCACCGAGCTGAATGGGGACCTCGGAACGACTAGCGACTACCAGACGGGGACCACGATTCAATCGTATCTGGATCAGGGCTACGAACTGGTCAGCGACGAGTATCCGACCGCAGGAGCGGTCTTTGGGGATACGGCGCAAAGCTTTACCGTGCACCTCAAACACGCCATCACGGCGCTGGATAACCGGAAAACGGTGACGCAGTGGATCCATTACCAATACGCGGATGGCACGGAAGCAGCCCCAACTTATACGGCTTGGGTCACCTTTATTCGGCAGGGTCAACGCGATGCGGTGACGGGGGAGACCCAGTGGCAAGACTGGCACCCGATTAGTACCACCACGACGTTGCCTGACCGGACCTCACCCGTAATTGATGGGTACACGGCCGACCAGTTGACGGTCACCGGTTTAACAGCAACCCCGAGTGGGGAAGACCAGACTACGTGGGTCACCTACGCGGCCACACCGGTTGATCCAGAGCCGGAGCCAGAGCCGGAACCAGAACCAGAGCCGGAACCAGAGCCGGAGCCAGAACCAGAACCGGAGCCAGAGCCGGAACCAGAACCAGAACCAGAACCAGAACCAACGCCGGAGCCGACCCCAGCACCAACGCCGGGACCGGACACTTCGGGGAGTGGTGACTTGGAATCTGGCATGACGAACGTCGTAAAACCTGCTCAGCCAGGCGTAGCTGGTCCAATTGTTACGCAGGGCGGCGCTGCGGCACAGGGGATTGCGACGGGGAAGACACCACTGGGCCAATCAGTGGCACAACCCCAATCGCAGTCGGCGACCTTGAAGACTAACGCGGATGAGACGACGTTGCCGCAAACCGACGAACAGACCACTCACGGTTGGTTACTTGGCGGCTTAGGCTTACTCCTGGCGAGTTTAGGTGGCTTCCAATGGCGTAAACGTGATCGGCAATAGTTTAGAGAGAATTTGTCACTTGAACCAAACCAGATAGAATAGCGCAAAGAGCTCGTAACCGTTGGGGTTGCGGGCTTTTTACGTGTTGATTGGACAGAAAAAAACCACCACGTTTTTAAACGTGGTGGTTAACCGTTAATCGTTGATAGCCCATACGGGGCTCGAACCCGTAGCTCCGCCTTGAGAGGGCGACGTCTTAAACCAGTTTGACCAATGGGCAATAATGGTAACTAGCAATATCTAATTTACCCTTTTACCTGATAATTGTCAACAGCTCTTTAGCAAATAATTTCGATAAGTTTTTACAGGAAATTTTTGCTAGAAAACCGGTTGACACCAAAACGCAAACAGGGTAATATGAAATAGTTGCTTACGAGCGATAGAATCATTGGGCATTCGCCAAATGGTAAGGCACCGGACTCTGAATCCGTAATTTACTGGTTCGATCCCAGTATGCCCAATCATGGTAAAGCGGGAGTCGCCACTCAGATGCGTTAGTATCTGGGGGCGACTTTTTTGTTGAGTTGGACCAAGTTGGCTAGAAGAAGGGCAGAAGCTACAAGCGAAAAAAGTTGCGGATTCCCGTAACCCCTTGAGCCTTACGGGAACCTGCTGGTTTTAAGAAACGATTCTCGCCACTGATAGTTTATTAATTAGAGAATCCACTAATTTTTAGGATGACAAGATTGACTGAAAAGCAAGCCTTTTCAGTCAATTTTTTGATTGGCGCATTTTTCTGAGAAAGTTAAGGGTTACTTGGCAAGTTAACATGGCTGTCGATGCTCAAGGGTAGCTTGAGGGAAAAGGTCGGCAATCAGGGGCTTAAGATCACGGTAAATTTCGGGAAGAAGGGTGACAAACTAAGTGATTCGTTACATAAATCGTTGAAACACTAGTCCTATTGATTGCGTTTTTTATTAACATTATACTAAAAATATCCGAGATGGATTAGGCGCTGATTCTCAGTACGGTGGAGCCTTTAATGAAAGCGAATTCTTAAAAGTGGCTGGGGATGGCGCCTGTCAACGCAAGGTTGAGGAGGTGGTTAACGTGCATGATCCTTATCAAGTGGCATATGCGCAGACGGTGGCGACGATTGCGACCCGTATTCAGGATCTGCAAAAGACCCTGTTGGCGCTACAAAAAACCTGTGATTTACCAGAGAAATGGTGGTCGAGAGTCTATATGAAACGCCAGGCCATCCCAACAGATAGGACGGCGAAAAATGAGCTGTACGTCGAGTCGCAGTGGCGGCTCAATTATTTAATTGATTTAACCCTGTACTTAGAACGGGACCAAGTGAACGCGCTCCCCGAAGAACTTAACGCGTTTTTTCGTAAGCGGGACCTCTATTGGTGGCAAAGTGCCCTCAGTCTGATGGGGAGCTTGCCCTACCTTGAACGGGAATTGGTGGCGCCAGCTTACTATGAGTTGGCCGAACAAGTCGAGTCAACCCCTGTGCGCCACCGGCACCCAGCCACACCAAATACATAACAAACCGAAGAAGGTTGTAAACATGAAACAACGAGTGAGAAACCAAACCACTAAGAAGGCGTTTATCCTGTACAAGGGACGTACGGGATGGCGACTTAAAACCCGAATTTTTGGCGGTCTGATGGTCGGGTTAGCCGCCTTTACCCTGGCAGATAGTGGACAATTGACTACCGGTCATGCGGCAACGACCGTTGAGGAGACTCCAGCGACCGGGACAACGGTCATCCCGGCAAAGACTTCGCAAAGTCCCAACGCCAGGTTGGCGACGACCGAAGCTACAACAACGGGACAGACGGAGACTGTCAATCCAGCACCAGTGACGGCAGCATCGCCGAATCCGGCGGCAACCCCCGAATCAGCTCCGGTTACCGAATCAACGCCGGTTACGGAAACGACCCCGACGACCCCAACGACGTACCCGGTCTTGTCCCAGGACCAGAGCGTCAACATCGGGGTCGACCAATCACAGGTATCCTTGACGGCGCAACAGATTGCGGACCACTTTACGGCGAAGGTCGAGAATCGTGGGGGAAGCGATCAGGATGACAACCCGACCCAGAATACGGTGACGCAGAAGATTGGGGCGGACGGGACGATCGACCTAACCAGTAACGCGGCGCACGACTACTACGGCGCGTACGGTAAGACCACGATTCAGGGGCATCAGGCGGCTCACGTGTCGTTTGAACACGAAATTGACTTTAGTCATAACTTCTCGATGTCGGGGGCGCTGGGAATCGGGAGTAAGACTTCTGGCGGGGCCGATAGTGTGGGCTTTATTTTCGCGCCGGGTGACCCGGCCAAGGCCACCCAGGGGGGCTCAGGGGGTCAACTGGGCTTAGGCGGTCTGAGTAATGCCTTCGGGTTCGTCTTTGACGAGTACAACAATGTCTCCGAATACCACGACCCCAGTTCGCAGCCCTACATTGGCTGGCGGACCACGGATAGTAACGGGAACCTTCAGTCGGCAGCTTCAACGGATTGGAAAGCGGCTAGCCAGGTGGAGTTGAACGACCGACGGACGAACACCTTGAACGACTTTACCATGGACTATGATGCGAAGTCCCAGTTATTGACGGTGGTGTTGAAGAACGGCATCTTTTCGCGGCATATTGAGGATGTTAGCACGGGGTATTCGATTTCGGTAGCTGCTTCGACGGGGGGCAGCTGGAATGACTATTCCGCTAGGATTGATAAATTCAGTTACACCCCCAAAACGATTCCACTGACCGTGCACATGGTCGATTCGGCGGATCAAGGCGCGTTATTGGATAACGCGAACGTGGAAGCCATTGCCAACATTGGGGATACCGTTTCGGTCTTCTCCACGCAAGCCGCGGCCCAACGCGCGGTCGCCGCCGGGGAAGTCGACCCGACCCTGGTGTCGATCCTTCCTACGGATTCAGCGGGCAACGTCTACGTTATCGATGGGAGCCAAGTGGTGGCTAATCAAAATGGGACGGCGCATTCTGTGGGGGGAAGTGCCTATCAAGACGTCGCGGATGATACATACTACACCTATGTGGTGACCGACGATGACAGTCAACAGGTCACGGTTCCGGTCCGGTTAGCGTACACGGCTGAAGTCACGCCGGTCGATGCCCAGACCCAGCAACCGATTGCGGGCTTACAACCCGTGACGGTCACCACAGTGGCGGGGGAACCGGCTTTGGTCCAGATCCCGGGATATACGCCAACCAAAGTGGTTTTGGCGGCGCCTAAGGATGGGCAAAGTGTGGCCCATGATCAACTGGCGGTCGATCAGACCACCACTGCAGCGACGGACGAAACCACGGATACGCAGGCCCAAGCTTTAGGGCACTACTACACCAGTCAGGGAACCACGGTGGACGGCCAAACGGTGGTCGGGACTGCGACCGTGGGGACGGGGCAGGCCATTGACCAGGCGTTGAACCAACAGCCGTTGGTCGATGCCAACCAGCAGCCGGTCATTAGTGGGACGGCGACGACAGGGATTACTAACCAAGACTATTACTGGTCAGCGACGGGGAGCGCCCAGGCGACGGATTCGACGGACGCCCAAGCGCCGCAAAAAGCAACTAACTTACTGGTGCCAACCACGCAGACCTTAAAGTCTTGGGCGGATAAGGCTAGTGCCAATCAGCAGCAAGCCGATGATTATCAGAAACAGGCTCGGGAGATTTACAACCAGTTCAGTGCCCTCAACGGTTTATCTCAGGCCCAACAGGCCGATGCTGCGACCTTGTATAACAATATTTCGGACATCTATCAAGACGTTTACGACAGTAACGCGGTGGCCATCACCGATTTTGGGACGGCACAAACGGTTACGGTAGCCGCCGACATCGTGCAGGACGGACAAGCGGGTTATGCGGCCTTGAAAAAAGCCCAAGACCTGCTGGGTGATTTTGAGGTGAGTCTGGGTAAGTTGACCACCACTAACAATCACGCACAAGACAGTTTGGCGACGATTGTGACGCAGCCCGTGACGTATGGTCAGCCCGTTAAACGGCCCACGGTCCATCTGGGGGATGGTTTCGGGAAGGTTCAAGCGGATCAGCTTCAGGACGATGACTTTGTCTACTATAGCGATCAGGACCTGAAAACACCGGTCACCCCAGTTAACGCGGGGACGTACGTGGTGAAGTTGACGGATAAGGGACGGGCCTACATGAAGAGTTTGGCCCCGGATAACCCGTATGCGGGCCTGTTTGTGTCGAGCATCTTAACGATCAATCCCAAAACGGTAACGGCTCAGGCTAACCCTAGCACCATTGTTTATGGGGATGCCCCGGTCTTAAGCGGGACGTATGGACAAGTCACGGACACTACGTCAGGAGACTTTGAAGTCGTTGATCCGGATACCCAGCAGGTGGTCACCGACCTAACCCAGCTACAAGTTGGCCCGACCTATCAGGTGCGATACACGGCTCAAGCTCAAGCTAAGCTGGCACAGGCGGGCAATTATGCCGTGACGGGCTTTACGCCAGGAACCCTGACGGTCACGCCCCGGGCAATCACGGTCTCGGCGAATAATCATACCAAGACTTACGGTACCGCCGATGATCCGGAATTGGACTGGGCCATCACCGACGGCCAACTGCAGAATGGCGATCAACTTGAGAATTTAGGCGTGACGCTCACGCGAACCCCGGGTGAAGCAGCGGGCGAGTACCAGATTGAGGCTCAGAAAGCAGCGACTAACCAGAATTACACGGTCAGAGTAACGCCCGGGACGTTTACGATTGCCAAACGCAACGTAACCCTGACGATTCAAACGCAACACAAGTTTTATGGGGACGCGGACCCGACACCCGACCTTGAATTGGCTGCGGGAACGTCCTTAGCACCGGGCGACCAGCTGGCAGACTTAAACCTCCAGTTCCAGCGAGACCAAGGTGAAGCCGCGCGGCAAAAGTACACCATTATCGGGAATGCGGACAATAAAAATTACAACATCACCATTCAGTGGGGAGGCTTGATCATTGATCCGCGACCAGTGATTGTCGCCGCTGCGCCCCAAGAAAAAGTATACGGTGATACGGACCCGACCCCCGTAATTCAGCTGGATGGCGATTCGACCTTGGTTGCGGGGGACACCCTGGCGGACTTAGGCGTGCAGGTCACCCGCGCTTCTGGCGAGGATGTCGGGACTTATCAGCTGAGCGATCAGAGCACGAATCATAATCCAAATTATGACCTGACGGTGACGCCGGGGACACTAAAGATTCTACCCCGACTGGTGACCGTCATTGCGGCGGATGCGGAAAAAAACTACGGTGACGCTGACCCAGTGTTGACCCTAACGCCGGAAGCCACCAAAGAGCTGGTCAACCAAGATACCTTGGATGCGTTGCACGTGACGCTGAAACGTGACCAGGGAGAGACGGTACAGCCGAATGGGTACACGATTCGTGGGACCAGTACTAGCCAGAATTATCAGGTCACGATTCAGGATGGGAAATTTAGTATTTTGCCGCGTAAGGTTACGGTTTACGTAGCAGATCATCAAAGCAAGGTTTACGGCACAGCTGACCCCGTCTTGAAGCTGCGGGATGACGCGCATCAAGTCCTAGTGGGCCAAGATACCCTGAAGGACCTAGGCGTTACTTTGACTCGGCAGGCTGGCGAGGATGTCACCGCGGCAGGTTACCAGATTACCAATTCGCGAACGGAGAAGTCGCAGAATTACAAGGTCGACGTGATACCAGGTTACTTCCAGATTACGCCTAGGGTGGCCACGGCAACAATTACGTCGTTAAAGGCAGTTTACGGAAATCCCGTGACGTTACAGGGAACCAGTAGTTTACCCGGTAAGTTTGCGCATTTCCAGCCCACTGACCTGGAGCTAGTTGATCAAGCAGGGCAGGTGGTGCTGCCAACCAAGCTTAACGCAGGCACCTACACCATCCGGTTAACCGCCACAGCTAAACAACGCTTGCAAGACCAGGCCAACTATTATCTGGATAAATTTCCGGTGGGACAGTTAGTGGTGACCCCGCGGCCGGTAACTTTGCAGATTGAGAATCAACAAAAATTCGTCGGTGAAGCTGACCCGCAAGAACAAGCACGGGTAACGGCTGGCAATTTAGCGGAGACGGATACGATTAATGATTTAGGGTTAATGTTTGCGCTACCGGAACATGTGGCGGTGGGAACCTACCCCATCACTGCGACCGCTAAAACCCCGAACTACTTGATCCGGGTAGTGCCGGGACAACTAAAGGTCTTGGGACGAACGGTTGACGCGTTGGGTGACGTGACCACCACGGAGAAGGCGGCTAGTGGTGAAGTCGTCAACGTCACGGAGCAGTGGCCCGACCACAGCGTGACAGTTTATACGTATGATCCAGCGACTCGGCAAGCTACAGTAAGTGAACTTGTCCAGGGGAAAGTCGTAAAGACCCAGCCAGTTAACTTGCAGGGAGAAACGATTGTGAACGATGGCACGGGAGCTTTGACGGTGTTGGACATTCATGATTTGACCCAGCCAGTGATTGCCCATTACCCGGCACAGGTCTGGCAACCCGCGACGCCGGACCAGTTGGCGGGAACGACTGGTCAACCTACGGGAACGGAGACTAGTACACCACCGATGATGTCCGAAGTTGGTGCGCCAAGCGTTGATGAGACACCAGCGCCGGCTGCTGAGCCGGTGGTTACGCCGAAAGCCACGGCACCAACGAAAACGCAGAAATCAACGGACCATTCGCGAGTAACGGTAACGCCAATGGCAGTGACCGGTACACCCGTGACGTCAACGGGGAAACAGTCGTCAGAAACGGTGGCAGCGGATCAGTCAGCGCAGGTACCTGCGAGAACGCGTTCGACGGCGACTGCCACGACCGCGACGAACCATATGGCCACGGCGCAGTTACCGCAGACCGATGAACAGCCGACTAACTGGTTAACGATTCTAGGTGGGGTGCTCCTCGCCGCTATCGTTTGGCCGATTGGGTGGTTGCGACGCCATTAACCAAGGTGCTTAGAATTTAGTGGTAAGTGAAAAGGAGTACTCATGAGCTGGATTGGCTCAGGAGCGCTCCTTTTTGGGGTGAACGAGGGGGGAGGATTGGTTAAGGAGAGACTAAGAGTCAGCGATGACCAGAATTGAGAGAATGTATGCTAAACTAAATAAATATAACGGTTATGGATCATGTTAGTGCCGTAACCGCACAACGCTTAAAATTTGGAGGCTATCACATGCAAACGAAAACGTTAAGCAACGGTGTAACGATTCCCATGTTAGGTTTTGGCACCTATCAGATTAAGAACAGTGACGTAAGCGAGGCCATCAAGGGGGCCATGGCTGCCGGCTACCGGCACTACGACTGTGCCCACATCTACGGCAACGAAGCCGCCATTGGTGAGGCGTTTCAAGCATCCGGCGTTAAGCGCGAAGACTTGTTCATCACCTCGAAGGTCTGGAACGCTGACCAAGGTTACGACAAGACGTTAGCGGCCTTTGAACAGACGGCCAAGGACCTGCAGACGGACTACTTGGACCTGTACCTAATTCACTGGCCGAACGAAAAGAACTTCGACCTGACGTTGGATACTTGGCGGGCCCTGGAAACCCTCTACAAGCAAAAGAAGGTCCGGGCCATCGGGGTCTCCAACTTCTCCGAAGACCAATTGAACCAGGTCTTTGATATGGCCGAAGTTCGGCCAATGGTCAACCAGATTGAACGGCACCCGTACAAGGTCCAAGCAGAACTGGGCCAGTTCGATGTCGATCACGATATTGTCAATGAAGGCTACTCCCCAATTGGGCACGGCCACATGATTTTGGAAGATCCTAAGATTAACCAGATTGCCCAAGCTCACGGTAAGACGCCGGCGCAAGTCGTCTTACGGTGGCAAATCGACACGGGCTTTGTGATCTTCCCGAAGTCTTCTAAGGTCGCCCGGGTTCAAGAAAACTTTGACATCTTTGATTTCGAGTTGAGTGCCGATGAGATCAAGACCATCAACGCTTTGGACCAAGATAAGCACTTGAACTACGATTAAGCGAGACCAATCGGCCACCTAGGCGTTTGACCTAGGAACTAAATCGAAAATAAAGCTTGGGAATCCGGCAAAGCTATGCTATACTACTTGGCATGGCGTTACCTACATTCCAAAGATCCAAGGTAATTCCTGTCGCCGCGAGTGCTTGCCAGCCTCGCGGTTTTTTTTGGCTTAAAATAGGTTAAAACGATTGATAAATTGCCGATATTGATAGTTGCCAACACTTTTCCGTTGTTAAGTGAGCTTAAATTCGTTAAACTGAAATCACTAAATGACGGATGGGTAGGTGGTAAGATGCTGGTCAGCTTCAGTCTTGAGAATTACCGTTCTTATCGTAAAAAGGCTGTTTTATCCATGGAGCCTGGTGAACGCCTGAGAAAGTACGCTAAAGAGAACACGTTGGGAATCGCAGGAACGACCGAGAAGTTTCTAAAAAGTGTTGCGCTGTTTGGGGCTAACGGGTCCGGTAAGAGTACCGTGGTTAAGGGACTAGAATTAATGCGGGAAATGGTCTTGCGACCGACTCAAGATATTGGTCAGCCGCTACCCTTTGAACCGTTTCGATTGGATGAGGTTTCTGAGAGACAACCAACACGCTTTGAAGCCGTCTTTGTCAAAGCGGACGTTAAATACATCTATTGCTTTGCGTATACTGAGAGTCGGGTGGTCGCGGAAACGCTGCAAGAACGTCGTTTATCAGGAACAAGGTCTAAAACGAAAACCATTTTTCAACGGACCGCTGATGGGGTGCGACCAGTTCCAAAAGGTCAGGGTAAAGCAGTGAAGGGAACCCGTCCAAATAGTTTGCTGCTCTATTCGCTGCAGGCCAACAACTTTACACCCGCAGTTCAAGTCTTCGACTGGTTTCGCAATGACCTGATTGTTTTTGATCAGCAAGTGGACTTTACAATTTTTGACAATGGCTTGTTGAACGACGAACGTGTCAAAAAAGAGTTGAATAATTTCTTACGTGCTGCGGATATTAATATTGTGGGGCTAGGTTATCGAGAGGTTGCGGTTCCGAAAACGACGACACAGCTTCTAGAGAAGTTTTGGCAGTTGTATGGTGCGACGGAGATTCCAGCGAAGCAACCAATTGAAACCAGTCAACGCTTTCTATACACGATTCGTAAACGATACGATGAGCAGGGAAGACGAATTAGTGACGCTGAGATTCCATTGAGCGCGGAATCAACCGGAACGCAGCGCGTCGTATTGATTGCCTTGGCAATGATTAGTTCGCAGATCCAGGGAAATCAGAAAACGGTGGTCTTTGATGAATTTGAAGAGGGATTGCATGTTGAGATGGCAGTTGGGCTGTTGAATCTGTTTAATTCCGTTAAAAATCAGAATCAATTTATCTTGGCTACGCATCAGTTGGAGTTGTTGGATGCTCGAATTCGAACGGATCAAATCTATTTCACTGAGAAAAACTATCGTGGGGAAAGCGACTTGTACGCACTCTTTGATTATGGGGCTTCAGTAGCTCGCTCAGACGTTGCCTTTTCCAAGCGATACATTAAGGGGCAGTTTGGTGCGATTCCGGTCATCAATTTAGAAAACTTTCACGCTGATTTGAACCAGTTCAAAGACGAAGGGAATTTGGGGGAATATGAGTAGACGCCAGTCGCGCCAACGGCAATTGAAGAGGGAAAAGATTATTTTCGTTGAAGGTGACACCGAAGAATATTACTTTAATATGCTGAGGCAACGTTATCATGGTGGCAACGTTAAAGTGAAAATCTAAAATAAGAGCGGTCTAAAGGCGGTGACCTTAGTTGATGAGGCCATTTCATGGTTAGCGAATCATCGGGCGTTTACCGGTGATGCCTATGTCTGTTTTGATAATGATGATCAGTCTGAGGAATTACTGATTAAAAGTTTTAATCGGGCTAGAAAAAACAATATTCACATGATTTATTCGGATATCTGTATAGAGGATTGGCTATTGATGCACTTTACGCCAGTTCAAGGAGGCCCTAGCAATTGGCGACAGAAGTCTTGGCTTTTTCGTCAATTAGAGAAGCATTTAAACATCACGGATTATCCAGGTCATAAGGGGAGCGATTTGACGGCCTGGTATGAGGACCGGATTCTTGATGCGGATCGATACTGCCGGCAGTTGACGGGAAATCGACCGTTGGATGGAGTAGTTCTTGGGAAAAAACAGGTTTACACCAATTTTAATCAGGCTATTCGGGGGATTTTTGAACTTGAGACCTTTTAATCATTAGTGGCGGTCGTACTCTGGTTGAAAGGGGAGTACCGTTATCGGTTGGTCGAATATGGCCTGTCGCCGCGAGTGCTTGCCAGCCTCGCGGTTTTTATTTGGCTTAAAATTGACCACTGGTTATTTTTGCAGTATGCTATTTAAAAATAACCAGTGGTCAGTTTTGACAGAAAGGAATCCTCATGGCGAATATCTATACACCAGATCAGAAGCATGCCAAGCGTCAAGCCATCATGCAGGCGGCGGTCGAATTGTTTGCTCACCAGAGCTATCCCGAGATCACCATGCAACAAATTGCGGAAGTGGTCGGGTGCTCCAAGGGGACGACCTTCCGGTACTTTGCAACTAAGGAAGACCTGTTCATGAGCATTCTTTTAGAGGACTATCGCGATTACTTTGAACGGCTTTTGACGAAGCTAACCCCCACGACGCGCCTCACAGCAGCAGACTACGTTGACTGGATGACGGCCCAGACCAAAGAGCTGATCTTGCACCACAGCGTCTTGGTTCGTTTGAACGCGATTCGTGGACCGATTCTGGAGGGAAAAGCCAACATGGCGGAGACCGTCGCGCGGCGGAACGCTCTGTACGCGGTCAGTCGACAACTAGGGGAGCGACTGGAGACCTGTACCCAACAGTTGTTGACCCAGTCACAGTTTAGCCACCTCTTCATTGTCCAAAGTGCAATGATCAGCGGGTTGATGAACATGGCGTCGTTGGCCAGCTTTAACCATGCGACGTTAGCGGTCAGTTATCCGGACTTTGAGATTGATCTGGTTCCGGAAGCCCAGCAACAGACCCGGTTTTACCTCACTCAGTATTTAAAGGAGTTTTCTCAAAAATGAAGCAAGCAAACATTCGAAACTTTGCCATTATTGCCCACATTGATCATGGGAAGTCGACCCTGGCGGACCAGATTATGGCGCTCACGCAAACCGTGAGTGAACGGGAGCAACACGCCCAACTGTTAGATGACATGGCCGTCGAGCAGGCCCACGGGGTCACCGTTAAAGCGCGGACCGTCCGGAATTTTTACCACGCTGAGGACGGACAGGAGTACGAGTATAACCTGATTGATACACCCGGACACGTCGACTTTAGTTACGAGGTCGCTAAGAGCCTGGCGGCGACGGAGGGAGCACTGCTCTTAGTCGATGCCACCCAGGGGGTGCAGGCCCAGACGATTGCGAATTACCGAATCGCTAAGGAACGGCACTTACCCTTGATTCCGGTGCTCAATAAGGTCGATATGGCCGCAGCGGATATCGACGCCGCTTTAGCACAGCTACACGACTTGGACGCGGCCTTTACTCCGGAGGCCACGTTATTGATCTCGGCCAAGACCGGGCAGGGGGTCCCCGCGGTGTTAGAGGCCATCAAAGATCGGTTACCGGCGCCTAGTGGGGCGACCCAGGCACCATTGAAGGCCTTGGTGTTTGACTCGTTGTACGACCCTTACCAGGGCGTGATCGCGTACGTGCGCCTGATGGATGGCCAGCTTAAGGACCAGGAAAACTTACGGTTGATGCAGGCGGACCAGGCCTTTAAGGCTAAGGCAATCGGGATCTTCACGCCGAACATGCATCCCCAGTCGCAGCTGACGACGGGGGATGTGGGGTACGTGGTCACGGGGATTAAAGACCCCAAGCAGGTGCGGGTCGGGGAGACGTTGACCGCCCAAGACCAGCCGACCTCAACCCCCTTGGCAGGCTACCAACCGGCAAGACCCATGGTGTTTGCGGGCCTGTATCCCCAAAATAATGATTACCCGGCCCTGAAAGAGGCCATTCAGAAGTTGGGGTTGAACGATCCGTCGTTTTCCTACACCGAAGAGCGGTCGGAGGCGTTGGGAGTCGGGTTCCGGTGCGGCTTTTTGGGCGCCTTTCACCTGCAGATTATTCGCGAACGGTTGCACGACGAATACGGGGTGGACGTGTTGACCACGGCCCCGAACGTGACCTATCACGTGCAGCTTAAGAATGGCCAGCAGATGGTGGTCAATAATCCCGTTCAGTTTCCGGCGTTTAGCTTGATTGAGTCGGTCGCGGAGCCTTTCGTACAGGCGGCCATCACTATGCCTAGTGAGAGCTTGAATGCCGTGCTCAAGTTAACGGAACAACACAAGGGAATGCTGACGGACCTAGGAAATCAGGGTGACTTGGTGGTGGCGACCGTCAAGATGCCGTTATCGGAGGTGGCTTACCACTTCTTCTCGGAACTGAAGTCGGTCTCGCACGGGTTCGCCAGCTTGAGTACCAGGTTCTTGGACGATGAGATCAGTGACTTGGTGAAGATTGAAGTTGACATGAACTATGCGCCAGTCGATGCGTTAGCGTTTGTGGTCCACCGCGAGGATGCGCCGATGATGACCCAGAAATTAGTGGGTCAGCTGAAGGTCACGGTTCCCCGGCAGCTTTACCCGACACCGGTCCAGGCACGCGTCGAGGGTAAGGTCTTAGCCCGTGTCGACGTGCCACCCCTGCGAAAGAACGCGGCGGTTAACGGGGAAGCTCACAGTGTGTCCAAAAAAGCGGCATTATTGCGACGCCAGAGTGCCAATAAGCGCCGGGCCACGCAGAACGCGGTGAAGTTACCCCAGAGCGTGTTTAATGCGGTTTTGGAGTTGTAAATCAAAACAAGGATTAACAAATAGACGAAGCTCAAAGTATCTACTAACAATGGGTAGTTATTTTGAGCTTTTTGTCTAGTCTTGCGGTAAAGCTGAGTTCCTAAGCGCTATTGCACCATTCCCAAGCCCCTTTCCTTGAATCCCGCCGCAGTTTGTGATAAGTTTACACCGTAAATTGTGTTTAGCAATAAACAAATTTATAACGGAACGGCCCCGGCATCAACTATAGGGTGCGGGTCCGTTTTAGGGCGGTCTGGTTGGTAGGCAATCTCAGGGAGCTGGGTGAGGACCTTCAAAGATAAGCAGCAGGTTGTGGCGCAAATTGAAGTCAGTTTGAACGGTCGCGCGGATAAAAAGTGGTTATAGTGAGGAATTTTTGCAAATTGGTGCGGTCCACATTATAAAAAAGTCCCGCTTAGCGTGTTTTTCTGGTATACTGTCACAATTGTTAGTATTGCTAAGCCTTTAGGAGTGTGCCGATGGCAGATTTAGTCTATCAACATGTGATGCGTGACTTAAAGACGCGCATTCGGCATGGAGAGTTTAAAACCAAAAAATTACCAGATGAACGCAGCCTCAGCGAGAGCTACCAGGTGAGCCGTAGCACAATCAAGCGGGCCATGGGCGTCCTCGTGGACCAAGGCATCATCTTCAAGAAGCGGGGGTCCGGGACCTTCATCAACCCGTTGTACCTGAAGGACCAGTCGGCCTTTCGGTATGAGGGGAAGAACCTGGGGATTACGGATAGCTTTCAGATCGATGGGGAGCGGCCTAAGATTAAATTGTTAGACTACCAAGTCATCCGAGCGACCCCCGAACTGCAGCAGGACCTCTTCTTAAAGGAAGACGAGTTCGTGTACCAGATCAAGCGGCTGCGTTCGGTCGACGACCAGCCGGTGATTATCGAGACGGGGTATATTCCCATCAAGATCGTCCCCACGTTGACGGCCGAAGTCGTGCAGAGATCCATTTTCAATTACATTCAGGAAGCCCAGGGGCGGGCCGTCAACAAGTCCTTCTTGTCGATCCGGGCCCAACCTTCGAACGCCGAAGACCAGGATCTCCTGGCACTGGCGCCTAACGAACCGGTCGGGGTCATGGAAGGGATTTTCTTCCTCGACGACGGCACGCCGTTTGAAGTTTCCAACATGCACCTTCATTACAAGTACCTCAAATATGGCACGTTTGTGAATTTAAATGAGGATTAGGGCATTTTTTTCTGGAACCCGTTTCAGGAAAAGCCGTATCCTATCAGACCGCGGATGGTGTCAGGTCAATTTTAAAATTTTGGGATAAGTTTTTTTAAAATTGGACCGTATCAATTTACAAAGTAGTTGACTTTTCTCAAAAAGTCCGTATTATTAGAGAAAGTAAATTGATCTTATGTGATTTACGAACGCATTGTAACGATGTTAGTTACCCAACGAAGGAGTGTAAAATTCATGGCAGTAGATTTCGATTCCAAATCCTACTTGGAAAAAGTTGACGCCTGGTGGCGCGCAACGACCTACCTTTCTGGTGGGATGATTTTCCTGAAGGACAACCCACTGTTCTCAGTTACCAACACACCAATTAAAAAAGACGACGTTAAGGTTAAGCCTATCGGGCACTGGGGAACTATCTCCGGTCAAACCTTCTTATACGCTCACGCAAACCGTCTGATCAACAAGTACGGTTTGAACATGTTCTACATCGGTGGCCCTGGTCACGGTGGCCAAGTTATGGTAACCAACTCCTACTTGGACGGAACTTACACGGATGCATTCCCAGAAATCACCCAAGACCTTGAAGGTATGGCTCGCTTGTACAAGCGCTTCTCCTTCCCAGGCGGGATCGGTTCTCACATGACCGCTCAAACGCCAGGTTCTCTGCATGAAGGTGGAGAATTAGGTTACTCTCTGTCTCACGCGGTTGGTGCCGTGTTAGACAACCCAGACCAAGTGGCCTTCACGGTCGTTGGTGATGGGGAAGAAGAAACTGGTCCAGCCATGACGGCTTGGAACTCCATCAAGTTCTTGAACCCTAAGAACGACGGTGCCGTATTACCAATCCTTGACTTGAACGGGTTCAAGATTTCTAACCCAACGATCTTCTCACGGATGAGTGACGACAAGATCGCTAAGTTCTTCGAAGGTTTAGGTTGGTCACCACGGTTCATCGAAAACGATGATATCCATGACTACATGACTTACCATGAAAAGGCCGCTGCTGTCTTTGACCAAGCAGTTGCTGATATTCAACAAATCCAAAAAGATGCTCGCGAAAACGGCAAGTACGAAGATGGCGAAATTGCACCATGGCCAGTCGTTATTGCACGTTTACCAAAGGGTTGGGGTGGTCCTAAGCAAAACCCAGCCGGCGAACCAATTGAAAACTCATTCCGTGCGCACCAAGTTCCGCTTGGTCTGTCACAAAACAACTTCGACGAACTTCCAGAATTCGAAGCTTGGATGAAGTCATACAAGCCAGAAGAATTATTCAACACGGATGGAACGTTGAAGGCAGAAGTTGCCGACTTTGCACCTAAGGGTGACAAGCGGATGGCAGCGAACCCAATTGCCAACGGTGGCCGTCGTCGTGGCGAAAAGCCAGCAATGTTAGACTTACCAGACTGGAAGTCCTTTGCTAACGACATCAACGCTGACAACCGTGGGACGAACTTACCAGATGGTAAGCAAAACATGGACATGAACGTGTTATCACAATTCTTCGCCGGTGTTGCGACGAAGAACCCAACGTCATTCCGGATCTTCGGACCTGACGAAACCATGTCCAACCGTCTCTGGGACATGTTCAAGATCACGAACCGTCAATGGATGAGTAAGGTCAAGGAACCAAATGACCAATACGAAGCACCAGAAGGCCGGATCTTGGATGCTCAATTATCCGAACATCAAGCTGAAGGTTGGTTGGAAGCTTACACGTTAACTGGTCGTCAAGGGGTCTTCACTTCTTACGAATCATTCTTACGTGTTGTAGATTCCATGATTACCCAACACTTCAAGTGGATCCGTCAAGCTGCCGCTGAAGACTGGCGCAATGATTACCCATCATTGAACTTGATCTCCACGTCAACTGTGTTCCAACAAGACCACAACGGTTACACCCACCAAGATCCAGGTATCTTGACTCACTTGGCTGAAAAGAAGTCTGACTTCATTCGCCAATACCTGCCAGCTGATGGGAACACCTTGTTAGCTGTCTTCAGCCGTGCTTTCCAAGACCGTCAAAAGGTTAACCACATCGTGGCTTCTAAGCAACCACGTCAACAATGGTTCTCCGTTGATGAAGCTGAAGAATTGGCTACTAAGGGAATCAAGGCTATCGACTGGGCTTCCACTGTTGCTGAAGGTGAAGATGCTGATATCGTCTTCGCTTCTGCCGGTGTTGAACCAACCATCGAAACCTTGGCTGCTGTTGACTTGATCAACGATGCCTTCCCAGCTGTTAAGATGCGTTACGTCAACGTTGTCGAATTAGGTCGTCTTCAAAAGAAGAATGGCCCTCTGAACGCAGAACGTGCTTTGTCTGATGACGAATTCAGTTCTCTGTTCGGTGAATCCGGCACGCCAGTTGTCTTTGGCTTCCACGGCTACGAAGACTTAGTAGAATCAATCTTCTACGAACGTCAACACTTAGGCTTACACGTCCACGGTTACCGTGAAGATGGTGACATCACCACGGCCTACGACATGCGGGTCTACTCCGAACTTGACCGCTTCCACCAAGCTAAGGATGCTGTTAGCGTCTTAGTGAACAAGGGTGTGGTTGACGAAGCTGCTGCTAAGGCCTTCGACAAGAAGATGGATGACATCTTAGCTAAGCACTTCAAGGTTACCCGTGACGAAGGTCATGATATTGAAGAATTCACGAAGTGGCAATGGACGCCATTGAAGAAGTAATCTTCGATTAACCTTTAATGAATTAAACGAAAAAAGCTCGAGACTGCGGTCTCGGGCTTTTTTTGCATAACTAAGCGGTGGGACGTCATTAAGTAAAATGCGGTCGTTAAGCTCAAAAAAATGAACTTATCCATCAAATACGTTGACGGCAACATAAACTTGCCCTATACTCTTTTATGTTGTTGGCAACATAAAAATAAAAAGATGGTGAAGTTATGAAAAAAGTATTAATGATGGTCGGTTCACTCCGAAAAGAATCCTTCAATCGGAGCGTGGCAAATGTAATTGTCCGGGAATTGCAGCGACGTGACTGGCAAACGGAATTTGCGGTACTCGATGATCTGCCGTTAATGAATCAGGATATTGAATTTCCAACACCGACTAACGTCATGCGGTTACGGGAGCAAGTTAAGACAGCTGATGCGTTGTGGATCGTTAGTCCTGAGTATAACGAAATGATTCCCGGTGTTCTGAAGAATGCATTAGATTGGTTATCGCGGCCAACGAAGGCGGGTGTCTTTGGTGCTCCCGACTTCATTCAAGACTTCCCAGTTGTTCTCAGTGGTGCGGGAGGCCGTAAGGGAGCTAAGGTGGGGTTGGCACATCTGATGACCCTGACTAAGTTTATGGGGATGCGGCCATTACCCGATTCAGTTGGACTACGAGTTCCCATGGCAGCCTTTCAGACGAATCGTTTTGACCTAGACGGTGACCAAAAAGCAGCTATCATAGCGCAAATTGCGCAACTGCAGTCCGCAGTAAAATAAGCAAATGCCCCCTACCAGAGTGACGAATAGTCAACCTGGTAGGGGGCATTTAGATTAATGGGTTGTAAGTTCTGGTGGATCTGGAATATCAGTGGGTCCTTGATGCATGATGGTCATGATTAACCGAGCTAGTTCGGCAGGGGATTCTGGCATTCCTAAGTCTAGCCAGTGACGACAAATGCTACTGATGCCATTGGAGTAAAAGGTGAGTTCGTATTGTTCCTGATGACTAGCGGCATCCGGAAGTGCTTGTCGGTGTTGGAAAAATTTTTCGAGTAAACTTGAATTTTGGCGCATAAGTAAGGCCCGCATTAATGGCGCGTTTTTCTGAAAAGTGGTCAAGATTGCGGTTAAAAATTGGGTTGGTTTTTGGCGATCAAAAAGTGGAAGGTTATCCAGCATTTGCTGAAAAAAGGCATCCTGAATTTGATTAAAACAGTCGAAGGGGTCTTGAAAGTAACGGTAGAAAGTTCCGCGGTTCACGTCCGCAGCTTCACAGATTGCGGTGACTGTAATTTTTTCCAATGGGTGATGTTGTAGTAGTGCGATTAAAGATTCTTCAATCACGTGGATTGTGTATTGGGTACGACGATTATTTTTAATACCAGCCATTTGAGGTCCTCCTGACATAAAAACAACACTTTAGCGGTGAACTGTTGTATTCATCCCAAATTTGGTTGAATTGTGGATTGCATGCAGTTGTACGCTTCGTTATTATTTAAACACGTTGTACGATAAATGTCACGATAAATAAAGGAAGTGCCAGTAAATGAGTTTTTTAAGTCTAACTGATATTCACAAATCATACTATCTAGAGAAGCAAGAGTTTCCGGTAATCAAGGGCGTTACATTGGACTTTGAACTGGGAGAATTTGTTTCGATACTAGGCGAATCAGGTGGTGGTAAATCGACATTGATGAACATTATTGGTGGATTAGATCGTAACTTTACAGGACAAGTGACCTTGCAAGGCCAGCCAATGGATCATCATGATGAGGCGGCCATGAACCGGTATCGGCGAGACACTGTGGGGTACATCTATCAATCATATAATTTAATCAGTCATTTAACGGTATTAGACAATGTTTTGGTCCCCTTAGACATGAGCACGTTGTCTAAGGCGGACAGGCGAGAACGCGCACAACAATTACTGGCGCGAGTGGGATTGGCACAACAAGGACATAAGTATCCTAGTCAACTCTCAGGTGGTCAGAAACAGCGGGTGGCGATTGCACGAGCATTAGCCAGTGATCCACAGGTCATCATTGCCGATGAACCAACTGGGGCTTTGGACTCAGAGAATACGGCGGCGGTATTGAAGATTTTGGATGAGATTGCGGCTGAGGGAAAGTTGGTTATTGCGGTGACCCATTCGCAAGCCGTAGCGGATGCGGGAACTCGGATTGTTCACCTGGCAGATGGCCAAATTGACCGGGATACGCAAGTGCGACCGGCTTATCAAGCGACCGTTGCATCGCAACCTAAGTCACGTAAACTACCATTCTGGGCTAACGTTAAGAATGCACTTAAACATCTGCGATATTCTTGGAAAACGAGTAGTTTGATTACAATTGGTACAGCAATCGGATTATTCGCGGTGATTCTTTTCTCTGGATTAGGTAATGGTATTGGTGGATACATTAATAAACAGATTACGGACGTTGCCAATCCACGGGTCGTCACGGTCTCTAAGAAGCAAAAAACGACAACCCAATTGCCTGGTGGTAGTTCCAATCCGATGGCCACGGTTTTAGCATCCATGTCGACGACGAAGCCAACTATTACGACGGCCGAACAAGCGCGAGTTGCTCGAATGGACCATGTTCAGCGGGTTCAACCTACCTATACACTCTCTAATGTTAAGGTCAACTATGGGCGACACCAAACAACTATCGCTTCACTCGGTAATTGGACAGATGCGTCAACGGCGTCGTCGGTTAAGGTGGGCCATACACCGAAGCAAGGTGAAATTGTCTTAGATGAAACGGCAGTGGCCAAAAAATTGCAAAAGAAAAACTGGCGGCAATTAGTTGGCAAGAAGGTACGGTTGACTTACACGACTACGGAACATCAGCAGAAGAAAACCATGAAAATTCGGGTAAAGGTCGCGGGAATTGGTAAAAGTACTACTCAGGCTGCAGTAACTGGCGTGAATACTCAGACATTGATTGCGGGATTGAAAACTGCCGGTATGACAACTAAACCAACGAGTCTGACGGTTAAGGTCGATCAGATGACGAATGTAAAGGCTGTCCAAAATAAGATCAAGGCGTTACAAGTGCAACGAAAGAAGGTCTTTACGACAACTTCGATTGCTAGCATGATTACGACGTTACAGACGTATGTCCATCTGGCTTCATCTTTACTTTCGGTAATTGCGGCAATTTCGTTGCTTGTTTCGGCCATGATGATCATTGTTACGATGTATATGGCAGTTAGTGCGCGAACTAAGGAGATTGGAATTTTACGGGCTTTAGGTGAAAGTCGTCATGACATCCGACTATTGTTTCTAAGTGAATCGTTAGTGATTGGATTGCTGAGTGCGGTCGTGGCCACCGGATTAGCGTTTGGCCTGGGAGCGGTGGCCAATCACCTATTACTTGGCCTAGCCAGTTACAAGTTTGTCCAAATTAGTGGCGGAAATGTTGCGCTAATTTTTGGCCTGGCCATTATTATTTCGTTACTGGCGGCAATTTGGCCGGCGCGCCACGCCGCTCGGTTGAATCCAATTGAGGCGTTGAGTGCGGAATGATTTAAGATAGAAAAAAATAGGCGTATAAGTGATCAAGAAAAAGCATCCAGGAAGAATTCGTTTTGATGAAAAACGAGTCTGCTTGGATGCTTTTTGAGGTTAAGATTTAGGCGCGGAGTCAGCTGGAGCCTGGTCCGCTTGATTAAAGGTGGCGGTGATGTGGTGCATAAGTTGCAGATAACTGGTTTGTTCTGCGGGGGTCAATGTCTGGAAGCCTAATTGTTCAACTGAAGTCCAAATTTCGCTGACTTGTTGGGCAAGATGACGACCCTTGGATGTAAGAGAGACCAGCGTTGCCCGGCGATCGACCGTTGATTTATGGGTGGTGACAATCGCATTGCGTTGAAGACGAGAGACGGATTTGGTGACCGTCGAGTGATCAATCCCTAGGGCGTTGACCAGATCATTTTGGAGACAATCATCGTGGTCTAACAATTCAAGCAAGATAACGTCCTGTCCTGGGTATAGACCGAGCGCACGTATTCGCTTAGTCGTGATGGAGCGATGACTGAGAACGAGGTTGATAATGGCGGATTCTAATGGAAACTTTTCTTCAATGGACACAAGGTTACCCCCTTAAGGTGCATGTTAGGTTGTCGACCACTTAATTATAGGCAGTCACTCCCCAAAAGGCAATCGTCTTTTTGAGAATATAAGTTGCCGGCAACGTAAAAATGTGTTAACTTTTATGTTGCCGGTAACGTAAATGCAGAATTGAAAGAGAAGGCGATTAAATGACAACGAAATTAGGAATTGATGTTAACGGAAAGCCGTATCATCGGTGGTTTTTAATTTTATCTGTATTATTGGGTGGATTTATGACGGTATTGACAGAAACTCTGTTAAATAATGGATTACCGACGATTAGTCGTAGCCTCCATGTTGGTATGTCAACGGTTCAGTGGCTATCTACGGGCTACCTGCTAGCGATTGGGATTATGGTGCCCATCTCAGCTTTACTGCTGTATAAGTTTAGCTCGAAGGCGCTCTATCTAAGTGCTTTAGGCATCTTCTTGGTGGGGACGGTCTTGGCCTACCTGGCGCCCAACTTCAGCTTACTATTAGTGGGACGGATCATTCAGGCCATTAGTGTGGGTATTATCATGCCCTTTATGCAAAACATTATGGTCATGATCTTTCCGGCCAATCAACGAGGTATGGCTATGGGACTGACAGGAATCGTAGTGGGATTGGCACCCGCAATTAGACCAACTTTATCTGGTTGGATCGTTGATCATGCGTCGTGGCGTGACCTGTTCGGCATCTTGATTCCCGTCACGGTCATAGTCATCGTCTTGGCGGCTTTGGGGATGCGTAAGCTGATTGTGACAACTTCCCCCAAGTTGGATGTTCGGTCGGTCCTCTATTCAACAGTTGGTTTCGGTGGTATCTTGTATGGCTTTTCAACACTGAGTGATCAACAGTTGGGCGTGAGTTTGACGGCCTGATTAGTTGGAATTCTGGGTGTTTATGGGTTGGTGAAACGTCAGCTTAAGATGGCCGCTCCGCTGTTGGACGTCCGGGTCTTCCAGTCGAAAATCTTTACGCGGACCACGTGGCTTAGTAGTTTAAGTAATATGTCGTTACTTGGAATGCAACTATTGGTACCATTGTACCTTCAAAGCGTTTTCCGAGTGTCCGCGTTGACTTCTGGACTCATGATGCTACCCGGAGCCTTGATGATGGCAATTATGAATCCCATTGCAGGAAAGTTATTTGACCGTTTTGGGATTCGTAAGCTGGCAATTGCTGGTTTTGCGCTCTTTACCCTGGCAACGGTCCCGTTTGTTTGCTTTACGCCGAAGACTTCGCTTGTATTGGTCACCATAACTTATGCGATTTGGATGGCGGGGATTTCTTTAGTGGTCATGCAGGTTGCTACGGCGGGAATTAATGATTTGAAAACGAGTCAGATTGCCCATGGTAATGCCATCAACACGATGGCCCGACAGGTAGCCGCCGCCATTGCAACGGCACTGCTGATCTCGATTTCAACACTAGGTACGCAATGGTCGCAGGCTACCTCACCCGTTTTGCAGCAATTGCTGGGGTACCGTCTGGCATTTGGCACAGTAGTTCTGATCTCTATCATTGCTTGGGTGATGACGTTTGGATTACGGAGTCGGTCAGCTACTAAGCACTAAACGCGAATTTATCCCTGTCACGATACCCTTCGTGGAGTAGAATAGGGGGTAACGAACACGAGGAGGTGGCGTCATGACGCCAGCAAAATTCAGTACGGGACGGGTCCAGGTCGATAAGACGGTCTCGGAATTGCGGGCAATGGGGAAAGCCGCCCGCGCAAAGGTCTCCTTCGAGGACCTGGGGCGGTTCCAGCCCACCGGACGCGATAGTCGGCCCATGATGGACCAGGTCCGGCGGATGTTGATTCCCGAACTATTACCCGAACGGACCCGCCGGATGGGGGCTTCACCCTTTGCCTTCTTCCGGGGGACGGCCGAACTGATGGAGGCGGACTTGGATACCCAGCTGAACACGGGGATCCTCACGTTTACCTGCGGGGATGCGCACATTGGGAACTTCGGGTTCTACGCGTCACCCGAACGGCGCTTGTTGTTCGACCTGAATGACTTTGACGAAGCCGGCATTGCGCCTTGGGAGTGGGACCTCAAGCGCCTGTTAGTCAGCGTGGTCTTAGCCGGTCGGGCGAACGGGTTCAAGGAAAAGAAGCTCAAGGAGTGCTTGCCCGAGGTCGCCAATAGTTACCGCAAGAGCATCAAGAAGATGTTCGACCAGACCACGCTGGACCGCTTCTACCCGTTGAACGACGTGGAGAAGCTGGTTCAGGCCAGTGCCTTGGATCAGGATAATTACCAATTGTTGATGAACATCATTAACCACGCCAACAAACGCGATTCGGAACAGGTGGTCCGTAAGTTCACCACCCTGGATCAGCGTGGGGGCCTGTGTTTCCGGGAAAACGCACCGCGCACCACCCACGTGAGTGACGACTTCACCCAAAACGTGAGTGCCTACTTCGGCGCTTACCGGGCCACCCTGCGGCCGGATGTGAACTTGCTGTTGTCGCAGTACCACATCACCGACGTGGTCCGCCACAGTGTCGGCGTGGGGAGCTTCGGGTCACGTTGCTATTTGATCCTACTGACCGCTATCGATGGGTCGCATCTAGTGCTGCAGGTCAAAGAAGCCTTGCCGACTCGCCGGCGGGGAAGTCAACGCAGTACCCGCTTGACCGCAGCCTTCGAACAGACAGAAGGGCAACGAATCGTGGATTCCCAAAAGATCCTGCAGTCGGCCTCGGATTCCTTCCTGGGGTACTTCAGCGGGAAGCAACGCAGCTTCTACGTGCGTCAGTTCCGCGACATGAAAGAGTCCGTGGACCTGACCCAACTGGATTGGGACCAGTTCCAGACCTACGCGCGGACCTGCGCGTGGACACTGGCCATCGCCCACGCCCAGAGCCCAACCGCGGCCATGATCCGCGGCTACATTGGGGGCGGGGGAAAGACCCTCGACGCTCAGCTGGCCAACTTTGCCTTCGCTTATGCGGACCAAGTCGCCGCAGACTACACCGCGTTTTGCGACTACCGCTTAAGCGACCAGGATCAACCCGTGACCACCAATTAAACCATAACCGTCAGGAGATACTGTGATATTCCTGGCGGTTTTTTGTTGCGCTGAGAGGCTGAAAGCCCAGCCTGAAAACTTTCTTAAAATGAAAATTTACTAAAATTAGAAGGAATTCGGCAAAACGACCGACTAAGCTTACGAAAAACCAATTAATTTATGAAAACGGATGGTAGCAATTCTGATCGCCATCGATGGTGCGGACAAAGGGTGGTTTCCCGAAACTCTTTTCATTTTCTTTCAATTTCTAGCCGCTAATTAAGTTTAAAATTAAGCCTTTTCATTTCAAAACTAATTGGTATACTTATCACGTAATGAATTGCGTCAGGATGTTTGGGGGTCAACGAGATGACAGCGTACACCAGTGAAGACTTTCAGATTGATCAGTTTTGGTTGGCGGCTTTCAGCGCCCAAGCGGAGCCACGGCCGACTACGGTAGTCGACGCTTCCGGCCAACGGTATTTCCGGGACCGGTTTGAGAGTTCAGCCGAATATAACTATTTTTATAACGAGTCGCTAATCGCCTATTATCATCACCAATTGCGGTTAGCCAAACGGGCAGAATGTCTGGTAAAACGTCAATTGGTCTACCTGAAGAATTTACATTCGGGGACCCTAATTGTTGAACCGGCTTCGGTGATGCCTCGATCCCAGGGGCGGGGCGTGATGGTCACCCGCCGGCCAGTCTCGGCCACCCAGCGCCAGCAGTTATGCACGACGCTGGCGGAACAATTACAGGAGATCCAGGCGACTCAAGCGCAGGAACAGGCGGCCTTGGCGCACCAAATCGATGAGATGCGTTGCCTTTTAGCCCAACTGTACGCGCAGGGGATCGACCCGGGTGACTTCGTCCCATTGGTGGCCCGGGAGCCCAGTGTTTAGATTCATACATAATTAATCGAGGAGATGTTGACTTATCACGTTACGACACTTAACCGACATCACCCCGGCGGAGAACCGCCAGCGGATGTTAGCCGGTCAGCTCTACGACCCCAGCGAGGCCAGTCTGATGGCCGAACAGACCCGCTACCAGGCGGCTCTGGCCGAGTATAACCAGTTACCCTTTACCGATATCGCCGGTCGGAGTCGGTGGCTCCAAGCACACCTCGCAACGGTGGGGCCGGACTGTTACTTAGAACAACCATTTTATGCCAACTGGGGTGGCCACCACGTCCATCTGGGGGCGGGGGTCTACGCCAACTTTCATTTAACGCTGGTCGACGACGGTGATATCTTCATCGGCGACCACACCATGTTGGGGCCCAACGTGACGTTAGCCACGGCGGGTCACCCGGTCGAGCCCCAGCTGCGCCGGCGCGCCTACCAGTATAATCGCCCGATTCATTTAGGCGAAAATGTCTGGTTGGGGGCCAACGTTACGGTCTTGCCCGGCGTCACCATTGGCGAGAATACCGTGGTGGGCGCCGGCAGCCTGGTCACTAAGGACCTGCCGGCCAACGTGGTCGCTTATGGGACCCCCGCCACCGTGCAGCGGCCCATCGATGATCGCGACCGGCGCACCTATTATCAACAGGAAACCATTGATTTAGAGATTCCAAGTCAGGAGGAACGTCACCATGTCGATCACCATTAATCCAGCGGCCACGGTCTTTCATCTCCAGACCGACCACACCAGCTATATCGTTGAAATACTGCCTAACCAGACCTTAGGACAGGTCTACTACGGCGACCGGATTCCCGTCAAAGACGCCTATCCCAACCTCACCGCGCGCGAGGAGCGGGGCGGGACCCCGACTTGGCATGACGACCTGCCGGACTTTCAACCGGAACTGGTCAAGACCGAGTACGCGAGCTTTGGGAAGGGAGATTACCGCTACCCGGCCTTTCAGCTGACGCAGCCCAATGGTAGTCGGATTTCCGAATTCGTCTACCAAGACTATCAGCTGACGGCGGGCAAGCAGCGGTTGCCCAAGTTGCCATCGACCTTCGACGACACCCAAGATGATGCACAGACGTTGACCATCACCTTGAAGGACCGGTTGACGGGGGTCTTACAACACCTAAACTACGCGGTCTTCCCGCACCAGGACGTGATCGTCCGCAGTGCGACTTTCGAAAACCCGACGGCCACGGCGGTCACCCTGAACACCGCTTACAGCGCCCAGCTGGATCTGCCGGATGACCGGTACGATTTCCTCCAGTTCGCCGGCGATTGGGCCCGGGAACGGCACCTGTACCGCAACCGACTGCGGCCGGGCAGTCAGAGCATCGCCAGTCTCCGCGGCGCCTCGAGTGCCCAGGAGAACCCGTTCATGATGCTGGCCCGACCGGAGACCACCGAGACCCAGGGGAGCGCCTATGGCCTGAACCTGGTGTACTCGGGGAACTTCAACGATAGCGTTGAGGTCAACCAGTTCGCCACCAGCCGAGTCTTAATCGGGATCAACCCGACCGAGTTCGCCTGGAACCTGGGACCAGAGAGCACCTTCCAGACGCCGGAAGCCATCTTGAGCTATACGTCGGCGGGACTCAACCAGTTGTCCCAGCAAATGGGGGACTTCTACCAGCACCACTTGGTAAATTCGAAGTTTGCCAACCAGGAGCGTCCGGTCTTAATCAATAACTGGGAAGCCACTTACTTTGATTTCGATGAAGCCAAACTCATGACCATCGTCCGGCAGGCCCACGACCTGGGAATCGACATGTTCGTCTTGGATGACGGCTGGTTCGGCCACCGTAACGACGACACCACGTCGCTAGGCGATTGGGTCACCAATCAGCCTAAGTTCCCGCAGGGCTTGCCGCACTTCTGTGACCAGGTCCACGCGCTAGATATGCAGCTGGGACTGTGGTTTGAACCGGAAATGGTCTCCAAGGACAGCGACCTCTACCGGGCCCATCCGGATTGGCTGATTGGCGACCCGCATGCTGAGCTGACACCTAGCCGGCACCAGTTCGTCTTGGACATGTCCCGTAAAGACGTGGTCGACTATCTGGCACAACGGATCAGTCAAATCATCGATGAGACCCACCTAGATTACATCAAGTGGGACATGAATCGGAACATCACCGAAGCCTTCAGCCATCAGCTGGAAGCGACCAGCCAACTGGAGTTAGCGCACCGTTATATCCTGGGGGTCTACGATCTGTATGACCGGTTGACGCAGGCTTACCCGGACGTTTTGTTCGAGTCCTGCGCGTCCGGGGGCGGACGGTTCGACTTGGGGATGATGTACTACGCTCCCCAAGCTTGGACCAGCGACGATACGGATGCCGTGGAGCGTTTGAAGATCCAGTACGGCACGTCGTACGGGTACCCGCAAGCCATGATGGGCGCCCACGTCTCCGCGGTGCCGAACGAGCAGAACGGGCGAATCACGTCACTGACTACCCGGGGTGCGGTCGCCTTCTTCGGGGACCTGGGTTACGAGTTAGACATCACCCAGATGACGCCGGACGAGTTGCAGCAGATCAAGGAACAGGTGGCCTTTTACCACCAGTACCGGCGGCTCTTCCAGTTCGGTAAATTCTACCGGATCGACAGTCCGTTTGCCGGTGATGGCAACCTGACCAGCTGGGGCGTGGTGGCGCCCGACCAGTCTCAAGGCATCTTCGGGCGGTACCAATTGTTGAATCACCCTAACGCGCCGTACCAGCGCCAGTTCTTCCAGGGGCTGGATCCTAAACGGCAGTACAGGGTCAACGGCGGGGCAGAACACTTCTCTGGGACCGAGCTGATGGCGGCAGGGTACTTCGTGCCGTCCGTGAAGCCGGCCAAGGGATATTCCAGCGACTTCAGCGCCCAGTTGTTCATCGTCGAAGCGGTTTAGCATTGGCGGAGGTCAGCGCCTTACCGGACTAGAACAGTTGGTTAGCCAGCGGATGACCAGTGAGCCTGATTCTAGTGATTCCTGGAGCGGCAGACCTGTATTGAAAATGGTGATCTTATCAGGTTTAATACTTGGGTTTGCCTTCCCAGGTCGTTAGGCATCAGCTGAGCGTTTTCGTGAGCCGTGAGGGTGCCCAGACAGGGCTCAGCCGACTTAGAATAAGGCCCAGCTTCGAGACCGCTCTGTGGCTCGAAGTGGTGCCTGCGGCGTTCCAACCCTGTCTGGACGCCCGGTAAGGCGGATGTACCATGCAGTATCAGTTACACAATAAAATCAATAAGATGATTCGGCTGCGCAATGCGGTCGAATAGAATGGTGAGGCGAGTAACATGGTCAATCAACAGCAACCGGAAGCCGCAGAGAGCAAGTCCCGGCAGTTAGTTTCCCGGTTATCCTATTCATTTGGGGCGTTTGGACACGATGCCTTTTATTCAACGTTGTCCACGTACTTTATTATGTTTGTCACGGCGCACCTGTTCGATAAGACGGATGGGGCGCAAAGTAAGATGATTGCGGCTATCACGGCGATCATCTTCGTCCTGCGGTTCGTGGAATTAGCCATTGATCCGCTGATTGGGAACGCCATCGACAACACCCGGTCGAAGTGGGGCCACTTCAAGCCCTGGATCATTGCCGGGGGGACGATTGGGTCCGTGGTTTTAGCCATCCTGTTCACCAACATGGGGGGCTTGAACACCAAGAACCCGATTCTGTACTTAATTCTGTTTGCGATTCTGTACATCACCATGGACATCTTCTACTCCTTCAAGGACGTGGGGTTCTGGTCCATGATTCCGGCGATTTCGTTTGACTCGGTCGAACGGGAAAAGACCGCGACTTACGCCCGGGTCGGTTCGACCATCGGGGCCAACATCGTGGGGGTCGTAGTCACGCCTATCGTGGTCTTCTTCTCCGTGAACGCCAACCACGGTCAAGGGGATACGCGCGGGTGGTTCGCCTTTGGGCTAATCATCGCACTGCTCTCCTGGATCTCCGCCATCGTGGTGGGGCTGGGGACTAAGGAAAATGATTCCGAGTTGCGGAAGAACACCGAAAAGACCACGGTGCGCGGGGTCTTCAAGGTCTTGGGCCGTAATGACCAGCTGATGTGGCTGTCGCTGACCTACGGACTCTACACGTCCGGGATCGCCATCACCAACGCCATGGAATTCTACTACTTTACTTATATTCTGGGGAAACCCGGGCAATTCAGTCTGTTGGCGACGTTAAACGCCGTGATCGGGGTCTTCTCCGTCTTGGCCTTCCCACCCCTAGCGCGGAAGTTCAGTCGGCGGAAAGTCTTCTTCCTCTCGATTGCCATCATGCTAGTCTCGCTGGCTTGCTTCACGGTCGCCGGGGACTCCCTGCCGATGGTCTTGTTCTCTGCGGTCCTGTTCTTCATTCCACAACCGCTGATTTTCTTGGTAGTCTTGATGATTCTGAGTGACTCCGTGGAATACGGGCAATTGAAGTTCGGGCACCGGGACGAATCCCTGACCCTGTCCGTCCGGCCATTGCTGGATAAATTAGGGGGCGCGATTTCCAACGGGATCGTGGGAATCGCCGCAGTTCTAGCTGGAATGACCACGGGGGCAACGGCCGGCGATATTACCGGTCACGGCCAATTGGTCTTCAAGCTCTTCATGTTCGGGTTACCGACGCTGCTGGTCCTGGCAGGGACCTTCATCTTCTTCAAGAAGGTTACGCTGGATGAAAAGCAGCACGCCCAAATCGTGGACGAGTTGGAAAAGACTTGGCACGAACACCTGGACACTAACCAGAATCCCGAGGATATCCAACAAGAACTTGCCGGTACCACGACGGTTCAGGTTCCCGTGAGTGGGGAACTGGTCTCCTTACAGCAAGTGGCGGAACAGAGCTTCGCTTCGGGGAAGATGGGCGAAGGGTTCGCCATTAAGCCTAGTGACGGTGAGGTCTGTGCGCCGTTCGACGGAGTGGTCGAGGCGACCTTTCCGACCCGCCACGCGATTGGGTTACGGTCGGATAACGGGGTCTTGTTACTGATCCATATTGGGGTCGACACAGTCACCATGCAGGGGACCGGGTTCGTCCAATACGTGACAGAGGGCGAGCACGTCACGGCCGGACAGAAGTTGATTGAGTTCTGGGCCCCAGCCATTCACAAGGCGGGCCTGGACGATACCGTGATGGTGGTGGTCACCAACCACGGCGACTTGGCACCATTCAAACCAGCGAAGACGACCGGTGAGGTCCACCAAGGCGACCCAATCTTAGATTTGACGTTAAAAACTGAATAGTTAACGGTTAAGCACTGGAGAGACAATCCGTTTCTCCGGTGTTTTTTAGCTATGATAAAAGGCCCGCAAACACGTGAGTTTGCGGGCCTGGCTTTGTTAAATGAAAGAAATTGGCACTTTTAAGCAACTATTGTGGTTTTACTCGCCTTACCGGGCGGTCAGACAGAGCTGGAACGCCGTGGGCACCACTTCGAGCCACAGGGCGGTCTCAAAGCTGGGCCTTATTCTAAGTCGGCTGAGGAACGCCAACTAAGAATAATTTCACGGCTGAGCCCTGTCTGGCCACCCTCACGGCTTACACAGTAATGGTCATCAATACAGGTTAGTTGAGCACTAACGTAAGGTCCCGGTGGCCGCTAGAGCTCAGCCAGTGAAATTGGCGTTGGCTGAGTGGTTTTCTCAGCCTAGGCCAAGGCCGAGTTTCAAGATTCGCGGGTTGGGCGAAGCTTGAAATCGTGCCCACAGGCGTCACGGCTCTAGCGGTTACCGGGACCGAATTCATTTGCAATTTAACCTCAAAACAAGTTCTAGAATTGATGCAGGAAAATGGAATCCGCGTCTACGTCGGTGTGGAAGACCTCGTCGGCGTCGGAGAGTTGGAGGATGTTCTGCGGCTGGTGAGCTTCCTCGCCGGAACAATCCTTCAAAGCCAGGAATTGGTGAGATTTGGAGTAGAGTACGACGGAACAATCGGCCGGATCACGGCGTTGTGGATCGTAGTTCACACAGACCAGTTGTTGAACGAACGGCTCATTGATAAACGGTGAAATAATCGTCATTGCCCGCTTCTTAAACGTTGGTTGACTAAACGTGGTCCCCATCACGATAGTTTTGTGTCTCATTGTTATCTCCCCCTTGTAGTTTTAGCCTAGCACGAGTAAGGGGGTAAGGCGAGGCGGCCAATTTAGAATTCATGGCTAGCTTACAATCCTTAATTATTTGGAGACAACTAACTTTACCAGGTGACCTAAAAAAGGCCTGGGACAAAATTCCCAGACCTCCTTTGTTCTTGCTAATAACGTTAATGCTCACTGGCTAATCGCCTTTTGTCCCACTCTTAGACTTAATACCCGCGTTGAGGGTCGACTTGGTTCACGGCCAAGTGGCCATCGGCGAGGTAGCTGGTGAGGTTCTGGTAGAAGAGTTCGAAGATGGGCCGGTTGTTGGCCACGGAGAATCCAGTCTGGTGCGGCGTGATTAAGACGTTAGCGTAGTCCCAGAGCTTGGATTCACGAGGAAGGGGTTCGGTCTCGAAGACGTCTAAAGCGGCGTTTAGAACTTCCCGTTTGTCTAAGGCCTGCATCAACGCAGTGGTGTTCACGGAACTGCCCCGGCCGACGTTGACGAAGACCCGTAAGCCGGTCAACTGTTGGAAGAAGGCGGCGTTGAAGTAGTGGATGGTCGCGTCGGTCGCCGGCATGTTGTTGATCACGATGTCGGCGTCCTTTAAGAGTTCGGCGTCGTGATCCAGGCTGACGGTCTGCTGGAAGCCGTCGACGGGGTGCCCCGTACGGTTGACCCCGTAAGGTGCGTTGCCAAAACCGCGGAGGAGCTTCGCGATGGCCTGACCGATGCTCCCGGTCCCGTAGATGACCACTCGTTGTTCGGACAGGCTATGCAGGTCGTTACGGTTCGGTTGTTGCCAGAAGTGGCCGGCTTGGTTTTGAACGGCCCCGTCGAAGCCCCGCAGGAAGTAGAGCAGGTACCCGATGGTGGATTCGGCGATGGCCGGAGAGTAGACGCCACTGGCGTTGGTCAGGGCCACTTGGTGTTCGGCCAACCAGTCGAGCGGCAGGTAGTCGATACCGGCACTAAAGGTCTGAATCCAGTGGACCTGGTTGCGGGGGTCCTTTAAGACCTGATCACCCAGTGCGCTCCAGCCGAAGATGCTGGTGATGGGCCCGGTGGCGTCCTGGTAGGTGTCGGGCGTGTAGAACTCTGCGTCCAGCGCGTCCAAGCGATGCCGCTGGTCCGGGGTCAGGGGATAAAGTAATAAGATACGTTCCGTCATGAAAAAGACCTCCTTGAGGGTAAAATTGACTGTCCCTAGTGTAGCACGTCTCCCGCCATTTACCGTACCATTTAGTGGGGAAAATCAGGTTTAACCGCTCAGCAAACGGGGGATGGTGCATCCGCTTACCCATACGCCTTACCGGACCGGAGTAAAGGGGGACAACTGACGGATGCAGACGGCCCCAACAGCCGATTGGCAGGGCCGTGACGCCAGTGGGCACGACTTTGAGCTTCGCTAAACCCGCGAATCTCAAAGCTCGGCATTAGCCTAAGGCCAGAAACCCTCTGGCCTAACGCTAATGTCACCGGCTGGGCCCTATCGGCTGTTGGGGCCTAACGGTAGTGGGAAAGTCATTTCAAACGGTTAGTCAATTTCATCACCAGTGTGAGCCGAGAGGGTGGCCAGACAGGGCTCAGCCGTGAAATTATTCTTAGTTGGCGTTCCTCAGCCGGCTTAGAATAAGGCCCAGCTTCGAGACCGCTCTGTGGCTCGAAGTGGTGCCCACGGCGTTCCAGCCCTGTCTGGCCGCCCGGTAAGGCGGATGCCCCCCACCACAGAAGCCTAGTAGCACACTTCTGCGAATATGTTACTTAGTTGAGTTGCCTTAATGCTAAAAAAATAGACAGAAAAAGAAGCTTTTGCGCAAAACATCAAGGTGAATCATTGAATATTGGCTTATCACTCGATATAATGAGGATAAGCTAGCAATTATTTATTCATACACATAACGTTTGGGGAGGTTAGAACAATGCTTAATGTTGGTCTAGATATTCTAGGCTTAGCACGATTCCAATTCGGGATGACGACCGTTTTCCATTTCTTCTTTGTTCCGTTTTCCATCGGGTTGGCCTTTGTCGTTGCCGTCATGGAAACGATGTACGCCGTTAAAGGCGACGAAGACTACAAGAAGATGGCCCAGTTCTGGGGCAAGATTTTCCTGTATAGCTTCGCCGTAGGGGTCGTGACCGGGATCATCCAAGAATTCCAATTTGGGATGAACTGGTCGGAATACTCACGGTTCATGGGGGACATCTTCGGGGCGCCGTTAGCCATCGAAGCGTTAGCCGCGTTCTTCATGGAATCCACGTTCATCGGCATGTGGATGTTTACTTGGGACCGCTTCAATAAGTGGGTCCACACGTTATTTATTTGGTTAGTTATGTTTGGGTCTTCTCTATCAGCACTATGGATTTTGGCCGCGAATAGTTTCATGCAGAACCCATTGGGCTACATCATTAACAAGCAGACCGGCCACGTACAGATGGTCGACTTCGGTGCCATCGTGGGGAACCCCCAACTTTGGAACGAATTCCCCCACGTTATTTTCGGGGCATTTGTAACCGCTGCCTTTGTCATCGCGGGTTGCTCCGCTTGGCGGTTGCTGAAGAAGGACCACGTCACGTTCTACCGGAAGTCCCTGCAGGTGGCCTTGGTCATCGGCTTGATCTTCTCGTTAGGCTCCATTGCCAGTGGGGACACGCAGATGCGTTACCTACTGAATAACCAGCCGATGAAGGTCGGGGCCATGGAAGGGCTCTACAAGAACTCGACGGAAAAAGGTGAATGGACGGCCATTGCGGGCTTCGATACCAAGGCGCACAAGACCACCTGGTCCGTGGATGTTCCGTATGTTTTGAACTTATTGAGTTACCATAAATTGACCGGGACCGTGACTGGGATGAACCAGGCCAATAAAGAGTTGCACGCCAAGTACGATAAGAAATTCGGTAAAGACATCAACTACTACGTGCCAACCAACACCTTATTCTGGAGCTTCCGGATCATGTCCGGTGCCGCCGCGTTATTTGCCTTGCTTGCCGTGGTTGGACTGATTATGAACCGTAAGAAGTCGCAAGCCATTATGAAGCAGCGCTGGTTCCTGTACATCATGGGGATCTGCCTGTGGCTACCATTTATCGTGAACACCTGTGGTTGGTTCATCACGGAATTCGGTCGGTACCCGTGGGTGGTTTACGGCCTGTTGACCATCGCGGACGCGGTATCGCCAAACGTTTCCGTGGCTTCGCTGCTGACCTCAAACATTATCTACTTCCTGATGTTTGCCGGCATGGGAGTCGTCATGATTGTCCTGAGTCACCGGACTCTAAAGGCCGGACCGGACGCGGACAATACCGACGGCTATGCGGCCAGTGACACTGACATTGATCCTTACTCGAAGGGGGCGTTCAACCATGACTAACTTACAATTACTCTGGTTTATCCTTATTGGCGTCCTGTTCAGTGGTTTCTTCTTCCTCGAAGGGTTCGACTTCGGGGTCGGCATGCTGATCAAGAGCTTCGCCCGTAATGATGCGGAACGGGACGTCGTGATTCGGACGATTGGCCCGCACTGGGACGGCAACGAAGTCTGGCTGATCACGGCCGGCGGGGCGATGTTTGCTTCGTTCCCGATGTGGTATGCCACGTTGTTCTCTGGGTTCTACCTGGTCTTGTTCCTGATTCTGGCCGCGCTGATTTTCCGGGGCGTGTCCTTCGAGTTCCGGGCGAACATGCGGACGCAGACCTGGAAGACCTTCTGGGAATGGGCCGGTACCATTGGAAGTGGTTGTGCGGCGTTCCTCTTCGGGATGCTGTTCACGGCCATGATCAAGGGGATGCCGATTGACCAAAATGGTGATATGACCGCGCACTTCACGGACTACGTTAACCTGTTCTCCATCGTAGGTGGGGTTGCCGTGACCGTCTTATGTTTGGTCCACGGCTTGAACTTCATCCGGTTGAAGACCGAAGGCGGCCTGCGTGACCGGGCCCGGGCTTGGAACAAGATTCTCTACCCGGTTCTGTTCGCCGGGGAAGTGGTCTTCGCCATCCTGCTGTTCGTCTACACCGACTTCTTCCAGAAGAAGCCACTGAGCACCACGGTTATCGTGGCCTTCCTGGTCGTGGTCACCGCGTTGGCCTACTGGGGTGTCCTGGGTAACCACGAGTGGTTATCCTTCGTGGGCAGTGGTTTGTCGTTGATTAGCGTGGTCGTCTTGATCTTCAACGGGTTGTTCCCGCGGGTCATGGTCGCCAATAATCCGGCGTACAGCCTGTTGATTAAGAACTCGTCGAATTCGCCGTACACGCTGCATCTGATGACCATTCTGACCTTCTCCATCTTGCCGATTGTCCTGGTCTACTTCATCTGGAGTTACTGGGTCTTCTACAAGCGGTTGGCGTCACCCAAGCAGAGTGCTTAACATGTAAATTGAAAACTTCTGAGAACCGTTCTGACCAGGTAGGTTGGGGCGGTTCTTTTTGGGTTGGGAGATGTTTAGGGGCTGTGCAATTGTCAGTTCAGCGCCATTAAAAAAGAGACAAGCAGGTTGGCTTGTCTCTGGTCATGACTATAACGATAAGTGTAGTTGGGATAGCAGTTCATAGAGCGGTATGGTGGTGACACCAAACTGATGCGCAACGGCGGCAATCTTAGGCTCCTTACCAGAAAAAACACCAATGCTAGGCATTGTCACGTGTCCGTTTCCGTCCATTGTCACAATAGATTGATGATGAATTTGAGCTGTAGCAATCAGCCAAGGATCAGCCTTGTAGGGAGATTGCCACTGGGCAATTCCTGCAGGATTCCAACGCTGCGATACGGAAATCCAGTTCATGATTTCGCGATAGACTTGGATGGTCGCATCGTCAGGTTGAATCTGTTGAGTTTTGAAGGTTTGATGAGTCCAATTGACAAGTTGCTGAGGATATTGGATTTCATCGTAGACAAAGGTTGTCATTTTCACATTGGGTGCAGTTGCCAGAAAGGTCCAAACGGATTTAAAGACCTCAGGCCGGTACCATTTCTTATGCGCGTCAATTAATGAGTTTGAGTCCAATAAATAGTCCATATTCTCACGCCAATCCTAAAATTCGGTCTACTGTGGCATCGTAAGTTTTTAGCGAGACACCTAGCATGGAAGCAGCTGAAGTGATTGCCAGTTGACCGCTTGCTTCATGATTGATGACAGCGTTAGCGAAGCGGCGGTCTACTCGTGAAAGGGCAGTGTTGTAAAAGTCACCGCCAGTTGATTTGGGTTTTCTTTTTAGACCAGTAGCCTGTTCCTTCTCAGCCCAGTCGATGAGTCGATCGTCATAGAGGTGCATTGACTTTAGCTGGATAGCTGTGGCGACAAGGCTGGTATGGAATCGCCGGGAGAGAAATTTGAGATTAGCCGAGGCAGGTTGTTTCGGCGCCAAACTAGCTTTTACAGCAGTCGGCGGCATTAAGACATTGATGGTCACCCGATTGATCCACCGCTCATTTTGAAGAGCCGTATCTGGAGCAACGTTAAGCACTTCGCTTTGCCCCAATAACACGTGGATGAATTCATGGAGTAGTGAAAAAATCTTAGCTTTCTTACTATCAGCGCTATTAATAAAGATGAGGGGGACGACCGGATCAATCAGCACAAAAGCCCGAAACTCGGTCACATCAAGGGGACGGTGAGTATTAGTACCCACAATACCATTTTGCATGACCATGATGCCTAAGGCGCTAATTTTAGTCCGTAGTAGTGTGAAAAAGTCTTCATCGGTCATTGAAGTTCCTAGTGATTCGGACAGGGTTAGCAGATTTAAGACGGTAGTTGCTACGGTGGTTGGACTCATCTTGAGGTTAACTTGATGTAAAAGACCAAAGCGATGATGTTCATTTTGGTTCAACAGATCATCTTTCATCCAAGCTTGTCTAGATTCCATCATGTGGATGGTGTCGATTAGACGTCGGCTTGGCTGAACTGAGGCATTGTTGACTGTTCTGAATTTAACGAAGGTATTCTCTTCGCGGGGAACTTCTGTCCCAAAGAAGTAGTTAAAGGGAATATGGGTGTCTTGGCTAAATCGTTGGAGCTGTTTAAACGTGGGATTGTCATGACTGTCGGAATTACGCCATGCATCCACTGGGTACTTTTGAGCTAACTCCGAACGACTCTTTTCGCCATGTTCAATAGCCCAATCTAAAATTTTAGGATTGACGGGAACTCGAGGACTTTGCGTCATGAAAATCACCTCCTGATAATCAACTTCATTCTATCATATTCTGTGAGGAGGCCTTAACTAATTGTTAGGTGTTAATCAATTTTGGAAGACCTTATTCTTGGTTTTTGGAACCTACATTAGACTGCCTTGCATATCATCGTCCAATCATACCTTCATGTTTTTGAAGGCGTTTTTGAAACGGCCAACTGTCGTTATATTCATCCGACTGTAAGCCGAGAGGACGGCCAGACAAGGCTCAGCCGTGAAATTATTCTTAGTTGGCGTTCCTCAGCCAGCTTAGAATAAGGTCCAGCTTCGAGACCGCCCTGTGGCTCGAAGTGGTGCCCACGGCGTTCCAGCCTTGTCTGGCCGTCCGGTAAGGCGCTGATAAAACCTGAATGAAGAAAGTCACAAGCCCAAGACCAGCATCGCGGGTTATTTTGTGGTTAAATAGAAACATAACACTAAAGTTTAGTAAGTAAATAGGTTGCCTTACAGTAACTCTAAGGCAGTATACTAATATTAGCCTGATGAAATGGTTGGTCGGAGAAGGAGGGTGACCGCAGTATGCAAGCCTTACACATCGGGATTCTGAATATCATGCACGACAAGGAGGCCACCAGTCAGCGGTTCCACCGGGTCTTGAGTACGCCGGAACAGCCCGTGGTCATTCACGAGTACTATCCCCGGCAACACTACGCGGGGCGGCCGGTCCCGGGTTCAGTGGCCCGCCTGATGCAGCCGCTAGACTTGTCGGCGGTGGCCCAATTAGACGGGTTCATCGTGACCGGGGCGCCTATCGAGACGATTCCGTTTTCCCAGATTACCTACATTCAGGAGCTCCGGGACCTCATGGCGACGTTAGCGAGCCACCAGATTCCCCAACTGTACCTGTGCTGGGGCGCGATGGCTGCGTTGAATCACTTCTACGGGATCACCAAGCACCGGTTGCCCCACAAGCTGTTCGGCGTTTACCCGCACCAGATTCTGCAGGAGACGCCGCTGCTAGCGGGACTGACGCCTGGTTTTGTGGCACCGCATGCCCGTTACGCCGAGATGGACACCGACCAGCTGGCCGCGACCCCGGACCTGCGGGTGGATGCCGTGACCACGGCGGGAGACCTGTTTTTGGTGGAGAACGGCCACCAGCGGCAGACCTTCATGTTTGCCCATTTGGAGTATGACCGCTGGGCGCTGGTCCACGAGTACCACCGCGAGCTCCTCGCGCACCCCGAGCGGACCTATCATCCGGCGGAAAACGACTTCGAGCCCACCACCATGGCGGTGCCACCATTTGCGTGGCAGACCAGTCAACACCGGTTCTTTACCAATTGGTTGGCTCAGGTTGCCCAGTGGCGGGCAGTCCAGGTTTGAAAAATGAAAGGAGTTTTTAGATTGGTTGCAAATTCGATTACAGAGTTAATTGGCAATACCCCTCTACTCAAGCTGAAGCGGGTGGTCCCCGAGGGGGCGGCCGACGTCTTAGTCAAGCTGGAGTTCTTCAACCCGGGCGGCTCCATCAAGGACCGTATCGCTCTAGGCATGATCAACGCCGCTGAGGCTTCCGGTCAGTTGAAGCCGGGGGGGACCATCGTGGAACCCACCAGTGGTAACACCGGGATTGGGTTGGCGTTAGTGGCGGCGGCCAAGGGTTACCACCTGATCATCACCATGCCCGAGACCATGAGTAAGGAACGCCGGGCCCTGATTCAGGGGTACGGGACGGAACTGATTTTGACGCCGGGCGCCGACGGGATGCCTGGGGCCATCAAGAAGGCCCAAGAACTGGCTAAGGCCCACGGTTACTTCCTGCCCATGCAGTTCGATAACGCTGCTAACCCCGCGGCCCAGGAAAAGACCACGGGTGAGGAGATTCTAAAGGCCTTAGACGGCCAAGCACCGGACGCCTTTATCGCCGGGGTCGGCACTGGTGGGACCCTGACCGGTGTGGGTCGGGCCTTACGGGCGGCGGATCCCCAGACGTTGATCTACGCCTTGGAAGCCGCTGAGTCACCACTGCTGAAGGAAGGCCATGGCGGCAAGCACAAGATTCAAGGAATCTCTGCCGGGTTCGTGCCTAAGGTCTTGGATACCAAGCTGTACAACGACATCGTCGAAGTTACCAGTGACCAAGCCATCGACATGGCGCGGCGGGTTAGCCGCGAAGAGGGCTTCCTCCCTGGGATTTCGGCCGGTGCCAACATCTTCGGCGCCATCGAAATCGCCAAGCAATTGGGCGCGGGCAAGACCGTAGTCACGGTCGCGCCGGATAACGGGGAACGTTACCTGTCCACGGACCTGTTTGACTTTTAACTAAAAATCAGAATTCGGACCAGCCTATCGCTAACGCGGGGGGCTGGTCTTTTTGCGTGGCAGTACCGGCTAAGACGGTTAGGCGGGGGCTGAATTGCGGGGTGTGAAAAGTCGCAACTTCAGAATGAAAGCAGTATCATTAAAGGCATAAGCAGTTTAACTGGGGGGATTCATGTGATTGATCAACGTGTGTTTAAATTTCCGGGTGTCCGGCGCCTGACCCTGTGGTTGGGTCTCCTGACGCTGGTCCAGGCGGTCCTGGTGATCCTGCAGGCCAAGTACCTGTCGGTGGCCATCGTCCACCTCTGGAAGATGCAGCCGATTGGGACTATCGTGGTGCCGCTGGCGTTGTTCGGGGTGGTCTTCTTGGGCCGCCATCTGGTGACGCTGGCCAAGAACTGGGTGACCTACCCGTTCGTGGAGACCACCACCAAGCAGTTGCGTAAGCGGTTCATGGCTAAGCTCTTCGACTTGGGGCCCAGCGTGGTGGCCCAACAAGGGACCGGGAACGTGGTCACCATGGGGTTGGAAGGTATCGACAAGATTCAGACCTACCTGATGATGATTGTCGGCAAGGTCTTGGACCTGTCGATCACGCCTTGGCTGGTCCTGCTATACATTGCCACGATTCAGTGGAAGGAAGCCCTGTTCTTGCTGGTGATCTACCCGCTGATCATCCTGTTCATGGTGATCTTGGGTCTGGCCGCACAAGCCAAGGCCGACCGGCAGTACGCGGGGTACCAGCGGCTGTCGAACCACTTCGTCGACACCTTGCGGGGGTTGCCGACGCTAAAGCAATTGGGATTAAATGAGACCTATGCTGGTAACGTCTACGAGGTCAGTGAGGACTACCGCAAGAAGACCATGGCCACGTTGACCATCGCCATGACCTCGACCTTCGCGCTGGACTTCTTCACCACCCTGTCGATCGCCATCATCGCGGTCTTCTTAGGGTTCGGCTTGATGGACAACACGATTCAGCTCTTGCCTGCGCTGATTATCTTGACGCTGGCACCGGACTACTTTGCACCGATTCGAAACTTCGCTAACGACTACCACGCCACACTGAACGGGAAGAACGCCCTGACGGCGGTGCTGGACATCTTGAGTCGGCCGACCCCGACGGACCGCAAGCTCTTAGCGCCTAGCGACCCGGTCTGGACGCCGGCCGATGGGCTGAGCATCCAGCACGTCAACGTGGGGTACGATGCGGACCACGCCACGTTGCAGGATATTAATTTTCAGGTCAAAGGTTTCCAAAAGGTCGGCATCATCGGGGCCTCGGGTTCCGGGAAATCGACGCTGATCAACACCTTAAGTGGGTTCTTGAGCCCCCAAGATGGGCAGATCACGGTCCGGGGCACTCAAGCACCGCACTTAGACCAACAGGCTTGGCAACGCAGCTTCGTATACATTCCCCAAGCCCCATACTTATTCCACGCCAGCCTGCGGGACAACCTGGCCTTCTACACGCCGGACGCCACTGACGAAGCCGTCCGGCAAGCGGCCGACCGTGCGGGCTTGAGCGACTGGATTGCGACGTTGCCCGACGGCTTAGCCACCCAGATTGGGGAAGGTGCCCGGGGCGTCTCCGGTGGGCAGGCCCAACGAATCGCGTTGGCCCGGGCCTTTCTGGACGATTCTCGGCGGATCTTGCTCTTTGACGAACCTACCGCGCACCTGGACATCGAGACCGAAATCGAGTTGAAGCAGGCCATGTTGCCGGTCTTCGACCACCACCTGGTCTTCTTCGCGACTCACCGGTTGCACTGGATGAACGAGATGGACTATATCCTGGTCCTGGACCACGGGCGACTCGTGGAACAGGGGACACCAGCAGAACTTCAGGCCAAAAACGGCGCGTACGTGCGGTTGCGGTCTGAAATGGCAGGGGAGGCGCCAGAAGTATGAAAGGATTTTTCAAAACGTTTGAACACGACCACTGGGTCATGCCATATCTCAAGAAGTACCGGGGCTTATTGACACTGGTGCTCTTCTTGGGCTTCATGACCTTCTTCTGTGGCGGGGCGTTGATGTTCAACTCCGGCTACCTGATCAGCCGTGCGGCGACCCACCCGTTTAACATCTTAATGATCTACGTCCCCATCGTCTTAGCCCGGGCGTTCGGAATCGGGCGGCCAGCCTTCCGGTACGCGGAACGCCTGACCAGCCATAATTGGGTCCTGCGCATCGTCTCGGACTTTCGCAAGCGGTTATACCAGTCCGTGGAGAAACAGGCGGTGGCGATTCGCCAGACCCATCAGACGGGGGATGTCTTGAGCATCCTGGCCGAGGACATCGACCACATCGAGAACCTCTACCTGCGGACGGTCTTTCCGTTAGTGATCGGCTGGCTGCTGTACCTGTTCATCGTGATCGGCATTGGCTACTTCAACTGGGCGTTCGGCCTGTTGATGCTGCTGTTACTGGGGGTCATCGTAGTAGTGATGCCGCTGTTATCGGTGGCGGTCAACGGCCGGCGGGAGTTCCAGGCCCGGCAGATTCAACGGCGCTTCTACACCCAATTGACGGATGCCGTCTTGGGACTGGGCGACTGGTTGATTTCCGGTCGGCGCCAGGACTTCTTGCAACGCCAAGACCAGCCCATCGATGATATCGCAGCCTTGCGCCGGGGCGACCACTACTTCCAGTGGTGGCGGAACTTGGCCATCCAAGTGGTCTTCGGGGCGGCCGTCATCTTGCTGGTCTGGTGGGCCGGGGTGACTTTCACCCATAACCAGGCGGAGAGTAACTGGGTCGCGGCCTTCGGGTTGGCCCTGTTCCCGACCATCGAGCCCTTCGCGGACATGAGCCAGGGGGTCAGTGAGTGGCCGGTCTACCGGGATTCCATCGACCGGGTCAACCGGCTGGACGAACACGAACCGGTGAAGGCCGCGCAACGGACCATCGACCTGCCGGCCACGCTGGCCGTGGACCAGGTGCAGTTCACCTATCCGGGCGCGCAACGCCAGGTGATCCAAGACCTCTCGCTGACGGTCAAGCCGGGTGAGAAGCTGGCGCTGTTGGGCCCCAGTGGGACCGGGAAGAGTACCCTGTTGAAGCTGATTTTGGGGGATGAAGCCCCCACGAACGGGCAGGTCACGTTAAATGGCGTGCCGGTCGCGCAGTTGCAGGATCAGCGGGCCCAGCTCTTCGGGGTCTTGGACCAACAACCATACTTGTTCAACACCACGGTGATGAACAACGTGCGGCTGGGGAATTTGAACGCGACCGATGAGCAGGTCCACGCGGCCATCAAAGCCGTGGAGCTGGACCAGTTGATTGGCAACTTGCCGGACGGGTACAACACCCAGGTCCAAGAGGCCGGGAGCCGCTTCTCCGGGGGTGAACGGCAGCGGTTGTCGCTGGCCCGAATCCTTTTGCAGGACGCACCAATCATCATCTTGGATGAGCCGACCGTGAGTCTGGACCCGATTACTGAAAAACACTTGCTGGATACGGTCTTTGACGTTTTGCACGACAAGACCATTATCTGGGTGACCCACCACCTGGCGGGCATCGAACACGTCAACCAGGTGCGCTTCATCGAACACGGCCACTTCGACATGCAGGGAACGCCACAGGAGCTGTACCGGGATAACGCCCGGTTCCGCGCCCTGTACGACCTGGACCGGGGTGAAACCACGAAATAAATTGGGAGGAGTCTGGGATCAAACGCCCAGGCTTTTTTTCTTATGTTCTTGAATGATACCGTGCTGAAACGTGGGACCAAAGGCAGTCAGTTCCGCTTAACCCCGTCAGTCAGATCATCCAACCCCGGGATGATCTGGCTGACGACGTTAATGCTCACTGACTAATCGCCTTTGGCCCCACTCTCCTCAGTTTGGCGTACCAGCAGACGCGACCAAGAAAACGCTATATAATAGGATTAATAAATAATGGGAGAGAGGGGGTAGCGACCATGCAACGACTTTTAGTGACCGGCGGGGCCGGCTTTATCGGGGCCAACTTTGTTCGGTACCTGGTGGCCCAGCACCCGGAGGTCCGTAAAATCATCGTGCTGGATAAGCTGACCTATGCGGGGAACCGCGCCAACCTGGCGGGTTTACCGGCGGACCGGGTCCAGTTGGTGGTGGGTGACGTCTGTGACGCGCCCCTGGTCGACCGGTTGGTGGCCCAGGTGGATGCGGTGGTCCACTACGCGGCGGAAAGTCACAACGACCGGTCGCTGGTGGACCCGGACCCGTTCGTACGGACCAACATTCTGGGGACCTACACCCTGTTACAGGCGTGTCGTAAATACGACGTGCGCTTCCACCAGGTTTCGACGGATGAAGTCTACGGCGACCTGCCGTTGACCGGAACAGCGGCCTTTACGCCGACGTCGCGGTACCAGCCGAGCAGTCCGTATTCGGCGACCAAGGCTAGTGCGGACCTGTTGGTGGGGGCCTGGGTCCGGTCGTTTGGTCTCCGAGCGACGATTTCCAACTGTTCGAATAACTATGGCCCTTACCAGTACGTCGAGAAGTTTATTCCCCGGCAGATCACCAACCTCTTAAGTGGACGGCGGCCCAAGCTCTACGGGACCGGGCGCAACGTCCGGGACTGGATCCACGTGGCGGACCATTCGCGGGCGGTGTGGTTGATCCTGACCCGGGGCCGGATTGGGCAGACTTACCTGATTGGCGCTCAGGGGGAGCACACCAACCGGGAAGTCTTGGAAATGATTTTGACGGCGATGGGCCAGCCCAAAGACGCCTACGACCAGGTACGTGACCGATTGGGCCACGACCAGCGGTACGCGATTGACGCCACTAAATTACGGGAAGAACTAGGCTGGCGGCCACAGTATACCGATTTTGCGGCGGGACTGCGCCAGACAATTGCCTGGTACCGCGACCATCCGGAGTGGTGGCAGGAGGCTAAGGCCCGCGTTGAGGCGACGTACGCCCGGCACGGACAGTGATTAGAGAAGGGGAATGACAATGGGAACCATTGAACACACGATTTTTGACACGGAACGGGCGCAGCGGTCGGTAGGTGGCGTCTACCCCATGGGGACGTTCGTCAATCTGACGCCTAGCGATTTTGACCAGACCAGGACGCAACTGTATCCCACCCGGGAGAGTCTGGGGTTCTTGAACGCTTTGCGGGAACGGCGGGGGACCCCCGTTCTCACGCCGACGTTCTTTAGGAGTCATCCTAACCGCAACCGGTTCATAACCAATACTCGTGGGACGGTCCAGGAACTGACGGACCGGTATCACCGGGCATTCAAGGTCTCGGCGCAGGGTGCGGAGTTGTTGGACCCTTGGGGCAATACGGCCAGTAACCATACTCTGGAGTTGACGGAGGTGGTGGATGACCAGGGGAGCCTGTACTACGTGTTCGCGGGCGGCTTCCCGATGATTGAGTGTAAGAGTGACCAGTTGGTGAATTACCGTCAGAACCCGTATCACCAGAACGTCTTCACGTTGAATCCCATGGGAGGAATCATCTACCATGAGGCCAGCTTGCAGGCTCTGGTGCTAGCATTGGCCCAGGATTATTTCCACCGCGAGTTGACCCCAGACCAGATTGTGGACCACACCAAGCTCCAGGTGGTGACCAGTCCGTTCTACCGGCAAGGCGGTCTCATGGTGAAGCAGGGCACCAGCCCGATTCGTCGGTTAGCGACCGTGATCAAGGTGGCGGCGACTTGGACGCCGATTGAGACGCTATAAGAAATAGACTCAGCCCGGAGATGTGGCCGAGCTTTTTTAGGTTCTGGACATAATTGATTGGGTACTTAGCTATGAGCAGGGGACTTTTTAAGGGAAGATGTCCCTTATGTTGTCAGTAGGGAAGGGTTATGCTGGTAGAGAATGGAGGGAGTTGGGGTAAAAAATGAACTTATTTGTTTTTTAGATAATTTGATACATATTTGTAAATAAGCTGTCATATTCGGCGACTGAAAACCTTAAGAAAACGAAAAGAACCGCGCGGTTGAGCCCTCTTTAATTTAGGGTAGTTTGAACAAAGAACTAACGTCTCATTAAGAATGGTTAAAGAAACTGTATTGTTTGCAACTGGTAACAGTGTTATGATTTCTTCAGTAATTAAATGATAATAGGTGTGTAATTTGATTGTTAACACCATTGTTGATACGTTATCAGATGCGGAGGAAACAGATGGATTCGGAACAAACAATTAGTGTGGGGCAAATTTTAGGTATCCTACGGAAGCGTCTTAAAGTAATTGTCTTGACGACGTTAGTGGTCACGATTGCGGCGGGCTTCGTGACTTTTTTTGTGATGACCCCGAAGTATGAAGCAACCACAGAGTTACTGGTCAACCGGAAGTTATCAGCGAATATGCAAGGCGCGGCCTTACAGCAAAATCAAGCAGATGTGCAGATGATTAGTACCTATAAGGATATTATGACCAGTCCGACAGTGCTGAAGAGCGTCCAGAAGAAAGTTGGAAATTATCCGGGGTACCCTGGCTCACTTGGTAAGCTAAAAAGTGCCATCTCAATTAGTAGTCAACAAAATTCTCAGGTCTTCTCGGTGACGGTGAAGACTAGTGATGCGCGAACTTCAGCAGCGATTGCTAATGCAACAGCTAAGGTCTTTAAGAAAAAAGTTGTTAAGATCATGAGTGTACATAATGTCTCGATTGTTTCAAAAGCAGCGCCAAATTTTGATGCTGTAAGTCCGCGGAAGAAACTTAACCTAATGGCGGGATTTGTCATTGGAATCATCTTGGGAGTTGGTTTTGCCTTTGTTCGCGAATTAAGTGACAAGACCGTTTCCGATGATGCGTTTATTACCGATGATTTAGGTCTAGTGAGCTTAGGACTGGTAAGCGAAATTGATGAAAAAGAGATTACCAAGCATCAACAACGGAAGCAACGGCGATTCAAACAAGATGTCTTAATTACTGGAGACAATGGCACGATTGAATCACGGGAACAACATAGAAGGGTCTAGGTGAAATAAATGGCATGGTTTAAACGTAAGCCTAAAAAGCTCGATAATAATAGTTTGAAGTATGGTGTTGGATTGGTTACCTACGATGATCCTTCCGGGATGGTTTCAGAACAGTTCAAGACGATTCGGACGAATATTCAATTTTCTTCAGTGGGTGAAGAACTGCATTCGATTATGTTTACGTCATCAGAGCCTTCCGAGGGTAAGTCAACGGTTAGTAACAATGTTGCAGTTACCTATGCGGATCAAGGTACCAGAGTAATTTTGATGGATGCTGATTTGCGGTGTCCTACGGTACATAAAACCTTTGGGGTTAGTAACCGGTTTGGTTTGTCGGGGTATTTAGCCGGTAATGCGTCATTGGATGAAATTATTCAACCAACTATGGTGGACGGCTTGTCTGTGATTTCGAGTGGACCAGTTCCGTCTAATCCATCTGAGCTATTGACGAGTTCTAAGATGGCAACTTTACTGGATGATTTAAAAGAGAAAGCAGATCTTCTGATTGTCGATGCACCACCGGTAAATACGGTTACGGATGCGCAATTACTGGGCGCACGGGTTGACGGCACAATCTTGGTGGTCCCGCAGGGAATCGCTGTTAAGGCAGGTGTCCGGCGAGCAAAGAAGTCTCTGGAGATTGTTCATGCTAACATTTTAGGGGCCATTATGAATCGTGTGACGGCACAGAAGTCTGGTGGCTATTATGGTGGTTATTATGGGGGTAACTACGGTGGCTACTATGGAACGGAAGATAAGAAATGAACGGATTAATTGACTTACATTGTCATATGTTACCGGGGGTTGATGATGGGGCAAAAGACTTACCCTTTGCTTTAGATATGGCTCGGGCAGCAGTTGACGAGGGAATTAGTCATATCTTACTGACACCGCACCATATGGATGGCGATTATACCAATCATCGGGCAGATGTTTTGAATCGGGTTGCTAACTTTCAGCAATCCATCCGGAATGCCGAAATCCCACTAACGGTGTTTCCGGGACAGGAAGTACATCTAACAGGGGATTTGTTAAAAGCTATTGATGCTAACGATGTTCTATATATGGATGAGGGTGGACGATATCTTCTGCTTGAGTTGCCACATAGTGGTGTTCCAGAGTATACAGAAGATATGATCTTTGAATTGAAAACTCGGGGAATTACACCAGTAATTGCACATCCAGAGCGAAATCATGGTTTCCAAAAGCATCCTGATAAATTATATGATTTTGTCACGATGGGATGTCTAACACAACTGACGAGTAGTAGCTATTTAGGAATTTTTGGCAAAGATGTTGAAAAGCTGACGTCAAAAATCATTGATTCTGGAATGGGATATATCTTTGCTTCAGATGCCCATAACTTCAAAGGTCGTCGATTTGTGATGAAAGAGGCTTTTGACAAGCTGGTAAAAGAAAAGGGTAAGGATTTTGCGGAGCACTTCAATGCCAATGCAAAAGCAATCATCAATGGGGATGATGTATCACGGGGAACGGCGCAGCGAATCTCGTCGTTGAAGAAAAAAAGGTTCTGGCTATTCTAGTGTAGGAGCTGGCAGTTTATGGAATATAGCGAAGGAAAGGTTAGACCAGTTGCGGTTGATACCGAATATCAACAACATCGTTATGGATACCGAGTTGTTAAACGAGTCTTTGATTTTATAGCCAGTCTCATTGGTTTAATTTTATTGTCTCCGGTTTTTTTGATTGTAGCAGTAGTTATTAAGATTGAAAATCCACATGGACCGATTTTTCTACGTTTTGTCAATAAAGATGTTGTTAAATCAATGTTTTATGATGAGAAATTTAGGGTCTAGGTTCCGGAACGATGTTCTTCGTTCCGGAGCCTAGGCCCTATTGCTATTATTTTAGTGATTTATAGCCAGCTAAATAAGCCTTGGAGGTATCAAATTTTTTTCAAGGCTGGTATTATAAACTATAATGAATGTTACTTCGATTGAGGGCTCAGCTCATAGGAGTAAGGTTGATTCGTTTTTATCAGGTATAGGATTGTTTTAATAAGACGATCCATTTGACGGACGATGAGTTTCTTCTTTGAAGAAGAAGCTTCTCGTCTTTTTTCGTATGCATCGCGAATATGATTGTCGCCCATCTTAGGATTAAGCATAAGAACGACCGTCCAATACAAGATTCGGCGTGCATGGGGATTACCGTGTTTGGTGATATGGCGAGCGGATTGATGGTCACCGGAGTCAACTTCCGTTGTGTCCAGGCCGACATAGCTGTTCAATTGCTGACGGGTATTGAACCGTCGGATATCACCTAATTCACTAATTAGCCGAATGGCGGTACTGCCACCAATACCAGGGATTGTTTGAAGAAGCGTAAACTCTGACAAGGATTTACCTAAGGCCATCATGCGCACGACCTGCTGGTCCTGCGCTGCTTCTAGGGTGAGAACTTGTTCCGCCAAAGCTTTCATTTGCCGCGTGTTATCCGAAGTAACGGGTACGGCGTCACCATTCTGAGCGGCCAGTTTCCATAACTTTCGTGCGGCATCGTGAATACGCCTAGCGTTCATCCCTTTGAAATGTGCTGCTGATATTCGTGCTTCTAACGCGTTAAGGTCGCCAATTTCACGAACGATTTGTGCATGCGGGAAGAGTGTTAGGATCTTCCAAGCCAGCTTTGTATCGAAGTTAAAGCCACCCTTGGAGGCCCCAAATGACGCAAATACAAGCTGTAAGACACGATGAGCTCGATTGCGGGCCCGTTTCTTATCCTCATTGAGTTGGTCGTAATAACGGTTCATATCCGTTAATTCACGATAGATGGGATCCTGTTTGTAAGCTAGAAGATAGGGCTCTAACTGTTCGGTAAACTCGGTAATCGCCAATCGGCGCGCATCACGTTGATCGTTTTTTCTCATTCGCGTACCAGTGGCGATGCGATTCTTAGCCGCCAGGGGATTTAAAATATGGTAATTCAAATTTTCTTGTTGAAGGAAATACTCTAAGCGCCGGGAGTAAACACCAGTCGCTTCAAAGACGATTTCCGCTTTTCCGCCGAACTGAAGCACGACGTGTTTCAGTTCATTAAATCCCAGTGCATCTAGAGGGACGGTCAGTTCTTTGGCGACGATTAAATCCGTCGCCACCGCAACGTTAGCTTTGTTTTTACTGACATCGATTCCAATAATTGTTCGCATAATCATATACTTGTCTTTCTGAAGTCTTCACGTCAGTTTTAGTAATCTCGTTTTCAAAACACGGCTTCGAGAGCCCAAATACTTTGATCAAATTGACTAAAACCAGTGAAGCGGCCATTTTTTATTACGGTCTCAAGGACCCAAAGCGCCCACGGCCTGTCTTCACTACCACTATAAAGTAATAGAGGCATAGGAGCACCCCGTCGGGTAACTTCTATGCCTCTAAGCTTAGTATTTTTTTATTCGCAAATTCGTTTGGGAAAGCATAAGGCACCTTTTAAAATGTATAAATTTCGTTCAATGGTAGTGGATGCTGATAAGATGCTCAATAAACTTGTTGATAAAAACGAAGTCGATGGTGCAATGTTTAAGATGAAAGATGACCCTAGAGTCACGAAGGTTGGAAAATTCATTAGAAAATACAGTGTTGATGAGTTACCACAATTAATGAATGTTCTTTTAGGACAAATGAGTTTGGTTGGGCCACGTCCGCCTCTTCCTAGAGAGGTTAAAGAATATACAGATTATGATAAACAGCGGTTACTTGTTAAACCAGGGTGTACGGGATTGTGGCAAGTTACTGCAAGAAATAGTGTTGGATTTAGTGAAATGGTTGATCTAGATCTGAGGTATATAAATCAACGTAGTTGCCTTTTTGATTTATATGTATTGGTTAAAACAGTAACTGTATTTTTTAAACCCAATGGGGCATATTAGTTAAGGAGAATTTGATGGTATCTGTTTCTGTAACTACAGTTCTTTATAATAATAGCAATGATCAAATTGAAAAATTTGTTCTCAATATGCTATCTGTTATGCGAGATTTCGATTGCAAAATTTATCTAGTAAATAATTCTTCTGAAAATGATAGACTTAGAAAGTTCTTAAAAAAATACAAGGATAATAGAATATGTGTAATTAACTCTTCTAAAAATGGGGGGGTTGCATACGGTAATAATGCGGTACTAAGTAATCTTAAAAGTGATTATCATTTTGTTGTTAATCCTGATGTGTACGTAAGTGATGATGTTCAAATAAAAAAGATGATAAATTATATGGAAAGTAATCCACAATATGGATTGCTTTCTCCATTGATTAAATTTCCGAGTGGCAAAATCCAACACTTATTAAAAAAAGAAGCGACTATTGCAGATATGGCGCTTAGATTTATTGGGCTTCCAATTTTTAAGAAGAGAAAAGCCCGATTTGTTAATTTACCGGATGGATATTCTAGTATTCATGATGCCGAGAATGTTCCCGGATCTTTTATGCTTTTTAGAACTAGTATATTTGAATCAATTGGCGGCTTTGATGAATCCTATTTTTTGTATATGGAAGATAGTGATATAACAAGGAAAGTTAATCAGGTATCCAAATCTGTTTTTTTCCCAGATGCTTTTGTATATCATGAATGGCAACGGGAAAATAGGAAGTCTGTACGTGGCGTGATTCAAATGTTGCGTAGCATGAAAATCTATTTTAATAAGTGGGGTTGGAAGCTTTGGTAGAACATTTTAACGTTGATTTTGTTGTTACTTGGGTTAATGGACAAGATAAAACCTGGCTTGAAAAGTATAATAAATATAGTGACGAAGATACTTTAGATGTAAAAAATGCTAGATTTCGTGACTTTTACATATTTCAGTATTGGTTTAGGGCCGTGGAGAAGTATGCTCCTTGGGTTCATCATATTTTTTTGGTTACAGATCGTCAGGTTCCAACATGGCTAAATGTTGATAATAAAAAATTGACTGTGGTGGATCATTCACAATTGATTGATGCTAAGTATCTTCCAGTTTTTAATTCAAGTGCAATTGAACTTAATTTATATAAAATCCCCTCTTTGTCAGAGCATTTTGTTTACTTTAATGATGATATGTTTTTGAATAGGCCCATCAAAAAAACAGACTTTTTTTCGAAGTCTGGATTGCCAAAAGACACTGCAGGATTAAACGCGATTCAACCCATGTTTGATTTCGATTATATTCATGAAAATAATATGCGAATAATCAACCAAAACTTTAATAAAAAAGAAGTTATGAAAAAACACTTTTTTAAATTTATTAATCCTGTCAATATGGAACTAAATATTTACACAATATTGCTGTTTTTCTGGCCTAGATTTACTCGCTTTTTTGATTTACACTATCCTTACTCATTACGTAAGTCTAAAATGAAAATGGTAATTCAAAGTAACCATTCTGCTTATGTACAAACTATGAATGATAGATTTAGGTCTAAACAAGATATTACAATTTGGCTAGTGAGATACTACTCCTTGGTTAATGGGGAGTTTTCAGTTCGAAGTCCTAGAGTAGGAAAAATATATGATTTATATACTAATTTTGATGCGGCAAATAAAGATATAAGAAATGGAAAACATAAAATGATTGTTATTAATGATGATGCTAATATTGATCATAAAATGTTTAAGAAAATATCACATTCATTACGGCAGACTTTTGAGGGGAAATTCCCCGATAAGTCATCTTTTGAAAATTGAGGTATGATTTTGGGAAAATTCGACAAAACTTTTTTAGCATTTTTTTTACTAATTCAAGCTAATCTATTTGATTTGGTTAATTTACGATCGGTGTCGGGTTTGATATCGTATCCGCAAAAGAAACTACTGGTTTTGATTATTTTTATATATATTTTTTTAAGAGCTATTTTTGTGAAGTCCAAATCTGATTTCAGAATTGATAGACGTTTCACCTTATTTACTAGCCTGATGTTATTTACTTGGGTTTTAGTTTTGTTTGGAACTAGCTCCAAATTTGATCAATCACTATTTTCGACATTTCTAGTAGGGTATTTTTTCTTAATTTTGTTTTTATACTTTCCTTATACTAGTTTTCTTAATAATTGGGATGCGTGGGTAGATTTTGTTAAAATGTTTTCCGTGTTCTCTTTGATTTTATCTATAACCAAGATGCTACAATCTTGGTTAATTGTTCACTCTGATGTTAGGTATCCTTTTTTAAATTCTAATTTAGACTTTATGTCAGCTTCTTCTTTGAGGTATGTGAAATTAGGATTCACGCGTATTCCTTCAGCGTCAGATTTTGTTTTTTACGCAACTCTTTTCTTATTGATTTTTCATCTTATTCATAAAAGAGTGTTTTCAGGTATGACTACATACCTAATTTTAGGAATAAATACGCTGTATATAGTATTCGTAGGTCAAACGCGGTCGTACATTGTGTTATTGCTCATAGTATACATAATAGCAGCCTTTATTAGGATTAAAGAGAAATTTGATTTTTCTTTAATCTTAATGATAATAATTACATTATCTGTTCCTGTAATACTACTTATATTGTATGTTATTAATAGGCTTTTGTATGGGGATGCTAATCGAGTAAGTTCTCTTTCTATTCGGTTAGAAGCGGTTAAATATTATATATCTAATCTGAGATTTAGTGGTTGGTTTTCAATGGGATTTGCTAGAGACTCTGTTTATGGTAATTTAATTCACAATCAATATGTTACTAATTTAGGGCAAGTGGTTACTTATAATTATGACGATGTAGGTATAGTTGGTTTTCTAGCACAATTTGGCTTAGTTGGTATTGTTGATATGGTCATATATGCTGTTACTTTGATGGTAAGCTTTATCAAATCCAGAAAAAAGGAAATTAGTTTTTTGATAATTGTGGTGATTCTTGGAAGCTGTATTAATCTTTCTCTACTTGATCCCCAACGAATATTCTACTTGCCGATGGTGTTAGTGATGCTGGACTTTATTTCGTCAAGTAAGTATAGCTCTTAGGAGGGAGCGCTGGTTATGAAAAAGGTCAGTATTATTATCAAATGTTTTGGTATTGTAAAAGGAATTAAGTATATTTCTATAAAGTTAATTGGGCTGTTCTTGCGTATGATTTTTAGATTACTAGGTAGTAAAATGGATGGATTTGCTTCTGTTTTGAAGAGAGTAGCTTCTAAGACCGATGAAATGATAGAAGATTATATTTATGAAAAATATAAGCCCATATTTTATAAATACTCAAAATACCGTGAGGAGGGGGTAGTACCTTCCCAGAAGATATTATGGACGGTATGGCTTCAAGGAGAGGCAAATCTTCCTTATGCAGTTTCTGAATGTATAAAGTCTATGAAGCGTAATGCAGGTGAGTATACTGTACAGGTAGTGTCTTTGGAAAACTTGAATCGATATCTAGATGTTGACTCAAGTGTTATTGAAAGTTTTAATGAAGGACATATTTCTGCTGCCCATCTAAGCGATTATTTACGGGTTATGCTTCTGAAAAGATATGGTGGGGTTTGGTTAGACGCTACTCAGTACATGGTTCGACCGCTTCCGGATGATATATGGAACTTTGAATTGTTGGTCTGGAATAAAGTACGCGACATTACCTCCCGTAATATGTATGTGGCAATTCCGTTTGTTGAAAAATTCAACAATGGTTTTCTAGTTGGTAAAAGAAACTCATTATTTTATAGCTTTGCAGCTGATATAACGTTTGAATTACTTAGTGATCCTATTTTAAAAATCGATTATTTTTCTAATTTCAAAGCTTATTTTGCAGGTGTAAAAAGGATTCCTGAATTGAAGAAGCAATGGAGTAGAATGGAACCTGTAAATCAGTATGGACTACTTACAAGGCAACTTTGGAATAAGCCAATAACGCAGAATGTTGCCAATTTGATTGATAAGGATGAAAATATCTTTTTTGTTTTTACATATAAGCTCGTTTGGAAGAATAGTGTTAATGGTGTAAAAACAGTACAAGAATATATATTGGAGAGTTACCAATGAAAATCGCAATTTTATTGAATTATGTTAATTATAGACAGACGGTGGCATGTTGCGATAATCTATTAATTTCGGGAATGGACGAAGTTGTTATTGTAGATAATGCATCAAATAATGGATCATATCAGTTCTTGAAAGATAAGTATGGGGTAAGTGAAAGTGTTCATGTTATAAAGTCGAAAAAGAATTTCGGGTATGCTCAGGGAAACAATATTGGGCTTAAGTATGCTGAAAGTCGATTCCAATTGCATGAGCAAAATTCCATATTTATTGTTAATCCGGATGTCGTAGTTTCAGAAAAAACGATTAACTATTTGGATAATTTCGTAATGAGAACACCAAACGCTGGTGCTGTGACTGCGCTGATAAACGGAACGGTTAACTCAGCTTGGCATCATATGACCCCATTGAGTTCTTTTATATATAATTCATGGATATTGAAGTGGATTTTATTAAAAATGGGATTTAGGGAAGGTAGTTTTTATAGGGAGAGTAGTAATGAGGATGCATTTATCCCAGTAGATGTTGTTACGGGAGCTTTTTTTTGCATTAAACAGAGTGTTTTTAAAAAGATTGGGTACTTTGATAGTGGTACATTCCTTTATTATGAAGAAGAAGCATTATATTGTAGATTGCTGGATGACGACTTTCAAAATTATTTATTAAATTGCGTGAATTTTGAACATGTAGGTCGAGGATCTACTAGCTTGAAAAAATTGTCCTTTAAAAAGATAAATGATTATAGCAGGCTATATGTAGTTTCAAAATACTATAATGCGGGAAGTTTTTACAAGAGAATGTACCATGTTGTAAATGCTGTAGATAATTTCATTCTAATTTTGTTGAGAAGAGTGTCTTCTTGAAATGCAAGGGAGTAATTAAAGTATGAAAGGAATAATTTTAGCGGGTGGATCAGGAACCAGACTTTATCCGATAACGAAGTCAATATCAAAACAATTAGTGCCAGTATACGATAAACCCATGATATATTATCCGCTGTCCACTTTAATGTTAGCAGGGATTAAAGATATTTTAGTTATATCCACGCCGAGAGATCTTCCTCGGTTTGAGGATTTATTTGGTGATGGTAGTTTTTTGGGATTAAATATTTCCTATAAGGTTCAAGAACAACCTAAGGGGTTGGCTCAAGCATTTATTATTGCCGAGGACTTCATTGATAATGATACGGTGTGCTTGATACTGGGTGATAATATTTATTATGGTGGTGGATTATCTGAACTTCTTCAAAGTGTTTCAAGTAAGAAGGTTGGAGCAACTGTATTTGGGTATCATGTTAATGATCCTGAGAGATTTGGTGTGGTATCTTTTGATAAAGATAAACATGTAAAATCTATTGAAGAGAAGCCAAACCATCCAGCTAGTAATTATGCTATAACAGGAATGTATTTTTATGATAATCAGGTCGTAGATATTGCTAAAGGACTTAAACCGTCTAGACGTGGTGAGTTAGAAATAACAGATATTAATCAAACATATTTGCGTGAGGGCTTGCTGGATGTGAAATTGATGGGACGTGGTTTTGCATGGTTAGATACGGGAACCCATGATTCACTTCAGGAAGCTAGTAATTTTATTGCAACGGTTGAGAAAAGGCAAAATTTAAAAATCGCTTGCCTAGAGGAAGTAGCTTATCGTATGGGGTATATTGATAAAGAAGCAGTCTATAATTTGGCTCAGCCTCTAAAAAAGAATGACTACGGTCAGTACTTGTTAAGACTTATAAATCGTGTATAGAAAGAAGGTTTGATATTTGAAAGTCATAAAGAATTATTTCTATAATAGTTCATATCAAATTTTCTTAATTATTTTACCAATTATTACGCTTCCATACGTGTCACGAATTTTAGGCCCAACGTATTTAGGGATAAATTCATACACGTATTCCCTGACTAATTATTTTGTCTTGTTTGCGGTTTTAGGAACAACCGTTTATGGGCAACGCGAAATTGCATATTTAAGAAATAATAGGCGAGGAAGATCAGTCCTATTTTGGGAATTAGAGTTTTTAAATCTGCTCACTACAGGGATTTCTTTCCTCGTACTAGTGATGGTAATATTTGGAATGCCTAATTACCATATCTTTATGTGGGCTTACTCTATAAACGTGATTGCTAACGTTTTTGATGTGTCTTGGTTATTTATGGGTACTGAGCGATTCTCGGTTTTGGTAATCCGAAATTTTTTTGTTAAAATCACCTCGGTCGTGTTGATATTTACTTTAGTTAAAAGTAGTGATGATTTAATTACCTATGTGCTAATTAACTCGCTATCTGTTCTTTTCTCTAATCTTTTGTTGTGGCCGTATTTAAAGGAATTAATATCGTTTGATGTAAAAGTATTATTACCGGATATGCACCCATTTCAACATCTTAGAGGTACGATTGCACTGTTTGTCCCGCAGATTTCCATAACGTTGTATACCGTATTAAATAAGATCATTCTAGGATATATGGGTAAAATTAGGGAAGAAAGTTATTTTGACAATTCTGATAAAATTGTGAGGTTAGTATTTACTGTTTTGACATCGTTGTCCACTGTTTTAATGCCCGTTGTTGCAGGTGAAATATCTAAGGGAAAAAGTGAAAATGTTCAAAAATTGTTAAAGTTATCGTTATCATTTAGTTTGTTTATTGTCTTCCCCTTATGTTTTGGATTAATTGCTTTGTCTTCACAATTAATCCCCTTGTTTTTAGGTAATCAGTATAGGGGAGCTATTATTTTACTTCAGATACAGTCCGTTATATTGATACCGATGACTATTGCTAACGTGATAGGTAATCAATACTTGGTTCCGTCAAGAAAGAGTAGACAATTAAACGTATCGATTATCACAGGGAGCATCTTTAATATTCTAGTAAGTTTTCCACTAATTTATTATTATGGAGCTCTAGGTGCTGCTTATGCAATACTTATGTCTGAATCATTAGTTACTGTTATGCAAGTAATTCAGGTAAAAGGTATGTTGTTATTTAAGGGAATGGGCGGAGATTTAGTGAAAGCTTTTATGTCTGCATTGGTTATGGGGCTGGTGGTTTTACTTGAGCAATCATTGCTCTCCGGTTGGATATCGATTATCTTTGGAATAGGATTGGGCGTAGTGGTTTACGCTTGTGTGTTGTTAATGTGTCGAACGCGTTTAGTAAAATATGTAGTAAAGGAATATAAAATTAGGAGGAAAACTTTTGGGTAAATTAAAAATTACAACAACTAAATTACAAGATGTTAAAATTATTGAACCAGCAGTTTTCGGTGATCACCGAGGTTTCTTCACGGAAACTTATTCTGATCGAGACTTTAAAGAAGCTGGAATTAATTTCAACTTTATTCAAGATAATCAATCATTATCCGCCCATGCTGGCGTGTTGCGGGGATTGCATTTTCAACGTGGTAAGGCGGCTCAAACAAAGCTAATTCGGGTTGTTACAGGCGCTGTATTAGACGTGATTGTTGATGTTCGTAAGGGTTCACCTACATATAAGCAATGGGAAGGTTATATTATTTCTGCAAGTAACCATCGTCAATTGTTGGTTCCTAAGGGATTTGCACATGGTTTTGTAACGTTAACGGATAACGTTAACTTTCTATACAAGTGTGATAATTACTATGATGCGGAAGCTGATGGTGGTTTTTCATTTAAGACGCCGGAATTAGGAATTGATTGGCCAATTGATTTTGATAAGGCGATTACCTCTGAAAAAGATGCTCAGCAACCAACTTTTACTGAATTTGAGAAGAACAATCCGTTTGTTTATGGTGAAATCTAGGAGGCAGTTATGAATAATTTAATTGTTACTGGTGGAGCTGGGTTTATCGGTTCGAACTTTGTCCATTATGTTGTTAAGCATCATTCCGAGGTCAAGCATATTACGGTACTTGACAAGCTTACCTACGCAGGAAACCGAGCTAATTTAGCGGGACTTCCGAAAGATCGGGTGGAGTTGGTTGTCGGGGATGTCTGTGACGCTCCCTTAGTGGATAAATTAGTTCAGAATGCAGATGCGGTTGTGCATTATGCAGCTGAAAGTCATAATGACAATTCATTATTGGACCCGTCACCATTCATTCAAACCAACATCATTGGAACTTATACCCTTATCCAGGCTTGTCGTAAGTATGATGTCCGGTACCACCATATTTCTACAGATGAGGTCTATGGTGACTTGCCACTACGAGAAGACTTGCCAGGTCATGGTGAGGGCAAAGGTGAGAAGTTTACGCCTGAATCACGATACAACCCTAGCAGTCCTTATTCTTCATCTAAGGCTAGTTCTGACCTATTGGTTCGAGCCTGGGTTCGGTCTTTTGGCTTAAGAGCAACAATTTCTAATTGTTCGAATAACTATGGTCCTTACCAGCACATTGAGAAGTTTATTCCTCGGCAAGTAACGAATATTTTAAGTGGAATTCGACCAAAACTTTATGGTAATGGTAAGAACGTACGTGATTGGATTCATACAAACGATCATTCTCGTGCGGTTTGGTTGATTTTAACTCAAGGTGAAATTGGCGAGACCTACTTAATTGGTGCCGATGGGGAGAAGAATAACAAAGAAGTTTTGGAAGCAATCCTAAAACTAATGGACCAACCAGCGGATGCTTATGATCAGGTTAAGGATCGTCCAGGGCACGATATGCGGTATGCTATTGATTCCACTAAATTACGTCAGGAGCTAGGGTGGGAGCCGGAATTTACAGATTTTGAAAAGGGACTTCGGCACACTATTGATTGGTATCGTGAGCACGAAGACTGGTGGAAAGCTGAAAAGGCCGAGGTAGAAGCCAAGTATGCTAAGAATGGACAGTAGACAGTGAGGGATTAAAGTGACAATTCTAGTTACAGGAGCTTCTGGGCAATTAGGAACGGAACTTTGCCATTTATTAGATTCTCGAAACATTGAATATATGGCTACTGATTCTAAACAGTTGGATATTACGAATACGCAGGCAGTTAATCAATTCTTTGATGACTATAAGCCTGACTTGGTTTATGATTGTGCCGCCTATACGGCTGTAGATGCAGCCGAGGAAGAACCGGGAAAGACGATCAATCAACGGGTAAACGTTGATGGAACTCGTAACTTAGCGGTGGCGGCTGAACGGGTTGGGGCAACGTTAGTCTATATCAGCACAGACTACGTTTTTGATGGAACAAATACGGGAATGTATGATGAGTCGGCGCAGACTAATCCGAAGAATGAATATGGACGGGCAAAACGTGATGGTGAAAATCTAGTTCGTAAAATTATGTCTAAGTACTATATTGTACGGACTTCCTGGGTTTTTGGTCAGTATGGTAAGAACTTTGTATACACGATGCTCAGATTGGCTGAGACACATGATGAATTATCCGTCGTTGATGATCAAGTCGGTCGGCCTACTTGGACTAAAACGTTGGCTGAGTTTATGACATTTCTGATTGAGAAAAGTCCGGATTACGGATCATATCAACTGTCGAACGAAGGACAATGTTCTTGGTATGAATTTGCTTGTGAGATTTTGAAGGATAAGGACACTGTGATTCATCCGGTGGATTCTACCCAATTTCCGCAGAAGGCGTATCGGCCGAAGCATTCTGTTATGGGCTTGAAAAAGGTGCAGACGCTTGGTTTCAATATTCCAAGCTGGCAAGAAGCTTTAGCAATGTTTAAGCATAATGTTGAAATGTAGTTTATGATTCAGTGGTAACATTAAAATAGTTGCTTAAGGGGTTCATGTGTAACTCGGCTGATCTTTTGAGCAATATAGAATGTTTGGAGGGGTTAGCTATGCAACATCGAAGAAAATCACATAAATTGAGAAATACCATTTTAGTAATTATTTTGGTTCTTATCGTTGGTGGGGGAGCGTATGCAGCCCACCGTTACCGAAGTGTTAAGGATTCAATTAACAGTTCTTTTAAAGCTTCAGGGGTTACTAAGCAGCGAAATGTTAGTGAACAGATTAAGGATAAGAAGCCAATTTCAGTTCTCTTAATGGGAACCGATACGGGTGCCTTAGATCGTACATATAAAGGCCGGACTGATAGCATGATGGTTATCACGCTTAATCCGCAAAACGATAAGACTACGATTACCAGTATTCCGCGGGACACAGCCGTTTCCATTCCTGGATTTGAAGGTCGTGCACCTTCTAAGATTAATGCGGCCTATGCCTGGGGAAGTTCGAAGACTAGCATTAAGACCGTTCAACAGATGCTTAATGTTCCCATTGATTTCTATGCTTTGATTAACATGGGTGGCATGAAGAAGGTTATCGATGAAGTTGACGGTGTCGATGTTACGCCAACGTTAACGTTTAAGTATGAAGGGTACACTTTCAAGAAGGGCGCTAAGACCCACATGGATGGTGCGAAAGCCTTAGCTTACTCCCGGATGCGGTACGATGATCCTAACAACGACTATGGTCGGCAGACACGTCAACGGACGGTATTGATGGCTTTGGTCAAGAAGAGTGGGTCTATTTCCACCCTGATGAACCAATCCTTCATCAACTCCTTATCCAGCCAAATTCAGACCGATTTGACGTTTGATAACTTGACTTCGTTAGCCAAGAATTACCGTTCCGTCGATAAGACAGTTAAGGAAACCCACTTGCAGGGTCACGGTAAGGAAATTGGCGGCCAAGATATGGAAGTCATGCACAAGAAGGAATTACAACGGGTGACGAACTTTATTCGTAAAGGCTTAGACTTGAAGCACGCGGATACTGGATCAGCCGCAATCTTCACGTCAACGTCTGATAGTTCCAGCAGTTCTAGCAGCTCTGAGAGTTCTACTACGACGAACTACGGCTACTAAAAGGTACGTACAACAAAGCGAGAGCATCTCAATCGAGGTGGCTCTCGCTTTGTAAGCAGTAAACAACCGACCGGATTTAAAGCCAGCTCAATACGTTCTATGATTACCTCATCATAATTAAATGGTGAGGTGTTTTTGATGAGTGAAAAACCAGATATTGTTCAAGTTCGAGTTGGTCATTACCAATCCAGTTTCGAATACACGTCCAACTAAAGCGCTACAACTTAAAATAGATGACAATAAATCAGTGATTGTTTACAACGGCGAGTTTTAAAATCAAGTTAGCCACTTGGACAAAATAAATACACCAAGACAGAAAAGTCCGGTATCGTTGGAGTTCCTACAACAAACAATGAAAGAGGCCTTTTGTCTTGATGCAAGAACAGCTTACCATATCTCGCCCTAAGGGTCACCATCTAACTGCGTTTGAACGCGGAGAAATCGTTACGATGCACAATGGCGGTGACTCTAACTAAACAAGTGTCCGTTGCTTGGGCACAGCGTTGACGAACGACCAGTTGTGGCGAATACGCGCCATGAATTCGGCCACTTCGAGATTGATACCGTAGTCGGTAAGTGTAACGGTCATGAGAGCGTTGTCCTAACGCTGATTGAACGCCAAACTCGAATGGCCATCTTGCGACTCATCAATAGTCGTGAAGCGGACTCAGTGGCGTATGCCATGCAAGAAATCAAGCAATAGTACGGACCTGTCATCCAGTCCATCACGGCCGACAACGGCCCTGAGTTCACCACGCTTACTGAAGTCATGGACGATATCGCACCGGTCTATTTCGCTCATCCTTACACGTCTAGTGAGCGCGGGACCAACGAAGTCCATAACTGGATGATCCGACAAGACTTACCTAAGGGGCTGTCGTTAGACGCGGTCAGTCCCGCACAAGTCGCCTGGACGCAAGCTTCCCCGGCGACTGTTCGGTTATCAGACACCAGCCGAACGCTTTCAAACCGCACTCGGTGGTAAGTAGATTCATTCAGTGATACCTATTGGTTTGATTAAGTTTTGACTAGTGGCTAACTTGTTCTTGTAATTCTCGGGCGTTAATTAACTGCCCAAAACCCACATTTTTAAACCGCCATAAACCTACATTTTATAACTGCCCTTGACAGTTGGTAGTCTTTTGTTGGGTCCATTTATGGGCTGCCGCGTGTGATGAGTCCTTCTAGGGCTGTAAAAAAACCACCAGCTATGCTGGTGGTTTTTATTGAATGCAAGAGCTTTAAGTTCATTAATACCATAAATTCAGCACAAGGCAATACGGTTGGTTATTTGTTGCTTATGAAATGTCTATTTCTGTATGATTTGTAGCATTCTTTTGGCAACCGAATCCCATGAATAACTTTCGGTAATTTCATTAGCCTTTTGTTCAGCCATTTTTTGAAAGATTAAGTTATTAAAAATCTCTTTCATTGCCTGATAAGTTTGTTGAATTTCATCGTTCCCGGGGTTAATTAAAATACCACTACCTTCTTTTACAAAGTAAGGCATTTCAAAGCAATTTCGTGCGATTATTGGCAATCCATTTTCCATAGCTTCTACAAAAACCAAGCCAAATGCTTCAAAACGAGAAGGCATAACAAAAAAAGTTGCTTGCTTCATCAAACGGGATACTTGTGAATAATTAATTGGGCCTAAAAATTGCATTCCAGAAATATTCTGATATTTGTTAGGAATTTCTTCAGGCCCAGCTATAATTAATCGAAATTTGGGATCTTCCGTATGTAATTTTTTAAAGGCTTCTATAACGATATCCCCACCTTTTCTATAAAAATCATGACCGATAAATAAGGCGGTGTGGTTATTTCGTAGAATATTATTTTGAGTTATGGCTGGTATGTTGGCACCAGCACCAACATAGTGGACATCATATTTTCCTTGGCTTTTTAAAAATTTTTCTAGCCAATGTGACATTGTAAAAATGTGGGTATTTAGACTGTAAAAATTTTCTTGCCATTCCATTCGTTTTTGAAAGTGCAATTAGTTAATATTTTGAAAACCGCTGTAATTATACATCTCTGGATTGTGTTCTTTAAGATATTCTAAGGCACTAAAGCTTAAATCTTGATAGATATAGGAGTTAGGTAGTTTTACCATATCCCCGATTTGGATTATATTTTTAGTGTTTGAAATTTTTTGAGCTAAGTAATTGGCAGATTGCAAGAAATAACTTGAACGAATTTAGTGACGTAGATTAAGCAAGAAGATCTCGATTGGTGTATGCCAATTAAGACATTTAAGTGGCCGTGAATTCAGATACCAATTGATTTGAACCAGTTGGTAATCACTTAGTTCTTCAATGGCTTGTCCCTTGGGAATAAACCGTCGCAAAACTCGGTTACGGTTCTCATTACTACCGCGTTCATGTGGTGAATAAGCATGGGCAAAATAAACCTGAGTACCTGTTAGCTGTTCAATTGTCTGGTAGTTAGCGAACTCTTTACCATGATCCACAGTAAGCGTCTTGAGCTTGTCTTGAAGTTGACTAGCTAGTTCAAGTACGGCTTGAGTCATGGACTGACTGTCGCGACCATGGAGCCGTTTAACAATTGTCAGGCGACTTTTACGCTCCACAAAAGTAGCCACAGCTTGACCTTTACGTTTACCAGAAAGTACGGTATCAGCTTCAAAGTGGCCGAATTCCTGGCGAGTTTCGACTTTATGAGGCCGCTCCTCAATGGAGCGGCCGTGATTGAACGTACCACGCTTTTCTTTAGCACGATGACGACGAATTCCATGATCAGGCAAATCGGGCAACTGTATATCAAGCCATCCTTGATCAATCCAGTTATAGACTGTCTTGTAGGCAATCCCCACCACATGGGCAACTTGTTCAGGGGACCACTTCTGGACTTGAATCTTTTCCTCGATCAAGTGTTTAAGGTTTTTAGTGAGCGAAGACTTCCGCCCCCGTTGACTAACCTTTCGTTCAAAGTCAGTTTGCGCTAGCCCAGCCTGGTACTCACTATTTAGCCGGTGAAGTTCGTTAAAGATGGTGGTCTTACTAAAGTCTAAGTAGTTAGCGATGTATCGCAAGGAACGTCCTTCCTTATGAAGCGTTTCAATGACAACACGGTTCTGGAATGATAAAATAGTGGTGCTCATCAAGGTCCTTCTTTCTAATGGATTGTGTGGTAACACCATTAAAGACCTTGATGGGTTTTTCTGTCTACTTAAATGTTCAACTTAAATTTTACAATCTGCCAATTACTTTCTCTGTTGAGTGTTTTTATATCAAAGTGGTTATTTGTTCTCATTAGTTTTAGCCTTACTTTTTGTAAGAAGTTTTCTTGTGGTGCATCAATGCGATTTACGTTAGTGTATTTTTTTAAAGCTTCATATAGAGAGTATGTAGTACCTGACCAAGTGCTTTTCTCGTCATTTATGTTCCAACGTGCAATATAGTTAATCATGGGTTAGTTCTCCTTTGTGGAATGTGTCATTTATGTATATATTACATGAATATTGTGGTTCTCGACCTGAGAATTAGTAAACTTGTTGGATAGGAAAATTTAATTATCCGAAGTGTTTTTTGGGGAGTGCTGTAGGGAAGCTGATTTTTTGCGAATCTCTAAAACCTAACTATTTTAATTATTGCACTTTAGACTGATTTGTGGAACGTTAAACTTTAAGAACACTAAATTATAAAAGCGTTAGATTAGAGTATGAGACTTGGAAGGGTATGGTTAAAATCGAAATTATTAGTGTCGATTAATTATTTATTAAATGCGTATTTAATATGTAAAATATTCTTTAGAAGTATAACGATAAGCTTGAATGTTACACTAATAGTGAATTAGGTAAAAGCTTAAGCGGAGATTGGACATTACATAAATTTATTCGTGGAACTTGGTGGCATTGTGATCGTAAAGGGCATTACAGTAAAATCAGGTTAACGGCCCAAAAATCAAGATGCGCCAAAGCGGGCAACACTTTACAGAAACGATGCATAGTCGCAAGGCGGACGCCTCATCGAGTAAGGGATTCCATCCGTACTGGGTCTTCATTTCACAACGGATTCATGGCTGGACTAACGTCTATGGTTGGAATCAAGGGTCTGGCGATGGGGATTACTATAAAGTAGTTCACAAACGTTACCACGGTAAGCAAATACGCGTTTTGAAGCAAGGTGGGGGCTCCGGAATTGTCACCAGCGAACGTGACTATCCTACTAAGCAAATAGCTAAGCATTTTAAGAGTAACCACACAGCGTATTAAATTGAAAACAGGCAATGAACTCCCAGTTAGTCCATATGGCGGTTCATTGCCTGCTTTAGGTTATTCTAATGTGCTGAGTACTAAAGAGATTGTGCCGGGGATTGATGGCAATTTATGTAATCTATTGTTTGGAGTAACTTTCACGGAAAACAACGTGCTTATTTTTCTCTAGTTCCTTTTGTCGGCAATCTAAGTAGGCCTCTGCGTCGTGACTGTTGGCACAGTCAGTTAAGATAACGGCTTCTTGAACCGTGGTGAACGGATGTCCTGAGTCTAAGGATGGTGTGATATTAAAGTTATCGGTTGCCAATCTTTTAAAAGCAAAATTAAGGCTTTTGCGGAGTCGGTGGAAGAGTAAGTAGTTGTTATTCTGAGAAATCGTGATAGCGATAATAGCATCAGCCGGGGCATTCATAATCGCTGATTGCCGTTGTTTGGGCAGGTATTTTATGAGGTAGTCAACTGATGACGTTGGAGTATCGGTTGAGGGGGTGGTTGTAGGCGTAATGCCGACTTCTTGGGCCGTATAGCCAAACTTGTGCTGGTTGTCTGGAAGGCTCAAGAAGTATTTGAGCTGGCTGGCTTTGGTGGCAGTGAAGGCCCCACCTCTGACAGCTTGATAGCCATATTGTCTCATTAACCGTAGTGTTGCTTGGGTTTCCGCCTTTTCTAATTTGGGGCGTTCAATGTCACTTGGAAACTCAGTGAGTCCAATTACTTTGAGGGGATGGTGAGCTGTGGTCCAGTAAGCACATTTGAAGCCATTCTCGTTTTCACCCATGAAGTGTTCTTGCAAGCGACGACGGAGACGGCTGGTTGAACCCACGTAATAGTAGTTGTCCGCTAAACGCAGTTCGTAGACGTAGCAGTGGGGGTCCTCATCCTTTTCGAAAAAGTTCCACGCGGATAGTTGATGATTTTGTTCTATGAGTCGTTGGTCATCATCGAATAGTTTCTGGATATGAACCGAGGCCTGATCGTATCGCGCTCGTGCAGCCTGCAAGTTTTCGGTCAGTGTGTCGATTCGTTGCCGTAGTTGTTGGTTTTCTGTTCGCAGTTCAGTGGTATTTGAATGGTTACCAAAAAGTCCCATAACTGTTTCACTCCAATCGTAGGTTTTGATACTTTAATCATACCGCATTTAGCCTGATGAGGTGATTAGAACGGTGTGTAAATCAAATGACCTATATGGTGTAGTGTAAGGGATTTGGGCAGTGCGGCGCTTTTGACGGATATCGATTATTTTAAACTTTGAAGATTCAGGATCACATAGTGCTTTGTTTTTTAATGCGCTGTTTAGTGTGCTTAAGAACGTTACAGAATTACGGGTAGTTCAAGATATTATTTTAGAAAGCGAAACGCAGTTAGATACCGATACTTATGGTCGGAGTAGGGTGGAATTTCTGGAGAAGTAGTCGTGCTTGTGCTGGAGGCGAACGTATTAAGACTGGTTTCTGGTTAAGCTTGAGTGGTGCTAGCAGATAATATTTTTCAATTTATTCACAAAAATAAGTTCCACTTAGATTATTGTGAAGTTACTACAGCAGTATAAAGCGTAAGAAGGAGTCTTCGATGAATAGCTTGCCGAAAGCATTTACTCAAATCTTAGAAATAATTGGTTACGTCAGTGTGTTAATTAAACAATTGTTTTATAATGAAAATGATTGGTGGATGAGGGGCAAAATCTGAGAATCATAGGAGATGCTTCAAATGTTTTTATCTGAATTAAAATTATATAATTTTAGACGCTTTTCTGGTTCAATCGAGAAAAAGCAGCCGGGACTAACCGTCCACTTTCATAAGGGATTGAATATTATCGTTGGTGAGAATGATGCTGGTAAAACGGCTATCATTGATGCAATTCGATTGATGTTGGGTGATGTGAGTGATGAATTTCAACGTATTGTAGATGATGATTTTTATTGTGACGAGTCTGGAGCATATGAAAATATGTTTCGAATAGAAGGAAAGTTTTGTGACTTAAGTGAACGTGAGGCCGGAATATTTTTAGATTGGCTTTCGTTCGATAAGGATGATAATTATACACTTCAGTTAACTTTGTCAGTTGAAAAGAAGATAAACGATAATAATCAGGCTTATATTAATCATAAATTAGTAGCGGGCATCTCTACTACTGCGACGGCTTTGAGTGCAACTGCACGTTCATTTTTAAAGACTACATATTTAAAACCATTACGCAATGCAATTGATGAATTAACTCCAGGTTTTCGTTCACAGTTGCCCAAGATATTAATGGCTCATTCTACTTTTAATGGAGATACTGAAAATAAAGAAAATTTAGTTGAAATTATGAGACATGCTAACTCAGAAATAGAGAAATTTTTTGGTAGCGAGTCTCAGGAGTCTGACTCATCTTCTCATGTGGCTTTAAATAAAGAATTATCACAGGTTTTGGCGCAGTTATACGATCGGCAGGACCAATCGAAGAGTAAGGTGAGTTTGAAACTTCCCGAGGCAAGTCTTTCACAGATTTTAAAACAGTTGAGCCTTAATCCGGAAAAACGGAATTTAGGGCTAGGAAATATGAACTTACTTTATATTGCAGCGGAACTTGCCCTTTTAAATGATCATTTAAATCATACAATATATGGTCCTAATATAATGTTGGTTGAAGAATTGGAAGCTCATTTGCACGTACAAGCGCAGATTCGATTGATAAAGTATATTGAACAATACCTGAAAAACTATCAGTCCAAAGCAGCTATGCAGTTTATTCTGACTTCTCATAGTGTTGCTCTTACAGCCTCGGTTGATCAAAGGTTGCTTATTTATTTGCATGATGGACAGTCATATGAAATGGATCCGTCCCATACACTTTTGGAAGATAAAGAATATGGTTTTTTAAATCGATTTCTCGATGCAACGAAAGCTAATCTTTTCTTTGCGAAAGGATTGATTTTTGTAGAAGGGTATGCTGAAAATATTTTGCTTCCAGCTTTAGCAGATTTAGTAGGTTATCCATTACATGAGTACGGTGTGTCCATAGTAGATGTTGGAGGACGCAGTTTTGATAATTATGTCAAATTATTTGCAAGAAGGCCGGATACGCCCAGAGTTGATTTACCGATTGTGATAATAAGAGATTCTGATATTAGACCGTATACTTTTTGCATTAATAATGAAAATGTTAACGAGATAAATCGCCTGCTTGTTTCTAGACAATTAACCCGTGATGATTTTGGAAAAAATTTTTTGGCTTTTAATCAGCTTCGAAAAAGAATGAACTTAAATTTTTTGAGTGAAAATTCAGATACTATTGCGAAATTAGCATTCCAAATGTTAAGTGAAGATGAACTAAAGGACGCTCAAGAAAAGAAAGAGTTTAAACTTCAGAGACAGTATGATGATTTGAATGTTACGCAAAGGGTTTTTGTGTCTCCTGCGTGGACTTTAGAATATTCATTATTGAAGAGTCCTATGCGTGAGCTCTTGTTAGAGTCCATGACAGATGTAAAGTTTGACGGTAAGAGCGTCTCTGAGGAGAAAAGAAGTGATTTTATTGAAAATCTCCGCAAGTATAATTTAGTTAAACTATATATTTGGTTTGAAAATAGTACATTGTCAAAAGCTGAGACTGCCCAAATTCTTGCCGAAAGAATACACCATTTGAAAGGCGAGAGAAGAAATGAGCTAAAAAAATCAGTATTGCAGGATAGTTACTGTGCATATCTTATAAATGCAATTATGTTTGCATGTGGCAGTTAATTACATTGGAGAGAAAAATGGATGATATTGAAAGTATCGGGCGTATTGAACGTATTTTGTTGCCAGCAGGAGAACACTTTTCTTTGGAGCAGATGAAGGCTATTATTGCGGGGGGAAATATTAATGTTGTAGCAGGACCAGGATCGGGGAAAACGACAATTTTAGCCGCTAAGCTAATTTCACTTCTAACAAAGCAAAAACGGGGTGATAAAGGTATATGTTGTATCACACATACAAATATTGCTGTAAAAGAAATTAAAGATTGAGTTGAGCTTTATGGATTACCCAATATTGAGTATCCAAATTTTATTGGTACGATTCAAAGCTTTTTTGATCATTACTTTGCGGGAAAAGCGTTTGAGATTTTATTTCCTGAAACAAAAATGCGAATACTTGATGGTGATCAATATTCTGAAATATATTCTCAAAAATTTTTATCTTATTTTTCTAACTGGCGCCACGGTGCACCTAGTTATAAAAAGAGAAACGCACATTTAGTTATTGATAAAAATCATGCTGTTACGTTTGAAAATGATGAAAAAAGATCTTATGCCTCTGGTATTAATAACGCACTTAAATGGATTCTTGATCATGGAATTATTAATAGTGAACAAATGACTACTTTAGCTCAGTGGTATATTTCGTGTCATACAGATAAGCTAAAAGCGGCTATTGGAGAACGTTTCGATTTTTTGTTATTAGATGAAGCTCAGGATACGAGCAGTAAACAGTATCGGTTGTTAATGCAGTTGACAGAAGGCACGAATGTACAGTTTCAAAGATTTGGTAATCCGTATCAGGCACTATATACTATATATGGAAATGAGACAGTAGATGCATGGAATCCTATAGTTGAGGCTGAAAAAGGGGTTGCACAAGTTGAAGAAATTTCTACAACAGTACGGTTTGGGCCGCACATAGCTAATCTTGTTAAGAACGTCTGTTGTGAAAATTACCCCACATTTCATCCTAGTAAATCTAGCTCTTCATTAGAAAATTGTTTAATTATATTTGAGGATGAAGAAGATTTAAGAAGGAAGTATCAGCGGCTTATACATCGATGTGTAACCGAAAATACCGATTTTTTAGAATGTCATAAAAAGGATGAAATTGTTGCGCCGTTGCACGAAGATTTGAAAAGATGGTTTCCTGATTATGATAGGTCGTTGAGTGCATCTATAGACCATAATCAGAAGTATAAGGATGTGTTTAATGCGGTACAAAATGAACTTGCACATTTAAACCGGATAACTAGAGCTGAGGAACATGTACTATTACAGCAGAATTTAGACTTAGCGTCATTGGTTGGGAAGATGGTTAGGGGATTAGTTACAGGTAATATGACTAGGGAGGAGTTGGAGCGATTTATAGTCCCGATTATAACCCCCAATTCTCGTAAAGAAGCAGCTGAGTTGAGTGATACATTGTTAGCAAAGTTTATGTATGTGCCGGACGAAATATCGGGAACTCTAAATAAATCGGAACAACAGATAAATTTGTCTACAATTCATGGAGCTAAAGGGGAGACTCACCGCTCTACATTTTTGTTGTTAGATTCTGAAATCTATTGGAATAAAAAAGATCATGAAAATCTCTTTTTTAAAACCCTATATCCTTTTCTGATTGGAAAGCGTAGGGATTACGGAAATGAGCTTGATTCAAAGTTTATTAAAGATTGTTTGAAGTACGCATATGTGGCACTAAGTCGACCTAAGTTTCTTGCAGGGGTAGCCATTCCAATTTCCAGTATTACAACATCACAGAAACAGGAAATGCTGGATTATGGATGGGAAGAAGCGAAATAAGTTTGTAGTTCTTAATCCAGTAGAGTCAGTTTTACATGCTTATTAGACTTAAAGGGAATCTCTAGCGAGAAAGATGCTAGAGATTCCCTTTAATTAATGATCCCGCCTCAACAACATCCCCGTCAACCGCGCCAAATCCGCCCGGGCCGGGACGTTGGGCAACTGGGCGATTAAAGCCAGTGCCTTGTTGGTCCATTCGGTGGCGAGTTTTTGTGCGGCGGCGACGCCGTGGTATTGGGTGACCAGGTCTCGGACCGCTTGAATATCTTCGGCGGTCATGGCCTGTTTTTTCTTTAAGTAGTGGTGGAACTCCGCTCTAGCCTGGGGCAGTGCCAGCAACAGCGGCAGTGAGTAGACCCCGGAGCGCAAGTCTTCCAGAATTGGCTTCTTGGTCTTTTTAGGGTCGCCCGCGTAGTCCAAGATGTCGTCTAGCATCTGGTAGGCGCTTCCGATGGCCACCCCGATGGCCCGGGCGTTGGCCTGAACGCTCTGGGGGGCGTGGGTCAACACCGCCCCCTGGTAGCAGGCCAGCGCGAACAGTTCGGCCGTCTTGCCCGCAATCTCGCTTAGATAGGCGTCCAGCGGCGCGTCCTCTTGGTAATTCAGCGCCATTTGACCCAATTCACCGGTTAAAATCTTGTGCATCGCGTCGATGTGGGCCTGAATCAAGGCGACGTCGTGGGTCGACTTCAAGACCTGGTCGAAGTAGACCGTGAACATGAAGTCGCCGGCGTAAATCGCGTTCTTCTGCCCGTATTTCATCTGAATCGTCCGCACCCCGCGGCGGGTGGGGGACTGGTCGATCACGTCGTCGTGAATCAAGGTCCCCACGTGCAGAATCTCTAGAGCCGCCGCCCCCGCGCGCAAGGCCGCCGGGGAGGTCGGTTGACCAAAGGCCGCAAATAAGTAAAAGTATCCGGGACGTAAGAACTTGCCGCCGGAGGCCATTAAGGCTACTATTTTATTGTGAATAGGTCGGTTGGTCAGGTTTACCGCATCCAGCAGATAGGGCTGTAACGCGTTGAGTTCTGGCTCAACCTGCGGGAATTGCCGCCAAAGTTGTCGATCCATACTGCACCTCATTCGTTAGTCAAAATTAATCTTACCGACAACCGAAAACGTTGTCAAACAAAGCTAGTCAAAACTTACATATCACGCATTAGGGGATGGCATTAGTGACACTGAACGTGTTCTTAGAATTAGTAGAAATCAAGGCCAAAATTGCGTCCGTTTGGCCGTTCTTGTTGGGGCTGCTCTTCGTGGCCCATAACTTCCAGCACCTCAATTGGGGCGTGGACGGGTTATTCTTCATCGCCATGTTGCTCTTCAACATGGCCGTTGACATCAACGACAATTACCAGGACTACACCCGCGCCGACGACACGCAAGCGGCCGAGTGGAAACGCCACACCAACGTGATCGGCGTCCACCACCTCAGCGTGCGGGGCATCTTCGCGTTGATGGCCAGTTTCGCCGGAGTCGCCGGTGTAATCGGGTTATACCTGGTCTGGCTGACCGGGTGGCCGTTATTGGTCATGGGCATCTTTTGCTTTCTGGTAGGGTACCTCTACGCGGGCGGCCCGCAGCCGCTGTCCGGCACGCCGACCGGGGAGTTCTTCGCCGGCTTCACCATGGGGTTCATGATCATGGCCATCACGGTCTACCTGAACCTCTACCAGACCAGCGCACTGACCCTGACACTGTGGCTACGGGTCTTATTGGCTTCGGGGATCGCGATGGCGGCCATCGCCGCGTTATTGCTGGCCAATAACATCTGTGACGCCCAAGAAGACCTGAACCTGAACCGGAAGACCATCGTCTATTATCTGGGCGTCCAGCGCGCGTTATGGCTGTTTGCGGGCTTCTACGTTTTAGGCTACCTGGCCCTGATCGCCAGCGTGGTCCTAGGCGACCTGCCGGTGTGGACCTTGTTGGCGTTAGTTAGTGTCTTTCCCGTGGTGCGCAACGTCCGCGGCCTGTTCCGGGTCCAAGTCAAAAAGGAAACGTTCATTCTAGCGGTCCGCAACCTGGGGATCCTGGCGCTGACCACCACGCTTGCGGAGGCGCTGGGGATGCTTCTAGCTTAACGCTTCCTAAATTTTCCGGTGCGGGCGTTGTGTTTTGGAACCCAAGTCGGGTAGAATAAAGGATAACTTAGGAAACGGCATATTATGGAGGTTATATACAGATGAAAATTTTAGAGGACCGCATTCGGCAAGACGGCACGATTTTACCCGGAAACGTCTTAAAAGTGGACAACTTCTTGAACCACCAAGTTGATCCGCAGCTGATGGACCAATTAGGCGCGGAGTTCGCGCGGCAATTCGCCGATGCGGGCATCACCAAGGTCCTCACGGTGGAGTCCTCCGGTATCGCACCCGCCGTCATGGCCGCCTTACACCTGGGCGTGCCGATGATTTTCGCGCGGAAGCACAAGAGCCTGACGCTGACCGACCACCTCTACACCGCCAAGGTCTACTCGTACACCAAGCAGGTCAACAACGATATTTCAATCGACCGGCGGTTCCTAGACCCCGACGACAAGGTCTTGATCATTGACGACTTCTTAGCCAACGGCCAAGCGGTCCAAGGATTGCTCGACATCGCCGAATCCGCGAACATCAAGGTCGCCGGTGTCGGCGTGGTCATCGAGAAGCGTTTCCAGAAGGGTCACCAACTGGTCACAGACGCCGGAATCCCACTGGTCGCCTTAGCCAGCATCGTAGCCTTCGAGAACGGCACGGTGACCTTTGCCCAGGACTAAGGGGAAGTGTGGCATGTTGCTTGTGTATTCGGCGGTCAAACCTTAGAATAAATGATGAAGCGTATGCTTGATTTAATCATGTATAAAATCTGATAAGTGGAAAGTAGGGAAGACTATTGGCGAATACGGTCTTATATCCAGGCGATACGATTGGGGTCATCGGCAGCAGCGCGAACGCCGCGATGCTGGTCACGACTGCTCGGAAGATGGGGTTAAAGGTCGGGGCGTACGGCTCCGATGAAACCAGCGAGGCGTTACAACTGGCCGACTTCAAAGCGGTCGGCGACGGACGCGACAAGGCGAAACTACAGCACTTTGCGGAGAGTTGTGCCGCGGTGGTCTACGATTCTGCCCACGTCAGCACCGACGTCGTGAAGTTCTTGGCGCAATACACCAAGATTCCGCAGGGCAGCGACCTGTTGGAAATGATGCAGGACCGCTTACTTGAGCGGGCGTTCTTCGAACAACTCAACGTCAACATTGCCCCTTACGCCACGATTATCGACTTAGACGACGTTTACCAATCCGTCAACTCGATCGGCTACCCCTGTGTCCTGAAGCCCATCCAAAAGGAATGGTCCAAGGGCCGTGAGCTAGTGATTCGCACGCAAACGGACATCGCTAAGGCGGCAGGGCTACTCGACTGGGGGACTTACATCCTGGAATCCCAGATTGCCTACGACCGGGAGTACTCGATCGTGGTCGCACGCGACCAGGAGGGCAACCAGCAGTTGTTCCCAATCACGGAAGGCGAATCGGCTGATGACCAGCCGTTCAAGACCTGGGTCCCGGCCAACGTGGACCCGGCCGTGGCCAGCGAGTTGCGGCGGATTGCTTCCGAAGTGGGCCAACACGTCAATTACGTGGGGGCCTTCGAGGTCGGCTTCTACCTGACCAAGAACGGGTCCATCTACGTCAAGAAGATTGTTCCGGCACCTAGCGAAAACGGCTACGTGTTCGCGGACGCGGCGTCCGTCGACGAGTTCGAGGAACACCTGCGGGCCATCTGTGGTTTACCGTTGGCGGTTCCCGCCATTTTGACGCCGGCCGTGACCATCACCTTCACCAAGGCACAGTTACCGGCCATGCGGACCCAGTGGCAGATCAAGCCTAACTGGCACTTCAACTTCTATCACTTGCGGCACGCCGACGATGACACGGTGGTCGGGCACGTGGCCATTCAGGGCCAATCCGTGAAGACCATCTTGGACCAACTGAACGACACCGGTATCTGGACGGATGGCCCGGTCTTACCGGACAAGTCTGACCAGGAGACGGATTAAAGCGTAGCCCCCCACAGATTGATGGCGCGGGCTGATGAATCTTCTAAAATCTAAACAGTAACTCGTGAGGTCCCAGATTGTGAATCGGCAATCCGGGACCTCATTTTTGAATGCAATACTGGAAGTGAACATTGGGGATTCTTGGTTTATCTTGAGAATATCGATGGGGAAATTAGCACCGTTATGGTAAGATGGTCTTAAATAATGGTGATTTGTCTGTAAAATCATACAAAATGTATGATTCGGAGGGATAATAAGTGTTTACATCTCTATATTTTGAAAATTATAAGTCGTTTAAGATGATGGAACTAAATCTGGAACAGGCCCAATTGCCTAAAAGGATTGTGGCAATTTATGGTGAAAACGGGAGTGGTAAATCGAATATCATTTCGGCCTTGATTAAGTTAGAGCAGTCGGTGTCTACTAGAACGACCCAGCACCGGTTAACAGAGTTGCAAGCGAAACTTGCGACGGTGGCGGACGATTCTCCTAAGAAAACGGCAAAGCTCATGGATTTTATGAACTATCGCAGTCTGGGCCAGGATGAGTTGTCGGCAATCTTCAAGGATACCTATCGACGTGGTGCTAGTGGGCCCATGGTTATTCGCTACAATTTTAAGTTGGACCAGAATGATGGCTGGTATGAGTTGAAATTTACGCAAAATCAGGATGGATTGCACCTGGTTTCGGAGACTCTACACTATCTGATCAAATCGGCGACAGGAATCAATTTTAAGATAACGGGCGATGAACAGGGACACATCAAGCCATATTGGAGCCCGAGTCTCTTTAAAGGGAACATGAAAGATATTGCCGAAGATGCAACGGATAGATTTTGGGGCAAACACACATTTTTAGCCATTTTGACGGAGCTTATGCGTGAGAGTAATCAAAACTATGTCCGTAAGAATGTCGCGGATCCAGTGATTGCGGTGAATAGAAGTTTCCATCAATTGGCCTTCAAGAGTGACCATACGATGGGGGTGAATCCCATTAGCGGTCTCCTGCCAGATCTTCAAGGTGGAACCCTGCCGGCGACTTCTCGTAACGCCGAAAAGATTAAGTTGACACAAGCAGCTCTTAATCAGTATTTTGTCCCGCTTTATAGTGATATGGTGCAGGTCTTTTACCAAACGGATCGTCATCAAGGAGATTTAGAGTACCGGCTATTCGAAAAGAAGCGAATCAGTGGTCAAATAACCGAGCTTCCCTTTAGGTTGGAGTCGCACGGGACTAAGCAATTGCTAAAACTCTTCCCGTTATTCTTGGATGTTGTCAAGGGAGATACGGTCATCATTGACGAGATTGACAATGGTGTCCACGATTTATTAATCGACCGGTTGATTGAAAATGTTCGGGATGATATTCAGGGACAGTTGATCTTTACCACGCATGATACCCAGATTATGAAGCAACTCGAGGCTTCCGCACTGTATGTGATTCAGACGGACACTGATGGCAATAAGCAGGTGATTAATTTGTCCAAGAACGGGAAAGTAAACATTGCTGCGAACAATAACGTTCAGAAGATGTATTTGGATGGCTATTTTGCGGGAATTCCGTATTCAGATGATGTCGACTTCTATGCAATCTTAAACGATTTAGAGGTCGATTAAGTGGTGGGGCGGGGGACCTGTGCCGTGGTGATTTGTCACGGCATGTCAGAATACAAATTCGCCTCATCGATCAAGTCCAAGCTAAGGTTAAATATAAAGCTATTAGCACGGGACAAAGGCGCCACAAGTATTCAGATTGATGGCTTACCAGATTATTTTCACAACAAGATTCTTCGCAATAAGCGGGCATTGGTTCGGCAGTATCCTGGTATCCTACAAGATAAGCAACGGTTAGTGGATTTCAAGATTTTTACGTTGATGGACGTCGATGACTGCAAGGATATCTCGGTCAGAAAGAATTATTTGGCGGGGCATATTTCGGGCTTGGGTCAGCATGATTTAAAGCCGTATCTCCATCCTATCTATTGTCGGGAGAACCTGGAAGATGCCCTAACCGATATTGATTTCGCATACGTGGCGGCGACTGATCGTCAGAAAAGGCACTACCTTAAAGTCTTTGATCCGGTTAGCGGGGTGATTGCTGACGAAGCCACAATTGTGGGATTGCGGGACCGCTTTCGGCACTCGAACCGGTCTAATTTTGACGAATTCTTGGATTATTGTTTAGCCCATCAATTTAGGTTGTGACCAGCGACGACCACGCTTATAATGGTGAAATTGTGATGAAAGGCATTCGGGTTGTCAGCGACTTTGAGTGCCTTTCATGTTTGTTTAGGGATCATGCCAGAACGTGGATGCGTAGCAATTTTGGCGTAAGTGTAAGCCGCCCGGTAAGGCGTCATAAGCTTCCAAGTGGCTGTGAACCGCCAGCATGACCTGAATTCTGAGTTAAACTCAGCAGAACGTATGTTTCTTTGCTATAATAGACAGGACTAATGACAGAGAGGATTGTGTTCAGGGTGGCAGGAGAAGAATTATTAACAGGCATGAATGACAAGCAGACGGAGGCCGTCCTTCAAACGGAGGGTCCCTTACTGGTCTTAGCGGGTGCCGGGAGTGGTAAGACGCGGGTCTTAACCCACCGGGTCGCCTACTTGATCGAGCATAACCACGTGTTGCCGTGGCACATCTTGGCAATCACCTTTACCAACAAGGCCGCTAAGGAAATGCGTGAACGGGTCGCCAAGCTCTTGGGACCCGACGGCAACGACGTCTGGGTCTCAACGTTCCACGCCCTGTGCGTGCGGATCTTACGCCGGGACGCGGATAAGTTAGGCTACAACCGGGCGTTTACGATTGCGGACACTGGGGAGCAGCGGACGCTGATCAAGCGGGTCTTGCGCGACCAGAACTTAGACGTTAAGAAGTTCGACCCCCGTTCCGTTCTGGGGGCCATTTCGAATGCCAAGAACGCGCTACAAACGCCAGCCATGATGGCGGAGAACGCGGCCACACCATTTGAGACCACGATCGCCAGCGTCTATGACAGCTACCAACGGGCCCTCCAGGCCAACCAAGCCATGGACTTCGATGATCTGATCATGCTGACCATCAAGCTGTTCAAGCAGGAGTCCAGCGTGCTGGGGTACTACCAGGACAAGTTCCAGTACATCCACGTGGACGAATACCAAGATACCAACGATGCGCAATACATGCTGGTCAACATGCTAGCCAAGAAGCACAACAACCTGTGCGTGGTCGGGGATGGGGACCAGAGTATCTACGGTTGGCGGGGCGCCAACATGGAGAACATCCTGAACTTCGAGAAGGACTATCCAGACGCCCACACCACCTTATTGGAACAGAACTACCGCTCGACCAAGACCATCTTGCAGGCGGCCAACGACGTGATCCAACAGAACGTCAACCGGAAGAAGAAGGACCTGTGGACGGAGAACCCCGAAGGCGAGAAGATCGCCTATTACCGCGGGCAAAACGAAAACGACGAGGCCCACTATGTGGTGGCCAAGATTCAAGAAGAGATCGAGAAGAACCACCGCGGGTACGGCGACTTTGCCGTGTTGTACCGGACCAACGCCCAATCCCGGGTGATCGAAGAAACCCTGGTCAAGGCCAACATTCCCTACACCATGGTTGGGGGCCACAAGTTCTACGACCGAAAGGAAATCCGGGACGTCTTGGCCTACCTGACGCTGATCGCCAATCCGGCGGACTCGATGAGCTTGGAACGGATCATTAACGAGCCGAAGCGGGGCATCGGGAACACCAGTCTCGAAAAGCTACGAGACTTCGCTGACATGAACGACTGGAGTGAGCTGGAGGCCACCCAGAACGTGGCGTTGGCTAACGGCATCAGTTCGCGGAGCCGTAACGCCATGGAGAAGTTCGGGATGACCATCAAGGCCATTCAGGACGCGGCGCCGAAGAACAACGTCTCCGACATCACCAACGACATTTTGGACCGGACGGGCTATCTCCAGACGTTGAAGAACTCTAAGTCGCTGGAAGCTGAGACGCGAATCGAAAACATCGAAGAATTCCTGTCCGTGACCCAGAAGTTCGATACCGACTGGGACCAGGAAGACCACGATGAGACCGACAACCGGTTGGTCGAATTCTTGGCCGACTTGGCCTTGGTCTCCGCCCAAGACGACGTGGATGAGGACCCGGCCGAGGTCACGTTGATGACCTTACACGCGGCCAAGGGGTTGGAATTCCCAGTCATCTTCTTGATGGGCTTGGAAGAGGGCATCTTCCCACTATCCCGGGCCATGCTGGAAGAGGACCAGTTGGAAGAAGAGCGCCGGTTGGCTTACGTGGGAATCACGCGGGCCCAATCCAAGCTCTACCTGACCAACGCCTACTCCCGGATGCTGTACGGGCGCCGGCAAAACAATCCGGAGTCACGGTTCGTGACCGAGATTGCGCCGGAGCTGATCCACAAGGACTACAGCGAAAGCCAGAGCGGCTTACAACCGCAACGGCGTGACGTGCCCTTTGCCCGGCGGACAGCCAGTGCGGTCGCCAAGCCGTACCACGGCAAGACCGGCCGGATTACGACCGACACCGGGACCGGTGCCGGTAAGGTGGCCTGGTCCGTGGGTGACAAGGCCAGCCACAAGAAGTGGGGCATCGGGACCGTGGTCAAGGTCAACGGGACCGGTGAAGACGCCGAACTGGACATCGCCTTCCCAGAGCAGGGCGTTAAGCGGCTGTTAGCCGCCTTCGCCCCAATCAAGCGGGTGGACGACTAGGCCGTTGGGGCAGTCGCCTTACCGGACGGCCAGACAAGGCTGGAACGCCGTGGGCGCAACTTGAAGCCCAAAATGCAGGTCTTCAAGCCTGGCCTTTTCCTAGGCGAGCTAAGGAACGCTCACCAAGGAAAATTTCACGGCTGAGCCTTGTCTGGCCGTCCTCACGGCTTACATTTGCTTAGTCATCATGATTATTAGCCGTTCCAGAGGGCCTTTAAGCTTTTGGGGTCAGTCTAGCTTGGGTTTTTAGATGCGGCTGACGGCCACGCTAAATTTAAAAATTGATAAAATCGATAATCAATCACGCATTTTAAGAGCCCTGAAGCGGGTTTAATGGGTGATGTGCTGTATGATGGACATGACTTAGAAAACCACCGATAAATGAAGCACGAATCAAGTTCGGCGGGTGACTACCGGACTAACAGAGCACCAGATTCTGTGCTTGCACGGGACTGGGGCTTTTGTTTTGGAGATGATAAAAAATGGAATCAGAGAGTCAGAAACCCGTTAAAGAACTCACGCAACACCAAGCGGCCGAAGAAGCGGCCGACTTGCGACCACAACTGATCGACTGGGGGAAGCAGTACTACGACGCGGACGCACCGGCCGTCGAAGACGACGTGTATGACCGGGTCTACGCCCGCTTAGTGGCCTTAGAGACCGCCTTTCCCGCCATCGTCACGGCCGATTCACCGACCCAACACGTCGGCGGGAGTGCCCGGGGCGACCTGCCTAAGGTCCGCCACGAGATTCCCATGCTGTCGCTAGGGGACGTCTTCTCCATCGACGAGTTAAAGGACTTCGATGCCCGGCTCCGGGAGAACGTTCCCGCCGATTACGCCGGCTTCGACTATAACTGCGAACTAAAAATCGATGGCCTAGCCATCAACCTGCATTACGAAAACGGGAAGTTCGTCCAGGGGTCGACGCGGGGTAACGGGCAGATTGGTGAGGACATCACCGCGAACCTGGCTACGCTACCGTCGATTCCCAAGACCCTGACGCGGCCGTTGACCATTGACGTGCGGGGCGAGTGCTACATGCCGAAGCAGGCTTTCCTCGACCTGAACCAACGGCGGGAAGCCCAGGGCCAAGCGCCATTTGCCAACCCCCGGAACGCCGCGGCGGGCAGCCTGCGTCAACTCGACGTCCAGGTGACTGCCGACCGGAAACTCGCGACGTTCATGTACAACATCGCCGACTATGACCCGTTGGACACCCGGACCCAAAGCGGGCTTCTCGACGAGCTGGCGGAGCTGGGGTTCAGTACCAACCCGACCTACCAGGTCGCCCATGATATGGACGACGTGCAGGCCTACATCACCACTTACACGGGACAGCGGGCTGACCTGGCGTACGGCATCGACGGCATCGTGATCAAGGCCAACCCCTTACCGCTGCAGCGGGCCATGGGGGCTACGGTCAAAGTTCCCCGGTGGGCGATTGCCTACAAGTTCCCGCCCGAAGAGGTGGAAACCGTGGTCACCGACATCGAGTGGACGGTCGGCCGGACGGGTATCGTGACGCCGACCGCCGTGATGAACCCGGTCCAACTGGCCGGTAGTACCGTTGCACGGGCGTCGTTGCATAACCCCGATTACCTGGAAGCCAAGGACATTCGCTTGGGCGACACGGTCCTGTTGCACAAGGCCGGGGACATTATCCCCGAGATCTCGCAGTACGTGGCGGCCAAACGTCCGGCTGACGCGCAACCGTATCCGATCCCAACACACTGCCCGTCCTGTGGGGCCGAACTGGTTCACTTGGATGAGGAAGTGGCGTTGCGCTGCATCAACCCCAGTTGCCCCGCGCAGTTGGCGGAGGGGATGAACCACTTTGCGTCCCGGAACGCGATGAACATTGCCGGGTTGGGACCACAGATTGTGGCTCAGCTCTTTGACCGGCACTTGGTCACCGACGTGGCCAGTTTGTACCAACTGACCAGCGACCAATTATTAACTTTAGATAAATTTGGGGAGAAGTCGGCCCAAAACCTCTTGACAGCTATCGACAATAGTCGCAATAATTCACTAGAACGGTTGCTATTTGGGTTAGGGATTCGGCACGTGGGCGCTAAGGCCGCCCGGTCGATTGCGGCGCACTTCGGGGACATTCAACACCTGATGGCCGCCGACGCGGACGCCATCGTGGCCATCGACACCATTGGCCAGATTATTGCCGACAGTGTGGTCACCTACTTCAGTACCGACCAGGTGCACCAGTTGATCGACCGGTTGGCTGCGGTTGGCGTCAACCTGACCTATACCAGCGGCGCCGTGGTGACGGCTAGCGATAGTCCGTTTGCCAACCAGCGGGTGGTCCTGACCGGGAAGTTGCAAGAGCTGACCCGGCCGGAAGCCACGGAATGGCTGGAGCAACACGGCGCGACCGTGACGGGCAGCGTCTCCAAGAAGACGGATCTCCTGATTGCGGGGGAGGCGGCCGGCAGTAAGCTGACCAAGGCCCAGAAGCTGGGGATCACCATCTGGAACGAGGCCCAATTACAAGCAGCCATGACTGAAAATAATGGATGACTTAGGAGGATACATCGTGAAACGGTTACGAATGGTTATTGCATTAGCCGCCATTCCGCTTTTCCTAGCGGGGTGTGGGGACCTGGGAAGCTCGAGCATGTCTTCGGGTTCTAAGGGTAGTACGTCCGGGACTCAGCTGACGGGGCAGAGTACGGATAGCGACTACGAAGGGGTCATTCAAAGCGGCCACTACCGGGTCAGCAAGTCCCGTGGGGTGACCAACACCCAGGATTCCGGGAACACCTATAATTTGAAGAGCTTCGAGAACGGGATGTTGAACGTTTCCAAGAAGGTCTTCTCGACCAAGAACTACGTCTTCCAGGAAGGGCAGTACCTGAGTTCGGATACGGTCCAGGATTGGTTGGACCGGAAGTCCAAGACCAACGCCACCGGGTTGAACCCCGTGGATAACGGCTCGAAGTCATCGACTAAGCGGAACCCCGTCTACATCCAGGCGTTGGAAGAACAGGATTACATGACCCAGAAGAACAATAAGCTGTCCTTAGCCGGGGTCACCGTGGGAATCGCGGTCAACTCGGTCGACTACTACAAGAAGGAACAGTACGGGGCAACCTACCAGACCAAGATCTCCAAGGCGGATGGTGAAGCCTACGCCAAGAAGACGGCCAACACGGTCCTGAAGCGGATGCGGCAGAAGTCGGCGCTCAAGAACGTACCAATTGTAATTGCCATTTACCGGCAGGCCTCCAACGACAGTCTGGTCGGCGGGAACTTCTTAGCTTACTCGAACAACAAGGCGGGGACCACCAGCGTTTCCAAGTGGACGGCGTTGGCCCAAAAGAACTACGTCTTCCCGTTGGAGAGCGGCCAGTCGAGTCCTAACAGTAACGATGCCAGCTCCTTCTCCAACTTTAAGAGCCAAGTCGAGAACTTCTTCCCGAACTTGAGTGGGGTCACCGCTCAGGCCCAGTATGACGGGAAGAACTTGCAGGGGATGCACATCAACATCACCACGCAGTTCTACAGTCAGACGGAAATCATCAGCTTCACGCAGTACCTCCAGACGGCGGCGCAGAAGTACCTGCCATCGGGAGTCCCAATTGACATTACGGTCTCCTCAACGGACGGGATCCAAAGCTTCCTGTCCCGGAAGGCCAGCGAAAAGACCTTCAGTAGTCACGTCTTTAACAGCTACTGATCGGGTCTTAAGATGAGATGAATGGGCGGCGGTTTTTCGATTAAGGAAAAACCGCCGCCTTTTTGGTGAGAATCTTTGGCGTTAGGGCGATATATGGTAAAATAGCAATGTGTGTTTATTCGCAGAACTAAGCGGGTAAACGGGTCATACGGATAATTAAGAAAGAAGGATAATTGATGGCTAATCGAATTAATCGTGAGCAAGTTCAACACGTCGCTGAACTGGCCAAACTCGAGTTCACTGATTCTCAGCTGGACGCGTTAACCCCGCAACTCGATGACATCATCGGCTTGTTTGAATCACTCAGTGAGGTGGATACCACCGGCGTTGAACCAACCAGCAGCGTTACGGATCAGATCAACGTGATGCGTGACGACGTAGCGGACAACTGGGGTCAAAGTGCGGCCCTGCTGAAGAATGCACCGGATGCTGAACGCGGCTACATCAAGGTGCCAGCCATCATCGATGAAAGTGAGGACTAATTAATGGATTACTTAAAGCAAGACCTCGCCAGTCTGCATGCCGATTTGGTGGCTAAGAAGTACAGCGCTAAGGAATTAACGCAACAGACTTTTGCCAATATCAAGGCTACGGATCCCCAAGTCGATGCCTTCTTGCATTTAAATGAAGATGAAGCTTTGGCGCAAGCCGACCAGATCGACGCGGCCGGCATTAGCGAAGACCAGCCCTTAGCTGGGATTCCGATGGCGTTAAAGGACAACTTGGTGACCAAGGACGTCACGACTACGGCGGGTTCGAAGATCTTAGGGAACTTCAAGCCGGTCTACGACGCCACGGTGGTTCAGAAGTTGGCCAACGCCCAGATGATTTCTGTGGGGAAGACCAACTTGGATGAATTCGCCATGGGGAGTTCGACGGAAAACTCCGCCTTTAAGACCACCAAGAACGCCTGGGACCACACCAAGGTCCCCGGTGGGTCTTCGGGTGGTTCGGCAGCCGCAGTGGCGGCCGGAATGGTTCCCGCATCCTTGGGGTCCGATACCGGTGGTTCAATTCGCCAACCGGCCTCCTTCAACGGGGTCGTTGGGATGAAGCCAACTTACGGCCGAGTTTCCCGGTGGGGCCTGATTGCCTTCGGGTCTAGCTTGGATGCCATTGGCCCCATGACGCGGACCGTTAAGGATAACGCCTTGATGCTCAGCGCGATTGCCGGGCACGACCAACACGACCTGACCAGTTCCGATAAGGCAGTGCCGAACTACGCGGCAGACTTGACGGCTGCAACTAGCGTCAAAGGCTTACGGATTGGGTTGCCGAAGGAATTCCTGGGTGACGGGATCGCCGATGACGTGAAGCAGGCCATCTTAGCGGCAGCGGACACTTACCGGAAATTAGGGGCAACGGTCGACGAAGTCTCCTTACCGCATAACAAGTACGGGGTCGCGGCTTACTACATCATCGCTTCATCCGAGGCGTCCTCGAACTTACAACGGTTCGATGGGATTCGTTACGGTTACCGGGCGCAGGACGTCAAGAACCTGGAAGACGTCTACGTGAAGTCCCGTTCCGAAGGCTTTGGTGAAGAAGTTAAGCGCCGGATCATGTTAGGGACGTTCTCCTTATCTGCTGGGTTCTACGATGCCTACTTCTTGAAGGCGGCTCGGGTCCGGACGGTCATCTTGAACGACTTCAAGGCCATCTTAAAGGACCACGACTTCATCATGGGCCCCGTTACGCCTACCACGGCGTTCGGCATTGGTGAAGAGATCACCGACCCGATGACCATGTACATGAACGATATCTTGACCATTCCGGTCAACTTAGCGGGCTTGCCAGGGTTGTCCTTACCAGCCGGCTTCAGCCAAGGGTTACCGATCGGGATGCAACTGATTGGGCGGCCATTTGACGAAAGCACGCTCTATCAAGCTGGTTACGCCTTTGAACAAAACACAGAATTTCATACCAAAGTTCCAACGTTAGGGGGTCACAACTAATGAATTTTGAAACGACTATCGGACTGGAAGTCCACGTTGAATTAAAGACGAATTCGAAAATCTTTAGTCCATCACCCGTTGAATTTGGGGATGACCCTAACGCCAACACCAACGTGATCGACTGGGGATATCCAGGGGTTCTGCCGACCACCAACAAGGGCGTTGTCGCTGATGGGATCATCGCGGCACTGGCCTTACATGCGGACGTGGAACAACACACCCACTTCGACCGGAAGAACTACTTCTATCCAGATAACCCCAAGGCTTACCAGATCACGCAAGCGGACAAGCCAATTGCGCATGATGGATGGGTCGAGATCACGGTTGACGGTGTGAAGAAGAAAATCGGGATCGAAGAAATGCACATCGAAGAAGATGCCGGGAAGAACACCCACGAACGGAATTACTCCTACGTGGACTTGAACCGGCAAGGCACGCCACTGATCGAAATCGTGTCGAAACCCGATATTGCTTCTCCAGCGGAAGCCTACGCTTACCTGGAAGCCTTGCGGCAACGGATCCAATTCACGGGGATTTCTGACGTGAAGATGGAAGAAGGGTCCATGCGGGTCGACGTCAACATTTCGGTTCGGCCGGTGGGTCAAGAGAAGTTCGGGACCAAGACGGAATTGAAGAACTTGAACTCCTTCACTTACGTCAAGCGGGGCCTGGAGTACGAAGAAAAGCGGCAACAACAGGTCTTGATGTCCGGCGGTAGCGTACGACAAGAGACGCGGCGGTTCGACGAAAAGACCGGCGAGACCATCTTAATGCGGGTCAAGGAAGGGTCCGATGATTACCGGTACTTCCCAGAACCCGACTTGCCAGCGCTGAACATTTCCGATGACTGGATCAAGGACTTACAGGCAGCGATGCCGGAAATGCCTGGGAAGCGGCGTGAACGTTACGTCAACGACTTAGGCTTGACCGACTACGACGCCATGGTCATTACCCAGACCAAGGAAATGTCCGACTTCTTCGATGCCATGATCGCTTTGAAGGCGGATCCGAAGATGGCGGCCAACTACCTGCAAGGGGACGTGAACGCCTACCTGAACGATAACCAAGTTGATCTGTCCGCCACTAAGTTGACACCAGCCAACTTAGCCGGTATGATTAACCTCATTTCCGATGGCACGATTTCGACCAAGATGGCCAAGAAGGTCTTCAAGGCCGTGACCAAGGGTGAGGAACCTAAGGCCTACGTGGAAGCACACGGCTTGGTTCAATTATCCGATCCAGCTAAGCTTCAACCAATCATCGATGATGTGTTGGACCAGAATCCACAATCCATCGAAGATTTCAATAACGGGAAAGACCGGGCAGTCGGTTACCTGGTGGGTCAGATTATGAAGCAGACCCACGGGCAAGCTAACCCACAAGTGGTCAACAAGTTATTGATGGCTGCTTTGAAACACTAGAGAACAATGGAGGCACCAGCATGCGTAAACGGGCACGGGTGATTTACAACCCAACCTCAGGCCGTGAGGCGTTAAAGAAGGATTTAATTGATATTTTGGCAGTGTTCGAGCAGGCCGGCTATGAGACCAGTGCCTACGCGACCACGCCAGCGCCGAATTCGGCTCGTGACGAGGCAACTCGGGTAGCCCGGGCCGGTTTCGAGCTCATCGTGGCGGCGGGGGGCGACGGGACCATTAACCAAGTGGTCAATGGGATCGCCGGCTTACCGCACCGGCCCAAGATGGCCATCATCCCGGCCGGGACCACCAACGACTATGCGCGCGCACTGCACATTCCACGGGAGGACCCCTTGGCAGCCGCTAAGGTGGTCTTGAAGGAACAGACGGTGAACATGGACATCGGCCAGGCCGGTGACCAGTACTTTATCAACATCGCGGGTGGTGGCCTGTTGACCGAGTTGACCTACGATGTACCGTCCAACCTGAAATCCATCTTCGGTTACCTGGCTTACCTAGCCAAGGGCGCCGAACTCCTGCCGCAGATCAAGCCCATCGAGATGGACCTGACCTATGACGGGGGCCATTTCCGGGGAAAGGCGTCGATGTTCTTGCTCGCGCTGACGAATTCCATCGGGGGCTTCGAAAAGATCGTGCCCGATGCCGCGTTGGATGACGGGAAATTTACTATGATCATCGTCAAGACGGCCAGTCTGCCGGAATTGCTCCGGTTGATGGGGCTGGTCTTGAATGGCGGGAAGCATATCAACGACCCGCACATCATTTACGTGAAGACCAGCAAAGTGGTCGCACGGCCGGTGGAAGACCGGATGATGATCAACTTAGACGGTGAATATGGTGGCGATGCGCCGATGAAGTTCCGCAACCTGCGGCAACACATTGAGATGTACGCCAACCTGGACGCCATTCCGGATTCCGCGGTGACCATGGAGTCGCCAGAAATGCTAGAAGCAGAACAGAAATTCGTCAAGCAGGTGGAAGAACTGCCTGCAGACCCGGCGACTGATTCGACCGATGCGGCCGCCAAAAAATAGATAATCGTTTACGGAAAGGGGATTTTGCGTCATAATGGTGCAAAGTCCCTTTTTTAACGCTTAGAAAATATGAGGTAATTATGAAAAGCACAGCACCAGTAAAGAAGAACCAACAGTTAGACGTCACCATTACGGACCTGACCTACCAAGGGTTAGGCTTAGCTAAGGTCGACGACTTTTCCCTGTTTATCGAAAACGCCTTACCCGGCGAAGTGGTCACGATTCAGGTGACTAAGGTCCAAAAGCACTACGGGTTCGCGCGGGTCGTGGCCTTCAAAACCACGTCACCTGACCGGGTCACCGATGTCGATAAGACTTACCGGCAGACGGGCATCGCGCCTTTGCAACACCTGAGTTATCCGGCACAATTGGCGTTCAAGCATGATCAGATCGCCGAGTTGTTCAAGAAAGCCCACATTGACGTGGCCGTGGCCCCGACTTTGGGGATGGATCACCCGACTCAGTACCGGAACAAGGCCCAAGTGCCGGTTCGGCAGATCAAGGGCCAACTGGAGACTGGTTTCTACCGGCAACACAGCCATGACCTGATTCCGCTGGAAGACTTCTATATCCAAGACCCCGAAATCGATAAGGCCATCGTGAAGGTCCGCGACCTGTTACGGCAGTTCCAGATTCCCGCTTACGATGAAATCAACGATAAGGGTGTCATCCGCAACATCATGGTGCGGCGGGGCTACTACAGCCACGAGATGATGATCGTCTTGATCAGTCGTCAGCAGAAGATTCCCAGTCAGGCTCAACTGGTGGAGCAGATTCACCAGGCGCTACCTGAGGTCAAGAGTATCGTGTTAAACGTCAACGCCAAGCGGACCAACGTGATCATGGGGAACGTGACGCGGGTCCTTTACGGCAAACCGACGATTGAAGACCAATTGATGGGCTTAACGTTTGCAATTTCGGCGCGGTCCTTCTACCAAGTGAACCCGCAACAGACGGAAAAGCTCTACCAGATGGCCATTGATAAGGCCGGCCTGACGGGCAACGAAACGGTGATTGATGCTTACTGTGGGATTGGGACCATTTCACTGGCCCTGGCCAAGCACGCCAAGCAGGTCTACGGGGTCGAAATCGTCCCTGAGGCCATTGAGGACGCGAAGGTCAACGCCCAGAAGAACCACCTGACCAACGTGGACTTCGCCGTGAACAAGGCGGAAGACCAGATGGCACAGTGGCAGGCAGATGGTGTCAAGCCGGACGTGATCGTGGTCGATCCGCCACGGAAGGGCTTGGCTCCTAGCTTGATTGAGAGTGCCGCTAAGATGGCGCCGCGCAAGGTGGTTTACGTTAGCTGTAACCCATCGACGCTGGTCCGTGACGTGGCCCACTTCGAAGAACTGGGATACGCAATCGATGGAGACATTCAACCCGTCGACCAGTTTCCACAGACGCCGCACGTGGAATCGGTGACGGTGCTGAAGCGGAAAGACTAAGGATATGTCAAAATGAAGCGTGCTCGTAGCATCTGACGGTCGTCAGGTGAGCGGGCACGCTTTTTGGGTGAGATGGATTATTGGAATACTTGTGAGAGATTGTGTTTTTGGAGACCATGCATTTGCCGGCTAACTCGGTGGCAGGTATAATCGTAAGTGATTAAATTTGGTGGATAGCCGTTTTGTGAATGCTTATTTGGCGGCGTTTGTTTAGTGTGTTCCCCGTGTGTGCGGGGGTGATTCTGACAAGTAGTCGGTCTTGTATTGATGACGTGGGTGTTCCCCGTGTGTGCGGGGGTGATTCTTGGCAAAGGGGTGCACCCCCTGCAACCAAGTTGGTGTTCCCCGTGTGTGCGGGGGTGATTCGGAAAGATACGCGGATCGGACAATGGCTTGTCAGTGTTCCCTGTGTGTGCGTGGGTGATTCCAGGACGCTCCAGATACCTTAGTATGGGTTGCCGTGTTCCCCGTGCGTGCGGGGGTGATTCTGCCGTGGTTTTAAAAACGGCGATCAGTCTTTGGTGTTCCCCGTGTGTGCGGGGGAAATCTTCGCAACAGCGAATTATTAAATGGCGTCTTTGCGTCTACGCGTGAAGGTGCTATTTTTTAGGCCATGATATACATAATTCAAATTGAAAAACGCTTAGACACTGACTAAAATGAAGGGGGGGCGATATAAAGGGAGTGGTGAGATTTAGCGGAGATGATGAAATGATAACGGTAATCTTTGATCAGCACGGATGCAAGGCGTTTTTCAAACGCTACGCGCATCAACAAGCAATCATTGAACGACAAATTTCAGATGCCGTTAATCGGGAAATCGCAACTGGAATGACGAAAGTCAAGCTGGCAACCCGTACTAAGGTATCTGGAACTTTCTGTTACGAATTTCGTACAAACTTAGGTAAATTGGGATCTGCGCGCCTAGCTTTTATACATCGAGGTCACCGCGCCACCGTAGTGTTTATCAGTCACGACTTACAAAAGTCCACGTTTAGTCACGAGCTCATCCAAATTCTGGGGGTGACTAAATGAAGTGTATCCCCTTGAAACAAGCGACTACACTGATGAAGCAAATGCTTAAAACGTCGCGCCCTGGGCGGTTGGTGCTACTAACGCGCAAGAAGGATCGGTCGGTGACGCTAAAGATTACACAACAACGGGTAACGTTGGTTGAACAGGGGTATCGCAACGTTACGACTACCTATCCCGTGGCTATTGGTACGGCCAAACATGCTGCCCAAGCTGCTTTCAAGCGTGAATTTCCCCGAAGCCACCAAGTGTATGTCGGAGAATAATCTAAAAAAATGATGATGGTCTGCCAAGATATAGTACGGGGAATGCTTTTCTTGGGTAGTGATGATACATAGTAATTGTGAAAAGTTGTTATGGCCTGTCACTTTTTGTGGTGTAGGTGTTCGGTGGTCATGCGTGTAAAGATGGTTTAGGGAGCAATTCTTAGTGAAGGAGGAAATAAATCGATGACTTTCGATGCAGTTAGGGCTTTAACGTCAGCTGATTTGGAACTCCTTATCCAGTTTTACCAAGCTGTATGTGCCCAGCAATCTGGGGGAGACAACCCAGATTGGCATTGGGGTGAGTATCCTAGCCGGAACCTGTTGCGGGAGGCTTTACAGACTCGGCGTGTCATAGCTGGGTTCATCGACCAGAAGATTGTGGCAGCCGGTATCCTATCAGTTGGGGACGATGAAGATTATCAAGGTGTGAACTGGTCTTACGTTGTTGATCGTCAGATTGCGGTCCTACACCTTTTTGCCGTCCATCCGGATTTTCGTCGTCGAGGGTTGGCTACGGCACTCATGCAAACGCTGGTTCAGGCAGCTCGAGATGCGGGGCAGCGGGTCATTCACTTAGACGTATTGACTCGTGATACGTCAGCAGAGCAGTTTTATCGCCGATATGGATACCGTTTTGTGGAGGAACGAATCTTAAATTACGATGACATTGGTGAGACAGCAGCGCGAATGTATGAGCTGATGGCGGATTGATTAGCCGTTGGTTTTAGATGAAAGAGGAGTAGCGAACCATCATCCGCTACTCCTGAGTGTGATTAGGGAGTAAGAACGATTTAGAACAAGCTAGCCTTTGTGGTTAGCTTTTTCTACGTTTTGTCAATAAAGATGTTGTTAAATCAATGGCCCTATTGCTATTATTTTAGTGATTTATAGCCAGCTAAATAAGCCTTGGAGGTATCAAATTTTTTTCAAGGCTGGTATTATAAACTATGTTTTATGATGAGAAATTTAGGGTCTAGGTTCCGGAACGATGTTCTTCGTTCCGGAGCCTAAATGAATGTTACTTCGATTGAGGGCTCAGCTCATAGGAGTAAGGTTGATTCGTTTTTATCAGGTATAGGATTGTTTTAATAAGACGATCCATTTGACGGACGATGAGTTTCTTCTTTGAAGAAGAAGCTTCTCGTCTTTTTTCGTATGCATCGCGAATATGATTGTCGCCCATCTTAGGATTAAGCATAAGAACGACCGTCCAATACAAGATTCGGCGTGCATGGGGATTACCGTGTTTGGTGATATGGCGAGCGGATTGATGGTCACCGGAGTCAACTTCCGTTGTGTCCAGGCCGACATAGCTGTTCAATTGCTGACGGGTATTGAACCGTCGGATATCACCTAATTCACTAATTAGCCGAATGGCGGTACTGCCACCAATACCAGGGATTGTTTGAAGAAGCGTAAACTCTGACAAGGATTTACCTAAGGCCATCATGCGCACGACCTGCTGGTCCTGCGCTGCTTCTAGGGTGAGAACTTGTTCCGCCAAAGCTTTCATTTGCCGCGTGTTATCCGAAGTAACGGGTACGGCGTCACCATTCTGAGCGGCCAGTTTCCATAACTTTCGTGCGGCATCGTGAATACGCCTAGCGTTCATCCCTTTGAAATGTGCTGCTGATATTCGTGCTTCTAACGCGTTAAGGTCGCCAATTTCACGAACGATTTGTGCATGCGGGAAGAGTGTTAGAATCTTCCAAGCCAGCTTTGTATCGAAGTTAAAGCCACCCTTGGAGGCCCCAAATGACGCAAATACAAGCTGTAAGACACGATGAGCTCGATTGCGGGCCCGTTTCTTATCCTCATTGAGTTGGTCGTAATAACGGTTCATATCCGTTAATTCACGATAGATGGGATCCTGTTTGTAAGCTAGAAGATAGGGCTCTAACTGTTCGGTAAACTCGGTAATCGCCAATCGGCGCGCATCACGTTGATCGTTTTTTCTCATTCGCGTACCAGTGGCGATGCGATTCTTAGCCGCCAGGGGATTTAAAATATGGTAATTCAAATTTTCTTGTTGAAGGAAATACTCTAAGCGCCGGGAGTAAACACCAGTCGCTTCAAAGACGATTTCCGCTTTTCCGCCGAACTGAAGCACGACGTGTTTCAGTTCATTAAATCCCAGTGCATCTAGAGGGACGGTCAGTTCTTTGGCGACGATTAAATCCGTCGCCACCGCAACGTTAGCTTTGTTTTTACTGACATCGATTCCAATAATTGTTCGCATAATCATATACCTGTCTTTCTGAAGTCTTCACGTCAGTTTTAGTAATCTCGTTTTCAAAACACGGCTTCGAGAGCCCAAATACTTTGATCAAATTGACTAAAACCAGTGAAGCGGCCATTTTTTATTACGGTCTCAAGGACCCAAAGCGCCCACGGCCTGTCTTCACTACCACTATAAAGTAATAGAGGCATAGGAGCACCCCGTCGGGTAACTTCTATGCCTCTAAGCTTAGTATTTTTTTATTGTGGGGATATTTAGATAATTGTGGGAAACTGTGTTTTTTAAGATCATACTAGTGGTGGTTGGCTTGAGGAGTAAGTATAATTATGGTTAGATTAAGTGATTAAATTTATTGGGTTATTGATTTAAAAACGTTGATTTGGCGGCGTTTGTTTAGTGTGTTCCCCGCGTATGTGGGGGTGATTCCCAAGACCGCCAAAGAAGTTGCAACTACTGGTAGTGTTCCCCGCGTATGTGGGGGTGATTCCGCGAACGCCTGGCAGTTCTCTTCGTCTTGGCAGTGTTCCCCGCGTATGTGGGGGTGATTCCTGACTGAGTTCAGCAGGTTGGCAATGTTGCTGGTGTTCCCCGCGTATGTGGGGGTGATTCGTACAATGTTCTACAGGCGCTTAGTTGCCCAGGGTGTTCCCCGCGTATGCAGGGGAGAGTTCCCACTTGTATTTAGTCTATCGGGTGGTATGATAAAGCCAAGAATGTTATCCCTTACAGTGCGGTAAGGTGATATCAGCCATAAAAGTTGTTGTATAGAATGCAACGACAGTCGGTTTCTATAAGGTGGACTATCCATCAGTGGTGGTCCGTTTCGTGTGCTCAGGTGATTAACTTAGTCCGAGGAGGCTAAAATGATGCAAGCACAAATGGTGACCTATCCCGTCATTCTTCATCCGGATAACGGCGAGTACAATGTTGAGATTCCCGATATCAATCATGGCACGTGGATTCGCGGCACCAGCGCGGCACAGGCTTTGATTGTTGCACGCGACATTATCGGTAAGACGTTGGCGCGGGTGACGGATTTACCCGCCGCTACGCCATCCGGTGAGTTAGAGTTAGCGGAATATGACGTGGAACATTTGGTAACGGTCAATTTAGCGGACTTTCGGATTCCTGAGACCAGCAGATAAACGAAGATTTAACGGGCATCCAGTGACGACTGGGTGCCCCTTTTTTGTGCTTTAAGTAGACTGAAAAATTGAATTTATTATATAAATCTGAGAAAGCGCTTTTAATGAAACGCAAAAACCCGTAAAATATTGGATGGTGGTATAAAAGTTTAAGGAGGAAAAGGTATGGTTAAGAGAAGTTGGCAGACTGACCGTGGTGGTCGTCTGTCAGGGTTGAGTAGGTGGTTCCTACTATTAGTAACGGTTGTCACATTGGGAAGTGTGAGTGTTTCGGCTCACGCCACGCCCGTTACAGCTGAATCAGTTACGGCTGGCCAGCTTCAAAAAGCAGTTGGTGTTGATGGTGCCGTTGCGACGCCGGTAACCCAAGCAAGTGGGATTTCGGCGCAAGTTTATCGAAATAGCTCCGCGCTAGATTTGGCGCAGCAAGTACGGTCAGGTAAGGTGACTAGCACGCAGCTGGTGCAACAAGCAATTGCCAAGGTCAAGGCCGATAATCCGCAGCTTAACGGGGTGATCACGTTACGAGAAGATGCTGCGCTCCAGGAAGCTGCGGCCTTGAAGGATACCGGGCAGCCCTTTTTAGGTGTGCCCATCCTGATTAAGGGTCTAGGTCAGACGATTAAAGGCGGTCAAAATACGGATGGCCTTTACCCAAATCGAAATGCGATTAGTGGTTATACGGGCATCTTAGTTCGTAACCTGCAATCGGCAGGGTTCATCGTGATTGGTCAAACTAATTTTCCCGAGATGGGATTGCTGAATGTGACGACCTCTAAACTCTATGGCGCAGCGCATAGTGCCTGGAATACTGATTATCAACCGGGTGGTTCGTCAGGTGGTTCGGCTACTAGTGTTGCTGATGGCATGGTGCCAATTGCGACCGGTAACGATGCCGGTGGCTCGGTTAGAATCCCCGCGGCCTGGTCTGGACTAGTGGGCCTAAAGCCGACCCAGGGCATGATTCAGGGGGATGGCTCAGCGGTCACAGCGCATACGGTAAACTTTGCCGAAACGAAGACCATGGCGGACACCCAGCAGCTTTTTGACGCCCTCAAGCAATCTAGGGCCAGTGCACCAGCTGCGCCTAGTCAGCTAAACAAACTGACGATTGCGTATACGACGAAATCCCCGGTGGGAACACCCGTTAGCGCGGATGCCGTTAAAGCCGTTCAGCAAGCGGTATCCTTCTTAAAACAGCAAGGATTTACGGTAAAGGAGGTCAATCCGCCAGTGGACGGGAAGGCCTTAATGCGAGCCTATTACATCTTGGATACGTCGGCTGGCAGTGTTGCCAACTACGTGATTCAAACGGCCACCAAGAAGGCCATGACTAAGGACGATGTGAGTCCACTGACTTGGGGACTTTACCAGGCCAGCAAGAACTTGACCAAGGAGCAGGTCGCACAAGCCAATGCCACGATTGCGGATGGCGCCGCTAAGATGGCAGCCTTCCATCAGACTTATCCGCTACTCCTAACACCCACGGTAGCTACGACGGCACCACTAGTCAGTGATCCCGCAGTCCTACCACAGTATGAAGCTAAGTTGAAGAATATGGAGAACGTCCCCGTTGATCAACAGATGCCTTTGATTTATGATGCTTGGCTACATGGGTTAAGCATGACACCATTTACCCAGCAAGCTAATTTGACCGGGGAACCTGCGATTAGTTTACCAACCTACGTGTCTGCTAAGGGCTTACCGCTAGGAATTCAGTTTACGGCAGCTAAGAATCAGGATTGAACGCTGATGGCGATGGGTGCGCTGTTTGAGCAACATCATCTTTTTAAGACGTTAGCAGACGCTCAGGCAACGCCCGAACCATCCCCGTCGACCGGTACGGGTTCTTCGACGACGGGAGCCTCTAGTCAACCGCAAGTCACCGAACCCAGCGTGACGCCAACGGCCCCCGTTGTTCGACCGACAGCGCCCGACCAGCAAACCGCTAAGCCAGCCAAAAAGATAGTTAAAGTGGTCTACGTGACGTCACCATTTAAGCTGTACCGAGACGCAGCCCGGCACCAGGTCAAGCGTCAGTACAAAGCCCATTCACGGACTACGGCCCCGAGCTTTAAAGTGCTACAAGTCATCAAGACGGCTACGGGTCAGCGCGTGTACCGGGTTAAAGGCGGCTATCTGTTAGCAGGCCATGGCGTTTATAATCGTTACTACCAGCGAGTGCCGCAAAAGTCAAAGCGGGATATTCGAGTCATTGCGAAGAAGGGCGTTTATGAGTACCGGACGGTGCACCTTAAGCGTCAACAGCGCATTAAGCATGTAAAGGTTAAGAAAATTTTACACGTTAAGAAGATTGTGAAAGTCGGTCACGTAACACGTTATCAGTTGAAGAACGGGCATTACGTCACCGCCAACCGTCAATTTGTTCACTGGAACTAAAAAATGATTAACCACCATAAAAGCACGTTAGGGATGTCGGTATCCCCAACGTGCTTTTTCAGAAGCAACTGGACACCCCGTGCTAAAATAAACTTAAACACAAAACAAAGAGGGCATCAAACCATGGAAAATCAGATTCATCCCCGCACCTGGGGCGCCATCTTGTCGGTGGCTTTGCTTAGTTTACTAGGGATCATGACCGAGACGTCGATGAACGTCACGTATCCGGAACTCTCCCGGGAGTTCGGGATTTCGCTAGACATGACGCAGTGGATCACCACGGCCTACCTACTCATGGTGACTATTATGATGGGGACCACCGCGTATCTCTTGAAAAAGTATCATCCCCAGCACCTGCAAGTTGTCGCGGTCATCACGTTCATGGTCGGCGACGTGGTCTGTGCCGTCGCCCCCAGCTTCACCATCCTGCTGGTCGGCCGGTTGGTCCAAGCCACCGCGACTGGGTTAGCCACGCCAATTTTATTTCACCTAATCTTCACCCAAGTACCGCGCGCCAAGCTGGGGATGATGACCGGCATCGCCGGGATGATTATTTCCCTAGCCCCCGCGTTAGGGCCAACGTACGGTGGGCTAGTCTCATCGACCATGAGTTGGCGCATGATCTTCTGGTTCCTGTTACCGTTCGGTCTAGTCAGCTTGATTGGTGGTCAGATCTTTGTCCGGGGTGAAGTCATCGCGCATCCCAAGCCGTTTAGCTGGCCCAGCTTCATTGCGTTAGCCTTAGCGATGCTGACCTGGGTCTACGCCTTTTCCGTGATCGGTAAGCAAGGCTTTAGCCTAAGCTTCTGGGGCTTACTGGCGTTGGCCGTGGTGCTCTTTGGCGGGTTCGTCTGGCAAAATAACCGGGGCGCCGCGCAATTAGTCAACCTCCAAGTCTTCCGGCACGCGGCGGTCCGCGACGATGCGCTGACCTACTTCGGTCTCCAGTTCTTAAACATCGGCATCTCCGTGGTGATTCCCGTTTACGCCCAGTATGTTCTCCATACCGGGGCCCTGTTAGCCGGGATTATCCTCTTGCCGGGGACGCTGGTTGGGGCGGTCATCTCGCCACTGGCGGGTCACCTGGCCGACCAACGCGGGTTCCAACTGCCGATACGTATCGGGACCAGCCTGTTAGTGGTGGGGGCGCTGTGTTTCTTAGCCTTCCAGCCGAAACTCACGGCAATCTGGCTACTGGTCTTCTTTATCGTCCTACGAGCCGGGTTCAACTTCTGCTTCTCCAACACGATTTCCAACGCCACCACGCAGGTTCCCGTCCAAGCAGCGACCGATATCAGTTCGCTCTTCAACATGGTTCAACAGTTAGCGGGGGCGACCGGCGTGGTCTTCTTGACGGCCCTAATGGCGATTTTTCAAAATCAAGGCCAGGGCAGTCTGGCGACGCGCACCTACCAGGGTGGCCGGGTCGACTTCTGGATCACCTTGCTCCTGGCCGTGGCCATCGCGGGCATCAGTGCCGTCAACTATCACCGGCAGAGTCACGCAACGAACTAACACTGAAGGCGTCTGGGACTATCCCGGACGCCTTTTTTCTTGACGAGACACCGCCTCGGGTCCCACGCTTAATCGTCCGGCCAATGCGCACGCAACGCCGCCAGCACTGGCGCCACCCGTTGCCGGTCAGCCTTGAGGTAGCTGGCGTAGATGGGCATCTGGGCGACCGCGTCACGGATGGGGCGGCATACGCGGTGGTCCGTCGGGGTGACCACGTGCGGGTCGAAGCGCGAGAGGTTGGTACTGAAATAGGGAAAGTCGGAGTAGGTGGTGATTTCACGAAAGGCACTGGGCTGGGTTTGGTAGAGGAACTTAGCCTGCGGGATTTCCCGTTGGATCACGTCGCGCCAGCTGCCGATGTCTTGGAGCACTAGGAAGCTCATCCCCCGAAGCTCCGCAAAGGTCACGGTGGTCTGATTGGCTTGGTACATGAACTGGTCGAGGTTGACCGCGAGCTTTTCGCGTCCTAAGTAGCGCGATTCCAGTACCGGTGTCTGTAACTCCCGTTGGGTCAAGACCAGGGTCGCTTGGTGCGTGGTCAACAGGTCGGTAGCTTGGTCGCTGGGCGAAAAGGTCGTGGTCACACTCAGTGCCTGGTCGGTGTGCTGGGCAATTTTACGGGCCAACAGGAGTGGTCCGGGCAGGGTCGCGGTGATGGTCAGGACCCGTTGGGCGTGGTCGAACGCCTGGACCTGAGTCGAGAACGCTTGATGTTGCGCCATGAGCCGGGTCGCCAGTTTCGCGGCGCGGCGTCCAGTGGCCGTCAGCGTGATCCGGTTGGGCTGCCGGTCGAAGAGCTGCACCCCCAGGTCGTCTTCAAGCTTTTGCATTCCCCGGGTCACCGTGGGCTGGGTGACGTGCAGTTGTTGGGCAGTTTTCGCCAGTGTCCCGGTCTGACTAAAGGCCACCAGTTCTTCCAGTAAATAGGGCTCAATCATAAACTCAACTCCTTAGTATACGTTATCTGTATACTAGTATAGCCAACGGGTAATTTTCAAGCCATTGGTTTGGCAGTAGGATGGAATCAATCAAGTGATACGGAAAGGATGATTCGATGGCAACGATTCCTACAACTACCTTAAGCAACGGGGTCACGATGCCTCAGTTGGGCTTCGGGGTGTTCCAAGTCCCGGACCTCGCCGAATGTGAGACAGCGGTCACGACCGCGATCCAAGCCGGTTACCGGCTGATTGACACGGCGACGGCCTACCAGAACGAAGAGGCCGTGGGGCGCGCGATTCAAAAGAGTGGCGTTCCCCGGGAAGACTTCTTCGTGACGTCGAAGCTCTGGGTCTCTGATTTTACCTACGAACGAGCCAAGCGCGGCATCGATGCGTCGCTTCAGCGGTTAGGCTTAGACTACCTGGATCTCTACCTCTTACACCAACCTTATGGTGACGTGATGGGGGCTTGGCGGGCGCTTGAAGAGGCCTACCACGCCGGGAAGATTCGGGCCATCGGGGTCTCGAACTTCTACGCCGATCAGCTGAAAAACTTGGAACTGACCATGACGGTTCCGCCAGTGCTCAACCAGATCGAAGTGAACCCCTGGTACCAGCAAGCCGACGAAGTACGCTTCAATCAAGGCGAGAACGTCCGGGTCGAAGCCTGGGCACCGTTCGCCGAAGGGCAGCACGACATCTTCACCAATCCGACCCTGCAACAGATTGCGGCGGCTCACGGCAAAACGACCGGCCAAGTCATCTTGCGCTGGTTACTCCAACGGGGCATTACCGTGATTCCTAAGTCGGTTCACGCCGACCGGATGGCCCAAAACCTCGACGTCTTCGACTTTGAGTTAACCCCGGATGAGCTGACCACCATCGCGACGTTGGACCGCCACGAAAGCCAATTCTTCGACCACCGCGACCCGGTCACCATCGAGCAGATTTTCGGGTCCAGCCTAGCGCAGTTACACGATGAAACTAAAGGAGGAAATAAATGATGACAACCCCTAAGATTCAATTAAATGATGGTACTCAGATTCCCGCTATCGGGTTCGGGACCTTCCAGATTCCCGCCGATGGCAGTACGGTCAAGGCCGTCAAGGAAGCCTTAGCAGCGGGGTACCGCCACATCGATACGGCCGTGGCGTACTTCAACGAAGCCGAAGTCGGCCAAGCGATTCGCGAGAGCGGCATTCCTCGCGAAGACATCTGGGTCACCAGTAAGTTGTGGCTCCAAGACTTCGGGTACGAACCCGCCAAGAAAGCCATCGACCTGTCCTTAAAGAAGTTGGGGCTAGACTACCTGGACCTCTACTTGATCCACCAGCCTTACGGCGACGTACCGGGGGCTTGGCGGGCCATGGAAGAAGCCCAGCAGGCGGGGAAGCTCAAGTCCATTGGGGTCTCCAACATGACGCCTAAGATCTGGAACCAATTCGTTCCGCAATTTACGGTCAAGCCATCGGTCAACCAAGTCGAGTTCAACCCGTACTTCCAGCAACGCGACTTACGGCAGATCTTGGCGGCTGACGACGTGAAGCTCGAAGCCTGGGCACCGCTGGGTCAGGGTAACCGCGACCTGTTCAATGAACCGGTGATTCAACAACTCGCCCAGAAGTACGGCAAGGACGCTGGTCAGGTGATCTTGCGGTTTGAGAACCAAGAAGGTATCATCGTCTTCCCGAAGTCCGTTCACGCCGCACGGATCAAGAGCAACCTGGACATCTTTGACTTCCAGTTAACGGATGCCGAACTGGCCCAGATGCGGGCCTTAGACCAGGGCCACGGCCAACACGATCCCGACGCCCCTGGCGTTCAAGATATGCTGTTGTCGGCCTTTGACGTCCACGCCAACGATTAAGCTAAAAGTTACCCAACGTTCCCAGCTCAAGTGCGCGTGAAATCGCATGAGTGGGGACGTTTTTTTGACGGTCACGGGCGGCTTAATTGATGGCAGGTTTTCGAACATGGGGGACAGTTCCGGTGGGGAAGCATGCTATAATAACGTCATCAGTAAAAATATTGTGTACGTGGGGAATCATGGGCTGAATTCGTGACAGGGCGGTCGTTAGTCGCTAGAATTTAGGTAGAATGGTTCTTGCAGTCAGGGGATGTTACCGCGATGTTAGAAAACTTATTAGCGGTTATTCGAGAAGAAAATTTATCAGAACAGCTTTACCATAGTTTAGTGGGGATTGAATTGACGGAACACCGGGTCGACCAGCAGGGTCACTTGAGTCAGCGTCCTCAACCGCTGCCTTGGCGGAATCGCCCGACTCATCCGTATCTGCGAACGGGAAAGTTACCCAGTCAAGTGGAGTTGATCACGGAGCCGAACCCCAACATCGGCGGGACGTTGGACCGCTTAGATACGTTACAAACGGTGGTCTACCGTTCTTTGGAGGGGGAGGACCGCATCTGGCCGCTCAGCCTGCCACCAGTCTTGGCCCCTTCGGAGTTGACGCAACTAGGCTCGACCTGGCAAGCCGACTGGTTGACCGGCGTCCAGTTCCACTACAGTTTACCGGATCCGGTGGTTCATCGCCTGTACAGCCATTACACGGCCGACTTCGATTCCGTGGTGGCGTTTAAAAACGAGCTCTACTTCCGCTTAGCGCAGAACTTCGTCCGGTACCAGTGGCTCCTGACGTACCTCTTCGGGGCCAGTCCCCTCGTGGAGGATGGCTTCTTCGAGACGGTCCCGGCGGCCCTGAGTCATCCGGTGCGCAGTGTGCGGCAGAGCGGCGTCTTACCTAGCGGAACGCCCGTGACCTACACCTCGCTGGCGGCGCACCTAGGGAACCTCCAACGGATCATGGATGCCGGCAAGACGGTCATCAACGGTCCCGTGCGGTTACGGGGGCAGGTCAAGCCCCAGGACTTCTTGACCGGGGGCATCGGGTACCTGGAATTCCGGGGCTTTGACAACACGCCCTTTACCACCAATGGCGTGAGTCGCCACGCCATGTACTTCCTGAAGACCTTCTTGATCTACCTACTGACCCAGTCCTCACCGACCACCAACCTGGCCAGTGACTTAGCGACCGCCCGGGATAAGAATACCGCGGTGGCACTGGAGAATCCCAACGCGGCCACGCAGTTCCAAGCCCAAGGGCAGGCCATCTTCAAGGCCATGCGGACCATGCTGGACCAACTGCACGCCCACACCGAACAGCAACGAGCCCTCGACGACCTAGAAGAGGTCTTGATGCACCCCGAGTTGACGCCCGCGGCCAAGCTGTTGACGCATATGGTGCACGGCAGCTTGATGGATTACGGCTTACGGGTCGCCAACGCGTGGCGCTACCAACGGCTGTCGTCGACCGCGCTTTTGCCGGTCTACCAGACGCTCTCCGAACGGTGCCAGCGCTTCATCTTAACGGCCATGCAAGCCGGTGTGCAATTCTACCAGGTCAAGGATGAGTTCGGCGCCGACCTCTTGCTCTTCACGTACCAGGGGGTCACCCAAGTCTTGCAGGAGCAGGACACCCTGATGCGTGATCCCCGAGCGCGGTTGCGTCAGCTGTTCCCGGATCTACCGGAAGCGGGCAACCACTAGAACTCAGATAGTAAAGGAGACGGTTTCGTGGAGTTGCGGCTTTTACGCTACTTTTGGACGATTGCTGAAGAAGAGAACATTTCCCGGGCCGCCGAGCGCCTGCACGTGACGCAGCCGACCCTGAGTCGCCAGCTTCGCGAACTCGAACAGGAGCTGGGGACACCCCTCTTTGAACGCCAGAGCAAGGGGTTAGTCCTGACCGATGCCGGGTTGTTCCTGAAGAGTCGGGCGGGGGAAATCCTCCGGTTGACTCAGCAGACCACCCAGGAATTCGTGAATCGACGCCAGCAGTTGTTCAGCGGGCACGTGGCTATCGGGTGTGTCGAGGCGGATAATTCGGACACCTTAGCCATGATGCTCGAGGACTTCGTGAGCGACTATCCCCAGGTCACGTTCCACATCTTCAGCAGTGCCAGTGACATTATCACCGACCAGCTGGACAAGGGGTTGTTAGACCTAGCGATTCTATTGGAACCGGTCAATACTGACAAATACGCGACGTTGACGTTACCGCGGACCGAGCAGTGGGGGTTGCTGGTCTCCAAAGACGCATTCGTGGCCCGGCAATCCAGCGTACATCCGGCCGACTTGGCGGGGATGCCCTTGATGCTGTCGAACCGGCCCGAGGTCCAGCAACTCATCTTGGATTGGTCGGGGCTCACGCGCGACCAGTTAAACATCATTGGCACTTACAACCTGAGTTTTAACGTGTTGCCCTTAGTGGCCCACCAGGTTGCGGCGGCCTTGATGATCGCTGGGGCCTTGTCGAACCGGCAACCGGCAGACACGCGGTTTATTCCGTTAGCGCCCACCATGCAGACCAACTGCGTGCTGGTCTGGCGGCGCGACCGGCTCTTAACCCCGGTCGTTCAGGAATTTATTCACTACTTCCAACAAGCCTTTGGTTCAGCCAAGGCGTAAAGGGTCACCCCCAGCGGGTGGCCTTTTTTAAACGTCATGGGATGCTTACTAGGCATATCATAAATAATAAGAAGCATTAGACCTATATCGATCCGGGCTGTAAACTAGGCTTTGTTGTTTAGGCAACGCAAGAAAGGATGTGAGACGGATGGCCGTGATCTTGGTGTTCTCATCCCCCGGAGAAACCCTATTACGGGGACGTCCCGTACCGGTAACGGTAGGCAACACCCAACGGGTCGCCACCCTGATTGGTCAGCGTCTCAACCTTAAGCCCCAAGCCATTACCCCCCAGGTCCCGTATCCGCGGACCTATGCGGCGCTGTTGGCCCGGGCGCGTCAGGAACAAGCTGACCAGGCGCTACCAGCTCTGGAACCACTCGCACCGGCCCTTCTAGCTGATCCGGTCTGGTTTTTAGGGTATCCCGTCTGGTTCGGGGATCTGCCCCGACCCGTGGTCAGCCTACTGCACCGGGCACAGCCCAAGGTTGTGTTGCCGTTTGCGACGCACGAAGGCAGTGGCTTCGGTCAGAGTCTGACCACGCTCCACCAAAGATTGCCCACCACGCAGATCTATCCGGGATTACCGATTCGCGGGTCCCGGGTCGACCGCGCAGCGTGTGCGGTGGATCATTGGTTACAACAGTATTCAACCAGTTCATTAATAAAAAGGAGATTGACTGATGACAGTTCAAGATAAAGTAATCGTTATTACCGGTGCCTCCTCCGGAATCGGAGAAGCCAGTGCTAAGTTATTGGCTAAAAATGGTGCCAAGGTGGTGCTGGGCGCCCGGCGGGAAAACCGGCTGCAGGCCATCGTTCAAGACATTCAAGACGCGGGTGGCCAGGCCAGTTACCGGGTCACGGACGTCACTAAGCCCGCGGAGGTCCAAGCCTTGGTCGACCAAGCCCAACACGACTTCGGTGGTTTAGACGTGATCTTCAACAACGCCGGCATCATGCCCAACTCGCCCATTAGTGCGTTGCACGTGGACGAATGGAACGCGATGATCGACATCAACTTAAAAGGGGTGTTGAACGGCGTTGCGGCCGTCATGCCAACCTTTACCAGCCAAAAACACGGCCAGATCATCACCACGTCTTCCGTGGCGGGCATCAAGAGCTTTGCGGGTTCCGGGGTCTACGGGGCTACGAAGTTTGCCGTCCGTAACCTGATGGAAGTCATCCGGATGGAAAGTGCCCAAGAGGGGACCAACATCCGCACGGCTTCCCTGTACCCGGCCGCCATTAACACCGAACTCTTGCACACCATCACCGACCAATCGACGGCTACCGGGATGCAGAAGTTCTACGACGCTGTGGGGATCACCCCGGACGCTGTCGCCCGCGTGGTCAACTTTGCGGTTGATCAGCCCGAAGACGTGAACGTTAACGAATTTACAATCTATCCAACCAAGCAAGCTTAATCAAAAGGAGCGTTTTAAAATGGCTACTGAAAAAGAGATGCAACAAAACACCTTTCCCATGGGTCCCAAGAATGACGCGTACGCGAAGTTCTTTACGGGTCAAAGTTACCTCCAGGGTTTAGTCAGTGATCCCGCCGTCAACGTTGGCGTGGGGAACGTAACGTTTGAACCCGGTTGCCGGAACAACTGGCACATCCACCACGATGGTTTCCAGATTTTGCTGGTCACCGGTGGCGAAGGCTGGTACCAAGAAGCCGGGAAGCCCGCTCGGCACCTAGTTGCGGGCGATGTCGTGGTGACCCACGATGGCGTCAAGCACTGGCACGGGGCGACCAAGGACAGCTGGTTCTCCCACATCGCCATCACGGCTGGTACGCCGGAATGGCTGGAACCGGTGTCGGATGAACAGTACGCCGCAGTAGAGGAGGGGAAGTAACCATGGCTGAAAAACAAACCGCTGGTCGCGACAACTTAGGCGACTTTGCGCCCAAGTTCGCGGAATTAAACGATGATGTCTTATTCGGGGAAGTCTGGTCCCGCGAGGACAAGATGTCGGCTCACGACCGGAGCTTAATCACGGTCGCTAGTCTGATGACCCAAGGGGTGCCTCAACTGGAAGCACACATGAAGATTGCTAAGCAACACGGGGTCACCAAGGATGAGATGGTTGAACTAATCACCCACCTATCTTTCTACACCGGCTGGCCCAAGGCATGGTCCGCTTTCGGCTTAGCTAAGAAAATCTACACCGATTAGCGCTTGGTTTAAACCGCAACGGTGTGCCAACCAGCGCTTTACCGGGTGGCCAGACAGGGCTGGAACGTCGTGGGCACAACTTGAAGCCTCAAGTTCAGGTCTTCAAGCTTGGCCTTTTCCTAAGTGAACTGGGAATCGTCCACCAAGGAAAATTTCACGGCTGAGCCCTGTCTGACCACCTTCACGGCTTACCATTGCGTTTAGATTCTTCACCACCAGGTTCTGGTGCAATTGCAACCACTGGTTCTCAAGCTTTGTGAGCTTTAAGTCCAAATCTAGTCACACATAAAAAAGTTGTCCTCAAATGCTGAAGACAACTTTTTTCGTACATGCATGGATAAGTGGTTAATGTGGGCTGGGGAGTCCGGTCCCACCAGCCGATTGGCAGGGCCGTGACGCCAGTGGGCACGACTTTGAACTTCACTAAACCCGCGAATCTCAAAGCTCGGCCTTAGCCTAAGCCGAGAAGACCTCTCGGCTAACGCTAATTTCACCGGCTGGGCCCTATCGGCTAGCGGGACCTCACGTGGTGGCGCGACAATGCCTAACGCAGTAGGCCATTCTAGCGCTAATGTGAGCCGTGAGGGTGGTCAGCTAGGGCTCAGCCGTGAAATTTGACTTGGACGACGTTTCTCAGTCGGCCTAGTCAAAGGCCCAGCTTCGAGACCGCTCTTTGGCTCGAAGTGGTGCCCACTGCGTTCCAGCCCTAGCTGGCCGCCCGGTAAGGCGGCTGATAAGTTCTGTGTTAATGCTGTGTGGGTTGCCGGTGGTTTTGGTGCCAGAAGTAGACGGGGAGGCCTAAGAGGGTCAGGGCCAGGCCCGTGGTAGCTAGGCCGGGTTCGGTGACCAGGGTGGTGACCAAGATGAACAGGCCACCCAGTAAAGCCACTAGCGGCACCACGGGATACCCGGGAACGCGGTAGGGCCGGACCAGTTCCGGCTCACGGTGCCGTAACTTGAAGACCGCTACGAACAGCAGGCAGTTGAAGACCCACATCACGAAGACCAGCATGTCGGTTAAGAGATCGAAGCTGCCCAGAATCATCATGATGAGTGCAATTCCGAACTGGACGCTCCCCGCGAAGAAGGGGACGTAGGTCCGCCGCGACAGCCGCCGGAAGTAGCGGGAGAACGGTAGGCTGTCCTCCTCCGCCATGGCGAAGGGTACCCGCATCCCGGTCAGGGTGTAGCCGTTGATGGCCCCGTAGACCGAGATCAGGATCCCGATGGTGACTAGCTTGCCACCTAGTTGACCGAACAGTTGCATGGCCGCATCGGCCGCCGCGTTTTGGTTCCCCGCGATGGCGCTGATTGGGAGGGTCCGTAAGAAGACTAGGTTGACCAACGTGTAGATGACGGTGATGCCGGCCAGACCTAAGACGATGGCCCGGGGAAGGTCGCGTTCGGGGTGCTTCATCTCACCGGCGATGTTACCGATGCTGATCCACCCGTCGTAAGCGAACATGGTGGCCAGCAGACTCGAGCTAAAGGCGTGGCCCCACCCGATGTGCTGGCCGGTCGCAATCGGCCACCAGGCAAAGTGGGTCGTGGCGGGGGCGAACAGCCCTAGAATCACGATGACGGCGATGGAAATCAATTTAAAGACTAGGGCCACCGATTGGACCCGGCCCCCGACCTTGGCGCCCAGGAAGTTCAATCCGGTGATGCTTAGGCCACAAAGAATGGCCACGGGGAGTTTCCAGGCTGCCGGGAGTTGGAACAAGGCCACGAATTGAACCCCAAAAATGATGGAGAGCGCGGCGATGTTGGCGGGGTAGTAGACCAGAATCTGCGCCCAGCCCATCAAGAAGCCCACGGGTTTCCCGTAAGCGTACTCCAAGTAGCGCATGGCGCCGCCGGTGCGGGGAATCGCGGCGGCCAGTTCCGCGCTGGTCAATCCGGCGCAGATGGTCAGCAGGCCCCCCAGGACCCAGGCCAGGAGGGTCATGTTGGCGGAATGGTTCGCGGCCACCACACTGGCGGTCTTGAAGAAGACACCGCCTCCAATCACGGTGCCCATGACCGTTGCCAATGCGGTGAATGTGCCGATTTCACGGCGTAATGCCTTTGCCAAAGTAAAAGCCTCTTCTCTCTAAAGATGCGCTTTCAGCGGTCCCGTTACACGCAGGGAACCAGTGAAAATCGCTGATTCAACCATTATAGCACAATGATGGTGGGGGAGAAAAAGCGCCGGGCATGGTCCAATCGTGGGGCGGATTCCGACGCAAAAAACCGCCACCCACCAAAGTGGGCAGCGGTCCAAACAGTAACACACAAGTTAATTAGTGGAAAGCCATGTTCAAGAGCATAACGATGGCTAACCCGACAACGGCGATGATGGTTTCCAGCACCGTCCAGATTCCTAACGTTTGCTTAACGGTCAAATCGAAGTATTCCCGGAACATCCAGAACCCGGCATCGTTGACGTGAGAAGCGGCTAAGGAACCAGCACCGATGGCCAGAACCATCAGGGCAGGGTCAACACCGGCTTGCGCCATCAATGGGGCTACGATTCCGGCGGCCGTCAATGCGGACACCGTTGCGGAACCCAAGGCCACCCGGAGAACGACGGCGACCAACCAACCCAGAACTAATGGGGACATACTGGAGTCGATGAAGATCTTGGCAACTTCTTTACCAACACCACCGTCGATGAGGACTTGCTTGAAGGCCCCACCACCACCGATAACTAACAGCAGCATGGCGATGGACTTAACCGCGTTTTCCAAGGTTTCCATGATGGCAGAGGTCTTACGTTTCCGGCCCCAACCCATGGTGAACATGGCAACAATCAGTGAAATCAGCATGGCCATGGCTGGGTCACCGATCAAAGCAATGATCTGGTCCAGCATCGTGGCGTTCTTGGTAGGGGTAGCCCCACCGTCAACGGTCATCTTGTAGATGGTGGTGATCGCCATCAAGATAACGGGGAAGAGGGAAGTCAGAACGGCCAACCCAAAGCTTGGGGCTTCGGAAGGCTTGAAGGTCTTGACTTCACCTAAGGAAGACAAGTTCCCTTTTTGAGCAAAGGCACCTGGTGCGAACTTGCGAGCCAACTTGGTGAAGAGTGGGCCGGCAATGATGGCACAAGGAATCGCAACAACTAACCCGAATAACAGGACCTTCCCGTCGTTAGCGTTTAAAACGGCGGAGATGGCAACTGGTGCCGGGTGAGGTGGCAAGAACCCGTGGGTAACGGACAGTGCGGCGGCCATTGAAATCCCTAAGTAGAGAATTGGCACGTCGGCTTCAATCGCAATCGCGAAGACGATTGGAATTAACAGAACCATCCCGACTTCGAAGAATAGCGCGATCCCAATGATGAATGATGCAAGCATAATGGCAATTTGCAGGCGCTTTTTCCCGAATTTGTCGATCAAGGTCGTGGCAATCACGTAAGCCCCACCGGCGTCGGCAACTAACCGACCCAGCATCGCTCCGAAACCAAAGACTAAGGACAACTCACCGAGTTGACTCCCAATCCCGGATTCAATCGTGGTCATGATCTTCGTCAGGTTCATCCCCAAAAGGATGGCCGTTAAGACGGAGGTCAAGATTAAGGAAACGAAGGTGTTCATCTTGAATTTAATAATGAGAACTAACAGGAAGATGACCCCAATAACAAGTGCTAATAGTTCCATGTTAAGTAAGCCCTTTCATTTTTTGAATTTTGAAAAGCCAACGTGTAAACGTTGACTTCTCTAGATTTTTATCTATTACTGATGACAGATTTTTTGTTTATCATTAGAATAAAAAAGCGGACATCTCCCGTCCGTTAACTTGCTCCCACCACAGAATTAAGTCAAGAAAGGAAATGCCCTATGTCAAATGATACTACGAAAATGTTGTTAGGAATAGATGATGAACACTTAATAATTGAGGAAGGACAAGTGGGTGATGATGGAGTGATTCGATTGGTGGGGTCCCTAAACTACACCCCCAAGGCATGCCGCAATTGTGGGATTATCAATGATCACCAAATTATTGGCTATGGTTGGCGGAAGACCACCATTAGATTCGCAAAAACATTGGGCAGCACCGTTATCCTGTGTCTCAATCGGCGAAACTTTCACTGTAAGGCTTGTCATACCAATTTCCTGGCGCAGACGAATGCGGTGCCGAAACACTGCACGATTTCAAATACGACCCGCAAACAATGCTTAGAAAAACTGACCGAACCGGTTTCGCTCAAACACATTGCCGATGAGTTATCCACTTCGGATTCATTCGTTGGTCGGCAGCTCTTGCGCGCTGAACGGGACTTTCAAACCAACTGGCACTATTTACCAAAAGTTCTCCTCATGGACGAAGTTAAAAGCACTAAGAGCGCCACCGACGCGATGAGCTTTGAATTTATGGATGCGGAAACCCACGAATTGATCGACCTGTTACCCTTTAGGACCATTTATCAGCTTCAAAAGTATTTCCAGCATTACGACCAGGCTGCGCGAGAAAATGTGAAAATTATCGTCACCGATATGAACTATACCTATCCCAAATTGGTGGGGCAGATCTTTCCGAACGCCATCGTTGTCATCGATCCGTTCCACTTGGTTAACGCTTTAAATCGAGCTTTTAATAAGACGCGGGTGCGCCTCATGAAAACCCTGGCGACTTCCTCACGCGAGTATCACGCCCTAAAACGCTATTGGAAACTATTATTAACGCCGGAAAATCACCTCAACTACGAAGCTTTCCGTAAGTGGACAAACTTCCCTTATCCAGCGACTGCCACTGATGTGGTTGATGCTTTATTGGACATTGATCCCGAGCTCAAGCAAACTTACAACGTGATGAATCGGTTACGTGAAACCATCAAAAACCGTGATTGGCCCAACTATAATCAAGTATTCCATCACTTAGAGGGCTGCTCGGAAGAGATGTTGGCAACCCTCCAGACCCTAGCGACTCATCATGATGAAATTGGCAATACCTTTACTCACCATTACACCAACGGGCCCTTAGAAGGTTCAAACAACAAGATTAAAGTCATTAAACGCACTGGATTTGGTTACCGAAACTTCTTCAGATTCCGGCTAAGAGTGCTGTTCGCTTTTCGAGTTCATACAAAAAGAGCTCTAATCACCAAGTGATTAGAACTCCAATATTTTGTTCACCAACAACAGTTGACGAAGAACCAAAATCTATTACCAACAACAGATATTGTAGAACCTCAATAAGTGACTACAGTATACTCGATGAAAACGGTTTTGTATAGTGAAAATCTGGAAAAAGTTAAGAAATTAGCCTTAGTTTTTCAGAAAAACTAACCAGATAAACTATTTTTTCTTGGAAACTTGTTGTGGGTGTTTCCGTTGGAACTCGGCAATGTTCTTGTATTCAGATTGCAATTGCCGACTTAACCGGATGTAAATTGGAACCAGCGTCCGGTAAGCTTCGTAGGTCTCTGGGTTTGGATGGTGGACGTTAGCGACCCCGATGAAGTTCTTCACTTCTGACAAGTCGTCGATCAACCCTAAGGCGTACATTCCTAACGTTGCGGCCCCTAAGGCCGTTCCTTCAGGACTCTCAGGAATCGTCACGTCTTGTTCGAAGATGTCCGCTAACATCTGACGCCAGAGCGCAGAGCGGGCGAACCCACCAGTGGCCTGGATGCTAGATGGCTTGCCGACAACTTCTTCCAAGGCCAGCATGACCGTGTAAAGGTTGTAGACGATACCTTCCAGCGCAGCCCGAACCATGTGGGCCCGTGAGTGGGTCCGCGTCAGACCGAAGAAGGAACCCCGAGCGTTGGCATCCCAGATTGGAGCCCGTTCGCCACCTAAGAATGGGTGGAAGATCAGCCCATCGGAACCAGCAGGAACCTTGGAGGCGATTTCCGTTAACAGGTCGTAAGAATCGACTTGCATCTGTTCCGCCGTAATCTTTTCTGGGGCGAAGAGTTGGTCACGGACCCAACGGAAGACGATTCCACCGTTGTTGACCGGACCACCAACGACCCAGTGATCTTTAGACAGGTAGTAGCAGAAGACCCGGCCCTTAGGGTCAATCTTCGGCTTATCGGTCACGACCCGAACGGCACCGGAAGTCCCGATGGTCACGGCAACGACACCAGGGGTGATCGCATCGACCCCTAAGTTCGCCAGTGGGCCATCAGAAGCGCCCATGACGAATGGCGTCTTAGGATCCATGCCAATCACACCAGCGTAATCCTGGTTCATGCCAGAGATCTGGTCGGTGGTGTCCACTAATTTCGGCAGTTGGTCCCGGGTAATACCGGCAACTTCCAAGGCTTGGTCGTCCCAGTCCATCTTGAAGATGTTGAACAGCCCCGTGGCGTTGGCGATGGAGTAGTCTTCTTGCAACGTTCCGAATAACTTGTAGATGACGTATTCCTTGATACCGACGAACCAACGAGCTTGCTTGAACAGGTCTGGCTTTTCGTTACGCAACCAGATCAACTTGCTCAGTGGCGTCATAGGGTGAATTGGTGTCCCGGTCTTTTCGTAAAGTTGTTTCCCAACGCCATTTTCTCGTAATTCATCGGCGTACTTAACGGCCCGGTTGTCGGCCCAAGTGATGGCCCGCGTCAATGGCTTGTGGTTCTCGTCCAGTAAGATCAAGCTGTGCATGGCAGCTGAGAAGGAGACCCCGTGTAATTGACCATCCTTTAAGTCCGCTTTACGCATGACCGTGGTCAGACCATCGATGATGGCTGAGAAGATTTCATCTGGATCTTCTTCCGCCATATCCGGCACATCTTGGTACAGGGGGTACAGGTTGTTGGAGTAACCCTGCATCTTGCCCTTCGTGTCATACAGTACGGTCTTAACACTGGTCGTTCCAATGTCGACACCAATCATGTAATCCATTAAAATTCATCCTTTCGTAACTTCAGTCCGGGCGACCAGCCCCATCACATTCAATGGCTCTCGTCGTTGAGACAAATAACTTTCGCCCAATAACTAATTTGACTTAATTATCTTGTTTCGTAAACGCTACCATGATATTAACTAGTGGGCCCGCTGAAATCAAGCATTGCCCCTTGATAATCAATTGGGAGCCAATTCAATGAACGAAAAGGACCCCTTAATAGCAACGAAGACCATTATATGTAAAAAAGTTTCACATTTCAAGGGGGTTGCTGTAAAATATTTACAGAGAAATTAATAAACGAAGGGTGATGGTGACGATCGCACGCTCAGCACTGGGGAAACTACGGGCGACTTACGACAGTTTATCCGCAACAGAAAAGAAAATTGCACAGCTTGCCTTGAACAGTCCATCAACGGTAAGTGAGATGACGATTCGGGAACTGGCGAGTGCGGCGGGTGCGTCGACGGCCTCCATCTCCCGGTTCGTCAAACGCTTGGGGTACACCAACTACCGAGAATTCTCGATGGAATTGGGCCACGTGGTGGTCAACGACGCCCAAGAGGGCAGCAAGTTATTCAAGGAATTGGCCGAAGGGGATTCGTTGGGGACCATTGCCAACAAGGTCTTCCATTCCTCGATGGCCTCGTTAACGGCGACCAATGACGCGTTAAACGAAAATGATATGGCCCGGGCCGTGATCAAGCTGATCAACGCCAAGACCGTGACGTTCTTTGGTCTGGGCGGGTCCGCCATCGCCGCTTTAGACGGGTACCATAAGTTCGTCCGGACCTCGTTGAACGTGACCTATCACCCGGATTACGACATCCAGTTGATGCAGGCCTCCAAGATGACCGACCAGGATTGTGCCGTGGTGATCTCGCATTCGGGGAAGAATCAAGAAACCATGCAAATCGTTCGCGAATTGACGGCGAACCAGGTGCCCATCATTGGAATCACCAGTTATAGCGGGTCGCCGTTGTCACGGGCGTCATCGGTCACGTTTTTGTCGCTGACCGATGAGATCAAGTACCGTTCCGAGGGAATGTACTCACTGATGTCACAGTTAGCCATCCTGGATAGCCTCTTCATGATGACGGTCCTCCGAAGTTCATCGCGGACGCAACCGGTTCTGATGCACGTCCGTGACGTGATCGAACGAACTCGCGAGGAACCTTAAGCCCGGTCATGGTATAATATAGTGCAAAGAGATTTGTGAGGAACGGTGACCAGGGTGAGACGACGCGATTATCAGCCTATATATGAAGACACGTTTCGACGTCGACGCCGGTGGCACCGCGTCGTGGTCCTTTTAATCGCCCTATTATTAGGTGGATTCGGGACCTGGGGCTGGCACCAGTGGCAGCAGTATCACGCGGCCCAACTGGCCCAGTTCCCAGTCCGCGGGGTGTCGATTAACCAGGATAGCGGGTACCTGGATTTTCAGCAGTTGGCTAAGCACCACCAGTTCGTCTACCTGCAAGCGACCTCGGGGGCGACCTATTCCGACGACGACTTCAGTAACAATTACTCGCGTTCGCAGGGGGCCAGTATGAAGGTCGGCGTGGTGCACACGTTTAGCTTCACCAGCTCGGCGAAACGCCAGTACGCGCACTTCTCCCAGATTGTGGGCAACGATACGGGAACCCTGCCAATCGTGGTCAGCGTGGCCTATTACGACCAGTTCAATAGTGATAATCAGTCAATGGCGAAGCAGGGGCAGAAACTAAAGGCGTTGGTCACCCGGTTGGAGAACACCTACCAGCAAGGGGTGATCATCCAGGCCAAGCAGGCGGTCTTGACCCAGTTCGTCCGACCAGCCTTACCGCACCAAGCAGAGTGGGTCGTGGACGGCAAGCTGCAGCACTACGCGTCACCGGTACAGTTGATCGAGTATGACGCCACGGGCCGCTTGACCCAGAGTGGTCAGTCGCAGGCCGTGGGGTTGTCGGTCTTCAACGGGACCCGGCGCCAGTGGGCCACTTTCAGCCATGATGACTAGGGATTGCCTTAAAACAAACTAATTGTGGCGGTCGTTCGAAACAGCCTCTAACATCAAAAATAATGAAAGACAAACGTCAAAGACCTTCTTTCTACCGGCTAGTCCGGCGAGAAAGAAGGTCTTTTTAAGGTATGTTTTAGCGTTAAGGGGTGGGGGGCTCAATCGCGTGAACGGTGTAAGTACAATCGTCCGCTTCGTCGAAGAAGGAGACCGGTCGCTGCTCGTTGGCGTGGATCACCAGGTGGTACCCGAACTTATCCTGGAACGTTAGCTGGTGTTCGTTGAGTTCCTGAACGGTAACTTCTAGGGCGCGCCCATCGATGCGAATATCCAGGTTGGGACTGATCTCTAACTGGTGCTGGCGCTGATTGTGCGGGTCCACGAACCGCCAAGTTCCCGCGTAGAAGAGTGGCGAGGACTCGTTAGGTTGCGACTGTTGTTTTTTGCGAAGTGAAAAGCCACCGGTCAGTCCGGCGAGCAGCGATAGTCCAAATAAAGCAATTTCCCGACTTTTCACCGGTATCCCCCCTTAAATTACTTGTTAGTCCCAATATAACATTTTTAGCCGCAGAAACCATGGTCCGACACTGGCTTTTTTAAGAAAATTAAAGTCCACGCTATGCCTGGTCCGGTGGGACTGTTAAAATAAAGGCAATCAGATAAAATGGAGGGATGCGCTATGATTCGAATCGGAACGGTCGGGACCAACTGGATCACCCAGCAACTGGTCGAAGCACTTGCGTTGTCGGGAAAGTATACGTTAGCGGGGGTGTATTCGCGGCACGCGGAGACCGCCCAGACCTTTGCGGCTAAAAACCACGCGGAAGCCGGGTACACCGACTATCAGGAGATGTTGACCAATGCTAAGTTGGACGTGGTCTATATTGCCTCGCCCAATAGCCTGCACTTCGAGCAAGCCTTAGCCGCGATTCAGCGGGATATCTCGGTGATCGTGGAGAAACCGGCAGTCAGCAACGAAGATGAGATGACGGCGTTGATGGCCACGCTGACCAAGCACCCCAACGTGCGGTTCTTCGAAGCGGCCCGCAACGTGCATACGCCGAACTTCCAGGCCTTACAACAGGCGGTCGCCGAGTTGCCTACGGTCCAGGGCGCGTCGCTGACTTATATGAAGTATTCGTCCCGTTACGACCAAGTTTTAGCGGGACAACAGCCGAACGTCTTTACCAAGACCTTCTCGGGTGGAGCGCTGCAAGATTTAGGGGTCTACCCAATCTATCTAGCCGTGGCGCTGTTCGGTCAACCCGCTAACGTGGCGTATTTCCCGACACTGATTGCGACGGGCGCCGACGGGAAGGGCTTGGCCGTCTTGCGGTACGGGGATTTTGACGTGACGGTCAGCTTTGGTAAGACCAGTAACTCGTACAGCTGGTCGGAGATCTATGGGTTGAAGGAGACGCTGAGTGTCGATAGTGCCGGGGAACTGACGCAGGTCGCGCGACACGCGGCTGACGGTCAGGTCGTGGACTTGACCCAGCCTGCCTTGGCCAACCCGATGTTACCGGAAGTAGAAGACTTCGCACGGGTCTTACAGGCCCCCGAAGCGGCACAAAACATGGGCGATTATCGCCGGTGGTTACGCTGGAGCCAACAGGTCAACCAGGTCCTATACGCATTGCGGGTCACGGCCAACCTACGCTTTCCAGCTGACGAAAACGACTAAAAAAGAGGAAAATTATGTTAGAACAGTATCAAGCACATTTTAAGGCCCTGGGTTACACAGAACCCACGGCAATCCAAACGGCCGTGTACGGCCCACTGGCGGGCGACCAGAACGTCTTAGGCCTAGCGCCTACGGGTTCCGGGAAAACGGTCGCCTTCACCTTGCCGGCCTTGGCGAACCTGTTGCCGGGCGACGGGACGCAGCTCCTGGTCCTCGAACCCTCCCAAGAGCTGGCGATTCAGACCAGTCGGGTGATGCGCGACTGGGCCAAGTTGTTGGACTTGAAGGTCGCCGCTTTGACCGGTGGGGCCAACGTTAAACGGCAGACTGAGCGGCTAAAGAAGCGCCCCGAGGTCGTGGTGGCGACGCCAGGGCGGCTCTTGAACCTGATTCAGGACCGTAAACTTAAGACGCACCTGGTCTCCCTGATCATCATTGATGAGGCCGATGACCTCTTGACCGGAGAGACGTTAGAGACCGTGCGGGCGGTGGCTCAAGCAGCCCCCGCGGACGTCCAACTGGGCTTCTTTTCCGCAACGGATACGCCGATCTTACACGAACTGGAGAAATGGTTCGGTCAGACCGTCGAACGGATTGACGTTCGGGAACAGGACCAGACGCAGGGCCCCGTTCAACACGGCCTATTACAGATTGGGATGGGCAAGCGCGACCAGATGTTGAAACGTCTCTTAGCGATTCCGAACTTCCGGGCACTGGTCTTCTTCAAGCAGGCTAACACCCTGAAGCATACGGCCACTAAGTTCTACCACGACCACGTCTCAGCCACTAGTCTGACCAGTGATCTGCGGCAGGTGCAACGGGAGAAAGCCTTACAGGACTTCCGCCAGGGGCGCACGCGGCTCTTACTGACCACGGACGTTGCGGCCCGGGGGTTGGATATTCCTAAGCTGCCGGCCGTGATCAACTACGACCTGCCATCGACGGTGAACGAATATGTCCACCGGGCGGGGCGGACCGGCCGAATGGGCGAACCGGGTCAAGTCATCAACCTGGGTGACGACCATGATTTGCGGGACTTGAAGAAGCTCTTGCGTGAGACCGAGTACCAGTTGGTCCCCATCTACTTCCAGAACAAGGCACTGACCACCGAACGGCCAGCGGTCAAGCCACAAGAAAAGAAACCGGAACCGGTGACCGCGACCACGGCGACTCAACCAGGCCAGCCAGCAGTTAAAGCCCAGGCACCGCGAACTAACGGGGCGACTGGCCAACCGGCTAAGGTTACGGCACCAACCGCGCCTAAGCAGAAATCCAAGAAGCATAAGAACCGGCATAACAAGAACAAGGGGATGCGCAAAAAGTGGCGTGACCGGGATGCGGCGCACGATTAGCATCTTTACAATTAAAACAATCCATGGCATGATTAGTGTTGGATTGTTTTTTATGGCCCCATAGCACAACTGGATAGGGCACCCGCCTCCTAAGCGGCTGATCCCGGTTCGAGTCCGGGTGGGGTCATCAATTCGAGATAATTGGACGGTCTTCATCGCAGCTTAAAAGAGCTTCTTTCAAATGGTCAATTCATTTGAAAGAAGCTCTTTTTTTGACGGAATCAGGCTGGTGTCGCGGGAAGCGCCAGGGCTAGGGTGGCCCCGATAGCGATAATGGCGAGTACGATAATCAGAAGTTTCTTAAACATGGTGTCACCTTCTTAGAAAAAACTTGACGATTTAACGGAGAAGCCGCTTAACGATTGGAACGGGTCAAACAATATATAATAGAAGTAATCTTACAATAACTTTTTTGCTTGCGGGGAAATCGCGCTATACTATTCAATAGACAGTAAAGTTTTGTAGCCTAACGATTAGGCCTAAAAGAGAACTTGGCAACTGACAAACTGGTTTCTCCGTAGCTGACTTGATGATAGCACATTAGGTCTAGTTGATGGCCGTTGGTGCAGGACTGGATGCGAATGGAAAGGGAGGTGCGGGCACCGCTAGCGGGATGCCCGAAAGTCAATGAAGATTCGAAAATTAGTCGGGGTCCTACTGGCGTTAGTGGTCCTGGTTAGCGGCGGGGGACTCTTCTATCACCTGACGCGACCGGCAGCCGGGGCGTCCGTCCACCGCGCGGCGGCGTCGCCAAAGCATACTAAGCGGGCGGCCAAACCTCGTGCGACCGCAACTATGCCGCGGCGAACCCTGACGACCCGGCAAAAAGCTCGGTTGACCCGGCAGATCAAGCGCGATATGCGGGGTGTCGGTGGGCGTTGGTCCGTTCAGGTGATCCGGCTCACGCAGCCGACCGTGACCCTGAAGACGGGGAACCACGCCGTCAAGCGTCAACGCGCGGCCAGCACCATCAAGCTGTACATCATGCTGACCATTTATCAACAACACCAGCAAGGGAAACTTCCCCTGACGGCGACCACCCGACAGGCCCTGCGACGAATGATCTATAATTCCGATAACGCGGCGGCTAACCAGCTGATTGCAACGGCGGGAGGCCTGAAGTCCGTTAACCGGGTAATCCGCCAGCACCACTTTACCCAAACCGTCCTGGGCCGCCACCTGATGGATACGCGGGCGTTACAACGGGGCCACGATAACTGGACCTCGGTGCGGGACCTGAGCCGCTTCTTGACGTTACTTAGCCAGCACCGGTTGTTGGGAAAGACCGCCGACCGGCAGATGTTGGCGTTACTGCACCATTGCCGCAACCATTCCAAGTTGCCGTTGCGGGTCACGCACGCACAGGTCTACAACAAGACCGGCGAGTACCCGGATCTGGGGGTCCAAAATGATGCGGCCCTGTTCAAGACTACCAGCGGCCAGAAAATAGTGATTGTGGTACTGAGTCAGGGGAGTCACGCTGCCCGGCAGTACCCGGCCATGAACTGGTTGGGACGGGACTTGGTGCACCGATTGCGGTAAGGGAAATGATTCCTGCTAGCGTTTGGTTCCAGCGGGCGGATTTTTCCTGATTTTCCTGTATAATGGAGACGGTTACTTAAAACATCTCGAGGAGGTTGGATAGGCATGGATGACACACAATCAATGAATCCAAAGAAGTTCAAACGTATTCTAGTAGGGGTGGATGATTCACCGGATGCTCAATTGGCCTTCCAGTATGCCATGAACCGGGCCAAGTCGGACCAAGCGCAACTGGTGATCTGCTCAGTCTTGGAGTCCGACAACATGAACATTTACCAGGCCCTCAGCAAGGATTACGTGCACGGAAAGCGCGACGACCTGTACGACCACTTACAACGGTACAAGGATCTGGCCGAACGGGTCGGACTGACCGACGTCAAAGTCGTGATTGGGGAAGGCGACCCTGGCGAAACGATTGTTAAGTCAATTATTCCTGCCGTCAAACCCGATTTATTGGTCGTAGGATCGTTGTCCAAGGGTGGCGTTCGTAAATATTTTGGGAGTCAGGCGGCCTATATGGCAAAATATTCTCCAATCTCTGTAATGATTGTCCGGTAACGTTTTCACGGTGCTTTCATAATAAAATTGAAAATTATATTCAGGTAAACGCTTGAATCCCGAAAAAAAGTTTCATACAATAGGCCTTATGCAAAGTGATTGAAATTAATTTCGGCAGATTGATTTTATCAGAATCGAGCATAAGAAAAGAGAGAAAAAGAATATGCAGTTTGTGATTTTGCTTTTGGGTATTTTACTTCTGCTTTTCCTGATTATTCGGGTGAAGTTAAACACCTTTGTTTCCCTAATTGCGACGTCCATTTTAGTTGCATTAGGACTGGGGATGAACCCCGCTAATATTGCGGATTCCATTAAAAATGGGATCGGTAGCTCAATGGGTGAGCTGATCATCGTCTTTGGATTTGGTGCGATGATTGGCCGACTAGTTTCTGACGCAGGGGGTTCTTACCGGATCGCGCGAACGCTGATCAACGTCTTCGGGAAGAAACGGTTGCAAGTTGCTATCGTGATTGCCTCGTTTATGATCGGAATTTCCCTGTTGTTCGAAGTCGGGTTAGTTCTGGTTACGCCAATTGTGTTCGCCGTTGCGCTGGAAGCCGACGTGCCATTCCTCTATCTGGGGATTTCGATGGCCGCGGCCCTCTCGGCGACGCAAGGATTCTTACCACCACAACCATCGCCAACCGCCGTTGCAACGGCCTTGGGCGCCAACGTGGGGGAAATGCTGTTAATCGGGATCATCGTGGCGATTCCTTGTGTGATCGTTGCGGGTCCTATCTGGACGCGGGTCATCAAGAAGTTCAGTCCCGAATTGTTCGTGGTCAAGAAGTCCTTACCTGCCTTCGGTGAAGTGAAGGAATTCGACTTAAAGGAAACCCCAGGATTTGGGATGTCTGTCTTGACTTCCCTGTTCCCAGTGGTCTTTATGGCCTTAGCGACGATTTACCAAATGGTCGCTAACGGCGGAACGGCACCGAAGAATCCGCATGGATTGGATGCCGTGATCACGATGGTCGGGAACCCCGTCATCGCGATGGTCATTGCCTTACTGTTCGCTATCTGGTCCATGGGGATTCACCGGGGCCGTTCGATGAAGCAAATCAGTGGGACTTTGGAATCCGCTATCAAGTCGATTGCCATGTTACTGATGGTTATCGCCGGTGGGTCCGCCTTCAAGCAAGTGCTGATTGACGGTGGTGTCGGGAAAGCCGTTCAAGACTTGATGTCTAGCTCCAAGATGTCACCAATCGTGTTGGCTTGGTTGATTACGGTGATCTTACGGGTCTCACTGGGGTCCGCAACGGTCTCCGGGATGACTGCCGCCGGATTGATTACACCGTTGATGCACACCTTAGGTGCCGACCCAGTCATGATTGCCTTAGCTATCGGGGCCGGCTCATTAGCTGCTTCACACGTTAACGATGCTGGTTTCTGGATGTTCTCTGAATACTTTGACTTGAGTGTCAAGGATACGTTCAAGGTCTGGACCACGTTGGAAACGGTGATTTCGATTGTCGGTCTGCTGATGGTTCTGTTAATGAATATGTTGTTCCACTAAACAACTAAGCAAAGGACTACCCCGTGGGGTGGTCCTTTTTTACTTGGCTGCACCGTAGGACAAAAGGGTTGTGTGGATCAGCGCCTTGCCGGGCGGCCAGACAGGGCTACGCTAGGCATCGTTAACCAATTAGGTTGCCTTCGTCTTGACTGACAATTCTGGGATTATCCAGCTTACGATTCTAAGACTCGCTGGCAAACTACTTTTAGTTTCAAGTTGGATTTTGAATCGTTGTATGGTTGTTCATGTCGTACTGGTTGGGAGAAGGTAGCTGTAGGTGAGCAGAAAGGGTGACGATGGATTAGCCGGTAAGGCGCTGGCTAGGACAATGTTAACTAATCTGGTAGATAAGGACCCAACAACTAAAAAATCCCTAAAGCCCATGAAGGCCTTAGGAATGTGAAATGGTGCGGATTACTTTTCTTCGCGAACGATGTACTTCGGTCGGTGCTTGGTTTCCAGGTAGATTTTACTGATGTATTGACCCAGGATACCCAGGCAGAAGAGCTGAATTCCGCCAATCAGGAGAATAATGACCACTAGTGACGGCCAGCCCGCGACGGATGAGCCGCCGTTGGTCAGTGCCCGGACCACCACGAAGATGAGACCAATCAGGGACAGGAAGAACGAAATACTTCCGACCCAAGTGGCCAGCCGCAGCGGGGCGTTGGAGAAATCAATGATGCCCTCAATTGAGTAGGAAAAGAGCTGACGCATGTTCCAGTGCGTGGTTCCGGCCGCCCGAGGTTGACTTTCGTAGGTCAGGTAAGTGGTCTTATAGCCGACCCAACTGAAGATTCCCTTGGAGAACCGGTTGAATTCGGGTAGGTCAAGCACCGTGTTGACGAACTGGCGCGTCATCAACCGGTAATCACGCGCGTTGGGTTCGATCCGGACATCGGAGAGGTGATTGATGACCCGGTAGAAGCTCGATGAGAGAAAGGCCCGGATACGGCTTTGACCCCGCCGGTCTTTCTGGATGGTCCCGACACAGTCGTACCCGTCCTCTTCGATTAATTTAACCATCTTAGGTAACAATTCTGGGGGGTCCTGCAGGTCCACGTCCATCACGGCCACATAATCCCCGGTGGTCGCTTGGAGCCCGGCAGCTAAGGCAGATTCCTTCCCGAAGTTCCGGGAGAATGAGCGGTAGTGAACGGTCTTAGGGTGGGCTTCATGCAGGGCCTTCATCTCCGCCAGAGTGTTGTCCGATGAGCCGTCGTCCACGAAGATGTATTCCGGGACAATGGTGGGCGTCGGCAAGTTCATGGCGTCGATCACCTTGCTAACGGTTTGGAAAAATAGTGGAATAGACTCCTCCTCGTTATAACAAGGAACGACTAAGCTAACTTTTTTCATAATTAGACATTCCTTTCATACACGCTTAATTTTACAGCAAACAGGGGGGAATAGCCATGACAATTCCCGAACAAAGGGGTTTAGTTAAGTCGCGAGAGCGTAAAATATCTTGTGTAAATGCATAAAAGATTTCTGAATTGTATAGAAATAGGGAATGCCTTCCCTTATGATATTTAGTAACCACAGAAAACATCACAGGAGGCATTCCCCATGAATGAACTTACCACAGAAATTATCGCTGCACTAGCCCAAAAGCAAGATTTGGACGAAGTTTTTCGTCACCACCTCGAAATTGCGATTAACCAGCTGCTTCAAACCGAATTGGCAGAGTTTTTGGGTTACGAACGCTACTCATACGCTGGGATTAACACTGGTAATAACCGCAACGGCAGTTATGAGCGCTCGTTTGATACGAAGTACGGCCAACTTAGCTTAACCATTCCTCGAGATCGCAATGGCCGGTTTGAAAATCATACCTTGCCAGCCTACGGTCGGCACAGTGATAATTTAGAAACAACGGTCATTCAGTTGTATACCAAGGGAATTACCACTGCTGAAATTGCCGAACTCATTGAGAAAATGTACGGTGCTCACTACTCCAAAGCCACGGTTTCCAACATGACTAAAGCCGTCAATGAACAGGTTCAAGCTTTCCAGCAACGGCGACTGGCTTCACAATATGCGGCCATCTTCTTAGATGCCACTTACTTGCCGTTAAAGCGGGATACCGTTCAAAAAGAAGCCGTTCATATTGCGATTGGCATTCGTCCAGATGGTACGAAAGAAGTGCTGAACTACCAAGTGGCGCCAACGGAATCGACTGGAATCTGGACTGAACTGCTGGGAACCCTGATTAAGCAAGGTGTCAAAGATGTGCTGTTGTTTGTGGCCGATGGTTTAGTTGGTTTGGATGAAGGCTTAAATCGGCATTTTCCCAAAGCTAAACGACAACGTTGCCTGGTTCATGTTGGGCGTAATTTGATGAACAAAGTTCGTGTGAAAGACCGCAAGGCCGTGATCAGTGACTTTAAACAAGTTCATCGGGCCGCCAACCGTGAAGCAGCCGAACTGAAACTGAATGAGTTCGCCAACAACTGGCATCAGACCTATCCCAAATTAATCAAAGATCTGCTTAAAATGCCGAATTTACTCACTTTCATGGACTTTCCACCAGCTATCCGGCAATCACTATACTCCACTAACCTGATTGAGAACTTTAATAAGCATCTCAAGCGCACCACCCACCACAAAGAACAATTTCCAACGGAAGATTCACTGGATCGCTTCCTGGTTTCTCAGTTTAATGTTTATAACGAGAAGTCTCTGAAGCGGATCCACCGAGGGTTCAAAGGACTACAGGACACCTTGGAAGCATCATTTATTTAAGTTAGATACATATTATATGTACGAAGGCATTTCATTTACACAAGATTCTTGACGCTACCTAAGTCGCCGTTAGACGCGTTATGGTGACGCAACAGACGTGAAAAATCGGGGTGAGTTTTGCGCAGAAAGTGGGGGATTTAGCCCATGATACGAGCGTATCTGCTATAATTAACGGTAATCATATCTAACGGAGGGAAAACATGACGAAACCCATAAAAGTAATGACCGTTTTTGGGACCCGGCCAGAAGCCATCAAGATGGCCCCCATCATTTTAGCAATGCAGCAGCGACCGACGGAATTCACGCCGGTCACGGTGGTCACGGCCCAACATCGGGAAATGTTGGATCAGGTGCTTGAAATCTTCCATATTCACCCGGACTATGATCTGAACATCATGCGGCCCAACCAGACGCTGAGCGGCATCACGACGCGGGTACTCGACCATTTGGACCAAGTGTTAGACCAAGTGCAACCGGACATCGTCTTAGTCCACGGCGATACCACCACCACGTTTGCGGCCAGTGTCAGCGCCTTCTATCACCAGACCATGCTAGGCCATGTGGAGGCAGGTTTACGGACTTGGCAGAAATATTCGCCGTATCCGGAAGAAATGAACCGGCAATTAACGGATATTTTAAGTGACCTGTACTTTGCGCCGACGGAATTGTCCCGCCAGAACCTCTTGAAGCAGGCCCATCCAGACGATGACATTTACGTGACCGGGAATACGGCGATCGATGCGTTGAAGCAGACCGTGAACGCTGACTACCACCATGCGGTGATGGATGAGGTTCAAGACGGGCACCGGGTCATCCTATTGACCATGCACCGGCGGGAGAACCAGGGGGCGCCCATGCACGCCGTTTTACACGCGATTCGGCAGGTCGTGGAAGCCCACGATGACGTTGAAGTGGTGTATCCCGTACACTTGAGTCCAGCGGTCCAGAAAGTCGCACATCAGGAGCTCGACGGGATGGACCGGATTCACCTGATCGAACCGCTGGACGTGGTCGACTTCCACAACTTAGCGGCGCGTAGCTACTTGATCATGACCGATTCTGGTGGGGTGCAAGAAGAGGCCCCGTCGCTCAATAAGCCGGTGCTGGTCCTGCGGGACACCACGGAGCGGCCGGAAGGGGTCACCAGTGGGACGCTGAAGCTAGTCGGAACAGATCCCAAGAAGGTGACGCAGGCCATGGAGACCTTGCTGGACGACCCAGCAGCTTACGACCGGATGGCCCAAGCCAAGAACCCTTATGGCGATGGTCACGCAGCGGAATACATTTTACAAGCGATTCAGGAAAAGATGACGAAAAATTAATGGGGGCAATTTGAATGGCTGAGACGGCATACGACCGGGCCGAGATTAAGACGACCGAACAATTATCAGAAATTATGCGGGGGATTCACCAGAACGCACTGAAACATCACGAACGGTTCGACTATAAGATTCTGCGGAACGTCCACTTTGCGAACAAGGTGAAGAATCCCGTGACACAAGAGATGAATGACGGCGATTCCTGGCGGGTGATGCAGATTGATAACCTGCTGGTCACCTCGTTCGGGGTGATCAACGTTGAAAGCAAGTATTGGCGGGGGATGATCTTCCACGACCTATCCGATGAGATCTTTTCGTCGAGCCTGTCGGCCTTCTCCGCGGTGAACCTGCGGGGTCGAGAGAAGGACCCCACCAAGGCGTTGACCAATCAGTTGGACCGGTTCTTCCTGCCGAACTTATCGGAAGAAAATGAATCGCTGACGCAGGGGTACACGCTGAGCCTGGAACAAGAGGGGCGTGACAAGCGGTCCGTCACCTTGCATACGGGGATCAGTAACCCGGCGACGCAGGCGGAACTGTCTTCCAAGCTATTGGTCCGGTACATCAACAGTGAGATTACCATGCACAAGCAGTTGGAGAACAAGAACGACCGGATCATCGACTTTGTGAAACCACTGGTCTACTACAACTACTATGACCGTTACGACCGCAGTAACTCGCTAGTGGTCGGTAACAAGACTAAGCTGAATCCACGCGACGCCTATAATTGTACGGCGGTCGCTAACTACCACGATTTAGCAACCTTTATCGAAACGTTCCGGCAGGCTAAACGGGTCCGGTTCAGTCGCAAGACACTAGAGAAGATGATCGGCACGCTTAAGTTTGCCGAAGACTACGGGTCATTTTAACCAAAGGGGGGGCTGGCCGTGACTAAAGGGAATCGGTGGCAACAGCTGAAGCGGGTGGTGACCACGGTGTTGGCCCACTATAAGATGGCGAACGTGTCTGATTCGGCAGTGGTCCTAGCGTACTACCTGTTGCTATCGTTGTTCCCCGCGTTGCTGGTAATTGGGAGTCTCTTACCCTACCTCAAGGTGGATACGGATGCGGTGCTGACGGGTCTGGAGCCCATCGTCCCGTCCAGTATCTACCAGATGTTACGGCCCATTATCCATTCCTTTCTGAATGGCCAGAGTGGCGGCGTCCTGTCCATTGGGGTGGTCGTCGCAATCTGGTCAGCCTCCCGGGCGGTCGCGGCCTTTCAACGGACCGTGAACCGGGCTTACGGGGTGGCGCGGAACCAGAACGCCATGGTCAACCGCATTGCGGCCTTTTTCTGGATGGTCGGGTTGATCTTAGTGATGTTTGCCTTGATGCTGGCCTTTAGTTTTAGCCAGGTCATCTTGGAACAGCTGACGCCTATTTTTAACCTACCCACGCAGATTTTAAGCTACGTTAACGCCTTGAAATGGCCGGTGACGTTCGTGGTAACTTTCCTGATCCTGATGATCCTCTTCTTCTTCGTGCCCAACGCACGGTTGAAGTGGCGGTTCGTTTGGCCCGGGGCGTTGACCGCGACCATCGGTTGGTTACTCCTCTCGCAGGCGTTCTCGTTGTATTTGAAGTATTTTGCCCACAATATCGATAGTTACAAGACTATTGGGACCTTCATCGTGTTAATGTTTTGGTTGGACTTCACGGGGATGATCTTGATGTTTGGGGCGGTATTGAACGCCGCGATTCAGGAGTTGGTCGATGGTCCGGCGGAGGAACAGGCGGCCTTGCCGACGTTATTACGCCGCCGTGCACATAAGCCGAAAAATGAGTGAACAGAGCCTAAAAAACGGTCGCGACAATAAGTCGTGACCGTTTGTCATCTCTTGAGTGGGCTGAATCGTTGTCAAATCTTTAGCGTTACTCGTCAGCCGGCCCATTGTGTTTGTGTTACAGTGGGGGAGCTGGGGGTTAACGCGTCGCCGCTTGGACCAGTTGGGTCGCAAAGGCGTCAAGTTGAGTAATCGCATCCTGGTCGGGTTCCAAGTTGATTTTGACGTTAGTAGCCCCCGCCTTAGCCCCCGTTTGGGCGAAAGCGGCCGCGAACTTATCGACGGACGTATTATAGTTCTCGCCGTAGAAGGTGTCGCCGGAGCCCGCCACGCCAAAGACCTTACCGGACAGATCTAAACCGGGCAGGTCTTCGTAAAAGTCGAGTCCCTCTTCGGGAAGGGAGCCCTCATCGTAAGTGTAAGGGCAGACCACACAGATATCGGCCTGTTGAAAGGCCGCAGCATCCGTTTGAGAGATTTCAGTTTCCGTGACCTGGCACCCCAGGTCCTCTAGTTTTTCGGTCACGATGTCGGCAACGTCTTCGTTGTTACCGGTGATGGTGGCAAAAACCACGTGAGCACGCAACATAAAAGTTCCTCCTTGGATTGGTCATGATTGCCATTAATTATAGCAGGCTAGAGGAATCGTGACTAGGAACCTTTTGAGCGAACCATGCTGTTTCCAACGAAGGGTTAATCGACTAACCAATAACGGGTCATCAGCAGACCCTAGAATCTGAAACCTGCTAGAATAGCAGGTGATCATACAGGAGGAAGAAAAAATGGCCATAATTACCATGATTCAAGCCCAGAAACGTGCCGGACGATACAACATCTATGTCGACGGTCATTACGCGTTTCCGGTCAGTGAGAACGTCCTGATCGACTTCCAACTGTTCAAGGGCATGGAGATCGACCAGGCCCTGGAAGCCAAGCTGACCGCCGCAGACGATGTCGCCAAGGCGTATAACCGCGCGTTGGACTACTTGTCCCAGCAATTGCGCACGGAAAAGGAAGTCCGGACCAAGTTGGTGAGCCTGGAGATCCCACCTGAGACCATCGACGCGACCATCGACCGGCTGGCGGAATTGCACCTGGTAGATGACGCCCATTACGCCGCGAGTTACGTGCGGACCATGATGCGCACCGGGGACAAGGGCCCACGGATTATTCGGCAGCACCTCCGGCAAAAAGGTGTCTTGGAACAACCACTGGACGACGCGTTGCAACTCTACACCGCCGCAGAACGGCGTACCGTGGGGATGGCAGTCGCCCAGAAGCTAGCAAAACGGTATCAGCGCCAAGCGTTCCACACGCAGGAGCAGAAGATTCGCCAGGGGTTGATCACCCGGGGCTTTGCCAGCGACGAAGCCCAACAGTGGGTCACGGATTTGGGCTTGGAACCCGATCCGGCGCAACAGCAGGCGTTACTCGCGAAGCAGGGGGAGAAGCTCTGGCACAAGTACCGGACGTTGGGGACGTCCGATCGGCGCTATAAGACCAAGCAGGCCCTGTATCGCAAGGGGTTTGGCTTAGACGATATCGACGGTTGGTTGGAACAACTGGATACCCAAGACGCGTAATCTCGGCATGGTCGTATAACGATACGTTAAAGCCGGTGACACGACTGATTTAGCGTTAGTCAAGATTGGTCCGAACACTGGCGTGGGGTTCGCGTGATTGAACGATGTCACCTAGACAGGGGGAGTCTAAAATGAAGACAAAAGTGGGGATTTTTGTCGTCGCCTTGGTTCTAGCTTTAGGACTGGGCAGTGGGTTAATGTATTGGATGAACAGTCAGGCGCAGAGTGACCCGGTCAAGGTCGCTAAGGTCAGCAGCAGTTCCGTGAGTCAAGTCAAGCCTAAGAAGCGCGCCCAGCCTAAGCGCAAGGCCACGCCGAAGATCAAGACCACGGCGGCAACGCGTAAAATCGATGCTATCTTGCGGGCTAACCGGTTCGTGGGCACGGCTTACGTGGTGCATCAGAACCGACCCATCTACCAGAAGGGTTTCGGGTACGCGGATGCGACCCTGCAGCGGAAGAATAACGCCAATAGCGTTTATCAGTTGGCTTCGGTACAGAAGTCCTTTACGGCGGGCCTGTTGATGAAGCTGGTCGCGGAGAATAAGGTGGCCTTGACGGATAAGTTGGCCAAGTACTACCCGCAAATCACGGGGGCCCAGGAGATTACGCTGCGGGACATGTTGGACATGAAGAGTGGCTTGTACCTAGAAGCCTTCCCGAATAAGCTGACCAATGAAAATCAAATGATCAAGTTTGTGTTACAACACGTGATCAGCACGCCCAGCAAGATTGGCCGCTGGGAGTACTCACCGGTGAACTACATGCTGATTGCGGGGATCATCCAGCAAGTCAGCGGGCAAAGCTACCGGCAATACTTCACGGAAAATATCATTCAACCGTGGGGATTGACCCATACGGGCTTCGTCTTTAAGATGAACCATCAAGCTGATGAAGCCTTGGGGTACAAGAACCAAAACGTCAGTGACGTGGTGCCGAACTACGCCCACCGGTACTTTGAATCCCGGACGTCGATGTACTACCAATTCGGGACCGGGCAAGTCTACATGTCGGCACGCGACTTGTATTTGGGTGAACGTAACATGTTACAAGGCAAACTGTACCCACAAGCGGACGTGAACACGCTGTTAACGCCGGGGAGTGCCTCCACTTATGGGGGTGGCGATTACATCCAACCTGGTTACATTCGGGTCCACGGCCTAGCTTATGGTTACGAAGCCACGGCCTTACTGAGTAAGGATGGCCAAGACGGTGTGGTTCTTTTGACTAACTATTACCGGCAGAATCAACTGGCCCAGACGCCCGCCGTGCAGATTTGGAACATGCTGGAAGCGGGACAACTGACTAGTAAATAAGGGAGCTCCACGAAAAAAGGTCTCGTTCCTGTCATTTGACGGGAGCGGGACCTTTTTGATGAGCCACTGGGAAAAGCCTAAGCTTTGGGCCGGCTGTCGTAGGCGCGTTTGGACTTGTAGCCGGCTTGAAAGACTTCGCGCATCTTGGCGATGTGGCGTTGCTGGGTCGCTTGGGCTTTGACCCCGAAGATGAACCGGGCCCATTCGCGTTGGTACCCGGGGGTCAGGTTCTGGAAGAACGCTTGAAGGGTCGGGTCGTCGGCCAGGAGGTCGGCGACTTTAGGAATCAGGGGTTCGAAGCTTGCTAGGGATGCTTGTGCCATGTTAGTCACCTCATTTTCTCTTTAGTTTACCAAAAATCCGAACGGAACCCCAATGTCTTTGTTGGGATTACGGGAAAGGTATTCATTAATACCCTTGAATCTGGTATAATATTGAATGAATTTTTTAAAGTTACCCGTTACTTAGAAAGTAGGGTTTAGACATGACGCGCGAAGCTAGAGGACCTAAGGAAGGCGACTTCATTACGATCAAAAGCTACAAGCATGATGGAAGTTTGCATCGAACTTGGCGCGATACCATGGTACTCAAAACAAGCGAAAACGCTCTGATTGGCGTCAATGACCATACCTTGGTCACTGAGGACGACGGGCGTCGGTGGGTGACCCGAGAACCCGCCATCGTTTATTTTCACAAGCATTATTGGTTCAACATCGTGGCGATGATTCGGGACAACGGCGTGTCGTATTACTGTAATCTGGCATCCCCCTATGTCCTGGACAAAGAAGCGTTGAAGTACATTGACTACGACCTGGACGTTAAGGTGTTCCCGGATGGCGAGAAACGCTTACTCGACGTTGATGAGTATGAAGATTTCAGTCACCGCTGGCATTACGGACCAGAGACGGACCGGATCTTGAAGGCGAACGTGTTGACGTTGGTCGACTGGATCAATCATCATAAGGGCCCGTTTTCCCAGGCGTACGTTGATCTATGGTACCAACGTTACCAAGAGCTCTTGCGGCGTTCCCATTAGGAAGGTCGGCATGGACCAGTAAGAGTTGTCTTCCGTACCACTAGGGGCCAGTCCATCGTGGCTGGCTCCTTTTTTTGAAGGAGGTGTGCGCAGTGAAGTGGGCTAACGATTCGCGACTGATCTTTTGGTCGCTAGAACTGTTGATTGTAGCGACGCTGATCTGGGTGTGCACGCAGATCAGCTTCCTGTTTTCGCCGATTGGGGTGTTTCTCTCCACGGTCTTCACGCCGCTCTTATTGTCCGGTGTTCTGTTCTACCTGCTGAACCCCATTGTCCGCTTCTTAGAGCGCGTTCACTGGGGGCGGGTCCACTTCAACCGGACGGGGGCCGTTGCCGTGGTCTTCGTGCTGTTATTGGCGGTCTTGGCGTACGGTGCGGCTTGGGTGGTGCCCCGGTTGGTGAACCAGGTGACCAACCTGATCGGTAACATCCCCGACTTTGCCCGGTCAACCGAGGCGGTCTTACAGGACGCGGCGCGACACCCGTGGCTCAAGCAGATTGATTTCACCAAGTACCTCGACCAGATTCAAGCGGCCTTCAGCAAGTATGCTGAGACGTTCGTGACCGGGCTGACCACGGGTATCGGCAGCCTGATTGGGACGGTGACCAGTGTGACGGTCACGGCTGTGACCGTCCCGGTCATGCTATTCTACATGCTCAAGGATGGGGAGAAGCTGATGCCGGCGATTCGCAAATGGCTGCCGGCCAAGCACGCCGACCAGACCATGGAGCTGCTGAAGCGCATGAACAGCACGATTGCCCGCTACATTGGCGGTCAAATCGTCGAGTGCCTGTTCGTGGGGACCTTTACGGGCGTGGGCTACATGGTGATCGGCCAGAAGTACGCGTTGCTGTTGGGCGTTTTTGCGGGCCTGTGCAATTTGATTCCGTACGTGGGGCCCTATCTGGGAATCCTACCGGCAATCATCGTGGCCTTCACCATCAGTACCAACATGGTCATTTACGTGATCGTGGTGGTGGTCATCGTCCAGCAAGTGGATGGCAACCTGGTCTACCCCAACATCATTGGTCGGTCGTTGCAGATTCACCCCTTAACGATTATCATTATCCTGTTGGCAGCGGGCAATATCGCGGGGCTGCTGGGGATGATCTTGGCGATTCCGCTGTATGCGGTGGTCAAGACCATTGTTCAGTACCTCTATTCCATCTGGCAACTAGAACATCCCGTGGCGTCTGACCGCGAGATTCTCAAGAAATGACTAACGTTTGCGGTTATAAGTTGACGTGACCGCTGAATATGCTACTATTTATTTTGTTATTGGATTTTTTCACCTGTTGACCACTAGCCGGCCACTGATTGGCCGGAAGCTGGTGGCCGGCGGCGAAAGGTAGTGGCTAGAGCGTTCATGAACGCGACCTAGCCTAGAGAACCGCCCAGTCGAGCGCAGGCGTCAGGAAATCGCGTCACGGGCTGGCATTGATGATTTAGATGACGAAAGCTAAAGGAGGTATGGGCGTTAAGGTTAGTGACGGACGCCCAACTTAAAATGAAAAAAGTAATTACGTATGGGACATTCGATTTACTTCATAAAGGACACGTGCGGTTGTTAAAGCGGGCCCGGGAAATGGGTGACGACTTAACGGTCTGCGTTTCGACCGATGAGTTTAACGCAATCAAAGGGAAGCGCGCCTACACGTCTTATGAAGACCGGAAGTACATCTTGGAAGCGATTCGGTACGTGGACCACGTGATTCCAGAAAATAACTGGGACCAAAAGATTCGAGACGTTCAAGAAAACAACATCGACCTCTTTGTGATGGGGGACGATTGGAAGGGCAAGTTTGATTTCTTGAAGGACTACTGTGAAGTCGTTTACTTACCACGGACGGAAGGTATCTCCACGACCAAGATCAAGCACGATTTAGGTCTGACGGATTCTGACGACTGGAAGGAAGACAAGTAACGTGATGAGGCAATCCTTAGTCAGCGACTAGGGATTTTTTCATAAGGGCGCGAATATGGAGGCAAACACCGTGCAGCAGATTATATTTTTAGTGACATCTCTGGAGGGCTTACATAAGCCGAACTTTACCAAGCAACTCAAGCAGGCCGCGCAGTACCAAGTGCCGTTAAAGGTCTTGGTCGCCTTGGTTGATTTCGAGCAGAATTGGGCGGTCCGGCAGTTCATTCAGCGGTTAGGCCAAGAAGATGCTCGGTTAGCGAACATTGAGGTGGTGACCTTAGCTGATATGGTCGCTGAGATGCCTGGCTTGGCCCTGACCGACCAGGAGCGGGGCGCCGTCGACCTGTCGGGTTACGACCAACGGCTCTTCGCGGACCAAAAGGAACAGGTCAAGCGGTACTTAAAGGACGGGCACTTGGTGGCGGAGTTGCGGCAGGAAAACGACGAGACGCCGATGGCCCTGCGTCTCTACCAGGAAGACCAAGTCGCACAGATTGAGACCTTTGGCCCCCAAGGTAACGTGGTCGGCGTCACCCACCTAGAGGGCGGCGTCCCGACTACCAGCTACCTGTTGAACAATCAGGGGCAGGCGGCCTTACGGTTCGTCCGGCACCAGCGGATGATCGAACACGTCTACAACTTAGGCAGTACGTCGGCGTTGAGTGAGACGGCCTTTAGTAACGCCAAGCAGGCCGTGATCGATGCGCATATGACGCAGCGACAACGGACCCGCGCCGAAGCGGCCAACGGCATTGACCACACGGAGGTCATTAACGCACCGGAGACCTATTACGGGGTCTTGGTCTACGCGACCTACCACCGCTTCACCGACGTATTTGCCTACTATCAGACGGTCCTAGACCGGGTGATGACCACCGAGACGCGGTTGTACATTGATTTAGCCGTGAACCCGATCATGTCGGCCCGGATGCCTCACCAGCTGATCTTTAATTACTAAGGAGTTATCTCATCGTGCGTGCGATTTTATCTGGATTACATCATAAAAAGAACCTACAAGAACTGGAATTCGAACTGATCGACGTGCCGGAACCGTTCGACGACCTGATGGTGACCTTCCTCGAGAAGCAGACTCAGGCAACGGTGACCGTCCCAATCACCCGGGTGGTTAACTCCCGCGTGGTCCGGTTGCGCATCGACGCCAACGACTTACAGGTCCCCAATAGCGAGCTGAGTGAGTTCAGCTGGGAACTCTACCTGAACATTCAACAGGACGCGACCCGGGGATTGATTCAGGTCGAGAGTGAATACTTGAGTGACCGGCACCAACTGACCCTGACCAGTTTCTACCAACTGAACAGCGACGCCAACGGGATGGCGCTCTTTAAGTTGCATACGCAACAACCTGCCGCTGAGTTCACCATCAGCGCCATCAACTTACAGGATAACCAGCTGCAGATCACGGGGCCCAACCGCTTGAATAATCAGCGGATTGAACACCAGCGGCTGGTCTTGAAGAACGAAAGCGCGGGGAGCTTTGCGGAGTGGCCAATCGCCAAGATGGGGCTCCACGGACTGTTCAGTGCGACGATTCCGTTGAACGAATTGGCGGCGAACAGCACCCAGGAGTTGTACATCCGCTCAACGTTTGAGGGCCAAGACCTGGATCAACGGGTCGTTTTAGGGAAGTCCTTAGCCGGGCAAGTCACCCAGACCATTACCGACCAGCACCGGTTGGTGGTCCTCGAGAAGCGTTACAACAACGGAATTCGGATTCGTGAGATGGCGGCACCGAGCTTGCCGCAACGCTTAGGCCACCTGCCAAGCAAGGCGGGGAGTGCCACGAAGCTGCTGAGTGTCTTGATGGAGAAGGTCAACTTAGTCTACATGCGCCGGCTCTTCAAGCGCGGACACCGGGCTTACGACCAACCAACGTTAATCTTCGAAAGTTTCGGGGGACGGCAGGTCAGCGACTCGCCGTACGCCATCTACCAGCTCTTCACACAGCTGTATCCGGGCTTCAAGTTCGTCTGGTCGATCGACCGGTCGCAGAAGAAGTTCTGTAAGCAAAACGGGATTCCGTTTGTGGTGCGGCGAACGGCCAAGTGGGTCCGGACGCTGGAAAAGGCGACCTTCTGGATCAGTAACGCGCGCTTCCCAGCTTGGGTCAAGAAGCCGAACTACGTCACGTACATTCAGACCTGGCACGGGACGCCGTTGAAGAAGCTGGGGCTGGACATCGAAAACGTCTCGATGCCCGGGACCACTACGGTCAAGTACCACGCCAACTTCGTCCGGGAGGCCAACCGCTGGGATGCGTTGGTCTCACCTAACGACTACTCGACGCAGATTTTCCGGTCGGCCTTTGGCTTTAACAACCAAATCTTAAAGGTCGGGTACCCGCGGAACGATGAACTGATCAACAGTTCGCCCGAAGACATCGTGGCCTTAAAGCAAGCGATGGGAATTCCGTTGGGCAAGAAGGTCGTGCTCTACGCGCCGACTTACCGGGATAACCAGTTCGCGGAGAAGGGAAAGTACACCTTCGAGTTGCCGTTCTCCCTGGATGACTTCAAGCAGAAGTTCGGGGATGACGCGGTCTTGGTTCTTCGGATGCACTACCTGATTTCGAACGCCCTAGACATCAGTGGGTATGAGGACTTCGTGTATGACCTGTCCAACCACCCGAGCATCTCCGACCTGTACCTGGTCAGTGACATGCTGATCACCGACTATTCGTCCGTGTTCTTCGATTACGCTTACCTGAAGCGGCCGATTCTGTTCTACCCGTACGATTACCACATGTACAAGGATGAACTCCGGGGCTTCTACCTAGACTACGAGAAGGACTTGCCGGGTGACATTGCCCATGACGAGTCGGAACTGTTGACCATGATCGGTGAGAAGCTCCAGACGCCGGACATGAGTCACAACCAGAAGTTCATGGACTTCTACCACCGCTTCTGTGCAATCGACGACGGGCTAAGTTCCCTGAAGGTCGTGAACTACGTGGTTCAACAAATCGAAAAGAATGGGTAATTTTTAAGAGAAGGAGAGTGGGACCAAAGGCGGTTAGCCAGTGAGCATTCACGTCGTAAGCTGGATAATCCTGGGGTTGGATTGTCTGGCTTACGGGGTTAGGCGGAGCTGGCTGCCGTTGGTCGCACGTTTCAGCACCGTATCGTTATCATTAAGAAAGGAGTCTGGGCGTCTTGTCCTAGGCTCCTTTCCTGCGTTTAGTCAAGGGCAAATTGTGAAAGTATTCGCCTTACCGGTTGGTCCTGAAGGGGCTGGAACGTGGTGGGCACGACTTGAAGCCCTGAAAGTGCCAGGTCTTCAAGCTCGGCCTTTGGGTAATCCGGGAAAGAACCCCGAATAACCCAAATGACACCACTGAGCCCCTTCAGAACCGCCCTCACGGCTAAATTGAGCGTATCAAAAATAGCGTTTTCTGACGTTTAAAATTGGAAGTATCAACATGTGGGATTGTTAAAACTAACTAATCAAGCGGACCCTATTAGTCCTCAAATTAATGGCATGCGTCATCATGCACTTGATGTTGTAAACGGTTGACAATTTTATTCACACAAACGACCATTGTAACTTTATCATGTTTAGGATGAGTTGTTTTAACTGATCATGGTCGTCAACAATATGGAAATCACAGTCTGTTGGCAAATCGTATCTCGATATGGTTACACGATTGTAAGCCGAGAGGACGGCCAGACAAGGCTCAGCCGTGAAATTTTCCTTGGTGAGCGTTTTTCAGCTCGCCTAGGAAAAGGCCAAACTTGAAGACCTGCACTTTGGGCTTTAAGTTGTGCCCACGGCGTTCCAGCCTTGTCTGGCCGTCCGGTAAGGCGGATGACTTCTGTGGAGAATGGACTTTTAAGCATCCTCACCGCCACACAAAAGCCCCTGGTGTCAACGGATGTTTCCGGTTGAGGCCAGGGGCTTTTGTGAGTTGTAAAGTTTTGTGGCTCAGTGACGTGGTGCCCAGTGGTTAGTTGCGGTTACTTTTTCAGGGGCCCCTGCGTTGCGTGACGGTAGGCGTGGGTACGCAAGTGGGTCTGGGCCTTAGTCGAGTGGGTGACCGTTGCAAAGTACTGGTCGAGAATCAGCCGGTAGTTGTGCTTGACCAAGTGAATATCAGGGGTCGTATGCTGGGTCAGTTGCCGTTGGGCCGCTGCGGCGAGTCGTTGGGACCGCTTGGATTGACCCGTGTGGTCGACTAAGTAGGTCACGTTACGGCTGGCCTTCTTAGCTTGGGGACTGACCGGCTGATGGGGCGCCTGACTGCCCGCTAAGGACGCGTGCATGTTCGTGGTCAGACTGGTAATTTCGTAGTACTGATTCTTCTTAACCCGGACACCCGCGTAGGTCTTGAACAAGAGGACGTTCAACAGACTGGCGATCACCACGATTCCCACCCCGCAGATGATCACGGTCATGGCTGGTCGAAAGGGCCGCCGGTGGCGCTTGGTCCACACTAGGGCGATCAGACCGCCTAGCGCAATCAGGGCGCCGAGACTAAAAAGCACTTCAATTAGGATGGCTTCCGTACTCGCCAACATAGTTGTTCACCTATTTTCTAATAGAATTCATTTTTTAATCATACCACTAATTCGCGTCTGACGGAAAGGAACCGTGAATTGTCGGGGTAAATGTGGTAAAATCAAAGCGCTGTGTTAAATCGACATGACCGGCCGTTGGGCGAACCTGCAACGGCCGGATTTCAGCTAAACCAGGTATCAGAACTTAACCTGCCCCAGTGGGGGTCAGAACTAAACTAAGATTTGCGAGGAAATACTATGAGTGATAATCAGTTAGCCGCGGCGGTCGACAAACGCCGGACGTTTGCCATCATCTCTCACCCCGATGCCGGGAAGACCACCATTACCGAACAGTTACTGCTGTTCGGGGGCGTCGTGCGAGAAGCCGGAACGGTCAAGGCCCGCAAGAGTGGGAACTTTGCTAAGTCCGACTGGATGGAAATTGAACAGAAGCGGGGCATCTCAGTCACGAGTTCCGTGATGCAATTTGACTACCAAGGCAAGCGCATCAACATCCTGGATACGCCAGGACACGAAGATTTTTCGGAAGATACTTACCGGACCCTGATGGCCGTCGACTCGGCGGTCATGGTCATCGACTCGGCCAAGGGGATCGAACCGCAGACCAAGAAGCTGTTTCAGATCTGTAAGATGCGGGGCATTCCAATCTTCACCTTCATGAACAAGCTGGACCGGGACGGTCGGGAACCCTTAGACTTGATCGCGGAACTGGAAGATGTCTTGGGCATCGAAGGCTACCCCATGAACTGGCCTATCGGGATGGGGAAAGAGTTAAAGGGCCTCTACGACCGGTACCATCACCGGGTTGCCCTGTACCGGAAGGACGCCGAGGACCGGCAGTACCTGCCGCTAAACGATGACGGTGACTTGGCCGTGGCCAGTGACTTGGCAGACGATGGCCTTTACACCGAAGCACGTGACAGTATGGAAATGATTGAGGAAGCCGGGAACCCCTTTGACGCCGACAAGATTGCCAGCGGGGACCAGACACCGGTCTTCTTTGGGTCAGCCTTGGCCAACTTTGGGGTCCAGACGTTCCTGGAAACCTATCTGGAATACGCACCGAAGCCGGCGGAACACAAGACGGCGGATGGCGACCGGGAGATTCAACCGACCGATCCGGAGTTCTCAGGCTTCGTCTTCAAGATTCAAGCCAACATGAACCCCAATCACCGGGACCGGATCGCCTTCGTGCGGATCTGCTCGGGTGAGTTCGACCGGGGGATGGACGTGATCCAAGAACGGACCGGCAAGAAGCTGCGTCTATCCAACGTGACGGAATTCATGGCTGACACGCGGGAAAACGTGGAAACGGCGGTGGCTGGCGACATTATCGGGCTTTACGATACGGGGAACTTCCAGATTGGCGATGCCATCTATACCGGAAAGCCGGCCGTGAAGTTCGAGAAGCTGCCGCAATTTACGCCGGAGCTGTTCGTCCGGGTCTCCGCCAAGAACGTCATGAAGCAAAAGTCGTTCCATAAGGGGATCAACCAACTGGTTCAAGAAGGGGCCGTCCAGCTCTACACCGCCTACACCACGGGCGATTATATTCTGGGGGCCGTGGGGCAACTCCAGTTCGAAGTTTTCCAGTTCCGGATGCAGAACGAATACAATTCGGAAGTTATCATGGAACCGATGGGCAAGAAGACGGCCCGGTGGATTAACCCTGACCAATTAGACGAACGGATGTCTTCTTCCCGGAATCTACTGGTCAAGGATAGCCAGGGTAACCCGCTCTTCTTGTTCGAGAACCGCTTTGCAGAACGCTGGTTCCAAGACAAGTACCCGGATGTTGAACTGACCGCAAAACTTTAAACGATAGTTGAGGAAGGCCGTGCGACCGATTGTCGCGCGGTCTTTTTTTCGTGATCCGGATGCTCTGGTCAGTTTAAGTGGGCTCACATTTAAAAATTGCTCCAACTTGGTTGTGTACAGTTAACTTTGCTAAAATTTAAGCGACAAACTTTAGCGAAGGAGGAAGCAGGGCATGCAACAGTGGCAATGGCGGCTGGGGTGGCTGGTGATTCTGGCGGCGTGGGTGATTCTGGGCCTAGCACCAGTACGGGCCCAGGGGGCGACCCTGAATCAGGCACTAGACCAGGCACCGCAGGGAATCAAGTTGGACGGGGTCTTTACTCCCGGACGAGCTCAGGGGAACGTTTCGCGGGTTAAGGAGACGGCTAACCCCTTGACACAGGCGGTGGTGGTGACCGATGACGTTAACCAGTTTGGGGCCATCTGGTCGACGGAGGCCAATTACTTCGACTTGACCCGCGACCAGCAGGTATCGATGTGGATGTACTTTGATCAGGACCGGGACGGTTATCGGGTGGCCGACGGGATGGCGTTTGTGTTGCAAAACGACCCGGTTGGGCTGCAGGCCAAGCCCAAGTTCCCCGGTAACCGGACGTCTGGCGAGACGCTGGGGGTCTGGGGGGTGGACTTTGACCGTTGGAATTCATCGGCACAAAATATTGCGGACAGCGCCATTCAAAGAAGTTGGGCGCTGGAATTCGACACCTTCGTGAACGGTTCCGAACAGCCGGGTGTTGCGGGGTCCTTCGACCACGACTTAACGGCCGCGCACATTGCGGTGAATTATCCGGCGCAGGCTAGCAGCTACACCATGGTGTTGAACCGGAAGTGGATTTTTGAGAAAAACTACTACGCGAAGATGCAGCATCGGGGTCTGATTCAGGCGGCTAATTCTGGCCAGCCGTTACTGGCGGATGGTCAGTGGCACCACGTGACGTTGCAGTGGGACGCTCAGAAGAGCCAGATGACCTATAGTTATAATGATAAACAGCCAGACCGGGACGCTAACGACCAATCGCAGTTGGTGAAAGCTGAGCGGCGGACCGTGACCATCGACCAACGGATCATTGACCCGCAGCACACGGGAAAGGTTCGCTGGGGCTTTACTGGCGCCACGGGAGCCCACGCCGCCAATAATCTGGTGGTCTTCGAGAATGTCCCGGACCTGGTGAACTCGACGGCCACGGCGACGCTGACGAATCGGACCCGGGGGACGGTGATTCAAGACGGCGACCGCATCCACAGTGGCGAGCAGGTCGAGTTGGATTATCAATTGACCTATTTAGGGGGCAAACAGGCCTGGGAACGTTTAGAGGGTAAGCTGCATTTACCGGAGCACCTCGACTTTACGACCGGGACCGTGACTGACGGGACTGGGACCCGCACGCCGTTGACCGCCGACCAGTTACACGGACATCAGTCCTTACCTTTGGGGACGTTGACCCAGCACCAGCCCACGGCCCATCTGACATTGCAAGGGACCGTCAGAGACGTTGCTGCCGTGACCGACGTTGCCCCGCACCTGAGTGTGTTCCAGTCCGCCAACGGGGTGGGGGTGGCCACGGCCAATACGCCAGGGTTTAAGGTCTATCCTCACCAGGAGTTGGTGGTGGACCTACCGCAAAAGGTCTACACGTTATATCCGGAAGAAACCACGACGATTTTGGGCCGACTGCATTTAAAGGACGGCGGTCCCGTGGTGGCGCACGATGACGTCTGGTTGTATCCGGTATTGAACGGCCGGACGCTGCCCCGGGTCCCGATTCGGGATGGCCAGATTCAGTGGACTCCCGACCCCCACCAGTTGAAGTGGGGACAGAACCGGGTCACGCTAAGTGCGCGCGATGCGGGGGGCAACGTGTCCCCACCGGTGACCGTGACCATCACGGTCGTGGGAACGCTGACGTTTGAGACCGTCTCGAAGCGGGGGAACTTTCAAGCCACCCGTCTACTGGGACACACCCAACGTGTCTGGCACACCAACGATTGGCAGTTACGGGTCTTAGATACGCGCCGGAGTGTCCGTCCTTGGCAACTGCAGGCCACGGCCACGCCACTGATTGACCCGCAACAAGTAGCGTTAGCCGGCCAGGTTATCTACCGGCAAGGCGCTACGGAACGGGTACTGAACCGGGTGCCCACGGTGGTCTACCAGGGCATCACGACGGGGGATCCGGTGACGGATATCACCCAGCATTGGACGGCGACCAGCGGGGTGGGCCTTCAGCTAGGCGGGGCAGCCTTGGCGGGGACCTACCACACCACCATCACCTGGCAATTGATGGACACTCCCAGTTAAGGGGATTGAAACATATTAAGGTGAGCTCTGTAGAACCGAAACGGTTTTACAGAGCTTTTTTTATGACCGTGGCCTATTTAAGGCTGAAGGTTGAACGTAGGTGCTTAGCCGAATTAAGAATCGGTCTTAAAATAAAACCGTGGCGATGATCATCCGCCTTACCCAAAGGCCGAGCTTGAAGACCTGAGATTTTTAGGGCTTACGTCGTGCCCACCACATGCCAGCCTCTTCAGGCCCAACCGGTAAGGCGGGTGCTTCAGTCTGTCCTAGGCTTCTTAGCGTCCCGTTCAGTTTTCGAAGGATTTATTTCGAGTTTTGCCTCGGGCGTTGTTTCCCTGGTTACACTTTTAGCCTATTGTGGTATATTGTAAACGAATTAACATATGAAGATGTTTACTCAAATGAATAGGAGAGGAGGAGACGGTTATGCGGTTAAAAAAGTGGCTTGGCTTATTGTTGGCGTTGGGACTGTTTATGACTGGCAGTGTGGCGGCTAAAGCGGATGCGGATTACGATAACGCCTTAAAGACTGCCCCCCAAGGGATTGCGTTGGACCAGATCTTTACGCCGGGGACCACCGCGAATAATAAGGCGGCCGTGGTCGACACCACGAACCCGGCGATTACGGGGACGCAGGCCGTGATGGTGACGAACGCCAAGAACCAGTTCGGGACGATCTGGTCAACGGACGAGAATGCCTTTGACTTGAATACGGATGAAAAGGCCTCCATGTGGATCTACTTTGGGAACCGCGGCAAGAAGGCGGCGGACGGGATGGCGTTTGTCCTCCAAAACGACCCTAGAGGATTAGGGGCTACCCCGACTTTCGGGAAGAAGGTTTCCGGGGAGACCCTAGGGGCCTGGGGGGTGGACAACAATAAAAGCCAAAGTGACGTTAACGAATTGGCGAAGTTGGCGATTCAAAATAGTTGGGCGTTGGAATTCGACACGCATCTGAACACCTCCAACTCGGCTAGCAACGCCGGGGATGCGGATTCGTTCGATGCTGGTGATAAGTTGACCGGACCGCATATTGCAGCGAATTATCCGGGCGAGGGCAGTAGCTACACTTATGTGGCCAAAAAGTCTGGGGTCTGGCCTCTGCAGACCACGGTCTACTACGCAACGCTGGACCACGGTAACGTGATTCAGGGCGACAACTACGACTTCCTGGCCAACGGGCAGTGGCACCACGTCACGCTCGATTGGGACGCGGCGGCCAAGCAGATGACCTACACCTTCGACGACAAGGATCCGGCGACCGGACAAGACCAGACCGGAACGACGCGGAGCATGACGGTCGACCCGAAGATCATTGACCCGGACAACACGGGGAAGATTCGGTGGGGCTTTACCGGCGCCACGGGAGAAGATTACGCCAACAATCTGATCATCTTCGAAGGGGTGCCGGGGTTAGTGGACGTTTCGGCGAAGAGCACGTTGACCGACCTGACCACCCAGCGGGAAGTCCAAGATGGTGAGGCCGTCTTGGGCCAGGATAAGTTGCGCCTAGATTATCAGCTGACCTATAAGGGTGGTAAGCAGGACTGGAAGGACGTCGTGGCTAAGTTGAATTTACCGGATAGGGTGGCTTTCAATCAGATTAAAATCACTTACGCGAACGGCGAAACGGCGGATATCGATCCCAGCGCCATTAGCGACCAGCAACTGACTTACCAATTGACGCAGGCCCTATCGCCCAAGAACCCCACGGCCACGATCAGTCTGACCGGGGAGGCGGCGGACGAGAAGCAGGCCTTCCAGATTCCAGCGGCGGTCGGCACTTTTTCCGCCGTGAACGGTGTGACCACTACGGATACGCCCGCCTTCACGCTGAATCCCAAGCTGGATATCGATCTGTACCGAATCTCATCCAAGGAAGTTACTATCGATGCCGGGGAGACCACCACGATTCAAGGTCAGGTCCTGATTCCCGAAGGAATTGTGTTGACCAATGATGATTTAATCGTGCATCCAACCGTTAACGGTCAGGCACAAGATAGCTATAAGATCAATGACCCGGACGATGACTTGAGTGGGAAGGTCCTCTTCACCCCTAAAGCCAGTGACTTGAAACCGGGGAAGAACACCGTGGATATCTACGTCAAAGACGTTTACGGGAACCAATCCAGTAGCTTTACCGTGACCATTAACGTCACGGGGGGCTTGGCCTTCGACAGTGTGGCGAAGCATAGTTCCTTTCAGGCAACGCAACTGACGGGGCAGACGCAAGAAGTGGGACGGACCAGTGATTGGGAAGTCAAGATTTCTGATACCCGGCAAGCGGGCTCGCAGTGGCAACTCCAAGTCGCTGCAACGCCGTTCAAGTCCCAAGATGGCGATACCCTAGCCGGCGAACTGGTCTACCGTAACGGGACCCAGAAGACGCCGGTGACCAGTACGGCTACGACCATCTCAACGGGGCAGGCTTCCGGGAACGGCGACCTGACCAACGTGGTCGATGACTGGAATCAACAGACGGGGTTGGAATTGACCGTCAACGGGGATGCCGTAAGCGGCAACTACAGCTCAGAGATCACCTGGACCCTGAGTGATACGCCAACGTGAGACACCACCAGGAGAATAGACCGCAAAAAGCCTCAGCACCAGGAGCAGTCCTGATGCTGAGGCTTTTTAGGTGCCGTTGATTAGTTGGCCAGTTTAGCTTGGGCAGCTTGGGCCAGGATGTTTAAGTAGTTGAACGGCCGGTCGAAGTTTGGCTGGAACAGCATGTCGACCATGGCGAGGTCGTCCACCGTGTTTTCGTTTTGGATGCAGACGGACAGGGTGTTGGCGGATTGAGAGACGTCGTACTTACTCATCAACGCGCCCCCCAGGATCCGCTTGGTGGTTGGATCGAAGACCAGTGACATCAAAACGGGTTCCGTGGTCGGCATGAATTCTGGCCGGTAGTTGTCCGTGATGATGACCTGGTCGGCGTCGACGCCCTGAAGCTTAGCGGCTTCCAGCGTCAGACCAGTGGAAACGATGGTCCGGCCGTACAGCGCCAGTCCGGAAGAGGATTGGGTCCCCATGTACTTGACCGTTGGCTTGGTCAGGTTCTTCCCGACCAGGATGCCTTGACGTACCGCGTTAGTTGCCAATGGGATGTAGGCATTCTTATGGGTCGGGTTGTAGTGGACGGCGGCACTGTCTCCGGCGGCGAAGATGTCGGGGTTGGAACTGCGCATGTAGTCGTCGGTCAGGATCGCCCCGTTAGGCGCCATTTTGACTTGGCCCTGTAAGAGTCCTGTGTTCGGCCGGAAACCAATGCACAAGATGGCCAGGTCCGTGTCGTAGCTCCCCTTATCGGTGGTGATGGTCAACCCGTCAGCCGTGTCTTGGAAGCTGGCGACCTTTTCACCTAAGGCTAACTTAACGCCGTGGTCGCGGTAGTCCTGTTCAATCACGTCGGTGAACTGGGCGTCGAAGTACTTGGGCATGACCCGGTCCTGAGCATCAATCAGTGTGACGTCATGGCCGGTGGTGGAGTAAGCTTCGGCTAATTCCGCGCCGATGTAGCCGGCCCCAATGACCGTGATGCGCTTGGCATCCTTGGCGTCTTCGAATAACGTCTGGGCGTGGTTCCAGTTCTTGCAGAGCTTGACCTTGGCACTGTCGATGCCGGGAATCTTAGGCACCACGGGCCAAGACCCGGAAGTCATGACCAGCTTGTCATAAGAGCTAGTGGTCTGTTCGTGGGTCGTGAGGTCTTCGACGGTCACGGTCTTAGCCGCTGAGTCAACCGCTAAGACATTGTGATTCATTTGAACATCTGCACCCAGTTTCGTCAATTCCGCGGGGTTCGAGTAGAACAGCCCTTGAGGATCAGCAACTTGACCGCCTAAGTATAGGGCGATACCGCAGGACAGGAAGGAAATGTTGTCATTTCGTTCGTAGACCGTAACGTCGGCATCGGGATGGTCGGCTAAGATTTGTTTGATGGCAAAAGTACCCGCATGTGTACAACCAATAACTGTGACTTTCATAAGTAGAGTCCTCCCAAAACAAAAGTAGTGTCTATTGCGTTAGTTTTCACAAGCTTGTCTAAAGAAAACCTTTTCAATTGTTAACAACTCCATTTTAGACAATCTATTAGAAATGTCAACACTTTTTTAAATGTGTAACAAAATTAACCTAGGGGATGGCGGTGGCGATGGCCCGCTACGGTTTCCAGCGGACCGCTAGTTTTCCCAGTCAAAAAGCGGTAAACTGAGGAACATGGTTTTACTCAAAAGGAGTGGTAGTTTTGAAGATAGGAAAACACTTAACGGCTTGTACGTCAGTTCTAGTGGGGAAGGATGCGACCGTTGACGGGTCAACCATGATTGCCCGCAACGATGATACGTTCTTACCGCTGACACCGCAACGGTTCTACGTGCACCCGGCCGAACATGACCAACCAGACCGGACCTGGGTCTCTAACCAAAATGGGTTTACGGCCCCGATCCCCAAGGACGGGTACCGGTACCTAGCGACCCCGAACGTTGAGATCGAGAAAACGGGGGAGTACGCCGAAAGTGGGATCAACCAAAAGAACGTCGCGATGAGTGCGACCGAAAGTGTCTACGGGAATCCCGATGCATTGGCCTTTGACCCGTTAGTGGCTAACGGTCTGGCCGAAGACTCTCTACAGACCATGGTCTTGCCCTACATTACGTCCGCTCGCGACGGGGTCCGTTACTTAGGCAAGCTGATCAAGCAATACGGCTCACCTGAAGGCAACGGGGTCCTTTTCTCCGACAACCAGGAAGTCTGGTACATGGAAATCGTGACCGGCCATCACTGGGTCGCGCAACGAATTCCTGACGACGCTTATGCCGTCACGGCTAACCAAGTTGCCATTCAACAGGTCACCTTTGATGATCCCGATAACTTCATGTTTTCCGAGGGAATTCAGGCCTTCGTCGCGGACCACCACTTGAACCCGGACCGCGATGGCTGGAACTTCCGGCACATCTTTGGGACCAGTACCGAAAAGGACCGGCACTACAACACGCCGCGGGTCTGGTTCGGTCAACGATACCTGAATCCAGAAATTAAGCAGGATCCGCAATCCAGCGAACTGCCTTTCATTTGCCGGACCAGTCACAAGATCAGTGTGGAAGACATCGAGTACATTTTGAGTTCCCACTACAACGAGACGCCGTACGATCCCTTGGGTCACGGTCCAGAAGACTTACGGACCAAGTTCCGGCCAATCTCAATGAACCGGACCCAGAACTCGCACGTCTTACAGATTCGTAACGACGTGCCCGCGGACCGTTCAGCCTTGATGTGGCTGTGCTTCGGGGTCCCAGCGTTCAGCCCGTACGTGCCGTTCTTTGCCAACGTCACGGACACGGACCCGTCGTACCGGACCACGCCGCGGCACCTGGATGACACCAGTGCTTACTGGATGTACCGGAAGCTGTCGATGATCGTGGAGTCCCACTACACGCAATTCATTGAACAGGACGTTGATTACGTCACGGCCGCTAAGCAGAACTTACGGACCCACGTGGCCCAAGCCCTGGCGGCTGCGGACCAGCAACAGCTGAGTGGCAAAGAGTTGACGGCCTTCCTGACGGAACAGAACCATCAAGTCACCGCCCAGATGCGGCAGGTCACGACCCAGTTCACCAATGACTTGATTGAAAAGGGCTTAACCCTGTCTCAGCTGACCTTCAACATGGATAAGAACCTCTAGTAAACGGTTAGGGGCCGGCTGACAAGTCAGAATAAAAAATTAAGCATGACAAAAATGCGTACGACCAGGCTAATCTTGGTCGTACGCATTTTTTAAGGTTATTTTTGAGGATTCAGGCGAACATAGCGCGCATTGATGTAGGCGGCCGGACCGACTTGGTACCAGACCAGCCCTTGATCGTCGGTGAGACACTGGCGAACGTCTAAGGCGTCACCGTTCTGCAACTGCCCGGCGACTTCACCGTAAGGTTCCCGGTAGATGGTCAGACGACCCTGAGGCACGTAGTCGACGTGACCGGTCCAGTGGACGGTCTGCCGTTGCGTCCAGGTCGTGACTTTAGGTGGGAGTGCCATGACTCGTGACCAGTGCTGATGGCGTTGCGTATCGGTCGCGGCCAGCCATTGATTGCCCCCTAGGTTATACCAGACGGACTGGTCGGTGAGGGTGATGATGGCGAAGAGTCGCCAGAGGGAAGTCGCCGGGAACTGGTACCCGTACGCGGTCCCCGCTGGGAGGTCGTAGACGTCGTGATCGGCAGTCAAGGTCACGTATTGGTGGACCCGCTGGACGGTCTGCCAGGCGTCGCGTCGGTAGAAGTACAGGACCCGCTTGCTTTGATCGCTGAACTGGCCGTGCTGGTTCCCTTCGGCCTGGAAGATGTGGTAGCCGGTTACGGCGGGGGGCGTCAACTGATATGGCGTCCGCAACTTACCGCGTAAGGTCCGAGGGAGAGCCAGGAGCTGGCCGGTATCGTAGTCGATCAGGTAGGTCGTGACGGGCTGTCCCCAGATGGATTGGTAGACTAGCGTGGTCAGGCCGTACGCACTGAGAAAATTTTGGGTGAATCCCTGAATATCCAGGAGGGTGTACCCCGGAATCTCGGGAATCTTGAGGCGCACCGGGGCATTCAACTGCCCCGTTAAGACCAGTGCGGGCTGAAGGGGGTGGTCCCGTTGATCGACCAGGCGCACCACCAGCGTTGCATCGGGCGCCGCGTGAGTGACGGGCGCTGGTGACGTTGGGGCTAAAGGTGTTGCGGCCTCCGGGGTGAGCTGGCGAGGGACTGGTGGCTCGGTTGGTTGAGGCGGCATGGGCGCATGCGTCGCTGGGCGGGGCAGAGTCTGCCGGGTACGCCGAGTCAGGGGACGCTGGTGCCGGGGCCGGTTTGTCGGCCGGGTGACCAAGTGACGTAACCAGTTCAATAGTGCCAAGGCAATTCCCTCCTTCCGTTCTTTCCTTTAAAATACAGTATACCGCAACTCCTAGGGGGATGCAGGTGATTTTTCGGTTTCAAAACCAGTCTTGTCGGGAATGGTGGCGCTCTCGTGCTGACCCTAAAAAACGGGCAAACCACCCGCAGATGGTTTGCCCGTTAATCAGGATTATTTAGTTGCCGTGGCGCTGTCATCGGCGGTCAGAACGATCTTCCCGTCTTCGATCTTAGCCACCAGGTTCTTGGTGCCCGTGTGGTCAAGGTAGTAGTCAGCGATGCGGTCTTCAATCTCTTCTTGAATGACCCGGCGAAGCGGCCGCGCCCCCATGGCTGGATTATAACCATCGGTGACCAGCTTCTCTTCTACGGGTTCCGTGACGTGGATGTGTAGCCCTTGCGTGGCCAGCATCTGGTTCACGTCACCGATCATCAAGTCGACGATCTGCATCAAGTTCTCCTTAGTCAGGGAGTTGAATTCGATGATGTCGTCGAACCGGTTCAGGAATTCGGGACGGAAGTAGTTGGTCAGACTGTCCAGAACGGAATGGGTCTTACCACTGGCTTCGGCGCCAAACCCGACGCTGGCTTCGACGTCACCGGTCCCGGCGTTACTGGTCATGATGATCAGGGTATCCTTAAAGGACACGGTCCGTCCTTGGGAATCGGTCAGCCGGCCGTCGTCTAGAATCTGTAAGAACATGTTCATGACGTCGGGGTGAGCCTTTTCGATTTCGTCCAAGAGTACCAGCGTGTATGGGTGCCGCCGAACTTGTTCGGTCAGTTGACCGGCTTCTTCGTACCCGACATAGCCAGGAGGAGATCCGATCAGCTTAGAAATGGAATGCGGCTCCATGTATTCGGACATGTCGAACCGAATCATGGCATCCTCCGACCCGAAGAGCTCGTTAGCTAATTGCTTGGCGAGTTCCGTCTTGCCGACCCCGGTAGGACCGACGAACAGGAAGGATCCAATTGGCCGGCCCGTTCCGTTCAGACCGATTCGGTTCCGGCGAATGGCGCGGGCCACTTTATCAACCGCTTCGTTTTGGCCGATCACGTGTTTCTCTAGGTCAGGGCCTAAGCTCTTCAGTTGATGTTGTTCCTTAGCCTGCAGTTCGCCAACGGGGATGTTGGTCTTTTCTTCCACGATATCTTGCATGTCTTTTTCGGTCACTTCCGTGGACTGGTCCTGGTCGGCGCTCTGGGCGCTTTCCTTAGACTTGTTCAACTTGGTGACCTGGTCCCGGTAGTAGGCGGCCTTCTCGTAGTCTTCCTGCTTCAAAGCGGCTTGCTTTTGCTTCTCAGCATCGGCGATCTTCTCGTCGATGGCGTGCGGGTCGGCCACGTTGATGGTCAGGTTCTTCCGCGACCCGGATTCATCGAGTAAGTCGATGGCCTTGTCGGGTAAGAACCGGTCTTGGATGTACCGGTCAGATAACCGAACGGCCGCTTCAATCGCGGCGTCCGTGTAGTGAACGTGGTGATAATCTTCGTACTTCTTTTGAATACCCTTGAGAATCTTGATGGCCTCGTCCGGGCTAGGTTCGTCTACCGTTACTGGTTGGAACCGCCGTGCTAAGGCTTGGTCTTTTTCGATGTCCCGGTATTCATTTAACGTGGTGGCTCCAATTAACTGGAAGTCTCCCCGGGCTAACGCTGGCTTCAAAACGTTACCGGCGTCCATCCCGCCTTCAGCATTGCCGGCACCCATGATTTCATGGATTTCGTCAATGAAGAGGATGATGTCGGGGTTAGCTTGAACTTCTTTCATTAATTGTTGCATCCGTTGTTCGAATTGGCCCCGGATACCGGTGCCTTGAACTAGGGAAACCACGTCGAGACGAATAATTTGCTTATTCGTCAACTTCTGCGGAACGTTGCCTTCAACGATTCGCTCGGCCAAGCCTTCGACCACCGCCGTCTTCCCGACGCCGGCTTCACCGATCAGGACTGGGTTGTTCTTGGTCCGTCGGTTGAGGATCTCAATGACTTGTGCCGTTTCTTTATCGCGCCCAATCACTGGGTCGATTTTGCCGTCTTTGGCTAACTTGGTCAGATTCAGACCATACTGACTCAGCAGGCCGTTACCGGAACCTTGGTTGCCCGCCGGTTGGGTCGGACGCCCTTGGTTAGCAGCTTGCCGGTAGTCTGCTTGGTTGGCGGAGTTGCCACCTTGCATGGCCCGGAAAATGTCATCCAGGTTACCAAAGCCGAATGGATCTTGTGCCATACGGCCACCTCCATTTCCAGAGTTGTCTTGCTGTTGCTTGAGTAGTTGATAGCAATTTTGGCATAGGTCAACTTGTTGCCGCTGCCCGTTCACGCTCATGTAGAGGTGAATGGTTGCTTGATTCCGGTGGCAATTTTGACATAGCATGTGTTTGTTCGTCTCCCTTCTTTAATGGAATAACGTGGCAAAACACGTCGGTCGTTCGTTGAAAAGCGTTTGACCTTTCTTGACCTTTAAACACAGTATACCGCGTCGGCCACAGCATGCAACTAATTTGCTTGCTTCGTCAGACAATGGTTAAGGGGCCACTTCTTCCGAACGGCTTTATTTTAGCACTCTCAACTATAGAATGCTAAAAAGGAGGTCGGCTTTTGACGAAAAGTCGGCAAATTTCTTTGACCTGTTTGGTATTTCACCGTAAAATATAGGCACATACAGGCGCGGTCATATTGACATGATGGCTAAAGGGGGCGAGCAGATGGCAAGAGACTTTACGGACCTGATGAATCAGTTAAAGGACCAGAAAATCGATCAGTTTGAGGTGGAACCGGACGAGTTCCCGGCCTTTCAACAGGCGTTCATGGCGTTTGAGACCCGGAAGCGGGTGATTGGCGAGGCCCATAAGGGCGGTAAGCTGGTCTACCATTACGATCGGGATGCGACCGAAGACCAATCATAAGGTCTTTTTGATGAAAGCGGTTCAGTATCACTTGTAATTTGATGGTCAGATTGATATTCTTAGTAAGTAGGCATAACGTCAGTATGGTTGTTTGATCACTGCGCAAGATCAAGGCGCTATGTTCGATAAGAATTCAACCTAAGCTTAAAGGAGATCGATCATTTATGGAAAAACGCGAATTTCATATCACTGCTGAAACTGGGATTCATGCCCGTCCAGCAACGTTATTAGTCCAATCTGCAAGCAAGTTCAACTCAGAAGTTAGCTTACAATACCAAGACAAGTCCGTGAACTTGAAGTCTATCATGGGCGTGATGTCCTTGGGTGTTGGCCAAAACGCTGAAATTACGATTACGGCTGATGGTGACGACGAAGCCGATGCAATGGCTGCCGTTGCTGAAACGCTGAAAAAAGAGGGTTTATCTGACTAATGAGAGCGATGCTCAAGGGAATTGCCGCAAGTGACGGAATCGTGTGCGGCCAGGTCTATCGCTTGGTTGAACCGGACTTAACCGTTAAGCGACACACAATTACGAATTTGGATGACGAACTAAATCGATTCCATCAGGCCCTTGAAGCAGCCGTCTCCGACATTGAGACGATTAAAACTCGTGCAACTAAAAACCTGGGCGCTGATAGTGCCCAGGTTTTTAGTGCGCATATTGTGATGCTTCAGGACCCAGAATTGATTGCGGCGGTCGAAAAGTTGATTCGCCAGGAGCACCTGAACGCCGAAGCGGCCTTGGCCACGGTTGCCCAACGTTATGAGCAATCGTTCAAGGACCTAAAGGGTAATGCGTACATGCAAGAACGGGTCACGGACCTCCATGACGTGATCAAGCGGGTCACGGCCCACCTCCTGCAGGTTCAATTGCCAGACTTGGCGTTGGTCAATCACCCGGTCATCGTGGTGACCCATGATCTGATTCCCAGTGATACGGTCTCCGTTAATCCGTGTTACATCTTAGGCTTTGTCACGGATCTGGGTGGCCGAACGTCGCACTCGTCGATTCTGGCCCGCTCGCTGAACATTCCAGCGGTCGTAGGGACCCAGACGGCGACGGCGGACATGGCCGAAGGTAGTACGGTCGTGGTGAACGGTAACCAGGGCCAGGTCTTATTGGATCCTAGTGAAGCCGAGTTGACCACGGCGCGGGAACAGATGCAGGCCCGCATCGCCAACCAAGAGCGGTTAGCGAAATTACAGCATACGGTGACTACCAGTGCGGATGGCGTGGGCGTCACGTTGGCAGCCAACATTGGCACTCCCCAAGACATGCCTAACGTCCTGCGTAACGGGGCCGAGGCTATCGGACTGATGCGCACGGAGTTCCTCTACATGGATGCGGACCACTTACCCAGTGAGGACCAACAGTTCGCGGCTTATAAGGAAGTTTTAGCAGCCATGGCGCCGCATCCGGTGGTGATGCGGACCCTCGATATCGGTGGGGATAAGCCGTTACCGTACCTGCAGCAGAAGCCGGAAGCTAACCCCTTCATGGGGGCGCGGGCGATTCGCCGCAGTTTGACCCACCAAGAGGCCTTTCGTAGTCAGTTACGGGCGTTGTTGCGGGCCTCGGCTTTCGGCAATCTACGAATTATGTTCCCAATGATTGCGACGCTCGATGAGTTTCGCCAGGCTAAGGCCATCTACGACGACGAACGCTCGAAGTTGACGGTCAAGCAGGTACCGATGGGTACCGTGAAGGTCGGCATGATGGTCGAGGTGCCAGCCGCGGCATTACTGGCTGACCGGTTCGCTCAGGAAGTTGATTTCATGAGTATCGGGACCAACGACTTGATCGGCTATACCATGGCTGCTGACCGGACGAACCAGGACGTCGGCTACCTCTACCAGCCGTACCATCCGGCCATTCTCCGGTTAGTTAACCGGGTGATTGCGGCCGGGCACAACGCGGGGATTCCCGTGGCGATGTGCGGTGAGATGGCCGGCGACCCGATTGCCGTTCCCCTGTTACTGGGGATGGGCTTAGACGAGTTCTCCATGGGGGCGGGGTCGATCCTGAAGACCCGCGAGCTGATTGCCAAGTTGAACGCCAAGGACTTACAGTCGTTGGTGGAAACGGCGCTGAATTCGGCTAGCACCAGTCAAGAAGTGATTACCATGGTTCAGGCGGCTGTGCCTGGATTACTTAAGTGAATCTTTACGAAATCGGCAGGTCCGTTTAGCCAGTTGTCAGAATTGGTTAAATGGGCCTGCTATTTTGCGTGGGCTGGCGGTTGGTGGTTTGCAATCAGGTAGGTAAACCCATATAATTGTGATGATTGTATGACGAACGTTTAAGTGCTTAGAAACCAAACAAAATCCAAGGGGGGATTGGCAGTGAACATTGGCATCTTTACGGATACCTATTTCCCACAGGTCAGTGGGGTCGCCACGTCCATCAAGACGTTACGGGACCAGCTGGAAAAGCAGGGAAACCAGGTGTACATCTTTACGACCACCGATCCACACGTGGAGCGCAACGTTTATGAGCGCAACGTTTTTCGCTTCTCGAGTATTCCGTTCGTATCGTTTACCGACCGCCGAATCGCGGTTCGCGGGCTCTTTCAGGCTTACCAGATTGCCAAGGAACTGAACTTAGACATCGTCCACACCCAGACTGAATTCTCGATGGGCTGGATTGGCAAGTTTGTCGCCCGGAACCTAGAAATTCCGTGTCTGCATACGTACCACACCATGTATGAGGATTATCTCCATTACGTGGCGAACGGTAAGATTTTAAAGCCGGTCCACGTGAAGCAGGGAACTTTAGCCTTCTGCTACCACTTAACGGGGGTCGTGGCGCCCAGTGACCGGGTGTTAACGACCTTGACCGATTACGGGGTTAAAGCTCCGATTCGGGTGATTCCAACGGGGGTCAACTTACACCAGTATGAGCAACCGGATACGGCGAATCTACGGCGGCAGTTAGGCTTCGCGCCGGACACGCCGGTGATTTTGTCGTTGAGTCGGTTGGCCTACGAGAAGAACATTACGGCCAGCATTGCGGCGATGCCCCGGATCTTAGCGGCGGTCCCGAATGCCCAGCTTCTGATTGTGGGGGATGGCCCGGCCCGTGAAGACCTGGAACAACAGGTCAAGGATGCTGATCTGACGGACCACGTGTCGTTCACCGGGGAAGTGAACAACGACGATGTCTTCCGGTACTATCACATGGCCAACGTCTTTTTGTCGTCTTCAGATTCCGAGTCCCAGGGGTTGACCTACATCGAAGCGATGGCGGCAGGAACCAAGATCGTGGTCATGACCAGTCCCTATACGGACGAGTTGTTGTCTAGTCGGGCGCTGGGGGCGACGGTCAAGAACAGTGATGAACTGGTGGCGAACGTGGTCGATTACTTATTGCATGGGGATGAACACCAGGACGCCAAGCTATTGGCCCGGAAACTGTCGGAGATTTCCGCAGATACCTTTGGGCAGAATATTATGGCTTTCTATCGGGATGCGCAGGTCAGTTACGAGCAGGCGCACGAGGACACCCCGGACTTTAGTGATTAGAGGAGTTATTGAATGCTAAAAATTAACATGTTTTCCGCCGCGGATTCCGTTAAGGGGCAGGGTGTCGGCAGTGCGTATAACGAGCTGATGAACCTGATGAAGACCCACTTACAAGATGACTTTGACGTGACGGTCAACCGGTATGGTAAAGCAGATATTACCCATTACCACACGATTAACTTTTCCTATTATCTGTCGACGTTTTTACCCGGACGCGGTCGAAAAATCGGCTACGTTCATTTTTTGCCGGAAACGTTGGAGGGAAGTTTGAAGATTCCCCAACCTTTTCGGGGAATCTTTTACCGGTACGTGATTGCGTTTTATAAGCGGATGGATCACATTGTGGTGGTCAATCCGACTTTTATTCCTAAGTTGGCGGCCTACGGGATTCCCGCAGAGCGGGTGACGTACATTCCCAACTTTGTCAGTCGTCAGGAATTCTACCCGGTTGAGCCGGCCCAGAAGCTGGCGTTGCGGCAACAATACGGGTACGATGCCCACCGTTTCACGGTCCTAGGCATCGGTCAGATTCAGGAGCGCAAGGGCTTGTTTGACTTTATCAAGTTGGCGCGGAATAACCCGCAGATTCAGTTTATCTGGGCGGGGGGCTTTTCGTTTGGCCGGATCACGGACGGGTATGCCGACCTGAAGAAGGTCGTTGATGATCCGCCCGCGAACCTCAGCTTTCCGGGCATCGTTGACCGGGCGAAGTTGGTCGACTATTACGATTTAGCGGACCTTTTCTTATTACCATCTTTCAACGAGCTGTTTCCGATGTCGGTCTTAGAGGCTTTTAGTACGGGGACCCCGGTCATGTTACGCGATTTGGACCTCTATCACGCCATCATTGCCGGTGACTACATTCCCGCCCAAGATTATGCGGAGATGAACGCCCAGTTGCAGACGTTGCCGGGAGACCAGGCCGCCTTAGACCAGTGGCGCCAGAAGAGCTTAGCGGCGGCTGAACGGTACTCGGAAGCGCACCTGACCACCATCTGGCGGCGGTTCTATCGGGCACAGGCAAAAGAGGGGTAAGTATGTCACGACGAAATAAATGGGTCCTTACGGTTATGCTCCTCTTAGGAGTGGCCATCTTTGCCTTCTCACTGCGCGATATTAAATTTTCCGTGCTGATCAACGACTTCGTGCACATCAACTTCTGGTGGTTCGGGGTCGCCGTGCTGTGCATGGTGCTTTACTTGGGTTTAGAAGCCGTGATTGTGAAAGTCTTTATCTCGGACCGAATTCAGGGATTTACGTTTAAGGACGCAGTGCGGATCCCCTTGGTGGAACAGTTGTTTAACGGGATTACGCCCTTTTCTTCCGGTGGTCAGCCGGCCCAATTGATTGCTCTGATGCAGACTGGGGTCGATGCGGGGAAGGCTAGCTCCGTCTTATTGATGAAGTTTGTGGTCTTCCAGTCGATGATTGTGATCAATTTTCTGATTGCCTTGGTGATTGGGTTCAACTACATCCAAGATAAATTGCACGCCCTAGCTTGGCTGGTGGTCTTCGGCTTTACGATTCACTTGGCCGTGATTGTAGGCCTCTTGATGGTGATGTTTTGGTACGGGTTTACCAAGCGGGCGGTCGCGGTGGTCCTGTATCCGGCCCATTGGTTCATGAAGCCGGTACGTTACACCCGAATGGTGGCGAACATTAATCGTAAGATTGATTCGTTCTACGCCGAAAGTGTCCGGATCAGCGGCCAGTGGCGGCTGATGTTGCGGGTCTTTGTGATTACCTTTATTCAGTTGATGTTCTACTACCTGATTCCGTACTTCATCATGTTGGCGTTGGGCTACACCACGGCGAACATCGTCATGGTCACCAGTATGCACGTCTTGATCGTGATGGTAATCTCGCTGTTCCCAATCCCCGGGGGAGCTGGGGGCGCCGAGTATAGTTTTGAGATGATCTTTAAGAGCTACATCGCGTCGAACAGTAAACTGGTCTTGGCGATGATTCTCTGGCGCCTGTTGACGTATTACTTCGGGATGCTGGCGGGTTTGGTCGCGATGGTGATTCGGCCAGACAAGGTGGTTGAAGAAACTGACAAGACAAATGCGTGAGTTTTTTCGATTAAGGCGTGCGATAACGCCTTAAGTTTGGTAAAATCATAGTGAAGCTAGAAAGGGGACCAATCATGGAAGAATCTCAACTGATTGGCATCATCAATCGCTTGAAGGCGATGCAAGAGGATGCCGTCGACGAGCCACAACCCCGTCGATTCGAAAAAGCCGGCGTGGAGCAAGCGATGGTCGTTTACAACGCGGCTAACCAGACTTACACGTTAACTGAACATAATCCGGAGACAACCTTTGAGTTTGATAACATTGATTTAGTGGCTATCGAATTATTTGATTTATTGACGGACAACTAACAAAACTATGGGTGCCATAGTTTTGTTTTTTTTTAGACTCGAAAAGTTGAAATTTTCCAAAGGTTAGCCGTTCCAATTGATTCCCAAGGTCTATCGGCTATACTGGAGTAATGTTAACTATTTTGTGGAGGCTGTCTCATGGCAAACTTTGTTAAGCGAAAGATGAACTGGTTGAACACCCGAATGGGCTTTTTCCTGTTGATTGTCGTCTTATTTTGGATAAAAACGTACATTGCCTACCAAACCGAATTTACTTTGGGGGCGAAGGGAAGTGTGCAGCAGTTCTTGCTGTTCGTGAACCCAGTGCCGGCCGCCTTGCTGGTTTTTGGGATTGCGTTATACTTCCGGGGCCGGTTAGCGTACTGGCTCATGTTGGTCATCGACTTGCTGGAGTCCACTTGGATCTTTGCGAACGTGGTCTATTACCGGGAATTCTCGGATTTTCTGTCCTTCGGTATCATGAAGGGGTCTAGCGACGTTCAGAATAACTTGGGGAAAAGCTTAGCGCAGATTACCCACCTGTATGACTTTTTCGTCTACCTGGATATTATTATTTTGATCGTGTTGCTACTGACGCACGTGATTCGTATCGACCCGCGGCCGTTTAAACGCCGTTACGCACTGACCATCTCGGTCCTGTCATTTGGACTAATGTTTGCGGAGTTCGGGATGGCCAACGCTGACCGTTCCGGGTTGCTGACGCGGACGTTTGACAACAACTACATCGTGAAGTACTTGGGGTTGAACGAGTATGCGGCCTTTAATGCGTACCAGACGCAAAAGGAAAGTTCGACGCGGGCGAGTGCTAACGCAAGTGACATGAAGAGTGTGCTGAAGTACTTGAAGCAGAATCGGGTCAGCCCGAACGTGTCGTACTTTGGTAAGGAAAAGGGAAAGAACGTCTTTATCATTCATTTGGAGAGTTTCCAACAGTTCTTGTTGGATTACAAGGTGAACGGTAAAGAAGTAACACCTACGTTAAACAAGTTCTACCATAGTAAAAACACCCTGTCGTTTGATAACTTCTACCATCAAGTGGCCCAAGGGAAGACTTCTGACGCAGAAATGATGTTGGAAAATTCCCTGTTTGGGTTACCACAAGGTTCGGCGATGACCACTTACGGGACGCAGAATACGTTCCAGGCGGCTCCAGCGATCTTGAGCCAAGAAGCGGGTTACACTACAGCGGCTTTTCATGGGGACGTTCCTAGTTTCTGGAACCGGGATAACACCTATAAGTCCTGGGGATACCAGTACTTCTTTAGTTCTAGCTACTATCAGCAAAAAGCCAACTATAGTATTGGATATGGTCTGAAGGATAAGATTTTCTTCAAGGACTCGGTTAAGTATCTGCAACAGTTACCACAACCGTTCTACGCGAAGCTGATTACGTTGACGAACCACTACCCATACGAATTAGATAAGAAGAATATTGATTTCCCAGCGACGAAGACCGGAGATAAGACGGTCGATCCTTACGTTCAGACGGCACATTATCTGGATCAGGCGTTTGCGGAGTTCGTGTCATACCTGAAGAAGGCAGGACTCTATAAGAATAGTGTCATCCTGGCGTACGGGGACCACTACGGGATTTCGAATAACCACCGGCCAGCGATTGCCCAATTATTGGGGAAGAAGAAGGTTACGAGTTTTGATTTGGCCCAGTTCCAGAAGGTCCCACTGATGATTCACGCCACGGGACTGAAGGGCGGTATCAACCACACGTATGGTGGTGAGATTGACGTCCTGCCGACCTTATTGGACCTGTTAGGGGTCAAGAACACGGATACGATTCAGTTTGGTCAAGACTTGCTGGCTAAGAACCGTAATCAGACGGTTGCTTTCCGTAACGGAAACTTTGTCTCACCGACTTATACTAAGGTTGGGGGGACCGTCTATGATACTAAGACGGGGAAGGTCCTGAAGCTGACGGCGGCTCAGAAGAAGCAGGTCGATCAGATGCAAAACCACGTGACGACGGAACTCTCACTGTCTGATCGGGTGATTTACGGGGATCTATTACGGTTCTACACACCGAAGAACTTTAAGAAAGTCGATAAGTCGGACTTTACCTATAAGTTGAAACCAGCCATGGAACGGTTGGCGGAGGCCCAGAAGACGGAGAAGACTAGTGTTCTAGCTCAGCATCATGGGAAGAGTACGGTCGATGACTACAAGACGGATGCACCAGAATTGAAGTAAAGATTAAGCAAAGGGGCCCGCTATCGTGATGATGGCGGGCCTTTTGCTTGTATATTTCACGGAGGATGAAATTTATTTCGGTAAATATTCATTTTTCCCTTGACCCTACCCGGAGATATTGGTAAACTATTTTTTGTTGTCAGTTAAGTCATTGAGACATCGAACACAGCGAGGCGTTACGATTTATTAATTTAAAAAAAGGCTTGACGGCCGGTTTGAGAATTGATATAGTAATATACGTTGTTAAGAATATTTATTCAGCTTCTGGTTAAACATTCAATATTCATTCAAAATAATGTTTAAAAAGTTGTTGACACGATATTGACGACATGATATACTTTAAAAGTTGTCACGGAGCGATTGCTTCTGATAACTTGGTAGACCTTTGAAAACTGAACATTGTTTCGACAAACCAAATATGTGTAGGGCGGTTTGAATTTATATTCAAACCCAAAGCAATATTTGCGAAGTCAATTCGCTTTAAAAATGTAACAACAATCGATGAGCTATTCGAGCTTATCATCTTTAAGATGAGAGTTTGATCCTGGCTCAGGACGAACGCTGGCGGCATGCCTAATACATGCAAGTCGAACGAGTTCCCGTTGATTGACGTGCTTGCACTGATTTCAACATTGGAACGAGTGGCGAACTGGTGAGTAACACGTGGAAAACCTGCCCAGAAGCAGGGGATAACACTTGGAAACAGGTGCTAATACCGTATAACAACAAAAACCGCATGGTTTTTGTTTGAAAGGTGGCTTCGGCTATCACTTCTGGATGGTTCCGCGGCGCATTAGCTTGTTGGTGGGGTAACGGCTCACCAAGGCGATGATGCGTAGCCGACCTGAGAGGGTAATCGGCCACATTGGGACTGAGACACGGCCCAGACTCCTACGGGAGGCAGCAGTAGGGAATCTTCCACAATGGACGCAAGTCTGATGGAGCAATGCCGCGTGAGTGAAGAAGGGTTTCGGCTCGTAAAACTCTGTTGTTGAAGAAGAACGGGTGTCAGAGTAACTGTTGACATCGTGACGGTATTCAACCAGAAAGCCACGGCTAACTACGTGCCAGCAGCCGCGGTAATACGTAGGTGGCAAGCGTTGTCCGGATTTATTGGGCGTAAAGCGAGCGCAGGCGGTTTCTTAAGTCTGATGTGAAAGCCTTCGGCTTAACCGAAGAAGTGCATCGGAAACTGGGGAACTTGAGTGCAGAAGAGGACAGTGGAACTCCATGTGTAGCGGTGGAATGCGTAGATATATGGAAGAACACCAGTGGCGAAGGCGGCTGTCTAGTCTGCAACTGACGCTGAGGCTCGAAAGCATGGGTAGCGAACAGGATTAGATACCCTGGTAGTCCATGCCGTAAACGATGAGTGCTAGGTGTTGGAGGGTTTCCGCCCTTCAGTGCCGCAGCTAACGCATTAAGCACTCCGCCTGGGGAGTACGACCGCAAGGTTGAAACTCAAAGGAATTGACGGGGGCCCGCACAAGCGGTGGAGCATGTGGTTTAATTCGAAGCTACGCGAAGAACCTTACCAGGTCTTGACATCTTCTGCCAATCTTAGAGATAAGACGTTCCCTTCGGGGACAGAATGACAGGTGGTGCATGGTTGTCGTCAGCTCGTGTCGTGAGATGTTGGGTTAAGTCCCGCAACGAGCGCAACCCTTATTATCAGTTGCCAGCATTCAGTTGGGCACTCTGGTGAGACTGCCGGTGACAAACCGGAGGAAGGTGGGGATGACGTCAAATCATCATGCCCCTTATGACCTGGGCTACACACGTGCTACAATGGACGGTACAACGAGTCGCAAAGTCGCGAGGCTAAGCTAATCTCTTAAAGCCGTTCTCAGTTCGGATTGCAGGCTGCAACTCGCCTACATGAAGTTGGAATCGCTAGTAATCGCGGATCAGCATGCCGCGGTGAATACGTTCCCGGGCCTTGTACACACCGCCCGTCACACCATGAGAGTTTGTAACACCCAAAGCCGGTGAGGTAACCTTTTGGAGCCAGCCGTCTAAGGTGGGACAGATGATTAGGGTGAAGTCGTAACAAGGTAGCCGTAGGAGAACCTGCGGCTGGATCACCTCCTTTCTAAGGAATATACGGAGGCTACACATACTTTGTCGAAACAATGGTCAGTTTTGAGGGGTCTACCCTCAAAGCCTTATGTGCTTTTTTGGGCGTATAGCTCAGCTGGTTTAGAGCGCACGCCTGATAAGCGTGAGGTCGATGGTTCGAGTCCATTTATGCCCATTGACCGTAAGGTCGATATGGGGAATTAGCTCAGATGGGAGAGCACCTGCTTTGCAAGCAGGGGGTCAACGGTTCGATCCCGTTATTCTCCATTGATGCGAAAGCATCATAGAATTTGTTCTTTGAAAACTAGATACTATCAATTATTTTCCTTTAATTATTAAGATAATTAAACCGAGAACACCGCGTTTATTTTGAGTTTTTTAATTAGTTTAAATCGCTAATACTCGATTAATCGTTTATCACATCGTGATAAATAGGTTAAGTTATGAAGGGCGCATGGTGAATGCCTTGGTACTAGGAGCCGATGAAGGACGGGACTAACACCGATATGCTTCGGGGAGCTGTACGTAAGCTTTGATCCGGAGATTTCCGAATGGGGAAACCCAATCATCTTTACCGATGATTACAACTTGACGAATACATACTCAAGTTGTGGCAGACGTGGGGAACTGAAACATCTAAGTACCCACAGGAAGAGAAAGAAAATTCGATTCCCTAAGTAGCGGCGAGCGAACGGGGAACAGCCCAAACCAATGTGCTTGCACATTGGGGTTGTAGGACTGAACATTTGAGTTACCAAAGTCAATGATAATCGAAGTGTCTGGGAAGGCACGGCAGAGAGGGTGATACCCCCGTAGATGAAATCGTTGACCCTCAGTTCAGGATCCTGAGTACGGCCAGACACGTGAAACCTGGTCGGAATCCGGGAGGACCATCTCCCAAGGCTAAATACTCCCTAGTAACCGATAGTGAACCAGTACCGTGAGGGAAAGGTGAAAAGCACCCCGGAAGGGGAGTGAAATAGTTCCTGAAACCATGTGCCTACAATTAGTTAGAGCCCGTTAATGGGTGATAGCGTGCCTTTTGTAGAATGAACCGGCGAGTTACGTTAATTTGCAAGGTTAAGGTGTAAAGACCGGAGCCGTAGCGAAAGCGAGTCTGAAACGGGCGTTTCAGTAAATTGACGTAGACCCGAAACCAGGTGACCTATCCATGTCCAGGCTGAAGGTGCGGTAAAACGCACTGGAGGGCCGAACCCGTGTATGTTGAAAAATGCTGGGATGAGGTGTGGATAGCGGTGAAATTCCAAACGAACTTGGAGATAGCTGGTTCTCTCCGAAATAGCTTTAGGGTTAGCCTCGGAGTCAAGAATCGTGGAGGTAGAGCCACTGTTTGGACTAGGGGCCCGTCATGGGTTACTGAATTCAGATAAACTCCGAATGCCACAGATTTATATCCGGGAGTCAGACGATGAGTGATAAGATCCACCGTCGAAAGGGGAACAGCCCAGACCACCAATTAAGGTCCCTAAATATGTGCTAAGTGGAAAAGGATGTGGAATTGCATAGACAGCTAGGATGTTGGCTCAGAAGCAGCCACCATTTAAAGAGTGCGTAATAGCTCACTAGCCGAGTGACTCTGCGCCGAAAATATACCGGGGCTAAGCACATTACCGAAATTGTGGACGCAACTATGTTGCGTGATAGGAGAGCGTTCTAAGGGCGACGAAGTTAGACCGCAAGGACTAGTGGAGCGCTTAGAAGTGAGAATGCCGGTATGAGTAGCGAAAGATCAGTGAGAATCTGATCCACCGAATGACTAAGGTTTCCTGGGGAAGGCTCGTCCTCCCAGGGTTAGTCGGGACCTAAGCCGAGGCCGAGAGGCGTAGGCGATGGATAACAGGTTGATATTCCTGTACTAGTTAATGTTGTTTGAACGATGGAGGGACGCAGGAGGCTAAAGCATGCGCACGATTGGAAATGTGCGTCCAAGCGTTAAGTCTGGTGATGAGTCAAATGCTTATCACTAAGGACAAGACGTGACGGGGACCGAATTTTAGTAGGGAAGTGCTCCACGTCACACTGCCGAGAAAAGCTTCTAGTTAGACATTAATTACCCGTACCGCAAACCGACACAGGTAGTCGAGGAGAGTATCCTAAGGTGAGCGAGTGAACTCTTGTTAAGGAACTCGGCAAAATGACCCCGTAACTTCGGGAGAAGGGGTGCTACACGTAAGTGTAGCCGCAGTGAAAAGGCCCAGGCGACTGTTTATCAAAAACACAGGTTTCTGCAAAATCGTAAGATGACGTATAGGGGCTGACGCCTGCCCGGTGCTGGAAGGTTAAGTGGATGAGTTAGCTTCGGCGAAGCCCAGAAATGAAGCCCCAGTAAACGGCGGCCGTAACTATAACGGTCCTAAGGTAGCGAAATTCCTTGTCGGGTAAGTTCCGACCCGCACGAAAGGCGTAACGATTTGGGCACTGTCTCAACAAGAGACTCGGTGAAATTATAGTACCTGTGAAGATGCAGGTTACCCGCGACAGGACGGAAAGACCCCATGGAGCTTTACTGTAGCTTGATATTGGGTGTTGACACAGCTTGTACAGGATAGGTCGGAGCCGTAGATATCGGAACGCTAGTTTCGATGGAGGCGCTGGTGGGATACGACCCTCGCTGTGTGAACACTCTAACCCGCACCACTTATCGTGGTGGGAGACAGTGTCAGGTGGGCAGTTTGACTGGGGCGGTCGCCTCCTAAAAAGTAACGGAGGCGCCCAAAGGTTCTCTCAGAATGGTTGGAAATCATTCGTCGAGTGTAAAGGCAGAAGAGAGCTTGACTGCGAGACAGACAGGTCGAGCAGGGACGAAAGTCGGGCTTAGTGATCCGGTGGTACCGTATGGAAGGGCCATCGCTCAACGGATAAAAGCTACCCTGGGGATAACAGGCTTATCTCCCCCAAGAGTCCACATCGACGGGGAGGTTTGGCACCTCGATGTCGGCTCATCGCATCCTGGGGCTGTAGTCGGTCCCAAGGGTTGGGCTGTTCGCCCATTAAAGCGGTACGCGAGCTGGGTTCAGAACGTCGTGAGACAGTTCGGTCCCTATCCGTCGCGGGCGTAGGAAATTTGAGAGGAGCTGTCCTTAGTACGAGAGGACCGGGATGGACATACCGCTGGTGTACCAGTTGTGCCGCCAGGCGCATCGCTGGGTAGCTATGTATGGATGAGATAAACGCTGAAAGCATCTAAGTGTGAAACTCGCCTCGAGATGAGATTTCCCATTCCTATATGGAAGTAAGACCCCTGAGAGATGATCAGGTAGATAGGCTGGAAGTAGCAGCACCGTGAGGTGTGGAGCGGACCAGTACTAATCGGTCGAGGACTTAACCAAGTAATGGTGTTCTCAAGAGAATAATTGGTAGTAGCTAGTTTTGAGGGAATAAGTTCTCTTATAGTGTGGTGGCGATAGCCTGAAGGATACACCTGTTCCCATGCCGAACACAGAAGTTAAGCTTCAGCACGCCAAAAGTAGTTGGGGGATCGCCCCCTGCGAGGATAGGACGTTGCCACGCGATTATTCCGGCATAGCTCAGTTGGTAGAGCACCTGACTGTTAATCAGGTTGTCGACGGTTCGAGCCCGCCTGCCGGAGCTTTAGATGGAGAGTTGTCCGAGTGGCTGAAGGAGCAGCATTGGAAATGCTGTAAACGGGTACTAACCTGTTTCGAGGGTTCGAATCCCTCACTCTCCGTTTCCCAAAGTATGACCCGTTGGTCAAGTGGTTTAAGACACTGCCCTTTCACGGCAGTAACATGGGTTCGAATCCCGTACGGGTCATTGTTATCATGGAGGATTAGCTCAGTTGGGAGAGCGTCTGCCTTACAAGCAGAGGGTCACAGGTTCGAGCCCTGTATCCTCCATAAGATAATAGCATAACACTTGATTATGGTCTGTTGGTCCAGTTGGTTAGGACGCCTCCCTGTCACGGAGGAGATCACGAGTTCGAGTCTCGTACAGACCGTGGTTATGTTATTATTAATTTAATACACAACATTACTACATGATGAAATAATGGCTCGGTAGCTCAGTCGGTAGAGCAATGGATTGAAGCTCCATGTGTCGGCGGTTCGATTCCGTCCCGCGCCATTTATGGAGGGGTAGCGAAGTCTGGCTAAACGCGGCGGACTGTAAATCCGCTCCTTCGGGTTCGGTGGTTCGAATCCACTCCCCTCCATCATATAGGGATATAGTTTAAAGGTAGAACTACGGTCTCCAAAACCGTCGGTGTGGGTTCAATTCCTACTATCCCTGTTGTAATGTTATGGCGGTATTGGTGAAGTGGTTAACACACCGGATTGTGGTTCCGGCACGCGTGAGTTCGATTCTCACATACCGCCCTAGATTGGGCATACCCCTTAAGGTTGTTCCAGTCAGATTGGATAGACGATTATGGTGGTATAGCCAAGTGGTAAGGCAGAGGTCTGCAAAACCTTCATCGTCGGTTCGAATCCGATTACCACCTTTGACTGGGTGTATCCAATCAGATATTTTTTGCCGGAGTGGCGGAATTGGCAGACGCGCTGGACTCAAAATCCAGTGACCGTTGAGGTCGTGTGGGTTCGAACCCCACCTCCGGTATAACTGGGAAACATAAGCCACTTTAAAAAGAGCAGGAACGTTGATATAATAGCATTTCTGCTCTTTTTTTGTATCTAAAAAAATATATTCGCGTATGCTTTTGTAAAAGTGTGCACCCAAGGTGCACCCATTCAGGAGTGAGAATCACCCATTTGGGTGCACCCATCACTCGGCCTTGACTTTGATTGAAGTCGGACCAGTCGGCCTTCTTCCCCAGGTCAGTGAAGATCTCACGGGTGCGGACGGTCTCTTCCTGCTCCAGTTCCTTGATGATATGGAGATAAGTCTTCGTTGTTGTGGCGATGTCCTGGTGACCAAGTCGGTGGCTGATATAGGCAATCGACATCTTCTGATACAGCAGAATGGACGCGTGAGTGTGCCGGAGCCCGTGGAACCGCAGGTATATGTTGATGTCGGCGTCCTTCATCAGTTCGTGTAACCGGTCGTTGAGGGCCTTAGAAGAGGGGACACGGTTGTAGCGCGACAGAAAAACCAGGCTGTGTGGATTGGTCTTGTCGTTCACTTTCAAGTAGCGTTTTTGCTCATACTGCAGTTTGGTCAAGATGTTCACCAGGTTGCGGTCAATCGAGATGGTCCGGACGGATGCCGGGTTCTTGGTGGGGCCAAAGTCACGCTTCGTCCAGTTCCAGGTCTTCGTGATCTTGATGAAGCCCCCCTTGCTGTCGATGTCGTCCCAGGTAAGCCCCGCGATTTCTTGCTGGCGCATGCCGGTGAGCAGGGCAGTCAGAACCATATAGGGAACAACGTCAATGCCTTCCAAGTGGTTCAGCGTGTAGTTGTACAGCTTGGCTGCATCGTCATATGAGAGCCATTTGATCTCACGGGTCCGGCTGCTGTCGTAGACGACGTGAGTGTTTTGCGTGAAATCCCGGCTGATGACCGAATCGTTGACTGCATTGCGGACAGCGGCCCGGATGTGTGTGTTGATTTTGTCGGCAGTCGCCTTAGCGTGGGGCTTCGCGTCCTTTCCGTTCCCGTTGCCAAACCAGTTGAGAAATTCCTGATAGTCGGCTGTTTTGATCTTACGGAAAAGTGTGTCACCGAAGTATTCGTCAATCACGTTGATGGTGTATTGGTACCGGGCGATAGTGGTATCTGACAGGCCAGGTTCCCGGAAGATGTGGAACCATTTCTGGAAGTAGTCGCTAAAAGAGATGTTCTTGTCGCCGACATCGGATCCATTCTTGTAAGTGTCTTCCATCACCCGGGCGGCCGCTTCGGCTTCCTTCTTGGTGCGGAACCCTTCCTGTGAGCGTGACGTCCGTTTGCCGTGAATGTCCTTGAAGTAGACCTTGGCTTTCCAGCTGTCGCCACGTTTGAATATTTGAGCCATGATAATTCCTCCATTCCGAACGTGCGTTCTTTTTGACGATTAAAGAAAAGCCCTGAACGGGCCCAAGTACATATTTATCTTTTAATGTCACCATCCTTGGGACTATGCTTCACCCCGGAATCGAACCGAGGGGAGTCACCAGACAGAAGCCACGTCTTAGGCACATAACAATCCAGTTACACAAATTTATCATGAAAAGGATGTGCATCAGGAGAATCACTAGGCTTGGCATGTTTCCAATGATCGTGAATTTTGGAAGAGCGAGGTGCATCATCTTTCAAACAGGTAAAACGTACTCCCTGTTCGTTTTCAATAATAAACACACGTTTGAAGTCGTTCTGAGTTTGAATGATCTTGCAGTCATCATGCGTAACATTAAATACATCAGTAAAAACCATTTAATTACCTCCATAATGCAAAAGTTAGTGTTTTGACCGTATGTGAAAAACGTAAAAGGACACAATTATGATAACTAATACAATCAGAGCAATGACTGGTAAGTGGTCGATTAGATCATTTATCAATTGAAAAACATCTTTCTTTAACGTTAAAGTCATCTCCTTAGATAGTTACCTAAATGAACTTTGTTGGACTCGAACTAACGACCGGACGGTTATGAGCCGTCTACTCTAACCAGCTGAGCTAAAGGTCCAATGAACCCTGCGAGAATCGAACTCGCAACCTACAGTTTAGGAAACTGTTGCTCTATTCTGTTGAGCTAAGGGTTCGAAAAAATAATATAATAAAAACGAGTTAATGATAATGCACAAGTCTTGTACTTGAACTGTAAATTCGCGGTCAAATAAAAATTTAACTAGAGCTTTATAAAATAAAAAAACGGCTAGCCATTGGCTAACCGTTTAGATCCCAGAATTACTAGGATAAATTAGGTGGGCGTACATAATGTAACCCTCAATAACCTAATTATTATCCATTCTGGAACTATTGTCAACCAATGACTTTTGTTTGATGAAAAGTTTTGCCAAGGCCTGATCTATTTGTGTCAATGTTGAGTTGGAAACCATAATTTTACCAATTGGATCAAAGGGGCTTAGCCTATTAAGACGTTGCTTGCTGATAGTTGTAACGTCTGCTACTTTTGCGTAAGTGACTAAGTTATAATCCTCATATTTCCTTTTTGTCCATATAAGTGTATTAACTAAGTCTTTTACAATATCGGAATGAGAACCATCAGGATTTAGTAACCGTCCTAAATTAATAGTTGTTCGTTTACCGTTATTAGACAACAAACGAAATGCTGTATTTTTATTGGGAATAATATGTGTAATAATCTCAAATGTACTTTTTCCTAATTCTTTGTCTTCTCCAGACATCAAACTTGTTTTCAATCTTTGCTTTGCGTTTGGAAATTTGGGATTAGCAGCTAAATAAAATTCATCTGCACCTATCTCAGTCGCATAGAGTGCAAGCATAACGCCTAATCCAGTATCACGAAACATATCACTGCTCAAATTGCGAATTGTATCAGTAAGCTTAACTTCATTCGGATGGTCATGAGAAGTTAGGGGGAGCACAGTCAATACACCACGTGAGGGACTGTCATTTTTATTTAAAATGATTGCAAAGTGTGGGCCCGATAACTCGTCACCTATATTTACACCAAAATTCACATTTACAATTGCACCACGTTTGAACGTTTTGTAGTGAGTATAATTCTTTTTCTCTTCAAGAAACATTTCTGATTCGTGGAGAAGCCAAGTTGGGATAAATTCAAACTTTTTATTCCAACGATTTCCATAATAAACGGTCTTAAAGTTCTTTATGGCTTGGCGCATTATATCACCCTTGGTTATCTTTGAATTTTCAGGTTTTTCAGGCATGGATGATCCCTCCTTATCATATTTATGCTTCACCCCGGAATCGGACCGAGGGGAGTCACCAGACAGAAGCTGTTAATATCGTGTAAACCATTTAGAACTGTTCGTTCGTGCATAATATAGTTTTGATCCGTGGCCGTTTACTTTCAAGAAATAGCCGTCCTTTCCCATATGATAGAAGGGTGCAACATGGATAGTTTTCCCATAATGTAATTTTAGATGATGACCCAGGCGACTAGTTGCATAGCTATCACCTCGGATGAATTTATATACGGTAATGTTGCGAGTGACATACGCGCGTTTATAGTAACTGGCATTTGCTGAGGTGCTGATAAACATGGTTAAAGCAATTGCTGAAACGAGGGTGATCCAGATCTTTTTCATAATTTCCTCCCGATAGATGTATTTGATTAATCTAAACTAGTAGCTCGTGAACCATCCTTTAAAACGGTTACTACCAGTTTCATAATGCTTATTGTTTACGTACTTGCGCCCATATACTTTCCAATTCGTATAGGTTCCATTTTTTATGTGGATAATTTGGCCACGGTGAAGCTTAAAACTACGAACGCGATGAGATGGCGTATACATGGTACCCTTAGTGTACTGATAGATTCGGATAGACTTTGTAACAATGGCACGGTGCTTATGCATCCAGTATCCGATGTCAGTAGGACCGTGTTCTCCGTAAGTGTTGGCTGATGCAGTCTGGGGAACATATACAGCAGTCGCTAGTAATAGTGTAGCGACTGCAAGCGAAATGCATTTGATGATATTCATGTTTTCCTCCTGAAATATGTACAGCTTTTAACGTCATCGGGTGTGGACGACGACCGAATGAATAGGCGATGTTATAATAAATGTGTGCAAACGTACGTTCTGAAAGTGAGGCAATATAAATGAGTAATACATTTACAGTAAAAGAAATGATTGATTACCTAGCTCAGTTTGAGCCGGATACTCAGGTTCTTGTTAGAAGTGATGAGTATAATGATATGGGGAATAATAGTGAGATTAATAAGAATAGTTTTGAGATTCCAGGGGATGGGTCAATTGTTATTAGATGTTGAAGGCTATTCGTCTACTTCAAATTCAGCAAATTTATTCTTTTTTCTAATATTTGCTAATCGCTGAAATGAAGGAAGTTTGCGTCCATCAGAAATGAATCCAGATAAATGCAATGTTTCATCTTCAAATGGGAAGATGTCTAAGTCGCTAGGATTATGTTTCTGGATTTTAGAAATAGCAAAATGTTCAGTTAATCCAGGAAGTTGTGCCATCAGATTAATGTCAACTGGTACCATTAGTTTAGTTAGTCGTGGATTCATGGGGTTAGGATCAACATGAAACTTAATGATTTGTTCCACACTGGCAATGTATTTGATGATTATATCGCCAGCCCTTAAAACTTCTTGTTCATTAGGATAATATCCTTGATGAACAATTTTATTTCTAAGTGGAACAATAGACATGTTTTTGGTAGATAGTTTGTGACGAGAATTGTTTAAATCAACTAGCTCACCAGTCTCTAAAAAGTAGGCACTTTTATAGGCACCAAGTATCTGAGTTGAATCTGGATTAGTTTCGAACATCTTTTCAATATGTTTGAACCTGGCCTGATTATGCTTAATATAGCTCGCTTCAATAAATGATATTCGAAATTGCTCAATTGATTGGTATAGGCTCATAAATGCTTCAAGGTAATAATGATCGTTGAAAGCATTTAAAGAATTACGAATCAGCCACTCATATTTGTTGTTTTGTAGGTAGACAATAAATGAATGTCCCTTCGGACACTTTAAAATTGAATAATTATCGTTGTTAAGGAGACCATTGGCAATTTGCTTATGGTCCTCTTTTTTGCAGTATGGACAGTATCCCGTCATTTTAATTTCCAAGTATTTAGCCTCCCTAATTAAAAAAATTGAATAGATTTTATGCATATTCTATGCTTCTCCCCGGAATCGAACCGAGGGGAGTCACCGGACAGAAGCTGATTATTTTTGTAGAACGTAGCGATTATTTTGTTGTTTTGAAGGCTGGCATAAAATAATTAGCATAATTAGGGATCCGATTGCTGGAACTAGGTTAATCAACCAAAATGCGCCATTATATCCCAGATCATGGAGTCTACGAATCTCGCCTGTCAGAGCAGCGATAAAAAGAATCACATAGATAGCTAACAGAATAATCAACATAATGAGGCTTGTGACCCCAGCAGGAGTTAGCTCACCGGCAATATCGGTTTCCATAAAGTTGTCACTACCACCAAGAAATACGGTTTGAATAATTCCTATAATGAAGCCAATAATTACCATAATAATGCCAACACCCAGTGATGCCCACCAAAAATCGGCACGACCCATTCTCTTATTTATGCGAAACATATCTTTAAAATAAAGTTTTGTAGAACTGACGATACCTGGGATTTTATTTTCATTATAAGGGACATCAGAAATATTTGATGTGAACGAGTTAGGGGATGCAGTCTGTTGATAATTACTGGTTTGGTCTACATTTTCTTGAGTATTGGTATCAGAACCTTGAGTGTAGCCACAGAATTGGCAGAATGAAGCAGTTGCGGGAATCTTTTTCCCACAGTGAATACAAAATTTAGTCTTTTCTTCCAAAATAAACACCCCTTAGTTTAAATTATCTCCTTGATTGTATTTTATTTTGCCATGATTAATTTCTAGCCATAGATAATTTTTATCATGTGGACTGACCACGGTTATATGAGAATAGTTTGGATTATTCTTTTTGTTAATTGCCGTAGAACTAGATTTTAAGTCCCGTACAAGAGAATTCCATAAAGCAGGGCTGCCATCTTCTAACGATTCTACTACATGTGAGTTTTTAGGAAGGTAAATCTCTATTACCTCACTGTCACTATTCCATGTTGCCTTAGCTTTGCCGTAGTCAGCTGATTGAGTCCTAAGCTTCGACTGGATAGAAGACGCTATGCTTTCTGGAGATTTTGAATGATTGACAACCCAACTCAGACCGAAGATAAGTGCAACGAGAATAACGACGGCAGTGATGCCTGAAATCCATTTTTTGGTGGAATTTGATTTGGAAATTGGTCTCGACGGTTCAAACGATTTCACGACTGTCTTTTCTTGAGCAGGGTTGTCTGATACTACTGGTTGTTTTTCCCCACAATGAGGACAAAATTCTGAGTTGATAGGGATTTTTTTACCACACGATGAGCAAAACTTAGTGTCATTTTCTGACATGTTGGTCCCTCCTGAAAATATGTACAGCTTTTAACGTCGTCAGTTTTGGACAGTAGCTAAAAGTGAACGTATGTTTTATAATTATTGCAACTAAAACTGGTGAGGTGATATAAATGAATGAATTTGAACCTGTGGTTGAAAGGGCAGAATTGCAGCAAGTTATTCGAGTGGAACATGTTATAGGAAAAGGAACTGTTGATTCGCCAGTGAGAAAAGTTGTACAGTTTTGGACAACTGATGGCATTTTGATCGGTGAAAAAGGAATCAATGAGCTCAATAAATAGGATTACTTTTACTAGTTTTTGTTTACCAAATTGTGAGCTCGTTTGATTGATGCTTTCATCTCAATGTAATTAATCATGGCCCGAATCCACTCTTTTATATCAGCAACCTGGAATTCAGGATTCTGTCGATAGTAGTGAGTTTCATCATTTCCAATCCAAGCACTAGCAAGCGCTAACTCCCTGATACTTTCTTCGGGGAGTTTTTTAATTAGTTTAGATAGAGGGAGTTTTACAGACTCATCTTTGGTAACTAGCTTATTGGTTAGCACAAAATCAGTTACTAAATATTCAAGCGCTTTTCGATATCCCATACCAGCAATCTGAGATAGGCCTATTTCTTCTGCTGTAGATGCTTGAGAATACGTCTTAATAAATGACGGCGACATCTTTTCAATGGATTTTGGAAAAGTCATATTTTCTGGTGAAAATATAGGGCTAACTAATTCAGTTCGCAAATAAGAACCACCGCTGGTGAAGAATAAATTGTAGGCGGTTGCTCGTCGACAATTTTCACATCTTGAAACTATTACCTCTACTTCTTCGTTTTCATAAGAGCGGAAGGACGCTGTTTTGCTGAGTTGAGTTTGTATACCTGAATAGTTGCAGTGCGGACATTTTCTTGGAATATGCATAAAGTTTTCGGACATAGAATTCTCCTTAGTCTGAGATACATTTTTTGAACCGTGAAATTGCTAACGATAATTTTTAAAGCCAATAATCCAGAATGATCAAAACAAGATTGTTATTTGGAGGCAACTGCACCCTTTGCAGATAGTCACATTACGAATTACTTAATTGAAGAGGTTCTCAAAACTGGTATTCATTCAAACTAAATGATTACTGAATCCCTGCTCCAACAAGACATCTTTCACATATTATCGAAGTCTGGGTCCATAAAGCAACGGCACAAATGTTCAGATCCTGGATAGATTTCTAGATATGGAATTTCTTTGGTCTCATACTCAGGAAGCAAAGCAAACTTTTTCCCATCTAATTTACGGTGTTCAGGGGAGGTTCGTTCATCGTTTAGTGCACACCAAGTGTAGTATTTAAATCTATTGCGTATAAGACGATAGATATCGACTTATGAATGCTAGTGGTCTCATGGATAAATCAAGAACAGAGTCATAAACGGAAATATTGCTTTCTGATAGATTATTACTATTCATATAGTCTGTTATAGATTGTCCCCTATCACCCTTACTTAGACTATCGAACGTAATGGCAATAAATTCATTCAGCTCTCTACCTGACAGATTGGGAAAGTGGTTCTTGATGTACTTGATAATAAAGTCAATAGTGGCCTTGGACAGGTCCTCATTGCCTTGCAGTGGGTTAACTGACTGTATGCCAATTTTTAAGCTCAATGTAGTCCCTCCTTTAATCCAAAACGTGTTTGTACTGCAATCCATACGCAAGACCAACTTCATGCAGATATGGTAGTTCAACACCAACATCATCAGCTGCTGGGTAGTCGGACTCCTCACACGCATATTCGCGACGTAAGCGTTCCATGTCAGCCCGTGTTAGCAAGTGAGTAAATCCCCAAACGCGAGCCTGATGTTCCTGTTTTGCATTTTCTGCTGGTCCGTAATCACTAATGTCACCAATAGTAGTGGCGTTATGGCCCAATTCTTCATATAGCCATTGATACTGCTCACGCTCAGAGATGTTGGGATTCATTAAAATCTTTTTATTCACAACATACCCGCCAAGTTCGATAGGCACACTTTTGTCGAAGACGAAATCTAGTTCGGGGTGCTGAGCCATCAGTTTTTCGAGTCTGCTTAGTCTCAATTAGCATCATTCCTTTTTCCCTTTGCGCTCCTGTTCTTTTTTGTAAAGGGATTTTTGGTATTCCATATAGTCAATAACGGCTTGTCGCCTGTCTTCAGGTAAGTCGTCGAGACTCAATCCGTTTCTGAGATGGGCAGCCACGGGGGTATCGCCTAAATCGATTTTATGGCCAAGCAGATAATCGGTTGTGACCCCGAATAGATCAGCCAGTTTTATCAGGTCATCATTGCTAACAGAGCGCCGATCATTTTCCCAGCTAGTTACAGTACTTCGACTAACGTTCATTTTTTCGGCCAGCATCGGTTGGGTCATCGACATGCGTCTGCGCAGTGATGCAATTCTACTACCTGTAGTCATTAAGACACCTCCACTATTAGTATTATATCTTGTACTTAGAGTAATGCTTAAAATAAATGAAATGTTTGTACAAAAAGAGTTGACTTGTACAAATAGTAGCGATACTATTAGTACATAAAGAAAGAAGGGAATAAGATGAAATCCCATTTAAAGTATTATCGAAAGCGGGCCGGATTATCTCAGGAGCAACTAGCATCAAAGACAAAGTTCTCTGTGAGTACTGTTGCATCAATGGAGAATGGCCGCCGTGACGGATCGGTTGATACCATTATTTCTATGGCTAGTTTCTTTGGTGTAACTGTCGATGAACTTTTATTTGGACCTAACGACTCTAATAGTACAAATAAGCAACCTGAGGAGGTGAGCTGATGAAGAAGGAAGAACAATCTGCGAAGTTAGCAGAAGCTGTTGCTGGTATGACGGAATTTGAGTGGTCCGTTGCGAAAGGACGGGTTGATTGGTTGTTTGGGAAAAAAGCGTCCAAGCTGCAACTTGAACGCCAAGAAGTCGAAAAAATCCTAAAAAATGGAGTTTAGGTTTCATCAACGATTTCTATTTGAAAAGGAGTCTTGGAGTTGACTATTTATCAAACCGCTTGTGTAGTAACCGCCATAATCCTTCCCGTTTATTTTTTGGAGCGAGATTCATATCTTGAAGGTTCTCAAGCATTGGTTTACCGATTTCTGGCATTCCTAGCTTTCGCGATTCCTTATTTGCTTCTGTGGTTATCGTAACCATCAAAGCATGGAAATATTTTGCGATTTCAAGGCTTTGATGTTGTACCGCCTCCTTGGGTGTGGAATTTAAGAAGTCCATGGATATATCTAAACCACTATCTGTTTTTACTGACCCTTGCTCATGAGCTGAACGAAAATAAAGAATATAGATTTTAAGAATCTCTGGGGAAACGTATTTGATGTTTTCTGTTATCAATTGATCCATTTTATCTACATCCGGATTATTCCATTTCATCTCTTGATATGAAGCACCGTCTGGGTTTAGTTGGTAGAACCATTTAATCGCAGGAACATAGAATGTTTCATATGCTTCTAACTGTTTTTGATGATGAATTTGCCGTTTGTCCTTAACGAACTGATATGCGTCATGTAGAAGAACAGCTAGTATAGTCGCCATTGGTGTCAGAATAAGGGCCCAGTCTTTTGGCCCCATTACTTGCGCAATAATCATTATTTACCACTCCATTCCGGTATCAATTGTACCAGAGAAGGTGAGTGATATCGGTAGCCAGAGGAGGTGAGTTGGTGAAGGTAAGATTCAGTCCAGAACTCAATGATCGGATTAAGAAATCCAAACCAGAGGGTTTCTGGAAAAGGTTTTCTGATTTCACGGATAGACACTGGATTTTCGTTAAGTTTGTCTGGCCAGTCATTGTGGCAATCATAGTTCCATTCATAGTTGTGGGGCTAATGCGAAAGTAGGTAGCTCAGATAGCACTATGTCATACCCAAATTTGAGTTTTACCAGCTGGATTTTCTTTCTCAATTTTGAATTTAACGTTAGGAGGTGAGCTGATGAAAAAGCATGAAGTGATTCATTTTTACAAGTCAGGTGGTTTTAATCACTTGGTAAATGTCTCTGTTGATGATAATTTGTTTGCCGCAGTTACCTTTACTGATAGTGAGATGAAACGAATTGAACAAAAATATCCACTAGCAAAGGATAATCTGTTTGCACTAGTGGACGGTGTAGAAATTAAATTAAAAAGTTGAGGTGACTAATATTATTTTTTCCAAAGAACGGGGGTGACACTATGCTCCAAGTTCTAGCAGCAGGATTACTGATTCTTGTGATCGGACACTGCTCATCAAATTAATAGGAGGTGGCAAAATGACACGGCAAGAAAAAAATTGAAATGGTAGCTGGCACGTCAAATCATTCAGCTAAGTTCATTGAAGAACTAACCGCTGATAACGATCGGCTATTATAAAACTTAGTTGTGGTTGCTAAGGCACAAATTGCTAATGAGACAGCTGACCAAGTCTTTGAAGCTATGGCTTAAGTATAACGATTATGGCTGTCAAATGTCTTACATCAAATTGACAGTTAGAAGGAAGTGACAGCATGCAGAATAAATTTGCCGAACAATTAACTTTGGATTTGGCAGGAGTGGTGCGTAGGGACGTTGCTCAAAAAGTTCATATCTCCGATGGTCAATTGACCCGTTTAGCGAATGGCCAGCGTACTGGCGACAAGGGGATGCGAGCTGGGTTGGCACACGCGCTGCATAGTACCTTGTTGGCGTTCTCTGGCGCCCGTAAGGATTACGGCGTTCTTTCTTTCTTGAAGAGCAGCAGACGTTATGACGATGTCATGGCAACGCTCTTCCAGCAACGCAAGGAAGAGGACGACCGCCGGGCGCTTGAAGAATCATTCGACGAGGCCATGACGACCAAGCCGGAGGCCCGGTCATCGCAACAGACGCTGTTGATTCGGGACTACTTCCGGGAGTACGCCGAGGAGATCATGTCAGAGAATACCGACATTGTGGCCAAAGCCAAGTATGCCGGCGTTGACATCCACGGAGTATTCGATGAAGCAAATGCCAGGGTAGGAGGCTAGAGCCATGGCGACGTTCGATCCACAAGCGGTGGCCGAGAGGGTCATCGAAGACCAAGTGAACCAAATGCTTGGCGAAAATGACAATCTTCAAATCTCCGTCAACCTTAGTCAGCTGGCGGACATGACCGGGGTCTCCACTAGCAATCTTGAGCAAAACTTCGTTCCGCTGGGATACGTGGCAAAGCTCGAACGTCGTGCAGGAGCCCCTGGCAAGCGTGGCAAACGCGTTTGGCTGTTCCCGGAAGTTCGGGACGCCTGGCGCAGGTACTTAGATGAGAGGAGTTAATAATTATGGATTTGTTCTACTACTACGTTGGTGAGGTTGTCTCATGGTTCGGCCTGATTGCACTGTGCGTCAGCTTCGGCTACTGGCTGTCCGAGTCAGTGCACGCGATGGGCGGCTGGAAAGCCTGGGCGATTGATTTCTTTGGATTGGAACTAAAGGAGGAACAGAAATGAAAATTTGGCACAAAAAAAGAGCCCTGACCTGGCCGTCAGAGCTCGGTGAAAGATTACTTATCTCAAGTATTTTCAGTTTCAATTCTACTCTAGAAGGGCGGTGGATTCAATGGTAGCACCAGACCATGCAACGTTTGACCTCAACAACTACATGAATCGCTTGGATAAGGATTCCGCTGAGGACAAGCAAACGTATGACATTGACGGATTCCCGCTAATCTACGGTGAGAAGTACTGGACGCTTGACGATGGCAGGTACGTCATGGATGACGCCGCTTCGATGCACGACTTCCTAGACAGCGAACATGAGGACTACGGTGACCCAATCGACTATGACGACGACAACCTTGCCGAAATTCTGCAGGACTACAAGGACGCGGAGGTGATCACATGGATGTGATGATTCGTACCAACAGCAAGTACACGCCGAAGTCCATCGTTTGCACCAACACGGACGAATTGGACGATATCAAATCAGCTCTCTTCAGCAAGGTACAGGAACTGGCGGAGAACAACAAACTTGGCGATGACGACATCAATCAACTCTACAGCATCAGTGATGAACTGGTCAGCTGGTCACCAAATTTGGACGAGGAGGGAAACTAAATGGCTAATCAACTTGTAGTATCAGTTCAAAAAGAGATTCAGAACATGCAGGACAGTGAGGGCCTCAAGCTCCCACCTAGCTACTCGGTCGGCAACGCACTCAACGCCGCCTGGCTGATCCTGTCAGACGATTCAAAGGGACCGTCAATGCTCGACAAGTGCGACCCACGGTCAGTCTCAAAGGCACTGCTCAACATGGCCATTCAGGGATTAAGCCCCGCAAAGAATCAATGCTACTTCATCCCATACGGTAAGCAATGCACCTTACAGCGTTCCTACTTCGGGTCAGTGACGGTGCTCAAGCAATTGTCGTCGGTCAAGGATATCAAAGCCCAGGCAGTCTTTAAGGGTGATGGCTTCGAGATTGGCGCTGATGACGAGATGAACCTGATCGTCACCAAGTATCAGCCAAAGTTTGAGAATCGCGATAATCCTATCATCGGGGCATTTGCCTACGTGCTCCAAGAGGATGGCCATAAGGTCTGGACGGTCATGACCAAGAAGGAAATCGACGCCAGCTGGTCGCAATCGCGGACCCACAACGTGCAACAGAAATTCGGTCAGGAAATGGCTCAACGGACGATCATCAATCGGGCCGCTAAGCTCTACATCAACAGCTCTAACGATAACGATTTGTTCGTCAAAGCTATCAACGATTCGACCGAATCCGAGTACGACGATGACCAGTCAGCCAAGGATGTGACTCCCAAGAAGACTGTTGCAGACTTGATTGAGGACAAACCCGCCAAGGACAGCCAGGAACAACCAGAAGTGCCACAGCAGTCCGAGAGCGTATCAGAAGCGTCCGAGATTGCGTCCGAAAGCGTATCGGGATCCGAAGCTTCTGCTTCAAGCAAATCACTTAACGATTCTCAATTCATTGACAGTTTGCTAGACGGAATTGATAAGTCCAAGGGAAAGGAGGCAGACGCTGATGCAAGTGGCACCCAACAAACGGACCTCTTCCCAGACGACGGGGTTCACTCTAAGTTCGACTAACTACTATAGTGACGAGGCAAACAAGCACTTCATGTCGCCAACATGGTTCAAGAAGTTCGCGGCGTGTGAGGCCGAAGCACTGGCAGAACTAAGAGGCGACTGGAAGCCCCAGCGAGACCCAACGGCCTTGCTGGTCGGTAACTACCTTCACAGCTATTTCGAGTCCCCAGCGTCCCATAAACGCTTCGTAGAAGCTCACAAGGACGTGATGCTATCCACCCGAGGTAAGACGAAGGGCCAACTTAAGGCACCATATAAGGTGGCCGAGAACATGATCAAGACGCTAGACAGCGATGCCACATTCCGGGCACTCTACCAGGGTGCTAAGGAGTCAATTGTCACCGGGACGATTGACGGTATCGACTGGATGGGCAAGCTGGACTGCTTGAACCTTGAGCGAGGCATCTTCCTCGACTTAAAGACCACGCAAGACCTACACAAGCGGGTCTGGGATACCCGCACACGGCGCTACGTCCCATTCGTCTATGCCTACGACTACCAGCTCCAAATGGCCGTCTACCAAGAGCTAGTTCGTCAACAGTACGGTGTGCTATGTACGCCCTACATTGTTGCAGTCACCAAGCAAGACCCGCCCGACAAGGCGGTCATCTCAATCCCGCAGGACAAGCTAGATGATGCGATGTGGCGGGTCAAGGATCAGGAACACCGATTCAAGTCCATCATCGATGGCCAGGAAGAACCGGAGCGCTGTGAGACGTGCGACTACTGTCGGTCAACTAAGGTTCTGGGCGACATCATCGATGCTGATGAACTGATTGATTAGGGGGTGTTGGTTTGAACTACCTTATGCAAATTCGAGCGTTTGACGATTATCGGCTATACAAGCAGAAGCTATCAGCAGGCCAGGTTTCATTGTGGTACACCCTGATGTCCATCAATAACAAGGCCGGCTGGTCCACATGGTTTACAGCCGCTAATGCAACGCTTGAATCACTGTCGGGGCTGTCACGATCCGGCATCGTCAAGAACCGGAACGTCCTCAAACAACTTAACCTCATCGATTTTAGTTCTAATGGTCGAAAAGCTACTTCCTACCGCGTTTGTGTACTTTATACGTCAGATAGTGCACAAGGGAGTACACAAAGGAGTGTACAAGACAGTACACAACAGGGTACACAAAGGAGTGTACAAGACAGTAGCGCATTAGTTAAACAAAACGAAACTAAACAAAACGAAAAGAATGAGGATGACGACGCGGGTATCACCCGATCAAGTGTGATCGATAAGTGGACCAGCCTGTGGGGATTCCCCAACGCTATCGCCATGCCTGAGATTAACGACTGGCTTGAGCAACTGCCAGCGGACGTGATTGACTTCGCCATCACCATCGCCGGTGAGCATAACGTCCAATCGCGCGGGGCGCTTAAGTACATGCAAGCCGTGATTGATGGGTGGCAGAAACGCAAGATTACAACGCTTGATCAGGCCAAAAAGGCGGCTGCAGAACACGATCAACGCATGAAGAACGGCCGTGGGAGTTCTAAGCCGACACGGGCCAAGGAAACACTACCAACGTGGGCTCAGAAGACGCCTGATAAACCTGCTTCGGACGGCAAGCTAAGCCCCGAACATCAGGCAGCACTGGACGCGCGAATCAAAAAGTTCAAGGCACGGCGGCCGGAGAAAGAAGAGGCGACATCATGAAGAACGCAATCAGCGATGTTGTTGAATCTGATCTATGCCAGGATATCTGGGACGCGATTTACGAGAAGCTTGAGGACAAGCTCAGTGAGCTAGACGAGGAGGAACAGGCATGAACGAATTAATCAAGACTTTCAAGAAAAATGACGGCACCATTGCCGTTGATGGACGGGATCTGCATGACTTCCTGGGAGTTAAGACGGATTACAAAGACTGGTTTCCACGAATGGCAGAGTATGGATTTACTGAAGATGTTGATTTTGTAGGTTTAGCTCAAAAAAGAGCGAAACCCCAAGGTGGCCGGCCAAAAGTTAACCACGCTCTCACCCTGGATATGGCTAAAGAGGTGTCGATGATTCAGCGGACTCCCAAGGGTAAGCAAGCGCGTGAGTACTTCATCGCCATGGAGAAGCAAGCCAAGCGACAAGCTCAACAGGTCGTTCTCCCAATGACACCGGAAGAAAAGCTCCTGCTGGTGATGGAGAACGCCAATCGGGCCAACTCCCGGCTGACGAACGTCGAAGAACGCATGGACGACTTCGAGGCCAATCAAAAGATGGACCCAACAGAGTACAGTACCGTCAGTCATGGCGTTACCCGCGCAGTTAATCGATATGTCGGTGAGAATCATCTTCAACTGACACGTGATCAACGCGCAGAACTCTATAAGGACATCAGCACTGGGCTCAATAAGGTGTGTGGCGTTCATACGCGAACTCAGATTCGTGCTAAGGAATTCAACAGGTCCATGAAGTATATCTACGACTGGGAACCCAACACTGCTACAAAGATGATGATGCAGCAGGCCGGCGAACAGACTGCCATGGAGGTGTAGAACAGTGAAGGTGCTACTTATTGTGGCTTTGGTGGCTTCCATTGTGGGACTGGTCTTGAATATCTTTGCTCTGTATAACGACGGATGAGTCCGCTAAATCATAAACGTAAGTTGAACCTATGTATACGTGAGGCTTGAAAAGTTTGGTTAATCTTTTCTTAGTAATTGCGACTTCAGCGGTTATTTTACGGGTATCAAATCCGTTTAAGTCAATAAATACGTTCCACTCAGTGTAAGACTGAGATTTGAACATACCTACTGAATCTTGAGGAATGGTGACCCGTTCCCATTGTGATGGATGCGTCTTTACAAGAAGATTTTTGGTGCCCTGCCGATTAACCTGCTTCTGTGTATAAACAGGGACTTCGCGGTCTTGATCATCAGTTACATGTAAGCTCCAATATCCCATGTCGTTTTTTCCGTAGTTTATAGCGGTGAACTGCAGCATAAAGGGCTGAACAAGAGTTGCCACCATATCTACAGAATCGTCAATTTTATCCATCTTGTTAGCTACTTGAGTCAGGACAGGTAAGGGAAAGCTAGAGCTATTAGAGCAAATGACATCACCACGCTTGTATTTCACGATTTGAGTGTGCCAGTCCATTTCAATTTTATCCAGCGACCTATAGATGTTTATTATCCCAAGCATCAACGAGATAACGGAAATGGTAACGGTAATAGCAGTAATCCAAGCATTGATAGTAATCATTCCTTTCAAAAAAATTATATCGCACGTATGAAATCGAAAGAAGGGACTTATTTGGAATCAACAACGGCTAAGACCCACCTAGTGATCCACGGTGAGCCAGTACCCGCCGGGCGTCCGCGCTTCAATCGCAATGGCCACGCCTACGATCCACGACGGTCACGGGACTACAAGCGCTTCTTTCGCCAAGAGGCCAAGATGAAGTATCACGGCCCCATCTTACGCGACAAGGCACTCAAGGTGGACGTCAAGGTCTACCGGCACGTACAGCGGTCAATCAGTAAGGTGGAGCGTGGGCGGCGTCTACGAGGCGAGCACCGGCCGATTGTGAAGCCTGACGCGTCCAACTACCTCAAGCTCGTTGAGGACGCGCTGACCGGCATCGTGTGGGAGGACGACAATCTCATCACGGACGTCAGCTGTCACAAGTACTATTCAGACGAGCCAAGAATCGAAGTCACAGTAACTGAAGCCAAGGAGGAAAAATAATGAATGTGTTTGATTTACTTAGAGCCGCTATGGACGATGTCGAAGGTCAAGTTGATAGCAGTGACGACGTTATCACCCAGAAATTCAATGAATTTGGTCCGCAACGGCTGATTGTCTCACTTGAAAAGGACGGGCTGCATGTCGATATGCCCGGTGAAAATGGTTCACTACCATTCTTGCTTGGTCAGCTGTTCGACTCACTTGCAAAAACTGGAGGAATTCGTGATGGTGATAAGTCAGCCATCGTGGCTCTCATGTCAGAGTTCGTCAATCAGTACTTAAATGACCAATCCAACGACCTAGTCGCTAAGCAGGAGGCGAACGCCCGTGGCTAAACAGCGGAAACATGCGAAGAAGTCAACCCTGCGCAAGAAGAAGCGCCGCATGGCACAGCACGCACGGGAACATCAGGCTAAGCCCGAAGTTAAGCAGTACGTGACCAAAGAGCGGGAGACCGAAGATAACTGGGTAATCACCGTATAGATCACAGGAGGATTCAACACGTGGCAACTTGGAAAGTAAAGGCTGCCTTGTACCAACAAACTGCACCAGTCATTAACGGCTGGAGAATCGAGGATATTACGAATGAAACCGGAAGATATGTTACGACAACTCATTAAGCAGATGAATCAAAAAAATACGGACGATGCAACTTCAGAAGCATTTGATGAAATGGGTCCGCAGCGGTTAATCGTTACTCTTGAACAAGATGGATTCCATGTGGACTTTCCAAGCAATCCTGACGCTATGCCAGTACTTTATGCAGGACTTATTGACGAGTACTTAAATGGCAGAGGCTTAAGCGATGCTAACGCTTCGGTTATCATGGCCGAGATGGCAAATTCATTGTCCTGGTTCGTCAAAAACATTTCAAAGAGTTTGCAAATGATGGATGGACTTCAAGGGAGGGAGAAATGATGTCGTTAAACGCAACGCTGTTAAGGGGCGTACAACGATTCGAAAAAAGATACAAAAGTCCTAAGGAGTGGCCAAAATCAGAGCTTAAAGGTGTGCAAACAGTTGCTAATCGCTATGTGGAAATCGAAAATGAGCGTTCTCCGCGGACCAGCATGTTGCGCGAAAGGATTGCTCGGGGATTCTTGTACGGTGATATTTCTGTTGAATTGAATTTAGGAGACGGATATGTAAAGAAGATGGCGAAAAAAATGAGGAGCTCACCGAATTTTCATTATGTCGCAACGCCGAATGATCTAGTTCAGCTAAAGTACAATCGCATACATTGCCGCTACTCTACAAGCAAAAAAATTGATGCCATTATGAGGACCACGCAGATTCAAAGCCAGAGGCTACTTCTAACACGAAAGATACAATTGATGGCTCACTCAAAAACAAACCGTTGCGTAAGCGGCCTAAGTACGGTGATCTGGTAAATGCCAAGTTAGAGTGTCCAAGTTGTGGAACTCACAGCGAGGTAAAGACCAAGTGGGGGAACTATTTTGCACGGTGTCCTAAGTGTGGTGAACGATTATTTCTGTATAAAGTTTGTTCTGAACTTGGTCAGCCTAATTCAGATGGGTTCTACTACAAAGCAAACCGCGTTTGGCGGCCGTAATGGCACACCAAAGAGAATCAGAAAATACAGCGAGAGCACGACAAGGAGGAAATTCGCATGAAGTATAACGAGTTCAAAAAGGCCGTTGAGGGCCTCAGCAAACATTATGAGGTGAAGAATCGTAGTGGTATTTTCCAAGACAGTGTCTTAATTGAATTCAAAGGTAAAGCTGTAGGAACTGTTCACAATGGAACGTTTGACATGCAAATTATGGACGGATTCAGTCTTTCAATACCCTATTCGAAAAAGCTATACATGCTAATGGCTGAGTTTTCTATGACGCCTGTTGCTGAACGCAAGGAACACCGCTGGAACGTGATAATTGGGCGAGATGTGGACGATGTAGAAGTCATGGCAGCTTATAGAAAATCCGGTTTTAATGGTTTTGATTTTCAGACAAGTGACTGCGTTCAACTAGACGATTTGAAGGATGATAATCTTCAATTTACGGATGAAGAATGCGACCTGCTGATCAAGGAACTTAAAAGGCTTCCTGACGGTGACCGTCTAGCCAAGATTGCCAAGCTGGGTAAGGTGCCGGCGCCAGAGGTGGACGATGACTAAGTATGTGAAAACAGTTCCAGTTGATTACATGAAAAAAGGGCCGCCCGGCAGCAGCCCTCACCAAATAAAACTCAACGCACCTAGTATACCACAAACGCTTATTTGATGGGGGTTAGACCATGATGGCAGTAGGACAAACGGAACTTTTCGAGGAACAAAATGATAAAGAGATTGTCAAGTACGTGAAACGGTTCTTTAACCGCTACTTCATGCGACTGGTTTTGAAGTCGGGCAAGAGCCTGGCTTCTTTGCAGTCACCAAAGTATGACGGCATGCCCAAGGCCCCAGGGGTTAGTGAGGACCGAGACGGAAAGTTAGTGGATCAGGCAGATTGCCAAATCGTTGTTGAGAGCGCGCTGGAGGCATTTCAGAACTGCACGAGTGTAGCAAGCCTGGTGGTGTGGCGTTCGTTCGTCAAACACGACCTGGACGTCCAGATTGCCATGACACTGCACTTGGGGCACAGCCAATTTGCTCGGCGGAAGAAGTCGGCGATGATCGAGTTCTACTACGCCTTCACTGGGCGGCTGGAGAGCAAAGGAATCGTCAATGATGAGCTGGACTTCACGGATTATCTACGGCGTAAACCGGATGTTTCTGGTACAAATTTGGGATAGAGATGGTACTTTTAAACCGGATTTAGGCCTTATATTGGTAGTATCAAATAAGTGATAGGGACAGCCCCTTTCACGTCGCCGTAGGCAAATGGTTAAGCCGCCTGGTGGTCCGCCATTAGGAAATGTGGGTTCGATTCCCACCGACGGCATTGCTATTGACTGAGTTTGCCTTAAACAGAGAGATAGGCACCGTGATGGGTAAGCCACTGATTCGACACTCTTTCAGTTAATGCATTGCCCCGCGGGTGGCATTGTAACTTCGCGTTAGTCCTGATGATGACCGAAAACTCATCGTGTGCTTGTGATGGAATAGGTAAACAGAAAGCGCGCTATGATGCGTAGCCGGTGGCTCTTCAATAATGGTGAAAGCCATAAATGAAATGCGACCGTTGGTTCTGTGAGTTGCGCCGCGGCGCTCATAGGTAATTGGTAATGAAGCAGAGATACCCCCAACCTGTAGGGTTCGACTCCCTACCAAGCACGTCACCCGGTTCACTACCTCCAAACAGGCCGGGTTCTGAATCCTTAGCTCAGCGGCAGAGCACCGCATTTGTGGGGACGCAGGTTCGAATCCTGCAGGGTTCGTTGGATGCAAAAATAAAAAAACTCAAATGGACTACAGACAATGATTTCGCATCCAAAATCAAATTCAAAGAGAAAGAAGGCAAAACTTCTCTCGAATTGAAAGTTAAAGTTAGGCCTGGCGGCAGTCGCCGGGCTTTTTTGATACATAGTTGAGGTGATCAGGATGGGCAAGCTAGGCCGGGAAGAGTTCTATCGGATTGCTGGAGTTAAGCAGCATGCTGAATTTGAAAAGTACTTGAAGGACATCCTTTTCAAGCCAGACGAGCGCCAGGAGTTTTACAAGGCCATGCTACGGGTTAGCACAGACGTCTACGTCGACAGCTTCTGGGCCTACTTCGAAGAATACGTCGCAGAGCGCAAGACCAATCAGCAGGACTATACGCCGGACACCGTGGCCCACATCTTGGCGGCCATCACGCGCAACAACCTCCAGGATTCCAATGGCTGGTCGGGATATGATCCAACGGCCGGGACAGGTTCGCTGCTGATTCAGAAGTGGAAGGACGACCAGCTAGCCGAGAATCCGCTCACGACCTACGCGCCTCACAACTATCTGTACATGGCCTATGAGGTGGCTGACAACGCCATTCCGTACTTGCTACATAACTTGGCGCTGCGGGGAATGAATTGCGTTGTGATACACGGAGACACGTTGGAACGGACTGCCAAGCAAGTCTACTTCGTTCAGAACGACAATGACGATTTCTTAGGATTTTCGTCAATCAACGTGATGCCCCACACCGATGAAGTTAAGGAACAATTTGAAATCAGTGGGTGGGAAGAAGAGGCCATTGACCACATTGAAAGTGGCTTGGTTAAGTTCTGGCCTACTTTGGCACCGATGCAGAAGAAAGCTTTAGAGATTAATCCGGACCCAATCGCTGGGACGTATGAAAAGCCTAGCGACCACTTGAAACTGAAAGATATTGCCACGATTGAGCGTGCGAAAGCAAAAAAAGTGTACCCCGCCGGGACGATAGTGATTCAGATGTCGGCGGCGCGGGGGCAGATCGGTTTGCTAAAATCCAGTGGTAGGGTCGGTACCCAGTACGCTTGTATCCAAACATCGTTCACACCGGGATTCGTCTTCTACATGCTAAAAGCACGGGCACCACGTTGGTTCCATCGGGTACAGGATGGGTTGAACTTGAAGCTTAAAGACATCGAAGATATTCCCGTGGCCATCACATTGGCGACACGGGAAGAAGAGTATGAGCAGTTATCGCTATTTTAGGGAGGTGGCCGGCATGGACCAGATGGTAAACAGCAGATTTGGCCTGGTCAGCCGCACAGAAGCGCGTTGCTTGGGCGACTTGGAACGTCAGCTTAAAGATGGACGGTGGCAACGTAAAAAGCCACAGCGACCACATAAGCCGCGTATTACAGTGTGGAGAAAAAACAGGGTAACAAGCGTGAAAAAATAAAAGAAGACCAGATTTTGGTCTTCTTAAAAATAATAATTTATTTATCGTCTTTATCTAACTTTTCCTTTACGTCATCAACCGTATCTTTAACAGCATCTTTGGCATCTGACAGTTTATCTTTAGCCTTACCTAGAATGCCTTGACCCTTACCTTCAGCTTCACGGGCCTTGTCGTTCGTAACCTTGCCTTCAACTTCTTTAGCTTTTCCACTTACCTTATCTTTGGTGCTATCAATCTTGTCATCTAGACTCATAATATAACCTCCCATAATGTATTTGTTACAACAGTATTATTCCACATTTTAATTTGCTTGTCTAATAAGGAGATCCTGCAAGAGATAGTGTAAATGACACTTATAAATTTAAATTTTCAGATTTTGAATCAAGCATCACTCGCAAAAGAGTGGTGCTTTTTCTGTAGGCGAAATCACAAAAGCAAAGGATGAGAGCAATGAGCATCACAGTTAAGCTTAATCCAGAAAACGCAGCTCAATTTTCATGGGCTTATTCGTATAACCAAGAAATAGAATATGAAGGCTCTCCCTGTTACGTCATAGGGTTGGAAAGGGATGCCTATGGTGATTTTTATGCCCAACTAAGTCCGACGCCAACAAATGAACTGACCGAAAAACAACGGAAAAATTTGTTTGCTGAAAAGTTAATTCGGGACACGTTGGTTGATTAGTCTCGGTATTTAGCAGCAATTACAAAACAACACGGATGTGGGGAGGTGGTGAGCACGGTTGTCAAGACGAAGAAATCCAGACCGGGACAAGGCTAAATCGATTTGGCTGGAATCCGGAAAACAGGAGCCACTTAAAGATATTGCCAGAGAGCTGGGCGTGTCTGCTTCAACGATTCGCAAGTGGAAATCAACGGATCATTGGGATGGGGACACTAAACGTAACGCTCCGATTCAAACGGAGCGTTACGATTCACTCCACGATAATCATAATGCAGTTGGTAACCATGGCGGGGCGCCACCACACAATCACAACGCGGTCACCCATGGTTTGTTTGCCAAGTGGCTTCCCGATGAAACTAGCGACATTCTGCAGGTTGTTGAGCAACAATCGCCGGCAGATATCATCTGGCAAAATATTACGCTGCAGTACACGGCAATTATCAGGGCCCAGCAGATTATGTACGTTAACGATCACAATGATCTAAGCGATGAGATTTCTGGTTCAGGTATGGGGACAACCTACGACGTGCAGTATGCATGGGACAAACAGGCCACCTTTATGGCGGCACAGTCTCGGGCAATGGGGACGCTAGGGAACTTGATTAAGCAGTTCGTAGCAATTGCTGATGAAAATGATATCCGGCGCAAGCGTATCACGTTGATGGAGGCCCAAGTTGACAAGGCTAAAGCAGAAGTTGCTCAGCTTAAGCGTGATAGCGACCGTGATAACCTGCCGTTACCGACATTCGTTGATGACGTACCAGAAGATGATGAAGAGATTGGAGGAGATGCCGATGGTAACGACAGCTAAGCGACCGAAGATAAAGATTAAGTACCTGATTGGTCATGGCTACAATGAGTTTTGGCGTGATCGACACTTTTTTCGCGTAGTCAAGGGTTCCCGTGGATCTAAGAAGTCTCGGACCACGGCGTTAAACTTCATCTACCGAATTATGAAGTATCCTTGGTCTAACCTACTGGTGGTCCGCCGGTACTCCAACACCAATCATGATTCGACGTACACGGTGCTTAAATGGGCGATTAACCGATTCGGGGTTAGTCGCCTTTTCAAATGCAATGAAGGTAAGCCAGAGATTACCTATTTGCCCACCGGTCAAAAGATTATTTTCCGTGGACTAGATGATCCACTGAAGGTCACCTCAGTTGACGTGGATACGGGTATTCTTAGCTGGGCTTGGTTCGAGGAGGCGTACGAAATCGAGAACTCGGATAAGTTCGAAACAGTTGTTGAATCCATTCGTGGGAGCTTAGATGATCCCTATGCTGAACACCAGTACGTTCCAGCGGACGAGTTAATCAAGCGGGAGAAGTGGAAGAAGGAGTTCTTCAAGCAAATCACGCTAACCTTTAACCCTTGGTCGGAACGGCATTGGTTGAAACCAATGTTTTTTGACCCGGAGACACGTAAACCAGATGTTTTTGCTCGAACGACTACCTTTAGGGTCAACGAGTGGCTTGATAAGCAAGATAGGCAAAGATACCTAGACTTGTATCGAACTAACCCTAGACGGGCTCAGATTGTCTGTGACGGCAACTGGGGTGTTGCTGAGGGACTTGTATTTGAAAACTGGATTGTTGAAGACTTTGATGTCAACAAGGTAGTAGCTGAGTCGGATGGCGTAGGTCACGGGATGGACTTTGGGTTCACTCATGACCCCACGACCTTTGCTGAAGCTGCTATTAATCGTGAGACCAAGGATATCTGGATTTTTAAAGAGCTGTATCAGAAGGCCATGACGACACAGGACATCTTCGATTGGTTGGACGATAACCACTACTTAAAGTCCGATATTGGGGCCGATTGTGCTGAACCTCGATTGATTGATGAGTTACAGGCTAAAGGCGTGCGGCGTATGCATGCGTCGATTAAAGGCCCTGATTCAATCGACTATGGAATCAACTTCTTGCAGGGCTATCGAATTCACATCCTGCCTAGTTGTGTGCATGCGATTGAAGAGTTTAACACGTATGTCTTCGACCGTGATAAGGACGGAAACTGGTTGAATAAGCCGGTAGACGCCAATAATCACTTTATTGACGCACTCAGATACGGCTTAGAAAAGTACATTATTCAATACGAGTCACTAGAGAAGCGCTTCGGTGTTGTATAAGCAAGGAGGTGAGTGAATGAGCAAAGATATTGTGGGACTTGATGGTAATCCATTGATTATGGACTTTATGCAGACCAAGCAGGCACCAACGGCAGGAACACGACACCCAGACCCCTTCTGTATGCAGCGGCCGGGGATGGGACACCATTTGGGCGACTACGAGTTGGAGCAACTGTATCAGGGTAATTCGATGGCCCGAAACATCGTGGACATTCCCGCTGAGGATATGACCCGTAACGGCTGGCATATCAAGATGGACGATAATTCCTTAGCAGCTAAGTATGAGGCACGATTAAATGAATTGAATGCTCAGAAGCGATTCAAGGACCTTTACCGATACTCACGGCTTTACCGAGCGGGGTATATTGCTATCAGTACGACCGAGAGCTGGAATTATGGACTTGAGGACCCTTTGAACCCAGACAGACTGTTGCGAATCCCATTTATTACGGCGTTTAGCTCCAAGAAGGTCAACGAGACCAAGTTCGATGATGACGTCTTCTCACCAACTTACGGGCAAGCTCTAAGTTATCAGATCAACAACGGAACCGCTGACGTGCAAGGGTCAAATTATTATGGGGTACAGCAGGTAGATAAGTCACGTTTGCTTCGCCAACAAGAACTGCGGTTCGAAGATGAAACGGAAGGTGTCTCGCTATTGGAGACCATTTACGACATCTTAATGACGATGGATACAGGGCTCTACTCGGTTGGTGAGATTCTTTACGACTATGTTTTCAAAGTCTTCAAGTCTCCATCGGTTGACGATACGAGCCCCGATAAGCTGTTGCAGGTCGGGGCGGCTGCTTCGTCAAAGTTTAGAACTGAGTCCACCGCATTAATTAGTGACAAGGAAGAGTTGACCAAGGAGTCAACCAACGTCGGTGGCATTGACAGCCTACTTGATTTCTTGTGGGAATACCTTAGCGGCGCGGCCCGCATGCCTAAGTCGGTTCTTAAAGGCCAAGAGGCCGGGACACTGACTGGGGCACAGTATGATGTGATGAATTACTATAGCCGCATTGCTTCAGACCAAGAAAACAAGATGCGTCCCCAACTGGAATACTTGCTCAAGTTGCTTATGCGAGCCAGTGATGAGTGTGGCGGACCGTTGGACCCTGACACTGTTGACTGGTCCATCGAATTTAACCCGCTGTGGTCGGTTGATTCGCAAACCGATTCGCAGATTCGCTTAGCAAACGCTCAGGCCGACCAGATTTACATTCAAAACGGCGTGCAAGGACCTGAAGAGGTTCGAGAGGCACGTTTTGGTTCCAGTGGCATGGACCCGGATGGCTCAGTTGATATGGACAGTATGAGTGATGACGAGCGCCGGGCGGTAGTTGAGGCTTATCGCAAAGAACATGGCGGTGATTAGCCATGAGAGTGCCACACACGCGTTATCCACTAAGAATTGAGAAATCATACGCACATACTGTCGGTAAGGCTGTAGGCCAAGTTGAGAGCACTACACTACTGTTGCTTAAGTCAGAGGTCAAGCCAGTAATTGACCGAGGAACTGTCAACGACTCGCTTTACAACGACGACATGATCGACTGGGTTGAATCCATAATTAACCGGTTAAAGGAGCTGATTCTTGGTTCTTTTACAGACACTGACGCGAAGCAAATGGTTGAGCGGTTTATGTCGGCTATCAACACCAGTAATCGTGCCAACGTGTCGTCACAGATTCAGGCTCACGAGTTGGTGAAGCATGCAACGTTGCTTCCTAGTGGTAAGCCGGTAATCATGGCAATTAATCCAGTCGCAGGAGATGCGCAGCTTGACGGCTACGTCAAAGGTAAGATTGCCGAAAATGTCAGTTACATCAAGGGTATCCGCGATGATTATGCGACGAAGATTGAGCAGATTATCTACCGCGGCGTCACAAAAGGGCAGTCTTATGGTGAGATGGCGGAAGCAATCCGTCACCAAGGCAAGGTGAGTCGCAATCGCGCCGCTTTCATTGCCCGGGACCAGTCCGGGACCATCTACAGTCAGATGACCCGTACTAGGCACCAAGCAGCTGGAATTAACCACTTTCAATGGCGTGGAATGATGGACGAGCGTGAACGTGCCAGTCATGTGGCACGTGAAGGCATTATCTACAACTACGACACGGCTGACTTGCTACCCGGAGAAGATTATGGGTGCCGTTGTACTGGTGATCCAGTTTTTGATGACGAATTAGATGACTCAGAAGAATAACGAAACGAAGGGAGGTGAAAGTATGGCAGATACAAATTCATCTAGTGCCGCAAGTACGCCAAGCTCTGCAGCACCTAGCTCTAAAACTGTTACTAGCATGTATGCTTCGAGTACGACACCAGCAGCACCAGCAACTAAGCCTAAGGGTACGGCCAAGACCGTGACCTTAAAAGAAGGCGACAAGCTATGGCGGGTTGCCACTGATGCTGGTATTTCACTGGACACACTTGTACAAATTAATGGCTTGAAGGACTATTCGGTTAAGCCCGGTAAGGTTCTGCAATTGCCATAGGAGGTGATTGCATGAAATTCTATGATCGTGCTGAGCTTGGCAAGTATACTGAAACGCCCGAAGGTTATTTACACGGGGAGTTTCCGATTACGCGTCCCGGAGTCTTCCCGTATATGCGTAATGGTGGAAGTGTCTCCCAAGTGGCAAAGCTTCCGGATGAGGTATTTTCTAAGGAGACCATCGAATCTGCCAACAATAAGCCATTGACTAATGACCACCCAAACGTGGGTGTTGATGTGCGGAACTTCAAGGCATTATCTGTAGGGATGACCGACAGTGACGCCCACGTTGAAGACAATAAGCTGGTAGTTGGGGCAACCATTACGGACCCAGACATGATTGCTCAGGTTAAGTCGGGTAAGCGGGAACTTTCAATTGGCTTCAATGCTGACGTTCCTACAGAATCCGGAGAGTACGGCGGAGCCCAGTATGACGCCGCTCAGCGTAATATCAAGATAAATCACATTGCTATCGTAGATAGAGGCCGCGCAGGTCATGGAATTTCAATCCATGACAGTGCGGTTTTTGTTATGGGCGATAACAACACGAATACAGGAGGAAAACACATGGCTAATTTGATTATCGACAGCCAACAGTTCGAAGTGGACCAGCATGTTGCAGATGCCCACGACGACTTAAAGAAGCAAGTGGCTGCTAAAGAGGCTGAACTTGCAAAGCTAAAGAAGCAACTGAACGGGGCGAATGACGAAGCGGCAAGCTCTAAGAAGGAAGCCGACTCACTCAAGGGCGAACGGGATGCCTTGAAGACTCAGCTTAAGGATGCTCAAGATAAGCAACTTGATCAAGACGCCTTAGACAAGCGTATTGATGCGCGGCTTGCATTACAGACTAGTGCGGCCCGTTTCGTCGGTGATAGCTTCGACTTCAAGGGAAAGACTGACCGGGAAGTTAAGGTGGCTGCCATCAAGACCACCAATGATTCCTTTGATGAAAAGGATAAGTCTGACGACTATATCAATGCATTCTACGATTCTGCGGTTTCCTTGGCAGATAAGAAAGGGTTCACTCACACGTTGGGTGGCCAAGGTGGGAACCAAAACGAAACTGACTCGGTAGATAAGCTCAAAGGCGACCGAGCCAACGCCTACAAGTAAAGGAGGGATAACTCATGGGATTAATTCCACGACCACAAATGTACATGGACCCCAACATTGGGTTGGGCAAGATTGCCGACATTCGGCACACAGAAGTTGACTCTGCAGTCGCTGCTGGGGTAGTCGCTGCCGGAGCTGCCGTTCAAATGAGCTCAGGGGCTGTTACGACCGTTAGTGACGGTAAGTTCTATGGCGTTGCAGTAGCCAAGGACTACGTCGATAACTTGGATGATTCTCCGCAAACGTCTAAGTACAAGGCTAAGCAGATGGTTCCTGTTTTACGTAAGGGGACCATCAATGTTGCCATCACGGCCGACGTTACGGAAGGACAACCAGCTGCTGTTGATGGGACGACTGGGAACTTCAAGCCGGCCGCAGATGCTGACACGATTGTGGGGACGTTTAAGACAGCGGGTAAGTTTGTTGCCGACGACGCCACTGCGGGCTCAACGGCACAACTTCAAATTAACTTGCCATAAGGAGGCGACAGTAGATGCCACAAGAATTAGCAATGATTGAAAATCGCGACTTAATCGCAATGGAAAAAACGGTGCTTAAGGCACCACAAGAAGAATTAATTGGTCGGTCACTGTTTCCGACAATTCCGGGGGTAAATCCCGGGGCAGAGACCTACGGGTACAGCCTAATGACCCGGCACGGTGCTGCCAAGGTTATTGCCAACGGGGCCGATGACTTGCCAATGGTCGACGAAGACGTTAAGCGAGCTTATCAGCCAATCTACACTATTGCCGCTGGTATTCACTTCACGTATCAGGAAGTATTTGCCGCTCAAATGGCCGGACAACCGCTTCAAACGGATAAAGCTGAAACGGTCCGCCGGGCAATCTCCGAAAAGGAAAATGACATCATCTTCAACGGGGAATCAAAGGTTGGTATCACTGGTCTGACAAACCTGGAAGGTATTCAGGCAATGAACGCCGACAAGAAGTTTTCAGAGTCGACCGGGGCAGAGATGCAAGAGACCTTACGTAAGGCTAAGTCCTTAATTACTGTAATTCCGGGGTTCAATCAAGCGCGGTTGAAGCTAGTTTTAGCACCAGCCCAATATGAATCTTTGAACTCACGTTACAGTGACTACGACTCCCGGACTATTCTGGAAGTCATCAAGGCCGCCGGCTGGTTTAATTCCATCGAAACAACCTCTGCTTTAGTTGGTAAGGGGTTGGATAACTCAGAATGTGCGATGATCTTTGATTCCACGGCACAGACTGGCGGTTTTTTGCTCCCTCGTGACGTCACGCAGTTCCCACAAGAAGCGCACTATCCTAACACGATTGTGCCTTATGATGAACGGACCGGTGGCCTGGTAATCAAGACGCCGTACGCCATCGTTAAGCTGTCAGGAATCTAAGGAGGACGCCATGTTAGTTAAAAATAAGGGTAAATTCATTCACAACGTTGGTGGGGTGCAACTGGTCCCCGGTTCTAACCAACTCACCAAGAAGCAATCCGAAGCATTCAACACGGCTATCAAGTCGAACAAGTTGAATGCTTTTTTAGTTGAAAAGGGCACCTTATCTGCTGTTGAAGGTAAAGGTGGCAAGGACGTGCAAAGTGTTACTGACATGACCCTTGACCAAGCGCTGCCTGAGATTGCTGACACCGTATCGGTTGAGACACTGACCAAGTGGTTAGCCGATGAACAACGCGGCGCCGGTCGTAAGAAGATGGTGGACACGTTGAAGGCTCGGATTGCTGAATTAAAGACCCCGGAAGATGAATAGAGGTGGTCTAAGTGGATGAAGCGGATAAGAGCACCATCCAGAACGTTCGGCTGATTCGGTCGGACTTGACGAAGGTCAGTGACGATACTATCCAACTCGCAATTGATGATGCTTGGACTGAAGTTCAGAACCGGGGTTTCCCCACACAGTATCAAGAGCAAGCATGCCGTTATCTAGCAGCGAGTCTGATCAGTCGTGAGGATGACCGTGTTTCTCTGAAGCAAGTTGGGGATTTGAAGAAGCAATATTTCAAGGGTGTCAACGCTTGGGCCGACCGGTACAAATACTTGTTGGGCCAGTTCGGTGATGGTGGCTCCCTCAGAATTGTGGTGATTTGATGGAAGATTTTGACAGAATCCCAGATGTTGAACGGGAGATGGCGGAGCTAAGTCATCTACAGTTGCAGGTTGGGATATTTGGTGAGGACGGGTCGTTTATGCAAATGATTGCGTCCGCCAACGAGTATGGCGCTGATATTGAACCGAAAAACGGCAAATGGTTGACGATTCCCACCGAGAATGTGCCCAAGGGAGCTAAGGCCCGGGATATTGAGGGCCTTTTTCGACCAAAGGACAAAAACATTCTTGCTGTCAGTGATGGTAAGGGCGGACTTATCCCAATGTTCTATCTGGCTAAGAAAGTTCATATCCCAGAGCGATCCTTTATTCGGTCTACCTTTGACGAAAATGTTGATGATTGGGTTGAGTATCTTGTTGATCAAGTTATCGAGCTGGGGATGGGTGATAGCGGTATTACAGCTAGAAAAATCATGGAATCTTTAGGTAATCGCATTCAACGGAGTATCGTGCAAAAAATACGCTCCATTGAATCACCTGCCAATTCTCCCATAACTATTGCTCGTAAAGGTTCTAACTCACCACTGGAAGATACAGGTCATCTTATTGATGCTGTGAGATATAAGGTGGTGAACGTCTGATGTATGAAGAGTTTGCCGACATGCTAGTGGAATTTGGAATCCCACTGCTAGTGTATCTACCTGCCAATGGTGAGGGTGGTCACTTAGAGCATGGAACTTGGGTTAAGGACTCTGAGACGCCACCAGTTGAGGTCAGTGAGCCACTGGTGGTGCCATCCAAGACATCACTGTACAGCATGGAGGTTCAGCATAATGCGGGTGGGGAAACGCAGTCTTATGATGCTGTTTGGTATTCAACGATGGAGGCCCCTAAGGGAACAGTCGTTGAAAATAAGCGGACCGGTCGAAAATACGTTGTTGACCACGAGCGGGATTATACGGATTACTCTGACGTGCACGAGTACGACCTGAAGGGGGTAAGTAACCATGACTGACGGTTCTTTCGAGTATGGAGGACTAGCCGACGTTCTAATTGACGAAGTTAAAGGCCTTGTGGGATGTGACTTAGTTGAGCAGGACTTTTCTGGCCCGCAACGCGCTTACCCTTTCTTCACTTATAAGATCACTACGCCTTACATCAAGGACATGGAGCAAATGAATAACGGTGAGATGTTCGATTTGACGGTCTCAATGACTTGCTGTAGTGACAACAGCATTAAGGCTCAAGACCTCGCTATGAAGCTCTTCAAGAATCTCAAATCTGATGCCGTGCGTCGCAAACTTCGAACAGATCACGATATTGTAATTTCCGACATTGACTCTTTCAACAACCGAAGCGTTTTTCAGTCCATCAATTACGAACGGCGCGTTGGGTTTGATTTACATCTTCGAGTAGTAGATGGCTTCCATGAAGATGTTCCAACCATCGACAAGATTAACTTAGATAATACAAATTAAGGAGGTAGCTAAATGACTGTAGCTACGAAAATTGGTGACATCATTGTTACGATTGATGTCAACCACCCGGTAATCCCTGTTGGTTTAGGGGTCCCGGGACTTTTTATTAAGGGTGATACCCAAAAGGACCAAGTGTATTCAAGCTTGGATGCCTTAGCGGCTGACTACGCGGAAGGCACAAACATTTATAATGTGGCAGCTGCTTACTACGCACAACCGAATGCGGGGACCACAATCGAAGTGATCACCTACACAGCGTCCACGACTGATGCTAATACGAAGGCAACGACTGGCGGGATTTCTGCGGCCGCTGCGGATTACTTCTTTAGCGTTTGGCATTTCGCCGTTGTTATCGGTGATAATGACGCAGATCAGCTGGAACTTAGCAACTACATCGAAGAACAGAACTTTAAGTTCTTAGTTGCGGAGTTCCCCACGCCGGATGCAGCGAAAGCTTACACCAATAAGCGGACCATTAACCTAATTCATAAGGCCACGACGGATAACTTTCCGGTGGCTTTTTTAGGTCGAGTAGCTAACCAGACGGTCGGCTCTGTGACGTGGAAAGGTAAGGGAGATTTAGTGGGTGTTGAGGTCGATGACTTGTCCTACCCAGAGTATGCGGCAATTGAGGCGGCTCATGGTATCTGCTATGTGGTCAAAGGGAAAAAGGCCGTTAGCTCTAATGGCTGGACGGCTTCTGGAGACTGGATTGATGTCTTACACGGTAGTGATTGGGTCAAGGTCAACATTGAATCATCTCTTCAAGATTTGTTGAACACGCAAGATAAGATCACTTTCGATGATCTTGGATTTGCTCAAATCCAAGCAGTTGTTGAGAAGGTTCTCTCTACGGCCTATGCCAACGGGATTATTGCTTACAATGCCACAACTAAGGCAGCGGACTATTCAGTTACGGCTGATAAGTATGCCGACCTGTCTGTTGAGGACATCAAGAACCGTCAATACAACGGGATTCACTGGTCTTATACGCCTGCCGATGCTGTGCATGGCATGAAGGTCGGCGGTACTCTCGATTTTCCATACTAAAGGGGTGATAAATAATGGCTAAATGGAATTACGATGCAACTGATGTCAAGGTCATTGCTGATAGTGAACCCATGTACGGATATCAACCCGGAGACATGGTCTCAGGCGAACGAGCCAACAACTCTGAAGATTATGATGTTGATGCTCAAGGCTGGGGTGTTTTTAGTACAAACAATGACATTCATGGAACTATCACGATTAACCTGTCTGCTGGCTCACCAGCGAACCTTAAGTTGATGGCTCTCGCTAATGCCCATAAAGAATTTACGTTGAGTGTTACGACGCCACACGAACGGGTTTACTCGAATCAGGCCAAAATCCAAAAGGTGCCATCATTTGGTGCGGGGACCAAGACCGGCGTTAAAGCATGGGTAATCTTGTGCATTGACTACAACGATGAAATGAACGAATAAAACTAGACGCTTAGGGTTCGACTCCCTGAGCGTTTTTTGTACCAAAAATTTATATAAAGGGTGATTACAAATGACTGAAGCAAAGAAAACTGTATCGCAAGACACTAAGGCGACCAACGAGGTGGCTAAGGCACGACAAAAACGTGATGAAGCAGAGCGAGTACCACTGAAGCGAATTGGTAAAACTGAAACTATCACGGTTGAAGATTTCGATGGTCCCAAAGACTATACCTTCTTCTTCCCTGGTTTAAAGAAAGCTCACCAAATCGTTGACTTTGCCCGCATGGGGAATGGCGTCATTAATAACTCTGTATATAACGAAAGCTTAATGAAGACGGTAATTGTGGATCCTAAGACGAACTGGGATTACTGGGATGAACATGACGGTTACGGTGAGGTCATGGAAAAGGCTGATCAGTTTCTTGGCAAATGGCTGCAAAAGTAATCGTAAAGGGATGCAATTGGAGCTCGCCTATCGAGACAATCGGCAGTATGAGTGGCCGGTTGAGATGGGGATTGCTACGCGCGAAGAGGTTGAGTTGGCGACCTTTGATGAACTAGAAATGTTTAACTATCAAGCTGATAAAAAGTTTGAGTTGATGCAAGAATTGAATCCCGAAGAATAGTGAGGTGAAAAAGTATGGCAATCAAGCACACGACAATCGACATTGATTGGAAAGTTGATGATAGTGGACTACGGTCTGCGAAAGGTAGCGTCAAGACACTAGAAACGGCAACAAAGTCGGCAACGACGGCAAGTGCCAGTTTCTCAGCCAGTCAGCGAGCTTCAGCAGTGGCCCAGCGAGAGTCTACGTCAGCTGCCAAGTCTTATACCGAGGACCAACGCAATTCTGGACGACAGGATCGAGAGTCTGCGCAAGATAGGGCCAAGCTGAAAGAGCAGGTAAAGGAATACGAAAATGAGCTTAAGTCTTCGCGAAAGTCGTTAGAACTTAGCCGGAAGGCCGATGCTTCGTATACCGAGACCTTGAAGGCGCAGGGCCATGCACATGCGGCCAATAGTGACCATATTCGGTCACTCCGCAGCACATACGCGAGCTTACAGACTCAGTACGGTAAAGAGGTAACCCAGCTTCAGCGGATTAAAGCAGCTAATGGAGCAACAACGGAGGCTTATCAGGCACAGCGAAAGCGTGTTAATGATTTAGGCCTACAGATGGCTAAGACTTCTAACGAACTCAACGGATTCAATCGAGCCCAGAAGTCCATGAAGACGGCGTCTGAGTCTGCTAACCGTGTTTATGATAAGACCAAGGCATTGAGCCTAGGTGTTGGCGCCGCGTTTGTCTATGGAGCTAAGAAGGCCATTGAGCTTCAGCATGAGTACAAGGTCACCAATAACTTGCTGACGACTGGTGGTGAGAGTGCCAGAACTTCACTGAAGGCCACTAAGCAAATGCAGGCTGATGGTGCTAAATACTCTATCCAGTATGGCAAGTCCCAAAAGTCAATTGCTGAGGGGTATCAAGAGCTAACCAAGCGTGGTTACACCTCTGAGCAGTCTCTTGGTTCTATGAAGTCCATGCTAAAGGCATCTGTAGCTTCTGGGGACAGTTTCTCAGACGTTGTGCATGATTCAACAGCAGCCTTAGAGTCCTTCGGAATGCGGGCCAACTCTACTGCTGGCATGATCAAGAACACTAAGACAGTTACTAATCAAATGGCATACGCTGCTGATTTGACGGCAACGGACTTCCATTCGATGGGGATTGCTCTTAGTTATTCTGGTGTCAGTGCTAAGCAAGCCGGATTAAGTCTGTCCGAAACTGCCAGTGCAATCGGTATCTTATCTAATAATGGTCTCGAAGCTGATAAAGCCGGGACTGGGTTACGTAAGACACTGACCAGTCTACAGACACCTTCAAAAGCAGCACAAGGTGCGCTTGATAAATTAGGACTTTCAACCAAAGATTTCACCAAGAAAAATGGTGATATGAAGTCTATGGCTGACACTTTTAGCCTAATTCAAAAGCATAGTGCCAAGCTAGGAGCGACTGAAAAGGCCTCTGTATTCCATAATCTGTTTGGGGCAACAGGGCAACAAGCTGGAGCCATCTTAGCTGAAAATGCTGATCAGCTTGGCAAGTTAAACGAGAAGGTCAAGGATTCAGCTAAGAATGACTATACCGGCAAGCTGTCTGCCAAAAACATGCAGTCTGCTCAGAACCAAATCAACAAATTCAAACAGGCAGCATCAGGATTAGCCATCACTTTTGCACAAACGGTACTCCCGTCGATTACTAAACTGGCAATCGGTATGGGGGGCTTGCTGGAGAAGTTCGGCAAACTCGATAAGTCACAAAAGACTATGCTGACGTGGACTGCCATAACGGTTGCTGCATTGGCACCGGCAGCGAAAGTTGTTAGTGTTATCACAACGCTAGGTAGTGCGGCCATCAAGACGGCCAAGTTCGTCAAAGGCTTAGCTGTGTCGCAGGATGCATTAGCAGCGTCATCGACGGCTTTGGCAGAATCCGAAAGTGCTGCTAGTGCCGCAAGCTCGGTCTCTTCGGCAACTACCGGCAAAGTTGGGAAACTATCTGCTTCTAGTTTAGTCTCTAAACTTGCTTATGCTGGTATTGGTTTAAGTATTGGTAGCGATGTTGTTAAAGCAATTCATTCTGGTGTTGATAGCAAGCAAGGCGGCAAGGAGTTATGGCACGGCGCTGGTTCCGCAGTCGGCGGTGGAGTTGCAGCCGCTCTAAGTGGTGGAAATCCACTTGTTGCCACAATTGGTGCAGCTGTTGGTGGGGCCATAGGCAATACAATTGCTGATAGTCCCATTGTTAAACAAGTAAATAAGACAGAACGCAAAAATATTCATAGTTACGATGCCAGCGCTAAAAAGAGTGGCTCAGTGAGTCACCAAACGCTACGAACTAATCCTTACGGTTCCAGTGCTGGTAATGATATTTCTGGCTTATCTGTAGGTAGTTCTAACAATAAGAGCATAAGTGGTGGCTCACACAAGTCTTCTGGTAAGGCATCTAAGAAGGACAATCCCTTCGACTCTTTGCCAAAGGACGCACGAACCGCCACCCAGACAGCGACTCAGCTAGTCAGTTCGGCAAATAAGGACTGGGCCAATGCTGCAGCCGATTTTTCCTTAAAACAGACTAAGAAAATCAAGGCAGACGAGTCCTCACTGCTTACGTCTAATAGCACTAAGTACGACAAAGCATACTCAGCTCTGTCAGGTTATGTCGATAAGACGACTTCTAAATCAACTAAGGCCGCAAGCTTTTTGGAAAAGATTGGTGCAACTAGTGCTGGTTCAGCACAAAAGGCACTTAATTCACAAAAGTCATACAATCAAAAGCACTTGGCGGCTGTCAAAGCCGACTATACGGCGATTGAACGTGATGAGCGTACCGGTGGTAAGAATAGGGTCGCACTGGTTCGGAAGCTGAATTCAGATATTCTTAAGCTAACCGATAAAGGAAATCAGAAGCAGCAGTCCTTACTAAGAAACCTAAACTCTCGGACATCTAAGCTAACAACGAAGCAATACAACTCGGTGGTCAGTCAGTCGGCCAAATCTTATAGTCTGACGAAATCCAATGCTAAGAAGACTTACACTGCGCAAGTTTCTTCAGCAAAGGACCGTTACGATCAGACTCTAAAGTCAGCTAAGCAGCTTTATGGTGTAAAGTCTGCTGAGTATAAGCGAATCAAGGGATACGCTCAGGATCAGTACGACAAGACCACTAGTGCGGCATATGATCAGTACAAGAAAACGGTGCACTGGGCAGAAAAGCAACGCGATGCCGTAGTTCAAGCAGCCGCTGATGCCGCAGGTGGTATCAACGGGATTATGGGCGTTATGTCCAATAATCTTGAAACTATGCTTAATCAAAACTCTTCTGCAACCGGCTCTAAACACCAAAAGCCAGTATCTGATACGCAGTCCATCAAGAATAACTACAATCCCGGAAACAAGTTAGCCAAGGCAGCTGGGAAAACTTATATGGGTAGCGGGATTACAGTCAATCAGGGACTCCCTGGAAAAGCTGTTGGTGGATCAATCCGTAAGACCGGTATGGCAATGGTTGGGGAAAATGGCTCCGAGGTCTTACAACGCGGGAAGCAATTCAGCGTTGTGGGTGCTAAGGGTGCGCAACTTCTACAGGTACGGTCAGGTGATCGTATCTACAACCACGCAGATGTTACTAAGATGGTGCGAGGTTCCTTTGGACAACGACTCCCTAACTTTGCTGCTGGCACGACCCAGTTAACTAGCTTTGCTACTGGTAGCGGAGCCGCTATGCCAGGGCTGAGCAAGAAGACTTCTAAAGACTCAATTTCGGAATCCAAAAAGATGTCGAAATTAGTCACTAAGAACTACGGTGACATGTCTAAGAAGTCTGCTTCGTCGCTGAAACAGCTCAACAAGAAGAACGCCTCATTGTGGCATGATACTCGCACTGATGCGGAATCTGAGACCACTAAACTGCATAAGCAGGCGGTCAAGAAGTTTGACGATGTCAAAGATGATACAGTCGCCTCACTGAAGTCGATGCACAAGCAGTTTAACAGCGTCACAACGGACCTAGTTAGCGATTTTGGGTCCATTTTTGGCAAGTTAAAAGGTCAAGCCCATGACGGGATGGCCGGTGCAATTTCATCGATGAATTCCGGTATCAGCAGTATCGATACCACACTGGCACAGTTTGGTGGGAACAAGTCTGTTTTGAAGCCAATTCACTACGCAACTGGGTCTAAGGGTCCAATTGCTAGTGATCAACTGGCTGTTCTTAACGACGCAACAAGTGGCCCTCGACAAGAACTAGTGGCACGTGGCAGTCAACTTTTGAAGCCTATTGGTAAGGATGTCATTACGCCCCTGAAAAAGGGTGATGAAGTCTTCAACGGATCACAGGTTGAGAAGGCCAAACCATACTTGCCACACTTCAAGAAAGGTACTGGTGCGTCTGATGATAAGCTGATTAGTCTGGCTACTAAGAATCACAAGAACCCAGATGCTGCTTGGAAACGTGACTTTGATGGCAAGACAGCTAATCCTAAGGGGTCCGACCTGCAACGTGGGTTGACCACTACAGCCAAGGGCGCAACAGATTCTGTCGGCCCTAATTGGTACAAGGCTGGATGGAACGTCATCAATGATGCAATTAATGGCGGTAGCGGGGCCGGCGGTAACTGGGCCCACTCACCAGGGCTTGCTAAGGAGGATGGGTTTGGAACATCTCGTGCCCAGTACTATGGTGCTGGTGCCGCTCATGATGGTGTTGATTTCAGTGGACCATTGGGATCAGCTATCAGAGCCATTCATGGTGGAACTGTTTCGAGAATTGGTGGCGTTGGAATTTCTGATTTAGGTAAAGTCATCATTGTAAAGAGTGATGATGGATTCCAAGAAATTTATCAGGAATTCGGTGGCATGGGTAATATTAAAGTTGGCGTTGGCGAAACGATAAAAACGGGACAGCGTATTGCGACGCTAGGAAAGCTGGTCGGTACAGGATCTGGTCCTCACGTTCATATCGGTGTTACTAAAGGAAATCCGCTGAAGAAGAACATGCTGTCTACTAGCGGCTGGTACGATGTAACCAAGATGCATGGCAAGAGCTCTGGCGCGGAGAAGAGTAAGTCTAAGGATACTGGCGTTGAAAAGCTGTTCAAGCGAGAGATTGGCAAGTCAGCATTGGCTTGGATTTCTAAGCACCTGCAAACTGAGACTGGTGGTAGTTTTGGTGGCTCAATGGGCGGTAAATCCATTACAAAAGCTATGATCAGCAAGGCCGAAGAAGTCATGAAGGTTCCTGAAGGAATTCGTGATCAAATTGCGAGTGCCATTCTCAAGACAGCAATGTCCGAAACTGGTAATCGGTCAATCATGCAACAGATTCATGATTCAAACTCTGGCGGTAATGAAGCGCGGGGCCCACTACAGTACACGCCTGGAACCTTTGCGGCATACGCCGTTAAGGGACACAAAAATATCATGAACCCGTATGACCAAGTCTTGGCATTCCTGAACAACTCGGACTACAAAAATGCGACTGGAAACACATCTATTCGGGGAACTGCTAAGTATGATTGGTTACATTCTGGGCCACAGGGGCATCGCCGCTTTGCCGAGGGCGGTCGCCCGAAGGTTGGTGAGTGGTCAATTGTTGGTGAGAAGGGACCAGAACTCTTCAAGCCAGACTCAGCCGGAACCATTTATCCGCACGAGAAATCGAAGCAGATTGCGAACCAAGCAATTCCTTCAAATTCACGACACAGCAGTAAACCCAAGATTGATTTTCACCCAACGATCAATGTCAATATCACTGGTGATGCTGGTGGAAATGCTAAGAAGCAACAAGTTATGAAGTGGGTCAAGGAAGCGATAGGTGAAAGCTTTGAGCAGTTACAAGACTTGTTAGGAGGAGCTTAATGGTAAAACCTGTATACAAGCGAACTCGGGATGGGACTTCCGAGTTTTTTGGTGCATACATGCACGAGTACGGAAAAAATAAGATGTCTCAACGAATCGGGATTCATGCCAAGACTGAGGATGATGATTCTGCTTCAGAGGTAACTCAGTATGCGATTGAGAAGGGCGAACCTATCACTGATCATTCGCGGCCAACAAGTAAGACAATCACCCTTTCAATCTTGATTCAAGAAGATACGATGGCTAAGGCTAATAAGGTTTGGTCCAAACTGAATAAGTGGCGATTCGATGGCACACAAGTGGTTTTTAAGGGCGCTGTTGTCTACTACAAACACCTTCAAATTGAGGACTTAACCCGTCATGGCGAAAAGTACACCTCTACCATTGAGGCAACAATGAGCCTCAAGTTTGTACATTTTGCTAAGACTTCCCGAATCAAAAAGAAGGGGAAGAAAAATAATGGTAGCAAGAAGCGAACGGGAAGCACCAAGTCCGAACAGACCAAGGGTACTTATCGCAAGACTAAAGCCGGGGACACCTACTGGGGTTTCCATCAAAGCTTTGGAACATCGATTGCGATGTTGCGTAAGTGGAACAAGTATCCGGATAGGAAGATTCCAATTGGTGTCCGGGTTCGAGTTAAGTGAGGTGAATGGTGGTGTCACAGCGTGACTATATTCCGGTAGATGTTGATGATTTGCCGGAAATTTTTGAAATTGAATTAGCAGATATCACCTTCAACTTTGGAGTGTCCTACAACGCTGTTGGTGATTTTTTTTACGGTCGATTTATACGACGAGGACCTCAATCCCATCATTTTGGGAGAGAAATTGGTACTCAATCATCGACTATGGGCCTATGTCAATGATGACCGACTACCAGCGGTCGACCTTGTGCCGATGGACGAATCTGGACAATCTACAGCCGTCAATGCTGAAACCTTTGGACGAACCGTCTTCTTGATGATTGATGACGTTGACCCAACAGATGATCTTAGTAGCGATGACTATTGGAATTGGCGAAGATGGAGGTGATGATGATGGCAGCTAAGTATCAAGTGGATCGGCGAGTCAAGTTGGTTCTGGATACAGGTAAGGAAAAAGTGACGCTTGAAAACCTCAATCGGCTGAATCATTTGTTGGAAATTCAGTTTAGCGTGCCATTTTCTAGCGAACCCACACCAGATGTTGCGACAGTGACCATCATGAACTTGTCTAAGAAAACACGAGCTCTTTTCAAAAAAGGAGAGCACGTCACACTTTATGCCGGGTATAAAGGCGATGTTGGTGTTTTAACGGAAGGGAACATTAACAAGATTCCGCCACTGTTGTGGTCCGGGGTGGACTCCCAATTCAGTTTCACCTTCATCCAGGGTGCCGACTACTCCAAGAAGAAAGACGTTTCGATTACCTTCAAGAGAGAGTCGAACGCTGAACAAGTTATCAAGGCGATTGCCAAAAAGTCAGGTATTCCGCTGAAATCCATCAAGCTACAAATTCCAAAGAAATTTAAAAAGGGCTATACAGCTGATGGTCAACCGTTGGAATTGATTGAGTCTATCGCTAAGAAGTGTGGTTCGGTTCTCCGAATCGTGCGTGGAAAATACTGCGTGGTCTATGACACCAGTGCCAGTGATCTGCAGAAAATCGTGCGAACACGGCGCGCGGCAGTTCGGTCGGCTCATACCCACTACACCAATAAGGTGCGCCAGCAAGGGACGGCCGCCAAGTATCGGTCGTCGACGACGGCGACCATCTCAAAGGATCGTGCTCAGTACAAGAAGAATTTAACTGCCGCACAAGGACGTTTGGATAAAGCCAAGACCAAGAGCGGTAAGGCCGCAGCCAAAAAGTCCGTAGCTCATTGGCAACAACGCATCAGTGAGGTTGGCGGATTGAAGTCCCACAAGAACGCGGTAGCTTCCTACGCCAAGCGGACCCAGGAAGTTAAAGATGCAAAGGACGATTGGGAAAATGCACAGAAGCTTTTGAATAAAGCGGAGAAGGCCTTACGGAAGGCTGGTGGGGCTAAGAAGAATAGTACGGCCACCAAGCCAGCCGAATTCTTGCTGTCGAACACAACTGGACTGACTGAGGAACCAAGCTACAGCGAAGATGACGATGGTGAATCATGGAGCTTTAGTTGCCTGCTGCAGCATCGCATTACGACAGACTCCGTAATCAAAGTTAAGAGCCGGAATTTGAATCGAACGATGGTCGTCGATAATGGGGAACACGCTTACGACGGTTCCTCATTTTTGACTACGGGGGTGCTTAAGTAATGGCAAACAAGCGACAGGATTTGAAGTTTTTTAGATTTTTTGCCCGGAAGGTCAAGCGTGAGACACACGTCCATCTACTTTGTCGAGTGGTTTCAGTCGAGTCAGATCATACCTGCACCGTGCAACCACAAGACCTTGCGTCTGATGGCGATAAGCGAGGGATGATTCTGAGTGTACGAATTCCTAAACATGCTCGAGACGATGTCAAAAAGGATGTCAGCGTTAGTGTGGGCTTCTTTGATCGCGACGTTTCAGAAGCAGATGTAGGCGATACAGGGGATATTTCAAATGCGTCAGACCGTTTGCATAGCTTGAATGACGCATTTATCGAGGCGGTGTTTTAATGGCTGACTTACGGGATATGAAACAGAACGCGAGCGGTGACTTAGTGATTAACGATGGGCAAATGGAAACAGTTAGTGGTCAGGAAGAACTGGCTCAGTGCATTCGTACCATTATTAGCAATCAACTTGGCGATGCACCGCTGGCCCCAGAATTGGGGATGGATTATGAGAACCTGCTAGGTGAGGACTTTAACGAGGCGTTTGCGCAAAGCGATTTTGAAGATGCCATCTTGGATCAGGAGCCACGGGTAGTGGCCATCACTGATACTGAATTTAGTTTGGACCATAAAACGCGGATTCTGTCAATAACATTGACGATGACTGTAGATATGAACCAAACCGAAAATGAGGATAATTACGAAGAAATTGAGCAGGAGGTGACACTAGATGGCGGATACTAGTACTGAGTATGGGGCGACCGAACATGGCTATATCGCAGAACCCGAAGATGCAATTTTAATTGATCTCTTTGAGCTGGCTGGTAGCCTGATGGGAGCCAACATTGATACCTCTGAGAAGTCAGTTCTAGGTAGCTTCATTCGTATCGTAGCTCACCGTATGGCAATTTACGAGCAGACCATCGGTAAGGTCTGGGATTCCTGGTTTTACGATACTGCCACGGGAGTTAACCTGGATAAGGTTGTCGCACTGCTGGGGCTGACACGAAACAAAGCCCAACCAGCTTATGTAACGCTTAACTTCACCGGGAAACCAGATACCGTAATTGACCCGGACGAAATGTTTGAGACTGAGGACGGCCAAATTTTCATGCTCGAGGACACGTTAATCTTGGACGCTGATGGTAACGGGTCTGGAACCGCAGTATCGATGGACGAGTCCGCCGATGCTAACGTAGCAGCGGAAACTATTACTAAGCAGACAATGCCGGTCGAAGATATCACATCCGTGACAAACCCGATTGCGGCGACTGGTGGCATGGTGACTGAAGATGATGAGGCCTTTCGTAAACGCGTAGAAATTTTTGAGAAATCATTGTCTGGAGCCACTCAAGACGGGATTAAATCGTCTGTAGCAAACGTAGCTGGTGTGGACCAAGTAGAGGTCAACGTCAACGATACCAATGAAACTGATGCTAATGATGATCCACCTAAGTCTATTCACGTCTATGCCGCAGGGGGAATCGATGGGGACGTCGCACAAGCAATCAGTGACGTGCTAGCGGGAGGTACCCAAACAGTGGGTTCTACAGTATGCCGAATTCTTGACCGAGGCGGACACCCGCAGGAAATTCACTTTGACCGACCAACCGGGGTCCCACTCTTCATGTCGATTACTTTAGATATAGACAGCACGCTGTTTGAATCTGATGGTGTTGACCAAATCAAAGACAACATTAAAACGTACCTTAACTCCTTAACGATGGGAGATAAGGTGCGTTTTACGTATCTGTATACTTTGGTCTATAGCGTTACGGGGGTTACGGATGCCGACATCAAGATTGGCCGTTCAAAGGAAACTTTGACAGCCGCTGATATTCAGCTTGCGACCTTTGAAGCAGTAGCCTACGAAGATGGAGATATCGAGGTGGTTACGAATGCAGATTGATCCAACCCTACAGAACTTGCCACCATCTTTTGACCGCTCTACCGAATCAAATAACTGGAAGCTGATGCAACTGGCTGAGCAACCCATGAGTAAAGGTGAGGACCAACTAAACTTCATGTTTAAAATGCGGGCGTTGGATACTTCCAAAAAGGAGTTTCTTGATCGAATCGGGAAACTTATTGGCATTTACCGTGGACAGGCCGATGATGACTTTTATCGACGCATGATCTACGCACGGCTCGCGCGGCGACATACCGATGGGACCATTAATCAAATTTATGATGTCGTCTCGGCAATCCTCTCTGCGGACCCACATGAATTCCGGGTACGCTCTCTTTGGAACGTAACTGGTGAACCGATGGCAATTGAGGTCTTGAATGTCCCGGCAATCTATATTGACTCGCAGGAGAAAGAGGCCTTACTTCTGGATCAAATTAGGTCATCAGTCGCGGCCCCCACGCGGGTAGCTGGAATCGGATTCCAGAAGACGGTTAATTCCACGCTTTACTACGCAATGCAATTTCAGACGACACAAGTTATCGAATCGACGATGAGTGTGCCGCAATTAAAGGAGGGATAAAATGGCGGACAGTTCGAGAACCATTATGACTGATGCAGGTTTTGCGTTAGAAACGCGGGTCCGCGCTGATGAAACAAAGATGCAGTTTACACGGGCCACCATTAGTACGGACGACCACTTTAGCGATACGGACGACGCTTTAGCAAAGCTAACGGAATTATCTAATATTCAACAAGACGGGAAGGTTACGGCAGTCCAAGTAATTAACACGACCACGGTTTACGTACAAGTTGATGTGAATCAGGCCGAGTCAAAGGCTGACTATCAGATGCGGTCCGCGGCCTTATATGCCAAGGATGACGATGGCACAGAAGTCTTGTATGGAGTCACCGTGCTACAGGATTCTGTCTTTGTCCACAAAGATGCTGATGGTTCCTATCTGGGTTTTGGAATTAATACCACTGTGGGTAGGGCTTCTAACGTCGTTGTAGTGGTTAATCCTGCTAATATGGTGACTCAGCAAGTATTTGAGAGTACCATGAAAAACTACTACACGAAGGCGGAAGTCGACGCCAAATTTGTCACCGACGACGACTTTGCCAGCAAGCTGCCCAAGAACATCGCGACGACCGATGCGGCCAACACCTTCGCCAAGTCGCAGACGCTCGCAGGGGGCGCCACGGACGGTGCTGGCAACGCTATCGCGACCACCGAGGACGTCTCCGATGGCGACGCTGAAACACTCAAGGCGGCCAAGGCATACGCGGACACACAGGCTAGCGACAAAATCAGTAAAAATGGTCGATATGGTGCCGAAAACTTAGTTCGCAACTCAGCTTATATGCAGAACTACAATGGGTGGACGGCATTCGGCAATGGGACTGTAGATGACACTAAATTTTCCATTTTTGTTACGCCTCATAAATTTTACCATAGTGATAAGGATAATCTGATTCAAATCGTCAATTTGAACACATTCACCAGCGGAAATGCTAGCGAGGTCTATTTAATGAGCAATTCATTTTCTGTGACAGCTGGTAAAACTATGGCTTACAGCTTTCTTGGGTTTGCATCTGCTAATGTCGTTCATGAAGATGTTTACTTCATTGGATACAAGGCGGATGGCACGCAAGTCCCAATGATCTTACAGCAAAGAATCAATCTTTCTTATAACAATCTTGATGGGCGTTCAGGGACTTTTACAGTTCCAGATGACATTATCACAGGTCAAATTCGCTTTGACAATAATGGGTCCACAAATGGTAAGTCTGCGGGTCTTTTTATTACCGAAGTAAAGGTTGCTGAGGAATCTGTAGTGTCACCGTGGTCACCATCGAGACTAGATTCAGTCAAGGATAATGGCGATGATACGGTAACCATTAATGGTAAGTCTTATGTACCCGCTAACGCCGCTAACGTGGTTCACCGCAACCCTGACACTGGGGTTGTTTCTGAACCTGTTGATTTCACCAAGCTTACTGTGAACGGAGGTAAATCAGTCGCTACCAGCGACGATTTGAAAAGCCTTGAAGATGCGTCTTGGCGTGAATTGAACTTTGATGTAAGTCAAGGAAATTACAAGGCATTTTCAGCAGCAAAAATTGTGTATAAGATTAATCGTGACGAAAAGTATATCTCATTCTTTTTTGCGGGGACACCGAGTCATGTTGGAAGTACATCTTCTAAATCGACACTGGTGACTGATACAATATCGTTAGTGATGGATTTGTCTAGTGTGCTGACGACAATTTCAAATATCAATTTTCAAACGAATTATGGACAAATTAGTGACAATAATTCACACGCAGCTTCTTTAGGTTATGCAGGAGCCAAGGTTGTTTTCACTTCACAAGTATATATCTCAAATAATCTGGCGGGTGTGACGTTTCTACCCCAAGATTATCCAGATTGTCGAATTTATTATACAAGCTTAGTAAATGGAATTTAAGGAGGAACCACAATGCCAATTTATTACGTAAAGTCAGACACAAATAATCAATTTCCAGATAAGGACACCACGCCTATGCTTGAGCCAGCAGATGGATTACGAGCGGTGAATATCCCGACCACCTCGATTCAATACTTCACGCGATACTGGTGGATGTACGCATTCAAGAGTGATGACTCCCAAGAAGTCATAGCTCCGGGTAACCTACCCAATTTGGATATTGACTATCTGCAAGGATTGATTGACAAGCAGGGTGATCAAATTAATCAGCAGACTATGACGATTAAAGGCTTGCAAACAGCTCTGGGGAGTGCCACGAAAGCTCAAGTAGAATCCCAGCAGCAATTCGTTACTACGCAGGAGCAATTTCAGAAGCAATTCGTCAGTCTGTCACAGCAAATTGTGGCAGTGCAAAAGCAAATCGCAGCCAAGACAGAATAGGAGGAGTTATCATGGGAAATAATCCATTTTCAGCACCAAGCATTGAAGACGCTAAATTGTATGCTTCATGGGGCTTAGACATTAGTTATATGGTCAACTGGTGCATCACACCGGATCAGTACAAAGAACTTACGGGTAAGGATTACACGGCACCGACGACGGATACTACCACCGCCTAGGTGCTTTTTTGATGGAAGAAGGAATTTATATGTATCATCCAATTCGAGATAATCCGCTGCATACCGTGATTGCTTTAACCATGATTGGTATTGGCCTATTTTTGATGGTTAGTGATCATTATTTTACTTGGCCACCAGTAGTCGCTAAAATTGCGAATGATGATGCCGTAGGCATGATGTATGTGGTGATTGGTGTGGTTATGGCAATCTGGGCCTTGGACCCTAAGCGGTCGGTTAGGATGGATCACATCATTTTAACCGTTGCCACGTTTGCCATGGCGACCTTGTCATTTTATCAGTTATTGCATTCAATGGTTATGGGGAGCGGAATGCCGTGGATCAGTAATGCCGCACTGACCATTGTCATTATGATTATTGCCCGCCGCTCGGATTCAGTTTGACTGAGAGCTATTTGCATCAGATATATCTAATCATGTCAGTTGTAGCCGGTATGATTGCGGCATGGTACACCAATCGAATATCACGGAAGAAGTCTAATCGTGAAGAATGGCAAGGACTGTACATGGAGATGAAGACGCGAACTGATGAAGCCGAAAAAAGGAATCATGAACTAATTATGGAAAACGAACAGCTACGAATTGAAAATGCAGAGCTCAAGAGTCAGTTAAAATCTCAGGAGGAAAAAGCATGAATGAATTTACGAAGATTATTAAATTACTCAACGACACCGGTATCTTAGGTGTCTTAATTTTTGCACTGATTGGCTGGTTTACTCGAGTAAACCCAGCGTTGAAGCAAAAGATTGTGGCGAACAAGTCTGCCAATCAGCGAGAGGCATTGACGTTGTTGGACAAGTTGGCCGATAACGCTGTTCATCTTTTATCCACGTATTACGAAATTCCGGGAGACGAAAAACGGCAAAAGGCAATTTCCGATGTTACCGGTCAATTAAAAGGATTAGGTCACAACATTGATCCTGCAATTATTTCTGCGGCCATCGAAAAGGCCTATCAAGCGATGAGCACCCAAAGTACCGTTGCACAGAAGAAGCAGGCTAAATTTGACGTTGCACAGGCGTCCACAGAGCAAGTGTTCGCGGATAAAGAGGTACAACTATCCAAACAAAAGGCTGAGAGCAACACAGAAATTGCCCCACTGAAGGTTCCAGCTCAAAGTGTTCCAGTTGAGACCCCGATGGAGGGAGATGAAAAGTAATGCCTCGAAATGATATGGTTGATGTTTCTAACAACAACGGAACGATGACCGTTGCCAATTGGAAGTCAATGAAAAAGTATGGTGTTCGTGCGATGGTTGCAAAGCTGTCAGAGGGCACATATTTCGTGGACCAAACAGCAAAGATCAGTATTCATAACGCGGTTAAAGCAGGTTTACATGTCAACGGTTATCACTTTGCCCGGTTTACAACCGTAGCAGGTGCTAAGGCAGAGGCCCGAATAGCAGCTCGTTGCGCATTAAATGCCGGGCTTGGTAAAGATGCAGTAATTGTGCTGGACTTTGAAGCGAACAATCTTGGCTGGACCCGTAATGCGGCGAATATTAAAGCATGGGTCGCAGAAGTTAAACGTATGGGATATCCTAAGACGGATGTGTACACCATGGGTTCTTGGACTAACTCAATGCCTCTTAACAATCATGGACGCGGTGGTTGGATTGCCAACTATCCATCTAACCCGGTGGGCCTGAAGTTTTATGCTAGTTATCGCGGTTGGCAGTGGACTAGTACAAAACACTTTCCTGGCTGTTATGGGGGCTTCGATGTGAGCCAAATGTATTGTTCGGGTTGAAAGAGTAAGAACGTTGAGAGATCAGCGTTTTTACTCTTTTTTGTTTATTCAAATTTTCCTGTGATCGGTCTTTTTACCGAAATTGCTACCGATTGGCGACTTTTGGGCCTAAGCGGTAGCAATTGCGGTAGCAAAAATAGTCTCACTTTTTAAGTCCATTCGCCTGTTAGGAAACAACAATTTAAACGGCCGTTAATCCCTGTTAGACGATGACTATCGAATTGTGGTAAGGATGGGGGAGACCCGTGATGAAGAGCTTAAGAGTTCCAGTATCGCTGTTCTCTGGGCATAATTGCAACATAGACGTCGTCGTTTTCCCCGATAAGTGTCCAACAGATGGGCCACAACGACGGGGACTTTTGATCAAGTCCTGCGATAACCCCGGTCTCGCTAAAAAAGTCCCGCCTGCTAGTGAATCAGCAAGTGGGACTTTTAGCGGCAACTAAAACGTTACAGCTGCTGTGGTTGAGCGGGATCGGCCTCTACGAATTTCACGGCAGTTCCGTAAGCGGCCACCGATTGCATGTCCGTGCCGATTGATCCGGAGTCAAACCGCATCATGACCACGGCATCGGCACCTAACTTCTCCGCGTTTTGTCGGAGACGGTCCACGGCGATGTTACGGGCCTCATCGAGCATTTTGGTATAGTCGCGGATCTCACCGCCGACCACGTTCTTCAGTGCCGCGCCCATGTTACGTAAGACGTTCTTAGATTGGGTCGTCAAGCCGAAGACTTCGCCAATGACTTGGTAGTGCTTGCCAGGAATCTGTTCTGTAGTGGTAACTAAAATTGGGGTAGCCATGTTTATTCCTCCTCGTATAGAGCTATCTCGACTATACCTGAAAGGGGATTTAGACGCAAGTTGCGTCGCTGGTGGGAACTAGACCAATATTCGCTATTATCTTTATTATAATTAGTAAACCAGTTTACAAACTAACGGCAAACCAGAATGTTTGGTGAACAGGCCGAAATGTTTCTCTGCAAGCGCAATCTTTGCATTTAGGACTTTTAATCACGAACTAGACCACTGATCTCGGCTAGAAAAGTTAATGGCGTCATGCTTAGTTTATGATATGCTATGTCCATAACGAGAGAAGCTAGTCACTACCTAAGCTAGTCTCGTTTAAACTTATAAAAAGGAGTCATCTGCCATGCAAACCCGCTTTGAGTTTGACCGAATGACGACCGAGCCAAGTATTGTTAGCTCCGAAAAACACGGCGCCATTCCTGTGACAGCTACTGAAAACTTACAAATTCCCCAACTTCCAGCCTTTACGGCCCAACAACGGGCGCTATTAGACCAGTTTTTTGAACTCAACCAACGCTATAAGGACAGCTTGCATCAAGCTGAGGAGAGCCTCACCATGTCATTGACCACTTATCGTCAGAATCGCATGTGCTACGGCGACATTACGGACGTCGCGTGTTTTCGCCGGGAGTTTTTTGAAACGGTGCACGTCATCTTAAGTTCAACGGTTACGATTGGGTACGAGATGGCCTTTCACGACCATACGACCCACCGTAAACGCAGTTGGGACCTAGACGCACTGCTCCGGGTCAAGCCAGACCAGGTTGCCAATGGTGATCTGGTCGAGACGATTAGCTATCCGCAGGCGAAGCTACGACTGCGACGGCATTACGTGGTGCAAAACCAGCATCTGTATTGGCGCACCAATCAAGTAACCCACCACCAGCAGGTCGTCCCGTGGACCGAAGGCTTGATGCTGTTGCAGAAATTTCTGGAGCCCCACTCAATCTGGTTAGCCCATCACTTTCTCAGCGTCCAAGCCTATACCTAACAAAAAATGCGATCATCCCGTTAGTGGATGGTCGCATTAGTGCATGGGTGACTGGGTCAACCGGGGGGCGAGTTTAGCACACGCCGTTTTGATTTGACCGCGTTGCAGGTCGGTTGCCGGGACCGTGATCACGTTTTGGTGATCCCCAGGTGTCAGGCTGGCCTGCCAGATTCGCGTTTCGATAATGTAGATGACGTGAGGTGCCACGACTTGGTTCCAGTGGTGCTCTGCGGTAACTTGATGGTTCGGAAGATGCAGAGCCGTCGCCAGTTGGTGACAGAAGTGGTCGATTAACGCCGCGTCTACGATGGCGTTACCGGTGAGGGTGGGTTGATACTTGCCACTACGAATATCGCCTACCACTTTAATTTCAGGCATTCAGGTTCCTCCATTATCAGATGATGCCTTATTCTAGCATAAAAGGGGCTTGCAGCAGAATCGTTTAACGGGAGCTTAGCGAAACTTTAACGATTGCCCCTTAGCGCAGAATCAAGAAGCCAATCAGGAGTTGTCCGATGCCCGCCGTGACCAGCTGGTAGCGCTGTGTAATGTGTTGGTTCAAGAACCAGTAACCGCTAACTAATACGATGGCGAGAATCGTCTTCCAAGTTAGGGGCAACACCAAGATGGTCAGGATTAAGATGATGGGGGGCACCAGGGTCCAACGCCAATCCTGCGGGTGAACGTAGTAGGGGGCGAAGAAGTTGCCATAGCTGGCGATGATGGGAATCAGTGCGATGAGGAACTGGGTGGCGAGATAGTGGTTCCGCAGGAAGAAAAGAATGACGGGAACGCCACACCCGGCAAGAACGCTGAAGACAATCAGACCATAGATGGATTGGAGTCCCAGCCGCGGAATACAGGCCAACACCAAAAAGATACACAGCAAAACGGCGAATAATTGAAGTAAGTGATCGTGGGGAGCAGCTAACAACCCCAGCGTCGCAGCTGCCACAACCAAGATGGGACCGATGTGGGACTGGAACTGGCGTCGTAGGATCAAGAAGTAACCGGCGGCGAGTAGGACCCCGTAACCGCCTAAAAACCCCTTAACGGTCCAAGCTAGGGGGTGACCAGTTGCGGCGGTCGAGCCGACCAGCCACCATAAGAGGTTTTGACATAGGGTGAAGAGGGCGAGTTGCTGGACGGTCCGATTTTTTAAAAAGGCCTTGAAAGCGGTCATGGAATCGCTCCATTTCAACAAAGATTAGGTTAACTTTAATCATAGTAATTGTGACCGGTCGGGTCAACTTATCCGGTGAATTTCTTAGGGGTTTCTTTGTCAGTTGCGCGGATTTGTGTTAGACTTTTTAAGTTATGAGTCAATTCCCGATAGGATTCACGTCACAGTGAAGCTGCCTTGTAACCGAACGGTGCTTAAGATTATCGGTCAACTTAGCACCCACCATATCTAGGGGGAATATCCATTGCAAGAAAGACATTTATTTACTTCAGAATCCGTTTCTGAAGGTCATCCCGATAAGATTGCGGATCAGATCAGTGACGCCATCTTAGACGCGATGTTGGAACAAGATCCAGACTCACGGGTAGCTTGTGAGACGTCCGTGACCACGGGGTTAGTGCTGGTCTTTGGTGAAATCTCGACCAAGGCCTACGTTGACATCCAAAAGGTCGTGCGGCAGACGATTCGCGAGATTGGGTACACCGATGCCAGCATCGGCTTCGACGGCGATACCTGTGCGGTATTGGTTGCTATCGATGAACAGTCACCCGACATTGCCCAAGGGGTCGACGATTCACTGGAAACGCGGGATGGCGACACGGACCCGCTGGACCAGATTGGTGCCGGTGACCAAGGCCTGATGTTCGGGTACGCGGTCGACGAGACACCCGAATACATGCCATTACCGATCACACTGAGCCATGCATTGATGCGTAAGATTGCGAGCTTACGGAAGTCGGGAACGATTCCGTACCTGCGGCCAGACGCTAAGGCGGAAGTTACCGTTGAATACGACGACAACGACCAACCTATGCGGGTGGACACGGTGGTCTTAAGTACCCAACACGATCCAGACGTGACGTTAGACCAGATTCGTCAAGACGTAATCGACCAAGTGATCAAGGCCGTGATCCCAGCGAAGTTGTTGGATGACCAGACCAAGTACTTCATCAACCCAACTGGGCGGTTCGTCATCGGGGGTCCTCAAGGGGATGCCGGTTTGACGGGACGGAAGATCATCGTGGATACCTATGGTGGGGCAGCCCGCCATGGTGGCGGGGCCTTCTCCGGGAAGGACGCCACTAAGGTGGACCGGTCGGCTAGTTATGCGGCCCGGTACATCGCCAAGAACATTGTCGCTGCGGAATTGGCGAAGAAGTGTGAAGTTCAGATTGCCTACGCGATTGGGGTCGCCGAACCCGTTTCGGTCTCCATCAATACCTTTGGTACGGGAACGGTCAAGGAAAGCGCCTTGGCAGCTGCCGTACGGCAACTCTTCGACCTGCGGCCTGCCGGCATCATCCAGATGCTCGACCTGAAGCGGCCCATCTACAAGCAGACGGCGGCCTATGGTCACTTTGGCCGGACCGACATTGACTTGCCATGGGAACACCTCGACAAGGTCGACGCTTTAAAGGCAGCCTTAAACCAGAACAAGTAAGTGAACAGATGAAAGTCCCGCCAGTCTGGGTTACGCGACTGGTGGGATTTTTTAGGTTCGGGTGACTTGAGATTTAGACTGAAATCTTGGATAATAGCGCTAATACAGTAAAATTTTTGGGGAACAGCAGTGGGCTGTTTAAAAACGTTGAGTGGTTGGGCCGACGGTAGGAGTATTTTAAAGCATGAGTAAGCAACAAACTAACGTGAAGGTCGTGACGGGGGCCGTCTTCGTCGCCACGTTCATGTCGGCCATTGAAGGGACCATCGTCTCGACGGCCATGCCCACCATCGTGGGTGACCTACACGGGGTCGCGTTGATGAACTGGGTCTTTTCGATTTTCTTATTGACCAACGCCCTGGCGACCCCCATCTACGGTAAGTTAGCGGATACGGTCGGGCGCAAGTCCGTCTTTTTGGTGGGCCTCTTGATCTTCGTGGTGGGGTCCACGCTATCCGGTCTATCGCACAGTATGGAGACCCTGATTGCTTGGCGCGCCCTGCAAGGGATTGGTGCCGGTGCCATTATGCCGGTGTCCTTCACCATCTTAGCGGACATCTACCCCGTTGAGCAACGCGCTCGGGTCATGGGATTGAACGGGTCTGCCTGGGGGATTGCGGCCGTGGTCGCCCCGTTACTGGGGGGCTTCATTGTGGACCAGCTGAGTTGGCATTGGATCTTCTTTATCAACATCCCCATCGGGATTATCACCATGCTGCTGATCTGGTTCTTCTTGAACGAAGTGACCGAACGGAAGCACTTTACCATGGATTGGTGGGGCAGCTTCTGGTTGTCGATTGGTTTACTGGCGTTAATGCTGACGTTCCAACTCTTAGGGGATGGCCAACTGGGCTTTGGCTGGGTTCTAGTGGGTTTAGTGGTCACGGTTGCGGCCTTTTGGGCGTTTATTCGTCAGGAAAAACGGTCCCAGGATCCCCTGATTCCGTTGACCCTGTTTAAAGACCGGACCTTTGTGGTGCAGAACCTCATTGCCGCGTTGGTCAGCGGGTTCATCATGGGCTTTGAAGTTTACCTGCCGACCTGGACGCAGGGGTTGCTAGGGTTGCTGGCGTCCCAAGCCGGGTTTGCCATCACGCCCAGTTCGTTGATGTGGATCGTGGGATCGTTTATCGCGGGGAAGTTGATGTTAAAACGTTCGCCGTACCAGATCATTAACCTGAGTCTGACCATCATCTTGGTGGGGGCCGTCACCATGGCCCTCTTACCAGCCTCGGCACCTTTCTGGAGTTTCTTCGTGATTGCGGCCGTCTGTGGGACCGGTTTTGGGATCACCATTACCACCACCACGGTCACGGTTCAGAGTGCCGTCCCAGTGGATGAAGTGGGGGTCGCCACCTCATTTAACACCTTATCGCGAACCCTAGGTCAGACCATTATGGTCTCCTTGTTGGGAATCATCATGAACGTGGCGATGACCCGGGGCGTTGCCGGTCATCCGGGAACGTCGATGGCCATGATGAACCAGCTGATCAATCCTCAGACGGCTAAGCAGTTATCGGCTCAGCTGTTACCCACGTTGCACGGTATCTTGTACCAGGGACTCCACGCCATCTTTATTGCGGGTGCCTTACTGATTGTGGTGTCTTACTTGGTCAACTTCTTGGACCGGCGGAGTACCCGGTCGGTCACGGGCCATCAGGGGTAATTGCTCCCGTTCGCGGTACATTTACGGTATAATTAAGAAGTAATTAGACGCGAGTGGAGGCGAGAAAATGTTTGAAAGTCATCATGCGCGATATGCAAGTTATGGCACTGTGGCGGTTCTGCCGGGCGACATGATCGATGCCGTTTGGGAGATCATTGACGATGATCTGCAGGGGGTCTTTCCCTTGGAGAACTTATTAACGTTTAGGCTCCACAACAATCAAGGCCAGACGACGTTCGAGTACGTCCAGACCGATAATGAGGATGCGAGTCTGGGCGCTGCCTTTGACACGAACTTTGCATACTCCGGTAATTTACCTAAGACGGTCCTCGCCTACGACGACGGCGATAGTCAGATTATTATTCTCCCGTCTGAGACGGCCGGCCATTAACGGGCAATTCAAAAGCGACACACGGGGTCAACTGACCTAGTGTGTCGCTTTTTGACGGCTATTTTATTCGTTATTGAACAGGCGTCCGGATGGCCTTTAAGGCGTCATCAATCTGGCCTAAGACGATGTCGATGTTGCCCGGTTGGTCTAAGTCGTACTTCTGTAAGTCGATCTTGATCTTAGGACTGACATCGTAGTCGTCGTACCAGCCCTTGTAGGCCGTCCACATCTTCTTGTAGTAGGCTTCCAATTCAGGATTGTTTTCGAATTGTTCGTAGTCCCGGCCACGCTTCTTAATCCGGTGAAGGATCGTATCGAAGTCTGCGTCAGCGTAGACTAACAGGTCAGGGGCCTTCTTAGGGAGTTCTTGGAGTTCATTCATCATGTTATCCAAGAGGTTTAAGTAGACGCCCAATTCTGTATCCGTGATGTTCCCTTCGGCGTTGTTCTCGCGCGTGAAGAGCGCATCTTCGTAGATTGAACGGTCCAAGACGTTATTGTCGTCCGCCAACGCCTTCTTGATCATACTAAACCGCTTGTTGAGAAAGTAAATCTGCAGCAAGAAGCCATATTGCTTTGGGTTCCGGTAGTAGAGTGGTAACACCGGGTTATCACCGACTGGTTCAAAAAATGCCTGTGTATTCAAGTGTGCCGCAATCTTGCCTGTAAGGGTCGTCTTACCGACCCCAATCATTCCTGCTGTAATAATCACCATGATAGCCCCTCTTTTATTAAAAATACAACCAATAGTGTACCATAAAATCCGGGACCACTACATCTTCATTCACGGAAAACTTTGGGGCAAACGGTGAACTTTGGCTAGTGTTGTATAATAGAAGTGTTGATAAGACTGGATTAAGAGGAGTATTGAGTGTATGGAAAAATCAGTTGTTTTTTTTGATTTAGACGGCACGTTATTCGATGACCAGAAGCATGTGTTGCCCGCCAGTATTGCGGCCATTCAAGAGATGCGCACGCACGGCGTCCTCCCGGTGATCGCCACCGGCCGGAATATCTTTGAGATTCAGGATGTTTTGGATGCGACCGGCATCGATAACGTGGTCAGCGCTAACGGCAGTTACGTGCAGTATCAGGGCCGTAAGCTCTCCGCAGCGGTCATTCCGTCAACCGTCTTGGCCGACTTAACGGCCTTCGCCCAACAGCAGGGTGACCCGGTGGGGTACTTTAACGCCCAGGGCTTTCGGCTAAGCCAAGCCAACCAGGATACCCAAGACAACTTTAAGCTGTTGCGGTTGAACGCGGTGGTGGACCCAACGTGGTACCAGCACCACGCCATTAACTTCTTGAACGTGTTCAACCGGGACAAGGGCGACTTGTACAACCAGGAGTTTGCCGGAAAGCTGAACTTTGTCCGGAATAACCCACGGGCCCTAGATACCATGGTCACGGGCGTCAGCAAGCAGACGGGGATTCAGACCTTCTTACAAGAGGCCGGGTTGACCCATGCCAAGACCTACGCCTTTGGGGATGGCTTAAACGATCTCCAGATGTTCGATCAAGTGGATGTGCCAGTTGCGATGGGGAACGGCCTCCCGGAAGTGAAGGCGCAGGCCGCCTACGTCACGACCACCAATACTACGGATGGCATCGTGCAAGGGTTACGCCACTTTAACTTAATTGCTTAGGATGACGCAAACGATATAAAAAACCTCGCCCACTTCGGCGAGGTTTTTTGCTTAATCTGAGGTTTAATTGGCCGTTAATTGACAGCCAGGCGCTAAGCCATGTGGGCTTGGATGTTCTCCAAAGTGACCGCCGTGGTATCGGCGAAGACCATGTCGGCAGCGCCTAATTCGGTCGCGTCACCAATTCCCAGGGACGTTTCCCCAGCGCCGTTAATGGCTTGGACGCCCGCAGCAGCATCTTCTAGGCCGATGCATTGGGCGGGATCTAAGTTCAGTAAGGCCGCGCCTTTGGTGTAGATCTCAGGGTCTGGCTTCCCGTGCTTTAGGCTGGCTGGATCCACGATCTTAGGGAAGTAGTCGGTCAACTGCAACTTGTTCAAGACCCGTGGCGCGTTCTTGGAAGCGGAAGCCAGGGATAACAGGTAGCCGTGAGCCCGCAGGTCGTCCAAGAAGGCCTGCATCCCAGGAAGGATGTTCGCGGGCGTCATCTTGTCGACTTCGGCCACGTAATTGGTGTTCTTCTGCGTTGCCAAGGCCACCTTTTGGTCTTGGGTGTATTGATTCTCTAAGCCCCCGGCCTTTAAGATCATTTCCAGGGAATCCATCCGGCTGATCCCTTTCAAGCCGTCGCCGAGTTCCTTAGTCCAGGTGACCCCTAGGGAATCAGCCAACTGGTGCCAAGCCGTCCCGTGCAGGACGGAGGTATCGGTGATGACCCCGTCCAGGTCGAAAACGAATCCTTTAATCTCAGAAAATTTTGTCATCTTAGAACACTCCTAGTGGTTATTTAGTAGTTGATTTTAACGGGTTGATGAGCTTTCAGCGCAACCGGTTTGTGCAGAATTTGCAGGGTCGCGGCATGGTCTGCCGTAACTTGAATCTGGTGGTGATCAATCGTAAAGGTGTAGCGAATCCCCCGAATCGTTTGCCCGAAGTGTAGGGCCTGCCAGGCTTGAGGCAGGTGGGGGTCAACGGTGATCTGAGGGGCCAGACTATCGACCCCGGCGTAGGTCCGGGTCGCCATCAGGGTGACCGCGCCCATCACCCCTAAGTGGATACCTTCGGCGGTAGTCCCGCCTTGGATGTCGTAATAGTCTGAGAACAAGGCCTGCGAGTAGAGTCGCCAAGACTGGTCCAGGTGACCCGCCATGGCCGTTAACGCCGCGTACACGATACGCGATAAGGTTGACCCGTGCGTCGTGCGGTCGAGGTAGAACTGCAGGTTCTTAGCCAGCTGGTCTGCGGAAAGGTGGTAACCGAGTTGATCTAGCAACTGCAAGACTTGCGCCTTATCGAGATTGTAGAAGGGCATCAGGGTGTCGGCTTGCTTGGCCACTTGGTAAGCGTCAGGAGTCTTGCCTTCGGACTTTAAGATACGGTCCATTCGGGAGATATCGCCGTACTTCTTGTGGTATTTCTCGAAGTCCAGGGCGGGGAGCTTGAAGTACCCCTCGAACTGGCCGATAATCCCATCGTCGTTGATATCCAGCTTCAGATGGTGTTGGACGTCCGTTAGCTGGGTGCGGGTCGCCGCTGTGAAGTGGGTCTTAGACGCCACTTCACGTTGGGTAGCTGGCTTAGTCGCGTCTAGGATCTGGTCCAATTGGTCGAACAGCCAGGCCACCATCAGGTTGGTGTAGGCGTTGTTGGTCAGGCCCTGAGTATCGGCGTTAGGGTAGTTTTCGTGAAATTCATCCGGGCCCATGACGTGGTCGATCGTGTACCGGCCAGACTGGTCGCGGTGGGCCTTACTCAACCAGAATTGGGCGATCTCTTCTAGCATTTCCAAACCGTAGTGGTCCATGAAGTCCTGGTCGCCAGTCAGCCGCACGTACATGATCACGTTATAGGCGATGGCCAGAGAGACGTGCCGTTGAAGGGATGAATAGTCGGAATCCCAGGTGTTGGTCAAGGGATTCAGGTGGGTGACTTGGGACTGCTCGTCACCAACTTGTCCCGATTGCCAAGGGTACATGGCCCCGGCAACCCCCGCGGCCTTAGCGTTGGCTTTAGCAGCTGGTAGCCGCCGGTAACGGTACATCAGGAGTTGTCGGGCCAACTGCGGATCGTGGAGGGCGTAGACTGGTAAATCGAACATCTCGTCCCAGAAGACGTGCCCCCGGTAGGCTTCTCCGTCGAGTCCCCGGGCGTTCACGGAGGCATCAATTTTACCGGACGCGATGGCTTGCGTTGCGGTGAAGAGGTGGTAGAGGTTGACCCGCGTCAGCTTCTGCGCGGTCACATCGCCCGTGATCTGAATGTCCGCGTCAGCCCAACGACGTTGCCAGTAAGCTTGACTGCTGGTGAGCGTGTCGGCGAAGCTGGCATGGGCGAGTTCTTGGGTCGCAGTCGCCAGTAAAGGCGTGGTGGTCTCACGGTCCGTGAAGAGGACCACGTTCTTCTCAAAGGTATAGGTCTGTTGGGGTACGACTTGAACGGACCGCATCTGGCGCGCCTGCTTTTGGGCTTGGGGCGATTGATCATTCGGCGCGGTCAGGGCTTTGCCAGGACCCGTTAAGTGGGAACCTAAGACCAACTTGACCTGAGAAGTCCGGGTCTGGGCTTCTAGGAAGACGCTATCAGTCTGTTGGCTCATTCCGGTGATTCGCAGGTGACGCTGGTCGAAAGCCTGATAGCGGTCGACGTTAGCGTTACGGACGTTACCATCGATCATCGAATAGACTTGGAGACTGCCCGCAAAGTTTAGCGGGGTAATCTGGTAGCGAATGGCGAAGCGGTGCCAGTCTTTGAAGTTGGCCAGCTTGGTGCTGGTCAGCCGTAGCATGTGTCCGGTCGGTAACTGGACCAGCATGGTCGTGGTCAGGACCCCGTCGTGCAGGTTCAAGCTACGGTAGATGTCTTGAATGTCGCTGGCCTTGATCTGAAACGGGTTCTGATGATCGACCCCGAAGGTCAACGCCTGAGCGTTCGGCAGGTTGACCAGGTCTTCGTTGGTGACCGCTCGTCCGTTAAGGTTGGTGGTCAGTTGGTCATAGAGCCCAGCGGTATACATTCCCGGGTAGTTGTCCGCGTTGGCGTGCGCTTCCGGGTAAGCTCCCCGTAGGCCGAAGAAACCGTTGCCAACCGTCAGCATGGCTTCTTGGCCGTAATTCCGCTTGCCTTGATATTGACCATAGTAATCGAGGTGCCAAGCCAGATAGTCGCGTTTATCGGCCAAGGCTTGGGCCAGACCGTGCTGAGCGACCGTCTGTTGACTGACGACGGGGATGTTCAGCATGTTAGTGATGGCTAACCCGATATCGATTCGCTGGTGGTTGATGCCGACCACGGTGTCGGAGAACGGGTAACTCAGCGCGTCATCGACGATTGCGGCGTCGACGTCTAACCCGACCAACTTGACCCGGAGATTTTCCAGGTTTTCGCCGATGGTCTGGTCCGCATTATAGGCAATGATGAACTGCCGTTGTGGAGGGGTCTGGGCGTCGGGTGCGTAACTGACCTTTAACGAGTCGTCTAACACATGCAGGGTGATGATTTTCAAAAAATGGCTTCCTTTCGCTAGATTATTGATGAGTCCTCACCATTCAGCTTAAGCGCCTATCGCCCAAATAACAATTAATTCCCCTTAATTCTAACAAAAATAAGAGCGCTGTCAATGCTTATATCTCGCAATTGCAATCGGTTGCAATTTTCGAGGCCCGACGAGGGGCGTGCTGACCGGTTACGCGCCAACTGAGGGCAACAAAAAAACAGCTTTTCGAGGGCCTGCTGGCCAGTCGAAAAGCTGTTTGCGGATACATTGGTGAGTTTAACGCAGGTGGTTAGTTGACCACGTGCAACGGTTCTTCGCCTTGAGCGACTCTGACGGCGTTCTTAGCGACGATCTCCGCCATTGCGTCTCTGGCCTCGACCGTGGCGTTCCCCACGTGCGGCGTTAAGATGACGTTGTCCAGAGCTTTGAAGCCATCGTCCACGTGCGGTTCGGCTTCGTAAACGTCTAAGGCTGCGCCGGCTAATTGGTGGGCGTGCAGTGCGTCTAAGAGGGCGGCCTCGTCGATGACTGGTCCCCGAGCGGCGTTGATCAGGTAGGCGGAGTCCTTCATCTTCTTGAATTCAGGGGCGCCTAACAGGTGGTGAGTCTCATCGGTCAACGGTGCGTGGATCGTCAGGACATCGCTTTGCGCCAATAATTCATCCAGCGTCACGTAAGTTGCGTTGAGTTGACCCTCTGTGGCGGCATCCAATGGCTTCCGCTGGGTGTAGATGATGTGCATGTCGAAGGCCGCCATCCGCTTGGCAACGGCCTGTCCAATCTGACCCATCCCCAGGATTCCTAGGGTCTTGCCAGCGAGTTCGTGGCCCAAGAAGAACAGGGGTGCCCAGCCGGCAAAGCCTTTGGTACGCATCAACTTGTCGCCTTCGACCATCCGGTGCGCCAGGGTAATGATCAGGCCCGTGGTGACTTCCGCCGTTGAGGTCGTGGAGACCTTGGGCGTATTGGTGACGGGGATGTTCTTTTGCCGGGCGTAAGCCACGTCAATGTTGTTGAAGCCGGCGCCATAGTTGGCGATGAGCTTTAGCTGCGGGTCGGCGTCGATCACGTCTTGATCGACCTGGGTGGAAAGGGGGGTAATTAAGTAATCTTTGCCCACGATACGCTTAAGTAATTCGTCCTTGGTGATTAACGCGTCGCCGGTATAACTGTCGACGTCTAATCCGGCCTTTTGCAGGATATTCAGGGCTGATTCTGGAATTGCAGCCGTTACGAAAACACTTGCCATAGATGTCACTCCTTCAAAAGATTTGATAATACCAACCACCTTTATTGTAATCGTTTTCAGAAAAGATTTCACCTTTTCACCCGGATTTCTCCGTCAGGTATGGTAAGATTTGAGACAAAGTCCTACAAGAAGGGAGCTGGGTGTACGTGAAGATTCTCGCTGGCCTGTTGATCGTCAGTTTGCCCGCCGTGGTGGTGGGGGGAACCGTCTGGGCCATCTTAGCCTGGGCCTTAGTTGGTTGGGCCAAGTGGCTCGTGGCCTTCGGGGGGCTCGTGGTCGGGACCCTCTTGAGCTTTGCTCTGTACTGGGTGCTTTGGCCCCGCCCGTCGTTCGATGAGTCAGATGATGATTCAGGGCATTAAAAAAGCCATCGCGATAAATCGCAATGGCCAAAGAGTAAGGTTACAACATAATTGGGGGATTATGTTGTAGAAATTTCATCTACTTTGGGGGAGTAAAATGAAATCTGTCTGTTGAATGAGGACAGAATCCTCACGGCTAAGTTGAAAGTTGGTTCAAACTTACCCGCAACCTCATGGTACCGCAATAGTATAAAAAAATCTATAATTAAGAAAAGTTTTTTTGCTAAATTTTTTAGAAGGGGTCGTTGTTTGTATGCAAAACGAAAAGCGTCCCGCCAATGCGCGGAACTGGTTATGGGTGATTTTGTTGGTTATCTTAGCGAACTTAGTGCAATTGCCCTTGGTACAACTCAGTCACGGCACCACAGGTCATCGGTTGGTCTGGGCGGTCATCTACCTGGGGGGCTTCGGCATCGCCGTTGGGTTAGCCGCTTGGCGGTACCGCAAGCTCTGGCGGACCTACCATTACCGGCGGTTGACCCGCCAGGATTGGAAGCTAATGGTCGGGGCTTACTTGGCGATGCTGGTGGCCGAAGAAGGCTTGAACTACTTAAACATGGCCTTAGCGCACCAGACCACCACGGCGAATAACCGCGCCATCGCAACCTTGATGGGGCAGAGCCCCTGGGTCATGGTCCTGATGGCCACCACGGCGATCTGTGCGTCACCGTTTCTAGAAGAGTTCACCTTCCGGGGCATTTTGATGGATGGGTGCCTGAGTGGCATGGGGCGTTGGTTGCCAATCCTGGGCAGCGCGATTGCCTTTTCACTGGTCCACTTGAGTACCACGTGGGTCAGCGGGCTCCTGTACGCAGTTATGGGGGGCACGTTCGCCTACGTCTACCAACGGACGGGTAAGATTCAGGCAACCATCGTCCTGCACGGCTTCAATAACCTGCTGGCGATGGGGTTATTAGTCTTAACGCTCTAAGCGTACCGGTGCTTATCGATGGATTCGCTAAAAGGCCGTCGTGACTGATGCTTACCGGGTTTTGGTTAGCCAAGGGGTAGTGGCCTTCATCCGCCTTACCGGTTGGGCCTGAAGAGGCTGGAGCGTGGTGGGCACAACTTGAAGCCAAAGAGCGGTCTTCAAGATTGTCGTTTGGGTAAGCCAGCTCAGAACGCTGACTAACCCAAACGACACCACTGAGCCTCTTCAGACCCAACCTCACGGCTAAATTGAGCGTATCAAAAACGGTGTTTCCTGACGTCCGAAATTGGAAATATCAACATGGGGGACTGTTAAAACCAAATAATCAGACCGGGGCTCGAATCAAGTGTATCCATCATCAGATGCTTGGTTGGTTTGTACCATGATTACAAACGCTTGACGGTCTGATTCACACAAACGACCACTGTGACCTTATCCTGTTTAGGATGGGGTTTTTCATTGATAATAGTCGTCAATAATATGCCTGGATAACCGTGGCCTAATGGTGAACACTATGGTTACACGGCGTTCCAGCCTGGTCTGGCCGTCCAGTAAGGCGGATGACGACTGCAACTGTTTGGCTTTACAGAGCTAATCTTAGAAGGTGTACCAGGATTAAAAATGCTAGCCAAACTCATCCGTCGATGGGTCAGGCTAGCATTTAGTGTGTCGTTTGTTTGTCGATCAGTTGATTGTCACTCACGTGGTCGAGCTGGTTCTTGACCGTGATGAGATCCGTCATCAGGGTTTGAATCTCGTGGTCGGACATGCCCAACATGGTCTGGCATTGGCCGATGCGTTGGTAGACTTCGTCGCGCTTAGCCGTTGCCATGGACGTCAGGTGAATCAGGACTTGTCGTTCGTCGGTACGACTTCGAACCCGCGTGACCCAACCCTGTTTTTCAAGTCGCTTCAGCAGGGGCGTTAACGTACCGCTATCGAGTTCCAGGCGGTCACCTAATTGGTGGACCGTCAGCGGGGCGTCTTCCCAGAGTGCTAGTAGCGCGATGTATTGAGGATAGGTCAGTCCAAAGGGTGCCAAGGCACTTTGATAGAAGTGATTAAATTTTTTACTGGCAGAGTAGATGGAAAAACACAGTTGTTCATCCAAGAGTACTGGTGGGACTTTAGCCATGTCCAAGGCCTCCTTTTATTTCGATTTCAATAGTATTGTATACAATTTAATTGCCATTAGCAAGGAAAAGTAATCACGGCTTGTGAAAAATGAAGACTCACATTTTTTAGATTCCGTAACATCATCCTGATTATAAACTAGGGCGAACGATAAGTCGACTAATTATTGATGATTTAACTTATTTTTGTGAGCGATACCGATTGATGCCTGTGAAGTCGAGGCTGAATGACAGGAAAAATTCCCACAGGATGATCCTAGAGAGGCTGCAGAAGAAGTAGAAACTGCTCATTCCGGTAGTTCATACCTTAAACGCAAATATCCCCTAACCGGTCAAACGCTAGATTGCTCATGCTCCTGATAATGGGGCTGACTAGTGACGGGCTGGACGAAAACGTTGGGGCGGTGAGGCGTCGTTGGGGAGACAACATCTTTTTTCGACCAGACTCCTGCGGTATACTGGGGGCTACTGAGAGGGTGTGAGAGAATGATAAGATGGGTCCCATTTATGCTGGTTAGTTGCGGGTGGCTAGTCTTAGTGGTGAAAAATTGGCGAGCTCGTAACTGGCGAAGGGTCCTGTGGTGGCTAGGGTGCTGGGGCCTCAGTGCGCTGACCTGGACCCCAGTGGCCTTTTCCTTTGGGAGTGAGAGTCTCGGGAAGATTACCACCAGTCAATGGGGCGGTGGCGTCTGGGTCTTGATTCCCCTAGAGCCTGCCAGTATTGATACGTCCTTTTGGTTGAACGTGGTGATGACCTTCCCTCAAGGGGTCTTACTGAAGTGGAACTGGCCTCACTTGCGCTGGTCGCAAGTGATCGGCGTGGGGTTACTTACGGGACTGACCTTAGAAGGAGGGCAGGCCATCGGCAACGCGCTCGTGGCGCTGGGCCGGTGGGTCGACATCAACGACGTCTTGACGAACTGGACGGGGGTAGTCCTGGGCGCCTGTGCCTGTGCGTTAGTGGCCCGGTACAGTCACTGGCGATTGACAAGCCCGAAGCGGTAGTTCAGTATAGAGAAAAAGGACGTTAAATGGGGGAATTGACCAATGTTTATGACGACTGGTGGGCTGAACCGCTCACACGCGATTCAGGGAATCTTGACGGCGACGGCCCATGACATGTTACGCTCGGAAAAGCCCGATGAGTTTGAACGGTTTGACGCCTTATTCGACGAGGTTAAGCAACAACTGATGCAGCAGGCGCAGACTGCCGGTGCTGATGGCTTGATCGAGGTCCGGTTCAACACGGAAGTTGTGCAGATGAACGTGGCACCGAAGTTTCTGGTGGTCCACGGTTACGGAACGGCGATTAAGTTTCCGGAACAAAAAAATTCGAAATAAGGGTTCCCTTTTTTAACGGGATAGTGTAAGATATTATTTGTTGTTAAGAAATGCCCCGATGGCGGAACTGGCAGACGCGCAGCGTTCAGGTCGCTGTTTGGGTGACCAAGTACAGGTTCGAATCCTGCTCGGGGCATCAGTTAGCATCGGTAAACGTCCAGTGATGGGCGTTTTTTTATGGCAAAAAATAGGCGTTGCGGTCATGACCGCAACGCCTATTGAGCATCGTCAGAGTTTTTTCGAAATCGTGTAAGGCTTAGCGGGTTTGAACTTAGACTGCCCGTTATCGAGCTGTTGCTCCGCTAAGAAGATATCGAAGGAGGGCTCCCCTTTGTCACTCTTGACGACTAACACATGACCATCTTGACTGTGCCGTTCTTGGTAGATCTGCGCCGTTTGAACGGCTTCATGATAGTCGTGAAAGTTACCAATTGAATCACCAGGATTAAATAAAACAACTTCATCCATCACAATCATTCCTTTCGGGGCTAGCTGCTACCCTTAGTATACCGCAGAAGCGGGTCGGTGAAAACGGTATCACCTTACAAATTTGCATCCATCTTAAACGAAAGGGCGGAGAGCTCGGCGTTGGCCTGAACCAGCTTTCCAATCTGCTGTTGAGTGGTAGCCGTGAATTGAGCCGCCGTTTCCGCGTTGAAGGCTCCTAGGGCGTGAGCAGAAGGTTCCGGTAAAGCGTCACCGGCGGTAACCCGTTGAATCGCTTGGCTCTGGGTGGCCTTGATAAAGCTATCGATCAAAGCCCGGTTAGCGTGAAAGTGGTCTTCACTCAAAACTTCCAATAACTTGGCCTGCCAGTAAGGGTTGGTGGCACTGTAGTCCCCGTTGGCCTCGCTGTAGGCGTCACTGAGTTGGTCCCCCGTGGCAAAGAAGGGGACGTAGGGGTTGAAAGCAGGGTTACCGAAGGCTTGCCAGATGATTCCCGCGCGTTGCGGTGCCACGTTGCGCCGGAGCTGCAGAATGTGGCTGCTTTCGGTCCGGGCGAGGCCAATGGCTCGGAATTGGGTCTTTTCGGCTGAGGTCCCGCCACCTAACGGATCATAAGGGGTCTCTTGATAGTGCGACCCCAGAATAGCGGCCACGTCGTCGAGTCCGATCTTGTGCTCCGCGTGTTGGATGAAGGGCAATTCCATACTGGTTGGGTTCTCATAAGCGCTCGGTGTTAGCAACTGATGGCCGTACCAGACCCGGGGGGTATTATAATGGGCGTCTTGAATCGAGTGGGTGCCGAAGATGTGCCGGGAGTTAAAGCGCCCGCCGTCTGGGTTGAGTCGGTTGGCTTGGACGAATTGGCGAATACCCGGGGAGGTCAGGAAATCGGGGCTATCGAAGTCAACGTCTTCGATGGCCAGTTGGTTGGCAACTACGGCGTAGGCGTCGTCGGGGATGCGTTGGGCGACCCAGTGGTGGCCACTCACGACTTCCATGTACCAGACCTCATCGGGATCGCTGAACAGCACGCCGTTGGTTTCGGCGGCCCCCAGGGTGCTGACCAAGTGACCTAGGCGTTGGATGCCCGCCTGTGCGGAATCTACGTAGGGGAGCACCACGGTCAACATGGCGTCTTCGGCCAGTCCGTGGTCTAAGAGGGGGTCGACCCCCAGGACCCGGCTATTGGTATAGGCGCTTTCGGTCGCACTCATGGCGACGTTATGGGCGTTGATGCCACTTTCACCATAGTCGCCGGCGCTGGGGTCGTTATCGGGTACGGCGGAGTACTGGACCGCGTGGTCGGGCAGCGGCGTGGTGAACTGATTGCCCTTAGAGACAAAGGGATTTTCCCGGGGTTCGTCCGCGGGATGGATCACGGCTCGTTTCGGCCAAATAGCGACTCCGTTGTCTTCGTTCCGTGCGATGAGCGTGCTACCGTCTAACGTAGCGAGTTTACCGGCCAAAAAAGACGTGCAAGCTTGGTGAGTCTGGTGAGTCATAGAAATCTCCTCCTAACTAGAATGTATAATCACCTTCAATATACACCACTCCTGCAGGGTCGCAAAGCGTCTTTTACCAGTGTTACGTGAGAATTTGATAGAATAGGTCTATACGGCAATAACGGTTGTGTGGTCAAAGCACGAATACCCACGGGGGTAATTTCGACAATCGTGGTGTACAATGGGTTGCATAGAAAGAAGGAATCTTCATGGGAGAGGTCATTACAGCGCACCACCATACGCTGACTCGTGAGTTGGAGTGTGTGTCTCAGGTGCCGATTTTTCAGGAATTGAATCAGGAACAGCGAACATCGATTGCCAAGGTCACCCGTCCCATCCACGCGCAGAAGGGGGAGACCATCTACCGGCCGGAAGAGGTGTCACAGACCCTGTACATCGTGAACGTGGGTCAGGTGCGGCTATACCACTTAGGTGAGGACGGTAAGGAACGGGTCTTGCGGGTCTTGAATCCCGGCGACTTCATTGGAGAGATTGCCTTATTTACTGATGAAATTCACCAGGACTACGCCGAGGCGACTAAGACGACTGAGCTGTGTACCATCTCGCGGACGTCGTTGACCGAACTACTGGACCGGGTTCCACCACTGGCGCTGTCGTTGTTAGGGGCGTTGGCCGTTCGGTTACGGGTCGCCCAGCGGCAGGCCACGTTACTGGCGATTCCCGATGCGTTACCCCGTTTAGCGGGCTATCTGCTAGAACTTAGTCACCAGAAGGTGGGGACCTTGACGCTGCCGATGAGTAAGCAGGACTTGGCCGCGTACCTGGGGATGACGCCGGAGTCGTTAAGTCGGAAGCTGAAGCAGCTGGTGACGGCGGGGGCCGTAGCCACGATTGGCCGGCGTCAATTGACCATTTTGGACCTGAAGGCGCTACGTGAAATGGCCCCACAATGACCCATTGTTAGCTATCCGGTTAAGAATCGTTAATAATATGGTATTCCCAAAATAAATTTGCTAAAATGATGGGTGTTGTGTTTTGTGTTTTATTGAGACAATGAAGGACTTTTTAAAGAGAGAATAAATTCAAAGGGGATACGCACATGTGTGGATTCGTTGGTTATGTGAACCAAAAGGATGTACCCGCAACGACGATTAACGATATGGCGGACCGCATCAAACACCGGGGGCCCGACGACGAGGCCTACTTTAGCGACGATCAAGCCGTGATGGGTTTCCGGCGGTTGTCAATCATTGACTTAGCTCACGGGAAGCAACCGATGTACAACCGGGACCAGACCAAGGTCTTGACCTTTAATGGTGAAATTTATAACTACCAAGAGATTCGGGCGGACCTGCAAAAGCTGGGATACGAGTTCAAGACGGACGTTGATTCCGAAGTCCTGATTCACGGGTACGATGCCTGGGGGCCTAAGCTGTTGGACCGGCTACGGGGAATGTATGCCTTTGTCATCTACGACAAGGTCAAGAACGAAGTCTTCGGGGCACGGGACCACTTCGGGATCAAGCCGTTGTACTACTACGACGATGGCGATACCTTCTTGTGGGCGTCAGAAATCAAAGCGTTCTTGGAACACCCGAACTTCAAAAAGGAATTCAACGAAGAACTCTTACCGATTCACTTGAGCTTTGAGTTCATCCCATCACGGGATACCATGTTTAAGCACGTCTACAAGCTATTGCCGGGGCAATACTTCCTGCACCGTAACGGGAAGACGGAGACGCACCGGTACTTCAAGTTCAGCTACGACCATATCGACAACAGCCAAACGGTCGAAGAAGACGCGAAGAAGATTCGCAAGATCGTCGACGAGTCGGTGGACGCGCACATGATTGCCGACGTGGAAGTGGGGAGCTTCTTATCTAGTGGGATTGACTCCTCCTACGTGTTGAACGAAGCGGCGAAGTTAAAGCCAATTCAATCCTTCTCCTTAGGGTTTAAGAATTCCAAGTACAGCGAACTGAGCTGGTCGACGGAATTCGCGAAGGAAATCAAGCAAAAGAATACGCCGCTCTACATGACGGGGGACGACTACTTCGATATTCTGCCAACCATCATGTACTACATGGACGAACCTTTATCCAACCCGTCCGCGATGCAGCTGTACTACCTGTCTAAGGGGACGCGGAAGAGCGTGAAGGTGGCCTTATCTGGTGAAGGTGCCGATGAATTCTTCGGCGGGTACAACACCTACCTGGAAGCCATTCCGTTCGAACGTTACCAGAAGTGGGTCCCATCACCGATTCGGAAGATGTTGGGAGGAATTGCCGAACACCTGCCACGGTTCCATGGTCGGCGGTTCTTAGTTCGAGGAGCAGAACCGTTGAGTGAACGGTATTACCGAGTTAACTACGTCTTCGATTACTACGACCGGAGCAAGATTCTGAAGAACCCGAAGTTGAACCAAGACGCGGGGGCTTACACCCAGCACCTCTTCGACGATGTGAAGGGCTTGGATGAGATGACCCAGATGCAATACTTCGATATCAACACCTGGTTGCCGTACGATATCCTGCACAAGGCTGACCGAATGAGTATGGCCAACTCGCTGGAAGTCCGGACCCCGTTGGTCGATAAGGAAGTGGCGAAGTTTGCCGCGACCATGCCGGTCAAGACCCGGATTCACGCGGACGAGACTAAGGTCTCCCTGCGGACTGCGGCCGAAGCCGAATTGCCAGAACGGGTCGCTAAGAAGGAAAAGATGGGCTTCCCATCCCCAATCGCGACCTGGATCAAGGAAGAACCTTACAAGTCACGGATTATCGAAGCGTTCAACTCCGATGTGGCCCACAAGTTCTTCAATACGGATGCGTTGATGGAGATTCTGCACGAACACATCAACGGTAAGTCCAGCATGCAAAAGATCTTCACCATCTACACGTTTATCCTCTGGTACGAAGTTTACTTCCCAGAAGAGACCACGGCGAAGACTATTGACTTAGTTCACCGGACCCAAATCTAAAGCTCGGCCAGTGAGGTGTTTGCCTCATTAGCTACCCATCAAGGTTGCTAGTGACTCGGTCACTAACAACCTTGTTTTAGTCTCTGGAACCCAGGCCGTATATTCTAAGCCCAAAATTTGTTAAGATAGTGTTGCATAGTCAGCAAGCCCCTCGACAAGCCACTAGCAAACTTGCTATGGTGAAGACTGGTTAGCTGGTTGACTGGTGGGGCCCCTGAATGGGGAAGCCCAGCCGGGATTAAAAAAGAGAATTCAAACCGGCCGGTCAGTCAGACTGGTTGGAAGTTGCGAAGGGACTTTAGTAGTTATGGAAACGAATGGCGTAAAATTTACCCCGGTCTTACTGGGGAGTGACTTTAACGTTTACGGGATGGCCCGGTCGTTTTATGATCTGTACCATGAACCCGTACAGGCTTTTGCCAGTATCCAATTGGCACCGACCCGCTTTACCAAGGTCGTGAACCTGGAACTGATCCCGGGGTTTGATGAAGACCCCGTTTGGATCGAGACCATGCGGAAATTAAAGGAACGGTACGCGGACCATCCGGAACCCGTGATCCTGATTGGGTGTGGGGATGGTTACGCAGAACTGATCAGTAAGCATAAGGCAGAGTTGGAAGACGTCTTTATCTGCCCGTATATCGATTATGACAAGTTGCGGCAACTGAACAACAAGGAAAATTTCTATAAGGTCTGTGACAAATACGGGTTGCCTTACCCGCACACGCGGATTATCACCAAGGAAGAGGCCACCAGCGGCGAGCCCATCGACCAGCCGTTTGGCTACCCCGTAGCGTTGAAGCCAGCCAACAGTGTCGAATGGTTGGACGTCCACTTCGAGGGCCGGAAGAAGGCCTTTCGGATTCAGTCGGCAGCGGAGTTCACCGACATTGTGGCCAAGATTTACCAAAACGGTTATACGTCCGACCTGATTTTACAGGACTTTATTCCTGGGGATGACAGTAACATGCGGGTCTTGAACGCCTACGTGGACCAATACCATCACGTGAAGATGATGTGTCTAGGACACCCGTTACTAGAGGACCCAGCGCCATCAGCGATTGGAAATTACGTAGCCATCATTCCGGAATATAACCAGACCATTTACCAAAACATCCAGAAGTTCCTAGAAGAGATCGAATTCACCGGTTACGCGAACTTTGACATGAAGTACGATGTGCGGGACCAGTCGTTTAAGTTGTTCGAAATCAACTTACGGCAGGGCCGTAGTAGCTTCTTCGTGACCCTGAACGGCTATAACCTGGCCGACTGGGTGGTCAAGGACTACGTCAAGCACAGCTTGGTTGACGCACCGACGGTCTACGGGAACCAGGACGAAGCCCAACACGCCTTATGGCTGGGTGTCCCGGTGAAGGTCTTCAAGCGTTATACGCGCGAGAATGCCGATAAGGACCGCGCCTTGAAGTTGATCGCGGCGGGCAAGTACGGCACCACGTACCGCTACGACCAGGACATGAACCTGAAGCGCTGGGCGTTGATCCAGTGGATGCAGCATAACTACACGGTAAACTTTAAGAAGTACTTTGCGGAAAATAAGGGGTAGAGACAATGCAAAAATTCTTTACGATTATGGGCGGCATGGGAACGATGGCCACCGAGAGTTATCTTCACCAGTTGAACCTGCGGACCCCCGCACGCGCTGATCAGGAGTATTTGAATTATATCTTAGTCAACCACGCGACGGTGCCGGATCGGACTGCCTATATCTTGGACCACACGCAAGCCAGTCCGTTACCCAGCTTGCTGGAGGATATTCAGCAGCAACGGCAATTAAAGCCGGCCTTCTTCACGTTGCCTTGCAACACCGCCCACTACTTCTACGATGATTTGCAGCAAGCCGCAGGGGAGATTCCCATCCTGCACATGCCGCGGGAGACGGTCAAGGAGATTCAACGGAAGTTCCCCAACGCGAAGCGCATCGGCATCACGGGTACGCGCGGGACGATTGCGGATAAGATCTATGAAAATGAGATCAAGCGCGTCGGTTTGACACCGGTCTTACCGACAGAGGCCATTGAAGACCAGACCATGACGCTGATTTACCACGATATCAAGGAACGCGACCAGGTCGATGCGGCTCTGTTCCACCGGATTGTTCAAGAGATGATCGAGGACCAACAGGCCGACGTGGTCATCTTAGGGTGCACGGAGCTCTCGTTGGCTCAGGAACGGGAACCGGAAACCAAGTACCCTGTAGCGGATAGCCAGTCCGTTTTAGTTGACCGGACTTTGGAGCTGGCCACTAAGTTACGGCAAGCACCGGATGAAGCTTAGTAGCACGTGACGCTCAAAAAGACGTTTAAACGATAGGAGATAGTCCTACGTTTAAACGCCTTTTTAAGTGACCTTATTTGAATGCTAAGGTTAAGCCCAGACAGACCGTGACTAACCCGACGATCCCCATGACCCAGTAGATGAAGTGGGGAGTATCCCGTTCGATTTTGCGACCGAAACTGACTTCAATCAACGCAATCGTGGCGATACCCAGGGCGAACTTAAGGCTGATCAGGAGTGGGGCGTGGCCGAACGTGCGAATACTTAAGACCACGCCACTGATAATCATGACCAGATACGCGCAACGGGCTAGTAGGAGAAACTGGGTCACGCGTTTTTCAGAATGTCGCGTTAAACCCAGTAAAACGGCAATGGTCAAGACGACCCAAGTCCAGAAGTGCAGTGCTAACCACATCTCATCGCTTCCTTCCCCTAACTTTTAACTTAAGCGTACCATATTGGGGGGCGGGCTGCTCGTATCTTACGGGAATGACGGAAAAACTTAAGCAAAACCTGAGAATTGATTGGTCAATGACCAAAGCAACGTCCTAGGATTCCGGGTAGGGCACCTAGTGCGACGCCCTGACGCTTCTTTACCTTCTAAAAAATCCCTTCTTTCGAACGGCTTGGCCGTTGAAAGGAGGGATTTTTGGGTGATGCTTTAACGCTTTACGGGATTAGTTCCAAGTCAAGCTGGATGCTAAAGCCCAGTAAGTCTTGTTGTTAATGACCACGCGGTACCAGGTGGTGCCATCCGTGGACTTGACGCCTCGCTTGTTGATGGCGGCTGGCGTCCCAGCTGCGAAGTCTTGCGTGTGGGCGATAGTCTTGGACAGGTACTTGGAGTTCAAGACGTGGTTGTATAGTGGCGTATTCGTTGCGGTCTTGACCTTTGGCGAGCCACTAGCGTCGCTGTAAGTGACGCCAGGGAAGTGGAGGACCTTGCTGTAGACCCAGTACTTGGCCTTGGCGTTCTTCGAGAAGCGAATCCGGTACCAAGTGGTCTTCCCGTTCTTGATGCCGCGGCTGTCGACGAAGACCCGCGTGCCACGGTGGTCGCTACTCAATCTGCCCCAGCCAATCTTATGAGCGCCCTTGGTGCCCTTAACGTGGTTGTAGACGGTCCAGTTCGTGTAGTTCGACGTCAACGTGGCCGTTTCGTTGTTGCCCCCGTGGTTGTACCGCACGGAAGTCGTGGTGGCGGTGTGTTGAGTGGAACTCGGGGCCGTGGTGGTCGAGCTGCTGGAAGAGCTGTTCGTGGCGGCACTCGAGCTGGAGCTGCTGTTGGCATTGCTGCTGTCAGCAACCGAGTTCCCCGACAACTTCGCGTATTGCGTGTTGACCAAATCGATGAAGTTACTCATGTTGTAGGTCGTTCCGAAGTAATTCCGGGCATTCGTGGACCAGTAGCCGTCCGGATCACTGTGGTTGGTGCCTCCCAGGCGATTAGAAACGTCGTGGTGGGACAGAACCGTGGTGTACCGCTTAGGCGTGAGGCCGTATTGCTTAAGGATGTAGGCGGTGTAGTACGCACCGTTGTTCAGTTCCTTGGCGAAAGCGGCCTTGGAGTGGACTTCGACTTGTTCGAATTGAACGTACCGTTGGTTGGCGACGGGACCCGCTCCCCAGCAGAGGTACTTGGTGTTCGCCACGTTGATGATGTTGCTGGCGTCGACGAACGTGTGCACGAAGGCGTTTTGGTAATTCCGCTTCATAAACGAGATTTCGTTAAAGATTGTGGAATTTGGGTTGGCCGTTTCGTGGACCACGACACCCTCTGGTTTGCCGTTGCGGTAGTTGTACTTAGGGAACCCGGACCAAATCTGCTTGGTGATCGAAGGGGTCGCGTAGTGCTGGTTTGCGATGTAGTCGTTAATGCTGTTCGCACTAGCGGGCGTTGCACTGAGTAACAGTCCCAGACAACCAGCCGTTAGGGCAGCTCCCCGGGCTGCCCAATGTTGCCATTTTTTCATATTCGCATTCTCCTCCTATATATGTAAGTCATTTCTAAAAAACACGGATCACAACGCCTTGATTATAACGTATCTTGTGAAGGTTGGGTATGATTTACCGTTAGCGACGGTTAGCGGGATTGTTCGTGAACCTCCGTGATTTTAAGGCGGCATGACCATGAATTAAAATGAATGGTCGGCTTTTTGACGATTTCATGAAAATTACCGATTAATCCGTTCGTGATTGTGAGATTATTTCAAACTTCTTACAATTCGGTTGCGAGTCTGGGACACTCCGCTTGCGGTGGTCGCCAAACTTGACTATAATGAAACATTGCATGATGAAGGGAGCGACTAGGGATGGCCGAAGAAGAAGATCAATCAGGCATCAAGGTTGGCGATTACGTAGCAGCGAAGAAGTTTGGACCCTTGGAACACGACTTCACGGGTGAGGTCACCAAGGTGTATACAAATTCAGTGCTGGTTGAGATCCGTCAGTATGATCCCAAGGATAAAACCGCGGTAGACGACATGAATAATCGGGCAGTTGTCCGCAAAAGTGAAGCCAAGGTAACCGCAGCCCCAAAGGATTCTCAAGCATAAAAATCAATTTCTTGAATTTTTTTACAAAAAAGTACTGACAACTCCAAAAAGGTATGCTATACTTTTTTGTGTTGTGCGGGTGTAGTTTAGTGGTAAAATCCAAGCTTCCCAAGCTTGTGTCGCGGGTCCGATTCCCGTCACCCGCTTTCGAATGAGAGGCGGCCAATTGGTCGTCTTTCTTACTATTATCATTCGAAAGTTAAGCCAAACAGAAAAGTAGCGTTAAGATTGACGATTGAGCGAATCCGGGATGGTGGAAGCCGGAGATGGTCACTGACGTGAACGGACTGGTTGGATAAGTTAAACAAATCATTTAAGTGGACTTTTAAGTCAATTAGAGTGGTACCGCGGGTGAAACTCGTCTCTTACAGGTTATAATACTTGTATGAGGCGAGTTTTTTTATCCCACGGGATACCGCCGATTAAGGAGGAATTCGTATGGATTATAAACAACAGGTAACGGATGCACTGGTTAAGGCCCTCGATGGTCAACTGACCGCCGACGAGATCAGTAGTAAGCTGGAACGTCCCAAGACGTCAGACAAAGGGGATTTAGCGTTCCCAACGTTCACGTTAGCTAAGACGCTGCACCAAGCACCCCAACAGATTGCCCAAGATTTAGCAGGTAAGTTGGACCAGACTGGTTTTGACAAGGTAGAAGTTGTTGGCCCATACCTGAACTTCTTCTTCGATAAGGCGGCTTACAGTGAAGCCACGCTGAACACGGTCCTGACGCAGGGTGCCGACTACGGTCAAAACCAAGACGGTGCAAACGGGAACGTGCCGATTGATATGTCCTCACCAAACATTGCCAAGCCTATGTCCATGGGGCACTTGCGGTCAACGGTAATCGGAAACTCGATTGCTGAGATCCTGAAGAAGAACGGTTACCACCCAATCAAGGATAACCACTTGGGTGACTGGGGAACGCAATTCGGGAAGCTGATCACGGCTTACAAGCTGTGGGGGAACGAAGAAGACGTGAAGAAGGATCCCATCAACAAGTTGGTGGAATACTACGTTCGTTTCCACAAGGAAGACGTCGACAAGCCTGAACTGGATGATGAAGCGCGGGAATGGTTCCGGAAGCTGGAAAACGGCGACCAAGAAGCCCACGACCTGTGGCAATGGTTCCGGGAAGTCTCCTTGCAAGAATTCAACGACATTTACAAGGTCTTGGGTGTCGAATTCGATACCTACAACGGTGAAGCCTTCTACAACGACAAGTTAGCAGAAGTTGTTCAACTCTTGAAGGATGACCACCTGTTGGTTGAATCCCAAGGCGCCCAAGTGGTCGACTTGGAGAAGTACGACCTGAACCCAGCGCTGATTTTGAAGAGTGACGGTGCTTCGCTGTACATCACGCGGGATATCGCAACGGCACTCTACCGTGACCGGACTTACCACCCAGTCAAGAACTTATACGTGGTGGGTTCTGAACAGATGTATTACTTCAAGCAATTGAAGGCGGTTCTGGAAGAGATGAAGGTGCCTTCTGCTAAGGACTTGCACCACATTCCGTTTGGCCTGATCACCGTGGATGGGAAGAAGTTATCCACGCGTTCTGGTCGGATCATCCTGTTGGCCGATGTCTTACACGACTCCGTCAAGATGGCCCAAGAAGAAATCGTGGAGAAGAACCCAACGTTGGCAAACAAGGAAGAAGTTGCCAAGCAGGTCGGGGTCGGAGCCATTGTCTTCGGTGACCTGAAGAACGAACGGATGAACAGTATTGACTTCGTCTTAGCGGACCAACTGAAGTTCGAAGGGGAAACGGGGCCTTACGTTCAATACGCCCGGGCCCGGGCCGAAAGTATCTTGCGGAAGGCTGCGGACGTAAACGTTCAAGCCAACGGTAACCAGATTACCGATCCAGAAGCTTGGGACACCATTAAGGCGTTAGCCGACTTCCCAGCCGTGGTTCGGATGGCGTGTGACGAATACGAACCATCCGTTGTTGCCAAGTACGCGATTCGGGTTGCTAAGAGCTTCAACAAGTACTACGCCCACACCAAGGTCTTAACCGACGATGCTGAATTACCAGCTCGGTTAGCCTTAGTCAAGGCAGTTTCAACGGTCATCAAGGAATCCCTACGTCTGTTAGGGGTTCAAGCACCGGACGAAATGTAATTAAAATGAAGGTGTGATTAAAAAGCGACTGCCCGCTGGGGTAGTCGCTTTTTTTGAGGCCACCTTGCTGATTAACGCCGGTGGGGCGGGTTATTTGGCTCACTAAACAAATCTGTGATGGGGGATGGCCGTAGGTGAACGGTAAAAAATAAAACGAATTATGAGAGAAGTTGCCTTTAAAGAAGGCGCCTTTTTGCGTTGAAAACGAATATTTGGTACACTAAGTTCATAAATATTCAAAGTCATGTGGCACAATCCGCATCCTTTGAGATTAGATCATGCAAGTTTATGCGGAGGGGGCCATTTTCATGAAAAAAAGCATTCGCCAAGCACGAATCGAACAGTTAATTAATCAGTATCCTATCGGAACCCAAGAGGAGCTGATGGAGCACTTGCAGGAAGTCGGGATTCAAGCAACCCAAGCAACCATTTCACGGGACATTCGGGAGATGCAGATCGTGAAGGCCCAGGATGGCCACGGCCATCTGCGCTACACCATCTTCAAGGCGGGGAACCGCAGTGAAGAGGAGCATCTCCGCGAGACCATTAACGAGGTCGTGACGGGTCTAACGCGCGTTGAATTCGTGAACATCGTGCGGACGTTGCCCAGCAACGGGAACCTCCTGGCCGTGATTTTCGATGATCTTAACCTACCGGAGATTGCCGGTACGTTGGCCGGTCACGACACCATCTTTATTATCAGCCCCAGTGCGGAGGTCGCCAAGAAGCTTCACGACCGCATCGCCGCTGAGATGAATCCAGAAATCGCCCATTAACGTGACGGACAGGAGACCCAGTAAGGTCGTCCTGTCCGTTTTTATTTTGGGTTAAGCTAAGTTAAAGGTTCATAAAATTTGCCCTGAAAACTAGCGTGCCGTCCAGTCTATGCTATGATAGGAACATCATGACACTTGAGTAGAAGAGGCTATCGAAAAATGAATAACCAACAACCAAATCCAGGCACCGGTTTCAAAAACCGTTTCAAGCGGCTTTGGCGCCGGTTTCAGTTGACGCGGTGGCTGATTGTCATCGTGTTGACGGGAATCTTCCTGATGAGCGGTTACCTGACCTTCATGGCCAAGACCACCGACGTTGGGAACCTAAAAGCATCACTAGAGAATCCGACGAAAATCTATGATCGCCAGAATCGCAAGGCCGGGACGTTGTATTCCCAGAAGGGGACTTACGTGCCGCTAACGCAGATTTCGACCAACGTTCAACACGCGGTCATTTCTACTGAAGACCGGAATTTCTACCACGAACACGGCTTCTCCATTAAGGGGATTGCCCGGGCATTTTACCTGTATGGGAAGAATAAGCTGTTACGCCGCGACTATATTAGTGGTGGGGGGAGTACGCTGACCCAACAACTGGTGAAGAACGCCTACCTGACACAAGAACAGACGTTTACCCGAAAGTTCAAGGAGCTGTTCTTATCCGTAGAGGTCGAGAACGTCTACAGTAAGCAGGATATTCTTTCGATGTATCTGAACAACGCCTACTTTGACAAGGGCGTTTGGGGGGTCCAAGATGCCGCTGAGCGGTACTTTGGCACCTCGGCTGAGAACTTAACGGTCCCGCAAGCTGCGACCTTAGCCGGTATGCTGAGCAATCCTAGCGGGTTCAACCCCGTTGATCACCCGCAAGCTTCTCGCCAGCGCCGGAACTTAGTGCTGGGGTTGATGGCGGAAACGGGGGCCATTACCAACGCTCAGGCCAAGCAGTACCAGGCGACCGCGCTGACCACCAACGACAATTACACCTACAAGAATACCTATAAGTATCCGTACTTCTTCGATGCGGTAATTAACGAGGCTATCAGTAAGTACGGGCTGACCGAATCTGAGATTATGAACCGGGGCTACAAGATCTATACCACCCTGGACCAGAATAATCAGACGCAGATGCAGACCCTATTTAAAAATGACAACTACTTCCCCGCCAATGCTAGCGACGGAACTAAGGTCCAGGCCGCCAGCATTGCCATTGACCCCAACACCGGAGGCGTCGAAGCCGTCGTCGGTGGCCGGGGGAAACACGTCTTCCGGGGCTATAACCGGGCAACGCAGATGCGCCGTCAGCCCGGGTCGACGATCAAGCCGCTAGCGGTCTACACGCCGGCGTTAGAGAACGGCTACTACTATGATTCGCAATTGACGGATAAGAAGAAGTCTTACGGGACCAACAACTATACGCCGCACAACTACGGGGGCGTCTACAGCGGTAAGATTCCGATGTACCAAGCCCTGGCGCAGAGTACGAACGCGCCAGCAGTCTGGTTATTGAACAAGATTGGTGTTGATAAGGGGTACGAGTCGGTCAAGAAGTTCGGCCTACCCGTGACCAAGTCGGATAAGAACCTGGCCTTAGCGCTGGGGGGCTTGAAGACCGGGGTCTCGCCCCAGCAGTTAGCGCAAGCCTACACGGCGTTCGCCAACAGTGGTCAGATGCGTTCGGCCCACTATATTCGGAAAATCGTAGACGCTTCGGGTAACGTGGTGGTCGATACCCAGGATTCAGCGGCCAAGACCACGCGCGTCATGTCCAGTAAGACGGCTAAGCAGATGACCAGTATGATGATGGGCGTCTTCAATTACGGGACTGGGGCGTCCGCTAAGCCGTATGGGTACACGATTGCCGGTAAGACCGGGAGTACCGAAGCCGACGGAGACGCCGACGCGACCCGGGATAAGTGGATCGTGGGCTACACCCCAGACGTGGTGGTAACCACTTGGGAAGGCTTTGACAGCACCAGTAGTAAGCACCACTTGGAAGACGTCAGTGGCGTGGGGGAAGGCCCCTTATTCCAAGCCGAACTCCAGGGCATCCTGCCGAATACCAAGGGCACGTCCTTTGATACCCAAGACGCGTCGACCTTAGCTAAGGGCGAAAGTACAGGCGGGTCTACCAGCGATATCTGGGACCAGGTTCAACAGGGCCTCGATAACGCAGGAAAGTCGTTCAACAACGCGGCGGATAAGGTGAAGTCGTGGTGGGAGAAGGCTAAGTCCTACGTGGAGTAGTCAATTCTTCACTAGGGTCAGCGGTCAAAACATGGTACACTTGATAAGTAAACGATTTTATTGAGGAGGAACCACCACTATGGCTGAAAATTTACACGACTTAGGGAACCAGGTGGCCGAAGCATTAAAGGCCACCCCAGACTACCAGGCCCTTCAAAAAGCATTCGCAACCATGAAGGCTGATGCCGAAACCTACAAGTTGTTCCAAGAATTCCAACAATTACAAGGGACTTTACAACAAAAGCAAATGGCTGGTCAAAAGTTGACCGAAGACGAGTTGAAGCACGCGCACGACTTGGCCGAAAAAGTCTCCAAGATCGAGTCCATCAAGGACTTAATGGAAACTGAACGGGGAGTCAACCAGATCTTATCAGATCTTAACCAGACCATTACGCAACCAATTCAAGATCTCTACCAGGGTTAATCCCCGGTGATCGTCGGTGCGACGCTTCCTGCGGGAGGGGTGGCGCCGGCGATTTTTTTCGTGAAGTGACGGGTAAAAGAGGCGTGTAGAAGGAGTGAGAGGCGTGCAGTTTATTCACGCAGCAGATTTACATTTAGATAGTCCGTTTTTGGGGCTGACGACCCTGCCGAATGCCTTATTGACGCGGATTCGCCAGTCAACGTTCGCCGCAGCGACCAAGATTTTTGACCGGGCGTTAGCGGAACACGTCGATTTCGTGGTCCTGGCCGGTGATCTCTTTGACCGCGCCGAGCAGAGTGTGGCGGCCCAGGCCTATCTCTTCGACCAATTCGAACGGTTGAACCAGGCTCAGATTCCCGTATTCGTCAGTTTTGGGAATCATGATTACGCCACGGATCAGCACCAAGCGGTGGCATATCCTGCGAACGTGACGGTCTTTACGGACCAGGTGGGCACCCAGACCTTGACCCTAGCGTCGGGGGAGACGGTTGCCGTGAGCGGCTTTAGTTATCCGCAACGGTGGGTCACCGCGGACCCACTACCGGATTTCCCACCACATGCCCAGACGGATTGGCATATCGGCCTTTTGCACGGGGCGGTGGCGACTGGCGGGACGGCGGACCACTACGCGCCCTTCACCTTAGCTGAGTTGCTAGCTAAACGGTATGATTATTGGGCGTTGGGCCACATCCATCACCGGCAGCAGTTAAACGCCCAACCACCCGTGATCTATGCGGGCAATCCGCAGGGGCGGACCCAACAGGAGACTGGCACCAAGGGGGCCTACCTGGTCACCAGCCAGGGACGACAGTTGGTCCCGCAATTCTTTGCGACGGCTGACCTCTTATGGGAGACGGCCACGGTGACCACGGCCGCCACGACCCTCACGGAGCTGGAAGCTGCACTGACGACTTGGGTGCGGGCGCATCCGGCCTCACAGCTGACCCTGACCCCCTTAACGCTGCAGCTGACCGCCGAGTTAACGCCGGCGGACCAGACGCAATGGCGGGCCACCGACTGGCCGGCATTGTACCACCGAACGCACCGCGCGGACCTGACTGCGGCACAGCGCTACTTTCCGCAGATGACCCTGCAAGGGCCCACCGCGCACCTCCAAGCGCCCCAGCTCGATCAGACGTACTGGGATCAGGGGGCCGCGGCGACCTTTACCCCGGCAGCGATTCAGCAGTTGTTCGGGAAGTTGGCCCAAGAACCCAGTCTGGCAGATTGGCTGGATACGCAGGTGACTCCGCAGGACTTAGCGACCTTAGCGACCCAGCAACTTCAAGGGTTGATGAACCAGGAGGGACACGATGTATCTTAAAACCTTAACGTTATTTGGTTACGGTCAGTTCCACGACCGGACCTTCTCGTTGGACCGGGGACTGAACGTCATTTTAGGGCCCAACGAGGCTGGGAAATCGACCATTACCCAGTTCATCACCGCTATTTTATTTGGCTTTCCCACCAAAAAACACCCGGCGTTACGCTACGAACCGCTGGATGGGAGTCGTTTCGGGGGGAGTATCGAGCTGGTCAAGGATCAGGTGACGTACCTGGTGACCCGGGTGGATGGTCCCCGGGGCGGTCGGGTGACCCTCAAGAACCTGACCACGGACTTGCCGTTGCCGGCGACGCAATTGTCCACGTTGCTGGCCCCGGTCGATGCACAGCTCTTTACCAACGTCTACGCCGTTAACGAGATGCGATTGGGCGCGGTTTTTCAGGCTTCCAAGCAGGTCTTGACGGAACACCTGCAACATGTTGGGGCGGTCGGGAGCGACTTTTGGCTGGAGCAGGCTAAGACCTTGGACCAGACGGCGGAGACGCTCTATAAGCCCCAAGGCCGCAAGCCAACGTTAAACCAGTTGTTACAAGAGCATCAGGCGTTACGTGACAAATTGGCCAAGGCCAATGAATCCTACACCACCTACTGGCAGTTGCTTAAGGACCAGCGGGATAGTCACCAGCAGCAAGTTACGTTACAGCACCGCTTGACGAAACAGCGGACAACGACGGACCAATTGACGCATTTGCAAGCACAGTGGTCAACTTTTGAGCAATGGCAACGTCTGGGGACGGCGACGGACCAGCCGACCACGGGATTTAGCCAGGAGGATGCCACTGAACTGGAACGGTTACGCCACCAGCTCACCGCCAGTCAGACCAGTGCCCAGGCCAATCAGCGCCGGTTACGGGACCTCCAGGCTCATACCCAACTATCGAGCCTGTTCCAACAGTACTTACGGGTTCCCGACCAGGTCGATCCCTTATTCGACCAGTTAGCCGCGCAGACGGCAGCGGGTCAGGAACGCGACCGCTTAGCGGCTACGGACCAGGAGCTGGCGCAGCGCATGGGGGCCATTGAACAGCAGTACGCTACGGCGGATGGTCGGATGCCCCGGCCGTTCTCGTTGCAGACGACCCAGACCTTTAAGCAGGCGCAAGCAGACCTGCAGCTGGCGACCCAGAAGCGTCGCCGGTTGCAACAGGAGCTGAATCAGCTCAATGCCCAGTATCAGGCTGCCCAACCCACGCGACGACAACGGAATCCGTTGGCTGATAAACAGTTGGGCTGGTTGGCCGCTGGGTTGGTGATCCTGGTCGGGGCCATGTTCCTACCAGGAACGCTCTTTAAACTGATTGGGGCCGTCCTGGGAATCGTGGTGGGCTATTATGGGGTCTTCATCGTTGACGGCGAAACGCCGGCTAGTCGGGAAGCCCAGCAGCTGACTGCGGATATCCGGGATACACAGGCCCAATTGCGCGAGGGCAACCACCGAATCGATGACCTGAATAACCAGATTGACGCCGTGGGGACCAGTCACGGCCTCGACCACTTGCCCGTGGAACAATGGTTTGCAGCCCAGACGGCGATTGGGGAGTGGGAACGGTTGACCGCTCAGCGGCAGACCGTCCATGACCAGTTAGATCAGGCCACAGCGCAAGTGACCACGTTTATGACGCAGGCGACCACCGCACTACCGACGCTTAAGGGCCAGTCATTGACCAGTATCTTGACGCAGTTGCGGCAATTGCAGAGTACTCAGCAACGGCTGATCACCCAGAACGGAGAGTTGGCCAACCTGACGGGACGAATTCGTCAGGACCAGGCCGCCGTTAAAACCGCGGAGCACGCGGTGGCGACCTTCTTACGGACCCGGAACGTTCCGGACACGGCGACCTTTTATCAGACCTACCAGGCTATCCGGGACCAAGGTAATCGGACGGCCCAACGCCAGGCCTTGGCCGATCAGTTGGGTGCAGAGACTTTAGCGGCGCTACAACGCTTCTCGGATCAACACCAGTTACAGCAGCAGGTTCAGGCGGCGCAGGACCAGCAACGAGCCACCCAGCACCAACTGGATGCGGTCACGACGCGGTTAGCCACGTTGGCCGGTCAGCTGGCTCAACTGACCACTAACGGGACTCAGACCGTATTGCGTCAGCGGTTGGCTAACCTGGAGACTCAGATGCGCGCGACCACGCAAGACTGGTTGGTCGCACGGCTGACCAGTCAATGGATTCGCGCCACGTTATTGGCGGCATCTGGGGATCGGTTGCCCCGAATCGTGGCGCGGACTAGTACTTTTTATGCGCAACTCACGGAAAACCGGTATACTAAACTTGACTTAACAGCGGAAACGTTACGAGTACGCCGGGCGGCCGATGGGGTCTGGCTGACTGTGGACCAATTGTCCCGGGGAACGGCCGAGCAGTTGGACCTGGCCATGAAGTTGGCCTTTGCGGTGGTTATGCAGCCCCAGGCGGCCATGCCGTTAGTGATTGACGATGGCTTGGTCAACTTCGATGCGCAACGGCGGCAGGCGGCTTATCGCTTGTTGACCAAGTTAGGCCAGCAGTTGCAGATCATTCTGCTGACAGCCGATGCGGCAGCGGCACAACCAGCCACTGGGCGGCGAGTCTTAACGTTGACGACTTAGAAAGGGTGATTCGATGACGACAAAGAAACAACTGATGGACTATGCGGTCGATGACGCGGTGGACCTGTTTGTCCTCCTGAAGTCGGCGGACGTACGGACTGCGAAGAACGGGAAACCGTACATTGCACTGGTTTTTGAAGACCGGTCGGGAGAAATCTCCGGTAAGTATTGGGACGCTAGCCCCGCGGATACCGAACAATTTGTCGCGGGTCAGGTGGTTCATTTGCAGGGGCGGCGAGAGAAGTACCAGACGCACCCGCAAATCAAGATTACCCATATGCGGTTAGCCACGCCGGGGGATGGTCTCAGTGCGGCCGACTTTATCGAACAGGCACCGATGACCCGCGAGGCCATGGAAGACTACATTAACCAGACGATCTTTGAGATCACCCAACCCACCTGGCAACGCCTGGTACGACGTCTCCTGACGGAATTTCGGGACCAGTTCTTTACTTACCCGGCGGCGAAGAGTAACCACCACGCGTTCAAGGGGGGCCTAGCCTTCCACACGATTTCCATCTTGCGGTTGGCCCACTCAGTCACGGCCCAGTACCCGGACTTAAATGCACCGTTGTTATACGCAGGCGCGATTCTACACGACCTGGGAAAGACGATTGAGCTGTCGGGGCCCGAAGCCACCACCTACACGCTGGCGGGGAACTTGGTCGGGCACATCGTCTTGATCGATGGGGAACTGGTACGGGCGTGTGACCCGTTGAAATTGGATCCTCAAGCGGAAGATGTGCTACTCTTACGGCACATGATCTTGGCCCATCATGGCTTGCTGGAGTACGGATCGCCCGTTCGACCAGCATTACGGGAGGCCGAGGTCTTGCACCAGCTCGATGAACTCGATGCGTCCATCATGATGTTGGATACCGTGGTCGGGCATACCGCACCGGGTGAGTTCTCGGAACGGGTCTTCGCTTTGGATGGTCGCCGATTCTACCGGCCGAACCAGTCAGGGCCAGTAACGCCTCAGGAATGATGAATTGAAAGATGAAAAGGGAAGCATCCAGATTAGGGCGGCTCACTGAGCGACCTGATCCGGATGCTTCTTTTTTGGTGTTTAGGCCGAAAAAAAACGACCCGCCGGTGGGCGAGTCGTTTTAGGTGGTTAGGAATTACTTAGATGATGAGGATGAGGAGCTGCTTGACAGGTAATCTGACAAGATGTTCTTCAAGTCGTTGTCCTTGATGGAAACGTTCCCCTTCTTCAAGACCTTGGCAACAACGTTGTGCAGCACCGTGCTGTCGTTCATGTCGTTGTCGATGATTTGTTGCTTCAGTTCAGCCTTGTGTTGCTTCAGGGTACCCTTACCAGGGTTGTTCAACATCAAGATAACGTGATAACCGTATTGCGTCTTAACAGGCGTTGCGGTGTATTCGTCAGTGCTCAACTTGAAGGCGGCCTTCTTAAAGGTCGAGTCCAAAGACGTGTCGGTACTATCGAAGGCCGTTAACTTACCGCCCTTCTTCTTAGTTGCCGTATCCGTGGAGTACTTCTTAGCTAACTTAGTAAATTCGCTTTCCAAGTTGGCCTTCTTAGTGTCCTTTAAGTCGTTGATGACCTTAGTGGCCGTGGACTTCTTAGCAACTAAGATGTGAGCAACGGTGACCTTAGGCTGGTAACTCTTGAATTGCTTCTGGAGTTGCTTGTCCGTGACCTTGACGTTGTCCTTAACGGCTTCCTTCAACAGTAAGTTGGACCGGATTTCGGTCTTCAAGCTGGATTGCGTCATCCCACTTTGGGTCAAGACGCTATTAAAGGAAGAACCGTATTGGGCCTTGTACTTGTTGAACTGCTTGGTCACAGCATCCTTGCTGACTTTGCTACCGTATTGCTTCTCTAAGACCTTGTTCAAGATCATTTGTTGCAAGACTTGCTTACCGGAAGAGGTCCCTTTCAGGCTACTGTAGTAGGCACTTTCGGTAATCTTACCACCGTTCGTCGTGGCAACGGTCTGACTCCCACAACCAGCAAGCGTGAAAGATAAGAGCACACCGGCTAGGGCGATAAACCATTTCTTCATATTCTTCAACACATCCATTCATCAAAATTGGTGTTCATCACCATACTCGAACATCATAACACAAAAAATCGTAAACCTAAAAAGGTCCCGGAACTTTTACAAAACCTTCAAAATTGTGACTGTTCTAAATGGTCCAGGGTTTCCTCAATTTTAGCCACCCGGGGGGCCACTTTGAACTGAAATTTATCAATCTGCGTTTGAATCGTGTTAAGCGTCTGGGTCCCGTCTTCGATGGCTTGCGCCAGTTTCTGTGCGTCGCTAGCCACCCGGTCTTGCGCGGTTTTAACGTTGTCGAGCTGTTGCGCCGTGTGGGTGGCTTGGCGTTTGACCTGACGGCCCCAAGTGAGGGGATCTTGCTGGGTCAAGGCTAAGTAAGTTGCTAAACCAACACCGGCAGCCACCGTAACGCCGGCAACGAAGCGTCCAATTCCCATCGTCTATCCCTCCAGATGTGATTTGATGGCCGTTTGAATCGCGGCGTATTTCGCAGGCGTGTAGTTGTCCGCGTTATCCTTGAAGATCATCTTAAAGTCGTCTTGGTCGCTGTAGCGCGGAACCAAGTGAATGTGGGAGTGGAAGACTGATTGGTAGGCCACCTTACCATTATTGTTCAGAATGTTCATCCCAGCGATGGTGGGGTCGGCCGCCTGAATCGCGCGGGCAATCTTAGGGATACGTGAGAAGACCGCCGCTGCGAGGTCCGCGTCGTAGGCGAAGATGTCCTTGACGTGGGTCTTGGGAATCACCAGCGTGTGGCCGGGCGTCCCTTGTGAGATATCCAAAAACGCCTTAACAACGTTGTCTTCGTAGACGGTGTAACTGGGAATCTGACCTTGGAGAATCTTGCAGAAGACGCAATCATCGTCGTAGTGTGGTTCGAGGGTCATTGATGCCATGAGAACTCCTTCTTTCATTTCAATTTCATCCATTATACACCACCCATCTGGTTCAGTTCTACGGCGACCGTTCGTTCATAGGGCCGACTATGGTATAATAGGGCGGTTAATTCAGAAGAAACGCTCTGCAAGCGGGGTGCGTATCACTCGCGGCAGGGGATAAAACTCGTAGAAATGAAGGGATGTTTAGATGGCGTTAACGGTAAGCCATGTCGTGGGGGGCTACTCCCAGATTCCCGTCTTAAAAGATATCAGTTTCGACGTCAAAGACGGTGAACTTGTCGGCTTGATTGGCCTGAACGGAGCTGGGAAGTCCACGACGATTAATCATATTATTGGGCTGTTGACCCCGCACAAGGGGACCATCACGATCAATGGGGTCACGATTACCCAGGATAGTCAGGCCTATAAGCAACAGATCGCCTATATTCCCGAAACGCCAGTTCTGTATCAAGAGCTGACTTTGCGGGAACACCTCGAAATGGCCATGATGGCCTATGACCTCGATCAAGACCAGGCTTGGGAGACGGCGAAAAAGTTATTGAAGACTTTCCGGTTGGCCAATAAGCTGGATTGGTTCCCCGCGAACTTTTCCAAGGGGATGAAGCAAAAGGTCATGATCGTTTGTGCCTTCTTGACCCAAGCCAAGTTGTTCATCATTGATGAGCCTTTCTTGGGACTGGATCCATTGGCCGTCAATGACCTGCTGCACCTGATTCAAGAACGTAAGGCGCAGGGGGCCAGTATCCTGATGTCGACGCACGTGCTGGACACTGCCCAACGGTATTGTGACCGGTTCGTCTTATTGCACTCGGGGCAGGTCAAGACTGAGGGAACGCTTAGTGAGTTACAAGCCGCTCTTCCGGAAGCGGGAGAATCACTGAACGACATCTACCTCTCCATGACCAAGGTCGATCGCCAATGATCCAGTTGTTTAAGAACCGGCGGGCCCGTCATCTCCGGGAAATGGCGAAGTACCTGCGGTTAGTATTTAATGACTTTTTCGTATTTGCGCTCCTCTTCTTCTTGGGTGGCCTGGGATTAGGCTACTCCAACCTCTTAAAGACCTTAACGTCGGGCCTGTGGTGGGCGCCCTTAGTGGCGCTGGTGGTGTTGGGAATTACGGTCCAAGTGGGCCGGTTCGCCACGTTGATCGAAGATGCTGACCGGGTCTTCCTGTTGCCCAAAGAGCGGGCCATGCAGGGGTATCTGGTCGCCGCCCGACGGTACAGCCAATGGCTGGCCCAGGCAACGCAACTGATCGTCCTATTCATCATGACGCCTTACCTGCGGGTGACGCTGAGTTGGTCGTTGGCCACGGTTGCAGGTCTCGCGGTGACTCAGGTGATCTTGAAGGATACCTTGTTGCGCCTAGACCTCGCGAGTGCCTATCAGGTAACGGGACAACGGCGGATGAACCACTGGACCAACAAGTGGGGCTTGAGTCTAATCGTTCTGGCCGTGGGGCTATGGGCTAACCCGTGGCTCGCAGCGATTCTAGCCATCTTAGCTGACGGGGCCGTAGCCGTGTGGTTCCAGCAGCACTGGCAGCGGCAACAGATTCGTTGGCGAGAACAGATTGCGCTCGAAGATAACCGGATGCTAGGCATTTATCGGTTCTTTAACCTCTTTACCGATGTGCCGATGGTCTCAGGAACGATTCACCGGCGGCACTACCTCGACGGCCTGTTGCGGCGGATTCCCGTCCGGCACGATCAAGCCTATCTGTACCTTTATAGTCGGGGGATGCTGCGGGGTACCGAGTTCAGTGGCTTGGTGGTGCGCTTAACGGTGATTGGGATGATCCTGCTGGCTTTCATCCAGGGAACTTGGTTGCCGGTAATCTTAACGGCACTGTTCATCTACTTGATTGGGTTTCAACTGTTGCCGTTCTTCCAGCAGTACGACGATATCGTGTTCACGCACGTCTATCCGTTGACTTGGGAACAGCGGTTACGAAGTTTTGTGCAGCTGGTGACCCTGATTCTGACCACTACGGCCGGGCTGATGTGTTTAGTCGTGATCTTAGCGGATCGGCGGTTACTGCCGGCACTAGGAACGGTAGGGGTCGCAGCGGTAGAGGTCTGGTACCTCGCTCGCGTCTACACACCGCAGCGGTTAAAACGCGCGGCGCAAAATAAAGGTTGACGCCAACTACTTTTCCCCCTAAAATTAATAATAGCTGACAAATTTACGAAAGGGGTGGCGCGATGGCACCGAATATGCGTGACGGCTGGCAACTTTATCCACTAGGTGGCAATACCGGAACAGCGTATATGGGCACCAAGGCTTCCCAGAAAGTCTTTTTGAAGCAGAATGCGTCACCGTTTTTGGCCGCTCTTTCGGTTGAAGGCATCACGCCCCGGTTAGTCTGGACCAAGCGTCTGGCAAGTGGGGACGTGATGACGGCTCAAGAATGGTTGAACGGCCGAACCTTGCGGCGGGGGGAGATGCGTGAAGAGCGCGTTGCCCGGTTGCTTCATCGCGTGCACCATTCGCAATTACTCCATGACATGTTGAACAAAGTCGGCGGCCGGTCTACGACGCCCGCCCAGTTATTGAACCGTTTGGCGCCAACCTTAGCGTTGACGTTGCGCCAACACCCGCTGATTCAACGGGCGTTACAAGCCTTAGAAGCGGAACAACCCCAACTGCCCACGACTGCGTACGAAGTTTGTCATGGTGATTTGAATCATAAGAACTGGTTGCTCTCAGAGCGCCAACGGCTCTACCTGGTTGACTGGGACGCCGCGACCTTTGCGGATCCGGCGTTTGACCTAGGAGCGTTATTATGTGAATACGTCCCGTTAGAGGAGTGGCAACGGTGGCTCCAAGATTACGGGGAACAGGTGACCGATGAGCTGACCAGTCGAGTGAATTGGTACGCCCGGGTTCACTGCATTACCGTGATTGCGGAGAGTTATCGTCAGTCGCGTTTTCAAATTATGAATCAACATTTAATCTTACTCGAAAAACTGACGCGTGAGTCAGTGCATGATTAACTAGGACGGCGGGTCGGGAGCCTTACTTCCAACCCGCCGTTCGTCATATTAAGGAGGAATATACCATGCGTGTACGTAACAAGCCTTGGGCCAAGGACTACCTGGCCGCCCACGAAGACCTTTTGGTCATGGAACCGGAAAGCCTGAAGGGCAACTGGCAGAGTCGTTTCCCTAAAGCTCAGCCGCTAAACATTGAGATTGGGACGGGGAAGGGTCAGTTCATCGTCGAGATGGCCCGCCAGCACCCGGAACGCAACTTTATCGGCATCGAAATTCAGACGTCCGTGATTGCGGTCGCGTTGAAGAAGGTGGTGGCCAGCGAACTGACCAACATCCAAATGGTCCACACGGATGGCGAAGCCGTGAATACGCTCTTTAACCCAGGCGAGGTTGCGGGCCTGTTCTTAAACTTCTCCGATCCGTGGCCTAAGAAGCGGCACGCTAAGCGGCGGTTGACGTCACCGGTCTTTCTGGCCCACTATCAAGACGTCCTGCAACCGGGTGGCCAGCTGCAATTCAAGACGGATAACCGGGGGTTGTTCGAATACTCGTTGCAGAGCCTAAACAATTTTCCGATGGTCTTTGACGGGGTCTGGCTGGACCTGCATCAAGCCACGGATGGCGTGGAAGATATTCAGACGGAATACGAACAAAAATTCTCCGCGAAGGGGCCCATCTACCAAGTGATCGCCCACTTCCCAGAAGAACCGATTAACTAGCACGTTGAGCTCAGACCAAGCGTCTGGGCTTTTTTGATACGCGTGAGAAAAAAGGGCGATGGGCTGCGGAACCTTTAACTAAAGGGGGACGGGGAGATGTTAGTCGCGGAAGTGCAACGTCAGTTGGTGGATGCTCGGGTGGCGAATCGGCAGACGACCTATCACTGTCCGGCCTGCCACGCCCCGGTTCGCTTGCACCGGGGACGCCAAGTGCCCCCATACTTTGCCCATCTCCCGCAAGCGGCGTGTGTGATCAGTAGCGAAGGAGAGACCCCGGAGCATCTCCGGGGAAAACGCCAACTGGCGGCGTTCTTTCACCCTTGGGGTCCAGCCACACTAGAGCGGGTACTACCGACGATTCACCAGCGCGCAGACGTCTGGATCGGGCATCAGGCACAGCCCGTAGCCGTGGAGTTTCAATGCAGTCCCTTAGCGCTCGAGGCCGTTGCCCAGCGTACGGCGGGATACCGGCAGTTGGGCGTCTATCCGTTGTGGTTCTTAGGCCACCGGTATCGGCGGCAGCGGCTGAATTGGCGCTTGATCGAGCGCTTCGCCAGTTGGTTGCCGCAATGGGGCTTGTGCCTATTATTTTGGGATGTCCGGCGCGCCTGCTTAGTGGTCCGGCACCATCTGCGTCAAGATGCCGTGGGACGCTACTGGGGTGGCCAACGACGAATCGGTAACTGGGCGCAATTTCTCTTAGGGACCACGCCGCCAATGGCGCAATCGGTCCTGGACGACCACCGGCTTCGCTTACAGTGGACCCGCAATTTGCAGCGGCAGGCGCCCCAACTGCGACTGATTCAAGAACAGCTCTATCTGACGGGCCACCACTTGGCCGGCTTCCCGGGCGTCTTAGCGACGACCCAATCGACGGCGCCCGTTTTTGGCCAAGGCCTATTACTTTGGCGGATCGTAATGGGGGCGTGGCTCTTTCAGGGGAGTCCTGAAGTCACGGTAGCCGAGGTCCGAACGCTCAGCCACCGTGCCTATGAGCTGGTGGGCGGTCACGCCCGTGGCGTTCGTTTTCAAGCTACCGGCGTGTTGAGAAGTGCCCAGGAGCAGTTGCTGGCTGATCTGGTTACCGGGGGATACCTGGTCCCCAACGCGCAAGGCTGGCGGGTCCGGCAGACGCCCCGGTGGTTTCACGACTATTCCGATTGGTTAAAAAATCATGAGAAAATTAAATTTTGAAAAGGATTTTTGCTGGGGAAAGTGCTAAACTGGCACTAGATAACTTTTAAGGAGATGCAAGTAGATGCGACAAATTCCTCAACGGTCCGCAGTGCCAACCGAGTTGACCTGGGATCTCACGTCAATTTACCCGAATGATGCGGCGTTTAGCCAAGCGTTAGTCGACATTCAAAAGCTGGCTGATGAAACGGCCCAACTCAAAGGACAGTTAGCCCAGAGTGGAGCCGACTTGTACCGAGTCACCACGGCGATCTTTAGCCTGTACCGGCAGCTAGAGAAAGCGGAAGTCTATGCGTCCATGAAGAACGACCAGGATACGGGTAACGCGACCTATCAAGGTTTCGACGATCAGGTCGGTAGTTTACTGGCCAAAGTCGGAACGGCGATTGCGTGGTTCGAACCAGAAGTTTTGGCTTTGACGCCGGAAGACTTACAGGCGTTGATTGATGCGGAGCCGAAGTTGGCTGCGTACCAACACTACTTCGACGTTTTGAGCCGGGAACGGCCCCATACCTTGTCGGAGTCCGAGGAGCGTCTCTTAGCCGGCGCCGGGGATGTCTTGGACGCCTCAGCACGGACCTTCGGGGTGCTGTCGAACGCGGATTTGAAGTTCCCCGTGGTCCAAGACGAAGACGGGAACGACGTACGCTTGTCCGAAGGGCTCTACGGCGTCTTATTGGAGTCAGTAAAGCCTGCGGTGCGTGAACAGGCCTTTAAGGCGTTGTACAGCGTCTTCCAGCAATTCCGGCATACGTTTGCGGCCACGTTATCCAGCGAGGTCAAGAAGAATAACTACTTGGCACACGTGCGGCACTATGCCAGTGCTCGGGAAGCGGCCATGAGTGCGAACACGATTCCGGCGGTGGTCTACGATACGCTGGTCAAGACCGTTAACCAGCACTTGGGGTCGTTACACGACTACGTGGCACTTCGTAAGGAGCTGTTAGGGTTACCCGAACTGCACATGTATGACCTGTATACGCCAATTACGGGGGAACCCAGCCTGAAGTATACCTATCCGGAGGCCCAACAAGAGGCGTTAAAGGCCTTAGCAGTGCTAGGTCCCGATTACGTGGCGAACGTTCAGAAGATGTTTGATACCCGGGCCATCGATGTGGTCGAGAACCAGGGGAAGCGCACGGGGGCGTACTCTGGTGGGATGTACGATACCAAACCGTACATCTTGTTGAACTGGCAGGACAGTCTGGAGAGCCTGTACACGCTGGTCCATGAGATGGGCCACAGTATGCACAGTCACTATACCCGGACCAATCAGCCTTACCAGTATGGGGATTATTCCATTTTCGTCGCCGAAATCGCGTCGACCACGAATGAAAACCTCTTAACGGATTACTTGTTGAAGACCCAAAAGGATCCTAAAGTCCGGGCATTCATCCTGAACCACTACCTGGATGGGTTCAAGGGCACCGTCTACCGGCAGACCCAGTTTGCGGAATTCGAAGACTACATCCACCGGCAAGCGGATGCGGGTCAATCCCTGACCGCCGACTTCATGAGTGATTTCTACGGAAAGCTGAACGCACGGTACTACGGTGATGCGGTGATTTCCGATCCGCAGATTGCGGATGAATGGACGCGCATTCCGCACTTCTACTACAACTATTACGTCTACCAGTACGCGACGGGCTTTGCCGCAGCCACCACGCTGGCGGGACGAATCCTGAGTGGCGACCCAGCTAAGCGGGATGCCTACCTGGGCTACCTTAAAGCCGGGAAGTCGGACTTGCCGCTGAACGTGATGCGCCAAGCAGGGGTGGACATGACCCAACCGGATTACCTGGAGACGGCCTTTAAGACCTTCGACGACCGGTTAGCCGAGTTTAAACAACTGGCACGTAAGTTGAAGGCAACGAAATAGGACCGGTTTTCCAACCAAACGCTTGCGATGGTCATCCGCCTTACCAGACGGCCAGACAGTCCCTAGCCAACACACGAGATAAGTCACGCAGGTTGCGGGACCATTCCCGTGACGTTGTTAATTAAAAACGACCGTTTCTTACCGGCTCAAGTCCTGGTAAGAAACGGTCGTTTTGTGAACTGAAGGGAGTTTAGTGGTTAAAACTCTGCCAATCCCGTTGCCAATGGATCCCCATGGTCTTTTCGCCGGTATGGACGCTGATAGCGGGGCCAAGCTGGCTGCGGGTGATGCGAATGGCGGGGAACTGAGCGGCCAGTTGGGTCTGCCACTGGGCCGCAAGTTCGGGGTGGTTGGCATCGATGATGGTGGCGTGTAGGGGATAGTCGACTCGTTCTTGGGTGGCCGCGAGTCGGGTGGTCATGTAGCTGAAGGCTCGGCGCATGGTCCGGGCTTTGTCGATGGCGATGATCTGCCCCGCGGCGTTGAACGTCAGGAGGGGTTTAATGTTGAGCAGGCTCCCCACTAGAGCGGAACGGTTGCTTAACCGGCCCGTTCGTGCGAGGTGGCGGAGACTGTCGACGGCGAAGTAGACCTCTTGGGTATCCCGCAACCGTTCAAGGGTGGCGGCAATCGTGGCGGCATCTTGCCCAGCCGCGATGAGGCGCCCGGCTAGGAGACACAGGTTAGCCTCCCCAGCACTCGCCATCAGAGAGTCGATGGGGTAGACCGTAGCTTTAGTGTAAGTCTGACAGAACATCTTAAGGTTACTCATGAACGAGGTGATTCCGCTAGAAAGGTGGATCGAAATGATTTGCGTGATGCCTTGGGCCACCAGCTGATCGTAGGCCGCCTCGATCTGGCCTAGGGAGACCTGTGCCGTGGTGGGCAACGCCTGGTTATTCTGTAAGTAGTCGTAGAATTGACGGTTGGAGAGGGCGGATTCGGGGTATTGATGGGCGCCGAGGATCACCGTGATGGGTAGCACGGTGATGTTGAATTTCTGAATCTGAGCGGGTGTTAAGTAGGAAGCAGTATCGGTCACAATAGCAATTGGCATGGATGGTGTCGCCCCTTTACGTTTCATAAAATTGAATGGCTTAAGCATACCATAGTCTAAGTGGTTGCGGGCAGAAAAAAAGGCCCACCACAGGGGCCGGTCTCACCAAGGTGACTGTTCAAATTAGAGGACGTGCAGGTTGGGGCGATGGTCACCCACTAAAGCGGCGGCTGGTTGATCCAGTTCCCGCATTAGGGAGGCTTTGGTCGCCACACCTTGGTTTTCACATACGTCGCACAGGGCTTCGTATGTGACGTCGTTGAGGAGGAGACCGTATTGCGACACATCACAGTTGAAGATCACTGCGGAAGAGGAGTGTTCAATCTTCATTTCGGCAGCGAGTTTTTGGTCGGTCTGGAAGGCCTGTTTGGCCAAGTCGGATTGGCAGTCTTCCTGGAACATATCCAGGTCTAAGCGGCAGTCGCGAGCAGCCTGCAAGGTTAAGTCTTCAGACAGGGCTTCGTGCCGCGTAATGACTGCGGATTGAAGGTTCAACAGGAATTGACGACCTTTGCGTTTCCCTTGGAAGAGCGCCGCTTTGTAAGCCAAGACCGCTTGATAGTAAGTATCGAAGCAGGCATTGCGCTGTTCTAGGGTCGGGTGGGATGAAGCAAGCGCCTGTTCCACGATTTGCTGGTTCAAAAGGGGAACGAATTGAAAGGACACTTTCTGATTGAGATGGTCGGCCAACTTCATGATGTTATGTTCGGATCGCATACACCGAGCGCCCAGTGGGTTGACGAACAAATAAACTTCTAACACATTGCTTCCTCCTAATATCTGTTCTCGCTGGCAATCACCACGGGTTACCATACAAAATCACAACACTACTACATTAGCAAAAATTTCAAAAAACGCAATCGGAACGTTTGTTTGCGGGTAAATGACCGTTCGCAAACGTGATAAGTTTTTTTACGCAACTTAATCATGCTACATTTTGCGGGCGAGGTAAAGGCAAACGCCTCATGAAAGTTAATCCAGGCATTTGAGATAAAGTGAGCAAATTTGTCGGGGCGGGGATGAGTAATTAGATTCAGTTCCTTCCAAAATATGGTAAAATCGAGAAGTGATAACGTGGAATCAAGGTTGGGGGAAAGCGTCATGATTGAAAATTGGGACCAATTTTTATTGCCTTATCAACAGGCAGTGAGCGAACTCAAGGTGAAGTTGCGGGGGATGCGCAAGCAGTTTGAAAACCGCAACCAGCGCTCGCCAATCGAATTCGTCACCGGACGGGTCAAGCCCGTTCCCAGCATTAAGGAAAAAATGACCCGCCGCCACGTGACCGAGGAACGCTTGGAACAGGACATGCAAGACATTGCAGGGCTGCGGATCATGTGTCAATTCGTCGAAGACATCTACCAAGTCGTGGATCTGCTCCGGAAACGAACGGATTTGACCATCCTCGAAGAACGCGATTATATTCATAACGAAAAGCCTAGTGGCTACCGGTCGTACCACATTGTGGTCGAGTACCCGGTGCAGTTGGTCACGGGAGAAAAGAAGATTCTAGCTGAGATTCAAGTCCGGACGTTAGCCATGAATTTCTGGGCGACGATTGAGCACTCGTTAAATTATAAGTACCAGGGTGCCTTTCCGGATGATTTGAGCCGGCGGTTACAACGGGCCGCCGAAGCCGCCTTTAAGCTGGACACGGAAATGTCCGAAATTCGCGAGGAGATTCAAGAAGCTCAGCATTATTCGCCCCAGGGGCAGGCTGAGAAGAACTCCCCGCAGAAATAGGGAAGAATGTTTATGAAAGTTTCCATTTTTAGTAATAATGGGCAGTCGTCCCGAAAAGTGGCCACGGCTCTGCACCGCGGGTTAACTGCCGCGGGGATTACCATCGATAGTCTCAATCCAGACATCGTGGTCACGGTCGGCGGCGATGGAACCCTGTTATCGGCGTTCCACCACTATAACGACCGGTTAGATAAAGTCCGGTTCGTGGGGATTCATACGGGTCACTTAGGCTTCTACACGGATTGGCGGGACTATGAGGTCAACGACCTGATTCAAAGCCTGATTCGCGATAACCGGCAGAGCGTCAGTTACCCGTTACTGAACATCGAAGTGGAATACGCGGACGGAACCCACTCAGATCAAGCGTTGGCCCTCAATGAGTCGACCATTAAGAAGGTTTCAGGGACCATGGTGGCCGACGTTTATATTAAAGGGGAACTCTTCGAGAGTTTTCGGGGCGACGGGCTGTGCATCTCCACCCCGACCGGCTCCACGGCCTATAACAAGTCCGTGGGTGGTGCGGTCCTGAACCCGCGGTTTAACGCGATTCAGATGGCCGAAATTGCATCGATCAATAATCTGGTCTTTCGGACGTTAGGGTCCCCGTTGATTATTCCGGCGGACGAGTGGATTCGTGTCGAACCCGCCGAAGCCACCGATAACGTCTTGATGTGTGACCAGTTAAGCATCGAAGGACGGCCCATTAAGGCCATCTCTTACCGGATTGCGCGCCAACGAATCGCGTTTGCGGAGTACCGACACACCCACTTCTGGCAACGGGTCGAGTCGTCGTTTATTGGGAGAGAAGCCCGATGACGGCCTTTGAGTGGCAAGTGACGGGGACTGCTCCGGAGCACGTCCGGACGGTCTTAATGGCCCATGGGGTGACGCGCACCTACCTGAAGCAGGTCAAGTTCCACGGTGGGGTGGTCACGTTAGATGGCCAGCCAGTGCGTGTGATCGCCATGGCGCGACCGGGACAGACGGTGGGGTTACAGTTGCCGCCAGAGCAACCCAACGCCCACGTTGCCGTCTCCTTTGGCCCGCTAGACATCCTGTACGAAGACGCGCACTTCTTGGTGGTCAATAAGCCCGCTAAGATGGCGTCGGTCCCGTCGCACCTCTACCCGGACGATACCTTAGCCAATCGCGTGAAGGGGCATCTGATTCAGATTGACGCCCCCAGTACCGTGACCCACATCGTCACGCGGTTGGACCGGGAGACCAGTGGGGCCGTGTTGTTTGCTAAGCACCACTTCGCGCATTCCATCCTGGATAAGCAACTGAAACTGGGACAATTGGATAAGCGCTACGTGGCAGTCGCACAAGGTCAGGTCCGGCCGACCCACCAACTGGTTGAGTTGCCGATTGGCCGGGCGGCGGATTCGTTCATTAAGCGCTGCGTGCGGCCGGATGGTCGGGCGGCGCAGACGGAGTTGTGGGTCCGGCGGCAATCGGCGACGGCGAGCCTGTTAGCCGTGAAGTTGCATACGGGCCGGACTCATCAGATTCGGGTCCACTGTCAAGCCATTGGCCATCCGCTCTTGGGTGATTGGCTTTACGGCCGGCAATCGAATCCTTGGATTCACCGGCAGGCGCTCCATTGTGCGCGCCTACGGTTCTACCAGCCATTCTTGGAACGCTGGATTACCTGTTACGCGCCGTTGCCCGCTGATATGGCTCGGGTCATTGCGCACGAACACTTAAATTAATAGTTTGAAATCGTTTGTCGTTAGGGCAAACGATTTTTTTTATCCTTTACGCGGTTCGTTGAAGTCGGCCGGGGCGGGTAAATAAGGTCACGACCAAAACCAAGCGTGGTCGCTGTTGTCTGGAATCCGTGTCCCGTAGACTTAATGCTGAGCGTTGACCCATTAAGGGGTCAATGAAATTGAAACACATTGAATTCGGGGAACTGGGTCGACTGACTCTTGGGGGGATCAGGATGGAAAAACAACGACGACTATTAATTGAGATTACGAAGACACTGTGTGGCTTACCGGACAGTCAAGGGTACTTGGACGGGTCACCACAGCCGGCAGTGGTGACGCGATTACGGCAGTACCAGGCCGCAGGCTATCAGGTGGTGCTCTTCACTTCGCGGCAGATGCAGACCAGTGACGGGAACTTGGAACGGCTGAACCGCTACACCGCGCGCAATACCATGAAATGGCTCCGGCGGCATCAGGTGCCGTATGACCGGTTATTGTTCGGCAAGCCGTGGGCGGGACAGGGCGATTACGACATCGATGACCGGGTCCTGCACCCCGGTGAGTTTCTTCAAAAGACACCGGCGGAGTTACTGCAGTTGGTTGCGCAACGGCAACCGGCCGTGGGCGCCGCACTGTAGGGCGAATAGAATTTAAATCGGCTTTCCCTTGGGGTTGAGGGGAAAGCCGATTTTTGGGTGCTAAAGGTTAAGATAAGTTGCAAGTCACGCGTAGATAGGTAAAAATGGGGATAATTGATTCTTGACGTGTAGAACAGGAGGAAATGCACATGTTTGCCTATCTAGAAGCCTTTAGGTTAGTGTACGAGACGCGGAGTTTCTCCGCAGCAGCGACTCAGCTTTTCGTGACACAGCCCACCGTTTCCCATCAAATCAAGCAGTTGGAGGCCCAGCTACAGGTGAAGTTATTCGACCGGCGCGGGAATCGGGAAGTTCGCCCGACTGCGGCGGCTAAAATTCTCTACACTGAATCAACGAGATTGTTAACGGACTGGCACCGGACGGAACGAAAGTTAACGGCGGCTACGCAACAAAAGACCTTGGCTCTGACGATTGGGGCTTCCCAAACCACCGCATTAACGTTATTGCCGACCCTGTTACCAGCGTTGAAGGCGCAGTTTCCCCAGGCCGCTTTGCGGGTCAAAATGGCGAATTCGGAACAGGTTTTGAAGGAGTTGAAGGCACACCAGATTCAGTTTGGTCTGATCGAAAAGCCCGTTACGGCGGATGACGTGGAACGCGTTTCCTTGGCCAAGGACCAGTTGGTCTGTGTGGGCCAACCAACGGGAGTATGGCTGACCCGGGAACGGGGATCAGGGACTTTTCAATACACCCAAAATTACCTAAAAGAGGCGGGAATTATTCCCCAGCAGTTAATTGAAATAGATAACTTAAATCTTATTTTGTCTCTGGTTCAACAAGGGATGGGCCAGACGGTGGTGTCACAGCGATTAGTGCCTACTACGCTACCGTTTCAACCCCTAGGTGCCCATTTTGAGCGGGACTTTTATCTGGTGTACTTTAAAGCGGATGTTTTATTGAATGCAGAATTAGCCGCCGTTGGTCATCAAATTCAATTAATCTTAACAGATTAATTCCATAATTTAATAAATAAAATTTATTGACTACTATGTAGAACGCTAATCGCTAACCCCTTGTCTCCCTTGAGATTTGGACGCAAACTATAGCCATTGATTAATTGGAACGTTCCAATTATAGAAACGGTTAGATTGAATCGCTTAAATTCAAGGAGGCAGTCTCATGACAGATTTTGACTCGCAAGCTTATTTGAACCAGGTTGATCGGTATTGGCGTGCTGCAAACTACATTTCGGTAGGGCAATTATATCTGCGGGATAACCCGTTGCTTAAACGACCGTTACGGGCAGATGATGTGAAGTTTAAACCCATTGGTCATTGGGGGACGATTGCGTCACAAAACTTTATGTACGCTCATTTGAACCGAGTCATTAAAAAGTTCAATCTCAAGATGTTCTACATTGAAGGGTCTGGACATGGTGGTCAGGTGATGGTGTCTAACGCTTACTTGGACGGTAGTTATTCGGAGATTTATCCCCGCATCACGCAGGATGAAACGGGACTCCAGCGCCTATTCAAACAGTTCTCCTTCCCAGGTGGGGTCGCTTCCCATGCGGCACCCGAAACACCGGGCTCGATGCATGAAGGCGGTGAATTGGGGTATTCCATTGCTCACGGAGTAGGTGCGATTCTGGATAACCCTAATCAGATTGCGGCGGTAGAAATTGGTGACGGGGAAGCCGAAACGGGCCCCTTGGCGACGTCTTGGTTCTCTAATAAGTTCATTAATCCCATCAATGACGGTGCTATCTTGCCAATGTTGAATCTAAACGGGTTTAAGATTTCTAACCCTACGATTCTCTCCCGGATGACGGATACGGAATTAACGAATTACTTTAACGGAATGGGGTGGCAACCGTACTTCGTTGAGACGGACGGTCAGGCAGCTGATGAACGCGCTGTTCACCAACGAATGGCCGAGGTGATGGATCAAATCGTTGCTCGGATTCAAGAAATTCAACAACATGCGCGCCAAACACACGACGATACGCTACCAGTGTGGCCGATGTTGATTCTACGGTCCCCTAAGGGCTGGACGGGGCCGCAATTCGACTTAGACCATCAGCCAATTGCCGGGTCGTTCCGTGCCCACCAAGTTCCGGTGCCAGTCGACGCTACCCATATGGACCATCAAGAGCTCTTAGTTGATTGGTTAAAGTCGTATCGACCAGCGGAGTTGTTCGATGAGACGGGACATTTGAAACCAGAGATTCGGGCTACCGCGCCGCAAGGGACGCAACGGATGGCGATGAATCCTGTAGTTAACGGCGGGATTGCGCCCCAACCCCTAACGCTCCCCGATGTTCGGCAGTATGCCGTCACCATTGAGCGCCCAGATGCACATGATGCGCAGGATACGGAAGAATTGGCGAAGTTTTTGACGCAGACCATGCGGGATAACCCGTCCTCTTTCCGGGCTTTTGGGCCTGATGAGACCAAGTCTAATAAGTTCTTTAGCATGTTAGATTATGGAAAACGGCAGTGGTTGGAACCAATCAAAACGCCGAATGATGAAGATATGGCCCCGGCTGGACGGGTTTTGGACGCCCAATTGTCCGAACACCAAGCCGAGGGATGGTTAGAAGGTTACGTTTTGACGGGCCGACATGGTTTCTTCGCCTCATATGAAGCCTTTACCCGTGTGATTGATTCTATGCTAACGCAACATTTCAAGTGGTTACGGAAGGCTGCCGAACAGCCTTGGCGCCACGATTACCCATCGTTGAACATTTTGAACGTATCCCACGCTTTCCAACAAGACCACAACGGGTATACCCACCAAGATCCAGGGATGTTAGGTCATCTGGCAGAAAAAGGGCATGAGCTGGTTAATGAATACACACCGGCAGACGCGAATTCCTTAATGGCAGTGATGAACACGACGTTGCGTGTTCGCGAAAAGATCAACCTGGTCGTTGCGTCTAAGCATCCGCGGCCACAGTGGTTCTCCATGGATGAGGCGTTGACTCTGGTTAAGCAGGGCTTGGGGATTATCCCGTGGGCGTCTAACGATCAGGGCAATCCGGACATCGTCTTTGCGGCGGCCGGAACAGAAGCCACAATGGAATCGTTGGCGGCAATCGACCTCCTCCACCAAGCCTTCCCGCAATTGCGGGTCCGCTTTATCAACGTGGTCGATATCTTACGGTTGCGTCCGGCGGGGATGGACCAGGATAGTCGGGGCTTAACGGATGCTGAATTTGATCAGTACTTTACTGCAGACGTACCGGTTATCTTTGCCTTCCACGGGTTTGAAAATACCTTTAGAGGGTTACTCTATACCCGGCACAATCACCAAATCGAGTTCCATGGGTACCGTGAGAACGGGGATATTACCACGCCATTCGATATGCGAGTCTTGAACCAACTGGACCGCTTTCATCTAGCGAAGTCGGCGATTCAAAAAACGCGGTTAGCTGACCAGGCTGGTGACTTTGTTGCTCAGATGGATCATGAGCTGACACGGCATCACGACTACATCCGAGAATATGGTCGGGACTTGCCAGAGGTCGACAACTGGCGGTGGTCGGGACTAGATTAGTCCGATACGAAATTTGGGTTCACTTCTTCTTAAACGGGAACGCATACTGCCACGTTCCCGTTTTTAGTTTGGTTGGGAAATGCGGGCACTAAAAATAGGACTTCCCAACGTTGGGGAGTCCTATTTGAACGGTTTAGTGAGTGCTCAGTGCTGAGGTAAGCTGGGCAACCTGAATTTTAGTCTTGGACGTTTAAGAAGCTGTGGACGTTCAGCTGCGCGGCAACCTGATCCAGTTGGTCTGGGGCCACATTGGTGGGGACTAGCGTTATTCCCGCACTGGTCAAGAGCCGCTGTGAAGCGGTCCAGTCGGCCGATCGGTCCTGAGAAGCGCCCACGCTAAGAACGCGATCGAAACCCTGCTCGGCTAGCCAGTCTACGGCGGCCCCGCGGTCTTGGGGCCGAATCGTGTCGAAGGCGGTGCTCAGCGTCAGGGTCATTCCCCCGGCGGCTGCCACCAGCGGCCGCAGTGCTTCAGTGTCGAGCTGACGAGCGGCTGTGAGTCCGCCGAAGATGACGCCGTCGACCCCTAATTGTTGGGCTTCTAGGAGGTCAGCCTCCATAATTTTGATTTCGACGTCGTTGTAGGGATCTTGGCCGCCGCGGGGCGCAATCAGCAAGTCGAGGCTGACCTGGTGTTCGTGGGCGTACCGCACGGCTTCGCCCATGGTACCTTTACTGACGGTGGTCCCGCCAACGGCCAGGTTGTCGGCGAGGGCCACCCGCTTGGCACCGGCTTGGATAGCGGCGGGGAGGGACGTGTAATTTTCGAGTAACGGTTCAACTAAGAGCAAGTTTCTCATCCTTTCAAGGTAGCGTTGGTTCGGCAGAGTGACTAAGGATATGGTACAATTAACCCACTATTTTTAATGGAAGTGACGCTTGTGAAATCTGAACAAAAGCCACGGTCGTGGTTTTGGCACTGGGTCGTGAATAACCGCCTTGTCTCTGCGCTAACCATTATACTGCTTATTCTACTCATATTGCTGGTGGCAAGTAAAGTCCCTTGGCTGGCGACGCCGTTCGTGGTGGTCACTCAAATCGTGGGCCTGCCGATTATCCTAGCGGGCGTGGGGTACTACTTGTTGAATCCCGTCGTGGATCGGCTGGAACGGCGCGGTGTGGCCCGGACCTGGTCGATCACGGGGCTCTTTGTTCTGGTCGCGGGACTACTGGTCTGGGGAATCGGAAGTGGCGTTCCCTTGGTGCAACACCAGCTCAATACGCTGCTTACGGAATGGCCGCAGTACTGGCACCAAGTGACGCGGACCGTGACGCATTGGCTCAATGATGAACGGTTGACGGGAATCCGGCAGCAGTTGGACCAGTTTAATCAACAACTGGGGGATCAGTCCTCCCAGACCGTCTCCCAGCTGGCGAAGACCACCTGGTCCTCGGTTGGTGGGGTGGTCAGCCGTATCGCGAGCGTGGTGGTCGCAGTGGTGACGGCGCCCTTTATCCTGTTTTACTTACTCCGGGATGGGCACCAGTTACCGCAGTACCTCAGTCGCTTGTTACCGATCAAGCGGCGGCAAGCAGCTATTGACTTATTGGTCGAAATGAACCGCCAGGTCAGCAACTATGTGCGCGGGCAACTCATCGTGGCCTTTGCGGTTGCCGTTCTATTCTACCTAGGCTTCTTGGTGATTGGGCTTAAGTTTGCCCTGTTGTTAGGAATCACGGCGGGCATCTTGAACTTGGTCCCGTATTTGGGGTCGTTTCTAGCGATGGTCCCCGTGGTGGTCGTGGCCGTCATGGCGTCCCCCTGGATGCTGGTCAAGGTCCTGATCGTCTTTGTGATTGAGCAGACGTTAGAAGGACGCCTGATTTCACCATTGGTCTTAGGCAGTTCCCTTAAGATTCACCCGCTGACCATTATTTTTGTCTTACTGATTTCGGGGAAGGCATTTGGCGTGGTCGGGGTAATCTTAGGGATTCCGGGATACGCGGTGATTCGTGTCATCGCGACCCAGGGGTTCCGCTGGTATCAAGAATTCGTTGGGGGGTATTCAGAACCCCAAGCACAACAAGGAGAAAAAAGTCATGAAAAAAATTGATCGGGCGGCGGCCTTTTTAACGGCTAACGCTACAGTCTTTCGGTGTCCCGTATGTCACGCTCCTTACGACCACGTGGCGGAACACAGCCTAGTCTGTCCCAACGGACACAACGTGGACCTGTCGAAGAAGGGCATGCTGTACTTTATGCAACGCGCTGTGAAAAGCGAATATGACGACGCGATGTTAGCTGCCCGTCGCCGCATGCTCCAGGCGGGCCTGTTTCGGGGCATCACCGACGCATTTGCGGCCCATCTAACGGCGGAGCCGGAAACGATTCTAGACGTGGGGTGCGGCGAGGGGACCCCGCTGGCCGATGTTTTGGCCCACCGGGATGGTCGCGACGTGGCCGTGGGGTTTGATCTGTCGAAGCCAGGCATCAATTTGGCCACGCAACTGGCCACTAATGCGTTCTTCTGTGTGGCCGATCTGGCCCAGATGCCGTTCAGTGCGGGTCAGTTTACGACGATTTTAGATTTATTTTCGCCCTCGGCCTATCAGGAGTTCAACCGGGTCTTAGCCCCGGGCGGGCAGTTGCTTAAGGTCATTCCCAACGCGGACTACCTGATTGAGCTGCGGCAGGCAATCTTCCCGGCCGGGAATGCTCACGCACAATACGATAACGGCAACGTTCTCCGGCTCTTCCAGCAGCATTACCCGAACGCGACCAGTCAGCGGATTCGTTACCAAGTCCCTGTCGCACCCGAACGCTTCGACGACCTCATGTTGATGACGCCGATGCACTGGGGGGCTGACCAGGCACGGTTGGCGGCGGTGGCGGCTGATCCGTTCCCGCAGATTACGGTCGACGTGACGTTGTTGCGGGCGGAGGGTTAGGTAAAACGTTTAAAAAATTCAAGCTAGCCCCTTGAACACCTCACAACAGCGTGTTATATTGAAAAACGAGAAATCGTTTGGCGGTCGATATCAGCGGGTAACTGTTAGCGGCTGACAAGTTGACCTTCACTAAAGTAGCCCCTCGCCGTGCCCACACCGAGGAGCTGCTTTTTTTCGTGGTGTCGCTTGTCAAAGCGGGCGGTGGTTGACTATAATTAATGAAACAAGAACGAATGTTTGAGAAGAGAACGGAGAGTACGAGCGCATGACAAACCATATTGTATTATTTGAACCACTATTTCCGGCGAACACGGGGAACATTGCCCGGACTTGTGCGGGAACGGACACGATTTTAGACCTGATCAAGCCCCTAGGGTTTACGGTTGACGACGCGCATTTGAAGCGCGCGGGACTGGACTATTGGGATAAGGTGGATGTTCGGTACCACGAGAATCTGCCGGCTTTCTTGGAAACGGTCACGGATCCGACGCAACTGTATCTCGTTTCCAAGTTTGCGGAACAGGATTACACGGAACCGGACTACCGGCTGAACGACCACGACCACTACTTCCTGTTCGGTAAGGAAACTACGGGGTTGCCTGAACCGTTCATGCGGAAGAACGAAGAGAAGTGTATCCGGATTCCCCAAGATGATCAGCACATCCGGGCGTTGAACCTCTCGAACAGTGCGGCCATCGTTATCTATGAGGTCTTGCGCCAGCAGGCCTTCCCGAACCTGGAGCGGGTGCACCGTTACCCGCACGATAAGTTAAAATAATGCGATTAGAGCGAAAGGGGGCGCAAGCTGTTGGCAACCAAACGAAAAACCACGCGACGGAAACCAGCTCGGCGGAAATCAAGCCGTAAAGCCACGCAACCGTTTCCCTATACCCGTAACGTTGTCGGCTTGGTCTTATTGGCCCTCGCTGCGTTGGGGCTATTCAATCTAGGCTTATTGGGCAGCCTGTGTGCGAACCTAATGCGCATTGTGGTGGGGGACGGCTACCAAGTGGGGTTAGTCGTCCTAGGCGCCTTAGGTGTCGCCTTAGCCATTACGGGGACCTGGCCCCAAATTGCCCGTCACTATCTGGCGGGGAGCGGCCTGGTCTTTAGTGGTTGGCTCCTGTGGCTGTCGGCCACCGCTTTTGTGACCGCCAACCAACACAGCGGCTTTGTTACCACCGTCTGGCACGCGGGCCTCTCAGATTTACTGACGGGAGGTCGTACGGGTCAACTGGGCGGTGGCCTGTGGGGAGCTGTGGAGCTCTCCGTGATTGCCTGGTTAATTGCGTTGCTGGGCGCTCAGATTGCGGCTTGGCTGATTATGGCCGGCGGGGTTCTGGTCTTCTTCCAGATCCCGTTAAGTGACTTAGCGCCTTACGTTCAAAAGGTCGGTCGCTGGGTCGTAGCTGGTAGTCAGGCCGTCGCTAATGGCGTCAAGCGGGGTGGGACGGCCTTACAGACCCACTACGCCCAACGGCAAAAGGCGGCCACGACGGATTCGACGTCTAAGCCCAAGCCAGATGAGAAGCCAACTGCCTCGACAGACCAGCCTGCAACACCCGAGCCGAGTACAACGCAACAAGCCAAACCGACCAGCCCGCAACCCAGTTACCACGTGACCGTGGCGGCCAATGAGCAACCGGCGAAGCCAGCGCCCGCAACACCTAGCGCCGACGCCCAAGAAGCGGCGGACGAGCCAGCGCTAGTCAGTGCTGATCCGGTCGACCCGAATTATCAGTTGCCCGCCTCCGACCTGTTGAAGCAGGTGCCACCGACGGACCAAACGGCGGAAATCAACGCAATTGATGCCAATACTAAGATTTTGAAGCAGACCCTAGACAGCTTTGGGGTCGATGCGGAAGTCAAGAACGTCAGTCTGGGGCCGTCCGTGACGGAATACGAACTACACCCCGCTATCGGGGTCAAGGTCTCGCGCATCGTGAACTTGGCGGATGATTTGGCCCTAGCGTTGGCGGCCAAGGGGATTCGGATTCAAGCGCCGATTCCCGGCAAGTCCTTGATTGGGATCGAAGTTCCGAACAAGGAGGTCTCAACGGTGGCCTTTCGGGACGTGGTCGAGGCTCAGCCCGCCCATCCCAATAAGCCGTTGGAGGTGCCGCTGGGGCGTAACGTCACCGGACAAGTGGTGATGATGGACCTGACCAAGATGCCCCACTTACTGATTGCCGGGGCGACCGGGAGCGGGAAGTCCGTGGCAATCAATGGAATTATTACCAGTATCTTGATGAACGCACGGCCCGACCAGGTCAAAATGATGCTGATCGATCCTAAGAAGGTGGAGTTGAGCGTCTATAACGGGATTCCCCACCTATTGACACCGGTGGTTTCCGAGCCGAAAAAGGCGGCCCGGGCCCTCCATAAAGTGGTCAAGGAGATGGAACGGCGCTACGAGTTGTTCTCACAATTTGGCCAGCGGAAGATCTCAGGTTACAACGCGTTTGTGCAAAAGGCTAACGCGGAGGACAATCAAGCTCGGCCCACCTTGCCATACATCGTGGTGATCGTCGATGAATTGGCTGACTTGATGATGACCGTGTCGAACGAAGTGGAAGATGCCATTATTCGCTTAGCACAGATGGGCCGGGCGGCCGGGGTCCACATGATCCTGGCAACGCAACGGCCATCCGTGGACGTCATTACCGGGCTGATCAAGGCCAACGTGCCTTCACGAATTGCGTTTGCGGTCTCGAGTGGGATCGATTCACGGACCATCTTGGACACCAATGGGGCCGAAAAGTTGCTGGGTCGCGGTGATATGCTCTTCCAACCGGTCGATGCCAACTCACCGGTCCGGGTCCAGGGCGCCTTCATCTCGGATGAAGACGTCAGCAACGTGGTCGCCTTCATTAAGCAACAGCAGACGGCCGACTACGATGAAGACATGGTGGTCACCGACGAAGAGCTGAAGCAAGAGGAACAGGGCGATAGTAACGATGAATTATTCGACGATGCCCTAGCCTTCGTGGTTGACCAACAAAAGGCCAGCACGTCGCTATTACAACGGCGGTTCCGCATCGGGTATAACCGGGCAGCGCGAATCATTGATGATTTAGAGCAACGTGGGTACATTGGCCCCCAAGAGGGCAGTAAGCCCCGTCAGGTTTATAAGCAACCGGATGCGGAGACTTCGACAACGGATCAGGGAAACTCATGATGTGGCTGAACGTTAGGTTAAGTGACCTAACCAACTGATGGTGACCATTAGTGAGCGGTATAACGAACGATTGATCGATCGTCAAAAAGAGATGAAAAAAGGGCACTGGCCGTTCGGCCAGTGCCCTTTGATGTCTAAGGACGGTGTTCTTACATTAGTGAGAAAATAGCGCCAAAAATTAAAGATCCAAGAGTTGCGATAATCATGATCCATACGAAGACGTTCGTGATTTTTTGAAACGTCGATTTTTTCTTCTTTTCCATGCTGAGCTTAGCCACCTCTTTGCGTGCAAATCTACCCAATTAGTTTACCTTGGCTCATCGAGAATTGCAACTGCCAAGCGGACTTCCCGGTAGATTGTTTAGGGCCCGCGTTGCATGTTGGTCGGGAAATCTTTATAATATGGGTTCGAAGTGACAGGTGGGGGGATCAACATGACGTTTTGGACATCACCCGTGGCACCATTGGTCATCTTAATTGTAGGGTGGCTGGTGATTCGCGGCATTAAGCATCGACTACGGCGACACTGGCCGGCGCAGGTAGTGACCTGGGACCTCATGACGCCGTTGCTGATTATCTGTAGTTTACTCCTGATTCCAGCCGGGGCCGGTCGCTGGCTACCCTGGTTAGTAATGGGCTGGATGGTCCTGGGGATGGGGGTCGCCATCGTTCAGGCAATCCGGCGCCACGAACTTTTATATCCCGTTTTCTTTAAAACGTTTTGGCGGCTAACGGATGTTTATTGGGTCGTGGGGTTCGGTTTGTGTTTTCTACTTACATTTAGTTAGATAATGCATAAATATAAAAAAAGATGTTTATTGACCCATTTTTAAGGGTCAAAAATTAAGGGTTAAGCCACGGTGAACAGGTGTTCGCCGTGGCTTTTTGCGTGCTTGTGCGTAAATTTATAAAAATTCGGAAACGTTGTGGTAGAAAGTGGGGGGGTGTGGTAAACTTGGGAATAGTTACAAGTTAGGGGGATTGGCTATGTTCATGGGCGAATTTGAGCATTCGATTGACGCCAAAGGACGGCTAATTATCCCCGCCAAATTCAGAGAACAACTTGGCGACCATTTCGTGGTTACCCGCGGGATGGATGGTTGTTTATTCGGTTATCCATTAGCTGAGTGGGCGGTGTTGCAAGATAAACTGAAAGCCTTGCCACTCAACCATAAGGACGCCCGGGCGTTTGTCCGGTTCTTCTACTCGGCCGCCACGGAATGTGAAGTCGATAAGCAGGGCCGTATCAACCTCCCCAAGCCCCTTTGCGAACACGCTGCGTTGACAAAACAGTGCGTGATCGTGGGGGTCGCCAACCGGTTTGAAATTTGGAGCGCCGAGCGGTGGACCGCGTTTGCGACGGCCGCTGAGGAAAACTTTGACGATATCGCTGAAAAAATTGATTTTTAATCACAAATTTTGACTTTAAAGAAGGGAGTGTGTTTATGGAAGACTTTCATCACGTCACGGTACTTTTAAACGAAGCGGTGGCGGGTCTCGCCATCCAACCAACAGGAACTTACGTCGATTGCACTTTAGGTGGCGGTGGTCACAGCCAACACATTCTCGAACAATTGACGACGGGTCACTTGTACGCCTTTGATCAAGACCAGACCGCCATTGACTATAACCAAGAACACCTCAAGGACGCCTTAGCCGCAGGGAAAGTCACGTTTATCAAGAACAACTTTCGGAATCTGCAGGCCGCGTTGAACGAGTTGGGGGTCACCCAGGTGGACGGCATCTTGTACGACCTGGGGGTTTCCTCACCGCAGTTCGACGAAGCCGACCGGGGCTTTAGCTACCAACACGACGCACCATTAGATATGCGGATGGATCAGAGTGCCCCGTTGACGGCTTGGACGGTGGTCAATGAATGGTCGTTCAACGACTTAGTTCGGATCTTTCACCGTTACGGCGAAGAGAAGTTTGCCAAGCCCATCGCTCGAGCCATTGAACGCCACCGCCAGACGGCGCCCATCGATACGACGGGCCAACTGGTTGAGATCATCAAGGAAGGGATTCCCGCGGCCGCTCGGCGGCATGGTGGGCATCCGGCCAAGAAGGTCTTCCAGGCGATTCGTATCGCGGTCAACGATGAGTTGGGCGCGTTAGAAGCCTCGCTGGAACAGGCCATCAAGTTGTTAGCCCCTCACGGGCGGATCAGCGTGATCACTTTCCAATCCTTGGAAGACCGGCTGGTCAAGACCATGTTCCGGGAGCAATCATCGTTACCAGAATTGCCCCACGGTTTACCCGTGATTCCCGACCAGCTGCAGCCAGACTACAAGCTGGTCAACCGCAAGCCTATCGTTCCGACGGACGCGGAATTGGCAGCCAATCATCGCGCCCACAGTGCTAAATTGCGAATTCTCGAAAGATTAGATTCGACTCACTCATAAAATAAATATCGACATAGGAAGATGATTATTTATGGCGCAAAATAGTTTAGCAGAGGCGGTTCCGCTTACCACGGAACCCAAACGACGCCAACACATAGAACAACCACAACCGCAGCTCCAACCGACCCCACAAGGTCAGCCGCAGAAGCTCCCCGTCTCTAAGTTTGAGAAATGTCTCATGACGGTGGGGGGACTCATTCTAGCGGTGATGATGGTTTTTGTTGTTTCTTCTAAGATTGCAATGAGCAACGCACAACACCAATTGCAGTCCATTAATCAAACCACGGCGACGTATCAGAATCGCAACACGAATACCCAACAAGAAATCAATGAATTGCAAAGTCGCAGTCGGCTTGATAAGATTGCACGAAAACAGGGATTGGAATTGGACAACGCGCGAATAAGGAATGTTAATAAATAATGACCAATTCTCCTAAGCGTCCTAATAAACACACGAATACACGCAGAAACCGGAAGCACTTTGGCCAGTTTCTGTTTTTGGTTTTTTTTGCGGTCTTCTGTCTTATCGTCGGCCGCTTTTCGTATATTTCCATCGGTAAAAAAGTTCAGAATGTTAATTTAAGTGCCGCCGCCCAACGTTTGTATACGGCAAATGAAACGTTGAAGGCCAAGCGGGGGACGATTTACGATGCCAACAACCAGCCCATCGCGGAAGACACCAGCGTGTACTCGTTATACGTGGTGTTGGATAAGCGGCAGGTCGGGTTGAACGGCCAGAAATTGTATGCCACAAATAAAGAAAAGATCGCCACGGTTCTGGCGAAAAACCTGCCGATCACACGGCAAAAGGCCCTGGATATTTTGACGCCTAGTAAGGGGCACCCGTTCCAAGTCGAGTTTGGGACGGCCGGGCAGAATATTTCGCTGACCACTAAACAAAAGATTCAAAGTTACCATTTATCCGGCATTAACTTTGTTCAACAGGAGTCGCGCCTCTACCCGAACGGGGTCTTCGCGTCGCATCTGATTGGGTTGGCCCAATCGCAGACCAAGAATGGTCAAACCAACTTGACGGGAACCATGGGCATCGAACAGGCCTTTAACCGGGAACTGACCGGGACGGACGGTTCGCAAAAGATCAAGAAGGACATGTATGGGTACCAACTGCCGGGAACCAAGCAGAAGTACCAAAAGGCGAAGAACGGGGACAACGTCTACACCACGCTGGATACGCGCCTTCAGACCTTGTTGGAGACGGAAATGAGCAGTGTCCAGAGCCAGGTCAAAGCCAACTCCATGAACGCCGTTTTAATGAACGCGAAGACGGGGGCCATCCTTGCGGCGACCCAACGCCCAACGTTTAACGCGACCACGAAAGCGGGGTTAAATAGCGTTTGGCGGAATACCCTAGTGCAGGATGCCTACGAACCAGGATCGACCATGAAGATCTTCACGTTGGCCTCTTCCATTAATAGTGGGAACTATAACGGGAACGCGACCTATCAATCCGGACGCTACACCATTGGCAACCAAGTGGTGCCCGACTGGAATACCTCTGGGTGGGGGACCATTACCTATAACAAAGGGTTCGCCGTCTCAAGTAACGTTGCGATGGCCCATCTGGAACAGCAGATGGGGGCCAAGACCTGGAAGAAGTACATCAAACGGTTCCACTTCTTGCAGAGCACCCACTCGGGCCTACCGGGTGAACTAAGCGGAGACATTGCCTTCACCCGGCCAATCGAACAGGCGGATACCGCGTTCGGACAAGGGATTCAAGTGACGGTCTTCCAGATGCTGCAGGCTTTGACGGCTGTCAGCAACGATGGGCAGATGATGAAGCCTTACGTGATTAGCAAGGTCGTCGACCCCAATACGCACAAGACCGTCAAGCGGTATCAGCCGACCACGGTAGGTAACCCCATCTCGGCGTCGACGGCCAAAGCCGTGCGTAAGCACATGGAAGATGTGGTCTACAAGAGTTACGGTATCGGGAGCGACTATAAGATGAGCGGCTACCGGGTCGCCGTCAAGACTGGGACGGCGCAGGTCAGCGGCGGGAAGTCGGGCTACTTGTCCGGCGACGACAACTACCTGTACTCTGTGGCGTCGATGGTGCCGGCCTCTAATCCGAAGTACGTGATGTACATTACCATGAAGCAACCGCATCTAGGCAGCAAGACGGCGACACAATTACTGGCTTCCGTGATGAAGCCAGTGATGGCCCGGGCGCTGCAGGAAGATAGCACCAGTAAGACCACGCAGACTAAGATGCCGGATGTGACCGGGAAGTCTCTGACGGCGGCCACTAAGGCGTTGACCAAGTCGAACGCGACCGTGACCGTTCTGGGGAACGGCACTAAGGTGCGCAAGCAATCAGTTGCGGCTGGGACCACCCTCTATCGGGACCAGCGGGTCTTCTTGACCACGGGCGGTCAGGTCACCCTCCCAAGTTTGACGGGCTGGTCGAAGGGCGATGTGGTAAAATTAGCACAGTTGGTGGGCATCAAGTTGACCACTAAGGGTGATGGATACGTGACGAAACAGAGTCTTAAAGCGGGAACTACCGTGGCTTCTGGATCGACACTGACCATTACTTTGAAACAAAATAAATAAGAATGAGGATTGAGTAAGATCATGATAACTGCGTTGATACCCTTTGTGGGTGGTTTAGTCATAACGGCGGCGTTTATGCCGTCACTGATTCGGTATTTTCGGGCGCGACACGAAGGCCAGATGATTCGGGAAGAAGGGCCCACCTGGCACGAGAAAAAGTCCGGGACCCCGACCATGGGAGGCCTGCTCTTCATCATCGCCATCATCTTGATGACGTTGGTGACCAGTTGGTTGGTGGCACCGCATCACGTGTTATCGACGACCTGGATCTTGCTCTTTATCTTGATCCTGTACGGTGCGTTGGGTGCGTGGGATGACAGCATTAAGCTGTTCCACCGGCAGAACGAAGGGTTGAAGGCCTGGCAGAAGCTGCTGGGACAGATTGTGGGGGCGTTGTTGCTCTTTTGGGTCTACGCGCACGAACACCTGCCCATGGAATTACAGATTCCGGGATTGGGAACTTGGCACATGGGTGGCTGGTACGCCCTCTTTGCCATCATCTGGCTGGTCGGGTTCTCCAACGCCGTGAACTTGTCTGACGGCTTGGACGGCTTGGTCAGTGGGTTAGCCAGCATCTCGTTTGCAGCCTACGGAATCGTGGCGCTGAATCAGCACCAACTTAACATCAGTATTTTTTGTTTTGCCGTAGTCGGCAGTCTTTTAGGGTTCTTGATCTTTAATCACAAACCTGCCAAGATCTTTATGGGGGATACCGGTTCGTTGGCTTTGGGTGGCGCCTTAGCGGCGGTTTCGATTCTATTGCATCATGAATTGTCACTGTTATGGATTGGATTAGTTTACGTGATTGAGACGGCCAGTGTTATTTTGCAAGTGGCCTCGTTTAAGTTAACGGGGAAACGAATTTTCTTGATGAGTCCCATCCATCACCACTTTGAAATGTTAGGGTGGAGTGAATGGAAGATTGACTTCACGTTCTGGGCAGTGGGTTTGATCACTGCAGTCAGTGGGGTCGCGGTCATCTTGGCAAAATAACGATTTTCTGACGACTCATGGGCTGACCGCTCGGTAGAGTCGGTGAGCCCATTTTTTATAGGGAAAGCGATTTGGGGTAACAATTGTCCTAAATTCGTTATGGAATAGTAGACATTTCAAGGAATTTTTGTCACTCTAGTACTAGGTAATGGTATGACTAATCGTATCATCGGCCCATTTAGGGTTTAAACGGCTAGGGCAATGAGTATATTAAGTGAACGGAGAGCGAGCAGCGGTATGAAACAAATCACAACATACATGGGTAAAAAGGTACTGGTATTGGGCCTGGCGAAGAGTGGCTTCAATGCGGCTAAACTCTTAAAGCGGTTGGGAGCCGACGTAACGGTCAGTGATGTTCAGCCCTTAGACAAGAATCCGGAAGCCCGGGAGTTACAGGCGGCCGGATTCAAGGTAATTACGGGTGAGCAGACGCCCGAACTCCTGGATGCGGGGTATGATCTGATGATCAAGAATCCCGGGATTCCCTATGACGTTCCGGTGGTTCAACGGGCCCAAGCGTTACACTTACCGATTTTAGGGGAAATGGAATTAGCGAGCGAGGTCAACGAAGCGGAGTTAGTCGCGGTTACCGGAAGCAACGGGAAGACCACCACGACGACCATGATTCAGAAGATGCTTGACCGGGACCGTTCGGCGGGCCACGCGAAGTATGCCGGCAATATCGGGATTCCAGCCAGTAAGGTCGCCCAAGAAGTCACGAAGGACGATACGCTGGTGGTGGAGATCTCCAGTTTCATGCTGGTGGCGACGACCACGTTCCATCCGCACATCGCAGTCTTGACCAACATCTTCTCGAACCACTTGGATTACCACAAGACGCGGGCCAACTACGTGGCGGCTAAGATGAAGATTACCGCTAATCAGACGGCGGCGGACTACTTCGTGGTCAACTTCGATAATCCGGAATGGCGTGAGCTGAGTCAACAATCCCACGCCCAAGTGGTGCCATTCTCCCGTCTAGACGTGACGGAAGAGGGGGCCTACGAAAAGGATGGCGTCCTGTACTTTAAGGACGAAGCCATCATGCCGGCTGATGAGGTCAAGGTCCCTGGTGATCATAATATTGAAAATGCCTTGGCGGCGATTGCGGTCGCAAAACTGAAGGGTGTGGGAACGGCCGCCATCAAGGCAGTTCTGCGCAACTTCGGTGGGGTCCGGCACCGGACCCAGTTCGTGTTAGAGGCCGAGGGTCGGCAATACTATAACGATTCTAAGGCCACGGACATGGAAGCTACGGAGATGGCTCTGAAGGGCTTCAAAGCGCCCGTTGTCTTACTCGCGGGGGGCTTGGACCGGGGGTACACCTTTGAGAAGATGATTCCCGCGTTCAAGGACCACGTGAAGGCCGTCATCCTCTTCGGTCAGACCGCTAAGCTCTTGGCGCAGACCGCGAAGGATGCGGGGATTACGACCATCAAGATGACGGAAAACGTTGAGACGGCGGTACCGTTAGCCTACCAGTTGAGTGCTCCCGGCGACATTGTTTTGCTGTCGCCAGCCAACGCCAGTTGGGACCAGTACCCGAACTTTGAAGTCCGGGGTGATCTGTTTATCAAGGCGGTCGAGAAGCTAACGGGGAAACAGGAGGAAGTTTAACATGCGATTAATGGTATCCGGTGGCGGTACCGGGGGGCACATCTACCCGGCACTAGCCCTAATTAAAGCATTAAAGAAACGGGATCCGGAAGCAGAGGTCTTATACGTGGGTTCCGAGCGAGGGCTGGAAAGCACGATTGTGCCGGCAAAGGGCATCCCTTTTAAGGCTACCCGTATTCAAGGCTTCAAACGGTCCCTGTCCCTGGAGAACTTCAAGACGGTCTATCTATTCTTGAAGAGCGTCCACGCGGCCAAAAAGATGATTCGTGAGTTTAAGCCTGACGTTGTGGTCGGGACGGGGGGCTATGTTTCCGGTGCCGTGGTTTACGCCGCCAGTCGGTTACACGTTCCCACGATGATTCACGAACAGAACAGCGTGGTGGGGATGACCAATAAGTTCTTAAGCCGTTACGTGGATAAGATTGCCTACGTCTTCGACGCCGCCATTGACCAGTTACCGGCTAATAAGATGGTCAAGACGGGGAATCCACGGGCCCAAGAAGCAGCGGAAATCGTCAGTCACTTCACCTGGGACGAATACGGACTTAAGGATGACGTGCCGACCCTGTTGATCTTCGGGGGCTCCCAAGGGGCGCTTAAGATCAATGCGGCGACCGTCGCCGCCATTCCGGCCTTTAACGACCGCAAGTACCAAGTGGTCTTCGTGACGGGGCAGAAACGCTATGACGGGGTCATGGACCAGTTGAAGGGGACTCCGGTCGCTGCGAACGTGGTGGTCAAGCCCTATATTCCGAATATGCCGGAAGTCTTGCCCCGCGTCGCTGCTATCGTGGGCCGGGCCGGTGCGACCTCGTTGGCCGAAATCACGGCTGACGGGATCCCATCCATTCTGATTCCTAGTCCTTACGTGACGGCGGACCACCAGACTAAGAATGCCCAGTCACTGGTGACCGTTGGGGCGGCTGAATTGATCAAGGAAGCTGACTTAACGGGCGATACGCTGGTGGCTAAGGCTGACCAGTTGATGAACGATGATGCCTTACGTCACGATATGGCCGATGCCTCGAAACACTTAGGGGTGCCAGATGCGGCTGACCGGGTCTTAGACGTGGTCTTATCTTTGAAGAAATAATCACTGGAAGAGACCAGTGATGGAGGTGAGCAGCCGTGAAGTTTCGGTTGAATCGAAAGCAATCACAGACCCCGCGGGAGCTAACGCCGTGGGAGGCGTATCAATCACGGGCTGCTCAGCGTCGAAAGCAAGCCAAGACGCCCAAGTGGTTTCGCCACGCGAAACGTATCGGGGATAAGTTACCGCGGTTGCGCCATCAACGGAACCGGCAGCTGGCTCGCCGGTTGACGGCATTGCTGTCAGGGTTTATGGTGGTGATTCTGGTGATGGTGTATCTGGTATCCCCCCTCAGCCACGTGGCGTCCGTGCGGGTAACCGGACGCCAGGCGCTGTCGACGCGGCAAGTGACCACGGCGGTTCAGATTCAGCGCGGCGACTCGATTTTCAATGTTTTGGGTCACCAGCGTCGGCTAGCACGCCAAGCGCTGAAACGGAACAACCGGTTGAAGCGCGTGAAGATTAGTTTTCAGCAGCCCAACCGGGTCCGGGTGCGGGTCGTAGAATACGTGACGGCCGGTTACGTGATGCGGCAGGGACGGTATTATGAGGTCCTGGAGAACGGCATCGTGAGCCATCAATCAGACGCGCAGCCCGAGAGTGGCACACCGGTCTACGGGAGCTTTAAATCGGCCAAGACGCTCCACCGCGTGATTCTGCAATATGCGCAGCTACCAGCGGCAATCAAGCACAACATTAGTGAGATTCACGATGCGCCGACTAAGGCCGATCCAGACCGGATTCACTTGTTCATGAACGACGGGAACGAAGTCTATGCCCGCATCGACACTTTTGCGACCAAGATGGCGTACTATCCTAGTATTGCCAGCAAGATGAAGCAAAAGGGTGTGGTCAATTTGGAAGTCGGGGCGTACTCTGCACCGTTTAAGAAATAAATCATTTTGATTTCAGCGCTAAAAAGCGCTAATAAGGCTTTTTCAACCCCTAGTAAATGTGGTAAACTGAAAAATAATTAGGAGAAAAAGCGAATTCATACGTGTTAATAGATCGATTAGCTTAGGAGGTTCCTTTTTCTATGGATAATTCAGGGATGTACGTAGGTCTCGATATAGGAACCACCTCAATAAAAGTCATTGTTGCTGAAAATGTAAAAGGGCAAATGAACGTTATTGGTGTGGGGAATGAACGTTCGAATGGTGTCAGTCGTGGTGTCATTGTGGACATCGACAAGGCAGCTGAAGCAATCCAGCGCGCCGTTCGGCAAGCCGAAGAAAAGGCTAGTATCGAAATTCACGATGTTATTGTCGGGATTCCGGCTAACATGTTAAAAATTGAAACTTGCAGCGGCATGATCGCCATTGACGATCAGTCGCGTGAAATTACGGGACGGGACGTGCGTAACGTTGCGGCCGCCGCGTTGATTCAAAGTTTACCCCCAGAACGGGAAGTCGTGGACATCTTGCCCGATGAATTTGTGGTCGATGGGTTTGACGGCATCAAGGATCCCCGGGGCATGGTCGGTGTTCGGCTAGAGCTCCACGGGACCCTGTTCACGGGCCCGAAGACGATTATGCACAATACGCGTAAGGCGGTCGAACAGGCCGGATTACACTTGCGGGGTACGGTCATCAATCCGCTGGCCCAAGGCATGATGGTCATGAATGATGGCGAACAAGACTTTGGGACTATCCTAATCGATCTGGGTGGCGGTCAATCAACGGCTGCTGTGATTCACGACCATCAATTGAAATACATTGATGTGGATCAAGAGGGTGGCCAGTTCATTACCAAGGATATCTCCGTGGTCTTGAACACGTCGCTGGATAGTGCTGAGAAGTTGAAGCGTGATTACGGTTACGCGGATTCCACGCAAGCCAGTGATGAAGATGAGTTTCCCGTTGACGTGGTCGGTCAGAGTCAGCCAACGCCGGTCTCGGAGAAGTACTTGGCCGAGATCATTGAGGCGCGGTTGGATCAGATCTTCAAGCGACTCCGGACGAATCTGGATAAGGTCCAGGCTCTGGAACTTCCCGGGGGCATCGTCCTGACCGGTGGGGTCTCGGCTCTACCAGGCATCACGGAGTTGGCCACGGATGAGTTCGACGCGACGGTCCGGGCCTACGTTCCTGATCAGATGGGACTCCGGCATCCGTCGTTTACCCTGGCACTAGCGCTGGTGAACTACTTCGGTGGTCTCAGCGAGATTGACCTTTTGATCAAGAGTGCGTTAACGGGGTCGACCCAGTTAGCTGACGAAACGGATGAGTTGCGGCAACGTGAGGCGGCAGAATCAGCGGCGTCCACGGAAACGACCCAACCCGAGTCAGCCACTCGGCGTCCAGCTAAGAAGCGACCGAAAGCGAAAAAGAAACGATCCGAAGGGTTTAAGAGGTTCTTCAGCGACTTCTTTGACTAAAGCGAGATGGAGGAAAACATAATGGAATACTCATTAGATTCTGCTCAAAATCACGGCGCCAATATCAAAGTTATCGGCGTCGGCGGCGGGGGTAACAACGCCGTTAACCGAATGATTACCGAAGACGTTAAGGGCGTTGAGTTCATCGTGGCCAACACGGACGTCCAAGCCTTGGAAGCCTCTAAGGCGGAGACTAAGATTCAACTTGGCCCGAAATTGACGCGCGGGTTAGGTGCCGGTGCGAACCCCGAGATCGGGGCGAAGGCCGCTGAAGAAAGTGAAGAAGCCATCACCGAAGCCCTAGAAGGGGCCGACATGGTCTTTGTAACGGCCGGCATGGGCGGTGGTACCGGGAACGGTGCGGCCCCAATCGTTGCGAAGATTGCTAAGGAAGGTGGCGCCTTGACGGTGGGGGTTGTCACCCGGCCGTTTAGTTTTGAAGGTCCTCGGCGGGCACGGTTTGCCGCTGAAGGGGTCGCCGCAATGAAGGAAAACGTCGACACGTTGATCATCATTGCCAACAACCGGTTATTAGAAATCGTTGATAAGAAGACGCCAATGATGGAAGCCTTCCAAGAAGCCGACAACGTGTTACGGCAAGGGGTCCAAGGGATCTCTGACCTGATTACGAGTCCCGGCTACGTCAACTTGGACTTTGCGGACGTTAAGACGGTCATGAAGGACCAAGGGTCTGCGTTGATGGGAATCGGGTCAGCTAACGGTGAGAACCGGACGGAAGATGCTACTAAGAAGGCCATTTCGTCACCATTACTGGAAGTGTCCATCGATGGGGCCGAACAAGTCCTCTTGAACATTACCGGTGGTCCGGACCTGTCCTTGTTCGAAGCCCAAGCGGCTTCTCAGATTGTCTCCGACGCCGCCACCAGTGACGTCAACATCATCTTCGGGACGTCGATTGACGAAGAACTCGGTGATGAAGTGCGGGTCACGGTGATTGCGACTGGAATCGACAAGAAGCGCGAAGAAAAAGAAGCTGCGCGGAACCGGACGTCACGGCGAGTGAACAACCCGCAAGCCAATCCAGCACAGCCAGCATCGCGGGCCAATGATCAAGCGGCCAACAATGCGACGACCAAGCAGGCGGATCCATTTGGCAACTGGGATATTCGCGAACCAGCGCACCGGCCAGAACCGAAGCGCTCAACCAGTAACGATGAATTTGCAGGAGTCGATAAGCCGGACTTTAATATCTTTAACCCAAGTTCGAACCAAAATTCTGCGGCGGACGATAACCAAGGCGAAGATACGCCTCCGTTCTTTAAGCGGCGGCGGAAGTAGTCTCAGCAGCGTTCGTTGTGAGAGGAGTGGCCAACCATGGCGGATAAGTTTAGTCTCAGTAAATTTTTTGGCGTCAACGATGATGATTATGATGACGAAGACTATCAGGAGCCAGCATCGCCGGTCAAACCGACGGTCGGGGCGCCGCAACGGCCTGTTGATACTCGGAAGGTGGTCTCTATGCGTTCAGCAAAATCAGCTGCTAGTCATATTGCCATCTGCGAACCACGAATTTATTCGGATGCGAAAGCAATTGCGAAGCAAATTACGGATGGCGATGCCGTTATCGTCAACTTTGCCCGGGTCGATGAGAGTCAGGCACAACGAATCGTTGATTTTCTGAATGGCACGGCTTTCGCGGTCGGCGGAGAAATCAAACGGATTGGCGAACAGATCTTTTTGTGCACCCCGCATAACTTCGAAGTGACCGGGGACGTGGCTGCCAATTTGGGAACCCAATTCACATCATAAAGGAGCGTTGCTGTGCTAAGTCTAGTAGGCGTCATTTTTAAAGTTTTAAATTGGTGCATTAGCGCCTATATTCTATTGATTGTGGTGTATGCCTTAATGAGCTGGCTACCGGGCGCGTACCAATCGCGGCTGGGGCAGTTTGTGGGACGCATCGTCAACCCATTCTTAAGTTATTTTGACCGGATTGCGCTGGGGCCGTTGGGCTTTGGCCCGGTCGTGGCCATCGTGGTGTTAACGTTGGTTCAGTATGGGTTGTACGCGCTGGAAGGCATGCTGATCAATCTCATGTTGAGTTAACGGAGAGGAGTCGTCGGTCGTGGATGAGAACATTACCCAGCACTTTCGGCCGGATGAGGCGCCCTTCATTGCGGCAGTCGGCAATTGGTTACAGCAGGTCCAAGACGAGTATCGCCCCGTCTTGACGCATTTTCTGAACCCCCGGCAGGTCTACGTCGCCACGACACTGGCGCGACGGGCTGATATCGCGGTGCGGTTCAATGGGGGTTACCCGGGTGCCGAGATGCAACGCGCGCTGTTTTATCCGGCGTATTATGAACCCACGATCACGGATTTCGAACTGTCCTTAGTTCGGGTCGATTATCCGGTTAAGTTTGCCACGTTACACCATAGTCAGATTTTGGGAACACTTCTGGGGTCTGGAATCGAGCGGGAAATCGTGGGCGACATCTTAACGGACGGCCAGACCTGGCAACTGATCACGGAGACCAACATGGTCAACTACCTAAGCAATCAGATTGACCGCATTGGCCGGGTCAAGGCCCGGTTAGTCTTGGCCGACTGGGAGAGCCGGGTACGCCCCATGGATGAATGGACGCCGGAGACGGCGACGTTGTCGTCTTTGCGGTTGGATAACATTGTTGGCTCAGGGTTTCATTTGTCTCGGCACCGGGCCAAAGAACTGATTGAGGCCGGGAAGATTCGGGTCAACTGGGCGGACACGGAGAAGCCGGATTACGAATTAGCCGTGGCCGACCTGGTCTCGGTGCGCGGGTTTGGTCGGATTCGGTTGGACGAAGTGGCTGGCCGCACCAAGAAAGAGAAGATTCGCGTCGTCCTGTCGGTGCTGAAGAAATAGATGTGGAGGGAATCGTACGATGGTACTAAGTCCATTAGATATTCATAATAAAGAGTTTGGCACGAAAATGCGTGGTTACAACGTTGATGAGGTCAATGACTTCTTGGATCAAGTGATTAAGGATTACCAGATCACGTTGAACCACAACAAGGAATTGGAAGAACAGTTAGATGCTGCCAACGAAAAGTTGAAGTACTTTAACGATCTCAAAGATTCACTGAACCAATCCATCTTAGTCGCGCAGGAAGCTGCCGATAAGGTGAAGGCAAACTCCCAAAAGGAATCGGAAATTATTATCCGCGAAGCCCAAAAGCAGAGCTCTGACATTGTTTCTGAAGCCACCAACAAGGGTAATCAAATCATGAACGAGGCCTCGAAACGGGCCAAGAAGTTAGCGGTCGAAACGGATGATTTGAAGAAGAGTACCCGGGTCTTTCGGCAACGGCTGCAGGTCATGCTGGAAAGTCAGCTGGAAGTTGTTAAATCCAACGACTGGGATAGCCTGTTAAAGGAAGGCTCCATGTCCAGCTACGAGGAAATCAAGAAGGTCGTAGGCGACCGACTTGACAAGGCTGCGGACCAAGGCGTAAACTCAGAAGCACCGCAGGTCGATGACGCGGCCGCTCAGGTGACGGAAACGCCCGTAACTGACAGTGGTGACGCGAGTCAAGAAACGGTGGTTATCTTCCCAGATAACGATCAAGAACATTACGACAAACACTAAAACTGGTCTGGAGAGACCCAACGAATTCTGAAGACTTACAGCGAATCGGGAACTGGTGGAAGCCCGAGCAGTCAGCAGGTGTTCGTCATCACTCTCCGATGCTCCGTGATTGAAGGTAGTAGGTCACGGCGGATAGCCCCGTTACGGCTTTGAGGGAAATTTTCTACATAAGATGATTTCTAAAATTGGGTGGTACCACGAACGACTTCGTCCCTTGTGACGAGGTCGTTTTTTGTTTGGCGTTGATGAGAAGAGTAAGGCAACGGGGATGGACCGGTGAGCTGAGGCGTAAGCTTGAGCTCACCGGTTGATCGACCGTGAGTAGAGAATATGCAAGGAGGAATTGCTGGTATGCGAATTAAAGACACGCTGAACCTGGGTAAGACCAAGTTCAAAATGCGCGGTAATTTGCCGGTCAAGGAAGTTGATCGCCAAAAAGCCTGGGCAGATAACAAGTTGTATCAAGCTCGCCAGAAACTGAACGAAGGGAAACCGACCTTTATCTTACACGATGGGCCGCCGTATGCGAATGGCCCCATCCACATGGGCCACGCGATGAACAAGATCTCTAAGGACATCATCGTGCGTTACAAGTCCATGAGTGGTTACCGGGCGCCGTACGTTCCGGGATGGGATACGCATGGCTTGCCGATTGAACAACAACTGACCAAGGCCGGTTATGACCGGAAGAAGATGTCCACTTCCGAATTCCGGGACCTGTGTCGGGAATACGCCTTGAAGCAAGTGGACCAGCAACGGGATGGGTTCAAGCGGTTAGGCGTCTCTGCCGATTGGGACAACCCGTACCTGACGTTGAAGCCAGAATTCGAAGCCGCTGAAGTGCGGGTCTTCGGTAAGATGGCTGAACGGGGACTGATTTACCGGGGCAAGAAGCCGGTTTACTGGTCCTGGTCTTCTGAATCCGCGATGGCGGAAGCCGAAGTGGAATACCACGACGTCACGTCACCATCCGCTTTCTACGCGGAACAAGTGGTGGACGGTAAGGGCGTCTTAGATGACGATACTTACTTTGTGGTCTGGACCACGACGCCTTGGACGATTCCTGCTTCTGAAGGAATCACGATCGATGCCGGTATCGAATACGCAGTGGTGCAACCAGCTGGGGATGACCGGAAGTTCGTTCTGGCCAGTTCCTTAGTGGCGGAAAACGCTGAACGGTTCGGCTGGGAAGACGTACAAACGTTGAAGACGGTCATGGGGCAAGACCTGGAAAACATCACGGCGCAACACCCGTTCATTGCTGATCGGAAGCTGGTCGTGATGTTAGGCGACTTTGTGACGACCGATTCTGGGACCGGGTTAGTTCACACGGCGCCAGGATTAGGGGAAGACGACTTTAACGTCGGTGCCCTTTACCACTTGCCAGTACTGGTACCCGTGGACGATAAGGGGTACATGACTGAAGAGGCTGGTCCGGACTTTAAAGGGGTCTTCTACGAAGATGCCAACCAGATTGCGCTGGACAAGTTGAAGGCAGCGAATGCCTTACTCAAGTACATGCCTTACGAACACAGTTACCCGTTTGACTGGCGGACCAAGAAGCCGGTCATCTTCCGGGCAACGCCACAATGGTTCGCGTCCGTGGATAAGGTCCGCGATGAGATCCTTGACAGTTTAAAGGACGTTAAGTTCCAACCGGATTGGGGTCAACGGCGCTTAGCCAACATGATCAAGGACCGGGGCGACTGGGTCATCTCCCGGCAACGGGTCTGGGGTGTTCCGCTGCCTATCTTCTACGCGGAAGATGGGACGCCAATCTTGGAAACGGAAACCATCAATCACGTTGCCGATCTGTTCGGCAAGTTCGGGTCGAACGTTTGGTTTGACCGGGATGCGAAGGATCTGTTACCAGAAGGCTACACCAACGAACATTCACCGCACGGTCAGTTCACGAAGGAAACCGACATCATGGATGTCTGGTTCGATTCTGGGACTTCCCACCAAGGGGTCTTGGCCGAACGGGACGACTTGGTCTACCCGGCCGACCTCTACTTGGAAGGGTCAGACCAGTACCGGGGTTGGTTCAACTCCAGTCTGATCACCAGTGTTGCGGCTGAAGGCAAGGCGCCTTACAAACAGGTCGTTTCACAAGGGTTCACCTTGGATAAGGACGGTCACAAGATGTCTAAGTCCTTGGGGAACACGATTGCGCCAAGTGAAATCATCAAGAAGATGGGGGCCGACATTGTCCGGCTCTGGGTCACGTCAGTAGATACGTCTGCCGATGTGCGGGTCTCAACGGAAGCCTTCGTGAAGATTTCCGATAGCTACAAGAAGCTGCGGAACACGATGCGTTACCTGTTGGCCAACACCAGTGATTTCGATCCTAAGACGGATGCTGTGGCCGTGGACGACTTGACCGCCGTTGATCGTCACATGCTCTACCGGTTGAACGAATTCACCAAGAGTGTTGAGGACCATTACGACCACTATGATTTCTTGAGCATCTACAAGGAATTGATGAACTTCGTAATTACCGAATTGTCCGCTTTCTACTTAGACTTTGCCAAGGACGTTCTGTACATTGAAGCGCAGAACAGTCCGGCTCGGCGGTCTATGCAGACGGTCTTCTACCAGATTGCGGTGACGTTGACCAAGCTGTTAACGCCAATCCTGCCACACACGACGGAAGAAATCTGGACCTTCTTGAAGGAGCCAGAAGACTTTGTCCAATTGGCAGAGATGCCAGCGGTCATGGATCTGCCAACCGTAAACGAAGTGGCTGCCGATGGGGAACCCTCAACTTGGGCCCAATTCATGAAGCTGCGGAGTGACGTCTTGAAGGCGTTGGAAGAAGCCCGGAACGCGAAGTTGATCGGGAAGGCTGCTGAAGCCCACCTGGACCTGTACGTGAACGCGGACGTCCAAGCGATGCTGGATCAGTTGGACGTGAACGTTCAACAGATTCTGTTGGTTTCCGGTTTGGACCTGGCAACTTACGACCAGAAGCCAGAAGATGCCGTTGACTTTGGCGATGTAGCCATCAAGGTCACACCGGCCGAGGGCCAAGAGTGTCAGCGGTGCCGGTTGATCAAGCAAGATGTCGGGAGCGACAGTGCTTACCCTGACTTCTGTGCGCGGTGTGCCGCCATTGTACGGGAGAACTTCCCGGAAACGGCGACGGAAGGTTTTGACGAGAAGTAAGCCTAAACCATGATTAAGTGAATCTTAACGCTTTAAGCAAAACGGGTAACTGACGCCAGTGGTGTCGGTTACCCGTTTTGGCGTTGAGGGGTGCGGTTTGCGGGGATTCTGGAAAACGCGTATAATCTGCAGTATGTATGGGAAGGAGTCCAGCGAATGTTAACCGGAAAAGTAAAAAGTTATAATGAGCAACGCGGTTTTGGGTTTATTACCACCCCAGCCGATGGCGATGTTTTCGTGTACTACACGGGAATCCTGGGTGACGGGTTTCGGAAGCTTGAAGCCGGGCAAACCGTCCAGTTCGTAATCGTTCAAGGCCAACGTGGCCCGCAGGCGGCTAAAGTGACGCCAGTGGATGACACAACGAACGAGGAGGCATAACCATGGACTTAGAAGAACATGTTGAATCACGTGAAACGTTATACGACGGTGTAATTGTTAAGCTTGAACGGCAACAGGTTCGGCTCCCGAACGGTGAATCGGCGACTCGTGAGGTCGTGCACCACGTGGGGGCGGTGGGCATTCTAGCCCTGACGGACCCCGACCACATGATTCTGGAACGGCAATGGCGGGCCCCAATTGCGGCGGCCACGCTGGAGATTCCGGCGGGAAAGTTAGACGAACGGGATGCGCATAATATTGAACATGCCGTCCGGCGGGAATTGAACGAAGAGATTCGTTACGAACCCGGAACGTTAAAGCGTATCACGGGATTCTATTCCAGTGTCGGCTTTTCTGATGAGTATATGACGCTCTTCATGGCGACGGACCTCAAGCCGGTCACTACGGAATTACCGCGGGACCAAGGCGAGAATCTGGAACTGTTGACGGTGACTAAGGCGGAAGCCCGAGCCATGATCGACAGTGGCGAGATCAACGACGCGAAGACGATTACGGCCATTTATTACTGGCTCTTACAGAAGTAGGTGACGCCTTGTGAGTCAACATGATTGGCAGTCGGATGACGACTTGCCCAAGACGCGAGCAGATTATCGCCGCGAACAGGAAGCCGCGGGACGCGAGTTTGCTGAGCGCGACCGTAAGCGCGTTGCCGTAGAGCGTAAGTATGCGCGTGAACATCCCGTTGAGGATGAACCGGGAGACGTGGGGCCCGATGAACCAACCCCTACGTCTGCGGAATTAAAGGAACAACGACTGAAGCGACGGTTGAACTGGGCCATTTTTTGGTTGGTTTTAGGCATCGTGGCGGTCTTTTTGATTCTATTTTTTGTTGAATTTTAGAAGGAGTGACCAGCTGGAATGACTTTTGGAGTTATTTGTGCCATGGAAGAAGAAATCAAGGAGCTTAAGGCGGCCTTGCAAGACGAACAAACCACGAGTATTCATGGGGTGGAATTTTATCAAGGGACCATCCACGACCAAGCCGTGGTGTTAGTGCGTTCTGGAATTGGGAAAGTCGAAGCCGGGTTGACCACGGCTTTACTGATTACCCAATTTAACGTTGATGTGGTCATCAATTCTGGGTCAGCCGGGGCCTTAGCCAGCGGGTTGAAGATCGGGGACGTGGTGATTTCAACGGAAACGGCTTACCACGATGCGGACGCCCGGGCGTTCGGGTACGAATACGGCCAATTGCCACAACAACCGGCCCGGTTTACGGCTTCAAAGGACTGGGGCGACAAGTTGGAGACCGCAGCCAAGCAGACGGGGCTGACCACGAAGCGCGGGTTGATCGTGACTGGTGACCAATTCTTGAACGGTCCGGCTGCCACCAAGCCCATCTTGGAACACTTCCCAGACGCATTGTCCGGGGAAATGGAGGGCGCCGCGGTGGGTCAAGTAGCTCACCAATTCGACGTCCCTTACCTGGTCGTTCGCGCGATGTCCGATACCGCCGATAACAATTCTGGTGTTGATTTTGACGAGTTTATTATTGAGGCTGGGAAGCGTTCAGCGCAGATGTTATTAGCCCTGTTCGCCGATCAGCAGAAGTAACCTAAGGTTTAGGAGGTTTTGGGTGTGAAGGAGATTTACTTAGACAATGCGGCGACGACGCCAATGTCCCCAGCGGTTCTGGCGGAGATGACGGATAAGATGGCCAATGTCTATGGCAACGCATCGACCCTTTATGGGTTAGGTCGAGAGGCCCACACAATTATGGAGAATAGTCGGCAGGTGATTGCGGACAGCATTCATGCGGCTAACGATGAGGAAATCATCTTTACCAGTGGGGGGACCGAAAGTGATAATACGGCGGTGACCCAGACAGCATTAGCCCGTCAAGATTTGGGCGAGCACCTGATCACCACGGCCGTTGAACACGAGGCCATCTTAAAACCCATGAAGGCTTTGGAAAAGCGCGGGTTTGACGTGACCTACCTGCCCGTAGATGAGCATGGGCGCATCAGCCTAGACGACTTTAAGGCCGCCTTGCGGGATGATACGATTCTAGTTTCCATCATGATGGGGAACAACGAGGTGGGGAGCCGGATGCCGATTCATGAGATCGGTGAGATCTTAAAGGACCACCAAGCTTGGTTCCACACGGACGCGGTGCAGGCGTACGGCCTGCTCGACATCGACGTCCAACGCGATCATATCGACTTGCTATCAACGTCCGCCCACAAGCTGAACGGCCCGAAGATGATGGGTTTCCTGTACAAGCGTGAAGGCATCAACTTCCCGAGCTTTGTTAAGGGGGGCGACCAGGAGAAGAAGCGGCGGGCTGGGACTGAAAATGTCCCGGCAATTGCTGGCTTTGCCACAGCGGTCAAGGCTTTGACACCGGAGGTTAAGGAGAAGCGTCAGCAGACATACCACGACTTCAAGCAATACGTAGTCGATGGCCTGACCCGAGCGGGCGTTGACTTTGACGTGAACGGGTCGCTGGATGGTGAGAACTTAAACCACGTGTTGAATCTCTGGATCAAAGGGGTATCGACTTATGTCATGCAGACTAATCTGGACCTTGCCGGCATCGCGGTTTCAGGGGGCTCGGCTTGCACGGCCGGGTCGATTGAGCCGTCACACGTTCTGACCGCCATGTTTGGGGCCGACAGTCCCCGGATTGCCGAGTCGATTCGGTTGTCCTTCGGCGCGTACACCACTACGGCGGATCTCGACGCGTTTATTAAGAACGTTGCGGCAATTGTGGAACGGTTAAAGCATACTAAAGGAGTGAAGTAACGTGCTCTTTCAAAAAGCCATGAAGATCGAAGGAGATACGGATACCTACGAATTGCATCCTAACGTGAAGGCTTACGCCCTAAAGGACGTGGGTTTTCAGGTGTCGAATGCCGGCAACTATACGTTGGAGCGCTCCGTAGATCCGACCTCTCCTTATAATAAGAATCAGATGTTAAAGATTACGATTGCGAAGGACCTCAGTGGGTTCAAGATGGCAACGACCAACGCCTCGGGTAATCGGCGCGTCAACATCTTCAAAGGTGCGCACGCCGAGGGGAACGTGGAACAGTACCATTTTATTCTCCAGAACCTGATGGATCGTGAAATCTTACAGAAAAAGTAGTGGGGGTTCCGTTAGTTTGAGGGCCCCTTGCGTTGCCACGACCTTGGCAACGTAGGAAAATGACCGTCCGTTACCTGGGCTTGACCGGGTGAGGGGCGGTCATTTTGCGAATGGGGGCCTCGGGGCCGGTTTCTTTAGGTCCCGGTAAGGTGGATGATGGCCACAGCCTGCGCCTTGAAAAGTGGGGGACCTGGGAAAAGAAACACCAGGCTTGCAAAATAGGGAGCAAATGGGTACACTGATTAATACTGGACTTGTGCGACCTTCAACTCGTAGATTCTCCAGAATCTGATAGAAATGATGGTGATACCATGCAAGACAACAGCCAAACGCGCGTTGTTGTAGGTATGAGTGGTGGTGTTGATTCCTCCGTCGTGGCGTTGCGGCTTAAGCAGCAGGGTTACGATGTCGTGGGCGTCTTCATGAAGAATTGGGACGACACGGATGAGAACGGTGTCTGCACCGCTACCGAAGACTACAAGGACGTGGCCAAAGTTGCCGCTAAGATCGGGATTCCATATTACTCGGTCAACTTTGAGAAGGAGTACTGGGACCGCGTGTTCACGTACTTCTTGGATGAGTACAAGAAGGGCCGGACCCCTAATCCGGACGTTATCTGTAACAAGGAGATCAAGTTCAAGGCGTTCTTGGATTACGCCTTGGAGCTGGGTGCGGACTACATCGCAACGGGGCACTACGCGCAGTTGACGCGGGATGCTGATGGACATAACCACTTGCTGCGGGCCGTTGACCAGAATAAGGATCAGACCTACTTCTTGAGTCAGTTATCCGCTGAGCAGTTGGACCGGGTCATGTTCCCAATCGGGGACTTGGTCAAGAAGACGCAAGTACGGCAGATGGCCGAAGACGCTGGCTTGGCTACGGCTAAGAAGCCCGATTCCATGGGCATTTGCTTTATTGGTGAGAAGGGTCAGTTCAAGGACTTCTTGAAGCAATACTTACCAGCTAAGCCCGGCAAGATGATGACCGTTGACGGTGAAGTCAAGGGTGAGCATGCTGGGTTGATGTACTACACGATTGGTCAGCGTCGGGGCTTAGGCATCGGCGGTGACGGAATCGATAACGAGCCTTGGTTCGTGATTGGCAAGGATCTGAAGCAAAACATCCTGTACGTGGGCAAGGGTTACCATAACCCGCACCTCTACGCGACGCATCTGTCTGCTTCCGACATTCACTGGGTCAACACGATCGACCGGGGCAGTGACTTCCATTGCACGGCGAAGTTCCGCTACCGGCAAAAGGATACTGGTGTGACGGTTCACTTAAGTGATGACGGCCAGCAGGTCACCGTTGAGTTTGACGACCCAGCCCGGGCAATCACGCCTGGTCAGGCTGTGGTCTTCTATAACGGCAATGAGTGCTTAGGTAGCGCCATTATTGACGCTGCGTACAACGCTGAGCGTCAGTTACAGTTAATCTAGTCTTGAAGCATAGCCCCGTTTACGGCGATTGTCGTGAGCGGGGCTTTTCTAGTGGGAAAAGATTCTGGCGGGACGCGGAGGAAGGACTTTGAAAACCAGCGAAAAACTGTCATAATATGTAAGGATTACGAAAAATTAACGTGGAAGGACGATGCCGAAGTGAAACTCTATTTTATTCGTCACGGAAAGACACAGTGGAATTTAGAAGGGCGTTTTCAGGGTGCCGGCGGTGATTCGCCCCTGTTGCCGGAAAGCTATCAGCAGATGGCCCAGGTCGGCCATTACTTGCAAGACATCCCCTTTCGGCACGCTTACGCGAGTCCTATCAAGCGCGCCCGGGTCACGGCTCAGCACGTGGTGCGGGAGTTGCATCAGCGGATTCCGTTAACGTTACTGAGTCGCTTAGAAGAATTTCACTTGGGCGCCTTAGAGGGGCAGACCTTTACGGCAATTCAGCAGCAGTACCCGACCGAACTGGACGCCTTTCGCAACCATCCGGACCGGTACGTGACGGACCGAATCGGGGGCGAGACGTTTACGCAGGTGATTGACCGGATGACGCCGGCAATTCAACGCATCGTGCGTGACAATCCGCATGATGACGACAACGTGTTGATTGTCAGCCATGGTGCGGCGTTAAATGCCGAGATCAACGCCTTACTGGGGACGCCGTTAGCTGACCTACGCAAGCGGGGCGGGATTCGCAATACCAGTGTAACGGTGTTAGAGACCCAAGACGGGCAGCACTTTGACCTGGTCGATTGGAACAATACCAGTTTCCTCACGGCGACGCCTTCCCCCACGGACACGATTTAAAGGATTGAATAAAATGACAGAAGAAAAGCAAACGGGTCACCGAGCGGCAGCCAAGCAACGTTCGGAAGCCCTAGTCCACCGGCTGGTCCAACAGATTACCAGTCACCCGGGGGACTTTGAACCCTATTATGAATTGGCGACCGCATTGGTGGACCTGCAGTCTTATGCGCAGGCTGAAGAGCTTCTGATGAAGGCCTTAGGGCTCTTCGCGGAACGTCCGGACGCTGTGGAACGGTTGCACTACGGACTGGGTAACGTCTACTACGCGGCCCAGGACTATCCTAAGGCCATTGCCCAGTTTGACCAGTTGAACGCACAACTCAAGGGAGCGGGGTATCTGATGATCGCCCAGTCGCACATGGCCAATGGCGACCATAAGCGGGCCCTGGCCTTTGCGTTGACCGCACTAGCGAGCCAACCCCAAGACCCAGCAACGTTGCAGGTCGTAGCGGAAAATCTCTTAGCGGTCGGTGATATGGCGCAAGCGGGCCACTATTATGACCAGATTCTCAGCCAAGACGCGCAGAACGGTCCCGCCAACTTCGACCGGGGGTTAGTGGCGATGGTGCAGGGTGAACCTTACGCGGCTTACTTTGCCCGAGCCAAGGCAGCTGATCCCCAGTACTACGCGAAGGGGCAAAAGCGCCTGACGGAGATTGAAAAGTTTGTTGACGCACAGCGCAAGAAAAAGGAGTAACGGGTATGGCAACCGAATCTTTGGACTTATTGGCAGCGAATCAGGGAGCGCAAGCGGACTACGTCGTTGGGACGGTCAGTGCGGTCTTTTTTGCCAGTAACGACAGTTTTTACAAGGTCATGCTGATTAAGATCAGCGAGACCAGTTTAGACTGGCATGAAGACGAGATTGTGGTCACGGGAAACTTCGCCGATATCAAGGACGACGTGACTTACCGGTTTACGGGTAAAAAAGTCGAGCATCCCAAGTACGGGGTGCAGTTCCAAGCGGACAACTATCAAAACGAGACCCCGACGTCGCGGAGTGGGGTCATCGCTTACTTAAGCGGTGAGGACTTCCCGGGGCTGGGGAAGAAGACGGCCACAAAGATCGTGGATGCGTTGGGCCCTGACACAATCGAGAAGATTTTAAACGATCATCACGTGTTAGCGGGATTGGGCCTGTCTGAGAAAGTCACGCAGACGCTGATCAGCCAGTTGCAGACCAATAACGGCATGGAACAGATCATTATTGGGCTCAACGGGTACGGCTTCGGGAGCACGTTAGCGGCGGCCATCTATAACCGGTATCAGGAGAAGACCCTAGACGTGATTCACGAGAATCCTTACCAGTTGGCCGAAGATATTACCGGAGTCAGCTTCAAGCGGGCTGACCAGATTGCCACGCAATTAGGGTACGCCCCGGACCGACCGGAGCGGATTCGTGCGGGACTCCTACAGACCTTGCGGGACTTATCCGTGGCGAACGGCGATACCTACACCACGGCCAAGCCCTTGCTGACGCAGACGCTGAGCCTCTTGGAGAATAGCCGCAACGTTCGGTTACAACCCCAACTTTTGGCGGACCAACTGCTGACGCTAGCCAAGCAGCAGAAGGTCGTGGGGGATGAGCAACGAATCTACCTAAAGCCGCTGTATGACGCGGAGTGGCAGATTGCCGAGCACCTGAACCGGCTGTTGCAAGCGGACCAAGATCCCGCGGAAAAGTTTAATGAAGCGGCAATTCGTAAGCAGTTGCGGATTGTTGAGAAACAGTTGGCCATCGTCTACGATGACTCCCAGACGGCGGCGTTGATTGCGGCGATTCAGGCCAAGGTCATGTTGCTGACCGGGGGGCCGGGGACCGGGAAGACCACCATTATTCGGGGGTTGGTCCAGTTGTACGCGCGGCTCAACGAGTTGTCGTTAGATATTAATCAATATAAAGAAAAACCATTTCCAATTTTATTGGCGGCGCCTACCGGCCGCGCGGCTAAGCGCATGAGCGAGACCACCGGGTTACCCGCCAGTACGATTCACCGCCTGTTAGGGTTAACCGGACGGGAGGACGACCTAGACGCTGCCACGACCAAGGACCTCGAGGGGGGACTCTTGATCATCGATGAGACGTCGATGGTCGACGTTTCCCTGATGAAGGTGCTGTTGCGTGCGGTTCCTGTGGGGATGCAAGTGGTCTTAGTCGGCGATAAGGACCAGCTGCCTTCCGTGGGACCGGGCCAGGTCTTTCACGACCTCCTCGATAGTCCTCATCTGAGTAAGATTCAGTTGGATACGATTTACCGGCAGGGGGATGGGTCGTCGATCATTCCGCTGGCCCACGCCATCAAGAACGGGCAACTGCCGCCAGACTTCACACAGAATCAAAAGGACCGGTCGTTTATCGCTTGTCACGCGAACCAGGTCGGGTCGGTGATCGACCAGATCGTGGCTAAAGCTCACCAAAAGGGATTCACGGCGGCGGATATTCAGGTCTTAGCCCCGATGTACCGCGGAGTCGCGGGGATCGACCGGTTGAACCAGATCTTGCAGGAAATCTTGAATCCCAAAATCCGTGCGCAGCAAAAGGAAGTCGATTTTCGGCAACAGAAGTTCCGCATCGGCGACAAGGTCTTGCACCTGGTTAACAGTCCGGAAAACAACGTCTTCAATGGCGACATTGGGACCATTACGGGAATCGACTTAGCTAAGGCACCACATAGTAAGGTCAAGAGCGACCAGTTGACGATTGCGTTCGAGCAGACCGAAGTGACCTACGCGCGTAACGATTGGAACCGACTCACACTGGCTTATTGTATGTCGATCCACAAGTCGCAGGGGTCGGAGTTTAAGTTGGTGATCCTCCCGATGGTCAGCCAGTATAGTCGAATGTTGCAACGGAACTTGCTGTACACGGCGGTCACGCGAGCAGCCGATATGCTGATTCTGATTGGTGAACCCCAAGCCTTTCGGACCTGTGTCGAGAACCTGTCGGTCAACCGGCACACCACGTTGACGGCCCGGATTCAAGCGGTCTTAGCGCCAGATCAGCCGGTCAAGTCAGATTCTGAAGCGATGACTGAAGAAACTGAGTCGACGGTGGCTGATCCTTCGGCGACACCGAAGACGCCTACAACGCCAGAACCGGCAGCGACCGCCACGCCGACGCCCAAGGATTACCGGTTGACGCCCCAGTTGGTCTTAACGGGCGGCATTGATCCCATGATTGGCATGCAGGGGGTAACTCCCCAACAATTTATGAGGAAGCACTAAAAGTGTTCGGTAAATCGTTGCGTTTCCCGGCCGAAATTGCGATAATAAAAGCAAGTAAGACTTCATGAACGCAGTTAGAACTTTAGGAGGCTGTTATGTCAGAACAGGTCGAAGCGGGTAAATTGAAAGTATTTGCCCTGAACTCGAATCGTCCCTTAGCCGAAAAGATTGCCCAGGCAGCTGGCGTTGAATTAGGAAAGGCGACAATTAAGCATTTTAGTGACGGTGAGATTCAAATCAGTATCGACGAGAGTATCCGGGGGGATGAACTGTTTTTGATTCAGTCCGTCTCGGATCCCGTTAATACGAATTTGATGGAGCTGTTGATCATGGTCGACGCTGCACGGCGGGCCAGTGCGGAGAAGATCAACGTGGTCATTCCGTACTACGGCTACTCACGGGCTGACCGGAAGGCACGTTCCCGTGAACCCATTACGGCGAAGTTGGTCGCCTCCATGTTACAGATGGACGGGGTGGATCGGGTGATTGCCCTGGACTTGCACGCAGCCCAGTTACAAGGATTCTTCGATATTCCGGTCGACCACTTACAGAGTGACCGGTTGCTGGCGAGCTACTTTGAAGGTCAGTCCAAGTTAACGGCGGACAACACGGTCGTGGTGGCGCCGGATCATGCTGGTGTGAGTCGGGCCCGGCGGCTAGCCGAGCTATTGGGGACCCCCATCGCCATCATCGATAACCGGAGTGAAACGGAGAATGCCGCTCACCCAGAAGCCGTGATTGGGAGCGTTCAAGGCAAGCACGCCATCTTAGTTGATGACATTATTGACACGGCGGTTCGGATTACGGTGGCCGCAGGAGCTTTGAAGAAGGCTGGCGCGGCGGACGTCTTTGCCTGTGCCACGCACCCGGTCCTTTCGGGGGATGCGACGCAACGGATCAACGATTCCGAGTTGGAAAAGGTGGTCGTCACCGATTCGATTCAGATTCCTGAAGAAAAGCAAAGCGATAAGTTCGAGATCATGTCCGTTGACCAGTTATTTGGTCGGGCCATCAACCTGATTTATCACGAACAGCCAGTGGATCAACTCTTCCGCTCGCCGATTCAAAAGCAACAGCAGTAATGATTCAGATGTTTTTGGGGGGCTCCGACAGGGGTGCCCCTTTTTTAGTGGGGTGAGGATTTGCAAGCAAGACGGGTAGCAGGACAAACGGATATTGGCGATTACCTCAAGGCAACGGCGTGTACCCTGGTGATGATCCAGTCGGTACTGGGCTTGGGAATGGCGCAAGCCCCCACGGCGGGGCAGCAATGGGGGATGGGCCTGGTTTACGATGCCGTCAAGTTCACGGCGCCAGCCTTCATCTTCGGCATCTTGTATACGATTCTGCGCCATTATCGAGACCGGCCGACCTGGGCTTACCGGGACTATTACCGACAGCAGTGGCATGCCATGTTCGTGCCGACCATTTGGTGGACGCTAGCCTACTTGGTGGTGATTCCCCAAGTGCAGGAGCACCAAGCCTACCACGATGTACGGCGCTTTCTGTGGCAGTTCGTCAACGGGAATGCGGCACCCCACCTCTGGTATAACAGCATGATGCTCCAGTTCATCATTGTAATGCCCGCTTTTTGGTGGCTGGCGCGGTGGTGTGGGACGCAAGCCCATCGCTCCTGGTGGGCCTTGGGGGTGACGTTTGTCGTGTACGCCGCTTGGTTAGCGGCCTTTCCCCACTTTTCGACGTACTTAGTCGACCGCATCTGTCTAAGTTTTTTGCCGTACGGGGTGGCCGGGACCTTAGCCAGTGGCGGGACCCGGTGGACGCAATGGCTTGACCGGTATCGGTGGGGGCTATTGGCAGTTGTGGCGGGGGCCTACGGGTGGCTGACCTGGCAGTTGCTCGACCGGGGGTTGCCCGTTCAGTTGGCTGACGCCAGCTACTATCAGTGGTCGGCGACGCTATATTCGTTCGCGATTATTTTGCTGATTGCACTGGTGGGCTTCCGACAGATCAGCCGTTGGGGGCGCACCGTCAACGGGATTCACTGGCTGGCGACCTACGCTTACCGGGCGTTTTTAGGCCATGTCTTTTGGCTGACGCTACTCTGGTCGCTCACCACGGCCTGGCCGCTGGTGCCTCGGATGCTGACGTGTTACTTGGGGACCTGGTTACTGGCCTTTACCTTAGCGTACGGGATGCATAGGGCTTGGTCGGCGGTTAAATTAGGGGTTCAAAAAAGCTTGTCCCGGTAAGGACAAGCTTTTTTCATGACTTAATTGGTGGCTTGCTTGGCGCGGCGGTCGTAATCTAAGTGTCGCTCTAGCCAGTTTTGCCCCGCCGTCAGGACGACACAACACAGCCAGTAAAGAACGGCAATCGTGATGTAGATGGTCATGTAGTCCTGATTAGCCCCCGCGACAATCTTGGCCTGCATGAACATCTCGGAGACCGTGATCATGGCCGCTAACGATGTGCTTTTAAACATATCGAGCAGAATGTTCCCGAGCGCCGGTAGCCCGATTCGGAGGGCCTGAGGCAAGATGATGTAGCGGATGACCTTGGGGTAGGAGAGGCCTAAGGAATAGGCGGCTTCGTACTGGCCGGGGTCGATTCCCATAAAGGCGGACCGAAAGACTTCGGAGACGAACGCCGAGGAGACCACCGTAAACGAGATGATCGCCGCTGGCAGGGCGTTTGCGCCGAACCCAAAGTAGACAATGAAGAGCACCACTAACATGGGCACCCCGCGCATGAATGAAATGTAGCACCGCGCGATGCCGTGAAGCAGGCGCCAGTGACTGAGTTGGGCCAATGTTAAGAAGAGTCCGAGAATCAGTGCACAGAGAAAGGCCACGGCTGTCAGGTATACCGACATCGGTAGGCCCCTTAGAATCTGGGGTACCGAGGACCAAGCGAGCGGGGCGTTAAAGAACCCCGGAATGGTAAAGTCATGGAGCATGGTGTCCGCCCCCTAACTGGTTATTGGCCGTTGTACTGTGACTTGATCTTGAAGTTCTTGGAGATGTGAACCTTGGGCTGCTGGGTGACGTCGGCCCCGTAGTACTTGACGGCCAGCTTCTTGATGGTCCCGTTCTTCAACAGCACCTTGACTTCTTTGTCGATTTGTTTCCGCAAGGCGGTGTTGTCCTTCTTCATCAGCATGCCGACACCACTACCGTCATCGCTAGTGGTAAAGTATAAGCCTTTGGCGATGTGCAACTGGCTGTGCGGCGTTGCGGCCAGAGCCAATTTTTGCAGGTAATAGTCGTTCATGATGAAGTCGGTCTTGCCATTCTTGACGTCGCGCATGTAGACGTCGTTGGAGACGTTGTCGTAGTTGACCAACTTCGCGCCTAGCTGTTGCGCAAGGCGTTGGTAATTGGTCCCCGCTTCACCGGCCGCCTTCTTCCCCTTGATGTCTGCCCAGGAGTGAATTCCGGAATCGTTCTTATCCCGGACCACCAGGCTGCTGAAGGAGTGCTTGTAGACCGTCGATAAGGCGAAGTCCTTCTTCCGGGCGGGAGACAGGCCAAAATCGTTTGCGGCGATGTCAGCCTTACCCGTCTTGACTGCGGTCAGTTGGCCATCCACGCCGAGTTCTTTGAATTCGACCTTCTTGTGGAGCCCCTTGGCCACCGCCTTGACCACTTCGACGTCAAAGCCCGTTAGCTTCTTGGACTTTGGATCGTGAAACGACGTCGGGTAGAGTGTCCCGGAAGTCGCCACGATGAGCGTCTTTTTCTTTGTTGCCTGTTGAGCCGTTGCCTGAGTCGAGGATTTCCCGCAACCAACGAGTCCCGCACTCAGTACCATGCTCAAACCTAACCCTAAAACCAACCATTTTTTCGTCTTATTCATCAAGTTTTCAGTCCCTTCGGAGTTTGTGATTTAAGACTTTTTAAGTATAACGACTTGAAAACGGTTTTACAACCGGGTAAGGTAAATCCAAGTAGGTGACTTACATAAAATTAGTGGTATCATCATAGGAGGTCGTTTTATATGACAGTGACAGATTGGGTCGGCACACCGGCACTCACTTGGGCGCGGCGCATTCGTGAAGGGGCGGTAACCAGCCAAGAGCTGATTACGGCGGCGTTTGCGGAGATCGACCGACAGAATCCAGAGTTAAATGCGGTCATTACCACGCGTAAGGCGCAGGCCATGGCCGAGGCAGCCGCTCAGACGGATACGGGCCAACCCTTTTTGGGAGTCCCGTTGCTGTTAAAGGGGCTGGGTCAGCAGCTTAAGGGGGAGTCGAGTACCAGTGGGTCGCGCCTCTTAGCGCATAACGTGGCCACGGAGACCAGCTTCTTCGTGCGGGCGTTACAGCAAGCGGGCTTCATCGTGATTGGTCAGACCAACTTTCCGGAATTCGGCTTTAAAAACATTACGGATGCCCAACTCTACGGGCCGGCCCGGAATCCTTGGAACTTAGACTACCAACCCGGTGGTTCTTCTGGGGGCGCTGGAGCCAGTGTGGCTGCGGGATTCGTCCCGATTGCGGCCGGTAGTGACGGGGGCGGGTCCATTCGGATTCCGTCGTCTTGGTCGGGAACGATTGGGTTGAAGCCCACGCGGGGCCGGGTTCCGGTCGGTCCCAGTGATTGGCGGTCGTGGCAGGGGGCGGCAATTGATTTTGCGTTGACCCGGTCAATTGCCGATACGGCGACCTTACTAGATAGCCTGCAGACCCTCCAGCCCGCGGCGGTCTTTCAGACGCCCCTGGCGCAACCAGGATTTGCGGCGCAACTTTCGCAGAAATGCCGACCAGGTGTGATTGGTTTCTCCACCGTTTCACCAGTGGGGACGCCGGTCAGCCCGACGGCAGTGGCGGCGGTTCGTGACGCGGCTCAGTTCTTAGAAGAACAGGGTTACGCCGTGGAAGAAGTGAAGATCCCCGTAGATGGCGTGGCCTTAATGGAAAGTTATTACACCATGAACGCGGGTGAAACGGCGGCGTTCATGAGTCAACTGGCTACGAGCCTGCAGCGAAAGCTGACGGCCGATGACATGGAGTTATTGACCTGGGCGTTGTACCAGACGGGGCTTAAGACGAGTGCCGCTGAATACAGCCTAGCGTTGGCACAATGGGATCAGGCGGCCTGGCAGATGGCCCAACTCCATGCCCAGTACCCGGTGATCTTAACGCCAACGACGGCTTGGCCGGCGCCTAAGGTGGGGGATTCGCTGGTGTCGCCCGAACACGTTGCGAAGATGCAAGACATTGCTAGCTTGAGCCCGGCAGCCCAAAAGCAGCTGATCTATGACCAATGGTTACCGGCACTGACCCGTTCGCCCTTTACCCAACAGGCGAACTTAACGGGGGAGCCCGCCATTAGTTTACCGACGGCAGTAACCCCTGAGGACTTGCCCCTGGGAATCCAGTTCAACGCGGCTAAGGGCCAAGAAGCGGTCTTGTTACAACTTGGGGCTTTATTCGAACGGGCGAACAAGTTAAAATGGTTACACACAACTAAATTGTAGTGAGGAGATAGGATTTTGAGAGGAAAGCATTTTGGTATCTTACTAGGACTGACCCTGCTGGTCGTGGGGGGCTTGGCGGCTTGCGGCAAATCTAATTCGTCGTCTTCATCGTCGACCAAGCTAGCGGCTGATCAATCCGTTAAGTTATCTGCCAAGTCAGAGGTGACGACCTTGGACGTTTCTAAGGCGGCCGATTCGACCAGTCTGACCATGCTCTACCACACCCAAGAGGGGTTGTTTCGGTTAGGTAAGGATGAAAAGTTGATTAACGCTCTGGCAACTAAGACTACGGTGTCTAACGGGGGCAAGCGCTACGTGTTTGATCTGCGGAAGACCAATCACTGGAACGACGGGAAGCCCGTTACGGCGCACGACTTTGTCTATTCGTGGCGGCGAACGGTGACCCCCAAGACGGCTTCTGAGTACGCCTACTTGATGGCCGGTGTGAAGAACTTTGATCAGATTAAAAACGGGAAACTGGCACCGTCCCAATTAGGGGTCAAGGCGTTAGGGGATTATCGCCTAGAAGTCACGTTGAGTAAGCCCGTGGCGTACTTCAAACTCTTGCTGGCCTTCCCAACTTTCTTCCCGCAAGAAGAATCCGTAGTGACTAAGGAAGGTAGCCATTATGGTCATTCCAGCAGTGCGACGGCTTACGATGGTCCGTTCAAGATGACTAAGTGGCAAGGTACGTCGCAGAACTGGACGTTAGTGAAGAACCCCAAGTTCTGGGATAAGCGGCAGATTCATCTGAACAAGCTGAACTTCCAGGTCGTAGCGGATCCAGCAACGGGTCTTAGCCTCTTCCAGAAGAAGTCCTTGGATGCCACGACGCTGGACGGGACTCAGGTGGCGAACCTGAAGAATAACCCTAATCTGAAGACTTACGTTGGCGGAACCACGTACTACATGCAGATGAACCAAAAGCGGGTCAAGGCTCTAAAGAACCTGAAGGTCCGGCAAGCCTTGTCCTTGGCAATCGATAAAAAGCAGCTGGCCAGTCACGTCTTACGGGACGGGTCCAAGGCACCGCTAGGCTTTGTATCCCAGAACCTGACGCGCAATCCTAAGACTAAGGCTGACTTTGCCCGGGATGCTTATGTTAAGCAGGGAGTGGCCTACGACCTGCCCCAGGCTAAGAAGCTGATGAAGGCGGGGTTAAAGGCCACGGGGACCAAGCAGTTGACGTTGACCTTACTGAGTGATGATTTACCAGGAACCAAGACGGTCGCACAGTACCTGCAGGCCGAATTGAACAAGTTACCCAACGTGAAGATCACGCTCAACTCGCTACCATATAAGACGCGGCTGAGTCGGTCGAACGCCGGGAATTTTGATTTGGTCATCTCTAGTTGGGGTGCTGATTTCGCGGATCCCATCAACTTCTTATCGTTGATGAGTACTGGCAACACCAATAACAATGGTGGGTTTAGCGATGCGCAGTACGACGCCGCCATTCAAAAGTCGGAGAATCAGGATGCCAACCGGCCAACTGCCCGTTATCAGGACTTGGTCACGGCCGAGAAGCGATTGATGACCCAACAAGGGGTCGTACCGTTGTATCAACCGGCCACCGTTGAGTTGTGGAACGCCAAGGTGAGCGGCTACGTCTGGAACCCGGCGGGGATGAGCCGGGGTTACCAGTGGATGGAAGTTCACCAGTAAGTTCTAGCCCAGAACCCAAAGTTTAATGAAAACATGATGAAAAGCCACGCGGTGTTGACCGGGTGGCTTTTTGGTTGCCTAGAAATGAAAACGCTTGCTAACATTTTTGAAATCACAATTGAAATTCATTATGGAACATGTTATACCTAAAGTAGTGTTTATGAAAACGAATACATAAAATGTTTATCACGTAGGTTGGAGGATGACGATATGCAATTAGACGAAATTTTGACGGAACAACGTAATCACCGTTCGACCCATATTGATCGGGAATCGACACTAGATATGGTGGCCACGATTAATCGGGAAGATCAGCGGGTAGCCCGGGCGGTCCAGAAGCAATTGCCCCAGATTGCCGCGGCCATTGATGCGGCGTATCCCAAGTTTGATCAGGGTGGTCGGTTGATTTACGTGGGTGCCGGCACGTCCGGTCGCTTAGGCGTCATCGACGCTACCGAGTTACAGCCCACTTATGGGTTAACGGCCCAGCAGACGTTTGGGCTGATTGCGGGGGGCCAAGCGGCTTTGACCCAGACCGTTCAGTCGGCAGAGGATTCACCAGAACTTGCCCAGACTGATTTGGAAGCGGTTAATATCACGGCGAACGATATCGTGATTGCTAGTGCGGCCTCTGGCCAGACGCCGTACACGGTAGCCGCGTTGCGGTATGCGCAGACGCAAGGGGCATTGGGGATTGGGTTCTCGTGCATCGCCGATAGTGAACTTGCCGAATTAGCGGATTACCCGATTACCCCCGTTGTGGGGCCAGAAGTCATTACCGGGGCGACCCTGCTAAAGGCGGGAACGGCCGAGAAGATGGTATTGAACATGCTGTCTACGGGTATCATGATCAAGTCTGGGAAGGTCTACCAGAACCTGATGATTAACGTAGTCCCGACAAACGATAAGACTTTAGAGCGGGCCAAGAAGATCATCGCGGAAGCAACTCAGACGTCTACGCTGGCTGCCGAGCGGGCGTTAGCGCGTTCGGGGAATAATGTTCCGTTGGCCATTGTGCTGATTGAGACCAAGGGCACCATTGCGGAGGCTAAGGAGTTATTGGCTACCACTAACGGCCACGTTTCTCAGGCCGTGAAGTTAAGTGACGACCGCCATTAGCCCTAGTGAATCGCTTGACCGGTCCGCACCAATTCCTTTATACTTTAGACTAGGTATTGAGTAGAAAGGAATGGGACAAGTTTATGTATGTAGCAGATGAAAAACGGTACGAGAAGATGCCGATTCGCCGAGCAGGCAATACCGGTTTTCAACTACCGGCAATTTCTTTTGGCATGTGGCATAGTTTTGGTGAAAGTGCCAACTATGCGGATACGCGGGACATCATTTTAAAGGCGTTCGATGCGGGCATCTTCAGCTTCGATAACGCGGCGAACTACGGTCCGGGAACTGGTGAAGCGGAACGGCTATTCGGGCAGGTCTTTGCCCGGGAATTGAAGCCTTACCGTGATGAACTCGTGATTACCACGAAGGCTGGGTTCCATATGTGGCCTGGACCTTATGGCCAGATGAGCTCCCGTAAAGCACTGATTGCCTCATTGGATCAATCGCTGGAACGGATGGGCTTGGACTACGTTGACGTGTACTACAGCCACCGGTTCGATCCGGAGACGTCACCTGAAGAGACAGCCGTTGCGTTGAACGATATCGTTCGCCAAGGGAAGGCACTCTACGTGGGAATCTCCAACTACACGGCGCCACAAGCAGCAGCCATGATCAAGATTTTCAAGGACCTCCACACGCCATTCGTGGCGGACCAGGTTTCCTACAATATGTTGAACCAAAAGGCCAACCAGGACGGTTTGTTTGACGAGATGCGCCGGAACAACGCCGGGGTCATTGCGTATGGTCCGTTGGCGGAAGGTCTGTTGACCGATAAGTATCTGGATGGGATTCCCGATGATGTGAACATTCACTGGTCCAGTCAATATGTCTTGGATCAGGGCCGGGATAAAGTGGCCCAAAAACTGGTCGCTTTGAACAAGATTGCGCAGAGTCGGGGGCAGAAACTCTCCCACATGGCGCTAGCTTGGTTACTCCATGATCCCGTAGTGACGAGTGTGATTACGGGGGCTTCCAAGCCGGAACACTTGTATGAAAACGTCAAGGCCGTGCAGAATCTGAAATTTGATCCTGAAGAATTGGCCGCTATTGACCGAATCTTGAAAGCTTAATTGAACTTGAAACAGTCTAAGACTAGCTCTGTAAAATCCAAACGGTTTTACAGAGCTTTTTTGAACGGCAGTGATGTGGTATTCAAGTATATGATTGACGCTTATTATCGATTAAAAAGACTCTCGTCCCCCAACAGGATAAGGGCATAGTGGTTGCTTGCATAAATAAGAACACCAACCATTTGTCGTCTTAAGTGTATGCTGATTGGCACCGGCTGCCCCTTGACTAACCGCCTTTTATCGCACGCTCTTTAGTTTTTCTGGAAAACTTCGCCCGCAAGCGCTAACCCGTGCGGTATAATAAACTAAACAAGATGGTGTGGAGGTTGCTATGACACGCAAAGTCACGATTCGAGACCTGGCTGAAGCGGCGGGCGTTTCAGTCACCACGGTTTCACAAATTTTAAACGGTAAAGGCGAGCGGTTTAGTCTGGATACCCGCCGGCGCGTCCATCAATTGCAAGAAGAGATGGGGTACGTCCCGGACTTTAATGCGCGGAATTTAATTATGAAGTCGGCGCAGACCATCGGTGTCTTGGTCCCTAACTTAGGGAACCCCTTTTTTAGTATGTTCATTAAGGGGGTCCAATCAGCGAGTCGGCAGCGACAGTTCATTCCCCTGATTTTTGGGGCGAACCACGATGAGAAGTTGGAAAGCTACTATCTGCAGGAACTGATCAAGCGGGCGGTCGACGGGCTGATCATCGCCAGTGCCTCGATTACCGGGGAAGCCATTGATAATATCCTGAAGAAGAATGGGATTCCGTACTTACTGATCGATCAAAACGGTGGGCCCAGCATGGATGGGGTCCGCATCGATGACGACCGGGGCGGCCAGTTAGCGGCGCAACACTTGTTGGCCTTTGGTCACCGGCGGATTGCAGTGGTCATGCCCCAAAATGCTACCCAGAATTTGCGGATTCGCCTGGCAGGATTTCGCCAGGCATTGGCCCAAGCCCAGGTGACGTTGACGGATGCGGACATTATCTTGTCACCGATGACGAAGCTAGGGGGCTATCAAGCTACGGCGGCAGTTCTAAAGCAACACCCCACAGCAGTCTTTGCCATTAACGATGAGACGGCATTAGGGTTGATGCGGGGGTTCCACGAACGGGGAATTCGCGTGCCTCAGGATATCTCAGTCCTGGGCTACGATGATATTGATTTGGACGAGTATGTCGTGCCACGGTTAAGCAGTGTGCACCAACCGGTGGTCACAATGGGTGAACAGGCCACAGAACTGCTGATCAACCGGATCCATAATCGGCGTCAAGCGGCACAGGTGGTGGCGCTACCAGTTGATTTTCGGCAGCGAGAAAGCACGGGACCGGTTAAGCCGGATTAAATTCCGCTTGTAAGCCTTTTCGAAATATGATACGCTACGTGTAGAAAGTTAAAACACGTTGCGTCAGTATAACGTAAAACGTTTTACACGCAACTCAGGATGAAGGAGTGAAGGGTCAATTATGACAAATCAAGTAACGGTATTAGGAAGTTTGAACGTCGACACCACCTTGCGGATTGCGCGGATGCCTCAGCCGGGCGAAACGCTCTCTACGGAAAACAAGAGTAGTGCCGCCGGTGGTAAGGGTGCGAACCAAGCGGTCGCGGCTGCACGGGCGGGCGCTCAGACCCGCTTCATCGGTAAGGTGGGGAATGACGAAGCCGGTCGGTTTATGGTGGAATCCCTCAAGAACGACGGTATCGACACTAGTGCCATTGTGACCGATAAGACCGTTGGGACGGGGTCTGCCTTCATCCTGTTAGACGAAGAGGGGCAGAACAGTATCTTGGTCTACGGGGGCTCTAACCAGCAGATCAAGCCAGCTGAAGTCACGGCAGTGGAAGCAGAGATTGCCAAGGCCGACTTCTTAATTACCCAATTCGAGACGCCACAAGCGGCGACGTTAACGGCCTTTACGCTGGCCAAACAACACGGGGTCACCACGATTCTGAACCCGGCGCCGGCTGCGAAGATTGACCCAGCCATCCTGAAAGTGACTGATTTGGTGGTTCCTAACGAAACGGAAAGTGCCGTTTTAACGGGGATCGAAGTAACGGATGTGGCGTCGATGGATGCCAATGCGGTGAAATTCCGGGAAATGGGCGTTAAAAACTTGATTATCACGGTCGGGAGTAAGGGCGCGTACTACAATACTGAAAAGTACGGTTCTGGTTTCGTACCGGCGTTTAAGGTCAAGGCGGTGGACACCACGGCCGCTGGGGATACCTTCATCGGCGCCTTGAGCTCGCAGTTGACGCCAGACTTGAGTAACGTTGAAACGGCGCTGGTCTTCGCACAACGGGCCAGTTCCTTGACGGTCCAGGGACTCGGGGCTATGCCATCGATTCCAACCTTTGACCAGGTTCAAGCAGCAGCTAAGAAGTAACCAACAATTAAATTGGTCTATTCAGGATTCTTTTCAAATTAATTTGAAAAGAATCCTTTTTTTTATAATGATTATGACAACCGGTTGCAGCATTTAAATACCGGTCTACAAAATGGTTAGACCAATTAAACGATATAAAGGCCTATCTAATAACGTTCTATTTAGCTATTGCATTTAATCGGTTAGATTGGTATAGTTATGAAAGTCGAAGCCTAACGTCGACTCTACCGGTAAAGTTAGCGTTTAATGTCATCAAATGAAAATCAACGATCATAAATGGTATGGTCGATAAAGCGAGGCTTATTGAGATGTTAAATGAAAAAGTTGTCCAAGAACAAATGAATTTTGATCAAGTAGATACCCAAGCCGTTACGGCGGTCCGAATGCTCAGTATGGATATGATCTCCCGGGCACGTTCCGGCCATCCAGGATTACCATTGGGCGCAGCGCCAATGGCGTATGTCTTATTTTCACGGCACCTGCGAGTGGATCCTTCGTTCCCGAAGTGGTTTAACCGGGACCGGTTCGTCCTCTCAGCGGGGCACGGTTCAGCCATGCTGTACAGTCTCCTGCATCTCAGTGGGTTTGCTGTGAGTCGGGATGACCTGATGCACTTCCGTCAATTGGGGAGTAAGACGCCCGGCCATCCGGAATTCGGAGTTACGCCAGGCGTTGATGCCACGACGGGTCCGCTGGGTCAAGGAATCGGTATGGCGGTCGGGATGGCCATGGCGGAGTCCCATTTGGCGGCGGAATACAACCGCGAAGACTACCCCGTTGTCGATCACTACACCTACGCACTCTGCGGGGATGGTGATCTGATGGAAGGGGTCGCGGCAGAAGCCGCCAGTCTGGCTGGTCAGTTGAACTTGAATAAGTTAATCGTTCTGTACGACTCAAACGATGTCTCTTTGGACGGGCCGTTGACGAACGCTTGTCATGACGATGTCGCCCAACGCTTTATCAGCTATGGCTGGAACTATTCGCGGGTCGCGGATGGCGATGACTTGGAAGCTATCGATGCGGCCATTACGGCGGCTAAGCGTAATCAGGATGGGCCGACCTTGATCGAGGTCAAGACGCAGATTGGGGCCGGTAGTCCCCATGCAGGGACCAATAAAGTCCACGGCGCGCCGTTAAGCCAAGCTGATTTGGCGGCAACACGGAACTTCTACGGGTGGGACAATGATCCCTTTACGGTTCCGGAAGCCGTCCATGATCGGTTCTTAAGTAGTATCAAGGCCCGGGGCTGGGCGAACCATCAAGAGTGGTCCAGTATGATCTCCCGGTATTCAGCCTTGGAACCCCAACTGGCAGCGCGCTTTGCCCAAGGGGTGAGTCAGACCCTTCCGAAGCATTTGGTAGACCAATTACCGGTCTACTATAAGAAGGACCGGTTGGCGTCACGAGTCAGCGGTCAGGAGACCCTCCAGCAGTTAAGTGCGTTGTGTCCCAATCTCTGGGGTGGCTCTGCCGACCTCTTTAGCTCGAATAAAACGGCGATTGCGGCCGATGATCGCTTCAGCGCAGCGAACCGGCAAGGACGGAACCTCTGGTTTGGTGTTCGGGAATTCGCGGAAGCAGCGGCGATGAACGGGATTGCCCTACACGGCGGGACCCGGGTCTTTGGCTCGACCTTCTTCGTCTTTTCTGACTACATGAAGGGGGCTATCCGGTTAGCGGCCCTGCAGAAGCTACCGGTGATCTACGTCTTCACCCACGACTCCTTAGCCGTTGGGGAAGATGGTCCCACGCACGAACCCGTGGAGCAGCTGGCAGCGCTCCGGGCCATTCCGGGGTTGACGGTTTTCCGGCCAGCAGACGGGAACGAAACGGTGGCGGCGTGGGCTGCGGCCTTAGAGGCCACCGATCATCCAACCGCTATCGTGTTGACGCGACAGGGCTTACCGACGCTACCTAAGCCGGCAGCCCGGGTGCACAGTGGTGTGAAACGTGGGGGTTACGTGGTCAGCGAAGCTCAGGGGACGGCGGAAGGAATCTTACTGGCGTCGGGTTCCGAAGTTCAGTTGGCGTTAGCCGCCCAGGCGCAACTCTTAGCGGCGGGACACGATGTACGGGTGGTTTCTCTGCCGAGTTTTGAACGGTTCAACGCCCAGTCGCAAGACTACCGTGAAAAGGTCTTGCCCCGTCGGTTACGGCGACGGGTCGCTGTCGAAATGGCTAGTGGGCTGGGATGGTGCCAGTACACCGGTCTCGATGGAGCTGTTATCTCACAAGACCAATTCGGTGCTAGTGGGGCGGGGGAACAGGTCATTACCATGGCCGGTTTCACGCCAGAACGGGTCGTACAGACTTATTTAGACCTTAACGCTTAAATTTACCAATGGTGTCGTCTATTAAACGGGAATCTCGTTTGATAGACGACATTTTTAGAACCCCGGGTTAAGACGGTGAGGTTAGTGCCGAACCAGGTGGATTTTAGACTAAGTTCTTTTTAACCATTTAGAGACTAAAGTGGCTTAGGTTCTAGTAAGTTGAGGTGATTATTGGTATATTGGGGGTAAAGGATTTGGAGGCGGTTTTATGGAAATTCGACGGATCAAAGTGCCGACGGCTTTGGTGTGGGCGACGCCAACCAGTGCTACGAAAGCGGACCAGTCGTACCTGGCTGATGGCGATATCTCAGCTTGGTTAAAGCAACTCAAAGATGCTGACCGGGAGCGGTTGGCCGACCAAAACGTCATCGTGACGGAGGCGCTATTCAACGATCGGGTCATTTTAGACCGGGTCGAAGGACAGTGGGCCCACATCTTTGTGACCAAGCAGAATAACCGGCAAGAGCGGCGGGGGTACCCGGGTTGGGTTCCCGTGGCGCAACTGACGGCGACGGACAGTGAATTGGATTACCCGACCACCACGGTGCGGTTGGTCCACCCGCAAACCGACCTTTTAGATGAGCAGGGACAAGTCGTCATGGCACTGCCAATGGGGACTATCTTGACCACCACGGGTCAGGATGCTCAAGAGATTCACGTGATGACACCATTAGGCGCGGGACTGATTGCGGCTTCTGCGGCGACGGTCAACGTGAGTGGAGCCGATGATGGGGACCGCTTATTGGCGTTAGGCCGGCAGTTCTTGGGGACCCCCTATCTCTGGGGCGGGATTACACCCCAGGGCTTTGACTGTTCGGGCCTGGTCTATGCGCTTCACCGGGCCTTGGATTACGCGGTTCCGCGGGACGCACAAGATCAATACGCCAATGGTTATCCGGTCGCGCCGGAGGAATTAGCGGTGGGCGACCTGGTCTTCTTCGCGACGGATCACGGCATGGGGACGATTCACCATGTCGGCATTTACGCGGGAGAAGGGCAGATGTTGCATGCGCCGAAACCGGGGCTAACGGTAGAAGTCATCCCGATGACCACGGCTAAGTATGCCGCAGAATATGCTGGGGCACGGCGTTTCTGGCAATAATAAGAATCTTCTAAGGTCCTCTTGAATTGGCGCTTTGGCGTCATTGACCTGCTATACTAAACATGTGAGTAGGATCCATTAATGACTTGAAAGAAGAGGACAATCAATGATGAAATTAAAACGCGTCATTCTCGGCTTGGCAACGGTGGTTGCGACACTGACCTTAAGTGGAATGGTCTTCGCCCATGCCGACACGACGGATACGACCAGTAGTTCAGCGACTAGCGGCAGTGCCGTACAAACTAAGGCATTATCCAAGGCCTACGTGGTGTACGGCTCCGGGTTGGCCAGTGAGGACAAGGACACGGTCGCAACCGCGTTGGGGGTAAAGTCAAATTACACAGCTCTCACCGTGACTGGAAGCGATTATGCCCAGTACCTGAACTCCGCGGGAACTAGTGATGCCAGCATGATCAGTTCGGTGTCTCTGGCGCCAGCGGACCCGGGCACGGGGGTCAAGGTCAACATTGCCGACTATAATGGTAGCAATAACATTACACAGGTAACCTCCCAACAGTATGCCATGGTCGCCACCATGGCCGGTGTTAAGGACGTGATTATTACGGTGACGGCGGATAAGACGGTTTCCGGTGAGTCTGCACTTACGGGGGTTTATAAGGCTTTAGCGACCGATGGCCTGAGCCTAAATGCCCAGAATACGCAGGCGGCTAACGGGGTCTTAGATGCCACCCAACCAGCGATCAATGCGAATAATGATGATAAAAAGTACCCTGGTAAGTTGATGGCGGCGGTGGGGTCCGTTTCCTCAGACCTCGCTAAGCAACGCCAAAACGGAGACGAGTTGGCGACTAAGGCGGACATTCAAGAGATGCTAGCCAAGGCTTTGGCTAAGCAGGGAATTTCTAGCCAAACGACGCAAACGCAGATCAATAACATTTCCATTGCGTTGAGCAAAGTCCAACAAGCCCCGGTCTCGACCAGTAAGAGCTATATCACCAATGTGACCAACGTGGCCAATAACTTGGCAAACAGTATTGGGAACAAAATGGCTAGCTTGAAAGACTTCGCCAACCGCGCCGATGCCCAACAGGCAGAGAACTTTATTGCACGGATCTGGAACAGTATTGTCAACTTTTTCAAAGGGTTATTCAACTAATTAAGACGGTGAGCGAATCAATGAGAGAGCAATCTCTCATTTTTTTGTGGCCATTTTTAAATTTCACAAACTAAGCGTTAGCACGGTCACTTGTAATATGCAAAATGGGGCTGGGCGTTAAACATGTAGCCTACAAGTAACCGCTTTGATAACGGTTGCTAACCGAATTTGTAAAAGTGAGAAAAATGATTGACATTTCGAAATGAACACTTGTTCCGTTTAAAGTGCCGGCTGTGTACTGATAGAATAGGATTTCAGGAAAAACTAAAAATTAGAAACCGCTTAACGCGAACAAACGTTTTTGACGGATAATCCGTTAAGGAATCCTTAATAATTCACAAGAATCGCGGAAAACGTGTGGTAAGATAAGTTTATGAGTCGTATTCACTATGAACCACCGCGACCGACTGGTGCGTACAGCTGGCGGTGCGGGAAAATCAAGGAATAAAAGGACGTGTGTGTGAAGATGAGTACAAGTCAACGGAAAACTAAAGTCGCAGTTGGCGTGGTTGGCGCTCTCGGAGCCTTAGCAGCCGGCGCACAATTGACCGCCAGTGCGAACAGCATTCAAGTACAAGCGGGAGACACCGTTTGGGGATTGTCCCAGAAGTACGGGGTCTCCATTCAGACGCTAGAAGAACAAAACTCACTAGACACGAACACCGACCTGATCTTTATTGGGCAACGGTTACAAGTTACCAAGAACAATCAAAAAACTTATACGATTAAATCTGGGGATACGCTGTGGGACTTAGCGCAACACTATCACACCACGGTGGCCGCACTGCAAAAGGCGAACCACCTGACGGGGGCCATGCTTAGCGTGGGCCAAAAACTGACGATCCCAACCGCGGGTGATGTGACGGGTACCCAGGCTGAATCGGTGGCACCAGTTATCAGTCAGAAGATTACCAAGCAAGCAAGTGCTTTCCAGGCCCAGATTCTCGCACAGCAACAGGCCGCGGCGAGCCAGCAGCAACAACGGCAATCGTCTGCATCAACGAATTCAGCGGCCACTCAATCGACGACTACGACTGGTCAATCGGCAACTGCGACCACCAGTGCGGCCGCTAGTGCCAGCAGCAGTAGTACCGTAGCCAAGACTTATCAGCACGCAGAATCTGCGACACCAACGTCGCGGGCCCAAACCACCACTGCGCAGCGTCAGTCTACATCGCAACAGCAGGCTACGTCCAAGGCGGCTCAGTCTAGCAGTGTGACGTCAGCTCAGTCCGCGACTACGGCGACGACTAGTTCGGCGGCCACGAGTCAGGCAACGGCTAAGGCGCCTTCCGCTAGTCAATCGAGTAGTTCAACCCAGTCTCAAAGTCAAGCCGTAACCACGACGCGGCAGGCAACGGTTAAGACGAAACAATCCAGCACGCAGTCACAGGCCATCCAAGCAACGCAGACCTCTCAGACGCCAGTTACCCGAGCTGCCACGACCAAGACGGTTAAGCAGGCCCCTAAGGCAGTTAAGACGCCTCGACGGGCTAAGATCAGTGCCTACCGCGCTAGCGTCAGCTCAAGCACGACTAATCGTGTGAGCCAGTCCCAACGGCAGGCGACGGCAACTAGTTCCAGTTCTACCGCCAGTGCAACCAGCAGTAGTGCGACTAGCACGGTTAGCCAGTCTAAGCAGGCAACGACGTCGACCACTGCAGCGAGCGCTAGTTCAACGACAACTAAGAAGAATACCGCTGGCTTGACTAGTGGTTCTGTGACGGGGTTAGCTTTAAAGCTAGCTAGTGCGAACATTCCGTACGTTTGGGGTGGTTCTTCATTGAGTGGGATGGACTGCTCTGGTTTCGTGGCGTACGTTTACCAGCATGCTAGCGGAATTAGCCTGCCACATAGTACGGTGGCCCAAGAGTCACGGGTCACGACGCACTCCGTTGCGTCCGCCCAACCCGGCGATCTGCTCTTCTGGGGAAGTAAGGGTGCCACCTACCATGACGCCATTTACTTAGGCAACGGTGAGTTCGTAGCCGCACCAGCGCCTGGTCAGAACGTTTCTGTCCAGACGATCAGTAAGTACTTCATGCCATCCTTTGCGGGGACGTTGAAGTAGGACTGATGGGGGCTTGTTTAGCCAAATTCAACAATTCGCTGAAAAAGATTAAGATAATCGTTAACAAATTGAAAACAGCGTGGTATTATCTTCCAGTAGTCATTTTATGGAACGATAATTTTCACCAAATTTGTTAAAGGAGTTGTTGAAGGTTATGAGTAATCGGATGGAGATTCTTGCGGAGTATCGGCAAGCGAATTCGCAATTAGCGACGCTTAAGCGGCAAGAGTCGGTTAACGTACAGGCTAGTCACGAGACCGTTACGATCGAACCCCGTTACGGGAACGAGATGACGTATCTCACCAATAAGTGCGCTCAGCTTGATATGATTCTGGAAGCAATGGATGCTTCGGAAGATTAATCTTAAACAAAACGACCATTAATTGGTCATAAAAGGTCCTCATCAAAGCCGTGGTGGTTTTGATGAGGACCTTTTTGGTGAGTAGACGTTAAAAAACGCAAGGAGCCAAGGCTCCTCGCGTTAGAAGTGAACTTAAATGGTGACGTCGACCCAAAAAGGATACTGGTCAATGCCAATATAGACGTCAAAGAAGCGGCCACCCATCTCTTCGCCGTCTAATTGCCCGTATTCGATAGCCGGGACGGTCAAATGGATATTGGCGGCCTGATAGTAGTGAACGGCCTTAGACGTTAAGTGACGCTTAAAGACCAGGCGTAGCGCTAACCAGAGAAGCTTGAAAAAGTTTGGCTTCTCAATGACCACTAAGTGTAATCGGTGGTCCGTGAGCGTGGCGTTAGGCGCAATTCCGACGCCACCCCCGAAGTAGGGGTGGTTGGTGGTGGTCACCAAAAAAGCGTTGGGGTAGATGTCACGTTGCTGCCCTACGTGGACCGTCAAAGTGAACCCCGTCTGGTTGTAATAAACGTCCAGGGCGGATGCCAGATAGGACAGGGAGCCGAGGTGGTGCTTATTGAGCCAGACCTTGGTTTTGGATTGGTTGGCTTGAGCGATAATCCCGGCGTCGAATCCGATCCCCAAGTTGTTGGTAAAGATGCCCCGTTCCTGCTTGATCGTTTCGTTATAGGTCCCGATATCGTAGGTGGTGGGGTGGGTGCACCGAATAATCTGGGTTAACGCGGTCTGCCAATCTAAAGCCATTCCCGCCCCCCGGGCAAAATCGTTACCAGAGCCTACGGGTAGGTAGGCCACTGGAATGGGATGTTGGCGGGGGTGTTGATTTAGCCCGTTAATGGCTTGATGCAACGTTCCGTCACCGCCAATGGCTAAAACGACCCAGTTCTGGTTCGCCTGGTCCGGAACTTGCTTGGCGAATTGTTCGCTTAGGAGGATGGCATGGTTGGGGTATTCTGAAGTGACCACTTGATAAGTCACTTGGTCGGCCGCCAACTGTTCTTTGATCTGGGGCCACAGGGTGCCAGCGCGACCACTCCCCGCATGCTCGTTTAAGATGATATAGTACTGGACACTCACCATACTGCTCCTCTCAATTTTTCTCTCTTGTATTATAACGGACTTTTTTCGGGCTGCCTAGTATTTCATGCACAACTTTATCAGCTCATAAGAAAAGGGATGCACTGAGGCATCCCTAATCGGAGTAAGCTACTTCGTCATGATAAACATTGGCAGAATCATTGGGTGCCGTTCCGTCTTTTCAAACAGGAAGTTTTGTAAATCATCGATGACGGCATTGCGAATCGAGGCTTCAGTCGCCTTCGGATTGCGCATGGCCCGCCGAATCGTCTGAAAGACGCGCCGACGACCTTCGTTTAGTAACTCACCGGATTCGCGCATGTAGACGAATCCGCGGGAAAGGAGGTCAGGGCCAACCTTGATCTCTTGATTTTTCAGGTCAATCGTTGCGACAACAACGACTAAACCTTCTTCAGATAATAATTGACGGTCGCGTAAGACCACGTTGCCAATATCACCGATACCGGAGCCGTCGATATAGACGTCGCCCGCAGCGAAGTGGCCCGCAATCCGGGCGGTATCCTTGGTCAATGCCAGGACATCCCCGTTTTGCAGAATGAAACTATGGTCCAACGGGACGCCACACTGTTCTGCCAGCTCGGTATGGATCTTTAGCATCCGGTATTCCCCGTGAATCGGCATGAAGAACTTAGGTTGCATCAGCCGGAGCATCAGCTTCTGTTCTTCTTGACCACCGTGACCGGAAGTGTGAATGTTGTTGACCTTACCGTGAATGACGGTTGCGCCAGCCTCTTCCAGCTCGTTGATCACCCGGTTTACGGAAATCGTGTTCCCAGGAATTGGGTTACTGGAGAAGACCACCGTATCGCCCGGTTGGATAGAAATCTGCCGGTGGGTCCCGTTAGCAATCCGTGAAAGGGCCGCCATGGGTTCACCCTGCGACCCGGTACATAGGATCATGACCTTGTCAGCGGGGAGGGAACGGATTGCGGTGGCGTCAACTAAGGCGTCATCGGGAATATTCAGGTAGCCCAGTTCCCGACCGTTGACGATGGCTGCTTCCATCGAACGACCGAAGACCGCAATCTTACGCCCATGGGCAAGGGCCGTTTCGCAAGCCGTTTCAATTCGCGAGATGTTGGACGCGAAGGTGGCAAAGATGACCCGACCTTCAACTTGGTCGAAGATCCGCCGAATGGATTTGCCGACCCATTTTTCGGACTTGGTCCAGATCGGACGTTCAGCGTTGGTACTATCGGACATCAAGCATAAGACCCCATCAGCACCTAACTTCGCCATCTTTTGTAGATCAGGCGGCTGGTTGGTAACGGGCGTCAGGTCGAACTTGTAGTCCCCCGTTTCGACAATGGTTCCTACCGGGGTATGGACCGCGATTCCCAGCGTATCGGGAATCGAGTGGGTCGTCCGGAAGAAGGAAACACTCATCTTGCGGAACTTGAGTACCGTATCATCGTCAATTGCGTGTAATTCGGTTGATTTCAGTAATCCGTGTTCTTCAAGTTTGTTCTTGATGAGAGCCAAGGCTAAGGGCCCTGCATAGACAGGGACGTTTAGCGCTTGTAGCAAATAAGGGATTCCGCCAATATGGTCTTCGTGGCCGTGGGTAATCACTAGCGCCTTGATTTTGGATTGGTTTTCAACGAGGTATTGGTAATCGGGGATAACGTAGTCGATCCCTAATAACTCATCTTCAGGAAATTTAATCCCAGCATCAATTAAGATGATTTCATCTTGAAACTGAATACCGTAAGTGTTTTTCCCGATTTCGCCTAATCCACCCACGCCAAAGATAGCGGTCTCGTTATTTTTGACGTTTAACTTGTTCATTCATTGAACTCCGTTAATTTGTAATTAGGATTCTGTTGCTCGTAAGCCAAGGTGTTACCCTCGATGGCTTCGAGAAACTCGATATTGTATTCCGTATGCTCCTCAACTTGGGCCCGGGCTTCAACTTCAGTGGCCGCTTCCAAATAGAGTGAGTGGGTATCCTCGCGCTTAGGATTCCGCTTTTTGTCCTCTTGGTAATAAACTTTGTAAATCACTAACAAGACTCCTTTGTTTAGTAGAGTTAATTCGTCCTATCTTAAGCGACGAATTAGATATTTTGTTCTTGCCGAACTGCGGGTTGCTTACACAACAATTAGCACAATTTTAGCATAGTTTCAGGAGATTGTATAGAATTACCACTAGACCGGAATTCATGCTATGATGAGATTAACCGAAAATCGAAATGGAGGAACCGCCATGGCCTTAATTATTGAGATCATTATTGGGATTATCATTGCGTGGGTGGTCTACGTGTTGATTCACCACATGGTGGTTCAACGGGCGACCCGGATCGTCCGGCACTCAGCGCAGACGGAGACCGATGTGGCGGTGCAAGCGGCAATACAACGCTTAGTTAACCAGGAGGTCCTGACCGAAGAAGAGGCGCAGTTGTCACCGTCCGTTACGGTGGCGGATGTCTGGGGACGCGGGGTGATGGCTTTTGAGTATACCATGACCGTGGGGATGGATACGGAGAAGCGGCTACCGCAGTTGGAGCAGGCTTTGAATTTGGCCCTGGATCGGTTTAGCGCGGATCATGAAATCCGGGGGTGTGTGCCGGGCTCGGCGTTCATCGTGAGTGACATCTGGGTCTACGAAGACCAGCTACACCTCGACGTGGCTTACTTAATGAATGAGTCGACCGTAGAATACCTACAGGACCTCAAGAAACTTAATGATCCGGTAATTCGTTAAAATTATCACAATATAATGACAGTATCTATAGTAGAAAAAAACGTCGTCCGATTTTTCGGACGGCGTTTTTAAGGTTCACTAGTCGATCATGACCATGTCATCATCGCGGGTGAAGGGTTGATCCTTGTTGATGTGATCGTAGAATAGAATGCCATGTAAGTGGTCAATTTCGTGTTGGCACACAATGGCGGGGTAGTTCTTTAAGCGTAATTGATGTTTTTCACCATTAACGTCGTAGTACCGAAGGGTGATGCGGTCGTGCCGGGGAACGAAGCCGGGAACGTCTTTATCGACGGACAAGCAACCTTCACCTTCCGTTAAGGCTCCGGCCTGAACGGATTCGGAGACGATGACGGGGTTGATGATCACGTCGGTGAAGGGGGATTCGCCGCCCTCTTCAGTCGGGGGAACTAGAACGGACGCCATCTTCTTAGAGACGCCGACCTGGGGCGCAGCTAATCCGACGCCGGCTCGTAAACCATACTTCTTACATTGTTCTGGATCTTGGGATACCACGAGGTATTCCATGAGGTCCTTTGCTAATTGTTGGTCTTCCGCAGACAACGGAAATTGAACGTCAGCGGCTTCTTGCCGCAGAACGGGATCGCCGTCGCGAACGATGTCTTTCATCAGAAACAAGGGCATTACCTCCGCAAAAATAATCGTAGTTACCAATTATTCTAGCATACTTTTTATGAAAAATGAAATGAAAAGAAAACGGTTTCGGTTTTCAAAAAAAACCGAAAATGGGAAACCGCCGGCCACAGTAGGGATTTGGCCGAATCCCTTATTTAATCTCAATGAAAGGGCTTGCAAGAATTATGAAAAAATGGTACTTTATAAACGTAGTCAGGAAACGCAACGTTGACTCACTTCTAGTTAACATTTCATATAAAGTGAAAGGAAAGTGTTACTTATGGCTAATGGAAGCAAACAGATTGTAGACTTTGCCAAAATCAAAGCTACGATGGCCGATTCATACAAACACCCGGTTCAAGTTATTGATCGGGAAGGTAAGGTTGTCGATCCAGATACGTTGGCAAAATATTCAGATGACCAGCTTGTTGACTTTATGAAGAAAATGGTTTGGGAACGTACTTTACACGAACAAACGATGAACTTCTCTCGTCAAGGTCGTCTGGGGTTCTATGCTCCAACTGCCGGTGAGGAAGCTAGTGAAATGGGTAGTGTCACGGCTTTCAAGGAACAAGACTTCTTGTTACCTGCTTACCGTGACCTCCCGCAAATGATTCAACACGGCGCAAGCGTTGCTAAAGGTTTCTTATGGTCCAAGGGTCATATTCAAGGGAATCAATACGATAACCCGAACATGATCTTCCCACAAATTATCATCGGTGCCCAATACGTTGAAACTGCCGGGGTTGCCCTGGGGATTCAAAAGAACGGCGACAAAGACCGCGTTGCCTTTGTTTACACCGGTGATGGTGGTACGTCACAAGGTGACTGGTACGAAGGGATTAACTTCACTTCTGCTTACCAAGCACCTGCTGTCTTCTTTGTTCAAAACAACGGCTGGGCAATTTCTGTCCCACGTCGTAAGCAAACTGCTGCTGAAACCTTAGCACAAAAGGCCGTTGCCATGGGTGTTCCTTCCGTCCAAGTTGATGGGATGGATATCGTGGCCGTTCACGAAGTTGCTAAGGAAGCACGTGAATTTGCCGCTGCCGGCAATGGTCCAGTGGTCATCGAAACCTTAACTTACCGTTACGGTGCTCACTCATCAGCCGGTGATGATCCTTCACGTTACCGGACTAAGGAAGAAGAAAAGCCTTGGTTCGATGCTGACCCACTCATTCGGATGCGTAAAGTTTTGACCGACAAGAAGCTTTGGTCTCAAGACCAAGAAGACAAGTTGGTTGAAGAATACAAGGACGAATTTAAGAACGCGATGAAGGAAGCAGAAGCTGCTCCAGCACAAAAGGTTTCCGACTTCTTGAAGTGGACTTACGATGTTCCTACTCCAGCGGTTAAGAAGCAAATTGCAGAATTTGAAGCAAAGGAGTCGAAGTAATCATGGCTAAAATGACGTACATCAAAGCGATCACTTCTGGACTAGATCAAGTCTTAAACGACGATTCAAAGACTCTGATCTTCGGTGAAGATGTTGGTAAAAACGGTGGTGTGTTCCGGACGACTGTCGGCTTGCAAGACAAGTACGGTGAAGACCGGGTATTCGATACGCCATTGGCTGAATCAGGTATCTTAGGCTTAGCAATTGGTCTGTCATTGACCGGTTGGCGTCCAATCCCAGAAATTCAATTTATGGGATTCACGTTCGAAGCCATGGACGGGATTGTTGGTCAATTAGCACGTGACCACTACCGGTTCGGTGGCCAAAAGAAGTTCCCTGTTACGATTCGGACACCATTCGGTGGTGGGACGCACACTGCTGAAATGCACTCCGATAACCTGGAAAACTACTTTGTTAGCACCCCAGGTCTGCGGGTGGTTACCCCTGCAAACCCATACGATGCTAAGGGCCTGATCATCTCCGCCGTTGAAAGCGACGATCCAGTTCTCTTTATGGAAAACTTGAAGCTTTATCGTTCAATGAAGGATGAAGTGCCAGATGACAAGTACACGGTTCCGTTGGACTCCGCTAAGGTAGTTCGTGAAGGTTCCGACGTTACGTTGGTTGCCTACAGTGCTGAAGTTAACGAAGCACTTAGCGCCGCAGATGCTTTAGCTAAGGACAACATCTCTGCTGAAGTTATTGACTTACGTTCCTTGTCACCAATCGACACGGACACGGTCTTTGCTTCCATCGACAAGACTCACAAGGTTGTTATTGTGCAAGAAGCACAACGGATGGCCGGAGTTGGTGCGATTGTTGCATCTGACATTGCCGAAGAAAAGATCATGTCCTTGGACGCCCCAATTGGCCGGGTAGCTGCGCCAGATAGCGTTTACCCATTTGCCCAAGCTGAAGGCGACTGGATTCCAAATGCTGACGACATCGAAGCTAAGGCTCGCGAAATCGTCAATTACTAAATTAAAATTTAAACGATAAAAATATCAATGTGGGAGACACCCTGCATTAAACGATAAGAAAGGAAGTTTTCCCATGGCTTATACGTTCAAACTCCCAGAACTGGGTGAAGGAATGGCCGAAGGCGAAATTTCTTCATGGCTAGTTAAAGAAGGAGACGAGGTTAAGGAAGACGACACGTTAGTCGAAATCCAAAACGATAAGTCTGTTTCCGAATTACCTTCTCCCGTTGCTGGGAAGGTTTCACAAATCGTCGCTCAAGAAGGCGACACGGTTGAAATTGGTGATCCACTGATCGTGATCGATGATGGTTCCGATACGGCACCTGACTTGACCAAGGCGAGTGACGCCGATGACGACGCAAAGGAAGAAGCACCTAAGGAAGAAGCTGCGCCAGCTCCTGAAAAGCCAGCTGCACCAGCTCCTGCCGCAGCCCCAACTGGGGTACCAGCTGCTTCTGATCCAAATAAGTTGGTTATGGCAATGCCTTCCGTCCGTCAATACGCACGGGACAAGGGCGTTGACATTACCTTGGTTGCCCCAACCGGGAACCACGGCCAAGTCTTGAAGGCTGACATTGATAACTTCAATGGTGCCGCTGCACCGGCTGCTGCCGCTGCTGCGCCAGCTGCTGAAGGCAAAGCCGCTGCTGGCCAAGCTATCAAGCCTTGGAAGTCCGATCAACCAGATTTGGAGACGCGTGAACCAATGTCTGCAATGCGGAAGATTATTGCCAAGAGCATGCGGACTTCTAAAGACATTGCCCCACACGTTACCTCATTTGATGAAGTTGACGTGACGAAGTTGATGGCTAACCGGAAGAAGTACAAGCAAATGGCTGCTGACCAAGACATTCACTTGACCTTCTTGCCTTACATCGTGAAGGCATTGGTTGCCACGATCAAGAAGTTCCCAGAACTGAACGCCTCGATTGATGACACTACCCAAGAAATTGTTTACAAACACTACTACAACATCGGGATTGCAACCAACACGGATGATGGTCTTTACGTACCAAACATCAAGGCTGCTGATACCAAGGGTATGTTTGAAATCGCTAAGGAAATCACGGAAAACACTCAAGCTGCTTACGACAAGAAGTTGAGTCCAGATTCCATGGCCGGTGGTTCTATCACCATTTCCAACGTTGGTTCTATTGGTGGCGGCTGGTTCACGCCAGTTATCAACCAACCAGAAGTTGCAATCTTAGGGGTTGGCCGAATTGAAAAGGCGCCAATCGTTAACGAAGATGGCGACATCGTAGTTGGTCGGATGATGAAGTTGTCCTTGAGTTACGACCACCGTCTGATCGATGGGGCGTTAGCTCAGAACGCTTTGAACTACATGAACAAGATGTTACACGATCCAGAATTGTTGTTAATGGAAGGGTAGGATAATATGGCAGATGTTGAAAAGAAGGACACCGTCATCATCGGTGCCGGACCCGGCGGTTACGTTGCCGCCATTCGGGCTTCCGAATTAGGCCAAAAGGTCACTTTGGTTGAAAAGTCCGATACTCTGGGTGGTGTCTGCTTGAACGTCGGTTGTGTCCCTTCAAAGGCCTTGATTCAAGCGGGACACCGTTTGGAACAAGCCAAAGATGGTTCAACTTACGGTATCTCAACGGATAACGCAACGATTGACTTCAAGAAGACTCAGGAATGGAAGCAAAAGAAGGTCGTTAATCGGATGACCAGCGGCGTTAAGATGCTGATGAAGAAGCACCACGTTGATGTGGTCAACGGGGAAGCGGTCTTCTTGAGCGACACCCAATTACGGGTGATTCCAACCGGTGAAAAGCAGTTCATGTCCGTGGATACTGGTGCGACTTACGAATACAATAACATCATTATTGCATCCGGTTCACACCCAATCGAAATCCCTGGCTTCAAGTTTGAAGGTCGGGTCGTCGATTCTACCGGTGGCTTGAATCTGCCTGAAATTCCAAAGGAATTCGTTGTTATCGGTGGTGGTTACGTTGGGACTGAATTAGCTGGTGCTTACGCTAGCTTAGGGGCTCACGTCACGATCATTGAAGGAACCAAGTCGATTCTGGCTGGCTTCGATAAGGACCTGGTTTCAGTTGTCCTGAAGAAGTTGAAGAAGAAGGGCGTTGACGTCATCACGAATGCGATGGCTAAGGGCTCCAAGCAAGATGACAACGGTGTTGAAGTTACTTACGCGGTCGATGGTAAGGAATCAACGGTTAAAGCTGATTACTGCATGGTGACGGTTGGTCGTAAGCCAAACACTGACAACCTTGGTTTGGAATACACGGGCGTTAAGATGAACGACCATGGCCAAATCGAAGTTGATAACCAAGGCCGGACGGCTTCCGAGCACATCTGGGCAATTGGTGACTGTGTTCCTGGTCCTGCATTGGCACATAAGGCCTTTGCTGAAGCCAAGACGGCTGCCGGTGCCATTGCTGGTAAGAAGACGGCTAACGACTGGGTTGGCGTTCCTGCTGTTTGCTTCTCTGATCCGGAAATTACGACTGTTGGGTACTCCAAGAGCCAAGCAACGGATAAGGGAATCAAGGTCAAGACGGCACAATTCCCATTTGCTGGGAATGCACGGGCCGTTTCACTGGACGCACCAGATGGCTTTGTTCGCTTCGTCTACACGGACGACGACAACAAGAACATCGTGGGTGCTCAAGCGGTTGGCCCAGAAGTCAGCACCATGGCTGGTGAACTGTCAATTATCGTTAACGACGGCTTGAACGTTGAAGACGTAGCGTTGACCATTCACCCACACCCAACGCTGAACGAACCAATTCAAGAAACTGCCGATATTGCTTTGGGCTTCCCAACGCATATCTAAGGTTTATGAAAAAGTTACTAAAGGAGGACTCCCGTTTGGGGGTCCTTTTTTAGTGGAATCGGCAGGAATGGGTGCTTGCGATTCTAAGCAGTTCACTTATAATTAAAGAAGATATTGGAGTCTAGTAAAGGAGGGGTGCCCATGGCCCCAACCATGATGATTCAAGGGGCATCGGACCAGGTCCGACAGCTCTTACAGCAGTTGTTGACAGCCGACTTACCCGTGACCTGTGTGGTGGTCCCAGAACGCGCGGAGGAAGCGCCAACTTATCAGCCGCTGGTGGTGGCTAGTGCGTTGTGTTCCCGACTAACGGTGCGCTTAGGGACAGCTGCGGATTATGGTCAGGCCCAGTGGTTGGTCTTGCTGGATCAACCCCACGCGGAGCGCCCGTTGACTGAACAATTAGCGGTATTACGGCGACTGACGAGTCGCGTCTTGGAAAATGGATTTCAGGGGCAGTTCGTCTTCGCAGGGGACCAGGATCAGGTGTTCACCTACTTTGCCTGGAAGTTTTCGGGAATTGCCCGGGAACGCGTCTGGGGGTTAGGAACGGCGCCGTTAGGACAACTCTTAACGGCGCGGCTAGCGGAGCGCTTGGCGGTGAGCCCCGATTCAGTCCGGACAACCGTGATCGGTCAAGCTAGCGAGCCCATCGTGGCGTGGAGCCGGACCTACGTGGGTCCCATCCCCATCTTGATGTATTTAGCCAATGCGGATGGACAGGTCAGTGCCGACGATTTAAGTCAGATGGAGACCTGGTTGCAGCGCGAGGCTACGGGTTCACTGACCACCTTGCGTTTGGTAAGTCTGATCAGTCTGTTACGGCGTCTTTTGGCGTACCAGGCCCCCATTATCTCGGTGACTCACCCGCAGGCCGTTAAGCCGGTTTTAGCGGCCTCGAGTCCGGTCTTAGTCACGCCGCAGGGGTTACGCGGGCTGACCGACTTGAGTTTGGCCGAAGGAGAGCAACAGGCTTATCAGCAGCAACTTGCTCGGATTCAAGACACCATTGCGGCGTTGACGGCCGCACAGACGGAGGGAAAATAAATGGCGACAACATCAAATTATGCGTATCCGTTACAACCAGACTGGTCGACCGACGATATTCTAATCGTTACGCGACTTTATCAGGCGGTCGAAGCGGCCTACGAACAGCCTCAAGGGATTGCAGCCCAGGAGCTGTTGACCGCGTACCGGGCGTTTCAGACGGTGGTTCCCCAGAAGTTTGAGGAAAAGCAATTGGGGCGTGCCTTTGAAGAGGTGTCTGGGTACAGTATTTACCGTACCGTGAAGCAGGCGCGGACGGCAACGGGATCAGTAAAAATGAAAGGAACGCGTTAACATGACAGAAACCAATTGGCAACAGTTACAGACCGATGTTGTTGCCTTACTCAAAGAAGCGCGGCGACAGGTTCTAGCCAAGATGCACCAGACCTTAACCGTGGATGAAAAGACTAGCCGCAAGGATCTAGTAACTAACGTGGATAAGGGGAACGAGCAGTTTCTGATTGGTGGGATTCGGCAATTGGACCCCCAAGCACAGATTCTGGGAGAAGAAGGCTTTGGTGATCAGCTGACCAGCATGGCTGGCCGCGTCTGGATCGTGGACCCCATTGATGGGACCATGAATTTTGTGAAACAGCGGGATAACTTTGCCATGATGATTGGGATTTACCAAGATGGTGTGGGCCAGTTGGGCTTTATTTATGATGTCATGAACGATGTCGTTTACGCCGGCGGTCCCGTTGTCGGCGGCGTTTGGGCGAATGATCAGCCGCTACTGGCGCCCGCCAATCTGGCTTTAGCGGATGGCTTGATTGGGATGAGTGCACCGTTAGTTATTCATGACGTGGCACACACGCAGGCTATCGTCCACGCCAGCGCAGGGATGCGAATCTACGGGAGCGCTGGGATTGAAATGATCAGTATTATGCGGGGGAAAACTTTAGGGTACATTTCACATTTGAAGCCGTGGGACTTTGCGGCCGGTCAAGTCTTATTGAATACATTAGGGATTCGGACCTCAACTATTGACGGACAGCCGCTCAATATGCTATCATCTAACCTTGTATTAGTAGCGACGGAACAAGCGCAACGTGATATTCTCCGAATTGAAGAAGATGACGTCTCACTGTGACACGGTCACAGTTTTTTTATGCGGCCGGGCGGTATGGATGGACTTTACCCTTGAATGACGCTACAATTAAGCGTGCTTACCTTGTTGTAAACATGCCGTGATCCATCTAATTCAACAAGCACGAAAGGAAGAAATATTCTTGAAAACCAGAGATGATATCCGTAACATTGCCATCATTGCCCACGTTGACCACGGGAAGACGACCCTTGTCAACGAAATGTTAAAACAGTCCGATACGTTGGACGAACACACGTCCATTGAGGACCGGGCTTTGGACTCTAACGCCATTGAACGGGAACGTGGAATCACGATCCTGTCGAAGAACACGGCGGTTCGTTACGGAGACAAACAAATCAACATCTTGGATACCCCAGGACACGCCGACTTTGGTGGTGAAGTTGAACGAATCATGCGCATGGTTGACGGTGTGCTGTTGGTTGTCGATGCTTACGAAGGAACGATGCCACAAACGCGGTTCGTTCTGAAGAAGGCCTTGGACCAACACTTAACGCCAATCGTTGTAATCAACAAGGTTGACCGTCCGGGCGCTCGTCCTTCTGAAGTTGTGGACGAAGTATTGGACCTGTTTATCGAATTAGGGGCCGATGAAGACCAACTGGACTTCCCAGTGGTTTATGCCTCTGCCATGAACGGGACGTCTAGCTTCGATCCTGACTTGGATACCCAAGAACACACCATGAAGCCAATCTTTGACACCATCGTTAAGCACATTCCAGCGCCAATCGACAACGAAGACGAACCTTTACAGTTCCAAGTTGCCATGCTGGATTACAACGACTTCGTTGGCCGGGTTGGTATCGGTCGGATTTTCCGAGGGAAGATCAAGGTCGGTGACAGCGTTACGGTTATGAAGTTGGATGGCTCGAAGCAAAACTTCCGGGTAACTAAGTTATTCGGGTACTTTGGTCTGAAGCGCTTGGAAATCAAGGAAGCTAAGGCCGGAGACTTGATTGCCGTTTCCGGGATGGAAGAAATCAACGTTGGGGAAACTGTTGTGGACCCAGCACACTTAGAGCCACTTCCATTACTGCGGATTGACGAACCAACCTTGAAGATGACTTTCCGGACTAACGACTCACCATTTGCTGGTCGTGAAGGGAAGTTTGTGACGTCTCGTCAAATCGAAGAACGGTTGAAGCGGGAGTTACACACTGACGTCTCATTGCGGGTCGACGACACGGATAACCCAGGTGCTTGGGTAGTCTCTGGTCGTGGGGAACTGCACTTGTCCATCTTGATTGAAAACATGCGGCGTGAAGGCTACGAATTACAAGCTTCCCGTCCAGAAGTTATCTACAAGACGATTGATAACGTGCGTTGCGAACCATTCGAATCCGTTCAGATCGATACGCCTGACGAATACACCGGTTCTATCATTGACACGCTTTCCAAGCGGAAGGGTGAAATGAAGAACATGGAAGCCGTTGGGAACGGTCAAACGCGGTTAACGTTCTTGGCACCTTCACGGGGCTTGATTGGGTACGCAACCGAATTCCTGTCCATGACGCGTGGCTACGGAATCATGAACCATACCTTCAGCAAGTACCTGCCAGTTATCAAGAACTGGAACCCTGGTCGTCGGAACGGGACGCTGGTTTCCATCAACTCTGGTAAGGTAACCACTTACGCCATCATGGCAATCCAAGACCGGGGGACGATCTTTACGCCTGCCGGAACGGAAGTTTACGAAGGGATGATCGTCGGTGAAAACAGCCGGGAAAACGACATCTCCGTGAACATCACGCGTGGCCGGAACCAAACTAACGTCCGGGCCGCCGGTTCTGAAGATATTGCGAAGGTTAAGACGCCATTAGTGATGTCTCTGGAAGAATCACTGGAATTCATCAACGAAGATGAATACTGTGAAATTACCCCAGAACACATTCGTCTGCGGAAGCAAATCCTGAACACGAGTGAACGGGAAAAGGCTGCCAAGAAGTTACGTCACGGGAATAACAAGTAAGTTAAATTTTAAGCGAAACTTTACCGGAAGTGGTACGGGTTGTCCCGTATAGCTTCCGGTTTTTTTGTCTGAAAAATTCATTAGGGGCTATGCTATAATGAAAATACTCAATAAAACGAGGCGTTAGCGCTGGGTACTTCTGGGGCTAACTGGCTAAAGGTAAGGGCGTTGGGCAACTCACGTCCTAAGTTCAGGTCATGAGCCAATCAGTCGGGCTGGTTGGCTTAGCGATGCCCAATTTTGGATGATCTGAATGAGTTGTGGTGAGACATTCAAACGGGATGAGCTGTTGATTGACGCACCATAAGCCACTGGTTAGTTGGTGGTAGTTGACTTGTCGCTGACCTAGCGACGGACTTGGAGCGAGTTAAACGATGCGAAAACTAAAGTATTTGGATTATTGGTTGATGGTTCCGTATCTGGTATTAAGTATCCTGGGAATCGTCATGGTGTATTCGGCGAGTGCCGATATTGGGTCCCAAAATGGCGGGAGTCCGTTTGGGTATCTGGTGAAGCAGACCATTTATGTCGGGTTAGGCCTAGGCATCTTATTGGTTACCTTATCGTTGAATTTACATAAGTTGCGCAATAAGACGCTGCAGCGTCGGCTATTGTGGGTGGCGTTACTCTCGTTACTGGGATTGTTCCTAGTAGGGAAGACCATCAACGGGGCGGCCGGCTGGTTTCGGATTGGGCCGGTGGGGATTCAACCCGCCGAGTTCATGAAGTTTTACCTGATTATTTTTGTGGCCTATTCTATTTCGAAGCGGCAAGATGATTTGGCGGAAAATTACGGCTGGTGGTCGACGTTTATGGAGCCCATCGTGATTACGGCCTGTATCGTCGGTCTGATCCTGGCGCAACCGGATTTAGGGGGAGCGGCCATTAACGCCACCATTGCGGTGGTGATGTTTCTAGCTAGTGGGTTTAATTATAAACGGGCGAGTGCGTACCTAGTGGGCTTTGTCTTGCTCGCGGTCTTCGTGGTCTTGCCGGTCTTAACGTGGTTGTCTCAGATGAGTTTTGCCAAGAATTCGTATAAGTTACAGCGAATCGTGGCGTTTACGCACCCTTTCGCCAATTCACAAGATTCTGGTCAACAATTAGTGAACTCGTACTATGCACTAAGTAACGGGGGCGTCTTTGGTGTTGGGTTAGGGAATAGTATCCAAAAGACGGGGTACTTACCGGAACCTAATACGGACTTTATCATGGCGATTCTGGCTGAGGAGCTGGGGCTGGTGACCGCGTTGTTCGTGATTACCTTGTTATTTATCATGATTATCCGAATCGTCTATATTGGGAAGAATTGTCACTCGGCCTACTATGGGTTAATCTGTTACGGTGCGGCGACTTACCTGACCGTGCAGTCGTTCTTTAACTTAGGCGGGGTCTTGGGGATGCTGCCCATTACGGGGGTCACGTTCCCGTTCATTAGTTATGGGGGGTCCAGTACGTTAACGCTGGCCCTAGTCTTTGGGGTAGTCTTGAATATTAGTGCCCGCCAGAAGGGGTATCAGCCGCAAGTTGCGGCTCCCACAGAAGAAAACGAGTAAAGGAGATGGGAATTATGGCGTTTACGATGCAACCGCGTCAGAGCTTGATCGTCTACACTTATAGCTTGAAGCAGACGCGTCAATTAAAACGTTACGGGACCGTGATGTATGTCTCGAAGAAGATGCGGTACGTGGTCCTGTATGTGAACCGTGAGGATGTTGAGAAATTAACGGGCCAGTTGAAACAACTGCGGTTCGTGAAACGGGTCGTCCCGTCGAATTGACCACAGATTAGCGAGACGTTCAACGGTGTGAGCGATAAGTTGAGCGAAACTGATGAAGCAAAGGATGATGAAGCATGAGAATCGTAGCAGGGGACTTTGGTGGTCGCCGGTTAAAGGCTGTCCCGGGGATGGCCACCCGGCCCACCACGGATAAGGTCAAGGAAGCCATGTTTAACATTATCGGCCCGTACTTTGAAGGTGGTCAAAGCCTCGACTTGTTTGCGGGGTCGGGGGGACTCAGCATCGAAGCCGTTTCGCGGGGCATTGATCGTGCGGTCTTGATTGACCGGCAGTACGCGGCCATCAAAACGATCAAGGACAACGTGGCGGTGACCAAGGCTCCTGAACGCTTTACCATTTTAAAGCGGGATGCGAACCGGGCGGTACAGGAGTTGGCCCGGCAAGGCGAACAATTTAGCCTAGTCTTTTTCGACCCGCCGTACGCCCAGCAAAAGATTGTGGATCAGATGACCCAGTTGCGCGAACTGCATTTATTGGCGCCAGGAGCACGGATCGTGTGCGAGACCGATCAGAATGCAGAGCTGCCGGATGAGGTGTCGGGATACGAGTTTGTTGAACGGCGCACTTACGGGATTACCGTTTTGACAATCTATGCGTTAGGAAGTGAGTCAGCATGACGATTGCGGTCTTTCCCGGCAGTTTTGACCCACTGACTAACGGTCACCTGGACTTGATCACGCGCGCGAGTCGGTTGGTCGATCAGTTAGTGGTGGTCGTTGGGCAGAATACGGCGAAAACGGGTGTTTTTACACCGGAAGAACGGATGGCTTTTATTCAACAGAGTGTCCAGCAGTTGCCAAACGTGACGGTCCGGATTGAGTCTGGCCTGACCGTGGATTTCATGCACGCCATGCACGCAACGGTGTTGATTCGGGGGTTGCGGAATAGTACGGACTTTGAGTACGAACAAGGAATCGCGGGAATGAACCGGCATCTCGATGCGACTATCGAGACGGTTTGTTTGATGGCGGATGCCCGCTACCAGTTCGTATCTTCGAGCCTATTACGCGAAGTTGCAAAATTCGGCGGTGATTTGACGGGCCTGGTGCCACCAGCAGTGGCAGCCGCCCTACAAGCGCGCTTAGGAAGTGGCAATTAAGATGAAACGATTACGACAGCTCTCGCGGCGGCAGTGGTGGCAGATCTTAGGGACGGCACTGGCCGTTGTCGCGATTTTGGCCTTCTTTCTCTTTCCCTTACCCCGGTACATTGAAGGGCCGGGAGAAGCGGACGATCTTAAGACGTTTGTGAAGATGCCGGGCCATGCGGATAAGCGGTCGGGAAAGTTCATGATTACGTCGGTGGCGTTGGCACAAGCCCGCCCGGTAAGCTATCTCTACGCGAAGTTCAACCCCTATTACACGATTGAACCGGTTGAGGCCGTGACCGGGGGCGAAAGCAACGCGACTTACGATAAGGTCCAGAACTTCTACATGCAAAGTGCCATCAATGAAGCCATTTATACGGCTTACCATGCTGCCAAGCGTCCAGTTAAGCGGCAGTATCTAGGAATCTATGTGCTTAGCGTCGACGCAAATTCGCCATTCAAACGGCAATTAAAGGTAGGGGATACCGTGACCAAGGTCAATGGTCACCACTTTGATCAGATGATTGGTTATCAGCGCTATATTCAGCGGCAACCCGTGGGGGCTAAGGCCACGATTACGTTTAAGCATAATCAACAGACGAAGACGGCGACCGCTAAGCTGATGCGATTGCCCACTAAGAAGGCCGGTATCGGCATCACGCTGACGGATAACGTAAAAGTGACGCCTAAGACCAAGGTGACGGTGGATCCAGGAAACATTGGTGGCCCCTCTGGAGGGTTAATGTTTAGCCTCCAGATCTATCAACAGCTGACCGGTGAGAATTTACGACAGGGTCGTAAAATTGCCGGTACGGGAACGGTCGATAGTGACGGTAACGTGGGTGAAATCGGGGGAATCGACAAAAAGATTATTGCGGTGAAACGAGCCGGTGCAACGGTCTTCTTTGCCCCCTACATCAAACCGAATAAGTTGATTCTAAAGTACGAAGAGAACCACCAAACCAACTATCAGTTGGCTAAGGCCACGGCGAAGCGTTATGCGCCGAAGATGAAGGTGGTCCCGGTGACCTCCTTTAAAGACGCGGTACAGTACTTAAAGACCCATCCGAATAAGTAAAGCGAGAATCTTTTCGTTACGGCGAAAGGATTTTTTTGCGTAAAAGGGACCTCCTTTACGGAATTAACCGTGAAAGGGAGGAATGCACATGGAACGTTTAAAGACCTGGTGGGACGCTCAAACACGCGACCGTCAAGTGATCATGGGAGGACTGGGGATTTTGCTGGTCGGGCTCCTAGGCTGGTTCTTACTGCGTCCCGCAACGCCGGCACCGTTGCCCCCCGCTACGCCCCCCGTTAATCGGGCGGCACAATCTTCGGTCACGCATCCGGCCGGGACGACTGCCAGTCAATCGAGTGTTACAGAAGTGGTGGTCGATGTTCAGGGGGCCGTACAACGGCCGGGCCTGTACCGGTTTAAGTCGGGAATGCGGGTTGCGGATGCCGTTCGGGAAGCGGGGGGCTTGGCCGAACGTGCCGACCGGCAGAAGATTAATCTCGCGACCCGACTGGTGGACCAACAGCAACTTTATCTGCCGAAAAAAGGCGAGAAGGCCCCCGCAACGAACGGGTCAGCACCAGGATCGGCGGGGGGCAGTGCGACGACATCTGCCTCGTCAGCCGGGCCGGACGCGCCCCTTAATTTGAATCAGGCCACCGTCACGGATTTACAGAAATTATCGGGAATCGGGGCGAAGAAAGCCCAGAAAATCGTGGATTACCGTACGGAACACGGGGACTTCAAGACCGTCAATGATTTGACTCAGGTCGCCGGTTTCGGGGAGAAGACGGTGGCCCGGCTACAAGCGCAACTGACCACTTAGGGCGTGGTATACTAGACGAATATTAAGCGAAATGGGGCTATGAACGTGAAAAAAGAACGGATTCCTTGGGATCAATACTTTATGCTGCAAGCGTTGGTGATTTCGACACGGAGTACCTGTAATCGGCTCTCGGTCGGGGCGATCATCGTCCGGGATCGGCGAATCATCGCAGGCGGCTATAATGGGTCGGTCTCCGGTGACGACCATTGTCTGGATGAGGGATGCTACTTAGTGGACGGACACTGTGTGCGGACGATTCATGCCGAGATGAACGCCGTGTTGCAGTGCGCGAAGTTTGGAGAGCCAACGGCCAATGCGGAAATCTACGTGACGGATTTTCCGTGTCTGCAATGCACTAAGATGCTGTTGCAGGCGGGAATTACCAAGATTACGTATCTCCGGAATTACCATAACGATCCGTACGCGCAAAAACTTTTGAAATTAAAGCACGTGACGGTCAACCAGATTGACGTGTCGCCGGACCTTCTGACGCACCTTCCGTTATTTGACCACTAGTGAGCGGCGCCTATTGGTTTTTGATGAGCTGGCCGGTAATGGCGCTGACCTTGATATTCAATGGTCACCCCGTGGCCGGTAGCGGCCTAACCCTGGTGACCTTAGGACGCATCTGGTGTTTACGCCAGATGCGGATTTGGTGGCTGACACTAGGCGTGTGCTGTGTTGCGGGTCTCTGGTTTGGGTGGCACCAAGTACAGGTGCAACGGTTGCGATTGTCACCAACCCAGGCCACGGCCTGGGCCACAACGTTACGCGTTCAGCCGGATGACCTGCATTTTCGGGGGAATCGCTATCGGGTGGTTGGCCAACAGCCCGATGGGGAGCGGCTAGTTGTGTCCGGGATTGCACGTACCGCGGCGGATTATCAGCGGTTGCGGCAACTGTCAGGGCCAACGCTCTGGACGGTCCGTGGCGATAAGCAAGGTCTGTTGCCGGCCCCCAACCTAAACCAGTTCGATGGTGCGGCGTATTGGGGCCATCGGGGGATTGCCAACACGTTACGACTGACAGCTTCGCCGCAGATCCGGCCTGCGGCTTCGTCTGGGTGGCAGTGGTGGTCGGATTGGTGGCACCGCCAACGGGTCCGGCTGATACGGGCTTGTGAGCACTTGCCGGGTGCGTTGCGAGTCTATGCTTTAGGGTTGTTTCCAGGGATTCGGGCGCCGGAAGCTACGGCGGAATTGATGGGGATGCAACGTTTAGGCATCATTCATCTTTTTGCCATTTCCGGTTTGCACGTGGCCCTATGGTTGACTGTGGGGGAATGGTTAGCCGTTCACCTGCGCCTGCCGCGTGAGTGGTGGGAGTGGGGGTTGCTACTCTTTTTGCCCGGCTATGCCATTCTGGCTGGTGGTGGTAGTGGTGTGACTCGGGCCTGTTGGATGCGCGGGGTTCAGTTGATGGGCCAACGTCTGGGACACTTGCCCGACGCATTAACCGGATGGACGATAGCCTTGATGGTGGGACTGCTGACCAATCCGGGGCTGCTAGTCGAACTGGGCGGTCAGTTGAGTTACGGCCTTTCGCTGGGGTTGATTCTGCTACAGCAAGAGACGCCCCGGTGGCGCCAGATTGGGTTACTATTGTTGGGGTTGCCGGTCTTGCTGTATGGTATCTTTCAATGGCACGTTTTAACCCTGGTTGCCAACTGGCTAGTGGTTCCCCTTTTTTCAGTCGTCTTATTGCCGGTAACGGTGGTGGGCACCGTCTTAGGACCCTGGCTGCCGGAGATAGCGGACGGCTGTGCACGCCTCTTAGGGGCCTTTGATGCGGTCTTGACCTGGGCGGCTCATTTACCGGGCAATGTGGTTTTTGGACGCCCTCCCTGGTGGTTAGCGCTCGCCTGGGTTGGTTTGACCTGGTGGGTGTTTAGTCGTCCCGTTCCGCGGCGACGTATTTGGTTGGTGGTATTAGGTGTCAGTTACGGTTTGGCGTTTGGAATCATCCACCATCCCCCCACTGGAGAGGTTAGTTTCTTTGACGTGGGTCAGGGGGATAGTATCTTGATTCGAGAGGCGGGGAATCGCCGCGTGAGCCTTATTGATGTCGGGGGACGCCTGACCGTTCCGCAACCGCCTTGGGCGCCACGAGCACCCGTGAGTTACGGGGCCCAGGCTACCGTGGTCGCGTACTTGCAGAGCCGGGGAATTCGGCGCTTGGACGCCGTGTATCTGACCCACCATGATGCGGACCATATTGGGGACTTACCGGCCATCTTGGCGAATTTTGAAGTGGCGGCGATTTACGTTCCCGCGGGGATGGAGACGGAGGCCGCCTGGCAACGCCACCTACCGTTGGCAGTTCGGCAACGGGTGCGGCCCTTACAAGTGGGGGATGCGGCGGCACTACGCGTTTGGCACCCCTTAACGCCGGGGGTGGCGGATAATGGTGGCTCGTTGGCCTTACAGGGCCAGTTCGGCGGGCGACGCTTCCTCTTCATGGGCGACTTGGATCAGGCGGGAGAGCGTCGGATGATGGCGCTGGCGCCGACGTTACGTACGGACGTCTTAAAAGTGGGGCACCATGGTAGTGATACCGCAACGGCACCGGAATTCGTCGCGCAACTGCGACCAGCGTTAGCCATCATCTCATCAGGTCGGCATAATCGCTACGGGCACCCTAGTCCGGTTACACAGGCCACTTTAGCCCAGCAACAGATCCCCGTTTTGAATACGCAGGAGCGGGGAATGATTCAATATACTTATTGGGGACAGCGTGGTTGGTGGACCACGGCCCTAAACTTGAAGGAGGAACCGCCTGAATGACAATCACAGACTTATTAAAGAATTTACAATCCGGGAAGGCGACGGCATCCGTGTACCTGATTATGGGGCAGATGGCTTACTTTCAGCGTCGCTTAAAAACGGCGTTTAAGCAGTTGGTTCCGGCAGAAGAACAGACCATGAACTTTGCTAGCTACGATCTCGAGACCGTACCACTGGCGGTAGGGTTGGACGATGCGATGGCGGCGCCCTTTTTTGGGGAGCGCCGGGTGGTCTGCCTGGATAATCCGACATTTTTGACGGGGGAGGCCAAGAAAAGTAAGGTCGACCATGATCTGGATAGTTTAGAAAAGTACTTAAAGGCCCCAATGCCCAGCACCGTCTTGGTTTTCTTTGCGCCGTACGCTAAGCTGGATGGGCGCAAGAAAATTGTGAAGCAACTCAAAAAAGCCGCCACAACGATTGAATTGGGCGACTTTTCGGAACGGGATGTTCGGACCTTTTTCCAAGCACAGGTCAAGCGAGATGGGTGTACGATTGCTCCGGACGCGTTGAATGAGTTGGTGCAACGGACGGATGCCGACTTGACCTTAATGATGAACGAAAAGGCGAAGCTCGAACTGTTTTCGTTACCGGAAAAGACCATTCAACTTGAGGCCGTGACGGGGTTGGTCCGCCAGACGTTAACGCAGAACGTTTTTGATCTGGTCAATCGGGTCCTGGCGAAGAATACGGCGGGGGCCGTAACGCTTTACCGAGAACTTTTGCAGGCCAAAGAGGAACCGCTGCGGATCAACGCGATTTTACAAGGCCAGTTCCGTCTCTTGATTCAGACCAAGGTCTTGGCCAAGCAGGGGTACAGTCAAGGAAAACTGGCAAGCACCTTAAGAGTGCATCCCTACCGGGTGAAGCTGGCGCTACAAACTCAGCGCCGGTTTCAGTTGACCGATTTGAATCGGGCGTACCTGGGGCTATTTCGAGTTGAACGGCAGATGAAATCCAGTACGCTGGACCCAGAATTGCTGTTCTCGTTGTTTATGACCCAGTTTGCGGGGCAGAAGGCGACGGTGTAAATGAGCGAATAAAAAAGGCGCCACCCCGCAGGGTCGCGTCTTTTTTGCATGCATGCATCATTTAATCGCGATTGATTAATTGATTACTTAGCTAAACGTGCAGCCATCCGTGACTTGTCACGGGAAGCCTTGTTCTTCTTGATCAAGCCCTTTGAAGCGGCCTTGTCAACAGCAGCACTAGCAACACGGAATAATTCTTCTGCGTTGTCGGCACCGGCAGTCTTCGCTTGTTCGAACCGCTTAACGGCAGTCCGCATCGTGCTTAATTGTGCGGAGTTACGTTCGTTAGCCTTAACGTTGGTCTTGGCACGTTCGATTGCTGATTTGATGATTGGCATGAAAATTTCACCTCCGAGATGAGAAATCCTAATACGGAAATCTTAATTTCAACGTATGCTATTATACAGAAGCCACCAGCCGAATGCAATAGCTGGCTAGTGATTCTTGTAAAGTAATTTTACTTGATAGGTTCTAAGAAGACAAGACTTGCTATTTTGGGCCAAGTCCAGTAGTATAGTTTACGTGCTTTAAGCACAAACCTCTAACTTAGTTTGTCCGGCGGCCACCGACGGTTTACTCAGTTTGAGGCACTTATTTGAAAGGGTGGTAATTTACCATGGCTATTAGTCAAGCAAAGAAGAACGAAATCATCAAGCAATACGCACGTCACGAAGGCGATACGGGGTCGACTGAAGTTCAAGTTGCCGTATTGACTGCTGACATCAACGAAATCAACGTTCATATGCAAGCCCACCGTAAGGACTTCCATTCACAACGTGGTTTGATGAAGAAGATCGGTCACCGTCGTAACCTGTTGGCTTACTTACGGAAGACTGACGTTCAACGTTACCGTGAATTGATCAAGAGCTTAGGTCTGCGTCGTTAATTCGTCGCACCGCTAAAAGGTCCCCTCATTTTTTGAGGCGGACCTTTTTTGTTGTGGCGGTTAGGTGATGGATCGGCCTGAGGACTACATATGATGACCTCAAATAATAAAAATGCCGTCAGCTCGGCGGTTCGCACACTAATGGCTTTCCTAAATTCTCTAAAAATGATAGACTGAAGGAAGTTTATTACGGACGAATTGCGGTGGACGTTACCCGCAAGTAAGAACCGGGAGATAACCGGAATAAAATTTAATGACGAAAGAGTTATTTGAGGTGGACTTATGAGTGCAAAGATTAAGATCATCCCGTTCGGCGGTGTTCGCGAGAATGGGAAAAATATGTATGCTGTGGACGTTAATGGCAGCATTTACATTTTAGATTGCGGGTTAAAGTACCCGGAAAATGAGTTATTGGGAATCGATGTAGTGATTCCAGATTGGTCGTACTTACGGGAGAACAAGGACCGCATCGTGGGCGTCTTCCTGACGCATGGTCACGCGGACGCCATCGGTGCGTTACCGTACTTTTTGAGTGAATTCAACGTTCCCGTCTTTGGGTCTGAAATGACCATCGCGTTGGCCAAAATTAACGTGGCGGCTGAGCCTAAGGTCAAAAAATACGATGATTTTCACGTCATTGATGAGAAAACGGAAATTGACTTTGGCGACGTGGTCGTTTCCTTCTTCGCCACCACGCATTCGATTCCGGAATCCTTAGGAATCGTTTTGAAGACTGACGAAGGACGCATCGTGTACACCGGTGACTTTAAGTTTGACCAAACGGCTAAGCCAGGGTACCAGACCGACTACGCGCGGTTAGGGGCCATTGGCCAAGCAGGGGTCCTGGCACTATTGAGTGACTCAGCCAATGCCGAAAATCCAGCCATGAATGCTTCCGAGCAGACGTTAGCTGAATCGATTGAAGAAACGTTCCATTATCGGGATGGCCGCATCATCGTGGCCTGCGTCGCCTCCAACATTTTACGGATCCAACAAATCTTTGATGCCGCCGTGAAGACGGGGCGGAAGGTTTGCCTGACGGGTCGTGACTTGGAGAAAATCGTGAATACCGCGATGAAGCTAGGAAAGTTGTCGTTTGATGATGACTTGTTAGTGACTCCCGACCAGTTAGACGCATTAAAGCCGGGCGAAACGGTTATTCTTCAGACCGGGAAGATGGGGGAACCCATCAAGGCCATTCAGCGGATGGCGAATAAACAAGAAAAACAATTGAATATTCAACCGGGAGACTTGGTGTACATCGTGACGACCCCGTCCCATGCCATGGATACCACGGTTGCTCAAACGCGGGATATGGTTTACCGAGCAGGTGGCGAAGTTAAAGCCATCTCGGATGAACTGAACTCGTCAGGACACGCCTACAAGCGGGACCTGCAGTTAATGTTGAACCTGATGAAGCCCCAGTACTTGATTCCTATTCAGGGTGAATACCGGTTGCTGAACGCCCACGCGCAAGCTGCCCTGGAATTGGGGATGGATCCGGACCATATCTTTATCCTAGCTAAAGGCGACGTTTTGACGTATCAGAACGGCCAAATGGGCTTAGGTGAAGGTATCGATGTGAGTGATACCATGATCGACGGTATCGGCGTGGGGGACATCGGAAATATCGTGTTGCGTGATCGGAAGGTCTTAGCCGACGATGGCATCTTCATCGCGGTCGTGACGATTGACCGTAAGAAAAAGCAAATTGTGGCGGAGCCTAAGATTACGTCCCGTGGCTTTGTCTACGTCAAGGCTAATAAGGACCTCATGCAGGAAAGCTCTCAGATTATCTGCAAGACGGTTCAGAATAACTTGGATAATAAAGAGTTCGATTGGGGACACTTGAAGCAAGACGTTCGGGAGCACCTGAGTCATTATCTCTTCGAACAGACGCATCGCCGGCCCGTGATCTTACCAGTTATTATGGAAGTTAACCAACACCATCGGCGGTCGAGCAAGTCGAAGAACGCCAAGAAGGCGCCCGAAAAGCCAGCACAGGCACCTAAGACGCATAAGACCAAGGGACAAAAGACGGATGCCACACAAAGTGGTCAACATAAGTCCCGGAATCATCGGCGTCGGCGCCACGGTGGCAAGCAACACACCGCTGCGTCAGCGAACAAATCAGAAGCTTAAGTTGTGAAGGGTGGACTGACAGTCCGAAGGGGCTGTCGGTCCATTTTCGCACGCAAAAGATGGGGGAAGATCAATAGATGACACAACCAACTTTTGAAACTGCCCTGGCTGCTTATCAGGCTGCCAAGTGGTCTACGGCTAGTGCTGAATTTACCACGTTGTATCAGGCACAACAAACGCCGGAACTAAACCGATACCTGGCAGTTAGTTTATTTCAAGATCAGCAGTATTTGGCGGCTGAACAAATTGCAGCAGAAAACGATGGGGCGTATTTGACCAGTGATACCTGGTTTAACTGGCGCCTGACGATTGCCCTGCATAATCAACAGTTTATTTTTGCGCGGGAACTTTGCGAATTGCCCCAAGCAACCGCCTGGCGAACCGCGGGAATTCAGCGGATTACCACGGCTGAACAGACGGCTAGCACACAGTTAGCGGCAACACAAAACGTGATTGCGAAACAATTTTATCACTTGGGGGATGCACCACTGCGCGAACAACAGCAGCGCCTGTTACGAGCCCACCAGCTTCCTTTAGCCAAGTTTTTGCAAGGGACGCGGTATTTATTAGTCGATCCGTTCCTTCACCCCCTCTTACGGGCGACGCTCCTTGAGGAACTGTACCGGCTGCGGGTCGACCTGACGGTGCAACTCCACTGGTTAGACGATCAGGTCCATACGGTGGCGACCCGAGAGCTGATTGGGGTAACGCAAGGGGAGGCGGCTCAAGCAGCTTTAGCCTACTTACAAGAGCAAATCGCTCAAAATAATCCCGGATTAGCAGCAAATGTTCGGCAAACGCTTAACTTACAGCTCATGTTGTTGTATCCTTTTGCTGACGAAATTATTACGCAGCCACAAGCGTGGGTCGATTGGCTCGCGGGTCGACCACTGGACCAGACCGTTTCTGAAACGGATTGCAAAGTAATTGCAGACTGGCAAAAGCGCTTGACGACGCACTTAGAGGCTTTATTTGCTGCCGTAAATGACGAAAATTCCGAAAATTCGTGATATTTTAGTTTACAAATAAAACGGGAGCAGATATACTAGTCAAGGATTCTTTTTTGGAAGGGTTCCAGCTTTCCCTTTCAGGGAAGAAGTAGTATAATTTTACGCAAAGAGTGATTAATTTTCGTCTGAAAGTTAACCGTTCTTACGATAAAATACAGGAGGGTTTCATTAATGGCTGAAAAAGAACATTATGAAAGAACTAAACCCCATGTAAATATTGGTACTATTGGCCATATTGACCATGGGAAGACGACTTTAACTGCTGCAATCACTAAGGTATTGGCTGACAAAGGTTTAGCTAAGGCCGAAGATTACGCAGATATCGATGCTGCTCCAGAAGAACGTGAACGTGGTATCACGATCAACACCGCCCACGTTGAATACGAAACGGAAAAGCGTCACTACGCGCATATCGATGCCCCAGGACATGCTGACTACATCAAGAACATGATCACTGGTGCCGCTCAAATGGATGGTGCGATCTTAGTTGTTGCCGCAACTGATGGTCCTATGCCACAAACGCGTGAACACATTTTGCTGGCTCGCCAAGTTGGTGTTAACTACATCGTTGTCTTCTTAAACAAGACCGACTTAGTTGACGATGACGAATTGGTTGACTTAGTTGAAATGGAAGTTCGTGAATTGCTGTCCGAATACGATTACCCTGGTGACGATATTCCTGTTGTTCGTGGGTCCGCTTTGAAGGCTCTTGAAGGCGACAAGGAACAAGAACAAGTTATCTTACACCTGATGGACATCGTTGATGACTACATTCCAACGCCAGAACGTGACAACGACAAGCCATTCTTAATGCCTGTTGAAGATGTCTTCACGATCACTGGTCGTGGGACTGTTGCTTCCGGTCGTATCGACCGTGGGACTGTTAAGATCGGTGACGAAGTTGAAATTGTTGGTTTACATGACGACATTTTGAAGACGACCGTTACTGGTTTGGAAATGTTCCGGAAGACGTTGGACCTTGGTGAAGCCGGGGATAACGTTGGTGCCTTACTTCGTGGGATTAACCGTGACCAAGTTGTTCGTGGTCAAGTTCTGGCTAAGCCAGGTTCGATCCAAACGCACGAAAAGTTCAAGGGTGAAGTCTACATCTTGAGCAAAGAAGAAGGTGGCCGTCATACGCCATTCTTCTCCAACTACCGTCCACAATTCTACTTCCACACCACTGATATCACTGGTGTTATCGAATTGCCTGATGGCGTAGAAATGGTTATGCCTGGTGATAACGTGACGTTCACTGTTGAACTGATCCAACCAGCTGCCATTGAAAAGGGTACGAAGTTCACTGTTCGTGAAGGTGGCCACACCGTTGGTGCCGGTACCGTTACGGAAATTGACGACTAATTAACTTCGGTTAATTAAGACGTACCGCAAAAAGGGGCTTGAAAAGTTTAACTTTTCAGTCCCTTTTTCTTTGCTTGAAATCGAGAAGGAAAACGGGTACCAAAAATTTTAAGTTACCCGGGCAAGTGCCCGTCATTCACGGCTTTTAAGCAAAAATCATTTTACAATTGGCAATGGTTAAGGTACACTAATACAGTATGCAATTGCTAGAATTGTAAATAGTAATATCTTTCATTTCGGAGGGAATACAATGGCTGCAAAGTGGGAAAAAAAGGACGCAACTAAAGGTGAATTAACCTTTGAAATCGCGCCTGATAAGATTAAGGAAGGCTTAGACAAGGCTTTCCAACGTACCAAGAAGAACCTGGCTGTCCCTGGCTTCCGTAAGGGTCGTGTGCCTCGTCAAATCTTTGATCAAATGTACGGTGAAGAAGCATTGTACCAAGATGCTTTAAACATCGTCTTACCAGATGCTTACGAACAAGCTATCAAGGATACTGAAATCGAACCAGTCGACCAACCTCAAGTGGATGTTGAATCCATGGATAAGGGTAAGGCTTGGGTTTTGAAGGCCGTTGTGACGGTTAAGCCAGACGTTAAATTGGGCGAATACAAGAACTTGAGTGTTACGAAGCAAAACACCCGGGTTTACCAAAAGGACATTGACGCTGAACTTGAAAAGCAACGTCAACAACAAGCTGAATTAGTTCTGAAGGAAGACGAAGCCGCTGCTAAGGGCGACACGGTCGTGATTGACTTTGACGGTTACGTTGATGGCAAGCAATTCGATGGTGGTAAGGCTGACAACTACTCCTTGGAATTGGGCTCTAACTCCTTCATTCCTGGCTTCGAAGACCAATTAGTTGGTCATAAGGCCGGTGAGAACGTTGACGTTAAGGTGACCTTCCCTAAGGATTACCAAGCCGAAGACTTACGTGATAAGGAAGCAACCTTTAAGGTTACGATTCACGAAGTTAAGGAAAAGCAATTGCCAGAATTGGACGACGAATTTGCTAAGGACGTCGACGAAGATGTTGACAGCCTTGACGAATTGAAGGCCAAGACTAAGGATCGTCTGAAGGAACAAAAGACGACGGCAGCACACGATGCTATTGAAGACGAAGCCATCAGCGAAGCTGTTGACAACGCCGAAATCGCGGAAGTGCCAGAAGCCATGATCAAGGACGACATCGATCGTCAAATGGATCAATACTTGGCTAACATGCAACAACAAGGCATCCAACCAAAGATGTACTTCCAGCTGACTGGTACCACGGAAGACGACTTGCGGAAGCAATTCGCTGACGGTGCTGAAAAGCGGGTTAAGACGAACTTGGTTCTGGAAGCCGTTGTTGAAGCTGAAAAGATCGAACCAACGGAAGACCAAATCAAGGCCGAAGTTAAGGACTTGGCTGGTCAATACGGGATGGAAGAAAGCGCCGTTCGCAGTGCTTTATCCGATGACATGCTGAAGCATGATATCGCCATCAAGGCGGCCGTTGACTTAATTGCCGACTCTGCTAAGCAAGACAAGAAGAAGGACGCTGAAGACTAATTTAGAGTCTTACAGGTCTGACCGGGACGACAATTTGTTGTCCCGGTTTTTCTTTAGCACGCTAGCTGACCGATGTCATGTGGAGACGGATTAATTCTCTAACGGTCGGAACTGTGGTATAGTACACCAATGACGGGGAAGCCTGGTTTGTTCAACAGGCATACTGACCCAAGGAAATAGACTGGGGCAACTGCCCGAGGAGAAAGGGTGAGTTTATTGTTTGAAAACACCGAAACGAATGGCCCTGTGACCTGCTCTTTTTGCGGGAAAACCCAAGATCAAGTGCAGAAAATTGTTGCGGGACCAGGTGTTTACATCTGTAACGAATGCATCGATCTCTGTAAAGAAATTATCGATGAGGAATTTAGCCAAGATAATGCCCAGGAGACGCTGGAAGTCCCAACGCCAGCCGAGATTGTCAAAACGTTAGACCAATATGTCATTGGTCAAACGGAGGCTAAGCGGACCCTGTCCGTAGCGGTTTACAACCACTATAAGCGGGTCAATGAAATGGCTAAGCACGACGATGGCCCCGAATTACAAAAGAGTAACATCGCGGTCATCGGGCCTACTGGTTCTGGGAAGACCTACTTAGCCCAGAGCTTGGCGAAAATCTTAAACGTTCCGTTTGCGATTGCGGACGCCACGACCTTGACGGAAGCTGGGTACGTGGGGGAAGACGTTGAAAATATTCTCTTGAAGCTGTTGCAAAACGCCGATTACGACGTTGATCGGGCAGAAAAGGGCATTATTTATATCGATGAAATCGATAAGATTGCTAAAAAGGCTGAAAATGTCTCGATTACGCGGGATGTTTCCGGTGAAGGGGTCCAACAAGCCCTCCTGAAGATCTTGGAAGGAACCATCGCTAACGTGCCGCCTCAAGGTGGTCGGAAGCACCCCCAACAAGAATTCATTCAGATCGATACGACCAACATTCTGTTCATCGTTGGTGGGGCCTTTGACGGTATCGAAGGCATCGTTAAACGGCGGTTAGGCGACCAAACGATTGGGTTTGGTGCCGACACCAAGGAGCAGAAGGTTCTGTCGTCCGGGGATAGCTTGATGCAACACGTGATTCCGGAAGACTTGTTAGAGTTCGGGTTAATTCCAGAATTCATTGGACGGTTACCTATTTTGACGGCCCTTGAAAAGCTGGACGAACACGACCTGGTCCGGATCTTAACGGAACCTAAGAACGCGTTGGTTAAGCAATACGAGAAGCTCTTGTCGTTAGATGATGTGCAGCTTGAGTTCCAGCCAGAAGCATTGCGAGAGATGGCTAAGTTAGCGATTGCTCGGAATACCGGTGCCCGGGGCTTGCGTTCCATTATTGAAGACGTTATGCGCGACATCATGTTCGACTTACCAAGTCGACACGATGTGGCTAAGGTGATTATTACGGCTAAGACCGTGACGGATCACGAAGAACCTGAATCGGTCTTGAAGGACCAAAAGGCTTCTTAATTAAGTGTAAGTTGAAGCGACTGGTCAGTGATGACTGGTCGCTTTTTGCGTAGACTGTAGACTCCAGTGACTAGGGGATGACCACGGGGATTTAGAATTACCCCCATGTTGAGGGAAATTGTGTGTTAGAATGGTGAAAGATATTTTGGAGAGGATGGCACAAAGGAATGGAAGTTAATCACGTAGAACTCGTTATGAGCGCGGTTCAGCCCAGTCAATACCCCACCACGGGTTATCCAGAAATTGCGTTGGTTGGTCGCTCGAACGTTGGCAAGTCATCGCTAACAAACATCTTGATCAATCGGCGGTCGTATGCCCGGACCTCAAGTCAGCCTGGTAAGACGCAAACGTTGAACTTCTATAACGTTGAAGACCAATTGTACTTTGTGGACGTTCCCGGTTACGGATACGCGAAGGTCTCGAAGGCGGACCGAGAGAAGTGGGGACAAATGATCGAAACGTACCTTACGCAGCGTGAGCAGTTACGCGGCGTTGTCTCACTGATTGATGCCCGGCACGCGCCAACGGCCCTGGATGTTCAGATGTACCAATGGCTGGCGTACTATGATTTGCCAATCTTGATCGTTGCGACCAAGAGTGACAAGATTGCCCGTGGTAAGTGGAATCAAGCCATTAGTCAGATCAAGAAGACGTTAGGGTTACCCAACGCGAATAATATTGTGTTATTCTCTGCACCGCAGAAGATGGGTAAAGATGCCGTCTGGCAGTGGATTGAAGAACGTGCTTTTGGGGAGGAATAATCGTGGAATTTAATGAGTATCAACAAGCTGCCAATCGAACCCTGTACGGTAATGAACAAGTTCTGACCAACTGTGCCTTGGGCCTAGCAGGTGAGACGGGGCAGGTCGTGGAACTGGTCAAGCGCTACACGTTCCACGGTCAAGACCTCGATCACGATGCCTTGGTTAAGGAGATGGGAGACGTCCTGTGGTACCTGAGTCAGGTTGCCCAGTGGGCCGATATTGACTTCGATGAAGTCGCCCAAAACAACATCCAACGGTTAAATGATCGGTATCCGAATGGCTACCATAAACAACTTAAGGATTAACGTAAAAGGGTCCCCGCGGAATTTGTCCGCAGGGACCCTTTTCTGGTCACCGGTTACTTGTCGTCGTGTTTGTCTTGATCAGCCTTGATGAGTTCCTTAGGCCGTTTGTCGTTTTTGTGTTCGTCTTGGCGTTTGAGGAACTTGTCCCGTTGAGCGTCATGGGGATCCATCTGGGCGAACTTGCCAAACATGGCGTCTAAGTTATCTTGCCGTTTAACTTTAAGGGCCATAAAGCCACCTCCCTACCTTTTTCAGTTATCATAGCAGAACTTGGGGGATTTGTCATTTATCGCCGTCAGGTCGCGGGTGGATTGCTTGCACCAAACAGGTATTCGGCTTATACTTTATTAGCTAAATTATCAGAAATGGAGGGGGCGCACTTTGGCTTCGGAATATTTAGAACATAAACTGGCATTGCTGCCGGGGCTTCCAGGCTGTTACCTGATGAAGAATGTTAACAGCCAAATTATCTATGTGGGTAAGGCGAAGAACCTGAAGAACCGGGTACGCTCTTACTTTAAGAGCAGTCATACGGGAAAAACCGCACAGTTGGTCAGTGAGATCGTGGATTTTGAGACGATTATCACGTCGACGGACAAGGAAGCCTTTCTCCTGGAAATTACCCTGATCCAAAAACACCAACCGTACTTTAACATCAAGCTGAAGCAGGGAACGGGTTACCCGTACATCAAGATTACGCATGAGCGGGATCCCCAGTTACTACTGGTCAACGACGTGCGGAAGGATGGCGGCTATTACTTCGGACCGTACCCGAACGTTTACGCGGCCGAGGAGACGATTCACTTCTTACAGAAGGTCTATCCGTTGCGGCGGTGTACGGGGTTTCAGGGACGCCCCTGTCTCTACTACCATATGGGCCAATGCTTAGGGGCCTGCTTTAAGGAAGTACCGGAAGCGGCTTATCAGGAACAGATTCGTAAGATCAAGTCATTTCTGAACGGCAATACGGGTCACGCCGAGAAACAGCTCCGGTCCCGGATGGAAGCCGCAGCGGCGGAGATGCAGTATGAGCGGGCCGCGGATCTGCGGGATCAGATTCGCTACATCGAAGCGACCGTGGAGAAGCAAAAGATCATTTCAAACGACAACACGCCACGGGATATCTTTAACTTTTACCTGGATAAGGGCTGGCTGTCGATTCAGGTCTTCTTCATCCGGCAAGCACGGCTCATGAAGCGTGAAAAGCGGCTTTTTCCAATCGTTAGTACGGCCGAAGAAGAGTTGGCCAGCTTTATCGTACAATTCTATCACCGGAAGAACACGGTGTTGCCCCGTGAGATTTTAGTACCCAAGAGTATCGATGGGGCGGTGATTGAAGAGCTTTTGCACGTGCCCGTGCGGACACCCCAGCGGGGAACCAAGCGGGACTTACTTGAGATGGCGGGAAAGAATGCCCGGCTGGTCTTAGAAGAAAAGTTCCGGCTCTTAGAGTTGGATGAGCGAAAGACTACGGGCGCCATGAAAGAAATTACGGATGCCTTGGGAATCGCACCGGGGCATAAGATCGAGGCTTTCGACCACTCGCATATTCAAGGGGCCGACTTAGTCTCGGCCATGGTGGTCTTTGTGGACGGTCAACCGAATAAGAAGCTGTATCGTAAATATAAGCTACGGACGGTCGACCACGCTGACGAAACAGCCAGCACCCTAGAGGTCATTCGCCGGCGGTATACGCGGCTCTTAAAGGAGCATGCGGCGCTACCCGACCTGATTCTAATGGACGGGGGCGATATTCAGATGAACGCCGTGAAGGAAGTCTTAGAGGACGAATTGGACCTGCACATTCCGGTAGCGGGGATGGTCAAGAACGACCACCATAAGACGGCGGACCTCTTGTTTGGGCCGGACGACCACCACGTGCGTCTGGATCCTAAGAGCCAGGGGTTCTATCTGGTTCAGCGCATTCAAGATGAAGTGCACCGGTTTGCCATCACTTTCCACCGACAAGTCCACACCAAGCATTCGCTGAGCTCCCGCCTCGACTTGATTCCGGGTGTCGGACCGAAGACGCGCAATAAGCTGTTACGGAAGTACGGGTCGACCAAGAAGATCAGTGAAGCGGAGATTGCTGACCTGCAGGATCTGGGCATCAGTAAGACGACGGCGCAGACGATTCACGTGACCCTGCAAGCGGAGATGAACACGGAGGTCCGCAACCCGCGCACCCCGACTAATCTTTGACGCTAGCCACATTTGTCGGTATACTAACTTAGCGAAGACAACTGCAAGTCAGGGTCGCCTGGCTTAGAAAATGAGGAAATAATATGGCTTTTGTAGATCAAGTAAAAATTAATGTTAAAGCCGGAAACGGTGGCAACGGCATGGTGGCCTTTCGGCGGGAAAAATTCGTGCCGAACGGGGGCCCAGCCGGCGGTGACGGTGGTCGCGGCGGTAACGTCGTGTTTGTCGTCAACGAAGGGTTACGGACACTGATGGACTTCCGTTACCAACGGAAGTTTAAAGCGAAAAACGGCGGTAACGGGGCCATCAAGCAAATGACGGGTCGCGGTGCCGATGATTTGATCGTGCAAGTTCCTCAAGGGACCACGATTATTAATAATGAAACGGGCGCCGTCGTTGGCGACTTGGTCGCGCCCGACGACCAGCTGATCGTGGCCCACGGTGGCCGGGGCGGTCGGGGCAATATCCACTTTGCCTCCCCTAAGAACCCGGCACCGGAGATTGCTGAAAACGGAGAACCAGGTGAGGAACTAGAAGTTCGCTTGGAACTGAAGGTCTTGGCTGACGTCGGACTGGTCGGCTTCCCCTCCGTTGGGAAATCGACGCTGTTATCGACCGTTACCAGTGCTAAACCTAAGATTGCGGAATACCACTTTACTACGTTGGTACCGAACCTGGGGATGGTGCGGTTAGATGACGGACAAGACTTCGTTATGGCGGATCTGCCGGGGCTGATCGAAGGTGCGGCTAAGGGGATTGGACTAGGCTTCCAGTTCTTGCGGCACGTTGAACGAACCCGGGTCATTCTCCACGTAATCGATATGAGTGGAATCGAAGGTCGTGATCCATACGATGACTTTGAGAAGATTAACCGGGAGTTGCAGGCCTATGACCCGGATATCTTGAAGCGGCCACAGATCGTGGTGGCGAATAAGATGGATATGCCCGATGCGCAAGCGCACTTAGCCCAGTTTAAACAAGACTTGGCGGGTGACCAGCTGCTGGCCCAGACGCCGGAAGTCTTTGCGATTTCCACGTTGACTCACCAAGGCCTGACGCCCCTCCTGCAACGGACGGCAGAACTCCTGGCGCAGACGCCGAAGTTCCCAGTCAAGGAAGACGCCGAAACCTTAAAGACGGTCGAGTACGACTTCAAGCAGACGCCGGACTTTACCATTACGCGCGATACCGATGGGACTTGGGTCTTGAGCGGCGAGAAGTTAGAGAAGCTGTTTAAGATGACGGACGTGACGCACGACGAAAGTCTGTTACGCTTTGCCCGGCAGATGCGGGGTATGGGCGTGGACAGCGCGCTGCGTGACAAGGGTGCCCAAAACGGGGACACCGTGAAGATTGGCGACTTCTCGTTTGAATATATGGCTTAGGCCGATTCAGCAAAATAATTTAAAAAAGTGGCTTCCTTCATCGGCAGATGAAAGAAGCCACTTTTTAATGGACTAGAGATGGATGGTCAACCAGCCAGAAGGTTTGACCAGCTGATGTTGCTTCTGGTCGTAGCCCCCGGCAAACGCAATCTTGAGGGTGTCTAACTTAGGCGCCTTTCCCTGGCTTGCTAGGCCGGTCGCAAAAGTTGCGAGTTGACGGTGTGCCCCGATTGTTCGTCCGGCGCTAGCGTCGCTTAACTGGTTCGTTGCGCTGAGGCGGTGTCCGTTACTCAGGCGAATCTCACGGATACCGTCCGTAGTCACGGCCCGTTTACCGCGGTTCAAAATGGTGAACTTGACCTGAACCGTGTAGTAGGGACTCTTGATTGAAGGCAGGTTTAAGGCTTGTGCGGCCATCTTTTTGGCGTTGGCCGTCTCAGCGGTGTTTGCAATCGTCCGGACTAGCGTGATCCGGTAAGTCAGGGCCCCACTTTTAATGGTGTGCTTGCGGGTGTGGGCCTGATCGAGGGTCAGCTTGGTCCCGACTCGGTCGTAGGTGTATTGCCCGGGTTGCTGTAAGTTGCCCGATTTGACGTAGCCCCGAGCTTTAGTCTGGGCGGCGTCGGGCTTAAACGATTGTGCGATTTTAGCGGACGACGAGGCGGAGAAAGCCGCGTCTGGTTTCGGGGCTTGATACTTTTTAGAGGATGTTTCCTGATTCTTAAAGCTGGTGCTGCTCTTTTGCGCGGTGTTTTGGCAACCGGTTAGGCCTAAGGCAAGGACACTTAGACCGGCAACCAAGACAGGATGAATGAGGCGCATGGTCGATGACTCCTTTCAGCCAAGTAAGATTTGATGAGTGATAAGCCGGTACCCGTAAAGTCGTTGGGGTGGCGGCCCCGGGGTAAAGAGACTGGCGGTGGGGGGCACTTGTTGCACGCGAGCGCGAAACTGGTCTAGGGTCAGTGGTCGGCCGGAGGTACTGAGACATTCTAAGCGGTCCTCAACCACCCGGAGGTCCGTGATGGGCCGGTTACGGGAAGGGGTCTCCCAGAAAAGACGTAATTGGGGATCGAGGTCTTGAGTTGAGCGGTGAAAGTCGATTAAACGCACACGACCACTTCCTTTGACACCAGATTCGCCGCATTGGCTAGGTTAATTATACCGAATTTTGACAGGGAACCCCAAGGAAAGTTGCTTCTGACCAGTATCGGGGTCAAAAGTTGCGATTTTGGCCAAAATCCCCTAAAATAGTGAACGGACTTTAATTCGATAGATAGGAACGAAAAAATATGGAAATTGAATTTTTAGGAACGGGCGCGGGCTCACCGGGCAAGTTTCGCAACGTCACCAGTACGGCGCTTCGCTTATTAGATGAGCGGAATTCGGTCTGGCTGTTCGACGTTGGTGAAGCAACGCAGCACCAGATCTTACGGACGACGCTGAAGCCCCGCAAAATTGACAAGATTTTTATCACACACTTACACGGTGACCATATTTTTGGGTTGCCGGGCCTGCTTAGCAGTCGCTCATTTCAGGGAGGTGAGGCACCGCTAACGATTTATGGGCCTAAGGGAATTCGGGATTTCGTTGAAGTGAGTCTACGAGTCTCCCAGACCAAGTTGTCTTACAAGATTCACTATCAAGAAATTGCAACGGATGGGCTGGTCTTTGAGGACGACAAGTTTAAAGTCTACGCGCACCATCTAGATCACCGGATTACCTGCTACGGGTACCGGGTGGTTGAGAAGGCCCATCCGGGTGAATTGATGGTTGAGAAACTCCGCGCGGCCCAAGTTCCTTCGGGGCCAGTCTACGGCCAGTTAAAGGCCGGACAGACGGTGACCTTACCGGACGGGCGGACCTTGAATGGTCAAGACTTCTTGGGGCCTAGCCAACCTGGACGTATTGTCGCAATCTTAGGAGACACGCGGCAGACGCCGGGAGAAGAAAAGTTGGCAGCCAATGCGGACGTGCTGGTTCACGAGAGCACCTTTGCGAAGGGAGAGGGCAAGCTAGCCCGTGCCTACTACCATTCGACGAATATTCAAGCCGCTGAGTTGGCTAAGCGCGCACACGTGAAGTTGTTATTATTGAACCATATCTCGGCCCGTTACACGGGGAAGCTGGCGAACGAATTGCAGCATCAAGCCCGTGAGGTGTTTCATAACACGCGTGTCGTGAAGGATTTTGATGAGGTTACGGTCGCATTTCAGAAGACAACGGAGGCATCCCGGTCATGAAGAATCAATGGCGGATCATTTTAACGATTTTGTTGGTCATCATTGTCGCGATTTTTGCAATTTTAAATGTTGAATCGGTTCCCGTTTCCTTCGGGTTCACGACGGTCCGCTGGCCGTTGATTCTGATCTTATTAGTCTCAATTCTGATTGGGGCGGTCTTGATGATTCTCTTCTCCACGATTACCAGCGTGCGGCATAACCGCGCGTATAAGGACTTGGAAAAGGAGTTAGCCACGCTGAATCAGGAGAATGACCAGCTCAAGAAGCGCCTGCAGAATTCTCATGGCAAGCAGGTCGTGGGGCAGCAGGAGAAACAAATCCAAGACCTGGAGACCCAGGTCAAGGCGTTGAAGCAACAGCTAGCAGCGAAATAGATGAACGCTGAAGAGTGATGCCGCGAGACATCACTCTTCTATGTTTTAGAAAGGGTGAGCAGTTGATGATTGCGGCACAGTACCGGTGGCAGAACAAGCACGTTGACCAACCAACGGCGGAGGCGCAGGCGTTGGCCCAGGCGGCGTCAGTATCGCCAATTATTGCGCAGATTCTAACCAACCGGGGGATGACCACGCCCGAGGCCGTTCAAGCGTTCCTAACGCCGGGGCCCGAGCAGTTGCACGACGCCAACCAGTTGCACGATATGCAAAAGGGTACGGCCCGTATCGAACAGGCCATCAGTGAGGAACAGCAGATCACGATTTACGGTGACTACGATGCGGATGGGGTGACCAGCACGGCCATCATGTACGAGACGTTAACCACGTTGGGCGCTAAGGTCAACTATTATATTCCCAATCGGTTTACGGACGGTTATGGCCCTAACGTCGCCGCCTTTGAAAAGCTGATTGCTGCGGGGACGCAACTCCTGGTGACGGTCGATAACGGGGTGTCAGGGAACGCGGCGATTGCTGCAGCGAACGCTAAGGGCGTGGACGTGGTCGTGACTGACCACCACGAGTTACCGCAAGACTTGCCGGACGCCTACGCGATTATTCACCCCCGGTACCCTGGAGCGGAGTATCCCTTTGGTGGGCTTTCCGGGGCGGGCGTGGCCTTTAAGGTGGCCCAAGCCTTACGCGAAGAGATTCCCCAAGACTTATTGGACTTAGCCGCGATTGGCACGGTCGCCGACCTAGTGCCGTTGGTGGATGAGAACCGTGTCTTGGTCTACTTCGGCCTCAAGCTGTTGCAGCAAGACGAACGCCCCGGGTTGCGGGCGTTGATCAAAGCAGCCGGGATTCATCCGGAAGAGTTGACGGAACAATCGATTGGGTTCGGGTTGGCGCCCCGCCTCAACGCCTTAGGCCGCTTGGGGGATGCGGGTCCTGCCGTGGACTTATTGACCACGTTAGACGACGACTTAGCGACCCAACTGGCGCAGAAGACGGAACAGGAGAATCGTCGCCGCCAAGACCTCGTGGCCCAGATCAGCGAGGCAGCGTTAGCTCAGGCGACCGACGCCGACCACCGAGACCGACAGACACTCATTATTAGTGGACATGACTGGCACGAGGGGGTCCTGGGAATCGTGGCGAGTCGGATTGTGGAGCAGACCGGCAAGCCAACCCTGGTTTTGAACGTGAATGCGGATGGCCACGCTAAGGGTTCCGGTCGGAGTGTCGAAGCCTTTAACCTTTTTCAGGCGTTAGACGGTCACCGAGACCTGATGACGGCTTTCGGGGGTCATCACATGGCCGTGGGCTTAACCGCACCAGCCGACCAATTAGGGGCCTTAGCGGACGCCTTAGATCAGGAGGCCGAGGCCCAGCATTTGGCCGACCAAGGTCCCAGTGAACTGCCAGTGGCGGCCACGTTAGCCGTGGGCGATGCGACCATGGACTTGTACCATGAATTGGCCCAGTTAGCGCCGTTTGGGACCGACAACGCCCAACCCCTGTTTGCTTTTGAACCGGAGAGCGTAACCCAGGTCAAGGCGATCGGTAAGACCGGAGATCACCTGAAGTTCCAGTTACAGGCTGGGAAGGCGCGGTTGAATGCCATCCAGTTCGGTGCCGGGAAGACCGCCACGGCATTGCAAACGGCCAGCCAGGTCGCTGTTCTGGGAACGTTAGAGGATAACGTCTGGCAAGGGCGGCATTCCCTTCAGTTAATGGTCAAAGACTTACGAACTACGGAACCGGCAGTGGTGGTTGAACGAACGAACCGGCTGCACCAGGCTATGTTCACGACTGCCGGTACGTACCTTTTCTTCCACCAAAACATCTATCAGCAGCTGGCGCATTACTTGCCTGCGGGCGCTACGGCCATCTTGTTTGATGGTCAGAGCTTGTCGCCAGTGGTGCCTGAGACCACCGTGTTCTTAGTGGATTGTCCGGATCTGACCAGCGACTTGACCACGGCCGTGACCCAGTTGCAGCCGGCCCAGATTACGGCCTATTTATACGAAAAGGAAAGTCTTTCGCGTTTGGGGCTGCCAACTCGACCACAATATGCTAAACTATTTAAGTTCGTTGCGACACATCAACACGTTGACGTGGGTCACCAATTGACGCAACTCAGCACGTTTCTTCAGATTCCGCGCACCCAGCTGATCTTTATGATTCAAGTCTTCTTCGAGTGTGGGTTTGTGACCATCGACCATGGTATCATGGATGGGGTGGCTCAACCCGGTCATAAAGATCTCACGGCGGCGCCGAGTTACCAACTCCGCCAGCAGCAGATTCAGACCGAAGCGGACTTGTTGGCTTGCCCCTCAGCGGAATTGACTCAGCGTCTGCAGGGACTCATGGATCGAAAATAAAGGAGCTAATTAAAAGTTATGGCAATCGATTTTACCAAATATATCGCAAGTGTTCCCGATTATCCTGAAAAGGGCGTTATCTTCCGGGACATTTCCCCGTTGATGGCGGATGGCGAAGCCTTTCACGCGGCTACCGACCAAATCGTCAAATACGCGAAGGATAAGGGCGTTGAAATGATCGTGGGTCCCGAAGCGCGGGGGTTCATTGTGGGCTGCCCCGTGGCTTACGAATTAGGCGTCGGCTTTGCCCCTGCCCGTAAGGAAGGCAAGTTACCTCGGGCAACGGTCAAGGCTAGCTATGACCTGGAATACGGGACGTCGTCGTTATACCTGCACAAGGATGCCATCAAGCCTGGTCAACGGGTCTTAGTGACCGATGACTTATTAGCCACTGGGGGAACCATTGGCGCGACCATCAAGTTGGTTGAAGACTTGGGTGGTGTCGTGGTCGGAACGGCCTTCTTGATTGAATTAGAGGCCTTACACGGTCGGGACCAATTAAAGGGTTACGACGTGTTCAGCCTGATGACTTACTAGACGATGAAAGACGGCAGCTGGGTTTGATGCCCCGCTGCCGTTTTTTCGTGACTTTAGGCCACTTAAGAGGGGCCATCGTTTGGCCGGTCACCAAACTGTGGTATGCTCACAGTAAGTGATTTTTAGAGGGGATGATTTCGTGGGAGAGATGGCCTTTCACATTCCGGCGGTCTGGTATTGGGTCTGGGTGATTCCGGTGAGCTTAGGTGGTATCTTCGCGTGGCGTTACCAGCGGAATAAGACGCGTCTTAGTAATGGCTTGTGGTTTTCGGCAGCGTTCTACACGTTCTTGGCCGCCTTGGCCATGACGATTTTGGGTACCAATAACGGCCCCTTGATTGCCATCAGTCTCATTGCCTTTGTGGTGATTTTGATGGCGATTGGGGTGACTTTTGCCTTACAAGCGTTTCTGCTGCTGTGGAATGCCTGGATCGTTTGGCACCGCGAACAGCACACCGTTGCCAATATGCTGACGTTGGGGTTGGGCGTCTTCTTCTTAATCTTGCCCTGGTTGGATCGACTGGCTGGGCAGGTGTTACCGCGGCCCGTAGACGCCTTCTTGGTCGCCGTCGTGAACCTGTCGCTGTTGTACGTTGCCTTTTGGTTCTACAATTACTTGACCATGCTGGTCATTTACCAGTTCAACCGGCCGCGGTTAAATCAGGATTACATCGTGGTGTTAGGGGCGGGACTGTTAAATGGAAACCAGGTCTCACCACTTTTGAAACAGCGAATTGACCGGGGGTTACGGTTCTACCGGCGCCAATTGACGAAGACCGGACACCCGGTCAAGATGATCTTTTCCGGCGGTCAGGGGAGCGACGAGACGGTTGCGGAAGGTCAGGCCATGCGCGATTACGCAATCAGCCAGGGGTTACCGGCGGATGATGCCATCGCAGAGACCCGGTCGCGGACGACTTTGGAAAACATGCAGTTCAGTCGAGCACTGATGACCACGACTGCTAGGCCACCGCGCGTCATTTTCGTTTCCAATAATTACCACATCTATCGAGCGGGGATGATTGCCCAACAAGCCGGACTCCGTGCGGATGGCATCGGGTCGCGGACGGCGCATTTCTTTCTACCCAACGCTGTTTTGCGGGAGTACATTGCCGTCTTTGTCCGGAACAAACGTTGGCACCTGGTGGCCTTTGGGGGGATTTTGGTCATGAGTGGCTTATTGGCGTGGCTTTAGGGCCGAAGCTTAAGGCGTGAACGACGTTTTTAAAAATATTTTCATTTTTAACCATCTTCTTATATAATTATTTATAGCAAGAATAGAGGAGATGGGTTTACCAATGAAGTTGCGAAAAATTTGGGGACTGGTGATCGTGGCGTTAAGTGCAATCTGCTGGCTAACGGTTACGAACCGTCCCGTCGATGCGGCGGCTAGCGTACCGGCCACTTATTACAGTCAACGAGACCTGAAGAAGTTGAAGTTCAAGGCCACGAGCTTTCCGAAGAAGTACCGGGGCGTCTGGTACCGGAAGTCTTGGAACGGAAAAGTGGTCAAATTACATATTTACAAGCATAAGATTGTAGATCCCGTTAAGTTCTTTAGCCACCAGGCACAGCCGGCCAAGGTACGTTCCCGGGCGGTCAAGGTCAGCATCAAGAAGGCCCACAAAACGATCAAGGGGTATCGGACAGCGTTCTATACCAAGGGCGCGGGTATTCAGTATTTAGGTCTATCCAAGAAGCGCTTATTGATTAGCTTGGACGTCACGGGAACGGCTAAGCACGCGTTAGCCACCCACGTGGATACCGAAAACTTTGCGTACCGGACGGCCAAACAGGCCCGGACGCACGCGGTGTACTAAAGTTAAAACCCACTCGAACTCGAGCAACGGATAAGGTTGTTGGGTCGGGTGGGTTTTGTGGTTGAAAACCGGATTAAGTTAACCGTAAAAAAAGCGGTTCTTCGTCAACTGTTGTTGGTGAACAAAATATTGGAGTTCTAATCACTTGGTGATTAGAGCTCTTTTTGTATGAACTCGAAAAGCGAACAGCACTCTTAGCCGGAATCTGAAGAAGTTTCGGTAACCAAATCCAGTGCGTTTAATGACTTTAATCTTGTTGTTTGAACCTTCTAAGGGCCCGTTGGTGTAATGGTGAGTAAAGGTATTGCCAATTTCATCATGATGAGTCGCTAGGGTCTGGAGGGTTGCCAACATCTCTTCCGAGCAGCCCTCTAAGTGATGGAATACTTGATTATAGTTGGGCCAATCACGGTTTTTGATGGTTTCACGTAACCGATTCATCACGTTGTAAGTTTGCTTGAGCTCGGGATCAATGTCCAATAAAGCATCAACCACATCAGTGGCAGTCGCTGGATAAGGGAAGTTTGTCCACTTACGGAAAGCTTCGTAGTTGAGGTGATTTTCCGGCGTTAATAATAGTTTCCAATAGCGTTTTAGGGCGTGATACTCGCGTGAGGAAGTCGCCAGGGTTTTCATGAGGCGCACCCGCGTCTTATTAAAAGCTCGATTTAAAGCGTTAACCAAGTGGAACGGATCGATGACAACGATGGCGTTCGGAAAGATCTGCCCCACCAATTTGGGATAGGTATAGTTCATATCGGTGACGATAATTTTCACATTTTCTCGCGCAGCCTGGTCGTAATGCTGGAAATACTTTTGAAGCTGATAAATGGTCCTAAAGGGTAACAGGTCGATCAATTCGTGGGTTTCCGCATCCATAAATTCAAAGCTCATCGCGTCGGTGGCGCTCTTAGTGCTTTTAACTTCGTCCATGAGGAGAACTTTTGGTAAATAGTGCCAGTTGGTTTGAAAGTCCCGTTCAGCGCGCAAGAGCTGCCGACCAACGAATGAATCCGAAGTGGATAACTCATCGGCAATGTGTTTGAGCGAAACCGGTTCGGTCAGTTTTTCTAAGCATTGTTTGCGGGTCGTATTTGAAATCGTGCAGTGTTTCGGCACCGCATTCGTCTGCGCCAGGAAATTGGTATGACAAGCCTTACAGTGAAAGTTTCGCCGATTGAGACACAGGATAACGGTGCTGCCCAATGTTTTTGCGAATCTAATGGTGGTCTTCCGCCAACCATAGCCAATAATTTGGTGATCATTGATAATCCCACAATTGCGGCATGCCTTGGGGGTGTAGTTTAGGGACCCCACCAATCGAATCACTCCATCATCACCCACTTGTCCTTCCTCAATTATTAAGTGTTCATCATCTATTCCTAACAACATTTTCGTAGTATCATTTGACATAGGGCATTTCCTTTCTTGACTTAATTCTGTGGTGGGAGCAAGTTAACGGACGGGAGATGTCCGCTTTTTTATTCTAATGATAAACAAAAAATCTGTCATCAGTAATAGATAAAAATCTATTACCAACAACAGATATTGTAGAACCAAAAAAGCCGCCAAGGATTAACTTGACGGCGTTCGTAATTAAGGAGAGTACAGGATTTGAACCTGCGCGCCGGTATTAGCCGGTTCGCCGGATTTCGAGTCCGGTGCATTACCACTCTGCCAACTCTCCATGTGACTACCTTATCTATTTTACCAATAATGACTATAAATGCAAGTCAGAATTGCGTTAAATATGACGTAATGATAAAGCTTGCGGATCAAAGGGGTCAATCCACTGCGGTTGTGCCTCAACTAAGGCCAGTGGGGCCATGAAAGGGGCATCTAATTTAGCGGCTAGGAGTTGTTTATCTTCAGCGGCCGCAGTCGCAATTTCCCAGTCGACCCATTCGGACTGCCAGGTGTTTTGACTGATGACGATTAAGACTTGACGTGCTTGTCTAATCTTACGGCGTTGTTGTCGACGCCAGCGGTTAGCGGAACGACTCTTAAAGGCAATTTTTACGGGGACCGGACTGAACGCAATGGCCGGAAAGTCCCAGTTATCTTCCGTCAAACCTTGAATATGAAGCTTGAAGGACTGGGCTAACGGGTCACTGGCTTGGTAGCTAATTAGGAGTGGGCTCATCGGTAAGCTTCCTTTCTTGACGTTAAGTTGCCTACAGTATAACGGGTCAACACAACAGTTTGATGACAAACATATTATTTCTAATTAATATTATACGCTAACTGTACTTTTTAAGGTCACTGGTGGCCTCTCTTTGACCTAGGATGGCCGTCCAACTAACCTTGATCGTGGTTACTAAAAAACGTTCAGGCCACGTGACCTGACGCTTTTCAAAATTCCTTAACTTTTACGAATCTCTAAGACCCGATCACGTCGGCCGGATAAGCGAAACTTAACGGTCGGGGCTTGGGCTTGTAACTGGGTGAGCAGCTCGGTTTCTTGGTGTTCTGTTAAGCCTTCCAGGTCGTAGATCAACGAATGGGGCGTGGGAAGGGCGGTAACTTTGGCTAAAATAATGGCAATGAGTGGTTCCATGGGGGTCACCTCTTTTAAGCGTATTATCTCACAAGTTTACGGTGCAACGGAGATTTTTAGAATAATTCGTGAGAAGAATTTTATGTAACTGTAAAAGTAACAAGTGAACCCTAAATTAGGAAGTTGACTCGTCATCCAGAACAAGTGAAGGCTTTTTAACTGAACATTTGGCCAATCAAGGACAATTGTTTCACAAGTTGGTACCGGTGCCATTGCTGATTCATGGGGATTGGGCGAAATACAAAAAAATTGCATCGACTCGGAGAATTAGCAGTAACTATGGTAAACTAACAAAGGTATTTAAGGGAAAAATAAAGTTAAGTTCAAGGATGGTGTTTGATGTGAGCGGGTTTATCGGTGAATTTTTTGGGACGATGATTTTGATGGTCTTGGGGGCCGGAACCGGGGCTAGTTTTAATCTGAAAAAAACTTATGCGACGGGGTCAAATTGGACCTTTGTCAGTATCGCCTGGGGATTGGCTGTGACCATGGGGGTGTACGTTGCGGGGGCGTTAGGCTCGGACGGACATTTGAACCCAGCCGTGACGATTGGGTTTGCGGCGTTTGGGTTCTTCCCTTGGGACCAAGTCTTGCCGTATCTGTTGGGACAATTCTTGGGGGCGTTCGTGGGCGCGGCTCTGGTGGTTGTCCAATTCTATCCCCACTTCAAAGCGACCTCGGCTAAGAATGGGAATAGTGTCGGCATCTTTGCGACCCGGCCGGCCATTGCCAGCCCCGTCTTCAACTTCCTGTCTGAAACCATTGCGACTTGGGCCTTCGTCTTCATTCTGCTGAACCTGGGAGACTTTACGCAAGGTTTAAAGCCGTTTATCGTCGGAACGTTGATTACGGTTGTGGGGATGGGCCTCGGGACCACGACCGGATTTGCCCTGAACCCAGCACGGGATTGGGGACCACGGTTGGCGTACACAATCTTACCGATTCCGAACCGAGGAAGTGCGGAATGGTCCTACGCTTGGGTGCCGATGTGCGGCCCTATCGTCGGAGGTGTCCTGGCTGCAGGGTTACAGGTACTGATCAAGTAGATTAAAAACGCGTTGGCCCGTGGGTCAACGCGTTTTACATTACTGCTGGTTGTAGGCCAGGACTTCGGCGGTAAAGCCGGGCGCGGCTTCTTGAGCGGTGAGGCGGAGGGTCGTGACACTGCCATTAGCCGGATAGTTGTTTTCGGGGTGAAATTGGGGACCGAAGCGCAGAGTCAGGGTGCGGATAAAGGTCCCGTGGCTGACCACTAGGAGGTGGTCTCCAGCGGCGTTGTCGGTGAGTAACTGGGCCAAGGCTTGGTCGATGCGGTGATAAAAGGTGGCCCCGTCTTCAGCAAAATGATGGGGATCGGCGCGGTGCATGGCGTCGCGGGCCGTGGTAAACGAGTGTTGCCGGATGATGTCCGCTTGGTCGGTGCAACCCAGCGGTCGGGCGATGGCACCCCAGACCTGGTCGTTATCGGACCCTTCATAGGAGCCAAAGTAAACTTCCCGGAATAACGGTGACGTTGTAGGGGCTTCATGATGACCCTGGTTCGCATTAATGATATGCTGAGCAGTGTCAATGGCCCGCTTCAAGTCTGAAGAGTAGTAGCGGTCGTAGTGGACCGCTTGCAAGCGCTGCCCAGTCGCGTCGGCCATGGCGATGCCGGCTTCAGTTAAGGGTGAGTCCGCCCATCCTTGAAGCTTGTTTAAGATGTTGAAGAGTGTCTGGCCGTGTCGAACAAAGTCAATGGTGAGTGTTTTCATTGTGTGGCCTCCTAGTAGATTTGCTGCTCTCAGTATACGCGCTAAAAATTAATTTTTGAACGCTGAAACGGGGAATAACCGCGTTAAATCAACGGTTAGACGGTTCAGTTTCAGGGGACACACAAATTATGTAACTTTTTTTCGTGTTTTTTCTTGAAATCTGTAAATATTTTTCATATAATAGGCTCTGTTAGATAGAGAGTACATTTAACCATAGAAGGGAATTTGACAACAATGAAAATTGGATTAGTTGGATTAGGTAAGATGGGGTTAAACTTAGCCCAAAACATGATGGACCACGGCAGTGAAGTTGTGGGCTTTGACTTGAACAAGGACTTTGTTGACCAAGCTGCAGGTTTCGGTGCCGAAGCTGCAACCTCACTTGACGATCTGCTAAGCAAGTTACCATCACCTAAGGTCGTTTGGTTGATGCTGCCTGCTGGTAAGCCAACGGAATCAACGATTGCAACGTTGACGGACGTTTTAGCTAAGGGCGATTACATCGTCGATGGTGGTAACTCCTTCTGGAAGAACTCCGTTGAAGATGCTGAAAAGGCCGAAGCTAAGGGTATCAACTTCTTCGACTGTGGGACTTCAGGTGGCCAATCCGGTGCCCGGCATGATGGGAACTTCATGATCGGTGGGACTAGCCAAGAAGCCTTCGATGCTGTTTTGAAGCCTGTCTTTGAAGGAATCTCCGAAAAAGATGGTTACCTGTACACGGGTGCCGCTGGTTCCGGTCACTACCTGAAGATGGTCCACAACGGTGTTGAATACGGGATGATGGAAGCCATCGGTGAAGGTTTCGACGTCTTGGCCCACAGCCAATTCAACTACGATAACGAAGCCGTTGCTAAGCTTTGGAACCACGGTTCTGTTGTGCGTTCATGGCTGATGGAACTTTGTGAAGAAGCCTTCGCAAAGGACGCCAACTTGGACGAAATCAAGGGGACGATGCACAGCTCTGGTGAAGGTAAGTGGACTTTAGAAGAAGCCCTGAACCAACAAGTTGCTACGCCAGTTATCGGTCTTTCCCTGATGATGCGTTACCGTTCAATGGAAACTGATACCTTTACGGGTAAGGTTGTTTCCGCAATGCGTCATGGCTTCGGTGGTCACGCCGTTGACAAGGCTTAATCAAGTTAAATATTAAAGCGGGCTTTAGGGCCTGACAATTAAGGCGCGTTCGTTGGTTTCCAACGGACGCGCCTTTTAACTACCGGCTAAGTGAGATCGGTAAAGCGGTTGTACCCAAAAACGGGTCGCTTCGGGGATACGCCTCGAAACGGCCCGTTTTAAACCAGAAAGGGATTAATCAGTGGTGCGGTGGTGTTGCTTGTAATAGTAAACGGGAATTCCCGCGGCGACGATCACTAGCGATAAGACGACCCCCGTGAAGTCAGAACCAATCTCACTGATAATCACGAAGAGGGCCCCCAGAATCGCAATTAATGGTGTGATGGGGAAGCCGGGGGTGGAGAAGGGCCGAACGGTGGTCGGGTGCCGGTGACGTAAGAGGAAGACGCCGACAAAGGTGGCCACGTAGAAGCAATAGACCGTGAAGATACAGAGGTCCGATAACCGGTCGGGGTTAAAGAACAGAATCATGATGCTGGCGTACGCAATAATGGCCGTTGTTGCAATCATGGGTTCGTGTGACTTCCGGTTGAGGTAGCTCAGATACTTAGAGAATGGGAGCTGTTGCCGGTCGGCCATGGCGTAGACGATACGTGGGAACGTCATGATCTTACCGTTCAGACACCCCACCATTGAAATGATGATCCCGATGTTTAAGAGACGTCCACCGATGGTCCCGAAGGCGGATTGGGCGAAGTAGACCGTGGTTTGTTGCCCTAGCGTGTGAATCTTTTCTGCGGGAACAAAGTGGAGAATCCCGTAACTCACCAGAGTATAGGCGATGAGCACCAGAGAGATGCCCAGAATAATGGCTTGCGGTAGGAGCTTTTGGGGGTTCTTGATTTCGCCCCCGAGGTTCGCCACCAAGATCCACCCGTCGTAAGCGAAGAGGGTGGCCAGGACGGCCACACCGAAGTTCCCGGCGGAATGGTGGACCGTCTGTAAGGTTTGACCAAAGGCATCTTGATCACCGTAGAAGAGGCCGAAGATGACGATGGCAATAATGGGGAGTAACTTTCCCAACGTGGTCGCAATCTGAAAGGCGGCGCCCCAACGGTTTTCAACCATGTTCAGCAGGCCAATCAAGATAATCACGAAGATGGCCAGGGGAGCCTGCCAAACGGCGTCTAGGTGAAAGAAGCCTACCAAGAGGATGCCCAAGTACGCGGCGATGGAGGCGATGATTGCGGGGCCGTAGACGGCGATTTGCATCCAACCAGAGAGAAAGCCCCAGAAGTTCCCGTAAATTTCCTCCATATAAACGTAGAGTCCTCCGGTATGGGGCATTTGCGCCCCAACTTCAGCGATGGTCAACCCGGCAGTCAGGGTGATGACCCCACCCAGGAACCAGGCCAATAAGGCGCCCCCCGTGGACCCCGCACTATCTAAGACCGATGATTGTTTGAAGAAGATTCCGGAACCAATCACGGTTCCAACGACGAGTGCTAATGCGGACCAGAATCCCAGGGACCGGTTGAGCGTCGTGGATGATTCCTGCATGGAACAGGACCTCGCTTTCTGTGGTGCTTGAATTTAATTTTGAATGTTTCTAGTCTAGCAAATATCCTAATTAGGCGCAATATAAAACCGCATGCTGGGGGCTAACTAGCATTAAAAACCGAATTAATTTATGGAATCAAACTGAAAAGGTTCGAATGATGAACCCAAAATAGCTAGGATTATCGGGATAAACGAAAACCCCGTCACCGGTTTGGCGACCAGGGTTTAGGAGATTCACGACGGATTAGAGGGGCTTGGCCATGAGGTAGTCGGTCTGTTGACTGCTGCCAATGGTGAAGGTATGTTGGCCAATCCGGTGAAAGCCAATCCGAGCATAAAAGCCCCGGGCGTTATCGTTGTGTTCCCAGACGCCTAGCCACATTTGGTCCTTGTGGGCGTTAGTTGCCAGAGCTTCGGCCAGTTCGATTAAGATCCGTCCGTAACCCCGTTTCTGGTAGGCTGGCCGAACGTAGATGCGTTCGACTTCAAAATCATTAGCCCCCATGGCCTCGCTTTGAGCGTCACCCGTGTTGACCTTTAGGTAGCCACAGACTTCGCTTCCGACCTGTAAGAAGTAGAAGTGTGAGTCAGGATTAATCATCTCGCGGTGGAGTTTGTCGGTGGCGTAAGCGGTATCGAGGTATTTCGCGAGGTCTTGCGTGGTGTTGGCCGCCCCCAAAAGTGGCCGCAAACGTTTCTCGGCTAATGGCTTGCAGGGTTGGTAAATCAGTGAGGGTGCAAGGATGCAGACTAGGGATGTTTTGATTCATGATTTCAGACTCCTTTTAGAATAGTTTTATTGACTTAATAGTCACGGTGACCACCGTGCTTGACACGTTCCCAATCGGCCGTTACGTTGGTTCGGGCCTGGTGTAAGAGGGTCGTTAACTGTGCGACCTGGTCGGGGGTCATGCCGGCTAGGGCGACTCGGTTAGAGTAGGCTTCTTCTGCGGTGATGCGTTGGTAGATGAGACGGGCTTTTTCCGTAGGGTAGAGGCGCCGAATCTTTTTATTGGTTTCGTCGGGGCGTTTTTCGATGAGCGCATGGTCGGCTAAGCGCTGGACGGCTCGAATGACCGTGGTGCGGTCGACCATGACGAGTTTACTCAGCTGTTCCTGGATGATGCCAGGGTGTTCACAGATTCGTACCAAGTAGAGGTACTGTCCTTTGGTTAGGGCGTATTGCTTGAACTCAACGTTACTGATTGAGTCCAACGCACGCGCAATCATCCCGATTTCACGTAAAACTTCCGTCATGCAACTCCTCCTTTGATATGACGTGGTTCTTAGCTTAGCACAAAATTAGTGCAATTACAGCAAAAAATAAAAATTTTCAAAAAAAACACGCCAACCATGACTGGCTGGCGTGTGACGTGATATTATTCAGGATCTCCCATGACCATCCAGAGAATCAAGTAGGCTAGGATTCCTGGTAAGGGGGTCAGGGCTAAAATAATGAAAATGACCCGGCAGAGGGTGACGTTCCAGTCAAAATAGCGGCTTAGCCCGCCGACCACGCCAGCAATGACCCGGTCATCAGCGGAACGGTGGATTCGTTTCATCGTGATTGCCTCCTTTAGTAATTAGGATTGAAAGTCAATGCGGTTGAAGAATTCAACGTGAATGTCGTCGTCGGTAATGGTCAGTTTGGTGATACTACCGTTGATTGTGGCCACCCCTTCATCCAGTGCGGGTGCGTACCGGTCCACGATTGAGCGGATGGTCATCCCGTGAGAGACCACCAGCACTTGGTCGCCGTCCTTAGAGTTAGCGCGCAATTTATTAAATCCGCGGTCTAGCCGGGACCAGAACATATCGTTGCTTTCGGCTTCGCCGTAGAGGTCGGCCTGGTGGATCAGGTCACGCGCTTTTTCCAGCCCGTAAGTTCCTAGAACGGCGGATTCGGAGGTCAATTTGACTTGTGCTCCGACGAACTGCCACATCTGGTTGAGGTCGTTTCCTTCGAAGTAACCGTGACACTGTTCCCGAAATTCAGGATATTGGTAGGTGACAATGTTCATGTTTTCGGGATTTTGACGAAGAGCGATGTGGGCCGTTTCGATAGCGCGACCGGAATCACTGCTGTAGGCGGCGGTAAATGGAATGTTCTTCAATTGTTCGCCAGCGCGTTTGGCGTCGGCCCGGCCCTTTTCAGTTAGGGGGGAATCAATCCACCCTTGAACTTTATTATAATGGTTCAGCATGGTTTGACCATGGCGGACAAAGTATGCAGTAATTGTTTTCATGACGAGACTCCTTTAACAAGCGACTTGGTTACGCTTTAAGTATAGCAATCTCTTTTCCGGAACGCGAAAGTTTTAGCTGGATTTACCGAATTTTTTGTAAGCGTTCTCCGATTCGTTAAGGGAAGAATCATGGTATGGTATCAGTAGAATAAGGGGATGACGAAGATGGATGAAACAAGTTATCGGTATGCGGGCAATCGCCCTGTGGATTTGACCCAGTGGGCGACTCAGACCACAGTCCGGATTGACCGGGCCGAACGGGATGCGGACTTAGCGACGCTCCAGGACTTACAACGCCGGTTGTACGCCCAGAAGCAAACGGGTGTGATCATTGTATTGCAGGGGATGGATACGGCTGGTAAAGACGGTCTGATCCGGCACGTCTTTAGTGGCTTCAACGCGGCGGGAACCAGCGTGGTCAGCTTCAAGCAACCGACGAGTGTGGACTTGCAACATGACTTTCTCTGGCGGGTGAATCAAGCACTTCCCGCTCGCGGCGAGATTCGAATCTTTAATCGCTCGCAGTACGAAGACGTGCTGATCAGCCGGGTACACCCGGAGATCCTGGTGGGGCAGCATCTTCCGGGAATTCAGACGGTGGGGGATGTGACCGACAAGTTCTTTAACCGGCGTTATCATGACCTGCGCCATTACGAGACTTATCTGACACATCAAGGGTTCGTGATGTACAAGTTCTTCCTCCACATTTCCCAAGCGGAGCAGACGCATCGCTTGGAACGGCGATTGGCACGTCCCGAAAAGAACTGGAAATTTTCCACGAGTGATCTGAAGGAGCGGCAGTACTGGGACGATTATCAGACGGCCTATGCCCAGATGCTAGCCCACACGGCGACGCCTAAGCATCCGTGGTACATTATTCCAGCGGATGATAAGTCCACCGCTCGGCGAATCGTGTCGGCGATTCTGGCGCAACAATTGGGAACTTTGGACCCGCAATACCCGCAGGTGTCGGCGGCGGAACAAGCAAAATTCAAGACACTGTTACACCAGCTACGTAAGGGGCGCATCTAATAAAGGTTGTATCTCTCAAAAAGCGGACTGTTCAGGATATTTAGCTTATCTTTTACTTAAATTTGTAGCCTACAATTAAAGAATCTTGCGGAAATTGTGGGTAAAATGGTAGGGTTAAACGTAATGAGTAATTTAGTGAGGAGCGGATTGAATGACGGAGACAGTCGGAATTGACCGGATGGGGTTCTATACACCGGACATGTACTTGGAAATGACGGATCTGGCGTTGGCCCGTGGTGAAGACCCTGCCAAGTATCACGTGGGCATCGGTCAGGATAAACAGGCGGTCATTCCGCCGACACAAGACGTGGTGACCATGGCAGCGAATGCAGCAGCCCAGATCCTAACGCCGGCCGACAAAGCGGCCATCAAGATGGTCCTGTTCGGAACAGAATCGGGCGTCGATAACTCAAAAGCTACCGCGGTGTACTTAGCCCACTTGTTAGACTTACCCGCAGATACCCGGGCGGTAGAAATCAAGCAGGCGTGTTACGGGGCAACGGCGGGCTTACAATTAGCGGCCGACTATGTCCGGGCGCGACCGACTGCTAAGGTCCTCGTCATCGGTGCGGACATCGCGCGCTACGGGCTTCATACTGCTGGTGAAGTGACACAGGGTGGCGGCGCCGTTGCGATGTTGGTGACCGCCCAGCCCCGCATGTTGGCCTTAGAACCCGTGAGTGCCTACCACACAGCTGACGTGATGGACTTCTGGCGGCCTTTAGGACGAACGGAGGCGTTGGTGGACGGGCGTTATTCCACGAACGTTTACTTGGACTTCTTTAAGACGGTCTGGGCAGCCTATCAGGCGCAGACCCAACGAACGATTGCGGATTTTGCGGCTTTGACCTTCCACATCCCGTTTACCAAGATGGGGTTAAAGGCGCTACGGCAGGTCTTGCCCGAGGCCACACCAGACCAGCAAGCACACCTCCAGGCAGCTTTTGAGGCCAGCCAACTGGATAATCGGAATGTGGGGAACTTGTATACGGGATCGCTGTACTTGAGCATATTGTCGTTACTGCGGCATGGTCACCTTCGAGCGGGAGACCGGATTGGGTGTTATAGCTACGGTTCGGGAGCCGAAGGTGAGTTCTATAGTGCCATCGTTCAACCGACGTTCCGCCAGGGCTTCGACGATGAACGTTTGACGGCGCTATTGGCGAACCGACGTGCAGTTTCCGTGGCAGAGTACGAGGCCCTTTTTACGCAACGCCTGGATCTATCGGGACGAGATGTTCAGTTGCCCGTTGGGGAAGTATCTGCCCAGTATTATCTGGCTGGGCGGCAACAGCAGCAGCGACTGTATCGGCAACGGACAGCTGACTAATTAATCAAAAATGATTAAAAATTTACGTAAAGATTGCGTCATGGCCTAAATTCACGAATATTAAATAAAAAGTTATCGCCAAATGTTAATTCTTTCGCTATAATGGGATTATCCAAACGGAACCACATAAGATTAGAGAAATGAGGAAATTAGCGTGACCAACATTTATTTAGCAGGACCATTCTTTGATGACGAACAAATCGAACGGATCGGGCGAGCTGAGGCCGCTTTAGCCGCTAACCCCCAAGTGGGACGGGTATTTAGTCCCCGGAAGAACGAAATTCGAGATTTGACTTTGGGAACGCCTAAGTGGTCGGATGCCACGTTTAAGATGGATGTTCGGGAAATTGATCAGGCTGACGTCGTGGTCGCTTTAATCGATTACGTCGATGATCAAGTAGATTCGGGAACCGCTTTTGAGATTGGCTACGCTTTTCACAGCCAAAAGCCGCTGGTCATCCTGCATGAAAAGGATACCAAGGTGAACTTGATGTTGTCCGAAAGCTTAACGGCATACTTACAGTCAACGGATGCGCTTAAAACCTATGATTTTGCGACGTTGCCGACGAGTCGGTATGACGGACCGGTCTTCTAACGACGGGAAGACTAGCCTGAAAAGAGAATGTTTAACGTCAAATTTTAGTAGAAGATATAGAACGAAAACGGCCATGACCGCTCGAAAATTGAGCAAGGGATGGCCATTTTTATTGGCTTAAATTGCGGTATAGTGTGAAAGATGCACAAGCCGAATGCAACCGTTTGAAGCCCTGATAAAACGGCCATTATCGGTATGTACCAATGCTTTAAGCCAAAATAAAATAACAAAAAATCAAAAAAATTGGCCATAGGGGGGTGACACTTTGTTCATAAATGCACTATAATGTACTTGTAGTTGTAAGCGGTTACATTCACAAAGCGTGTAACCAACCTTAATGGATCAAGTGCGAGGAGGCAATATGATGAGTAATCGAGATACTGCAAATGTTTTGTGGTTTGATGAATTGCACCGTGAAGACGTGAACCTAGTTGGTGGGAAGTCATCTTCCTTAGGGGAAATGACGTCGTCAATGAAGGTTCCCGTTCCCTATGGTTTTGCCACGACTGCCCGGGCCTACCGGTACTTTATGCAAGAGACCGGTGTCAACGACCAAGTCAACGCATTGCTTGAGGGAATCAAGGATTACGAAGACTCAGATGAATTACATACTACCTGTGAGAAGATTCGGAACTTAATCGTTTCGGCCAAGATGCCAGATGATTTAGCTCAGAACATCAAGCAGGCCTACGCCGACTTGGCTAAGAAGATGGATCAAAAGGATCCGTTTGTGGCCATTCGGTCATCTGCGACGGCGGAAGATTTACCAAACGCATCGTTCGCTGGGCAACAAGAGTCTTATCTGAACATCAAGGGCGCCGCAGACGTGGTAAACCGGGTTCAGGAATGCTACTCCTCGCTCTTTACTGATCGGGCAACTTACTACCGGCACAAGCAACACTTCCCACACGAGAAGGTTGCGCTATCTGCTGCCGTTCAAATGATGGTCTTCTCCAAGGCTTCGGGGATTATGTTCTCCGTTAACGTTGCCAACGGGGACGACTCCAAGATCGTGATTGACACGATTCGGGGCCTGGGCGAGTACATCGTGTTAGGGAAAGTGACGCCTAACCACTTTGTTATCGACAAAGACTCTATGAAGATCGTTGAACGTAGCGTGGTCAAGCAGACCATTCAACTGGCCCGGGAAGCAACTGGTGGGACCAAGGAAATTGCCGTCCCTGAAGCTGAACAGGACCAGCAAGTGCTGACGGATGACCAAGTGATTGAATTAGCTGGCTACGTTAAGGCCATTGAAAAGCATTACGGTTGCTACATGGACATGGAATTCGCTTTGGATACGAATACCAACCGGTTATGGATCGTTCAAGCGCGTCCAGAAACCGTTTGGTCTCAAAGAAATAAGGATAAGCAAGGACACTCAACTGCAGGAGATGATAGTGTGGTTCAGGAAGCTGATGCAAAGATTGCTGTTCGCGGATTATCTGCGAGTCCTGGTGTCGCCAGTGGTGTGGTTCATGTCATTGACAACCCTGAAGACATTGACCAATTCAAGAAGGGTGAAGTCTTAGTCACGTTGATGACGTCACCTGACTGGGTACCGGCAATGAAGAAGGCGGCGGCCATCGTGACCAACAATGGTGGGATGACCTGCCACGCGGCCATTGTTTCCCGTGAAATGCAGATTCCATGTATCGTAGGGACCAAGAGTAAGGGGACTGCCGCAACGGACACCTTCAAGACGGGTGACGTGGTTACGGTCGACGCAACCAACGGTATCGTCTACGAAGGCAAGGTTGCCAGCCTGCTGAAGAAGAATGAACCAGCCCAAGCCGCAGGGGGCCAAGTGGTGGCTGCCGAGACCTTTGCGCCGACGGCTACCCGGGTCATGATGAACTTAGGTGACCCTGACTTGGCTGAAAAGTATTCAACGTTACCCGCTGATGGGATTGGGTTGATGCGTGAAGAGTTCTTATGGACCACCTTTATTCACGAACACCCACTATACTTGATCGAACAGGGGCACCCAGAAAAGGTCGTCAACATGTTGGCTGACGGGATCTCCAAGGTTGCTCGGGCGATGGCACCACGGCCGATGGTTCTGCGGTTATCCGACTTTAAGTCCAGTGAATACCGGAACTTAAAGGGTGGCGAGAAGTATGAACCACACGAACCAGCAGACTTATTAGGCTGGCGGGGTGCTTCCCGGTACTACGATCCGAAGTACGTGGAAGCCTTCAAACTGGAATTAGCTGCGGTCAAGAAGGTGCGGAACGAGTTTGGCCTGAAGAACTTGAACGTGATGATTCCATTCGTACGGACCGTGGATGAAGCTCGGAAAGTCACGGACATTATGGCGCACGAAGGCTTGGTTCGGAATGCCGACTTCAAGGTTTACATGATGGCGGAAATTCCATCTAACATTATCTTGGCGGACAAGTTTAACGAGTTCGTTGACGGATACTCCATCGGTTCGAACGACTTGGCCATGTTGATCTTAGGCTGTGACCGGAATAACGATACGGTAGCACGGCTCTTTGATGAACGGAACTTAGCCGTTAAGCGGGCAATCAAACACTTGATTAAGGCTGCCCACAAGGATGGTAAGACGGTCTCGATTTGTGGACAAGCACCATCCGAATACCCTGAATTCACGAACTTCTTGATTCAATGCGGGATTGATTACGTTTCCGTTAACCCTGATATGGTCAAGCAGACCAAGCGGAACGTGGCTCACTTCGAACAACGGATCTTACTGGACAAGGCGACTGGCCGCGGACTTCAAGATCCAACAGACTATGACTGGGAATAAGCCCAAGCGTTGGCTGAGGTCAGCATAGCGAGTTAAGGGTAAACTAAAGGACCACCTAGATGGGTAAATGAACGCGTCTAGGCGGTCCTTTGGTGTCACAAAAACAAACGGCAGATTGAACGGGTTGTTCCCGTTCAATCTGCCGTTTGTGACTAGCATAACGATATAGTGGTTAGTGCACGTCGTCCCGGAACAGGCCAACGACCCTTCCTAGGATGGTGACTTGATTTAAGATGATGGGCGCCATGGTATCATTTTCGGGTTGCAACCGGAAATGGTCGGCTTCCTTAAAGAATCGCTTGCAGGTGGCCTCGTTCTCTTCGGTCATTGCAATGACGATGTCGCCGTTATCGGCGGACCGTTGCCGACGCACGATAACTTGGTCGCCGTTTAAGATGCCGATGTTGATCATACTCTCGCCACGAATCGTGAGCATGAAGAGCTGATCATCGCTATTTTCAAATTCGGGTGGCACGGGGAAGTAATCCGTGGCTTCTTGAACGGCCAGGATGGGTTCCCCGGCAGTCACCGTTCCCAGAACGGGAATCTGTGTCTGCTGTTCGTGAACGCCGAGTTCTTCCAAACCGGCAGGGGTGACTTCCAAGGCCCGGGGCTTGGTAGGGTCCTTAGTCAGCAACCCCTTCTTTTCCAGACGGGCGATGTGACCGTGAACCGTGGAAGTTGATGACAGGGAAACCGCCTCGCCGATTTCTCGAACGGTTGGGGGATACCCTTTTTCGTTGACCCGTTCCCAAATGAAGCGCAGAACGGCAATTTGTTTACTTTCAGAAGCTTTGCTCATCGTATTGCCACCTCGTTCGTCATTATTCGTCTGAATCGACTTAGTTTAGCCCAATTTTAGCATAGCTGGCGAACGTTTTCAAACAGATGTTCGGCCTAATAAGTTGAATTCTGAAATTAACCCTGATATTATAGGTTGTGTTTTAAAACTTACAATTTCACCCAGTGAGGTGAAGAATTAAAGGAGCGCGGCTATTTCATGACTGAAACCACGATGGACAGTTTATTAGTCCGGATTAATGAATTGGCCCACAAAGCGAAGGGTGCGGGTCTCAACGAAGATGAGAAGGCTGAACGGGCCGATCTGCGGCAGAAGTACCTGAAGCTGTTTCGGGAGAGTTTCCGGAGTCAAGTTGAGATGATGCAGGTCTACGATAAGAACGGTAAGGAAGTTACGCCGGAAAAGGTCCGTCAAGTTCAACGTGAAAAGGGCTTACGGAACGATTAGTGGGTTAAAGAGGGGGTCTTTTTGAGATTCGCTCTTTTATTTTGTCTTAAGATTGTGTAAACTTGGTTAATGAATGCTGTTAGTAAGGGAGGGAATCGTCTTGGCAACTTGGATCTGGATTTTGATTGTAATCGTCGTGGGACTGGCTTGTGCCTTTGGGGGCTTCTATGGCGCACGACGTTACATGGAAAACTACCTGAAAGACAATCCGCCTATCAGTGAAGATCAATTACGAGTAATGATGTTACAGATGGGGCAAAAGCCATCTCAACGGAAACTCCACCAAATGATGAACGCGATGAAGCAACAATCTCGCAAATCAAAGTAGACTTCATGATCAAGAAAGACTCGCCGTCAGCGTTAGTTGAACGGGGAGTCTTTTTGATTGTCATTAGAAAGAATTGCGTTAGACTGGAAAGAGTCTGCTATAATGAAATTCTAATTGTATTTTAATTTAAGGAGGGATCGCGCTTGAGTATCTTTAAGAAATTGTCATGGTACTTTCGCCTAGAATGGCGACGGTATCTGATTGGGGTCATTGGGCTGTTGCTCACGGCAATTATCGCGATCATTCCACCACGGATTATCGGCAACATGGTGGATAGTATTCACGGCCGGACCATGACGGGAACGCTATTGGCCGTTGATTTGGCTTTGGTCGTGGGCGCGGCGATTGCGCAGTACCTGACCCGTTACCTGTGGCGGAACGCCATTTGGGGTGGCGCGGCACACTTGGAACAACTGCTGCGGGACCGGTTGTTTCGCCACTTTATGAATATGGACCGGACGTTTTATCAACGTTACCGGACGGGTGACCTGATGGCCCACGCGACCAACGACTTGGAAGCCGTGCAGCGGGTCGCTGGTGGGGGAATCCTCCAGTTTGCCGATGCCATCATTACGGGGGGGACGACCTTGATCGCGATGATGACGTTGATCAACTGGCGCTTGACCTTGCTGGCAATCGTGCCTTTTCCGTTCTTAGCAGTAGTTTCGTGGTACCTGGGACAGAAGATCCACCGGGCGTTCGGCCGGTCGCAAGCGGCTTTTTCACGCTTAAATAATAAGGCCCAAGAGAGTATCAGCGGGATTAAGGTCATCAAAGCTTTAGGGCAAGATCAAGAAGATATTGACGACTATGACCAGCAGGTCGACCAGACCATTGCGATTAACCGTCACGTTAACTTTTTGGATTCATTATTTGACCCAGCAATTACTTTAATTATTTCAATATCCTATGTGGCCACCATTGTGTTGGGGGGCTTATTTGTGGCCCACGGAACCATCACGATTGGCAACCTAGTCTCGTTCATCAGTTACTTGGCGATGATGGTATGGCCGATGTTTGCGGTCGGAATGCTGTTCAACACCATGGAACGGGGGAATGCGAGTTATGACCGGGTCATGGAACTGTTGCGGCAAAAGAGCAAGATCATTGACCGGACCGACGGCTTGACGGAACATCCTCACGGAACGCTAGCCTACCATGTCCAGACCTTCAACTACCCGGACGATGCCCAGACGAGCCTCCAGGACATTAACTTTGACCTTAAAGCGGGACAGACGCTGGGGATTGTCGGCCGGGTCGGGGCAGGTAAATCGACCATTATGAAGCTGATTTTGCGAACGTTCGATGACTATCAAGGCGAGATTCGCTTCGGGGGTCACCCGATTAAGGACTATGCGTTGGACAGCTACTTGCCCGCGATTGGGTATGTTCCGCAAGAAAGCTTCCTGTTTTCGGATACGGTGTTTGAAAACATTCGCTTTGCGAAGGCGACTGCCACGCGGGCTGACGTGATCCAAGCGGCGCAGAAGAGTGATCTGGCCCACCAAATCGACCTCTTACCTGACGGGTATCAGACTCAGGTTGGTGAGGATGGTATCTCGTTATCAGGGGGCCAACGGCAACGGTTAGCGATTGCCCGGGCGTTATTGATTGATCCAGAGTTATTGATTCTAGACGATGCCTTGTCCGCGGTGGATGCCGAGACGGAAACTGAAATTCTGGCTAACCTGCGGGCTGAGCGGGCCAATAAGACCACGATCATTGCGGCTCACCGGTTAAGCTCGGTGATGGAAGCCGATGAGATCTTGGTCCTTGACCAAGGACGGATCGTCGAACGGGGGACGCACGCCAGTCTGATGGCGGCCCACGGTTGGTACGCTAAGATGTTTACGCAACAACAGCTTGAAACACGGGTTAAAGGGGGGAACCGACATGGCGACTAAACCACATGAATCAGCATGGGCCCGTAGCATGACCCTAAAAGAGCAATTGACAGTGGTGGGGGAACTCTTCAAGTTTGCAGCCCCCTATAAGTGGTTCTTCATTGGTTCGGTGTTATTATCGGCCTTTATTAGTGGGATTAACGTCTTTCTACCCTGGTTGCTTCAAATCTATATGGATAACTTCTTACGCCGGGGCAACGCGACGTTGGCGATTATGTGGCTATTTGCGGGCCTGTATTTCCTGGGAATGGTGGTCAAAGCTATTTCCCAGTTCTGGCAGGACTACACCAGTACCATGGGCGCTGAATACATGCTGGAGAGTGTCCGCCGTAAGATGTTTGCGGACCTGCACGGTAAGGGCATGCGGTACTTTGACCAAACGCCGGGCGGGTCGATCCTGTCACGGTTAATGAACGATACCATGACGTTTTCTAACTTTTGGGCGTTGCTAAATACCCTGATCTTGGCTGTGTTTGCGGTGGTCTCATCCTTTATTGCTATGGCTTTGACGGACTGGGGGGTTGCTTTAGCCACCCTGATCTTGGTGCCATTCTTACTGTTTGTGATCTGGTATTACCAGAGCTTCAGTTCGCGGGTCTACCGACGGATGCGGGAGCGTTTGAGTGAGTTGAACACTAAGCTGAGCGAAGCCATTACGGGAATTAGCGTGATTCAGGAGTTCCGGCAAGAAAAGCGGATGGCGACGGGGTTCAAGAAGACCAACCGCGCCTACTACGATACTCGGCGAGCGATGATTCGGACCAATTCGCTGCTGCTGAGCCCGATGATCAACCTATTCTACGCGTTAGGAACGGTGATTGTCCTGGGACTCTTCGGGATGCGGGGGATGCACCAAGTCGTTGCGGCTGGGGTGGTCTACGCGTTCATCACGTACCTGAACAACTTCTACAGTCCGATGAGTCAGATGATGGATAACTTGAGTGACTTTCAAAACGGGATGGTTGCGGGATCACGGGTGATGCGTATCCTAAACGATCGCACGCTTGCCCCCCAGCAACATCCCGTGGCGGATGCGAAGATCACCCGCGGCAAGGTAGAATTTCGTCACGTGACCTTTGCTTACGATCAAGAACACCCGGTCTTAAAGGATGTCTCGTTCGTAGCAGAACCCGGACAGACCGTGGCCCTAGTGGGGGAAACGGGATCGGGGAAGACCTCGACGATTAACGTGTTGATGCGCTTCTATGAATTTCAGAGTGGTCAGGTCTTGATCGATGACCGGGATATCCGGGAGTATCCGGCAGCGGAGTTACGGTCAAAGATGGGGCTAGTCTTGCAGGAACCACAGCTGTTTTACGGCGATATTCAGAGCAATATTCGGATGTTTAATCCGAACATCTCGGATGAGCAGGTCCAGCAGGCGGCTAAGTTCGTGCAGGCCGATGAGTTCATTGACCGGTTGCCGGAGGGCTACGCCACGGCCGTCTTAGAGCACGGGTCGGAGTACTCTGCAGGACAGCGACAGTTGATTACCTTTGCACGGACGGTGGCGACGGACCCGAAGATCTTGATTCTCGATGAGGCCACGGCTAACGTGGATACGGAAACGGAAACCATGATTCAAACTGGTCTCCAGCGACTGCAAGCGAACCGGACGACGGTAGCGATTGCGCACCGACTCTCGACGATTCAAAATGCGAACCTGATTCTGGTCTTGCATCAAGGCAAAATCGTGGAACGGGGAACGAACGATGAGCTGATGCAACATCACGGGTATTACTACGACATGATTCAGTTGCAAAATGCTGCGCACGCCGATGACCTACAGTCATAACCCCGCATTTGGTGCCCAATCTTAGCGCCTAAAGACGCTAAAAAGAAAAATTCCGTCTCTCAAATGGTTAAGTCATTTGAGAGACGGAATTTTTTCTGATTTTGATTTAAAATTGTGAATGCACGGGGGACGTCTAAGCGATTAGGCGTTCGGATGTTCGTGGTGTTTCTCACCAGAGACGTCAACGTAATGGAAATTCGGGTCGATTTCTTGATCTAGTTGGTTGAAAGCCGCTTGCATCTGGGCTTCGACCTGGGCTTGACCCGCTTCGTCCAGCTTTAATTTACGGTCGATGGTAATCGGTTGGCCATAGGCGACCGTGATGTGCTGACGGCTGAAGAGCCGTTTGAACGTCAGTGGTCCTTGGTAGACCGTGGGGATGAGCGGAACCCTTGCCATTTTGGCGATTACGGCCGCGCCCCCCTTGAGTTCTGATGAGTGACGACTTCCTGAGGGGAAGATGATCAGGGAAAGGTCGCCTTGACGTAAAGTTCGGACAGGGGTTTTAATAACAGAAGGCCCTGGATGGTCCCGGTTGACCGGGAAGGCATTGGCATGGCGTAAGATCCATCGTAAAATAGGGTTCTTAAAGAGTTCTTCTTTAGCCATAAAGCTAAATTGGCGGGGACTGGCACCCAATGCAAAGTAGATGGGGTCGAACCAGGTCCGGTGTGGGCCCACCAGAATGTACGGGCCATCCGGCAGCTCGTCACGGTGCAGGTAAGTTGGCCGGCCGTTAATGACGTAGACGATGACCCGGATGATTCCCCGTAAAAACGAATAGAACATGTGTGACACTCCTCTCACAGTGAATCTGTATGAATCTAGTATGCAAAAAAAGTGCAGGAGTTGCAAGTTATCCTGTTGATCAGCAGTAGAAAGGAATTGCCGATGACAAAACCAACGTTACGGCCGGATGAACGTATCGACCAACTCTATAGTCAAGATATTCAAATCATTCAAAGCCCGGAGGTGTTTGCCTTTTCCCTCGACGCGGTGCTTCTAGCGGCGTTCGCGAAGCTACCGGCTAGAACGACCAGCCGCACGGTTGACCTGTGTGCGGGGAACGGGGCCGTGGGCCTGTTTATGAGCCACCAGACTAAAGGACAGATTGCCGAAGTCGAATTACAGCCGCGATTAGCCGACATGGCCCGCCGCAGTATCGCGCTAAATGGGTTAGATGACCACATGACGGTGTACCAAGGCGACTTGGCACAGGTCAACCAGTGGATTCCCAAGGATTCGGTGGACGTGGTGACCTGTAACCCGCCGTACTTCGAAGACTTGCCGGATAGTCAGAAGAATCCGAACCAGTACCTGGCCATTGCGCGGCACGAGATCACGACAAATTTGGCGACCATTGTGGCGACGACCAGCGGCTTATTGAAGATGAACGGGAAGGCCTACTTTGTGCACCGTCCCGACCGGTTGCTTCAGCTCCTGACGCTGATGGGGCAACACCGGCTCGCACCTAAGCGGATTCGGTTAGTGTACCCTAAGCCGGGCAAGGAAGCCAATATGGTGCTGGTAGAGGCCATTAAGGATGGTAAGCCGGGGGGGCTTAGGTTCCCGGCCCCGTTGACGGTCTATGATGCGACGGGAAACTATCAAGCAGAAGTGAAGCGATTATTGTATGGGTAATTCACAAACTTACTATTTCTATGTTTTACTATGTGCTGACCAATCGCTGTACGGCGGGTTTACCACGGACGTGGCCAAGCGTTTTGCGACGCATTTGGCGGGGAAGGGGGCTAAATATACGCGTGCGCACAAACCTTTGCGGGTTTTGTACAGCGAAGCCTTTGATTCTAAGCATGATGCGTTACACGCGGAATGGGCGTTTAAGCATCAAAGTCGCCAAAAAAAGCTCCTTTTTTTAAAAAAACACGGGATTCAAGTAAAGATTTAGCTCCTTGACTAATCAAACAACAGATTTTGTGTTAAACTGTACAAGTGCATCAGATATACAGGAAGTAGAATTTTAAGGAGGAACTTTACTGTGAAGATTATTGCTTATGGAATTCGCGACGACGAACAACCTTACTTGGAACAATGGTCTAAGGACCAAGGTATCGAAGTTAAGGCTGTTAAGGAACTGCTGGATGACAGCACGGTTGATTTAGCTAAGGGCTACGACGGTGCCGTTGTCTACCAACAAAAGCCTTACACGGCTTCTGTATTAGACAAGTTAGCCGCTAACGGTGTAACGAACTTGTCCTTACGGAACGTGGGTGTTGATAACGTTGATGCTGACGCTGTTAAGCGTAACGGCTTCAAGGTTACTAACGTTCCTGCATACTCCCCAGAAGCAATCGCTGAATTCACGGTTACTGAATTAATGCGGTTATTACGTCGGACGCCTACGTTCGACCGTAAGCAAGCTAATGGTGACCTGCGGTGGGCTCCAGATATCGCCGACGAATTGAACTCCATGACGGTTGGTGTTGTGGCTACTGGTCGGATTGGCCGGGCCGCTATGAAGATCTACCAAGGCTTCGGTGCCAAGGTTATCGCTTACGATGTCTTCCACAACCCTGAGTTGGAAAAGCAAGGAATCTACGTGGACACGATGGACGAATTATACGCCCAAGCTGACGTTATTTCCCTGCACGCTCCTGCAACCAAGGACAACGAAAAGATGATCAACGACGACGCCTTCAGCAAGATGAAGGATGGCGTTTGGTTGTTGAACCCTGCCCGTGGTGCCCTCGTTGACACGGATGCTTTGATCCGTGCCCTGGACAGCGGCAAGGTTGCCGGTGCTGCCTTGGATGTTTACGAAGACGAAGTTGGAATCTTTAACACCGACTTTGGTAGCTTCGATGCTATTCCAGACGAACGGTTGAAGAACTTGATGAAGCGTGAAAACGTGCTGGTAAGCCCACACATCGCCTTCTACACCAAGACTGCCGTTAAGAACATGGTTCAATACGCTTTGAACAACAACAAGCAGTTAATTGAAACGGGTAAGGCTGACAACGTGGTTAAGTTCTAAGACGTTTCAGAAACTCGATGAATCTAAAAAGGCCATCAGCGTTTGCTGATGACCTTTTTTGCGGCTTATGCCGTCCGCGTTAGGGTGGTGAGGGCCAGTAACAGGTCCTGCAACTCCGCGGGATTCTCTACGGTCTGATCGGGGATCCAATCGCCGTCAGGAACTTCTAGATTGCGGTGGTTGAACCAGAAAGCTTGCCAGCCGGCCTGTTTGGCGGCTCGCACGTCCATACTGTAACAATCACCGACGTAGACGCTCTCGCTGGCCCGCAGGTTCAACCGACGATTCATCGCGGTGAAGATCTGGGGGTCGGGCTTGGCCAGACCGGCTTCTTCGGACGTCAGAATGGCGTCACGGTCGATCCAGCGGTGCATATTCAAGTTCATCACTTTGGCCAGCTGGTGTTCCGTGTGGCCATTCGTGATAATTCCCAATTGATAGCGCGCCTTAAGCTGATCAAGCGCGGTTGCTAGTCCAGGAAAAAGTTTGATTTCTTGAAGCCCTTGTTGGTACGCTTCTTGGAAGGCTAGGGCGGCCTCCGGGGTAACCGGTGGCAAGTCCTGAACGTGCAGGGCAGCGTTCAAGCGTTGAACGGCCATTTCATCGGCCGACCAACTGCCCTTAGCCACCTGCGCGTAAGCCGTCGCACTTTGGCGCCGGTAAGCCTGAAACGTTGGGGTTAAATCAAAACTGGATGGAAGCTGAACAATCGGCGCGAGGGCAGCTACGAAAGGTGCCTTTTGGTCGTAGAGCGTGTCATCAACATCAAAGACGACCGCTTTTATCATGTGCGTTTCCTCCTGTCTAAGTCCCTAGCAGTTTATCACACCTCAGCCTAAAAGCCAATTTTTCGTAAAATATTCCAGGATTTAGCTTGTGTTTAGCCGGTTCGTTTTGTATAATAACTGTCGGTGCGTATGCGCCAATTCACACCTGACGTGATGGCCTCAGTAGTGCTCGGGAGAGTTCTGGGGTCGTGTGAGCGTTGGGGAGGAAATCAAAAACTATTTGGAGGCATTTTACTATGGCTGTTATTTCCATGAAACAACTGCTTGAAGCCGGTGTCCACTTTGGTCACCAAACCCGTCGTTGGAACCCTAAGATGAAGCAATACATCTTTACGGAACGGAACGGTATCTACATCATCGACTTACAAAAGACGGTGAAGTTGATCGATGCTGCTTACAACTACATGAAGGACGAAGCATCTAAGGGTGCCGTTGTTCTGTTCGTTGGGACTAAGAAGCAAGCTCAAGACTCCATCGAAGAAGAAGCTACCCGTGCGGGTCAATTCTACGTTAACCACCGTTGGTTAGGTGGAACGTTGACCAACTGGGAAACGATCCAAACGCGGATCAAGCGGCTTAAAGATTTGAAGAAGATGGCCACTGATGGGACGTTCGACGTCTTACCTAAGAAGGAAGTTTCCTTGTTGAAGAAGTCTCAAGACAAGTTGGAACGGTTCTTAGGCGGGATCGAAGACATGCCTAAGTTACCTGACGTGATGTTCATTGTTGACCCACGTAAGGAACAAATCGCGGTTCACGAAGCACAAAAGCTGAACATTCCGATCGTTGCGATGGTTGATACCAACACTGACCCAGACGACATCGACGTTGTGATTCCTTCTAACGACGACGCTATCCGTGCCGTTCGTTTGATCACTTCCAAGATGGCTGATGCCATTGTTGAAGGCCGTCAGGGTGAAGACCAAGTTGACGAAAAGACTTTCGAAGGCAAGAAGGATGACGCTGCTAAGGATAACAAGGCAAAGTCTGACAACTCCATGGAAGACATCGTTAACGCTGTTGAAGGCGACAACAAGTAATTAAATGCGGAGTTCCCTGCGGGGGACCTTCCAAATATATGCTTTAAAGCACCTTAGGCTGGCTTAATTAGGACCGATCATGGCCTGAGATTGAGTCAGCCTTTTTTGGTGAATTGAATCCACTATTTTAAATTGAGGAGGCCATGACACATGGCAAGCAAGATTACGGCGGCACAAGTTAAGGAATTACGTGACAAGACGCAAGTCGGTATGATGGACGCAAAGAAGGCCCTGGTTGCTTCTGAAGGCGACATGGACAAGGCCATCGACTTCCTGCGTGAAAAGGGAATCGCTAAGGCTAAGAAGAAGAGCGGTAACGTTGCGGCAAACGGTTTAGCTAAGGTGGAAGTTGCGGGTAACACGGCAGCCATCATCGAAGTTAACTCCGAAACGGACTTCGTGGCCACTAACGACACGTTCAACGGTTTAGTTGACACGATTGCGGACACGATTGCTAAGCAAGAACCAGCTGACTTGGATGCTGCTTTGGCATTGAAGACGGCTGATGGAAGCACCATCAACGACGCCATTGTGAAGACCACGCAAGTGACTAGCGAAAACGTTCAATTACGGCGGTTTGCTGTGGTCAAGAAGACCGACAGCCAAGTCTTTGGTGCTTACTTACACCAAGGTGGCCAAATCGCTGCGTTGGTAACGTTGGACGGCGCTGACGAAGCAACGGCTAAGGACGTTGCGATGCACGTTGCGGCCATCAACCCAGAATTTGTTTCCCGTGAAGACATCCCAGCCGACCGGTTGGCTCACGAACGGGAAGTTCTGAAGCAAGAAGCTTTGAACGAAGGCAAGCCTGAAAAGATCGTTGAAAAGATGGTCGAAGGTCGTCTGCACAAGTTCTTATCCGAAATCAGCTTAGCTGACCAACCATTCGTTAAGGATGGCGACCAAACGGTTAGCCAATTTGTTGCCAGCAAGGGTGGCAAGTTAGTGAACTTCGTGCGTTACGAAGTTGGTGAAGGTATCGAAAAGCCAACGGTTGACCTGGCCAAGGAAGTTCAAGACCAAATCAACGGTTAAGATAAGCGTTAACCGAAAAGGCGTAGCTGCCAAGGCAGTCTACGCTTTTTTGATGAACATTTTTCTAACGAAATGGTGAATTCACAACACCTGACTATCACTAACCCTGGGAATATGATAAAATTGTTCTCAGAATATAATAGGAGGAAACAGCATGGCGGACGTAAAGTATCAACGGATTATGTTAAAGCTCAGTGGCGAAGCTTTGGCCGGAGACAAGGGGTTTGGCATTAATCCGCCAGTAATCAAGACGGTAGCGGAAGAAATTCGAGATGTTTACAATCTTGGAATTCAGATTGCCATCGTTGTCGGCGGTGGGAACATGTGGCGGGGAATCGCCGGTTCTCAGATGGGAATGGAACGGGCCCAAGCTGACTATATCGGCATGCTGGCCACCATTATGAATGCCTTGGCTCTGCAGGATAACCTGGAATCCATCGGGGTGCCAACGCGGGTCCAAACGTCGATTGAGATGCGGCAGATTGCCGAACCTTATATTCGGCGGAAGGCCATTCGGCACCTGGAGAAGAAGCGGGTCGTCATCTTCGCGGGTGGTACGGGGAGTCCGTACTTCTCAACGGATACGACGGCGGCTTTACGGGCTGCTGAAATCAACGCCGACGCTATTTTAATGGCGAAAAACGGGGTTGATGGCATTTATTCAGCTGATCCAAACAAGGACCCTTCGGCGGTCAAGTTTGATAAGCTGACGCAATTAGATATCATTAATAAGGGCTTGCACGTGATGGATACCACGGCTAGCTCGTTCTCCATGGACAACGATATTCCCGTAGTGGTGTTCAACCTGAACAAGAGCGGTAATATTCGCAAAGTTGTCGAGGGAGAAAACATTGGGACCACAGTTTATAGTAAGGGGTAATTAAGATGGCAGATCAGATTATTACAACCGCATCAAGTAAAATGAAAAAGGCCGAAGAAGCCTTGAAACGAGAATTGGGAACGATTCGGGCTGGCCGGGCCAACGCCAGCATCCTGAACCGGGTCATGGTGGAATACTATGGCACCCAGACGCCACTGAACCAAGTGGCATCCATCACGATTCCCGAACCCCGGGTACTGATGATCACGCCGTTCGACAAGTCGTCTTTAGATGACATTGAACGGGGAATCTTGGAATCCGATGTCGGCATCACGCCTTCTAACGATGGTTCGGCTATTCGGTTGGTTATTCCACAATTAACCGAGGAACGGCGTAAGGAAATCGCTAAGCAGGTTAAGGCCACTGCTGAAAGTGGTAAGGTTGCCGTGCGGAACGTTCGACGGGAAGCCATGGATAGCCTGAAGAAGGGCCACAAGGATGGCGATTACACGGATGACCAACTCCATAACTTAGAGGACCAAGTTCAAAAGGAAACGGATAAGGCCATCAAGGGTGTCGACGCCATTGCGGCAGATAAAGAAAAAGAAGTTATGACGGACTAGTTACCGACTAAAAGGAGAGTGCTGGATTATGGCAGAAGATAACCAACAAGAACCAGAAAACATCGAAATCACCCCCGGTTCCAAAGAATTTGGGAAGATGGTCTTTCGTTTGAACAACCCGGTCAACGCCGAGAATGTTTCGGTCTTGAACTACAACGGTGCTGAATTGGAGGAAATCCAAGACGGCGTCTACGCCCAACCAGCTTTTGTCAGTGATGATTTCAACTTGTTCTTCGTGGTCACCCAATTGATTGGGGATGACTGGATTGTGGCGTTCTCGAAGGCTACGATTGAGAACGGCAACGAAATCACCGACTTATCCGATCCGTTACCAACGGGTGAGGGCTTGAACCTGTTGGGGCAAGTCAGCGCCGATGACGCAAATAACCTGTTGAGCTATTTTGGCACGTTAACGGATGCGAAACGCGGTGAATGGCGGTTAATCGAATAATCGCACAAAGCTAAAGATTTCGCACAATTTTGGGGCTAGGATAGTATCCTAGCCCTTTTTTTGTTAAGATGAGAGGTTGTAAAGAGCAATGGAGGTGCGCTGTGTTCTCATTTTTAAATAAGGATCAACAAACCGGCGAGGTCGCCGAGCGACAGCTTGATGAAAGCAACATTCCCGCCCACGTTGCCATCATTATGGATGGTAACGGTCGGTGGGCGCAGCAGCGGCATTTACCGCGAATCGCTGGTCATAAGCAGGGGATGTATACTGTGAAGACGGTCGCCAAAGCGGCCAGTCAGCTGGGTGTGAAGGTGTTGACGCTCTACGCGTTCTCAACGGAAAATTGGAAACGGCCGATAGCAGAAGTCAATTACCTCATGAAATTACCGGTCGACTTCTTCAGCACGTTCGTTCCGGACCTGGTGAAGAATAATATCCGCGTCAAAGTGATGGGGTATACGGATAAGCTTCCTGCGGCCACGCAACAAGCGGTACAGGATGCGATTACGGCGACTCAGGATTGTACGGGGATGGTCTTAAACTTCGCCTTGAACTATGGTGGTCGGGCCGAAATCGTCACGGCGATGCAGCAGTTGGCCCAACGCGTTCAAGCGGGCGACTTAGCGCCGGAAGCCATTGACGAAGCCTTGATCAGTCAACACTTGATGACGGGTGACTTGGGGGACTTACAAGACCCTGACCTGTTGATTCGGACCAGTGGGGAAGAGCGACTGTCGAACTTTATGCTTTGGCAGGTCGCCTACAGCGAGTTCGTCTTTATGGCGGACCATTGGCCGGACTTTGATCAAACGACGTTAGAACGGGCCATCTACGCTTACCAGCAACGGCATCGGCGGTTTGGTGGTTTAACCAATAAGTAAATTCTTTATATTGAGGAGCTTGGAAGATGAAACAACGGGTTATTACGGCGATCGTGGCGTTGGTTATTTTTATCCCCATTATTATCGCCGGCGGAGTTTGGGTCGATATTGCGGCCTTTGCATTAGGGTTAGTGGCGTTATCGGAAGTCTTGATCATGCGGAAAAAATTGTTGATCAGTCCAGAAGCCATCATTTCGGGACTAGGGATCTTAGTGGTGATTGCGCCAACGACGTGGTTCAACCACTTACTCCACTATCTTACGTCGTGGTATTTGGTCTACTTGTTCGTCCTGTTACTCTTAGTGCGGACGGTCTTCTCCCGCAACCGGTTCTCCTTTGACGACGCCGGGGTGATTACGCTGAGCATGTTATACATCGGGATCGGGTTCCACTTCTTCGTGGCGGCCCGGGCCGTGAGCTTGGTCACCTTATTGTACGCGCTGTTCATTGTCTGGCTGACGGATTCTGGAGCTTACATGATTGGCCGGAAGCTGGGGCGGCATAAATTAGCACCGCACATTAGTCCTAATAAGACTTGGGAAGGGTCCATCGGGGGCACCCTGGTCGCGACGATTCTGGTTTCGATTTTCTGGTACTTCTTCCCGACCGGGGACTACAGTCTGATTACGATGGTGGGGTTGACGTTGATCTTCTCCATCGTGGGTCAATTGGGGGATTTGGTAGAATCCGCTTTGAAACGCTACTACGGCGTCAAGGACTCTGGGAAGATTCTTCCGGGTCACGGGGGAATCTTAGACCGGTTTGATAGTTTACTGTTAGTTTTACCCGTGATTCATCTCTTTGGTTTGATTTAGAGTGACACGTTCGCTTGCGTCCGCGCGGGGGCTAAGGTATGCTTAAAAGCAGCAATTAAGACTACGGACTGAAGAAGGGACGACATCTGTGATTACAACGATTATTACCTTTATCATTGTCTTTGGTATCTTGGTCATCGTGCATGAGTTTGGGCATTTTTACTTTGCCAAGCGTGGCGGGATCCTGGTACGGGAATTCTCCATCGGTATGGGACCTAAGCTGGTCTACCACCGGGGGAAGGACGGGACGACTTACACGTTACGGCTACTCCCCGTCGGTGGGTACGTCCGGATGGCGGGCGCCGAAGATGACGAAGAAGAGCTGAAGCCTGGGACGCCGGTGAGCTTGTATCTCGGGGCCAACGATACGGTGGAACGGATCAATACCAGTAAAAAATCGACGCTGTTTAACGGCATCCCGTTAGAAGTCACGGCCACGGATCTAGAAGATGACCTGTGGATTGAAGGGTACGAGAACGGTGACGAATCAGCCGTTAAACGCTACCCCGTGGCGCACGACGCGACGATTATTGAAAATGATGGGACGGAACTCCGAATCGCCCCACGCGACGTTCAGTTTCAAGCGGCTTCGCTGGGGCGCCGCCTGGTCACCAACTTTGCGGGACCGATGAACAACATCTTGTTGGCTATTGTGACGTTTATGTTGATGGCGGTAGCTCAAGGCGGTGTTGCCATGGGCACCAACCAAGTGCAGGTGTCCACGACCCCGGTTTCGGTCGCCAAGCAAGCGGGGATTCGGAATAACGATAAGATTTTAAGCGTCAACGGACAAAAGACTAAGGATTGGACGGCGCTGAGTCAGGCCATTCAACCCCGGGCCAACAAGGCCACCAAAGTGACCATTGACCGCAACGGGACGCTCAAGCACCTGACTTTAACGCCGAAGGGGGAGACCTCTAACGGGAAGACGGTCGGCATGATCGGTATCACGCAGGCCCAAGACAAGCGTGTGGGGACGATTCTGCTGTCCGGGTTCACACAGACTTGGACCATGACCAAAGCGCTGTTTGGTGCGTTATGGCACATGGTTTCGGGTCACTTTAGCTTAAACGATCTGGGGGGGCCGGTGGCTATTTTCGCCACGACTTCTGAGGCCGCCAAGTTTGGGTTGGTCGGGATTCTGAACTTCCTGGCCTTCCTGTCCTTGAACTTAGCAATTGTGAATTTACTGCCAATTCCAGCCTTGGATGGTGGTAAAATATTATTAAACCTAATCGAAGCCGTTCGCCGTAAACCACTTTCGGAAAACGTGGAAGCGGGGATTACCTTAGTTGGGGTGGCCTTCTTGGTCGTCTTGATGTTGTTGGTAACCTGGAACGATATCGAACGCTACTTTATTCGATGATTAGGACGTTACGAGAAGGGAATATTTGACTATGAAGCAATCAAAACTACTCATTCCAACCTTGAAAGAGGTGCCGAATGATGCTGAGGCTCTCAGCCATCAAATGATGCTGCGGGCTGGTTATATCCGTCAGGTGACGGCGGGGATGTACGCTTACCTCCCACTAGCCTTTCGGGTCTTGACCAACATCGAAACCATCATTCGCGAAGAAATGGACAAGATCGACGCCGTGGAAACGTTGATGCCGGCGGTCTTACCGGCCTCTTTGTGGCGGGATTCCGGCCGTTATGAGACTTACGGTCCTAACCTGTTCAAGTTCAAGAACCGGCATGACAGTGACTTTATCTTGGCACCGACGCACGAAGAAACTTACACCATGTTGATTCGCGATGCCGTGAAGTCCTACAAGCGGTTGCCTCTCGTGATGTACCAAATCCAAGCGAAGTACCGCGATGAAGACCGGCCACGGTATGGGTTGTTACGGGGTCGTGAGTTCATCATGAAGGATGCCTACTCCTTCTCCCTGGACGATGCTGATTTGGACCGGATTTATGGTCAGATGGAAGGGGCTTACGAGCGCATCTTCGATCGAATCGGGTTGAACTACCGGGCAATCGTCGGGGATGGCGGTGCCATGGGTGGCAAAGATTCCAAGGAATTCTCCGCCATCGCACCAGTGGGTGAAGACACCATCGTCTACTCGGATTCTTCCGACTACGCGGCAAACCTGGAAATGGCCAAGAGTCTCTTTATCAGCAAGAAGTCGCACGCAACGCCAGCTGACCTGGAGAAGATTGCCACCCCAGGCGTGAAGAGTATTGAGGACTTGGCGGCCTTCTTAAAGGTCCAACCAGCTGACCTAGTCAAGAGTATGCTCTACATGGCGGATAAGGACCAACCGGTCTTGGTTCTGGTTCGTGGCGACCACGAAGTCAACGAAACCAAGCTGAAGAATTACTTGAATGCGGACTTCTTGGACCCTGCAACGCCGGAAGATGCTGAAAAGTACCTGGGGGCTAGCTTTGGCTCCCTGGGTCCGGTTGGCGTCGGCGAAGACGTTAAGATCTTAGCGGACCAATACGTGGGTGACATGGTCAACGTGGCCGTGGGCGCCAATGAAGATGGCCACCATTACATTAACGCGAATATTGACCGGGACTTCCGGGTCGATGCTTACGTGGACTTACGGACGGTTCAGGCAGGGGATGTCTCCCCGGACGGCTCTGGCGTCTTGAAGTTTACTAAGGGCATCGAAATTGGCCACATTTTCAAGCTGGGGACGCGGTACTCGGACGCCTTGGGTGCAACGGTCTTAGATGAGAACGGGCGGCAACAACCCGTGGTCATGGGATGCTACGGTATCGGAGTGAGCCGGTTGCTGTCCGCAGTGGCGGAACAACAAGCGGATGAACACGGGCTGGTTTGGCCCCGGAACATCGCACCGTTCGACATTCACTTGATTCCGGTTAACCTGAAGAAGGCGGAACAAGCTGATTTGACGGCTGAACTGGAAAAGCAACTGACGGCTGCAGGATACCGGGTCTTGACCGATGACCGGAAGGAACGGCCAGGGGTCAAGTTTGCGGATTCCGATTTGATGGGGATTCCAGCTCGGATCACCGTCGGTAAAAAAGCCGGTGAAGGCATCGTCGAAATCAAGATTCGCAAGACCGGTGAGACGGTCGAAGCCATCAAAGACGAGGTTGCCAGCACCATTGAAATTTTGTTTAAAGATATTGACTAGCGTTTCGCGGGAGAAGGCCAGCTTGACTTGCTGGCCTTTTTTCGACGCGTAACGTCACGGAAAGGAGCTTCCTTGTGGACGAAGATCGGCACAGTTTATTTCAGAAACTCTTACAGCAGCTTGATTTGACCAGTATGGCGGATCAACCAGCCTTTCAGGGGGCCACGCTAAACAAGCTGACGGTTCATGACCAGTCACGCCGGTGGCAGTTTTATCTGCAATTTCCGCAGATTCTGCCCTTCACCTTGTTTGCGGACTTCCATCAGCACCTGCAAATCGCGTTTCACGAAATCGCGACGGTGGGGGCGACCGTGGTCGTCGCCGAACCGGAGCTGACCAACCGCTTGTTGGGTGACTATTGGCAATGGGTCGTCAAGAATAGTGGCCTGACGAATAATCTGGTCATGGAGCTGACCCAATCGCAGGTGCCCGAACTGGATGCAGACGGGCGGGTCCTCCTGTACGCGCAGAACGAAGTAGTCAAAGACTTCCTGCAGAATCAGGCATTGGGGCCGCTGGAGGCGACCTACCGGCAGGCGGGCTTCCCTAAGTTCAACATTCAGGTCATGGTCGACGAGTCCAAGTCGCAGGCGAAGATCAATGAGTTTAAGGCTCGTCAAGAAAAGACGGATGCGCAACTGGCAAAGCAAGCGGCCGCGGCGATTGCTAAGGCGAACCAGAAGCGGCAATCGGATGAGCCAATCGCCGCGAGTGGACCAACGCAGATTGGGAAGACCATCAAGGGGGACCAACCCGTTATGCGAATGGTCGACATTACCCAAGAAGAACGGTCGGTCATCGTTGAAGGTTACGTTTTCGATAAGGAAATTCGGAAGTTACGGTCCGGTCGGCAATTACTGACCCTGAAGATCACCGACTACACGTCTTCCATCGTGGTCAAGAAGTTCTCTCGCGGCGCTGAAGATGAAGCCCAATTTGCCGGTGTTGCCGAGGGGAGCTGGGTCAAGGTACGGGGGAGCGTCCAAGAAGACAGCTTCATGCGTGACCTGGCATTGAACGCCTACGACATCAACGAAGTTAAGCACGCTTCCCGCCAGGATACGGCACCAGCTGATCAGAAACGGGTCGAGTTACACTTACACACCACCATGAGTCAGATGGATGCGACCAATCCCATTGGAGACTTTGTGGGGCAAGCCAAGAAGTGGGGAATGCCGGCGATTGGTATTACCGATCACGCCGACGTTCAGGGCTTCCCAGCGGCGTTTAACGCGGCGTCTAAGGCGGGCGTTAAGATGCTCTACGGGGTCGAAGCCAACTTGGTGGATGATGGGGTACCCATTGGGTATGACAGCGCTCACGTGCCCCTAGATGGCGCAACTTACGTGGTCTTTGACGTGGAAACCACGGGACTGTCGGCGATTTATGATAAAGTGATCGAATTATCGGCGGTCAAGATGCAGCACAAGAACGTGATCGACCAATTCGAAGAGTTCATTGATCCGGGCTTCCCGCTGTCGGAACAGACCACGAATCTGACCAGTATCACGGATGATATGGTAGCGGGATCGAAGACCGAAGAAGAGGTCTTTAAGCTGTTCCGTGACTTCTGTGGTGATGCCATTATCGTTGGGCACAACGTCACGTTTGACGTGGGCTTCATGAACACGGGGTACCAGCGTCACGGGATGCCGGAAATCAGTAATCCCATTATCGATACCTTAACGTTGGCGCGTTGGCTCTACCCGACGTTGAAGAGTTACCGGCTGAACACGTTAGCGAAACGGTTCCATGTGAGCTTGGAGCACCATCACCGGGCCGTCTATGATGCGGAATCAACCGGTCATCTGAACTACCTGTTCTTGAAGGACGCGGAGGAGCGCTACCATGTTCAGTTCCATGATCAATTGAACGATCATATGACGGACAACGATGCCTATAAGCATGCCCGACCGAACCACGCGATTATTTATGCGCAGACTCAGGCGGGGTTGAAGAACCTCTTCAAGTTAGTGTCGGCGTCGAACGTAGACTACTTTTACCGGGTTCCGCGGGTGCCCCGGAGTGTCTTAGACCATTACCGGGAGGGCCTGTTAGTCGGCTCGGCATGTGCTTCGGGTGAAGTCTTTACCGCGATGATGCAAAAGGGGCAGGTCGAAGCGGCGGCTAAGGCGAAGTACTATGACTACTTGGAAGTGCAACCGCCTCAAGCCTACCAACCCCTGTTGGAATCGAAATTGATTGCGGATAAAGAGCACCTACACGAAATCTTAAAGAACATGATTCAGCTGGGGCATGACTTGAATAAGCCCGTGGTGGCGACTGGAGACGTACATTATCTAAATCCGGTCGATGCTATTTACCGCAAGATCCTGATTCATTCGCAAGGTGGGGCGAACCCACTGAACCGGCAGGAGTTGCCACCAGTGCCGTTCTTGAGTACCGACGAAATGTTGAAGCAGTTTGACTTTTTGGATGACCAGACGGCTCACGAAATCGTGGTTACCAATACCCAAAAGATTGCTGACCAGATCGACGATATCCACCCGCTGAAGGATAAGCTGTACACGCCACGGATGGAAGGGGCCGAAGACGAAATTCGGGAACGGACCATGAACACGGCGCATGCCTGGTACGGAGATCCGTTACCGGAATTGGTTCAGCACCGAGTCGACCGGGAACTGAAGTCCATTATTGGAAACGGGTTCTCCGTGATCTACTTGATCGCCCAACGGCTGGTAGCCAAGTCGAACAAGGACGGGTATTTAGTTGGGTCCCGGGGGTCCGTCGGGTCCAGTGTGGTCGCGACGCTCACGGGAATCACCGAAGTGAACCCACTCCCACCGCACTATCGTTGCCCGAACTGCCAGTACTCGCACTTCTACACCAAAGGGGAGTACAGTTCGGGATACGATTTACCGGAAAAGAAGTGCCCTAAGTGTGGGACCTTGATGATCGGCGACGGGCATAACATCCCCTTCGAAACCTTCTTAGGATTCAAGGGAAACAAGGTCCCCGATATCGATCTGAACTTCTCCGGGGACTACCAACCGATTGCCCATAACTACACCAAGGTCTTGTTCGGTGAGAAGAACGTGTACCGGGCCGGAACCATCGGCACGGTGGCCGACAAGACGGCGTACGGGTACGTGAAAGCCTACGAACGGGATACCGAGCAGACCTTCCGGGGAGCCGAAGTAGACCGGCTAGCCAAGGGCGCGACCGGGGTCAAGCGGACCACCGGGCAACACCCCGCGGGGATCATCGTTGTGCCGGACTACATGGACATCTACGACTTTACGCCGATCCAGTACCCGGCGGATGACCAGAACGCGGCTTGGCAAACCACCCACTTTGATTTCCATTCGATTCATGACAATATCTTGAAGATCGATATTCTGGGACATGATGACCCGACCATGATTCGGATGCTGCAAGACCTGTCCGGGGTCGACCCAACGACCATTCCGATGGATGACCCGGGTGTCATGGGGCTGTTCTCCGGGACAGATTCGTTAGGTGTGACGCCGGAACAGATTCAATCGAAGACGGGGACGCTGGGCGTTCCTGAATTTGGGACACGGTTCGTGCGGGGAATGCTGGAACAGACTCACCCGCAGAACTACTCACAGCTCCTACAAATTTCCGGGTTGTCCCACGGGACCGACGTGTGGTTAGGCAACGCCGATGAACTGATCAAGAACGGTACGGCGACGATTGCCAACGTTATTGGTTGTCGGGATAACATCATGACCGACTTGATCAACTACGGGCTGGATTCAGAAACGTCCTTCCAGATCATGGAACAGGTGCGTCACGGCCGAGGAATCAAGGACGAGTGGCAAGAGAAGATGCGTGAGACCGACGTTCCCGAGTGGTATATCGATTCGTGTCTGAAGATTAAGTACATGTTCCCCCGGGCCCACGCGGCGGCTTACGTCTTGATGGCGTTGCGGGTCGCCTACTTTAAGGTCTATTTCCCCATCATCTACTACGCGGCGTACTTCTCCGTGCGGGCCGATGACTTTGACGTGGTCGCCATGTCGCAAGGTAAGACGGCGGTCAAAGCGGCGATGAAAGCCATCAACGACCAGGGGATGGACGCGTCTGCTAAGGACAAGAACCTGCTGACGGTCTTGGAGTTAGCGAATGAAATGCTAGAACGCGGTTACGAGTTTAAGATGATTGATCTGGAGAAGTCGGATGCTGCGGATTGGATCATTGAGGGCAAGACCTTGATTGCGCCATTCCGAGCAGCGCCTGGATTGGGGTTGAACGTGGCGAAGCAAATCGTGGCCGCCCGTAACGACCGGCCCTTCATTTCCAAGGAAGATCTGGCCAAGCGAGGAAGGGTCTCGAAGACGTTGATCGACTTCATGACCGAAAACGGTGTGTTGACCGGCTTACCGGACGAAAACCAACTAAGTTTGTTTGATGATATGATGTAAAAATTAATGACGTTACCGGGAGTTCATTGGTAGCGTTAGGGCCTCAGCTGGGTGTGTTTGCCAGCTGAGGCTTTTTTGATAGGTTCGGGTTGGGTTAATCCCTTAATTAGCCGGATTTAAAGTATAGGAAACGCTTACAAAGGGGGCAATTGATGGTATACTGGAGTTGAGGAATTCCAAGCTTAGTACGATTCGACAATCACGAAAGTAGGTGATCACCATGTTACGGCAATTCACTAAATTACCCGATGGTTGGATCTTTTTCACGGGCTACTGCCTGATTGCGTTGGGGTATGTTTTGTGTGGGCTGTTGACTAGCGTTGCGGCCACACCGTTTTTGGCTTTAGTTGTGGCATATTTTACAATTGCGTTTATCCTGACGATTTTTAAGGTGATTGGGTTACGGCGGATGGAATTGAGTCAATTAAACTTCTTGGTATTTGAATTTGTGACGATTTCAGGGTTCTTAATTCTCTTGGCAACCTGTGAGTAACCGCCTCAAGAGTTGCAATCGCGGGGTATCTGTAGTAAAGTTAAGAATGTAGTTAAACTCGTTTTTTAAATGAGTGAGCAGTTATTGCTCACTCTTTTTAATGGAAAAATATAGGAGGCGGATAGTCGTTGAGTACAGTCGTCGAGACCGTAACGGATTTAGTTCAACCAATCATGGCCCAGCACCAGTTCGACCTGGTCGATGTGGAATTCGTTAAAGAGGGTAAGAGCTGGTACCTTCGGGTTTATATTGATAAGCCGGGTGGCATCAACATTGAAGAATGTGCTACTGTGAGTGATGAGTTGTCGGAAAAGCTCGACGCTCTCGATCCAGATCCCATTCCACAAGCGTACTTCTTAGAAGTTTCTTCACCGGGCGCCGAACGGCCGTTGAAGAAGCCAGAAGACTTTGAAAAGGCCGTGGGTGAATACATCCACGTGTCGTTGTACCAGAAGATTGGCGCCAGCAAGGTCTATGAAGGCACCTTGTTGCAGCTGACCGATGAATCGCTGGACTTGAAGGTGAACCTGAAAGGGCGCATCAAGACCTTAACGATTCCACGTGCGGGGATTGCCCAGGCACGGTTAGCCATCAAGTTCTAAATTTAAGGAGCGAAAGACAGTATGAGTAAAGAATTACTGGGTGCCTTAGACGTCCTCGAGACGGAAAAGGGCATCAAAAAAGAAGTGGTCATCGAAGCCTTAGAAGCGGCGTTGGTTTCAGCTTACAAGCGCAATTACGACCAAGCGCAAAACGTTGAGGTCAACTTCGATGCGCGGAAGGGCGATATTCACGTCTTTGCCGTGAAGAAGGTCGTGGATCAAGTTTACGATTCTCGTCTGGAAGTCGGCTTGGATGAAGCCCTGGCCATCAACAAGGGATACGAATTAGGGGACGACATCAAGTTTGAAGTTACCCCTAAGAACTTCGGTCGGATCGCTGCCCAAACGGCCAAGCAGGTGATCATGCAACGGGTTCGAGAAGCTGAACGGAACATTATCTATGATCAATACAGCCAATACGAAAATGAAATCGTCACGGGAGAAGTGGAACGCCAAGACACCCGGTTCGTTTACGTGAACTTAGGGAAGGTCGAAGCCGTCATGGGTCGTCAAGACCAGATGCCTAACGAGACTTACCGGATCCATGATAAGATCAAAGTTTACGTGACGCGGGTCGAAAACGCGACTAAGGGACCACAAGTCTTTGTTAGTCGGACGGCGGCTGACTTGTTGAAGCGGTTGTTTGAACAAGAAGTTCCAGAAATTTACGATGGAACCGTGGAAATCATGGCGATTGCGCGGGAAGCCGGCGACCGGGCCAAGGTTGCGGTTCGTTCGAATAATCCGGATATCGATCCTGTGGGGACCAGTGTGGGACCACGGGGCCAACGGGTCCAAACGATCGTGAATGAACTGGGTGGCGAAAACATGGATATCGTGGAATGGACGGACGACGAAGCGAAGTTTATCGCCAACGCCCTGAACCCGGCGGAAGTATTAGACGTCATCTTTGACCCGAATAATGAACGGGCGTGCGAAGTTGTGGTTCCGGATTACCAGCTATCCTTAGCGATTGGTAAGCGGGGTCAAAACGCACGATTAGCCGCAAAGTTGACCGGTTATAAGATTGATATTAAATCAGAATCTGAAGCTTCTGCTATAATGGAAGCAGATCAGGCCGAAACTGAGGACGCGTCTGAAGCAGATGCCACGGACGAAACGGCCGCGGCTGAAGCAACGGCATCCGAGTCAACAACCGAAACACCTGCAGACGCTGCAGACGAAACGACCGATGATGCAACACCGGTTGATGACGCCCCAGCGTCCGATGGAACGGAAGATGACGAACACGACGCCCCATCAGCCGAATAAGCTGCTGGTAAAGGAGGGTTTCACGTCATGAAACAACGTAAGGTCCCGATGCGTAAAGACATCGTTACGGGAGAAATGGCACCGAAGAAACAATTAGTCCGGATCGTCCGGAACCAAGACCAGGAAGTGAGTGTTGATCCGACGGGTAAAAAGTCCGGGCGGGGCGCTTATATTTCGTTAGACGTTGCGGTAGCTCAACGCGCCAAGAAAGAACGGACCTTTGATCACGTTTTTGGAGTCAAGCTCGACGAACAGTTTTACGACGACTTGATTGCTTACGTGGATCATCAACAGGCTCGGCGAGAATTATTCGACCATGACTAATTCGCAACGTGCCTTACAACTTTTAGGATTGATTCGGCGGGCAGGCAAACTGGTCACCGGTGAATCCTTTGTCCTGGCAGCGGTGCGTGACGGCTCAGCTAAGTTAGTTTTAATGGCTAACGATACCGGGGCTAGCAGTCAAAAGCAGTTCCGTGATAAAACGGCCAGTTACCAGGTGCCACTAGATGAAACATTTACGAAAGACCAACTGAGCACGGCCATTGGGTCGGCGCGCACGGTCATTGCCATCACCAATCCGGGATTCGTCCGGAAACTCCAACAATTACTTGCTGACTAGACCCTGACGTTCTCGTGATCGATGTGATTTTAAGGAGAGTGAAGATATGGGGAAAAAGCGACTTTACGAACTTGCTAAAGAAATCAACGTCTCCAGTAAACAATTAATCGCGAAAGCTGAGGAAAAGGGCTTTCCGGTGAAAAATCATATGTCAACGCTCGGCGAGAACGAAGAACGTCAACTGCGGGCAGCTTTTAAGAAGCCCGCAGCGGGACAGTCAGCTAAAAAGCCGGTCGCATCCGCAACGCAGCGACCGACTAACCACTCGTCCCAACACGGTCAGGCGACGAATAAGGCGACCGCTAAGTCGTCGCAGTCGACCAACCATTCTTCTTCGACTAATGCTACGCACCAGTCGAAGAATTCCCAGCAACACACGCAACATAATAAAAATAATGGCCAGACCGGAACGCAACATGGGACGCGTAATTCCGGCACCGGCAGATTTGGTGGAAGCTTGAATAATAATACAAACAATAATAATGGTCGTCGTGGCGGGAATAGCCGCGGTGGGCGGAATAACCGCAATAACCGGAATAACCGACGACGCAATAATAATAACAACCGTTACAAGAAGAACCAACGGATCAAAGATGTGAACCAACACAAGGGCGCTCCTGAACGGAAGAACAAGGCGTTACCAGAAGTCTTGCAATATACGGACGGAATGAACGCTCAAGACTTGGCAAAGCTCTTACACCGTTCTTCAGCCGAAATCGTGAAGAAGCTCTTCATGCTGGGGGTTATGGTCAACCAAAACCAATCCCTGGATAAGGATACGATTGAAATCCTGGCTTCCGATTATGGGATTCAGGCTCAAGAAAAGGTTCAAGTCGATGTTTCGGATATCGACAAGGCCTTTGATGAAGAAATGGCTAACCAGAAGCACCAGGTCACCCGGGCACCTGTGGTCACGATCATGGGACACGTTGACCATGGGAAGACCACGCTGTTGGACCACTTGCGGCACTCCCACATTACGGCAGGTGAAGCCGGGGGGATCACGCAAGCCATCGGGGCTTACCAAGTGCACTACAATGATAAGCTGATCACCTTCTTGGATACGCCAGGACACGCGGCCTTCACCGAAATGCGGGCCCGTGGTGCGGAAATTACCGACATTACCATCTTGGTCGTGGCGGCAGATGATGGTGTGATGCCTCAAACGATTGAAGCTATTCACCATGCGAAGGCTGCGGGGACGCCAATTATCGTGGCGGTTAACAAGATCGATAAGCCAGGCGCTAACCCGAACCACGTAATGGAACAGTTAACGGAATATGAATTGATTCCTGAAGACTGGGGTGGCGACACCATCTTCGTGAACATCTCAGCGAAGTTCGGGAAGAACATTGATGAACTGCTGGACATGATCCTGCTCCAAGCGGAAGTCATGGAATTAAAGGCTAACCCAGATCAAAATGGGGCCGGTTCTGTGATCGAAGCACGGTTGGACCAAGGGAAAGGGTCCGTGGCGACCTTACTGGTTCAGACGGGGACCTTACACGTCGGCGACCCAATCGTCGTGGGGAACACCTTCGGTCGGGTACGGACCATGACCAACGAACGCGGTTCTGCTATCAAGTCAGCGGTACCGTCAACGCCTGTGGAAATCACAGGGTTGAACGATGTGCCGGAAGCCGGGGACCGGTTCGTGGTCTTTGACGACGAAAAGACGGCCCGGGCGGCTGGTGAAGAACGGGCCAAGGAAGCCTTGGTCAAGGAACGCCAGAATACCAGTCACGTGACGTTGGACAACCTGTTCGATTCCCTTAAGGAAGGCGAAATGAAGGAAGTTGACGTCATCATCAAGGCGGACGTTCAAGGGTCCGTTGAAGCCTTAGCGGGGAGCCTGAAGAAGATTGACGTTGCCGGTGTGCGGGTCAACATCATTCACTCGGCCGTCGGTGCCATTAACGAAAGTGATGTCACGTTGGCGGAAGCCTCCGATGCCATCATTATCGGGTTCAACGTTCGCCCAACGCCGCAAGCACGGTCTCAAGCGGATAGCGATAAGGTCGACATTCGTCTCCACAACGTCATCTACAACGCCATCGATGAAATCGAAGCGGCGATGAAGGGGATGCTGGAGCCAACCTACGAAGAACAAGTTATCGGTCAAGTGGAAGTACGGCAGATTTACCATGCTTCTAAGGTCGGTACGATCGTCGGTGGGATGGTTACAGATGGTAAAGTCACCTCTGACGCTGATATTCGGTTGATTCGGGATGGCGTGGTCATCTACGAAGGTAAGCTGGGTAGCTTGAAGCGCTTCAAGGACGACGTGAAGGAAGTTAAGCAAGGATACGAACTGGGATTGACGATTGAAAACTACAATGACATCAAGGTTGACGATGTGATTGAAGCGTACGTCATGAAGGAAGTTCCTGTTAAGTAAAGAACGGAGGCACAACGTAAAATGGCACAATATCGAGTTGGTCGCTTAGAACAAGAGATCCAGCGTGAGGTCACGGATATCCTGTTAAAACGGGTACGGGATCCTCGCGTCGAGGGTGTTACCGTTACGGGTGTGGAAGTTACTGGTGACTTACAAGAAGCCACGATTTACTACAGTATCTTGTCGGACAAGGCGTCATCAGCTGAGAAGACGGCTGAGGGCTTAAAGAAGGCCACCGGGCTGATTCGTTCTGAATTAGGTTCGCGGTTGAGCATCTATAAGACTCCAGAGCTGTTCTTTGAACGTGATAAGTCTGTCCAATACGGTAGCCGGATTGATGAACTGTTAAATGATCTTCATCACCAAGACAAGTAGTCTGGTCGATGAGCGGTTGAGGACGCTGACCCGTTGGGGGACAGCGTCCTTTTGATTAATGGAGGAATGCATATGAACGGAATTATTCCCCTGTATAAGCCCCGCGGGATGACCAGCTTCGACTGTATTGCGAAGCTGCGGCACATTCTGCATACCAAGAAGGTGGGCCATAGCGGGACCTTGGACCCTAGTGTCGATGGGGTCTTACCGATTTGTATCGGAACGGCCACTAAGGTGGTGCCCTATCTGATGGCGTCCGGAAAGGTTTACCAGGGCCAGGTGACCTTGGGATTCGCGACGACTACGGAAGACCTAGATGGTGACGAGGTAAGCCGCCAAACCCTGAGTCAACCCTTCACGGCTGCGGCGATTCAAGCGGCTGCAGCCACGTTGACGGGGGAGATTCAACAGACGCCCCCCATGTATTCGGCTGTGAAGGTTCACGGGCGGCGACTGTATGAATACGCTCGAGCGGGCGAGACCGTGGAACGGCCGACCCGGACGGTGACGGTCGATGCGTTTGACCTTGACGGCGCGGGGACCTTTGATGCCGCAGCGGGGACCCAGACCATCGACTTTAAGATTGCGTGTTCTAAGGGCACCTATGTCCGGACGCTGGCTGTCGATCTAGGCCGTCAGTTGGGAGTTCCCGCCGTTATGGCGTCTTTGACGCGTTTAAAGAGCGGCGGGTTCACGTTAGACCAAGCGGTGACCTTAGAAGCGGTCAGTGCGGCGATGGCAACCGACACCCTAGACCAAGTCTTGCGGCCCATCGATTACGCGCTGGACGGATACCCGCAAGTCGAGCTTTCGGAGCGACTGTGGGGGCTGGTGAGAAACGGCGTCTTCTTGACTCCTGAGGAGTTGCCGGGACAGACGGCTCCGGTATTGGCCTTCCGCTATGCAGGTGAGATCAAGTGTCTCTATCAATGGACGGCGGCCAAGCACGCGTATAAGCCACTGAAAATGTTTGCTGTTAATTAACAGGTAAGGAGAAGCTATTAACGATGGAAGTTATTCGAATACACCACCCGCTGGATGCACGACAGTTGCCTGAGGACCCGGTCGTTTTGGCCATGGGCTTCTTTGATGGCGTCCACCGCGGGCATCAGGCTGTGATCAACCGGGCCAAGGCATTGGCGCGGGTTCAGGGCGTCAAACTGGCTGTGCTGACGTATGATCATCATCCTGCCTTGGTTTACCGGCCCCTGACGGTCGATGACCAGAAGTACCTGAGTACGCCGGAGCGAAAGTTACGGCAATTGGAACGCTTAGGCGTTGATCGGGTCTTCTTGGTTAACTACACGGGCGAATTTGCGGCCCAGACGCCGCAAGAGTTTGTGGACCACTACCTGGTAGCCTTTCATACGACGACGGCTGTCGCGGGATTTGACCACACTTATGGGCCCAAAGATATTGCGACCATGGCGCGGTTGCCTGAATACGCCCAAGGGCGGTTTCAGGTCGAAACCGTTCCTGAGGAGACGGCAACGCAGGATAAGATCAGTTCGACGCGTATTCGCCAGGCCATGAAAGCGGGCCAAATCGATACGGTCAACGACCTGTTGGGGTACACTTACCGGACCACGGGCGTGGTGGTCCACGGGGAAGCTCGGGGCCGTACGATTGGGTTCCCGACAGCCAACGTCTTGACGCCCACGAATGAGTGGCAACCGGGGATTGGGATTTACACGGCCCGGTTGAAAGTCGGTGCAATCTGGTACCCGGGGATGGTCTCAGTGGGCCGTAACGTGACGTTCGGGGATGACCGGCCGATCACTGTCGAGATGAATCTCCTGGATTTCCACGGTAACCTATACGGCGAACCCGTTGAAGTGGAATGGCATCACCGGTTGCGCGGCGAGGTCAAGTTCACCGGTGCGGATGCACTAGTGGAACAATTGAAAAAAGATGAGGTGGCGACCCGGGCGTACTTTACCGCGTTAGCTGCTCATGAATAAGTAACCAATAGGACGCGAACGGTGAGTTCGCGTCCTATTTGGGTTTGGGGGTTCGTTTGGAAACTTCATTGGCACTGGTGGTGAGAAGTGGTAAACTGGGCCTCTTGGTAAAAAAATTAGCACTTAACCAAAGAGATTGCTAAAATTCTTGCCAGATTTCTTGACTTAAAAACGGTGTTTTGCTACATTATATATGTGTCTTAGCACTTAATAACTTTGAGTGCTAAAAAAGGGGTGATTGTGATGCTGTCAGAAAGACAGATGATGATTCTGCGAGCCGTTGTCCGTGATTTCACTAACAGTGGTGTTCCAGTGGGATCCAAGGCACTAGCTAAGCAGTTACCCATCCACGTTAGCTCAGCGACCATTCGTAACGAGATGGCGGCGCTCGAGGAACAGGGATTGATTCGCAAGACGCATTCGTCGTCTGGGCGGATTCCGTCGGTGGAAGGTTACCGGTATTACGTCGACCATTTGGTCAAGCCGGACCCGTTGCGGCCCAATGACCTGAACATGATTCAGTCCGCGTTGGGCGGTGACTTTCACAAGATTGATGAGATTATTTCGCAGTCTGCGACGATTCTCTCGAACTTGACCAGTTACACCGCGTTTACGCTGAAGCCGGAGCTTAAGGATAGTCGGTTAAGCGGCTTTCGGTTAGTTCCCCTAGGTCGCCGGCAAGTCATGGCGATTCTGGTAACGGATAGTGGCGACGTGGAGAACCAAACGTTTGATGTCAACGAGACGGTCACGGGAGAACAACTCGAGGCGGTCGTGCGGTTGATCAATGACCAACTGGTTGGCTTAACGTTACCCGAGGTTCTCAAGAAGCTCCAAACCGATATTCCGGTCAAAATTGCGAGTTACTTACAGAGTCCAGAAGGCTTTTTGGACATCTTCGGGAACGTGTTGACTAAGGCCGCGCAAGAGCGGTTCTACGTCGGTGGGCGACTCAACCTGCTGAACTTCGCGGAAGATGGTGACGTGGATTCCCTGAAGTCGCTATATTCGTTGATCGATAAGACCGACGATATTGCGGATGTTTTGGGGCAACCGCGAGATAACATCTCCGTTCAAATTGGTAACGAAATGACCAATGATGCGTTACGGCATTATAGCTTAATCACGGCGACTTATGACGTCGATCAACACGGTCAAGGGATGATTGCCATCTTGGGACCGACGCGGATGCCTTATTCGCGGATGATCGGCATCGTGGGGGCGTTTCGTGAAGAGTTGGCCAAAAAACTACTCGATTATTATCGTTACTATGACGAGTAATAGAAAGGAAGGGGTTCAATCGTGGCTGAAGAACAATCGACATCTGCTGAAAGCCAAAAGTCGGCAACCACTGAAGGGCCGGTAACGGAACAAGCTACCAGCACGACAGCGGCTGCAGATGCGGCTAAACAAGCGACAGACCAAGCACAAGCTAAGCCCGATCCAGCGGCCGAAGCTCTAGCTGCTTTGAAGCAAAAGTCCGCAGACATGGAAGACAAGTATTTGCGGGCCGAAGCTGAAATTCAAAATATGCAAACCCGGTTTGAAAAGGAGCAGGCAACGTTGATCAAGTACGATGGTCAACAGTTAGCCAAGGATGTGTTACCCGTAATCGATAACTTGGAACGGGCCTTAGCCGTCGATGCTGACGACCAGGCTGCTCAAAGTTTGAAGAAGGGGGTCCAAATGACCTATGATCATTTACAAGACGCCCTTAAGCGGAACAACATCACCGAGATTGGTGCGTTGGGTGAGAAGTTCGATCCCACTAAGCACCAAGCTGTTCAAACCGTTCCTGCCTCGGATGATCAACCGGCAGAAACTGTGGCACAGGTCCTCCAGAAGGGTTACCTTCTCAAGGACCGGGTCTTACGACCAGCCATGGTGGTCGTAGCACAGTAATTTAATTCAAAAATAAACGAAAAAGAGGGAATTTTTGATGGCAAGCAATAAAATTATTGGGATTGATTTAGGGACGACCAACTCAGCCGTTGCCGTTCTAGAAGGTAGTACCCCCAAGATCATTGCGAACAAGGAAGGCGCTCGGACGACGCCATCCGTCGTTGCGTTTAAAGATGGTGAAACCCAAGTTGGTGAAGTTGCCAAGCGGCAAGCAATCACGAACCCTAACACGATTTCATCAATTAAGAGCCACATGGGTGAAGCCGGATACAAGGTTGCCGTGGATGGCAAGGACTACACGCCAGAACAAATCTCCGCGATGATTCTGCAACACTTGAAGTCGTTTGCTGAAGACTACATTGGTGACACGGTCGACAAGGCGGTCATCACGGTCCCAGCTTACTTCAACGATGCCCAACGGCAAGCAACTAAGGATGCCGGTAAGATTGCGGGTCTGAACGTTGAACGGATTATCAACGAACCAACGGCGGCTGCTTTAGCTTACGGTTTGGATAAGCAGGATAAAGACGAAAAGATCATGGTTTACGACCTTGGTGGTGGGACGTTTGATGTGTCCATCCTGGACTTAGGGGATGGCGTCTTCGATGTTCTGTCCACTAACGGGGATACTCACTTAGGTGGGGATGACTTTGACCAAAAGATCATGGACTGGTTGATTGCTGGTTTCAAGGATGAAAACGGTGTGGACTTGTCCAAGGATAAGATGGCACTGCAACGGCTGAAGGATGCCGCTGAAAAGGCTAAGAAGGACCTCTCTGGGGTTACTGAAGCCCAAATCAGCTTGCCATTTATTTCGGCTGGTGAAAACGGCCCATTGCACTTGGAAAAGAGCTTGTCACGGGCTAAGTTCAACGAATTAACGGCGGACTTGGTTGACAAGACCCGGATCCCTGTTCAAAATGCGTTGAAGGATGCGGACTTACAAGCCAGCGACATTGACGTGGTCATCTTAAACGGTGGGTCAACTCGGATTCCAGCCGTTCAAGAAGCGGTCAAGAACTGGACGGGTAAGGAGCCAAGCCACTCCATCAACCCTGATGAAGCCGTTGCTTTAGGTGCCGCCGTTCAAGGTGGGGTCATCACCGGTGACGTCAAGGACGTTGTGCTGTTGGATGTGACGCCATTGTCCTTGGGGATTGAAACCATGGGTGGTGTCTTCACGAAGTTGATCGATCGGAACACGACGATCCCAACCAGCAAGTCCCAAGTCTTCTCTACGGCTGCGGATAACCAACCAGCCGTTGATATCCACGTCTTACAAGGTGAACGGCCAATGGCTGCGGACAACAAGACGTTGGGGAACTTCCAACTGACAGACATTCCAGCTGCCCCTCGTGGTGTTCCTCAAATCCAAGTAACGTTCGATATCGATAAGAACGGGATCGTTAACGTTTCCGCTAAGGATATGGGCACGAACAAGGAACAAAAGATCACCATCAAGAGTTCCGATGGCCTGTCCGATGACGAAATCGAAAAGATGATGAAGGCAGCTAAGGAAAACGAAGCAGCCGACAAGAAGCGTAAGGAAGAAGTCGACACCAAGAACGAAGTCGACCAACTCTTGTTCCAGACGGATAAGACGCTGAAGGAAGTTAAGGGCAAGGTTTCTGATGACGAAATCAAGAAGGCTGAAGATGCGCGTGACGCGTTGAAGAAGGCCCAAGAAGCGAACAACCTCGACGACATGAAGACCAAGAAGGATGATTTGACTAAGATTATCCAAGACTTGTCTGTCAAGTTATACCAACAAGCCCAAAACGCCCAAGGCGGCGCTAATGGTGCGGCTGGTGCCGGTGCCCAAGGTGGTGCTCAAGGAACCAGTGACAACGGTGGCAAGGGTGACGATACCGTTGATGGTGACTTCCACGAAGTTCACGATGACGATAACAAGTAAGCTGACTGCCGAACTTTTAAATAAGTAAGGGCAAAAAGCCAGAGTCCGCGGGGCTTTGGCTTTTTGTTTCGAGGTGTGCTATTCTAACAAGTAGCTTTTAGATTGGGAGGAAAACGATGGCGCAAAAGGACTTATACGGTGTCCTAGGAGTGTCTAAGGACGCCAGTCAAGACGAAATCAAAAAGGCCTACCGGAAGTTATCCAAGAAGTATCATCCGGACCTCAATAAGGCACCTGACGCCGCGGAGAAATTCAAGGAAGTTCAGGACGCCTACGACGTTTTAGGCGACAAAGACAAGCGGCAAAACTATGACCAATACGGTTCAGCTGACGGTGCCCAAGGTGGCTTTGGCGGCTTTGGTGGCGGCCAAGCTGGCGGCTTCGGCGGCTTTAGCGGTGGCGGCGGTTTTGACGACATCTTCAACCAGTTCTTTGGCGGGGGTGGTCAACGCAACCCGAATGCGCCCCGACCTGGACGGGACTTACAGTACCAGATGACGTTGAAGTTCGAAGAAGCCATCTTTGGTAAGAAGACCAAGATCACTTACACCCGGGAAGCACAATGCCACACGTGTGGTGGTAACGGTGCGAAGCCGGGAACCTCACCAGTGACCTGTCAACGGTGTGGCGGCTCGGGTTACGTGACGACGGTCACCAATACGCCACTGGGCCGGATGCAGAGTCAACAACCTTGCCCGGTCTGCCACGGTACGGGGCAAGAGATCAAGGAAAAGTGCCCAACTTGTGGCGGTTCTGGCCACGAGGAACAACGGCATGAAGTTGAAGTTACGATTCCAGCCGGGGTCGATGACGGACAACAGATGCGCTTACAGGGCCAAGGTGAAGCCGGTCAAAACGGCGGGGGTTACGGTGACCTCTTTATCATCTTCCAAGTTCAACCTAGCAAGGACTTCCGCCGTGACGGTACCGAAATCTTCTTTGACCAACCAATCTCCTTTGTCCAAGCGGCAATGGGTGATGAGGTCACGGTCAAGACGGTGCATGGTGACGTGAAGCTGAAGGTGCCAGCCGGGACCCAAGGGGGCACAACTTTCCGCTTACGTGGCAAGGGTGCGCCGCGCCTGCGGGGGAACGGTAACGGTGATGAACACGTCACGGTTAAGGTCGTCACGCCGAAGAACCTGAATAAGGGGCAACGTGATGCGCTGCGGGACTTCGCGAAAGCCAGTGGCGAAAGCGTGTCTGGCACGGGAAAAGGTAATTTGTTCGACAAGATGCGTGATAAATTTAATGACAACTAATTATGGTCACAAGTGTCTGTGATTAAACCCTTCAAGGCTACTGAAAGTTTTCAGTAGCCTTTTTTGGGCCACTCAACTAACTAAACGCGGTCAAAAAATGAAAAGAAAGCGTTAAGGTTAGGGGGTGTTGTTTGCAATCTGGTTTTCGCAATGATAATCTCAAACTATAAACATTTACCGGAAACAGCAGGTAAATGGGACGGTTTTAAGGGGGTGTCCGGGAGCACCAAAACTGTTCGTGAACGACTATCGACTACGGGGATGTAACATATCAGTCGACAAAAAAGTTGGGGGTGAAACTCATGCGCACAAAGTGGCTGGCGATTTGGCATCAGCCAGTGATAGCCTTTATTGGCTGGACGATATTCTACTTTGCGATTTTAATGGCGTTAGTTTATTTATATGGCTATAGCGGCCTAAACAGCACGACATTTATTTACAATGAGTTTTAAGCGGAGTACCGTAAGGACGGTTATTCTTTGGGGGGATAAATAGTGATAAAAAACATGATCACGGCGATTGACCAAATCGCAACAACGGACCCAGATCGGATTGTTTACGACGATTTGGGTCACACGAATACGTACGGAGAACTGAAGCGCTACTCGGACGCTTTGGCGGCGCGCTTAGATGCGCTGAAGTTACCACGAGAGGCCCCCATTTTAGTTTATGGTGGGCAGACCTTTACCATGATTGCCACGTTTGTAGGGATTACTAAGAGTGGTCATGCGTATGTGCCGATTGATACGCACTCGCCGCTCGAGCGGATTACTACGATCAATGAGATTGCGCAACCCGCAGCGGCCATCGCGGTGGCTCCCTTACCGACGGACCTGCCACACACCATCGTCATCACACCGGATGACCTGGAGGCGATTTTCCAGCAACCGGCACCCGATTATGTGGTGTCGCACGAAGTGACAGAAGATGAGACTTACTACATCATCTTCACGTCTGGTACCACGGGGAAGCCCAAGGGGGTCCAGATTTCACACACGAATTTATTGAGTTACGTCAATTGGATGCTGAGTGATGATTTCACGTTACCCCAACAGCCACGGACCTTATCGCAAGCCCCGTACTCCTTTGACCTCTCTGTCATGGATTGGGGACCAACGTTAGCGAGCGGGGGGACATTGGTAGCCTTGCCCAAGCAGGTGACGGATAATTTCAAGGAACTCTTTGAGACGTTACCTAAGATGGGCTTGGACGTGTGGGTTTCGACACCGTCCTTTATGGACATTTGCTTGCTGGAACCAACGTTTGACGCGGCCCATTATCCGGACCTCCAACGGTTCCTCTTCTGTGGTGAAGAGTTGACCCACGCAACGGCGCAGACCTTGCACAACCGTTTCCCAGCAGCCAAAATCTTCAACACCTATGGCCCAACAGAAACGACGGTCGCGGTGACCCAAGTTGAAATTACCGACCAGATTTTAGCGGATTACTCTCGGTTACCAATCGGGTACGCCAAGGGCGATACCACTATGAAGGTCGTCGACGACCAGTTGAATGAAGTTTCCGCCGGTACGGAAGGCGAGATTTTGATTTACGGACCGTCCATGTCGAAAGGATACCTGCATAACCCAGAGAAGACGGCTAAGGCCTTCATTGATTGGCACGGTCAACGGGTCTACCGTTCAGGCGACTTAGGGGTTCAATTGGATAACGGCTTGATCATGTACCATGGTCGGACGGACTTCCAGATTAAGCTCCACGGTTACCGGATTGAGTTGGAAGAAGTGAACCACTACTTGTCCCAAGAAGACCATATTCAAGCGGGAGTAGCGGTTCCCCGGTATGATCGCAACCATAAGGTCAGCCAGTTGATTGCCTGGGTCGTTCCAGAAGCGACTGACCTGTCTGAGTTAGACTTAACCAAGGCGATTAAGGAGAACTTACAGGGTGGCGACATGATGGAATACATGATTCCGCAACGGTTCGTGTATAAAGAAAGCTTACCGATGACCCCCAACGGCAAGGTGGATATTAAGTCAATTATCGCTGAGGTCAATCAGTAATGCTTTCATTTGAACCATATGGTAACCCGACCTATTTCGCCTTATTAGGGGTTGCCATGATTCCGCTGATGATCGGGTTGCTTTACGGTAAACGTTCACGGCTGTACGAGACACTGATTTCAATCTTCTTTCTGGTCCTGACGTTTGGGGGACCGAAGTGGACGCAAGGGATTGCGTTAATCATCTATATCTTGTATGAAGTGGCGTTAACTTGGGGGTACGCTGTTTATCGTAAGCAGAAAAACTCCGGTCCGGTCTTTTACCTGTTAGTCATTCTCGCTATCTTACCGTTGACCATCGTGAAGGTCACCCCGGCCGTGGAAAACGGTCAGGCGTCCTTAATTGGGTTCCTGGGAATCAGTTATCTGACGTTCCGGGCGGTCCAGACCATGATGGAGACACGGGATGGCACGTTGAAGGACTATCAGGTGATGACGTTCCTGCAATTCATGCTCTTCTTCCCCACGATTTCGTCGGGGCCCATTGACCGTTATCGGCGGTTTGAGCACGATTATCGGACCGTTCCGAGTCGCGAGAAGTATCTGGGGATGATCCAGAAGGGTATTCGATATATCTTTGTGGGGTTCTTGTATAAGTTCCTGTTAGCGTACTACTTCGGGACCATCTTGATGCCTAAGTTGCAGGTCATGGCGATGCATTCACGGGGTGGCTTCATGGATCTTTCATGGCCCGTCCTGGGATACATGTACGCGTACAGTGCGGATTTGTTCTTTGACTTCGCCGGCTATAGTTTGTTCGCTGTCGGGACGTCTTACTTGATGGGCATCGAAACGCCAATGAACTTTAAGCAGCCTTGGCGTTCGCCGAACATCAAGGACTTCTGGAATCGGTGGCACATTACGCTGTCCTTCTGGTTCCGGGACTTCATCTACATGCGGTTGGTCTTCTGGTTCATGAAGCACCGCATCTTCAAGAGTCCGCGGACGACCGCCAACGTGACGTACATTATTAACATGTTAGTCATGGGGTTCTGGCACGGGGTCACCTGGTACTATATCACTTACGGGCTGTTCCACGGGGTCGCACTGGTGGTTAACGATGCTTGGTTGCGGTACAAGAAGAAGCACCGGGCCAGCGTACCGCACAACGGTTTCACGCAGATCTTTGCCATTTTCTTAACGGCTAACTTGGTCTGCTTTAGTTTCCTGATTTTCTCAGGATTCTTAAATACACTCTGGTTTACCAAATAATAAAAGTAGGATTATTTCATTTAGGGGGAAATTATCATGGATGTAAAAGAAACGGTATTATCAATTTTATCTGATTTAACGGGGAACGATGTTAGTGGTGCGATGGATGACAACTTGTTTGATAGTGGGTTGTTAGACTCCATGGGTTCCGTTCAACTGTTGTTACAACTACAGTCACAGCTGGGTGTCAACGTGCCAGTTTCTGAATTTGAGCGGTCAGAGTGGGACACGCCCAACAAGATCATTGCGAAAGTCGAAAGCCTGGCCTAGCACATGGCAAAGCGATTACTACGGATCTTTGGTCCGTTAATTCTCGCGGCTATCTTGGTTTTGGCGGTATTGGTCTCACCGGTGACCTTTGGGTTTAAGAAGGTCAGCGCAGGTGAAGAACGCCAAGCGGCGGTTTCCTTGTCGCCTAACGTGTTAAAGGGTAAGCGGATTAAGGAAGCGGCGTTGAAGCAAAACTACGTGCCGTTCTTCGGCTCGTCGGAATGGTCTCGAATCGATCCCATGCACCCATCGGTCTTAGCCCAGAAGTATCACCGGGACTACCGGCCGTTTCTACTGGGTGCTCGGGGGACGCAATCTTTGACCCAGTTCTTCGTGATGCAAAACATCCAATCGGAGCTGAAGAACAAGAAGGCGGTCTTCGTGATTTCGCCACAATGGTTCGTCAAAGACGGGACGCGGAAGGATGCCTTTGCCTTCTACTACTCACAATTGCAGACGACGGAGTGGTTGTCACACTACCGTCACGACGCTATCGATCAGTATGCGGCGAAGCGGTTGCTGCAGATGCCAGTGGCCAAGTCAGACCATTTCCTCTACGCAGCCTTAAAGCGGGTATCGGCTGGTCAATCGTTGACGAGTAACCAACGTTTCTACCTCAAAGCCAAGCAAAACATGTTAACTCAAGAGGATGAATTCTTCTCGGGAATCAACATGCCATCGCAGAACCTGAATAAGGTTAACCAGCAAGCGAAGAAGTTACCCACTCAATACTCCTTCTCGAAGTTGGATGCCTTGGCAGGCCGCATTGGGAAGTCCCAAACGGGGAATAACCGGTTCCAAATCAGTGATTCGTTCTATAACCATGGACTGAAACAGGAGTTAAAGGGTGGGAAGTTAGCTGGGTTCCAAAAGAACCTGAGCTATACGAAGTCACCTGAATTCGCCGATTTCCAATTGGTTCTGGATCAGTTTGCACGGTTGCATACGAATGTGATGTTCATTATTCCACCAGTGAATGCGAAGTGGTCGGCCTACACGGGTCTGTCGCAAAGCATGCTCCGGCAGTTTGATCAGAAGATTCGTTATCAGTTGCAGTCGCAAGGGTTTAACAACATTTGCGACCTGACGGATAAGAGCAACGTGCCTTACTTCATGACGGATACGATTCATTTAGGCTGGCGGGGCTGGCTGGCGGTTGACCAAAAGGTCGATCCGTTCTTGACCCAGCCACAAGCTAAGCCCAAGTACAAGATTAACGACAAGTTCTATTCACAGGAATGGCAACAGTTGAACCCTAACGAGTTGACCACTTATGCGGATACGACGAATTAGATAAAAGCGTTCGGCCTTGAGTCGGACGCTTTTTGCATGAGTTGGCGTTTGTACTTGCCAAGAATGGTTGGTATAATTGTCTGGACATGGTACTTAGGAAAGTAGGAATTCAACATGGATCTGGAAAAATTAAAGCAACATCAAAAATATATTCGTAACTTTTCCATTGTGGCCCATATTGACCACGGAAAGTCGACGCTCGCGGATCGGATTCTGGAACTAACGGATACGATTTCCAAACGCGACATGCAAGATCAAGTGTTGGACGACATGGATCTGGAACGTGAACGGGGCATCACCATCAAGTTGAACGCGGTTGAACTGACCTATCACGCGAAGGATGGTCACGACTATGAATTTCACCTGATCGATACGCCCGGTCACGTCGACTTCTCATACGAAGTCTCACGAAGCCTGGCAGCTTGTGAGGGGGCCATTCTGGTCGTTGATGCCGCACAAGGGGTGGAGGCCCAGACGCTGGCTAACGTTTACCTGGCGCTAGACGATGACTTGGAAATCGTGCCGGTCATCAATAAGATTGACCTCCCCGCAGCGGATCCAGATAAGGTGAAGAGCGAGATTGAAGACGTCATTGGTCTGGACGCTTCGGATGCCGTTTTGGCCAGTGCCAAGCAAGGCATTGGGATTCCGGAATTACTGGAACAGATTGTGCATAAGATTCCAGCTCCTCAAGGAGACTTAACGGCTCCTCTAAAGGCGTTAGTCTTTGATTCGGTCTATGACGATTACCGGGGTGTGGTCTTGAGCGTGCGGATCACGGAAGGCATGGTCAAGCCCGGGGACAAAATCCGGCTGATGAACAGCGGGAGCGAATACGAAGTGACTGAGGTGGGGGTGAACTCACCGAAGCCGATTAGTCGGGACCTGTTGATTGCTGGGGACGTGGGCTACATCACGGCCAGCATCAAGGACATCACGGAGACCCGAGTCGGGGATACGGTCACCAGTGCCGATAATCCTGCGGAAAAGGCGCTACCGGGATACCGGGAAATGAGCCCGATGGTCTACGCGGGGTTATACCCCACCGATAACGCGAAGTTAAACGACTTGCGTGAGGCCTTGGAGAAGCTGAAGTTAAATGATGCGGCGTTGGAATTTGAACCCGAATCGTCTCAAGCGTTAGGCTTTGGGTTCCGGTGTGGGTTCTTGGGGATGCTCCACATGGATGTCGTCCAAGAACGACTTGAGCGGGAATTTAACCTCGACTTGATTACCACGGCGCCATCGGTTACCTACCATGCGTACTTGATGGATGGGACCATGAAGGAAGTCGAAAACCCGGCCGAAATGCCGGAAGCTTCCGCCATCAAGCGGATTGAAGAACCCATCGTGAAGGCTACGATTATGGCACCGAACGATTATGTGGGCGCGGTCATGGAATTGTGCCAGCACCGTCGGGGGCAATTCTTGACCATGGAGTACCTGGATGATTACCGGGTCAACATTATCTACAATATGCCGCTGTCAGAAATCATTTTTGACTTCTTTGATAAGTTGAAGTCGAGTACGCGTGGTTACGCCTCGCTGGATTACGAGCGGAACGGGTACATGGAAGCGGACTTGGTCAAGATTGACTTGTTGCTGAACGGCGATAAGGTCGATGCGTTGAGCTTTATTGCGCACCGGACGTTTGCGGCACAACGAGGTCGTGAGATTGCAACGCGGTTAAAGGGCATCATTCCACGGCAAAACTTCGAAATTCCGGTTCAAGCGGCGATTGGGGCGAAGGTAATTGCCCGAACCACCATCAAGGCTTACCGGAAGGACGTGACGGCCCACCTGTACGGTGGTGACCGTACTCGGCGGATGAAGCTGCTGGAAAAGCAAAAAGTCGGGAAAAAGCGGATGAAGGCTGTGGGGAAGGTTGACATTCCCCAAGAAGCCTTCATGGCAGTTTTGAAGACTGACGAGGATGAAACTAAGTAGATAAATAGTGTCATATCAGCGTTTAGGCCCGATTTCAGGTGGTAGGTTACCATCCAAAATCGGGCCTTTTTTGCGTATTTTCCCACATTCTTCCCACATAAGCCGTATAAAGCCCCCAAGAAAGTCTAAAGGGCAACCATTGGTCCCAATTAAAAAAGGGGGCGACCAATGGCCACCCCCACAGTTTATTCTCGGGTTTTCTCTTCTTCTAATTTGCGCTTAACGTCATCGGCGGTATCTTTAGCGGCGTCCTTTAACTCGGAGAATTTATCCTTAGCTTTCCCCCAGGCGGCTTGTCCTTTACCTTCAGCCTCGCGTAACTTATCGTTGGTTGCCTTACCTTCTAATTCCTTGGCCTTACCGCTAACCTGGTCCTTAGTGCTGTCAATCTTGTCGTTGAGACTCATTGTCAAAACCTCCTATAAGTTATTTGTTAACGTCATTATTTCATATATTGAATGTACTGTCTATCGAAATGCTCATTCACATCTCGTTAAGGATAAAAAGACTTGTTACGGTTTGGATGAAGTGACGGTGCGAGCCGAATAGTAAGCTCTAATCGGAAGGGGATAGTGGCCTTGCTTTTAAGGAAACAGAATATTGAAAGTGGCTAATTTAAAAAGTAATTAAATGTTATTCACAAGCAAGCATTAAGACTAATAAGCTTAATTGGCTGATTTTGCGGGAATTGTGCGACTAATGATAATTTGTATTCACAAATGGTTACCCGAAAATAAATCATAGTTGTAAATTTCACATTGACTTATTAATGCTAGGAACTATAATGGAGGCGAATAAGGGGATAAAAGGTTACACACTAAAATAAATGAATTGGAGGATGAGTGGTATGTTTGAGACGAAAGTTCACTACAAAAGCTATAAGGCTGGGAAGCGGTGGCTGTTTACTGCGATTGGTGTGACCACGCTGTGTGCCGGATTGTCATTAGCGGTTCCGGCGCAAGCGGATAGCACGCCAACGTCTGGGGCCAATACGACTGAGGTAACGAGTGGCCAGGTCGTGAAGACGCCCGCAACGCCGCAGGCTGAATCAGCGTCATTGACTAGCTCATCCGATAATTCAACGGATGATCAGTCCGACGCTACCGAATCCTCGGTACAACCCACAACCGAAGCTACGGACCAGCCAGCAACCACGACGTCTACGACGAACACAACGCCTAAGTCGGCTGCCAGTTCCGAGACAACGCCCGTCAATCCCATGGATGACGATCCCATGCCTTCGAATCCGTACATTGGCAAGCCCATTACGGATGATGCGTCTAACTATGTGATTCCAGACCCAACGCCATCACAGACGCCCGGCAAGACCATCGATCCCAACGCACCGGTTGCGCCAATTCAAGCCATTACGAACCATCCAGATGGGCATTTTGAAGACGAACGGGGGAATTCTTACGCGATTGCTTCGGCTTACTTGACGGCCAAGAATGCCCAGGGAACCAGTACGTCTCTGTCGACGGATAACGATGTGGATGATGGAATTCAAGCCATCGTTGACCCGCAGGCCACGGATGTGACGTTACACGTTCACGTTCATATGGCGTCGTCGTTACCTTATAAGAGCGGGTATTCGACGATTGACCTCTCGTTACCCAACAGCGTTAAGTTCTATACGCCGACTTCTGACGTCACCATTGACCAGAGCATGACCGCGACCGATATTGCTGCCCAAGTCGGACCAGGGATTACCACGCATTACTATCTTGGGACCCACCCGTATACGGCGCAAGCCTTTGACCAAGCGGTGCAAGCAGGTCAGTTGACCTGGGACGACGTGGATAAAATTGAATTTACGGGTGACTTAGTGCCGAACCAAAGCTACGACGTGACCTTACCCATTGTAGCCAATAAGATTGATCAATTCTCACCGAACGGTTACGCCGAATTTCGACTCCTCGATCGAGACAGCCTCGGTGGAAACGGTGGTGGCCTCTTACGGATTCGGTATGCTGATCCGCGGCGTAACGTCCAAGGGCAGTATGAAGCGGTTGTTCAAGATCCGACCACGGGGGCTTATGCGGTGGCCCCAGACGAAGTTCAGAACATCATGCCGGACGTAGGCTTAGACCAAGTTGCTTACCATAACGATTTTTCGGATACCCATTCGCCGTATTGGAACCACGACCAGACTAATTCTGACCCCGTCTTCTTCAACGGTGGAACGGCTATCGTTAACTGGAAGAATATCAAGACGGCTGATGGCGACTCGCTGGCTCAAGCTTTAGCTAAGCTGGGCTATTCCCTAGCCTTAGACGACAACGGCCAACCCTTTCAGACTTATAACTACACGTCTAACGGACAGGACTTACAAATTGCGGGTGACTTGGTGGCGAGTGGCTATCAAGGTAAACCAATTGCGCCTTCCGTCTATATTATTGTTCGACAGGTCCTGCAGACTAAGGACAGCCAGCTAACAGTCGGTGAAGACTGGCACGCAGCGGATAACTTTGTTGCGGGATTGAACGACCAGAATCAACCGTTAGCGGTTAGTGACGTGACGGCGACGCCAGACAATTCGGGTGTTATCGTGAACGGCAAGGCCGCCAAGGCGGGAACGGCAACGATTACCTACACGTACCGCGTTGCCGATGACTATAATGACACGGGTACCCCGTACATTGTGCAACGGACAGCTCTTGTGACGGTCACCGATCCGAATACGGGGAAACAACCGGATACAGGTTCGACCGGTACGGGGACGACGCCGACCAAGCCCGGAACGGATACCGGATCAACGGGCACAACCACCCCAACTAAGCCAGACACTGGTTCCACGGGGACGACCACCACGCCAACGGAATCGAATGCTGGCGCTGGCGATGTTGGCGACCCGACACCGAGCGTCTCCGTAGCTTCTGACGGTGGGGCCGGGGATGAAGTCACCCACAAGGTTCAGACGGATGCGCCGGTTACACCGGCTGCAGACCCAAGCACGCCAATCACGACACCGAAGTTAGTCACTACCGGTGCGGCTGATCAGGCCATGACGCCAAAGGCGAAATTAGTTCGGAGTGGCGATGGTGACCGCGTGGTTAAGCAGTCCCGAACATCTGCACCGACTAGCGAAACTCAAGTAACGAGGACGACCACGACGCAAGGAACCGCAACCCAGCCGTTACTGGCGGCGACGACTACTCATCAGGCGACACAGGCCGCGGGCGTGCAAGTGAACACGGCAACCACCTTGCCGCAGACGGCGGATCACCAGCAGTCCGGGTGGTTGGCTGTTGGATTGAGTACGCTAGTGGGGCTACTGGGCTTCGCGGGTGCGCACCGGCGGCACCACGCGTAATTTAAGACTTAAGTGAAACTTGAAAATGGATTTTCCGTGCGACGAGTCGTGCGGGAAACCCATTTTTGACCTTTAGGATGGGCAAGTGACAGAATCAAGTCCTTTGGGGGAGATGGTTTTGGTAGGGGTCATTTGTCTGTTATTTTATAATGGGGTTATCAAATTTGATTAGTAGTCATTGAGGGGGATGAAGATGATGTTAGGGTTTGTTTTGGGGACGGACGGCAGTCTCAGCACCTTCTTCGAGGCGTTTAAGCGAACGGGTGATCAGCTGACGGCAGCGGAGTATGACTTATTGAAAGAGTTGGTTCATCTGGCACGGCATCCGGGGGTCGTGGTCAACCTGGCCCAGAAACTGGCACTAACGACGGCTGAATTAGATGCGCAGATGACGCATCTCCAAGACTTGGGGCTGATTGCGTACTGGTCAGACACTACGGACCATCAGTCGTCAATGCCCGTGTTGTTAGTCCGATAGAATGAAGTAAGCGCTGTGGTCTGGGGACTGCGGCGCTTTTTGCGTGGGTTTAAGGTCTTAAGTGCCATACTGGATACCTCTTGATTGTTAATCTATCCTAAAAATGGTTCAAGGGACTGATGAATTAAATGCGTTTTTAACGGAAGAACTCGCTTGTGATGGCTTACACGATATACTAATTTTGATGAAACTGCCGGAGTTAGTGAAACCGCATGTGAGATAGAACCAATCACACCTGAGATGTTGAACGAACGTATAATTCGTTTATAGGGGATAATAATTCACCGGAAAATGGTATCCGGTTTGGAAGAAAGTCACTTAACCATTTCACGATAGGTGGTTAAAAACGACTAGTTTATTCGGTTTAAAACAATTAATATGTTAATTAGATAAACAATCATCCCCAAATCAGGCACCACTGCCTGATTTGGGGATGAGCGATCTCAGGGGAGATCAGACAAAGGATAGAGGACAGTTATGTTAAACTTCGGTATTTTGATTCCAGCGCTGAATCCGGATGCGCAACTCTTACAATTAGTGCGCCAACTTTTGGCCCAGCAGCCAGCACTGGCCAGTATAGTCGTGGTCGACGATGGCAGCGACGCGAAGCATCAAGCTATTTTTGAGCAGCTGCAGCACCTGGACGATTCCCGGCTGCACCTACTTCGTCATGCCCAGAATCAGGGGAAGGGCGCGGCTCTCAAGACGGGGTTCCGGTATTACCTTCAGCAGACCGATTTGCCAGCATTGGCGGGGATTGCGACCATGGATGCTGACGGACAGCACACGGTGGCAGCCCTTGAGAAGTGCCTTCATTTGGCCACTCAGCGACCGGATGACCTGATTATCGGAGCGCGACAATTTACGGGAGACATTCCTTGGCGGAGTCGTTTTGGGAATATCTTAACGGATAATCTAGTTCGTGTATTAACCCATCAGACGATTAGTGATACGCAGACGGGACTCCGGGTGATTCCCTGGACTTACCTGACCACTGCACTGACGTTTCCTGGTGAGCGCTTTGAGTTTGAATTCGACATGTTACTCGAGGCTAAGAAGCATCACGTGACCATTAGCGAACAGCCGATTCCCACCATTTACCTTGACGGCAACGCCTCGTCGCATTTTCGGGTGGTTCGAGACTCGCTGGCTATCTACGCCCGCTTTTTTAAGTTTGCGGCTAGTGGCTTGGCGTCTTTCGTGATTGATATCGGGTTGTTCAGCCTGTTCATGTTGCTATTAGGCCAACAACAGTCGTTGGCGGTGATCATGGGGGCGACCGTTCTCGCCCGGTTAGCTTCGGCCGTTGTGAATTACCAGATCAACCGCCACGTGGTCTTCGAGAATGCCGGGGAACGTACGTTGTGGAAGTATGGTCTGTTGCTGGTTCTTCAGACCCTGGCCTCGGGTTATCTGACCCACGGGTTGACCGAACTCTTAAGTATCGTTTGGCAGAGCGCGTTGACGCCGACCGTTGCCAAGTTAGTCGGGGACTTCTGCTTATTCCTGCTCAGCTATTATTTGCAAAAGAACTTTATTTTCAAGAGGCGATCCCATGTCAAATAAGCGACGGGTTTTAAACGTTTTAGCCATTATCTTATCCGTGATTTACCTCCTATGGCGGGTATTCTTTACGATTCCCTGGCACGCCCACTTATTTACGCTGATCTTCGCGTTGCTGTTGGTGCTGAGTGAAATCGTCTCGAACTTTACGGGCTTTATGCTGATTTTCTTCCGCATGTTAGCCACCCGTAAGAAACAGGACTTAGAGATTCCCGACTACGATGCCCGGCAACCCTTGCCAGACGTCGATCTAATCATCGTGACGCATAACGAAGACGTCGAGTTGTTGCGCAAGACCATCAACGCGGCGACCTACATCAAGTATCCTAACCGTAAGCAGTTGCACATCGTGGTGGCCGATGACGGCAATCGGCCAGAGGTGCAAGCCCTGACGGCTTACTATCACGTCGGGTACATTGGTATGACGGATAATAAGCAGGCCAAGGCGGGGAACATCAATCACGCCCTAGAGCAGTTGCATTCCCCGTTATTCGTGATCTTTGATACGGATATGATTCCCTTTTCGGGCTTTCTCAACCAGACCGTGCCCCTGTTCCAGCAGAACTTTCAAGCCTTACAGGACGATCCAGACCACACGGAACCCCTGGGCTTTGTACAGACGCCACAAAGCTTTTACAATGCCGACATCTTTCAGTTCAATCTGTTCTCCGAAAGAATCGTCCCCAACGAACAGGACTTCTTCTCACGGGACGTGAACGTCCTAAATGGGGGGAATAAGCGGGCTTTGTTTACTGGGTCAAACGCGGTCTTCTTGCGTCAGGCGGTCGATGAGGTGGGCGGCTTTCCCACGGATACCATCACTGAAGACTTTGAACTGGGGACCGAGTTGAACATGGCCGGGTATATTAGTCTGGCGACTAAGGTTCTGCAGTCCAGTGGGATTACCCCCATTGACCTAAAGGGGGTCATTAAGCAGCGGACCCGTTGGGCGCGGGGCGTTATTCAGAGTTGCCGGAACCTCCACATCTTCTGGAATCCGAAGCTGTCGTGGATGAACCGTCTGATTCTGATCAACACTTACTTTTACTGGTGGGCCTTTTTCCGCCGAATTATTTATATCATTGCACCGATTCTCTATGCCCTATGGAAGATTCAAGTGGTCAACGCGAACTTCTGGATCTTGATGATCGTCTGGGCTCCGGGGTACTTCCTCCTGCACTATGTGATGGGGGACACATCGGGCCGCGGTGATCGGGAAGGTATGATTCGTAATGAACGGTGGGGGGAAGTCCAAGAGACGTTCTTTGCGCCGTACCTGTTTATTCCGGTAATTATGGAAACGATTGGGATCAAGACTAAGAAGTTTAAGGTGACGTCTAAGAATGTGACTTTTTCGCTTAAGGATAAGCTATATATTATTCCCTACTTTGTGTTATGGGCCGTGACGTTGATTGCTATTGTGAAATTCAACTATGGTAAGTACGGTTCGGAGATCTTGGTGGGAAGCGTGATTACCTTCTGGCTCTTGATGCACTTTATCAACCTGAGTATGTGTCTGTTCATCGCCATGGGCCGCCATGTGTACCGGAAGAACGAGCGCTTTATTCGAACGGTCGACGGCAAGGTCAAGCTGGCTGGTGGCCGGGACTGGCACCCCTTGGAGACTACCGATGTGTCGGAAGGGGGCGTGGCCTTTACCTTCACCGACACCGGAGACATGCCGCTGGCAACGGGTGACGCCGTTGAGATTCGGCTACGGCGCCGGCGAAGTTGAATCACGTTGACCGGAACGGTCGCGAGAATCGCGCACCGGGGACAGCAACCGATTTATAGTGCGCAGGTCGCCGTAGCCCCCGACCATAACCGGGACAATTACCTGCAATTGATCTATGACGGGGCGAACCAGACGTTGCCCCAAGTTCAAGATGCGTGGATTACACCATTTGATGAATTATACATGAACCTGGTCGTGCGGACTCAGGCCTACGAACGGCGGCTGAGTCGCTGGTTCAACCGGGTCTAGCTGCACAGGCTCAAGGCCAGGAAGTAAGGAGATGAGGATGACGGCAGCTTGGTTGGGTGGCGCAAGTTATTTAATCGGTCTATTGGGCTACACGGGCTCGCTACGGCGACTTGGCGTGAGTCCTTATTTACGGTGGATTACCGCCATGTTGTTGCAGATTCTCTTGCTGTATGGTGCGGCCATGCTGGGGCAGTTGCGATTAGGTATTTATGGCGTGACGGGACTCGGCGTGGTTCTATGGGGAACTTGGCAGGTCTTGGGCCTGTTTCACCGCGGCAGCTTACCCTTTGAAGGCATTCACCTGTTTGACTTTTGGATGTTAGGCTTAGGCGGTGCCATGGTAGAGGTCCTGGCTCGCAGTCCCTTGGTCCACTACGATAACTTTTCGCACTGGGCGGTCATGGTCAAGTTTTTAGTCTTTAGTGGCCACTTACCGGCGGCGACCGATCATCTAATCTCGTTTACCTCGTATCCGCCCGCCACGGCACTGTTTATCACCCAGTTCGTCACCTGGATCGGGTTCAGCGAAGGGGCGATGTTGGTGGCCCAGTTCCTATTGATCTGGGCGGCCGCTTACGCTGTATTCGCGGTACTTCGTGACCGGACGCGCGCGCTGACGGCCATGATCCTGTGTTTCACGATTGCGGGCTCACTGGTGTTTAACGTGGCGATTCGGCTCAATAACTTGTTAGTGGACTACGTGTTGCCCATCTTAACGTCGCGGGAATCTTCGCTTACCGGACGCGGACATGGCTGCTGTGCGGTCACGTGGCGGTGTTCAGTGCGGCGTTATTGTTGGTGAAAAATTCGGCGACGTTCTTTGTGGTGGTTATCGCGGGGGCCTTTCTGGTCACCCTGTTGAAGACCAACCGGACAGGGTGGGCCTTGCCCGGCAACCTGCTACGGTTTGCGGGAACGATGGGGGTGGCGAGTCTGCCGTTTCTGCTCTGGCAGTGGCACGTCCACGCCACGTTCACCGTCTCGAAACACGAGATTAGTGCGCAGGCCTACCGACACCAGCTGACCAGTGAGAGTCCAGCGACCATACTTAAGATTGCCCGTAAATTTGGGGAACAGATTTTAAACCCCCAGTCGTTATCGACCCAGGGCATTCTGTTACTCAACCTTTTGTTAGTGGGGGCTTGGATCGTGATTCGTCTGGGCAACCGCCGACGGAACCCGTTGCTGAAGACGGCGGCGTGGTTAGACGGGATGTTTGGCCTGTATTACCTGAGTTTGTTGGGGATGTATGTCTTGTCCATGCCCTACGCGGAAGCCATTTTATTGGATGGGTTTGAGCGGTACATGGGCAGTGTCGTGATCTTGGGCCTTTATCTGGGCGCCATGGTGTTTGTCCGGGTCTTAGACGCGACATTTTACGAACAGAACTTTGAGAAACGAAATTCACGGTCGTTTGCCACGATCATGTCGAAGAATGCGTACCAGTTGAGCACGTTGGTCGCGGGCTTCTTTGCGATTACGTTGATGTATTCAGAAATCACGGGGACGAACTTTACGAACCGCATGAACCAGCAGACTTTACCGCTCCAACTCCAGCGGTGTTCGCGGCCGTGGACGCACTTGAATCATCAAAAGGTGTTGGTGGTCGATCCACACGCTACGGACGTGAACGACTACTATGCCGGTTACGCGGCACGGTACTACTACTTCACGGATCGGGCGGTCGGTCAGGAGAACTTTATGGTCTCGCCGGCGGCCTTCCGCCAAATCGTGCAACAGTATGATTACGTGGTGATTCCGGAATTTCACCGCACGTTTACGGTCTTGACCCAGAAGGTTTACCATCAACGGGTCATCACAGGACTGTATCGGGTTACACCACAACGATTGTTGCGGCAACGTTAGGAAGTAAGGGGAACAATATGACATGGGTTTTAGGATTAGGGGGTTATAGCTTAGGCGTTCTGGGGTATAACGCCACGGTTCGACGCTTAGGCGTGAGTCCTTACCTGTCTTGGATCACGGTGTTTTTGGTACAGATCATCTTATTGTATGGTTTTGCGATGGTGGGGTGGCTGAATCCGGGGATTTGGGTCATCACGCTTTTGGGTATCGCACTGTTACTGTACTGGTGGCTGCTAGGCTTCTGGGGCAAAGGCGCGTTACCTTTTGAAGGCCTGCACCTCTTTGATGGGTGGATGGTCGGTCTAGGACTGGTCATGCTTCAGGTCTTGGGCCATAGTCCACTCGTCCACTATGATAACTTTTCGCATTGGGCGGTCATGGTCAAGTTTCTGGCCTTTACGGGACACTTGCCTGGCGCTCACGATACGATTATCTCCTTCACGTCGTATCCGCCCGCAACAGCGTTGTTTATCACGCAGTTCGTTCACTGGGTCGGGTTCAGCGAAGGCGCCATGTTGATTGCACAGTTCTTACTGATCTGGGCAGCTTCGTATTCAGTCTTTGCGGTGCTACGGGATCGGACCCGGGCGCTCACGTCCTTCTTATTATGCTTGACGATTGCCGTCTCGTACGTGTTTAACATCAACATCCGCTTGAACAACCTCTTAGTGGACTACGTGCTGCCCATTTTGACGGTTGCCGGGTTGGTCGGGGTCTACGTCTATCGCCAGAAGCCTTGGCTCCAGTGTGGCCACGTGGCTTTGGTGGGAGCCGTTCTCTTATTGGTCAAGAATTCGGCGACCTTCTTCGTGGCGGTCCTGGCCAGCTACTTTTTGGGGATGCTCTGGACCACGCGTCCGCAGATCTTCCAGCGCTGGCCTCGTCGCTGGGCCAGTGTGTGGGGACGCTTTACGGGGACCCTAGTGGTCTTAGCGGTGCCCTTTCTGTGGTGGGAATGGCACGTGAAGCACACGTTTACGGTGTCCAAACACGAGATCAGCGCGGCCGCGTACCGACAACAGTTACAACACGAAGGGGACGGGACGGTCCTGAAGCTGGGCCATCAGTTCTTAAAACAAGTGGTGAACGGTCAGTCGTTGTCGACCCAGGGGATTCTCCTGATCAATGCTCTGTTGCTGGGGAGCTACATCTTGATTCGGTGGCGCAGTCATCAGAAGAATCCGTTATTAAAGACCTTAGTGGCCGTGGACGTCATCTTTGGACTGTATTATGCCAGTTTATTTGGGATGTACGTTTTATCGATGCCCTATGCGGAGGCTATCCGGTTAGATGGCTTCGAACGGTATATGGGCAGTACCGTGATTCTGGCACTGTTTATCGGGGCCATGGTTCTGTCCCGGACCATCGACTACGCGTTTTACGAGCAAGAATTTGCCAAGCGTGACTTGCAATCTTTCCGGTCGATTGTGACCAAGAATGCGTATCAGATGGGAAGCTTCTTGATGATCTTCTTTGCCATCATCATGATGTATTCGGAGATTAACGGGACCAAGTTCACCAACCAGATGAACCGGGGGACGCTGCCCGTGCAGTTAGCACAGATTGCTTCGCCGAGCACGCGATTGACTCACCGACGCGTGCTACTAGTTGATCCGCACCCGGGCGATGTGGACAGTTACTATGCGGGCTTCTTAGCCAACTACTACTTTTTTACCAACCACGGTGTGGGGCAAGAGAACTTTATGGAGTCCCCGGCCCAGTTCAAGCAAAACGTGCAGCGTTACCAGTACATTGCGATTCCGGAGTATCACCACACCTTCACGGTCATGATGCGTAAGACCTACCATCAAGAGATTCGGACCGGGTGGTTTAAGGTGACGCCGACGGGGTTGGTCCCACAGAAATCGTAGGTCGTCCGGCCGGAAGCGTCGCGTCGAATGGTCCGGTGTGGTAGAATTCTAGGGGATGACATTAAGACGCGGCACGGTGAGTGACTAAGCATGACAGTCGCTGAGCCGACGCGATGGGGGTCGTTGGATTATGGGATACTTGTATTTAGCGGTGTCGATTGTGACGGAACTTTTGGGCACCACAATGTTACGCTACTCGAACGGGTTTACGCGGCTAGGGCCGACGCTGACGTCGTTGGTCGCCTATACGATTTGTTTTTACTTCCTATCACTCACGTTACGGACCGTGAACATGAGTGTCGCGTATGCGTTGTGGGGTGGGGTCGGCATTGTGTTGACCACCCTGGTCGCCGTCCTCTTCATGCATGCGCCCATCAACTTGGCCAGTGTCTTAGGCATCGGCATGATTCTGGTGGGGAGCTTGATTCTTAACCTTTATGGGACGGGGCATTAGACCCAAAAAACGCGCTGACTTTGGTCAGCGCGTTTTGTTCATTATGGGGGTTAGCCTTCACGGTCGGCATCTTCGGCTAGTTCTAGCCAAATCGTAAGTGGTGACGGGATGTAGTCGGGCCACTTTTCCATCTTTTTGGCACACCGATCTAGGACGTGGCTCTGGCCGTCAGTAGCGAGGTCCTCAAAGACCGTTTCGGCCATCGCATTATCGGTCAGGTCCGTCATCAGGGTCGGGAGGTTGTGCTTCCACTCCTGAACGAGGTCCTGGTAGATAACGATTCGGCGGGCTTGCAGGATGGTGTAGTCAACGCCTTCGACGTGAAGCCGCTTGATCAACCGGTCATATTCGTTATAGACTGCGGCTTGAGCCCGCTGCCAGTCCGTTTCAGTGAATGCTTTTTCTTCTTTCATGGTGGTTACCTCGCTTTAAAAGGATTATGAAACTTTTGGGCGCATCCGGACCGTTAGTCGTTTTGGTCACGGTTCTCAGTATAGCATTTTTTTGTGCGGGATAACGCCATCATCCCTAGAATCCGGCGGGACGCTCTTTAGGAACCGTTGCGAATAAAAAAAGACTGATCGTCGCAGTGAGGCGGTCAGTCCCGGTAAAGCTATTTCTTTTGGTCCTTTAACAGGGTCACGATTTCTTTAAGGTATTGTTCTTCCGCGGATGGTTCCGGCGTTTCTTCGGGTTCTTCCGGTTTCTTCGGAACAAGTCGGTTCAGGAACTTGACCAGTAGGAAGACCACGAACGCAATGATTAGGAAGTTGATGACGGAATTGATAAACGCCCCGTATTTAAAGTGGGCGTCTCCCACGGTGAAGACCAGATTGGAAAAATCGATGTTGCCGACAAAGACTCCCAGCAGCGGGTTGATCAGGTTAGTGACCAGTGACTTGACGATGGCCGTGAATGCAGCCCCGACAATGACCCCAACGGCTAGGTCCATGACGTTGCCGCGCGCGATAAACTCTTTGAACTCTTTGAGCATGGTACGGACCTCCCTTAGTAATTACCTTTAATTTTTAGCGTTTCTGAGTGAAATTGCAACCTAAACGCAATAAAAATCATTATTTTAAGCGGACTTAGGATTGGCGCTGAAAAAGTTGGGGGAAGTATGCTATAATAATGTAAGTGGTTTCATGAATAGTCGTCGCAATGAAATCAAGTGACAATCGTTGACACAGTAAGTTGATTTGCGAACGTTTTACTTGCATTTGAGGACGGAATCCTCTATTATTGTGCATTGATATATTCAGAAGTATTTAGATAATCTCGGGTGGTTGTAACCCTTGATTTACCGGGGATTATCGCAAATTAGGAGGTGATTACCATGCTGAGTCGAACCAAACAATTCTTACGGCAACATAATTATCGTTATGAGAAGTCGTACATTCGACCGTTGATGGCGCCGGAGAGCGTCTACGTTTTTAAATTTGGCCATGATTCGCTCAATAATCGGGTAATCATTCGTTATGGTCACACGTGGACCGGGCGTCAGCGGATCAACGAGATTGATCTGCGGCTGCACAAGCAGAAGCATCCACGGGTTTTCCAAAATGAAGCGGATATGCTGGATTATTTAGAAGCACATCTTGCTGAACGGGAACAACGTCACGCCGACCACTCGACTAATCCTGAAAAAGTGTAGTGTCGCGGGACAATAATTTGATAGGCTAATGGTGAGCCGGCGACAAACTTAGTTGTCGCTGGCTTTTTGTAGTTCAAGGAGGAATTTAACTGATGCAATGGACTGAGGTCAGTGTTTTGACCACCAACGAGGCCGTAGAAGCGGTCAGCAACATCTTACAAGAAGCGGGCGCCAGTGGCGTTAAGATTGATGACGCGGCGGATTACCAGCATTTACAAGCTCGACCCGATGAGATCCTCGACCTGGGAGATATCCCGCATCGCACCACGGGGGCTGAAGTCACGGCGTACTATCCGGCCACGGTCTTCGTACCGGAAATCTTACCCACCATTAAACAACGGGTCGATGAGCTGGCCAGCTTTGGTTTAAACGCCGCCCCCGGAAAAGTGACCACCCAAGCGGTGGCAGATGAGAGCTGGGCGACCGCTTGGCAGAAATATTACCATCCAGTCCGGATCACCCGGCATTTGACCGTGACCCCTAGCTGGGAAGACTATCAACCGGTTCAACCGGGCGAGCAAGTGATTCGCCTGGACCCGGGGATGGCGTTCGGGACGGGGACCCATCCGACCACGCAACTTTCCCTGACAGCCTTGGAAATGGTGGTTCGGGGCGGCGAGCGGATGTACGACGTGGGAACGGGTTCCGGGGTCTTAAGCATCGCCGCTAAATTCTTAGGCGTTGACCAGATTACGGCGTTTGACCTTGATGACGTTGCCGTGCGGTCTGCAAAGGCCAATTTGGCGTTGAATCCAATTGCTGCGGACGTTGTGGCTAAGCCCAATGATCTGTTGAACGGGATTCACCAGCCGGTCGACTTAGTCGTAGCTAATATCCTGGCTGAGATCATTGTTCCGTTAGTTCCGCAGGCGTGGGAAAACTTGACGCCCGGGGGTTATTTCCTGACATCGGGGATTATTGCGGATAAACTAGAGACGGTGGTTGCCGCTCAGAAGAAGCAGGGTTTCATCATTGACAACATCTTACAGATGAAGGATTGGCGCGGCGTGATCGCACATAAACCAACGGAGGATGAGTAAGGATGCAACGCTATTTCTTAGAGCACAAGCATCAAGATGGTGACCAGGTCACGCTGGATGCGGCAACTACCCACCACTGGGTCGTGGTCTTACGCGCGGCAGTGGGCGATACGGCGGAATTCGTGGATGCTAAGGCCCACCTCTTCCACGGCGAGCTCCTGACGGCAGATACCACAGCGGCGACCATCCGGCTACAAGCGGTACCGACGCCAGCCGTTGAGTTGCCCGCAGCCATTACGATTGCCTGCGGCTTACCTAAGCAGGAGAAGGCGGAATGGATCACGCAGAAGGCCACCGAAATGGGGGTCGCCCACGTGATCTTCTACGGTGCCGATTGGTCAGTGGCCAAGTGGCAGGGGAATAAAGTGGCGAAGAAGTTGGCGCGTTTGACCAAGGTCGCTCACGGGGCAGCGGAACAGTCCCACCGGTTACGCCGACCGGATGTAACGTATGCACCGACGCTACAAGCCGTTTTACAGTCGGCCTATGACCATTCCGTCATGGCCTACGAGGAGTCGGCCAAGCAGGGGGAACACAGCGCACTTAAAACGGCGTTGCAAGCGGTCACTCCGGGACAGACGGTTCTGGCCATCTTCGGGCCCGAGGGGGGGATTAGCCCCGCTGAGGTCACCCTGGCGCAGACGGCTGGTGCGACCCTGGTGGGCTTGGGTCCGCGTATCTTGCGGACCGAGACGGCGCCCCTGTATTTCTTAACGGCGGCCTCGGTCTTGTGGGAACTGCAGTAATCCTGAAAATCAGGTGAAATCAGCCTGAAAACATGCTAAAATGGTTGCAATTATTCTTGAAAGAGAGTTAGGTGGGGGTCAGAATGGATCATTTGAAGAAGCTCGGGTGGCCCTATTGGGTCGTCGGCATCGGTTTGGGGCTAGTGGTCCCGGCAGTGGCTCAACTGTTAGCCGTGAGTGCCGTGATTCGTTTCGGCATCTTGCTGCTGGTGATCAACGGCGGCGCGGCGATTGCGGTGGGACGGGTGATTGCCCGTCGGCAGCAGCCTAAATGGTGGGTCCTGATTTTTCCAGTCTGTTACTGGCTAGGGGCGTATGCCTTCTTGCCGAGATATACCCAGTACTTTGCACTGGTGTACCTGTGCCTGTCATATTTGACGGCCGGGTTAAGTACCATGGTCACAACACAAGAAACTAAAAACTAAGGGTGGTGACGGCCGATATGACCAAAGAACGCGTTTGGACGGCTGAAGATGTAATTGCCAGAGTGGGACAATATATGAATGCGGAACACGTTGAAATGGTGGTCAAAGCCTGTCATTTTGCAACGGTTGCCCATCAAGATCAGTTCCGGCAGTCTGGCCAACCCTATATTATGCATCCCATTCAGGTGGCGGGAATCCTGGCTGACCTGAACATGGATCCCGAAACCGTTTCTGCCGGGTTCCTGCACGATATCGTGGAGGATACGGGGGTCACGTTGGGGGATGTCCGGGAACTATTTGGCGACGACGTGGCTTTGATCGTCGATGGCGTCACCAAGCTTGGAAAGATCAAGTACAAATCAAATAAGGAACAGCTGGCGGAAAATCACCGGAAATTGCTCTTGGCAATGTCAAAGGATATCCGGGTGATGATTGTGAAGTTAGCCGACCGGCTGCACAACATGCGGACGTTGCAACACTTACGTCCGGATAAGCAACGGCGTATCGCCAACGAGACGTTGGAAATTTACGCGCCGTTGGCCGACCGGTTGGGGATCAGTACCATTAAGTGGGAGCTGGAAGATATTTCGCTGCGGTACCTGAACCCCCAACAATATTACCGCATTGTCCACCTGATGAACTCACGGCGGGACCAGCGGGAGTCTTACATTGCGGCGGCAATCCAGGACATTCAGACGTCAATCGCGGATTTGAAGCTGAATCCGGAAATTTATGGTCGGCCCAAGCACATTTACTCGATTTACCGTAAGATGAAGGACCAACATAAACAATTTAGCCAAATTTATGACCTGTTAGCGATTCGGGTGATCGTGGACACCATCAAGGACTGTTACGCGGTTTTGGGAGCGATTCACTCCCAGTGGAAGCCCATGCCGGGCCGGTTCAAAGACTACATTGCCATGCCTAAGGCCAACATGTACCAGTCGCTACATACCACGGTGATTGGTCCCGAAGGTAAGCCGCTGGAGGTTCAGATCCGGACTAAGGAAATGCACGCCGTGGCAGAATACGGGGTCGCGGCGCATTGGGCTTACAAGGAAGGTGTGAAGGATAAGGTTCAGGCCACCAACACGGGGGACAAGCTGAACCTGTTCAAGCACATCATCGAACTTCAAGAAGACACCGATGACGCGGCCGACTTCATGGACAGTGTTAAGGGTGAGCTCTTCGGGGACCACGTGTACGCGTTCACGCCCAAAGGTGACGTCTTAGAGTTGCCCAAGGGGGCTGGTCCGTTAGATATGGCCTACGCGATCCACACGGAGGTCGGGCACCACACCACGGGCGCGACCATCAACGGTAAAATCGTGCCGCTGGATTACGAGATCAAGAATGGAGACATCGTGGACATTCGGACTTCCAGTAGTTCGGCAGGTCCTAGTCGGGATTGGTTGAAGCTGGTTTCCACGCGGCGCGCACGTAATAAGATCAAGCAGTTCTTCCGACAACGGGATCGGGAACAAAACATCGACCAGGGAGAAGAAATGGTCGAGCGGATGGTTCGTGATTTGGGTTATGATCCTAAAGCGACCCTGACCAAGGAGAACCTGGATAAGGTCACGGCTAAGCTGCATTACCAGCAAGTCGATGACCTGATGGCCGCCATTGGGTTCGGTGATCTGCAGCCCCGCGGGGTGGTTAACCGTCTGACGGAAGATCAGCGACAAGCCGCTGAGGACGAACGCCGCCGCCAAGAAGAACGCGAGCTGTTGGAAGAGCACCAGACCATCAAGAACGATGGGGATACGGACAAAAAGGACCGGAAGAAGCAACCGGATGGCGTCGTGATCGAAGGCGTCGATAACCTGTTGGTCCGGCTGAGTCACTGTTGTTCACCGGTACCGGGAGACCCCATTGTGGGGTACATCACCAAGGGCCGGGGAGTTTCCGTGCACCGGACGGATTGTCCCAACGTTCGCCACGCTGAAGAGAACGGCGAACGAATCGTCTCCGTCAAGTGGGGCGACGAACACGGGAACCGGACCAATTACAACGCCAACATTGAAGTTCAAGGTTACAACCGGAACGGCCTGCTAAACGAGGTCTTGCGAATGATCAACAACTCCACCAAGGATCTGACATCGATCAACGGGAAGGTCGACCATAATAAGATGGTCATCATCTCGGTGAGCCTGGGAATCCGTAACAAGTGGGAGCTGCAACGGGTCATGGATAATATCAAGAACGTACCGGACGTTTACGTGGTTAAGCGCCCGTTCCGTTAGGAGGACACGAGATGCGAATTTTACTGCAACGGGTCACCCAAGCCAGTGTGACCATCGATGGTCAGGTCCAGGGTCAGATTGGCCCGGGCTTCTGCCTATTGGTGGGTGCCGAGGATAGTGATACCAGCGAACAGGTGGACTACCTGGTGCGCAAGATCAGTCGGTTGCGGGTCTTCAGTGATGCGGCGGGCAAGATGAACCTGAGCATCGCCGATGTCCAGGGCAGCGTTCTGTCGGTCTCCCAGTTTACGCTATACGCCAACACCAAGAAGGGCAACCGGCCCAGCTTCGTGGGGGCGGGAGATCCCGACCACGCGCATCAGCTATACGACGAGTTCAACACTAAGCTAGCGGCTACGGGGATTCCCGTGGAGACGGGCGTCTTTGGTGCGGACATGCAAGTCGCACTGACCAACGACGGACCGGTAACGATTTGGTTCGATACGGATCAACTTTAAACGATAATCGAAACGACCAGTGTTCCTGCTGGCCGTTTTTTTGAGGAGGTAGCCCAGATCATGCGTTATCAGAATTTATTTTGGGATTTTGACGGGACTTTGGTCAATACTTATCCGGGGATGGTCGCCGCGTTCAGCGAGGCCCTGGTAGATGATGGGGTCAACGATTTTGAGATCGATACGGTAGAAATTTACAAGACCATGCGGCAACATAGTCTGGGGACCGCCCTGCAGCGGTTCTCAGCGGAGTTTAGCCTGGGAAAGGAGCGACTGGCCAAGCTCTACCAGCTCGCCGCTGCCCCTAAGCTGGCACAAGCCCAGGCGTTTGCCGGAGCCGCGGAATTGTTAACCGCCGTGGGTCACCAGGGCGGGCATCACTTTTTAGTGACGCACCGGGATGCCAAGGCGTTGGATCGGTTGGCCGAGTTAGGGTTGAAGGCGGCCTTCACGGGGGCCGTGACAGCGGCAGATCAGTATCCACGGAAGCCGGACCCCACTAGCCTGCAAGCGCTATGTCGGCAATATGACGTTGACCCGCAAACGGCCATCATGATTGGTGACCGGAACTTAGATGTGCAAGCGGGCCACCGGGCGGGAATGGCTGGTGCCCTCTTCGACTCGGAACACCTAATCGTTGATGAGAGTCAACCAGAGATTCGGGTCACGCAATTGGGTGAGCTGCAGACCTGGCTATTGGCCAAGTAACTATCAGCTACGAATTAAGCTAATTAAAAAGCCTCAGCACGCGTTAAGGTGCTGAGGCTTTTAGCGTCTAGTTGAAGGGATGACGCCTATCCTCGACTTAAGGTGACATCAACGGCTTCACCGTAAGTCTCACCGAAGAGGTTCAGGTGGGCTAGGAGGTAGTAGAGCTGGTAATGGGGCAACCGGTCAGCGTACCCGGCGTCGAGTGGGTAGGCGTCTTGGTAGCCCTTATAGAAGTCGCCATCGAAGCCGCCGAAGATGGTGGTCATGGCCAGGTCGAACTCGCGGTCACCGTACAGGGTATCGGGATCAATCAACGTGGGGGTGCCTTCGGCGGTGAAGAGGTAATTTCCCGCCCAGAGGTCGCCGTGAAGTAGGGCGGACACGATTTTGCGGTCCTGGTTCTCGGTAATGATGGCCTGACGAACCCGTTGATACTCACGCTCCCGGTGTGCGTTCCAGAGGTGATGGGCTTGGGCCCGTTGCACCAGCGGGTCGAGTCGTTGTTGCAGGTAAAAGGTGGTCCAATCAGACTGCCACTGGTTATGCTTGGGAAGCTTGGCGACCAGGTTGTCCTGGTCGCCAAGCCGAATTTGGGCGCAGTCACTTGGTGGACCCGGGCGACGGCTTGCCCCAGTTGGTACTGGGAACCGGTACCCGTTTCCAGAAATTCCAACAATAGGTAGGCGTCCCCGTCGATGGTGCCGGTGCCGATCACGTCGGGAACGTTGAAGGCCTGGCCAAGCGCGTGCAGTCCCGCCACCTCGTGGGTGTAGAAGCTCGCAGGTGTCTGGGGTTGGACCAGTAAAAAGTAGGGCCCTTCGGCGGTCGTTAGGCGAAACGCCTGGTTGATGTCGCCACCGGAGACGGGGGTGGCGGCGGTAACGGTAGGTACTGGTAATTGGGCGAGCCAATTTGCTGATAGTTGCATAGAGATTCGCTTCTTTCTAAATGATTAATGCTGAGTCGTAAAGTAGCGACTGAGGCCTTGAACGACGTTGTTGGCTACCGTCTCTTGGTAGTGTGCGTTGCGAATGTCGTTAAAGTCCTTTTTAGTGTTGATGTAGCCCATTTCTAACAGGAGGGCTGGTTGCCGGTTATCCCGAATGACTTCGAAGTTTCCGTAACGGATGCCCCGATTAGTCAGCGGTAAATCGTTCATCTCCTGGTTGACGGCCTGTGCCAGGGCGTATGAGGTCTTGCGGTGGTAGTAGTAGGTCGTGGTCCCGGAAGCCAGGTTATCGGTGGGAGAGGAATCAAAGTGGAAGCTGATGAAAGCGTCCGCTTGGTGGGTGTTGGCGAGTTCGGGGCGGTGAGCTAAGCTGACCGTGGTATCCGAATTGCGGGTCATGATGACGTGAGCCCCCTTGGCCCGGAGCAGGCGAGCCACCCGTTGGGCCAACTCGAGGGTGTAGGTCTTCTCATCGTGTTTCTGGTCGATCGACAGAGCACCGGAATCGCTGCCCCCGTGTCCGGGGTCCAGGACAATGGTGGCTTCGGAGAGGGTGGTGGCGTGAGTCAATTTGCCCGGATGATCAACTAACCAACTGGCGACCCACCCGAAGTGGTTCTGGCTGTCGCGCACGTGGTACCAGTTATCTTTTTCGCCGATGATGGTGAGCCGGCTATTTTTGGCCACTTTGGTGGTCACGGCGTAGGTCAATCCCGGGCCCCGTCGCAGGTTTAGATTGCTGACGGTGGCGGTTACGGCGTTGTTGCGGACGAACGCAATCAGCAGGCCCCCGGCGACCAGTAAAATAATTAGGCTGGTGACCAGGCCAGCCCAGTTCTTTGGTTTAAAATGCATGTCCGTGCTCCCTTTTTCAAATTATGACAATTATACCACGCCCGACGGGGACAACCTGCTAACTTATCAGCGGGAACCTTGACTTTTGGCAAAGCTTTCAGTATTCTTAAGGAGAATAAAATAGAAGCCGATGAGAAAGACTAGTAGAAGGTTATCCGTTTACAGAGAGGTTGTCTCGCTGAAAGCAACCAACGTGGTGAATTTGAAGACACTTTTGAGGCTAATGGTCCTGATGTGGCCATTCGTTTGCAACGTTATCCTGCTGAGAAAATAAAAAGGTGGTACCGTGCATACCTGCGCCCTTGTCAATTGACAGGGGCGTTTTTTATTTTGGGCAGCGCCAAGAAAGGAAGAATGTATATGCGTTACCAACGGCCAAAAGGAACGGCGGATATTTTACCCGGGACCTCTGAGACCTGGCAATTCGTCGAAGCCACGGCGCGGGACTTGTTCGCCCGTTACCGGTTCGATGAGATTCGGACGCCGATGTTTGAGAACTTCGACGTCTTCTCCCGGACATCCGGGGATACTTCGGATATCGTGACGAAGGAAATGTACGACTTTAAGGATAAGGGGGATCGGCACTTATCCCTGCGTCCGGAAGGAACGGCGGGGGTCGTGCGGGCCTTCGTTGAAAATAAGCTGTATGGTCCGGAGACCACTAAGCCTTACAAGGTCTACTACATGGGCCCCATGTTCCGTTACGAACGGCCCCAATCCGGTCGGCAACGGGAATTCCATCAGATCGGGGTGGAAGCCTTCGGGAGTGATGCGCCGGAGTTAGACGTTGAAGTGATTGCTTTGGGGATGAACCTCCTCAGCAAGCTGGGGTTGACCCACTTACGGTTAGCGCTGAACACGTTGGGCGACAAAGAGACCCGGGATGCTTACCGGCAAGCCCTCATTGCGTTCTTGGAACCCCACTTTGAAGAGTTAAGTGATGATTCCAAGGTCCGGTTGCACAAGAACCCGTTGCGAGTCTTGGACAGCAAGGACCAACACGATCAGGCCATCGTTGCGGATGCACCGTCGATTCTGGACTTCTTGACGCCCGAAGCCACGGCCCACTTTGACCAGGTCAAGGCGAGCCTGGATGCTTTAGGCATCGCTTACGACGTCGATGCGACCATGGTACGGGGGTTGGATTACTACAACCACACCATTTTCGAAATCATGGCGGATTCACCGGCATTGGGCGAAGGATACACCACGGTCTTGGCCGGTGGCCGGTACAACGGACTGGTCAAGGAACTGGGTGGCCCCGAAATGCCTGGTGTGGGCTTCGGGATGGGTGTCGAACGGTTAGTCTTGCTGATGGAAGCCGAACAAGTGGCGGTTCCTAACGACCATCCGTTAGATGTCTACATCGTAGGAATCGGGGATGACACGTCGATTGAGACGTTGAAGCTGGTTCAGGCGATTCGGCACGCGGGCTTGACGGCCGACCGGGACTATCTTGGCCGTAAGCCTAAGGCCCAGTTCAAGACGGCTAACCGTTTAGCCGCCAAGTACACCCTGACGATTGGAGACCAAGAGTTGGCCAATCAGACGGCGAACTTAAAGGCCATGGCCACGGGTGAAGAAATCAGTGTGCCGTTGGCGGATATTTACCAAGATTTTCAAAAAGTTGTGAGCGAAGGCTTCAACACAAAATAAGAGGGGAAAATCAATGGAAAAAGATTTGAAACGTACCACGTACGCCGGCTTAGTCGACGAACAGTATCTGGACCAAACCATTGTCTTAAAGGGTTGGGTCCAAAAACGCCGGGACTTAGGCGGCTTGATCTTCGTTGATCTGCGGGACCGCGAAGGCATCGTCCAACTGGTCTTTAGTGAAAAGTATGATAAGGACGCCTTTGCCGTTGCGGAACAATTACGGAGCGAATACGTGATTGAGATCCAAGGGAAAGTCGTTGCGCGGGTCGGTAAGGAAATCAATCCGGATATGCGGACGGGGAAAGTGGAAGTCCAAGTTCTGGGAATCAACCTGTTGAACAAGGCCAAGACGCCGCCGTTTGACATCAAGGACGGCATCACGGCGTCCGATGACCTGCGGTTACAGTACCGTTACCTGGACTTGCGGCGTCCGGAAATGCAACAAGGGATTATGTTGCGGAACCGGATCATTCAATCCGTCCACAGCTACTTCGACAATAACGGCTTTATTGACATCGAAACGCCGGATTTGACTAAGTCAACGCCAGAAGGCGCTCGGGACTACCTGGTGCCTTCCCGGATCTATAAGGGTCACTTCTACGCCTTGCCACAATCCCCACAACTCTTTAAGCAGTTGCTGATGGGTGCGGGCTTCGACCGGTACTACCAGATTGCACGGTGCTTCCGGGACGAAGACTTGCGGGGTGACCGGCAACCTGAATTCACCCAGATTGATTTGGAAACGTCCTTCTTAACGGCTGAAGAAATCCAAGACATTACCGAAGGCCTGATTGCGAAGGTTATGAAGGATACCTTAAACGTCGACGTGACCTTACCATTCAAGCGGATGGACTGGGATGAATCCATGGCACGCTTCGGGACCGACCAACCGGATGTCCGGTTCGGTATGGAACTGAAGGACCTGTCAGAGATCATGAAGGACACCGACTTTAAGGTCTTCTCTGGCGCCGTTGAAAATGGTGGCCAGGTCAAAGCCATCGCCGTACCAGGCGGGGCTGACCTATACAGTCGTAAGGACCTGGACAAGTACGCGAAATACATCGAACGCTTCGGTGCGAAGGGCTTAGCCTGGATGAAGGTTACCGATGATGGCTTTAGCGGGCCTATCGCGAAGTTCTTCAAGGATGGCGACTACTTCGCCAAGATCACGGCCGCAACGGGCGCCAAGAGTGGCGACCTATTGCTGTTCGCTGCGGACTCCAAGCGAGTCGTTGCCCAAACGTTGTCTTACTTGCGGGTCGACATTGCCAAGCACCAAGGCATGATCGACGAAAACAAGTGGGCCTTCCTGTGGATTGTGAACTGGCCACTGTTCGACTACGATGTGGACTTGAAGCGTTGGGTACCTGCACATCACCCATTCACGATGCCTAAGCAGGGTGATGAGCATTACTTGAACGAGGGTGAAGACCCCCACAAGGCTTATGCACAGAGCTACGACATCATCTTGAACGGTCTGGAATTAGGGGGTGGGTCCATCCGGATTCACACGCGCGACCTGCAGATGAAGATGCTCAAGGCCTTGGGCTTTACGCCAGAACGGGCCGAAAAGCAGTTTGGCTTCCTGTTAAAGGCGTTAGATTACGGGTTCCCGCCTCATGGTGGTCTGGCGATTGGCCTAGATCGGTTTGCTCGCTTGTTAGCTAAGCGCGACAACATCCGTGACGTGATTGCCTTCCCGAAGAACTCGAAGGCTACGGAACCAATGACTCAAGCGCCAAGTACGGTTGCTCCCAAGCAACTGGATGACTTGGACTTGGCCATCACCGATGAGGATCAAGATCAGGACAACTAATTAAGTCATTGACGAAAGGGCGATTACTTCGGTAGTCGTCCTTTTTTAGATGACTCCCTTGACCTTTGTGCCTAAAAGCCGTTTAATTAAGCCAATGAAGCGTCCTGATTTCAAGTGTTTTGAGGTCAGGATGGGAATCGTTGAGAAAGAAAGTTGGGATAAAATGAGTTTGGAAACAGCAACGTTTGCCGGTGGGTGTTTTTGGTGCATGGTTCAACCGTTTGAGGAACAACCGGGGATTCACAAGGTCTTATCCGGGTACACCGGGGGGACGGTCGCCAATCCCACCTATGAACAGGTTAAGGCGCACACCACGGGACACACCGAAGCGGTGAAAATCTGGTTCGATCCCGCCGTGGTGAGCTATGCCCAGTTGGTAGAGCTCTACTGGCAACAAACAGATCCAACTGATGCCGGTGGACAATTTCAGGATCGGGGCGATAACTATCGGCCAGTGATCTTCGTGAACAGCGCGGCCCAGCAGGCGACCGCGGCAGCGTCCAAACGGGCGTTGCAGGCCCGCGAGCAATTTGACCGGCCCATCGTAACGCAGATTCAAGTGGTTCAGCCGTTCTATCCGGCCGAGGAACGCCACCAGCAGTTCTACCGGAAGAATCCGGCACGGATGGCTGAACAGGAAGCCGGCGGCCGGGAAGCGTTCGTCAAGGAACACTGGCAACAGCATTAGAAGTCACTAAGAGATTGGCTTTTCCGTTGGTGGCCATTCGCGATAAATGCTATACTTAGGCGCGCGATATTAAAGATAAAGTAAGTGAGGTTGGGGTTTAAATCATGGACGATGTGCAGCAGTTATTCAGACGGCATACCTATACGGCCAAGTTTTCCGTGGCGTTTTTCTACGGGGTCTTGGTGTCAATTGCGGTGAACTTTTTCTGGACCCCCGGACACATTTATTCCTCCGGGGCGACGGGGCTTGCCCAATTGATCAATACGTTGACCGGACGGTATGCTCCCGTGCAGATCACGACAGCCCTCGGGCTCTTCTTGATCAACGTGCCGCTGTTCGTGTTGGCATGGAAACAAATTGGTAAATCCTTTACGGTCTTTACGTTTATCTGTGTCGTCTTTGCCTCCACGATGATTCGGGTCATTCAACCGGTTCATCTGACCACGGACCCCATTATTTGTGCGATCTTCGGGGGCGCCGTGAACGGGTACGGGACGGGATTTGCGTTGAAGAACAGTATCTCGACCGGGGGACTGGACATCATCGGTATCGTGGTCCGGCGTAAGACGGGGCGCAGTATGGGGTCTATCAACATGGCCTTCAACAGCTTGATCGTGATCAGTGCCGGCTTCGTCTACGGTTGGCCGTACGCGTTTTACTCTGCGCTGGGGCTGTTTGTGAACGCCAAAGTCATTGACATGACGTTCACCCGACAACAGCGGATGCAGGTCATGGTGATCACCAGTCGGCCCAAGACCGTGATCGATAGTATCCAGAACCACATGCGGCGGGGGATCACCATCGTTCACGGGGCGGAAGGGGCCTACCACCATGATGAGAAGACGATTCTGTTTACCGTGATTACACGGTATGAGATGGACGCGTTGGAAGTTGCGATGGAAGAGGCGGATCCGAAAGCGTTCGTCAGCATCTCGGATACGGTCAAGGTCCTTGGCCATTTCTACGAGCCTAAATGGTAAATTGTTCAGAAGTCGTCGGCAAGACCGGCGGCTTTTTTGCTACGCTGTTTTCGGTCAATAAATTTTTTTACCCGCTCCGCGCGATTTGTGGTTGCAATTTTAAGGACGTTGTTTTAAACTGATGAAACAATGTATAAATAAGCAAAAGGGAGCCTTAAATATGAATAAAAATTGGCATGAACAAGCTGCAAGTATTGCTTCTGAATCATTAGTAGACGCGTTGCAGGACCGGATGATGGTGGCCACTTCTCGTGATAAGGCGACCGACCGAATCGTTGCCCAAGCCGCAGATGCAGGCATGCTGGACTATGAAAATCGGGAACTTTATGGCCAATGGGTCACCAAGATGATGTATTAATCACGAAAGCCTTTTCAAAAAACGGTTATGAATTTTTAATGAATATATACATTTTAAAAAGCGGCCGTTAATAAGGCTGACCACGCTAACCTGTTAGGATAGTTGTGGTCTGCTGGTGAAACTGTTAGGATACAGTTGTCCAGAAGACAAAGGAGCCACCCTCACTAACCAGGGTGGCTTTTTTTATGGTCAGCGGACGACTATTCAGCGGAATGACCGCCGATTTTGGGGCAGAATCCTTAAAGCTTCCTAAAAACTGCTGGGTTCACTTGAGAGATGTGGTATAATTTCCAATGTTATGGGCCGCAAAAATTGAAAACTATTGGTGATGAATGTGAAAGAATTTTATTTGTGGTTGGTGCGGCTGATGTCTCATGTAACGGGGATGCGCCGTCGAAACAACGTGGTGTACCTGATGAGCTTCAACGATAACGTTGCGTTGATTCGCTCGTTGGCCCAGGCGTTACCGACGGGTTCCCAGCTGGTGGTGTTTTACCGACCGGCTCAAGCGGCGGTCGCTCAGGAACTGGCAGCCGGCGGCATTCAAACGCATGTCTTTCGGGACGGGTTACGGTTCGTTTTAACGGGGATTCCCGTGATCATGACGGCCCATATCCTGTTTTGCGACAACTACTACGCCTTTTTAGGGGGACTTTATCATCCCCAGGGAATGCGTATCGTTCAGTTGTGGCATGCGGCCGGGGCCATTAAGCGCTTCGGTTGGGAAGACCCAACGACCAAGCAGCGGTCGGCGAGTGACCAACGACGGTTCCAAGCCGTTTATGATCACTTTGACGAGTACGTGGTGGGCTCCCCCGCGATGGGGGCGGTCTTTCAACGCAGCTATCACGCGCCGGCGAATAAGATGCGCGTCTTGGGTTACCCGCGATCGGACCGGTTGCGGGATGACCAGTGGGTCGAACGGACCCGGCAACGGGTCTACCAAGCAGTACCGGCTTTAATGGGTCACCGGGTTATCTTGTACGCCCCCACGTATCGTGAGGGCGTGACGTTCACGCCACCTCAAGGGTTAAGTCAGGCCTTGGCTGCGGATCCGCAGGCCAGAGTTGTGGTGAAGCTCCATCCGGCTTTGGCGACAGCGGCCAGCGATCTGCACCGGGAGCTGGGCGACCAAGTCGTCTCTGCACCGATGGTCAGTACCACGGAACTGTTGACGGTGGCGGAGACGGTGGTTACAGATTACTCATCCGTGGCCTTCGACTACAGTCTGTTGAGCAACGCCCACAGTCTGCTGTTTTATTTATTTGATTTACCCAGTTACACGCGTAACCCCGGGGTTCAATCGGACCTCTTGGATTGGTTGCCAGGTCCGGTCTTACGGACGAGCCAAGAATTGGCCGCGGCTATCGTAGCCGACCGTCAGACGGACTTGACGCAATTCAATGCGCGGTGGAATACGGCCAACGATGGTCGGGCCACCGACCGGGTCGTGGACCACTACTTGACGGTGTTCAAGCCGGTCGCGAACGATTAAAATTTAAAGGAGTGCAGTGCCTTGAAAGAGGTCATGACCTTATTCAAAGAACAGATCTCGAGTCTGGGAATTATTTTTCGGATTTCCCGCTACGAAGATCAAGCGAGTTATCAAAGCCATTATTTAGGGTTAATGTGGGAATACTTGTACCCACTGATTCAGATTGGAATCTACTGGTTAGTCTTCGGGGTCGGGTTAAAGCACGGCCAACCGTTGAATGGGACCAGTTACCTGCCTTGGATGGTGATTGGAATCTCCCCGTGGTTCTTCATGAACCGTTCGACGTTGGACGCGTCTAAGAGTATTTACCAACGGGTCAACATGGTCGCTAAGATGAAGTTTCCCGTTTCGGTCTTGCCGACCATCAAAGTCGTCAGCAACCTGAGCTCGTTTTGGACCATGATGGCGTTTTCCATCGTGATCGGGCTGCTGAACGGGGTCTACCCTAAAGTGGCTTGGTTCCAGTGGTTGTATTACTTCTTCGCGATGATTATGTTACTGGTCGCGTTAGGGGTCTTCAACTCATGTATCAGTGTGCTGGTCCGTGACTACCACATCTTGTTACAATCCGTGATGCGGATGCTGTTCTATGTGTCCGGTGTCCTGTTCAACTTTGTGACTACGTCCTTCCCAGCACCATTCGTGCACTTGTTGGAACTGAACCCGTATTACTACATCGTTAACGGGTTCCGGGAATCCTTCTTGGGAACCGGCTGGTTCTGGCAACACCCCTTATTGACGTTAGAATTCTGGGCGTTCGTGTTCTTCGTGCTCTTGTTAGGGTCTCACTTACACTACAAGTTCCGGTCACGATTCGTCGATTTGATTTAAGTTAGAAAGGAGCAACCTAACCATGGCTAACGGGCGAAAGAGCGTTATCCAGATGGCAAAGCTAGTTGCTCGCTATGGGCTCATCGTATTGAACGATGGGCTTATTTGTTTACCCATTAAGCGACGACTCGTGCTGTTTGAGAGTTTTAACGGCAAGGATGTCAATGATAATCCAGCCGCGATTTACCGGGAATTAGTGGCAGAAGATCCCCGTTATCGGACCACGGCGTACTTTAGTGTGAAACCCCGGGAGTACGCGGCGTTGCACGCGAAGTACCCGGAGATTCAGTTAATCAAGCGCTTCACCCCCAAGTGGGTCTACTTGATGGCCCGCGCGGAATTCTGGGTCTTGAATTCCCGCTTACCGAATTGGTGGCACGCTAACCGACGGACCACCACGATTCAGACCTGGCACGGGACCCCCTTGAAGAAGTTAGGGACCGACATCGACCACGTGGCGATCCCGGGACAGACCACGGCGCGTTACCACGCGAACTTTGTGACGGCGGCCAATCGCTGGGATTACCTGATTGCGCCCAACCAGTATTCTCAAGAGATCTTTAAACGGGCGTTCGGCTATCGCGGACGGTTCTTGCCAATCGGGTATCCCCGTAACGATGTGCTGTACACGGCGGACACCCCCGACCAAGTGGCGGCGGTAAAGCAACGCCTGTTGCCGGGGGTGACGGGTCCCGTGGTCACCTATGCGCCGACTTGGCGGGATGACGATGCAATTCGGCCGGGGGTCTACCGTTTCGACCTACCTTTTAATCTGGGCGAATTCTTTCGGCACGTGTCGGCCAATACGCATTTGGTGATTCGCCCCCATTATTTGGTCAAAGACCAAGTGGACATTCGGGGGTATGAGGACCGGGTAACGGTGTTGGCGGAGACCGACATTGCCGAGTTATATTTGATTTCGAATCTGTTGATCACGGATTACTCGTCCGTGATGTTTGACTACGCAAACTTGAAGCGGCCCCAGTTGTTCTTTGCCTATGACTTGGCTCATTACCGCGACCAACTACGGGGGTTTTACTTCGACTATACGGCGCAGACCTTACCAGGACCGCTGGTCACCAAGGTGTCCAGCTTCTACCAGCAACTGGACGTCTGGCGGGATCACGGGCAATTCCCTGATCACGCGGCGGCCCAAGCGGCCTTTTATCACCGCTTCTGTGATTGGGAAGACGGGACGGCCAGTCGACGGGTGGCACGGTTAATTCGAACGAGAAAGGATGAGGATGATGAGTGAAGCACCGACATTGCTGATTGGCTCACACGTGAGTATGAAGGGAAAGCCCATGTTATTGGGGGCGGCCCAGGAGGCGGCGGCCGCTGACGAAAACGTCTTTATGGTTTATACGGGGGCGCCTCAGAACACACGCCGTAAGCCGATTGCCGAGTTGAACGCAGCGGCAGGACAAGCCTACATGGCAGCGCATGCGCAGCGGGCCGTGGTGGTTCATGCCCCTTACGTGGTCAACTTAGGGAACACCAAGAAGCCAGAAAACTTTGTGTTTGCGGTGGAATTCTTAACGGCGGAAATTCAACGGGCCGCGGCGATTGGGGCCCATCAGATTGTCCTACACCCGGGGGCCCACGTGGGAGCGGGGGCGCCGGCGGCGATTGCCCAGATTGCGCAGGGCCTTGACCAGATTCTGGCTGCGACGCCGGATATTCCCGTCCAGATTGCCTTAGAAACCATGGCGGGAAAGGGCACCGAGGTCGGGCGGACGTTTGAGGAACTGGCAGCCATCATCGATCAAGTCAGTGCTAACGACCGCCTGTCGGTGTGCTTTGACACGTGTCACACCAGTGACGCGGGCTACGCCATTGCGTCTGATTTTGACGGTGTTCTGAATACCTTCGACCACGTTATCGGGTTGGACCGCCTGAAGGTCGTGCACTTGAATGATTCGAAGAACCCCCAGGGCAGCCATAAAGACCGACACACGAACATTGGGTTCGGTACCCTGGGCTTTGACGTGTTAAACCAGATTGCGCACCACCCGCAGCTGACGGCCGTGCCTAAAATCATGGAGACCCCGCCGGTGGGACCCGACCGTAAGACGGGGGCCAATCCTCACGGGTATGAAGTGGCCATGTTGAAGCATCAACGCTTCAATCCGGACCTTGAGGCCGACGCGTTAGCGGGGAAGCCGTTCGAGGCCTACCTGACCCGTTAATAATCAATTTATGAAGACGACAAAAGCCGGAAGCACCCAATTAACGGGTCCTTCCGGCTTTTCATCATCAGCTGTCAGTTACGGCTAATCACTAAGTGAATGGGGAATGAGGTCGTAATCGACACTTTCCATAATCAACGTAGCGGTCTCTTCAATGGACTTGTTGGAAACGTCGATCACTAAACAACCAATTTTTTTGTAAATCTTTTCGGCGTAGGCGAGTTCTTCGCTGATTTTCTCGGTGTTGGAATAGGCGCTGTCCGCGGGAAGACCGTAGGAGATCATGCGCTCTTGACGAATCTTCCGCAGGATACCGGGCTTATTGGTCAGCCCGAAGATGCGCTTAGGGTCGACCTGCCAGAGCTCGTCGGGCAGCTGGGTCTGTGGCGACAGGGGGAGGTTCGCGACTCGCAGGTTACGGTTGGCTAAGAAGAGGGACAGCGGGGTCTTAGAGGTCCGTGAGACCCCTAGAATCACGATGTCTGCTTTGAGGAGGCCGGCCGGGTCCTTTCCGTCGTCGTAGGTCACGGCGAATTCCATGGCGGCGATTCGGTCGAAGTACGTATCGGTTAAGTTATGGACTAAGCCGGGAACGCCTTCGGGCTGGAGACCGGTCGCAGCCTGCATGACCTTCATGGCGGGTTGGATGCAGTCGAAGTGTTGCAGGCCGTGTTGCTCAGCAAAATCGCGCACGTGGTTGCTGAGTTCCTGGTTGACCAAGGTGTGGAACAGCATGGCGTGTTGTTTTTCGGCGAGGTTTAGGATACTATCCAGAATCGAGTGGGTCTGGATGAACGGGAACCGTTGATAGCTGACTTTAACGTCGGGAAATTGCGAGGTGGCCGTTTGAGCGACGGTCAGGGCGGTTTCCCCGGATGAATCGGAGATAACAAAGATTGTAATTTGCGGCATACGGGCTAGCTCCTCTAGTGTTTTCTTCTAGTTTACTCCGTGGGCTAAAACGGTTCAAATTTAATTGAAAACCATCATTGACGCATTTTGTGTGATTATGTATAATAGTTAAGAACCGTCACGCTGGTAAGGTAATTTTAACCAGCGTTATTACTTGTGCTCGGAGGGAGGGAATTTCAAAATGGCAAAGACAGTCGTTCGTAAAAACGAGTCTTTTGACGACGCTCTTCGGCGCTTCAAACGTACGGTTTCCCGTAGCGGTACTTTACAAGAATACCGTAAACGCGAATTTTACGAAAAACCAAGTGTGAAGAAAAAGCTTAAATCTGAAGCAGCGCGGAAGCGTAAAGCTAAGAAGCGTCGCTTTTAATTAAAAGTCCTTTTGACAGGTTGAATGATCTGTTGAAGGACTTTTTTTGTATCTGCTGATGCGCGACTAAAACGGTTCTTCGTCAACTGTTGTTGGTGAACAAAATATTGGAGTTCTAATCACTTGGTGATTAGAGCTCTTTTTGTATGAACTCGAAAAGCGAACAGCACTCTTAGCCGGAATCTGAAGAAGTTTCGGTAACCAAATCCAGTGCGTTTAATGACTTTAATCTTGTTGTTTGAACCTTCTAAGGGCCCGTTGGTGTAATGGTGAGTAAAGGTATTGCCAATTTCATCATGATGAGTCGCTAGGGTCTGGAGGGTTGCCAACATCTCTTCCGAGCAGCCCTCTAAGTGATGGAATACTTGATTATAGTTGGGCCAATCACGGTTTTTGATGGTTTCACGTAACCGATTCATCACGTTGTAAGTTTGCTTGAGCTCGGGATCAATGTCCAATAAAGCATCAACCACATCAGTGGCAGTCGCTGGATAAGGGAAGTTTGTCCACTTACGGAAAGCTTCGTAGTTGAGGTGATTTTCCGGCGTTAATAATAGTTTCCAATAGCGTTTTAGGGCGTGATACTCGCGTGAGGAAGTCGCCAGGGTTTTCATGAGGCGCACCCGCGTCTTATTAAAAGCTCGATTTAAAGCGTTAACCAAGTGGAACGGATCGATGACAACGATGGCGTTCGGAAAGATCTGCCCCACCAATTTGGGATAGGTATAGTTCATATCGGTGACGATAATTTTCACATTTTCTCGCGCAGCCTGGTCGTAATGCTGGAAATACTTTTGAAGCTGATAAATGGTCCTAAAGGGTAACAGGTCGATCAATTCGTGGGTTTCCGCATCCATAAATTCAAAGCTCATCGCGTCGGTGGCGCTCTTAGTGCTTTTAACTTCGTCCATGAGGAGAACTTTTGGTAAATAGTGCCAGTTGGTTTGAAAGTCCCGTTCAGCGCGCAAGAGCTGCCGACCAACGAATGAATCCGAAGTGGATAACTCATCGGCAATGTGTTTGAGCGAAACCGGTTCGGTCAGTTTTTCTAAGCATTGTTTGCGGGTCGTATTTGAAATCGTGCAGTGTTTCGGCACCGCATTCGTCTGCGCCAGGAAATTGGTATGACAAGCCTTACAGTGAAAGTTTCGCCGATTGAGACACAGGATAACGGTGCTGCCCAATGTTTTTGCGAATCTAATGGTGGTCTTCCGCCAACCATAGCCAATAATTTGGTGATCATTGATAATCCCACAATTGCGGCATGCCTTGGGGGTGTAGTTTAGGGACCCCACCAATCGAATCACTCCATCATCACCCACTTGTCCTTCCTCAATTATTAAGTGTTCATCATCTATTCCTAACAACATTTTCGTAGTATCATTTGACATAGGGCATTTCCTTTCTTGACTTAATTCTGTGGTGGGAGCAAGTTAACGGACGGGAGATGTCCGCTTTTTTATTCTAATGATAAACAAAAAATCTGTCATCAGTAATAGATAAAAATCTATTACCAACAACAGATATTGTAGAACCACTAAAACGCCGCACGACGGGTTTGGTCGTGCGGCGTCCGTTAAAGCTTATCTTTGAATAACAGCCTTGCCCATCATCTTGTGGGTCGCGACCAGTTGTAGGGCGGCGCGGACCTGTTCGGCGGTGAAGGGTTGGAAGGTCTTGGTTAGGGTAGACTGGAGGACGCCCTGGTCCAGCAAGTGGCTGATGGTGGTCAGTGTGGCGTGCTGGGTTTGTAAATCGTCCGTATGGAACCAGGCCTTGGTGAACATCCATTCCCAGGCGAAGGTGGCGCGCTTTTGTTTCAGGGCCTGTAAGTCTAGCGGGACCTCGCTCCCGGTGATGGAAACAATCTTGCCGCTAGGTTTGATCAGGTCGACGATTTCTGACCAGTGCTGGTTTAGGTTGCTCAGCTCTAAGATGTAGTCGACGTATTGGTGTCCGAGGGCGCGAACTTGGGGGACTAGGTCCTGACGGTGGTTCACGGTGGTATCGGCGCCGTGTGCCCGGGTCCAGGCGATGGTCTCAGGGCGTGAGGCGGTCGCAATCACGGTTAAGCCAGCCCAGTGGGCCAGCTGGGTCGCCACGGACCCAACGCCCCCCGCGCCGTTGATGACCAGCAACGTTTTGCCCTGGTTGTTGGCGTGCGGGTCAATCCCCAGTTGCTCGAAGAGGGCTTCCCAAGCGGTCAACGAAGTGAGCGGCATTGCGGCCGCTTGTGCGACGGACAGTTTCTGTGGTGCGGGCCCGACGATGCGTTCGTCAACCAGTTGATAGTCGGCGTCACTGCCGGAGCGGCTGAAGTCGCCCGCGTAGAAGACTGCGTCACCAGGGGCAAACAAGGTGACTGCGGGGCCAACCGCATCCACTACGCCGACAGCGTCCCATCCTAAAATGGCGGGTTGATCCGGCGCCGGGGCGTCACGCTGAAAGCCGACCAGATCAACGGGATTCACGGAAACGGCGTTCACCCGTACGCGTAAATCGTGGCCTGTGGGTTGGGGCTTCGGCAGGTCGAAGCCCTGGAGACTGTCCGGGTCATTCAGCGGACGGTGTTGCGTATAGCCAATAGCGTACATCCTAAAATCAATTCCTTTCTTTTTGTAAGTTCATCCTCAGCTTACCGATTCTAGGGTGAAACTGCAAGCCGGATGACTCTCGACCTGACGGGATTAAAAATTAGGAGTAGAATAAATTGGTAACCTAATTCTAGGAGGAAACCGACATGAGTTTAGAAACCCAATTAACGGAAGATTTAAAGACGGCCATGAAGGCCCATGACAAGCTGACCTTGAGCGTCGTTCGGATGATGAAGGCGGCCTTAATGAACGAAAAGGTCAAGCAGGGACACGAGTTAACGCCGGACGAAGAATTAACGGTGGTTTCCCGCGAACTGAAGCAACGGAAGGAATCCATGGCGGAGTTTGCGAAGGGCAACCGTGACGACTTGGTGGCGAACGTCAAGGCAGAAATCGCGGTGGTTGAAAAGTACGCCCCTAAGCAATTAAGTGAAGACGAAATCGCTAAGATCGTGGCGGACAGTATCGCGAAGGTCAACGCCAGTGGTATGGGCGACTTTGGTAAGGTCATGGGTGCTGTGATGCCGCAAGTTAAAGGAAAAGCGGACGGCGCCATTGTTAACAAGACCGTTAAGGCCCAATTAAGTAAGTAACGGATGGTATGGCCTTGCAATCCCGAAAACATGTTAGGGGTTGCGGGGCTTTTCTTGTGGCCGATTTTGACCGACTGATTCGGTAACGGCCGTGTTCAGTGACGGATTTTAGCCATCATTGGGACGGGAAGGCTGAATTTGGCCCAGAATGCTTTTACAATGCCCGGTGGTATGCTAAAATTCAGGTATGTAGACCACTATTTTGGAACATAAAGGAGCCACTGTTTTTGACTGAAAACGCGATGATTGAAAAAGAATATATCCTAGAAAATCCCAACGATGAGGCGGCTCTTCTGGGCGCACAGGATCAGTTTGTGACGTTACTCGAAGAGGGCTTATCGGTGACGATTCGGCCTTTCGGTAATTCAATCAAAGTTTCAGGGGATGCGACGGCGGTCGACCATACGCTGAATATTCTGCGGAATATGAGTGCGTTGTTGGCCAAGGGCGTTCACCTGAACAGTTCTGACGTGGTCAGTGCGATGAAGATGGCGGAAAAGGGAACCTTGACCTATTTCCAAGACCTTTATTCAGAGAAGCTGTTGAACGATGCCAAGGGGCGGCCGGTTCGGGTCAAGAACTTCGGCCAACGGCAGTATATCGATGCCATTAAGCACAACGATATTACGTTCGGCATTGGACCGGCCGGAACCGGGAAGACCTATTTGGCCGTTGTCATGGCGGTCGCGGCGTTGAAGCACGGGGATGTCGAGAAGATCATCTTGACCCGGCCAGCCGTGGAAGCCGGCGAAAGCCTAGGGTTCTTGCCCGGGGACTTAAAGGAAAAGGTTGACCCTTATTTACGGCCCATCTACGATGCGTTATACGCCATTCTAGGTGCGGAGCACACGACACGGTTAATGGATCGCGGCGTGATTGAAATTGCACCGTTGGCCTATATGCGGGGCCGGACGCTGGAATCGGCATTCGTGATCTTGGACGAAGCGCAGAACACCACCAACATGCAGATGAAGATGTTTTTGACGCGGTTGGGCTTCGGTTCGAAGATGATCGTCAACGGGGATATCTCCCAGATCGACTTGCCGAATAATGCCCGCTCTGGGTTGATCCAAGCGCAACATATCCTGCAGAACGTTGCCCATATCAGTTTCGTGACGTTCAGCGCGGACGATGTGGTTCGGCACCCCGTCGTTGCCCGGATCATTAACGCTTACGAGGCGAACGATACTAAACCAAATGGAGCTAAAAAATAATGGATTTAGAGATTTATGATAAGACTAAGACGGGCGTACCCGCCGAAAAAGTACAACTGATTCAAGATGTCTTGCAGTATGCCGGGGACTACTTAAAGCTGGCCGACAATACGGAGATGTCCGTGACCCTGATGAACAACGAAGATATTCACCGAATCAATAAGCAGTACCGGGGTGTCGACCGGGCGACCGATGTAATCAGCTTTGCGATTGAAGACGATGAGGCCGAAGACGCAGAGTTCCCGTTGGTCATGGACGATGAAATGGCTGCTGAGATTCCCGAAAACATCGGCGATATCTTTGTTTCCATGGATAAGGTCAGCGAACAGGCCGAATATTTGGGCCACTCGTACGACCGGGAACTAGGCTTCTTGGTGGTTCACGGGTTCCTACACCTCAACGGCTACGATCACATGGAGCCGGAAGACGAGAAGGTCATGTTTAAGCTGCAGGCCGATATTCTGGACGCCTATGGGCTTAAACGATAATTCCCAACAAACGGGGAAAAACCGCGCGTTTCGTCAGTCACTAAGGCATGCGTTAGACGGCTTGCAGGCGCTGGTGCGGACCGAGCGGAACTTTCGCAAGCACCTGGTCGTGGGGACCTTAGCCGTGTTGGCCGGGATCATCCTGCAGCTGACGGTCAACGAATGGCTCTGGTTAACGCTGGCGATTTTTTTGGTGTTGATTGCGGAGACCCTCAATACGATTGTGGAAGCGGTCGTTGATTTGATCGTAGGGCAGACCTATCATGAGTTAGCCAAGCGCGCCAAGGACGTTGCGGCTGGCGGGGTGTTACTCGCCGCTGCCTTTGCAGTGGTCGTGGGCTGCCTGGTGATGTTACCAGCGATTTTACGCTGGTTCTAGGAGGAAGTTATGGATAATCCAAATTACAAATCCGGTTTTGTGGCCATCGTGGGACGGCCCAATGTCGGGAAATCAACCTTTTTAAACCGGGTGATTGGGCAAAAAATCGCCATTATGTCGAATACGGCCCAAACGACACGGAATAAGATTCAAGGAATCTACACCACGGATGATGCACAAATCGTGTTCATCGATACGCCGGGGGTGCACAAGCCTAAGACCCAGTTGGGGGACTACATGGTGAAGTCCGCACTATCCGCGTTGAACGAAGTGGACGCCGTGTTGTTTATGATCAACGCGGCCGAAAAGCGGGGAGCCGGGGATAACTTTATTATTGACCGGCTTAAGGGAATCAAAGCCCCGGTCTACCTGGTGATCAACAAGATTGATCAGATTCAACCGGATGACCTGTTGACGGTCATGGACCAGTACAAGCAGGCCCTGCCGTGGAAGGCTGTTTACCCAATTTCGGCACTGGAAGGCAACAACGTCAACGAATTTCTGGGTGACCTGGTCGACCAGATGCCTAACGGGCCGCAATACTACCCCGCTGACCAATTGACGGACCATCCAGAACGGTTTGTGGTCAGCGAATTGATTCGTGAAAAGATCTTCATGTTGACCCGTGAAGAGGTGCCCCATTCTGTGGCGGTCGAAATCGAGAGTATGAAGACCCAGGACAACGGCCGGGTACACATTAACGCCACGATCATCGTGGAACGGCCAACACAAAAGGGCATTATGATCGGTAAGGGTGGCAGCATGTTGAAGAAGATTGGGACCATGGCCCGGCAGGATATTGAGTCGCTGTTGGGAAGTCCGGTCTTCTTGAAGCTGTTCGTGAAAGTTCAGCCGGGTTGGCGTGACAAGTCGAACCTGTTGAAGTCTTACGGTTACCGTAAGAGCGATATTTAAAGAATGTTTGCGGAATGGCGCTAGTGACTTAGCGTCATTTCGTGATTTAAGCTAAGTTGTGAGGGGGGATGGCCTTGGCACGTCACGTGACGGATTTTCATGGTATCTTGTTGTTTCGGCGCGACTACGCCGAACGGGATTATCTGGTCAAGTTCTTCACCCAGGAATTCGGCAAAAAGATGTTTTTGGTGCGGGGTGCTAAGAAAAAGGGGTTTAAGATGACGGCGGATATCCTGCCGTTCACCGTCGGCAGCTACGTCGGCGATATTGCTGACGACGGCTTATCCTATATTCGGACCGCCCGGGAGACCCGCCAGTTCCAGGCTATCGGCACGGACATCTTTAAGAACGCCTACGCCACCTACGTGATGAGCTTGGTGGACATCGCCTTTCCGGACAGTCAGCAACTGCCGGACTGGTACCATAAGGTCCACCGGGCACTGGAGTTGATCGATGAGGGGCTGAATCCGGCAATCGTGACCAACATCATTGAGATTCAGCTGATGCCAGCCTTTGGGGTGGCGCCTCAGTTGCAGGGCTGTGCGGTGTGTGGCCGCAACGACCTGCCGTTTGATTACTCGGAAAGTTACGGAGGACTGTTGTGCCAACAGCATTGGGCCCAAGATCCCCGGCGCCTCCACTTGAACCAGCGGACAATCTATTATTTGCGGCAGTTCTCGGTTTTGGACTTGGACCGGTTGCACACGATTAAGGTTAAGCCCGCTACGGAGGCCGCCTTGCGTCAGCTGATGGACGAGATCTACGCGAGCCAGATTGGGGTTCACCCCCGCAGCAAGCGCTTCTTGGACCAGATGCAGTCGTGGGCACCCCGGTTGACCCAGAATCCGACAACGGATAATTGACAAGTTCGCCGGAGACGCTTATCATTAATTTCAGTTAAATAAGTCGGCGTAGATGAATGAGAAGTGCGCGACGTGGGTCTTCAGCGAGTTCGGGTGAGTGGGAGCCGGACGGTCACGCGCGGACATTGGCACATTCGGAGTCGTTTCCAAGTAAGCTGCTAGTCGGATGGCTAGAAGTAGGGTGGAACCGCGAAATTAATTCGTCCCTACGTGAATCTCTTTAGTGTAGATTCGCGTAGGGACTTTTTTGTGTGCTTATTGAGACGAATAAGGAGGAACAGCATCCATGAACGAAAAACTGTCCATGCAAGCAATCATTTTAAAGTTACAACAGTATTGGTCTGCTCAGGGCTGCATGCTGATGCAAGCTTACGATACTGAAAAGGGTGCCGGGACCATGAGTCCCTACACGTTCTTACGGGCCATTGGACCAGAACCTTGGAACGCGGCATACGTAGAACCTTCCCGGCGGCCAGCTGATGGTCGTTATGGGGAGAACCCGAACCGGTTATACCAACATCACCAATTCCAAGTGGTCATGAAGCCATCGCCCGATAACATTCAGGACCTGTACCTGAACAGCTTGCGGGAACTGGGCATTGACCCGTTGGAACATGATATTCGGTTCGTTGAAGATAACTGGGAGAACCCGTCGATGGGTTGTGCCGGTGTTGGTTGGGAAATCTGGTTGGACGGGATGGAAGTTACCCAGTTCACCTATTTCCAAGTTGTGGGCGGTCAAACGGTGGATCCCGTAACGTCCGAAATCACCTACGGATTGGAACGGTTAGCCTCCTACGTTCAGGATGTTAATTCCGTGTTCGACCTGGAATGGGGCGACGGCGTTAAGTACGGGGACATCTTCAAGGAACCCGAATACGAGCACTCCAAGTACAGCTTTGAAGAAAGTGACCAGGACATGCTGTCCCGGCACTTTGACGAATACGAAGCCGAAGCGAAGAAGCAGATTGCTAACGGCTTGGTTCACCCGGCTTACGACTACGTGTTGAAGTGCAGCCACACCTTTAACCTGTTAGATGCCCGGGGCGCCGTTTCCGTGACGGAACGGGCCGGCTACCTCTCCCGGATTCGGAAGATGGCTCGTTCGATTGCGAAGGCCTTTGTGGCAGAACGGAAGAAGCGTGGTTTCCCGTTGATCAAAGACGAGAAGTTACGCGCAAAATTATTAGCGGATTCTGAGGAGGCAAAATAATGGCACACACATTTTTACTTGAAATTGGACTGGAAGAAATGCCAGCTCACGTGGTGACGCCTGCTATTCGACAACTTCAGAAGCGTGTCGCCGATTACTTGAAGGAACAACGCGTCAGTTATGACGCCATTCAGCCGTTCTCCACGCCTCGGCGGTTGGCCATTGAAATCACGGGCTTGGCCGATAAGCAAGCGGACATCAGTGAATCCGTCAAGGGGCCGGCTAAGAAGATTGCTCAAGACGCGGATGGCAACTGGACCAAGCCGGCAATCGGCTTTACGCGGGGCCAAGGCCTGACGCCAGATGACATCGTCTTTAAGGAATTCAAGGGCACGGAGTACGTCTACGTGGACAAGTTCATCGCGGGAGAACCTGTGGAAACGGTCTTAGCTGGTCTGAAAGACGTCATCACGGCCATGACCTTCCCAACGATGATGAAGTGGGGCGCTCACCACTTTGAATACATCCGGCCAATTCGTTGGTTGGTGGCCTTGCTGGATGACACGGTCATTCCGTTCAGCATCCTGAACGTGACGACGGATCGGGTGACCCGGGGACACCGGTTCTTGGGCAAGGAGATTCCGTTGAAGACCGCGGCCGATTACGAAGCAGCTCTGACCAGCGAATACGTCATCGCCGATGCGGATAAGCGTAAGGCGTTGATCAAGAAGCAGATTGAAAAGATTGCCAGTGACCATGACTGGGTCGTAGATATCGACGCCGGCTTGTTGGAAGAAGTTAACAACCTGGTGGAATGGCCAACGGCATTCGAAGGAAACTTCGATCAGAAGTACCTGACGATTCCAGACGAAGTCCTGATTACGTCCATGCGGGACCACCAACGGTTCTTCTACGCACGGAGCCAGAGTGGTCAGCTGTTGCCGAACTTCATTTCCGTACGGAACGGGACGGACCACGACTTGCAAAACGTGGTCGCTGGTAACGAAAAGGTCTTAACGGCCCGTTTGGAAGACGCGATGTTCTTCTACAAGGAAGACCAAAAGAAGAGTATTGCGGACTTCGTTGACCGACTCAAGAGCGTCAGCTTCCACGATAAGATCAGTACTATGGCCGAAAAGATGGCCCGGGTCGAAGCAATCGTGAAGGTCTTGGCTCACCGCTTAGCGCTGAGTGATGCGCAGACTCAGGCGGCCGTTCGGGCTAGTCAGATCTACAAGTTTGACTTAGTGACGGGAATGGTCGGCGAATTTGCAGAATTGCAAGGGGTCATGGGTGAGAAGTACGCCCTGTTACAGGGTGAAGATCCCGCCGTTGCCCAAGCCATTCGCGAACACTACGAACCAATCTCCGCGGACGGCGCCTTACCCGCTTCCGTTCCTGGTGCCGTTTTGGCCTTAGCGGATAAGTTCGACAGCATCTTGACGTTCTTCGCTGCTGGCATGATTCCAAGCGGTTCTAATGATCCGTACGCTTTGCGGCGACAGGCCACGGGGATTGTGCGGATCGCCACTGACCAGCAATGGGCGTTACCCGTAGCTGACCTGGCGAACGCCTTTATCGCGGCGGAACAGGCAGCTAACGTGGCGCCGGACTTAGACCAAGCTAGTCAGATCGACGCTATCGTGGACTTCATCAAGGAACGGGTCCGGAAGATCTTCAAGGGTGTCAAGATTCGTTACGACATCGTGGACGCCGTTTTGGGTGGCAGCAGTACCGACATTTCGCAGTTGTTCACGGCGGCGGACATCTTAACGGCCCACGCAGCGGACGACAACTTCAAGGACGTCATCGAGTCGTTGACGCGGGTCATTCGGTTGTCACAAAAGGCACCGAAGGATATTGCCAACGTGACGATTGACGCGGGCAAGTTCGAAAACGACAGTGAAGGTCAGCTGCATGCTGGAGTCGATGAAGTGGCCGCGGCAGCACCTAAGGGCTTAAAGGCCCTCTACGCCGCCTTAGCAGCGATTCAACCAGCGATTGCGGACTACTTCGAAGCCACGATGGTCATGGCCGATGATGACGCTGTCCGGAATAACCGGTTAGCGGAATTAACGCGCTTGGCAAACCTGGCCTTACAATTGGGAGACTTGGATCAACTGATTGTGAAGTAAACCATATCTTATTTTAAGGACTAAACGCCCATTACTCGTGTGAGTAACGGGCGTTTAGCGTACATACAAGGGGCGATTTTATGAAACGAACTTTACGGACCGCAGTGCGGCACGCCAACCAGTGGTTAGTCTTTGGGGTTGTCTTAGACGTCCTCATGACGCCGTTAGGGTGGTTGCGCCACCGGCCGGCATTTGGCGGCATCATCACCCTGTGGTGGCAGAGTCACCATAAGGCGGCGATGACCCTGGTCTTAGTCCTCACGTTGATGGGGTGTTGGCTGGTCTTGGTCCTGTTCTTCTGGGGAGTTGAGGGCCTGCGTTGGGCCATGGGACGCAATGATTGGGACCGCAAGTAGATTACCAGTGGCGTTGCCGGGAAGTCGTGGCAGTTAGGATTCAGCTTGTATGCTAGCTGCAAGTGGTGATGCGGTATTGACAATGAAGCTAGGTTAAGCGGACAATAAATGCGAGAAATAGTCTGAGCCTTGTTAAGTTAATTGGAGGCGTTAGATGATGAAACAAGCGTTAGTGATGGTGTACCCAGGATTTTGTAACTTTGAAATTGCGGCGCTGACGGAAGCTTTAACGTTTTATGACGATTGGACACTCACCACGGTGGGTGCGGATCGAACGGTTTACCTTAGTGAGGATCAGTTGCCGATGGTCGCGCAAAAAGATTTTTCACAGGTAAATCCTTTGGATGCTGATTTGTTGATTTTACCGGGAATTGATAATTATCATCTGCCACTAGCAGATGACCGCAACATTGCGTTTTTACAGCGGTTAAACGTCACGCCTGATCAGCGTCCGGTGATTGCGGGGATGTCCAGTTCCCCCGTCTTGCTGGCCAAAGCGGGATTGTTAGACCATACGAAGTTTACCGCGGGGATTTTTGAGGAGACGTATGCGCTGAATCCGTTTATTCCGAAGCAAAACCTGGTTCGCCAACCAGTGGTGACGGATTGCGGAATCGTCACGTCTAGCTTCCAATTTTTTCGGGAATTTGCCATTGCGGCGATTCGTGCATGTGGGCTGAAGATAGGTGATCAGGCGTATGCAGCTGCGCGAACGGACCGGCCCTACACGGCTGAGGAGTTGACGTATCATCTGCCGAAAGAGTCGTAGGTTCCCAATCGTACTTGCGATGAGTTGACGCACTGGGCGTTAGTTGGCTTGGTGCGGCCTTAACGAAATAGATTTGAAATTTAGGGAAGCCAATTTGCAGGTCAATTGGTTTCCCTTTTGTTGTGTCCATAGTGCGAAACGTAGTTGGGGGGCATGATGGTATCGGTAAACCACTGGACTGGTCATTAGGCAAGTATGGTCCCTAATTAGCGGGTGGTGCTTGTGCTTTAGCGGGGGTGCGTTGAAAATGGGACGTAGTTAGGCAATTGATTTGAGTCGCTGGTACTGATGATCATTGGGGGAACCAGCAATCAGTGGACTGGGCAATTAGGAGATAGGGATGTTAGGTGCTATGAGAAGACTAGTCGGAACGCTAAATTGGGTGGTTGCAGGCTTACTGGCTTGTGCGGCGGTGTTTGCCGTGACAGAACCCGTCACGACGTTGGGGGATGCCGATTGGGCGCAGCCATTGGTCATGGTGACGTTGCTAGGTGGCGTGCTGCTTATCTTGAACCGTTTTCGGGGACGAGTGGGGCAGTGGTCTTCGACCAAGTACCGCTTGATTTGGGCCGTCCTCCTGGTTTTGATCGTGGGCGCGCAGGCTTGGATGGCCATGAACTTTGTTGATGTCAGCCGGGCGGATGGTTACTTTGTCCGTAATCAGGCCATCGCCTTGGCCCAGGGACGGACCACTTGGAACCACTACTTTATGGTTTATCAGAATAACGTGAATTACACCCTGATCGATGCGTGGTGGCTGAAACTGTTATTGCCCATGACGAAGACACCCTGGGTGGCGATGAATTTCTTGCGGTATCTGTGGCTGGATACTGGGTTGGCTGCGGGACTGTATCTGTTACATCACTGGCGGTTATGGCAACCCGGCGCCTTTTGGTTCACGTTGCTGTGGCTCCTCAGTATCCCCGTGTATGCCCTGGGGCTTTTCGACTATACGGATCCGGTGGTGTTCCCGCTCTTCTTGGACAGCTTGGCGCTGGTCAGTTGGTCCGTGGCTAATCGGGGCTGGCGCCGTTGGCTGGGGGGCGGCTTAGCCCTCCTGCTGGTAAGTGCCGGGGTAGCCGTCAAGAGCAACCTCATCGTCTTGTGGCTGGCTTTGGGCCTCTTGATTCTCCTGTTATGGTGGCAACGCCGCTTGACCTGGCGCCAGGTGGTGGTTTGGATCGCCGGTGCGTGTCTGGTCTTAGGCGGCGTCTTTGCGGGGATGTCCGCGTGGAGTCGACAAGCGGGGTATCGCCCAGACCCCAATGCGCAGATGCCCGTGACGGCTTGGATTGCGATGAGCATGAATCCCCAAAATCCGGGGACGTATAGTCTGACGGATGCGATGGTGATCGACCACCAGCCCACGGCGCGAGCCAAACAGGCTACGGCGACTAAGCTTTTGAATCAGCGGCTAAACACCTTAGGCGTCAGTGGTGTGCTGGTTCAGTTGGCTCGGAAGTTTGAGATTTTTTGGTCAACGGGGGACATGGATAGTTTCAAATTAACCACGCAATGGCTCAAAGCGCCACGGTGGTATCTAATGAATCAACGGTCAATTCAGTTTTGGTTAGTTTTAGGGACCCAGATCCTTTATTTGACTTTGCTGTGTCAGAGTATCTGGTTTCTTTTGAAGGCACGCCCCAGCTTCGTTGCCGGTCACTTTCTAGCCATAGCGATGCTGGGCTTGATGATCTTTCATGTCTTCTTCTGGGAAGTTGAGCCCCGATACGCAGCGCCGGTGTTGCCGGCCTTGATGTTGCTGGGAACGTTGGGGTGGTGCGCTGGGAACGAACGCCGACCCAAGTGCGGTATGGTCGGTGGTTTGGGACGTTTGCCGTGATCATGTGTGCGCTCAGTCTGGGCCAGACCGATGAGACCACGTTGGTCCGAGAAGAGATGCCGGGGCGACAAGGGAACGGCGATTACTTTACCTTGCCCGTGGCTCGGGTAGCGCCTCAGCGGCAGTTGACATGGACTATGCCGGTCGTTGGGCCGTCTAATGCCTTGCAATTACAGATTCAACCGACGAATGAGGCGCGAGAACAGGTCAAGTCCAACGTACAACCCCAATATCCGAATGGTCGCCTGCGAGTTCAGGTCCACGCTAACGGTCGCTTACTCAAGACCTGGCACGCGACGCCGAACGCCGCGATGGCTAAGCCACTCCGGTATCCGCAGACCACGGCCCAGTCACTTACGATTACGTTACGGAATACGGGGAAGACGCCGTTCAAGTATGCCCAGGGCTTAGCCCGCTATGATCAACACACAGGGGAAGTTTTGCCTCGGGAACGGGCCTTTCCGCAAGCTTACCTGCTGAACCTACATGGTGCCCGAGCCCTGACCGCACAACCCATGATTTGGCTTAGTATGGGGCTCTTTTTAGGGTTGCTCCTATGGGCCCTTTAAAGTGGAACGGTTCGGAAAGTGAATAAAAATTCAAAAACCACTCGTCAAAAGGGGGAGGCTTAGTCCGCACTTGACGAGTGGTTTTGATGGTGCCAAAATGAAAAGGACAATTCTCAAGCAGCACCATCAGACCGACCAAAGTATGAGTGTGCGAGAACATGTCCTTAGAATTAGTGTATCGGAAATTGGGCGCCAGGGGAACGGTTAGCAACCATTTGTAATATTACATTTTCGTGGGGTCGCTAATTTTCGGTAGACGATCACCCTAAGCTTCCGGGATGGTCCCGACGAATTCGGTAGGGACGACGAATAATTATCCAAAGTGGGGCCTTAGAGATGATCGAAACACCCGTCGATGACAGCGATTAGTTGTCCGTCGATGGGTGTTTTTTGTAAAGACATTGTTAGGGTGGTGTTATTGACGCAGGCGATGAGCCGTTTATTGGGCGGGATTGCTGGTTCCCTGGTACTGGACTAAGTGACCGGCTTGCAAGTCGTAAATTGACGAGTACCACGGTAAGATTTCGGCGGGAATGTGGTGATCAACTTCGATGACGGTTAAGTGGGGATTCTTGAGGATCTGGCGGTGAATACTGAGGGCCGTGTCGGAATCGAGTGAGGCCGTTCCTTCGTCAATCAGTAACACACGCCGGTTGAAGAACAAAGCACGGGCAATTTCAAGTCGTTTGAGCTGACCGCCGGAAAAGTTGGCACCGTTTTCGCGAACGGGCGTGTTGAGGTGGGCGGCGAGTTCAGGTAATCCCGCCATGGTCAGAGCAGTGCTGATGCTGGTCGGTTTTGCGGATTGGCCTAGTGTCACGTTAGCTTGAACGGTATCTTGAAAGATAATGGGCGTTTGCCCGACCACCCCAAACCACTGGTAAGCATCGCTTGGCGTGTAGTCTCGTTGATTAACCAGTACTTGGCCGGAAATAGGGCGGACTTCTTTAAGCAGTAAGCGAATCAGAGTGGATTTACCGATGCCGGATTGTCCTCGGATCAAGACTTTGTCGCCAGCTTTCAAGTGGAGATTGAGCTGGTGAAAAATAGCGTGTGGGGCTTGAGGATAAGCGAACGTCACGTGGTTCAAGGCTAGGGTGGTTACAGTGGGGGCAGCACGGTCGGGCGCTTTAGCGGGGACGGCGACGTTGTTGAGAACGGTTTGCCGAATTTCTTGGGTGCTGTTCAGAGTGTTCCGGCCGCTAACAATCTGGTTAAACCCGTTGAGAATCCAGCTTGAGGAGAACTGAATGGCCACAAACTGGGAGAGGTGCAAGCGACCGGTAATGGTGAAATAGAGGCCGATGCCGATGGGAATGTCGGAGAAAAGCATAAATAAGAAATTAATCACGCTGTTTGAAAGGGCGATGCGATTCTTGAGATCGGCGTTAGCGTGTTCCATGGCGGATAACGACCGGTGTGTAAGCGACCATTGAATCCGGTGACGGCGCTGTAACGCTTAAGGAGACGGGCGCCGTGAAAGAGATCGTGAACCGTCCCGGATAAGGTCTGATTTTTCTGAGACCAAGCAGTGGTTTTGGCTTGGATGGTTTTGCTAAATAATTTTGGAGTTAGGGTTGGGATAATCATAAAGCCTAAAAAGATTAGGGTGACCAAGACGTTACTGTAAAGTGCGTAACTTAAAGTGCCCAACACCATCACGACTGATCCGATGAGGCTGAAGACCTGACGCCAATAATTATCTTCTAGGAGTTTTAGATCGTTCATAAAGAAGGAGACGTGGTCGGACTCGGTGGGCCCACTTAGCGTGGTTGCTGCGATGCTATGAAGAACGTAACGCGTTTTGAGTTGCGTATTAATGGCGTAGATGTCACGGTTGATGGTCCAATTCTTCCAGTAGTTAAGTAGGGCAAAGAGACCAAAGACTAGGATCATCCCGATAATGGTCGGGATGATCCAGGAAAGGTGTTTCTTTTCAATTAAGTAGAAGAAGAATGAGTAGCTAAATGTATTGAAGGGCGTTTCTAGACCGGCCAAAATGCTCGTGAAGATGGCAAGACTGAACAGTGGATAATTGATGAACTTTCTCAAGGCAATCACTTCCTAGGATTAGGGCTGTTTAATTTTTCTTTAATTTGTTTTTAATGCTACTACTAGACGAATCTCGTAGCAAGAGCTTACGCCCAGTCTAATTATTTAAATTAAATGCTTCTATTATGGTTTATGTATCATACAATAGTGTAGTAAGTACTATCAAACCACCTATTGACCAAAAATGGTTTCAGAAAATAAAATGCTTAAAAATATGGATATGTTGTTGATTTAAAAGTTATTGTAACGTACAAACAATATTTAGTCTGCGACACCCCTTGTCAGCCCGAAATAATGAGATTATTCTCATATTATACGGTTCGTTTCACAAATTTAATCAGAAAGGGTCCTGAGATTTGGTTGAAAATCAGACGGTGAATGACCGGATTTTAGCGTATACTTAGAAGCAATTAATCATGATCACAAAGGAGCCCTGATTGCATGAGTAAACACCATAATGATGATCCTAGTACCGTCTACACCACCCGAACCGAAGCCCAGAAGGTGACCGTTAGCTGTGACGGTGTTCCGTTTGAAGTCAGTAATGGCGGGAGCAATGGGTTGAACCTGATTACTCTGATGCGCTTAGACCAGCGCCCCCATTGCTCGGATGTCAATCTGGATGAAGAGGTCACATTTGAAGGAACGGAAATCTTCTTGACTAACGATGGGGGGTCAGTAGCTGCCCAACTACCAGCCGGACGGTATCTGATGAATCCTCGGCAGGTTCAACCACTAACAGATGCAGAACTAGATGCCTTGGATCTTGACCATTTACCCACGGCGACGTACGGGGCGTATATTTTTCAAGAATAAGTTAGGCCTTGTCGTTTGGAAACGAATCGGTGACGTATTAGCAAATAGCGAAACTGGCGCGGAAGAAGGAACATAATATGAAGATTACTGAAGGTTACATGCCGTTTCACGGCTATCAGACGTACTATCGCATCGTGGGAGAACCCAACCCAAACTTGGCCCCCTTATTATTGATTCACGGGGGCCCAGGGTCGTCGCATAATTATTTTGAGTTATTGGACGATTACGCGGCAACGGGGCGTCAGTTGATCATGTACGACCAAGTTGGCTGTGGGAAGTCGTCGTTGCCGGAAGATGAGGGCGTCTATGTCAAGGAGACCTGGGCGGAAGAGCTCGTGGCCTTGCGCCAGTACCTGCACTTGGATCAGGTCCATATGTTGGGCCAATCCTGGGGTGGGATGCTCGAGATGTTCTACTTGACGCAGTACAGCCAAGACGGCATTAAAAGTGTGATGATCGACGGGTCGCCAGCGTCTATTAAGTTGTGGACCCAAGAACAGCACCGGTTGATTTCCTATCTAAGTTACGAAGACCGCGCGGCTATCGCGGAGGCAGAACGGACGGGGAACTTCACGGGGCCGAAATACCTAGCCGCGAATGACCGGTACATGGAGCGCTATTGCTGGGATGATCCGGATGAGCATTCACCGGAGCCATTACGGCGCCCGACGAACGGAAAACGGGCGAGTCTGATTGCGGAAGGACCGAACGAGTTCACCGAGAATGGGACCATTAGTGACTTTGACGTGACTGACGACCTGCACAAGATTCAGGTCCCCGTTCTGGTTACCAATGGGACGGATGACCTGTGTACACCGCTGATTGCCAAATCCGTTTACGACCATATTCCGGGTGCCAAGTGGCATTTATTTGCCAACAGTCGCCACTTAGCCCTGCTAGATCAGCACGATGAGTTTATCGCCGTGTTGGATCATTGGCTGAAGGCTAACGACTAGGTTAATGAAAAAGTAGTTTAATTGGAGACAAGCACCCGACCAGTGCCCCTTGGGGGAACCAGTGGGGTGCTTGTTTTTGAACGGCGGTGCGGCTACTCGGAAAGTTAGGCCATTTTACTTGGTCAAAATAGCGCTTCGTGGTATTATATATTATGTATTTCTACGCACGAATTCCAGTCAACAAGTCGCACTTTTCGGGTTTCCGGGGTGCGGCTTTTCAAGGCTAGGACTGTGCGGGAACTGAATGGGAAGGGGGCTAATGATGGCGAAGATTCCTGAAGAAGTAATTGAAACGGTCCGGACGGCGACGAACATTGCGGATGTGGTCGGCCAGTACGTTCAATTAAAGAAATCTGGTAAGAACTTATTTGGCCTTTGTCCCTTCCATGAGGAACGGACCCCGTCATTTTCCGTTTCGGAAGATAAACAGATTTTTCACTGTTTTAGTTGTGGTCGGGGCGGCAACGTTTTTAAGTTCTTGATGGAACTGGAGCACGTTAGCTTTCCTGAAGCAGTGGTCAAGGTCGCTGACTTTAGTCACGTAGACCTAGACAGTGAGTATCGCCAAGACGCCAACGCGCCAGCTACGAATTCAAAGACGGGGCAATTGATCGCGTTGCATGAGCAAGCTGCTAAGTTGTATCACCATATCCTGGTGAACACGGAGATGGGCCAACCAGCGCTGGATTACCTGCATAACCGGGGATTAACGGATGCGACGATTGAGACCTATCAATTGGGGTTTGCGCCGAGTCAACGGTTATTGAAGCCGTTCTTTGATCAGCGGCAAGCCGACTATCAACTCTTACGGCAGAGTGGCCTCTTCATCGAAAACCAGCAGGGCGAACTCCGGGATCGCTTTACGGCGCGCGTCATGTTTCCGTTACGGAACGCGAGTGGGCACGTAGCGGCCTTTTCGGGGCGAGTGCTCCAAAAGCAAGAAGACCAACCGAAATACTTGAATAGTCCAGAAACGGCGCTCTTTACCAAGAGTCGGTTGCTCTTTAACTTCGACCTAGCGCGCCCGGCAATCCGGGAAGCAGGCGAAGTGACGTTGTTCGAAGGCTATATGGATGTGATTTCGGCCGCCCAAGCGGGGGTTTTAAACGGGATTGCGTCCATGGGGACCAGTCTGACCACGGAGCAGATTTACGCGATCGAGCGGACCACGGATCACCTGAATATTTGTTATGATGGTGATACGCCTGGTCAGCGCGCAACGCAACGGGCCATTGGTCTCTTGCGCGAGCATAGTCATCTGGCGTTAAGCGTGATTCAGCTACCGGAGGGGCAGGACCCCGATGAGTATCGGCGCGCACACGGGGACGAAGGTTTCCGGCAGGTGATGCAGAGCGCTAAAGAAACGCCGATTCGGTTTCAATTGCGGTATTTACGGCGGGACCGGGCGCTGGAGACGGATAGTGAGCGCTTGGCGTACCTGAACGACGCAATGCCGCTATTGGCACAGGTCAAGGAGCCCGTTGCGTTGGACCTGTACTTGAATCAGTTGGCGACCGAGTTTCACCTGGATAAGGAGGCCTTGGTGGCCCAACTCAAGCAAGTCCGGCAACAAACAGCGGCCCAAGTCGAACGGCACCGGTACCAGGAAACGGCGGCCTCGCGAACGCCGCCGACGGCTCCGACCGTCACGGTTCGCCAGCAACGCCGGCCGATGACCCGGTTAGAGCGGGCGGAACGTTACCTGCTTTATTGGTTATTGCACGACCGCAACGTGTGGGCGAAGGTGAGTTCGGTGCCCAACTTCTGTTTCGTGCATGACGATTATCAAGTGATTTATACCCTGGCCCAGGGTTATTTTCAAACGCATCAAGTTTACCAGAGCGCCCAGTTTACAGACTTTATCCAAGAGGAGCGGTTACAACAACTCGTGATCGAGTTGGAGACTACCATTTCCTTAGCGGCGGTCACCCCGCAGGAAATCGATGACTATCTAACGGTCATCATGGATGAAGCCCCGTTGGATGCCAAGCTACGTGATAAAAAGCGGGCTTTGAGCGAAGCCACACGACTGGGTGACGCGGACCAGCAACGGCAACTCGTGATTGAGATTGTGCAGCTGGAACAACAACGACAGGCGAACAAGCAAGTTTAGTCTAGGGGGTATTTGAATGGCAAAAAAGACCACGGATCAACCAATGTTTGACCAAAAAGCTTACAACAAGACGGTGCGAGCCCTAATCAAGGACAAGAAAAAGGCCGGCAACATCTCGTACGATGAATTAACGGATAAAGTTGCTTCCCCGTACTCGCTGGATGCGAAGCAGATGGATAAGTTGTTAGAGACGATCTCGGATGCCGGGATCAGCGTGGTCGATGCTAAGGGTGAACCAGACCCACGGGCCGTGAAAGCCCAAAAGGCGGTTTCGAAGAAAGAATTAAAGGAAGCTTCCACGACTACCGGGGTTAAGATCAACGACCCAGTCCGGATGTATCTGAAGGAAATCGGGCGGGTTAACCTGTTAACGGCGGACGAAGAAGTGGCCTTAGCCTTACGGATCGAAAAGGGCGACGAAGAAGCCAAGCAGGAATTGGCGGAAGCCAACTTACGGTTAGTGGTTTCCATCGCTAAGCGTTACGTCGGTCGGGGGATGCAATTCCTGGACCTGATTCAAGAAGGGAACATGGGCCTGATGAAGGCGGTCGAGAAATTCGATTACCGGAAAGGGTTCAAGTTCTCCACGTACGCCACTTGGTGGATTCGGCAAGCCATTACGCGGGCCATCGCGGACCAAGCCCGGACGATTCGGATCCCGGTCCACATGGTCGAAACCATTAACAAGTTGATTCGGATTCAACGGCAATTACTCCAAGACTTAGGGCGGGAACCAACGCCTGAAGAAATTGGGGCGGAAATGGATATGCCAACCGAAAAGGTTCGTGAGATCCTGAAGATTGCTCAAGAACCCGTTTCCTTGGAAACCCCAATTGGGGAAGAGGATGACTCACACCTGGGTGACTTCATTGAAGACCAGGATGCAACGAGTCCGGCTGACCATGCGGCTTATGAACTCTTAAAGGAACAGTTGGAAAGCGTGCTGGACACGTTGACTGACCGGGAAGAAAATGTTTTGCGGTTGCGGTTCGGCCTAGACGATGGTCGGACTCGGACGCTGGAAGAAGTCGGCAAGGTCTTCGGGGTTACCCGGGAACGGATTCGGCAAATCGAAGCCAAGGCCTTACGGAAGTTACGGCACCCTTCACGGAGCAAGCAACTGAAAGACTTCTTGGAATAGGATAAATAAACCCTGACACGCATTGGCTATGGCTGATGCGTGTTTTTTTGTCGTGACACTGATTAATCCGTAAAAAGCAGGCCATTTTTAGGAAGACGCGAAAAACGTCAAAATTCATTCTAGGGGTTGACCAAAGGGGTAAGCTTAGGTATACTTTTGTTACTCACTTAGTTAGTCGAGTAATTAACCGAACAGGGAGAGAAAACATGAAAATTTTGGGGAAGTTAATTTTAGGTATTGTGGTGTTGGGGAGCTTGATCGTAGGCGGGGCGGTAATCGTTCCTAGCCTGACTAAGAACCGCCATTCCGAACTGGCCATGGCCGTCGACAACGTCAATCCGTTGGTGAAGACCGAAACGGTCTATGCTTCAACCACGGCAAAACCAGTCTCTTCGTTTATTGGTGGGGCGGGTGAGAAGGAATACCGCTACCAGCTGGTGACGTATACGGCTAAGGGGGATGCGCGCACACTGGCGTTCGAGTCCCAGTGGCGCCTCAAACCACATTGCTACTTAGCGATTACCACGAAGGGACAGAACGTGGAATCGTGGGAACGTGTGGCGACACAAAAGGTCCCGGCCAGTGTCCGTGAGAATTTAGTGATGAGTTAGCCTGGTTTAACTAGAGAGGCCCCATTGGCAAACGATGCCGATGGGGCCTTTATTAATGGAGAATGGTTTGGTAGAAACCGTTTACATAAAAAATCAATCCGATTCGAGTTAGTTTATTAGGGGTAAAGTATTGAAAAATTCATTAAAGGGGATATAATGTATCTCGTTTAAGATTTTCATAACGGGAAAGGGGAAGGCAGATCGTGAAAGCGAAGCCCAGTTTAGAACAAGCGTTATGTATCGTGGCCTTACTTGGTATCCAGGACCGTAATCGCCCTTTGCAGAGTCGCTTGGTGGCAGAGCGGCTGGATATTTCGACCAGTTACTTGAAAAAAATCGTGCAGCATTTGGCCGTCGCCAAGATCGTCCGAACGGTTCCTGGCCGGGACGGGGGCATCGTCTTAACGCGTGATTCTCATGAGATTACTTTGTTAGACGTTTTTGACGCGATTGAGGGTCACCAACCCTTCGTCAAGAACACCGGATTAGTCAATAAGGTCTTTGGCTTAAAACGTAAGCAGGCGTTCGTAGCAACTTACGGATTGAAAGATTTCAAGGACCAGCAACCGGTGGCCAACGTCATGGCCGTCTTCCACCAGGCCGAGGCGCAGTACCGGCGGCAATTGGCGACATTGACGATTGGAGCGGTCTTACCGACGGATGGCACGCAAGCCTTGCAGTTAGACTGGACCAAGTGGCTGACCCGTTAGGTTCTTTAAGGAGAGAGAAGAGAATTTTAAGGAGGTAGTAAACAACCATGCGATGGATGAATAAGCATTACATCTGGAACGTGATCGGCTGGCTGGTGATTGTTATGCTAGCCGTGATCACGATTCCGAACATGAGTAAGTTGGTGGCAGATAAGGGCCAGATTACGGTTCCCAGCAATTATCAAAGTACCCGGGCCACCAACATGCAGAAACAATGGGGCCGTTCGCAGCGGGGCACCACGGCGGTGGTCGTGGTCTTCAACAACGGCGATTCGGCACTGACCCAGACGCAAAATGAGCACATCGACCAAACGGTCCAACGGATCAAGAACCACGCGGACCAGTACCAGATTCGGTCGATCACGGCAGCGAGCGATAGTTCGACCGCCGCTTCCCAGCTGATCTCAAAGGATAAGAGTACCCAGCTACTCCAGCTGAACGTTCATCAGACGTCGCGTCATTCGATTACGAAGATTCGTTCGCAGATCACCCAATTGGCTAAGACTTCTGGGGTAACGACCTACGTCACTGGGGCGGACGTCTTGAATCAAGACTTTTCCGATGCTACCCAGGCGGGGGTTCAAAAGACGGAGATCATTGCGGCCATCTTTATTTTCTTGGTCCTGTGGTTCGTCTTCCGGTCACCAGTTACACCGCTGTTCTCGCTTTTGACGGTGGCGGTATCGGTCATCACGTCCGTTTCGGTGGTCGCTAATCTAGTTGACCGCTTCAACTTCCCGTTCTCCAACTTCACCGAAGTGTTTATTGTGATTGTGTTGTTTGGGATTGGGACGGACTACAACATCCTCCTATATAACGAGTTTCGTGAGCGACTGGCGAACGGTAAGGACCGGTATACGGCCACCCGGGAAGCTATTCGCATCGGGGGTCGGACGGTTCTGTACTCCGGCTTATCCGTCTTAATTGGGATGAGTGTCTTAGGCTTTGCCAACTTCTCCCTGTACCGTTCGGCGGTAGGTATCGCCGTGGGGGTCGTGGTTCTGTTAGCCGTTCTATTAACCTTGAACCCCTTCTTTATGGCCATCTGCGGACCGCACATGTTCTGGCCAGTCAAGAAGTTCCAGGGTGAAGGCGACAGTCGTCTCTGGCACGGGATGGCCAAGCATGCGATGATTCGCCCCGTGATCACGTTGATTATCACGGGAATCATCTTCATTCCACTGGCCTTAACGTCGCACGGGACGTTGGATTACGATAACTTGGTTGAAATCGGGGATAACGTTCCCGCCAAGCAAGGGTTCAAGGTTGTTCAAAAGCACTTCTCCAAGGGGACGGCGGAACCAACGACCATTTACATTCAAAGCAATCATAAGTTAGACAATGAAAAATCCTTGATGCTGATTGACCGGTTGACGAAACAACTGCAGCAATCCGACGGGGTCAAAACGGTTGCTTCCGTAACCCAACCAGGCGGCAAGGCCATTAAGGCATTGTACGTACGTAACCAGATGAGTACGGTCACGGGTGGCCTGGTCAAGGCCCAGCAAGGGGTCAATAAGATCAATAAGGGTCTTAAGTCGGCCCATAGCCAATTAGCCAGTCAAAACGTTTCCGGCGCAGTTTCCGGCGCTAATAAATTGGCGAGTGGGGCTTCTCAAGTCAGTTCTGGGGCCAACAAACTGAATAATGGGACCCAAAAGGTAGCCAGTGGGGCCTCTCAAGTCAGCTCAGGGGCCGGCAAGCTGAATAGTGGTAGTCAATCCCTATCTAGTGGTGCTGAAAGCCTGAGTGACGGGACCCAGACCCTGCAAAGCGGGATCAGTCAGGTCACGGCCGGCTTGAACCAGTTGAACACCAAGGTGTCCTCGGCTTCGGGTGGCAAGCAAGCCGCTGAACTGGCGCAACTAGAAGCTGCCTTACCACAGTTAAACGCTGCTATCCAGCAGTTGAACACCCAGGTTGCCGGGAGCTCAACGGGTAGTACCAGTGGCGTCACGAGTTCACTGACCACCATTGGGAACCAGACCAAGGACATCGCAACACAACTGCAAAACATTAAAAACTCTGTAGGGACAGTCAACTCGGTTTCTATGTCCGAAGTTGAAGCAGCCTTCACCTCTGCGGGCGCACCGCTATCTGCGGCACAAAAGCAGGTCATGTCCGGTGTCTTGGCTAAGCAAACGGCGGCGCAAAAGCAATTGACGTCGACACTGAATAGCTCACTGGCCAAGATTGGTAGCGACGCTTCCGCCATCGGTAACGCCGATAAGACGGTCGCTAGCCAGCTGCAGAGTCTCCAAAGCTCGACCAGTACCTTACAAACGGCAGTGGCGACGCTGGCGCAAAAGGCCAACGTGGTCTTACCAGGGGCAGCGACCGCTTTGCAAGCGGCCAGCTCCCAATCCAGCCAGTTATCGAGTGCGACGGGACAATTATCGTCCGCGATGAACACGATCAATGGTCGGATTCCACAGCTGGTTACCGGCGCGAGCGTCTTGGCGGCTGGAACCAACAAGTTAGCATCTAGCACCGGGCAATTAGCTTCGGGGGCTAGTCAGGTGGCCAGCGGCTCAAACCAATTAGCCGCAAGTACCGGCCAACTGGCCTCAGGAGCGCGCCAAGTAGCCAGTGGTAACCAGACTATGGCGACCCAGCTTGCCGCTACTAGTAAACAATTGGCGGCCTTGAAGTCCGGCCTGGGAACGGCCACGAACGGTCTCTCCAGTGTTTCGACCGGAGTGGGGTCCGCCAACGGGTACCTCAAGGGCTTACAGAAGTCTGCGGCGGCCAAGACCTTCTACATCCCGTCTAAGCAGTTGCACAGTGCTAGTTTCGCACCAGCACTGAAGACTTATCTGTCGCCGAATAAGAAGCTGACCAAGTTAACGGTGGTCTTGGACGATGATTCAAGTTCCGCTGCGGCGATGGCTCGGTTACCGAAGCTTGAGAAGGTCGTTAGTGGCTCCCTTAAGGGGACTAGCTTGGGGAACGCCCAAGTTGCCTTTGGGGGTAACACGTCACAGACCAACGATATCAACGAGATGGCTTCCGGGGACTTCACCCGGACCGTGATCATCATGCTAGCCGGCATCTTTATTGCGCTGATGGTGGTCACCCGTTCGCTGGTTCAGCCAATCGTGATCGAGGGTATCCTAGTCGTAGCTTACTCTGGGGCCCTGACGTTGGTTCACTGGTTAGTGAAGCCCGTATTGGGAACCGATATGTTGACTTGGAACACGCCGTTCTTTACCTTCGTGATGTTGATCTCCTTAGGGGTCGATTACTCGATCTTCCTGATGCGGAAGTACCGGGAGTACCTCCACGAACCGGGAGCAACTAGCGACAAGATGTTACAGGCCGCTACGGTGATCGGAACGGTGGTCATCTCGGCTGGAATCATCTTAAGCGGGACGTTTGCGGCGTTGATGCCGTCGGGTGTCATGACGTTGATCCAGATTGCGTTAGCCGTCATCTTGGGGATTGTCTTATTGATCATCCTGTTACCAATCGTGATGCCGGCCGTGATGAAGATCACGTACCCGTACTCTGGGATTGCCCGGAACGCGGATGAACAACGAACACCTAAGCATTCTCGCGAAGAATAAGTTAGATATGCGGCATCGGTGATGAAAAATGGGGCGTCTAGGAAGCAATTTTCTAGGCGTCCCATTTTTGCTGTCCTAAGTGGTTAGTTGTGGTCCGGTGTTAGAGTTTTAGGGCTGCCAATAATCTGAGGATTGCTGACGGGTTGGCGCTATCTAAATCGCGACGACTAGCTTATACTAAGAGTAATCAGTTTTTACCAGAAAGGATGTTCAGACATGGACGCAGATCACTTATCACAACGGCTGGCTACGGTCGCCGACTATATTCCTCAAGGAAGCCGGTTGGCGGACATTGGCACGGATCACGCCTACCTGCCCGTCAACTTACTCAAACGCGGTATTATTACTGGTGGGGTAGCCGGCGAGGTCGTCCGGGGCCCCTTTGAAAATGCCCAACGCGAGATTGCCCGTGAAGGGTTTAGTGATCAACTGACGGCGCGGTTGGCCAACGGGTTACGGGCCATTGAACCGACCGATCAGATCGACACGGTTGCCATCGCTGGGATGGGCGGGGCACTGATTACCCAGATCTTAACGCAGGACTTTGACCGGTTGGCGGGTGTCCGGCGGTTGGTCCTTCAACCCAACGTGGGGGCGATGCAGGTCCGGCAGTTCCTAATGACCCACGGCTTCCAGTTGCAGGCCGAGCAGATTCTTAGCGAAGACGGCCACATCTACGAAGTCTTGGTCGCGGACCGGGCCGACCACCCGCAAACGTACACGGAAGAACAGTTGCGCTTCGGCCCTTACTTATTGGCGGCGCCGAACGCGGCTTTCGTGGCGAAATGGCGGCACGAAGCGCAACGGACCCGGGAGGTCTTACGTCAAGTCCAAGCGGCTAAGACGGTACCGACGGCGAAGGTTGCGGCGTTGCAGGCGGAATTGGCACAGATTGAGGAGGTCTTAGAACGTGTTAGCGCGTGAGTTTGTTGAACGATTCGAGCGGTTTGCCCCTAAGGGATGGGCCGAGCCCTGGGATGTCCCGGGCCTGCAGTTAGGCGATTTAGAAGCGCCGATCCACAAAATCTTGGTGGTTTTAGACGTTCGGCCGGAAACGGTCCAAGAGGCCATCGACGTGGGGGCCGACTTTATCTTCGCCCATCATCCGGCTATGTTCCATCCGGCCAAGACGCTGGATCTGAGTAACCCCCAAAACCGGATGTATGCGACCATCCTAGCCCACCACCTGACGGTTTATGCGGCCCACACGAATCTGGACAGTGCGCCAGGGGGGATGAACGATTGGCTGGCGACGGCCCTAGGTTTGCAAGATTGTCAGGGACTAGTGCCCAGCAACGGCCCAGCGGCGACTGCGGACGTGACCATGGGACGAATCGGCAACTTAGCAACACCCACGACGGTTCAGGCGTTCGCCCAGCACTGTAAGCAGGTCTTTCACGTGCGGGGACTGCGGCTGATCAGTCAGACGCCCCAGGCACCGGTCCAGCGCGTCGCCGTATTGGGCGGCAGTGGCAGCGAGTTTTACACCGCGGCCGTGTCGCAGGGGGCCGACGTCTACGTCACCGGGGATGTCTCCTACCATCCGGCCCAAGACATGTTAGCGGCGGGACTTAGCGTCGTGGATCCGGGACACCACATTGAAAGTATCTGTCAGGTTGAACTGACCCGCTTGTTTACCACGTGGGCGACCGAAAACGATTGGCCGGTGTCGGTTCAGGCATCAACGTTGAACACTGACCCGTTTACTTTTCTTTAGTTTGGAAAACGCGTAAACTAACTTTGGAACTTAAACTTAATTGAGGAGTGATTTGTTTTGGCAAAGTACGAAAACTTGATTCCCCGCTTTTTGAAATACGTGAAGATCAACACCCGTTCGGATCCTAGCTCGACCACGGTGCCGTCAACGCCCCGGTTGACAGAATTCGCTGAAGGCTTGGTCACGGACTTGACGGCCATTGGGCTGAAGAACGTGCACATCAATCAGCAGTCGGCTTACGTTTACGCTACCTTACCAGCTAACACGGATAAAGCCGTCAAGAAGATTGGCTACATCTCCCACTTCGATACGGCCGACTTCAACAGCGAAAACATTCAACCCCAGATCGTGGAAAACTATGATGGGCAGTCGGTCATCAAGTTGGATGCCGCTGGCAAGTACACCTTGGACCCAGCCGTCTTCCCGAACCTGAAGAACTACGCGGGCCAGACGTTGATCACCACTAATGGTCAGACGCTGTTAGGCGCTGACGACAAGTCCGGGGTCGCCGAGATCATGGCGGCCATGGAATACTTGATTGCCCATCCTGAAATCAAGCACGGTGAAATTGAAATCGGCTTGGGTCCGGATGAAGAAATCGGGACGGGGGCGGACCACTTTGACGTCGCCGACTTCGGGGCCGATATCGCCTACACGGTCGACGGGGGTCCCCTGGGGCAACTGGAGTACGAAACGTTCAACGCTGCAGATGCGCAGGTCACCGTTACCGGGACCAACGTGCACCCCGCTGAAGCCAAGGGTGTGATGGTCAACGCGTCACAGGTCGCCATGGACTTCCACGCGGCTTTGCCGGAACATGACCGTCCGGAAAAGACGGAAGGCCGGGAAGGTTTCTTCCACTTATACAAGATGACGGGCGACGTTGATACGGCCCACCTGAGTTACATTATTCGGGACCACGACCATGACGTCTTCGAAGACCGCAAGAAGCTCTTCCAAGGTGTGGCCGACCAGATGAACCAAGCGTTTGGGTCGGACCGAGTTCAGGTCACGATTAAGGACCAGTACTACAACATGCGGGAAGTAATCGAAAAGGACATGACGGTGGTGAACCTGGCCAAGGAAGCTTACGAAGACTTGAACATCAAGCCGCTGATCTTCCCGGTTCGCGGCGGTACTGACGGGTCGAAGATCTCGTTCATGGGGTTACCGACGCCGAACTTATTTGCCGGGGGCGAAAACATGCACGGTCGGTTCGAATACGTGTCCGAACAAACCATGGAACGGGCGACGGACGTCCTGATTAAGATTGCGGAACTGGCGGAACAACAGGCTTAATTTAATTAGTCAAAATTGGTCAAATTATTTTGAATTTGGCTTAGAATCGGTTAGAATATGAGTGAAAGTTGAGGTAAACCTTGGTTTGCCTCTTTTTTAACCATAAAAATAACAGTCATTTGAATGGGGGACGACGGTTTGAATCCAGAAAAGTTTACACAGGCCTTAAGCGATGCACTGGCGGAGGCCCAGCAGATTGCGATGACGCGTAAGCACCAAGCGGTCACGGTAGCGCACCTTTTTAAATTCTTAGTGCAACCTGGAGAGTTGGCCCGCCAACTCTTTACAGATGCGGGGGCGGATGCGGCTCAGCTCGATGCCGAACTGGATCGTGAGTTGGACGGTATCAGCACCGTCACGGGCAGTGGCGTTCAATATGGTCAAGAGTTTTCGCGGAACCTCACGGAGCTGTTACAAAAGGCCGATACGATTCGGGCCAGCTATCGCGATGAGTATCTGGCGATTGATACGGTCGTAATCGCGGTGATGCAACTGACCGGGGAGACGTTCACCGATTATCTGAAGCAACAGGGCGTCACGGAACAGCGGCTCCGCCAAGCCGTGGAGAAGTTGCGTGGCGGTGAGCGGGTGACCTCGAAGAACCAAGAAGACCAATATAAGGCCTTAGAGAAGTACGGGACAGACCTGGTCAAGGCCATGCGCAGTGGCAAGATCGACCCAATCATCGGGCGGGATGATGAAATTTTGTCGGTGATTCGGATTCTATCCCGCAAGACCAAGAATAATCCGGTCTTGATTGGGGAACCAGGGGTCGGTAAAACGGCGATCGTTGAGGGACTCGCACAACGAATCGTCCGGGGAGATGTCCCGGACAATTTAAAGGATAAGACGATTTTCTCACTCGATATAGGTTCCCTGATTGCGGGGGCCAAGTACCGGGGAGAATTCGAAGAACGATTGAAAGCCGTTTTAAAGGAAGTCACCAAGAGTAACGGCCAGATCATCATGTTCATTGATGAAATCCACAATATTGTGGGGGCCGGCAAGTCCGAAGGCAGTATGGACGCCGGTAACCTCTTAAAGCCAATGCTGGCCCGAGGAGAGCTTCACTTGATTGGGGCCACGACGCTCGATGAATACCGGCAGTATCTGGAGCAGGATAAGGCCCTGGCACGTCGGTTCCAACGGGTCTTAGTGGGAGAACCCAGCATCGAAGACACGGTGACGATTCTGCGTGGATTGCGCGAACGTTTCGAGATTCATCACGGCGTTCGGATCCACGATAACGCTTTGGTGGCGGCGGCTAAGCTGTCGGACCGTTATCTGACCGACCGGTTCTTGCCGGATAAGGCGATTGATTTGGTCGATGAGGCCTCCGCTTCGATTCGGGTGGAAATGAACTCAGCCCCTACGGCCTTGGACCAATCCCGGCGGCAACTAATGCGGATGCAGGTCGAACAGACGGCGCTGAAGCAGGAGACCGATGCGGCGTCGCAGAAACGCCTGAAGACGCTCCAGAAGGAATTGGCTGATACCAAGGAAAAGGTCGACCAGTTGAGCGCACGCTGGAACGACGAAAAGGCCGCCATCAAGCGACTGGGCGACAAGAAGACGGCCATTGATCAGGCGAAGCGCGAACTAGCCAATGCCGAAAGCCAATACGATCTGAACAAGGCCGCCGAATTGCAACACGGGACGATTCCACAGTTGCAAAAGGAGTTGGCGGCCTTAGAACAGCAGGATCAGCAGCAACACTGGCTGGTCTCTGAATCCGTTACGGAAAATGAAATCGCGGCGGTCGTCAGTCGAATGACGGGGATTCCGGTGACCAAGCTGGTTCAGGGCGAACGGGAGAAATTGTTGAAGCTAGGCGACCGGTTGCATGACCGGGTCGTGGGTCAAGACCAGGCCGTGAACGCGGTCGCCGACGCCGTCTTGCGTTCCCGGGCGGGGTTACAAGACCCGACCAAGCCACTGGGATCGTTCCTATTCTTGGGGCCGACCGGTGTCGGGAAGACCGAATTAGCCAAGGCTCTGGCCGAAAACTTGTTTGACAGTGAAGACCACATGGTTCGGATCGACATGAGTGAATACATGGAGAAGGAGTCCGTTTCGCGATTAGTGGGCGCAGCACCAGGCTATGTGGGGTACGAAGAAGGGGGCCAACTGACGGAGGCCGTTCGGCGGAACCCGTACACCATCGTACTCTTTGACGAAGTCGAGAAGGCCCACCCGGATGTCTTCAACCTCCTCTTACAGGTCCTAGACGACGGTCGGCTGACGGACAGCCAAGGGCGGACGGTCGACTTCAAGAACACGATTTTGATCATGACCTCTAACCTGGGATCGGACATCCTGTTGCAGGGGACCAATGACCAGGGACAAATTACCCCGACGGCCCAGCAACAGGTGGCCCAGCTCCTGCAAAGTCATTTCCGGCCAGAATTCTTGAACCGAATTGACGAGACCATTATGTTTACGCCGCTGAGCTTAGCGGATGTTCAACAGATCGTGGTCAAGTTAGTCGGTCACCTGGCAACCCGACTGCATGAGCAGCAGTTGGACTTGACCATTACGCCGGCGGCTCAAGCCTGGATTGCGAAGGCGGGGTACCTCCCTGCCTATGGGGCGCGGCCGTTGCAACGGTTTATCACGACTCACGTGGAGACGCCGTTAGCTAAACAACTGATTGCGGGGCAGATTCCGGTCCACAGTCTGATCACGATTGACGTGGCGGACGATCACTTGACCTTCACCCACGCCTTACAAGCGGCGGCCCAGTCGTAAACTCAGGCGATTCTGCTTACGAATAGTGCTTTAAAAATGCCTGCCTTCTAACGGTTTTTCAGTTGAAGGGAGGCATTTTTGGTGGCGCATCGGGGGCAATGCGGTTCACCCCGCGGACGGTTTAGAGAGACTATCGTTGCTCTTAGGCTGATTTTAAGCTACACTGTTTTGATAATTGAAAATAGGAAAGTTGAGGCTATATGGAAAATCAGCAATTGGCAAGAAAGTTAAAGCGGCGGCACGTTCAGATGATTGCGCTGGGAGGCGCCATCGGGACCGGACTCTTCTTAGGTTCCGGGACGGCCATTCAAAAGGCGGGTCCTTCGATCCTGCTAGCCTACGCCATTGGGGGCTTCTTCTGTTACCTGATGATGCGCGCGTTGGGGGAACTGTTACTCTCGGATACGCGGAAACACTCTTTTTTGGAATTTGTGAATCAATATTTAGGCAAGAAGTATGAATTTGCGATTGGCTGGACTTACTGGCTATGTTGGGTCAGCCTTGCGATGGCCGATCTGACGGCCAGTGGGATCTATATTCGCTATTGGTTCCCGGGAATCCCGCAGTGGCTGACGCCGTTGATCATCATCGCGATCCTGTTGGCGTTCAACCTGCTCTCCGTGAGTGCCTTCGGGGAACTAGAGTACTGGTTCTCGATGATCAAGGTCGTGGCAATCGTGGCCTTGATTGTCACCGGGGTGGCCTTGATTGGGTCGAGCGCTACGGTGGGCGGCCATACCGTCACCATGGCGAACCTGGTTAGTCACGGGGGCTTCTTCCCTAAGGGGCTGAGTGGCTTTGTGATGTCGTTTTCACTCGTGATTTTTGCCTTCACGGGGATTGAAATGGTGGGAATCACGGCCGGGGAAGCTGAGAATCCCGAAAAGGAACTGCCCCGAGCCATCAACAGTTTGCCCCTGCGAATCTCGTTCTTCTACGTTGGGGCGTTGTTGGTGATCATGAGCATCTACCCTTGGACGGCGATTACGCCAGCTCAATCACCGTTCGTGCAAGTCTTTAGTGACGTGGGCATCAAAGCCGCGGCCAGCATCATCAACTTCGTGGTCTTGACCGCTGCGCTGTCGGCCTGCAACAGTGCCATCTTTAGTACCAGTCGGACCCTGTTCACGTTGTCCCATGGCGATAATGCGCCTAAGTGGATGGGCAAGGTCAACCGGTATAACGTGCCGGCACGGTCGTTAGCCTTTTCATCCGGGATTCTGTTGGTGATCGTGGTCTTGAACTACGTGATGCCTAGCACGGTCTTTACGTTGATCTCGAACGTGGCGACGACTAACTTTATCATCGTGTGGTGTTCGTTGTTGGCCTGCCATTTGGTGTACAAACGGACCATGGATTCCAGCCACAACCCCTTCAAGTTGCCGCTGTTTCCTTGGACCAACTGGGCGACCATGGCCTTCTTTATTGCAGTGACCGTGGTGCTATGCTTCGATCCCGTCAACCGCTGGGCGGTCATCGGGTCGGTGGTTTGGTTTGCGGCGTTATTAGGGAGCGAAACACTTCTGCGACGGCGCCAAGCTCAATCGTAACTTGCTGAAATTGGGTCGTGAAGGCCGTCTTTAGGGACGGTCGACACGGCCCGTTTTGTATTGGTCTAGTATTTGGTGTAGGGCGGTGAGGTAGGCTTGGCGTAAGCTGGCGGGGGCGATGACTTTGACCTGGGCACCCAGACCCAAGAGGTATTGGACCATGTAGGCCTGTTCGCTGGGCGCGTACTTGCCCGTTAGCCAATCTTGGTCGGCGTGGTGGTCAAGGTGCATATTGGGGTAGCGGTTCTTTTGTACTTCTTCTCGGCCGAGAGGGGTCAGCTGACAGCGGAAGGGAATCGTGTAATGGGCGTCTTGGTACCGCTGAAAGGCCTGGGGTAAGTCGCTGCTGGTAAATGGGGCGACACGGTCCGTGGGAGTCAGGGCTTGGATGGCATCGCAGCGGTAGATTCCCCAGGACTGTTCAGCCAAGTGGTAGCCGCTAAAGAACCAGATGCCGTGGCGAAAGAGGAGGTCGTAGAGTTGAAAGTCGCCGGTGTAGGGGGCAATGTTCAAGGTCAGATGGACCACTTGCGGCTTTAAGATGGCAGGGAGTAAGTCCGGGAGAAAGTTGGGGCGGTCCAGGTTGGTGACGGTGTAGTAGTGGACCACTTGCTGGAGGCGGTCGACGGTCTGTTGTTCCTGGTGGGGCAACGTTGCCATGAGCTTGTCGTAGATGGTCCGGTAAGACTGGTCAAAGGGGGTCACGGCGAGGAGCCGGAGCGCTTTGATGGCGAAAAACAAGGCGTTGACCTCTTGGAGGTTAAAGGTCACGGGAATCCAGAGTCGCCGGTGGATCAGTTGGTAACCGCCGTAGCGACCGGGATCGACGTAAAAGGCCAGTCCGAGTTGTTCTAGGGCGGCAATGTCCCGTAAGGCGGTGCGTTTTGAAATCTGAAACTTCGTCATGAGGTCGGCCAGATGAAACTGGGTTTGGTTACTGAGAAAGATTAGCTCTTGGTTGAGCCGTTCAGAACGGGTCATGGGAACCACTCCTTAAAAAGATTTTCAATGGTGTCATTGATTGTCACCATTCAACGCTATGCTTAGTATATCAAATCAAGACCACTAAGGAGTTTTTAGATGACCACACTTTTGATTAACGCCCATCCAGATTTTCAAAATGATCAACACTATTCGGCCAAGTTAGCCCAGCGCTTCCTAGAACACTATCAGACGGCCTTCCCGGAACAGACCGTCGATGTTTTGAATCTATACGGGACCGAGATTCCGCAACTGACCACGACAGCACTCTTGGGTGTCTGGCGCAAGCAGGCCCAACACGTGACGTTGACGCCGGACGAGCAGCACACGGCCGCCGTGAATCGCCAGCTATTAGCACAATTCAAGGCCCACCACCGAATCGTCATCGTGTCGCCGTTGCACAACTTTAACGTCACGGCGCGGTTAAAGGACTACCTGGACAATATCCTGGTTGCTCGAGAGACGTTCCGGTACACGGAAGCGGGGTCGGTGGGGTTGATGACCGACGATTACCGGGTGCTCTTATTACAGGCCAGTGGGAGTGTCTATACCCGCCAAGACCGCTACACCCCCATGGAATTCTCCCGACTCTATTTGGATAAGATGTTTACGGAGATCATGGGCTTTGACACCTTTGACATTGTCCGGATTCAGGGCACCCAGACCCACGGCGTCCGGATCGACGATGCCGTTCAGGCGGGCTATCGCGACTTGGATGCGGCGTTTACTCGGTTTTACCGGTAGGCAGTCAACCCTGGTCTAGTCACGGGGCAGGCGGTGATAATCACCTGTCTTACCAGTTGGTCCTGACGAGGCTGGAAATTGAGCGTCCCAAAACAATGGTTTTTAACGTTTGAAATTGGAAGGATCAACGTGGGGGATGTTAAAGCCAAACGATAAGGCGTAACCCTTATTAGACCTCGAGCCCGTGGTATGCCTCATCATACATTTGATGGGTTGACACCATGGCTACAAACAACTAACGCTCGTCGTTACGCAAGTAATCACTGTGACCTTATCCTGCTGGGGATGAGGTCTTTTTTAAGTGATAAGAGTCATCAATAATAGAATTAGGTGCTGCGGCCTGATAGCACATTAGGTTCCGGTAAGGCGGATGACGATCACCACGGTTTTATTTTAAGGCCGGCTACACCGGTGGGGGGATGCTGGAACGTCCGTTCGTTTCTCCGGATTTTCTAGGGGTTTCTGGTATAATGGACAGGATAAGAAAGGGGAGAAGCGGTGTGTTCGTACCACTACAAGTTCTGAGTACCTACAGCTTATTACAGAGTCCTAACCGCATTGAGGCTTTGGTGCAGACGGCCAAGCAACGGGGGTATACCGCTCTGGCCCTGACGGATAAAAATGTCATGTACGGCGCGGTTGCCTTCTACAACGCTTGCCAGCAGTCCGGGATTAAACCGTTGCTGGGATTGACGCTGACGGCGCAAGGAATCGTGGCGCAACAGGCGACCAATCTTGACTGGCTGGTCATTGCCCGCGACTTTACGGGGTATCAACAGTTGATGCAACTCTCGACGGCCGCCCAGGTGGGGCAAGGCCCCGTGGATCTAGGACAGCAGGCTGCTAAGTTGACGCACGTGATGGTGGTCGCGCCGCTGAATAGCGAGGTGCATCAGTTATTGGCAACCGGTGATACGACCGGGGCCGCCCAGGTTCTACAACGACTGCAGCAACTGGTGGGGACGGATCAAGTCTGGCTGGGAATTTCGCCGACGTTATCCCCCGAGCGCCAAGACCAGTTGGCCCAACTTAGTCGGCAGGCCCAGGTTGCATTGGTGGCCGTGGAGCCCGTGGCATACCTGAACCGGGAAGACCACTTTGCAACGGCCGTGTTGCGGGCCATTGCGGCGGGAACCACCATTGATGATCCGGCAACGGCCAAGCAGCAAGCGGGTCAGCATTGGCTACGTCCGGCCGCGGATCAAGAGCAGCGGTTTGCGAGCCCGTTGCTGCAACAAGCCGCCGCTAATACGGGCCGGTTAGCTGATGCAACTCAGGTCACGCTGAAGTTTCAGCAGCCGCAGCTTCCCCACTACCCGACACCAGCTGGTCAGACCTCACAGTCGTATTTGCAACAGCTCTGTGCCCAAGGATTGGCGCGCCGGTTACGTGAGTTGCCAGATGCGCCGACGCAAGACTATCAACAGCGGTTAGACCGGGAGCTGGGGGTCATTCACCGGATGGGGTTCGATGATTACTTTTTGATTGTCTGGGACGTGATGAATTACGCGCACCGGGCCCATATTCAGACGGGGCCGGGCCGGGGGTCGGCGGCTGGTTCCCTGGTGGCCTATGTTTTGGCCATCACGGAGGTCGACCCTTTGCGCTACCACCTCTTATTTGAACGGTTCTTGAACGAGGAGCGGGCGCAGATGCCCGACATCGACTTGGATATCCCGGATGATCGGCGCGGGGATGTGCTCAACTACGTGCATGATAAGTACGGGCATACCCGGGTCGCTCAGATCATTACGTTTGGAACGCTGGCTGCTAAGGCCGCTCTACGGGATGTGGGGCGGGTCTTAGGCGTCAGCCCGTATGAGATGAGTGACTGGAGCGCAGCGATTCCCAACCAATTACACGTGACCTTGGCGGAAGCCTATCGACAGTCCCAACGCTTACGGAACCTGGTGGCGGATAGTGAACGTAACCGGTTGCTCTTCACCACCGCCCAAGAATTAGAGGGGCTTCCCCGTAATTACTCGACCCATGCGGCCGGCATCGTCTTAAGTCAGGGGGACCTGACGCAGTTGGTACCCCTACAACCGGGAAGCGATGAGCTGCTGATGACGCAGTACCCCAAGAACACCGTTGAAGCGGTCGGCCTCTTGAAGATGGACTTCTTGGGGCTGCGGAATCTGAGTATCCTAGCGAACGCGTTGCGGCTGGTTAAGCGGCAGACGGGCCATTCCCTGGACGTGAACGCTATCGACTTAAATGACCCGGCGACCCTGAAGCTTTTTGCCCAAGGGGAAACTAACGGGGTCTTCCAGTTTGAATCAGCCGGCATCAAGCGAGTCTTGCGGCAACTGCAACCCGATAGCTTTGAATTGGTCGCGGCCGTCAACGCGTTGTACCGGCCCGGCCCAATGGAAAACATTGACACGTTTGTGAAGCGCAAGCGGGGGCAAGAACCGATAACCTATCCAGCTGCGGCGCTGAAGCCCATTTTGGGGCCTACGTACGGCATCCTGGTCTATCAAGAGCAGGTCATGCAGGTGGCCTCCGTCATGGGGGGCTTTACGCTGGGCCAAGCCGATTTGTTGCGGCGGGCAATGAGTAAGAAGAAAAAGGCCACGATGGACGCCATGCAACGGCAATTTGTGAGTGGCGCGCAACGGCTGGGCTATCCCCGCGACGTGGCCGAGCAGGTCTTTGCGTACATGGACCGGTTTGCCAATTACGGGTTCAACCGGTCACACGCGGTCGCGTATAGCAAGCTGGCCTTTCAACTGGCCTATTTAAAAGCCCATTATCCGGGGCCGTTTTACGCGGCGTTGCTGAATTCGGTGATCAACGTGCCCACCAAGACCAAGTTGTACCTCACCGAGGCCAAGCGCCACGGCGTGACCATTTTGCCACCAGATATCAACCAGTCGACGGCCTACTTCAACCTGACGCAGCACCACGCCATCATCTTTGGCCTGAGCGCCATCAAGGGCGTTCGACGCGACTTCTTGCGGGACGTCTTGGCGGACCGGCATGCTCAGGGACCGTACCATGACCTACACCAGTTTTTGGAACGGATTGAGCCGAAATACCGAAAGGAAGACTTGCTGGATGCTTTGGTCTACGCGGGGGCCTTTGACCACTTCGGGTATAACCGGGCGGAGCTGATTGCGGCGATTCCGGAGTTCTTGAGCAGTGTTGAGCTGTCCGGAGATAACGTGGAATTGTTCGCGGCGCTAGCCCCTAAAGTGAAGGCGCGACCAGACCTGGACTTGATGACTAAGCTGACTAAAGAAGAGGCCGTCTTGGGCGCCTACTTATCGGGTCATCCGGTAGAACAGTACCGTGAGTTGGCGACCAAGCGTCACGCCCAACCCATCAGTGAATTGGCTACGGTCAACCGGGTAACGCTGGTCGCCTACATCACGGCGATTCGGACAATTCGGACCAAGCGGGGCGAGCCTATGGCCTTCTTGACGGTCAGTGATGAGTCGGGAGAAGTCCGGGTCACGGTCTTTCCGAACACCTATCGGCGGGCGGCCGAGTGGTTAGCGACGGATCAAGTGGTCGTCATTCGCGGTAAGGTCGAGCGCGAGCGGGGGCTTCAGGTCGTGGCGGATCAGGTGGAGATGGCGCCTGCGCCCACGCAATTGCCGGCCGGAGCGCGATGGTTCATTCGCGTCGATGCCCAGCACGATGACCGCCAGACGGCGCAAGCCCTGGCGACCTTCTTGACCCACCATACGGGAGCCGTACCGGTCATCGTTTACCAACCCCAGACCGACCAGAAGCGGGTGCTGCCGCAACGGCAGTGGTTGGCGGACGATTCATCGTTGCAGGCTTTGTTGGAACAGCTTATGGGCCGGGGCAACGTTGTTTTACAAAATGGATAGACCAATTTAATTAAAAAAACCTCTAGACTTATAATACCGGCTTTAGTATGATATATACCAATGACACGATATTGAACTTTGGAGGTTTTTTTAATGCAGTTGAACGTTAAAGTTTATTCAGATGGCGCAGAACTTACAGCGATGAAGCAGGTTGCGGCTCAAGGGATCGTCCAGGGCTTTACCACGAATCCCAGCTTAATGAAGGCCGCGGGGATTACTGATTATCTAGCCTTTGCCCGTGAGGCCGTGGCGGCCTTTCCGGACCAATCCATTAGTTTTGAAGTGTTTGCGAACCAACCGGACCAGATGTTAAAGGAAGCCTTGGTCTTGGCGAACCTGGGGTCGCACGTGGCGGTCAAGGTCCCCATCATTCGGGCAACGGGGGCCGATAATACGGCGGTGATTTCTCAACTCTCCCAAGCGGGGGTTCAGGTCAACGTGACGGCCATTACCACCTTGGAACAGGTTCAATTGGCAGTGGACGCCTTGAATCCCGCAGTCGGGGGCATTGTTTCCGTCTTTGCTGGCCGTATCGCGGATACGGGTGTCGATCCGTTGCCGCTGATGCGGCAAGCAGCCACGCTATGCCACGCCAAGGCGGGGGTGGAACTCCTCTGGGCTAGCACTCGTGAAGTCTTTAACATCGTTCAGGCTGATCGAATGGGCTGTGACATTATTACGGTGCCACCCAAGATTCTGGCCAAGATGACCAAGTTTGGTAAAGATGCGCTACAGGTTTCGGTGGACACGGTCAAGACGTTCGATGCGGATATCGCTGAACTCGGTTTCACGATTCCCACGGCGGATCAAGTGGCCCCGAAAATTTAAAAAAACGACGCTTAATTATAAGTAAATGATTAAAAAAGGAACCCGGAAAAGACGGAAACGTCGCCGGAAAACGCTTACTTTGAGAATTTAGAAACAAACTCAGTGAAATTCGACGAACATAGCAGACATAAATTTTTAAAAGTGCTAAAATACTTTTGGAATCAAATTTGTGCCGAAACTTTGGTTTGCCGAATTTTTTGGTAAGCTGTGTTCGTGCCAATTCTAAAGGAGAGATTTTTCTAATGAAGAAAACCAAGATCGTAAGTACCCTTGGTCCTGCAAGTACTGACGTCGATACGATTGTTAAGTTGATTGAAGCCGGCGCTAACATTTTCCGGTTTAACTTCTCACATGGTGATCACGAAGAACACCTTGGCCGTTTGGAAAACGTCCACAAGGCGGAAAAGATTACTGGTAAGACGGTTGGTATCATGTTGGATACGAAGGGTGCCGAAATCCGGACGACCGTTCAACAAGGTGGTAAGTTGAATTTCACGACCGGTGATCAATTCCGGATCTCCATGGATGCTTCCATCGAAGGAACCAAGGAAAAAATCGCGGTTACTTACCCTGGCCTGTACGATGATGTTCACGAAGGCGGCCACGTCTTATTCGATGATGGTCTGCTGGACACGGTCGTTGACAAGAAGGATGACGCAACTAAGGAATTAGTTGTGACTGCCCAAAACGATGGTGTTTTAGGTTCCCGTAAGGGTGTTAACGCTCCTGGCGTTTCCATCAACTTACCTGGGATCACTGAAAAGGACTCCGATGACATTCGCTTCGGTCTGGACCACGAAATCAACTTCATCGCCGCTTCCTTCGTTCGGAAGCCACAAGATGTTTTGGATATTCGTGAACTCCTCGAAGAAAAGCACATGGAACACGTGCAAATCTTCCCTAAGATCGAATCCCAAGAAGGTATCGACAACTTTGATGACATCATCAAGGTTTCCGATGGTCTGATGGTTGCTCGTGGTGACATGGGTGTCGAAATTCCAACGGAAAACGTGCCTTTGGTTCAAAAGGCTTTGATCAAGAAGTGCAACGCCTTAGGTAAGCCAGTGATCACGGCGACCCAAATGTTGGACTCCATGCAAGAAAACCCACGTCCTACGCGTGCCGAAGCTTCTGACGTTGCCAACGCCGTCTTTGATGGTACGGACGCAACCATGCTTTCTGGTGAAAGTGCTAACGGTGAATACCCTGTTGAAGCCGTTACGACGATGAACCGGATCGACATCAAGGCTGAAAATGCTTTGAAGGACTTTGGTCGGGACAACTTAGACTTCGATAACGGTGACGTTACGGAATCTATCGGTGCTTCCGTTGCCCGGGTCGCTAACCAATTAGGGGTTAAGACCATCGTGGCTGCTACGGAATCCGGCTACACGGCGCGGATGATCTCCAAGTACCGTCCAAATGCCAACATCTTAGCCGTTACGTTTGATGACCGGACCCGTCGTGGGTTGATGGTCAACTGGGGTGTTTACCCAATCGTTACGGAAAAGCCTTCTAACACTGATGCAATGTTCGATTTAGCAGCTGCTAAGGCTGTTGAAACCGGCTTGGCTAAGGAAGGCGACTTAATCCTGATCACTGCCGGTGTTCCTGTCGGCGAACGTGGGACTACGAACTTGATGAAGATCCAATTAATTGGTTCTAAGTTAGTTCAAGGTCAAGGTGTCGGTGATGACACGGTTATCGGTAAAGCCGTTATCGCGAACACCGCTGCTGATGCCAACGCTAAGGTGACTGAAGGTAGTATCCTGATTGCCAAGAACACTGACAAGGACTACTTGCCAGCCATTGAAAAGTCCAGTGCCGTTATCGTTGAAAACGGTGGGTTGACTTCTCATGCCGCTGTTGTCGGTATCTCCATGGGGATTCCTGTCATCGTTGGTGCCGCTGGTGCCAGTGACAAGATCTCTGATGGTGAATTGATCACCGTTGACTCTCGTCGTGGGATCGTTTACCACGGTGCTTCTAACGCACTTTAAGCTTAACTGAAATCTAATGGAAGGGTTCGAGACGTCTGTCTCGAACCCTTTTTGCTTTTCGGAGACGACATGCTCAGACTCTACTTTTGACAATTTGGCACTGAAACGTGGGCTCTCAAGTAATCAGCCAGCATGAACCACCTTGGGGCCCACGTTCTTTAACGGGTCAAATCATGAAGCGGTGGGGCAGCCGGCGATTGGTGGCGGTTACGCGAATGATTCGTCGGGATTTTATCGGGGAATCTCTCGCTAGTTCTGCCATTTCCGTGTAAAATACAAGGTAAGGCTTTTGAACGGATCACCGAGAACGCTCGGTAGAAACGAGGAAATTATGGAAAATTTATTAGGACGAATCGTTGCGGGTAACGTGACGGACCAGAACGAAACGGATTACTTTGTGCAGGTTGCGGGGACCACTTTTCGGTTAGCGAAGAGTGAAATCAAGAAACCCTTGCGTGCTGGCGCCACTTTTCGCGGCTTTGCTTACGAGAATGAAGATCACCAGATGGCGATGACCCGGAACGCGCCGGATGCCCAGGTTGACCACTACGGTTGGGGGACGGTCGTCCGGACCCAGCGGCAGTTAGGGGTCTTCGTGAACATCGGCTTACCCGATAAGGACATCGTGGTCTCATTAGACGACTTGCCAGACATGATGGAACTGTGGCCGCAACAGGGGGACCGGCTCTTGATCGCCTTGCGAGAAGACGCTAAGCACCGGTTATGGGGTGTCTTAGCGGATACGGACATTTACCAAGCGATTGCCCAGCCGGCTAAGGCAAGCATGCAAAACGCTAACGTGACGGCGACCGCTTACCAGTTGAAGTTAGTCGGTACTCGGGTCATGACGGATCACTTTGAATTGGGGTTCATTCACCCTAGCGAACGCGAACGTGAACCGCGTTTAGGGGAAGAACTGCACGCTCGGGTCATCGGGGTACATGACGACGGGACCCTTAATTTATCACTGAAACCACGGGCTTACGAAGCCATCGATGATGATTCAGCGATGCTATTAGCGGCGCTCGAGCACTCCCAAGCGGGGCATCTCGAGTTTAGTGATAAGAGTTCACCAGCAGCCATTAAAGCGTACTTTGGAATCAGCAAGGGACAATTTAAGCGCGCGGTGGGCCACCTGTTAAAGGCACGGTGGATTAGCCAACACGATGGGGAACTCTGGCTGGTTCAACCCGAAGAATCAACGACCGATACCACGCCGGATACGACCGACTAAGGGTTAGAACTGCTGAGGAGGGACGTTGATGACCACGTTAGCGATGATGACGGCCGATTTTGGCCACTATTTGACCGTTGAACAGGGGCTGGCCGCCAATTCTGTCAGCAGCTACACCCAGGAAGTCCGGGAGTTCGGTGACTACCTGCAGACGCAGGGAGTGGGCGACTTCTTACAGGTCGACCGGGTCACCGTGATGAATTATTTGGCGGCGTTGACCAGTCAAGGCAAGGCGCGTAATTCGGTGATTCATGCGGTCTCCGCGCTCCGTAAGTTTTACCGGTATCTGGTGCAGACCCACCAAACGACCACTAATCCCATGGCGAACGTGGCGGCGCCCAAGCACGCCGAACATTTACCAGCCGTATTGACGGTCGCGGAAGTCGATCGCCTGTTAGCGGCGCCCGACACGACCGATAAATACGGTATCCGGGACCGGGCCATGTTGGAGGTCTTGTATGCGACAGGCTTACGGGTCAGTGAGCTGGTCCACTTGAAGCTGGTCGACTTGCACCTGGAGATGGGATTGATTCAGACCCTGGGTAAGGGCGACAAGGAGCGCATCGTGCCGATTGGTGATGTGGCGAGCGATTGGATTCAGCAGTACTTGCAGCATAGTCGGCCCGTCCTATTGAAGCAGCGGACCAGTCCCTACTTATTCTTGAACGCCCATGGTGGCGGCTTGACCCGCCAGGCCATTTGGCAAAAGATCAAGCGCTACGTGGCCTTGGCGGACATCCAAAAAGACGTGACTCCCCATACATTGCGCCACTCCTTTGCGACGCATATCTTGGAGAATGGGGCGGATCTGCGGGTGGTCCAGGAGCTACTGGGACACGCGGATATTACCACGACCCAGATCTACACCCACATCTCTAAGAAACGCTTGACGGCGGTGTATGACCGGTATCACCCCCGGGCCTGATCGCCAGTTGTTTCGGATTTTAAAGTGTGGTAAAGTGAGTGGACGTTTAGACGGAGGACAAGTATGTTATTGAAGTATCGTAGCGATTATCAAAAAATTGCAATGGGGATCTTAAGCCTCGATCCCGTCTTTAAGGATTGGGACCGACTCCAGCATGCGCTGACCTGGTACCAGACCAGCGACGATCGGACCCTTTACTTGTGGAAGGATCGCCGCGATGATTTTGCCGGCATCTTAGGCACCGAGCAACAGGGCCGCTACGTGGTGGTGCGTTTACTGACGTTGATGCCGGATAAGCAGACCACCCGTAATGCCCAGAACATGCTGGATGACTTGGCCGCGACGGTTCCCCAACAACGGGTGATGGGGACGTTGGCGAATGCCAAGATTATTGCAGAGTGGGAGTATCAACATGGACAAGACCACGATGGACGGTCAACCGCTGATTCAAGTCAGTGATTTTGAGGGACCGCTCGATCTATTGCTTCACTTGATTAAAACCAATGAAATGGATATTTATGATATTCGCATTGCCACCATTACCACGCAGTATCTGGATTATTTGCATCAGATGCAGACGTTACGGTTAGACGTGGCAGGCGAATATTTTGTGATGGCTGCTAATCTGATGGCTATCAAAGCTAAACTATTATTGCCGAAACCACAGACGGTGGTCCCGGCGGCGGACGAAGAAGCGTATAGCGACCCCCGAGAAGAGCTGGTCAACCAGTTACTAGAGTATCAGCGGTACCAGCAAGCGGCCCAGGATCTGAAACGCCGGGCCCAAGAACGGCAGCAGCACTTTACCCGCTCCGCGATGGCGGTGCCCAGTGATACGCCGTTGACCGTGGCCCCGGGAACGACCGTCGCAGACTTGCAGTCGGCGTTGCTTAAGTTGGTCCACCGGGTATCGGTGGCGCGTCCCGTGACCCAGCGGGTGGCCTCGGAGCGCTTTACCGTGAAAGATCAGATGCGTACGGTCTTACACCGTTTGAATCGGCACCCTGTGACCTTTGATCACTTGTTCGGGCCGACGCCGGTCTTAGAGGAAGTGGTCACGACTTTTTTGGCCGTTTTAGAATTAGCCAAGCGACATCAAATCGCGTTACACCAAGCGAGTCGGTTAGTCCCCTTGCAGTTGAACGCAGTTGTTAAAGGAGACGATGATCATGACACCACTCGCACAGATTGAGGGGCTACTATTCGTTAGTGGCGATGAAGGAATGACCGTGGCGGACCTAGCGACGGTCACGGGCTTATTGAAGCCGGCAGTCTTAGCCACCTTAGAACGGTTGGCCCAAAAGTATGCCGCGGATACAGATTCCGCGCTGGAGTTGATGGTCAATGAGACCACTTATCGGCTCGTGACCAAGGAAGCCGCCAGTGACCTGATCAAGCGTTACTTTGAAAGTCCGTTAAGTACTACCTTGTCTCAGGCGTCCTTAGAGGTTTTGGCCATTATTGCTTACCGGCAGCCGATCACGCGAATCGAAATCGATGAGATTCGGGGCGTCCAGAGTGCCTCGACCGTGCAGAAATTAGTTCTGCGGCGTCTGATTGAAGACGCCGGTCGCCTGGATGAGCCGGGGCGGCCGAAGCTTTACCGCACCAGTGCCTATTTCTTAGACTACTTTGGGCTGCAACAGCTGACGGACTTACCACCGTTACCCGCTGCCGCGACCCCCGATCCGGATGGGGACCATCCTGACGGTGACTTATTCTTACAAGCTTTTAACCAGAGCCTTAACCAATCAGGAGATGAAAATTAATGGAACGATTGCAAAAAGTTTTAGCCCATGCCGGGGTCGCGTCACGGCGTCAGTCCGAAAAGTTGATTACTAGCGGTCACGTGCGGGTCAACGGAACGGTGGTCACGGAACTAGGAACCAAGGTCGGCGTGCACGACCAGGTCTCCGTGGATAATGTGCCCATTACCCATGAAGATCCCGTTTACGTGATGCTGTATAAGCCGCGGGGCGTCGTCTCAACGGCCAATGATGAAAAGGGACGGCAAACGGTCGTGGACCTGATCGAAAATGTCTCACAACGGATTTACCCCGTGGGTCGGTTGGACTATGATACCTCCGGGTTATTATTGTTGACCAATGACGGGGAGCTGGCTAATCGGTTGACCCATCCTAAGTACGAGGTCGAAAAGACTTACGTGGCCAAAGTCACGGGGATTCCGAGTAACGATGCCATGCGGCAGATTCGTCAGGGGATGACCATCGACGGTGAGGCGTACGCCCCAGCGAAGTTGAAGCTGTTGAGTAGCGACCAGAAGAAACATACGGCCATTGTGCAGTTAGTTTTACATGAGGGGAAGAACCATGAGGTCAAGAAACTGTTGGCAGCCGTGGGTTGTCCCGTGGAGAAGCTAAAGCGAGAAGAGTATGGATTCTTGACTCTCAAGGGCTTACAGGCGGGCGATTCACGTTACCTGAAGCCAAGCGAATTGGCCGAGTTGAAGCGTTTGACGGGCATGGTTCAATAGTTTTAGTTGACAATCTTACAAAAAGTTAGTATATTATAAGCGTAATTAAATCTATGGTTCATCTTCAGGGCAGGGTGCAATTCCCGACCGGCGGTAATAGTCCGCGACCCGCGTGAGCGGTTGACCCGGTGTAAATCCGGGACCGACAGTATAGTCTGGTATGCAGGAGATGGGACGTTGTTTTTACGTATAATCACGTGAATTTCAAGGTCTTGCCCTTCTGCGGCGAGACCTTTTTTTGGTTGCGTCGCTAAGATGGCCGCAAGGAGGAAACAGCTGATGGAGAGTCAACAACAGGGATTGGGCGTACGGGCAATGGTGGAGATGGCGCTGTTTGCGGGCGTCGCGTACGTGTTGATGTTTATTTCATTACCAATTATTCCCATTGTGCCCTATATGAAGTTGGATTTAAGTGATTTGGTGGTCCTATTAGGGATGAGCGTGTTTGGTCCCGGAGGCGCCATCCTGATTGCCGCAGTTAAAGAGCTCCTGTACTTCGTATCGACCGGGATGGACATCGTGAATCTGATTGGGGTTTTAACCGCGTTCATCGCGGACTTGGCCTACATGTTGCCCATTAGTGCGGTCTTACGCGCCCACCCGAACCAATTACGGCGGCAAGTGTGGGCGGTGCTGGCCGGGACTTTAAGCCTCACGGCGGTCTTGTCACTGGCCAATTGGGGTGTGATTACGCCCCTGTACCTGAAGGTCTGGGGGATGTCATTGGGCTTACCCGTGAACCAGTTGATTCTGTTAGGGGTCATTCCGTTTAACTTGATCAAGGGTATCGTCTTAGGCATCCTATTTATTCTACTCCACCGGCGGATGCAGCCTTGGTTGGCTAAGCACGCGCAACATTAAAGATTCAATTTTAAATTTGTTTGTTCGGGGTCGACGGTCGCGTCGGCCCTTTTTGAGTATGGTAAACTGGTTTCATGGATAAAAGGAGGTGGACGCGTTGGAGGCGGATGATTTGTTACAGCTACTTAGTTCCCAGCAGGCTCGGCGTCTACGCGTCATTGAGAATCTTCTGCGGGGACGGCGGACTGTGTCGACGCTTTTTTGGGGGCAGCGCTACCGGCTACTGTACCTCTTGGACCTTGGCAAAGCCTTGACGCGGGGCGGTTTAGATGGCCCGGCCCAAACATTGGTGGATCGCCAATTAGCCACTTGGGAGGCAGAAGAACAACCGCAGTTGCGATTGACTCCAGCGGGCGTTGCGGCGCAGCACGCGGCCCAACCGTTCGTCCCGCAGACCGCCGTACTCTGGCCCCAACTAGACATTAATGCCGCCCGAAAGCGCCTGTTACTAGGTGTTCAGGTCGTCTCGGAGTATCAGCACCGGACCAAGCGGTATTATCCCTTAGCCACGGACCTCGCGACCCGGCAGTTGGTTCGGCGGTGGTTCTACCAAAGTGACCGTCGGCAGTTGGGGACGGCGTTACAGACGACTTTGACCCGGAGTTTGGCGCGATTGCCGGAGCGGGTCGCAACGGTGACGGTGGCGGGGTTCACCGGCTATCAGCAGCCAGGGTTGACCAACCAGCAGTTGGCCGTGCGGTGGCAGACGACGGCTTGGCAGGTCTATTTAATGCATATCGAAGCGGTCGTGACGATCGCCCAAGCGGCCCAGGTCGCTACTGATCCTCTGGCGGGATTGCTGGGACCGCTGTGGACGGTTCCCGTGACGAAAAGCGCTCAGGCGACTTTGGCTGCCGTTCAGGCAGGGGGGACGTTGGACCAGATTGCCCGGCAACGGCGGATCAAGCCCAGTACGGTCAGAGAACACCTCTTAGAGGCAGCGATTATGTTGCCCGAGACGGCCTTTCCGTACGAACGGTTGTTACCGGCGACCACGCAACGGACCCTATTGGCGGCGTTGCCGGCGGCCATCGACGAGTGGACGTATACGGACTTGGCGCCGGCGGTACAAGCCAAAATTGACTTTTTTACGTTTCGACTGTTGGCAATTTGGCAAGATAAACGGGGGGATTCTCATGGAAAGTCTAACGGCTAGTCTAGAACGCGTCTTTGGTTATACGACCTTTCGTGCGGGCCAGCAAGCGGCGCTCACGGCACTAGAAGACCAAAAAGATACGCTAGCCGTCCTGCCGACGGGCGCGGGCAAGACCTTGATTTACCAATTATACGGGTACCGTCACCCGGGTTGCGTCCTGGTGGTTTCCCCCTTATTGGCCTTGATGAACGACCAGGTGGACCGGATGCGCGTCGCGGGGTTTCGTCAGGTAGCGGCCGTGACGTCGTTGACCAGTTTTACGGAACGCCAGGAGATTTTAGCCCAGCTTGACCAGTACCGCTTCCTCTTTCTCTCACCAGAAATGTTGGCGCAACCGGCCGTGTTGAGCCGGATTCAGCAGATTTCCTTAAGCCTCTTAGTGGTCGATGAGGCGCACTGTATCGTGCAGTGGGGGCCGGACTTTCGGCCGGAATACCTCTTGTTGGGCGCAATTCGTGAACGATTGGGGCGGCCCCTGACGCTTCTTTTGACGGCAACGGCTGACCACACCACGCGCATCGAAATTGCGAAGCAAATGCGAGTGACGCCCACGGTGGTCGCGGAACCCATCGACCGGCCCAACGTTTTTTTGGACGTGGAGACCGTGGCTAATGAGACGGAGAAGCGTGAGCGGCTCTTGGGGCTGGTCAGCCAGCTTCAGACGCCCGGTGTGGTTTATTTTTCCAGTAAACAGCAGGCGACGGATACGGCTAGCTGGTTACAAGAGCAGACGGGCTTAGCGGTCGCAGCCTATCATGCGGGATTGTCCAGTGAAGACCGGTTCAAGATTCAACAGCAGTTTATGCAGGATGATTTGGCGGTAATCTGTGCGACCAGTGCCTTTGGCATGGGCATCGACAAGAACGATATCCGCTTTGTGATTCACTACCACCTGCCGGCCGACCTGGGGAGCTACGTTCAGGAGATGGGCCGTGCGGGGCGAGATGGTCAGACCAGTGTGGCGATTCTGCTCTATGCGCCGGGGGATGAGCGGTTGCCCCAGGCGTTGAACGAGACTAACCGACCGGATGATGTGACGATTCGGCGCTTTTATGCGACCCCCCAGCACTTTAGCCTAGAAGAACCGGGGATTCGGCTGTTGACCTTTTACCGCGACCACGGGATCTCCGAACCGGCCGTTCACGCCTTATTTGAGCGACGTGAACGTGAGCGGCGGGCGGCTCTAGACCGGATGGTGGCTTATGTGCGTGAGCCAACGTGTCTACGACAAAACTGGCTGACGGCGTTCGACCAGACCGCTCCGGACCACCAGGCCAAGACGTGTTGTGCGCCAGGAAGCCAAGACTTGGATATCACGGCACTAGGCTTACGGCGGACACCGGCCGAAGCAGTGGCGGCCCCCAACAGTGATTGGCGGGCTCAGCTAGCAGGGTTGTTGACGGCGGCCCCAGCGATACCGGAGGGGTGAAGCAAGGCGCCGGACCGGTTAGATTGAACCCATTGTCTGGATTTAATGCAATTAGCAGCTGATAGGCTCTAGCCATCTCGGGGGATGGTCGTGTGTCGGCCAGAGGTAAAGACTTTTTGAAGAATGCCGTCATACCGGCATTTTAAACAATTATTGCTATGCTATCAGGATTGGTTGTGCTACAATTACCGTTGAAAGTTTTTCAGGGAGGTTAGGATGATGAGTCAGAAGCGTGACGAGCATACAAAGGAAGAAACGTCGCGACCATGGGAGCAATCATTTGCCGATGATCGTGACGATCAAGGGAACTTGTCCCGAACCAAAATGCGGCGTCAGAATCATAGTAATACAATGATTACGATCATTTTAGTCGCCATCATTGTGGTGATTGCAGCCGCCTCGCTGGTCTATGGCTTAGCTCGGCAGAGTTCGGTCAACCGGCCACAGAATACGGAGAAGGTCGCTGCCAGCTCCTCGAATTCCTCGAAGGCGAAGCCTAAATCTAAGGCGAGTTCGAAGCAGTCGTCGAAGACGACTAAGCAAGCCCAAACGACGTCTAAGAAAAAGCGTCAGTCGTCTACGGCGGCAACCACGGCCAGTTCAACTGAAGCGGCCGCTAGCAGTTCTACCGCGACGAGCACTTCGAGCACCACTAGCCAATCGAGTCACCAAGCATCCTCATCAAGTACCAGTAGTAGCACGAGTGCCAGCGGTTCTAAGTACGCCACGGTTGAATCCGGACAAGGGATTTATCGGGTGGCGACGAACGCTGGTATTTCTGTGCAGAAGTTAGAAGAGCTGAATGGCCTGTCTTCCGGGGCAACCGTTCACCCCGGCCAGCGTCTGCGGGTACGGTAAAGTTTTTAGATAAATCGAAATAAGGAGTTTGATATAAGATGGATAAGCCAGGATTACAGGTCGCCATTGACGGCCCCGCTTCAGCTGGGAAAAGTACGGTCGCTAAGATTGTTGCGCAACGCTTCAACTACATTTATTGCGACACCGGGGCAATGTACCGGGCAATTACTTGGAAGGCGTTGCAAGCGGGCGCAGATTTAGGTGACGAAGCAACGGTCAAGGACCTACTGGATCACATGACGATTCGGTTTGAGCCGGGGACTCCCGTTCAAAAGGTGTTTGTGGATGACACTGAGGTCACGTTAGCGATTCGGCAACCCGATGTGACCAACTCGGTCTCCCAGGTTTCTGCGTTACCGGCTATCCGGCAAGAATTAACGGCGCGTCAGCGACAAATTGCTGATGCGGGTGGGATTGTGATGGATGGCCGCGATATTGGCTCCACGGTGCTTCCCCAAGCGGAAGTGAAAATCTTCTTGGTCGCCAGTGTGGATGAACGGGCCCAACGGCGGTTGAAGGATAATGCGGCAAAGGGCATCACAACGCCGTTAGCAACGTTAAAGCATGAGATTGAAGAGCGGGATCGGAAGGATTCCACCCGGAAAGTGTCACCATTGACCCAAGCGGCCGATGCAATCCGCTTAGATACCACTTCGTTATCGATTGAGCAAGTGGCTGATCGGATTGCTGAAATCATTCATGAAAAAGAATTGCAACAGAAATAGGCATTTTACTAGCTTTTATCGCTATAATCAGATAAAATGGTGTTTAGAGTTGTCGCAAGGAGGAAATATTCGCATGAGTGAAAATGGCACGAGTCAAAACAATGATAACAACGATTTGCTGAACGCGTTGAACAACGTGGACAACGTTAAGGTCGGCGATGTCGTTAAGGGTGAAATCTTAGCCATCGATGACGATCAACAAGCAATTGTTGGTATCGGTGAAATTGGTATTGAAGGGGTTGTTCCCAAGAAGGAACTTTCCACGAAGCCAGTCGATGATATTAAATCAGTAATTAAAGTCGGGGACGTCTTGGACCTCGTCGTAATCTCACGTATCGGTAACGATAAAGAAGGTGGGAGTTACTTGCTCTCACAACGTCGTTTGGAAGCCCGTAAGGTTTGGGACGACATTCAAAAAGAATTCGAAGCTGGTCACACGTTAACGGCCCCTGTTACCCAAGTGGTTAAGGGTGGTTTAGTGGTTGATGCTGGTGTCCGGGGCTTTGTTCCGGCATCTATGGTTTCAGACCACTTCGTTGAAGACCTTTCGCAATTCAAGGGTCAAACCTTGGAATTCAAGATCGTTGAAATTGAACCAAGCGAAAACCGTTTGATCTTATCTCACCGGGCAATCGTTGAAAAAGAACGCGCTGCTCAACGTGAAGAAATCATGTCCAAGCTGCAAGCCGGTGACACGGTTGAAGGTAAGGTTGCACGTTTGACGAACTTCGGTGCCTTCGTTGATCTTGGTGGCGTGGATGGTTTAGTTCACGTTTCTGAAATTGCTTACGAACGGGTTGAAAAGCCTAGTGACGTACTGAAGGTGGGCCAAGACGTTAAGGTTAAGGTCTTATCCGTTGATCCAGAACGTAACCGGATTTCCCTGTCCATCAAGCAAACTTTGCCTGAACCATGGGATGGTATCGAAGAAAAGGCACCACAAGGTAGCGTCTTAGATGGGACCGTTAAGCGGTTGACCAGCTTTGGGGCTTTCGTGGAAGTCTTCCCTGGTGTTGAAGGCTTAGTTCACATTTCCCAAATTTCTCACCAACACATCGCGACGCCAGCTGACGTCTTGAAGGTTGGTCAAGAAATCAAGGTTAAGGTCTTAGATGTTCGTCCAGACGATCACCGTTTGGCATTGTCCATCAAGGCTCTGGAAGAAAAGCCACAATCCTCTGACGAAGAAAATGGTAACAGCAACCGTGCTGAAAGCCGTCCTCGTCGGAACAATGGTGGTGCCAACCGTTCTCGGCGGAACAGCCGGAACGCTGCTGAAACTTCTACGGCTAACGCCCCAGAAGAAAGCACCGGCTTCTCTTTAGGTGACCTGATTGGGGACAGCCTGAAGAAGGATATCGAAAACCAGGAAAACAACAACGACTAATTAAGTCGGATTAAAGGGGTCTAGAGCGGAACTTTGTTGGGTTGCGTTCTAGACCTCTTTTTCTTATCATTTTAATCGATCGAATAAATGTCACAACTAAAGGAGGAATTTGTGATGGCATATCCTGTAGTCGCCATTGTTGGGCGTCCCAACGTCGGAAAATCGACCTTGTTCAACCGCATTGCCGGTGAACGCATTTCCATCGTTGAAGACACACCGGGGGTTACGCGTGATCGGATTTACGCGCCCGCGGAGTGGTTGGGGACGGAATTCCGAATGATTGATACTGGGGGAATCGATATGGGGGACGAACCGTTCCTCAGTCAGATTACCCAACAAGCGGAGATCGCCATTGATGAAGCCGACGTGATCGTCTTTATCGTGAGCGCGCCTGAAGGCATCACGGACGCGGACGAAAAGGTCGCTAAGATCTTGTACCGTTCTAAGAAGCCGGTCGTGTTAGCCGTAAACAAAGCGGATAATCCTGAGGTGCGGGAAACGGTCTACGATTTCTACGCCTTAGGCTTCGGTGATCCGTATCCCGTTTCCGGGGTCCATGGATTGGGCCTAGGGGACTTATTAGACGCCGTCATTAAGGAATTTCCGGATGAAGCGGGAACGCCTCAGGATGATTCGATTCGCTTCAGCCTGATTGGGCGTCCCAACGTTGGGAAGTCCTCATTGGTCAATGCCATGTTGGGGGAAGACCGGGTCATCGTCTCCAATATTGCGGGGACGACCCGAGATGCTGTGGATACCAAGTTTACGGCGGACGGGACCCACTTCACTATGGTCGACACGGCGGGGATTCGGAAGCGTGGCAAGGTCTACGAAAACACGGAACGTTATAGTGTGATGCGGGCCATGCGGGCTATCGATGACTCTGACGTGGTCTTGATGGTCATGAACGCTGAAGAGGGCATCCGGGAACAAGATAAGCGGGTCGCTGGTTATGCGCATGAAGCTGGGCGGGGCGTCATTATTTTGGTCAACAAGTGGGATACCCTGAAGAAGGATAACCATACGCTGACCGACTTCCAGAACCTGATTCGGGCGGAGTTCCAGTATCTGAGTTACGCGCCGATCCTGTTCGTTTCGGCCAAGACGGGTCAACGACTGGACCAATTACCGGCTTTGATCAAGCGCGTATCGAAGAACCACAACCAACGGGTCCAATCTGCAACGTTGAACGACGTGATCATGGACGCGATTGCGCTGAATCCGACGCCTTCCGATAACGGGAAGCGGCTGCGGGTCTACTACGCGACGCAAGTGGCTGTGGCGCCGCCAACTTTCGTGGTCTTTGTGAATGATCCGAAGATGATGCACTTCTCGTATGAGCGTTTCTTGGAGAATCAGATTCGCGAACACTTCGATTTTGAGGGGACGCCCCTGCATCTGATCGAACGCGCGCGGAAGTAGTTCCTAAGCCCGTGAAATCAGTGTTTTTCCCGATTCTGGGAGAATCTTAAGGAAATCCCAAGATATTCACCGAAAATCACTAAAAAATCGCGTTATCCCTTGTCATATAAGGCTTCCTGTGCTATCTTTGATAAAGAAATGATGCGGTTTCGCCGCAGTTGTTTCATCATTTTTGGACCACTCAAAAATGATCACTAGATGGTCATCATCTAATCTTCTGTTCAGGAGGTGAATTCAAAATGGCAAACAAAGCACAATTGGTTAGCGATGTTGCAACTGCAACTGGCTTAACTAAAAAGGACGCAACGGCTGCAGTTGATGCAGTCTTCGATTCTGTCCAAGCAACGTTGGCTAAAGGCGAAAAGGTTCAATTGATCGGCTTTGGTAACTTTGAAGTTCGTGAACGCGCAGCTCGTAAGGGCCGTAACCCACAAACTGGACAAGAAATCCAAATTCCTGCAAGCAAAGTACCTGCATTTAAGCCAGGTAAAGCCTTAAAGGATGCTGTTAAATAATTGATCACAACTATTTAATAGGTAAAGGGCCAGGACGGTTGTCACCGGACTGGTTTTTTATTACCTTAAAATCTATCTGAATGGTTAATGAACTTAGGAGGCGGGTTAGTCAATGAGTTACGCACAAACGGCATTAGATCAGCTGGAGAAGGGCCAATTAGCGGACTTCAAGAAACAGTACGCGTTGGCTTTACGGCACGACGATGACGATACGCTCTTCAGCTTGGCGGAAGAGCTGTATTCGTTGGGGTTCTTGAATCAGTCCCGACGAATCTATGAGAAGTTGTTGGCGAAGTATCCGGAAGAAGATGAGCTGCGGACGAACCTAGCCGACATTGCCATCGATGAAGACAAGGACGACCAGGCCTTAGACTACCTGAACCAGGTCAAGCTGGATTCGCCCGCTTACGTCGAAGCCTTGATGGTCGCGGCGGACCTCTACCAGACCCAGGAATTGTTCGAAGTGAGCGAGCAGAAACTGTTAACGGCCAAAAAGGTGGCACCGGATGAACCGGTGATCACGTTTGCGTTAGCGGAACTGTATTTCACGATGCGGGAATTCCGAAAGGCAATCCCGCTGTATTTAGACCTAATTACGGCTGGGACTACGGAGCTGTCCAAGGTCAACTTGGTAGAACGGCTAGGGGTGGCTTACGCCAACGCTGGGCGCTTTGAGCAGGCCATCGGTTACTTGAAGCAGATCCATTCCGGGGACATGACCCCAGACGTTAAATTCGAAACGGCCTTCACCTACCTGCAACTAAAGGACCGGCCGGCCGCCATTCGGTTGTTTAACGAGCTGAAGGATACCGATGCTCACTACACGTCCCTCTACCCGTATCTAGGGCAGGCACTGGAACAGGAGAACCGGCTAGCGGAGGCTCTAACGGCGTTACAGGAAGGCTTGGGTGTTGATCAGTATAACGAGAAGCTGTGGCTGCAAGCGGCCCACGTGGCCACTCGATTAGACGATGAGGCGTTAACCGAGAAGTACCTGAAGAAGGGGCACGACCTTGACCACGATGATCTAAGTGCGGTCATCCAGTTGAGTAACCTCTACGTGAAGCAGGAACGGTGGGACGAGAATACGGCCTTAGTCGTCCCGTACCTGCAAGAGGACAATACGGATCCCCAGCTTTACTGGAATCTCGCGGTGACGGCGGAACATCAGGAAGACTTCGCCAAGGCGCGCCAATATTACGACGCAGCGGCGCCATACTTCATGGATCAGGCTGACTTCTTGAAGCCCGCTATCTACTTCTACCGAGAAGAGGGCGCTCAAAAGCAAGTGGTCGACCTGTTAAAGGCTTACTTGAAGGTGGTTCCCGATGACCAAGAAATGGCGTTGATGCTGGATAGCTATCAGGATTAAGGTTAAAATGCGGCCCAATGCGGGTCGTTTTTTTAGGTTTGGAACATAGAAAAATTACTTTAACTTATAAATAATCTAAAAAAAGCAGCCGCAAAACCCGCGGCTGCCAGTCACTAGCAAATTCAACGGTGAATAAACCGTCGTAAGCCCCGTTGCGGAATCTCGAAGGAGAAGCCTTCACCCGCGGCTTCGGTCACGCTAATCACGGAAACGAACGCGTGGGGGTCGTGCCGATTAATGATTTGACGAACTTGGTGCAGTTCGTGAGGGGAAACCACCACGTAAATCATCTTCCGGGGGTGGTGCGAGTAGCCACCTTCGCCAGAAATCAAGCTGACGCCCCGCTCCAATTGGTCCATGATGTCGTTGGTAATGGCTTGATACTGATTCGACACGATAATTAGACCTCTAGCGGCGTAAGCCCCAGCCTGCATAAAGTTAACGATTCGGGCAAAGATGTAAGAATAGATCAAGGTATAAGCCATATGGCGAACGTCGATGTAGACCAGTGAAATCAATAGAATCACGACGTCCAACCAGAGTAGCGTTTGCCCCATGGGGACGCCCCGGAACCGTTCCATGATCCGGGCGACGATATCCGTTCCCCCGGTGGTGCCGCCGTAGCGGTACAACAAACCTGAGCCACTGCCCCCAGTTACCCCGGCTGCCAGAGAAGCGAGCAAGAGGTCACCATGTAGGTCGATTTGAATGGGCACCCGTTGCCAGATCCATAAGAACAGGGACAGCATGATGGTCCCGTAAATCGTATAAATCAAAGATTGCTTGCCTAAGTAGCGCCAACCAATCAGTAATAGTGGGGCGTTGATCAGGATCGTACTGAGGGCGGGGTCAATGTGAAATAGGGCCCGAAAGATCAAAGTAATCCCGGAAATGCCGCCATCTGCCAGGTGATTAGCGATGTTAAAGACCACCAAACTAAACGCCATGGTGGCGCAACCGATGCCAATCATGATGAAGTCGATGAGTTTTACAGATTCATCTTGTACTGGACTCATGCCATCTCCTCCTATTTGAATGAGATTGTTGATGGGCACAACCATTAAAGCAGTCAGACCGGTCAACCAAAAAATAAAGAATCCCGAAATACATTCCATTCTCATCATAGCATAACTTGAGGGGTTGCAGGAGCCTTAGTCGCGGGGAAACTGGCGCTTTAAATTCAATTCTACCGGTGAATCTGGTAAACTGGACAAGGAATGTTTTTAAAAGTTTGGGTAGAAGGGAACGAAGATTTTGAAGCTAGAACATTTACCACAAGAGTTTGAATTGGCGCGACCGGTCCTGCAGACCATCGAACGGGCCGGTTACGAGGCCTATTTCGTCGGTGGTAGTGTGCGGGACACCATCTTGGGTAAACCCATCCATGATGTCGATATCGCAACTAGCGCCTATCCGGACGAAATCAAGCACCTGTTTAAGCGAACGGTTGATACCGGAATCGAGCACGGCACCGTGATGATTTTAGACCACGGGACCGGTTATGAGACTACGACCTTTCGCTCTGAATCCACCTATACCGACTTTCGGCGGCCGGATCAGGTCACCTTTGTACGCTCGTTGGCGGAAGACCTTAAGCGCCGTGACTTTACCATCAACGCCTTAGCAATGCGGGAGAATGGGGAGGTCATTGACCTCTTTAACGGTCTGCAAGACTTACAACAACGGCAGATTCGTGCCGTGGGAGATCCCCAGGAGCGGTTCCACGAGGATGCGTTGCGGATGATGCGGGCGGTGCGGTTCGCCAGTCAATTAGACTTTACCATTGTGCCGGAAACGGAAGCCGCGATTACGGCGCACGCGGAACTCTTGACTAAGATCGCAGTGGAACGGACCCAAGTCGAGCTCTTAAAGCTCTTAGAGGGGGCCACGCCGCAACGGGGGTTAAAGCCGTTCATGGCGACGAACCTTTGGCGGTACTGCCCTGAGTTTGCGGACCAGGAGCCTGCCTTGACCCGGTTAACGACGTCGTTGACCCAGGGAGTCGCTGACGAGACCACGGCTTGGACCCTTTTGGCCTGTGCGTTTGGGCTGGTCCCAGCGGCGATTGGCCCGTTCCTCAAGCAATGGAAGACCTCTAACCAGACGATTGCCGCGGTTCAGACAGCTACGGCGGCGGCTAACGCACTCCAAGCCGGTGAGCTTTCGGCTTGGCAATTGTATCAGTGTGGTTCGGAGCTCCTGCCCGTCGCCAATGCCGTGGCGGTGATTCTGGGTGCGCCTGACCGGCGAACGGACCTGCTGGCTGCTTGGCAAGCGTTGCCCTTAAAGACCAAGAAACAATTGGCCGCGACGGGACGGGACCTCATGCAGGCCGGAATTCAACCCGGTCCCCAGTTGGGCGATCTGCTAAAACAACTAGAATATCAGGTCGTGACGGGGCAACTGCCGAATGACCAAGCGGCGCTGACGCAGCACGCCTTAGATTTAGCGAATTTGAAATAAGAGAGTGACTGAAGACTATGCAAACATTACGTGCGGAACATTTACACCGAACTTACGGAGAGAAGACCCTCTTCGAAGACTTAAACTTTATCATTAATGAGCGCGACCGTATCGGGTTGATCGGCGTGAACGGGAGTGGTAAGACGTCCTTGTTGAATACCTTAGCGGGGATCAGCAATGAGCAGACGGGGACGTTGACGACGCCTAAGGATTATACGATCGGTTACCTGACCCAAAAGCCAGCGTTAGACGAGAACTTAACGGTTATGGACGCCATTTTCTCCGGCGACCAGTCCGTCTTCGTCACGATTCGGCGCTACGAAGCGGCGTTGACGGCATACGGACAACATCCTGAAGATCCTAAGGCCGAGAAGCGGTATTTAGACGCCGAGACGCAGATGAACGAAGAGGACGCGTGGACCGCTGAAAGCGACGTAAAGACAATCCTGACGCAACTGAAGATCACCGACTTGGCGCAACCGATTAAAACGTTGTCCGGGGGCCAGGCTAAGCGGGTCGGCTTGGCACAAGTCTTGATCCAGTCGCCCGACCTGTTGCTCCTCGATGAACCGACCAACCACCTGGACTTTGACTCAATCGCGTGGCTCCAGCAGTATCTGGCGGCCTATAAGGGCGCTTTATTGGTCGTAACGCATGACCGGTACTTCTTGGACCAAGTGGCCAACCAGATCTGGGAACTGGATTTCGGAAAGTTGTACCAGTATCCGGGGAACTACCAAGCCTACGTCCAAGAAAAGGCCGAACGTGTCGACCAAGAGGCTGAGGCGGACAAGAAGTCCCAACGTCTCTATCAACAGGAATTAGCTTGGATGAAGGCCGGTGCTAAGGCTCGGTCGACCAAGCAGAATGCGCGGATCAACCGGTTCCACGAACTGGCGGATAAGCAGGGAACGCGGCAGGTTCAAAAAAACGTCTCGATCTCACTGGGCCAACAACGCCTAGGCAAGAAGGTCATTGAGCTAAAGGACGCTAACCTACAGCTAGGTGACCACCTGATTCTAAAAGACTTCAGCGACCTGATTCAGGGGGGCGAACGCATCGGAATCAGTGGCGAGAACGGGGCGGGGAAATCCAGCCTGCTCAACGTGATTGCGGGGAAGCTGCCCCTCGACTCCGGCATTATCGATGTGGGTGAAACCGTGAAAATGGCGTATTACACCCAACAGCTTGAACCGATTCCGGATGACAAACGGATGATCAACTACCTCTCTGAGGTCGGCCAAAACGTGACCGATAAACAGGGGAATTCCGTAAGTGTGACCGAATTATTGGAACAGTTCTTGTTCCCCCGGTTCATGCACGGCACGTTGATTCGGAAGCTGTCCGGGGGTGAGAAACGCCGGTTGTACCTACTGAAGCTGTTGATGGAACAGCCGAACGTTTTGTTGCTGGATGAACCCACCAACGATTTGGATATTGCCACGTTAACGGTGCTAGAAGACTACATTGCGCAGTTTGCCGGGACCGTGATCACGGTTTCCCATGACCGGTACTTCCTGGATAAAGTGGCGGATCGGCTGCTGATCTTTGACGGTGACGGCCAGATCGAACGGTATTCCGGCCAGTTCAGTGACTATCTGGCTAGTCTGCACCCTGCCAATAAGAAGACCAAGAGTTCTAAGCCTAAGGCGGCTAGTACGCCGGATTCAACGGCAGAGACGACGGACAAGCCCAAGAAGAAGGTCAAGCTGACCTACGCTGAGCAAAAAGAGTGGGAAGGCATCGAAGGTGAAATTGACCAGCTAGAGTCCCAGAAGGCTGACGTCCAAGCGGCCATGAACGCCAACGGGGATAATTACGATAAATTAGCTGATTTACAGGCCCAACTGGACGACTTGGATCAACAGTTAGATACCAAGGTCGCGCGGTGGGAATATCTCAGCGAATATGCGGAAGACTAGGAGGTCATAGAAGTCATGTTGGAAGATGCTTACTTGAATTTAGCCCGAACCGTGTTAACGGAGGGTCACGCCAAGACGGACCGGACGGGAACGGGAACCATCAGCCTGTTTGGGTATCAGATGCGTTTTAACCTACAAGAGGGGTTTCCGTTATTGACCACCAAGAAGGTTCCCTTTGGTCTGATCAAGTCCGAGTTACTCTGGTTCCTACGAGGCGATACCAATATTCGCTTCCTGTTGCAACACCATAATCACATCTGGGATGAATGGGCCTTCCAGCGGTACGTGGAGAGTCCAGACTACCATGGCCCGGATATGCATGATTTTGGGCGGCGGTCACTGGTGGACGCCGACTTTAACCAGCAATACCAGGCTGAAAAGAAGGCCTTCTGCGACCGTATCGTCAACGATGAAGCCTTTGCGAAGGTGTATGGTGACCTAGGCTTGGTCTACGGCAGTCAGTGGCGGGCTTGGCAGGGCCACAACGGGGAAACCATTGACCAAATTGCGAACGTGATTCAGACCCTCCGGACGCACCCAGATTCTCGACGAATGATCGTTTCTGCGTGGAATCCGGCCGATGTCCCGTCTATGGCTTTGCCCCCCTGCCACACGCTGTTCCAATTCTACGTCAACGACGGTAAATTGAGCTGTCAGCTGTATCAACGCAGTGCCGACATCTTCCTGGGGGTCCCCTTTAACATCGCCAGCTACGCGCTTCTAACGTCGCTCATCGCGAAGGAAGTGGGCCTGGAGGTCGGCGACTTCGTGCACACGCTGGGGGATGCGCACATCTATCGCAACCACATTACCCAGATTAAGACCCAGTTGGCTCGGACGCCAAAGGCTGCGCCGCAGTTGTGGTTGAATCCGGAGAAGTCGAGTATCTTCGACTACGGGATGAAGGACATTAAAGTAACCGGCTACGATCCGGCACCGGCGATCAAAGCACCGGTAGCCGTTTAGGAGGGGACGTCAGATGTTAATCTACCTTTGGGCGGAGAGCCACGGCGGCGTGATTGGGTACCAGGGGCAATTGCCTTGGCACCTACCCGCGGATATGCACTTCTTTAAAACCACGACGACCGGCCACACGATCATTGCGGGTGCCCGGACGTTTGCTTCATTTGGACGGCCGTTACCGCACCGTAAGAATATCGTAGTCAGTCACCGTCCGGCGGCTGACTTTCCAGCAGACGTCACGGTCTTGGACTCACTAGCGGCTGTTCGGACTTATGCCCGGGCTCATGAGGCGGAACAGCTCTTCGTAGTAGGGGGCGCGCAATTGTTCGCGGGGCTCTTACCCGACGTTGATCAACTCTACCGGACCACGATTCAGGCGGACTTCCCGGGGGACACCTGGATGCCCGCAATCGATTATTCGCAGTTTACCCGGATTGGGCACCAGGTCGGTCAAACGGATGAGCGCAATCCCTATCCGTTTGAGTTCGAACAGTTTCAACGTAAGAACTAACGGTGACACCCCAAAATTTAACTAAAACACGATAAATAAGACGAGAGGCTAGCAACTAGTCCCTCGTCTTATTTGATTTATCTTAATTGAATTAGTGATGGTCGTAGATGGTGTGGTGGCGCCAAATTACGAAGCCGATAGCCGTCATCAGGGCGCTTAATGCGGCCGTTAGTCCCGCGACCAGGGACCAGCCTAAGGCGTTACCGACCCAGCCTAGCATGACGGGACCCACGGCGGCGACTAGGTAGCCGGCCGATTGCGCCATCCCCGATAACGCAGCCGTTTCATCCCCATTGGTGGTCTTTTGGGTAAAGAAGACCACGGACAGGTTAAAGGCCGCACCGGCAGCCAGACCAATCAAGACGTTTAGGAAAATCGCAACGCCTAAGGAAAGGTGGGGAATCAAGAAACCAGCGACGCCACCAACTAAGCCGATTCCGGTGACGCCTAACATGGCAGCTACCCCGGAAGGCTTCGAAGACGTCATCGGCACGATGTAGGCCATGGGGAGGTTACTGAGCTGCATGACGGTGACCAGCGTCCCAGCCGTGACGGCCGAGAAGCCTTGGTGCATGAAAATCTCGGGTAGCCAGGTGATCAAGACGTAAAAGACCAGCGACTGAACCCCGAAGTAGCCGGTGACGACCCACGCTAAAGGCGTCCGCCAGACACTGGGATGCGCTGTTGCTTTATGGGTAGCCGTGGTGGCTGTGGTCGGTGATGCGGGCCGGTTAAAACGCAGGTTCGGGAGCCAGACCACCAAGTTGACCAGGGCAATCAATGAGAGGACGGCCATGGCTAGGGTCAACGACCACCGGGCGGCTAGCAACCCGGATACCCCGGTCCCCAAGGCCCCCACTAACAGCATGGACAGGGTGTATTGCGTGGTAGTCCGGTCCATGGTGGTACTAAAGTCGTCCTTGATAATGGCGGGAATTAAGACGTTACCGCCCGCGACGCCCACGCCTAACAGGGAAGTTCCCACGAAGAGCCAGGCCACCGTGGGGATCAGCCGTAAGAAACTGCCTAGCCCGATTAGAATCAGAGATCCGTAAATCACCAATTCTGTACCGAAGCGTTGCCCCCAACGGGCTAGTAAGGGGGAAGCAATGGCAAAGGCCAGTAAGGGAATGGTGGTCAACAGGCCGGCTAAGGAACTGGGAAGGCCTAATTCGTGTTGCAGACTGGGAAGGAGACCAGGCATCATGGTGATGGGGAGCCGCAGATTGGCCGCCACGAGAATCATCCCGAGGACCAGGTAGCGACTGTGAGCTTTAGGGGTGGACAACGAACGTCACTTCTTTCTGGAGTAGGCCCCGCGCGGACTAGAGTCGTGGTGGCGGGGCTGGTTTAATTAAGGAAACTATCGAATCGCGGCGCTACCCGTGAAAAAGGCTTCCGTCAGCGGTCCTGACGAAAGCCCCGATCACGGTTAAGCGTAGAATAAAATTGAAAAGTACATCAGGCCGGTCCCCAGCATCACGAAGAGGTGCCAGATCACGTGGCCAAAGGGAACGCCTTTAAAGCTGTACAGGACGGCGCCCACGGTAAAGGCGACACCGCCTGCGAACAGTAGACTAAAACCAACGGGTCCTAAGCCAGTGTATAGGGGCTTAATCCCCAGCAGACACATCCAGCCCATGACCACGTAAATGACCGTTGAGAGTATCTGATGCTGTCCTAGCCAGATGGCTTTATAGATAATCCCCAGAATGGCCATGGCCCAGATGACACCGAACATGGTCCACCCCAGGGCACCGCCAATGACCAGTAACGTGTAGGGGGTGTAGGTCCCGGCAATCAATAGGTAGATGGCACAGTGGTCAAAGATTTGAAAAACGTGGCTGGCACGGGTGAAGACCAGGCTATGGAACAGCGTCGAGGCCAGATAGAACAACACCATGATGGCCCCATAGATGGCAAACGTGGTGATGCGAATAGCACCGCCTTTAGCGTGGGCTTGGAGCAGTAGAATCACCAAACCAGCGATGCTGAGCCCCGCACCAATGCCGTGCGTCACGGCGTTTAAGACCTCATTAACAATTTGATATGTCCGACTACGGGTAGGTTCCAAGAAAGTCGACCTCCTTATTTTCTAACGGGTTTTGTATGGGTTCAGCTGAAAATTCCAACTAATTCTGCTATACTATTACCGTATGTTTCATTACGCATATTGTAGCATAAACCAAATTTCTAGTCAGAAAGAGTGGGATCCCCATGGCTAACATCAAAATCGTCACGGATTCGTCTGCCGGGTTAACCGACCAACAGATTCAAGAGAATCACATCACCATCGTTCCGTTGACGGTCATGATTGACGACACCATCTACGTGGAACGTGAATCAATCACCAACAAAGAATTTATTGATAAAATGAAAACGTCTAAAACGTTACCTAAGACTAGCCAGCCACCGTTGGGGTCTTTCGTGGAGACTTTTGACAAATTAGGTGAGGACGGCAGTAGTGTTATCTGCTTCACCATGTTGGAGGCTATCAGTGGGACCATTCACGCGGCTGAACAAGCGGCTAATCTCTCAAAGACTGACGTTACGGTCGTCGATAGCCAATTTACCGATCAGGCGTTGGCCTTCCAAGTGATCGAAGCCGCCCAGTTGGCCGCTCAAGGTGCCGATAAGGCTGCCATTTTGGAACGGGCCGCTAAAGTTCGGGATAACACCCACCTATTCATGGGCATCGTGACGTTGGAAAACATCCTCAAGGGGGGCCGGTTAGGTCGGGCCGCTGGGATGTTGACCTCATTGTTGAACATTAAGATCGTGTTGCAGGTTACCGGGGGTCAGTTGAAGGTCCGGGCCAAGGGTCGGGGAATGAAGACCATCGACCGGTACTTCGACAAGGTCTACGAGCAGATCAAGCAGACGCCGAATATCAAGGCGATTGGGATTTCGCACGTAGAGGCCTTTGACAGCATCGACAAGATACAGGCGCACTTGAAAGAACTCTTACCGGGGATGCCGGTATTGGTGCGTGAAACGGTGCCCATCATTGCGACCCACGGTGGACCAGGCGCTTTTGCGTTAATGTACTACACGGATCCAACCAAATAATTAAATGACGATGAATCACGGAAAAAGGGGTGGCGACGTCACCGCTTTTTCTGTATAGGGAGGAAGATTATGAAAAAAATGAAAAACCTCTCGAAGGTCCTGGGGATCGCCCTATTGATTGTCGTGGTGGCTTTAGCTTTCCTGACGTACTGGCATCCCGGCGCGCGAACCTTGAAGACGGATAAGGTTCCTCAAAATGACCGCCGACAAACGGTACGGTTGGTGGCCTTGGGGGATTCGTTGACGCAGGGAGTGGGTGACCAAACCAAGACCGGGGGGTACACCAGTCGGATTCAGAAGATGGTGCACCAAAAGGATAAGGTCAAGGTCATCATGCACAACTATGGTCGCGCGGGTGACCGGAGTGACCAGATCGAAAAGCGACTAGTGGACAGTCCTAAGATGCAACAACAGGTCAAACAAGCGCAGGTCATTACGTTGACCGTGGGCGGCAATGACCTCCTCCAGACGTTGACGAAAAATGTCATGATCAATCAGCAGTCCAAGCTGGATCGGCAATTAGACCAAGCCGAAGACACGTACCGGGGAAAATTGGAGAGCCTGTTGAATACAGTTCGCAAGTATAATGGGCACGCATCGATTTTTATCTACAGTATCTACAATCCCATTTACGTGTACTTTGCGAACGTGACTCAGATCACCAACGCCGTAACGGATTGGAATAAGGTCACGACCAAGGCGACCCGTAGGTACCAGAACCTGTACTACGTTGATATTGACCGGCCCTTATCAGTCGGCCAATACCGCTCAATCAGTCAACAGGCTAAGCTTAAGCGGGCCGCTCAAGAAAGTAATTCGGGAGAACTGTCCGTCGAGACGTTCCAAAAGCAGATTTTGGCCAGTGACGTTAACGACGAGCTGAACGATTACTTATCACCAGCCGATCACTTCCACCCGAATGCGAAAGGGTACCGGTTAATGACCCAGAAGTTGTATACTCAAATGCAAGCACATCAACAATGGTTAAAGAAATAGGGGGGAATGCAGATGCAACGACACGGAACACAATCCACCCCGCGTAACGGGTGGAAACTGGGCTTTCTGACGTTACTGGCCGTCATCGTGGTTGGCTTTTTGGTTACCATCTTTCTGGCCATGCGACCCGTTAAGGTGGCCGCAACGGCACAACCAGCTACGACGGCAACCACTAAGATCAACGTGACGTTGAATAAGCAACAAGTTAATGCTCTGGCTGATTACTACGTCAATAAATCGTTGACTAATCAGTCCATGAAGTACCGTTTTCAGGTCGCCGACCACGCCATGTTGACCGGCTCAACGCAGGTGTTAGGGGCGCACGTGAACTTCTCGTTAATGTTTCAGCCAACGGTTCTACCGTCAGGGGATGTGAAGCTAACGGCCCAGAAGCTGTCCATCGGTGCTTTACCGGTACCGGTCAGCTTCGTCATGAACTACATCGCGAAGAACTATCCGCTACCTAAGTGGGTGGCCGTGGATAGCGGGAAGCACACGGTTACCCTGCACTTGACGGCTATCGGTAACGGGAAGAAGTTATCGTACGCGGCGAAGACGATTGACTTATCCGGTAAGGGCAAGTTTGTCTTCCAAGCGCGGATTCCACAGAATTAAGGAGTTTTGACATGATTAAAACATTTTACACATTTCTCATGACCCAACGGAATCCGGAGAGTTATGATCCGGTCGCCGAGTTTGCCAACAATGCGTTTTATGACAGTTCGTTTCCCAAGCAAGAAACGGATTTCGAGCGTCTCTCGAAGTATCTGGAAGAAAATGCCAGTTACCTGCCCTCAATGACCATCTTTGACGACGCTTGGCGGCTCTACCAAGACTTCTTGGCATAAGCGATTGACATAAACGACTTTTAGAAAACTAAGCACCGGGTTGAAGCTAGAGCTAATCTAGCTTCTTTTTTTTAGAAAATGGGGGGACTAGACTTATTGAATCAGATTACTATTCATCCCCTAGGACTAAATCAGTCTTCCAGTTTTAAAGGGAATGGGTATTGGGGGGTGATTTCCAGGGAGACTATGGTCCCCCAAAGGGTGTTACTTCGTTGTTTTACGCCAGTCTTGTAAGTATTTATTTAACTCATTTGACCAATTTACCGCTTTGAGCGAATAACAGGCAGCAATAATGGCTTCTGGGCTAGAAGGGACCGATGATTGGGAACGTTGCTTCTCGGCAATTAATGCTGCTAAAAAGATAATTTTAATCTTTGATTGTGTAATTTTCTCAAAGTCTAAGTTACCTTCGTTTTGAGCAAGCAGCTTCTTTGCGAATTCCAACTCATGATTTTCTATTAGCAATTCAATCGCGTTACTAAGTATAGAGGACAATAAGTCAGAATACCCAGGTAACTGGAGATAGTACTTGGAGCGGTCAATGGCTATTTGTGTAAGTGCCATTAAGGACGCGTGATCAAATATAAACATGGCATTGTTAAACAGTCTGAGTTCATAAACACCCCACGAATCGATAGATAACAGATACTTTACAAGCAATTTAGTATCCTTCTGAGGAAGACGCTTCCCTTGGATTTTTCTCATCAGGCATAGAGCCAGTGTCATATTGTAAAAATGTGACGATTTTTCTGGGCTATTTTCAGGGGTGAGGACTTTTTCGCCTTCGTATAATCTTTGTATGCCATATCAGTTTTCATCGATAACAAAATTATTTAATTTTTCTAAGAACTCTTCTTGTGAATTTTGTGAGTAGTTGTTTTGAAGATATTTGAACTCGTCATAGGAGACGTGTAAACCGTTGAGCAGTGCTTCAAACTTGTTCAGGCCAATATTAGATTCGTTTCTTTCGACCTTTGAAATAAAGGTTGCTGACACACCATTGATTGCCAAATCCTTTAGCTTTAGGCCCTTGCTTTTACGTATTTGTCGTAGTGTTTCACCAATCGTTTTCATAAAAATCCCCCCAATTGTCCTATATGGCATTATTTTAAGTCATTCGTTTTCAATTTGTTACTATACGGGTAGGCAAAGGAAGTTGATCATATGATGACGATGGCCATTAGCCATTTTGCCGCCAGCTTAGGGAAGCGTGAAAATTTTGGCTCAGTTATAAATGCTTTGTGAATAATTGCCTGAAGCCAATGCACTATTTCTTAAATGGCCCTATGACTTTAACGACCATCTTGGTAAATGGTTCGATAATCTAGATGTGCTAATGGAGCTTAAATCAACTGCCGACAACCGTAAACAGGTGCTGGTGAGTAGTGCTTTCCTAATTGTGGCGCTGTTTATGTTTGGAAGAAGTGAGCCTTGTGAGTAATAAAAATATCATTCTTTTTAGCCAGTTTATTAATGAATTTGGTAGTGGCTTTTCACGTATTGCGTTAATTATTCTGGTAACAGATTGGTTCCATAATCCAATATACGTTGGAATTTTAACATTTGGGGTCTTCGTGCCTGAGATTTTGTTAGCAGCACCTGTTGGCTATTTTGTAGATAAAAAGTCGCATTTAAAAAGATTACTGGTGCAAAGTAGTCTAGCTTCTGCAATCTCGGTAATTGCTATTTTCCTTTGTGTCTATTTCAAAGTAAAAAGTTTTGCTCTTTTAGTGATAGGTGCGATTATTTACGATATTTTTTCAGGGTTCTTCGATCCAATAATCGTAAAGTTGACGGTCCGGCTGTTTGAAAAGGGCGATTACAATAAAATCAACGCTGCGATAAGTACGGCGCGAACTAGCGCTGGCTTGTTTTCGGGAGTCTTAGTAACGGTTTTTACCGGCTTCGTGCCAATTAAATATTTATTCTTATTCGACTTTCTTTCCTATGTCGTTATTAGTTTAGTTTTGTTAGGATTGAACGAACATCGTGAGGTCAATCACCCCCTAAACGACAGTGCTGGAGAAGAATACAAAAGCAATATTTGGAATAGTTTCGGCTTTGTTAAGCAATTGCTTCATGATTTTCCGCCATTGGTGCCGGTACTGGTTACAGCACTTCTTTTTAATATTCTACTAGCACCTAATAGTGTTTATTTTGCTCAAATATCGGGTGAAGTTTTTCGAAACGTGAAGTTAATCGGCGTCATGGATTCGTTTTTCTCAATGGGTTTTCTGATTGGCTCGATTATTTATCGGCTTACATCTGAGCGGGTAAACATTCATACCTTTCTACAAATAGCAATTGTACAAGTGCCGATTTCATTTCTGTTGTTTGGAGAGTCTCAAAACATTGTGATCACGCTTCTAGGATTATTGCTTTTGGGAGCGGCTTTGCCATTCTTTAACATTTCATCTAAAACAGTCTTGCAACGAGTAATTCCTGAATCCAGATTGGCAACCGTCTCTAATAGCTACTTTTCCCTGATTAATTTAACACAGCCAATTGGTTTGCTGGGAATTCCAATTCTACTTAACCTTTCTGGCATTAGGAGGTTTAGTCTGATTGCTGGTATTGCTTACCTAGGTGTGACTCTGATGATTCTGGCAACGGGTAAGATTTCTACGGCCCTAGATTAAGGTTTCGTAATTAGGAACGCACTTTTAGGTTGCGAAGGGGGACTACCGCAAACGGAACAGAAAATGATAGAATGGGAGTACTAATGCCATGCGGTGCTGGTGAATCTATAAGGCGGTAAGTCTTACAGCTGCCGTTTGGTAACCGTCTACACCCAATATAGCCCAAATTTCCTCTGAAACCGGCCCACTGGGCGACTAAACTTAACGATCATAAAGGAGTACAACTTATGAGTACCATTCAATGGTTTCCCGGCCATATGGCCAAAGCAATTCGCCAGATGGAAGAAAACGTTCACCTGGTCGACATTGTGTTTGAACTTGTCGACGCCCGCATCCCCGCAGCTTCTCGTAATCCAGAAGTCAGTCGGATCAGTCGGGACAAGCCGCATTTAATTATTTTAACCAAAAAGGACTTAGCCGATCCCCAGCAGACTGCGGCGTGGTTAAACGCCTATCGCGCGCAGAACATCCCGGCGATTGCCATCGATTCGCGGGCGAACGTCACACCTAAGCAGATTACCAACTTAGCGTTGAAAATCTTGGGTGACAAGCTTGCGGCTGAAAAGGCGAAGGGCCTGAAGGAACGGCCAGTCCGGGCCATGACGGTCGGGGTCCCTAACGTGGGGAAGTCGACGTTATTGAACCACTTAGTCCAGCGACGGGCGGCCCAGGTCGGGAATACCCCGGGGGTCACTAAGGGGCAACAGTGGCTGCGTTCTAGTAAGCACCTGGAATTGCTAGACACGCCCGGAATCCTCTGGCCTAAGTTTAAGGATCAAGAGACCGCCCAGAAATTAGCCTTGACGGGCGCAATTAAGGAAAAGCTGTACGCCAAAGACGACGTGGCCTTGTTTGCGTTACACTTCTTCCGGCAATACCACTTACCCGAGTTGGAACAGCGGTACCGGTTAACGGCCGCCGACCGGGAACTCAGTGACGTGGATCTCCTCTTGAAGATTACGGCTAATCTGGGGATGCGTGACGATTACGAGCGGGCGAGTGAACGAATCATCCTGGACGCACGCCGGCAGAAATTAGGGGGCTTCACCCTCGATCGGGCACCGCAGAAAGAAGCGACGGACCATGACCCAGAAAAGGCCTAGTCTTGCACAATTAAAAAGCGAATTGGCTACGGTGGCTAACTTGGACGACCCGTTAGTCCAGACGTTAGCCACCGACCCGCGAAAAGGCGCCCAACAACTCTACCAACAGGTTCAGCGCCGGTTGGCAAAGCAAGCCGCAGCGGAGGCCGCTTTCCAGGAGCGGCTCCATTACGAGCGACCGTTCTGGGCCCGTGGACAGCGGGTCGCCGGTATCGATGAAGTGGGCCGTGGACCGCTGGCCGGTCCCGTGGTGACTTGTGCGGTGATCCTCCCACCGGATTTTGACGTTCCCTTGGTGAACGACTCTAAGCAATTAACGGCTAAGGAACGGGAACGGCTATATCCCATTATCTTGGATCGCGCGGAGGCGGTCAGCATCGGTGCTGCGAGTCCTCAGCTGATCGATCAGCTCAATATTTACCAAGCGACCCGGGTGGCGATGCAACGGGCGGTGCTGGGATTGGGCGTTGCTCCCCAGGAGTTGATTGTGGATGCCATGCAGATTCCGGTTGATCTGCCGCAGATCCGGTTGATCAAGGGGGATGCCAAGAGCGCCAGTGTCGCAGCCGCTAGTATCGTCGCGAAGGTCTTTCGGGACCATCTGATGGCCAGCTATGATCGGCTGTATCCCGGGTACGGTTTTGCGCAAAACGCGGGGTACGGAACGGCTGAACACTTGGCCGGATTAGCGGAACGAGGAATCACTCCGATTCATCGTAAGAGTTTCGCACCGGTAAAAAAGGTCATGCAAATCGAATAAAAATGAGATGAATCACGGAAGTAACCCTAAAGACCCCTTTAGGAGGTGGTGCGAATGCACCTGACTTGCCGTGATTTTTTGATTCGCCTGGTTCTGACTCCCGGGGTGAGTCGTAAGGTGGCCCTTATCTGTTGGCGTTGGATGCAAGACCACCAGGTAACTCGCCTGACGGATCCCGGACTGGCGGACTTGCTGGCACACGGGGATTTGACCGCCCGCCAGCGACAAGCCATTCAATTAGGACTCTTCAGCGACCAGGTGACGCAGCAGTTCGCCTTAAATACCAGTCGTAGTCAGTGCTTGACGCTGGCCGATGCCGCTTATCCCGTGGCCCTGCGAGAAATTTATGAGCCTCCAGTCGTGTTGTTTTGCCTGGGGAATCTGGCCCACTTATCCGCGCCGCAGTTAGGTGTCGTGGGGACCCGGCATCCGTCCGCCTATGCCTTTCGGGCGATGCAGGCGGTCTTGCCGGCCGTGGTTCAGTGTGGCGTGACCATCGTTTCCGGCATGGCTCAGGGGGTGGACACCCTGGCCCATCAGGTAGCATTGGCCCATCACGGGACCACTATTGCGGTGGTCGGAACTGGGTTAGGGCGGTGTTACCCGGCAGCTAATCGGCCGTTAATGGCGCAGTTGATCCGTCAACAGCTGGTGGTTTCGGAGTACCCGTGGGCGGCGGGACCGGCGAAGTTTCACTTCGTAGAACGGAATCGTGTGATTTCTGGGTTGTCCCAAAGTTTGTTGGTGGTCGAGGCGGCCCGGCGTTCCGGGTCGTTGATCACGGCTAACTTTGCCTTGCAAGAAAACCGCAACGTCCTTGCGATACCGGGCGCCATCGACGTTCCGAACTCGGTGGGAACCAACGAATTAATCTTGGCTGGCGCGAAACCAATCCTGAATTCCGAACATATAATAGAAGAACTTTTAGTTGACAAGCGCCCTTGACTTGAAATATTATGAGTTGGATTATAGTGAAGCGTTACGCGAACTAATAATTCGCCGATAGAATAAGTTTGTGATTGGCACTAAGCCCGGTTTATCGGGCTTAGGAGCTGACCATTTGAGGGAGTAATGCGCATTGCCAACCAAGGCGACAACTAAAACCACCCCGCGTAAGCGGAAAAAAACACAAAAAAAGTTGGTCATCGTGGAATCACCCGCGAAAGCCAAGACGATTGAAAAGTATCTCGGACGGACCTACAAGGTCGTTCCTAGTCTCGGACACGTTCGGGACTTGCCGAAGAGTTCGATGGGAATTGATTTTGAACACAACTATGATCCCCATTACATCTCGATTCGGGGAAAGGGTGACGTCATCAAGGGGCTCCGGTCCGAAGCCAAGAAGGCTAAGGCCGTTTATCTGGCATCTGACCCTGACCGGGAAGGTGAGTCCATTGCGTGGCATCTAGCCCACCTCTTGAACCTGGATGTGACCGACAAGAACCGGGTCACGTTCAACGAAATCACCAAGGATGCGGTCAAGGAAGCCTTCAAGACGCCTCGGACCATCGATATGGACCTGGTCAACGCCCAACAAGCACGGCGAATCCTGGACCGGTTAGTGGGGTATTCGATCTCGCCCTTGCTGTGGAAGAAAGTTAAGAAGGGACTTAGTGCCGGTCGGGTACAGTCCATCGCCTTAGCTTTGATCATTCAGCGGGAAAATGAGATCAAGGCCTTTCAACCGGAAGAGTATTGGACCATCGATGGCGACTTCAAGAAGGGCCGTTCCCAGTTTGCGGCCAGTTTCTATGGCCTAAACGGGAAAAAGAAGGGGCTCAAGGATAACGCCGCGGTCCAAGCAATCCTGCAACAGGTTGATAAGAACGCGCCGTTTGCGATTACCAACGTGGTACGTAAAGAACGTAAGCGCTCACCCCAACCACCGTTTACGACCAGTTCCATGCAACAGGACGCGAACCGGAAGTTGAACTTCCGGACGCGGAAGACCATGATGGCTGCTCAACAGCTGTATGAAGGGATCAACTTAGGAAAGGAAGGGACCCAGGGGCTGATTACCTATATGCGGACCGACTCGACGCGAATCTCGAGTTTGGCTAAGCATGAAGCCTCGACCTTCCTGCACGAAAAGTACGGTGCTGAGTATGCAGCGACGAAACCCATCAAGGGAAAGTTGCCAGAAGGGGCGCAAGACGCCCACGAAGCCATCCGGCCAACGTCCGTCTTCCGGACACCGGCGAGTCTCAAGGAACGGTTGAACAAGGACCAGTTCCGGTTGTACCAGCTGATCTGGAACCGGTTCGTTGCCAGCCAGATGACCAACGCCATTATGGACACCATGGCGGTTACGATCGAACAAAACGGTGTCACGTTCCGGGCGAACGGTTCGAAGATGAAGTTCGACGGGTTCTTGAAGATCTACAAGGACGGTAAGGAAAAGGATAACCTGTTACCAGACTTGGAGATCGGGGATGCGGTCAACCTGGCCAAGACAGACCCGGCTCAACACTTCACGCAGCCGCCAGCACGGTATTCTGAAGCCAACTTGATCAAGGCCTTGGAAGAAAACGGTGTGGGCCGGCCATCGACCTACGCCCCAACGCTGGATACGATTCAGCGGCGGTATTACGTGAAGCTTGTCGGTCGGCGCTTCGAGCCCACTGAGTTGGGTGAAATCGTCGATAAGATCATCAAGGACTACTTCCCAGACATCGTGAACGTTGGCTTTACGGCTGACCTGGAAGATGAGTTGGACGGGATCGAAGCCGGCAAGCAGGACTGGGTCAAGGTCGTCGACGACTTCTATAAGCCGTTCAGTACGGAAGTGGCTCACGCCGAAGACGCCATCGAAAAGATTCAAATTCGTGACGAACCGGCTGGGTTTGACTGTGACATCTGTGGCGCCCCCATGGTCATCAAGATGGGCCGTTACGGAAAGTTCTACGCCTGCTCACGGTTCCCAGATTGCCGGAATACGAAGCCAATCGTTAAGGAAATCGGGGTAGTTTGTCCCGTCTGTCATCAAGGACAAGTCATCGAACGTAAATCCAAGAAGAACCGGATCTTTTACGGTTGTTCACGGTACCCAGATTGTGACTTCGTCTCCTGGGACAAACCAGTTGGTCGGGATTGCCCTAAGGACGGGCACTACCTGGTTCAAAAGAAGATTCGTGGGGGCAGCCAGATCGTATGTCCTAACGGAGATTACGAAGAAGCACCTCAAAAGTAAGCTAAAAAGACGGGAGCCCACGGCTCGCGTCTTTTTGGTCCTTACGTTTGATGAGTTAGTTGAGTTTTTAGAAATCGTTTGCTAGCATTACAGATGTGCAGGGAGGGATGTTAAATGGCGGATAAGGCCGTTGCAGAATTTATGACGTACCTGCGTGGTGAACGACAGTACTCGGCGGAGACGGTGAAGGCCTACCGCGAAGACCTGAGTGAGTTTTCTCAGTTCTTAGCGGAGAACGGCGGGACCAAGCCCTGGGACCAAGTCGATCATTTGGACGTGGAGGTCTACTTGAGTCATCTGTACGACCACCACTACGCACGGACCAGCATTGCGCGTAAGCTGTCAACGATGCGGTCGTTCTACCACTTCTTAATGAGTAACCAGTGGGCCCAAGACGACCCGTTCGCTTACGTTCAATTGAAGAAGCACCAGGACCACTTACCGCGATTCTTTTACGAGCGAGAGATGACTGCGCTGTTTACCGCGGCGGCTGCTAACTCGGATAAGACGTTAGCCACCCGTGATTCGGCGTTGCTAGAAGTCTTGTACGGGACCGGGATGCGGGTCAGTGAATGCGTGAACCTGACGTTAGGGGCCATCGACTTTGAGAACCGGTTGATGCTGATTACTGGAAAAGGCAACAAGCAGCGGTATGTGCCCTTTGGCCATTACGCGGCGGACGCCTTACAGCAGTACTTTACCGTGGCTCGGACGCCACTGATGACGGCCCATGATCAACACCACGAGTTCGTGTTCGTGAACTACCGCGGACAGCAGCTGACCACGGCCGGCGTCACGTATCTGTTGAACCAGATCATCAAGCGCAGTAGCTTGACCACCGACATTCATCCCCACATGCTGCGGCACACGTTTGCCACGCACCTCCTGAACCGCGGGGCTGATCTCCGGTCTGTTCAGGAATTGCTAGGTCACAGTAGCCTGTCAACGACTCAAATCTATACCCATGTGACCCGGGAACATCTCCAGCGCGACTATCGCCAGTTCTTCCCGCGGGCCACGGAAAAGTCAACTCAGAAACCATCTTGAAAAGGAGTATCCGGTTATGCCAGTAAAATTTGAAGCAACGACCATCTGTGCTGTGCGTCATAACGGCCATAATGCTATGGCGGGTGACGGACAAGTGACGATGGGGGAAAAGGTCATCATGAAGGGGACCGCCCACAAGATTCGCCGGATCTATAACGATAAAGTCGTGGTCGGCTTTGCCGGTAGCGTGGCGGATGCCTTTAACCTCGAAGAGAAGTTTGAAGCGCAACTCAACGAATACAGTGGTAACCTCCAACGTGCGGCGGTCGAATTAGCCAAGCAATGGCGTTCGGACCAAGCTCTACAGAAGTTGGAAGCCCTGTTGATCGTGATGGATAAGGACGAGATGTTACTGGTCTCCGGGTCCGGTGAAGTCATCGCACCCGACGACGATATCCTGGCTATTGGGTCCGGGGGCAACTTTGCCTTAGCGGCCGCCACGGCCTTACACCACCACGCGCCTGACATGACGGCCAAGGAAATTGCCGAAAGTGCCATTCACATTGCGGGTGGGATCGATATCTTCACCAACGAAAATGTTATTTCCGAAGAACTCTAACTCGAATGGAGGAATTTAGTCGTGGATGCGATTAATAAGACACCAAAAGAGATCGTAAATCTCTTAAATCAATACGTCATTGGTCAGGACGATGCCAAGAAGGCCATTGCGATTGCCTTGCGCAACCGGTACCGGCGGATGCAACTCGATGCAAGCATGCAAGAAGAAATTTCGCCCAAGAACATGCTAATGATTGGACCGACCGGGGTCGGGAAAACCGAAATTGCTCGGCGGTTGGCGAAAATTGTACATGCTCCATTTACAAAGGTCGAAGCCAGCAAGTTCACCGAAGTTGGGTACGTTGGTCGGGACGTTGAATCCATGGTCCGTGACCTGGTCGAAGTGGCCGTGACGATGGAAAAGAAGGACCAATTCAAGAACGTCCGTAACGATGCTGCACAGGCGGCGAACAAGCGGTTAGTTAAGCTGCTCGCGCCGGCTAAGAAGAAAAATGACACGAGCAACAACGACTTTTCGAACATGATGAAGATGTTCTCCCAGATGCAAAGCGGTCAGACGCCAACAGCACCAGACCAACAAGAAGAAGTCACCGACGAGATTCGTAACGAACGGTTGTCGCTGACCGAACAATTGAATAAGGGGCTGCTGGAAAACCACAAGGTCGAAATCGAAATGGACGACCCGCAACAGGCCAACGCGACGGATAATAACATGTTGGGTCAGATGGGCATCGATCTCAACGATACTCTAGGGTCCATCATGCCCAAGAAGCGCATCAAGCGGACGGTGACGGTCGCCGAAGCCCGGGAGATCCTGATCGCCGAAGAGTCTGAGAAGTTGGTCAACAATGCCGACATCAACCACGACGCCATTCAGCGAGCCGAAAACACCGGGATCATCTTCTTGGATGAAATCGATAAGATTGCGAAGGGTAGTAGTCAAAACAGCGGGGATGTTTCCCGTGAAGGGGTGCAACGCGACATCCTGCCAATCGTCGAAGGCACTCAGGTGAAGACTAAGTACGGCACCATCGATACCGACCACATCCTGTTCATTGCGGCCGGGGCGTTTGCGGAGTCCAAGCCTAGTGACCTGATTGCGGAACTGCAGGGCCGCTTCCCGATTCGGGTTGAATTGAACGACCTGAGCAAGGAAGACTTCGTGCGGATCTTAACGGAGCCCAATAACGCACTGATCAAGCAATACATTGCGCTGATTGGGACCGACAATATCAAGGTGACCTTCACCATGGAGGCCATTCAACGGATCGCTGAGTTAGCCTTTGAACTGAACCATGAGAACCAAAATATTGGGGCTCGGCGCCTACAGACGGTCTTAGAAAAACTCTTGGAGGACTTATTGTACGAAGGGCCTGACATGGGTGGCGGCGACGTGACCATCACGGAAAGCTACGTCAACGATAAAATCGGGGATATTGTTCAAAACAAGGACCTTTCCCGGTACATTCTTTAACAGGTTATGGAGCGCGTGGGGGAGCCTACGCGCTTTTACATAAGGATTCACATGAGTTGAGTATGGGAGGTACGCGATGTTCACTTTAAAGAATCAGTATTTAACGGTAAAAATCAATCCATTGGGTGCGGAGTTAACTAGTGTCACGGACAATGACAGTCACCTGGAGTACATGTGGCAGGCTGATAAGGCGTTTTGGGGGCGGCATGCACCGTTCCTGTTCCCCATTGTGGGGCGGCTACAGGACAACCAGTACCAGGTCGACGGCCAGACGTATCAGATGACCCAGCACGGGTTTGCCCGGGACCGGACGTTTACGGTCGTGGATCAAAGCGCCACGGCGCTGACTTTACAGCTACAAGCGGATGCGCAGAGTCGCGAAAAGTACCCCTTTGCGTTTAAGTTAACGGTGCACTACACCTTGGTGGATCACGGGTTACAGGTCGCCGCAACGATCCAAAACCAAGGAACGCAGACCATGCCCTGGTCGTTTGGGGCCCATCCCGGCTTCAACTTACCACTGGGCCAGGCAGCAGCCGACTTTACGGATTACCAAGTAACCGTTGCGCCGAAGCAAGTCTATCAGCGGGTCCCCTTAGTCGGACCATACAGCGACACGCAACACGCGGTACCGTTGGATCTCACGCAGCCATTGGCGTTGAAGCACGCGCTATTCGACCATGACGCCCAGATCTTGACGCTCAATAACCGCGAGACAACGGTCATGCTGAGCACGCCTAAGGACGACCACGGGGTAGCATTGACGGTCGCCGCGCCGTACTTAGGAATCTGGTCACCTTACCCTAAGCAAGCGCCGTTCGTCTGCTTAGAACCTTGGTGGGGTCTGGCCGATGATGTGCAGGCCACCGGTGATCTCCGCACCAAGGTTGCGATTCACCAGTTAGCACCCGGCGCGGATGTCCAGGTCGGCTACCAGATTACCTACTTTTAACGAAAAAAGACCACACCGTCGTGATGCACAACGGTGTGGTCTTTCCTCTGTGTGAGACTCAAGTTACTTACTGGTTCGGTGTCGCCGGTAACCGCGGCCAAACGGGACTAAGGACTCGGTCCCTTGACGGATCCGCGTGATGTTCGTCCGGTGGCGGTAGAAGACAAAGATCGTTAAGACAACGGCGATGCCGGTCAAGTATGGATCCCGGAAGAATAGCGAGATCACCGTGACCAGGCTGAAGGCGACCATGCTAGCCAGACTGACCATACTGGTCCAGTAGATCAGGCTGACCCACAGGCCGGCAGCAATCACGAACATGATGGGGTTGTAAGCCAGCAGCATCCCCGCCGACGTGGCGACGGCCTTGCCCCCCTTAAAGTGGTCGAAGACGGAGACCGTGTGACCAAGAATGGCAAAGAGGCCGAACAACAAGGGCGTCGCGGTTCCCAGCCCCGTGGTCACGTGAAACCAGGTGGGCAGTAACGTAGCGACCGTTCCCTTAGCGATGTCGAGGACCATAACGGTGGTCCCGGCGTAGGGGCCGAGGACCCGGTAAGTATTCGTGGTCCCGATGTTGCCGGAACCGGCTTGGCGAATATCGGTCTTAAAGAAGAATTTGCCAATCCAGACGCCGTTGGGAATGGCGCCTAAAAGATAGGCTAGGATAAGTAAGCCGACTAATTTCAAAACACATTCCTCCGCTCTTGGTGGTGACGGCTAAAAACCGTCAAATAAGCTGCTCTATATTTTAGCATGTTTTCTGATGAACGCCAATTATCTGGGGGAACTGGTCATTTTTTAGTTCCCTGTGGTATGATTATGAAGTTATGAAGACCTCTAGCACGCCTTTTCGTCGCTTCTATTGAACATATGTTCGTATTGGCGTAAACTAGAAGTTATTCACAGATAGGATTAAACAGTAAAGGAGATTTACGCATGGCGAAAGCAAAACCAAAGTATGACGACTCCTCCATTCAGGTATTGCAGGGGTTGGAAGCTGTTCGTAAACGTCCGGGGATGTATATCGGATCGACCGACAGCCGGGGCTTACATCATTTGGTCTACGAAATCGTCGATAACGCGGTCGACGAAGCCCTAGCCGGATATGGGAAAGAAATCAACGTGACGATTCATCCGGATAATAGTATTACCGTGGTCGACCACGGACGGGGAATGCCCGTGGGGATGCATGCTTCGGGGATTCCCACGCCCGAAGTCATCTTAACGGTCCTCCATGCCGGTGGGAAGTTCGGCCAAGGCGGTTATAAGACCTCCGGTGGGTTACACGGGGTCGGTGCGTCCGTCGTGAACGCGTTATCCAGTGCGCTGACGGTGACAATCGTACGGGACGGTGTGCGCTACCAGGAAAAGTTCCGTGATGGTGGAAAGCCACAGGGCACCCTTAAGAAGTTAGGGAATACCCGAGCCCATAACGGGACCACGATAACGTTTAAACCAGATAGTCAGATTTTCACGACCACGGTCTACAACTTTGGGACCTTAGCGGAGCGCTTACGAGAATCCGCTTTTCTCCTGAAGGGCGTAAAGATCACGTTAACGGACGAACGTCAAGGTCAAGAACGCGAAGAAGTCTACCATTACGAGGAAGGCATCAAGGAGTTCGTCAGTTATCTGAACGAAGACAAGGACACGCTGGGGGACATTCTGTACTTCGACGGCAAAAAGTCGGGAATCGAAGTGGAAGTTGCCGCTCAGTATAACGATGGCTATACTGAAAACCTGCTATCCTTTGTCAACAATGTGCGGACTAAGGACGGCGGGACCCACGAAGCGGGGATGCGCAGTGGTTGGACCAAGGCGTTCAACGAATACGGACGAAAAGTCGGCTTATTGAAGGACCGCGATAAAAACATCGAAGGGTCGGATATCCGTGAAGGCCTTTCTGCGGTGATCTCACTGCGGGTTCCCGAAAACCTGTTGCAGTTCGAAGGTCAAACCAAGGAAAAGTTGGGCACGCCGGAAGCCCGGACCATCGTTGACCAGATTGTTGCGGAACAACTGACTTACTTCTTAATGGAAAACGGGGATTTCGGGAAGATGCTGATCCACAAGGCGACCCAGGCGCGTCAGGCGCGGGAAGCTGCGCGGAAGGCCCGAGACGAGACCCGAAACGGCAAGAAACACAAGCGTCACGAACGTCTCTTGTCGGGTAAGCTTACCCCTGCCCAATCCAAAAATTCAGCTAAGAACGAGTTGTTCTTAGTCGAAGGGGATTCCGCCGGTGGGTCAGCTAAGCAGGGCCGGAATCGGAAGTTCCAAGCCATCCTACCATTACGGGGAAAGGTCTTGAACACCGAGAAGGCCAAGCTACCGGACATTATGAAGAACGAAGAAATTAGTACCATGATCTACACCATTGGTGCGGGCGTGGGCGCTGACTTTGATATTGATTCCGCCAACTACGACAAGATCATTATCATGACCGATGCCGATGACGATGGTGCGCATATCCAGATCCTCTTGTTGACGTTCTTCTACAAGTACATGCGACCAATGATCGATGCTGGTCGGGTCTACATTGCGTTGCCGCCTCTGTATCGAATCAAGACCAACGGAAAGCAGGCTAAGATCGAATATGCTTGGACCAACGATGAATTGGTCGATAAGACCAAGGCGTTAGGCAACCGAAACTACAGCCTGCAACGGTTCAAGGGGTTAGGTGAAATGGATGCGGAACAGCTCTGGGACACCACCATGGATCCGGACAAACGGACGTTGATTCGGGTACAGATCGATGATGCGGCTTTGGCGGAACGCCGGGTGACCACCCTGATGGGCGATAAAGTTGAACCACGCCGTAAGTGGATCGAACAAAACGTCCAGTTTACGCTGGAAGACGAAGACCAAGACTTTTTGACCGGGGAAACCCCGGGAAAGAAATAACCCGACCGTGGTGAAAGGAGTTAAACATTCGTGAGTGAAGGACAAAAAATTCAAGAACTAACCTTGGAAGAGGTCATGGGTGACCGGTTCGGCCGGTATTCCAAATCCATCATTCAAGAACGGGCCCTGCCAGATATTCGCGACGGCTTAAAGCCCGTACAACGTCGTATTTTATTTGCGATGAACAAGGATGGTAACACCTACGATAAAGGCTTTCGTAAATCGGCGAAGTCCGTCGGTAACGTGATGGGGAACTTTCACCCCCATGGGGATAGCTCCATCTACGAAGCCCTGACCCGGATGAGCCAGGACTGGAAGGTCCGCGAACCGTTAGTCGAAATGCACGGGAACAACGGCTCAATGGACGGCGATCCCGCCGCAGCGATGCGGTACACCGAGGCCCGCCTTAGTAAGCTGGCCGGTGAAATGCTCGCCGACATCGATAAGGACACGGTCGATATGGTCCTCAACTTCGACGATACCGAGTATGAACCTACCGTCTTACCGGCCCGGTTCCCTAACCTGTTAGTTAACGGTGCCACCGGGATTTCAGCCGGGTACGCGACGGAAATTCCGCCGCACAACTTAGGTGAGACCATTGACGCCGCCGTCTACCTGCTCAGCCACCCTAAGGCCACGCTTGAGGACCTGATGGGCTTTGTGCAGGGACCGGATTTCCCAACTGGCGGGATTATTCAAGGAAAAGACGGCATCGTTAAGGCCTATGAGACCGGACGAGGACGCATCGTGGTACGGTCCAAGACCGCGATTGAGAAGCTTCGGGGGAATAAGAGCCAGATTACCGTGACGGAGATTCCCTACGAAGTCAATAAGGCCCAGTTGGTTAAAAAGATCGACGAGATTCGGCTGGGCAAAAAGGTCGAAGGGTTAGCAGAAATTCGGGATGAGACTGACCGTGACGGGCTCCGGATCGCGATTGAGTTGAAGCGTGACGCTGACGCACAGGGAATCTTGAACTATTTGTTCAAAAATACCGAATTACAGGTCACCTACAATTTCAACATGGTGGCCATCAACCATCAACGACCAGAACACGTGGGCTTGAAGGCGATTCTCTCCGCCTACCTCGAACACCGGCGAAGCGTCATCACGCGTCGGACCCAGTACGACTTACAGAAGGCCTTAGACCGGCAACACATCGTCATGGGACTGATCAAGGCGTTGTCGATTCTGGACCAAGTTATCAAGACGATTCGGGCCAGCAAGAACCGGCAGGATGCCCGCAATAACCTGGTACAAGCCTACGACTTTTCCCAGAAGCAAGCGGACGCCATTGTGGCGTTGCAGCTTTACCGGTTGACCAACACCGACGTGACGCAGCTACAAGCGGAAGCCGATAAGTTGGCGGCGGCCATTGAAGAGGACCATAAGATCTTAGCAGAACCTAAGGAATTAAACGCGGTCATGCGTAAGGAACTCAAGGCCATGGCGAAGGCTTACCGTAATCCACGGCGGACCGTAATTGAAGACCAGATTGAGGACTTGAAGATCAAGACGGAGGTCACGGTACCCGATGAAGACGTGGTCGTGATGGTCAGTCATGACGGTTACCTGAAGCGTTCCGGAATTCGGTCCTACACGGCTTCTGATCCAGCCGATAACGGGTTGAAGAATGAAGACTACCCGATTTTTATGGAAAAGCTTAGCACGTTGGACCACCTGATGATGTTCACCAGTAAGGGGAACCTGATCTACCGTCCCGTTCACGAGATTACGGATGTGAAGTGGAAGGAAACGGGGGAACATATCTCCCAGACCATTGGGTTGGCTAGTGACGAAGAAATCGTGGCCACCTTTGCCTTTAAGTCCCTAAGGGAACCAGGGCACTTCTTAATCGCAACCAGCGATGGGTACATCAAGCAGACGGCCTTTGCTGATTTGACGCCGGGACGGACCTATAAGCGCCGGGCGGCCATGTATGAAAAACTGAAGACGCCGGAAGCCCGCGTTGTAGCGGTGAAGTATCTTAAGGAACCCGCTGATCAGGGAATCCTCTTGGTGTCCAGGGATGGTTACGCGCTGCGGTATGCCGTCGATGAGGTCTCCGTCAACGGAGCTCGGACGACGGGTTCCCGTTCAATGAACCTCCATGACGATGATGTCGTGGTGAACTTAGCACTGGTCACGGATCACGATACGATCGCTTTAGTGACGCAACGGGGAGCCTTCAAGCGTTTAGCGATGAAGGAACTGCCAGTCACCAGCCGCGCACGCCGTGGGGTGATGGTCCTTCGTGAACTCAAACGTGAGCCGCACCGAATCGTGGACTTTTTGACGATTCCAGCGGGGAATCCGGCGCTAGAAGTCATTACGGACCGAATGCGAACGCACGACATCCTACCAGCAGAGCATCCCCTGAGTGGCCGGTACTCCAACGGGTCCTTCGTGGTGGATACCGATAGCGAGGGGACGCCGGTGCAACTCCGACTCAAGCCAACCGAGCTGGTTTTGAGTTAGGTGGCGTTACTTTTTATTAATGATTTTATAAGCAGAATTAATTGCGCTTTCAGGCTAAACAGCTTATTATATAGAGTAATGGTAACCATTAGGTCAATGCACGAACTAAGCAGAGTTTAGCGACCGTTGATCATAAGGAGCAAACGCAATGAAGACGAAACAAGAAAGCATCTTTTCTTCAAAGACGCTAACGTACTTTTTACAGTTGGCTGAAACCATGAACTATACGCAAGCTGCGCAGATCCTAGGCATTACGCAACCCGCCTTAACGCAACAGATCAAAAAGCTGGAGCGGACGGTGGGTGCCCCGTTGTTCTATTCGGTGGGTAAGAAATTACGCCTTTCCGATGCGGGGTACACCATGCTGGATGCAACGCATAAGATTTATGCGATTCTCAACCAAGCCACGGATGAGATTCAACAGGCCACCAGTGCGACCCAGGGGGAAATTAATATTGGTTTATTGGCCTCCATTGAGGATGCCGTCTTCGAGGATTTTGCCATTCTGTCCTACCAGAACAATCCTGATATTAAGATCTCCTTCCACATGTTGACCCGGAAAGAAATCTGGGAGCAGTTGGAGAATAACCGAATCGATCTGGCGATTATGTATTTGCCAGATGATTCGATCAAGAACTGGAAACCGTATGAATCCAAGAAGATCATTTCGGATGACCTGTTGTTCATTCACCATGATCCCCAATTAGCTAAGAAGCGCCGCATCAAGTTCAAAGACACAACGGCGGATCCTTGGGCCCTTTATCCGGATGGCTATTACTTGAATCAGGCATTACACGAAGCTTATAAGAATCAGCTCGCCGATTTCCCTAAAGGGGTCGCTAACTTTACCACGCCGACGCAACTGTTGCACTTCTCGATGCAGACGCAGGTCTCAACGGCGTTGCCGAACTCGTATATGGTGGGTCAAGACGACTTGCCGAATACCTGGACGGCGCACTTCAATCCCAACATTCGGTGTGATTTAGCCTTTGTCTTCCGCAAGGGTAAGGCCGAAATTCCGCGGATTAGCCATTTCTTGGCGCAGTTCGACCGGTACTTGCATACCGATGACTACATTTCGCGGCTTAGACAATTGCGTAACAAGTAACCTCAAATCTTAAATTATTTGTTAAAGGAGTTTTTTACCTATGAGTAAAGTATTGATCTTCGGACACCAAAATCCGGACACGGATGCCATCGTTGCCGCTAAGGCGTTTGCCTACTACCAAAGCAAGAAGGGCTTGGACGTTGAAGCCGTTGCTTTGGGTGAACCCAATATGGAAACCAACTACGTGTTAAACCACTTTGACGAACCCGCACCACGGGTCATCAAGACGGCGGCTAACGAAACGGACCATGTCATGTTAGTGGACCACAACGAAGCACAACAAAGTGTTCCTGACCGGGATCAGGTCACGGTAGATGCCGTGGTCGACCACCACAAGATCGGTAACTTCGAAACGGCAGCGCCCCTGTACTACCGGGCAGAACCCGTGGGCTGCTGCAGCACGATTTTGACGGAAATGTTCAATGAAGAAAAGATTGAAATTCCAGCAAAATTGGCGGGCTTGATGTTATCCGCGATTATCTCCGACACGTTACTCTTACAATCCCCAACGACGACCGACATCGACCGTGAAGCCGTTCGTGAATTGGCCGAAATTGCCGACATCGATGTTCAAAGCTACGGTGTTGAGATGTTAAAGGCGGGAACGAACCTGTCTGCTAAGAGCGACAAAGAATTAATCGACGGCGATGCGAAGTCCTTCGACATGAGCGGCAAGAGCGTTCGGATCGGCCAAATCAACACGGTTGACTTGAGTGAAGTCATCGACCGTCAAGCTGGTTTGGAAAAGGCCATGCAAGATGAAAACGCCGCTGAAGGTTACGACCTGTTCATCACGTTAGCCACGAATGTGTTGACTAGCGATTCCGAATTGATCGTTGCCGGCAGTAACCTCGACGTGGTTGAAAAGGCCTTTAACGTGACCTTAGACCACAACCGGGCTAGCCTGCCAGGCGTGGTTTCACGGAAGAAGCAAGTCGTGCCACCATTGACCGATGCTTTTGAAGCTTAATTTAAACGATTAGTTAAACCCCTAAGGGATCCCAATCATCACGTTGGGGTCCCTTTTGCGGTATCGTGGGGATGCTCCCCGCGTGCTAGCCCGTTTCGCGATTAGAAAGGAAGATGAACCTATGGCAACGTTATTGACGGCTGACCAGCTTAAGTGTGGTCGTGACTTACCGTTACAGTTCGGTCAACTAGAGGGATTTGTCCCCGGAGAAGGCGCCCCTGATCCCATTTTTGTGGTGGTCTCGGAAGCCCCCGGTAAAGTGGAGGCCCGCGTTGGCCATCCCTTTCAAGGCCCAGCTGGGACGACTCTCGACCAGTGGTTTGCCCAGCTAGGCGTGACCCGGGATCAGTTGTACCTAACGGGGGCCGTGCGGTCACGTCCGTATACGGTGGGGCCCACTGGATTGAAACGGGACCGCAAGCCCACTCAGGCAGAAGTGATTGCAAGTGCGCCACTGTTGGACGCGGAACTTCAGTTACTCGCGGGACACTTGCTGGTGCCTTTAGGCAACACGGGACTTCAACGGTTGCTCGGCAGTGCTGCCAAGATTGGGACCGTTCACGGGCAACTCTTAGAGCAGCCAATTCGGTACTGGGATGCCGACTCGGCTCGGTTTAAGCTGACCGCCACCACTTATCCTATTTTTCCGTTATTTCATCCCTCGTATGCGCGACGGTTCAAAAAAGTTCGACCAATGGTGGCGGCAGACTTAGACACGTTAAAGGCTTACCTCATGGCACACTGAGCATGCCAGTGATGCTGCCTGTTTAGATGCGTGTTCGCCAAGGTGCGATTAAAGGGGTTAACTGAGAGCTTTTTAGTTTCCCTAGCGGCGGGTCTGGCTATAATGGAAGTGATGGTAGTTGAAGAACAACTCTCCCCATAAGAGGGGGAGTTTCCATGCGTAAAGGAGTATGGGTCAAGGATCTGGTCATCGTTGTGACCACCTTAGGGATCTTTCTCAGTCAAGTCGTGACGGGAACGGCTGCGGCTGCGTCAATGACCCCGTTTGGTCAAGAACGGTTCGCGCACGCACATGCGACGTACGTGATTACCACGAAGTCAGCTTATTACCGGGGGGTCTGGCAGTCTGCGATTAAGGCTTGGAATGCGACCGGTGTGTTTAAGTTCGAAAAGAGTCATTCCCGGAACGCTCAAATCGAGTTGGACACGAACCGCGGGCAACGTGCTGCGGCGATGGGAGACGATGTTGGCCTCACGGATTACTGGGCGCGTCACTATGACATGGTGGCGGTCCTGTGTGCGCTGAACCCACGCTTAATGCATGAGTTTCAGTACAGTCGAGCGGATAAGATCCACGTGGCGGAGCACGAGTTGGGCCATGCCATGGGGCTGGATCATAATCCGTCTCGGCGGAGTGTGATGTACTATGAAAACCGGTCGGAAGGCATTCAAAAGGTAGATGTTGAAGGGGTCTACGAACGCTATTTGACTCCCGCTGGCGAAGCCAGTTAGATTGAATTTTGTTACATCAAAAAGGGATGTGTTCTCTGAATTGGAGAACACACCCCTTTTAGGTTGGTCAGGGTTAAGCACTAAGCAATTGGTCGGGGTGGTTAAAGGCGGCTTGCAGGTCATGAAACAACGTACTCACGTGGTAGCCATCCGCAACGGCATGGTGGATGGTCACCGACAAGGGAAGTTGGCACCGTCCCTGGTCGTCAAACGCAAATTGGCCGGCCTGAAAGATGGGGAAAAAGGTCTTCAGCGGCGTAAATGGCAAGGGGGTGTAATTCGTGAAGTGCAACCAAGGCAGACTACCGATTGGATACAAGTTGGTGGCCAGTGGTGGCTTAGGCATGGGACCTGGCACTTGACCATAGTTGGCTAAGTCAGCCAGATAGCGGTGATAAAAGGTGTCAAAATTGTCATCATAGGCCGTCCAAAGGTTGGCCATGGTATGATCAGCGTGAATAATCGTGTAAGAAGGATGGATGACGTCAAAGGTGACGAGTTGGTCATCCACCCGACCAATGCGCATTTCGGGATGCTGGGTTAAGGTTCGGCTAACCAGGTACAGGTAGATGGCGTTGAACTTGCGATGGTGAGTTTTAGCCCAAGCTCGAGTGGCGGTGACATCGAGGTTAGCCGTCAATGAAAATCCCGTAGGCGCCATCTGAGTAAAATAGTAAAAATAATCACGGCGTTCCCAGTTTGATTGGTCAATCGGCGTAAAGTGGGTGTTTAAAGTTGACATGGTAGGCTCCTTAGATAATAAAGATTAATGGGCGTCGTAGGTCCAACGTAAGGGTCGGTGGTTGTAGCCGCGTTCATCAAATGGCATGAGCTTTCTCAGCCATTTATCCTGCAACGTCTTCAGGGTTTGACGCATGTTGACCACGTCAGCGGCATCAGCCCGCCAAAGAACGGTATAGGCAAAGGCGTCAGGGCCGTCACGTAACCAGTCGATTTGTAATGGTGTGCCGTGGTAGAAGTTTTGGTTTAAATTCAGTTGGTAGTACCCCCAACGGTTATGGAGGTTGGCGACGGATTCGATAAAAATTTTGTGGTTCAGTGTGTTTTCAATCTGAATCACACCGTAATACGTGGGGGCAAATTTGTAATCGGCCCGTAGTTTTCGTTTTTGTTGGTCATTCATGTTAAGCATTCCTTTCGGTGGCGACTCGCCAATAGGCGGTACCATCTGGTGTGCGGTCGAGATAATGCCAATCGATTAATGAGCGGCGTAGGAGGGCGTAATCGGCATAGATGGGTTCTAAGTAGGCATTGATCTCGGCTTCCGTTAATCGGTGATCAGTGGGGATGGTTGTGACGATTTGTTCGAGAACCCGTTGTAGCCGTTTTTGCTTTCGGGGTAACCGGTCGAGGTGTAACGGGGCGTTTTGAGTCATATTATGAGTCCTTTCTGGGAGCAGCGGTTCGCCAGTAGGCGGTGCCGTCCGGTGTTCGTTGTAAGAAGTGGTATTCGATCAAGAAGCGCCGCACCATGGTGTAGTCTGGATAGATGGGCCGAAGGTAGGCGTTGATCTGGGGTTCGGTAAACTGTTGCTGGTCAGGAATCTCGGCAATAATGCGGGTTAAGACCACGATGACGGCCTTTTGCTTCTTAGGCCACCGAATGAGCCGGGGTGGTTCCTGAGTGAAATCGAAGTAATGCTGGAGAGTCTGGGCGGCCTCGTCTTCGGTGATTAACCAACGGTCATCGGGCTCTTGGGGATGTTGCGGAACGTCTAGGAGGCGTTCGTGTGGATCCTCTTGAGCGAAGGCGGCTTGGTAGCTGGCTAGGTAAAGTTTAGCCTGCTTAGCTTTTTCCCGAAACGTGAATTTCTGATGGCGAATCGTGGCGGCCGTCACCCCAGTCTGGGCGGCTAGGTCCTTGTCCTTGATCCCGGTCGCGAAGGCCGTAAGTAAGGCCTGTTGCTTGGTTGTCAGTGTGTTATACCGACTATCCAGGTGAACTAAGGCGTGGAGGTTACCACCATGGGCAGTCTGAAGATGGTGGGCAATTGTCATAGCCGGCGTGTCTAGGGGAAACTGTGCGTCACAGTAGTTGCAGACTAAGGCATTTGCCGTTTGATGCCAGCCCTGTGTTAAATCGGTAAGTGTTAATGTCGTGAGATCCATTAGACGAAACCTCCTAGGTTCGTGATTAGCCCCTATCTTAGACTTGTTGACGATAACTGTCAACAAAATGTTGATAGATTTAGTAAACACTTTTGTGGAACCGACTAGCGGCCGGTAAAAGCAAGCCAGTCAATTGGCTCGCCAGAAAAGTCGTCTTTTAGGAGCCAACTGCTTGCTATCCACGAGATTTTCGTTAGAATAATAGTTGAAACAAAATAATTGTGCACAACTGATTACGGTGTAAGGAGGAGTTTGAATGAAGTCTGAAGAAGCAAGAACCGACTTAAAGCAACGTTTGTCTGCGGAAGCCTATGCGGTGACCCAAAAGGCGGCTACTGAACCGGCCTTTACCGGGAAGTATGATCAGTTTTTTGAACCTGGGATCTACGTTGATGTGGTCAGTGGTAAACCGCTGTTCAGTTCAACGGATAAGTACGATTCCGGCTGTGGTTGGCCCGCTTTTTCCAAGCCGATTGACCCGGCGAGTGTCGTTGAACACACGGACCATTCGTTTGGTATGATTCGGCAAGAGGTCATCAGCAAGGATGCTCATTCCCATCTAGGACACGTCTTTAATGACGGCCCAGCCGACCGGGGCGGGGTACGGTACTGCATCAACTCGGCAGCTCTGACGTTTATTCCCGCAAGTGACTTAGCGGCTAAGGGCTACGGTGAATTCGCACAGTTATTTTCAACCCAAAACAAGTAAAGGAGACGGTCGGATTGGCAAAGACAGAAACGGCAATTTTTGCTGGGGGATGCTTCTGGTGCATGGTGAAGCCCTTTGATACGCAACCAGGGATTCAGTCGGTAGTTTCCGGATACACGGGAGGTCATACGGTCAATCCCACCTACGCTGAAGTAGCGTCCCACACCACGGGGCATACGGAAGCGGTCAAGATTACCTTTGACCCCAGCATCATCACTTACGACCAACTCGTTAGCATTTACTGGCGCCAGACGGACCCGACCGATGCCAGTGGTCAATTCCAGGACCGAGGCGACAGTTACCGGCCCGTTATCTACGTAAACGGTCCGGAACAACGGCGGATTGCGACGGCCTCTAAGGAAAAACTAGCGGCTAGTGGCCAGTTTGATGCGCCTATCGTGACCCAGATTGAGGATGCGCAACCTTTCTATCCTGCAGAAGAGGAACACCAGGACTTCTACCGGCGTAATCCTTTCCGTTACCAGATTGAAGAGATGGGCGGGCGCGAGGCCTTCATTCAGGAACACTGGCAATAAATCGGTTATGTATTCGCTAGTGGCGCAATTTATGGTGGGGTGATTGGCGAAGGTGTGCTAAAATTTGATTAGCAAAGCTAACCGAGTGGAGGAATCAATTTGAGCAGATTAGTGTTCGAAAGCGTCAACGTTAACGCCCAGACCAAGCGACAGGAGAAACAAGTTAAAGCGGGTAAGCAGGCGGGCAAGGCCCAAAAACAAGCCCTGATCGATGCGTATCTGAAGCGAAAGAAACAGACCAAGAACTCAAATTAAGCGCCTAAAAGGCGGACAACTCAGCTGGTTTACCAGTCGGGTTGTCCGCCTTTTAGGTCTATTTAGGGAGCGGGCTAATTGCTTCCCATGTCGATGGCCCCATAAACGTATTCAGAGCTAGGCTTTTGCGTGGCACCAATCCCAATTGTGGTGTTCGCGGCATCCAGTAAGATGTCCCGGTGGCCCCAGTTGGAATCCGCATCGTTGTAGATGTATTCATGGATATCCCGTTTGGCCACGGAAGCGCTGGGGTTGGCATCGGCATCATCCATGTAGTCCATGGAGATACATTCACCCCGTAAGCCAGCAACCCCAGCTGCGGTAAAGAGATCATCCGCGATAAAGTCGCTTTGGTCATCGCCGTGAGCGAAGTTAGTCAGTAATTGGGTTGAACGGTGCTGGGCAATGGTATCATAGGCCGCTGATTCAGTCACAGCCGGGATGTTTCGCTTGGCCCGCTCGTTATTCAGGGCCTGTAAGAAGGCGGAACGGTAAGCCGCGGTACTGAGAACGGGCGTTGCGGGTTCGCTGGATTTAGGCGTGCTATTCCCAGCCTTGCGGGTCTTGGTTACCTTGGTTGACCGCTTTTTGGTGGTGGCTTTCCGTTTTAGCTGATGAACGTAGCCTGACCAGACGTAGCCTTTAACCTTGCCGTTAGTGGAACGGATGTAGTTATAGCGGGCATGCTTTCCATTGGCTTTTTTTACGGCGTATTGTTTACCCGTTATGTAGGTTAACTTGCGGTACTTAGCCTTGGCGAGGTTGGCTTTTTTCTTAGTTAAGCGGATTGAGGTGTAGAGCGTACCTTTTTTGACTTTGACTTTGGTCTTAGGACGCCAAGTCCAGGCGGAATAAACGGTTGCGGCGTGGGTGTGGCGCTTGGCCTGCGCGGTGGTCGTGACGCCTAGGAGACTGACGCACAGGACCAAGGCGGCTAACCAGTAACTAAAGCGATGATTAAACATAGATATAGGACTTCCTTATGTAGAATATAGAGAATGTGATTAATTAGATTAACCATTTCTAAAAATAATTATAGTGGACTAGTCGGTGACTGTCAGTGACCGAAAGCTGGAAACTGTGTGATTTGTGGAAAAAGTGCTAAGTGCGTCTGGGAAGCAGCAAATTCATGGATCAAGTCATCATCAAGTGAGTAGCCATAAATCCAGTTCGAGCTGTAGGTCAGATTGACCACGGGACTGGCAAAAGTGTAAATGGATTGTCGAGGATTTAGGCATGTGCGATTGCTGATGACTAAGCGGCAAAAAAGTTAGAGAAAATCTGAATTGCAAGCCGAGTGTGGTTAATCAATCGATAGCGGCAAGTTAACCAAAAAGTATTTTGGAGAAAAACGCGAAACAATTTTGTCGTTGCAATGACGACGGATAAGCCGTGGTTAAAGTGGCAATAGTGAAAATTGAAGAAATATGGAGATTGGATGTAGCCAAAACCCGAGTCTTTACATTCAAAGTCCACTTTCGATAATATATATTATGTAAAGTAGAGAATTAAAATAGTATTCGACTAGTTTTGGGGCTAACCCCTCTTTGCCGAAACGGCATAATTTTTTGGATGACCGTAAGCCATCGGGATCTATGGTAGCGAGCAATCTTAAATTTAGCGTTTCGATGTAGCTGATGATTACCAGTGATTCCTGTGTGGTGAATTTGACTTCAACTTTTTTAAGAGCTCACCGACTCGGCTTCAATGTACTTAAAACGCGGTTAACTGGTGACCAGTAGTTACAGAATAAGCGCGTCGCTAAACGCATTTAAACGGATAACTCCCCATCAAACAACTGAACGTGTCGTTAGGATTGACGTTCAATTTGGGGCAATTTATAGTAACTGGCACAAGTACCCAATTGGTTGGTCGATACTTATTTTTGAAGACTCGTCTTTGGGAATCATGTACGTACGACCTGATAACGATTAGTTGTGATGGTTGCGGATGAGTTGCTTAGTGATCAAGCGCTGATAACTGCTACGACGTGGTCATGGCTATTCGATTTAAGCTCGAAAGCCGTGTTAAAACTGGCTTGCTACGGCTTGTTCTGCATTAAAATAGCCTGGATTCGGGGCTGGATAAACGCTCGAAACCGTATTATTCCGGCGATTTCGAGCGTTTATCCATGACGATTACTTGCTGGGCGGTAATTAAATCGGCGTAAATTTGGATTGTATTTAGGGCGTTGGGCTGCTGACTCAAAAAAATAATGATGCCGGGTTCTCTTGGATTTTGGATAGAAGTTCTCTTTAAGACTACTTTCATTAAAATGTGGATTTTAAAGATACTTCTATATTGAAAAATAAATGCGATACGGACTGGCTTAATGTTACCAACAATCCAGTTTACGTCAGTACCGTTCCTCTGGTAGTCCAGCCCTTATCAACCAGAATTTACACATCTCCCTGGCCTCTGTATGAATTTAGGGATTGCGATAGGCTCTCTGACCTTTTTGAGAATCATCTAAGCATGCTGACCTTATTGACCTAAACGTCTCTCCTACCCCCAGGTTTTATTGATAGATTTAGAAAAGTATCGTGTTAGTTGATTTATACGGTGGTTTGTTGACAACCACTCCATATACTTTTCCCTAGACTCCCCTATAATTAGTGATAAGAAAGGAGTTGGTATGATCATGGAGGTCAACATTGGACCAGTCTTGATTAACCAGCGTAAGCAGCATCACATTACGCAGCAACAATTAGCTGACTTTGTTGGGGTCTCGAAAGCCGCAGTCTCTAAATGGGAAACCGGTCAAAGCTATCCCGACATTACGCTTCTCCCCAGTTTAGCAGCGTATTTCAATCTGCAGATTGATGATTTACTAGACTATGAACCACAACTCTCCACTTCAGAGATTCAAAACATCTACAATACCTTGAAAAAGTCGTTTACCACAGAATCTGGCGAGGAAGTTTTGACGAAACTACGTAGCCTGATTCGACGGTACTACGCCTGCTATCCCTTTATTCAACAAATGGGGTTATTGATTCTTAATCATTTTACATCCCTACCGGGTAAGGATGCGGCAGATAAGCAAGCACGCTACGTTGCGGAGGCTCGTCAGCTTTTTATTCACGTCCGTGAAAATACGGATGATACCACCCTGAAACTTAATGCGCGTAACTTAGAAGCTTACACCCTCATTTTATTACACAAGCCCCAAGAGGTTTTAACTTTACTGGGAACGGCAACCCCTACGTACCTTCCCGCAGAGAATTTGATTGCAACGGCGTATCAGATGCAGCATGATACCGAGAAAGCTCAGGCGGTCTACCAAAGTGCCATGTATCAGCACGCTAGCGTGGGAATGAATTACTTTACGAATTACTTGACATTGTTGACCGCAGATTCGGCTAAGTTTACTGAGACGTACCGTCGGGGACAAGCCTATGCGGAGGTCTTTAAAATGGCCACGCTGAATCCCTTGGTTTACCTGAACTTTCTGCTGGCAACCATTATGGGATTAGCCCAACAGCAGCAGACCACCATGCTTTTTCGGGTACTGACGCACTACGTTAACGTCTTAAGCCGCACAGAGTTTCCACCAATCTTGCATGGGGATGCGTACTTCGACCAGATTGATGATTGGCTGGACAACCTCGATAGTGGGCACCAGACGCCGCGGAATGCTACGATGGTGCAACAGCAATTAGTTGACATTATTCAGCAGGATCCCACTCTAGCAGCTTACCGGAATGACGAGCGTTGGCTCCCTTTAGCCCGAAAATTAAAGGAGGTAGGTCAACATGGACCTCAATGAAACACAATTCTTAATCGATTATTGGCCAACCTTACTACCCGTCGCCATCTTGGAATTAGGCTTGATGTTTGCCGCGTTAAAGCATATCTTTCAACACGCACGGTACCGCTTCGGTAATCGCGTGATGTGGGTGGTTATTGTGGTTGTCTTCCAGATTATTGGTCCCGTTACTTACTTTACCTGGGGGAAAGGAACTACGAGCGATGAGTGATAGTGATCTCTTAACGCTGCACCATCTTCAAAAACGTTACGGCTCGCGAACCGTATTGCAAGATTTAAACTTTAAGATTCCACGTGGTTCAATCTTTGGGTTGGTGGGCGCTAACGGTGCTGGTAAGACGACCACCATGCGGCTGATTCTAGGACTGGAGAAGGCCGATGCTGGGACTATCTTGATTAATGGTGAAAAGGTCCACTACGGTCAAACCAAAACGAACCGAATGACCGGGTATTTACCGGACGTCCCTGCCTTTTACGACTATATGACCTCACGAGAATATTTACGCCTATGTGCCGACCTGACACACGTCACTAATGCCACGGTCAAGATAGAGAACACGTTAGCCCTAGTTGGTTTAGAAGAGGTGCATCACAGAATCCATGGCTTTTCTCGGGGGATGCGGCAACGTTTGGGGATTGCCCAAGCGTTGCTTAACGATCCCGAACTTTTAATCTGCGATGAGCCAACTAGTGCGTTAGATCCGGCTGGACGAGCGGCATTTTTAAACCTCCTTTATTCGCTGAAGGGCCGAGTGACCGTGCTCTTTTCAACTCACATTCTTAGTGACGTTGAACGTATTAGTGATTATGTCGGAATCTTACACCATGGGCGTCTGGCTGCTTGCGATACCCCAGCCCATTTACACGCAACGTACGGCCGACATCAAATGGCGTTAACGTTTGCGACTGTAGCGGAAACCCGCCGGTGTGCCACGCACTTCCAGGCGCCATGGCACGATTGTACGGTCACCATAACGTATCAGGGAAGTTATGTTGCTGAGGCTCACCAGGTTTTTCAAGACTTACTGGCAGTAAAATTGATGCCGGTAAGTCTGCGGCGGGTTGACCCGACGCTCGACCAAATCTTTATGGAGGTGACGCAAAATGAGACCCCTATCCGTGTTCTTTAAGAAAGAACTCTTGGAGACCTGGCGGACCCGGCGATTTGGGATCTTGACCGTAGTGTTTCTCCTATTTGCGTTAATGAGTCCGCTAGCTGCCAAGCTAACTCCTGATCTTTTACGATTAAGCCTAGGAACGGCCGTTAAGCTACCGCCCCCAACGTCGGTTGATTCTTGGACCCAATTTTATAAGAATATTTCTCAAATGGGCATCTATATCATCGCAATTTTGTTTGGGGGAACCGTGAGCCGTGAACTCGCCGGCAAAACCTTAGTAAACCTGGTGACTAAAGGGCTTCCCCGGTGGGCAGTCATTATCGCCAAGTATTTGTGCTTACTCAGTCAGTGGCTAGTCGTTATGGCTGGCGCATTCTTTACCACCTGGGGATACACGACCTTTTACTTTTCCAATCGTCAAAGTCCCCATCCAGTTGCGGCCTGCTTACCGTTATTAGTCTTTGGGGCCTTCTTTTTAGCAGTTGTCCTGTTCGGTTCTACTTGGGGACGCCACACCTATGAGGGATTGCTATTTACTTGCCTAGTGATGGCAATCTTATTCCTGGTGAAGCTTTTAAAACGAGCCCATAACTTTAACCCTGTCTCCTTAATTGGTGATAATGTCGCCATTCTTCAGGGGAATTTGTCTCTAACAAAGCTGTTTCCTGCTATGGGCGTAGCGCTAGGCCTGACCTTAATTTTAATCGTCAGTAGCGTGGTCTTGTTGAATAAGAAAGCTTTAGTCTAGCCTCATTGGCTAACAAAAAATGCCCGCCATTCCTACGAATGGGCGAGCGTTTTTAAAATCTAAGAAACTCCGGCTTGCTAATCAATTTCTCTGAATCAGGTTATTAGCATCTCTTAAACTCTAATGAATGACTATACAGGGATGGTTGGCAAAAGTCAACCCCTTTTATGATGTTTATTGGTAATTTTTCTAGTTAACGATAGTCGCTATCTTTTGCAGGACACAGCTAAGCGATTGCATCATCAGACATTATTCGGTATGATAGAGAGTAATCAGAACATATGTTTGGAGGCCTGCATCGATGGAGAAGCAACACTATTTAAAGCTCATTGACGAGGAACTCGCCAGTGCCCCCTGGTTCGTTCAGGAATATTACCAGGCCAAGGCGACGATCCCCCTATCCCCCGCTACGCTGTATCAATATCTGACGGAGTTTCGCCGCTTCTTTAACTGGCTGATTAGCGAAGGTATCGCATCCGTTAGTCGACCGGCCGATATTCCGCTAGAGCTATTGGCCCATTTAAAGAAAGAAACGGTCGAGTTATACAAATCGGCGCTGTTAAACCAGACTAAGCTAACCGGTGCGCCCGGTAGTCGGTCCCACCCGACCATTAACCGCTCGTTAAACGCCCTCTCGTCGCTTTTTAAGTACCTCACTGAGGATACGGAAGACGAGCACGGCGAAGCCTACTTTGACCGTAACGTGATGCACAAGATTGCACTGGTTCGCACCAATGAGACCTACGCGACCCGAGCAGCCAACCTAAAGACTAAGTTGATGCTGGGAAATACGGATCACGACTACTTAGACTTCATTGACCACAAATACGAGAAACGGCTGACACCCGCCCAACGGCGCTACTTTAAGCGTGATAAGCTCCGGGACCTGGCCATCAACGCCCTATTACTGGGAAGCGGTCTACGGGTCTCTGAAGCGGCGAATGCCGACCTTCGCCACCTAAACCTAAAAACGCAGACGATTGGGGTCGTTCGAAAAGGTGGCCAACGCGATACAGTGCCCATCGCACCTTGGACCATCCCCTATATCCAAGCGTACGTCACGCAGCGCCAAGCGCTCTACCACGCCGCCAAGGATGACCGGGCCCTCTTCTTAACCATTTACCGGGGACAAGCCTCACGCATGCAGGCGAACACCATGGAAAAAATGGTTGCCAAATACTCAGCGGCATTCAAGGTACGAATCACCCCGCATAAGTTACGGCATACGTTAGCGTCTAAGCTGTACCTAGCGACGAAAAACGAGCAGTTGGTAGCCACCCAGTTAGGACAAAACTCAACCACCGCCACGGGGCTATACACGCACATGATTGACGAAGAACAGCGTAACGGGTTGAAGAAACTTTGATGTGAATCGTCACTTATAGTGCCCAAGCGTCTAAGCGAATTTAAAAATCGTAAAGTAAAGGCATCTTAAAATTTCAAGCATGATCAAAAATCGCTCGCTTCTCTTCACAGAGAACCGGGCGATTTTTAGTGACGAATTATTGAATTGGCGACCCCTTTTTTCGAGTAGCCCGGGGTCCCCCGTCTGATCAGGGCTTAGGACGGCTTACTTATTGAAGATTTTTGGTCCCTTGCGCATGTTCTTACGATCGTTTTTTGCAACGGTCTTTTGCTGGTTGTGGCCGTTTTGTTTCTTCTTTTCGATGAGGGCCATCATTTTTTCCTTTTGAGTCATGTAATTGTCACCGCCTTATGGAGTTATCGAGAGTGATTCTGTAAACATCAATCGAAGACGCTAAATTTACAGGGTGCTTCCCATCATAACAGATTAAAGAATCCTTGCAATGGGAAGTCCTGGTAACCGGTGACGATGATCAGCCACGCCTGCCTAGTCCTGCTGCGCTTGGCGCATGGTCAGCTGGATTCGTTGACGCTGTTCATCCACGCTAAGGACCCAAACAGTTACGATGTCCCCAATGGTCACCACGGTGCTGGGGTCACTCACAAAGTGATCGGCCAGTTGTGAGATGTGCACCAAACCATCCTGTTTAACCCCAATATCCACGAACGCCCCGAAGTCGACCACGTTCCGAACGGTTCCCTGGAGTTCCATCCCCGGTTTCAGGTCGGCCATCGTCAAGACGTCTTGGCGCAACAGCGGTGCCGGCATACTATCCCGCAGATCCCGTCCTGGCTTACTCAGGCCGTCCAAAATATCTGCGAGGGTCGCCTCACCGATACCCAAGCGTTGGGCCCACTGTTGCCGGTTCAACTGCTGTAAGTAGTGGCGCAAGGTCGGCGTCCCAATATCAGCGGGAGTCGCTTGTAGGTCCGCTAACAGGCGTTGGGTGACGGGGTAGCTTTCCGGATGGATGTCCGTATTGTCTAGGGGATTGCGTCCCGTTAAGATCCGAAGGAAGCCAACTGCTTGTTGGTAGGCCTTGGGACCCAAGCGTGGGACGGCTTTGAGTGCTTGACGGTCCGCAAAAGCGCCGTTTTGGTTACGGTACGTCACGATGTTTTTCGCAGTGGTCGCAGTCAGTCCTGAGATGTGGGTGAGCAACTCGGGACTGGCCGTGTTGACGTTGACCCTGACTTGGTTGACCGCCGTTTCGACGACGCGGTCCAATTGGGCGTCGAGGGCCTTTTCGGGAACGTCGTGTTGGTATTGGCCGACGCCGATGGCTTTCGGGTCGACTTTGATCAATTCCGCCAGCGGGTCCTGCAGGCGCCGCCCAATACTAACCGCTGACCGTTCTTCCACGTGGAGGTTCGCAAATTCTGCCCGCGCGTTCTCACTTGCGGAATAAACGGAAGCCCCCGCTTCGTTAACAATGACGTAGTAGACGGGGTGATTCAGCGTCTTTAGAATTTCACTGACGAATTCTTCAGATTCACGGCTAGCGGTCCCGTTACCGATCGCAATCATTTGGACGTGGTAGTCTTCTAGGAGCTGTTTGAAGGCGGGACCGGCCGCGGCGCGTTGCTTTTGACTAGCCGGCTTATGGGGATAGATGACCTGCTTGGCTAAAAACCGGCCGTTGGCATCCATAATGGCTAATTTGCACCCCGTTCGGTAAGCGGGATCGAATCCCATGACGACTTTACCCTTTAGTGGGGCCTGCATTAAGAGGTGGTAGAGGTTGTTCCCAAAGACTTGAATGGCGTGGTCGTCGGCCTGTTCGGAAAGTTGCCGGCGTAGTTCCCGTTCGATGGCGGGACCCAAGAAGCGTTTGTAAGCGTCGGCGAATGCAGCGGTGATTTTCGCCACGGCGGGTCCTTGGTGCTGACCGACTAACCGAAAATGACCGTACTGCAAGATGGATGTAGGATCAACGGCGATGCCGACCGATAAGACCTTTTCGCGTTCGCCCCGGTTCATAGCCAGAATTCGGTATGGTGGCACCTGTTTGAGGGCTTGCTTGAAGTCGTAATACGTGGCATAGACCTGTTGCTCGTCAGCCGTCTGGGCGCCACGTTTGCGTTTGCTGGTCAACTCACCATGTTGCCGGGTGTAGTGCCGGATCCATTCCCGAAAGGCCACCTGTTCACTGAACGTTTCGGCTAAAATCTCGTGGACCCCATCCCAAACGGCAGTCAGGTCGGGTAATCCCTTGTCTGGCGCGATGAACGTCGTGGCTTTGGTGTCTAGTCCACTAGCCGGGTACGTTAACAGCCACTTAGCCAGTGGCGTCAGTCCCGCTTCCCGGGCAATGGTTGCCTTAGTCCGTCGTTTTTGCTTATACGGCAGATAAAGGTCTTCGACTTGTTGTAAGGTCGTCACTTGGGTGAGCCGTTGCTTGAGCTGGGCCGTTAACTTCCCCTGCTCTTGAATCAACTTTAAGACGTCTTGGCGCCGTTGATTGAGCTTCATCAAGCGCTGGGCCTCATCTTCGATGTCGCGAATGGCCACTTCGTCCAAGGTTCCGGTCCGTTCTTTTCGGTAACGCGCGATAAACGGAACCGTGTTGCCCTCATCGAGTAGCGTCAAAACGGCTTGAATCTGTTGGACCCGGTATTGACCGAGTTGTTGGTGAACTGGCCCGGCCAAATTGACCAGGCGATTTTCTGCTTGTGTGGTTGCCATACAGTCCTCCATGGTTGAAATGTTGGTTAATTCTTGTGGTGATACGACATCTAAAAGTATACCATGATGTTTTAGGTTAGGGCGTCTAGCTGGCTGGATACGACCGTTAATCGCAACATCCCCCTTGGCTTTGACGTTTAACGGTCCCAGAGAAATTGAATCAACAGGCGATCGACCTGCGCGTTATCGTGGAGCTTGCTATGTTGGGCCTTGGCGCCCACGATTCGGTGCTCTTGGTAGGTCGCCGCACGCTGCTTAACCAGGTACTTAAGCGACTGAGACGAGGCGTTGCTGACGCGTCCATCAGAATGGGTGCCATTATTTAAATCCCCGAAGATGTTGAGTACTTGAACCTGCCGCGGGAATCGTTGGCGAAGTGCCAGCAATTGTTGATAGTTATGGTCCATTTTGTTGGGTTTCCCCGTCGCCGATAACGTCATCCGGTTAGGTTCGTCGTTGACCCCCAGAATGCCGTTGAAGTGGCCGGCAATGTCGATCTCTTTTTGGAGTTGGGGTAAATGCCGATTTTGACCGTTCGCCAGTAGGTAGTAGACGATGGCCATGTTCCCCATCGAATGGCCGACGACGTTAAATTTCGTCACGTGGTAGGACTTCTGCAGGCCAGTAATCACGTGTTTGGCCCAGGTAGCATCCTGGGGGTAATCGCTGTTGCGGTTGTCCGTGAATTGAACGGCGACCAGGGGATGATGATCTCCCGGCTTAAACTGGCCGCGCCAAGTGACGTGGCCGTCTTTGGCTACGGTAGCCCGCAGAACGGTACGGGTTACTCCGGCCGACTTAGCAGCGTTGATCATATGCATTTCGGCATTGGCACTGCTACCGTACCCGTGAAAGAAAAGTGTGGGAACGTAGCTGGCGCCATAGCTCTGGTGGACATCTTTGGCCGGTTGAGTGCTAGCCCGGCTACACCCACTTAATATCAATAGTCCCATGATGAGACTGAACCAAATCCCCTTTTTAAATCGCATGTTATCTCCCCTTAAACAGTATCTGATTTTGGCCTATTTGCGATGAGCTTTTCTTCCATGATAACTCATTACTAGTTTTTCCAGGTCATCGCGGTTTGACCAAGTTCGGCGTAGCGGGGATGCTCAGTTTACAATAAACCAGGGCAGTCTCGCGACCTAATCGATTGGGAGAACAAGTAATCGGATTCTCTAAAAGTAGCGTCCCTCAATTTAAATGAGGAACGCTACTTTTAGGACTCAAGTTTAGGTGCGTGTTGGGCCAACCAAGCAGGAATCAAGTCTTCGTAAGCGGCTATCAACTGTTCTTGTTCCACGAACTTACCGAGCGTGTGAATGGAAGTCAGGGCTTCCTGTAGGAGCGGCGTTTGGACAGTCTGCTGCTTAGTTCGCTTGGTATCCGGCTTGCCATATTGAACCAGCCATGCGAAGACCCGTTGCGGCAGTTGTAACGCGAAGAGTTCGTCAGCCGGGACTTGGGGGATGAGCCGTTGGACCCGCTCCGCAATTTGAATTCCGGGACTATCTAGGTCGCCCAGATACGTCACAGCCACCCCGCGATGAACTAACCGCTGTAATAAGCGGTTGGCGGTACTGTTAAAGTCATTACCGGCTTGGTCGATTAGTGGCCAGTTCGGATGCCGGTGATGGAGCCACGCAAAGACCCCATTATTTTCGATCATAACCGCGCAATTGGTCATTAAAGGGAAATCGGCCATGGCCGAGACCTGCCAGGGGTTAAGTGTTAGTGGTTGTGGGAGATCCGTCTGGAAGAGATTAACACAAACAAATGAGTTCCCCACAAGTTGTGCGCTAAGTTCGTGAACCGGATGCTCGGCTAAACAGTTGGCCAGCGCCCACTGGTAGTAGTGATAAATGGGCGGATTCTCGTGTGCATCGCTGAGAGTGTGCGCTGTAAAGCCAGCATTGACGGCTTGTTGCCCACGCGGCGGTAACAAGTGGTCCGCCGCGATTTGAGCAAACAACGGTGCTAACCGATTGGCATCCAGCGGGGCTGGGCGGTGTGTGGCGTGCTGGTAGGCCGCTAGAAAGTCAGTCATGGGTTCTCGCCTGCCAAACTAAGGCCGGGCGAACGATGTTTTTATGGAAGCGCCCGTCTTCTTGCGTAGTCGGTGCAATGACGTCATACGCGATGTTCTCAACGCCGTCGGCTAAAACCTTATTCTGGGCGCCACTAGGCATGGTCGCGATAAAGTTGAAGCCAAAGTGGTCGATGGTCTGCGCAAACGATTTAGCTGTTTCGGGATCCAATTTGTCCGCAAATTCGTCAAACATGACCAGGTGCGGCACGTCGGCTTGGCGAGACCGTTGCAGGATCATCTTGGGAACCAGTAGCAATGGCAACACCATCGCCTGAGCTTTTTCCGCCCCGAATCCGCCAGATTGAACGAACTTATCGTCGACTTCTTCGAATGCATCCACGGGACTCTGACGACGATGAATCCAAATCTTGAACTCGGACCACTGCCGAATATCCAGCAACTGGTAAGCTTCATCCATGAACTGGTCATCATCATTCGCAATCGCCACGTCACTGGCTAGCTTGGTCAACCGCTTTTCGACTTCTGCGGTCAGTGCTGGCCGTTCCGTCAGGTGGGCATCGCAAGCTTCATCAATGACGGCTTGGTCCACGTTGACGGGGGCTAACGAAATCTTGAGCCGAATTTCTTGGTCGCCACGAACGCCCCGCGCCAAGATGTCGTTATAACCATCGATAAGGCGATATTGATCCGCAATCTGGTGAATGGCCGCCCCCAAGTAAGCGCGTTGGGCCACGTCATTACCGGAGACCGTTTGGGCTAAGGCATTGGCGACAGCTTGTTCGTCAGTTGCTAGGAACTCTTGAGCCTGGTTAAGGTCGAACGCGACCACCCGGAACCCTAAGTTTCCCCGTTCCACGGCATGTTGTTGCCGCATGGCGCTGGCAATAGCATCGTGGCCCCGTTCTTCAAATAGACTGTCGAGGGCATAGCGGTCCACCCCGTTCTCGTCGTTGCGATGAATCAAATGACCAATTTGATTGGTCAAATCACTATAGCTATGACTGCGCACCTCACTCCCATGACTCTTGACAAAGGCTAAGGCGGCTGTGAGGTCGGCCAGTGGTTCGGCGTCTGACGCGTAAGGTCTTAAATCGGCTAGACCGGCCTGACCATTCGCGGTTAACTGATCCAAGGCTTGTGTATGGGTCGTTAACTGTTGGTGATTGGTCGTGAGGTTGGCTTGATAAGTCGCCAGTTGCTGGCTTAAGTGTTGTTCTTCTGCCCGATACTTCTGGAAGGTTGCCCGGGCGGTGGCCAACTTTTGATCAATTTGGGGATCTAAAACTAATTCAGTCAATTGCTGTTGAAGGTGTTGCAGGTCGGCTTGAACCGTTGCCATGACGAAATCACGGAAATCGGTGGCTAAGGTCGATTTGGTTTGGTGAACCTGATCAGTCGCGTTCTTTAGATGAATCGCTAGGGCTTCTAGTTGGCGGTGGCACGTTGCCAACTGGTCTAAGCAATCGGCCAGGGCATGCGAATTCGCCCGTAACGCGTCGATTAGGTGAATATCCGCCAGATAAGCTTTTAAGTCCGGATGGTCCCGCAATAAGGCGACTCGTTGCCGTTCTAACTCATCGAAGCGGGCATTCATCTTCGCCGCCCCGGCTGCGTGGACCTCCCGGTTGTCCGCGTGGAGGCCTTCGCGGAAGCGACTCACCAGGGGACCCTGAGCCCGGTGATCGATTCGCTGATCAAGACTCGTTTGCATGTCCCCCACGATTTGAACGTCTTCGCTAAGGTGTTGCTGATTTTCCTGGATGTCTTGGTACTGTGTTACAAGCCGTGCCACATCCCGGAGGTAATGTTTGAGGTCTTGGCTTAGTTGCTGGTCATCCGTCGCCGTCATGACATCTAATAGTGTTGGCATCCCCGCCGTTTTGGCGGCTAATTTAGCGCGTAAAGGCTCTAGTTGGGTCTGCCTAATCGTGGCTTGCTGTTGCGTCAACGTCGCCTGCTGGTCCTTGAACGTCTGGAGGGACGCCTGCTGTTGGGCCAATCGGTCCGTTAGTCGGCGATAGTGCTGCAACCGTTCCGTAAGCAGGTTGAACTCATTTTGCAGGCTTTTCCGCCGTGCCTTGAGATCATCTTGAACGGCCTTAGCCTGAACGTAGTGGCTAACGTCGGCATCTGCTTGTGCCATTAAGGGCTCGAGGTGGTGCAACTGTTGTTGGGCAGCTTGCAACTGTCGTTGAATCTCTTCGCGCTGTTGCTTAAGGTGGGTCAATTGCGTAACGGCCTGGCTGTATGGTTTTAAGATGATTTCCTGAAACCGATTCAGATTTCGCCAGAAAATTTGGGCTTTTAAGCGTTTTAACCGGTCTTGTCCCCGGACGATCCGTTCGTGCAACGCATTGGTTTGGTTGAGTTGGCGTTGGGTCGCGGCGACGTTCTCAATCACGTGCCGGTCAATCCCCTCCTGGGCGTTCTTTAGCGCCGCCTGGATGGGCGTAAAGCGGGCGTTACCGGCAGTCAAGATGGGGGAAGCTAATAACCGATAAGCCGTTGCTAACTGATTCAGACTCTCCAGGCGGGTGAACCCATAAACGTGTTCCGCGGCATAGCTACGGTACCCCTCGACCTGCGTGAAGACGTGTAGTTGGTCGCCCCAGGCAGCGTTGGCCGCGATGAAGGCATCTTTTTCCAGGCTGTTGCCTTGCTCATCCGTGGTGTTTAAAGTCATGGGCGTTTGGAGATCGGGGTTAATGGCGATAAACCACCAAGTCGGTTTGCGGTGTTCCCCCACTGCCCGGTGAGCCCCCAATCCCATGATGACTTGACGCGTTGCGGATTGGAGGACCATATAGGTATAACCAGTACGTACCAGCATCGCGCTTGGGCCCCACCCCAGTAACATGCTATCGAAGTTCCGCGACTCCCGGGAGCTATTGCGGGCACTTCCCGTTTTGTCGAGACGGTCCGTCCCCTTTGCCGGATTGAACGAAGGTGTGGCGATGGAACCATCCACTAGCATAGGAAAGAAGCAGTTGGCTAAGGTGGTCTTCCCGGCGGCATTTTCCCCCACCAGAGTTAAATTTCCTTTAGCTGAAGCCTCCAGATCCAAGTGTAAATATTTATTGAAATTACGTAGGTGAAAACTAACGGGTCTTAGGGTCGTTGACTGAGTCATATTCAGTTTCCTCCTCTGATTGGGTTTTAGCCATGAAGCGGGTCGCTAAGGGCGTCGGGGTCACAAAGTCGGATTGAATCGTGACGAGTCCTAAGTCGGTCAGGGCTTGTTTGACCAGGGTTAAGTTAATGGGATAGTTGGGGAGCAGAACCGCCGCGACTTGTTTGATCTTCTGATTCAATTTCTCCAAGGGAATGCCAACGCCAATCTGACGGGCCAATGCGATGGCCACGACGGTTGGTTTAGCCCGACTAGGCGTACGTGTGTGGTCCAAAAGTAAGGCGTAGTCATCCCCAATTTCTAAATCAAACCGGTCCAGCTCGGCCCACTGCTGGGCGATTGCTTGGCGGTTGTCTTGGAGCACTTGCCATAATTGGGGAGATGTGGTGGCACGGTTCAGCGAGCGCTTGATCAGCAGGGCGCGATTCAGTCGTTGGATAGCGCTCAGCGGCGGCATGGCCTGCTTTTGCCTAAAATGCGTGACCACCGTCTGGGCGAAGCGATTGATCTCGGGGTCGATGTCCCAGTACTCGGTGATTTCTTGGTCTTGATCGACGGGAGTATATTCGGGTACGTCGGGGATGAATAATTTAAACCGATCGACAAACAGAGCCGTGATGAGCCGGTGAATTTCACGTTCGTCGAGCGTAGTCACCTCACTATGCACCTGGCGGACGACGGTCTGGGTCAACACGGCGCGGTCCGCCCGGTTTCCCTGTAATTCGGGGATGTTGATCACCGCTTTTAGCGTGGCTAGTAAGACATGGACCGTTTCGGCATCTTCCTTTAGTGGTCCCAGTAACCAGACCAGATTTTCTTGATAATTTTCCGGAATCGTTCCTACCAAATTTTTCAGGTAACCGTTGATTCGTTGTTGCGTCACCGTTCGTTTTAGGGCCATGACGGCCTCCACCGTGGCTTGTGGGGTTCTTGGCGTCAGGGTACTGGTGAAGACTCCGCGGTCAATTAGTTGATTGATGACGAAGCGTTCGCTCGCGTGTAATTTTGTCACCATTACGCTTCCTCCTGACTTTGGAAAGTGACCTGAAAACCACTGGGGAGTTGGACACTGAACCGTTCATCGGCACAATGTAACCAGATCGGACCGGTCTTCGGCAATGCCGTTACGGCCTCAACGGGGCGGCCAAACGGCGCGAAACTCTGATAATGGTCGTATCCGGTGGCACTATACAGCCGCGCAATCTCATCGCGGGCCACCCGGGTGGTTAGTTCAAGGTCGTGGTCGACCGTTCCGTGCAAGGCGTCGTGCATGACCAGGTGCTGGAATTCTAAGAGTCCTGCCTGACGTCGCTCATCCGGGTGGTCATCTTCCGCTACGAGCGGGTTATCTGCTGCAGTAGCGACCGATCGTTGGTGCGTACTCGCCAGGTACTTGACTGGCCCCATGGTGGTCGCGTTCAAAAGATCGCTGGGATCCGATACCAGCCGGTCTTGCGCCAGATGGTGTGGAATCGGACGGGGCAACGTCAGCGTCTGGTAATGTGCCAACAGGTCGTCTAGTTGGGCGGTCAGTTGCTGAATATCCACGGTTTGGCTCTGAATATGGTCGTATTCTCGGCCAAGCAATTGAATGGCGGCTAAAATGGTCTCTAGGACCATGTAGATTGAATCATAACTGCTATCAATTGCGCTGGCCGTCGGTTCAAAGCTGGCTGATAGCGTCTGTAAGTGGGCCTGAACGTACGCCCGGTCTTGTTGGAACTGGACGGTCAAAGCCGCTTGATCGTCGATGGCCCGTTCCACTTCCAGACTATCGCGCCCCTGCCGGCTGCGAGCAACCTGTTCAAAAAAGGTCGTTGAATTCGCTAGTTCTTGGACTAACGGCCCTTGATCCGTCAGTCGTTGAAAAGCGGGAATCGCTTTGGTCTTTAACATCTGCTGTAGCTGATCAGCGGCCCCACTCCCGTGATTGAAGGCTAGGTCGTTGGCTAACTCGTCTAGGTCTTGGTCGAGCTTATGCATCCCCTTCATCACATCACTATAGGCCGTTAGCATGTTATTGAAGTCGTTATACAGTTGGGTATCAGTGCTATCTAAATCTGGGCGTCCCAATTTTTGGACCAAGGTACAGTATTCATCGATGCGGGCGATGTTAGCCGTCACCGTGCTTTCAGCATCCAGTACCTTGGGCATTAAGGTCAAATATTCAATGCCACTCGGTGTGATTCGGTAAACGGGCGCCTGCTGTAGGTGGAACGCCCCACTTTGCATCCGCATCCGTATCTTACGCGGTGAGACTTCGATGAGGTGGGCCGAATCACTTAAAACGGCTAAGACGTTCTTGAGAATCACGTCGGATATGGGACTCTCGTTGGTCGCAGTATCCAGATAATTCGTATTGTATTGCTGACTAAGGTAGTTGAAGGTGGGCGTTGCGCCGGTGTTCCCATGATCGCCGTATAAAATTTTAAGAACATTCCACCCAGCTAAGGGGTGATCACGACTACGGCCGAGGTTCATTGCCATCAGCAATTGGGTTAGCTTAGTATTGGAGTTCATCGTCTGTGACCTTTCTTGGATTAGAATACATCTAGTATATTTTATAATGACGGCAGCTTCTAGGTTAGTTCCGTAAAAACTGCCTCTTTTTGCCAGAACGGCCTAAAATTCTAGAAAAAAATGGCAAAAACGAACCAGTCCCCGGTAAAGTGTGTTTCAAGCCTTTACTGGGGACTGGTTCGTTTAAAGAGGTCGTGGTAAGTTTCTAATTTAGTTAATGGACATCCCCTACTAGCTGATGATTGCGTGTTAGGCGGCGCAGAATTTCTTGCGTAATGGGCGTCATTTGTGCGGGTAACGCGGTGAGGTCAAAGAAGCGACTCGTACGGGTCTCGTTACTGCCACCCGGAGTCCCCGTCGCCTGCAAGCGATAAACAGCCGTTGACGAGTCGATTTGGTCGCCGTTCGGGTATTGGTACTGGCATCCCGGTCCGCTCACAATCGTTAACAGTTCTGGTCGTTGACCAATCAGTCCCGTTTCCTCATGGAGTTCGCGTATCGCGGTGGTTTCCAATGATTCATTGAGTTCCTTAGACCCTGCCGGTAGTCCCCAGAGGTGGTTGTCACGCCGGTCGACCAGGAGCAATTGATTTTGCCGTAAGACCACCGCAGCGGCCCCAATGACCACCAGCGGTTGCGACCCCACCGTCTTTCGTAAGTTTGTGACGTATCCCATAAGCTCACCTTCCTTATACGCCTCAGTATAACAGAGATGGTAACCCGTGTTAGGCCCGAAGGTAACCCGTGCTCAAGCGCTTCCCGCATCGCGAGTTAATAAGGAACGTTATTAGAAGCTAACCGGAGTTCCACAATGCGAGAGTGTTTGGGTTGTTCACAGACGCTGACCAGGGCCGCCCCCACGTCTTCAGGAGTTAAGAACCCCGATTGGGCAACTTCGGCGGACGTCCGACCATGGCCCACCTCGAATTCAGTTGCGCCGGCATGGGGGCAGAAGACACAGGTTCGAATCCCCTGCGGCAGGAGTTCGTGGTCTAGCGCTTGGCCCAACCCACGTAAGGCAAACTTGCTGCAGGTGTACGCCGCTTCTTCAGCGTGGCCCTTGATCCCCGTGACCGAGGACACCAGAATCAGTTGCCCCGAATGTTGCTTGATCATCTGGGGTACCGCAAACTTAGTAAAGGCAAAGGCACTTCGGACGTTGGTATCCATAACCAGGTCAAAATCCGTCATGGGCGTATCCACGAGTTTTTGGACCCGTCCGATTCCCGCATTGTTGACTAAAATATCTAAACGACCAAATTGTTCTAAAGTAAAGGCGACGGCCCCCTGCGCCGTCGCGGTCTTACGGGCATCCCCCACATAGTAGGCCGCTGAAGTCCCTAGCTTTTGACATTCGGCGACGAGTTGCTGAAGCCGGGCTTCCCGCCGGGCGGTCACCACGATGCGATATCCGGCTTGGGCCATCGCAAGCGCCGTTCCCCAGCCAAAGCCAGAACTAGCTCCCGTAATCAAAGCAACTTTCGAATCTTGATGAGTCATTAGCATTCACTCCTTTCTTCAAACGTACAACTTGAACATTGGTTTAAGTCAACCATCAATTTGAGACTTGACTTAAACCTATGTTCAAGTCCTAAAATAGACTTGTGTTCAACGAAAGGTATTTAGCGGTGACTAAAACTTGACTAAGTACTGAAACTTCCGTGGGATTCGGCGCGGTTGCCAGTACGGGAAGTAGACGTTTGCTTAGTGGTCAGAACACGAGAGGTTGAGCAACTCGCTCGCTATGGACAGCCCAATCCCTTAGCTATGGGACAATTTTCTGCGGTCGAGTTAAAGCTAACGTAAAGTCAAAGAAAGGACCTAAACAATATGACAACAGAACTCGAGAAACTAGACCGGGGCGAATGGTATCATTTTCTTGACGCCGGTGTGGCGAAACGTAAGGCGCGTGCAGCCCAACTTTGCCAAGAATTTAATGCGATTCCAGCAACGGAGCCCGCACGTCAGACGGCCAAAATTAAGGAAATCCTGGGGTCAACTGGGCAAAACGTATCGGTCCAAGCGACCTTCAATTGCGATAATGGTCGCAACATCCACGTTGGGGAAAATTTCCTTAGTAATTACAACCTGACCATTCTCGATATTGCGCCAGTGCGAATTGGGCGCAACGTGATGATTGGTCCTAACGTAGATATCTATACGGTCAACCACGCGCTCAGCGTTGCTGGTCGGCGCCAGAATCTGGCCCAAGGCCACCCGGTCACCATTGGCAATGACGTGTGGATCGGCGGTAAAGTCACGATCAATCCTGGAGTGACCATCGGCAATAACGTGGTGGTGGCCTCGGGAGCCGTTGTGACTAAGGACATCCCCGATAACGTTTTAGTTGGGGGCGTGCCCGCAAGAATCATTCGGCCCCTTAGTCCTGATCAGGAGGAAGCCTAATGTATAGTATCGGAGACGTTGCCAAGATGATGAACATTAGTACTTCAGCACTACGGTTCTACGATCGCCAGGGCCTACTCCCCTTTGTCGAACGGAACCAGGCAGGCCGACGAACCTTTAAGCCCAACGACTTAAACTTTATTGAGGTCATTGATTGTCTGAAGAAAAGCGGGGTTCCGGTTAAAAACATTGCCAGTTTCATCCAGCTTTGTATGGCGGGTGACGGCACGCTAAAGGAACGTTACGACTACCTCGACCACCAGGAGGCCGTGCTGACGGATAAGATTCAAGCCATGCAGGCGCAGCTTGATTTTCTACGGTACAAAAAGTGGTACTACAAGACGGCCGTGGAGGCGGGCACCGAAGCGGTTCACTTTCTGCCACAGACTCATGCGGTCGACCCTGAGACCAAGGCGCAATACCAACGAGCCCGTCAGAATGCTACGGATCTGCACCAACTGATCGATTTACCGGACCAGTCTACCTCCCAAAATCAGCCGGACTAGACCCATTACAAGTTAAGCGCACATCAAAGAGGACCCCTCTCAATCACGAGCGGGGTCCCCATTGAGTTTAAGTTACTGACGAGTTCGCCGATACAGTCCCAGATAGGCGCTGGTCATGACCAACGTGACTCCTAAGATATAGATGGGGAGCGTGGTGATCTGGCCGTTGTGCAACCAGCTCATCAAGTAGGTCAACGCACTGATAGCTAAATAGTAGGCCAGACTAAACCAACCGCTGGCGCTGCCCATGACCGATTCATACCCAATCAAGGCCCGGTTTAAGGCCGTGGGTAACGTGACGTTTAGTCCCAGGAAGACCAAGAAGATGCAGCTCAGCATTCCGGGTACCAGGGCGAAATGGGCCGTGGCTACCAACCCTAGTGACGCGAGGCAACTAACCCCTAACCCGCCCAGTGCGATTTGCATGGACGACCAATACGTCACCAACCGATTAACCAAGATGGCCCCCAGCAGACTAGCCGCAGCCAGTAATAGGCCTAAGCGACCATAGGCTAACGCGGAGAAGCCGAAATGGCTTTCGAAGATGAACGGGGCTTCCGCGTAGTAACTAAATAGAATGCCGTTGATGCCACTGATCAATAAGCCGTAGACCCATACAGTGGAATCGGTCCCCAGTCGCTTGAGGACCTGGGCCTGTTGACGCCACGAGGCAACCTGGACCGTTGTGGGACGCGTTTCCGGTAACCGGGCTCCCGCATAAAGGAGGCAGGCTATCGCCAAGATAACCAGTACGGAAAAGACGTGGTGGTACCCGAAATGGGTCTGGACCGCCCCACCAATCAGTGGCCCTAGTGCGGGTGAGAGTGCCATAGCGGCGCTAACGTTAGCAAAGACTTTCGCGCCGGTTATGCCGGTAAAACTTTCGCGCATGATGGTCTGGGTGACCACGGAGCCAGCGCTCGCCCCGAAGGCTTGAATCAACCGGCACCCCAGAAGCCACGAGAAGTTAGGACTGATTAGGAGGCCTAAGTTGCCAATCAAGTAAATGCTGAGTCCCCCCAGCATGGCGGGGCGGCGCCCTTGACTGTCGGCGAATTGTCCCCAGCAAAGCACGCCCAGCGCGAACGCCACAAAGTAGACGCTTAAGGTTAGCTGACTACGCCCCGCACTAACGCGTAGTGCGTGACTGAGGGCGGGCAAGATGGGGGTAAAAATGGATTCACTGATTTGGGGAAACCCAACCAGGGTGATGAGTAAGCCTAAGGATGGCCGTTGTTTTTGGACGTTTTTCATGTGTCATTCTCCTGTAAGTTTAAGAATTTAGGGAAAAACGTCCGGGCCCCTCTACGGCTACGCACACAAGAATTTGATCGTATGCCATGTGCCGTCACCTCGTTTCTGATAGCGTCATGTTACGGGAAAAGTAGTCAGTTGTCAAAACCATTTCCAAATGGTAGGTAAAACGGGACTTGTGGGGGCTGCTTGATTAGCGTAAAATGAGAAAATAATTAAAAAATATTAATCAAACGAGGAGCTTGCACTTATGGATATCTGGGAACAACTCTATACGGCGGCCCAACCACTCTATCACCCGGAAGAAGTCAACGACTTTCTTTACGCGCATCACGTGGTCTGTGCTTTGCATAGTAAGTCCGGCAAAATCTTTACGGGATTTTGCATTGAGGGCCTCTGTGGCACCATGAACCTGTGTGCCGAACGGGTTGCGCTATTAAACATGTACACGACTAGTGGTGAAACTGAGGTTCAGCGCATCATCGCCTTTCGCGACGCCGCCCCCAGCGGATTGAACGGGATGCCGTGCGGTGTTTGCCGGGAAACCCTCATGGAATTTTCTGACAAAAACGCGCAAACGGAAATCATGGTCGACTACGCACAACGCCAGACCGTGACCTTAGGCAAAATCTTCCCTAATTGGTGGGGGAGCGTGAAGACGGATGCCTAAGGAAAGGGCCACCCCATTTTGGCAAACTCACCGGATTGAAAGCGCCCTAGCCGGAACGAACCCGATGGTGCTGACTGCGTTACCAGGCGGCTTTGTCGCCCTGGGGGATGTGCAATTCTTACCGGGATACTGTGTCCTGTTACCCAAACGGCAAGTCGGCTCTTTAAATGAACTGTCATGGTCTGAACGCGCCGACTTTTTAACCAGCATGGCTTACGTTGGGGATGCCCTGTTGGCAGTCTGTCATCCCCAACGAATTAATTATGATATTTTAGGCAACACGGATGAGTTTTTACATGCGCACATTTTCCCTAGGTACGCTTGGGAACCACCTGAACGACGAAAAATGCCCGTTTGGCAGTATCCCGCAGAAAATTGGCATGATCCCGAAACGGCTTACCAACCAGCAAAACATGCCGCTTTACGCCAACAGCTTAAATGCTATCTAGACCAACATTTAGCCTAAAAGTATTCACGGATAAACCTAATCCCCTAAGATTGGATAGCCAGTCTTAGGGGATTATTGTTTAAGTTTAGTTTTTTACTGTTCGAATTAGTCATTGACGTCAATGACGACCTTAACCGCTTCTTTATCGGTATTCGCTCTTTCAAAGGCGGCTTGTGTCTGTTCCAACGGGTAGTGAGCCGAAACAATTTCCGGAAAGTGATTATCGAGATTCGTAATATTGTGAATAGCTTCCTTGATGTCCGCGGCGGTATAGATAGCGGAGCCCAGAAAACTAAGTTCATTCATGGCTAGGAATTGCGGTTTATAGGTCACCGGGGTTGCCCCTAAAGCCACAACGACAAATTTAGCGCCAAACTTACCCCAGTTGATGAAGTCGGTCATATACTCGGGGAGCCCTACACAATCAATATAGGCATCGGCCCCAACGCGGTCATCGTCCATCAGGCCGTGACCGGTTCCAAAGAGCCTAATCAAAGCCGTATGTAGGTCCTCGGATTGCACATTAATCACTTGGGCGCCTAACTGCTTAGCGAAAGATAGGCGTTGCTGGTCGATATCCACCACTGCTACATCCGATTTGATTTTAGTGATTATTCTGGCCCATTCATCGTCTAACTTGAGCCACTCAACGTTCAAAAAGGACCATTAGACGCCTACTGAGCGTTTCTGTTCAAGGGACGTGGTACTATTTCTAATGCGGAGGGAGGTTGTCGGCTAATGAAAATTAATTTTCACATTGATCCGAAGCTAAAAGCTGAACATGCCGACTTTTGGTTACGAGAACTGACCGATCACTTAGCGACTATCATCACGCAATTGAATCAGAAAAATGAAGTCCTATGGTGCTATCAAGATAACGAAATTAGGCCGGTCGCTTACGCCGATATCGTTGTCTTGCAAGCGGTTGGTAACCGGATTCAGGTCGATACAACGGACAAAACTTACGCTTACCATGCCCGGCTGGCCCACGTTATCGATCAATTGCCGGCCGAGTTCATTGAAGCTTCGCGGGGAACGGTGATCAATTACCAAAAGATTGATCACTTGGAGTTGTTAGGTAACGGGAAAATCGACGTCCTCATGATCAATCAACAACGGGTTCAGATGTCTCGGCGAAAAATCAAAAACTTAAAGGAGAAATTAGGCATATGAAAAAGGTCTTAAAAAATGCTGTTCAGGGGATGGCGTTGGGCGTCGTCTTGGGCCTGGTGATTTCCCTGATGTTTAATTATGTGTATGGGACCGCTCAGTACTACCCGTCATCGCCGCAATTCATGGCACACTTCACCCATCCTTTAAATGCGGTCCTTGTCTCTCTAATCTTATGGGCCACTATTGGGGTGGTGTTTAGCCTAGGGGCGCTTATTTTTAAAATCAAGAACTGGTCGCTTCTCAAATGTACCATCGTTAATTTTTGGATCTACTATCTAGGATTTACGCCGTTAGCCATGTTGGCGGGTTGGGTTCCAATGACCCTCAAGTCTCTCAGCACGTTCACCATCACGTTTCTACTCATCTACTTGCTCATGTGGTTGATAAACGTTGTGAGAGACCGTCACCAGATTGCTAAGATTAATGAGCGCATCAAACGGGGATAATTCGCATCTAAGGACCGTTAAGCCAAGCCTGATTGAGACTTAATTTACAACGTTGCCTCCCTAGCGTAGACTAATGTCATAACCTTTTAAGGAGGCGTTTCATGTTCACAAGTGTTAAACGGCTTTGGCAAAATCCATTGACAGCTTACTACTTAGCTTTGGTACTGTTGATTTTGATTGCCTGGTTCGCCCGGGGCTTTCTTTCCCTGGCCCTGTTCACCATCATCTTTATCTACTTAGGCAACGCTGCCATTATGGGAATCGAACGCCATACGCCCTTGCATCACTGGCTGATTACGATTCTGGTGTACTTATTGTTCTTAGGAATTCTAGTGGCGGCTTTCGCCCAGATTATCCCGCCGCTGGTCAGCGAGGCGTCGAATCTGCCCCGCGCGCTAGACCAACTGATTCAAACCTATCCACAACTAGAAAGTTCGGCTAAGAAGTTGATGGAAGACTTATCGCAAAACGCTTCCGTCATCAGCAATGGGAAAAACCTCCTCACGTCGGGAATCGGGAAATTGTCCCGCTTTAGTTCCGGCGTAGAGACCATCGTGTTGGCCTTCTTCTTTAGCTTCATCTTTAACTTGACCAAGGCGCAGTTACAACGGTTCGTCCATGCGTTTACCCAGAGTCGTTTTGCGCGACTCTTCGTACCTATGGGGAACCTCATCGCTAGTTTCGTTCAGATTTTCGGCACCGTTATCGAGACCCAATTGATCATTTGCACGATCAACACCGCTTTAATGGTTCTGGGACTCTGGATCCTGCATATGCCGAGCCTACTCATCTTAGGGATCATGGTCTTCTTCTTAGGACTGATTCCGGTGGCCGGGGTATTGATTTCCCTGATTCCCCTATCGATCATCGCCTTTATGACGGGTGGCCTCTGGCGGCTCCTGGCGGTCCTGGTGCTGGTGGCCTTGATTCACATGTTCGAATCCTACTTCCTGCATCCCCGGTTAATGGCCAACGCCACCAACCTGCCCATCTTTGTCACCTTCATCACGTTGATTGTCAGTGAACAGATTTTTGGGGCTTGGGGCTTGATCGTCGGCGTGCCGTTAGTCGCCTTCTTCCTGCAAGTCTTTGACGTAAACCTAAAAACGGGACATCCCCGTGTCACGCAGCCTAACGGTCATTAAGAAAAAGCAGCTCCCCAATCCAGTTGAGATTGAGGAGCTGCTTTTGACTATGCAAATGGCTTCAGTCGATGAAATGTGACCAGAGTATGAGGATACCCTTATGATTTTCCTAAGGCCCCGAAGAAAACATTAAGCTCCGCGGATAATCCCCCATTAGTCCCGATTTCGCGGTAAGCTAGCACCAAGTTACCCGCTGAACCAAAATAATGATGGAGGTGGTTGAATGCGTTGGGAACCCTTAGTACTGATTGCATTGACGGCGAGTTTAGTTGGACTCATGATATTGTTAACAATGACCAACCGGCGACATCGTTGGATAGCCCTCGGGACTTTGGCCTATCTGACCGGACTTGGGGCCATCGTCTTCACCCCACTGTCCTTCTCCGGCACCGCCGTTTACGTGATGCCCGCCGGTATCGGGCGAGTGAATTTGACGCAACTCGATGTCTGGAACCTCGGCTTTTTTGAAAATATTTTGATGACCCTACCGTTGGGCTTTCTGTTTAAACGCTTCTGGCCTTCCCTGTCACTTTGGGGCGTTGGCTTCCTGGGACTGAGTGCTGGGAGTTTTATTGAAATCGCGCAGTACATCTTGTCCCACCACTGGCTGATCAACCGGAGCAGTGATCTCAACGACGTCCTGGCCAACGCGTTGGGCGTTCTGATGGGCGGCTTAGTGGCCTTGGCCCTACAGCACTTACAAACAACGCACCAGCAGAAACTAACTCGCGTTTCCATGAGTTAACCCTGGCTGAACACTCACGACTGATGACCGGCAGTTGTGGGTGTTTTTTCTACGGATTTACCTTTCGACATATCGAGTCAACTATTCTATGTTCTTATAATTCTCAATCGGTTATTAGGCGTGAATTTAGGAAATTTATTGCTGCCTCAAAATCTGTGGCTTAGTAACAAACAGTAAATCGCCCCATCGACTTGTCAAAATTATTAGAAGGGGAATCTTATTTACGGTTGTCATTAACAACTACTGTTACCATTTTGAACCATAATTTGTCTTACACACACTCCCACGAAGTGCCGCAAACTAACAATTCGAGGCACTTTTTTACAAAGAATTCATTAAAGCCTGTTATTGACCAGACCTTAATGAATCTAAAACACTACTTCTTTATAAAGGATCTAATAATTAGCCACACTACTAAACCTATCAGAATCAAGAAAGCTAAAATTAAACACCAAAAGATGGTGTCACTAAAAAACATACTTAACGTAAAAATTTTAAGTCATCCTTTCACCATTGACTATTATGGTTGGTGTATGAACGATATCCTGAATAATTACCGGTTGGGCTGCTGTAATTGAATTTGATGAATTTAAGCCGGTACTCGACAATTCAGAATCAATGTCTTTACTAATAGCTGGATTCGAAATCGTATTATGACTATCTTGTGGCGTCTCCGCAGCACTCGCACCCACTGGTAACGCAAATACAGATGCCGCTAAGATTAAAACTCTTCTTCAAACTTTTCACAATACTTACCCCCAAAGCATTTAACGTCCTCTTAAAAACGTCTCGAGTATAGGCTTTTAAAGGAACACATGATGTCTTAAACCGCGGTTTTACATATTTTAGTTCTTTATACTTGCCAAGAATTGATGATATGTTTATAGCCTTATTCATGACATTTAAAAATCTATGCCAACTAGTCAGCGAGGAATCTGCTGATTCATCATGTGCATTTAACATTTTCTTAGCCAAACGCAACATCGAGCTCTTTTTACTGACACTAGTCTAACCAACTGCTGAATCATCCGGTTATGGACTTCGTTGGTCCCACGCTCACTAGACGTGTAAGGATGCGCAAAATAAGTCAGTTCATTAAATCCTAGTGCACCTAGAGAGATGGTCAATTCTTTGACGACGACTAAATTTGTTGCCACCGCAACGTTAGCTTTATTCTTACTGACCTCGATTCCGATAATTGTTCGCATCATCAGATACCTATCTTTCCGAAGTCTTCACGTCAGCTTTAGTCATCTCGTTTTCAAAACGCGATTTCAAGAGACCCAATACTTTGATCAATTGACTAAAACCAGCGAAGCGGCCATTTTAGTGTACGGTCTCACGGCCCCCCCCCACGACTGGTCCTCACTACCACTATAAAGTAATAGAGGCATAGGAGCACCCCGTTGGGTAACTTCTATGCCTCTAAGTTTAGTGTTTTTTACTTGGAAGTCGCCAACTGGTCTTGGACGTCTAGCATGGTCAACACACCAGCCGCACAGTCGCGGCCCTTGTTGCCGACCTTGCCGCCAGCACGATCTAAGGCTTGGTAAAGGTCATCGGTGGTCAAGACCCCGAACATCACGGGGACCGGACCATTTAGGGACACTTCGGCTAACCCGTGAGCCGTTTCGGCACAGACATAGTCGTAATGGCTGGTCGCACCGCGAATGACCGCGCCTAAGGCGATGATGCCGTCGACCTGGTGCTGGTCGGCCATGAGCTTGGCCGTCCGGGCAAGCTCGAAGGCACCGGGGACACTGACTACGAGTTGCCTGTCCCGGGAGATACCCGCCTGTTCTAAGGCCTCTTGTGCGCCTGCCAGAAGACGGTCGGTCACGACCTGGTTGAATTGGGCGACTACGATACCGATTCGACGGGTTTTAAGGGATGTGTTTGTTTGCGTCATTTGAATTAAACCTCCTTGAGTTGGTGATGGAACTTTGCTTTTTTAGTGGCTAAATACTGGCGATTTTCCGGTAAAGGTTGCGTTTCGAGGGGAACGCGCTGGAGCACGTCCAGTCCCAAATTGGTTAGTTGGTCGACTTTGTCCGGGTTGTTGGTCAATAACCGGACCTGCGTGATGTGCTTTAGGTGCAGGATTGCCGCAACCAGGCCATAGTGGCGCTCATCGGGCTGAAAGCCTAATTCTTGATTGGCTTCGACGGTGTCTAAGCCGTTTTCTTGAAGGTGGTAGGCCTTGAGCTTGTTGATCAGGCCGATTCCCCGCCCCTCTTGGCGCAGGTAGAGTACGGCGCCAGAACCATTTTGCTGGATCCGGTCCATGGCCATGTTGAGCTGTTCGCCACAGTCGCATCGCTTGGAACCGAAGACGTCACCGGTCAAGCACTCCGAGTGGACCCGTAACAGGAGTGGTTGGTCGGGCGTGATGGGCCCCTTGGACAACAGGAGTGCTGGTTGGGCCCCGTCATGCGTGGTAAAGGCCTCTAACTGGAAATCACCGTGTTGCGTAGGCAGTGCTACGGCGGGGATTGGCGTGACCACGTCAATGGCGTGCCGGTACCGGTAATCCCGAATCTGTTGAATCGAGATCAAGGGAAGCTGCATCCCCTCAGCCAAGGCCTTCAGCTGGGGCCGCCGCGCCATCTTTCCGGATTTTTGAAGGACCTCGCAGATGTAGGCTACGGGTTGCGCGCCCGCCAAGCGTGCGAGATCAACGGCCGCTTCCGTGTGGCCGCCCCGTGCGAGAACGCCGTGTTCCTGGGCAATCAGGGGAAAGACGTGGCCGGGGTGGTAAAAGGCCGCCGGCTGAGATTGAGGATCCGCCAATTGCTGGAGGGTATCCGCACGGTCAAAGACGGAGATTCCCGTACTGGTCGTGGTGGCATCCGCGCTCACGGTAAAGGCCGTGCCGAACGCGTCGGTCCCGTGGGCGACCATGGGGTGTAACCCCAGCCGAGTGGCCACGGCAGGTGCCATGGGCGCACATAAGAGTCCCCGCGCATGGGTGACCATGGTATTGACGGTCTCGGGGGTCGCGAACTCGGCGAGGCCGACTAAATCCCCTTCGGCTTCGCGGTCTTCATCGTCCATGACCACGACTAATCCGCCAGCTTTAAGCTGCTTCAGCGCCGTTTCGATGGGTGTATCTAGATTTTTCATGATTTTGCCTCCCGTTGATGCAATAAATATTTAGTTAAAACATCGGTTTCTAAGTTCACGTTGTCACCCGGTTGACGCCGTCCCAGGCTGGTCTCGTGGAGGGTCTGGGGAATTAGACTGACACTGAACTGGGTTGGAGAGACCGTCACCAGGGTCAGACTGACGCCATCAAGTGTGACGGACCCCTTCTCCGCTAATTCGGCGTAGTAGGCCGTTGGGTACTCGAAGGTGAGAATCTCGGCGTTGGTGTCTGGTGTCCGGTCGACCAGTTGGGCAACCGTATCGACGTGGCCTAAGACCAGGTGACCGCCTAACCGATCCCCGACGCGCAATGCCGGTTCTAAGTTGACTGCATCACCGATGGCTTGGTCGCCCAGCGTCGTTCGGTGATAGGTTTCGGGCATGACATCTACCGTGAAGTCTTGGTCGGTCATGGCAATAATGGTCAGGCAGACACCGTTAATGGCGAGGCTATCGCCAATCTGGCTGTGCCAACGGTGCGCTAGCGGGGTATGGATGGTCAGTCGTTGCTGGGTAGCGGTGCGAACGCTTTGAGCAATGGTTCCCTGTCCCTTAATGATTCCGGTAAACATAATCTGCAGACCTCCTATACGTGAGCTTAATATCCGGCTGTAAAGCTTGGGTTTGGACCAATCCCCAGGACCGTTGAACGGTTCCGGGAACGCCTTGGGCGACGGGTAAGCCGGTACCGCCTAAAGTCAAAGGCGCTAGGTACGTAATCAGCTGATCCACGGCGCCAGAAGCCAACCAAGTGGCTTGGACCTGGCTGCCTCCCTCAATCAATAAGGATTGGATGCCCTGCGTGCTCAACCAGTCTAAGATCTGTTGCGGCGTCCACTCCGGTTGGACCACGACGTGAACGAAATCTGGCCATTGCCGCTGACTGGGCTGGCGAACCAGGAGGTATACCGGCGTTGGCGTCTGTAAGATGGCCGCTGTCTCCGCCAGTTGGTCGGCGTCTTGCATCAGGACGATCCGCCAAGGTGCAAAATCTACTGGTTGCGTGCGCACCGTTAGCTGGGGATCATCCTGTTGAACGGTATGCTCGCCAATTAGAATCGCCTGTTGTGTGGCGCGCAGAGCCTGGCTATCGTGGTAGGCGGCTTGGCTGGTTAGGTGTGTTCGTTGGGAACCGGCAGCGTTTAATTTGCCGTCAATGCTCATCGCGTACTTGACCGTGACGAACGGCCGGTGATGCTGGTAAAAGAAGTTGTACGCCCTATTCAGTGCACTGGTGGTCCCCAGAACGGTGACTTGGACGCCCGCAGCCTTGAGTTTAGCGACACCACGGCCGGCGACTAACGGATTAGGGTCCAGTTGGCCGATGACTACGCGCTGAATTCCCACCTGAATCAAGCGATCCGCGCACGGCGGGGTCTTACCATAGTGGCTGCAGGGTTCTAACGTGACATAGATGGTGGCGCCTCGGGCCTGGTCAAGGTCGGCCAGGTGATTCAAAGCGTCAATTTCCGCATGGGGTTCTCCAAAACGGTGATGGTACCCCCGTGCTAAGACTTGATGGTGCTTGACAATGACGGCGCCGACGACCGGGTTCGTCCAGGTATGTCCCTGACCTAACCGGGCTTGGTCGGCTGCCATGGCTAAATAAACTGAATCGTTGATCAAACTCACCCCACAAAAAAAGCCCCGCAAAATGATTTGCGGGGCAAAAATTTGAAAGCTAAATAAGATCCCATCGAGTGAGTGGTCGCCAAAAAAGCCGCCACTAACGGTGTGAAATAAACCAGTTGTTTCTTCTCCCATCCAGACTATACTGTCGGTCCCAGACTCTCACTGGGTCCACCGCGTGAAGCGGGTCACGGACTTCAACGGTCATTGCCGTTGTCACCGTCGGTCGGGAATTGCACCCTGCCCCGAAGAAATCTATTCAGTTAACAGGTTTTACCCTACAACATCTTTTAACATCTTGCAAGTCATTCTGGGAAGTCGGCCCCTTGATCTAGCGGATAATCAGTTGCCGGGATGCCCCGGCCAGCAGGGTTCGGCACGCTTCTAAAAAAATTGCGAATTAGACCATAATCGAACCGACGACGGTTGAAAAAATGCTCATCAAAAATGGCGTCTTCCTAGGAAGACGCCACTTTGATGAGCATTAATCCTTAACCATGGCCTTCGCCTTACGGAAGACGAACCATTTGCTTAAGAAGTAGTTGGCAACGACCACCACGACTTGGTCGACCAACTTGGTCAACATGGCGTTTTGCTGAAGCAAAGAGATTCCGATCCACATGATGCCGGCGTCAATCACCAACGTGGCTGCCCGGGCGCCAAAGAACTTAACGGTTTCCTGTTCTAAGGCCCGAAACGTTGTAAAGTGGGAATGGAAGACCCACACCCGGTTAGTCAAATAAGCAAAGAGCACCGATAGGAACCAGGCCATGGCGTTCCCCACCTGGTAATTCCAGTGCCATAAATCGTTGGTGATGAAGAAGACCACCATGTTAACCAGGGTCGTCATCCCCCCGAAAAACAGATAAGCAATGACGTCTTTATAGTGATCAAAAAGTTTTATGAGTCGTTTCATTACGTGTGTATCCCCCTGAGTTAAAAATCCCGACCTCTAATCGTCCTTATTAGCAGTTATAGCGAACCCCGGACTAAAAGACAAGTTTGATTCCCCGTTGTTGAAAAAAATGAAAGTGGGTAGGTTTACTGGTCGGCAGAACCGAATCATTGGGTCAATCAGTCGGTCCCCCACGTATCCCTGTTGTCCAGGACACGACCGCGTACTCAATTATACGCCTGAAGACTGGGGACCAAAAGTTAAGAATTGGTCATGAAAGACGGTCGCCAGTAAGCAAAAGACGATTGTCGCTTGAACAGTGATTTCACTTAAGTTCCGGTCGAGCCACTGCCTGGACGGGGTTTCAAGCTAGCGAAAAAAGCCGATGTACTGGAAATTTCCGGTACGTCGACTAATTGAATAATTTTCATAAGATAATGGCATTGATCACCGGAACTAAGCACGTTCGTAGTCCTTCAACCAGGCTAGCGCTAATGCTTTTTCCCCTAGGTGAGCCCCAATAACGGGACCAAAGTAGGACCGTTCAATCGGCAGGTCAGGATACTGCGCGGAAATTTTATCTGCCCAGTTCTGCCCCCCCTCGGGGTCGTTGGCATCGATCACTAAGGCCCGCAGCGGATAATCGACCTTGGCCTGGGCTTCCACAAAGAGCTGTTCCACTCGGGCTAAGGCCTTCTTGCGTGACCGGACTTTCTCAAAGGCCACGATTTCGTGGGTGTCATCATCAAACGTTAACAGCGGTTTGATTCGCAGAACACTGCCAATGAAGGCCGAAGCGTTGGATAAGCGTCCCCCGCGAACCAGGTTTTGGAGGTCGTCCACCACGAAGTATTCACCGATCGTGGACCGTAAGTCGTCCAGACGCGCAATGATCTCTTCGGGGGTCGCCCCCTTGTCCGCCATCCGCGAAGCTTCAATGGCCAGATACCCCATTAGCTTGACCGTAATCTGAGAGTCATACGGGATGACCCGGATATTTTCAATCGTGGGTGCGATGTTTTTAAGTTGATTGACAAACCCCGAGATAGTGCTGGCAAGGTGGATACTGATAACCGTATCGTAACCTTCGTCGGCCAATTGGTTGTAGAGATTGATCATCTCACCCAATGGCGGTTGCGATGTACTTGGAAAAGACTTGGAGTTACGCAACCAATCGTAGAATTCACCCGTGGAGATATCAACGCCTTCGTCATAAGAGCGCCCATCGATGATCACTGGAATGGGCACGACATGGATATGATACCGCTCGACCTCTTCTGCGGACAAATAGCTGGTACTATCGGTGACCACAGCAATCTTCATGTTCTTACACCTACTTCTTTCATTCATTGTAACAACCAGAATACCATAAAAACCTAGAAACCACTAGGATTTGTCTGTGGCATCGTGCGGAAGCGTCCCAAAAATAACTAACCCGAGAATAAAGAGAATGGACAAGGAAGCTGCCCCAATTCGGGATTGTCCCGTGATTTGGGTAACCACCCCAACCAGGATGGGACCCAGCACGACCGAAAATTTACCCAGGATATTGTAGAATCCAAAGAATTCACTGGAACGTTCCTTTGGGACGATTCGACCGAAGTAGGATCGCGAAAGGGCCTGAATACCACCCTGACTGGTTCCGACCAATACGGCCAACAGCCAAAAGTCCGCGGCAGTGTGGAGGCGTAACGCATCCAAGCAGATCAAGAGGTAGACCACGATGGCCACTAAAATCCCCGTACGCGTACTGGTTTTCGCGGCTAACCACCCGTAAAACAGTGAGCACGGAAAGGCCACCAGTTGAACCACCAGAAGCACCATGATTAGGGTCGTGCTGGTAATCCCGATATCGAGGCCAATCGACGTCGCCATGGTGAAGATGGTGTCGACCCCGTCGATGTAACAGAAGTAGGCGATCAAAAACCAGGCTAAGTACTTGTGTTGCCGTAAATGGCGAATCGTTTGCCAGACGCGAGACCAGCTTTGCCGCAACGGCCGGGTCGTGGTGGTCAGCGCGTGGCGTTGCCGAACGTTACGGACTAACGGGATGAAGAAGATGACCCACCAGATGGCTGCCAGGGCAAAGCCCCACCGGGCCACAGCGAGACTGGACAGATGACCAAAGCCGTGGGTGAATTCGAGGACCATGAACAGGATAAACGCAATGACCCCGCCCAGGTAACCGAACCCGTACTGGAGATTTTATCCATTTGGTTGTCGGCACTCACGTCGGTCAAGAAACTATCGTAGAAGAGGTTCCCACCGGAATAGCCTAAAACGGATAGCACGTAGATCACTAGTAGCCAGCGCCATTGCGTGGTAGGCAACACCGCTAAGCCTAACGTCATCAACATCCCCAGCGTGGTGAAGCCCACTAAGAGGCGTTTCTTGAACCCTTGGTAATCTGCCAGTGCCCCCAGAAACGGCGCCAGTAAGGCGACCAGTAACGTCCCGATACTGTTGGCATAGCCCAAAAGGCCGTGGCGTTGGCGGCGGTGACCCCGTTGGCTTGCGCGATGGTTTTAAAGTAAATGGGTAATACCGCCGTAGTGACGATAATGCCGTAGCCGGAGTTCGCCCAGTCATAGAAGACCCAACTCCACTGTTCTTTGTTTAACTTCATGTGCACACTCCTAATCCTTAAAGGCATCCGTTAACGCGTGCCCTGGTAAGGGTTCAGGGAAATGAACACCTAACAAGTGTGCAAACGTTGGCGCTTCATCGACCAATTCAGCGGTGTCAATGACGTGTCCCGACTTAATGGCTGGTCCCGCAAGTACCAAGGTAGTGAAGTAATCCGGCTTATCGGGATCATACCCGTGAACGCCATGGTACCGGTCTGGTTGCCCCAGGGTCTCAGGGTCGACGGCTTCCACGACGGCTGGCCGGTGGGTCTCATCCGTAAAGTAATACCCCGCTTGGGCTTCGACCAGCCACTGGCACTGCGGGTCGGCGCCCCGACTAGCTGCCGCGTCACCGGAAATGACCCGTTCGACCCCTTCGGTCTGTTCCAGCAGGGTCTTAAGCGCCTGGTTGTCCGCAAAGTTGCGCGTGTAGACGTAGGTACACCCGTCACAGGTCTTGGCCCAGACGTGCCAGTCGTTCTTCACCGTACCCTCTTTCGTGGCGGTTAACCATCCCCGTTGGGCGAAGGCTTGGTTCAGGTGAATCATGTGGTCCACGTTGATCTGGTAGTGGTCGCCCAGGATCGCAAAGTTGGTCTCCGCAAAGGTCCCCGCTTCGATCGTGGCGTCGATCAATTGGCCCACCCGTTTGTCCAAGCGGCGTAAGGCGGCCATGGCTTGCGGTGACCGTACACCGTACCGGTGACGCATACTGTCCATGTCGACCAGGTGGATAAGGGTTAACTGCGGTTTCTTATGGGTAATCGTGTCGACCGCACACGCTGTGATGAAGTCGTCTAATTCCGGTTGTTGAATCCCACGGCGAAGGTGGCCATACTTCTGATTCATGCGTAACAGAAATGCCGGACTGCTAGCCTTAAGGGATACCAGAACCTGGTTCGTCCAGATGCGGTTCGGAAAAATCTCGGCTAGATTGTACGTAATCTTGCTTCCTGCCGTGACGGGCCATAGAAAGGCAGCAGTTTTTTGATGATGCTGCCGAACTAAGTCGTACAGCGTTGGGACTTTAACATCGCGCTGGTACCAATACCAATCAGGAGACTGGCGTTGGGGTTGGCGCTTGGTGTTGTTCACGATTCCGTGTTCTCGCGGATACTGCCCCGTGATAATGGTGGTATGGGAGGGATAAGTTAGTGTGGGATAGATGCCCCGCACCCGCTTGACCCGGGTTCCGGTGGCCAGCAGTCGGCGTAAATTCGGCAAATCGTCCAGGTGTTCATCGAGGTCTCGACTCCCTAGAGCGTCTAGCGAGATAACAATTAAACGTGATTGAATGGTGAGTCACTCCTTACTAAGAATGTTCTGAAAAGGTGCGTTGACGATCCATGCTTTTAGCGAGTCGGTTCAACAGAATCTGTAAAAGATTGCGTTCATCGTCTGACCAATGTTCAAAAATCTGATCGGCTAAGTCTTCGAAATCGCGATTCATCGCCGAAGCGGTGACGGCCCCCTGATCCGTCACGGTATAAATCAACTGCCGTTTATCCCGACCAACGGCCTTTTTGCTAATCAGTTCCTTGGTCACCAATCCTTTTAGTTGCCGACTTAAAGTAGAGGTGTCCAGCCGAGTTGCTTCGGCGAGACTCTCTTGGGTGTTGGCACCCCCACCAATATGGTCCAACAGTTGCCATTCGGCGACCGTCAAATGGTGGGCTTTGGTCAGCCGGCGTAAGAGGGTCTGTTCGGCCTTAGTGACCGTCATTAACGCTGCTAAACTTGATTTCAACGGGCCTCACTCCTTTAGTTGCATTATACAACGACATGCTTGCTGGTCACAAGCGTGAATTGCGAGATTCGCTCGCAAGTTGCAGTTGCCTAAGTCGTGAGGAAACTTCTTTGCACATCCCCGGGGCAATCGTTATAATTTAAATTGTGTTGTCTTTTTTTAACGAAGATAAATTTTAAATTGAAAGGTGTGATTCCATGTCCTTTGACGGTTCTTTCACCCATGCAATGGTCCACGAGCTTAGTCAAACGGTGGCAACGGGCCGAGTCAGCAAGATCAATCAGCCCTACGCCAACGAAATCGTTCTGACGATTCGGGCCAACGGGCATAACTACCCCGTTCTGTTATCTGCGAACCCAACCTATGCGCGAATTCAAATTACGACCATTCCGTACGTTAATCCGCCGGTACCCACGAACTTTACGATGATTCTACGGAAGTACCTGCAGGGGGCCATCCTGAAGGACGTGACCCAGGCGGCCAATGACCGGGTGGTCCACCTCCATTTCACCTCCCGTAACGAACTGGGAGACCAGCAAGAACTCCACCTGATTATTGAGATCATGGCGCGGCACAGTAACGTCATCTTAGTGGATCAAGGTAGTGGCAAGATTCTCGACGCCATTAAACACGTGGGGTCTGACCAGAACCGCTACCGCCTCCTCTTACCAGGGGCGTTGTACATCACCCCGCCGAAGCAAGATCTGGATAACCCCTTTGCGGGTCCGCGTCCCGACCTGGCGGAAACGGTTCGGGACTACCCTAACCGCGACGTCTTGGCCACGACGTTGCAACATCAGTATCAAGGATTGGGTAAAGATACGGCGGCAGCCCTCGCTACGGCCCTGCATGAGCCGGGCGACGTTGCGGCTCACTTCACGGCCTTCTTCGCCAAGTTCGACACGCCGCAACCCACTTTAGCTATCTCGGCGAAGGGCAAGACCAGCTTTACCGCCTTCCCTTACCCCACGGATGGGCAGAATCAGTCCGCGACCACCCTCAGTAGCCTCTTGGACACGTACTATCAGGATAAAGCTGAACGTGACCGGGTCCAACAGCAGGGAAGCGTCTTGATTCGGGTCGTCCGTAACGAGCTGAAGAAGAATCGCAACAAGTACAAGAAGCTGCAACGGACCATGGCGGAGACGGAAAATGCGGACGAGTACCGGATTAAGGGAGAAGTTCTGACCACGTACCTCTACCAGGTCAAACGAGGCGAAACGTCCGTGAGCCTGCCGAACTTCTACGACAACGAGAAACCTTTAAAGATTGCGTTGTCCAACCAGCTGTCCCCTAACCAAAACGCCCAGAAGTACTTCAAACGGTACCAAAAGGCGAAGAACGCGGTAGTTTACGTGACGGAACAACTGGCCCAGACCAAGGCGAACATTGACTACTTCGAAAACATTATGGCCCAAATCGAGCTGGCTGCCCCTAAGGACCTCATCGACATTAAGTTGGAGCTGAAGCAAGGCGGCTACCTGCGCGACCATGACCATATGAAGAAGGCCAAGAAACAGCGAAAACAGAAGATTAGTCAACCAGACCGCTTTACCGCTAGCGACGGGACTAAGATTTCCGTGGGGAAGAATAACCTGCAGAACGATAAGCTCACGTTGCACACGGCCAAGCGGACGGACATCTGGTTGCACGTTAAAGACATGCCGGGGTCGCACGTGATTATTCACGCCGCGGATCCTAGCGAAGACACGATTTTAGAGGCGGCGAACCTAGCAGCCTACTTCTCCAAGGCACGGGATTCAAGTACAGTACCGGTCGACTATGTGCCCGTTAAACGGATTCACAAACCCAATGGCGCTAAGCCAGGATTTGTCATCTTTACGGGGCAAAAGACCGTTTTCGTCACGCCGGAAGCTAAAATTGTTGATCAATTAGCGGCAAACAACCCTTAATTGGTAGATACAGGTTTGAAAAGGACACCATCAGGAAGACTGATGGTGTCCTTTTTGGTCAGCACAACTAATTTAAAAGTTTCGAAGTTGCGCATGGGTGCTAAATCGTACGGTTAATAATTTGATCTAACTCTTCTGTATCGCTCAAATTACTTAAGGTCAACGCTTCACTGGACCCAAACGCAATCGTTGCCCCCACTTCTTGATTGGTCGACCCCGGCCGATTCAAAACGTGTAGTTGGCGGAACGGGAAGGCCGCGTTCATCAGAGCGACCCGCGTGCTGTTAATGTCGACCGTAATCTTAGCCAACTCGGCCGCATCCAGTGTTTGGATGTGCTGCCGGGTCAACATGCGGACCCAGTTGATCCCCGTGACCTTGCTCAAGAAGGCCATTTCGGTCAACCGGGTTGGGCGGACCCCCACGACTTCCAGCTGCTTGGTATCCCCCTTCGGCGCGAAGAGGACTTGGACCATCCCCGTTAACTGCCGTTCGCTAACGGCTTGCTTGGCCTGCTCGACCAGATTGTTACGCTTGGCCTTAGGTAGTTCGGCGGGCATCCGGAAAGCCGTGACTTGGGAGAGCGACTTGTTCATCCCAGGTGCCAGCATATCCATGACCCCGACAGCCACTTTTTGCTGCTGATGTACGAACAGGCTCACGCCAATCGTGGCCATCTTGGGCGCCGGCTCCCCCGTTTCTTGATCCGGTGGTAAGACGTGCAAGTTCAAGTCGAGTTTCTTCAGCTCCCGCGTCAGGTAATGCCGGTTCCCCGGTACGATCACGATATCGGGATGCTCGACCTGAATCACGTTGAGGACGTCCCCCAATTGGATGGGATCCACGTATTGCTTGTCCGAGAATTCCGGAGCGATGCCGATAGCGTTAGGGTTAGTATTCATCAGAATCGTATGGTACCCCGCCCGTTTGAGTTGTTTGAGCATTTCCGTGGTAAAGTACTCAGCCGCGGAATTCGGGCCCAACTGATTGCCGCCCCGTCCAAGGACTAAGGCAGTTCGGTCCCCTAACGCGCGACTCTCGTTTTCGTACTCAAACGTACTGTAGTAGCCACTAAGCGCTTCCGGAAACTCGCCGGCGGTGGGCTCGATCATCTTATAAGTTGGTTGGATGTGGGCTTCTGCCGACAATTGACGAATCGTCGCAGTGTCGGTATCCCAGATACGGGCAATCATCCCGTCCCCAAAGCCGTAGTACCGGGCCCGTTGAAGGACTTCTACATCACGGGGATGTTCTTGAATCTGCCGTTCAATGGTCAAGAGGTGTTGCAACTTAACGAAGTAAAAGGCATCGATCTTGGTCAATTCACTCAGTTCGTCTGGCGAGTACCCCCGCCGTAAGGCTTCGATCAACACCAAGATGCGGTTAGCCAGAGGATGAATCAGCTGACTGATCAGTTCCCCGTCGGTCAGATTGCTGACGGAGGGCAGGACGTCCCGGGGTGAAAATTGTGAACTCCGGACGGACTTCAACATGGCCTCTTCGACGGAGCGACCGATACCAATCGTCGACCCCACGGCTTTCATGGCCGTATCCAGGTGCTGGTCAGCGTCGGGCACTTCCTGAAACGGCCACAGAGGAATGCGGACCGTCACGTGGTCGCTAGTCGGTTCCATCACGGCCGTCTGCTTGGTAAATTGGCTGGGGAGCTTCACGTCGACTAGTCGTTGCCCCAACATTAAGGCGCCGGTCACGAGTGACACGGGGTAGCCCACGGTCCGAGCGGCCAGGGAAACGCCTCGCGTAAAGTACGGCGCGAGTTTGGTCACATAGAAGTGTTGGTTAGCGGGGTTCAACGCAAAACTGACGTGTAAAACGCCAATGATGCCAAACTCCGTCGCGATTCTAAACGTGGCGTCGCGTAGGTCCTGATACTCCCGGTCCGTGAGGGTCTGTGGTGGCGTGACCACGATGGAATCCCCGGAGTGGATCCCAATGGGGTCGACGTTCTCCAGACCACTGATCAGAAGCTCGGTGTCGGCGGCGTCCCGAATCGCCACCATCTCGACTTCCTTGTACCCCACGACACTTCGTTCCAGGGTGCATTGGTCAAAGCGGGATTGCTGGAACCCCTGGTTAAGCGCCGTCAGCATGTCGTCGACGTTTTCGCAGATTGTCCGGTTGGTATCTACCCGGGGGGCCACGGGCTTAACGATCAACGGGAACCCGATATTTTCGACTAACCCCAGCGCTTCGTCCGTGGTCTGGACGACCTGGGCTTCGATCACGGGTTCGTGGATTTCCTTGAGTGTCGCGTTGAGGTCCGCCGGATTATTGATCTGGCGTAACGTTGACGTTGGCATGCCTAATAGGGTCACCCCGTAGCGCCCTAGATCGCCGTTTTCGAGGAGCTCTTGGGCAATTCGAATCCCCTGTAAGCCCCCTAACGTCGCAATCAAGGCGTCGGGATGATCCTTTTCTAAAATGTGCCGCACGTTAGGCGTCGTGACGGCTTGAATATACATATTAGTGGGTTGAATCTCTTCTAGGGCGACCGAAAACGGGTTGTTGTCGATGACCAGCGTTCGGACGCCGTGCTTCTTAAATTGGGTCAAAACCTGAACAGTGGCGCTGTCCAACTCGGTCTCGTGACCGATCTCAGTGGGCCCGCTGCCGATGATTAAGACCTTCTGTAAATTAGTCAAGCTCTGCAAGTCTTATCCCTCCCGTGACGTCATCGCTTCCATGAATTCATCGAATAGGTCCCGGCTTTCGTGGGGGCCCGGTGCGCCGTCCGCAAAGAATTGGACCGAAAAGGCGGGGAAATCCCGGTGCCGCAGCCCTTGTACGGTCCCGTTGATCAGATCGACGTAGGTCGTGATCAACCGGTCCCGGTCAATGGACTTCGCCACGACCGCATACCCCTGGCCCTGAGTCGCGTACAGAATATCGTTGGTAATGATTCGACGAATGGGATGACCGCTACCGTGATATTCAACGGGCAACGGCGTTAGTTTTGCGCCGTTGGCCAGTGCAAAGAGTTCGTGGCCCAGGCCAATCGCAAAGAGCGGAATCTCCGCTTGTACTTCGCGAATCATGTCCAGGACCCCCGTCCCTAAGTCTAATGGCGACCCGGGTCCCGTGGAGAGTAAGACGCCATCCGGGTCCAGGTTCAAGACGTCTTGGGCACTCGCCGTCCAGGGTAACACGGTGACGTTGCAGCGGCGTTCAGAAAGTTGCCGCAAGATGCCGTGCTTCAAGCCAAAGTCAATGACCACCACGTTCTTCCCCGTATCCGGGTTGGGATACGGCTTGGGGGTGGCGACCTGGTCCACCTGACGATTCGTTAACACGGTCGCGTTCAATTGGTCGAACGCGTGCGCGTCCGCGACATCGACGATACTGCCCTTCATGGGCCCCGCAGTTCGGAGTTTGCGAATCAAGTGACGGGTATCGATTCCACTGATTCCGGGAATGTTGTGTTGACGCAAGAATTCATCTAGGGATAGCTTAGATAACCGGTTCGTCGAGATGTTCGTGAGGTCCCGGACCACCATTCCCTTAGCAGTCGGGAGAATCGATTCGTAACTATCGTGGTTGATGCCCACGTTGCCAATGGCCGGTTGGGCAAAAATAATAATCTGGTTATGATAGATTTGGTCGGTAATCGTTTCTTGATAGCCGAGTAAGTTTAAATTAAATATGACTTCACCGCTCGTGGTTGCGCCGGCCCCAAATCCTTCACCAGCGTACGCAGAGCCGTCTTCTAGAATCAAATAACGTTTTGCCATGCAAAATCGGCCCCTTTATCAGTTCGCAGTGTTTTAGGCTTTGATAATCTCAACGGCGTCACGGTCATCGATTTCCGTCACGGAAACCTTGATACGCTCACGTTGGGAACTGGGGATGTTTTTCCCGACAAAGTCCGCACGAATCGGTAATTCCCGATGGCCGCGGTCCACTAACACAGCCAGGTTGATGCTCTTGGGCCGTCCCAGAGCCATGATGGCACTCATGGCGGCCCGAATCGTCCGGCCCGTGTACAGCACGTCATCGACCAGAATCACCTTTTTTTGTTCCACGCTAAAATCGATGTCCGCGGCTGAAACCTTCGGATCATCATTTTCAGAATCGTGGTCGATATCGTCACGGAACTGGGTCACGTCCAGCGCGCCAACGGGAACGGTGACGTTTTCTAGTTGCTGCAAGCGACTCGCGATGCGCTGAGCCAAGTAGACGCCCCGGGTTTTGATTCCTAGGATGACCAAATCGTCGACCCCTTTATTACGTTCAATGATTTCGTATGTAATTCGGGTCAGTGCCCGTTGCATCGCCATTGCGTCGACAACTACCTTTGGCATGTTCATTTCCTCCTCGAAGTTTATATCAGCTGGGGTTAGTCAAAACGGGCAGATTTCTTCGGCAACATGGTGAAGAAACCCGCCCGCCTGATTACTGGCAAACCCGTTTAATGATTACGTTTAGCATAAAAAAACTAAATTGCTTTGTCAACCGGCAACCCCGCTTGTTTCCGCAGTTTCTCGATCGTCGCTGCGAAGATGGGCGGCACCGGCGCCGTAAAGACCAGTTCTTTCCCCGTGGTGGGTTGCTTAAAGCCCAATTCACGTGCGTGTAGGAACTGGCCGGCGCCCTTAAGCGTCTTTTTGGGCCCATACAGCGGATCGCCCGCCACGGGATGACCAATGTAGGCCAGGTGCACCCGAATCTGGTGCGTCCGGCCGGTCTCTAACCGACAAGCAATCAAGGTATAGTCGCCGTACCGTTCCAGGACCCGAAAGTGTGTCACAGCGGGACGACCATCGGCGACGACCGCCTGCTTCTTACGGTCCTTAGGTGACCGGCCCAGGGGTGCCCGGACGATACCTTGATCTTCCTTGAAGTTTCCGTGAACGATGGCCACGTATTCGCGGAGATTGGTCTTGGCTTGTAACTGCGCAGACAGGCTTTGGTGGGCGTGGTCGTTCTTGGCGACCATCAGTAGGCCCGACGTATCCTTGTCGATCCGGTGGACGATGCCCGGCCGGAACTTACCGTTGATCGTTGAGAGCGGACTGTGGTACAGCAGCGCGTTGACCAGCGTATGGTTGGGGTGTCCCGGTGCGGGATGGACCACCATGCCTTGAGGCTTATTGACCACTATCACGTCATTATCCTCATAGACGATGTCTAAGGGGATGTTTTCTGGAGTTAGATCTAACGGTTCGGGGTCTGGTAAGGCGATGTGCACCGTAGCCCCTAATTTGGCGATATCCTTGGGCTTAACAACGTTGCCGTCCACCGTGATGTTCCCCGCTTCGATCCCCGCTTTGGCCTGCGAGCGCGAAATGGTGGGTTCCATGACCGCGACCAGTTTATCGAGGCGTAATTTTTGATCGACCGTAAATTCCTTAATTTCCATGGTGTGCCTCCCGTTGATCAGCTAGAAAGACGCCGATCATGATTAAAATGACGCCGACCGTCAAGCAGCTATCCGCAAAGTTGAAGATGGGAAAGTTGATAAAGTCTAATTGGAACATATCCACGACGTATCCCTGGAAGGCCCGGTCGATAAAGTTTCCGATCGTCCCGCCCATCATCAACGCCAGTCCTAATTCTTCGACCCAGTGTTCGCGTTGGTTCCGGTAGCGCCAGAAGAAGACCCCCATCACCACTAAGGCGACTAGGGCGATTACGGTAAAGAGCCACATCTGCCCCTGGAGAATGCTCCAGGCGGCCCCATCGTTTTGCAGGTGGGTCAACGAGAAGACCCCGTTGATGACGGGATGCTGCCCCCCTAGTGCGATATTGGCCACGACGGCGTGCTTGATCCATTGGTCGAGTAGCACCAGAATGATGATGAGAATTGAATCTGCAATCAGCATTGTATTTAAAAACACCTTTCCTATAAAGTTCACTTGGAGAAAAGTATACCAGAAAACCCGCGCTGACGGTTAATTGCTGACGGATTTTACGCAAAACGCCCCTAGATAGGACATGCTATAATGAAACCAGTCTTGACTCAGGAGGGAAAAAGGATGGCAGCAGAAAATTCCGCAGAAACCCAGATTAAAATCTACAGTGACGCCGCTGGTGAGACCCACGTCGACTCGAACATGGCGGCCGGGCAAACCCCTAGTGCGATGATTTTGGCCGCCCTAGGCCTGATGGAACACCAAGAAGGCCACGCGCTGACCAAGGACGATTTTGTGTCGATTTGCGAGACCCTATGGGATTATCACCATGCCGTTAAGAAGGATCACTAAAGAAGTACCGGTTAGGAGGAGGCTCCTAGCTGGTACTTTTTAATTGGCAACCTAATTGATGGACCACCGGGTTCTGACAATCACGGCGATAAATTAGCACAAAGGTTGCGGATAACTGGGGTGTGTTCAGCGGTATGTACTGAATTGCATCATGTGGATTGCTGATTTGATCAAGTAATCGTTCTGGATAAAAGGAGAGTGCCTTGCCTAGGCTAACTAGGAGTTGCATGTGTTCATAGGAAGTAACGCGATGCATATTAATAACGCTAGCCAATTGTCCAAGTTGGACCTTAAAGATATTTTGAAGGTATTCAGACTCTTCAACGCTATAGTAAATCACAGGGAGTTGACGAAGTGTGGTCGTGAGGTGGTGTGTCTGGTCCAGATATTGATATTGGGGATTCGCACCAATAACTAAAGGACTTTCTAAAATGGGAAGACTGACAAGGTTGTTTTGGTCAATTTGCGAACTGTCCTGATTTTGAAGGATGAGGGCACAGTCCAGACGTCCCAATAAAACATCGGAGATAAGATGTTCACTCCCCTTTTCCTCAATGATGGTATTGACCGTTGGCGGAAGGCTTAACAAAGCTGAGCGCAACAACGCCCCATCAAATGGAGAGAAGTATCCAACTGAAATGTGTTGTTGTTTTGGTGCAAACTGTTTTGTTTCGTAGTTGGCCAGTTGCATCGTGTTCAGAATCTCCATAGCTCGTGCTAAGAAGTGATGTCCCGCAGTAGTCAGGATAATCTTATTTTTTTCGCGGTTAAAGAGTTTGGTCCCTAATTCATCCTCTAGGTTAGAGATGCGTTTGGAGACCGCCCGTTGCGACATGAATTGCTGATCAGCAGCCTGTTGGAAGCTACCTAATTGTGCAGAAGCAATAAAGAGCTGCAGTTGTTTTTCTTCCATAATTGAGCCTCCCATAGACGAACTTTTAGTTCGGGTCACACCTTATTTTAGCAGAATACAGCTGAAAAGGTTCCTGATATACTGTTTGTGAAGTAAAAAGCAAGCAGGAGGAACTTAATTATGAAAATTAAAGCCGCTTACGCTGATGGTACTGCTCCCGAATTAACCATTACAGAAGCCACCCTAGCAGAACCCCAAGCTAACGAAGTCTTAATTAAATTAGTGGCGACGGGAATCTGTCACACTGACACGGCTGGACGCGACGGTCAAACCACCCCGCTACCAGCTGTTCTAGGACATGAGGGTGCGGGAATCGTGGAGAAAGTTGGACAAAGCGTTACAACCGTTCGCCCGGGAGACCATGTCGTCTTGTCATTCTCCTATTGTGGACACTGTGCAAACTGTCTTGCTGGTCACCCAGGCATGTGTCTGCATTTCAATGAACTTAACTTCGGTGGGAAAAACTACGATGGTAGTCACCGCCTGCACTTAGCAGATGGACGTCCCCTATCGACCTTCTTTGGACAGTCCTCATTCGCAACATACGCCGTCGCTGACGAACACAGTGTGGTCAAAGTGACGGATGACGTTGACTTACGACTATTGGGGCCGTTAGGTTGTGGTATTCAGACTGGTGCTGGAACCGTCCTAAACTACCTAAATCCTCGAGCGGACGACACCATTATCGTCTTTGGAACTGGCGCTGTCGGATTATCAGCAATGATGGCGGCAAAGCTTGCGGGAATGTCCCACATTATTGCAGTCGATATTTTTGATAACCGGTTAGCGTTGGCTCAGGAGTTGGGGGCTACCGAAGCCGTCAATAGTCGTACTGAGGATCTTGCTACGGCATTGAAAGCTATTCTCCCCCAAGGTGCTGACTACACAATCGATACCACCGGTGTTCCAACCGTGGTCAAAGAGGCCGTTCACGCTTTACGGCCAGGTGGTGAGTGCGTAGCCTTGGGCATGGGTGGTGAGGTCACGTTTAACCTCATGGATGATCTGTTAGCCGAGGCCAAAAAGATTTCTGGTCTAGTTGAAGGTGACGCGATTCCCCAAATCTTTATCCCACAATTGATTACTTACTACCAACAAGGACGGTTCCCGTTTGATAAATTGATCAAATTCTTTGACTTCGACCATATCAACGATGGGTTTGTAGCATCTAAGAATGGCTCAGTTTTAAAGCCAGTCGTAACCTTTGATTAAAACTTTTGGATAAAATAAGAAGCCGTTAACGAGACTCTGTCGTTAACGGCTTCTTGTTTTGTCTCAATTCGCGGTTATCAACTTAGAACAAGCCGGTAATCGTTCCATCGGCGGCGATGTCCATATCCAAAGCAGAGGGATGCTTAGGTAACCCCGGCATGGTCAAGACGTTACCCGTCAAGGCCACCACGAAGCCAGCGCCTAACCGTGGTGAGAACTCCCGGACGTGGATCGTAAAGTCTTTAGGGGCCCCCAGCTGCTTAGCGTCGTCGGTCAGTGAATATTGCGTCTTCGCCATGCAGACCGGTAATGTATCCCAGCCGCGTTCGTGGAATTTCTTCAGCTGACGTTGGGCTTTTCCGGATAATTCAACCTTAGCGCCCCCGTAAATCTTCTGCGTAATCGCCGTCATCTGAGTCATCAGGTCGGAGCCAGCGGGAACCAATGGCTTGAAGGTGCTGGGCTGGTTAGCCGCGGTGACGACTTGGCGAGCCAGTTCTTCGGCCCCGGCGCCCCCGTCGGCCCATTCGGTCGTGGTGGCGACTGCAACGCCTAAGTCCTGCACGATTTTCGTCAGCAAGGCCACTTCGGCGTCGGTATCACTGGTGAACCGGTTGATGGCCACCACGGCGGGGATGCCGTATTGCTGCATACTGTGAATGTGGCGAATCAGGTTAGCGCTCCCCTTTTGGAGTGCCGTTAAGTTTTCGGTCTCCAAGTCGGCCCGCTTAACGCCGCCGTTGTACTTCAACGCCCGGACCGTGGCCACGATGACCACCGCGTCCGGTGCCTGACCCACGGCAGGCACGTTGATGTCCATGAATTTCTCGCCCCCTAGGTCGGCTCCGAAGCCGGCTTCGGTGACCGCGTAGTCGCCCAACTGCAAAGCGGTTTGGGTCGCTAACACGGAGTTACAGCCATGAGCGATGTTGGCAAACGGTCCCCCGTGAATGATCGCGGGATTGTGCTCTAATGTTTGAACTAGGTTCGGTTTGATGGCGTCCTTTAACAGTAACGTGATGGCCCCGACGACTTTTAGATCACCGACCGTTACGGGTTCCTTATCGGTGTTATAGCCAATCAGGATGCGGTTGACCCGCCGTTTGAGGTCGGTTAAGTTTTCGCTCAAGCAAAGGACCGCCATCAGTTCGCTCGCTACGGTGATATCGAAACCATCCTGGCGTGGTACACCAGAAGTCCGACCACCCAAGCCAATCACCGTTTGACGTAAGGCCCGGTCGTTGATATCTAAGACCCGCTTCCAAACGATTTGCCGGGGGTCTAAGTGCAGTGCGTTCCCCTGTTGGATGTGGTTATCGATCAAGGCCGCAAGCGTGTCGTGCGCTTCGGTCAACGCGTGCATGTCCCCAGTGAAGTGCAGGTTAATGTCTTCCATCGGAACGACTTGCGCGTGACCGCCACCAGTCGCGCCGCCCTTTAAACCCATGACGGGGCCTAGTGAGGGTTCCCGCAGCGCCAAGACGGTCTTATGACCCAGTCGGTTCAGGCCATCCCCCAGGCCAATCAGGACCGTTGATTTTCCCTCACCCGCGGGAGTAGGATTGATCGACGTGACCAGGATTAGCTTCCCGGCTTGATGCGTTCCCTTGAGTGGCAGGGTAATTTTTGCCTTGGTGTGGCCGTACGGCTCGATCTGGTCGGGGGTTAACCCCACCTTCCCCGCAATCGTTTCGATGGGTTCTAACGGTGTCGCTTGTGAAATCTCAATATCGGTACTCATTAATGGTTCTCCCCCTTGGTGTCAGTGGTGCTAATGGCTTCGGTAATCAGACTGGCCAACTCGATGGCCGAGTTTTTAGGTAACAGGAATTGATAGATGCGGCCCTGAGCAACGATTCCTAACCGGTAACGGGATAGGGAAACGTGGCTGATCTGGTGAAGTGGAATCACCAGGTTGCGGTGATTCAGGACGGTGCTGACCGTCAAGACTTGGTTCGCCATGTTGATGTTGCGGAAGTGAATCTCGAGCCAGCATAGAAAGGCAAAGGCAATGAAGAAGCTGAGGGTGATCCAGTTGAAGTGGGTCACTTCCAGCCAGAAGATGGCGCCCATGAACAAGAACATGAACGTCCAACTCCAGTTGATCATGCTGCTAACGGGATTGGGTTGGTACAAAAAGCGACGTTCCTGGGTTATCATTATCGTAAACACCTCGTTAAAAATTGGAGTGATTTCTAGTGTATTCATTATATACGGATGCAGCGACCCAACCCCAGACGGGGCTTAGCGCCGGTGGCATCCTAATCGTGCATGATCATCAGCAGACCCAACAAAAAGTGGCGTTGGCCGCCACTGATAATCATACCGCTGAGTTTGAAGTGGCGACCCTCGCCTTTCAACGGCTACGCACCCATTTGGGGGACGCGGCCGCAACGGCCAGCGTGCTCTTTCACACGGACAGTCAAATCGTCAGCCAGAGTCTTGCCAAACGGTATGCCAAGCATTATCAAGTTGAACTCGATCGGTTATTGGCGGCCCAAGCCTCCTTTCAATTGGTCTTAACGGAATGGGTCCCGGAAAAGCAGAATCAAGGGGCCCATACCTTAGCAAATCAAGCCCTTCATGCGAGAGAAGGGGTTAAGTAAGTGGTTAATGGTTTTTCGTATTCGCTCCAGTCCGGTGTTCCACCATACAAAGCAGATCCGGCTAGTAAGCGACCAATCTGTGGCCCGGTGGTCAGCCCCGAAGAGCCTAATCCCGAAGCAACTAAGAAGCGCTCGTGGTCGGGAATCGGGCCAAAGAACGGCGCAAAGTCATCGGTGTAAGCCCGGGTCCCTACCCGCACAGTCGTAATATCGGCAGCGGTCACGTTCGCGACCAGCCGTTGGGCACTCGCCAGGAGGTCTTCCGTGACGTCCGTATCGGGCGTTAAATCAAAGCCCTTATCATCTTCATGCGTAGCCCCCACGATCAGATGGCCGTGGCCAAATGGAATAAAGTCGCGTTCACCTTCCGGCATGACGACCGGCATGTTTTCTTGTAACGGGTAGTCTTTAACCGCCAGTTCAATCAGCTGGCCCTTTTGTGGCCGAACCCGGGCAGTAACGCCTAAGGTGGCCAGCAGGTCTTTGGTCCAGGCACCGACGGCTACGATCACTCGGTCGAACTGCCGGGCGCCTAGTGAGGAGACGACCCGTTCGTCGGGCGTCAGCGTTACGGCTTCGTGCCGAACGGTGAGGTTTTGCTCACTGGCTCGGGTTAACAGTGCGTTGACCAACGCAGCCCCGTCGACCCGGGCGCCACCGCTTAGGAAGACACCGGGTTGTGGTGCGGTTAAGAGTGGCACCCGTTGTTGGACCTCTTGCGCCGATAACGTCGTGATCCGCCCCATCCCTGCGGCGGTTGCTTGGCGTTTAACGGCTAAGTCAGCTAAGGCCTCAAGGTCGGTTGGGACTTCACGTGTGACGATGGTCCCCGTCTGCTGATACACGTCGGTGCCTAAGTGGGCATCGTGGATCAACTGGGGATACAAATCTGCGCCATCTTTCGCCAGTCGATACCACTGCTGGTTACGCCGTTTGGATAGCCACGGGGAAATAATGCCCGCTGCGGCCTTCGAGGCTTGTCCCGTACCAGAATCGAACAACGTCACTTGGACGTTGGGATGACCGGGTAACGTGCTGAGATAATAAGCTGCGGTGGCGCCCACGATACCGCCACCGATAATTGCAATTCGTTTTTCCATGAGATGCTGACCCCCTAAGTTATCAGGTGCATGCTTCGCTTTCATTCTAGCATATCTTCTGGTCCCAGACTTAGTATTTAAGACGCAAATAGCCCCCGACACCGTGGATTCACGGGCGTCGGGGGCTATTTCTTAAGTTAAGCTTTATTTGAAGACTAAGAACCGGTCGTCGTCAGCCATGAAGTCCTTGTCGCCGGCTGGGGATTCGATGGACCCGAAGTCCATTTCAGCCCGGAGCTTCCAACTTGCTGGCAAGTTGAAAGCCTCGCGAACTTGGTCGTCGATCAGTGGGTTGTAGTGTTGGAGGTTAGCGCCAATCTCGTTTTCAGCTAAGGCCGTCCAAACCGCAAATTGGGCGTTCCCTTGCGCTTGTTCGGACCAGTCTTGGAAGTTGTCCGCGTAAAGTGGGAAGTTGTCTTCAAATTCCTTGACCGTCTTGGATTCCGTGAAGAATAGCACGGTTCCGAAGGCAGACTTGAAGGCGTTGATCTTAGCGGTCGTCTTGGCGAAGGCAGCTTCGTCAGGAACTTCTTGCTTCAACCGGTTGATCACGATGTCCCAGAGCTTTTCGTGGGAGTCGCCGAACAAGATCACGGCACGCGTGGTCTGGTTATTAAATGGCGTTGGGGCCTGCTTGATGGCGTCTTCAATCAAGTCGATCAGTTCAGCTTGAGTTGCCGTGACGTTCCGGCCTAATGCGTAAATACTGCGACGTTGTTTCATTAAATCGATTAATTGGGTTTTCATAGATGATTTACCTCACTTGTAAAGTTTGTCTGGCTAAGTTGCGACTGATTAACACTGAGTCTTAGTTTATCACTTACTTTTAGAAAGTAAAGCGATTTTCATTAAAAATTGTCGGCGGTTTCGCTCGAATCAGATGCCTTTAATGTAGGAATCGCGACTAATTTTTTTAAAGCGTTAACCGTCCAATCAACGGTCAGCGGTTGCTGAGGTTGTACTAAGACGCCTAACAAGAAGGTCCACACGGCGGCAACGGCTTGGGGAGATACACCGGTCAGGTGATGCTGAGTGGCGTATAGTGCCAGCACCGTCTGTAGGCTCTGGGGAACCGGCCATGGTGCCGTCAGGCCAAATGCAATGGCTTGGGGATGAGCCTTCGCGTAAGTCAGTAAATTGGTGACGAAACGCGTAAGCATGGTCTGGGCATCGGGCGATGTTAAGATTCCCTGAGCTAACTGATCCGTAACGTCGGCTAGGATATCTTGATGCAGTTGTGTGAGCAGCGCGGCCTTGTCCGGATAGTGCCGGTAGATGGCGGCGGGCGTCACGTCCAAGAACTTTGCTAATTGGCGTAAGGAAAGCTGTGCTACCCCCTGATTTTCGAGGACTTCCCGGCCATGCTGCCGGATGGCGGCGGCTAAATTTTTACGGTGATAGGGCTGACGACGCATCGCTAATGCCTCCTTGAAAATACGTTGTTTAAAGCTATTTCAGCCTTCATGTTACCACCGTATACATCGAATGTAAACAATGATAACATAGTGCTTAAATTAAACGACTTTACGCTTTTTTTACACGCCACGCCAGTTCTTAGGCTTACAATGGAATTAAGCTTAAAATAACTGAGAAAAGAGTATGATTCATGGCAAATACACTTTCAAAACGTCGATTATTTATCCAGGTCATCATCTTTTGGGTGATCTGGTTAGGGGTTCAATCGCTGATCAACGTCCCAATTGAACACCACTTAACGGGCTGGCCCCAAGAAATCGTTCTTGATGGCATCAAGTTGTTCGTTTGGTGCGGGTGTGCTTGGTGGTTGATTCGCCAAGCCGGCCCCCAATCCCTAGCAGTCGATCCGCAAAAACAATGGCATCCTAACTGGTCCTTTACGGCGGGTTACGTCATTTGGGCGGTTATGGTGGTTTACCTACTGGCCCAATTCTGGCTAGTCCACCACGGGCTTCGCGTCGCCCACACCTTTTTGCCGGAATACTGGGGACGGTACTTCCTGGTCGTCGGGATTACAGAAGAGATGATGTTTCGCGGCTATGTCTTTAACGCCCTACTGAAACACTTCTCGTTTGCGTGGGCGAATGCTTTACAAGCCATTGCTTTTGCGGCGATGCACATTCCCCGTTACCTGACGACGGTTCCCCCGATGAGTCCTTTGACTTGGATCAGCAATCTGGTTTCTGTGGCCATCTTGGGCGCCATCTTCGGCTGGTTGTACGCCAAGAGCCGTTCCCTATGGCCGGGCATCACCGTGCACATGACCTGGGATATTCTTGTGACCCTCTTTGCGTAGTGGTTTAATCGCAAAAGAGGCTAAGTGTGAGCTGGTCCCTGTCAAGTTGACGTATGAAATAAGATAATTTTGTGTTTCGCTAAACGGCCTTACCCCAGTATTTTGCTGGGGTAAGGCCGTTTCTTGCTGATGAATGGATGAATATCGCCAATCTGATTAAAAGCTCGTTGGAATACTTGAACCTCAGATTCCGCAGTTTCCGTGGGCGTACAATCGTACTTTGTTCTCTCCGTAAACCCCATAGCTCAGTTCGGTCGAATCTGATAACCAGGCTTGGTTTGTTGCTTTAACCGTGAAATCTTGGTTTAAGATGTTGTCTTGAATGTATTGTTCGTTTTCCCTGAATCGGTGATGCCTTTTGATCTTTGATTGGCACCGGATCTCTAACCTGGGCATAATCCGTTTAACTCGTTTGAGCGTTGTCTTGAAGGATATCTCGGTATCCATGTTCAGGTTAGATAGAATTTTAGTCGGGTCAATGGTTCGATTATGTTGATCGAACCATTAGGTAATTCGCTTATATGTCTGCCGACTCCCCTTCTCCATTCAAACAGTAGCTTAGTAATTGCCCCATGCCTTCCTTGACTGCTTAGTTCACCATGTGCATGTCGTCAAGATCACCGGAAAATCTTATCGATTAAAAGGCGTTAATTAACCGCCCAAAACTTACATTTTTAAACCGCCCTTGACACTTTACCAAAAAACTGAATCATTCCAGAATATAAATAGGATTTTTCGTAATCGTCGCCAACTGCATTATTCGACCTTCACTAGTATCACATTAGCACTGACGAAAAGAGATAGAAAATTAAACATAGGAACTGACTGGACAGATAGAGAATAAACCAGGGAACCTTAAGTACGTAGAGTTCAAGTGAGGTACGTCACGATTGTGACAGCTCGTAAATTCTTCTTTTAGCTACTTTACTTGTATTCCAATCGAATAAGGACTAGATTCACATCAACAAGGTATTGGAACAGAAATTGCTGGGGTGATGGGTGCTAACGAGGCATTGAAAACTGCTTTGAAAAAAGGAAAATTAGTTAGAGGCTATTTAATGTGCTGTTTAAATTTCCAGAATGATTATTATAGAATATCTAGTCCAACAAATCTGAGGTGCCCCACCTGTGGAAAGAAAACCAAGACTTAAAAATAATATACAGTTTGCTGCATTATTTTCTTCAGGAATTGATTCATTTGGGACTGGTTCATTCGTTAGTATATCAACAATCTTTTTCTCTACGTATAATCAAGTATCTCCAGGCACTATTGGATTAGGGCTTACCCTATCCGCAATAACTGGAATGATGGCATCAATACCAATAGGATATTTAGCAGATAAATATGGGCGACTTAAACTATTTTCAATTTCTTATTTTCTAAGAGCGATTGGTGCCCTATGCTGGCTACTTATCAAGGGGAACCTTCAATTCTTAATCTATATGTCTTTGTTTGGAATCATAGATAGATCCGCTGCATCTTTAACTAGAAGCCTAATAATTGCTCCTTTATCCAAAAAGGATGCCACTGGTTTAATGGGAAAAATGATGTTGCCGGGAAACATGGGTTATGGACTAGGATCTGGATTTAGTTTTATATTACTGGCTCTACACTTGGGGCTAGTTCCCACGGTGGTTGCCAACTCATTGTCTTTTTTACTAGTGATTTTTTTATACAGAGTGGCATTGAAAGATGTGACTATAGCATCTCGTAAATCTTTGAAAAAGACACTATCGATAAAGATGATAAAATCTGCGTTATCAAATCGATTCAGAAGATTGCTTATTATTGAAAATTTTTTATTTTCTTTTCACAGGACTTTATTAAGTGTATATATTCCATTGATAGTTGTCATGAACTTTAAACGTTACAGTTGGTTGTCACCGTTGGCCTTTATTTTAAATACAATAGTTATTTCCTTATTTCAAGGAAGAGTAAACACTTGGGCCACGGAAAATAGAAGATACGATAAATTGTGGATTATATCTGGGATAATAATATCTGTCTCGTTCTTTATTACAACAATAACAACCGTTACGCGATTTGAAGCGTTCATTTTAATAGCCTTATTAATGTTAATAGTGAGTCAGATTTTGGCCGAGTTATTTAGTAGCGCTGCATTAGCAATGTACATGGTCATCTATAGTCGTTCCGAATCCTTAACGACTGATTTGAGTGCCATCAATCTAGGCGGGCAAATGCAAAACATTCTTGGACCAACCATGTTTGGTCGTGCAGCAGTGTCCTCCAATGGTCTCATATCCTTTTTCATGTTCATTTTAACAGCGGGTGTATCAATCCATGCCTATACGTACCGAGGATTAAAACAAAAAGGAAAGAAAAAATGAAACTTGATGATGATGACAAGGCGTGGGATGAATACTACAAAAAAGAGTGAAATGACAAAAGACACCCTTGCCTATAGAAAAAATTATAGAAGAGGCTGTTCCTAAACAAAACGTGGGATTTTATGTGGGTCTTGGTACCGGTAGAAATGTTTTCCCTCTGACGAATTGTCAAACTAAGCGCAACACTTTATCAAATAAAATTCCTCAGGGGTCTGGTAGTTAAGAATCTTTTTAGGTCGGTGATTGAGTTCCCACTGACAGTGGCTTATATCCAATAAAGTTCGTGGATTAAGACTTTGACCCTTAGGAAAATATTCTCGAATTAAGCCGTTGATGTTTTCGTTGGTCCCACGTTGTTCTGGTGAGTATGGGTCCGGCCAATAAATCGTGACGCCTAGCTGTTCACGGACCGTTTCTAGTTGTAAGAATTCGGTTCCGTGGTCTGGTGTAAGCGGTAGAAAAGATGTTTGTTACATCAATGGAGTAACAAACACGTTGTACAATTTAATTAGCGCTTGTTTGAATCGGACTTATTCTTTGCTTTGAGCTACCAGGGCAATATGTTCTTGATCCGTTACCCTCTATCCCAAGAGTCTCAAATCTTTTGATTTTCATAACTGACATAAAGAATTTAGAAAAATTAGGGTTCGAGGTTGTTCAAGGAGGCGTCCGTATCTATCTTGTAAATTTCAATTTGAATAACCTTCCTAAGCTCGGTGCCAATATGGGAGACGTCGGCATACAGATGATTCCGAGCCTATCGATACCCCAGAACAAAGCTACTCTTACACGATTACTAAAGTAAAATCAGTTTTCTCACATATATCAAAAGGGTGGGTCAGCGAGAATTCGAAAATTCTCACTGACCCACCCTTTTTGTAGAGACTTAAGCCTCTTTTTATCGTTGGATCTTAAGCAACTCGCCGACGTAAGAAGCCTAACAAGACGCTTAAAAAGGCAAACGGTAAGGCAAAACTAAAGAGAGCCGGAACAAATTCTGCCGCGACGGTCAGAACCATAATCAGGTCAACCGCCATAACGACTAAACTAATACCGAGTAAGACGCGCCACCAACCACGACTAACGTGAGGTTGGTACGTGAAGCCATAAACTAAAAGTGCTAAAGCAGTGGTCAACAACAATGCATGTTCCATAACTGGCATCGTTAACCCCAGAGCCAGCAATGCCGCGACACCACTAATGCCCATAAAGAAGTAACCGTACCAGCGTTGGGTTTGGACCGTTGATTTCACGATTATCACTCCTTAGATCTCTCTCCCTTACGTTTAGTTTACGCCAATTTGTAACCGCTTTCAATAATAAAGTAGGCTTAATCCTGCTGGGTAGCCGGATTAAACACACCGTTATCCGCGGTGAACAGCGACTGACGCATTACTGCTGATCATGACCGGTGTCTACTTTCAGAGGCCCATCCCAGACCGGACTGACCACGGCCGTAGCTTCGCCGTCAAAGACTTTCAGCAAGGTGAACAGACTCTCGGCACTATTCGCAATCGTTAACGCTGAACAATCCAGCCAATAAACGCGCCCCTCGTTACTGTCACGGGGAGTCCCGTCAAAGTCCGCACTGCGGTAGAGCAACCCCAACTTTCGGCGATTGCTATCGGGATCGAACCATTCACAGGTACCGCAGAACTGCGCAGTGTGAACCATAATCCCCGTTTCTTCACGGACCTCTCGAATCGCAGCCGTTAAGCTACTTTCACCAACTTTAACGTGTCCTCCCGGAAAACTGTGACCGGCCTTCCAGGGGACGTTGCGTTTATCTTCGACCAAGACCTGGTGTGTGGTCGGCTCTTCGATGAGCATCATGGTCACTAATTCAATGGGTTGTGGGGCGTGCATAGCGGTTCCTCCTTACGATTGATTAGATGTTAAGGTTTATTGTACCGCACCTAGTAACCAGTGAACACAAAAAGACGGCTCACTGGCCGCCTTTAGTCTGCCCAACGCTGCTCTAAGCGTTAGTTTGGTGTTGTTTATTTTTCGTTATCATCGCTTCAACGCCATAGCAGGCGATCCCCAGTAAGGCAAACGCTGCTGGAAAGCCGATGGCCCATAAGAGGGACTTCATCAGAACTAAGCTCAGCAGGCAGACCGCCAAAACGACAAGTATGATTAACGTTAACCCATCTTTTGTCATTATTATTCCCCCAGAATTTCAAATTAAAATCATGTGGCCCCTACCACGTTTTATAGGATAGCAAGGATTCACGGTCAACGCAAACCCATGAGAGAATCTTAAGCAAATCGACTAACTTTTCGGGTCTAGACCGAATGAGTTGACGAGTGATGCTGTAAGTGCTGGAGTTGGCCTTTGAACTCGTTAGCATAGCGTTCTTGGTCGGCCGTGTAGGTGCTCAGCCGTTCACTGAGTTCAATCGTGTAGTCGGCCCGTTCGCCATGTTCGCCCTGATCCAGTCCCAGCCTTTCCTCGGTCGCATTGACCCGCATTGGCATCACGAGTCGTAAGAGATAGATCAGCAGGCACCCCATGGCCGCAACGAAAATGATGGTGAATGCCGTGGCCAGTAACTGGATACCCAGTAAGTGGAACCCGCCACCGTAGGCCAACCCGTTGGTGGTTACCGCCGAGTTCACGCTCTTAGTCGCAAAGACACCGGTAAGGATACTGCCGACGATCCCGCTGACCCCATGACACCCGAAGGCATCTAGGGCATCATCGACGCCTAACTTCGGCTTCAAAACGTTGACGAAGTAAAAGCTGGTGATAGCAGCAAGGCCACCAATTGCGATGGACCCTAACAGGGTGACGTAACCGGCCGCTGGCGTGATACCCACCAACCCACAAAGGGTCCCGGTGCAGACGCCGACTAGGGTTGGTTTGCCCGTGGTCCAGATATCGAGTCCCATCCAGACCACCATCGCAGTCCCCGTTGCGATGGTACTGGTCAATGCCGCCTGAACGGCAACGCTGTTAACGGCTAGCGCGCTTCCCGCGTTAAATCCGTACCAGCCAATCCACAGAATAGCGGTTCCTAGCAGGACCCAAGGCAGGTTATAGTGATGCTGGCTATCGATTTTTAACCGCCGGCCCAGCCAGACTGATAGAACCAGCGCCGTTACCCCCGCGTTGATGTGCACGACCGTTCCGCCGGCGAAGTCTAGGACCCCCAGTTTAGCTAGCCAACCAGTGGGACTCCAGACCAAGTGGACCATCGGATAATAGATCAGAATGGACCACGCCGCCAGAAACGCCAGTAAGAACTTGAAGCGAATCCGACCGACGATGGCCCCCACAAACAGGGCTGGTGTGATAATCGCAAACATCATTTGAAATAACGAGTAGACCCCTACCGGAATCTTAGTGGGTGTCAGACTGGCTAGGTTAATCCCGGCCATAAAGACGTGCTTGAGATTTCCCACAACACCCAAGATGTCGCCAGAAAAGGCCATCGTGTAGCCTAGACTAATCCATAAGAGGATGGCGACTCCCGTCATGATAAAGACCGACAACATCGTATTGACCACGTTTTTAGCCGTGACCAGACCACCGTAGAAGAATGCCAATCCCGGTGTCATAAAGAGCACCAAAATACTGGCAATGAGTACAAACGCCGTATTTGCTAAATTCATGCAACCGCCCTCTCCGCTCTTTTATGTTAGAAATCCTAACATAGTTTAGCAATCGAAGTTAACTTGGCGGCCTCTCAGACGTTGCTTACGCTAATAACCGAACTAAATCCCGGACCACATCCATCCAGCAGAAATTAAAACAGCCACTCCTGGTTAAAGGGAGTGGCCAATGTCTTCTGGACAAGACTTATCATAGCAAGTCCCTGCACTAACGGCAATCCAAAACCAAAAGTTGGGCGTCCTCCATTCGTAAACTGACTCACGTTGCGGAAACGTGTAAAATGGGAAGGACACTAGGAGGGAGATTCAAAGATGTTAAAGACCTATCACCGCGCTGGGTTACGCCTCACTTACCACGAGTTCGGGACGGGGGACCCCATCGTGCTCTTACACGGTTTTCCCGAAGATGGCCAAAGCTGGCGCGCCGTAAGTCAGCGGTTAGTGGCGGCGGGGTACCGAACCATTATTCCAGAAATGCGTGGCTACACCCCACAGGCTAGTCCCGTAGCGCGCACCGCCTACCGGACCGATCATCTGGCCGCTGATATCATTGGCTTGTTAGATACGTTACAGCTCCAACGTGTCCACCTGGTCGGCCACGACTGGGGCGGACAACTGGCCTGGAAGATTGCTCAATGGTGTCCGCAACGCATTAAGCAGCTGACCGTCGTTGCCACCCCGCACCCTAAGGCGATGTTGTGGGCTTACCGGCACAGCACCCAACTTTTCCGTAGTGCCTACGTGGGCCTTTTTCAAGTCCCCCAGCTACCAGAGCGCGTGGTGGCGCAGTACCTGCGACGACTCTTGCGGCGCTCGGGGCTAAACGCTACCGAAGCCAGCCGACTCAGCCAAAAGTTTCAGCGGCCAGCCAAGTTAACGGGGCCGCTAAACTGGTACCGCGCGTTATTTTTACGAGATCAGCCCGCGACGCCGGACGACCAGATTCACGTCCCCACGGTTTTCGTTTGGGGGCAACACGACGCTTTTCTGGGCGCAGCCGCGGCTGAGAAGACGGCAGACTTCATCGCGGCACCCTACCATTTCATGGTGGTCAACGGCGGGCATTGGCTCCCCGAGGAACGGCCGGAATTAGTCGTTCACGCCATCCTAATGCGTCATTAAACCAAATCCTCCTCATCAGCTTCAACACGAAGTCGATGAGGAGGATTTTAGTGAACTTAAACTTAACGATGCCGCCGCACCGCTGCTGGAATCATCTTGCGGATACCGCCCCGCGGATCCTTAACGTCTCCGGGGTACCGCGGAATCAAATGAACGTGGGCGTGCATGACGGTCTGACCCGCTGCCGCTCCGGTATTAACACCAATGTTATACCCAGCCGGATGGTAAGTCCGGTCTAAGTAGGCCTTGGCCTGATCTAACAAGTCATTCATGGCCGCCAGGGTGTCGCTTGGAATCTCAAAAAAGGTAGCATAGTGTTGCTTGGAGACGATTAATAGGTGCCCCCGTCGCACCGGGTGCAGATCCCAGAACGCTTTGGCCAAGTCGTTTTCCATGATAAGGTCGTCTTTTTGGCAAAAGACGCAATCTGACTTAATCACGTTGACTCGCCGCCTTGGTACGGGGCCGCCGTTGTGCCCAGAACTGGAAGTAGTCTGTCCGCAATGCCCCGTTATAGAGTTTCCGCTTCTTAGTGGATTTTTGGCCGTAGAAGTGTTCGAATTCAAGGTCAGCCGTTAAGATGTACTTCGACCAATCCGTGAGGGGCTTGAAGACCTGTCCCATCTGTCGGTAGAGTTCGCGTACCCCGGCTTGGTCACTTAACCGTTCTCCGTAAGGCGGGTTCGCAACGATGACACCGTGATGCAATTCCGTGGTGAAGTCCTGAACCGCCAATTGCTTGAACGTGATATCCTGTGAAAGTCCCGCCTCCTCGGCGTTTCGCTTGGCAATGGCAATCATGTGGCCATCAATGTCGCTACCGAAGATTTGGAGGGGCGTGTCATAATCCGCCTGGGCATCAGCTTCCGCACGCACCTGCCGACTGAGTTCGTTAGGGATCCAGTCCCAAGTCTCACAAAGGAAGTCGCGGTTATAACCGGGAGCCAAGTTGCGTCCAATCATGGCAGCTTCAATCGGAATCGTACCAGATCCGCAGACTGGGTCAACGAACGGCATATCGGTGTGCCAGCTGGTCAGTGCAATCAGGGCCGCAGCCATGTTTTCCTTGATAGGCGCGCCCCCCTTACCGACCCGGTAGCCCCGTTTGAAGAGACTAGGGCCCGTCGTGTCTAAGGTTAAAAGAACGTGGTTTTTATTAATGATGACTTCCAACGGGTACGTGGCCCCGGTTTCGGGTAACCGCGTCCGTCGGTGATAGATGGCCGCCAGCTTAGTCGCGACCGCTTTTTTAACGATTGCTTGTGCGTCGGGAACACTATGCAACTGGGACTTTTGTGAGCGCCCTTCAACGGGAAAGGCTGCGTCCATGGGAAGAAATTGATCCCATGCGACCGCCTGAGTTGCGTTAAATAGCTCATCGAAGGTCCGGGCGTCAAATTCGGCCACGATAATGCGAATACGATCAGCCGTCCGTAACCAGAGGTTGGTCTTCAAGATGTCTTCAATGGTGCCGTCAAAGCGGATACGACCATTTTCGACTTGGGTCTGGTAGCCCATCTCGCGAAGTTCGCGCCCCGCTAAGGCCTCGACCCCGGCGGCAGTTGCTGCGTATAAATGAAATTTTTCCATGTTGTCCTCCTGTTGATTTAGTTCAGAAATTCTCGATACATGCCTGACTAGTTATCGCATAGTCATTCACGAAGCCATAACTTTGGGCTATTTCGAGGAGCACTATCTGTAGTCTATCATAACATCTGCTAACGGCGAAAAGGTTAAAAGCCGTGTTTTAGTGCATAAAAAAAGTGAGAGCCGAAGCCCTCACCACCTGACTAAGTGCAGATCCCTGTAAGCCATGTTTTGTACCACAACATCATTCAGGCAACCATGTTGTGGCGGTAATCATCTATCTCAGACATCTCTGTCTGCCCCACGCGTCGTTCAATTCCATACGTGAAGCTCCCCTACCAAAGTTTGGGTTTCCCGCTCGAGGGGTTTACCGCGTTCCACCGATTAGGTTTCCCTAACCGTATCGTCACTGTGGCACTTTCAGGAGTACTCGGACATAGCCGAAGCCTTAGCCGTTTTCCTCCGCCGTAACGTGCAAGCACGCCCGCCGGCTTATTTTTTCACCGACCACGAACACTACAGGCATCGCAGCCTGTGCGAGAATGGACTTTCCTCAGCCGACATAAGCCGACCGCAATTACCCAGGATCTACACCGTCAAAATATAATTTTACAAACGATGTGACTCGTTTGGATCATTATCTAGTTGTGAACCGAAAACGTGCCGTTCCAAGTTGGAGAGCCGCTTCAAAATGTCCATATTGGTGACATTTGAAGATGCCGGATTGGCTGCTGCGGCTTGCGGTTGACTCCCGCCGACTTGAACCTGCTTGGTCAACTCATCGACTTTTGCCAATAACCGTTCGTTTTCGTCTTGAAGCCGTTGATTCTCTTTAACAAAAGTGTCGTAATCCTTGATAACGTTGTCTAAGAAGCTGTCAACGTCGTCTGGATCGTAACCCCGCATCTTTTGGCGGAATTGCTTTTGTAAAATCTCCTTAGGAGTAAAATTAACGTTTTCCATTGATCTCTACACCTCGTTGTCTTATCGAACCGGCAATTAATATAATACCAGTTTTTAATCAAATTGGGAACTATTTTTCAAATTTTCTTGATATTCGTTGGCGCTCTCTTGTAACCAATCCATGTCAATCAATGTAAGGGGGTACGAGTGGCGCTCCTGAAACCGGTCAATGGCTTGATAATCATACTTAGGCTTGCCCGGTACTTCTAAATCATAAACCAAGACGGCTTCGTCCGTGTGGCTTAACATAAATTCTTGATAGTTTCTTAATTGTTGGGGCCCGTGATAGGGTTGTGCACTAACCGACTGATGAAAATCAACCCGACTGGCAATTTGCAAATACTTGGCCTGATTGGTTTCGTTCCAATTATGACCGAAATCCGCAAAAGGCGTCATCATGGCCACATTAAGTTCAGGATAATCCGCTTTAAGGGACAGCCCTACTTCGGCTGCCCATTGCTCAACCCCTAGTTGACCACCGGTGATTAACCAGTCCGTGCCGTTTTCAATTTTATCGATCAGTAGCTTTTTCAGTGTCTCCTTGATCACGAGTAACTTGGGATCTTGATCACCAAAGACGCCTAGTTCGTAACTACGGTACCCCGTAAGCCATAACCGACTCACCACATCACCCTCCTCTAATGTAGAAACACTACCTTTAGTGTAGCGAAAAAGAAGCGACCGGGCAATCGATACGCCAACTTTTTTATTCGTTGAGCGCGTATCGATTGGGTTTAGGAGTTTTTATTTTGGGGTGACCTTGGTATAATGATTTTAACTGGGCCGACCAGCCTGAAGGAGTGTGAGGCACCATGACCATCCGGTATCCCAATGGGCATGCCTACCGAGCGCCTGCGACCAAGCAACACCCCCACTTCTCGAGCACCTATACTAACTACGGTAAACGGGGAATGTCCTTGGAAGAGGCACTCAATGAAAGTAATGTATACTACGAAACTCAGGGTCTCGCGGTCGTTCATAAGAAACCTACCCCGATTAAGATCGTTAAAGTCGATTATCCTAAGCGTAGCGCCGCAGTGATTAAGGAGGCTTACTTCAGTACGGCGTCTACGACCGACTATAATGGCGTCTATCGGGGACATTATCTTGATTTTGATGCGAAGGAAACGCGCAATAAAACGTCGTTCCCCTTGAAGAACTTCCATCAACATCAGATCGACCACTTACGGGCCTGTACCGCTCAGGGTGGTATTTGTTTTGCCATCATTAAATTTGTTGCTCACGACGAGATTTATCTCTACCCCGCCGCCGAGTTGTTCACCTTTTGGGACGCACAAGTGTCCGGTGGTCGGAAGTCGATTCCTTATCAAGAAATCGTTGACCACGGGTACCTGTTGCCCCCGCAAATTCAGCCGCTAGTTCCTTATCTAACGGCCGTGGATCAGCTACTAGCCTAATCATTGAGCTGATCACGTTTAAATTGCAAAGGAGATTACCATGTCTAGTAACAATAACACGCGGGAAACCCGCATGAGTCGCAATGCCGACCGTTCAACGGGTCCCCAAAGACCGCACAATGGCTGGCGAACCTTTCGTCGAATCCTCTACGTCATCGTTGCGGTGATCGTACTGGGAATCTTGGCCGGTGCGGGGCTGTTCTTCTACTATGCCCAAAGCGCTCCTAAGATTAGCCAGAGTGCCCTTTCAAGTGATGCTTCGACTCGGGTCTACGATGCTAACGGCAAAGTCATTTCTCGACTAGGAGCCCAAAACCGGACTTACGTCAAATCCGATCAAATCCCAGTCTTGCTCAAAAAGGCTGTGGTCTCGACCGAAGATCGCCGGTTCTATAAGAATAGTGGAATCGATCCGGTGCGGATCGTTGGAGCCGCCTTTGCCAACATCAGTGGTTCTTCACTGGGTATGCAAGGTGGGAGTACGCTGACGCAGCAGTTGGTCAAGTTGTCGGTCTTCTCGACGGCGGCCTCTGACCGGACCTTGAAGCGTAAGGCGCAAGAAGCCTGGTTGGCCTTGAAGGTTGATCACAACTATTCCAAGGACCAGATCCTAGAATATTACATCAACAAGGTCTACATGGGGAACGGGGTTTACGGTATGCAAACGGCCGCCCAATACTACTATGGAAAGAAGTTAAGCCAGTTAAACCTGGCGCAACTGGCCCAGTTAGCTGGGATGCCCCAATCCCCAAGCAATTACGATCCGATCCACTATCCACAATACGCTAAGCAACGGCGGGACCTGGTCTTACAAGCCATGGCCAAAAACGACGTGATTACGTCCGCACAAGCTCAAGAAGCTGAGGCGACCAGCGTTTCGACCGGTTTGGTCAAGAATCACGCCGCCACAACGAACGTGAACGCGAAGACCACTAAAGTCGTAGATGCTTATTTGAAACAGGTCTACCAGGAATTGCGATCTAAGGGATATAACACGACCCGCGGTGGGTTAAAGGTCTACACCAACTTAGATATGGGTGCCCAAAGAAAGTTGTACGATATTGTGAACACCAATAACTACATTGCTTTCCCGTCCAACAAGTTCCAAGTCGGGTCAACCATTGTTAACCCCAACAACGGGAAAGTGGTCGCGATGATTGGTGGTCGGAAGACGGGTAAGGTGACCTTCGGATTGAACCGGGCCGTTCAGACGGATCGGTCTAGCGCATCGACGGCTAAACCCTTGATGGATTACGGCCCAGCTATCCAATACCTCAACTACCCCACTTACGAACCCGTAAAGGATACAGCCTTTACTTACCCTGGTACAGATAAGAGCCTATACGACTGGGATAAGAAGTATCAAGGGACCATCACCATGCGGAAGGCCCTTTATGAATCACGGAACATCCCAGCGGTACGGACTTTACAAAACGTAGGAATCAGTAAGGCGACAACCTTCCTAAAGGGCTTGGGTATGACGTTTGATAAGAAGCTGACCCTGCAAAATGGGATTGGGTTATACATCTCCTCCGAACAAGAGGCCGCTGCATATGGGGCCTTTGCCAACGGCGGAACCTACTACAAGCCTTACCTGGTATCCAAGGTCGTCACTCAGGACGGAAAAGCCCATAACTACGCATCGACTGGGAAACGGGCCATGTCGACAGCAACGGCGTTCATGCTGACGGATATGATGAAGGACGTTATGACGGAATCAAGTGGTTCTGGACGTTCGGCTGCGATTTCTGGGTTGTACCAAGCTGGAAAGACCGGGACGGACTCCTACCCTGACGACTACGTGAACAAGGTTCCGGATGGCGCTACCATGGATTCCTGGTTTACGGGGTACACCAAGAACTATTCCGTTTCCGTTTGGACCGGGTACGATAAACAATTTGAAACGGGCCACTACGTCAGTGAGACCCAAACGACCATTGCACAAGAGATCTATAAGTACGAAATGAGCTACTTGGCCTCTAAGAGTACCAATTCCGACTGGACAGTCCCTAGTGACGTCACCGAGACCCGGCAAAACGGGAAGACGGAATACTACGTCACGGGTCATCCCGGAACGGTTACCGATGGGACTACGACCAGTCAGTACAGCTCAACCAATACCACGAGCTCTTCTGCCTATAGTAGTAACGGTCAAGTCACAACCAATAGCAGTTCCCGGAACAACACGTCAACTACGGAGAATAGCACATCGAAAGAATCTTCGAGCACAGAACAGAAGCCAGCCGGCGGTGATGGTAATGATGACTCATCCGCTACCAGCACGACGGAGGCTTCCTCATCCGCGGCTAGTTCCACTACAGACAGCGATAATAATCATACTGTTTCCAACGATACTGACAGTTAAAGCTTAATCTTAAAAAGATGCCCAACTCGGGAAACCGACGATGGGCATCTTTTTTGCGTGCTCCGGTGGCCCCTGACCCCGGGATAGACCTGCTAGTGACTGGTTGGATGTGAGGCCAGTTTAGGTTTGGGTAATGGTAGTGGGAGTTGTTTTGTGTATTTTAAGTTAAAGTAATTTTTATGCGTTTACTTTCTACCGACCGTTACTCTCACCAATTCATCTTATCCTCGCCCCTTGGTGCCAAAGCCTTAACTAGGTGGTCAGTCTAGCTGATGGTCATGACATCCCCTTTATCATGTCTCCAGCTGTCTTCTCACATCGGTCATCTCCCAATCCACTGCGCCAAAAAAGGCAGTTGAACCCGTTCCGTTCAACCACCCTCACACTTCTAGATTAAAGTCTTTTGATAAAACTGATCCATGGCGGTATGCACCGCCGTCTTCAGGGGACCCGGTAACCGTGTAAATCCTAATTTCTGGTAGACGTGAACCGCGGCAGCCAACCGATGGTGCGTTTCCAGGTAAAGTGTGCGATAACCGGCCTGCCGTGCAAACGTCTCGATCCGCGCAATGAGTTGGTAACTGAGGCCGTGCCCCTGAGCGTCACTGCGCAGGTAAAGCTTCTGTAACTCAGCAATTCGTTGTGGCGCATCGTACGCGGCACAACCGGCACCACCGACCACTTCCCCTTGCGCATTCACCACCACCCAATATTTTCGGTCTGAAGCGGCAGCGTAATAGTCGCTCAAGCGATCAAGATTTTCATCAAAATACGCGGCTCCCGGAATCGCTAAATCCGCCGCTCGCAAGTCATCTTGTAAAATTTTCTTGATGGCGGCGTTATCCGTCGCCTGAATCTCTCTAATCTGCATCTTACGACCCCCGTCCTTTTGCTCAATCAGCGTACCACAACTATTCGTGAACGCCTACTGGTTACATCGTTGACATCCCCCACAACACGCAATTTCTATAGTAATTCTTCTTCAAAAGTGCACGTTAAATCGTTTTAACTCGGTTCTTCCTCAGAGCCCGTTTACAGGCTTTAGGGAACATGCTAGGTTAAGCCTAAACAATTTTTCTGAAAGGTGGTCCCAGTCCATGTCTGCCGAACTGGTTATCCAAGGTTCCCTATTTACCCCCGTCTCGCCCACCGAATTCACATTTCTTCGCCAAGCCTTAGTCTGTGTTGACGCGACGGGAACGATTGCCCGTATCGTTCGGGCAACGGACACCGATTATTCGGACGTTCAACAGACTGCTCAACGCTTAGATCACCTCTGGCAATTGCCCCATAATCAGTACATTCTCCCCGGCTTTATTGACCTCCACGTCCACGCGCCTCAGTGGCCCCAAGCCGGATTAGCACTGGATCGACCACTAGACCAGTGGCTCAACACCTATACGTTCCCCTTAGAAGCCAAGTTTGCGGACACTGCCTACGCGACTAAAGTCTACCACCACCTGGTTCATGAACTGCTCCGTAACGGCACCACAACCGCCATGTACTTCGGTACCCTCCATCCCGACGCCAACTTAGCCCTGGCTCGCCAATGTGCGCAACAGGGACAACGGGGCTTCATTGGCCAGTTAGCGATGGACAATCCTGACCAAACCCCCGCCACTTACCGCCAAGCCTCCTCCCAAGAAGCCCTCCAAACCACGGAGCGCTTCATCGCCCAGCTACAGCGTCTGGCTAAAACCACTGGCGCCGCATTAACGCCCGTCATCACGCCCCGGTTTGTCCCCAGTTGTACGGCTGAAACTTTACGTGGATTAGGGGCCTTAGCCCACCGTGATGACCTCCCCATTCAATCGCACTGCAGTGAAAGTAACTGGGAAGAACAGTATGCCGAATCAACCTATCATCAACGCGATGCGGCCGTTTTTGACCGGTTTCAACTCCTAACGTCACGTTCTGTGATGGCTCACGGTACTCAGCTAAATGCCGACGACTTGGCCCTTTTCGCCGACCGACAAACGACTGTGGCCCATTGCCCCATCTCAAACTGCTACTTCGGCAACGCCGTATTCCCCGTCCAACAAGCCCTCCACCACCAGGTCAACGTGGGCTTAGGTAGTGATTTGTCCGGTGGCTTCACCCCCAGTCTCTACCGTAACCTGCAGCAAGCCGTGATGTCTTCGCAACAGTTACAAGATGGCGTTGACGCCCAAGTAGCACCAGCACAGCGGGGACGGGGAACGGGCCGTATCTCCGCGACCACGGCTTTCTACCTGGCTACTAAGGGCGGGGCTAAGGGACTAAACCTCCAGACCGGACAACTACGCGCCGGATTCGCTGCCGACCTGCAGATTGTCACGGATCGCTTGGGAACTCTAATGCCCAACGACGCCCACAGTGTCTTCGAACGCCTGATGTACCAGACCACCCCCGCTGAAATTTCCGCTGTATTCGTTCGGGGCCGCCAAGTCATCGGTTAGTCACCGTACTGCCCTCCCGAGCTTTTACGCACTCACGTTTAAACGGCCACCTCTCCATACCCGGAAAGGTGGCCGTTTACTTAAATTCACGCACGCTTAAACTCGGTGGTTGCGGAACGCCTCAATCATCGACCACGTGAGGCTCGACGTACTATCATCGTGGGGAATCTTCTCCCGGGAAAACCACTTGGCCTGCGACAACTCGTCTTTTTCCAAGTGGATCGGTAAATCTTGGTCCAGCTCCGCGAAGTAGCCGACCAATAGCGACCCCGAAAACGCCCAGGGCTGACTACCAAAGTACCGCAAATGATGTACGGTCAGACCCACTTCTTCTTGGACTTCACGCCGAACCGTATCTTCCAACGTCTCCCCAATCTCTGCATAGCCTGAAATCAAGGCATACTTCTGGTAACCTCGTAAGAACTTGGTCATCAGGATACGGTCACCCTGCGTCACGCCTACAATGATGGCCGGGGCGATGGTTGGGAACACGATTCGGTGGCAATTCGGACATCGTAAGGCCCGTTCCTGCTTATCCGCGACCATCCCGTGACCGCAATGGCCACAGAACCGGTTAGTCGCGTACCATTCCCCCAACTGAGCCGCGGTCGCTGCGCCAAACCCCAGCCACTGGGGAACCAGATGCTCCAAGCGTTTAACCGGTGTAAAGCTGTACCCCACCGGTAGCGTCGCCGGCGCCGTCAACAGGTAAAAGGCCGTCTGATCGATGGTCAGCAGGTACGTGTAGGCCGCTAGGGGAAACTCCCAGTCCGCCTCAATCTTCTGATAGGTCGGCAACTGACCTGAACAGGTCACGACCTGATGGCTCCGGTACAGTACGACAACGTCATCTTGGGTTGGCTGACGGCGTCGTGAATAGTGATTATCCAAAAATTTGGGTTGAATATCTTGAAACACTGATGCCCATCTCCTTTAAGATCAGGTCCTTAACCCCGACTCATCATTTAGCCAATTAAGGACATTTGTCTAAAACTATTGTTCGTTTTTTCGGGATTTTCTTGAATTTATCCCCCGTTTAGCCTAATTTTACGGTTTGTGACAGCTATTTAATCCCCTAGTAATTGGTTAGTAATCTCTTTGTCATACTCATCTAGTATGCTACTCACTGATGATAAACCAAAGGGAGTTATTTAAAAAGATGTCAAAACTTAAACTAAAAATTGCTGCGGCGTTACTGCTGTTTAAAGTGAACCCCCTGAGTTGGAGTAAATCCAAACTCAGGGGGTTTTACTATGTTCTCAGCAAAAATAAAGCAACAAGTATTAAGCGAGTATCTTCAGGGAACTTCGTCCCGATTACTCATGAGAAAGTATGGTATTAAAGGTAGTGCGACTATCCATCAATGGCTCACTCACTTTAAACTTTTTGGAATTCAAGGATTGGAGAACCATTCAAGGAAGACATTTTACGACTATTCCTTTAAAATCAAGGTTATCAAGTGGCGACAAGAACATCGTGCCTCATATCCAGTAACCGCAGCTCATTTCAAATTAAAACATCCGGTAATGATTTGGGATTGGGAACGAAAGCTGATTGAGGGACGTCTTAAGCCATTCAAAGGACGGTCTTTAAAAATGACAGATAAAGCTAAGCAATCTAAAACCTTGAAGCAACTTCAGGAAGAAAATGAACTCCTGCGGATACGGGTAGCCTACTTGGAAAAACTCGAAGCCTTGGCACAGAAAAAATCTCAAGCCAAGAGAAAGCCCAGCTAATTACTGAGCTAAGGCGCAAATTCAATGTTAAATTAGTTGCGGTTTTGAAGGCAGTAAGAATGTCGAGTAGCAGTTATCATGATGCTCGTCATCGGAAATATCAAACGAACTCATCAACGTTAGTTGATGAGATTAGAAGTATTCGTTTAAATAATCCAGACTATGGATATCGAACAGTCACTCTGGCTCTTAAAAATAAAGGAATCCAGGCAAATCATAAAGCCGTACTTCGTATCATGCGTGAAAATAACCTACTATGTCAGGCGTTTAATCGGCGCACCAAGAAATACAATTCTTATAAAGGAACCGTTGGTAAAATTGCCCATAATCGTTTACAACGTCGTTTCAAGACGGATCGACCATTTCAAAAGGTCGTTACCGATGTGACTGAGGTTCGTTGGGGTGAGCAAACTATCAACGAACGTGCGTACTTTACGGCTTATATTGACCTCTACAACGGAGAAATTATTGAATGGGCCATTGATCGTAAACCGACGGTCGACTTCGTAACATGCCCACTTAAGCGACTACTAGCAAAACGGCCAGATTTACCATATCGAATGACAATTCACTCAGACCAAGGCTTTCAATATCAAAACTTTCGATACGTGAACATTCTTCAACAAGCCCATGTTTTCCAAAGCATGAGCCGTAAGGCCACATGCCTAGATAACGCAGTAGCAGAAAGTATTTTTCACATTCTTAAAGTTGGCACGGTTCATAATCACCAATATAGGAGTTACAAAGAGCTAGAATCCGGCATTACTAACTACGTTGACTATTACAATCATCGTCGGATAAAAGCAAAACTGGCTGGTATGTCCCCGGTAAAATACCGGGAACATACCAGCCAGTTAGTGGCGTAGAAATTCACTCCAACTTATGGGGTTCACTTCAGTTTGGCTTTTCATTCGGAATGGTCACCGATGTAGCGACCAGCGTAATGCCTCAAGTCGAAACCACGGCGCAAGCGTCGAGTAAAGTATCCGCGCGTCAGAAAAAACAAATCGCTAAAATCAATGCTTCATTATCTAAGAAACAAAAGGCCGCTAAAAAGTGGATTGCCTATCGTGAATCTCGTTACAGCTACACGGCATCCAACGGTTCCTGTTACGGCCGTTACCAACTTTTAAAGGCCTACCTGCACGGGAACTATTCCCCCGTTAACCAAGAAAAGATGGCCAACAAGTACGTTGCTGGTCGGTACGGTTCCTGGACCAAGGCTAAGAAGTTCTGGCAGAGCCACCACTGGTACTAATGCTTAATTCAAATCATTTTCCCGCCGTTCTCCTAGAGAACGGTATTTTTTTGTCGTAATTTCGATGACCATTGATATTCGGTAAACTCATCCTCACCATGAACTAAAAAAAGGTTCCCCAGTGATGGGAAACCTTTCCAACTAATCGCTTAACACCAGTTGCTCAATTGCGTCTGCCACACCACGTTCATAGTCGTGCGGCGTCACCAACTTGGCCACCCGTTGAACTTCTGGGATCCCGTTGGCTACAGAAACGGGCATCCCCACCTTGGTCAACATCCCCAGGTCATTGGCATTGTCCCCGATGGCGATGATCTCCGCAGCGGTCACCCCTAATTTACGTCCTAACGCTAAGATGGCGTTACCCTTATCGACCCCCGCATGATTCACTTCCATGTAGATGCCCGACGAATAAGTGCAGTTGACCTGGGTAAACGCCTGGGTCACGGCTTGGTAGACTGCCTGCCGGACTTTCAAATCAGGGTTCATGCAGATGACCTTCATAATCTGCTGATCCTTGAACTGCGTGAAGTCACCAACCATTTCGGTGAACTGCACACCGCGAGTCGCCAAGTAAGCTTGGTCATCCGTTCTCAAACGATCAATATAGAGGTGATTTAACGTATAAACGTGAATATCGACGTCGAACTGGCGCATGATGGCGAAGACCTGCGCTGCCTCATCATACGGCATCGCGTTGCTCACCACGACTTGGTTCCCCTGGTTCTCGACCACCACGCCACCGTTATAGGACACCACGTATTGATTAGGTTGCTGATACAAGTGCAATTGCTTTAAAAGGTCCTGCACACTGAGAAAGCTCCGCCCCGTGTTAGGAACGAACTTGACCCCACGCTGGGTTGCCCGCTTAATCGCCTCAACGTTAGCCGGTGAAATACTCCCGTCCTGTCGTAAAAGCGTTTCGTCTAAGTCGCTGGTGATGATTTTATACACCGTCATCCGTCCCTTCTCATCTGAATAGTTCCACTATACCATAGCTCGCTGGTTCAGGTGAACTGGTCTATGCCAAAAATGGTCAGGGAAAAGATTCCCTGACCATTTTACTCAATACTTTCGTAGACAGAATTCAACTAAATCCCAAAACCGATTCGTATCAATGGAAATACCAACATTTGCATTCGGCTGATGTTCCAGCACATGATGTTCATCACACACCGTTCGTCCATACGATGGCCCTCGATTAATATCAACTGTAACGTACATGGGCTCAACTTGAAACATTTTTGGATTAATAAGGTAACCAATCGTAGTTGCATCATGCACCGGACCAGCCTTTAAGCCAAAGGCCTCAAACTGAGTTTTTAACGTAAAACTCATCAAATCACTGAATAGGGTTCCTGCAGCGTTCCCGACAGCAGCCATCCGTTTAATAATGTCTGCTGTACAGATTGTTTGATTCGTTAAATCGAGTCCCATCATGGTTATTGGGGCACCCGAGTTAAAAACATCATACGCCGCTTCAGGATCAGCAAAGATATTAAATTCTGCAGACGGGGTAAAGTTTCCCGTACCATAAGCACCACCCATCAACACAATTTCTTTAACTTTAGGAATAATGCGGGGTTCTAATCGCATCGCTACAGCAATATTCGTTAACGGCCCTGTAGGCACTAATGTAATGTCACCATCACTTGCCATTAAAGTCTCAATAATAAACTGAACTGCATTTTTGGACTCCACCTGTCGCTGCAACGGACCAAAAGTTGGACCGTCTAACCCCGTCTCACCATGAACGTTTCCAGCTACCACCTGTTGTCGAACCAATGGCTGAGGCATTCCTGCATAAAATTTAGTTGAAATCCCCAGTAACTGTGCAACATTCAACCCATTACGAACTGTTTTTTCTAACGTCTGATTTCCCGCCACAATCGTCACACCTAATAGCTCAATTGCTGGATGAGCCGCCGCCATCAATAAAGCAATCGCATCATCATGTCCAGGATCACAGTCTAAAATAATCTTTCGTGGTGTCATCTGCCTAACCTCCTATAAAATTCATAACTAACTTTAACAACACCTATTATATGAAACCGTTTGCTATACTAAGTATGAGATTTCTCACCTAGGAGGCTAAAACGATGCGCCAATTAAAAAACACCACATTAATTCAACAACTAGCAACCACTAGCCAATTCAATCATCAATTCTCCTCGAATCTAACGCCTAAAGCGGACCTAGTCTTGATTTCTGCAGGGGACCAAGTCGTGACACAAGGCAAAACAGCCGATACTTTATGGTACTTAGCCCAAGGGCGTACTAAACTAACAACCACCCTAGCCAATGGCAAAACTGCGCTAATTGATTTCTTTACAACACCTTGCTTCATTGGCGAAATGGAATTTATTGATCATCAACCTACCTACACCTTTACAGTCACTGCTCTGAGCGACTGCTGGTGCTTTCGATTACCTGTGGTGCCCTATCGCCAAAGACTCCTTCAAGACTCGCACTTTCTCCAACAACTTTGCCAATACTTTGTCCATAAAAATTATCGAAATATCCAAACAGCTACCCGCAATCAAAGCTTTCCTCTAGTTCAACGACTAGCGGCTTTTATCTTGTTGACAGCGCATAATGACCAATATACCGAAAAAAACACCCAGGTGGCTGAATACCTAGGCGTTTCTTATCGGCATTTACTCTATGTTTTTTCTCAGTTAGTTAAGGCCGGCAGCTTGACTCGAACGCATCCTGGATACCACATCATTAATCGCCAATACCTTCGATCTCTTGCTTACGATGTCCAACATTCCTAAAAAAGCGTCAGCGTCACCGAAATTTTCGGTAACACTGACGCTTAACACAATTAAGCACTCTGTTGCAGCTTGGAGTGTTTCAAGCCATAAACAAAATAAATCACGAGACCTAACAGCAACCACAGCCCCACTGAGACCTTCGTGATGTTCGGCAACATCACAATAAAGTATAGACTGGAGAGACCAGCCAAAATAGGCAAGAAGGGATACCACGGCATTTTAAAGCCCTTATTCGGCAAATCATGCCGTCGCCGTAACGGAATAACGCCAAAGGAAATAAAGGCAAAGGCCAGTAAAGTTCCGGCGTTGATCAGGGAAGCCAACTGGGTCAAGGGGACCAATCCCGCAAAGAAGGCTTGCACAATGGTCGCAACGATGATGGCGTTTAACGGAACCACATGCTTATAATTGATTTTCCCCATCTTAGCGGGTAACAATCCATCTCGCCCTAAAGCGTAAACCAAGCGTGATCCCCCGAAGAACATGGTAATCATAGCCGTAAAAATCCCAATCAAAGCCCCGATAGTGATCAGCTTATTCCAGGTGTTCAAGTGAATCAGCTGTAGCGCGTAAGCCGCGGGATCGTCCACGTTCAATTGCTTATAGTTAACGATTCCGGTCAAAACAAACGAGAACGCGACGTACAGGATCACCGAAACCAAGACCGTGCCCAAAATTCCCCGAACCACGTTTTTTTCGGGCTCGATGGTTTCTGCGGAATTGGCTGCGAGGGCATCAAACCCAATAAAGGCAAAGAATACGGTCGCCGCAGCGGTCGAAATGCCCCCTAAACCAAACGGTGTGGTCCGGAACTGCTTAGGGTAAAACGGCACGTAGTTTTCGGTCTTAATATAAAACGCCCCAACCACAATAAATAAAATAATAATGGCTACTTTCACCACGACCGCGAAGTTCTCGACCTTCTTCGACAAATTCGCCCCTTGCGCGATAATCAACGCAATGACTAACACAATTAACGTAGCGGACAGGTTGATTACCCCGCCCTCCATGGGCCCCGCTTGCAGGGCCTTGGGGAGGTTAATCCCCATGGCTGCCAGGATGTTGTTATTAAAGTACGCCGCAAATCCGGTTGCTTCCGCCGAAACCGCTAGGAAGTACTCGAGAATCAAGGCCCAGCCCAGAATCCAGCCTACCACTTCACCGTAGATGACCGACCCAAATGAATAGGCCGACCCCGCTACCGGCATCGCTGATGAGAACTCCGCGTAGGCCATACCCACGATTCCAGACACCAAGGCCGCTAACAGAAACGCGATGGCCACCGCGGGACCCGCGTGCAACGCAGCTTCATGTCCGGGCAGGATGAAAATCCCGGTCCCGATGACCGCACCGATTCCTAACGCCACCAAATCCCGGGCCCGTAAGGTTTTGGTTAACCGTGAATCAGCTTTTAAATAGGTGCTAACTGACTCCTTTTTAAAGATATCTTTCATACTTGGCCTCCCGATTTGCAAAATTTCAATGTCCAATTTTCTAACCTTAATCTAATTTAATTGTAATTTCAAGGGGTAATCTAAATTTTTACGTTCAACGTCGTCCCGTTCTAGTAAAACGTAAACCGTTTTATGTAAAAATGAGAATTTATCACGTATTCGTTCAATTTCCAATACGTCGTATCAACTGTCAGTCTAGGCTAAGCCGCTGCCGATGCTTCGTCTATGATATTTAAAAATGGTGTCGCTGGATTTCCCCAGCAACACCAAATCAGCTTGCTTTAGAATCTAATCGTCCACATAACTAATCGGACACCTCCAGACGCATCGCTTTACGAATACGCCACCCAACGAATTCACAAAAAATGCCGGACCTAGGCCCGGCATTTTGCTTAAGCTGCTGGTTGCGCATTAGGCAACGTCGTCCCCAGCACCGCAGCATCTGCTTTCACAAATACTTTGCGGTTAGCTTGAGGGGCAACGATTGGCTTACCCGCCGCCTGCATATCCTTCACGTATTGCACAAACACTTCAGTATCAGAAGCCAGAGACCCTACAATCTTGGTCCCTTGGAAGGTAAAGCTCTTGTTCCCGTGTAAGAAGTCGTTAATCACTACCCGGTAGGTAGCTTGTGGATCTAACGGCTGTCCATCGGCTTTGGTCACTTGTACAACTTGTTTAGTCTTTCCTTGAGCTGCGAACGTGTAACGTAACCCCGCGACTTGTAATTCCTTAAAGCCCCCACTGTATTGGTTATTTAAGGCTTTAATCACTTGCGCTCCCGTCATTTCAACGACTTGCAAGACGTTCCCGAATGGTTGTACGGCCTGAGCCGCACCCCAAGTGATGGCCTGGTTAGCGTCGACATTTAAACTAGACCGGACCCCACCGGAGTTGGTCATCGCAAAGTCTGCCTTAAGCCCGTTCTTCTGGGCTTCGAATAACTGACCATCCACCACTAATTCGCCCACGGGGGATTCACCGTTCGCCGTTGAAGCTTGCTTAATAGCTTCTGCGGAAGCTGCCTTACCAATCACGGCATTGATCTTACCGGCAACCCGCCGATTGGCATCTTTAATAATCCGAGCAACCCGCCGGTTACTCTTGGTCTTAGGGTCAGCTTTAGCCGACAATACCGGGTAAACGTGAGTCTCTAGTGCACTAAACTTACCCGTCTTAGGATTAATGTAGCCCTGAGTGTCATCAAACGCCCGGGCACTGGATAAGGCCTGAACAACGTGGGTCTTGCCCACTAAAGCATTCCCATACATGTGTGTATGGGCCCCGACAAACAGGCCAACATTGTTGTGGGGGTCAAGTTTATTCACGCGTTGTAGAATATCAACACCATTCCCCCAAGCACTAGTCTTGTTGTTCTGGACACCCCGGTGTGCTAAGACCACTACCGCCTTAACACCCTTCGCGTTCAAGATTCGATCATACTTGGCAATCGTCTTGGCTTCGTCCAAGACTTTGTAGTCCTTGTAATTCCGTTCATAGGTCAACGTTGGTAATTCCGTGGTTTCGATACCGATGAAGCCGACCTTTGCGCTACGTCCGTGGGCGCGCACCGTCCGAATCGTGTACGGCCGGTATCCGTAAGGTTGCTTCCCATTATCCTTGCGAACCACGTTAGCCACGACCTCTTGCATCTTAGAAGCTAGGTGGGGGTACCGTTGAATCAACTTGTCTGCGTCCTTGCCCGGACGGCCACCCGTCAGAATCCGGTTGAATTCGGGTAAGCCTTGGTCAAATTCGTGGTTACCCAACGTTCCGATCTGAAACTTCATGGCCCGTAAAGCATGCATGGTAGGCTCGTGTGCTAACAAAGTGGAATTGGCAGGCGAAGCCCCCACCATGTCTCCGGCTTGCACGCGGAACGTGTTCCGGGACAAGTGAACGTGGCGAAATTGCCGCTGAGCCTGGTCGAGATAGGCTGCCAAGCGACTAACATTTCCCGTATTCTCGTAAACCTTTCCCCCGATGTAGGCCTTACCGGAAGTATCCAGGCCCCCGTGTAGGTCGTTGATCCCTAAAAATTGAACCGGAATATCATGCCGGTGATGCCGATCCCGGTGCTGAAAATTAGGTTCACTCAACACAGAGCTGTACTGGTCCTCTGGTTGTTGGTGGGTGACCCGAACCACGTCGGCTGGTCGGTCACTAGCCTGCGCTAGGGTGGTTAAATTCCCCGTGCCGCTGACCACCATCATTGGGACTAATAAACTCAGTAATGCTTTATGCAATCCATGTGGTGTTGCACTCATAAATATCCTCCTCAGGAATCTTTATTTAATTGGTACTCGCTTAGCTTACCAGGTTCAAAATTCGCTGGCAACGCTTTACTGACTGCAATGATCACCTGTCGAGCATATGGTCGTGCTGATTAATTTTCTTATTATTTTCGATTAAATATTCAATAAAGCATCATAATTATTCATTAAGCCGATTAAAAAGCCTTCCAACCGTAAATGGTTAGAAGACTGCTTTACTTATCCCAAAGAAACTTGATCATGGTCCGGTCGACTTGGGCGTTGTGGTGTAGCCGACTATGTTGGGCCCCCGCGCCTTTAAACTGCCGCTCACGATAACTTTTAGCCCGTTTTGCCAGCAAGTAACGTAAGGATTTAGACGAATTATTGGTGACCCGTCCATCAGAATCCGTCCCATTACCCAAGTCACCGTAAATGTTCAAAACCGCCGTTTGTTTCTTCGGATACCGTTGTCGCAGCTTTAACAACCGCCGATAGGCTGAATCCATGGGCGTTGGCCGGCCCGCCGCCGTCAATTGAATCCGGTGAGGCCAGTCCCCCTCATTCAGGACCCCATCGTAATGACCACCCAAGGACACAAATTTAGCCAGCTTAGGTAGCCGTCGGTTGGTCGAGTTAGCTAATAAGTAGTACGCAATCGCCAAATTCCCCGTCGAATGACCCACCATATTCATCTGCTTAAAGTGATAGGTGGCTTGTAACTTTCGTACCACGTTGCGGACCCAACGGCCATTGGTCACGTAATTCGTATTCCGCGTGTTCAAAAAATTAACTTCAACGATTGGCGTTCGTGAAGTGGATTTAAACTTCCCGACTAAGGTCACCCGACCACTCGCCGCAACGTCCGCGCGAATGACCGACTTAGTCACACCAGCCTTCTTCGCCGCGCCAACCATATGCCGCTCCGAATGGTAGCTACTGGGTGCCCCGTGAAAGTAAAGGGTTGGGGTCATTGGCGTGGTCGAAGCAGCGTGCACCAACTGCTGGGGACCCATTAGCCCCAGCAAACTCCCCATTAGCAGGAGAATCCCCCCGACACAATACCGTTTAATTTTGATTTGCATCTGTTCCATTAGCCTCCAAAAAACTTAAGAAATTCAACAGTTGGAAAGTCGACTATTCAACTATCGTTCCTAGTGTAACAAGTTTTCCCCCGGTATTAAATAGTTGATATTCATTTTTTTGTCTCCCGGTCAGGTTCCATCTGTGCTAAAGTTAGACCTAACTAAACTTTTTCAGGAGCTGACTGTACCATGGATTTTCCAATTCTACTCTTCGACTTAGACCAGACCCTTTTCGACACCGACACGAACGCCCAAAACGCCCTACGCAAATTAGCGTTACCCTTTGATTTTGCTTTCAATGATCAACAGGTGGCTTACTGGCATCGCCTGCAGCAGATCATGTGGGCCGACTTCGAACAACAAAAGTTAACCCGCGAAACGCTCATCAATACCCGGTTCGAACGGTACTTTGCCCACTACGGCATCACGGTTGATGGTCCCACCTACGAACGGGCCTTTCAACAGCACTTTTTCGCTGAACACGCACTAATGCCCCACGCCCAGGATATTTTAGCCCGCTTAAAGGCCGCTCATTATCAACTGGCCGTAATCTCTAACGGAACCCGAGCCAAGCAAGACCGCCAATTGGCGGATTCCCATCTGGATCAATACTTCGATCAGGTCTTCTTGTCGGAAGACTTGCACGCCAGCAAGCCCGACCGCCAATTCTTTACCCAAGTCCAAGCGGGGTGGCCCCAGGCGGCAACCACCGATTATCTCGTTATCGGTGATTCCCTATCCGCCGACATCCAAGGCGCCAATAACGCCCAATTAGCAAGTGTTTGGTACAATCCACACCAGCTTCCCAACACCTCTCACGCAACCCCCACTTATCAAATCACGACGCTCCCAGAGCTCATCGATCTCCTCAAGTAACCCAGTTCATTTACGTCAGCAAAAAAAATTTCCTGGAATAATCTTCCAGGAAATTTTTCGTTTACCTTAAAATTCAGCGTTACCCGGCGTCCGAGGGTAAGGGATCACGTCACGGATGTTTTCCATCCCCGTGACGTACATGACTAGTCGTTCAAACCCAATCCCAAACCCAGAGTGCTTGGTTTCTCCGTACTTCCGGAGATCTTCGTACCAAGCGTACTCTTCGGCTGGCATGTGGTTGTCCTTAATCTTCTGGTCCAAGACAGCCAACCGTTCTTCACGTTGACTCCCTCCGACTAATTCTCCGATTTCTGGAACCAACAGGTCAACGGCCGCCACCGTCTTCCCATCGTCGTTAGCCCGCATGTAGAAGGCCTTGATTTCCTTCGGGTAGTCCGTTAAGAAGACCGGCTTGTTATAGATGTGTTCACACAAGTACCGTTCGTGCTCGGCTTCCAGATCCAGGCCCCAGTATACGGGAACGTCGAAGTCGACGTCCGCATTTTCCAGTTCCTTGATGGCTTCCGTGTAGGTCAACCGCGCAAATTTTTCGTCGCGGGTCTTCTCTAAGCGTGCGATCAACTGGTCATCCACGTTATCGTTCAAGAAGGCTAATTCATCTTGGGCATGGTCCAGAACATACCCCACCACGGCCTTGATCAGCGCCTCAATCGTCACGATATCGTCGTCCAGATCCTCAAACGCCATTTCTGGTTCAATCATCCAGAACTCAGAAGCGTGGCGTTGGGTATGTGAGTTCTCTGCCCGGAACGTTGGGCCAAACGTGTAGACCTTCCGTAGTGCCAGCGCAAAGGCTTCCGCTTCCAACTGACCACTAACCGTCAAGTTAGTCTCTTTGCGGAAGAAGTCCTTGGAGTTATCGACCTTACCTTCATCCGTCAACGGCAAGTTGTTCATATCCAACGTGGTCGCCCGGAACATCTGGCCGGCCCCTTCCGCATCGCTTCCGGTAATGATCGGCGTGTTCAGGTAGTTAAAGCCGTGTTCTTGCAAGTATTGGTGCACCGCAAAGGCCGCCAATGACCGAATCCGGAAGACCGCGTAGAACGTGTTGGTCCGGGGCCGCAAGTGGGCAATGGTCCGCAGATACTCGTAAGTGTGGGCCTTCTTTTGCAGCGGATAATCGCTATCAGAAGCCCCCTCTAACGTAATCGTTGCCGCATGAATTTCTAACGGCTGCTTAGCATCCGGCGTGTAGGCGACCGTTCCCGTCACCGCAATGGTCGAACTGATGGGGAACTTCGCAACGTCCGCGTAATTCTCGACGTCGTTAGCCTTCATCACGATCTGCGCGTTCTTAATCGTCGAGCCGTCGTTTAATTCAATGAACCCAATCTTCTTGGAGCTCCGAATCGTCCGCACCCACCCGTGCAATGTAATCTGATCATCTTCGGCAAAATGTTGATCACCGAATAAATCTTTCACTAAAACTTCTGTCATGTGTTCAATCTCCCTTCGCTATTACCAGGTTAAAGACCATAAAAAAAGACCCTTCATCCCCAAAGTCGGGACGAAAGATCTTTCCGCGGTACCACCCAATTTGTTTGTTGCCAAACCGTCTTATGCGTACAACTATACGCTCCGAACGATAACGTGTCGGCCACGGCGCATCCTACTTCAAACAGTTCAGATGGCAACAGAAAAGGTGTTTTTTCGTTTGGGGGCTGGTCACTAAGCTTCCACCATCCTTAGTTCGCTAACACCAGACCACCCAACGTACTCGTCTTTTTCTATGGTTTTTAACATTGATTTAGATAAGCACAGGTTACCACAGTTCATCGTTGGTCGCAAGCCCCCATGAGCTTACCGATCTCGGACGAACTAGGCCACGCTCACGTGACTTTGAATCTTGGCCCGGTTCAACAAGACGGAACTCGTGACCACTGATAATGAACTGAAGGCCATCGCTAGCCCCGCGAGTTCAGGGCTTAACGTTACCCCTAAGGTGAAGAAGACGCCGGCCGCTACCGGAATCCCCAAGACGTTATAGATGAACGCCCAGAAGAGGTTCAACTTAATCCGGTTAAACGTCTTGCGGCTTAGTGCCAGGGCCCGGTCAACGTCGCGTAAGTCGTTCTTGACTAAAACGATTCCTCCGGCGTCAATGGCGATGTCCGTTCCCGAACCCATCGCAATCCCAACGTCTGCCGTGGTCAAAGCCGGTGCATCGTTAATCCCATCCCCGACAAAGGCGACTTTGCCGTCCGCTTGCAAGGCGGCGACATGGTCGGCCTTATCACTGGGTAAGACGTCCGCAATCACCTGATCGATCCCGACATCTTGCGCAACAGCTTCCGCAACCCGTTGGTTATCTCCAGTTAGCATCACGGTCTTCAAGCCCCGGGCTTTTAATGCCGCAATGGCTTCACGAGAAGTAGGCTTAGGGGCGTCTTGAATGGCGATCAAGCCGATGACTTGGTCAGCCACCCCAACATAAACCACCGTCTTAGCTTCACGTTGCAATTGGGCAGCTTGTTGGGCCAGTGTCGGCGTTACTTCAGCTTGACTGGCTAACTTATGATTCCCCACGAACGCCAGCTGATGGTTCACCGTTGCGGTCACCCCCTGGCCCTCAACGGCCTGGAATTGAGCAACAGTCTGGGGAGTCACCTGATCCGTCTGCGCTTGGTCTAAAATAGCTGACGCTAATGGATGCTCCGAACCACTTTCCAAGCTAGCCGCCACCTGCAAGACCCGGTTGCGGTCGCCAATGATGTCCGTCACTTGTGGTTGACCCACCGTGATTGTCCCCGTCTTGTCGAAGACTACGGTCCGGACATCGTTAACGGCTTCTAAGACTTCACCGTTTTTGATCAAGATGCCCATCTTGGCCCCCCGACCAGTACCGACCATCAAGGCCGTGGGAGTAGCTAAGCCTAACGCACAAGGGCAGGCAATGACGACCACCGCTACCGCGAAGACTAACGCGTTGGCGACCGGGGCTCCTAAGAAGACGTACCACACTAAGAAGGTCAAAATGGACAGGCTTAGGACCACCGGCACGAAGATATCGGAAACTTTATCCGTTAACTTCTGGATCGGCGCATGACTGTTCTGGGCTTTTTTGACCAACTCCACAATCTGAGCCAGCATGGTGTCGTCTCCCACCTTATTGGCCCGGAAAAGAAAGGTTCCGTTGCTGTTCATCGTCGACCCGATGACGGCATCATCGACGTGCTTAGTCACTGGCATACTTTCTCCCGTGACCATCGACTCATCAACCGTTGACGTCCCTTCCAGAATCACGCCATCTACCGGAATCTTTTGGCCGGGCTTAACGCGCACCGTATCTCCGGCAACCACTTCAGCCAGTGGAACCCGGACAAAGTGCCCGTCCCGTAAGACCTCGGCCTCTTTGGCCTGCAAGTCGACCAATTTTTCGACCGCGTTGGACGCATTATTACGCATGCGTTCTTCGAACACCTGGCCCAACAGGACGAAAGTCGTGACAAACGCCGCACTTTCAAAGAAGACGGGTTGGGCAGTCAGCATGGCGTAGATACTGTAGACGTAGGCCGTCAACGTCCCAATGGCGACCAGCGTATCCATATTGGCATGGTGCTTTTTAAACGACGCCCAAGCACTCTGCCAAAACGGCCGAGCGGCAACTAACATGATAATCGTCGTAAGTACCAATTGGGTCCAGGCGCCCCCCGGAATCATCCGACCAAAGGGCATCAGAATCATTCCCACGAGCATGGGTAAGGATAACACTAACGAGATCCAGAAACGCTTGTTAATACTCATTGATCAATCACCACGCTTCCAGAGAACATGTCCATCCCGCAACTAAACGTAAACGTTCCCGCTTGATCCGTGGGAATCTTGACCGTTTTCACAGTATCCAACGGCAAGTCGGTCTCAAAGCCCAATTCAGATGAGTGCACCACATCCAGACACCCTTGAGCACTGGTTCGCGTGAAGCTCAGTGTTGCGGGGACTCCCTGTTGAAAATGAACCGTTTGGGGTTGGTAGCCCCCGGCGACCGTGACGGCCTTGTTTTGTGCTGTATTCGTCATGTTAACGTCCTCCTTATTTGATCACTAAACTACCGTGGAACATATCCATGCCACATGCCCATTCGTATTGTCCAGCATGGCTGGTATCGATCTGAATGGTCTGCGGTTGATCCTTGGGTAACTCTTGGTTGATCCCGAAGTCACTGAAAACGACCCGGTCCAAACAACTCGACGCATCCTTCCGGGTAAAGGTCAAGGTCGCTGGCACGCCTTGCTTCAAAACGATTTTCTCCGGAGAATAGCCCCCGTTGACTTCAACGTCCACGGACTGGCCCGCTTGCGTCGCAACCGCCGTCTCCGTCGCCACGGCATGCTTGCCGAAGAACCACCAAAAGATAAAACCAATAATGGCTAACCCCACAATTAACACACTAATTTTAAGCATTCTGCCTACCTCCAATATTTAATCATGACTGTTTCGATTGTTTACATCTGTAAACCTCAGTACGTAGCATACCGCCATCGTTTACATTTGTCAACACAAAAGCTATCGTTACTCTTGAATCGGGCAGACTAAAAAGGCGTTAAGGGCCACCCGTCAAGAGCCAAGGCTCTTCACGACGCCACTTAACGCCTTCGTTTCATCTAAGTTCTTCTAGGCTTCGCGTTCCACCACTAACCGGGCAACGTCGGCTAAGTAGGGTAACTTGGCCGGCACGTCTCGCCGGGGCACCCACTGGGGCTGATACCGGTTGGTCGCCGTACTGCGGGCCAGCTCGACACTGTGCACCGAAAGTTCAGGGGTCACCTGCTCGTCAGCCACGAAGTAGGTCTCCGGTTGCCCCAAACGCACCACGCGAGTCAGGAGCTCTAACTGGTCAGCTTGAACTTGAAAGAGGAGCTCTTCATCGAGTTCGCGTTGAACCGTCTTGGCCGGTGTTTCTCCCGCCAAGATGCCCCCACCGGGGACCGTCCAATAATGCCGACGGTCTTTGAAACGTTCAACCAACAAAATCGTATCAGTCTGACAATCATGGACAAAGCAACGGGCACAAGAACGCATCGGAACTTCACTCCTTTTTAGGGTACGGTCATCGTTGCGTTAATTGTACCCCTAAACCTTAACTTCGTCCCTAGCAACGCTCACGCTTTCCGATTAGACGCACGAATGCCTTCTGGTTGACAACGATTACCAACTAAAAAGGCCTCATCCCAGCTAGGACAAGGTCGCAATGGTAACCCTAAAATTAACCGCTATCTTCTAGCCCGTTAGCTGCGCGGGTGCACCTGCTGCCGGTGCCACATCCCCCAAACGTTGGGCAGGACCACCGCCGCAATAATAATGAAGACGCCTAGGATCTGCTGGCCACTGACGGTTTCTCCCAACAGGATAAACGCCACCACGATCGACGACGGTAACTCCAGCGACGAGAGAATGGGGCCGATACCAAGGTCTAGCTGGGGCATGAACAGAGAATAGGCGACCAACGGAAAGACCATCGAGAACAGCGCAATCAAGACGCCCCACTTAATCGTGGGTAATGTGACCGGCGTCGTCGCAATCTGCGGGATCCAGACAATCGAGATTAAGATGAACGCCCCTAAACACAGCAGCCAGGTCTTGGTCATGGGGTCCAGGTTGTTCCCCAGTAACGCCGTAAACTGCATGGTGCAGGCATAACCACACGCGGCCAAAAAGGCGTAAAACAGGCCCAATGGGGACAGCGCCTGGGTAATGGGAAACAGTCCCGCCGCCAAGACGGTCCCAATCAGGACCAGCACGATACTCAAGACCTGTAACCGTGACGGCCAGCGCCGCTGAATCACGGCCCCTAACAGAACCGACAGCCAGACTGCCTGCATCAACATAACCGCCGCTGCCGCCACCGGAATCAGCTTGAGGGCTTGAATATAGAAGGTATTGGTAAACCCTGACCCGGTCCCAGCCGCAATCACTAACCCAATCTGCTTCCAATTCGTATGCTGGTACCGTAACCAGTTTCGCCGAACGACGTGCACGATTCCTAGGATCACGACCGCACTCAAAAACGACCAAAATAGGAGTGGTCCGTTCACCACCCCTTCCCGGCGAGCAATCTTAAATAGGGACGCCGGAACCCCAAAACTAATGGCTCCTAAAGCCACAAACACTGGTGCAATTTTCTTCAAAAAACTCATCCTTTATGTATCAATTAACTATACCCCTTTATCATACACGGCCATCGGTCAATCGCCAAGCCCCGCTGGACGTTCATCCCCTAGCTCAACGACGCAATTTACAGTTACACGACTCGGCTTAAAATGATAAATTGATGAGAAAATGATTCATTTCCCTTGGAATTTCTCCGATAATCATCCCCTATACGTAATCTAAATCCGAACATTCTTAGGTTTGGCTCCCCAATAAAATAACTTTTATACGTTTTTTAAATGTAACCGACTTCATTTCTGATTCCTGCTTGTACCCCTTAGTCATTTAGCGTATGCTATAGGAAGTTAAATTCAGATGAGAAAAGCTGCGACAAGATGAGTATCCGGTGTTCGTCACCCCTAGAGAGTCGCGTCGGCTGAAAAGCGACGGTGATGCCCGGTGAAGATGGTCTTGAAGAAGCTACTCGGGTAAATTCGTGAGCCCGGGTCGGAGCGATTCGTTACGATCAGGATAAGTCCCGTTCGCGGGAAAATCAGGGTGGTACCACGCAAACGCGTCCTTGAAAGTCAATGACTTTCGGGCGCGTTTTTCGTTGCCCCATTCTCATCTGAACCCACTTAAAACCCATCTAAGGAGTGTGTCGTCTTATGCCCAATAAGCAATCTAACTCAATTCGAACCGTGGTCGCCACGGGAATCGGTGCTGCCATTATTTTTGTCTTAATGAAATTCGTTGCCATTCCAACAGGAATCCCTAACACCCAGTTTAACGTAGCCATTGGATTTGCTGCGTTATTAGGCGCCATCTTCGGTCCGGTCGCAGCGGGACTCGCCGTCTTTATCGGGCACGCCCTCAACGACTTTATCACTTACGGCTCCCCTTGGTGGACTTGGATCATCGTCGACGGCCTAGTGGGCGTTGCCTTCGGTCTGACCAAGAACCGGCTCAAAATCGCTGACGGTGCGTTGAAGAAGGCCAAGCTGGTCTGGTTCAACATCTACCAAATCATCGTCAACTTCATCGCCTGGGTCCTCTTAGCCCCTACCGGTGACATTATCATCTACCACGAACCAGCCAGCAAGGTCTACCTCCAAGGCATCACGACTTGGATCATCGACTCTATCTCCGTTGCCATCATTGGAACGTTACTGCTGGTTCTCTACGCTCGGACCCGGACGCAACGTGGCAGCTTAAAGAAGGAAAAATAAGTTATGACTGCACCCATTATTAGTTTTCGTGACTTTTCATTTCAGTACAATAGCCAAACGGAACCCACCCTGCGCCACATTAATCTTGATATTTACCCAGGTGAAAAGGTCCTGATTGCGGGGCCCTCCGGTTCGGGGAAGTCGACACTGGGACGGTGTTTAAACGGATTGATTCCACAGTCGTATCCGGGGACGATTTCCGGTCATGCCACCGTTGCGGGTCAAGACATCCAGCAAAGCTCGATTTTTGACCTCTCGCTCAACGTGGGGACCGTCTTGCAAGATCCCGACAGTCAATTCGTAGGGCTCTCCGTGGTCGAAGATATGGCCTTCTCACTAGAAAACGACCAACAGGCCCAACCCGCGATGCGTCAGGCGACCCATCAATGGGCACAAACGTTGGACCTCCAAGACCTCCTGACCCACCATCCCCAAGAACTCTCAGGTGGTCAGAAGCAACGGGTCGCCATGGCGGGCGTGTTAATCGACAACAGTAAGATTCTCCTGTTCGATGAACCCCTCGCCAGCCTGGATCCCGCTTCCGGCAAAGCCTCGATGGCGTTAATCGACCGGTTGGCGCGGACCCAGGACCTGACGGTGGTGATTATCGAGCACCGCATCGAGGACGTCTTACAGCAGCCCATTGACCGGTTGATCGTCATGCAGGACGGACAAATTGTGGCCAACGACCGCCCCGAAACTATCCTCCGCGACTCCCTAATGGCTCAACAAGGGCTACGGGAGCCGCTCTACTTGTCAGCACTAAAGTTAGCCGGCATCTCCCTAGCAGACTGCCAACACCTAGATGACTTGGCCCAACTTAACGCACCGCATCTCACGACCACCCTGCAACACTGGACGGCCGGCGTCACCCTCAAGGCACCCGTCGTCCACACCCAACCACTCCTGACCATCGACCGTTTGACCTTCGGTTACGCGCCGGACCAGCCGATCTTTAAGGACCTATCCACGACGATCCACCGGGGCGACATGATTAGTCTGGTCGGTCAAAACGGGGTCGGTAAATCCACGCTCAGCAACCTCATCACCGGCTTCTTAACACCGCAATCCGGCCACCTGACCTTCGATGGCCAGTCCCTGGACCCTTGTTCGGTCAAGGAGCGGGCCGACCATATTGGTTACATCCTCCAAGATCCCAATCAGATGTTGTCCAAGACCTTGATTTACGATGAAGTCGCAACCGGTCTGGTCCTCCGCGGATTAGACGCCCAAACGATTGAGCAACGGGTGCTGGCGACGTTAAAGATTTGCGGTCTCTACGAATTTCGGCATTGGCCCGTTTCGGCATTGAGCTTTGGCCAAAAGAAGCGGGTCACCATCGCCGCAATCTTGGTACTCCAACCCGCAATGCTGATTCTGGACGAGCCCACGGCCGGACAAGACCTACAACACTACACCGACATGATGCAGTTCTTAGCGCAACTCAACCGCGAACAGGGCATCACCATTGTCCTCATCACCCACGACATGCACCTAATGCTGGAGTACACCGACCGCACCATCGTTCTAGGTCGCGGAGGGATTCTTATGGACGCCGCGCCTGCTGACGTGTTAACGAATCAAGCCATCATCGACCAGGCTTCACTGGCGAAGACCAGCCTTTACACGTTAGCGGAGCAACACCACCTGAACCCTACTGAATTTGTCGCCAAATTTGTTCAAGCAGAACGGGAGGCCCGCCAACAATGACTCACCAACTCTTAATTGGGTACGCCGACCGACAGACCTTCTTAAACCGACTTAGTGGCAGCACCAAGTTACTCTGCTTTGTCGGCCTATCGATTATCGGCATGACGACCTACGATACCCGCTACCTCTTAGGCATCATGGTCCTTTCCTTAATTCTCTTTCACTTCGCTAAAATCAAATTCCATGAGATTTCGTTCGTCCTAAGCGTCATCCTAGGGTTCTCCGTCTTAAATCTCCTGATGGTTTACGTCTTTGCTCCCCATTATGGCGTCAGCATCTACGGAACGGAACACCTTTTATTGGGGCACCACGCCGCTTATTTCAACCTCACCACTGAACAACTCTTCTACGAGTTCAACTTACTCCTGAAGTACACCTTCATGGTTCCCCTAGCACTGATTTTTCTGATGACCACCAACCCTAGTGAATTCGCCGCAAGCCTCAACCGCATCGGTGTCTCTTACCGGATCAGTTACTCGGTGGCCATTGCCCTGCGCTACATCCCCGATGTTCAAAGTGACTACCGGACCATTAGCTTGGCTCAGCAAGCCCGGGGCTTTGAGATCTCCAAGAAAGCCAGTCTGATGACCCGGGCTCGCGGTGGGGTCCAGATTCTACTCCCCCTGATCTTCTCGAGCCTTGATCGAATCGAGACCATCAGCCAAGCCATGGAGCTTCGCCGTTTCGGCAAGGGAAAACACCGTACTTGGTATATGGCCCAACGTTTCCAACGCAACGACTACCTAGCACTGCTGATTGTCGGCGCCCTGATTATCCTGGGCATCGTCCTCTTTAAAGTTAACGGTGGTCGTTTCTGGAACCCATTTCACGCTTAACCTTCAAGTCCTGACTTGTCGCGCTGATTCAGCGCACGACGGTCAGGACTTTTTGGCGTAACGCTTGGGCCGCCAAGTCGGGATGGGGGGCTTTCATAATCGCCGACACCACGGCCACCCCCGCCACCTTGGCTGGCTGAACCGCCGTCACGTTGGTCGAATTTAAGCCCCCAATGGCGTAGACCGGAATAGGGACTGCTGCCTGGATCGCCGCTAACGTCGCCACACTGGTATGCACCGTCTTCACGTGGGTCGTCGTGGGAAAGATGGCCCCCACCCCCAGGTAGTCCGCGCCCGCGCGCACTGCTAGTTGGGCTTGACGGACCGTCTTAGTCGTCGCCCCAATAATCTTGCGCGGTCCCAGCAAACGGCGCGCAACGTCGACGGGGATGTCCTGCTGGCCCAGGTGCACACCAGCTGCGTTCACTGCCAGCGCAATGTCTAAGCGGTCGTCAATGATCAAGGGAAGCTCATACTGGTCCGTGATGGCCTTGACCTGTTGCGCTAGTTGGAAATAGTGCCGACTATCCAGCGATTTTTCTCGTAGTTGCACCAGGTCTACGCCCCCCTGACAAGCCAGTTCTAATCGGCACAAAAAGGCCTCTTCCTCGATTCCCAAGCGGTCAGTTACTAAGTACAACGGTCGTTTTCCTACACGCATTTTGGTTGTCCTCCCATGATGTTTCAAATGGTAAATCATTTACGCCTCAGTGTAGCGAATTCATCCAACTTTGTACAGCTTTATGTTTAGACTTGACATTCATTTTCAGGTTGCGTATAACTAACGTAACGAGTTTTCAAAACTCGTTTTCATTCAGCAACCGTTCGTCTGGGGTGCCACTCGGCTGAGATTAAACCCATCGAACCTGATGTAGTTAGAACTACCGAAGGAAGCGCGACTTGCCAATGTGACTCAGGAACCACTGGGTCTTCCGTTTACGGGATTTTTCCCGTCATGACGGTCCTTTTGTGCGCAATTCCCCTTTCTTCACGACGTTCGCAGAAAGGGGAATTTTTTTATGCTTACGATTAACGGAGAACCAGCCGCTGCGGCAACTGGCACTACCATTTTGGCGTTACTTACTGCGCGCCACACACCCATTGAACACCTCGTCGTCGAGGTCAACGGCCAGATCATCCACCACACTGAATTTGCGACCACCACCCTTCAAACCGACGACCAAGTTGAAATCATCACATTCGTCGGCGGCGGCCGTTAGGAGGATGCTCATGCACACACCACCCATCATTCAAGGTCAAGCGCCCGACCAAGTCTATACCCAAATGAAAGCCCGTAACGTCACCGCGTCCACTGCCAAGCTTTCGGCGGCCCACGTCGCCATCGCGGGAGCGGGCGGACTAGGATCCAACATTGCCATCGCCTTAGCCCGCATTGGCGTCGGTACCCTGACCTTAGTTGACTTCGACGTAATCGAACTTAGCAATCTCAACCGCCAGCAATACAAGCTTAGTCAGGTCGGCATGCCTAAGGTCACCGCCCTCAAGCAGAACTTACAGGAATTCAATCCCTTTATCACCATCCACGCCTATCAGGAAAAGCTCACGCCTGCGACCATTTCCAAATACTTATCCTCGGCAGACATCATCTGTGAAGCCTTTGACGCCCCCCAGGAGAAAGCCATGCTCTTAGAAACGGTCGGCACGCAATTTCCCGCTAAGCCCCTGGTCATGGCGACTGGCATGGCGGGAATCCACAGTGCCAACACCATTACGACCAAGCAATTACGTCCCAATCTCTACGTCGCCGGCGATGGCACGTCCATGGGCGCTGAAGGCCTCATGGCCCCACGCGTGATGATTGCCGCGGGCCACGAAGCCAACATGATTACTCGTTTGATTTTAGGTAAAACAACCATTTAGGAGGAATATCACATGACAGCATCTGATCCTTTAACCATTGGTGGCCACACCTTTACGTCTCGTTTCATCCTGGGTTCTGGTAAGTATTCTTACGACTTGATCGATTCAGCCATCCACCACGCCCAAGCCCAGATCATCACCATGGCATTACGCCGTACCACGCAGGCGGCCGATAACATCCTGGCCTACATCCCCAAGGACATCACGATTCTCCCCAACACCTCGGGATGTACCACGGCCGAAGAAGCCATTCGCACAGCCCACATTGCCCGGGAACTCAGCGGCAGTGACTTCATCAAGCTAGAAGTCGTTCCGGATAAGCAATACTTAATGCCCGACAACTACGAAACGTTGAAAGCAACGGAGGTACTCGCCAACGAAGGCTTCATCGTGATGCCCTACGTTTTACCTGACCTGGTCGTTGCCCGCCAGTTGGTGAATGCCGGGGCCGCTACCGTGATGCCCTTAGCCGCCCCCATCGGCACGAACCAAGGGTTGACCACGAAATCTTTGATTCAGATCCTAATCAACGAACTCTCGGTCCCGGTCATCATTGACGCCGGTATCGGTCGCCCCAGCGAAGCCGCCGAAGCCATGGAGATGGGCGCTGCCGCTATCATGGCCAACACTTCTATGGCCACCGCAGCCAATATTCCCCTCATGGCCGCAGCCTTTCGCCTAGGAGTTCAAGCCGGCCGGCAAGCCTTTCTAGCGGGTCCGGGACGCGTCTTTACGAAAGGTGCCGTGGCCTCTTCACCGTTGACGGGCGTGAGTCACGCATGATTCCTTTAACCACTCCCGGCCTGACGCTAGCCGCTCAACTAGCCACCATTAATCGCCTCTGTCCAACGGATCCTGCCCAAAACCGACTAGTCTACACCCCCACCTGGACGGCCGCTCAAGCCCAACTCATCACCTGGGGACTAGCGGCCGGACTCCAGGCTACCGTGGACGATTTTGGCACCGTTTATCTCGACTTGCCGGGTCAAGACGACCAGACTATCGCGACGGGCTCCCACATGGACACCGTGGTCAACGGAGGACGCTACGATGGCTTATATGGCATCATCGCCGGCTTTCAAGCCATCACCACCCTTCACCGCCAACTGGGACGACCGCAACACACCCTTCGCCTGATTGCCTTCAGCGAAGAAGAAGGGAGCCGCTTCCCCCTGACTTTTACCGGATCGAAGCACTACGCCCGGCAGACCGTTGAGACTCGCATGGTTGACGCCGATGGAACCTCCTTTGAAGAAGCCCGCCAACTTGCCGTGGCGCCGCTTCAGGACCATCCCGGCGTTCATTCCGGCTTACCGGCCTTACCCGCAAGCTTCACGGAACTGCATATCGAACAAGGCCCCCGGCTAACGCAAACCCACCAACAAGTTGGCATCGTTACCGGATTGGTCGGGCAACGGCGCTTCACCCTAACGCTCAAAGGGCGTGCCAATCACGCGGGGACCACGCCCATGGCTGACCGTCACGATGCCCTTCAAGCCGCCGTCACGCTCATTACCCGCTTGCGGCACCACGCTCAAGCCCTAGATGACGCTCTAACCTTCACCGTGGGGCGCTTCGAGGTGGTCCCCAATTCGGCCAACGTCATCCCCGGGCTGGTTCGCTTTACGGTCGATTGTCGGCACCCTAGCGACCTAGTCCTCACGGAATTTGAACGTCAACTCCACCAGGCCGCCCACGCCCTGATGGCCCCGCAACTCACCATAACGATCCAACGGTGGGTCCACGATCTCCCAGTCTGCTTTGACCAGCGTCTCACCACCCAAAATCAGCGTTTAGCGGCCCAGCTCAACTTGCGAACTCGGCGGCTGACTTCGGGAGCGGGACACGACAGTGGCATCATGAGTTCCGTCGTCCCCACGGCGATGCTGTTCGTCCCTAGTGTGGCCGGAATCAGTCACGCGCCCGCCGAACTCACAGCGCCCACGGACCTAGCCCATGGCGTGGCCCTACTGACGGCAAGTTTACGGGTTCAAGCCTACGGAGGTCTCGCATGAAGCTTACACTGACTACTCAGATTATGCTGGGTATGGTTGGGGGCATCCTCTTAGGGATTCTCTTCGGCCCGGCGGTGGGCGGACTCAAGCTCCTAGGCGATATCTTCTTACGCCTGATTCAGATGACGGTCGTGCTCCTGATTTTCGGGGCCGTCATCGAGGCCTTAGGCAATCTCCCCGCCAACGCCCTGGGTCGCCTGGGCCTCAAGACGGCCCTGTGGTTCTTAGGCACGACTATCGTTGCGGCCGCAATTGGACTTCTGATGGGTCTGTGGCTCAAGCCCGGAGCGGGCCTCCACCTCACGCCCAACACGCCCAACACCGTTAAGGCGCCCGCTAAGTTAGGGGAAACCGTGTTAGGTTTCTTTCCCCAAAACATCTTCGCGTCCCTCAGCCAGGGAAACGTGATTCAGGTCATCATCTTTGCCATTTTATTCGGCATCGTCTTGAACCAGGCCAACCGCCATCACCAATTCGAAGCAGTCCTCAGCCTGGTCAAGCAGGTCAACCAGCTCGCCGTTCGCCTGGTCCTATTAGTCATGCACCTAGCTCCCATCGGTATTGGGGCCCTAATGATCGGGGTGACCGTCGACACGGGGCTCAAGGCCTTGATTCCCTTGCTCAAGTTTTTGGCCATTTACGGTCTGAGTACCGGTATTTTCTTGGCAATACTGTTGCTAGTGATCAGTTGGTACGCTAAGGTTCCCCTGAAGGGTCTCGTGAACGGTTTTACCCGAATCGCCTTAGTCGCCTTTACCACGACCTCATCCGCCGTGAGCCTCCCCATTGAGATGGCGGATGCCCACGACCGCCTAGGGGTTAGCCAGCGCATCACCCAACTGGTCTTACCCCTGGGAATGGCCCTCAACAGTAACGGCCTGGCCATGTACCTGGCTCTGGTCTGTACCCTAGTCACCCAACTCTATCAGCTCCAAATCTCGTTTGCCGGAATGGTTCAGATTGTAAGCCTGTCCGTGTTAGCGTGTTTGGGAACGGTGGTCGTTCCCGGCGGCGGCTTAGTCGCCTTGGCCATCATCATCCCCACACTGGGACTCCCCACGGAAAGTATCGCCTTACTGGCCGGCATTGATTGGTTCTCCGGAATGTTTCGCACGGTAGCTAACGTGGTGGGCGATACCACCACGGCCATTGCCATCGCCAGCGATGAACATGAACTGGACCGCCAAGCCTACACCCATTCGACCCTGAGCTCCCACTTTCTAAGACGTTCCGGGACCAAAGGTGACTAGCCACGGTATGACCAGCCTGGACGCTTCAATGTCGTCATCATATATTTACTTGGCTTCCATCTCGGCTACAAACAAGTGATGGTCTGCTTCATGCAAGCCATCACTGCGACCTTATCCTGGTTGGGATGAGGTCCTTTTTAGTCGATAATTGTCGTCAACCATATCATTAGATGCTGCGGCCCTTAGCATCATATTTCGTTATGGCTACACAACGGTAAGCCGTGATGACGGCCAGGTAAAGGGGATGACCATCACCACGGTTGAGACTAAGGTCAATCCTCAGCTCACCTATGCCACGCCATTCAAAAACATTGATTTAACAACATTCTTATTAACAAGACGTAGAAAAAGGCCCTGTAAAACTGTCTGAGTTTTACAGAGCCAATCTGAATCTGTTTTCCGTTCAGCTTAAATCGCCCACCACAGCAGCGCCAGAAAGACGCCCATAAACAGCGTGATTGCCAGGCCGCCGGTTAGTGCGTGAGGGCCGTGGACGTTGATCACGTAGAGTTGCGGATACTGGGCCGGGGTGGCTAGGACCGCTCCCGTGTGCTGATTGTACTGGGCCCGTCCCACCGCATACTTGACGGTCGTCTTCCCCGTATTCACCAGACGGACCGTCACAGCCTTCGCCGTCGTCCGGGGATAGACCAGCGGCTGGGCCATGGCCTTCGTGGGCGTGGTACGCCAGGTCTTTAGTTGCCGACCGTTAGCTTGAACCTGCACCCGCAACTGGCCACGCGGATACCGCGGTTGCACGTTAGGTAAGCGTTGTTCTTGGTTAAGATTTATCGGCTGAATCTGCAGCTGTAAGGCGTTGCTGGCCCCAGTGACGGGAACGGTCCAACTCAGGGACGCTTTAGGGGCCAGTCTGGCAACGGGCAAGGTGAAATAGTCCCCGTTTCCTTGCCGGCCCACGGTATCCGATCGAATCACCGTATCTTCACTGGTCTGTCCTAGGCTCAGGGCACACAAGGCCACAACTCCTACCGCAATCCAGCGGCCCAGCCGAACCTGGGCGTGGGAGAATTGCCAAGTCGGCGCCAGACACCCGCCCAGCGTTCCCAGCAACATCATGACCGGTAAAAGGGGGACGGCGTAACGGGGCTCCACCTCCCAGAACACCACGTGAAAGACCGTCAGTCCTAAGAGCATAATCGTCAAGAAACTCACCGCTACGGTTACGGGGCGTTGGAGCAACACCCAAATCGTCTGAAAGATCAACATGAGAAATAGTAACTGTGTGATGATGACCAGCCAGAATTGAATCTCCCGTTGATGATTCTGGTACCAGTAAGGAGCCCGAATCCACTGCGTAGTGAGCTTAAAACTGTCAAAATCCCCCGTGGCCCAGAAGACCCGGAACTTCTTCATCAGGTGCACCGCTAACCCCAGGGCACCAAGTTTTCGAATGCGCTGTTCAATCATCCCAGTCGCTTGCGCCTGCTTCGCTGCCGCCGTAGGTGCTTGGTCGACCAGCAAATAATCTGCTTGCTTATACTGACCCTCACTACTGGTATTGAGGCTCATCGCAATCCAGCTGGTCACGGGAAGCGCCACGTTGGGGTCCTTCTGGTACCCCTGTTGCCGGCCCCAGGCGGACATGCCCCCCAGGACCAGGCCTAGTAAGACTAGTGCACTGACGATCCACCCCAGGACTTTCTTCCCTGATAACTGCCGTTGCCACCAAAGCAAGAGGACCAGACACCCCGTGGCCAGCCACAAGACGATCATGTTGCTCTTTAAGGCGACGCCACCACTGACCAAGAGTAACGTGCCCCAGCAGATTCCCCAATGCCGCCATCCCCGGTAAGTCAATGACCAAGTCACTAACGCCAGCGTATCAAGTACCAGCGGCATGACCAATGCATCCGTATAAGCGACTAAACTAAACGCATAGACGGGGACACTTAACAGCCACAACAAGGTCAACCAGACCGCACCGGGACGCCAATGCTGCCACCGTTTGAGCAAAAACAAGCCCGCTAATAGCCCCGTATCGACCCAGGCAAACCGCAAGAGGTTCAAGATCAGCCAGGGGGTACGCGTTAACGGCAATAGCCCCTTTAAAAGCGCTGCTTCCAATAACGTAACATTCACGTTGTTGGGATAGACCAAAAAGTAATGGTTCCACGTCAGGTCGCCGTGCGCCAACCGAATTGCTTGGTTGCGAACAAAGTAACTGTCAGCCCGTCCCACATCCATGAAGCTCAACGCGACCACGATCTGAACGACCACCACCAAAATACCTAAACCAATCAAGACTCGCCGGTAAGTGGTGGCCGACCACGTGGTGATCCACCACCGCAACCGATTCAAAATGACGACGCTTCCCGCCGCTAACCCCACCAGAACTAAGGGCTGTGGCCAATCCGAATCCCCCAAAAATGCCACGGGTTCCAAAATTGCAAAGACGGCGACCACCATCAATAAGATGGCCATGAGCCAATTTAACCTGGTTAAAAATTTTCTCATTCTGCTCCCCATCCCCTATGTCGACCCTCATCGCTTAACGGCTCCTCACGCGTTATCCCTCACGTTAGAAGCAACCGTTGACGGGTCACACCATGTTCACAATCCCCATCTTCACGAAAATCCCGGCAAAAGACAAGGAACCCGTGTTGCTTGGTGATGCCAACTACTTAATCACCATCAAAATTAAAAGTGCGTTTCCAGTCCCACTTGGCCAGCGAGGCTTGAAACGCACTTAACTTTTATTTGACTGGTAACTCATCAGAATTCAGGTCTAATCGTTTAAAGTTGGCCCTAATTAGCCGCCTCAGCTGTCAATCGGGCCAAATCTGCGGCCGAATAAGCATAGGGAACGTGTGCCATGGTCGGCACCTGATTCCACGCGACCGGATAGCCAGCGCCATGGGCACAGAAGACCGAGTCCGGTGTATTGGCCAGATCCGCCGTCGGCTGGTACGCCGTAGCGGCCACAATCGCGGCTTGGTCATGACAAGGTCGGTAACCATCGACCAGACACTCCAGCTGTCCTTGGCCGTGCGTATAGGCGTTTACCTCCTGGGAGTACGCCTGCATCTCGGCCACGGGAGCTACCCCGGTCAAAACCGTGGTGCCCGTAGCGGTCTCCACCGGCGTCTCGAAGGTCCCGTGCATTCGCTGAATATCGGTCATGGCACGGCCGACCTGTGCTTGTCCGACTTCTAATCGGAACCGGTACCAGGGTTCTAGCAGTTGCAGGCCTTGGGTATCCCGCAACATCATCAGTCCCTGACGGACGGCCCGCCAAGTGGCTTCCCGAAAATCACCGCCGACTGAATGGACGATACTGCCCCGACCGGTGACTAGCGTGATGTGGACGTCCGTTAACGGAGCGCCTACCAAGACGCCTAGGTGTTCCTTGGCCTTCAGGCTGGTCAGCACCTGGTGTTGCCAATTCTTGACCAACACCTCTAAGCTACAGTCGGCGTCAATCGTTAGTCCGCTTCCCCGGGGGGCCGGACGCATCAGGAGGTGGACCTCCGCGTAATGCCGCAGGGGTTCGAAGTGTCCGACCCCTTCCACAGCCCGGGTCAGCGTCTCCTGGTAGAGGATTCCACCCGCATCGAACTTCACGTCCAACTGGAACCGATCATGTAAGAGCTGCTGTAAAATTTCTAGTTGGACCGTCCCCATCAGTTGAACCCGAATCTCTTGTAACTGTTCCGACCAGGTCACATGGAGTTGGGGATCTTCATCTTCCAGCTCCTGCAACACCGCTAAACAATGGTGAATGTCCTGGCCTTGTGGATCGACTGCATAAGTCAGTACGGGGCGCATCTCTGGTCGACTGCCGTCTACCTGGTTCCCCAATCCTTGACCCGGGTAGGTCCCGGTCAAGCCGGTCAACGCCGCAATCTCACCGGCGTGTGCGACGGGTAACGTCGTATACTTGGTGCCGTTATAGGCCCGCAACTGGTTGACTTTCTGCTGGTCAACTAAAACATCTTTGGGCCGTAACTGTCCCCCAGTCAGCCGAACCCAGGTCAGTCGCTCCCCCTTTTCATCATGGGTGATCTTAAAGACCTTAGCGCCAAACTCGGCTTGGGCCTGCTGCGGTTGGCTCCAGTAAGCCATCCCCGCCAACAATTCGGTCACTCCCTGGAGCTTTAAGGCCGAACCGAAGTAACACGGGAAGACCTGCCGTTGCCGAATTAACTCCCGAACCGTTGATGCTTCCAGGGTTCCCGTCTCTAAGAACCTGTTCAAAACCGTCTCATCTTGCATCGCAATGTCTTCTTGTAGCGCTTCCGGTAACGTCTGCGAATCCCCGACTGGAAACGGCAAACATCCCGGCGCCAACTTAGCCTGTAAGTCTGCTAGAAGGGCCGCCTGGTCCGTTCCAGGCGCGTCCATCTTATTCACAAAAATAAAGGTTGGAACCTGATAATGGGTCAATAACCGCCACAGCGTCCGCGTGTAACCTTGGACACCGTCAGTCGCCGAGACCACCAGAATGGCATAATCGAGGACGCTTAAAACCTGCTCGGTCTGGGTCGCGAAGTCGACGTGTCCCGGCGTATCCAGGACCGTCAGCTCTAAGTCCTTGGTCTTGAGTACGGCTTGATGGGAAAAAATCGTGATTCCCCGCTTCTTCTCCAACGCATCGGAATCCAAGAAGGCGTCCCCATTATCCACGCGGCCTAACCGCCGTACGGCCCCCGTTTGATAGAGTAAGGCCTCAGATAGCGTGGTCTTACCGGCATCGACGTGCGCCACGATGCCCGTTACAATCTGTTTCATTGAATTGCCTCCTTCACACCGTTTGCCAATGTCTCTCACGGCGCCGTTTAACGCTCACGCTTTCTATTTTAAAGAAAACCGGCGCTACACGCAAACCGATTAGCGGCACACCGTAAAAATGCGGGGGCAACGTGCTGCGTCACCCCCGCAAAATCTAATGATTTCGGTCACTTCACCAGATTGGTTGCAATCCGGTTAGCCGGAATCGACCGTGGCCTAAAGGTCTCACTGGTTTGACCCATGGTCATCACGAAAGCCGGATGAAACCCTGCTGGTAACCGATCCCGCGGCACGGACCGTAAGCTGGCCATGTTGAAGTTAGCCCCCACGCCTTGCGCCTCGGCCGCCAGTTCTAAGTTCTGTGCAATGGCGCCCGTCGAGACATACTCCATGGGACCAGATTCCCGCACCGAAATCACAATAACGGTTGGTGCCTCGTAGATGCCATGCATTTTAGCTAAAATCGCGGGATCTTGAATGACCGTCAACCGGTAGTTATCATATTCACCCAAGCCCACCGGAGCCGCACTACCAGCCTGCAAAATCTTTTGCAACTGCTGATCCGTGACCTGTCCCGTATAGTGTCGAATCGCCTTTCGGGCTTGCAGCATTTTCAACGTTTCCATGCTGAATCACCACCTTTATCTTTACCTCCATCATACACGCCATTTCTAAGAAAGGGGATTTATTTGACCATTTAGGCTATTCAAGAGTCATCCCCTGAATTCTCTTAGAATCTTCACAATTCCCTCAAAATCTATACAAAACTTTTCGTAATAATAAGATTATAGTAAGTTTACAGTATGCCTTATTCAGGATATAACATATAGGAGGACCACGCATGACTAGAAAAGAGATGACGCACTTAACCCTCACTCCCCCGAACGGTCTAAGCACAGACCAAGCTCAAAACCGCCTCAACCAAACGGGACCGAACCAGTTGGCTGCGGCCAAGAAACCCGCCCTATGGCGTCAGGTAGCCCGGCACCTCAACGACGTTTCCTCACTAGTATTACTCTTCGCCGTCGCCCTGGCAAGCTACATGGCCTTAACCCTCAACGGCGGATGGACCAAGCCCATCGTAATTGGCGCCATCCTGGTCATCAACGTTCTCATCGGCCTCTACCAGGAAGCTTCCGCGGAGAAGGCCCTGGCCGCTCTCCAGTCGCTAAGCCTGCCGACCACGACGGTGCGCCGGGACAACGTCGCACAAACCCTGGCCGCAGTCAACGTGGTCCCGGGCGACCTCATTTTATTAAAAGCCGGTGACCAGGTTCCCGCCGACGGAATCGTTCTCGAAAGCACGAACCTCACCGTCGACGAAGCCATCTTAACGGGAGAAAGCGTCCCCGTCAGCAAGCACCACGTTCAAACGCTGACGGCCGTCGCACCCGAACAAGAGGTCTTTTCGGGAACTGCCGTCACGGCCGGAACGGCCATCGTCCAGGTCGTAACCACCGGAATGGCGACCGAATTAGGCCAAATCGCGGGCCTGTTGAACCAGACTAAGAAGCGCGCAACGCCCCTTCAAGGCCGCTTGAACCGCCTATCTGGATGGCTAACCAGCTTCGCTATCCTAGGGGGAATCGCCATTTTTGCCCTCAGCGTCTGGATGCAAAATCAGGGGTTGGCTGACAGCCTGATGATCGGAATCTCGTTAGCGGTCGCTGCCGTGCCAGAAACCCTGCCAATCATCGTGACCATCAGCCTGGCCCACGGGGTCAAACGCATGGCGAACCGTAACGCCATCATGCGCCGGGTCAACGCGGTCGAAACCATCGGTGGTGTCGACGTGATTGCGTCCGATAAAACGGGGACGTTAACGCAAAACAAGATGACCATTACCCGTTACTGGACACCAAACAGTCCCCAAAGTCAGGCGGCCGATCACCTGACTCAAGCCGGTGAAGACCTGATGCGTTACCTGGGATTGGCCACGAACGCCGAGATCCAACAAGTCGCCGGACAAGAAGAAACCCACGGTGACCCCACGGAACTGGCCATCGTTCGCTGGTTAGCCCAGCACGGACAGAGCCGCCAACAGTTCGAGACCGCCGCTCCCCGCCTCGCTGAGGACCCCTTCGACTCCACTAAGAAAACCATGGCGACGATTCACCGTCTGGCAGATGACCAGCAACTGATTATCGTCAAAGGGGCCTTCGATCGACTCCCTATTCGTTGGACGCCCACGACCTGCCAAGCCGCACAACAAGTCCACGACGAGTTCGGCCAACAAGCCTTACGGGTCCTATCCGTCGGCTACCGGGTGGTTCCCGCCACTGTCGACCTTAGTGACCCTAACTGGGAGGACTTGACGCAAGACCTTACCTTCGCGGGATTGGTAGGAATCATTGACCCGCCACGGCCAGAGGTCATTCCCGCCATTCGAGAAGCCAAGCAAGCGGGCATCAAGCCCGTGATGATTACGGGCGATCACATGGTGACAGCCGCCGCAATCGCCCAAGAGATCGGAATTCTAACTCCCGGGCAACGGGTCCTCTCGGGTGATGACTTACGGCAAATGACGGACGCTGAACTGACACAGCAGATTCAAGACATCGCCGTCTACGCGCGCGTATCTCCCGCAGATAAGATTCGTATCGTTCAGGCCTGGCAAGCAACTGGTAAGACCGTCGCCATGACGGGGGACGGGGTCAACGACGCCCCCGCGCTAAAGGCGGCCGACGTGGGAATCGCCATGGGCATTACGGGGACGGAAGTCTCTAAGGGTGCCGCCGACATGATCTTAACGGACGATAATTTTGCGACCATCATGGCAGCGGTCCGCGAAGGTCGGACCGTCTACCAAAACATCTTAAAGGCAGTTGAATTCCTGGTCGGCGTAAACTTCGCCCAGATCTTCCTAATGGTCGGCGCCGTCGTGATGGGTTGGGGTGCCCCGCTCTTAGCAGAACAGTTACTGCTGATCAACGTCTTAGCCGACGGGATTCCGGGCTTTTACATCAGTCGGGAACCCGGCGAACGGACTGCCATGGAACAACCCCCGGTTGCCAATAGCGAAAGCTTACTGGCCCGTGGACTAGGTGGCCGTTTAGCACTACGAGCAGCGACGTTTACGGTCTTATCGTTAGGTATCTACGCCATCGGCCGCTTCGGCCTCACGAATAATCAGGCAACTATGGGGATGACCATGCTCTTCTTGGTCCTCGCGATTGGCTCCATGATCGACATCTACGCCATCAAGGATCGGCAACCCCTGACGATGGCCAGTCTAAAGCGCAACCCGGTCTTAAACGGGGCGATGCTGATTGCCATTGCGGTCGTCCTATTAGTAGCGACGGTTCCAGCGACCCAACATCTCTTTGGCCTCATCACACTGCCCATCGAGGCGTGGCTCATGGTCCTACCCGCTATGTTTATCCCAACGTTGGTCTTAGAACTGGCCAAACGCTGGACCCGCCGGCAAGCACCTGCGCGCAACCTCTCGCTCGATGAAGACCCTTCCTAAGAAAAGCTACCAAGTAGCCCCACGACCGGACCAACCAGTCGTGGGGCTACTTTAATCGCTAATGATGTTAGCGCTATCAGTTAGACCCGTGTATACTGAGATTAAGCCATCTAAGGAGGTCTTCTCGATGTTTAAAACTGGGTGTCATCCGCAAAAACAATCCCTTTCGCCCCGCGCGCGGCAACGCTTACTGCCATTTGTAGCCTTTGAATTGACCGCAACGACGGTGGTCTTAGCCGATCTCATCAAGGCAGACAGCGTGCGGCACGGGAACAAGCTGCTCTGGGGACTTTTAGCTTTCGTTCAACCGATTGGCCCTTGGCTTTACTTTGCCTTCGGCCAGACCCGCTCACCTCGCCGCTGAGCTGTGCCTAATCGCTTCAACTCAAAACGCCTCGGCCCCCCTCAAAGGAGAAACCGAGACGTTTTTACTTACGGTTAATTGTTGATTCTAATCAAAGTGCCGCCATTCCTTATCCAGCAGCGCCCGCGCCACAAACAGACCCACGGGTAAGAACATGATGATCAAGACGGCTTTGGTCAGCCACAAAGACCCGACCCCAATCTGGTTGCTCCCAATGTTGTAGATGGCCCGGTAAATATACAACCCCGGTACCATGATCACAATGGCCGGTACGGTCAGCGTAATTCGCGGATAACCGTTATACCGGTTGACCAACGAGGCAATCAGCCCCGCCGTGAGAGCTCCAAAGAAGGCCGCCGCGGCTGGTGGCATGGTGGTCAGTTGGACCAACTCTAGGCGCAACGTGTTCGCTACGGCACCGATACATCCGGCCGTGATGGCCATCTTTTGGGAGCTGTTGAACATCATGGAGAAACCGTAGACCCCACAAAAGCTGGCGGGTAACCGTAGCAGCAACAGTGCCAATGGCGATAGGCCTAAAGGCAAAAAGTCCGCCGGCCGAAAGTTAAACCCACTGGCGACCAGCCACCCCACCAACGTCGCCACCGTGGTGATCATGATGGCATAGGACAGGCGCTCTAGTCCCGACCGCATATCTTGTTTAGAAATATCCAGCATACTGGTGATGAAGGGGAAACCCGGAATCACGAACAACATGGCCCCAATGTATCCGGCCTCGTGTTGCACGGAGACACCAAAGGACGCCTCCAGTACCCGAAAGCTCAGCATATACATCATCCCAGCGACCGCAACGCTGATTGCCGTACTGGCAATCGTGGTCGTCGCGTGCTTGCCCATTAACGCACGGACATAATTTCCTAAGCCCGCGCCAATGAACGTACAGAGCATCTCGGGAAGCCCACCACCTAACAAAAAAATAAAGCCGGTACAGGCTAAGGCTGCGGCGAACCCCAAGGCTGCGGGCGCATATTGCTTGGGCCGGGTTTGAATCTTATCGATCATGGTGTGAATCTCCGGCACCGTTAAAAACGAAAAGTCGTTTTGAAAGTTCTTGACCAGTTCTTCTAAAATATTCAGCTTATCCGTGTTGACCCCCGTACTGGGGAGGGACAGCACCTGAGTGTAGCTCTGCTCATCGTTGAAACACGTATACGATAACGAGATCAACCCAATATCGGCGGAACAGGTCAGATTGAGACTGCGGGCCACCCGGTCCATGGCGTCCCGTACCCGCCAAGCTCCGGTACCACACGATAACATGGTAATCCCGATACGACCAACCAAAGAAGCCCGCTCTTGAAGACTGGCTTCTCTGGCGGGGACGTCATCGTCCTTGACCATGTTCTTCCAAGGAATCGCCATGTGATGACGCTGTGAAAGATGAAACTCCCGCGGGGTATTTGATTGACTATTTTTATCCATTCTCTTCTCCCTATGCCACACTAAAATCTATTTTTACCAATACTTATCTATTATAGAGACAGTTAGGGGGACTCTTCAACCGCTAATTGCGATTATTTTTAGGGGCCGTTTCGACTGGAAGCCCTAGCATATTTGGTGCACCCGCTTTCACCTTCCCTAAACACCACGTCTGACATTCAAAGCGCGCAAACCACGAAAGCCAGCTTTTATGTTCCCTCAAATGGCCTTGAAATCATCACCGCCAATGACTGGTCCAACCTAAAACGTTCCTAATCACTAGCGGCGCTAGCTATCAGGAACGTTTTAGGTGACCACTCGTCTTCTCAATTACCCGTTAATCCTGGCCAATCTTCAGAACACAGGCGCCTTCGATATCGCCGCGCTTCACAAACCGCAGGGCTTCGTCGGCCTTGGTAAAGGCGTACGGTGTCGTCGCCGGGTGAAGCGCCAACCGATCAGCTAAGGTCAAAAACGTTTCGCCGTCCTTACGGGTATTACTCTCCACACTGGTCAGTGTCTTTTCGTGGAAGAGGTGCTGCTGATAATTTAAACTGGGCACATCACTCAAGTGGATTCCCGCCAGGGCCAGAGTGCCCCCCTTAGCCAGGTTTGCGAGGGCGTTGGGAACCATGGCCCCCGCCGGTGCAAACATAATCGCGGCGTCCAACTTAACCGGTGCCACATCGTAAGCACCATTGGCAGAAGTTGCGCCTAGCTTTAACGCGAAGGCTTGGGCGTCCTGACCACGGGTAAAGACGTGGACTTCAATCCCCTGGTCAAGGGCAATCTGAGCCGTAATGTGGGCCGAACCACCAAAGCCATAAAGCCCTAACCGACCGCCCGCAGGTACGTTAGCGCGTTCAAACGCGCGGTAACCGATAATCCCCGCGCACAGTAATGGCGCAGCGGTGACCGAGTCGAATCGCTCCGGCACCTGATAGGCGAACCCCTCGGGCACCGTAACGTACTCAGCATAACCGCCGTCATGGTCCCAACCCGTGTACTGAGATTGCGGACAGAGATTCTCCCGCCCAGAACGGCAGAAACGACAGACGCCGCAGGTCCACCGTAACCAGGGAATTCCGATGCGGGTGCCCAGGGAAAAACGCCGCGTCTCCGGACCGTTGGCCACGACTTCCCCGATGATCTCGTGTCCCGGCGTCACGTGTGCGTGATGAACGGGTAAATCGCCTTCGGTAACGTGCAGATCCGTATGGCACACCCCACAAGTTAGGACCCGAACTAAGGTCTCGCCCCGTCCTGGCTGGGGAACCGGCTTGGTAACTAACGCTAACGGTGCTCGATCCCCATCCACGGGGCCGGGAGTCGTGACCTGCCAAGCGCGCATGGTCGTTGGCAGATGATCCAAACTTTCAGCTTGTTTTGGCATTGTACATTCCTTCTCAATTTAATATTGTTGGATTCCCCTTTATTGTAATCGTCCGCCGGTGTTTTGGACACTCAACCGTTTGCTACTCAGCCACGAAGTCAGTGCGTCCTCCCCTAGAAGTTAGCGTATAATGGGGATTATTGGGTTCGACCGGACCTCAAAAATTTCGATACGCACCGAACACCATCAACGATTCTAAAAAAGGAGGAATAAATGATTAATAAAAAACTATAAATCCTTATAAATACATCTAAAATGTTGTAATGCTATTGAGGTGATCAAATGAAACCTGGAAAGATGGCAAAACACTTTTACCACAACCACTTTACGGAATTGGGATAAATCAGGAAAACTTCCAGCTAAACGAACATGATCAAATCAACGATATCACACTGAACATAACTATCTGAAAGCTAGCAACGCAAAGCCACAAGATAGTGGAATACGTTTTTGATGACGTTATGGATAACTAAATCAACACAATTTATATTGCTTATCCAGACTGATTTATCAGAATTGACTTTGCGCGGTCTAAATCGTTGTGTGAGAAGTTTGGAATAGCGATAATGGTTGTGAACAATGAACATTATCACCTGAGGCAGAAGTTGTTCAAGATTTAATCTCAATTATTCATGTGTTTTCCCGTTGCGTTTATGGGCTAAGAAAACACAAGAAAAAAGTGGGAAGTGATGCAGATGTTAAACACCTATAAGGTCGAAATTAAACCAACTAATTATCTAATTTGGTTACTTAATCGACATATTGGGGGTAGCCGTTGGGCGTACAATTTATTTTTAGAGATGAACCAGCGACGGTATGAAGATGGTTATCACTATATGAATGCTTATGAATTTAGTAGATGGTTTAATCATGATTACTTGCAGGCCAACCCGGAAGACGATTGGATTAAGGAACTTTATGCTAAGTCCGTCAAACAAGCTTTTATTGATGCCGATATGGCGATGAAGCGCTTCTTCAAGCACTTGAGTCAGTACCCCCACTTTCGTTCTTGGAAACGGGGGCAGGGCGCCTACTATTTTGTGAAGAATGGTAAGCAGCAAATCATTCAAGCTGAACGTCATCGAATTAAGTTGCCTAAACTGGGATGGGTGCGCCTAAAAGAATACGGGTACCTGCCGGCCAACGTGCAACACTTTGTGATTAAACAAGGCCGTATCAAGTGCCATGCCGGTCGCTATTATCTAACTTGCGTGGTCGAACAAGCGGAGCTAGTCCAACCAAATTTGACCGGCGCTAGGATTGGAATTGATTTAGGCATCAAAGACTTTGCCATTTTGAGTAATGGTTTGGTCTATCGGAATCAGAACAAGAGTAGCCGAATAAAGCGACTACGCCGCCAACTTCGACGGTTACAAAGAAAATATTCACGACAGTATCTTGCATTCAAAGTCAGAAAACAGAAAGAAGGAAAATCTGCTACTGATTTGAACCTAGCCAAAACTAGACGGCGAATGCAACGGCTGTATCAACGGTTACAAAACATGCAAAAAGACTATCAGAACAAGATCATTTCCGCTGTAGTGATAACCAAACCGCAGTGGGTGGCCTTAGAAGACCTGAATGTTAAAGGCATGTTGAAAAATCGACACTTGGCTAAAGCCATTAGTTATCAAGGATTTTATAACTTTAGAATCAAGCTCATCGCTAAGTGTCAATAACTAGGAATTCCGGTCCATCTAACCAACCGCTTTGAACCAACTTCCAAGATCTGTCATCATTGTGGCGCCAAGAAGGTTGATTTAAAGCTTTGTGACCGGATTTATCGCTGTGTGGTTTGTGGCCATGTTGCTGACCGAGATATGAATGCCGCCCTAAACATTAGGGATACTGAGAATTTTGAGTTAGCCTACTAAACACAGACCTCAAAATATGTACCGATGGCTAGTCGGGAATTAACGCTTGTGGACTATCATATCAACTGTAGTAGCGAGATTTTGGCGAGGCAGGATAGGAAGAAGCAAGAAAAATCTATAACTTTTTACAAGTTATCAGTAGCAGGACTTACTTGTGACTTGGTTACTTATCGTGTTACCAGCACTCCTCGCGGGATTGGTCCAGGGGCTAACCGGCTTCGGCGCCGTCATCATCATGATGATCTTCTTTCCCCTAATTCTGCCCATTGCCCAGGCCGCCGGAATTGGTGGCTTGATTATGTTTACCAGCGTACTGGGCTTGACCATTCAATACCGACACCATGTTCACCTCAAACAACTGATTCTTCCATTCATCATTTACGCTAGTGTTGCGACCTGGTCGGTTCACTTAGGGCACGTGCTGGATACCCACCTGCTGCGAATGCTACTGGGCGGTCTCCTGGTCGCGTTAAGCCTGTACTTCATGTTCGCCAAGTCAGCCGGTAACCGTCGCTACCCCTGGTACGTCGCCATCGGCTTCATGGTGATCTCTGGATTCTTCAACGGGCTCTTCGGGATTGGTGGCCCGCTAATGGCGCTATACTTTCTGTCGCTATCGCACTCGATGCCCGAATACATCGGGAACATTCAGGGGTTCTTCTTGATTGACACCTTCTACATCACCACCATTCGGGTGACCAATGGCATCCTAGGTGTTCAGGATATCCCCTACATTCTGGTGGGCATGGTGGCTGCCAGCATTGGCACCATCATTGCGTCACACCTGTTGACTCGAATCAACCCCGACCGGTTGAAACAATGGATCTACCGGTTCATTGGGCTCAGCGGGCTCTACTATCTCTTTTTCTAAGCCCATTTCAATGGCCTCCTCGTGAGGCCATTTTTTGTGCCAAAAAAGGACCAATTCGCAGATGAATTGGCCCCTTTAACTGGTTTAAGATAACGCAAGCTGTACCCGCTTTTGCAACTCGGGAACCACGTCCGTCTGAAACCACGGATTCTTCTTTTGCCAGCCATAGTTTAGTGGCGATGGGTGCACCAAGGGAAAGTAGTCCGGCATGTAATCAGGATAGTGCCGAACGGTCTCCGTTAAGGTCTTATACCGCTTTTTACCCAAGTAGGCTTTAATCGCATATTGACCCACCAACAGGGTCAACTGGACCTGGGGCATCATAGCCAGCAACGGTTCATGCCACTTTTCAGCGAACCCCTTCCGCGGGGGCAAGTCCCCGCTTTTGCCTTTGCCCGGATAATAAAAGTCCAGGGGCATTACCGCAATCCGGTCACTCTGGTAGAACTGGTCGCGTGTCACGCCCATCCAGTCCCGTAACCGGTCTCCGCTCGCGTCATTGAAGTAAGTCTTGGTCTGCTGAGCAATTCGTCCCGGTGCCTGACTAATGACCAAAATCGTGGCACTCGGTAACACATGAAATAACGGGTCCCACCCCTGTTCGGTGTACACCGCGTTCTCCGGATCATTCCGAATCGCAGTTTTGATGTCCTCAACGGTTGTGATAGACAGTCCCTCCTTGGTTTGTATTATGGCTATTGTACTGCATTTGTTTGTGGTGAATCAATTTTGATGAGTTTACCTCCACACATGTGGGGAATACAGCATGCCAAATTGAAACGTCAAAATAGTGCAAGAATCACCCCTGCATACACGGGGAATACAGTCGTTGATTACCTACAAAAAAACGTGGCTCGGAATCACCCTTGCATACGCAGGGAATACTGAAGACGGCAATATCTCTTTGGTATCAAGAGGGAATCACCCCTGCATACGCGGGGAATACTTGTACGGCAGTCCCGCGTCAACCATCACGTCAGAATCACCCCTGCATACGCGGGGAATACTCAAGTTTATCTATGGTGACGACGAACAATCCAGAATCACCCCTGCATACGCGGGGAATACTCTTCCCAGACCCGGTCCCGTTTAAGCAGTGAGGAATCACCCCTGCATACGCGGGGAATACCTAAGGGGCTACTGGTAGACCTTAGCCGTGATAGAATCACCCCTGCATACGCGGGGAATACATTCTTTTCAAAGTTAGTCCCTCCCCGTGTGAAGAATCACCCCTGCATACGCGGGGAATACACTAAACAAATCCTACCACATCAACGTTTTAAAAAACACAAAAGTCATTTTTTTATCACTTCCATCCCAATCGATGACCACGCAAAATTCAGTTCATAGTACTCAGACTATCATTCAAGGCTCAAACTAGCTAACAACCACAAAAGCGCACCTGCCCAACCTCCGGCAAATGCGCTTCCTCACTATAATAATCCTATTCAAATACCATCTGATTCCGGTACAACTCCGCGTAGAAGCCGTTCTCCTGTAACAACGCCGCATGGCTACCCTGCTCGATAATTCGACCATCGCGCAGAACCACGATTTTGTCCGCATTCAGGATGGTCTTCAACCGGTGCGCAATCACGAAACTCGTCCGGCCCTGGATCACATTATCCATCGCCGCCTGAATCCGTGCTTCGGTCACCGTGTCCACGTTAGAGGTGGCTTCATCTAAAATCAGTAATCGCGGATTCGTCAGAATCGTTCTGGCAATCGACATCAACTGCTTCTGTCCCGCCGAGAAGATACTCTGTTCATCGGAGACCTGCGTGTCATATCCGTCCGGTAAGCTCTCGATGAAGTCGTGAATGTTTGCCTGCTTAGCCGCATCAATCACCCGGTCCATCCCCGCATCCGGTTCACCATAACGGATATTATCCGCAATCGTTCCCGTAAAGAGTTGCGGTTCCTGCAGAACGATTCCTACGTGCGACCGTAACGACTGCAGGTCGAACTGGCGAATGTCCGTGCCGTCCACGGTAATCGCCCCGGTATCCACATCGTAGAACCGGTTCATCAAATTCATCACCGTAGTCTTACCCGACCCCGTTGGCCCAACCAAGGCGACCATTTCGCCTCGGTGGACATTAATCGTGATACCGTGCAAGATTTCCTTGCCCGGTAGGTAACTGAAATGCACATCGTCAATTTTCAGCCCCCGTTGAATATCCGGCATGTTTTGACCCTGCGCACGATTGACCTCATCATCTTGGCGCCGGACCTCATCGACCCGCCGTGCCCCGGTGATTGCCAGTTGAATCATGCTATACAGGCTGGTTAACGACATGATGGGTTGGTAATACTGTTGCGCATAGTTCACGAAGACCACTACCAACGCCAAAGCCGCTCCCGTCGACAGACTGCCGTTCAGGGCGAACCACGACCCAAAGAAGATGACGATTGCCGTATTTAGCAACGACATCCCCTGCATCAAGGGGTTCAAAATCCCGGACCAGATCTGTCCGGTCAAAGCGGATTGCCGAACCTTGGCATTGTACCCGCTAAAGCCCTCCAGCGAATCGGCTTGCAGGCCATTGGTGATCAGGACTTTCTGCCCCGTGATCTGTTCGTTGATGTACCCGTTGAGCTTCCCAATATCATCCTGTTGGCGGTTAACGGCCACGCCCGCCTTGCGCATGACCACTGCGGCCACGATCAAAGCCAGCGGCGTCGAGGCCATGGTGACCCAAGCCATCGTCGCACTCTGGTTGAACATCACGATCAAGAGCCCGACAAATTGGGCGATTGCCAGTAGAATTTCTAGCAAGGCCTGATTCATCGCGTTAAAGATGTTATCCAGATCAGACGTGAACCGGGCTAAGATGTCGCCATCCCGGTGGGTATCGAAGTATTGAACCTTCATCCGTTGGAGCTTCCGGAACAGGCCGACCCGCATGGTTCCCGTCGAAAAAGCCGTGACTCTAGCCAAGATGAGACTGGCCACAAAGATCGTACTGGCATCCCCCAAGTAAAGGAGAATATAGATAATCAGCGTATGGTTAAACGGCGCCAGGGACCCCTGACCACCGTGGGTTACTTGACCCAAGTAAGTCGTCAACTGTTCGACCGCGCGTCCCAAGTAGGTCGGGGCGACCACGATACACCAAGTGGAAAAGGCAATCAACACGATACTGACTAAAAAGCCACGCCAATACCGCTTTAAGTAATGCCAATAATACTTACCGGCAATCTTTAAATCACTCATGACAGCCCCTCCTCTCGTGCCTTTTGCGTTTGATAAATGGCCTGGTAAATGGCGTTCGTCTTCAACAGGGCTTGGTGCGTCCCAATCCCTGAGACCTGACCATCCTCCAAGACCAGAATCTGGTCCGCATTAATGATCGATGAAATCTTTTCAGCAATCACGACCGTCGTAGTGGTCTTTAAATCTCGGTTCAAGGCTTCTTGAACTAACTTTTCCGACCGGGCATCCAACGCCGAGGTCGCGTCATCGAGAATCAAGATTTTAGGGTTGGCGATCACGCCCCGGGTAATTGCCAGCCGTTGCTGCTGACCCCCAGAGAAGTTCTGTGACCGCTCCTCCACTGGCGCGTCGTACGTCTGCGGTAGGCGCTCGATGAATTCCGAGGCCTGGGCAATGTTAGCCGCCCACTGCATATGCGACGTCTGCGCATCCGGCTGGACCTGCCGTAAATTGCCGGCAATGGTTCCTGAGAATAAGGTCGAGCGCTGTAGGACATACGCGACCGTTGCGCGCAATGCCTTTTCTGGCAATTGCCGAACGTCGACGCCACCCACCTTGACGACCCCGCTGTCGGGATCATACAACCGTGCAATCAGCTGAGCTAACGTGGTCTTACCCGAACCCGTAGCCCCCACGATTCCCAGCATGGTACCTGCCTTTAAGGTGAAACTGACGTCCTTTAACGTCGGTTGGTCATCGCCGGGGTAGGTGAAGGTCACGTGTTCGAACTGGACATCCCCCGCGACCGGATGAGCATCTCCCGCGACGTAGGTCATGCTAGGCGCCGTTTCCAAGACCTCACCGATTCAGCCTAACGAGATAAAGGCCCGTGACGCGAAGGTCATCAGAAAGCCCCCATTGATCACGGCGAATAAGATTTGCATCAGATACGAGATAAAACTAGTAATCGCTGCTAGGTACGTGGGGTGGGTCGTAATGTTTTGTCCCACGATATAGACGGCCGTTCCCACCGCTAAGTTCGCCGTCAGGAAGAAGGCTGGCATCAAAATGGCAAACCAGTACCCAATCTTAGCTGTAACGTTGGTCAGCTCATCCGAAGCCTGAGAGAACTTGTGAATCTCATTGGTTTCCTGAACGAAGGACTTGACCACCCGAATGCCCATCAAGTTCTCTCGTGCCACTGTATTGACATTTTCAATATCCTGTTGGGTCTGCGCAAAATACTTGGTCATCCGCTGGACCGCTAAACCGGCGACCAAGACAATCACAAGCATCATCAAGAGGATGACCCACCATTGTTGGGGCATGGTCACTAGCGCGAGAATCAAGGCACCCATAAACAGCAGCGGGATCCGCGTGATTTGTTGGAAGCCCGCCATAACGATTTGCTGGACTTGGTTAATATCGTTGGTCATCCGCACAACTAGGTTTGAAGCGGAAAACTTTTCAACGTCGGCGTACGCTAACGATTGCACGTGAGCGTACAAGTCCGCCCGTAAATCCGTAGCCACCCCTAAGGCGACCCGGGCAGAGTAGATGGTGTTGACCACCCCACCGATGATTCCCAAGACGGCTAGCCCCAGTAGGAACAAGCCCTGTTGGAACACCGTCTGTTGATCATTCTTGATGATGGCCTCCATCACGGTCTGTAGCAACCGCGGCTGCCACAGGGTCGCAAAGACCAAGACGATCACCGATAGCATGGCCCACCAAACGTCACGCCGATACCGGTGAAAATAAGGCATTAAAACCTTCATGTACACTCCTCCTTAAATCAGGTTAGCTGTGATTTCCAGCTCCCCGCTGGGGACACCGTAAATCACTCTTTTATCAGATTATACACGAAACCCCGCACTTTTATAGCCTAAATGTTTTCTTAACGCAATTTGTTCTGCCAGTAATTGACGCCGGTTGCCATAAAAAATTTAATCATGACCTAAATAGCACGCCCAGGGCCTGCGCCCTCAGCGTGCTTAATCGTCAATCCGTTAATTTAATGATAGGTAACTTAGGCGTTGGCCGGTCCGTCGTCCGCCCCGTTGCTGGTGGCGTGGTACGCTCACTTTGCTGGGCCTTGGCCTGTTGCACCTGCGCCGCCGTGGTCAGGTGCTTCTTATGCCAATTCAGGAGGATGCGGTCCAGATACTTCAAATTATAGACTTGATTCAACACCGACTCCTTCAGGGCCAGTTGAATCAGCTCCGGCTGATAGTGATCCTGTTCCAGCCAATCATTGATGGTCTCCATCTCGATGGGCGATAAAGGGCGCCCGAATTCCTGTTCAATGTGGTTAAACACGGCGGCCCGGGCCGCCTTAGCTTCCGTCACGGCAGTTGATTTCGCCGTAGTCGTCCCCGTTGCCGTCTCGGTCGCCACCGTATCAGCTTCATGAACGGGTAGCTGGCTCAGCTTCTCCGCTAGCAATCGAAAGTCATACGTGTCTTGCTTCTGCCCCTGCCCGTTCGTAACCGTCGTGATGGTCATGAGCTTCTGGGTGATCAACTCGTGTAAGACCTGGTAGACCCGCTGGACGGTCCAGCCCAGCCGACTTGCAACCTGATCAGCATCCGGCCACTGCACCCCCCGGTCCATTTCCCGGCGTAACTGCAGGTACACCAATAACTGATCGGTGGTCATCCCCACCTCACGAAAATGGTCCAACAGATAATTGGCCACACTGGTCTGACCATCCTGTAGGTACCGTTGCGTAAACGCGTCCATCTTTCAACCTCCTTCAACAAAACAACGGCCGCGCAGAAATTTCTGGCCCGACCGTTGTTCGGTAATCATGTCATCTTAAGCTTGCATAAACTTCTTTAGCCGGTCCAGCGCCGTCAATAACGTCGCCTTATCCGTCGCATAACTGATGCGTAAGTGTCCCGGCAAGCCAAACGCCTCCCCAGCAACGACCGCCACGTGCGCCTCTTCTAAGATTCGGTTCACCAATTGGTCCGTGGTCGTACACTGCTTCAACGCCATGGCTTCCTGCACATCCGGGAACAGGTAGAACGCACCAGCCGGCTTCCCTGGTAACCGAAAGCCCGGCAACGCCGCGAGTAGCGGATAAATGGCATCTAACCGTTCCTTAAAGCTCGCTTTCATTAAGGCCACGGGATTTTGACTCCCCGTCAGCGCCGACAACGCGGCGACCTGACTGACCGCCGCAGGGTTCCCCGTCATATGTGATAAGGCCTGGGTCAAGCTGGTCATAATGGGTTGTGGCCCCACGGCATAGCCAATCCGCCACCCCGTCATGGCATAGGTCTTAGAGACCCCGTTGACCACAATCGTATGGTCCACGATGGCCCCTCCCAACGTCAACATTGATGGAATTGGCGTCGGTTGGTCGTAGACCAATTCCCCATAAATCTCATCGGCGATGATCCACAGGTCGTGTTGAACGGCCCACTCGCCGAGCGCTTGTAATTCTGCCGGCGTGTAGACCACCCCGCTGGGATTCTGCGGGGAATTCAACACTACAGCCACCGTCCGGGGCGTGACCGCCGCGGCTAACTGTTCCGGCGTGACCTTCAAGGTTGCTGTCGGGGCAACCTCCACGGGGTGGCCCCCCGCGAGCTTGACCTGTTCCGCGTAACTGACCCAGTAAGGCGCTGGCAGTAGGACCTCATCTCCCGGATTCACAAGAACCTGGAATAACGCATATAGCGCTAACTTAGCCCCCGTCGTGACCACGACTTGATCAGCCGTGACCTGAACGTTTTGCGTTTGGGCTAACCGGTCAGCCACAGCCTGCCGCAACGGCAAGATGCCCGCGGTAGCCGTGTAGCCATCGACTTGGTTGGCTTCAATTGCCCGAATGGCATCCGCCTTAATCGGCGCCGGCGTTGGAAAATCCGGCTGGCCTAACCCTAGATTAATCACGTCCACGCCGCTGGCCTGAAGATCCCGCGCGCGTTGAGAGACCTGTAACGTTGCTGAGGGCCGCACTGCTTGGGCCCGCTGAGACAATTGTCGCATAACGCAACCTCCTCGAAGCAAATTAGATATTCGCGATCTGTTGCAAGACTTTTCCGTTGCTGTACTGGAACGTCAGGTAACAGAGCTTCCCATTTCGACTCAAATAACTCACTTGCCAAGCCGGCTTCCCGTTAAAGATACTCAAAGCCGCTGACAAAACCTTCTTAGGGTTCCGTTGCCAGACCCGTTGAAGTACCGCATTACGTGAAAGTCCGGCGCTTTGTTTCAACACGGTCACGTTCTTCCCCGTCTTGGGAATCACGGCGTAAACGTTTTGCTTAGCCTTATTCTGTCCCGCGACCGTGTAGTACGTGGTATCCAGGTTGGTCCAATAGAAGTCGGTGGTCTTGGTCAACTTCCCCGACTTCTTCGCGATGCGTTCCGCTCGCGTCTGCGCTTGATTGAACGGACGCGTTGCCCGCTGAATCACGTAACCCCCACTTAACAGCAACACTAACACCACTACTAAGACCGTTAGGAGTCCCCAATGCCGTGGCCGGCGTCGTCGTTGGTACTGTTGTCTCATCACTTGTCATCGTACTCCCTTATTCAGATTCAATTAGATTCATTATATCAAATTTCCGGGGTCGTCTCTGAATCTGGAGTCGGCTTTTCAAAAAACTTAACTAGCCCCTGAGTCAACATCCCCACGTCGCCAACTGTCCGGGGCATCTCCTTCGGTAGGGCCCGTAAAATACTCTGGCCATACTGTCGCTCCACTAAGCGCTGGTCCAAGATCACCACCGCACCATGGTCCCGCGGCGTCCGAATCAACCGTCCAACACCTTGTCGCAGCTTCAAAGTCGCGGCTGGCAACGCGGCGTTATAAAACGGGTTCTTCCCCTGGGCTTCTAGGCGCGCATAGTTGGCCTTGATGAAGACGCGGTCCGGCGAGTCAAAGGGCAACCGGGTCACAATCAGCAGTTCCAACTGCTCTTCTGGTAGATCAATGCCCTCCCAGAAGCTCGCCGCTCCTAAGAGCACGGAATCGCTCCCCGTTGAGAAACGCTTGGCGATTCGTTCCCGACTACCACTGATGCCTTGTGCGAGAATCTCTCGCTGGGCAAATTCTGGTTGTTGAGTCAACTGTTCGTAGACCCGTTCGATGACGTTCAAGGAGTTGAACAAGACTAGGGTCTGCTTATGCACGGCCCCGGCCAACTGCGTGATGGCACTTACCAAGTAAGTGACGTAGTCGTCCGGCGCCACCCGCGTCAGATTTGGCCCTGAATCAGCCACCAACAAGTGTGATTGGTGGGCGTAATCGAAGCTACTCCGCATCCGGTGCGTGGCAGTGGTCTGACGGTCTAAATCAAACTGATCTAAAACATATTGCGACCGCCCCGAAGAAAAGAGGGTCGCCCCCGTCAGGAGTACCGGTTGAAAGGCATCATAGATGCGCGATTGTAAGAATCCCTGCGTAGCTAATAACCCACTGGCCAATTGGAGACTACTGCGGTCGCCCACGTGATTGATGGTGACCCAGAATAGCTCACTGGTCGTATCGGGCGTTGCCTGGTCGAAGATGCCTAACAACCGCTGTAACAGGTCGTCAATCACGTGCAGCCGGGTGTCCAACCGCTCGAACAGGTACCGTTGGGAAGCAACGAACCGTTCGTGCTCCTGATCGAAGCGCTCCCGAATCGTTCCGAGTTGCACCAAGAGGGCCAAGTCACCATCCCGTAACTGCTTCAACGTGGGAGCTAGGTCTTGCGTCGCGTCAAATAAGGCTCGAGCGGGAACCAACTCTTCAATCGGTGCATTCTGGGTATTCCCCCGCTTAGCCGCCAAGAACTTCAAGAAGAGGTGGTTGACTACCGTGGTCAGGGCCTGCTCCAGGTCCTGGCTAGTGGTCAACAAGCGCTGAATCGTCTGAGTCGTGGCCTGATCCTGGGCGAACAACGCCAAGAGGTTCGGGCCAATCTCCCGACTGATATCCCGCTGCACATGGTGTAACTCATTCATGATTTGGGCAAACTTCACCTGAGTCCGACGCTGGCGCAAGGTACTCTCTGAAAGGTGTTGCGCTTCGTCGATCACTAGGTAAGGTCGGTCCAGTTGCTCGCCCAACTCATGCGCGTGTTCACTAAGGTAGGCGTGGTTGACGATCACGAACTGGGCCTGCTTCAACGCCGAATCCCGCCGCCGAATGAAGTCATCTTGATAGAAGGGATTGTCCGGTTGAACGGCCCCCTCATGGACGATTTCCTGGAAATACGGTGCCCGGTACGTTGCCAAATGCAATTCATCGAGATCCCCGGTAGTGGTCATGGTCAACCAGACCAATAACCGTAACTTTAAGAGCTGGGTCTGCTTGGAGGTCTCATCTAAGGCCAACGTGGTGGCAAACCGTTGCAGGTCCAAGTAGTGGCGGCTCCCCTTGACCAACACGGCGTTGACCGGAAACGGAACGATCTGCTTCAATAATGGAATCGTTTGTTCCATTAATTGTTCTTGCAATAACGTCGTGGCCGTACTAATGACGACCGCCCGCCCGGTTTGGCCCAAAAAGGCCATGGGGAAGGTGTACCCCAAACTCTTCCCGATACCAGTGGGGGCTTCGACCACCATCTGCTTGACGGGGTGCTGATCAGCAGCCGCGTAGTTATTATAGATGTAATTCATCATTTTAGCCTGTTCCGCCCGCCATTCAAGGTTGGCGGGCATCAGCTTTTGTTTTTGTTTCTTAGTCTTGGGATACTGAATCGGCGCGGTCAACGGCGTCGGCTCAACCTCCGGCACTTTCCGCAACGCCAACCCGTTCTTCAGGTATAAGAAGTCAGGCAGCTTACGGGGCTGTTGCACGTTGAGATCTCGTGCGACCGTAAAAAGCCGGGCCGTTTCGCGCGGCAGATCCGTCTGTAGATCAATCATCTGCTGTAACGTGACTAACGGTAAGGCCCGCAACCGCCGAAACAAGAAGATAAAAAGTTCAGCCGTGGCACTCGCATCGCTATCCGCTGAATGGGGATTATCGTGTTCAATGTTGAAATACCCGCTCAGGTCCCGTAACCGAAAGCTGGGCGCCGTTGGCAATAAAATCTGGCTTAAAGAAACCGTGTCCAAGGCTTCAATCTCCAGCTCTGGGTAGCCCACCCGAGCCAGCTCAGCGTTCACGAAGGGGAAATCGAAGTTAACGTTATGGGCCACGAAGACCGTATTGGTCAACAGGCTATACAGGGTCCCCGCCACATCATCGAATAAGGGGGCGTGTCGAACCCGGGCGTTGCTAATGCCCGTCAACCGCGAAATGGCCGCTGGAATCTCACGTAGCGGATTCACATCGGTCTCAAAATGATTAATAATTTTATTATGCTGGACGAAAACGCATCCGATCTGAATAATGCGGTCGCCATCTTGCACACTGGTACCGGTGGTTTCGATGTCGACCACCGCGTAGACCGTGTCTTGATCCATGTCTGCTCACCAATTTCTGCACAAATGCGATTATAACTGGCACTATGATACACCACTTAAGCCGCCAACGCTACGCTTCACCCCGCAATGGCTAGATATCTTCGGTAAAAGGGTATAGAAAGGGTTAATTTTTTACGCTTCCGGGGATTTTAGCTGGCAAAACTAGCGCAATAAGGGTGAGTAGAGTATGATATTTGAGTAGAATAAATCGAAATAGAAAGTGAGCGAGCGCAATTGAAGAAGTCGGTCATTGGGAAAAGCAATGCCAAAATCATTCTGTTGGGTGACCACAGTGTTGTCTATGGTCAACCCGCCATTGCCCTCCCCCTCCCTTCCGTAACCACGACCGTTCAGATGACGGCCACCACGGCGGGACAGACGATTGCCAGTCGATACTTCGACGGTCCCATCGCCCAATTAAATCACCACCTTGCCGGGGTCGTGGCGTTAATCACGACCCTTTTAGAACGGTTTGACGGAACCCAGACCCCCTTTCACATGACCATCACCAGTGATCTGCCAGCTGAACGGGGAATGGGGTCTTCCGCAGCCGTCGACGTGGCCATCACCCGGGCCATGTATCAATTCTTCGACCGGCCCCTATCCCGGAGCACTCTCTTGGATACCGTGGCCATCGGCGAGAAGATCACCCACGGAAACCCTAGCGGCATCGACGCCGCCACCTCTAGTTCCGCGGTGCCCGTCTGGTTGATTCCTCACCAAACGCTACAACAGTTATCCTTCCATCTAAACGGCGTCTTGGTCATCGCCGATAGCGGCGTAAAGGGTCAGACCGGGCAAGCGGTGGCTTCCGTTGCCCGGCGTAAGACCACGTTCCCGCAAGTGACCAACCAACAGATCAACACGCTCGGACAACTCAGTTATACCGCCCGGGAGTGCCTGGCGGATAATCAGATCACCCGCCTAGGGGAAGCCCTCAATACTGCCCAAGAACAGTTAAGCGGCTTAGGGGTCAGCTCTCCTGAACTGGACCACCTGATCACAGTTGCCCGGGAAGCCGGGGCCTTAGGCGCGAAGCTTACGGGCGGTGGCATGGGCGGCTGCATGATTGCGTTGTGTGCCGACCAAGCCAGCGCGAAACGGGTCAAGCACGCGTTGCTCACCCACGGGGCAACTGCAACCTGGACAGAAGTCTTTCAAGACGAGGAGGAACCCGCATGACGGCAGCAGTAACGGCTCGGGCCCACACCAACATCGCGTTAGTCAAATACTGGGGAAAGGCCGATACTGACCTGATCATTCCCCAAACCGATAGTTTATCGTTAACGCTGGACCAGTTTTATACGGATACGCAAGCTCAATTCGACGCCGCCTTAGACCATGACGTGGTTGTGGTCAACGGCCAGGTCTTAACCGACCAAGCTAGTCGCAAGGTCCGCCACGTCCTCGACATCGTGCGGGACCTTGCGGGGACTACGACTTACGCCACCGTAACCTCCACGAACCACGTTCCCATGGCCGCGGGCTTGGCCTCCTCGGCTTCCGCCTTTGCGGCGCTAGCGGGGGCTGCCAGTCGGGCTGCGGGCTTACGGCTCACACCACGCGACCTATCCCGGTTAGCCCGGCGCGGTTCGGGGTCGGCAACGCGTTCGGTCTACGGGGGCTTCGTCGAATGGCATGCCGGCCATGATGACGCCTCCTCTTACGCCAAACCGTTAATGGAAGACGTCGACTGGCCCATCGCCGTGGTGGCGCTAGTGCTCGACCCGCATCAAAAGAAGGTCAGCTCCCGTCAAGGCATGCAAGCCAGCGTCACAACGTCACCATATTACCCGACTTGGCGTGAAGTGGTTCAACAGGACTTAACGGCGATTCGCCCGGCTATTCTGGCCCACGATTTCCCAACCACGGGCGAGATTCTCGAAACCAACGCCATGCGGATGCACGCGCTCACTTTGAGTGCCAATCCCCCGTTCAGTTACTTCAACGGCGACAGCCTAGCTGCTATGCAAACTGTCCGGGAACTGCGCGATGCGGGGCACGCCTGTTACTACACCCTAGATGCGGGGCCCAACGTCAAGATTTTTTGTGAAACGGACGAGCTTCCCGCCATTACGCAACGACTGTCTGACCAATTCGGGACCGACCGCGTCTTAGTCGCCCATCCCGGACCGGGCATTCAGTGGCTGGATTAAACGAAACGAACGAATATAAAACACTCTACATTTATGCTAAAGCGACCACGTGTCGCAGAAGGGACCTGATTCTTTGATTTCCGCTCAAGCACCCGGAAAATTATACATTGCTGGGGAGTATGCCGTGGTCGAACCCGGCTACCCAGCAATCATTGTCGCACTTAACCAGTTTGTAACCGTGACAATCGAGGAAAGTCACGATTATGGGCGTATTGCGTCCAAACAGTACCAAGAAAATTCCCTCTACTGGGAACGTCAAGGAACCGAACTGGTTTTCGATAACCGGGACAATCCCTTCCACTACATTCTGTCGGCAATTCGCCTCACAGAACAGTACGCCCAGGCCCTGGGTAAGCCCTTAGGCATCTATCACCTCAACGTCAACAGTGATTTAGACAGTGCCGATGGCAAGAAGTACGGCCTGGGCTCTTCAGCCGCCGTCACCGTGGCGACCGTTAAGGCCCTGTGCCAGTTCTACGATATTCACCTCAGCCAAGACCAACTCTTTAAGTTGGCTGCCATCGCGCACCTGGATGTTCAGGGCAACGGGTCTTTGGGGGACATTGCCGCATCCGTCTACGGCGGTTGGATTGCTTATCGGGCTTTCGACCGGGACTGGTTGGCCTCCGCTCGCCGTGAACTCACGCTCATCGACCTGCTTAACACCGACTGGCCGGGACTTGAGATTGAACTGTTGACACCGCCCGCTCCGTTGCGTCTTCTGATTGGCTGGACCGGTTCACCGGCCTCGACCTCTCATCTAGTCGACCGCATTGCCCTATTCAAAGCGACCCGTCGTAAGAGCTACCACCAATTCTTAGACGAAAGTCGCGATTGCCTGCACCGCATGATCCAGGCGTTCCATAATGGAGATCTGGCAGCCATCCAACGCGAGATTACGTTTAACCGGCAATTACTGAACCAGCTGGCCCATTCCAGTCATGTGACCATTGAGACCAAGCTCTTGAAGACCATGTGTGACACGGCTGTGACCTTAGGCGGCGCTGCTAAATCTTCCGGTGCCGGGGGCGGTGACTGCGGGATTGTAATCATCGATGCCGCTAAGGACCTCGCTAAGCTCCTACACGACTGGGAACAACGCGGGATCGAACCCCTGAAGTTAAACGTGCACCACGTTACCGAATAACCTACCCAGATTGAAGGAGATGGTCCGTCATGGCCTTATCACGTCACGCGCATCGTAAGGACGAGCACTTATCGCTCGCTGAAAAATTCTATACCGCTCATGCGACCAGCCAATTCGACCAGCTACGGTTCATTCACCAAAGTCTGCCCGAAATGGCGGTCGCCGATGTTCGTTTAGCGACCCACTTAGGCCCGCTAACGTTACCCTCGCCCTTAATGATCGAAGCCATGACCGGCGGGAGTCCCCGGACGGGTAAGGTCAACGCAGCCCTAGGACGGATCGCCGCCCAAACGGGCATGGCGGTGGCTAGCGGCTCTCAGAGTATCGCCCTAAAGGATGCGCAAGCGATTCCCACCTTCACGGTACTGCGGGAAAACAATCCCGACGGTATCGTCTTCGCCAACATCGGTGCGGGGCACACCGCCCAAGACGCCCAGCACGTGGTCCAGATGTTGGCCGCCAACGCCTTGGAAGTCCACGTTAACGTCGCGCAAGAACTGGTCATGCCCGAAGGCGACCGCGACTTTCACTGGTTAGACGCTATTGGCGAGACTGTCGCCCTCTTAGACGTACCCGTCATCGTCAAGGAAGTGGGCTTTGGAATGGCACGTGAAACGCTCCACCAGTTGGCAAACGTTGGCGTGCACTACGTTGACTTGGGGGGCCGTGGTGGCACGAACTTCATCGACATCGAAAACTTCCGCCGACCGGAAAAGGAACTCAGCTACCTCAATGGTTGGGGGCAATCTACCGTGGAATCCTTACTGGAAGCCCGGGCAGTTCCCCAACTCCAGACAATCGCTACCGGCGGCGTACGCCACCCGTTAGACGTGATTAAGGCATTGGCCTTAGGCGCCAACGTGGTGGGCACCGCCGGTCAGGTCCTCCACAGCCTACTGAAGACCGACGAAGCCACCACGACTCACCGGTTACAGGCCTGGCAGACGGAATTGCGAACCATCATGACTCTCTTGGGCGCGCCAGACTTGGCCACCCTACGGCAACGACCGCTCCTGTATTCGCCAGAACTCCTGGCCTACGCGCAACAGCGTCAGTTACCCTTAACTTAAATTTTAAAAAAGTGTGTTGCCCAAAACGCGGCCAAGAGCCGTTTCAGGGCAACACACTTTTTACTTGTCTCTAGATTAGATCAAATCTTCCGGATAGACCGTAAACCGCAACCCCTTAGGGAAGAAGTTCTTGACGGTCTGTCCCACGACCTTACCGAAGCCGACGGGCTGCTGCTGACACGTTAGGAGGTACCACCCCTTTGCCGGAGCGGTCGCTAACGCAATGGTGTCCCCGTGAACCCACTTTTGCCACTGATCCAAATCGATGGCTAGCGTGTGGTTCACCCGCTGTGGCTCACTCGCTAAGGCCAACGCATAGGCGGGTTCAAACCGGTTCTTCTTAAACGTCCCCAGATGTAATCCCGGACGGAAGACGTGTGCCCGTTTCAATGCCGGTAAGTCTTGTGGGACCGCGAATAATTGGTCCTTCACGGTCACTAACTCACCTGCGGGCAACGCTTCCGTTCCCAAGACTTGTTGGGCAAAGTCTTGCCAAAGTTGCCGCTGGTCGCGACTCAGGGCCGTTCCCAGCTGGGCTTGCCCTCGCGGACGGAGCGGTTCCGCAGCGGACGTTCGTTCCAACTTGGCCACAAAATGACCTTCCCCCTGAAGTAAGTGGGGGAACAACCGCGCCGCTTTTTTCAACTCCGGATTTCCATCGGCCCACTCTGGCCGGGCATCAACAACGCCACCCGACTTCTCAACGGGAACCAAGTGGAACTCGGGGAAGGTCTTCAAGACCCACGCCATCATCTGTTCGTCTTCTTCCGGCGCAAAAGTACAAGTCGAGTAGATCAATTGTCCGCCGGGCTTGACCATCTTAACGGCCTCCGTTAAAATCTCACGTTGCCGCGTCGCACAGTCTTCGACGTACGCTAGCGACCAGTAATCCATGGCCGCTGGATCTTTTCGGAACATGCCTTCCCCCGAACACGGGGCATCGACTAACACCTTGTCAAAGTAGTCCGGAAAAACGGGACTGAACGTATCCGGCGAATCGTTTAAGATGACAGCGTTAGCGACCCCAAACCGTTCAACGTTCTCGGCTAGGACCCGGACCCGCTTGCGGTTGATTTCGTTGGTGACCAACAAGCCCGTCCCCTGAAGGTAACTGGCTAAGTGGGTGGTCTTCCCACCGGGAGCCGCACACAGGTCTAAGACCCGTTCGCCCTTAGCCGGGGCTGCCGTCGCGCCAACGAACATCGCACTGGGTTCTTGGCTATAGACCGCACCGCTTTGGTGGGCCAAGCTTCGTCCCTTCACTGCCCCATAATACCCCCACTGAGCATATGGAACCGGCTTGGCTGTCGTCAAGTTTGCGGGCACTTTTCGTTCTGGATTGACGCGATAACCGGCCGTATTCACCGTCGACGTCAAGCTCGCCAAGAACGCCGGAGCTTCATCGCCCAGTAACCGCTGGTACTTCGTCACAAAGTCATCAGGTAAGTTCACCGTTATTCCTCCATCTTGTCTATTACAACTAGTTGTTTGTATCGTACATATAACTGATTTTACCCAGTTTATCGGTTTTCATTATACCCGTTTCCCGTACTAAGTACTAGGGAGAAATCCTCGCTTTCATTTTCATTTTGTGGTAAATTGGGAGGACTTAGTTATTTACATGTGAGGTGTTCTTAATGGAACGAAAACTAATTGCCATTGATTTAGACGGAACGACTTTGAACAACGCTTCTGAAATCAGTCCCAAAACCCAAGCGGTCTTAACCGCAGCACGCCAGGCGGGACACCTGGTTAGTATCGTTACGGGACGGCCTAACCGGCTATCCACCGGAATTTATGATCAACTCCACCTAGACGGCCCCATGATCAACTTCAACGGGAGTCTAGGACACATCCCCAACCACCACTGGTCAGGCGAATATCAATACACTTTCGACCGGGAAGTGGCTTTCGATCTGATGGCCCACCGGCAGGAGCTGGGAATCAACATGATGGCCGCAGAAGGAAAGAATCTCTTCCTCGCCCTAAAGGAACGGCCCGTTGCCCTGGACTTCTTCCCGTCCGTTCTTCAAGCCAATCAGATCTTAAACCAGAAGAGTCTGGCCCAGGACCCGACCAGTTTAACAATCGCTGTCGACCACAGTCACGAAGAACACCTGCTGAGCTACCTACGGCATAACTTCGGTGACGTGATTGACGCTGCACCTTGGGGTGGTCCCCATTCCGTGGTTGAGCTCGGGGCCAAAGGCGTTCAAAAGGCCACCGGAGTCGAGGTTCTAGCCGATCATTACCAGGTCAAACGCCAAAACATCATTGCCTTTGGTGACGAACACAACGATTCTGCCATGCTTGATTACGCTGGCTGGGGCGTTGCGATGCAAAATGCGACGCCCGCCATTAAGGGAATCGCCAACGACGTGACGCCGTTAGACAACCAACACGACGGCTTAGCCAACTACCTGCAAGACTACCTAGAATTAGCCGAATAAACACAAAGAGCCTAACGCGCTCCCTCACGAGGGACCTGCGTTAGACTCTTTTTCTTACATCCTATTAATCTCGAGACGCAATCAACCGTCCTACAACCTCACCTTTTTCTAGAGAAACTAAGCCCTCTGGAATCTTATCGAAGGTGGTCGTTGGGAGGTCCGGGTGCATCTTCCCCGTCTGGAAGTACTTGTAGACGTTGGCAATGTCTTCCGGCGTTCCTCCAGAATTACCGACTAACGTCACGTTACGCGTAATCAGGTTCCCCGTGTCAATCGTACTGTGGAGGATGCCCATCCCGACAACCACCACGGTACCGCCGGCCTTAACCGCCTTCGCTGCTTCATTGGTCGTGGTGTCAAAGCCGGCAAAGTCAATAATCAAGTCAATGTCTTGGTCCTTAAGGTCTGCGATGTCCGCATAAGCGGCCTCAACCCCAATCTTTTCGGCCCATTGCCGCGCGGACGCTTTGGTATCCACCGCGTAGACCTTGCACCCGGCAATCACGGCCATGTTAACCGCAAACTCGCCTAAGCCACCGATGCCAATGATGCCGACCTTCATGCCAGGTTTAGCCTGCCCCGTCACGAATAAGGGGTGGTAAGAAGACATCCCCGCATCGGTCGCGGAAGCCCCCTGAACGTAACTGACGCCATCTGGCAAGGGCATTAATTGATTGGCTGGTACTGCGGCCATATCGGAATAGCCACCGTCACGCATACAGCCAATCGTCTGGCCGGTCTCCGGGTTCTGCGGTGAGACCCCGACCCGATCGCCAATCTGGTAATCCTTGACGTTGGCTCCGACCTTAATGATCTGACCAGCACATTCGTGACCTAAAATCACTGGTGCTTTGATCAGCGGTAACCAGTTCGGGTCATGTAAAATCCCCACGTCCGTGTGGCACAGCCCCGCGGCCTTCACCGCGATCACCACTTCATCGTCTGCTGGTTCTGGGTCCGGTTGTTCCACCAATTTCAACGGAACGTTGGTATCCGTAAATCGCCATCCACGCATCAAATCACTCCTTAATCTATGTAATCGGTTACATGTACATGTTTAAGTATATCACACCTGCAATCTTTTGTAGGACTATGGATTGGGATAAACTGCAAAAAAGTCCTTTAGGATTTCCCCGCCAGGGCATTTCCTAAAGGACTTTCATGAACTTTGCTTAATCACTGACCACAACAAAGGACTTGATGGCCTTGCGATCAACCATGGCCTGATAGGCAGCATCGATCTGATCCAACGGGAAGGTCTGCGTAAAGACTTTCCCCGGATTGATCTGACCATCCAAGACGGCCTTTAACAGGCACTGCTTGTCGTAGGTCGTCACGGAAGCTGGGCCCCCTGCCAGAATCGTATTGCGGTAGAACGGTGCCGTCACGTCCATCTTGGTCGTGTGCGGTAAGCCAACCCGACCAACCACGGCACCTGGACGACCAACCTGCATCGCGGTCTCCGTTGAAAGTTCCGTCCCGACACATTCCAAGACGGCATCCGCACCGGCACCGTTGGTCAGAGTCATAATCTGCTTGACCGCGTCATCACCCCGGTCAGCCACATTGTCGGTCGCCCCGAACTCTTGGGCCAAGGCTTGCCGGTCGGCATGGCGACTAGTGGAGATAATGCGCTTGGCGCCCAGCATCTTGGCGGCAATGATGGCACATAAGCCCACGGCACCGTCCCCCAAGACCACGACCGTATCACCAGCATGGACGTTAGCGACCCGGGCAGCATGGTACCCCGTAGCCATGACATCCGCTAAGGTTAGCAACGACTTCAACATGCCATCGCTATAGTCGCTAGGCTGGCCGGGAATCTTGACCAACGCCCACTGGCCGTGTTGGAAACGAATGTATTCGGCTTGGTCGCCATCGCTAAAGTTATCCGTATGCGACTGACAAACGCCATCGAAACCAGCCAGGCACGCGGCACAGTGCCCGCAACCGTGGGTAAACGGCGCAATCACAAAATCACCGGGTTTGACCGTAGTAATGGTCTCGCCAACGGTCTCAACGATTCCAATGGCCTCGTGACCGGAGTTTTCCGAATTTGCGGCCTTATCATCCAGGCCCCGGTAAGCCCATAGGTCGGATCCACAAACACACGCCCGGACGACTTTGATAATCACATCATCCGGCTGTTGAATCGTGGGTTTCTCAATATCTTGAACATCCATCTGTCCTGCTTTAGCAAATACAGCTGCTTTCATAAAATATTGTCCTCCTTCTAATTAACTATCTAAATTATAGCGGTCGCCACCCCAAAAAGGAAATCTAAACTACGGCAAAAAGAGTGGGCTAAGAGACGGTTAGCCAGGGAGTATTAACGTCGTAAGCGGAGCTGACTGCCTTTGGTCGGCCCGGTTCAGCACCGTATCAAAAAAGCCTGGGCGTTTGGTCCCAGGCTCTGCAAATCACTAGTTTAATCAACTTGATGGAAGGCTTGCGTGGCCGTGATTGCCGCTTGCCATCCCGCGTAGCACCGGTCCCGGCGCTTCTCCGCCATCTGCGGCGTAAACTCATCCCGCAGTTTGTGCATCTTGCGGATGCTGTCCAAGTCCGGCCAGAAGCCCACTGCCAGGCCTGCCAGGTAAGCCGCGCCCAACGCCGTGGTTTCATTGATGGCCGCCCGTTTGATCGGCGTATTCAGAATATCCGCCTGGAACTGCATCAAGAAGTCGTTGTTGGCCGCCCCACCGTCAACACTAAGCGATTGAATCGGCAGGCTAGTCTCCTTGGTCATGGTGTCCACCACATCTCGTGTCTGGTACGCAATCGCTTCGACCGTGGCCCGTACGAATTGTTCCCGTGTCGTGCCTCGGGTCAGCCCGAAGACGGCCCCCCGGGTCTCTTGATTCCAGTACGGCGCTCCCAGCCCCGTAAAGGCCGGCACGACGTAGACGCCACCCGTGGTTTCCGCATCCACGGCCATCTTCTCGGATTCGCTGGCATGTTCAAAGAACCGCATCCCGTCACGCAGCCATTGCACCGCAGAACCCGCCACGAAGATCGACCCTTCTAGCGCGTAGTTGATCTCACCATTCAGACCGTAAGCAATCGTGGTCAACAATCCGTTATTCGATAACGTCGGCTGATTCCCCGTGTTCATCATGATGAACGCCCCGGTCCCGTAGGTGTTTTTAACCATCCCACGATCAAAGGCCGTTTGACCGAAAAGTGCCGCCTGCTGGTCCCCGGCAATTCCGGAAATGGGCACCTGGACCCCGGAGAACGTGTACCCCGCCGTGTAGCCATAGATTTCAGATGAAGAGCGGACCTCGGGGAGCATCACGGACGGGATCCCCAACCAATCGAGGATTTCTTCGTCCCAGTCCAACGTCTGAATGTTGAACAGCATGGTCCGGCTGGCATTGGTGTAGTCGGTCGCATGGACCCGGCCCCCCGTTAGCTTCCAGAGAATCCAGGTATCGATCGTTCCAAAGAGAAGCTCGCCCCGTTCAGCCCGCTCCCGGGCGCCCCCAACGTGATCTAAAATCCACTTGATCTTAGTCGCGGAGAAGTAGGAGTCAATAACCAACCCCGTCTTCCGGTGAATGGCTTCCGTGCGACCATCCGCCTTGAGCTGGTCAGCGATGGCGCTGGTCTGCTTCGATTGCCAAACAATGGCGTGGTAGATGGGTTCTCCCGTCCGCTTATCCCACACGATCGTGGTTTCCCGTTGATTGGTGATACCGATTCCCCGTACCTTGTAGGGTTGAATCTCGGAGTCGATTAAAGCGTCTGAAATCACGGATTGCACCGCATTCCAAATTTCGTTTGCATCATGTTCGACCCAGCCGGGTTGAGGAAAGTATTGGTGAAATTCCCGTTGCGCTTGTCCCGCGATTTGACCGTGGCGATCAAATAAGATTGCCCGGGTACTGGTCGTCCCTTCGTCAATTGCCATCATGTATTGTTGATCATCCATCATCAGAATCTCCATTCGTTACGTTCATTAACACCGGCGAATCGTCGTCGGGGTTTCACAATTGTCTCTAGTATACCGAAAAGTCCCCGTAACGCCAATATCAAGTGTCAATAAAACCGCTACCAAGTTGATTATATCAGCGTTGGTGGCGGTTCATAATTTTTTCTTCAGTTTTTCAGTGGCGACTTACTTTTCGTCGCTCTTCAAAACACCAGCGACACCGTAACGGTTGGGTTGCATCTCCCGTAAGATGACGTGCACGTGTTCCGCTGGCGCCCCCGTGTTCTTGGTAACCGCAGTCGTAACGTCTTCGACTAAGGCCTTTAATTGAGCTTGTGAGCGACCTGCAATTAAATCAATGTTGACAATTGGCATTTATCTCGTTCCCTTCCATGTAAAGTAGCTTCTATTATACCGATAAGCCGTCTTAAGAGCAATCATTCCCCCACTATTGTTGAGGCCGCTCGGTCTGGCGAATCTTTAACTGTTCCGTCTCGTTGTAGAAGTTCCCTTCGATATCGATCGTGTTCACCAGGTTGACGAAGGCGTGGGGATCCGTTTCCTTCACGGCATGCTCGAGTGCATATAACTCGTACCGTGAGATGACCACCATCAGGACGGCGCTATCTTGCCGGCGATAAGCCCCCACCGCGGGCATAATCGTGATGCCCCGAATCAACGTTGAACTGAGTGCTTCGATCACCGCATCCTGCTGTTGGGTGACGATAAACGCCGTCAATTTTTGGTGGCGCGTGTGAATACTATCGACGACCCGGGACATCGCGTAGATGGAAATAATCGTGTACAGGGCACTTTCCCAACCAAATAGGCCCCCCGCAATCAGGACGATTCCCAGGTTGATCATCAGCATTAGCGTCCCAATCGTTCGCCCCGTGGTCTTCTCGAGAACCACGGCAACGATATCCATCCCCCCAGTCGAGAAGCCGTACTTTAAGGGATACGCGACACCGATCCCCGTCAAGATACCACCAAACAGGGCGGCTAATAGGGTATTGTGTGCCACGAATTCGACCGGAATCACGATGGTCAGAATTGAGGTGAAAATCGCCACTAAGATTGAGTAGAACGTAAAGCCCCGGCCCACCTTGAACCAACCTAATAGACCAATCGGCACGTTGAATAACAGGATAAACCACCCCGTATTAACGTGTAAGCCGACCATCTGTAATAACATCGCTAAAATCTGCGAGATTCCGTTAATCCCCGCACTAAAGATCTTACCAGGAATCAAAAACTCGTTTAGGGCAATGGCGCTGATGACAGCGGACCCTATCAGCACTAAAATCTGCCGACCCATCTGGTCTTTTTCTAATGCCATTCTCATATTCCACCCTTCTCAAAAACAGTATTTGTCATTATTTAACCACATCCCCCGAGCGCTGACTAGCACGAAACACCGCTTTTTAAGGGGAACGCCGGATATTTTCTCATTTTTAGTGGTATACATGTAACCGCTATACTTTGCATAAATAATATTTTAGATGAGAATTATAAATTTCTTGATTAGAACTCCCGCGATTTCCGTTGGGTTCTTGGGAAAGATGGTAAAATAATAATGTGTAATTTTATACAAAAAAATGAAAGGAGCCTTCTCATGAATTACTCTGCTTGTACCAGTATCCTCATTGGCGCTAAAGCCAGTATCGACGGATCCGTCATGATTGGACGTAACGAAGACGCCAAGGCCGCTTGGCCGAAGCACTTCGTGGTGCACGCTGCCAAAACGGCAACCACCCCGCAAAGTTACGTCAGTCCCGATAACGGGTTCACCATGCCCCTGCCTTTAACGGCTGCGAAGTACACGGCAACGCCGGAATGGACCACGAAGTACGGGCTATTCGAAGAAGCCGGGATCAATGAATACGGTGTCGCGATGAGCGCCACTGAAAGCACCTACTCTAACAAACGGGTCTTAGGGGCCGATCCTTTGGTCAAAGACGGGATTGGCGAGGAAGCCATGGTGACCGTGGTTCTCCCCTACATCCACACTGCCAGAGAAGGGGTCCAACGACTAGGAAAGATCGTTGAAGTCTACGGGACGTCTGAGTCTAACGGTATCCTGTTTGCGGACCAGCACGAAGCCTGGTACCTGGAAACGGGTGCCGGACACTACTGGGTCGCCCAACGGATCCCCGACAACGCTTATGCCGTGGTCGCAAACCAGATGGCGATTCAAACCATCGATTTCAACGACCCCGCGAACTTCTTGTTCGCCCCTAACCTGAAGGCCTTCGTTACGGATAACCACTTGAATCCCCACACCGACCGCTTTAGCTGGCGCGACATTTTTGGGACTCAGGACCAATCCGACCTGTACTATAACACCCCCCGGGTCTGGTACGGTCAACGTTGTTTCACGCCCCACGTCACCGCACAACCGCAATCATTCGATCTTCCCTTTATTCAATACGCGGACCGGCAATTGGACGTTAACGACGCACAGGACTACCTCAGCAGTCACTACCAAGGAACCCCCTATGATCCCGTCGGCGATGGTCCGCTTGCCGATAAGAAACGTTTCCGACCAGTCAGTCTGGCTAAGACACAAGAATCACACGTGATACAACTCCGTTCCGACCGCGACCCCGCCGTATCGGGGATTCTCTGGTTAGCCATGGGGGTTGCCGCGCAAAGTGTCTATGTGCCGTTTTACGCCGGTATCACCAGCACGCCCGAAGCCTACCATCAGGGCGCGGCCACCTATGACCGAGACTCCGCTTACTGGACGTATAAGCTGGTCAGTGTCTTGACCGACGCCCACTACCACGAAGCTTGGCCCATCACCAGCGACGTGCGCGACCAGTTGCGGGTGGACCTCGCACACCTGGTTCGGGAGACCGACCGGTTTGCGCAAACGCTATCCGGAACGGAACTAAACGATTACGTCACTAAGCGTTCCAATCAAGCCGCGGCCTTAGGGCTTCGACAGTACCAAGAACTCGCGGCGAAGTTGATCACCCAAGCCACTGACTTAGGGCCCCTCAACTACCACCAAGACCTTAATCTATAACAACGGTCTGGACTAGCTTACTAGCCCATCACCAAATGGGAGATATTTATCATGGAAAAACAGAAAAAGATTAAACTCGCCAATTTAATCTTAATGATTTTCACCGCCATCTACGGTTTCGCCAACACAACGGTGGCTTTCGATCAAATGGGCTACGCCAGTATTATCTGGTACGTCCTTGCAGCGTTGCTCTTCTTCTTACCTAGTGCCTTAATGATGGCCGAATACGGCTCCGCCTTTAAGGAAGCTAAAGGAGGAATCTACTCCTGGTTAGCGGGGTCCATCGGTGAGAAGTGGGCCTTTATCGGGACCTTCATCTGGTTATCCTCCTGGATCATCTGGATGCTTTCCACGGCCAGCAAGGTCTGGATTCCCCTCTCCACACTGATCTCAGGGAGCGATAAGACCCAGACCTGGTCCCTGTTCGGCCTGACCTCAACTCAGACCATCGGACTTTTAGGGATTCTGTGGATTATCGTGGTCACCTTCTTCGCTAGTCGTGGGGTCAGCTCCATTGCCAAAATCTCCTCGATTGGGGGGATGTTCGTGATGTTCCTGACGGCCATCTTCTTCATTGCCAGCATCGTGATCCTGGTCGCAAATAAGGGTGTCTTAGCAGAACCCATTCACGGGGCCCACAGCTTCGTTGCTTCACCAAATCCATCCTTCTCGTCGCCAATGGCCCTGATTTCCTTCGTCACGTATGCGGTCTTCGCCTACGCCGGAATGGAATCCATGGGGGGCATCACGGATAGCATGGACCGTCCGGAAAAGACCTTCCCTAAGGGACTGATCATTTCCACGATTGCCATTACCATCATGTACTCCGTCTCCATCTTCCTGTGGGGGGTCAGCACCAACTGGACCCAAATCTTAGGTAAGAGTGAAGTCAACCTGGGGAATATCACCTACGTCTTAATGAACAACTTAGGACTGGTCTTAGGGCATTCTCTGGGCGTTTCAGCTGGAACGGCCGTGGGCTTAGGTCATCTATTCGCCCGATTAACGGGGTTGAGTATGTTTATGGCTTACATGGGGTCCTTCTTCGTTCTGATCTACTCACCGTTGAAGTCCTTCATCTTAGGGTCCAACCCCAACCTGTGGCCTAAGAAGATGACTAAGCTGAACAAAGTCGGGATGCCGGCCTATGCGATGTGGATTCAAGCCGCTATCGTGGCCGTCTTCATCTTCTTAGTTGCCTTCGGGGGCTCAGCCGCCAACGAGTTCTACCTGATTCTGACCGACATGGGGAACGTCTCCACGTCCTTCCCTTACCTCTTCTTGATTGGGGCCTTCCCATTCTTCAAGAAGCGTACTGATCTGGAACGGCCTTTCGAAATCTTTACCAGCAAAGGTTGGACCAACACCATCACCACGATTGTCATGATTATCCTAGTGGGTGGGATTGGCTTCACCTGCTTACAACCAATTCTGGAACAAGATTACATGACCGCCTTCTGGACGATCATCGGACCAATCTTCTTCGGTGCCGTTGCGTGGATCTTCTACCGTAACGCGCAGAAGCGCGACCAAGTCACGTCAACTGACGAAGACTAAGTTCATAACAGAACAGATTCGCCCCAAAAGGGGGACGCACCGTTACTGGTGGGTCCCCCTTTTGCGTCCATCTAATGGGTTACTTTTTTCTGTTTTAAACTGTAATCGGGTTGTTGCCCAATAAATAACGGAACCTTTTCCTCAATCACGTCACTGAATTCCAGGCCGTACCACCGTGCAGAAGATAACGTGATCTTCTGCAGAAGCAACCGCCCACCGATCAACAAGTGGTCCAACCAAGACAGGTCGTGCGCACTTAGGTCCTGGAACTGTTGATTCAAAATGATGAACTTGAAGTTGCCAACGCGGCGGTGCGGCACACTGGAATAGTGTGGCGTTTGCGGATCAATCAAGTGATCGTTTAGGAGCTCGTTTACGATTTGGCGCAAGTAGACGTTCAACCGCTGAGGCTTCTTGAATCCTAAGTAGAGCTGAACGTCCACCACGTTACGCGTTCCCAGCATGTTGACCGTGTAGTAACAATCGTCCGGATTGTCCGTTTCGTTGACCGTGATAAACCAGTAGACCCGCGCGCGCTTAGGCTGCTGATCTAAGATGGAGTAAATGACCGCACGTTTAATCGCTAAGTTAGAGCGGACCCGGTTAATATAAACCAGGTTGGTCGCAAACGATGGGACCTCCGCGTCGTGACTCAGTTTCTGTAGTTGCGGGATAAACGCCGATAACGGCACGTACTCCGTCTGTTGAAGGTTGGCGTCTCGACGCCGGTTTCCCTCGTACCAAAAGACCATAACGACTAAAATCACGAGGGTCAAGAACAGAGTCACGTAGCCACCGTGCCAGAATTTCACCAGACTGGCCAACAGAAACAGACTCTCCAACGTCCCAAATCCGACCAGAAAGAACCGAGCACCCCACGGATGCTGAGGGCGCAAAAAGGCGTGCAGTAAGAGGGTCGTCATCAACATGGTCAATGTAATCGCTAAGCCATAGGCGGCTTCCATGTGCGCCGACGTCTGAAAATACCAGACAATGCTCAACGTAATGCCGCACAGTAGCCAGTTAACCGTGGCGATATACAGTTGACTAATCTCATTTCCCGGAAACTTAATCCGTAGCTTCGGCAGGAGCTTGAGTCCAATGGCTTCGTGCACCAGGGTATAGGATCCGGTAATCAGCGCCTGTGAGGCAATAATAGCAGCTAACGTCGCTAAGATGATCGCCAAGACTAACAGATGACTGGGCACCATACTATAGAACGGGTTCAAGTGATGCAGCTGGACTGTGGTCAATGTGGGATGCCGTAGTAGCCAGGCCCCCTGGCCCAGATAACTGAGCATTAGCATCGTATATACGAAGGGCCACGTCGCGTAAATGTTACGACGACCGACCTGCCCCATATCAGAATACAAGGCCTCGGCACCGGTGGTCGCTAAGAAGATGCTTCCCAAGATAAAGAGACCTTGCCGGTTAGCTGGACTAATCAAAAACTGCAAGGCATATACGGGCGAGAGGGCCCGCAAGATACCGGGAGCCGCTAATAAATTGTAGCCACCAACGCCCCCAATAAAGCTGAACCATACCAGCATAATGGGGCCAAACGAGCGACCAATCCGTGCGGTTCCAAACCGTTGGATCATAAACAAGCCCAGTAAAATTCCCGTTACAATACCTAAGACGACACCTTGGTTCTCACCAATGCTTAAAAAGCCTAGATTCTGCCCTTTGAGTCCTTCAATGGCAGACGTTACAGTTACCGCCGGCGTCAGTGTCCCATCCGCTAACAAAGCGGCACCACCCACTAGCGCGGGACCAATCAACCAAGCCGCTTGTTCACGTACCAACGCGTATAAGGCAAAAATACCACCCTCATTACGGTTATCTGCGTGCATCGCCAAGATCACGTATTTAATGGTTGTAATCAACATCAATGTCCAAAAGATTAGCGAAATACTACCCAACAGGGCACTGGAACTCGTTCCAGTGGGTTGCCGGCTCTGCCCCAGAATCGCATTCATTACGTACAAGGGCGATGTTCCAATATCACCATAAACGATGCCTAAGGTAATCAGCATCCCCGTCCCTGAAAGGGCCTGCGTCGTCAACTTCAATCTCCTCACCCTCTTCGTCGCCTATCATAAGTCACGAAAAGGTTTAGACCTACCGGATAATGTGGGTTCGGCTAGTGACTGAACGAAAAACGTGGCGCTGGCCAACTTGCCATCGTCACGTTAGAGTGCATATAACTAACATTTAATCATTCTGCGCTAGTAACCGCTGAGCTGCAACGTGGTGGTCAAAGAACCACCGAGCGTATGCACATTCTGGAACGATAGCCCAGCTAAACAACTGCGCAATGACCAATAATCTGACCATTGCCTGGGCCGCAATTCCTTGACCACGACTCACCTCAGGAATCAAGATTCTTTTAATCGTCAATAGGTCACCCTCAATTGTCAGATCAGCAGTTCCGACCTCTTTTTCCCCTCGAACCAACGTCAATTGTTGGTCAGTAAGATGAAAGTTTAACGGGTGTTGGACCCCCAAGGCCGTCGCTAAATGCGTCACTGACAGTTCAAGTAAACTCAAAGTTTCTTGATCAGCTCGCAACAGCCCTGACGGGGCCAGCAGATTGGGAAGATCCCCAAAATAAAGTTCACTGGGCTGAATCACCCGAAGGCCTATCGTTAACGCTACCTGCTTGACAGATGCGCTCGCACTAATACCACCCATTGTCCCCGTCGAAACACTAGCAATAATGGCCGGCTTTCCCAACCATAGATTCCCTTGTTTCGTCGCCGAAGCAATGTCCAAAGCGTTCTTGAGGCAGCCGGGCATTTCATGATTGATTTCGGGGGTAACCAAACAAAAGCCATCTAAGCCAGCGATTTGAGTCAAAAAATCTCCGCACGCTCGTTGTGCCTGGTCATTTAAGTGATCAGAATAAAGGGGCAGGTCATCGATTGAAACCCATACTGGTAATAATTCGCTGGGCAACAAACTTCCGAGATTTCTTGCTAATTGTCGCGCTAACGATTTCTGCCGTAAGCTACCCGCAATCAAACCAATTTTTTTCATCGTTAACACCTCCTTTTCACGTGCGAATCCCCGTCAGTCGCATCTTCGCGTCAGATATAATTGACGGAGAATTTGTTGCCGTTGCGGGGTCATTCCAAGGACCCCCTGCAAATACGCTTGCATCCCGCCGTACTGATAATCTACAAGCATCAGGGCCTGTTGCAGGTAATCTACGTTCACGGAGGCAAGATCCCGAATCGATTGTTGAAAGGCTATTGTTCGGTATCGATTTTTCGCATCCTCTACCCGTGCCTCAATGTGTTGTGTCGAGGCTGGATTCGTTAAGAGATAATCGGCAAGAATTTGCTTGCGGGGCACTCCCAAGGCACTGAGAATAAATACGGCTCCAATTCCCGTCCGATCCTTTCCTGCGGAGCAGTGAAAAATCGTTGCTATATTCTTCGGCGTTGTCAGTAGTGTCTCAAACAACTGGCGATAAGCACGTTGTGCGCCTGGGTTAATAATTAACCGACGATAAACGTACAGCATACGCCGGTATCCCCCATTTGGATTCATCGAAAATTCACGGTGCGTCTGTGCGGCGGCTGTCGAACTTTCCGTCTCATCATTGTCAAAAACCGGAATAACATGCATCGTAACCCCGGGTTGCGGCATATCTGGGAACTGACGCCTCTCAGCCCTAGAACGTAAATCGATAATCTGTCCCACGCCGTACGCCTGAAGGTCTCGCCAATCATTGGCCGTCAAATCACTTAAATGGGCGGTTCGTAAGAGTCGGTGCCACGCAACCGTTGCACCATTCACCGTGGAATAACCACCTAACTCACGAAAATTAAACCCTCCCGTGATAGTCAATACGCGTGCCGGTTTAATGGTCATCTTACGACGCCTCCCTTACGTAATAGCTGCCGGACGTAGGTAGGACTGATACCTAGGTCTTCTGCTGAAATCATCGATTGCGTCTGCTCAATATCGCAACGTCGGTCTTTCGGCCAATCTGGATTAAAGATCATCGGTTTACCCAAAGCTACCCACTGACTCTCTTCTGCCAGTGTTAGTAAATCACGTTGATTTCGAATTCCACCCGCAACCATTAAGGGTAACGTCTTAAGCTGGTCGTGGAAAATCTGAATCACCGGTGCAACAGTATATCCCGTCACGGCCGGTTGGTGGTATTGATGCAATGACAGGCTTAAGTAGTCAATCTGCAAAGCTTCTAGCAAGTGCGCTAAGACCAAGGTATCAATGAGCCGAAGTCCACCTGGCTGGCGCTCTTCAGGGGACAGCCGATAACCAACTGCAAAGGGACGCTGTGCAGTATGTGCGGCCACCTGTTGCACACGCTGTACAATTTGAATTGGAACCCGAACCCGGTTGGCCAGTGAACCACCAAATTCATCTTGGCGGTGATTCGTATAGGGGGACATAAATTGCTGGAGCAAAAACCGGTTGGCACCTTGAAGCTCAACGCCGTCAAAGCCCGCTTGAATCGCCCGCTCCGTTGCACGACCAAAATCACTGATAACTTGTTGAATCTCAAAGCGATTCATTGCCACAGACGTTGCCGTGGGACTCGGCCCCATCGCCGTCCAATATCGATAATCCACATATGCTCGTTGACCCGCATGGGAAAGTTGCAGAATTGCGCGGGCCCCCTGCTGATGAATCCGTTGCGCCAACTGATGTAAGCCCGCAACGGTGTCATCAGTCGCCACGCTAATCGATCCACTTGCCGTACTGGCACACACATTTACGTAGGCAGACCCCACAATATCCAGACCAACCGTCTGACTATGTCGTTGATGAAACCAGAGGTCATTACGACTAACGGTCCCATCAAACAACGATAACTGCAAATCTAACGGTGCTAGAACGAAAGCGTTCCGGACCTGAAGTCCGCAACGCATCGTTTGTTGCTTATCAAACTTAAACTGACTTGTATTAACCATCGCTGAACACCTCAAGTACGCGTAATCGTTGGAATATCAAAGTCTAGAAGGTCATGAAGCGTTTCAATTACTTGATGTAACGCCGAATCAACCTCTGAAACTTCACCAACAATCACCACGGAGCCACTGAACCGATCAATAAAGCCTAGCGAAACGTTGCTAGCCTTAGTCGCAACGTCCCCAGCAATAATCGACGCCTCAGCTGGTGTAATTGTGAGGATCCCCAACGCATTTTTCGGTGATTGTATCCCAAGTTTATCATAGATATCCTGAGTGGGATTAGCGACGATGTGGGCCAAGGTAACCTGCTTGCCCGGAACATATTCTTGAATCGTCCGATCAATATTTCTGGTCATCTTTGCCGCCTCCTTCTCCTAACAACACGTTATTTGATGCCTAAAACTTGCTTGATGTCCCGTGCAATAATAGCTTCCTCATCGGTCGGAATCACCGCCACTTTAACCCGACTATTCGGCGCATCAATTCGCAACGCGTTAGCTCGATTCTTCTCATCGTCCAATTTAACACCCAGGAACGCTAATTGTGCACAGACCGCTTGCCGAATCATGGCGGAATGTTCCCCGACGCCAGCCGTGAAGACTAGCATATCTAGTCCGTTCAGGTCAGTTGTGTAGGCGCCAATGTACTGTTGAATCTGATGAACATAAACGTCCAAAGCTAACTGAGCGCGTTGATTACCCGCTTTAGCAGCCTGATTCAAGTCACGTACATCATTCGATAATCCTGACAGGCCGAGTAAGCCCGAATCTTGGTTAAGCATTTTACGCACGTCTTCGGAAGACATGTGGAAGCGTTCCTCGATAAAGGGAATAATCTCTGGATCGATATCACCCGAACGGGTCCCCATCAAGAGCCCTGCCAGAGGTGTAAATCCCATGGAAGAATTCACGGATTTTCCATCGAGGGCGGCACACAGGCTCGCACCATTCCCCAGATGACACGTAATCATCCGACGCGTCTGTTGAGCCCCGAATAGTTCCCGGGCCTTCAAGACAATGTATTCATGCGACGGGCCATGAAACCCATAGCGCCGAATATCGTAATCTTTAAAGTAATTGTACGGTAGACCATACATGTAAGCCTTGGGAGGAATCGTGTAATGAAAAGACGTGTCAAAGGTGGCGACCTCCGCTGCCTCTGGTAAAATTTTCTCAAATGCCTCGATTCCAGCAAGATTCACAGGATTATGGAGAGGCGATAATACAGAGAGTTCCTTGATCTTAGCCTTCACTGCAGCATCAACCTTAACCGGATGCGTGTAGAAACGCCCACCATGTGAGATTCGATGACCCACCGCTATGATTTCTGATTTGTGTTCAATCACATGACTGGTCAAAAGACCATTCACCACGGTTTGAATCGCGGCAAGGTGGTCGTCCATCTTCTCCGCTTGAATAGTTTTTTGTCCGTGAATCTCAAATGTAAACGTACTATTCCGTTGGCCAATACGATCAACGTGACCACTGGCCAAAACCGTTTGTTCCGATAATTCATAAAGCTTGAATTTCAGGGATGAACTACCTGAATTAATGGCTAAAATCTTCTGTGACATAATGTGATTCCCTCTTTGTATAACGTCATCCGTTATTTAATAATTTGGTGATAAACTGCCGCTAAATCTTCGTCACTTGGAACTACTGGATTTCCTGGGAAAGTTGCGTCTAACTTAGCATTAGCCACAATCGTATCCGTTGCGGCTAACGCGTCCTTAGCATCAATACCAAAGCTCTGTAAGGTGGCTGGACAATCCATCTGACGCATCATCAATCGAATTTGATTAATCAACCGCCGAATAGCAACCCGGTCCGCCATACCTTGCGGAGCTAAACCAGCCTTCTTCGCCGCAATCGCATACTTGTGCATCGCTACTTCGTCGTGTTCCGCATTGTAGCTGACTACATAAGGCAACAACATTGCGTTAGCCAAGCCATGAGGTACGTGGAAGTTGGCCCCTAGTTGATGGGCTAGCGCGTGGCAGAACCCTAAACCAGCATTATTGAATGCAATACCGGCACCACAGGAAGCTTCATGCACGACCTTACGGGCAACGGTGTCGTCCCCATGTTTGTAGCAGGTGACCAAATGATGGGTTATCACGTCCACGCCCTTTTCAGCCAAGGCATCCGTCAGGGTATTAGCTCCCTTAGCAACTAACGATTCTAAGGAATGGGTCAAGACGTCCAACCCAGAGTATGCTGTGACACTCTTGGGTGCCGTCATGACCAGTTGTGGATCCAATAACGCGATATCTGGCGTCAAATAGTCCTCCATGATGGGGAACTTTCGCTGGTTCTCGGTATCGGAAATTACACTGGTATTCGTGACTTCGGAACCAGTTCCACTGGTCGTTGGAATGGCAATAAAGCAATCCAGACAAGTGTTCGTAATCTTTTCACCAAAGAAGCGAATGGCTTTCCCGGTATCAATGGCGGAACCGCCTCCAATGCCTAACATGACGTTGGGTTTAAGGGTTGTGAACTGTTCAACCCCCTTCATGATGTTTTTCAACGGTGGATCAGGCTTCACGTCAGAAAAAATTTCAATCTGATTACTACTATCGAGTTCACCACAAATCGTTTTCAGTGTCGGCGTATTTGGTAAGAAGGCGTCGCAAACCATCAAGATAGTCTTACCGTGTAAGTCCTGTAGCCGGTCTAAACTATCTGTTCCCGAATAAATTTTGGTTGGAATTTGAATTTCTTCCATGGCTTTACGCCTCCCAAGTCCGCAATGAAAAGCCTTCTGGTGAATTCAACCGGCGACGACGCGTATAGGTTTTCGCCGTTGCGGTCCCCTCACCAGTTGGCGTAGCAATCGTCAGAGCTGAGGCCCCAGCATGGGCACCGGCTGCACCGACACCCGTTCCAGTATAGGTTGGACCGTTGACCACGAAAATCGACGTGTTCATCCGGTGCGCTGCCTTATTGATGTGAGGCAAGTTTTCGGAATGAATCGAAGCCGTATGATGCAAACCTTGCTCAACTTCAACCGCGGTAGCTAAGACGTGGTCAAAGTCAGGGCAGCTGACAACTGGTAAAATTGGCATCAACATTTCGGTCGTGACAAGGCGGTGATCCTTTTCGGTTTCCATAATAATCAGTTTTGGATTACCCGTATAATGAATTCCTGCTTGATCCAAAATGTAGGTGGCAGCTTTCCCAACAAACTTCCGGTCAGGGGCTCCCTTAGGCCCGATGGTCATGTCCGCCAACTTGTTGACGTCGTTCATGTTAGTAACTAGGAAGGCACCCTCTTCTTGCATCTTCGTAATCAAATCATCCTTAACACTGGCTTCCACGATAACTTCCTTTTCTGCGGTACACAGAATATTGTTATCAAAAGCAGCAGAATCAACGATGTTGTGCGCAGCCTTCGCAATGTTCGCCGTTGCATCAACCATGGCAGGTGGGTTACCAGCACCGGCACCAACCGCCTTCTTACCACTGATTAGGGCTTGGTGAACCACGGAAGGCCCCCCCGTGATAGAGAGCATTGCAATGTCGGGATGCTTCATCATGGCCTGAACGGATTCAATGGAAGGTTCTTCAATTGACACCACCAGGTTATGTAATCCTGTAGCTTTAGCAACCAATTCGTTTAACTTTTCAATTGTCCAACGTGTGATGTCCTTGGCACCTGGATGGGCACCAAAGTAAACCGTATTTCCACCGGCTAACATCATGATAGCGTTGGCAATCACAGTTTCGGAAGGATTAGTGCTAGGACCGACCGCTCCAATGACACCAAATGGTGCATATTCGTACATGACCAAGCCACCATCGCCAGTTTCGGCTTCTGGTTGTAAAATTTCAGGACCTGGTGTGTTATACAGGGCGTTGTGGAGCTTAGCAACCTTAGCTTCGACAGTTCCCATGCCGGTTTCCTTGTAGATACGTTCTGCCATACTTTGGATGTAAGGCCGGAAACCCTCACGAATAGCATCTAGAACCTTGTTCCGCATGGAAATTGGTTGATCAACATAATCTTCTTGCGCTATTTTCGCCGCAGCAATCGCTTCGTCAACCGTCTTAAAGATTCCGTTATGCCCATTGCCAGCAGCCGGGCCATTGCTGGTCCCAGACTGGTGGAGCTCTTCATTTAAAATTCGTCTGATTTGTGCCTCAATATTTTCTGCCATGCCTACTTACTCTCCTTCATAAAGGAAGCTACCGCTGCTTCACAGATTGATTGATCCTCTTCAATTAAGCCACCACTGACACCAATCGCGCCAATTGGTGTCCCGTCCAGGACCAATGGAATACCGCCAGGGAAAGAAACTAATTTACCGTCCAGCATGGTTTCCATCTGATAAAGAGGGGCACCAGGTTGGATATCTTTGCTGATGTCCTTCGTTGGTTCTTTCATCGCGATGGCGGACCAAGCCTTTTTAGGAGCCAGCGTTGAACTGACCAGGTTGGCGTTCGGCATGTGATAGAACATCTGAACGTTAGTGGCCTGATCCATCAAGCAGATGGATACCCCAACTTTCAGTTCATCGGCGCGTGCTACAGCTGCGTCAATTACCTTTTCCATTTTATGACGATCAAATAAGTTGTTCATCGTTTCTCCTCCTTGTTTAGCAATCACGTCACGAATAATTTGAGTTAACTGTTCTTCATCCATTATTTATCGCCCCACTGCTTGTGCATACCGTTTCAGCACTTCATTTGTCACTTGTTGGACATACGCCTCATGGTCTTCGGAACGGGCCATGATGTACATAAAGTCAGACAACCGATTGATATATCGTTCCAGAACTGGTCGAACGTCCGTATCTGTACTGAAGCGTACAAATTGACGTTCTGCTCGTCGACACACCGTTCGGCAAATATGGAGTTGGGCCCCCGCCAGGCTTGCACCCGGGAGGATAAAGCTTGTGACCTTGGGCAATTCTGTCGTATAGTGATCGATAATTTGTTCAAGCTCATGAACGTCATCATCCGAAATTGTCCGGCTATTTTCCAAAAATTTTTGAGTGTTCTGTGTGGCGATTTCGCCTTGTAAAAAGAACATCTTATATTCGACACGCTGTAAGATGGCCTTATTCTTTGGATTGACACACAATTTGTCTGCGAGACTGATATTTGCATTCAATTCATCGAAGGTTCCGTAAGTTTCAACCCGCAAGGAATCTTTTTTTACCCGTTGCCCGTCATACAAACTAGTCGTGCCTTTGTCGCCACCCTTAGTATAAATTGGCATTTAAATTCACTTACCTTTACTTATCGAAGCGGTCAATAATTCCCACAATGGCGCAATCATTGACGTCCCGTAACCCGTCATCCAGCTGACTGGCACGCCGGGCACCGGCACCGCGAACTAATAGAACATATTCACCAACACCAGCCCCAACTGAATCAGCAGCCACTTCTTGGTGCCGGACCGACTGACCATCAGAGTTAACTGGCTGCACGATCATTAGTTTCCGTCCAACCAACGACGGATCCTTCTGCGTGGAAACCACGCTCCCTACTACTTTTGCCATATACAATCTTCATCAGTCCTTGTTTGTAGTTTCATGTCTTTAGCAGCCAGTAAATCAGTTGCTTCAGCCGTCAGGTGCTGGTCTCTGGTTACAACCACCAAGGATTTGTCCGGCATGGCTGCCAGATCCTGACGCGTCACGACCCGGTGGGCCAACGCCTGCACTAGCTGATGACGATTGGTAATGAAGAGAATTGGCCAGTCTAACAACATCTTGCGTGGAATAAAGTGAACCGCAAGTTCATTCAAACTAAGTTGAAAAGTGACTTGGTAATCGATTCCTTGCAAAATCCAAGCAACCCAAGCATTGTCCGTGTCTAACCGGTAGAGTGCCGTCAAAAGTTCAATCGAAACATTGGTAATTACAACGGTCGCGTAATCTAAAAAGATCTGGGTATCAGGAACCGACACGGTTGCTTGATAGGTACAGTCATATTGTTGATGTTGCCGTTTGGCTAACTGGGCCATCACCTTTTCAACTAAAGAATCCAAGTTAATCACCAACTTCAATTAGAATTCAAACGACTGGTCATCCCTCTAGTGTTGAGGCTTGATCAAATGTCCCACCGTGTTACGACCAACATTGGCTGCGTTGGCTTCATCCGTATCAATGTGCATTTCTAAGATAAAGTCTTCGCGGGGCCGGCAGATAACATCATTGTAGATAGTCTTTCGATTTTCGGAATCAATCTCGACCGAAACAGTATCTCCTAGCTTGACGCCGAAACGTTTGGCATCGTCATTGCTCATGTGAATGTGCCGCTTGGCAATGATGACCCCTTGAACCGTAACCTCTCCATCCGGCGTAACCAACTTAACACTGGGCGCACCATCTAAATGACCAGACAACCGAATGGGAGCGTCAACGCCGATTTGAATGGCTTCAGAGCGAGCAATTTCGACTTGAGAATGCTTCCGGCAAGGGCCTAGAATCCGGACATGTTCAATCCGCCCGTTAGGTCCCACGATGTCGGCAACCTGCTTGGAAGCAAATTCTTTAGGCTGCTTAAGAGGCTTAAAAATTTCCATTTCTTGGTGTGGAAACAGAATGTGATAATCTTCTTCCGTCAAGTGAATATGGTGGTTAGACACCCCAATTGGAATCCGATTGGGATCCATTTCTTCTTGAATAATGCGATGAATTAAATCGCGTAATTGTGTTTCATCCATAGTGAATTCCACCTCTACTTAGTGCTGATATTTACTTAACTGAGTTACTAGATTTAGGCAAGATATTTTCAACTTCAGCATGTGGGCGAGGGATAACATATGAACTCATCACTTCACCAATGTTCTCAGCAGCAGCGACTCCAGCATCTACGGCAGCCTTAACGGCACCAACATCACCACGAACCATAACTGTGACTAGGCCGCTTCCAATTTTTTCTTGGCCCATCATTTCAACATTGGCTGCTTTGACCATTGCATCAGCGGCCTCGATCGAAGCAACTAATCCTTTGGTTTCAATCATTCCTAAAGCGTTATTCATAATAATTTCCTCCTATTATTTGTGGTCTTTGCTAAACAGTTCTCGATAATGGAGACACTTTTTGCGAGGTTCGCCAAGTTTTCGCGAACACTTAGGATCGCCACACAAGTTACACGTGGCTTTCTTTGTAGTTTCCGTGACGTCTTCCACCGGTTGTACCTTGACAGGCACACCATTTGTCGGTGCGGTTCCCGATGTTTCCGGTTGGATCACTTCAACCTGGGGTACTTTACCAACCGAGTGTTCCGAAGTCTTAGTTGGTGTTGGCGTCTGGGGATCAGGATCCGGTCTGGGCCCCGGGGTGGTAAATAGGCCCCCTTGACTTAACCCATCGATTCCTGGCGCCGGATTTGCTAAGACAGTTGATCCGACGTAAGCATCACCCACCGTCTGCTTACCGATTTCGATGGCGACAGACACGGCAGCCACATCACCTTTGATGACAACCATGATCCAGCCACCACCTTTGGTGTTATCCAGTGCCGATAACTCAACTTCTGCAGTCTTTAACATCTTGTCAGCAACCACAATTGCGTTGGTCAACCCCGAAACTTCAATATAACCAATTGTTTGCATCGTTTTTTCACCGCCTAATCCTTCAACTTCTTAAAGGGCACACCTTTGACTAATCGAGCAGCATTCGCTCCCAGTGCCCGAAACTGCGCGGTATCCGTCCGAGAGACACTAAATAGTGGCTGATCACTGGGCAAGTTCTTGTAGTGAACGATAATCTGTTGGTCATCGAATCCGATTCCCACAGAAAGTCGGGAAGCTAGGGCTGCCTGATAGGCTCGTTCGACCGCCGTTGGTACGCTAATTTGCGCCATATTAACCGGAATCTCTTCTTCCTCAATTCCGTCTAGTAGCGCTTTCAAATCAGTGGGAACGGTCGTATCGGAGGTCACCGCAATCAAGATTGCTGGTCGGTCCGTGTCAACTGACATGAGCGTCCCTTCTTTCCTGGGCATACGAGAGAATTAACCCCGTTGCCACGGCGTTTCGTGGTCCTTCAATCGAACGAATATTTCCACGACCCGCCACTAAATTGTAGTGGGACAGTTCATCAGTAACTAATTGCGGGATTTCAAAGTCCAAAGCAGACCCTCCTACAATAACCACAAATGGAATGTCACGGATGTTGCCAGTCGGACTCACATGTTTTAAGGCCCGCTGAGCGTTCTCAACGAAGACTCGCTTCTTCGCCGTCTGCCGAATCGTCTTGACCTTTTCAATGTTCAAGTCACCTGGCAATGGCACGTAACCATCAGGTTTTATGACCACAGTCCGGGCAAAGATGTCAGATGGTAACGGCTTATCAAAGAACTGGACAGTACCATCTTCATGACGAATTTGGAAAAGGTTTTCGACCCGAGCTAACGGATACTTTTTGATATCCTCAGCTAGATAAATATCATCTAACCCCAATTCGGAATTAATAATCATGGTGACCATGTCACCGGCACCGGCTAAATGAATCGCCACGATTTGATTTTCCTTGTTAATAATCGAGGCATCCGTTGATCCAGCTCCTAAGTCCAAAATTGCAATCGGCTTGGTGGTTCCCGGTGTCGTCAAGGCCCCGAGAATAGCAGCTTCAGCTTCAGCTCCCCCAATCTCGACCGGAATATGCATATCGTCTTGAATCAGGTTGGCAATCACCTGCATCTGTAGGTGATCAGACTTGACCATCGCAGCAATACCGACAGCCTCCTCAGTTGAAAATTCACCGGCCAGACCACCTTGAACCTTCACGGGCACTGACGTATTGACCGCCAGTAAATCTTGAATCGCAATATCTTTGTTTTGCTTAGCCGTCAAATCCGCCATCGTCTGCCGTACTTTTTCCAGCATGCCGCCAACATTGGTCCCCGACTCACCTGTGATGTCCTGAATCCGATCAAACTCATTGATTTTCTTCATAATCGCTTCGGCGCCGGCGGCAACATTAACGGAATCTGAATCACGAATGCCTTCGATTTTGATTGAACCGGCCGGAATGACCCGTGCTTTCACATCCCCTTCTGGTGTCTTAATGACCACCGCTGAACGGTTACCAATCAAGGCCCGGGAAACCGGGACAATATTTTTGGTTTCATCAGAAGTGAGACCAAAAAGCGTAGCGATGCCATACGGGTTAGAAAGCTGAGAAATCACTTTCCCTTTATCCGCCACCTCGACTGCTGCCAGCATTCCAACGGGAACTTTGTCGATTTGGGAAACCTCGTCCACAATAGGAATTCTGCTTTCTAGTCGATTATCAATCAGGACCCCATCATCATTTTGGAGAATCGCAGCGGTAATCTGAAAGCCAGCCTTGGTGTATACGTTGATCAATTTCGCGGCATCCTCAAAATCGATAGTCTTCGGAATCAAAACAATGTACTTCCGTGACTTGTCGGTCTGTTTGAGGAGCTGTAGGAGTTCAACAGTATATCCAGAACCGATTCCTAAACCACCCGGCGTGTTCGGATTATGGCCAATCATCGTGGATTCCGTGATGACGGTTTCCGTAATGGTCTCCATCGCCACATCCCCAATAACTGGCGTTGCCTCGTTAATTCGAATCAAATCAATGTCATTTAGCTCAAGATGGGTCGTATCTAACACTTGTCTGAGTGACTTTTTGATTCCAATCAGGTTCTGTTTCGTTCCCTTAATCCCTGTGGTCGCGGAGATTCCAGAACCGATAAATTGGACTTCACCGTTCTCGGAAACGTCAGCTAGCGCCACTTCTGTTGATGAGTTACCAATGTCAACCCCAATCACTTTTGCCATACGAAGACTCCTAACTAGTTGTCACCCTTGAGTTTCTTACGAGATTCATAGTAGTCAGCGGCTTCTGCAAACCATCCGGCGTTCACTGGAGCATTATACTTGTCTTTTAGTTCACTAGAGATCGCCAACAACTCGGCCTTTGTGGACCGGTATGGTCGCAAGGCATTGTACATTTCCAATAACCGTGCATCCGGAATAGATGTTAATTCAGCGGCCCGTTTGAAGTTCCGTTGAATGGCATCCCGCCCCGCATCGCTAGCCACTTCACCTTGTAACCGCAAAGTATCAGGCGTGATTCGGAGATCGTTAGACTTGATGTTGTTGTTAATAACGTTGTCCAACGTAATGTCCTTTAAGGCTTTACCAGATGGTGAACGGACCAATTCCGGGTGCTTGCTGTATAACGGGTAATCGTTACGCTTCAATTCCTTTTCGTTAGTTGTCGTCGTGGATTGGGAAGCGGTCGTGCTGGCACTCCCGTTGTCGCCAATCTGTTGAACGATTTTCGCAACTAAGTCGTCAATTTCACTCATGACCAATTCCTCCTAGTTAAAGTTAACTTCGATTTCTTCAGCCGGCTTACCGACAACCACTTGCTTAGTTTCCTTGATGTGCATTAGGGCTGACAGTGCTTGGTACTGTACCCGAGCCATTTGATCGTTAACCGTTGGCACTGGACTCGGGGACATTCCCTTCGCATACTGTGCAGCATTCTTCCCAATTGCCCGGTAAGTATCGCCGTCTAAAACAGGTGCTTGCGGGAACAATTCCAAGTTTGACAGTGGTTCTTGATCCTTCTGATGAATGATTGTTGTCCCTTTAGACTGGATAGCAATGGCAATGCCTGAGCCAGAAAGGTGATCACCTTCTGAACCACAGAAAGAAACATCTGATGTCCGATATACCTTGATGACACGGGCTTTCAAACCTTCTTCCTCGATACCGGCAATGACCTGACGTAGGATTTCTTTATGGCTAATCCCCGTCAAGTTATGGTCTAGTACTTCAGCAAAGGCAGGTGCCACAGCGATGACAACTTCATCGCGGGAATAGCCTTGCTTAGCAACGCCAACGTGCTTAAACCAATCGACAGGCCGTTCTGCTTCCGCCCCTGGCTTCGTTTCGTGTGGTACTTCGGCAGTTGCTGTCGCGGTGCTTTCGCTAAACGAAATTGGCTTATCGACCTGCTGAGTTTCAGCAATCACGTCGCGAATGATATTACGTAATAAATCTTCATTGATTTCTTGAGCCACAATGTTAACCCCCTTACGGACTAAAGTTGCATGTGCTGTGGATCGATGGCAAACGGAATGTTCTTAATCCGTTCCCATTCATCGGTATCTTCTTCCAACCGGTAACCTGTACCAGGACCTCGGTAGTCATTGGCATCGTTAACAGCGGAAATGACGTTCCAATTCTCATCAAAGATGGCAGACGTCTGTAAGAAATCCCCACAAACTTTTTGCTTTTGTAGGTCTAAGACGGCTTGGGCAACGTCCTTAAATCCGTGGTTGTAAAGGGCCTTGACCACATCAACGGCGGTGATTCCACGATCCATCAAATCTTGGGCAGCTTTCATGTCTTCAACCATGTTTCGGTCAGGCATGTCTTTCGACGTATTTGCGTAGGTCGCTGCTTCAACTTCCTCGTCGGTGATTTTGGGCAGACCCAGGTCTTCAAAGACAGCTTGTAATGCCTTGGCAGCCTTGTTTCGACCCTTAATAATGGCATCTTCAGTCACAGGATGAATCCCACCGTTAATAGCTAAGTCCCGTTCCATGACATAGTAATCATCGTAGTCCAAGCCATCCGTGTTCGACCCAGCAAACGTGTTGTCGTAATTTGGCGTGGAAGAGTAACCGGAAGAAATATAATCGGTTCCAGCAATGAATTGACCTAAGAGCCGTTCCGTCCGACGCATATCAGAGTGTGAGAAGGCTTGGTCATTGGCGGAAGCACATTCAAGGTCAAGCATCATGCACAAGAGATTTTCGCCCAAGACGGAACGAATCCCACCTGGGACGGATCCAGGAATTCCGATACAACTAACACCACCATTTTGTAAACCTTGAACCCCGGATGCCTTGGTAATGAAGATACAACGTGATTCCAAGTACAGCATGGACTTTCCTTCGGTGTAGCCCATCATGACTTCAGAACCGGAGCCAGAGGTGAACCGCATCTTCAACCCACGAGAAGCATAGCAAGATGCTAAAAATCCTTTAGACCAAGGCGTGTCATCACCATCGGTAAAGACCTTGTCAGTTCCGTAAACGGAAATGGTTTCGGCGTAACCGGTGAAGCCTCGCATCCCTAAGTTCAATTCAGCAGCTTCTTCAACGGAACATTGACTGATGACCCCAGGACGGCCAGTTTGAGCTCCAACCAACAGTGAGATGGCGTTCAATGGTGCGTACCGGGCAACGGCTGTTGTCGTTTCCTGTTCTGGGAATCCCCGTAATGCGGCATCGGCCGCATCAGCTGCGATTTGAACTGGATTATCCCGAATGTTCGTCACGTGACATTGCGTCGCTGGTGTCCGCCGTGGTCGCATTTTTTGGGTAGCCATAATCATTTCTGCGAAGTTCAACTTACTGATAACTTCTTCGGCCTTCGCTGGTGTCATCGCGGTCGTCAGGGCAATAATGTCGTCCCGACCAACGTTCGGATCACATAGCATATTGGCAATCTTAGTGGAATCCATCGCCATGACCTTTTCGGCATTTTCTAATTTGATCCCGTACTTGGCAATATACAGATCAATCAAATCAAAATCCTTGGCAGGCTTTTGATCCATTTCAGTAACCTTGCCATTCTCAATCTTGATACTTGGCTTAGGGTCATTAGGCCCCATCATGGCAACGAAACCTTCTTCAGGCCATTCTTTGACAAATCCATCTAAATGAATGGGACGTTTTTCAAGTGCTTCAAAGCGTTTTTGACGTTTCAATTAAAGTTCCTCCTCTCTAGCGAATGTAAGACGGAAAATCAGCAACTGGCTTTTCGCCTAACTGCGCTAGTAGCTTCAGCCCAACTTCACGACCAGCAATCACAGCTTGCCGCACCGCACCAGAATCTCCACTAATATGAACCGTACCTTCGTTAGAAAAACTCGTACCATGACTCGGCGAAGCAAACGATAAGACATCGACTCCTGCTGTCTTGATTGCGGTATCGGCCATAACAACCCCGATTCCTGATGGAGCTCCACAAATCAAGCCATAAGCTTTCCCTTCAGGAGCCCCAAATGCCATATGTACAGCACCGGCTGCACGTGCAGTAAATTGAAGTTCCAAGTGTCCCGCAGCAGCATTATAAACATCACCAAAGGTTCGGCTTAAATTGTCCAATGCCACTTGAATGGCAGAACGGACATCAGAGGGATCATACCCTCCAATGAGAATTAGAACACCGTGTCCTGCGCCTCCCTTCGTATCACGGGGCCATTCCACATCAATAACTTCAGTGTTAGTAGCCTTAACAGCTTCATCCATCGCCATAATCTGTGGACCGGCTCCCGTTCGGGAACTTAATACCCCAATAACTGTGAATTTCTTGGAGACATGCAGATGATCCAATAAGATTGCATCCACACTGGGAATACACATTCCAATTGTGTCACCAGTCTGACTAGCTCCCACGAATTCAGGAACTACGCTGGTTGAGTTTAAGAAATTATCCATCATTATTCCTCCCGATGATTGAGAAGATGACGCCGGAAGCGTCATCCCCTGTTGCAGAAGTTCAGTTAAAACCCGATTCATTAACTGTTGTTGCACCATCATCTAGACACCCAAATAACCGTTACTTCTTTTGGGGCAAGATTTTTTCAACATCGGTATGTGGACGTGGGATGACGTAATTCGATAAAACTTCGCCAATATTTTCAGCAGCGGCAACCCCTGCATCTACAGCCGCTTTAACGGCACCAACATCTCCACGAACCATGGTCGTTACTAAGCCATGACCAATTTTTTCTTGACCAATCAGATCAACGTTAGCAGCTTTTACCATTGAATCAGCTGCTTCAATGGCAGGGACGAGACCCTTCGTTTCAATTAAACCGAGTGCTTCTTGTTCCATGACAATACCTCCAGTTATTACCAAGCAATTTAGTTAACTAATCAACAAGCCTAGCTCACTAAATTGCATGGCGGTTTTTGAAAACGTCTTCATTGTATAAAAGCCGGCTATCACTATTTTTAACAATAACCAGATATCTCTGACAATAATTTGTGGTTAGTTATGAGATAGTACTTAAAGTGCGAATATGTACAAGTCGTGCGAAAAAATGCGCTTGATTTCATATTATTATTTAGTTAAACTGTTTCTGTGATAGCGTTTTATTTGCTACGGGGACAATATATTCATCAATAGATTAATTGCTTAGTAGGAGGAAAAATATAATGCTCACTTATTCACCAAAACAAGAAGATTACCGATCCTTAGCCCATTCTTTGGCAACTTTTACCAGCCTGACCCAAATCAAAACGATGTTTTTTGGGTTTGGCGGTATCTTACTCGCTGATGATTTTGTTTACCTCAATACTGAGGCAATTGAGAGTACACTGGTCGATGAAACCTTTGAAAATTATGCCGTCTTCCCCGTTAGTCTCAATCAGCAACTCTGGGGCGCAGTTCTTTGCGAAACAACTGATGTTTCAAAGAAACGACTCTTCTTGTCACAAAGCTACTTGCAAAATATTATGAATGAAATTATCGACACCCCAACTTTAGGAACCGTCAAAGTCTGGGAACCCCTAACTTCCGATCAGGTTAGTCAGATCAACTACCTTCATGACTTCTTTGGTAACCATCAAACCGCCACGATGCCCACCAAGTCCTCTCAGCCAACTCGTGCTATGAAACTCGACCAGTTAGATGATCGGGATGCTGCTAGCCGTAGCATCACTCTAGCCGTTGACTACATTCACCAAAATATTCAACAGTCTCTATCCCTAAACGAAGTGGCTCAAAAAGCATTTTTATCCCCCTCTTACCTAAGTCGCCTTTTTAAAAAGTATCTGCACGTTAACTTTGTAGAATACGTTAACAACCAAAAGGTCGCTCTGGCTCAAGAAAAGTTGGCCCTGTCAACCGATACAATCCAGCAGATTTCTAATCAAATTGGATTCTCTCAAACCAGTTACTTTACAAAGATCTTTAAGCGTAAGACTGGCTTAACCCCTTCAGAATTTCGTCAACGAAATCATACGATTCAAAAAATTTATACCATTCCTAGGAAACTAGACTGGGAAAATAGTGAAAGTGTCTATGACGTCTCCAAGGATTTCTTCAAGTCCAATCACATCAAATACCTTGCAGATTCAACTGACGGAACGACCTACGTCAACCGGATTGGTGACCTAGGAGACACTGACGGCAATCGTGGATGGGTTTACACAGTAGATGGCCAGCAGCCTTTGCAATCCGCTGATGAAACGCCTGCCAACGATAAGTCAGTGATCCAATGGGTCTATACGGATTATTCCCAGGATTCTCAAAATAAATAGCACTAAAAAGATAAGCCAATGGTTGGAAAATTCCGACCATTGGCTTATCTTTTATAATCAATATGTAGACTATATCCCCCATACGTCTACTAATATCGCATTATTACTTCAACAGGACCTGCAGTCCAGCCGCAAGAACGCCCCCGACAATTGGTCCACACATTGGCACCCAGGCGTATTCCCAATGCGTCTTACCCCGGTTAGGTACCGGCAAAACCGAATAAGCTAATCGTGGACCCCAATCACGTGCCGGATTCAACGCAAATCCAGTTGTCGTTCCTAGTGCCATCCCCACAACCGTGATCAAAGTTCCCACGATAAATGGCTTTAAGCCTTGCGTAAAATCTCCTAAGTTCAATAGGATGAAAACAAACGCCCACGTTGCAATTAATTCAGACATAAAGTTTAAAAACGGGCTATAAATTGCAGGTCGAGTAGCAAAAATTCCCACTTGGTTTCCCTCCGACTCACTCTTGCTGGCTTTAAAGTGGGGATAAAAATGAATAATAACAATTGCAGCACCTACAAAAGCACCTAAGAACTGTCCTAATAGATACGGAATCACTTCGCTCCATGGGAAAAACCCAAAAGCAGCAAATCCAATCGTTACAGCTGGATTTAGATGACCATCTGAGCCTAATGCGCCCCCGACATAAACACCCATTGTCACCGCCAATCCCCAAGCTACGGATATGTACGTCCAGTTCGAACCCTGACCATATGTCTTTTTCAAATTAACACTGGCGCAGGTTCCGGCACCTAAAACGATTAAAATTAACGTTCCAAAAAACTCACCAATAAAACCATCCATTGTAAAACACCTGCCTTATCGTTTTATTTATTCAACAGCCTCGATTTTTAGTGTAGCATAGGGATCTATGCCGTTTTTATCTTAAATTAGCCTGACTGAAACAAGTATTTGCTAATTTAAAGGAAAATAGCAGGATAATGTAAGCGCTTTTATATTATTTTGCTTCATCTTTAAAAACCTTAAAAGGGCATCCTCAACGCACATGATACACGTCTGAGACACCCTTAATTAACCGATTATTTCTCTTCTAAATAAGCTTGGAATTCATCCAACTGTAAATCCTTCAAAGCAGATACCTCAAAGATTCGTTGAGCTCCTGCTTCCCTAAGCTGTTTTTCTGCCCACTTTAATTGATCTAGCGTCGTCGCCAAATCAATTTTAGTAACCACCCCTACTACCGGGCGACCAAACATCGTGCTAAAAGCTTCTGGAAAAATTAGACGCTGATCCGTAACACTCTGCAATAGTACCACAACATCCGCATCCATCGCTGTGGTTGCAATATTAGTATACATCCGGCGATGTTCAATAAATTCCCCTGGTGTATCAATAATATTCTTGAAAAACTCTACCGATTGGGTTTTATTATAGTGAATCGTAAGACGATTTAGTCGCTGCAATAACGTTGTCTTACCACAACCAATAGTGCCAACAAACATTGCCCGTTTCATCTTACCACCCCTTAATAACCCTTAGTCGTAAAGTACCAATGTACACGATCATGATTTGAGACAGGCTCCTTGTTGGCCCCTTTATCAATAAACTTACCATTGACTTTAAATTTCCAACCACTACCGACTTTAACTTCATTTTCCGCCAAACCATTAATACTACTTACATAAACAGCAACCCCATTTTGATAGTTGATCTTTAATTTTGAGGCTTGAAGAACAGAAAATGCCGTCGAATGCCGATTAATTTTAACCGTTCCATCAAAAAAAGTTTTCTTATAACCACTAACAGTGAGGTGCACCGTTTCAGACGCATGCTGACTAGACGTAGTAGTTTTGGTGGTTTGCTTGGTCGTTGCTTGTGATGCTGCCTTAGCTTGAGGACTAGATGATGCCGAAGAAGCTTGTTTTTTGGTCGGAACTACGGTTTGCGCCTTACTCTGCCTAGTCAACTGCTTTCCGTTTCTTTCACGAGTCGTTTTATGTCTTGACGACTGCTTCGTTACCTGCTTAACGGAATGGTGCGCTTGTGATGTAACCGATGAACTCGTCGATTGGTTTGCAGAATAGTGATCATTCCGCGATATAGACGACGAACTAACTGTTTGTTCAGCCACCGGCTGATTAGCACTCGCGTAATGCTGAATGACAAATGCCGTACCCATCGTCAAAAGAGTAACAGCGATTGCAATGATAATCCCCGCCTGCTTCTTCATGCTTTAACCTCCGTAAGATGTCATTATTTAAATTGATAGACAAACTTATTCGTATACTTCCCGTTATGGTAAGCGGCCGTTGCTACACTAACTTGTCCATAAGCCAAAGTCATACTATAAGCACCTTTAATGGTGCCGGCATGCTGAACATACCCTAACATGTTACGTAATGGCGTGGCCTTTTGAGCAGACTTAATCGCTTTCTGGTTAATCAACTTAGCAGTTGCTTTATTGGTTGACAAAGCAATGATTGCTTCTGCCGTTGAGTTGGCATTTGGGTTCTCCTTACCATTGTAGGTATAACCAAACGCCCCACTCTTATAAATATTCTTTTTTAAATAGTTACGGCCTTGCTTGGCTGCTTTAGTCACTACTCCGTTATGGCTCTTCCCCATGCCTAAGGCCGTGACTGCCATGGCCGTTGTATCACTATCAACACTGGCAACCGTATTATTATAAGCCCAACCATGATTCGATTGTTGATTCTTCGCAATGCGCTTACTGAGTGATGTTTTGGAGAAAGCAGCTTTACTTGGCTTCTTAAACGTCTTATTAGAGGAAACTGCAATTAAAGTTTGACTCTGAACGTTAACCGTCTGTTTCGTCATCGACTTCTTATACAACGTATTAACCAGATTCAAAGATTTCTTAGCACCAGCGGGCTTATACTTAGTTGGATTAACACCAATCGCTTGTAATCCAATAATCGCAGTTGCTAAAGTGGCAGGATCACTTTTCTTAGAGATTACCAGATTCTTTTTAACTAACTTCTTTTGACTCTTAGTAAACTTATATCCTTGCTTTTTCAGACCCAGTAGAAAATCTGAGTACCCCGAAGCCGCACCAGTCGTAGGATACGCCGCCTTACTAAACATCTTTCCCTTAGACGTTAACCCATCTTTATTTTGCTTTAACATCTTTTTAGCGTATGTATAAGCTTTTTTTTGCTTACTAGTCTGATAACTCTTAGAAGCACTCTTTACACCGGCTGCATCCGCCACCGGTACTAAGGCCCCTAAAGCTAAAATCGTCGTCATTGAAGCCACCATTACTTTTTTCGTACTAAACATTAACAATCACCCTTTTTATAAAATTTTGTACTTTAAAATCAAACGATCCATCAGTCGATGCCAAGGCCGATACAACACTAAAATACTAATCGCATTCGTTGCTGCATGCAGTGCATCAAACGGAAAACTAGATGCAAAGGATAAGAAGAAACTAGCGGGACGTAACGGATGAACGTACGCTAAGGCGTACCACAAATCCAATATCCAGCCGAACCATAATCCCCACAACGCACCCCAAATAACCATCCACCATAGTTGGTCTTTAAGTATGCTCTTCCGAAATAATCCCGTTAGTAATCCCATCACACCCCAAGCCAACATTTGCCAGGGAGTCCAAGGACCTTGACCTAAAAATAGATTAGAAACTAACGCCATCGTCGACCCAGAAACGAAGCCCAGTTCAGGCCCTAAGCTTACCGAGCTGACCAGTACTACAAAACTTGTTAGCTGAACATTGGGAATCGCTGCTAACGGGACCCTTCCCAGAACACCTAATGCAACAATCACAGCTAGGAACACTAATAACCGTGTCCCCATTTGCTGATGTTCAAACCGCCAATAGGCCGGTAAAATACTGCAAGCTAGACATCCAAAACTAAACCATACATAGTGTTTTCCTTTAAATAACAACATTAACCCCAATAAGACCGCCATACCAACTAGGGCAATAATTAAGGGGCTAAGCCAGCCGATTCTGCGCGTCGTCACTTTGTTCACCTCCTTTCACCGTCGTAAGTTTCGTCACATCATCGGCAAATAAGGCTGTCGGCACCTGATTTGCCAGTAATCGATTAATCGCCGTTGTGAATATAAAGTTTTGAGTAAAAAATTTACGGCTAGTTACTGGTGGATTAACTTGTCCGTTAAACATGAAAGTACATTGCTTTGCATATCGCGCACAAAAATTCATATCATGACTAGCCATCACAATGGTCGTCCCCTGAGCGTGTACACGTTTCAAAATAGTACCCAATTTCCCCTTAGTCGTTGGATCAAGTCCCTTAGTGGGCTCATCCAATAACAAGACTTTAGGTTGCGTCACCAAACAAATTCCGAGTCCCAAGAGCTGCTGTTGACCACCGCTAAGATCAAAAACATTATGATTGGCCACATCAGTCAACTGCAATTCGGTCATAAGTGTTACTATCTGTTGCGTCGTGAATGGCTCATCTGCTAAACGATTCTGATCTTCCAATTCTTCACGAACAGTTTTTCCGCTAAATTGTTCAAGCGGATTCTGAGAAAGATACGCAATTTTTTGTAAGCGAAGTTGATTGGATAACTTCCAAACAACTTGATTTTTCAACCGAACTTTACCGTGTTGCGGCTTTAGTAGGCCGGCCAGTACCGACAGGAGCGTTGATTTACCTGAACCATTTTTTCCAATAATAGCCAACCAATCTCCTTGAGATAATTCCAGATTTAGATGCCGTAACACCACATGTCCGTTAAAGTCTAATGTGATATTTTTGGCCGTCAATAAGCGTATCCCTTGAGATACTAACTGCGGTTTCAAATTCCGCTTCAATCTGAACTTTTCACCACCAGCTACCAATAAGTGACGCCCCGCTGGAATAGAGAGCGGTAAAGTTGCGACAGGTATCCTATGTTGTAAAAAAAAGTGTGGAATAGGCGGCACAAACTCAGATAGCTCTGGCATTTTTGCCATTTTACGTAGACCCTCGGACACGCTCCCATCACAAAGGAGTTTGCCTGCTTGCAAGACAACTAATCGGTTAGCCAGCCCTAATACCCGACTCAACCGGTGTTCGGTTAAAACAATGGTCGTTCCTAATTCATCATGTACTTGACGCAACACGTTTAAAAAGTTCTGAGCAGTAGTCGGATCCAACTGGGCTGTCGGTTCATCTAAAAGAATGATCTCCGGCTTAAGCGCCAAGACCGATGCAAGATTTACCAGTTGAACTTGTCCACCCGATAACGTCTTGATTGATCGTGTCAGGAACTTATCAAGTCCCAAAAAATTAGCCAATTCAGCAATCCGACTATTAATAACATCACTAGAGTAGCCTAAGTTTTCCAGTGGAAAAGCCAATTCTTCAATAACGGTTGCCATAATGGGCTGCGTCTGTGGATTCTGAGCTACAAACCCAATTTCTTGTGCGCTGCTCGTTTGCTTTATGTCCGCAATCGCTTGTCCCTTATATAGAACCTCTCCCTTTTTTTGCCCTGCCGGTAATAGCTCTTGCTTTAGTTGTTTTAACAAAGTCGTCTTTCCGCTTCCAGTAGTTCCCGCTAAAACTAAAAAGTCCCCTTTTTGAATCGAAAACTGAATATCTTCTAGCGCTAGTGTCTTGGTACCCGGATAGCTAAAGGTTAACTTATTTATTCGTATTAGTTGGCCCACAATCGGTATCCTCCTTCCCCAATAAGTGGTAATCCAATAAAAATAATTAATAATCCGACTAGTGACCAATCATGTACGTGTTGCCACTGCACCATAACCACGTCACTCGTCCACCCCCATCCCTGTAACCGTGCTAGGAGCAATAAACCAAACAATCCCGTTGCCACGCCTAAAAAGATGCCATCCGCTATTTGGAAGCAAAAGCGCTGATACTGACTCCGCTTCCGGGCACCAAAACCACGAGCCTCCATTAGCACTGCCGTCCCCATTGAATCAGAAACGCCATCGATCAAAACAATTCGCAACAGTTGTCCGGTACTTTTAAGTCGTTGACCAAAGCTCCCTTCACTAATTATGATGTTACGATTTTTCTGTAGCATTACTAACCGCTCCATCTTCTGAACAAATAAATCCACTAACCGTAAGGAAATGGTCAATAACATTGCCAATCGTGGCACTACTGGAAACAATATGTAACTTATCTTGGGAATCGTCATGACACCGTTGAACCAAACAAACGCAATAATCATAGCTCCTAACGATAAAGCCATGGTTAACCCATAGATAACGCCCGATTCAGTCAAATTAAATTCCCAATTCATAAAGTGCCACTGCCAGATCAACCGCCTACCTGTCTGATTCAAGACAAGATTGAACGCGAAGATAATCCCCATAAAACTCAAACTACTAACCAGTAGTCGACGAACCTTTTGAGAGTCAAAATAGCAGCTACAAACACCAATAAGTGAAATAAGTATCCCTATTACTAGGATTAGATGATTAAACAGTAATAGTAGCGTAAATAATTCAATAAAGTAGCCCATCACCGTTAGCGGATGTAACTGACTTATAAAACTCAATTCGTTCACAACACCCGCTTGCATAAGCATGTGACCTCCTAATTTTTTTGTAATCGGTTTCTTACAAGCTTTATCCTACCATGGCCAAATTAACCACACAGCCAATATTTTGACAAATTTAGCGCTTTTTTATACCAGCGTTATCTCTATTTTGACATTGTGTTTCAAAATAGTCCTATTTTGACAAAAAACAAATAAGTACCTAAACCCGCTTGATGCTCCTAATTGTGTAAAATATCACTTTTGCATAAACCGTTAACTACAACTGTATAATTGCACGAATCACTATATACAGTTGTCTTTTTTTGATTAATCACACTATCTAGTGGTTCCCACTCAGAAAAGTATACTCGTCTCTGCACTTAAATTCAGGAAAATACTCACTTTTCTTGACCCCACATTTAAGAAAAAGACGTCTTGACAACTTTTTCCCATTTAACTATAAATTTGCTTTCGCAAAGTTCGATACCTCTCCCCCTCGAACCCGCCCAAAATCAAGCGTATAATGAAAGTGGTTTCATGTATAAAAATTTTGTTTATGAGGAGTGGCTTCAATGACTAGAAAAATTGGCATCATTGGCATGGGCAACGTCGGAGCAGCTTGCGCGCATTACATTGTCGCAGGAGGCTTCGTTGATGAACTGGTGCTCATCGACCAGAACCTCAAGAAAGTCCAAGCTGACGCCCTGGACTTCGAAGACGCCATGGCGAACCTGCCTTACCACACCAACATCTACGTCAACGATTATCACCAATTAGACGACGCGGACGTCGTGATTTCTTCCGTGGGGCATATCAAACTCCTAGGGGGCGATCATCCCAACCGCTTTGCCGAACTCAAGCCCACCGGTGACGACGTCAAAGCCGTCGCTAACGAGCTCAAACAAACCAAGTTCAACGGGACCTTAGTCGTCATCAGCAATCCCAATGACGTCATGACCTCCCTCTATCAAGAACTCACCGGACTTCCTAAGGAACGGGTCATCGGGACCGGGACCCTCTTGGACGGCGCTCGGATGAAACGCGCCGTCGGTAAGGCCTTCCACGTCGATCCCCGCTCCGTTGAAGGCTACAACTTGGGTGAACACGGAAACTCCCAATTCACAGCCTGGTCCACCGTCAAAGTTCTGGATCAACCCGTCGCGGACCTAGCTGCCAAACAAGGCTTGGACCTCGACCAGATCAACGAAGACGTCCGGATGGGTGGCTTCACCGTCTTTAACGGCAAGGGCTACACCAACTACGGGGTTTCAACCGCTGCCGTTCGCTTAGCGATGGCCGTCATCAACGACGCCCACGAGGAACTTCCCATCTCCAACTACCGCGCTGAGTATGGTACTTACCTCTCCTACCCAGCCATTATCGGTCGCCAAGGGGTTGAACAACAGATCACTTTGGACCTACCACAAGACGAACTCGACAAGCTGCAGGCTTCCGCCGATTACATCAAGAAGAACCTTAACTAAAAATTGGACACAAAAAAACACCGACCACAAGGGTTGGTGTTTTTTTGTGTTGTTGATTAGCCGCGGCGACGTTCTGGAATCCGCGCAGCCTTACCGTTAAGGTCACGTAAGTAGTAAAGCTTGTTACGACGAACCTTACCTTGACGAACAACATCAATCTTAGCAACACGTGGTGAGTGTAATGGGAAGATCCGTTCCACACCGATCCCGTTACTGATCTTACGAACAGTGTAGGTCGCTTGGACACCGGCACCCTTACACTTGATAACGACACCTTCGAACAATTGGATCCGTTCGCGGGTACCTTCAACGATCCGGGCGTGAACCCGAACAGTATCCCCAGCACGGAAGTCTGGTAAGTCATCACGTAATTGAGCTTGGTTAATCTTAGCAATTAATTGGTTTTGGCGCATAATTTATTCTTTCCTTTCGCCAACATTCATTCTCAGTTTCGACAGCGGAATGTTGTTTATGTGGCTAAACAGCCAAAAATAAGTGTAGCATATCTGCTAACCCCTGTAAAGGTTATTTTCTTGACTCCTGCTTTTGTCGTTCCTCTTCTTCAATCCGTACATCCGCGAGCAACCGCTTCTGTAACGGCGTCAACTGCTGGTGGTCAATCAGATCCGGTCGGCGCAAGTAAGTCCGTCGAAGAGACTCCTTGAGCCGCCATTCGTCGATTTTCTGATGGTTTCCACTAATCAAGACATCGGGCACCGGCATCCCCCGGAAATCTGCTGGCCGCGTGTATTGCGGGTACTCCAGCAGCCCCGTTGAGAAGGAGTCTCCCGGCGCCGACTCCGCGTTGCCTAAGACCCCGGGCAACAACCGCACAGTGGCATCGATCATGACCATCGTCGGCAATTCGCCGCCGGTCAACACGAAGTCCCCTAAAGAGACCTCATCCGTCACCAGCTGGCGAATTCGTTCATCATAGCCCTCATAATGGCCGCACAGGAACGTCAGGTGGTCTTCGTGGGCAAACGTCTCCGCAACGTGCTGGTCAAAGGTCACACCCGCTGGGTCGGTCAGAATCACCCGGCCCTTAGGAAGGCCTTCAGCAGCCGCCTGCGCTTGTGTCGCCGCTAACGCATCAAAGATGGGCTGAGGCTGTAACAACATCCCCGCGCCCCCGCCAAAGGGGTAATCGTCCACGTTACCGTGCTTGTTCGTCGAATAATCCCGGAAGTTAGTCACGGGCATCGTCAAATGGCCATTCTCAATGGCCTTACCCACGATTGAATCGTGCATGGGACCACTAAACATGTCGGGAAATAAACTTAAGACGTCAATTCGCATTAGTCTAGCCCCTCCATTAATTCTACGGTCACTTGGTGCTGGTCCAAGTCGACCCGTTTAATCACCTGGTCGATTTTGGGCAATAGCAGGTCGGACTGCCCCGGTCGCGCCACGACCCACACGTCGTTGGCCCCTGGTGACAAGATTTCTTTAATGGTTCCTAACGGTTCCCCATCTTCCGTCACCACGGATAAGCCCACGATTTGGTGGTAGTAGTATTCCCCTGGCTTTAGGTCATCCGCCTGTAATTGATCATCATCAATCTTCAAGACCGCCGTCTTCAATCCCTCAACGTCGTTAATGGATGGGCGTCCCGCAAAACTGAGTAGATAAAAGTTCTTATGTTGCCGCACCGTCTTAACGGTCAGTTGAATGGGCGTTGGCTGATTCGGCATAAAGGCAAACAGAGTCGCGCCCACCGCAAACCGGCTCTGGGGGAAATCAGTCGTGGCCACGACCCGGACTTCCCCTTTAATGCCGTGCGTGTTTACCAGAGTTCCTACAGTATAGTACGCCATTAATCCTTCTCCTATCTTGGTGAGCCGCTTTACGGATGCCGCACTGTGACCGGCTGTAAAGCGGTAGTTTTAGCTTCGTTGTCTTTAAAAATATGCTACAAAAAACTCGAGGAAACGTCGCCGCCTCACTCGAGTGTCTTTGCTGGTTGGTCATCAATGATGAGCCGAACCCGTTTATTGCCCTGCACGCGCACGCTATAGACGATTGTCCGGATAGCCTGTGCCACACGGCCTTGCTTACCAATCACCCGACCAACGTCGTCCGGATGAACAGCTAACCGATACTCGTAGAACCGGTCGGTCTCTGTCATAGAAACAGCTAACGCGTCCGGATGATCTACCAGTGGGCTTACAATTGCAAGAATTAATGCCTTAAAATCGGTCATGGCTAATCACTACTTTTTAGTGTACTTAGCTTCGTGGTATTGCTTCATGATCCCGGCGTTCGAAAGCAAGTTCTTAACCGTATCTGAAGGTTGAGCACCATTGTTCAACCAGTTCATGATCGATTCTTCGTTCAACTTAACTTGAGCTGGGTTCGTAACTGGGTTATAAGTCCCAACGTTTTCGATAAAACGGCCATCACGAGGGCTCCGAGAATCGGCAACCACGATCCGGTAGAATGGGCGCTTCTTAGAACCCATCCGCTTCAGACGAATCTTTACTGACATGTAGACACCTCCTGTATTTCTTTCAACGTGTAATAATATACCAGTTTCTGGATATGATGTAAAGAGTTTTTTCTTTACACCTTTAAATTATTCAAACGGGCGGCGCAACCAGCTGATCACGTTCGGTGTCAGGTAGGTCTGATGCTGGCTGATCCAAGTCTGAACCGCCCCATAATCCGTGAAATCCAAGACCACTGGACTCACCCCACTGGCTTGCAGGTCCCGCACAAAGCGAAGATCCGCGATGCTGATGGGCGCCTGATACAGTGGGTTCGCCGTTGTCCGGCCACCCCAATCATCGGCCAAAATGGCCTGCGCATTGAGGTAAGCCGGCTGCTGTAAGATCAAGGCCCGTAATTCCGCGGCCGTTAACATCTGCGTCATCGTTATCCCTCCCGTTGGGCTTGCCATTCTGGATTATCCGCTAAGCTAATCACCACGCCCGGTGCTGGTTGTACCGACAACTGTGTCGCCGGGCTGGTCAGTAACCAGACCAGATTGCCTGATTGGGCCCCCGTTACATGGTCTTCGCCATAGCCATCGGTCAGGATAATCGTCAATTGTCCCGCTTGACGCGTCAGGCGCGGTAAGGCATCGAACACCGCTTGGAAGCGGGTCCCCCCGCCGCCAACGCGTTGTACGTCATGGACCCGGCCCGTAAACTGGTACCGCTCGGTTAGGTGGACCTGCGTATCGAACGGATAGACCGTGATTGACGCCGGATATAGGGCCAAGAGCCCCGCTAACTGTCCCAATAAGTCGCCAATCTCCTGGTTGCCCATCGATCCCGACTCATCCACGAAGACCCGAATCTCCTGCCAAGTCTGCACAACTTGACCGGGTAAGTCCATCCGATAAGGTTGTCGCCGATTGAACCGCCCATAAGCGGGCTGACGTCCAGCTGGGACCTGTCCCAGATAGCGCTGCAGTAATGCCCGCCAGTTTAACGGTCGTTGAGCCGGCACAACAGCTAAGGCCGCCCGAATGGCACCAGGTAACGTTCCGCGTTGCTTCGCCGATAATTCTGCAGCGGTAGTGGCAAATAACTGCTGGCGCCATTGCTGACGCTCTAAGGCCGAGTCAGCCGGCGCCTCAGTCCAGGTCTGGTGATCATCCCACGCAGTCGCTGCGTCCACGGGACGGCCAGCTGTAGCGTCGTTCGGTCCCCGTTGCGGTAAGTCGTGGCCCGGTTGAGTTCGTCGTTGCCAGCGCTGTAAGACCTGCCAATACGCGTTAGAATCCTGACGGCGTGCGACCGGTCGTCCCACCAACGCCTGCAATCGGCGACTAGTAATCGCCTGCGCCGGTAAATCCGTTAAATAGTCGTTGACCGCCGCATCCGTTGCCCAGCGAACCAACGCCGCCTGATGGGGCGACTTCAAGGCCGCTGCGTACCGTTCCGGATGCTGCCACAAGAGATGAAGCACCGTGTGCCGCAACATGGCTAACCATTGTGGCCCCGTCCAATTAGCCTTAGCCAACCGTCCAGGATCGACCACAAGTTGCCACTCGTGGGCTGCCGCCCGCAGTGCCAGCACGGCGGACCCCGAACGAAGCTTAAGGGTCAGTTGGCTGAGCACCCGGCCATAAAAGGGGTCCGTCCGTAACAGATACATCACGGCATCGCGATACACTTGCTGGGTTGCCCTAAATTGCGTCTGAGCAGGCAGATCAGCTAGGCGTTGTAAGCTTGCTGTCAAACTGCGCATCCCACTACACCTCGATCTGACTGCCCCGCTGACCAATCGTTGTCAGTTCCGCATATAACTTAGCGACTGCCGGAACGGTTGCCGTCTGGGCTTGTAACTCTTCCAATAAATTCGGTGCCTGCGCAACCGCCCGAGCGATTGCAAACTGACCATCCGGTGGGCAGGCCCGTAACAGTTCATCAAAGCGTTGAGCCCACCGCCCAGTGGTCAGTGGCCAGTCCCGCTGAGAACCCACCGCCTGGGCCAGCAAGCGCTGTTGTTGAGCTAGCGTGAGCTGAGTGAACCGGGTCACCGCATCGGGAGCCGTATACGCTTCAGCGACCGTCAACGTTGCTCGGTGTTCGAGGACGTACCCTGAAAATGCTGAACCAACAGCATCCCCCAGGTTCCCACGGATCAGCTCCTGCACCAGAGCCGCTTGTCCCAACAAGTCACGGTGGTCTAACTCCCGTAACAGACCAGAGACCCGCGTCCACGCCCGGGGCGTTGGTCGCAGGTCATCGTCTGGTGTTGCCTGGGTCACCGTTCCGGTCAGTTCTGCCGGGTGATCGGTGAGATAAGTGGTTACTAAGGGACTGACCCGGGGCACACCGGCCACCTGAGTCGTCGCCCAAGTTAACCAAGTCGTGGAGTCCGCCTGAAGTACTAACCGGGTGGTACGGTCCACGATTGCCGCATCCCCAGGGGTCACCCCGTAATGGCTAGCCGCAAAGCCTGCCATGGTTGCATCGGGGTTCTCCGCTAAGATCAGATGAACTTGCTGAGGAAGTTGCAACCCGTTGATCTGGCGTTGCAAGACCAGGTTCATCAGTTCACTTTGAACGGCTTGGGTTCCCCGGTTGAACTCGTCTAAGAACCAGATGATCTCCTGATCTGGGTGTGCTTCCGCTTGCCGAATCAGGGCGACCAAGGTATGCGAATAGCCAAACTGAACGTCGGCTAACCGACCAAAATGTTTCGTCTGGACGAATGAATCGCTGGTCAACGGGGGAACTGGGATCACCAGATCACCTTTTTCAACCAAACTAACCACCGTCGTAAACAACTTGGCGCCTCGTTTTTGGGCCAGTTCCGCCACTAAGGCGGACTTCCCGATACCCGCCTCACCCACGATTGTGGGGACGCTATCGGTTGCCAAAACCACCTCAATCGCCTGTAAACATTCCGAATAAGTGAGTGCCACGGCTTAGTTCCTCCTTTTAAAGCGTTTAGGCTTATTTTACCACGCGCCGTTGGAAGAACTTCACGATTTCTACAATGACCACCATCAAGATACCTGCCAGAACGACCACTGCCCACTGGTACAGGTCCAAGTGCGTGACGTGGAACATCCCGTTTAAGCCCGGAATCAAAATCGTCATGGCGAGTAACCCAAAGGCAATCGCAATCGCCCAGTTAAAGAAGGTGTTTCGCCAGAGACCCACTTTGAAGATGGATCCGTGAATCGATTTCGAGTTAAAAGCATGGAACAGTTGGATCAGACCCAACGTGGCAAAGGCCATGGTCAACGCATCGGCATGCGCCAAATCAGACGCCGCGTGCACCGGATACGTGATGGCAAACCAGTAAACACCTAGAGTCAAGGCCCCTTCCAGGAACCCTTGATACAAGATACCGTTTAGGACCCCACCAGAGAAGAAGTTCGACCGCCGACCACGTGGCGGCCGGTTCATCAGGTTTCGTTCCAGTGGTTCGATGCCCAGTGCAATGGCCGGTAACGTATCCGTCACCAGGTTGATCCAGAGGATGTGGACGGGTGCCAGAATCTGCCACCCTAACATGGTCATCATGAAGAGGGTCAAGACTTCCCCTAAGTTAGCGGAAAGTAAGTATTGGATGGCCTTTTGAATGTTGGCGAACACCTTTCGGCCCTCTTCAACCGCCACCACGATCGTCGCAAAGTTATCGTCGGCCAGCACCATGTCACTGGCGCCCTTGGCCACTTCCGTTCCCGTAATCCCCATGCCAATTCCGATATCCGCGGCCTTTAACGCGGGCGCGTCGTTCACGCCATCCCCCGTCATCGCGACCACCTTACCACGCTTCTGCCAAGCGTTCACGATGCGGACCTTATGCTCCGGTGCTACCCGCGCGTAGACGGCATAATCACCGACCCGCTTTTGGAACGTCGCATCGTCCATCGCGTCAAGTTCGGCCCCGGTCAAGACGGCCTGGGTCTCTCCGGACTGGATGATACCTAACCGCGCCGCAATCGCGGCCGCCGTATCCCGGTGGTCACCGGTAATCATCACGGGTCGAATCCCCGCTGCCTGGGCTTCTGCGACGGCTTGGGCCACTTCGGGACGCTCAGGGTCGATCATCCCAACCAATCCCGCAAACACCAACTCTTGTTCCGTATTCTCAGTGGTCAACTTGGTTGGGAGTTGGTCAACGATTCGGTACGCAAAGCCTAAGACCCGAATCGCTTGGGTCGCCAACTCATGGTTGACCGCTAAGACGTCTTGCCGTTGGGCCGCTGTAAACGCACTCACAGTCCCGTCTAAGTCCACTTGGGTCACCCGCTTCAGTAATTCATCTGGGGCCCCCTTAACGGCCACAAGGAAGCGACCATCGTCCAACGGGTGGGCCGTCGTCATCAACTTCCGTTCTGAATCAAACGGAATCTCAGCGACCCGCGGTAGGTCTTTCAGCGTCTGATCGACTGGAAACTCGCGGTCCAGCTGGTATTGAACCAACGCCGTTTCAGTCGGGTCACCTGCCAAGCCGTCCGCCATCTGCTGGGTATCGTTGCTGAGAATCATGACCCGAGCCAGCGGATTATCTGCCGTCACGGGTTGGTCGGCGGCTTCCATCAAGTGCCCGTTTTGGTAGACCTTTTCCACCGTCATCTTGTTTTGCGTCAACGTTCCCGTCTTATCGGAAGCAATAATGTCCGTGCTCCCCAACGTTTCTACGGCCGGCAGTTTCCGTACTAACGCGTGGCGTTTAGCCATTCGCTGGGTCCCTAACGCCAAGGTGATGGTCACAATGGCCGGTAACCCTTCTGGGATCGCCGCAACGGCTAACGAAATCGCCGTTAACAGCATGTCGATCACGTTCTCCGTTCCCCGCCAGAGTCCTAAACCAAAGACCACGGCCGCGATGATCAAAATGAGAACCGTTAACGCTTTTCCTAATTGCATCAAGTTGAGCTGGAGTGGCGTTGTCGTCTCATCCGCTGCTTCCAGCATCCCCGCGATTCGGCCTACTTCCGTCTGCATCCCGGTCGCAATCACGACTCCGGTCGCCCGGCCATAGGTCACGTTACTGTTCATAAACGCCAGGTTCGTCCGGTCACCCAACCCTAAGTTGTCTTGCGTCAACGTCGCACTGATCTTCTCCACCGGAACCGATTCCCCGGTCAACGCTGATTCTTCGACCTTAAGTCCCGCAACGTCTACTAACCGCAGATCAGCTGGGACCACGTCACCGGCCTCCAGTAAGACCACATCCCCAACCACTAATTCATCACTCTTGACCGTCAGAACTTCTCCGTTCCGGCGAATCGTCGCGTTGGGGGCCGACATCTCCTTTAACGCGTTAATGGCTTCTTCAGCCTTCGCTTCCTGGAACACTCCGAACACGGCATTGAGAATCACCACTAACAGAATGATCACGGCATCGACCATTTCTCCGGTCAACCCGGCAATTAATGCGGCGACCAGTAAGACAATGATCATTAAGTCCTTGAACTGACCTAAAAAGCGCTGGATGAGCGTAGTTTTCTTTTGCTGATTCAACGCATTTTTACCGTTTTGGGCCAGTCGTTGGGCCGCCACATCAGGGGATAGTCCCTGTTCCGTGGTGGCCAGCGTTTGATAAATCTGGGTAATGGGTTGCTGATACAGCGGTGTTTTCGTCATATTTCTTCCTCCTGCATGACTGTGCCGTACCGCGGGCCCCATTTTCTTTTGGTAAAAGAAAATGAGACCTACGCGCGTACACATACTTGTGAACACACATAAGTCTCACCATTTAAGGTAATCCCGGAACGTCTTCTTGCTGACGAGATTATCACAGATTTTATTCTGCCAGTTACTCCCTTATGATTGTAAGGTGAGTATACCGAAATTTTTGTGAAATGTCTATGAAAATTACTTCTTCCGGCGTTTGCCCTTCAACCGTTTGCGCTTTTTCTTCTTCATTTGACGCGACATCCGGTTCAAGGCCATCTTTTGCATCCGGCCGGACAAACCGCCGCCCATACCGGCTTGGCCCATCATCTGTTCCATGCCGGACATGTTGCCCTTGGACATCTGGTTCATCATTTTCTTCATCTGGTTGAACTGCTTGATCATCCGGTTAACTTCGTGAATCGGCCGCCCAGAACCGGCCGCAATTCGCCGGCGCCGCGAGGGATTCAAGAGGTCGGGATTGGTCCGTTCAGCGGGCGTCATTGAATAGACTACCGCCTTTAAGTGTCCCATATCCTTCGGGTCGACCTGAACATTCTTCATCGCCGGATTGTTCGCCATCCCCGGGATCATCTTCATCAAGTCTTCCATCGGCCCCATCTTCTGAATCTGATCGATTTGGTCAATGAAATCGTTGAAGTCAAAGGAATTTTTCTGAATCTTTTCAGTCAATTCTTGGGCTTGCTTGGCGTCGTATTCCTTCTGGGTCTTTTCGATCAGGGACAGCATGTCCCCCATTCCCAAGATCCGTGACGCCATCCGGTCGGGGTGGAAGACGTCTAATTGCGTCATCTTTTCCCCTTGCCCAATGAACTTGATTGGCTTGCCGGTCACGGCCCGAATCGACAGCGCCGCCCCACCACGGGTATCCCCGTCTAACTTGGTCAAGACGACCCCGGTCACGTCCAGCTTGTCGTTGAACCCTTCGGCTGTGGCCACGGCGTTTTGCCCGGTCATGGCATCCACCGTCAGTAAGATTTCATTCGGGTGGGCTAAGGCCTTAATATTGGCCAACTCATCCATCAGCTGTTCATCAATCTGCAACCGTCCGGCGGTATCGATGATCACGTAGTCGTTATGGTTGGCTTCGGCTTGAGCCAACCCCTGGCGTACGATTTCCACGGGGTCGACATCCGTACCTAATTGGAAGACGGGGACGTCGATTCCCGCAGCCACCTGGACCAATTGATCAATCGCGGCTGGTCGGTAAACGTCGGCCGCAATCATTAACGGCCGTGCCTTTTCCTCGTTCTTCAACCGTAAAGCCAGTTTTCCGGCCGTGGTGGTCTTCCCGGCCCCTTGCAGCCCGACCATCATGATGATTGTCGGAATCTTCGGTGCTTTATTCAGGGGAACCGCTTCGTCCCCCATGGTCTTGGTCAACTCTTCGTCAACAATCTTGACGATTTGTTGCGCCGGGTTCAAGCCCTCAAGGACGTCGGCGCCCATCGCCCGTTCACAAACTTGCTTCACAAAGTCCTTTACGACCGTAAAGTTAACGTCGGCTTCCAACAGGGCGAGCCGAATTTCGCGCATGGTCTCCCGCAGGTCGCTTTCAGAAACCTTTCCTTTTCCCCGCAACTTCCGCATTGCATTCTGTAGTCGTTCGGTCAATCCTTCAAACGCCATTAAACTTGCCACCTAACTTTCATTGTTCTTCTAAGTTCTCTAAGCCTGCGACCAGTCGGTTCAACTCTGCGTCATGGGGATAATGTGCCTTGACGTAAGATTGAATCTCATCGGCCTGATCGTTTCTGGCTGTAAATTCTTGATAAAGATGTAACTTGGCCTCGTAGGCCTCCAGAATCTTTTCGGTCCGCCGCAGATTATCGTAGACGGCCTGGCGGCTCACGTTAAATTCCTCAGCGATTTCTCCCAAGGAATAGTCATCGCCATAGTACAACTGCATATAGTTGTTTTGTTTGGTCGTCAATAACGGCTGGTAGAACGCAAAGAGGGAATTAATCCGATAATTCTTTTCCAGTTCCATAATTACGCCCTCCTCAAAGTGTCACACTCTATTAGAGTACCGATTTTTCGCGCGCTCGTCAATTTTTTTCACGCTGACTGGCCTGGTTCTTAAAAAACGGGTATGACCGTTAACCGCCATACCCGTTAAAAATTTATTCTAAAGCATTACGTGCCTACTTCTGGCCTAAAGCCGCCGGGTCAATCAAGCCCTTGAACAAGCCGTAGACAAATTCACTTGGATTGAACGGTCGTAAATCGTTGATCTGTTCACCAAGCCCGATGAACTTAACGGGAACGTGTAGCTCGTTGCGAATCGCCAACACGATCCCCCCGCGGGCCGTTCCGTCCAACTTAGTCAAAACGATTCCCGTGACATCCGTTGATTCCTTAAACAGCTTAGCTTGGGTCAACGCATTTTGTCCCGTAGTCGCATCCAGAACCAGTAGAACTTCATGGGGCGCCGTCGGGATTTCCCGAGTGATGATCCGCTTCATCTTCGACAGCTCATTCATCAAGTTGACCTTATTCTGCAACCGACCGGCCGTATCTACGAATAAAATATCATAGTTTTCGGCCTTGGCCTTCTTGACCGCATCGAAGACCACCGCTGCCGGATCAGATTGTGGCTTACCCTTTACGATATCGACCTGGCTGCGCTTAGCCCACACATCCAGTTGTTCGGTAGCCCCGGCCCGGAACGTATCGGCCGCCGCCAGTAGGACCTTCTTCCCATCCTGGTGGTACTGGTGAGCCATCTTCCCAATGGTCGTGGTCTTCCCGACACCGTTGACCCCGACGAACAGGATCACGGTCGGTCCGTCCGACGCAACGTTCAGCGCGGTACTTTCTTCCTTTTCTCCGGCCTGGTCATAAATTTCGACCATTTTTTCAACAATGACGTTTTGGACATCCTGGGACCGCTTAGCGTTCTGTAGCTTTACTTCATCCCGCAGTTCGTCACTCAGCTTAACCGCCATGTCAAAACCCACGTCGGCGCCAATCAGCGTTTCTTCGAGGTCGTCGAAGAAGCCTTCATCGACGTGCCGGAAGTTCGCCAGCAAGGCGTTCAGGCGTTCCCCGAACGTGTGGCGGGTCTTCTCCAGACCCTTCCCGTAAAGTTGTTCATCACTGGCTTCACTAGTCGGTTCAGCGGAGGTGACGGGCGTGTCTTCAGAGTCTTCAGCAGCCGCCACGACTTCCGGCGTCGTCGAGGCCTCAGTCGCCACCGCTTCCCGCGGGGCGTCACTGCCACTAGTTTCCGTTGTGTCTTCGGTGTCACTTAGCGATTGGGCAGGCCCCACTTCCGAGGTCGCAGAAGGCGTCGTCTCACTGGTCAACGTGACGGTACTCGTGGCCTCCTCGGCCGCAGACGTCTCATCCGTGACGCTGGTCGCTAAAATCGTCTGACTTTCAGCTGGTGCAGCGCTAGTCGGTGCGGCGACGCCTGAGTCCGTCGTCAGTGCCTGGGGCGCTTCCACAGCAGACTCCTGTCCTCCCTGACTGGCGGACACTGATGACGCAAGCTTGGCGCTAACACTAGCGGACACACTGCTGTCGCTGATGCTAGTGTCTGTGGTACTCAGTGATTGTTCGGTGACTGACGCCTCGCTAGTCGGTGTTGCCGACTTCTTCGCTCGGCGACGAAAGATATCAAATAATCCCATTATGCTGGCTTCCCTTCCGAAGTGGTCTGTTGGTCAAGATCCACGGTGACCATCTTGGACACCCCGGATTCTTGCATCGTCACCCCGTATAATACATCGGCTTGCACCATGGTTTCCTTACGGTGCGTAATGACGATAAATTGCGTTTGATCTTGGAATTGGTGCATATAGCGGGCAAACCGGGTCACGTTCGCCGGGTCGAGCGCCGCTTCCACCTCATCTAAGATACAGAATGGTACTGGTTGAACTTGAAGAATGGCAAAGAGTAACGTAATGGCGGTCAAAGCCCGCTCGCCCCCCGACAACAAGCCCATGTTCTGGAACTTCTTGCCCGGTGGCTGTGCCATGATGTCAATCCCCGTGGTCAATAAGTCATGAGGATCCGTTAAGACCAGCTGGGCCTTACCCCCACCAAACATCTGCTGGAAGGTCTCACTGAACTTCGTCGCAATTTGGGTAAACGTCTTCTGGAAGCGAGTCTTGACCTGGCCATCCAGTTCCGCCATGGTCGTGGTGAGCTGTTCCTTAGCCGTTAACAGATCATCTCGCTGTTGCGTCAGGAACGTATAACGGTCGTGGACGGTCTGGTACTCCTCGATGGCATTCAGGTTGACCGGTCCGATCTCATCCAACCCACGCTTCAACAGCTTTAACTGAACCGCTAATTCATCCGCTGGTAAGTCGCTAACATCTGCTTCCGCCGCCGCAAGGCTCATCTGATACTTCTCCGATAGCTGATTCTGTTGCTGATCAATCAAGGAAGACAGTTGCGTCTGCTTGACCTGGGCTTCTTGCAGATCATCGTTTGCGACCTGCAAGAGCCCCGTGGTTCGGTCATTATCCGCTGTGGCTTGGGTCGCTTGATCGTTCACCGTCGTCAGCTGGTCGCTGATGGTCTGGAGGCGTTGTTCAACGTCCTTTCGCTGCGTCTGTGCCTGCTCTAGTCGTTGCTGAGCCGCCTCCGGTGTTAAGGACTTAGCGGCGACCATGTCCCGTTGTTGCGCCTGGACCTGGACCAACTCGCGCTGGGTCGCCTGCTGAGTTGTTTGGCGATCTTTTTGATTTTGTTCCTGTTGCTGTAACCGCTCTTGAGCACCCGCTAACCAGGTCTGCTTAGAGGTCAAAGCCTCGCGCTGACTAGACTGCTGAGTCGTGACCATCTTAATCTTAGCCTGAAGTTTCTGCTGTTGCACTTCTTGCTCAGCAATCCGCGCCTGCCCTTGCTTGATTTGGGTTTCCAGCGTGGACGCTTGCGTGGCCTGATCCGCATCCGTGGTCTGTTGAATCTCCACCTGCGCCGCCCGTAACTGGCGGTCCGCTTGCTTTGCGGCCGTTTCCGCCGCTGCCAACGCTTCATTGAGCTGGCGGCAACGTGGTTGAACATCGTTGATGGTGGCCTGTAAGTCCTGTTGCTGAGTCTCACTGGTCTGCATGGCCGCTTGGGCCGCTTGAACCTTTTGTTCCTGATCCTGCAACTGGGTCTGCATGGTGGTTAACGACGCTTCCAACTTCTGGAGTTCTTGCCGCTGGTGTAAGACACTCGTGCGATTACTCCGGTTCTGACCACCAGTAATCGCACCACTGGCGCTGACCACATCACCAGCTAGGCTGACCACCCGATAACGGTGATGGACCCGCTGGCTAATGGCGACCGCCGCATCCAGATCTTGCGCCAGTAGCGTTGTCCCCAGTAGGTGCGTTAAGATGCCCTGCGCCCGCTGGTCAATCGTGACTACGGCACTCCCGACGCCCAAGAAACCCGGGACATTGGCGAGTTGGGCCAAGGTCGTCTGATCCACTTGGCGTCCCCGGACCGTGGTCAGGGGCAGAAAAGTCGCCCGACCAGCCCGTTGTTCACGCAAGTAAGCCACCGCCGCTTTAGCCGCAGCTTCATCCGTGACGACCACGTGTTGCAGCTGACCGCCCAAGGCATACTCAATGGCGGTGGTAAATTGCGTCGGCACCTTCAATAATTCTGACACCGCCCCAATCAGACCGGTTAACCGGTCCCGTTGCCGGAGAATTGCCCGGACACCTTGATAGAAGCCCCCGTATTCTGCGGCAGACGCTTGTAGGTTAGCGGCCCTGGTCTTGGCTTGCTGGTACACGCCCAACGCCGATTGCCACTGCCGTTGGGACTGCCGATACGTGGCCTGGTGCTGTTGAAACTCTCCGGCTACCGCATCATAGGCTTGCTCGGCCTGGGTCAACTGCTCTTGGACTGCCGTGGCTTGGTGCGCCAGATCCGTGGCTTTCGCCTTCGCCGTTGCCGCAGCCGTCTTCAATTCCTGCAACTGTCCCGTCAACCGCTGACTACGCTTCTGTTGGCGGTCCTGATCCTGTTGTAAGTACTGCCGTTGGTTCCGCCAATTAGCGACTTGTTGCTTCTGGTCAAAGTAATCGGCCCGCAACGTTTCCAACTGATCACGCAATTCCGCGACCCGCTTATCAGCGGTCTCCTGCCGCAACTCCTTGATCTCTCGCCGACACGTTGCAATCTGCTGCCGTAGTTCCTTGAGCGATTGCTCGCCCGCAGTCAGCTGATCAGCTAAATGCTGTTGGCGCTGTTGCAACGCCGTCAGCTGGGCCGCTAAGCGTTGCCGCTGGTCCTCGGCGTGCCGCCGTTGTTCTGCCGACAGGTTGACCTGTCCCTGACACTGTTCGACCCGCTGCGTCGCGGCAACCAACTGATTTTGCAACGTATCTTTCTGAGCTAACAAGTCCGTCTGCTGCTCACTGAGCTGCTGGACCACGCGTTGCTGGTCCTTTTGGGCTGCTTGATAGTGGGCAACTTGGGCCTGCTTACGAACCACCTGCGCATCCACCGTTTTCTTTTGTTTCAGTTCGGTGTGTAACTGTCGCACTAACTGGGTGCGGTCCAAAACGGCAAACTTCTTTTGCTGGTCAAGGTAGTCCTGGGCCAGACTACGTTGCCGTTCGAGTGGTTCTAAGCGGCCTTCCAGTTCGGCGATGATATCCTCGACCCGGTGCAGGTCGCCCATGGTTCCGTCCAACTCGTGCTGAGCCGTTTCCTTGTGCTTACGGTACTTATACACCCCTGCGACTTCTTCAATAATGGTCCGCCGGTCTTCCGGCTTACTATTGAAGATGGCTTCGACTCGTCCTTGAGAAATGATGGAAAACGAATCTTGCCCCATCCCCGAATCCATTAAAAGTTCGGTGATGTCTTTAAGCCGACAATTCTGTCCGTTCAACAGGTACTCACTTTCCCCAGACCGGTAAAGCACCCGGCTAATCGTGAGTTCGGTATAAGCACTCTTCAAGTAATGGTCACTGTTATCCAGGGTAATGGCCACCGCCGCGCGGTTCAAGGCATGTCGGTCGGTCGAGCCGCCGAAGATCACGTCGGGCATCTTACTCCCCCGTAAACTCTTAGCGGACTGCTCCCCTAATACCCAACGAACAGCTTCCGCAATATTGCTCTTCCCGCTTCCATTGGGACCGACGATGCCGGTCATCCCCGGCAAAAAGTCAATTCGGGTCTTGTCCGCAAAGGACTTGAACCCGCTAATCTCTAATGTCTTTAACCGCATCGTTAGTCATCCTTACTCTGCTTTCAAATTTTCTAGTGCGTGGCGTGCGGCGTTCTGCTCCGCATGCTTCTTGGAGTGACCAGTTCCCTCGCCTAATAACTGATCATTGACGTATACGGCCACCTTGAAGGCCAGGTCGTTATCCGGCCCCTGCTCATCCTCTAATCGGTAGTCGATGGCTACGGCGCCGTTCTGTTGGACCAACTCCTGTAGCTCCGTCTTGTGGTCAAAGAACTCGTCGAACCGGCCTTCATCCAACTTAGGGAAGACCACCTGCGTGACGAACTTCACCACGGCATCCAGTCCCTGGTCCAGGTACAATGCCCCGATGAAGGATTCGAAGATGTCACATAACAGCGAGTCACGTTGCCGTGCTTGCGCCTTTTCCTCACCCTTACCCAGTCGAATATACTGGTCAAAGTGACACTCACGCGCAAAACTAGCAAAGCTGTTCTCATTGACCATGGCCGCCCGTAACCGGGTCAACCGGCCTTGGGGCATCTGGGGATAACGCCGATAGATGTAGTTCGAGACCACCAACTGCATCACCGCATCCCCCAAGAATTCGATACGTTCGTAGAATTTCAGTCCCTGGTTCGGGTGCTCATTCACATACGAAGCCTGCGTAAAGGCTTCATCTAGCAGGGATTGGTCCTTGATATGGATATCAAACCGTTCGGCTAATTCTTGATTCAATCCAACAATCACGTGCGATTCCTCATTTCCTTATTAAGATTGAAAAAGCCCGGGACGAAAGGTTGCGGCCCGGACTCGCTCAGTAACTATTTTTGTTCTTGATGGGCGACGATGTAGTCAACCACTTCACCAATGGTATTTAATTTCTCGGCATCTTCGTCAGAAATCTCGGCGTTAAACGTATCCTCTAATTCCAAAACGAATTCCACAAAATCAATTGAATCGGCATCTAAATCTTGCTTAAAGTTTAATTGCTCATTGATCTGATCGCGGTCAACTTCGAAACGGTCCGCAATAATATCGGCAATTTTAGTAAAAATTTCTGATCTCGTCATTTGCTATCCCTCGCTCACAGTATTCAAGTAGTAGTTTAGCCGTTTTCCAAAGGCTTGTCTAGCAGATTCTTTAGGGGGCTACTTCAAGGTTTCCTTTAAAGCCGCCATTTGTTCAGCGTGGTCCGTAAAGTAATTAATCATCTGCCGGGAACTGTCCGTGGCCAGTAATTCATGGATCTGTCCCATGGTATTCTTGACCGTCTCCGCCTTCGTCGAGCCATGCGTCTTGACCACGGGGGCCTTCAAGCCCAACAGCACGGCACCACCGTATTGGGAGTAGTCCATGGCGTCGCGGACCCGGTGAAAGACTGGCCGCAACATGCTGGCCCCCAGCTTTCCTCCTAAGCCGCCACTCATAATCTCACCCTTGATCAGCTTCAACATCGAAAGGGCGGTACCTTCGATGGCCTTGAGCGTCGCATTACCCGTGAAACCGTCCGTTACCACCACGTCCGCCGCACCGTTCAAGAGTTCTCGGGACTCAACGTTCCCCACAAAATGAATATCGTCCATGCCCGCTAAGGTGTCATGAATCGCCCGGTGGGCCTTATCGCCCTTATCCGCTTCGGTCCCGTTATTCAAGAGCCCAATCCGGGGATGCGCCACGTGCATGACCGACTGCGCATAGTACTGGCCCATGATGGCGTACTGGACCACGTTGAAGGGCTTCGTATCGGCATTCGCGCCGACATCCAACATCACGAAGCTGGATTGGTCCGGCTTCCGTAAAACGGGGAGGGTCGTGGTCAATCCTGGACGGTCAATTCCCTTGATCCGTCCCACGATCAACAACCCGGCCGTTAAGACCGCACCCGTATTCCCCGCTGAGAAGAAGGCATCGGCTTCGCCTTCCTTAACCGCCGTAGCGGCTAACACGATACTCGAGTGCTTCTTGCGCCGAACCGCTCGAACCGGCTCATCCCCCATAGCAATGACCTCTTCGGCCGGCTTTAGCGTGATACGCGTGGTATCTTGTAGCAGGGGTTGGACCTTATCGGCCTGTCCGTATAACAGGAACTCTAAGTCCGGGTAAGCATCCCGGGCGAGTTCGACACCCTTTACGATTTCGTCGGGGGCGTAGTCGCCACCCATTGCATCTACGGCAATCTTCATTTTTGCAATCTCCTTTATTCAATCCATCGTCGTGGTCTGGTGCGCCGTGGTGGTCAGGTAGGCCGCCACGGGTAAGTTAGCATCTTGGTTCGCCCAATCGTCCTGGTCAACCACGGACTTGGCGGCCTGTTGCGCGACACTCAAAATATTGAGGTCAGCCACCGGATTCCCCACCTTAAACTCGGGGACCCCCGACTGCTTGCGTCCTAAAACATCCCCGGGCCCGCGCAGTTCCAGGTCCTTTTGGGACAGTACGAACCCGTCCGTGGTACTGGTCATCGTGGTCATCCGCTCAATCGCGAGCTGGTTCTTAGGATCCGCAATCAGGATACAGGTCGACGCTTTCTTCCCCCGACCGACGCGGCCCCGCAACTGGTGGAGCTGAGCCAAGCCGAAGTGGTCGGCATCGTAAATCATCATCAACGTCGCATTCGGGACGTCGACTCCGACTTCGATCACCGTGGTCGCGACCAGCACCTGAAATTCGTTGGCTTTAAAGGCGTCCATGATGGCGTTTTTCTCGTCATTCTTCATGCGGCCGTGCAGGAGCCCTACCCGGTACTGCGGTTCGAATTGGGCCTGAAACCGTTGATAGATGGCCTCCGCATTCTTCATGTCGACAGCCTCGGATTCTTCAATCAGGGGCGTGACCACGTAAGCCTGCGACCCTACCGCGAGTTCGGCTTTGACCTCACGCAACATACTTGCTTCTTGATTACTGCGAATCCAGACCGTCCGAATCGGCTGACGTCCTGCGGGCAATTCATTGATTACGGAAACGTCCATCTCCCCGTAAGCGGTAATCGCTAGGGTCCGGGGAATCGGGGTCGCCGTCATCGCTAAGATATCGGGCTGAGCGCCCTTTTGTCGTAAGGCCTGTCGTTGATTGACCCCAAAACGGTGTTGCTCGTCAATCACCGCTAAGCCTAAGTGGTGGTAGTGGACCTCGGGTTGGATCAAGGCGTGCGTGCCCACCACCAGGTTCACCTCTCCGTTCGCAATCTGGGGCAACAAGACTTTCCGTGCTGCCGGCTTGGTTGCCCCCGTCAGTAGCGCAACGTTCACGGGAAAGTCCGCAAATAATTTAGCAAGATTATTGGCGTGTTGCTCGGCCAGAATTTCGGTCGGCGCCATTAAGACGGCCTGGGTCCCGGCGGTAATAGCCGCGTACATCCCGATGGCCGCGACCACCGTCTTCCCACTCCCCACGTCACCTTGAAGGAGCCGGTTCATGTGAAGCGGTCGCTTCAAATCATAGCAGATCTCGTTGACCACTTTCTTCTGCGCCGCCGTTAACTCATAGGGCAGACCCGCAATGAATCGTTTCAGCTCTGCCAGATCATAAGGGAGCGCTTGGCCCCGCAACGTATGGTCCTGCCGCTTCACAATCTGCAAGCGCAACTCAAATAAGAAAAATTCTTCGAACTTAGCCGTCCGCCGCGCAGCTTGGGCAGCGGTGGCATCAGCCGGAAAGTGCATGTCGTGAATCATCTGCTTCCGGTGCAACAACCGGTATTGCGCGCGAATCGCTTCTGGAATCAAGTCAACGATGACCGGCGCATAGGCCTCGTAAGCCTGCGTCACCAACTTCTTGATGGTGGCCTGTCGAATCTCCTTATTGGCCGGATAGATGGACCCCATCGCGCCGTTCGCACTAGTCAGCAGCTTCATTCCCGCCATACTTTGGCGTTTCGCATCGAACCGCCCATACACCACTAACGACTTCCCCGCTTCGATCTGATCCCGCAGCCAGGGCTGGTTAAAGAACGTCACCGGAATGATCGTGTGGTCATCCAACAACAGCCGGAAGTTCAACCGGTTCTTCTTACGGCCGAACCGGGTCAACACAGGCTCAGCCGCCACGGTCCCCTTGAGGGTCACCTTGGCCTGATCCGTGAGTTCTGCTGGATCCTTGGCCTGCAGGTCCTCATAACGGAACGGAAAATAGGTCAACAGGTCATTGATGTTCTCAATCGCCAGATCTTTTAGGGCCTGGACCCGCTTAGGACCCACGCCACTTAAACTTCCTACTGAATCACTTAAACTTGCCATCCGGGGGTCCTCCTCTCAGTCTTCCGTTCACGCAACGTTCAAAATCGTCTTAGATGTGAAAAAAGATTGGACGGCTGTCCAATCTTTTCGGGCCTGTTTCGTTATTCCACCGAAATCAAGAATGGATAAACCGGTTGATCTCCTTCGTGAACTTCTGTTTCCAGGTCATCATCTAAATCTGAAACCCGTTGTTGTAAATCAGCGGCAACCTCAGCGGTAGTATCTGCACCATAGATGATGGTGACAATCTCACTATCATCATCTAACATCGCCTTGACCATGTCAACGGCCGTGGTCAACAGATCGGCATCCGTCACCTTAATGGTGCCGTCGACGATGCCCATATAGTTGCCCTCTTTAATCTCAAAGCCATCTAGTTGGGTGTCGCGAATCGCGTGGGTCACCTGACCACTCTTGACCGTGGTCAAATTATCTTCCATCGAAGCCTGGTTATCTTCCAGACTAGCATCCGGACTGTACCCCAGCATCGCCGTCATCCCTTGCGAAACCGTCTTGGCGTGAACGATGACCGTTGGAATATCAGCAACTTGTGCGGCTTGCTCAGCGGCTAAGAAAATGTTCTTGTTGTTCGGCAACACGATCGCTCGCTTAGCCTTAGACGCGTGAATGGCATCCACGATGTCTTGCGTACTTGGATTCATGGTTTGCCCACCATTGACCACATGCGTCACACCCAAGCTCTTAAAGAGTGTCGCTAAGCCGTCTCCGGCAGCAATGGCAATAATCGCCGTCTCCGGTGCTTTCTCCGCTTCAGGAGCCGCCGGAGTGGCCTCTGGTGCCTTCTCTTCGTCGTGTTCCATAATGGTCTCTTGTTGCATCCGCATGTTATCGACCTTGACCTTCGCCAGGTCACCGAATTCTTGACCCCAAGCAATGACTTTGCCAGGGTGTTCCGTATGCACGTGGACCTTAACGATTTCGTCATCGTTCACGACCAGTAAGGAATCCCCTAACTTAGCTAGGTAATCATAGAACGTATCGTAATCAAACTTATGGTCGACCTGCTTTCCGCGACCAATCCGGGCCATGATTTCCGTACAGTAGCCATACTTGATACTGTTCGGGTCTAGCTTGCCCTGCACACTTTGATGGTGCGTCGCATCGATCATTTCGTCCATCTCGGCATCATCGGGTTGGTAGTCCGCCGTTTCGGAGACCCGACCATTCAGTGAATCGTCAAAGGCCTCTAACACAAACGTGAGCCCTTGACCACCGGAGTCGACGACCCCGACTTGTTTCAGGACTGGCAAGAGATCTGGCGTGGTGGCCAAAGCCGCCTTGGCAGCTTGATAGACGGCATCCATCACGGCCAAGACGTCATCAGAATCCTTGGCAACGTTCAAGCCCGCCTGGGCGCCTTCCCGAACCACCGTCAAAATGGTTCCTTCGGTCGGCTTCATCACGGCTTTGTAGGCCGTTTCCGCCCCCGCAGCAAATCCGTCGGCTAGGTCTTGCGCCGTTAGTGTTTGCTTGTCAGCCAGTTTCTTCGAAAAGCCCCGGAAAATCTGAGACAAGATGACCCCAGAGTTTCCCCGAGCACCCATCAACAAGCCCTTGGCCAAAGCAACCGCCAAAGCGCCCACGGCCGTGGTATCGGCATCGCGTTCATATTTGGCCCCACTTTGTAGCGACAGGCTCATATTGGTTCCCGTATCACCATCAGGCACTGGGAACACGTTTAATGAATTAATAAAATCAGCATTTTGGTTTAGTTTTTGCGAGGCGGCCTGAACCATCTTACCAAACTCAAGATTAGTAATTTCTGTTACTTTCAACTAAGTATCCTCCTTGATTTTAGCACGTCTGGCTAGTCAGCCAACACCCGCACCCCTTGAACGATTACGTTAACTGAATTAGCAGTTACCCCTAACATCGTTTCAAGGTTGTACTTCACTTTGGATTGAACGTTACGGGAGACTTCCGAAATCTTAGTTCCGTAGCTGACAATCACGTACACGTCAATTGCGACACCGTTGTCTTCTTGGCGAACCACAACGCCCCGCGCGTAATTCTCTCGTCGCAGGATATCGTTCACGTTATCCCGCAGCTGATTCTTACTTGCCATGCCCACGACACCATAATTATCAGTCGCGGCACCCCCAACTACGGTCGCAATTACTTCATTGGTAATATCAATTGTTCCGTACTGAGTCTTAATCTTTACGGCCATGGAAATAGCCTCCTTGTCAAAGAATAGAATCTTAACAGAAATTAATCTTACCACAACCTGCTAAAAAATAGAAATAGGAACACTGAAAAGCGGGCAGTAGCAGTAATTGACTGTCAAGTAAATTTCCTTGAAAGAAAATATTGCGTTCCCTCAAAGAGTATGGTAAATTAGTCAGGTGAGTAAAAAGCACTGCTTTTTAAAAAGTAATAAATCCACAAAGGAGGGTTTACGCCATGGCAAAGGATTTTCTTAACGGCAAGCGGACGCGCTTCGGTAACAAGCGTTCCCACGCCCTGAACTCAACTCGTCGTGCTTGGAAGCCGAACTTGCAAAAGGTTCGCATCTTAGTGGACGGTAAGCCAAAGAAGGTTTGGGTTTCTGCTCGGACCTTGAAATCAGGTAAGGTAACTCGGGTTTAGGTTAAACTAAAACCGACTTATAAGATTAAAGACGTTATTCAGATGGTGATCTGAATGACGTCTTTTTTTGATTCCGGCCCCGTTTCTCCATCTAAAATCAGTTTCAAAAAAATCCGATCAGACATCCCCGTCTGACCGGACTTTTTTCTTAACGATAACAATACGGTGCTGAAACGTGCGACCAAAGACAGGCTGTGGCATCATCCGCCTTACCGGTTGCCATCATAGCAGTAATTGGTTTAGTCCAACAATCTCTACACGATTTTCAGCGCCAAATATGCCACGATAATTCAAAAAGGCTCTGTAAAACCGTTTGGGTTTTACAGAGCCAATTTTAGTGTGTTTTAAGTGTCGCTTGAACGCTCCTATTCGTGGCGCGCTTCGTAGGTGTCACAACTCTGAATCACACACAGTAATCCCGTGTCGAACTGAAAGGTTCCCGTTTCTCCAATAAACTCGTTACTGGCGAAGGAAATCGGGTACGGAATCGGTTCGTCGTGGAGCGGATACTTCTCGTCAAATAAGCTCAAGTGATCGATCGGCGTTAACGGAATGAACGCCAGATACTTCTTATCAGCTTCCTTTTGGAGCCGGTAATGGCCCGGTAAATAGAAAGTGATCGTATTTTGCCGATCAATCAACCGAATCTGGTTCGCATACTTTTTATACTGCGGCTCTAAGACCAAAAACAGGTTGGCCATGAAGTGGTCTAAACGCCCACCAGTGGCCCCGTAAATGTCGACGCGATCCGCATGGTAGTCCCGAAAGGCCACCATGACCGCCATCTGCGTATCCGTAAAATCCTTTTCGGGTTGCGCTTGTCGGATATCCTTAACGTTCCGCCGAACTAATTGTAACTCCGGTTCCTGTAAAGAATCGAAGTCCCCAATGGCCGCTACCGGCTGAATATTCAATCCAATCAACCGCAACGTTCCCCGGTCGACCCCAATCCAGGGGCCCGTAATCGCTTGGTCGGTCAACGTTTGCGGCCAATTGGCCTTAGGCCCGCCGACCAAGAGATTGAACGTTCCGCCCTGAGGCATTATTTAGTGGCGTCCTTTAAGGCGTTGATCCGGGCAACGGGATCATCCGCATTGAAGACGTAGGAACCGGCAACGGCAACCGTAGCTCCAGCGTTCGCACACTCAACTACCGTCTTATCATTGACCCCACCATCGACTTCGATGTCGAAGTTGTAGCCCTTTTCCTTCTTAATCGCATCCAGTTGTGCGATCTTTTGAACCGTACTCTGCAGGAACTTTTGGCCCCCGAAGCCCGGGTTGACCGTCATGACCAAGACTTGACCCACCATGTCTAAGACGGGTTCAATCTGACTAACCGGCGTCCCAGGGTTGATGACAACTTCTGGCGTCACACCAGCGTTTTGAATCATCTGTAAGGCGCGGTGAATGTGTGGCGTGGCTTCCACGTGGACCCCGATGATGTCGGCCCCTGCCTTAGCAAAGTCATCCACGTAGCGTTCTGGGTTTTGGACCATCATGTGGACGTCTAAGACCATCTTGGTGATGGGCCGAATTGCCTTAACCCAGCCGGGACCATAAGACAAGGCTGGGACGAATTGGCCATCCATGATGTCAATATGCAGAACTTCCGCACCCCCACGGTCGACCTTTTCGATATCTGGTTGGAGGTTCACGTAATCTGCGCTTAAAATTGATGGTGCTACTTTAATCATAACTTCTCTTCCTCATTTCTTTTTGTGATAAACAGGTTTTTGGTTCTGTAACAACGTGAGTAATTGCAAGTAGTTGTCGTACCGGCTCTGCAACAGGTCTCCCGCGGCTAGTGCGGCCTTGACCGCACAACCCGGTTCGTTAACGTGCACGCATCCCCGAAAACGACAATCCGGCGCTAACCGGCGAAACTCAGGAAAATACTGTCCCAGCTCGCGGTAATCAATCGTCAGCGTATCGTACGACGAGAATCCCGGTGTATCGGCCACTAACCCACCAGCAACTGGCATCAAGCTAACTTTCCGGGTCGTGTGCCGTCCCCGATTTAGGGCCGTTGAGATCTCGCCCGTCGCTAACGTCAGCTCCGGCGCGATATGGTTCAACAGCGTCGACTTGCCCGCACCGGTCTGACCCATAATGACCGTTTCTTGGTCCGCCAACAACTCGCGTAGCTGATCCAAGCCGGTCGACGCAAAGGGTTCGCGGGTCAGACACACGGCATACCCTAGCCGCCGATACGCCGCCGCCAAGTCTTCAAACTCCTGATACCGTTGGTCGTCAATCAGGTCCGTCTTGGTGAAGTAAATCACCGGTTGAATCCGACTGACTTCTAAGGCAATCAATTGCCGATCCAACAAGTTCGTCGAAAAGTCCGGCGCCTTGACCGCCGTCACCACAACGCCTTGGTCAATATTGGCCACGGGTGGTCGCGTTAACGAATTGTCCCGCGGCAGGATCTCTAAAATATACCCTTCCTTAGGAGACGAGCTTTCAAAGCGTACGCGATCGCCCACTAAGGGTGTCACCCGCTTCTTGCGAAAGTTTCCCCGGGCCCGGGTTCGATACATCTCGCCATCACTAAACACGTCATAGAACCCGCTTAGCGATTGACGAATCTGTCCCTCTGCCATGAAGCACCTCCTCTTTGTCGTGATGCAAAAAAGCTCAGTTCCCTTTTATTATAAAAGAACTGAGCTTCAAATGCAGGCTTTTTCCTTAATTTTTCGTCACGTGACTATCTTCGCCGATGACTTCACCGTTGCGCACGATCTTGTAAGCCCCGGACTTCCCGTGAGCGACCGTGAACGGCAACGAAACCGTCGTGTCATTGGTAATGGTCATCTGTTTGTAAACCGAACTCAACTGATGATCTTGATCCCGCAGGTAGATTTGAACCAGGTTCTCACTTGCTGCCGAACTGCTGCTGTCGTCGTCTTCCGTGTCGCTTTCGCTGGTGGCACTGCTGTCAAACGGAATCTTGACCTTGACGCTGAACTGGTCCGTCTCCGAACTATCACTTTCCGGCCCCCGCGACATGGTCAGCGTGATCTCGTCGCCTTCTTGGACCACGGCACCTTCACCTGGCGACTGGCGCATGACTTTTCCCTTCGCCACGTCGCTAGAATAGGCATACGTAAACGCAAGATTTAAGTTATGGCTCGCCGCATAGTCCTGCGCCTGGCTCTTGGTCTTATCCGTGAGATCACTCAGCGTCACCGTCTGGGTTCCGGTCGAGACCGTCAACGTGATCGTCGTGTCCTTGGGAATCACCTTGTGGCCCGCCGAAACACTTTGCTGGATAATCCGGCCCGCCGGCACACTGGTCGAATGGACCGACTCCCGGTGAACCGTAAAGCCCAGCGCCTCAAGCTTCGCCGCAACGCTGCTATACGAATCCCCCTGGTAGTCACCTAACCGGTAGCGCTTAGGCCCCGTACTAATCCACAGGTCGATGACGGAATTGCGTTGCAACTCCGTCCCCGACCTAGGTTCCGTCCGCACGACCCGGTGCCGTTTGACCTTGGAACTGGCCGTCTTATGGATCTCACCGACCTTCAGGTGGGTAGCCACCAGCGTTGACTGGGCCTTGGCTTGTCGCTGACCTACCACATTGGGAACGTTGGTCATTCGGGGTTGAAAGAGCGCGACCCCTAAGCCGGCCCCAATCAGTAACATCAGAATGATCAATCCCATCAGCATAAACTTGCGCCGACGGGGGTGCCGTTGCTTGTAAGACAGTCGGGCCTTGGGCGCCGCTTCTTCAGGCGACTGCTCACTCGCCTTAGTCGTTGTAGCCGGCTTCGACGTTGCCTGGGCGTGCGCGGTCGTGTCCGCTAACGCCGATAATTGGCCCAGCGAACTCAGAGGCAAGACCTTGGTCTCACCGTCATCGTCCGCTTCCGGTGTGAACCGCTCCTCACCGGCCCGCTTAGGAGACAATGACGTCCGCAGATCCGCGGCCATATCGGCCACACTCGCATACCGGTTCTGCGGCCGCTTCGCCGTGGCCTTGAAGACCACGTTCTCTAGGGCTTGAGGAATCCGCGGATCCGTGTCCCGCACCGCAGGAACGTCCGATTGAAAATGCTTCAACGCAATGGAGACCGCCGTTTCCCCTTCAAAGGGAACGGTCCCCGTCAACATCTCGTACAGGATAATCCCCAGTGAATAGATATCGGACTGCTTGGTTGCCATGCCACCACGGGCCTGTTCTGGGGACAGGTAGTGGACCGACCCTAGGACCGTATTGGTCTGCGTCAGACTGTGTTCGGACAGGGTCACGGCAATCCCGAAGTCCGTGATCTTCGCCACCCGGTTCTGATCGATCAAGATATTCTGGGGTTTCAGATCCCGGTGAATAATATTGTGCTCGTGGGCTAGGCGGACCGCACTGAGAATCTGTTCCATGATCTGAATGACTTCCCGGTAAGGTATCGGAAAATGTGCTTTGATGTAGGCCTTTAGGTCGGTTCCCTTCACGTACTCCATCACCAGGTACTGCATCCCATTTTCTTCGCCAACGTCGTAGACCTGAACAATATTATCGTGTACTAGCTCGGTTGCGGCTAGAGCCTCGCGTTGAAACCGCCGCATGGTGTTCGGGTCATCCCGCAAGTCTAACCGCAACAACTTGACGGAAACGTCCCGGTCTAAGATCAGGTCGTGGGCCAAATAAACGTTGGCCATGCCCCCTTCACCTAACGCGCGAATGATGCGGTAACGTCCGCTTAACGTGTATCCCGCTCGCATCAGCTCGCCACCTTCCGCCCGCCATTGGCGATGATCAACACACTAATGTTGTCGAGACCCCCCGCCGCGTTCGCCAGTTCAATCAACTGGTCACACTTGGCTTCTAGCGGCTGGGTGCTCTCTAAGACCGTGGCAATCTGCTGGTCATCGACCATGTTGGTCAGGCCATCCGTGCACAATAACAGCTGATCATTTAGGACCAACGGGTAGGTGTTCAAATCAAAGTTGGCATCGTTAGAAATCCCTAGCGACCGAATGATCACGTTCTTTTGGGGATGGTGTCGCGCCGCCTGTCGGCTGATCTCGCCACGCTTCACCAGTTCGTTGACCAGTGAATGGTCCTCCGTCAGTTGCCGGAGTTGACCATCGCGTAAGAGGTAAGCCCGGGAATCCCCGATACTGGCAATGACGACCTCGTCTGTAAAGTAGACAGCCGCCACCAGGGTCGTTCCCATGCCATTCAGGTCCGCAAATTGGTTAGACTTCTCGATAATCGAATGGTTCTCCATGGTAATCTGTTGGCTCAACCATTGGCTCGCTGCAGCGGTCGTGGTCCACGCCGTCAATTCGAAGTCGTGTCCCAGATGGGAGACCGCCATGGCACTCGCCACGTCGCCGCCCTGATGACCCCCAATGCCGTCAGCGACCAACGCCAGGTGTTGCCCGGCCTGATTCGTGAAGACATCGACGTAGTCTTGATTGTCAGCCCGCTGCTTGCCAATTGCCGTTCGAAAGGCAACTTCCATTGCCGCTCACCTACGCTTTCCGCCGTAAGGCACTCACGAAGAAACCGTCAGTGTCGAAATCATCGGGATAGATGGACAACGTTGCCGTTTCCCGGTCGCCCTTGACGTTGCGCGTCGTGGTCACCCGAACGGCTTCAAAGTCGGGATGATCCGCTAAGAATTGACGAACCACCGCGTCATTTTCCGTTTCCAGAATCGTACAAGTACTGTAGACCATCAATCCCTGTGGCTTCAGCTTACGACTCACGGCATCTAAGATGGCCAGCTGAATCTTCTGGAGATGTTGGCTATCTTCGGGGGTCTTATCGTACCGAATCTCGGGTTTCCGCCGAACTAAACCAATCCCGGAACAAGGTGCGTCCACCAGAATTTTATCAAACGTCTGGTCAGCAAACTCATCATCGACCTTCCGAGCATCCAAAGCCATGGCGTTGACCCGGTCAGCGACCTGCAACCGTGCGGCGTTCTGGGCAATCAGCTTGACTTTCTTGGCATGCAAATCCAAGGCCGTGACCTGACCACCCGCAGCCGGGTCTAGTGCGGCTGCAATCTGCGTGGTCTTCCCCCCAGGAGCAGCACAGGCATCTAAGACCTGATCTCCAGGTTGAACCCGTAAGGCTTCTACGGGTAACATGGCACTTTCGTCTTGAATCGTCAGTTGCCCGTTCTCGAATAATTCGCTATGGTTAGCGGGTTGGCCGTCAACTCGTAGCCCATCACCCGAAACGGTACTGACGTCCACCTGGTATCCCACTGCCTCTAAAGCCTGGATAGCTTGATCCGCAGTCGTGACGGCCGTGTTGACCCGGACCGACTGGGTAGCCGGTTGGTTGATGGTCTGCAAGATGCTTTCGGTCTTAGCTTCCCCTAACTGGGCTTGTAAGGCTTTAACTAGCCAGACAGGCATCGAATAGGTCACACTGAGGCGCTGCGTTGGATCACTAATCTGGGCAACATCCGGAACGCCTTGTCGGTCGACGGCGTGTAAGACCCCGGTTACGAACCGGCGAATCCCCTCGTGGCCCCGTTCCTTGGCCAGTTGAATGGCCTCATCGAAGATGGCCCAATTCGGGATCCGGTCTAAGTACAGCATCTGATATAAGGCCACTAACAATGTCATCTTGACCCATGGTTGCAACTTTTGGTTGGGTTTCACAAAACTATCGAGATAGTACTCTAACGTCAGCTGGTGTTGAATGGTCCCGTAGACCAAGTTGGTCAACAACCGCCGGTCCGCGTCGTTTAACGTACTGCGGTCAATCATCTTATCCAATTGCAAGTTCGAGTAGGCACCGCCCGCAACCCGGGTCAGTGCATCCACGGCCATCGACCGTGCTGTTTGATTTTCGCTCATTATTCAGCCACCTGTTCACCCACTTGTAGGGCATCCGTTGATCCGTTCAGAAAGTCCGTGATACTTAGCTTAGGCTTACCGGCCGGTTGTAACTCATCAATCCGCAGAACACCATGTTCTCCGGTCGCAATTGCCAAGTGATGCTTGTCGCGGCTGACCAGTTCTCCGGGCTGTAAGTCCGTGGTCTGGTCCAGTACCGTGACCTGCCATAACTTGGTCCGTACCCCGTTCAGATAGATATGCGCTGTTGGGAACGGCCGTAACGCCCGAACCTTGCAGTCAATCATGTGAGCACTCATGGTCAGATCAATCCGTTCTTCATCGGACTTGATGGTCGGTGCGAACGTGACCCGCTGCTCATCTTGCTTAACGGGGGTAATCTCACCCGCCAGTAACTTGGGTAAGGTGTCCAGTAAAAGGTCCCGTCCCAACAGACTGAGCTTATCGAACATACTGCCGACATCGTCTTGGTCGGTGATTGGAATGGCGCGTTGGGCTAGAACATCCCCCGCATCCATCTTTTTCTCCATGAACATGATGGACACCCCGGTCTCTCGATCACCATTCATAATGGCGTAGTGGACGGGGGCGCCACCCCGGTACTTCGGTAACAGAGACGCGTGCACGTTTACCGCCGCGACCTTGGCCGCCTTCAAGAGCTTAGTCGGTAGGAATTGGCCAAACGCCGCCGTGACGATCAAGTCCGGTGCTAACGCGATAGCCCGGGCCATCTCAGGGCTCCCCCCGATTTTCTCCGGTTGGAGGACTTCGATATTGTTGGCGACCGCCACTTGCTTAACCGGTGATGCCGTTAAAACGTGCTTACGACCGACCCGCCGATCGGGTTGCGTAACAACTGCCAGAACCTGGTAGTCGTGGTCGATCAAACTTTGTAAGATAGGCGCGGAAAATTCCGGCGTACCCATAAAAATCACTGAGGTCATTGTTGCACCATACTTTCTTTAGTTAGAGTCTACATAAAATTCATCGGTTCGGGATCAATGGTAATCGTCAATCCCCGTTGGGCTTTTTGCGCCCCCTGCCGAATCTGTTCCAAGACCGCTTTTAACCGCGGCTCGTGCTTATACTTAATCACAACTTGATAATAATACTTCCGTTTGACCCGCGCAATCGCCTTGGGCGTCGGTCCTAAAATAATCGCCTGGTCACTGAGGCCTTGTCGCAACACATCCACGATCTGATACATGGCTTTCGCCGCGACGGGTTCCTCTTCATGACTAGCCGTCACTTGCACCGCATAATAGTACGGTGGGTAATTCCCCTGATGGCGCATATGCATCTCCGTGACGAAAAAGCGCTCGTAGTCTTGGCTTTGGGCCAACTGAATCGCGTAATGCTCTGGATTGAAGGTCTGAATAAACACCTCGCCCGGCTTTTCCGCACGGCCGGCCCGACCGCTGACCTGCGTCAGGAGCTGAAAAGTCCGCTCACTAGCTCGAAAATCCGGTAACCCCAGTGCCGTATCAGCATTCAAAACGCCCACTAAGGTCACGTTCGGGAAGTCCAAGCCCTTCGCAATCATCTGGGTCCCCAACAGAATGTCCGCCTGATGCTGTCCGAACTGCTTCAAGAGGCGTTCGTGGGCGCCCTTTCGCCGAGTCGAATCGACGTCCATCCGTAAGATTCGAGCAGTCGGTAACTTGGCCTGCAGGGCCTTTTCAACCTTCTGCGTCCCGGTTCCATAATACCGAATCTTGCGACTCTGGCAGTTGGGACAGATTCGGGGGATGGGTTCTTCGTGACCACAATAATGGCACTTCATGCTGTGGGTGTCCATGTGGAGCGTGAGTGAAATATCACAGTTGGGACACTTCAACACGAACCCGCAGTCCCGACACATCATAAACGACGAATATCCCCGCCGGTTCAGCATCAACACAACTTGTTCTTGGCAATCAAGACGGGTCTGGATGGCTTCTAAGAGTTCCGGTGAGAAGTCACCGTCCCCATTTTCCTTTAAAGCCTCCCGCATATCCACGATATGGACCGTGGGGAGCGGGTGGTCGTTGACTCGGTGTGCAAGGACCAAGCGGGTATACAACCCCTTCGCCGCGCGCGCCCGGGTCTCCAAGGACGGTGTGGCGCTCCCCAGCACCACCGGCGCTTGGTGGAACTTTCCGCGCCAGATGGCCACGTCACGGGCGTGGTACCGGGGATTTTCATCTTGTTTATAACTGGTTTCGTGTTCCTCATCCATGATAATGATGCCGATATCGTGCAGGGGGGCAAATACGGCTGAACGCGCCCCTACAACGACCGTTGCCTCTCCCCGGTCGATACGACGCCACTCATCGTACTGTTCGCCCTTCGACAGGCCACTGTGCAGCACCGCAACTTGATGACCGAACCGGGACTTGACCCGGTTGGTCATCTGCGGCGTCAGGGCAATCTCGGGGACCAGCATTAACGCGGTGCGACCCAAGGCTAAGGCCTTGGCGATACTTTGCAGGTAGACCTCCGTCTTCCCACTTCCCGTGACCCCTTCAACCAAGAAGGTCTGCTGCCGATGTTCGACCATGGCCGCGTCGATCGCATCGACTGCGGTCTGCTGTTCGGCATTCAGCGTCAAGGGACGGGTCGGGGGAACGGGCTGTTGAAACGGATCTCGGTAAACTTCAAGGGCCTGCTTGGTTGCCCACCCCTTGTTCACCGCCGTCCGGACAACTTCCGCGCTAACGCCGGCATCATGACCCACTTTTGCCTGAGCAACGGGCGTGGTCCCCATCGTCTGCAGATACGCCAGTAACTGGGCCTGCTTGGGAGCGCGCTTGGCTACTGCCGCTTGAATCTCTTGCAACTTCGCCGCTGGCAACGCCGGTAGAATGGCTGGGGTGGTCTTAACGGTGGCCTTATCCTGGACATCGTAAGTCACCGTCACCTTACCCGCCCGCCGTAGTTTCAACAGCCCAGCTAGCGTCTCGTCGGGCAACTTGCTGACATCGAAAGCCCGCGCTGAGCCATCTGGAAAGTATTGTGCGCGTTCAGCCGCTGAGATCTTATCGGTCGGCTGAACGAACCGTTCCACGGACGCCTTCAACAGATTAGGCAGCATGGTTTGGATGCACGTGATCCGAAACGCATAGGTCGTGGTCGCCAGCCAATCTGCGAGCTGCCAAAGTTCGGCGTTCAAAACGGGGGCCAAATCCAAAACGGCCGCAATGGGTTTCAATTGCCCGTCGTACTGGCTCTGATCACTGATCCCCACGACGAATCCGGAAACGACCCGGTGGCCGAACGGGACCGTGACCCGCATCCCCGGTTCTACTTGATCCTGAAACTGTTCCGGAATCGCGTAAGAGTACGGTTCATTTGTTTGCATGGTTGGTACATCAACTAAGACCTGCGCGATTTGGGCCATCCCGTTCACCTCATTTCTTTGCGAACAACTTTGCGACCTGTTCAATCAGCCGTTCACCGATCACCCGTTTGGGCGCGACCGGCGTTTGCTGACTAGTCCCATCAGCGAAGAGAAAGGTCACCTGATTATTGTCTCCGTTAAAGCCGATATCCGCTCGTGAGACATCGTTAGCAGCCAGCATATCTAAATGCTTGTGGCGTAACTTCTGCCGCCCATTTTTAAGCAATTCCTGGGTCTCAGCGGCAAAGCCCACCACGACCTGGCCCGCCTGCTTCATCGGCGCGACCGTTTTCAAAATGTCCGGTGTCTTTTTCAAGGTCAGCGTTAATTCATCATTATCCGCCGTCTTCTTAATCTTTTGCGTCGCGGCAGTCAATGGTTGGAAATCCGCAACGGCCGCGGCCATGATCAACGCATCGGCCTGCGGGAACCGTGACGTTACGGCGTCTGCTAACTCCTGGGTACTCTCGATAGGTACCACGGTCACGCCACGGGGAACGGTCAGGGCGGTTGGCGCCGTGATCAACGTCACGGTCGCTCCAGCCCGTTGCGCCGCCGCTGCGACTGCATATCCCATCTTGCCAGAAGAATCGTTAGTCAGGAACCGGACCGGATCTAACCGTTCTCGAGTTCCCCCCGCCGTCACTAGGATCCGTTTGCCCGTTAAATCAACGGTGGGTGCCGTGAGTTGCTCCAACTGGGCCACAATCTCGGCCGGCTCTAAGAAGCGGCCTTGACCCTGATACCCTTCGGCTAACGCACCCGTGGCCGGTGTCAGAACCGTGACGCCGTCATCGATTAACCGTTGCCGGTTACGTTGTGTCGCGGCCGCCAGCCACATGTGGCTGTTCATCGCCGGTACCACGACTTTGGGTGCCGCCGTTGCCAACCAGGTGGCACTCGCCACATCATCGGCTAACCCGTTAGCGAATTGTGCCATTAAATTAGCGGACGCTGGCGCCGCTAAGACCAATTCGGTCCAATCGGCCAACTCGATGTGGTCGATCTGCCCATCGGCTTGCCACCACCCCTGGTCCGTCAAGACGGGATGCTTGGTCAGAGTCGCGAACGTTTCCGCCGTAATGAAGCGACTCGCCGCCGCCGTTAAGACGACCCGTACCTGGGCACCTGCCCGTTGTAGGGCGCGCGCTAAGGTGGCGGCTTTGTAACTCGCCACGCTGCCACTGACCGTTAACGTCACATGTTTATCCTGAAGCATTGCAAACCTCCTCTTCTGACTAAAAAGGCCAGATTACCTACTGGCAACCTGGTCTATCCTAGCACCCAACTTAGGCGTTTAAATCTTTTTCGTCTGGATCAATCATCAAAGCCCCGGCCGCAATTTCTTCTAAGGCCCGGCCGATGGTCTTCGGCGACTTGTACTCCGTTAACAGTGGCTTAGCACCTGCGTCCAATTCATGGGCCCGCTTGCTAGCCAACATAATCAATGAATACCGTGAATCCACTTGCGCTAATAAATCATCAACTGAAGGATATAATAGCATTGTTTATTCGTCTCCAATCATCTGTTCGTAATCCGGCATGACCCGGGTCACCCGTAACCGTTCACTGCGAATGATCATCTGAATCCGTTCGACCGCGTTGCTGACTTCGTCGTTCACCACGGCGTAATCGTAGTTGCGCATCATCCGAATCTCACCCACAGCCTTTTTAATCCGCTTATTGATCACATCCATGGCATCGGTGCCCCGACCAATTAAGCGGTGCTTTAATTCCATTAAATCAGGGGGCGTCAGGAAAACGAAGACGGCATCGGGACAATTGGCCCGAACTTGCATCGCACCATTGACTTCGATTTCCAAGAAGACGTCTTTCCCTTGATCAAGGGTCTCATTAACATATTTTAACGGGGTACCATAGTAGTTGTCAACATACTTGGCGTACTCTAGCATCTCGCCGTTCCGAATGTTTTCTTCAAATTCTTCTTTAGAGACAAAGTAGTAATCGACCCCGTTCACTTCACCCTTGCGAGGTTTACGAGTTGTCATCGAAATTGAGTAAGAGAAGTCCGTATTGCCCGTTTCAAAAAGTGCCTTCCGTACCGTTCCCTTACCGACTCCCGAAGGACCCGAGAGCACAATGAGCATTCCACGTTTCGCCATTGTCTAAAAATCCCTTCACTAATTAAATTCTGGCCGGTTCACCTTACCCGGCAATTCTACAATTCTATAGGTTACTATATTACCACTCTTTACCACTCGATGGCAGGATTCCCGGTCGAAAACTGAGAAAAAACTTCCGTTCAGAAAAAGCTTGCAATCTTGAACGTGTGTTCGTATAATAAAAATACAAACAAATGTTCGAGGTGATCAGCATGCAAAACTCAACTGCCCGGCGATTCGCCAATTTATCCAATCAAGTCGCCACCATCTATCAAGAATTCTTCGGTGAACTCCCCTTGATCGATGGTCAAGTGGTCTATCCCCAAATGCCTGAATTTCAACTAACTTATTTTCTTGACCAGGCTGTGGCCCGCCATTACCGGGTTCAACTTCAATTCAAAGCTGCCCCGAACGTTGCCCCAATGACCGTCAGTGGCTTCCTGCAAACGGATGCTGCTCACTGCTCAGCACATGATTCTACGGTCTACGTCCCTAACAACCATCGTCACCCCGACGAGGCTCCGTTCGGTGCAACGCGTCCACCTTCATTAATTTAAGTCATCATGACACCAATCCGCCCTAATCAATTGACGCAAGCCAAATTGGTTAGGGCGGATTTTTTAACATCTTATCAGCAAGAATGTTATGAACTCAATCTTTTTAATGCCTGTTTAGGAACGGTTCCGACGCCATTGTAGATAGCCGAGGGTGCCACCTAGGAGAAGAAGGCCTAGGAATAACCCTGCTACCGCTTTTTGTTCATTCGTCTGCGGTAACTGACTAATAAAGCCGGCTTTCTTTTGGTGATGTCCCGGCGTCACAGTTGCCACAATTTCAGCGGAGGTTCCATGGGTCCGTTCACGAGCTGTTTTGGGCGTAGAGGACGTTGGCGTGTCTTGTCCTGTTCCGACCACCGTTACACTTTCGGATCCCGATGGCCGTCCCAAACTGGTCTTTTCGTGATTGGACGATGTCGTCCCTGAACGACTACCCGAATCGTCACTTGAGCTAAGTGTTACTGAGCTATCAGAGACGTTCCCCGTTGATGACGATGTCTCAGAACCCCCACTTGGTCGTGATGACGTTGAAGGACTTGAACTCCCACTTGGTACCAAGGATGTCGAATCACTAGAACTTGCACTTGGTACCGAAGATGTCAAAGTACTTGAGCTTGCATTTGGTACCGAGGATGTCGAATCACTAGAGCCTGCACTTGGTACCGAGGATGTCGAGACGCTCGAACGAGACTCACTAGCGTCATATTGCGATACCGATACCACTTGGCCTGAATCGCTAGGCGAAATGCTAAAGGGTACGCTATCCGAGTTCGTCAGATAGCAATCAGGGGCTACCCGCTCACTGAAGTAATACTTTCCGGTTCTTAGCCCTTTTAACGAAAAGGTTCCATCTGCGTCCGTCTTCCGGTCTAACATATAAGTCCCATCCGCACGATACAGACCATAAACCGCATTAGCTAGCGCCAGCTTATTCCCCAACGATAGCTTTAAGAAAGAGACGCTTCCTTGATAGGTGTCACCGCCAACATTGCCTTGCATCCCCCAAGTTGCCATTCCAGAAACATGTGAGGGCGTTAAGTCCGCAAAATTGTCGGTCTTTAGATAAGCATCGTTGTAGTACTCGCCATAGTCGGTACTAGCATACGGCTTTAGTCCGGCCTTAAAGGTAAAGCCGATAGGAGAATGGACGTTGGAAAACTTGAACGTAATCTGCGTTCCATCTGCGTTACTTTCGACCGTATAAACCGCATCTTTACAATAATCATTCAACACAACAGAACCGGGAATGTAGGTCTGATAAGGTCCCAGCTCATCAGTAACGGTCGTATCACCAAAATCTTGACCTTGTCCGTTAAACACAATGTTCCAAACCAGTGATGTTACCACTGGGGCCCCATCTTCTGAGTTTTTATCCCCTGGCCAGCCAACTTTATTGAACACATACGAACCAGAGCCGTCATCGCTAGAATGACTACCCGTTCCACCGCCAGTATCGGATCCGCCACTGGGCGTGCCCGTAGTCTCCGAATGACTTCCCGTCGAAGAACCTTTCCCGACCACCCAAAAACTGATGGTACCGCTTCTGTCGATATCCGTTCCTTGTAATTTATCGTTAAAAGTAATGATCCCAGTCCGTGAATTTGCCGAAAATGTCAAATGACCAGCAATTTCCTTTGACCCTGAAAGGACAATATCCGTATCCATTTGCTGGTCAAAAGCAAGAACTGCGCTGGGCAACGTAATTGTGGCCCAGTCACCAGCCGTGATTGGAACGCCATCATTAACCTTCCAAGAGTAGACGACCTTGTATTTTTGGCCTTCCTCTAAAACACTATCGTTCGCAACGACTAAATTATCCGATCGCGTAATCTTAGGTGAACCTGCATCCAACCCACTGGTTTCCCCCGATAAGTCTGACGCACGTGCGGATATACTACCGCTAAATGCTCCGACAATCAGAACTAGAAAACCGATTAAAAACCAAATAATCCTTCTTTTCCCCATACTTCAACCTTCTTTACCGTACTAACCCTTCACTATTTATTGTATCGCGATTAGGCTTAATATTACATGCCAAATATTTTTTAACGGCTTTTTATTTTATCCACACCATTAATTTCACGAGTTAGAAACACGAAAACCCTCTAAGTCGTCGTTAGAGGGTTCGTTAAGGTCTAAGTTATTTTTGTTTTGCTTGGGCTGCCAGTGTCAATAATTCCTGGGCGTGTTCCATTGCCAGCTTAGTGACTTGGGTCCCCGCCGACATCCGGGCCAATTCACCGACCCGCTTGTCTTCGCTGAGGCGGGTCAGCTTGGTTTCCGTCCGGTCGCCCACGATTTGTTTCGCAATAAAGAAGTGATGGTCCGCCATAGCCGCCACCTGAGGAAGATGGGTGATACATAGGACTTGCGAGTCGCGCGCGATCCCACTGATTTTTTCAGCAATGGCTTGGGCAACGCGCCCGCTGACCCCCGTATCCACTTCGTCAAAGATAATGGACGTGATCCCCTGCGACTCGGAAAAAATCGTCTTTAGCGCCAACATGATTCGGGACAGTTCTCCCCCAGACGCTACCTTGGCTAAGGGTAACATGGCCTCACCCGGATTCGTCCGCAGATAGAATTCCACATGGTCTAGCCCGGTACTCAATAGCCCCTGGGCACGATCAAACCGTACCTCAAAGACCGTTTTATCCATATACAAATCAGCCAGCTCATGATGAATCGCCGTTTCCAGCTTTCGCGCTGCCGTTTGTCGCGCCTGGCTCAACTGCTCCCCTAACTGCCGTAGCTGTGACGCCTGGGTTGCCACCTTCGCTTCTAGGTCGTCAGCCGTCTCGTCGGTCGCTTCCATGTGCTTGAGCTCCGCCGCAATCTTGTCGTAGTACTTCAACACCTGTTCTTCCGAATCACCGTATTTGTACTTCAACTGATTAATGACTTCTAATCGCCGTTCAATCTGGTCCAGGCGCCCTTCGTCCCACTCCAACATATCTAGCTGTGAAGAAACATCCCCCACCGCATCGGTCAAAGCATAATACGCCGTTTCCAAGCCACTGGCAATCTGCTTGAACGCTGGGTCAAAATCCGCAATGGCCTGCATGGCCTGTAGGGCGTCACTCAGTTGGTCGTTGACGCCGGGAACCGTATCTTCCCCGGTCAAAATAACCTGTGCCTTTTGCAAGGCATCGTTGATTTTTTGAAAGTTATCCAACCGGTCCCGTTCGGCAACCAATTGTGCCTCTTCGCCCGGTTCTAACTGGGCCGCTTCAATCTCATTGACTTGAAACCGCAACATATCTAAGTGTTGGGCCCATTCTTTTTCGTTAGCCCGTCGACTCTCCAGGGTCGACTTCAACTTAGTATAAGCTTGATAGGTCGTGGTGTACTGTCGCTCCAGCGGCACCACCGCTTTACCGGCAAATTCATCCAGCATCCCCAAATGCTTATCCGGCTGCATCAATTCCTGATGCTCATTTTGGCCGTGAATGTCCACCGCCGTCTCGCCGATTCGCTTTAAGGTACTGGTGTTGACCAACATCCCATTGACCCGGCAAATGTTGCGCCCGTTAGCATGAATCTCCCGTTGCAAGATGACACTGCCGTCGTCATGATCGATGCCCAGATCATCCAAGACCCGGTAAGTCACGCCGTCTGCCGGGAAAACGAAGCTTCCCTGAATCACGGCTTTGGGGGTTCCCGTCCGGACGAAGCTCGCCGACCCCCGGCCACCCGCTAAGAGTCCGACCGCGTCAATGATAATCGATTTCCCAGCACCGGTTTCCCCGGTAAGGACCGTCATGCCGTTTTGAAACGTGACGTCTAGTTGGTCGATGATCGCAAAATTTTTAATAGACAGCTCCTGTAACACGTTGTAGCCTCCTAAAAATAACGACCACCGGTTACGTCGTCAGCATGGGGCTGGTCAGCAAACCGTGGTCGTTTTATCAATCCGCAAGCATGCGGTCGATCGTCTTTTCTAATTGTAAGGCACCCTGGTGGGAAACACAAACCGTGAGGATCTTGCTATCATCCCCCACCACGCCGAAAACAAAGTCGTAACGCATCTGTTCTAGCAGTGAAGCAATCACTGGACCATTACCTGGCAACACCTTTAAGTAGCCAAATTGATCTTGTACGGCAAAGGAGACGTAGGCATCTCGCAGGGTCCGTTGTAACTTCTTTTGCGTATCAATCTTCTTTTGCACCGGTAAGCTGTACCGGTACCCACCAGACTCGGCTGGCAATTTGACAAGTTGCATTTCCTTAATATCCCGTGAAATCGTCGCCTGAGTGACGTGAATGCCATCCGCCGCTAAGAGGTCAACAAAATCCTCCTGGCGTTCAATTTCACGGGTGGTCAATAACCGTTTCAGCAATTGCTGACGTTCCTGCTTTTTCATTCCTAGCCCCCCTCATGTGGTAAAAATGCATAAATCTATCATATACCAGAGCTTAGGAATTGGAAAGGAAATTCTAATAATCTTCTCATAATCTATTGTTTTAGGCTGTTATAAGCCGCTTGTAAGGTCTGATCGACCGAAACCGTATGCGCGCAAACTGCATGTTTATCAACTGACTGCAAGTGCACCAGAAATTCGATATTACCTTCACCACCCTTAATGGGTGAAAAGTCGAGTCCTAGGACCGTGTACCCCGTTGCCACTGCAAAATCCAGAATTCCCTGCACGACGGCTCGGTGAACGGCGGGATCCCGCACGATTCCGTGGGCCCCGACCTCTTCTCGTTCCGCCTCGAACTGGGGCTTAATCAGCGCCACGACCTCCCCATGTTCCGGCAAAATGGCCTTCAGCGGCGGTAGAATCAAGCGAAGCGAGATAAAGGAAACATCGATGGAGGCGAAGACGGGTTGCCCTTCCGTAAAGTCAGATAACTTACTGTAACGAAAGTTCGTATGCTCCATCACGACGACCCGCGGGTCCTGGCGCAGCTTCCAGACCAACTGGTTGCTGCCCACATCCAACGCATAACTGAGCTTAGCGCCGTTCTGTAGCATCACGTCCGTAAACCCACCGGTCGACGAGCCAATGTCCAACACGATCTTATCGGTCAACTCAATCTGAAAGACGTCCAATGCCTTGGCTAACTTGAACCCACCCCGGGACACATAGGGCAATGGATGGCCCTTACGGTGCAGTTCCGTATCGATAGGGACTAATTCACCAGGCTTATCGAGCCGTTCTTCATTAGTTCCTAGAATCTCACCAGCCATCACGGCTCGCTTGGCTTCATCCAACGACGTGTACAGCCCTTGCTCGACTAAAAGCGCTGCGACATGCTGTTTTTTCATGATTTCGTCACCCGTTTCGTATCGAAGTAACTAAAGAACGCCGCTAACAACCGCGTGTCTTGCGTCGTGACCTTGGCTAACGCTGCTTGGCCCGCCGCAATCGTATCGATCAACGCCTGATTGGCCCCAGCTAAGCCTAATTTACCTGGATAAGTATTCTTGGCTTCACCAGCATCCTTATGCGTCGCCTTACCCAACTCTTCGGGCGTCGCCACGACGTCCAAAATATCATCATAGATTTGGTAAGCCAACCCAAACGCGTCAGCAAAATCTAAGTACGGCGTCCAGTCCTTTCCCGGCAGGCGGCCGAGGATCAACCCGGCCTGAACCGCGTAGTGCAGCAGGGCCCCCGTCTTCTCCCGGTGTAACGTCCGCAAATCTCCCATCGGCAGGTCCACGTGCTCAAACTGAATATCGCGTGCCTGACCAGCTACCATTCCGCCGGGACCCGCCGCGCGCGCCAACGCCTGAACCAGCGCCGCTTGTGTCTCTCCCGGTAAGTTCGTAGCTGTCAACCACTGGAAGGCCAGTGTGAGCAAGCCATCGCCCGCTAGTGTGGCCATACCCGCACCGAACTTCACATGATTGGTCGGCTCTCCTCGCCGCAAGGGATCATTATCCATAGCTGGGAGGTCGTCATGAATCAAAGAATAGGTATGCAACAACTCTAGCGCCATAATCGGTCGCCAATCGCGTTGCTCTTCATACACGCCACCCACCGTAGTGAGCGTGGCCATGGTCAACAGGGGCCGTAGCCGCTTGCCCCCCGCTAGGAGCGAGTACGTCATCGCATCCATCAGCCGCTCCTCGGTGGTGTCAACGCCCACGGCTGCCCGAAGTGGGGCGTTCAACCGCGGAACCCACTTGGCTTCAAAAGCCGCTAACTGTTCACGCGCGCTATTGGGCATCGTTAGCCCCCCCTTGCGACGTCTCAAACGGCGTCTCTTGATCATCGTCCGTCATCATGGTCGTCAAGGTCTTCTCGGCATTCTGCAAAGTATTCTGGAGGTCCTTACTCAGGGCAACACCCTTTTGGAACTGATCTAACGCCTGTTCCAAAGGAATGTCCCCCTTTTCCAGTTGGGCCACGATGGTTTCTAAGGTACTTAAGTTCTCTTCAAAGGTTGGTTTTTGTGTTTCACTCATGTTGATCCTCCGTTGCTGGTGTGATTTTCGTAATCGTTGCTTCAGCCGTTCCGTCACTCAGATGAATCGTAGCGGTCGTGGGTTTCAACTCCTGCGTACGCCGCACGATATGGTCGTCCTGCGTCACATAACTATAGCCCCGGCCCATGATTTTCAGCGGACTGAGGTAATCCAAGCCACTGGCCAGTTGGGCCACATGTTCCTCCTGCTGGGTCAAGTACCGCCGCATCTCCGTCTTTAATCGGGCCTGCGTCTGCTCGACCTGCTGCTGAGCCTGATGAACCCGCGTTGCCGGTGACTGGCCGATCAACCGTTGCTGATCCAGTTGGACCCGTTGTTGCCAGCCCTGAAGTTGCGTCTGCATTTGTTGTCTGAGTCCCTGCTGTGCGCGGTCCAACCGTTGTACGTAGGTCTCATATAACCGCTGTGGTTGCTGGAACACGTACGCTCCTAATGACCGGTTCAAGCGTTCCTGCTGGAACTTAATGCGGTTCGCCATGGCGTTAAACAAACGTGTCCGTTGCTGCTGTAATTTCACCAGCTCGTCACTCAACACCGGCACCGCCAACTCAGCGGCCGCAGTCGGCGTTGCGGCCCGTACATCGGCGACTAAGTCCGCAATCGTGGTATCTGTTTCGTGCCCCACCGAAGAAATCACCGGTAAGTGACTAGCCGCAATCGCTCGGGCAACCACTTCTTCGTTAAACGGCCAGAGATCTTCAATCGAGCCACCCCCCCGACCAATGATCAGGGTGTCAAAGCTACCGTTCGCGTTCGCCCGCTGAATCTGACGAACAATATCCGCCGCAGCAGCATCCCCCTGAACTACCGCCGGGTAAAGCACAATCTGGGCAATGGGGTACCGCCGACGGGTCGTGGTAATAATATCCCGAATGACCGCTCCACTGGGACTCGTCACGACCGCAATCCGCTTAGGAAATCGTGGTAGCGGCCGTTTAGCCGCCGTGAACAGCCCCTCTTGGGCTAGCTTACGCTTCAGCTGTTCATAAGCCTGATACAAGGCCCCAACGCCGTCTGGCTCCATCCGTTCAACATAGACCTGATAACTGCCACTGGGTTCATACAGGGAGATTCGTCCCGTCACCAAGACCTTCATCCCCGTTTCGGGAACAAACTTAAGCTTCTCAAAGGCCGAACGAAACATAATGGCATTGATCTTAGCGTGGTCATCCTTAAGACTAAAGTACTGGTGGGCGTGTGGACGCAGACGGAAGTTCGAAATTTCTCCCGTCAGGTACACTTTCCCCAAGTAAGGGTCAACGTCAAATTTTCGTTTAATATACTGGGTCAGCGCCGTGACCGTTAAGTAATCATTCGTTGCCAAGCTCGTCACTCCACTCACATAAATCAACAGTCTGCCGCATCAACGTCGCAATGGTCATTGGTCCCACGCCGCCAGGCACCGGACTAATGGCTTGGACCTTATCAAAGACCGCGTCAAAGTCAACATCTCCCGTTAACTTACCGTCAGCGTCCCGGTCCATCCCGACATCGATCACAATCGCTCCCGGCTTCACATCCGCTTCCTTAATCAGGTGCGTCACACCCGTTGCAACCACCAAAACATCGGCAGTCGTGGTCAGCGCCCGTAGATTAGAGCCGTACTTATGGGTAATCGTCACGCTCATATCGGCATTCAGTAACATCGCCGCCATGGGCCGTCCCACGATATTGCTCCGGCCGACCACCACAGCGTGCTTACCGCGCAATGGGGTCTGTAAGCTCTCTAACATGGTCATAATGCCGCGGGGCGTGCAGGATACCGGATAGTGTCCTGGCAAATTCTTGAATAAGCGGCCCACGTTTACGGGGTGGAAACCATCGACATCCTTACTAGGCTCGATTGCATTGATGACGGCTGCCTCATCTAATCCGTTCGGTAGTGGTGACTGGACCAAAATCCCATGAATCGTGGGGTCCGCGTTGTATGCCCGCACCACTGCGAGTAGGTCTGCCTGACTAATGGTCGCTGGCAATTGGCGGACAATCGAGTTGATGCCCAATTGACCGGCCTTCCGGTGCTTGCTCCGCACGTACAGTTCACTGGCGGGGTCCGTCCCCACGATAATCACCGCGAGTCCCGGGACCTTTCCCTGAGCCGCTAAGGCCGCAACCCGTGTCTTCGTTTGGGCGTTTAACGCCTTAGCCAATTGTTTGCCGTCAATGATGGTCGTCATATCATGAATCCCCCCGTTAAAAAAGTTATACCTCGATTTTAGCATATTTACCGGACCAACGGGGCACCCAGCACCGACAAAAACGGCAATCACCCCTGCAATTAAATCCGTGATATACCAATGGATTATCGGCATTCCAGGACCCAAAAAACACCCACTCCAGTTAAGAAGTGGGTGTCGGTCAAACGAATGGTCAATTAGGCTTGCGTATCTGCCGCATCGTCACCGTCTAACGTATGGGCCAAGACCCCGTTAATGAACCGCCGTGACCGGTCGTCGCTGAAGTTCTTGGCTAATTCCAAGGCTTCATTAACGGCCACCCGGTTAGGAACATCTGGGACGTGGTCAATTTCAAAAAAGGCAACGCGCATAATGATTAAGTCGGTCTTTGCGATTCGTTGCAACTGCCAACCAGCACTCAGATATTTCGCAATCTGAGCATCCAGTTCACTTTGGTGGGCCAAGACGCCCGTGACCAGCGTGGTCAGGTACTCGGGTACCGGAACGATCTGGTCAGGGTCATCGGTCAACACGCGTTGGTACAACGCCTCTTGATCGGCATCAGCGTTAGCGTTAAGGGCGAACAGCATTTGGAATGCTCGCTCCCGAATTTGATGTCGTGTAAGTGTCACGATTGTTCACTGTCTCCTTCATCTGGCTGGTTGAACAGGTTATCTGGATCTACCTGCTGCGCCGTCTTTTCGGGAATGACGCCTTCCACGTGAACGTTGACTTCACGTAAGTCAAGGTCGGTCATGAACAACAATTGTTGCTTCACGCTGTCTTGAATGGCCAAAGCAACCTTAGGAACCGCAACGCCGTAGTTCAGGTACACGTATACGTCAACGGCGAGTTCGTCACCGTCGAACGTCAGCTTAACGCCCTTACCGTGTTCCTTACGACCGAAGAGTTCGTTCACGCTGTTGGCCAAAGAACCACGCATCCGTGCAACACCATCGGTTTGGCTAGCCGCAATGCCCACGATAATCTCGAGGACTTGTGGTGCCACCTCAATCTTCCCCAGTGCGGGTTCCTTTGATTCTAAAATAATGTTTGTATCTTCTGCCATTCGTAGACCCTCCCTTACGAGTTGAACTTCAGGTAATGTCTGGATTCAGCGACCTAAGCTCGTGAAATGTACGTCGAATCTTGGGTGTTGATGGACAGCTTGTCACCTTCGTTAACGAAGAATGGCACTTGAACAACCAAGCCGGTCGTCATCGTTGCTGGCTTAGACCCACCAGAAGCGGTGTTCCCCTTGATACTTGGTTCCGTTGAAGCGACTTCCAGAACAACCGTGTTCGGAACTTCAATCCCTAAGACTTCAGCATTGTATTGGATCAAATCAACGTTCATGTTTTCTTGCAAGAACGGTAATTGGTCCTTAATTGCGGAATCTGGAACTGAGATTTGTTCGTAGTTATCCGTATCCATGAAGACCCGGCTATCGCCGTCTTCGTACAGGTATTGCATCGAACGCGTTTGAATATCCGCTTGTTCCATCTTAGCGCCGGCACGGAAAGTCTTTTCTTGAACGGCACCCGTCCGTAAGTTCTTCAGCTTCGTCCGTACGAACGCGCCACCCTTACCTGGTTTAACGTGTTGGAACTCTAAGATCCGCCAGATTGCGTGGTCCACTTCAATGGTTAAACCGTTTTTAAAATTAGCAGTAGAAATTGCCATAATGTCAGCCTCCTAAAAGATGTCTTCTTTATAATATCAATTCTACCCCCTAAAAAGCAAGACAAGGGGTGAGCTTACAAGATAATTAAATTTCGGGGAACCGTGGTCAAGACCGTGTGCCCCGTGGCGGTCACTTGCAAATCGTCTTCAATCCGAATGCCGCCGCGTCCTGGGAAGTAGACGCCGGGCTCGACCGTGATGACTTGGTCAGCTTCCAAACGATCCGGCCAGCCACGACCAATGTTCGGCCCTTCATGAATGTCCAACCCAATTCCGTGACCGGTCCCGTGGATAAACGCATCCCCGTAACCTTCAGCCGTGAGGTAATCGCGGCCCAACTGGTCAAGTTCCCCACCAGTCACGCCGGGCCGCACAGCCGCCATGATTTTGGCTTGGGCCGTCTGCACAGCAGTATATGCCCGCTTAAAAGCGTCACCGGGATCCCCCAAGGCAACGGTCCGGGTCAGATCCGACGTATAGCCGTCAACGTAGAATCCACAATCAATGGTCACCAACTCGTGTAAGGCCAAAGGCTTATCGCTCGCCTGACCATGCGGCCAAGCCGAACGAACCCCGCTGGCCACGATGGTTGGGAAACTCACACCAGTTGCGCCGTGGTCTTGCATCCACCGGGTCAACCACAAGGCTGCTGCCCGTTCCGTCATCCCAGGTTTTAAGACCGCGAATAAGGCTTCGACCCCTTGGCTAGTCAGGGCTGTCGCCCGCTGGATAGCCGCCAGTTCATCGGCATCCTTGACCTGGCGCAAGTCATCCACGACGTTAGCTAACGGCACGGGATCGGCCGTTAAATGCTCGTCTAGCCAAGTAAACGTCCGTAAGGGTAGCGTGTCTTCCAAACCCAGAACCGTCGCGCCGTCCGCGGTCAGGATATCGTTGACCGCTTGCAAATAGTTTCGCGTAATCACCCGTTCAATCGTCGGAATCGTCCGTTTCAGCTCCGTCTCGTAACGCGCATCCGTAATAAAGACTAACCGTTTTTGCGTCACTAACACGTAGCCGTCACCCGGCTCAACGCTGGTTCCCGTTAGATAACGTTGATTACTGGGTGCCTGAATCAAGAAACTATCAATGCTCAACGGTGCAAACTGCGCCCGTAACCGGGCCACTCGATCTGTGGTCATCAACATCCCTCCCAGATAATGAAAGCAAAGAAGAGCTCAAAGCGAATTGGTCTCGCCTCAAGCTCTTCAGTCGTACGAGGAAAACCTCGTGTTATTTAGCTACTTCTTCGGCAACTGGGTAAACGGATACTTGACGCTTGTCGCGACCAAGTCGTTCGAATTTAACCACACCTGCAACCTTAGCGAATAAGGTGTCATCGCCACCACGACCTACGTTCAGGCCAGGGTAGATGTGCGTCCCACGTTGACGGTAAAGGATAGAACCACCCGTAACCGTCGAACCATCAGCAGCCTTCGTCCCAAGACGACGACCAGCAGAGTCTCGACCGTTAGCAGTGGACCCACCACCTTTATGGTGAGAGAAGAATTGTAAGTTCATGTTCATCAGCATATGTTTCACCCCCGTGAATTTAATCGGTGACTTCATCATAAGTGACGAAGTCGGCATAATTCGTTGCGACATCCCGTAACCCATCCGCGAAACTCTGGAGGATTGCTTGTCCCTTTAATTCGGTCGTTGCTTCCAGCTTTGGTGGTAGGTGAACTTCCAGAAAGCCCCCTGCCTGATCACGATTCTCAACGTCGATTGGAATCTCAGCGACTCGTTGTAGGCCGTTGACCGTCGTAATCGCAAGCACCGAAACCGCAGCGCAAACAATGTCTTGGCCATATTCGCCGGAATCGGCATGACCAGTGATTCGAAATGAATTGATTCGGTCGGATCCATAATGGACCGTTGCTTGAATCATCCGGGTTCGCTCCTTTAATCTTTACGCGTTGATAGCGTCAATGACAACCTTGGTGTATGGTTGACGGTGACCCTTCTTCGTGTGTTGGCCCTTCTTTGGCTTGTACTTGTAGGTCACAACCTTCTTTTCCAGACCGTTCTTTTCAACAGTCCCGGTAACAGTTGCGCCATCTACAGTTGGCGTACCAATCTTTGGCGTATCGCCGCCTACAAAGACAACTTGGTCAAAAGTGACCTTAGCGCCGGCCTCAACGTTTAACTTTTCGACGTAAACAGCTTGGCCTGCTTCGACCTTGTACTGCTTACCACCAGTTACGATAATTGCGTACATCTATGTGCACCTCCTTATAATCTAAGACTTAGACTCGCCGAAAACAAGTGACCGAATACGGTACTTAAAAGCTTGTCCCGAGCGGTTGCAGCTGTGGAAGTCCACAAATACAACATGAAAATTGTACCGGAAGCCGCCCCTTCTGTCAAGAAGTTTTGGTTGACAACCGTTAATTTTTTCTTAAAGCCCTGGTACTGGTGCGTCTAGGCGCAATCTTCCAAGGTCACCAACGACGGGACCATTTTTTCAAACGGTCCCGTCGTTTAAATCACGCATCTTAGTAATCGTTGGCCTGCCGGTCTAAGTTGACCTGGCGCTTAGCCTCGTAAGCCGCTTGAATCTGGTCTTGACTGAAGCCAAAGTCAACCATTCCCCATTTCAAGAACAGACGCCACGCGTGTCGAAAATCATCCTGCCGATGCGCAAAATGGCTGTTAAACAACATGCGTTTCAGAATTAAGTATTGCTGATCCGGATTCTTCGCCGGGCGGCTCTGCGCCAGTGCCGTTAGGTCCTCTTCCGTCAACATGATCAGGTGCGTCCAGGTCTTCTTGGCCGCAACCAATAGGAAAAAGTCCAGGGCGTCCGTGTACTCCGTCAGCAAGGTCTGCTGGGGCGTCTCACCAGCATCGGCCTTCCCACGGTGGGTCTTCCAAACTTTGAACCACTCCGACGTGTTGGCAACTTCCGCCAACTCGACATCCAAAGCAACGTAGGCGTTCTCAATCTGATGTGGCCGCGTCATTTCGATGTCCCGTTCCGTCGTAATCTGTTCATCCAAAGCAATGGATTGCTGCACTAATTTTGCAAGTTCTAACACGGCAAGTCCTCCCTAACTGAAGATCAGCGGATCGGAGACAATCTCCAAGTCCGTTAAGTTCTCTAAGTACCAGTCCCGAATGAACGGGTAGTTCAACAACACGTCGAACCAAGAGGTCTTCTGGTCGTCATCGTGAACCGTCAAGACCCATTCAGGCTGTCCCTCTAACTGATTGTTAAAGATGTCCACCACAACACCTTTATCCAAGGCGATTCGGGCACCATTACCGTTGACGCCGTTCGTCAACATGTAGTCGTTCTTGGCAGCCGCCACGAACAGTCGGTCCACCACACCAGCCGGCAAGTCGGCTGAGTGTACCGGATAATTCTCCGAGTTGGCCGCGTCCAAGATGTTAAAGTCCACGGAGTACCCGTAGTCTTCCTTCAGGTAACGGGCAAAATCAATCAGAATCTGAACGGAGGTCTTGACCGTCTCGACTGGCACCGTTTCGTGGAGGTCGATGATGAACAATTGCGTTAACGCATGGCTATTGAAGCGGAACATCTTCCGGTCCAGATTCAGGTAGAACAGGGATTGCCCCGTCGCCCGTTCCCGGTAAAAGACGCCACCATTTTCGGACGTCTCCACCCGGAAGTTGAACGTTCCCCGATCACCTAAAGGCGTCAATTGTTGAATCAATTCCTCATGTTGGTCGCGGGACTGAACCATGACCTGATTTCCCTGATCATGCAACTCCAGCATCCGGGACATAAACAGCAGGTAGTAGTCCGCATTGCTGTATTGGTGGGGGAACGTGACAAAATCAGAATCCAACTTAAAGTCTGCAAGCTCGGTCGCCGCAGCCACCAACTCGTCCGGGTTCGTGGTCTTGATCAACTGGTCCATCAGCTTCGTGAACGTAATCCCAGTTTCCAACCCCGCCTTAATGGCCGCGTTGTAGTTCAACAACCGGCCGCTGGTCGTTAACGTAGACGGATCGTTTTCGTTAATCATCGACGTTCACCCCACCTTCACTAGAACTCTTGCCCACTAGGCTGTTCAAGTAGTCCGCGTATAAGCTCTGATTACGTGCCTGGAAGTGTTCAAAGTCATCAAAAGCCTCACGAATACTCTGCTTTTCGTAATTAAGAATCGTATCTTCCTTAGACAGGACCAAGATTTGGTCGTCATTCGCCTTGATGGTCTTATGAGCGTTCAACGCCTGTTCGTCCTCATCTGCCAACTTGGTCAGTTGGTCGATGATTCCCTGACGTTCATCCTTGATCTTACCGGACTCCCAAGGCATCCCACTCTTTTGACTGTTTTCCTTAAGTTGTTCCCGCAACTTGGTCTTTTCGTTATCCCGAACTGGTTGCGCGTCCATCAACTTCTGGAGTTTTTCGCTTTCACTTGAAATCGCCTCAATCTTTGCGGTATTTAACCGTTGATGTTGCGCTTCAAGTTCAAACGACCGCCGCAGTTTATCGAACTCCGTCTGGTCGAAGTTGAATTGAACGTTGACCACGTCCAGTTCACCAAATAACCGACGATCCCACCAATTTCCAAAGTAAATATGGAATCTCCCGGTCGTATATTCCTCGTAGTAGAAGAACGGGTAAATATGTCCCAGATAATCAATCAACCGGTCACTTAAGTAGTGACTGATTTGGGGATGAATATTATCGACCAGTTCTTCCAAATGGTTAACAGACCGCTTGGCCCGCGTTTGTTTAATTTCTTGATAGTACCGTGCTCGGTCCAGTAATTCATAAACTTGACGGTCATCGCCGCGCTGAACCGCCGCCTGTAATGTGCTCAAGTAATCGAGTTTTGTGGCAATTGCCTGGGTTAAGACGTTGGCAGCACTTGTTTGCTGTTCTTGATTTTCCATGAATTATCCCTCATTCTCATGTTCTTAGGCACTGCCGTGAACATTGGTTATACGTTTATGTTACCAACAAAATACAGGAGAATAAAGCCGTTTCAGCGATTTTTAGTGGAAAACAAAAAAATTTTTATAATCAATGTTCTAACTAACGGGTGAACCTTAATTAAACCTTGTCGGGTTCCCCGTCCCCAGATACCTAGGCCCTTCTCAGTGCTTACTTGCCAAGGCGGGCTCTGGCTCCTATTATACGAAAACTTGGGGCCAACACCGTCTCAAACGCCCAATGAATTTTACATCAACCCCATTAGGCGCCAAAAAGGCCCGAGACAGTGTCTCCGACCTTCCTAGTCATGTTTAAATTTAAAATTAGTAAAGTTCCAAGTACTGGTCCCGTTCCCATTGTGACACTTGGGTCCGGTAAGAATTGTATTCTAAGTTCTTGGCTTCAATAAAGCTCTGGTACAAGTGACTGCCCATGGCGTTACGCATCACATCATCAGCTGCCAAGTCCTTTAAGGCGTTGTGCAACGTATCTGGCAAGTTGGTAATGTGGTTTTCCTGCCGTTCTTCCGCGTCCATCCGGTAGATGTTCCGGTCAACGGCTTCACGTGGTGCCAACTGGTTCCGCAAACCATCCAGCCCGGCTTCCAAGACGGCCGCGATGGCCAAGTATGGGTTGGCCGCTGGATCAACACTCCGGAGTTCCAACCGCGTCGATAAGCCACGGGAACTTGGGACCCGAATCAATGGCGACCGGTTAGACCCGGACCAAGCTACATAGACGGGGGCTTCATACCCTGGCACTAACCGCTTGTAACTGTTGACGATTGGGTTGCAGATCGCCGTAAAGCTCCGGGCGTGCTTCAAGAGCCCGCCTAAGAAGTGGTAAGCGTCTTCGGAAAGTTCCATCTCGCCCTTAGGGTCGTAGAAGGCGTTTCCTTTATCGTGGAACAGCGACATGTTCAAGTGCATCCCGGAACCGTTGATTCCCGCTAATGGCTTCGGCATGAAGGTAGCGTACAAGCCGTACTTCCGAGCCACCGTCTTGACCACCAACTTGAACGTTTGGATGTTGTCCGCCGCCGTTAAGGCATCCGCATACTTGAAGTCAATTTCGTGTTGTCCTGGTGCCACTTCATGGTGCGCCGCTTCAACGTCAAAGCCCATTTCTTCCAGCGTCAAGACAATTTCACGTCGGCAATTCTCACCCAAGTCCATTGGGGCCATGTCGAAGTAACTCCCCTTATCGTTCAGTTCCGTCGTTGGCTTGCCATTTTCATCCATCTTGAAGAGGAAGAACTCTGGTTCCGGACCGATGTTAAAGTCCGTAAAGCCTGCTTTACGCATATCTGACAGAACGCGAATCAAGTTGTTCCGCGGATCGCCCTCAAACGGCTTACCATCTGGCGTATAAACCTCACAAATCACCCGCGCAATCTTCCCCCGTTCCGTACTCCATGGGAAGATCATCCAGGTTGACAGATCCGGATACAGGTACATATCACTTTCCTCGATCCGAACAAAGCCGTCGATGGATGACCCATCAAACATCAGCTTGTTATCCAGTAACTTGCCTAGTTGGCTAATGGGGACTTCAACGTTTTTAATCGTGCCAAATAAATCGGTGAACATCAACCGCAGGAACTTAACGTTTTCGTCCTTTGCCATCTGACGGATGTCATCCTTGGTATATGCAGGTTTTGCCATTCTAATCGCTCCTATCAAATTCTTAGTCACTCATCATCTGTACCCATCATCTATGTTACAGCGGTCGGTGAGAATCGACGCCATCCTGGGGATGACCCAATCCCCCCTGACGAATCAGCTCGTCTTGGAGAATCTGGCGGACGTCCGCATCCATTAAAGGACGGTCTTGCTTGGCCTTCCGTGCCGCCTCCCGTGCCGCTTGTTGTTCATAGATGGCCTTGATGCCAGCCACGTTCACACCATCATCGAGGTAATCCTTGATCTCCAGTAACCGGTCAATGTCGTTGAGCGAATACATCCGCCGGTTGCCGTCATTCCGTTGTGGTAAGACCAACCCCTGCGATTCATAGTATCGAATCTGCCGGGCCGTTAGACTCGTTAACTTCATGACGGTACCGATCGGTAAGACGGCCAACGACCGCCGCAATTCTTTTCCTTTCAACCTACCGGCCCCCTTCAACTATACCGATATCATACCACGTCTCAGAAACAGGTCAAGAAATGATGTCACGTTTTATAACATTCGAAGGTAAAACGTCCCAATCTTTAGTTAATCGTAAGAACTAATGTCGGAGCCATGCAGCGACCTGAGTATCAATCTGGGCCTGCTGTTCCGGGTGCTGGACGAGATCATACCAAGTGGCCTTAGTCTGGTTCCGAAACCAGGTCAATTGCCGTTTAGCATAATGCCGTGAGTCCTGTTTAACGGTCTCAATTGCACTAGACCATTGTTCCGGATGATCCAGCACCGGCAACAATTCTCGGTAGCCAATTCCCGTAGCGGCTGGTAATTGCGTCCCACCTTGTTGGGCCAGCCACTTGACCTCATCCCACAATCCCTGTTGGACCATCTGATCGACCCGCTGGTTAATCCGCCGATATAACAGTGCCCGCTCCGTGTTTAAGGCCAAGTAGCATTCATCATATTGAGGACCAGCGTTGTCTTGTTGAGAAAACCGTTGTCCCGTCACCTGGATTACTTCTAAGGCCCGAACCGTTCGGCGGACATTGGTCTGGGGAATCTTAGCCGCCGCGACCGGGTCCTGCCGGTTCAACTGCTCCCATAAGGCTTGGGCGCCTTGTTCTTGCGCAATAGCCCGTAGACGTTCCCGAACGGCCGTATCCCCTGGCGCATCCGCCCCCAACGCCAAACCATCGAATAGGGCCTGAAGATAAAAACCAGTCCCCCCCGCAATAATCGGGAGGTGTCCTCGTTGCCGAATCGCTGGGATCAACTTCTGGGCTGCCGCGACAAATTGGGCGACCGTAAACTGCTGTGTCACGTCGCAAATATCAATCAGATGATGCGGGGCCTGGGCTTGTTCTGCCGCTGTGGCCTTCGCCGTCCCGATGTCTAAGCGTCGGTAAACCTGCATGGAATCCCCGGAAATGATCTCCCCATGAAATTTTCGCGCCAGCTGAATGGCTAACGCCGTTTTACCGACCGCGGTCGGGCCTACAATTGCCAATACTTTCTCCATCTTTCGGACCCCTTCTGAATTAAGTTATCCTTAGCGTACCATACTCTTCTGACCAACCAAAAGGTAAATCACTAGCTATTTGCCGAATAAACTTGCATAATGGAAGCGGATAAATGAATTTCCAGCGAAAGGGGCCATTTACGATGAAGCATTTCACAAAAGGATTCTTATTCGGTGTCGTCGCCACTGCCAGCGCGGTCGCTGGTGCCGTCTTCTCCTTCAAGAAAAAGGTCGTTCAACCCATTGAAGAACAGGAAGAACGCTTCGAGGAAAACCGCAAACGGGCAAACCGGAAGAGCCATTCGGCACACCACGTTTAACCAAATCAAAAAACTGTCATTACCGACCGGGTAATGACAGTTTTTTTAATATTTCGTCTTTTTTGTTTTTCCTTGCCAACGGGCATAACCAGACTTCAAGATAAAGATCTGGTCATAGTCTTCTTTCGCCAGCAGCAATGCTGCTCGGGTACTCAAAGCCTTTCCCTGATCGTACAAGTAGACCGGCAGATCGGAGCGTAACTCAGTGTGGTAAGCCTTAAACGTTGAATAAGGGATGTTCCGGGCGCCTAAAATGTGCCCCGCATCAAAATCCTTCTTCTCCCGCAAATCCACGACCTGAGCCTTCCGGATACCTGCCTGAAACGCCTGTTCATCGAGTAGTGTGGAAACCTGGTTGCGCCGGATGACCGTAATCAGCTGCCAACCGCCCCATACGACTAAGAGGAGGATCAAAATGATCCAAGAAACAGCTAATCCGGAAATTGCACCAATTACCAAAACAAAATCGTCCTTCCTGATGGCTTACGCCAATATTAATTAATTAGTTTTTTGGAACCGCAAAGCTAACGATGCAGCCCCGATAACGCCTGCGTCATTCCCTAATTGGGCTAACCGCAACTTGGTTGAGTCCCGAACAGCTGGGAAGGCATTTTCTTGGAAGTACCGCGTCGTTGGTTGTAACAACGTGTTCCCGGCGTTGGAGACCCCACCACCAATGATGATGTTGGCGGGATTCAAGATGTTGGCCACGTTGGCTAAAGCCAACCCCAAGTAAAAGGTCACTCGGTCGACCACTTGGTTCGCTAAGATGTCGCCGTTATCTGCCAGATAGAAGATCATCTTGGAGGTTACATTCTCTTGATTGTCTTCCATTTCTTTCAACCGAGAAGTGCCCAAGAAGTCTTTAGCCATATCAGCGGCCACGTGCACGACCCCCGTCGCAGAAGCATATTGCTCGAGGCAACCGCGCTTACCACAATTACACAGGTAACCGTTCGGTTGAACCGTTACGTGCCCCAGCTCACCGGCACCACCGTTGACACCGTGCAGGAGCCGACCACCAGCGATGACCCCACCGCCGACACCGGTTCCGAGCGTTACAAAGACCACGTCTTCATCCTTTTCACCGGCGCCTTTCCAGTACTCACCTAGTGAAGCCACGTTGGCGTCGTTGTCCAACACAAACGGGAGCCCCAAGGCTTCTTGAATCTGATCCCGAACTTGTTGCCGTTGCTTCCAGCCCAAGTTAACGGCAAAGAGAACGATTCCATTTTCAATGTCGATGGGACCAGGAACACCCATTCCAATTCCCAAGAAGTCAGCCTTGCTGAATTCAGAACTGGTAATGTGTGCACTGACTGATTTAATGATATTCGGAACAATGTGCTTACCATCATCACTTGTATCCGTCGGAATACTCCACTTCGTCAGGATCTCCCCGTCAACCGAAATAAACGCCATTTTTGTGGTCGTCCCACCTAAATCAATTCCGATTAAATTACGTGCCATAACTCTAAATCCCTCCAATGGATTGGTGTTGATCTCTTGCCCGCTGTTCCTCAAGACGGTGTTCATGTGTGAGAACCACTTTTGCTTGGACAAAGGTTGCCTCATCAACCACCTTTGCTTGCCGCAGGTGATTGAGCTCCAATGCCATCACTTCAATGTCCCACATACGCTTGCCGACGTATACATAAATACCGAATTTTTTAAGTAGCTGCTGAACATCATATAACGTTTTCATTGTGCCACAACCTCCATCAAATTGCACGAGACATTTTACTTGACTATTGCGCCATTCCGTGAAGATACAACCAGACCAATCCACCAATTAATACGATTGAAGCGATAACCCGCTTAATTACGCTAACTCGACCAATTCTTGGGACGCCCACTAAGTAGGCCACGAAAAAGCCAGCAAACAATCCGCCAATGTGGCCAGCTAAATCAATTCCCGGTGTAAAGACATCGAAAGCTAAATTCATCACCACAAAGGCCAAAAAGGTCCGTGCTAGTGACCGAATCACCGGATTCTGCCAGAAGGACTCGCCCAACATCATAAAGGCCCCAAAGAGGCCAAAGATTGCCGTACTAGCCCCGGCCGATAGACTATCGGAAAAACAGAAGCTCGCCACGTTCCCCCCGATACCGGATACCAAAAAGATAGCTAGGTACCGACCATGACCGAATGCTGCTTCCAACTGCATCCCCACAAAGTACAACGTAATCATGTTCATCAAAATGTGCGTGAAGCCAATATGAAGGAAAATCGGCGTGACTAAGCGCCACCACTGTCCCTGCTGAATCAACGGATTCAGCTTAGCCCCAAACTCAATTAAAACGCTCCCGTTCGTGCTGCCACCAGCTAGGGTCATCGCTAAGAAAACGATCACCATTAAGCCAATCAACCCCACCGTCACATAGGGCGTCTGATCTAACCGTCGCAAGCGATATCGCAAGTGGTTCACCCAAAAGTCCCCTTTATTTTTCTCCATGTGCCGTTAAGACGGCATCCAACAAAACGTCAAAATCTTCTACCGGCCAGCTAGGCTGTTCAGCTTGTTGTGCCGGTAATGCCAAGGCCACCTTAAAGCCTTGGGTCCACGGTAAATAACGGTCATAATAGCCACCGCCAAATCCTAATCGCTCGCCACCGGTCGCGAACTTTAGACCGGGGACCACAATTAAGTCAAAGGCCGCCGGCTCAATAATCCGTCCGTCCTGAGGCTCTGTCAAGCCAAATTTAGTGGTTATTAGCGTCGTCTGGTCCGTCAGCTCACGAAACGCCATCTGACGCTTAGGTAGCGTCTGTGGGACGGCCACGGTCTTGCCCGCCGCTCGAGCGGCCGCGATAATGGGCTGCGTCGCCAGTTCCAAGGAACTGCTTAGCGTCGTTGCAATGGTTCGAGCAGCCTGCCACTGCGGCAAAGCCTGTAGTGCATGATAAAGTTGCTGACTAGCTGCTTGTTTCTGATCCGCCGGCATACTGGCCAACGCCTGAATCGTTTGTTGTCGTAGTGTCGCTTTGTCCATGACCACTGGACCTCCTTGAGACCTATTTTATAATAGTGCTTGCCATTTCAAAAATAATTTGCCAGCATGACGCGCTGGACTGTCTGAAACCACAAAAAAAGGTGCGGGCTTTCGCCCGTACCCTTTACTTAGTTTCACGATGCAACGTTACTTTCCGTTCGCGCGGGCAGTATTTCTTGAATTCAACCCGGTCCGGGTTATTACGCCGGTTCTTGCTGGATAAGTAATTGCGTTCGTGGCATTCCGTACATTCCAAAGTGATGTGGACACGCATGTGGGTAACCTCCCAACTTGTTCAGAATTACAGGCTAGAGCCTTAACTCGTAATATATTACCATTAATCGGCAACATTTACCAGTCTTATTCCAAATATGTTAAGGAAAAATACTTTACAGGTCTTTTATCCCGCCGTATTTTGTGCGGCACCAGACTTAGTCGCCTTGGTCGGATTATCCAACGTAGAGGTCGACTGAACCGTCTTCCAGTAAGCTGCATAGATCTGCTTAGCTAACTTCATGTTATTATCTTCATCACTGGTACTCAAGTTCGGCATAGCCAAGGCGACAACGACTTGCGGATCATTGGATGGCGCGTAAGACGCCAGACTCAGCGTAACCGTTGAATGACCCTTATAGAAGGTTTCGGCCGTCCCCGTCTTTGCCGAGATTCCTGGTGAGATTGAGGCCAGTTCCGCCCCAGTCTTGTAAGTGTTGGTCCCATGAACCACGTCATAGAGACCTTCCTTGACCAGCTTTTTCTCGGCTTCCGTCATATCAATGGTGTTCAGAATCTTCGGCGTTACGGTCGATTTGACCGTTCCTAGCTTCCCACTAGACGTGGTCCCGCGAATCGCTTGAACCACGTGTGGCGCGATTCGTGTTCCTCCGTTAGCCACCGTTGACATATACTGGGCCACCTGCATGGTGGTGTACGCATCGTAGTTCCCAAAGGACAAGTCCAAAGCACTCCCAATATCAGTCTTCGTACTGCTCCCTTGCAACCCGCTACTTTCACCAGGCAGATCGATTCCCGTCTTAACCCCTAACCCAAATTGGTTAAAGTAGCCCCGTTCAATGCTGAAGGCGTCGGTACTCATGTTCAGTGCCCCACCCGGTACATAGTTGAACTTAGCTTCCTTCATGGCCAATTGCATCATATAGGAGTTAGAGGACACTTCCAAGGCCGTGGACGCGTTGACGGCGATGTTCGCATTTCCACTGTGGTTGAACCAAGACGACTTCTTGACCCCACCAGTGTTGATCACCTTATCCGTTAAGGTGTTATTCTCCGGCGTAATGACTTTGTCCATCAACGCCCCCGAGACCATGGCGCCCTTCACAACGGACCCCATCACGATATCACTGTTGATGGTCCCTAGAGCATTGTCGGTCATCTTACCCGTCGAAGGATTACGGTCAACCCCGGCGATCCCAATGATTCCCCCAGTGTTGGGGTTCATCACGACAGCGTAGGTCCCCGTTGAATAGCCACCGGCGCCGGATTCAGCCGAACGAACCAACTTCTGTAGCTTAGTCTGGAAAGTCGAATTGATGGTCAACTGAAGGTTGTCCCCTTTTTGACCGCCATACTTTTCAACTTCCTTGGTAATCTTGTTGTTCCCAGCGACTTCCACTTGCTTCTGTGCTTTGGTCCCACGCAAGACAGACTCGTACTCTTGTTCCAAGTATGATTGACCCACACTATCGTTTCGGGAGTAACCTTGCGCCAGTAATTCGTTGATCTGGTCACTAGGTAACCCGGTCTTTTCCGACGAGACCGTCCCAATGATCGACTTAATCGATTCACCGTTCGGGTAGCTCCGGGACCAACTGGTGCTGACCTTGATTCCCGGCATTTCAGAGAGGTGTTCACCAATCTCAGCGATTTCCGTACTCGACACGTCCGAATCCTTGATGTACGTGGTCGACAAGGCATATGCCCCGCTCATCTTGGCAAAAATTTCAGCCGCGTTCTTCTGCGTCGCGGTCAACTTAAAGTCATCGTCATTTTCCAAATACGTCATGGCTTTGTTATAACGTTCCGTTTCAGAATATTGACTGATCTTCGGAATCTGCTTTTCCACCGCTGCTAGCCGCTTGGTATCGGCCAAGTAGTAGTCAATCGATTGACGCGGGGTCAACGTATCCGTTGGCACCGTCAAATACTTACCTAACTTATTGGCGATACTGTACATGTCCGTCGACAGAACGTTCACGCCCTTGGTATAGGCAATCGCTTGGTGCGCTCGGTTCCCCACCAGAACCTTCCCGTTGGAATCATAGATCATCCCCCGTTGAACATTGGTCGTTTCAATGGTGGTATCGGTCTGGTTCACCTGGGCCTTGAATTGCGCACCGTACATTACTTGCAAGTAAGCCAATTGTCCAATCAGCGCTGCAAATAACAGGGCAACAATAATGAAAAGAAAGTTTAACCGAAACGGGATCGACGATTTTTGAGGACCGCTCGATCGCGAATTTCGGTTACTCATACGATTATAAAAATTCTTCACAACAGCTCTGCTCCTTACTGTACTGCTACTATTTTACCAAACTTCGCCTCACTCCACTATCCCGCTATCGAAATTTAATGATTCTATGCTATTCTAGGTAGTTGAAAGCAAAAAGTACAGGTTCCCCAAGAACCTTTTATAATTTCTAAAGATTGAGGTGGCTTTCTTTTGCAAGCAAAGCAACGGCGTAAAACGCTGACGCAACGTCAATGGACGCTTCTCGGGGCATTCCTGACGCCTTTAATAATCATGACGGCGTATTTTGCCTACCGTCACATGGCTCCCTTCGGTACCAGTAGTTTACTGACCGTCGATTTAGGTCAGCAGTATATCGACTTTTTCGCCTACCTACGGCGCACAATTCTGCACGACCCCAGTGCCATCTTCTATTCCTTCAGTAACGGTCTAGGAGGCGAGATGGTCGGTAACTGGGCTTACTACCTCCTTAGTCCGCTGAATTGGTTGCTCTTCTTCTTTCCTGGAACGTCACTTTCCAGCGGTATTTTTCTGCTGACCGTTTTAAAATACGGCTTTGCGGGATTAAGCTTTGCCTGGCTTCTTCTGAAGCTCACCCCACAACGTGGTTTCGTGGCCATCACCTTATCGACAGCCTACGCCATGATGGGGTGGACCATCGCCAACCAGCTAAATATCATGTGGCTAGACGCGCTGTTCTTCTTACCGCTGATTTTCTACGGTCTCTACCGCCTAGTCGTGACCAACCACTGGCGCGCCTACTTAATCTGGCTGACACTGATGCTAATCGTCAATTACTACATGGCTTACATGATTTGCCTATTCATGATTTTAGCGTTCATTTGGATTGCCGTAACGCACTTTGCCTCCTGGCGAACGTTGGCCTTACAAGCTGGCCGTTTCGCCCTAGGCTCGTTGACTAGCGGGCTATTGGCCGCAGTGGTCCTACTCCCAACCTGGTGGTCCTTGACCCAGAGTAAGGCCCAATACACGGTGACGTCGTTCAAGTGGAAGTTTGAATTCTTCCCACCCAAGATGCTGGCCAAGTTCTTCATGGGCACGTTTAACTTCGACCAGATGCCGAGTGGAACGGCCAACCTCTTTGTCGGGGCAATCGCCGTTTTAGGAGCACTCTTTTTCTTGGTGGATCGTCGGCAAACCCTACGTAGTCGCCTCACCGCCGGAATCATCACGCTCTTTCTGGCAGCGTCATTGTGTGTACAACCCCTGGACCTGCTCTGGCACGCGGGCCAATTTCCCGTCTGGTACCCTTACCGGTTCTCCTTTATTGTCGGGTTCTGGCTGATCTGGTTAGCCGCCCAAACCTTGACGGCTGATTTTCAACCCGGTCCGATTGCGATTGCTCTGGTCACGGTGGTCGTTGCCGGCGGTTGCTTCTACGTGGGGGAAAACCTCAAGAAGTTTTCCTTCCTCCACAGTAACGCCTTCTGGTTAGGCGCACTCTTCGTGGTCTTAGCCTTACTGATCTACGCATTGCCGATTCGTAAACACTGGCTCTATCCCCTGATGTTATTCGTGGTCGGAGTCACTGAAGTCACCGCCAACGCCTTCTTATCCCTGAACAATATCAGCTACGTTTCCCAATCGGAGTATGCCAACTACACCAACGAATTGCAACGCTTGGTAGATAAGACCCAAGCCCACGATCAAGGCTTCTACCGGATGGGAAAGACCTTCCTGCGCACCAAAGGGGACGCCTTCCAGACCGGCTTTAACGGCGGCTCCGTCTTCTCTTCGGCACTGCCCAAAGCCACACCAACATTCATGGGACACATTGGGAGTCCTGATGGTGACGGGTTCGTGGAATACAGTAACGGAACCTTAGTCACGGACTCCTTGCTGAACATGAAGTACTACTTCCAACAAAAGCAATTATCGGGGGCGTTGGCTGGGTCCAACATGCTTCCCGCCAGTACCAATAAGGCCGACTTAGCGTCCTACCGTCCGGTTCGTCAGGACCACTGGGCAACGACTTACCAGAATCCTTACGCGTTACCGATTGGCTACGCGGCCAGTGATCAGATTCTAACGCTAAAGAACGGCACCGCCGACCCAGCACAATACCAAGCCAATTGGGTCGCGGCCCTGACTGGTAATGCTCAGGATAAACACCTGTATCAAGTGGAAAACTTCAACCAGGTCACGTTCCAAAACATCAACCAGCAGACTAAAATCACCGGCGCCATTCTGCAAAAGAAGAACCTGGTGAAGCCGGCCAGCATCACGTTGACCATCAAGCCTGCCACTAACGATGCTTACTACCTGACCTTCGGTTCAACGGTCAATCCCGACAATGCCACCTTCATTCTAAATGGTCAGCCACTAAATCAATACAAGACTTACCGCAATACTATTCTGGTAAGTGTCGCCGATCACGCGAAGGGCAAGACCCTCAAGTTGACCATTCAACTCAAGAAGAGCTCATTATGGCTCGAGAACTTCACACTTTACCGGCTGCAGACGGCACAATTCAAGCAAGCGACCACGCAGCTGCAGCAGCACCCTTGGCAACTGACTCAGCATAGTCAGCGGTCCTTTGACGGTACTGTGACCGCCACCACGGCTCACCAAGTGCTCAACACGTCGATTCCGTACGCTGCCGGGTGGCATGCCACGGTTAACGGTCACTCCGCTAAGGTTTACAAGACCTTAGGCATGTTCAACGCCGTCAAGTTACGCAAAGGGACCAACCATGTCAAGCTCAGTTATTGGCCGCCAATGCTGAACCTGGGGCTCTTGATCAGCACACTGACCTTGTTAGTGGTCAGCGTGGTCTGGTGGGGACAACATCGCCGTCACCGGCCACGTCCCGCTAACGACCATCACCGGCGCCGCTAATCTACCAGATCTAAGAAGGGGCCCTCCAGCCAACGCTGGGGGGCCCCTTTTCGACGTCTCATCAATAGCAATCTGATGAATTCAACATTTTATGAGGAAAAGTTTGGGGCATAGGAGCTCCCCCCATTGGGTAACTGCTATGCCTCTAAGCTTGGTATTTTTAACTGTGATGAAATACGTTTGAACGTTGCCGTGAAAACGGGTCTCACAAGTACTCTGATGCTGGTCTATAATTCGCCATTCTCGGTATAAACATAGGTTGGGCCATCGGTCTTAGGGTCGTATTCAATGGTCAAGTCGTACCCGACAAAGAACCATTCGTCCCCTTCCGTGATGTAGTAGGTGACGTCATCCTTGGTCATGGTCACAACCGGATCGCGTGGATGGTCGTCTGGCGTCATCCCCAATGAAAAGCCTTGGTGAACTGGCGTCTTCCCGTAAACTTTACCGAAGAAGCGGATCCCACGACCCGTCATCCCCATATCCTCGCGGAACCACTGACTTGCTCTATCCGTTACCGTAATTTTCATTTTACCAGAACTCCTCTTAACCAGACTATGAATCCGTTTTCAACTACCTTTATAACATGAACGCCCCGTTAATGGCAAGTAGAATCCCTAATTATATTGTTCACAATTAGATTGGGGGCCCACGCTACTAAAAAACCGGACCACCACTTAGTCGTCCGGTTAAATGATATTCTATTGACTTTAGTCGACTGCCAAAACCTTGACCGTCACATCGCCACCTGGCGTAGGGAACGTCACGTTCTCGCCGACCCGGTGTCCTAACAGCCCCTTAGCAATTGGGGAATCGTTAGAGATCTTTCCCGCCATCGGATCCGCTTCAGCCGCACCGACGATGGTGTATTCTTCGGGATCATCATCGCCTTCTTGGAAAGTGACCTTCTTCCCAACACTGATTTCGTCCTTATCGGTTCCCTCGTTATCAATGATCTGCGCGTATTGAATCATCCGTTCAACCGTGCTGATCCGGGTTTCCAACATACTTTGTTCGTCCTTAGCTGATTCGTATTCAGAATTTTCTGAAAGGTCACCGTAAGACCGCGCAATCTTGATGCGTTCAATTACCTTAGGCCGTTGAACCGTCTTCAAGTCTTCCAGTTCAGCCTGAAGCTTTTCCTTACCTTCTTCAGTCATTGGATACATTTTATCTTCTGCCACAATGGCCACCCCTTTTTCTCTATTATTTTTACTGAGTCGATACTCTCACGCCCCGTCCATAATACGGACTAGGCCGATACAGCTAACCCCATCATCTTAAATGGTCGTGTCGGGATTGTCAAAAACTTCTTTATTCCCATGCGCTTCTAAGATGGCCCGAATCTTCGTGACCAATAAGTCGATGGCCACTTGGTTCTCACCACCTTCTGGTACGATTATGTCGGCATAGCGCTTCGTTGGTTCCACAAATTGATGGTACATCGGCTTCACCGTCTTCAGGTACTGGCTGATGACGGATTCCAAAGAACGGTCCCGTTCATTCATATCCCGTTGAATCCGGCGGATAATCCGAATATCGTCATCCGTATCAACGAAGACCTTAATATCCATTAAGTCCCGTAACCGTTCATCATCCAGAATCAAAATTCCTTCCAAAATAATCACGTCGCGTGGTTCCTGGTGGATGGTCTCATCGCTTCGCGTAAACAAGTTGTAGTCATAGACCGGCTTTTCAATGGGTTCGTAGCGTAAAAGTTGCTTTAACTGATCAACCAGCAGATCCGTGTCAAACGTCAAAGGATGGTCGTAATTGACCGCTTTCCGTTGTTCCATGGTCATTTCTGCTTGATCCTTATAGTAGGAGTCCTGTTGTAAGATCATAATGGAATGACCCACTAATTGATTAAAAATCGCCCGACTAACGGTCGTCTTCCCACTTCCGGAACCCCCGGTAACTCCAATGATGATTGGTCGTTTCTTATCTGCCAACTTTTGTCGCCATCCTTTATTTATTGTCGCTAGCCAGTGAACTGGTCAACGCTTGGTGCTGATCATAGGTCTTTGAGAAGTAAACTTTGCCGGTCTTGGTGTTCGCAATAAAGTAATAGTAGTCCTTATTCCGCGCACTCGGGTGCAGCACCGCCTTGATCGACGAGACACTCGGACTATCGAACGGTCCGGGACCGAAACCGGTATGAACGTAAAGGTTATATGGTGATTTTACCTTGAGGTCCTTATAAGTCAATGACTTTTTAGTGGTCTTCAACGCATACTGAACCGCAATATCCGATTGTAAGGCCATGTTCGCATCAATTCGGTTCAAAAAGACCCCGGCAATCTTGTCCCGGTCTTTCTGTGTGACCCCTTCGCGTTCAACCAGGGAAGCTAACGTCAACGTCTCTTGAACCGTTAACTTCTGCTTCTTGATGGTCCGGTAATGACTCTGTAGGTTCTGGTCCATCTTGGCCACCATCTCGGTAATCAACTGCTTCAAGGTCATCTTTTTCCCTGCCTGATACGTGGCTGGAGCCAAGTAGCCCTCTAAGCGATACCGAACATTCTTAGCCTGCTTCGCCGAACTTAACAAACGAGGATACTTCGCCGCTAATTGGTTGAAGAAGCTTGGACTCTTCATCAAGCTCAGGAATTCTTTTTTGGTAAAGTCCGTTTGAATCGGGATCTCCGCGGCTAATTGATCAACCGTTTCGCCTTCTCGAACCAGCACCTTACCAGCCGTACTCTGGATAGGTTCTGCCGAACCACCCATTTGCAGTCGCTTGGCGATCGTGTTCAGGGTCATCGATGGCTTCAACTGATAGTAGCCCGCCCGAAAGTTCGTGAACTTATGGGACTTTACATAGTAGTTAAAGACCATCCCACTCTTGACCACTTTTTTATCCTGCAGAATCTGCCCGATTTTATTTGACGTCGCGCCCATCGGCACGTTCACCTGAACCACATTATCGTTACTGGCATCCAGTGGCTTCAGCGCCGACTGAAAGTAATGATACCCAATAATGCCGATTGCTACCGCCAGGATGACCAATAAGCTGGCCACCCCAATCATGATTCGCCGTCCGAAAGAGGTTCGCTTGGGCCCTCGAACCTGTCGTGACGGCGTGGGATCTGTGCCATTATCCAACTTGTTTCCTCCGTTCTATGCCATAATCCCCTATATTATACAGAACTTCAGGGGCTACGAAAACCAGCAAGTACCACTTTGATAAAAATGTAATGTTTACCTTCAACAAAAAGCGCGAACGACTTGGTCGTCCACGCTCCGTACTTGTCTAGCGAATCTCTGCTCCCAGTTCATCTTCCAAGCGCTTCGTAACCTTCGCAAAGGCCTGGTTAACGGCATCATCCACTAAAGTGGCGTGCTTGTCTTGGTAGGTCAGCGTGTAAGCCAAGGACTTCTTGCCCTTAGGCACCTTAACCCCAGCATAAACGTCAAACAGTTTGACGGACTGCAAGTAAGCGCCGCCCCGCTTCTCAATCAAGTTGACGATTTGTTCGTTGGTCACCTCATCGTCTACCAGCATGGCAATATCACGCGTAATCGCAGGGTACCGCGAAATCACGTCGTATTGGTCCTCCTGCTTAGGCATCTCAATAATCGCTTGCAGGTTCAATTCAAAGACGTAGGTCGTCCCGATCTTGAACTGCTTAGCAATCGTGGGGTGAATCTCACCCAAGTACCCAATGCGGTGTCCGTGAACCAAGATATCCGCGGTCCGTCCAGGGTGCATCTCTGGCATCTCCTGGTTCGGAACATACGTGACCTCGCCATTGACCGCCATATCTTGCAGGTAAGCTGCCACGATTCCCTTGACTTGATAGAAATCAACCGCTTGGGCAGGTTGGTTCCAAGCCTGCGGCATCAACGTCCCCGTAATGGCACCAGCAATGTGTTCTTCTTCGCTTGGCCGGTCAGTGCCGTCCTCGCGATAGAAGACCCGTCCTTGTTCGTACAACGCAACATCCTTGACCTTCCGGGCAGCGTTGTAGGCCAGATCGTCCAACAAGCCCGTAATCAGGTTCATCCGCAAGACCGCGTGATCCACGCTCATTGGCCAAGATAATTTAGTTGGAGCACTCGCGCGCATCATAAACATCTTAGCTTTGTCTTCCGTAGTCAACGCGTACGAGATGGCTTGGTTCAAGCCCAAGGCCTCTAAGGAGTGCCGGGTCGCCCGCATCAACCGCTGAGCTGGCGTCAAGCGTCCCTGCGTCATCCGTCCCGTCGGCAAGGTCACTGGAATGTTGTCGTAACCGTAGATTCGCGCAATTTCTTCCAGCAGGTCGGCCGGAATATGAATATCGTTGCGCCGAATTGGCACCGTGACGGTCATTTGATCCCCGTCAACAGCCACCGTAAAGCCTAATGATTCCAGAATATGCGTGACCTGTGCCTGCTTGAGGTCCGTCCCCAAGATGGCATTCACATGCGTCAGCGTCAGTGGAATCACTGCTGGGTCCGGTTGTTGGTTACTGCCCACGGCCGTCCCCGTTTGAACCGTCCCACTCGCTAATTCGTCCATCAGCTGAGCGGCAGCGTCTAAGGCATCTTGCACACCCGCCTGGTTGATGCCGCGTTCAAACCGCTGTGACGCGTCTGTGTGTAAGTGGTGCCGTTGCGCTGCCTTACGGATGTGGTCGTGTTCGAAGACCGCCGCTTCAATGGCCACCGTGTGCGTCTGGTCAGTGATGGCGGTCGACAGACCACCCATCACGCCAGCTAACGCAATGGGCGCTTGACCATCAGCAATCACGATGTCCTTAGGATCTAAATCGTGATCATTTTCGTCTAAGGTCGTCAACTGTTCCCCAGCATTGGCTGTCCGAACATAGACGTCCTGTCCCGCAAACTTACCGTAGTCAAAGGCGTGTAGGGGTTGACCATACTTCAACATGATGTAGTTTGTCACATCGACCACGTTATTGATTGGCCGAATACCCGCGTTCCATAACCGAATCTGCAACCACATCGGGCTAGGGGCGATCTTCAGATCACAGACTAACCGCATCCGGTATTGAGGCGCTAACGCCGCATCCACGTGTAAGGTCAGTTGGTCAGCAATGGCCTCACCAGCCTCCTTAACGGCTGGTTGGTCCAGCTTTACGGGTTGATCATAAATTGCGGCTAAGTCGCGTAACGTCCCGTTCAAGCTCAACATGTCTCCCCGGTTAGGCGTCACATCCAAGTCGATCAGACTGTCGTCCATCCCTAAGAGTCCGAAAACGGGTTCGCCTGGTTGTGCATCGGCTGGTAACACATAGATACCATCAGCGTACTCCTTAGGCACAACATCCTCACTGAATCCAATTTCTTGTAAGGAGCAGATCATGCCATCGGATTCCACGCCCCGCATCTTGGAGCGCTTGATCTTCACGTTGTTGGCAATCCGTGACCCCGGTAACGCAACGATCACGTTCTGACCTGCTGCGATGTTGGGAGCCCCACACACGATTTGTGAAGGTTGGTCATCCCCTACATCGACTTCACAGATGTGGAGATGGTCAGAATCTGGGTGGGCAACCAGTGAGTTCACGTGCCCTACCACGATCTTCTTTAACCCGTCGGCGGGCCGAACCACACTGTCCACTTCAACCGACGTCCGTTCGATTTTTTCCGCCAAATCCGTTGCGGAAACATCTAAATCCAAGTATTCTTTAATCCAATTGTAAGAAATATTCATCGTTGGCGGCTATCCTTTCTTGGTAAATTGCGTCAGGAAACGAACATCATTCAAGTAGAAGTTCCGAATATCGTCGACGCCGTACTTCAGCATGGCAAACCGGTCGGGACCAACCCCGAACGCGAATCCGCCGTAAACGTCGGGATTCACGCCCGCCATCTTCAAGACGTTCGGGTGGACCATGCCGGCACCTAACACTTCGATCCAGCCCGTGTTCTTGCAGACCTTGCAGCCCTTACCACCACAGTTGAAACAAGTAATATCCGCTTCAACTGATGGTTCCGTAAACGGGAAGTAACTTGGCCGTAACCGAACATCGAACTTATCTCCGAACAACTCATGCGCTAAGACCTGTAACGTCCCCTTGAGGTCCGCCATGGTCACGTGCTTGTCGATCACTAACCCTTCCACTTGGTGGAACTGGTGGGAGTGCGTTGGGTCGTCGGTGTCGCGCCGATAAACCACACCAGGGGAGATCATCTTCAATGGGCCCTGACTAAAGTCGTGCTTCTCCAGCGTCCGGGCTTGCATCGGTGACGTCTGCGTCCGCATCAAGATTTCCTTTGTAATGTAGAACGTATCTTGCATATCCCGAGCGGGGTGGTTCTTAGGCAAGTTCATCATTTCGAAGTTGTACTTATCTTCTTCGACTTCTGGCCCACTTAAGACTTGGTACCCCATCCCTAAGAAGAGGTCTTCGATCTGGTCGATAATCTGTTGGATCACATGGGGTTCACCCTTAGCGACCGGCGTCCCTGGTAAGGTCACATCAATGGTTTCCTTAGCCAAGCGTGCGTTTAAAACAGCTGCTTCCAGGTCTTCGCGGCGTTTAGCCAACGCAGCGGTCAGGTTGTCCCGCACTTCGTTCGCAAACGCACCAACCTTAGGCCGTTCTTCGGCTTCGAGATCCCGCATCCCCCGTAAAACTTCGGTAATGGGACCCTTCTTACCCAACAGGTTGACCCGAATCTGGTTGACATCCTTCAAGTCTTGGGACTTTTGGATTTCGGCTAACCCTTTTTGTTGTAGTTCCGTTAATCGCTCTTTTAACGACATCCGTGTTTTCCTCCATTTCTACTCAACCACCTGGTGATGCCCACAAAAAAAGCTCCGTTCCTCTTAAAAAGAGGGACGAAGCTTCGCGGTACCACCCTGATTCAGGGCACTAGTCATCCTAATGCCCCACACTCAGTCGTGATAACGGTCACTCACCGGAGCACCATTCATCGTTTCCGAATCCCGGTGTCAACTCAAGAAGTGAATTCACCCGAATGAATTTGAAGCAGGGTTTCAGTCATGCCCCGCTCTTCCTGCCAAATTCTCCTGGCTACTAATTTCTATCATCGTCTTTAACTAAATCACTCTTATCAGCCTACCGAACTTTCCGGTAGCTGTCAACTACTTCTCAGCAGCTTCGACCGGACAAGACCACTTGTCAGACCACGCATGAATCGCGGTCATCACGTTGCGGAATTCCCGACCTTTAGTGGTCAGATCATACTCGATCAACGCCTTGTCAGGATACGTCCGGCGTACGATCACGCCGTTTTGTTCCAGTTCCTTCAAGCGTTCGACCAGTACCCGATCACTGCACCGGGAGACCTTGTGGGCCAAGTCCCGGAACCGTTGCGGACCATCTTCTAGCAGAACATCAATAATCAAGCCGTTCCACTTCTTACCTAAAAAGGTAAACGTCTGTTCCAAACGAGGACAGAGCGTAAAATCAGTTTCTGCTGATTTTGATGTTTCCTCTTTCGTAGGCATCATTTGCATATCGTTTACCTCCCTTCAACACGTACCTAACCCACTTTAAGCGTTAGGCGTTAACTTATCAAGTAACAGTTGCATATGCTTACGGGCTGGGCCCGTGAACTCGTGGACGGCTTCGTAGTCATCAACTAGCGAAACAATCATACTTTCGCGATACCGCGGCATCGCTAACGTGGCGCCCCACATATGCTTCAAAATAATATCCTTTTCCATTGGCGTCAAATCCGTCAACTTTTCGGCGTTCCGTAAAGCGACCCGCGGATGGATAAACGCGTGCGACCCTAAATCGAACTTGGTCGTCCGCCAGTCATAATAAAACAAATCATGAAGCAACCCACCCCGCGCGGTGGCCCGTGCATTTAAATGCAACTTCTTTGCAATCAAGTAACTGTTATACGAAACCGAGATGGAATGATCCAGTCGATTAGAGTGATGATGCTGGGTGTAATTCGCCAGACGTTGTACCGGCTCTTGCGCCAACAAATCAGAAACGATCGCAAGGTATTCGGGATCATCACGCCAAGATAATTTGGTCATAGAATGCTTCCTTTTCAATTAGAATTATGCTGTGATACTACCAATAGTTACCCTGTATTTTACTTACTTTTCCTCAAAATGCAATCATTATGGCCGATTTGACCGTAAATTAGTACTTTTTTAACGAAAACTGCTTGACGATCACCGTTCCTTTGCCAACTCGGCTCTCGGTCACTGGCCTCAGCCAAACAAACGAAACATCACAATTCCCGCCGCTACCGCCACGTTTAGCGACTCAGCCCGGCCCTTGATGGGAATGTACAGGTTCCGCGTCGTGAGTTGTTGCAGATCGGGAGCCATTCCATTCCCTTCGTTCCCCATGACAATGGCGCCCGTCGTGACCGGGTCAACGTTCCGGTAATCTTGCGCCTGCGGGTCCAGGTTGGTCCCATAGACCGGTAAATGCCGCGCCGTGAAGGCCTGAATCCACTGGTGCAGATCCGCTTCCACCACTTCAACGTGAAATTGGCTTCCCTGCATCGCCCGTAGGACTTTGGGCAGGTACAGACTCGCACTCCCTAGTCCCAAGACCACGCCCCGTAAGCCAGCAGCGTCGGCCGTCCGGACCATGGTCCCAATGTTCCCGGGATCTTGCACCTGGTCTAAGAACAGCCAGCCTCCTTCAACCGTCTGAGGATCTAAGACGTCCTTAGCCGGTAGCGGGACCGTCGCAAAAATTCCCTGTGGCGTGTTGGCATCCCCAATCGTCTTCGCGATACTCTCGGTCAATTCAAAGCGATCGACGTCGGTCGGCAACTCAGCCGCATGAGCCGTTAACTGTTCCGCCGTTCCCATGATGGCCCGTAGCGACTGGTGCGCCAAGATGGCCTCGTGGACCAGATGCCATCCTTCCAATAGGTAGGTTTGCGTTGCTTGACGTCCTTTTTTGGTAGTCAGCGCCCGCCACTGCTTAACCCGTTTATTTTGACTCGATGTGATTTTTTCTTGCAAGAGTAACGCTCCCATTCACTGGTTTTATTCTTAATTTTACCATATATTCGTGTCCGCCGGGAATTCATGCGGTATCATATCATAGAGAGCTACCTTAAAAGGAGGGAGATTACCTTGTTAACTCGTCGCTTTCTGGCAAGCGGTCGCGTTCAGGGCGTCGGCTTTCGCTGGGCCACCGTCCAGTTAGCCCGCGACCTACACCTGACGGGGACCGTGCAAAACTTAGAGACCGGCCAAGTTGCCATCGTGGCCAGCGGTTCAGCTGAGGTTCTGGACTTGTTCGCTCACCGACTCTACCACGTCAACGCTTGGGCTCAGGTCACAGACTTGGTTCAGACTGAACTTCCGGCCCAACACTTTGCCGACTTTCAAATAATCATTTGAAAAAGCCACCTAAATCAAGTAAGATATTGAATGTTCACGGCGATTTCGCCGCATGGGAACGGCAACGTTTCTATTGTTAAATTTATAAAGGGGTTTCTGAAATCAATGAAATTTTCCAAGAGATTTTCGGCCACTGCCGCCCTCGCGAGCTTAGCCTTACTGCTGAGCGGGTGTGTGCAGACCAAGAACGGGAAACCGTATGGCTTCGTCTATGATTACCTCGCCGTTCCCGGACAACACGTCATGGATTGGTTAGCCAACATCTTCGGGAACAGCTACGGCTGGGCCATCATCATCTTAACGGTGATCGTCCGGATGGTCCTGCTTCCCGTCATGGTCAAGCAGATGCGGGGGGCCACGGTCCAACAAGAAAAGATGTCCATGGTTCGGCCTCAAATGCAGGAGATTCAAAAACGGCAAAAGGCTGCGAAGACTAAGGAAGAGCAAGCCGCTATCAGTCAAGAAATGATGGCCCTCTACCGGAACAACGGGATCAGCATGACCGGGGGGATCGGGTGTTTACCATTATTGATTCAAATGCCGATCTTTGCCGCGTTATACGCCGCTATCCGGTACTCACCTGAGCTTTCCAAAGCCGTCTTCATGAACATCCCCTTAGGGAAAGCCAGTTGGCTGCTAGCCCTGCTCTCCTTCCTGTCCTACTTACTCCAGGGGTACTTATCCATGCTGGGGATGCCGGAAGATCAGAAGAAGCAGATGCGCTACACCATGCTGATGAGCCCCGTTATGATTCTCTTCTTCACGATGAGTTCACCTGCCGGACTTGGCCTGTACTTCTTCGTGGGTGGGTTGTTCGCCTGCTTGCAAACGTTGATCATCAACTTCTACCGGCCTCGAATTCGGCGGCAGATCAAAGAAGAAATGGAAAAAATGCCTAAACCTGCACCGGTTGCACCCGTCAAACCCGTTGCACCTAAACAGGTCAAAGCTCAACAAAAACAGATTCACCATAACAACCGCAACCGGAATGCCGGCAAGCAACAACACCGGCGGTAATCACTAGAGTCATCTAAAAGGCGCTCACCAATCAACTTGGTGAGCGCCTTTTATTCGGGCCTAATGCATCATAGACCTGTGTTTTAATGGTCGTCCGGTGTCTCCGACTTAGTGGCCGGATCCTCGCCGGAGTCGTCCTCCAAGAGCTGAGACTTCAGCAAGCCAGGAATGTCCGTATTTGCTGCTTGGGCCTGCTGCTTCTTTTTGATCAAGCGGTCTGCCGCTTCCTTAGACAGAATCGGCAACGAGATTCGAAAGACGGACCCGTGGCCGACGGCACTCTCAATGGTAATGGAACCGTGATATCCCTCAATCAACCGTTTGGCAATTGCGAGACCCAGTCCATTCCCCCCTTTAGTCCGCGAACGCGCCTTATCGACCCGATAGAACCGGTTAAAGACCCGGTCACGATTGGCCTGCGAGATGCCTTCCCCGAAGTCCTGGACCGCAATCTCCACGTTCCGTGAATCTTGCTCGTAGGTCAGGTGGACCTCCTTACGCGTGGTCGAGTACTTCACGGCGTTATCTAGCAGGATAATCAAGATCTGCTCCAGGTGGTTCCGGTAGATCTGGGCTTGAATCGACTGATGAACGTCGTCGTCCAGAATAAAGACGTAGTCGGGATGAATCATCTTGAAGTTGTCGTAGACCTGCGTGACCACTTCACTCACATCGGTCACGTCATTGGTAAACGTCACTTCAATCTGCTCCGCCCGTTGTAGGTCCAACATCTCTTGGACCAAGCTCTTCATTCGCTTGGTCTCTTGTAAGGAAGCCTTAATGGACTCATCAAGGACCTCGGGATCATCCTTCCCCCACCGGTCCAGCATCTCCATGTGGCCCTGAATAATGGCCACCGGCGTTCGCAACTCGTGAGAAACATCTTCCACGAACTGCTGCTGTTGGTCGATGTACCGTTGGGTGGTATCAATCATATCGTTCAGCAGTGCCGTCAAATCACCCAGTTCATCGTTACGCTTAGACACCGGCACCCGTTCATCCGTTTGGGGATCATCCCGCACGGCGTGAATCGTATCCCGAATGGCATCCATGGGCCGTAGTAAGAACGACGCCAAGATGTAGCTGAGAATTGCTGCCGCCAATGCGGCCATCAAGCCCAAAACAATGACGACCTGCAGTAGCCGCGTTTGGGTTTCGTGATAATCCTGGAGGTTATCGTCGACCTGCACGTACCCAATAATCTGGTCGTTTTGTTTCGAGCGAATCGGCGTCCGACCAATCAGCCCGGACCCCTGCTTGGTCTGCTGGGTCCGAATCTGTTGCTTATTCACCGGCTTAAACGTCGCGACGTTCGCACCCCGACTAGTGAAGAGCAAGGCTCCGGCCGGGTCATACACCGCCACGGTCTGGCTATCCCGCGCTAAGCTGGTCACGATAGCACTATTGTACGGCGTGGTCTTCTTTCCCAGAATCGCCGCTACTCGGGGGCGCAATAGGTTATCGACCGTTTGGCCCGTCAGTTCTTGTTTCTGAGTGTTCAGCTTTTCCACCACAACATTCATGGTATCACCGACATGGGTCCGCTCCTGCTGGAGTAGGACTGTCATGAAACTGTTAAAAATCAGAAGCGCAATCACGGTAAAAATGACCAAGACTGCGCCAGCTGTTGATAAAGCCCACTTCCACTTTAACGAAAAGCGAAACGACTTTTTCTTAGCCTCAGCGGGTTCTTCCGCGAGACTAGACTCGGGAGTTCTCACGACCGCATCACGTACCCCGTGCCACGAACGGTCTGAATGTAGCTCTTCTGACCAGGCACATCAATTTTGTTCCGTAAGTACCGGACGTACACATCGACCACGTTGGTCTCAACTTCGGATTCGTATCCCCAGACCTTGGTCAGTAACACGTCTCTGGCCAGGACCACGTTCACGTTCTCCATCAATGCCAAGAGCAGTTCGTACTCCCGCTTGGTGAGGTTGATGACCTCATCACCGCGCCGAACGATTCGGTTTTCCTTCTCGATCGTCAGATCTTTGAACTTCACCGTCGTTTGCTTGGTGTTCTTCTGTTCACCTTCCAAATGAATCCGGCGTAACAGGGCCCGTACCCGGGCTAGCAGTTCTTCAATGGCAAACGGCTTAACAATGTAATCGTCGGCACCATGGTCTAACCCGGAGACCCGGTCGATCACCGAGTCACGGGCCGTCATCATAATGATCGGCGTACTCTTCACTTCCCGCACACGCCGGGCGACTTCGATCCCGTTCAACTCAGGCAACATCAAATCCAGTAAAATCACATCGAAGTCCTGTGATAACGCGGCATCAAGCCCCGTTCGACCATTAAACTGAACGTTCGTTTCGTATCCTTCGTGCTTCAATTCCAATTCAACAAAGCGCGCCAGGTTTTTTTCGTCTTCAATAATTAAAATTCGACTCATTACTCTTTAACTCCTCTAGGGCGATTTAGCTGTGCTCAGCATACACCAGTCGTGGTGTTTCAAGAGCAACCGTGGTTCATTCCAATATTTAATTTTATCATATTTACTCCCAATTGTGCGCCTTTTCCCTTCGCCGCAACAGGGATTAATTGGCAGAACCATAAAAAGTGCGTCAAGGCCTGTAAACAACCGGTTGCATTCTTTCGGCTTGTGCTTAATGAAAAATTAATTCGTGGTTACTTTCACATTAGAAAGGTAGTTGAATAACCATTCTAAAGCCATATTGTCCCCAATCAGTTTCGACAAAAAATTTTAAAATTTTATTTTTGTGTATGATTTCACTTGCACTTGTGAATTTTTTAAGTATACTAAGCGGTGTAGATAAAAAAGAAAAGGGGTTCTTTTCATGAAAGCTGCTGTTATTCGCGATTCTGTAGATGGTTATGTTGATATCAAGGACGTTACGCTCCGTCCCATCACTCACGGTGAAGCCTTAGTTAAGATGGAATATTGTGGCCTGTGCCACACCGACTTACACGTCGCTGCCGGTGACTTTGGTAAGCAACCAGGTCGGATCATTGGCCATGAAGGTGTCGGTAGAGTGATTCAAGTTGCCGACAATGTTAAAAACTTAAAGATTGGTGACCGGGTCTCCATTGCTTGGTTCTACAAGGGCTGTGGCCACTGTGAATATTGCTTGACCGGTCGGGAAACCCTTTGCCGGAATGTTCTGAACTCCGGGTTCACCGTCGATGGTGCCATGGCTGAAGAATGTATCGTGGATGCCAACTACGCCGTTAAGGTCCCTGAAGGTTTGGACCCTGTCGAAGCCACTTCCTTAACTTGTGCTGGTGTGACGATGTACAAGGCTTTGAAGGTCGGCGAGACCAAGCCTGGTCAATGGGTCGAAGTTGTCGGTGCTGGTGGTTTAGGTAACTTGGCCATCCAATACGCCCACAACGTCTTCGGGGCACACGTTGTTGCCGTTGATGGGAACCCAGACAAGCTGGAAGCTGCTAAGGAAAACGGTGCGGAAGTGCTGATCAACCGGCACGACGGTGACGTTGCTGAACAGATTCAAAAGAAGGTCGGCGGGGTCAACACCGCCCAAGTAACCGCCGTTAACGCGGACGCCTTCACGCAATCCGTTAACGCCCTGCGTCCTGATGGGAAGCTAGTTGCCGTGGCCTTACCACAAGGTGACATGAAGCTGAACATCGCCAAGACGGTTCTGGACGGGATCTCCGTTCGTGGTTCCTTAGTTGGGACCCGTCAAGACTTAGCCGAAACCTTCCAATTCGGTGCTGAAGGTAAGGTTCACCCAATCGTTAAGACCCGTCGTCTGGACGAAGTTAACGATATCATTGACGAAATGAAGAACAACCAAATCGTTGGTCGGATGGTCGTCGACTTTACCAAGTAACCTTAAACGATAACGTACTAAACGGCAGTGGCCGTCCCCTTCAGGACGTCACTGCCGTTTTTATGCGTTCTAGTCCGAAACCTTTAGGCTTCCGTTAATTTAAGCCGCGTTAACCAGCGCTGTACGGCAACCGTCTCCTGCGTTCCTTGGGCCACGATTCGGCCCGCGTCAACCACGATGATCTGATCAGCCGCCGCAAACAGGGTTGCATCATATTGATGGGTCACCAGCGCCCAACCCGTAGGCCAGCGCGTCGTGAAGACTTGAACCAAGTCGTGGGCCGTCTTAGGGTCCAACCCCGTCAAGGGTTCATCTAAAAACGAGAAATCCTTATTCTGGAGCCACAGACGCGCCACGGCCAGCCGATGCCGCTCACCACCCGATAACCGGGTGCCCTGCCGACTAATGGCCTGCTGGACCCCTTCAGGCGTTGCCCAGCGAGTGAGTCCCACTAACCGTAAGGCCGCTTGAAGTCGTTGCTCAGCTACCTCCTGGTACAGGCTCAAGTTGTTCGCAATTGTGTCATCGAAGAGCGCGACCTCTTGCGTCAAGAGTCCTAAGCGTTGGGCCACGGCCGTTGCTGAATACTCTTCCAGATTGTGCTGATTAAGCTGAATGGTCCCCGCTAGCGACAGTCCCGGAGAAAGCGGTAGGTTCAATAACGTTGACTTACCGCTCCCGCTCTTACCAACGATGACGTAATGCCGTTGGGCCTGCAACGTTAGACTGACATCCTGTAAAATCGGCACGTCCTTCGAAGGATAGCTCACCTGATTGAAAGTTATCTGGGTAAGCGGTGATAGCTGTCGTTGGGACGCGTTTGACGGGGCCACTGCCAAACGCGCTTCAAGTTCACGTGCCGCTGTACGGCCACCCACCAGATCCCCTAACAATCCGGAAGCCGACTGAATGGGCTCCGAGATAAAAATCATCAATTGGGAGAAGGCTACCAACTGCCCCAACGTGATCGTCTGCCGCATCACAAAGTAAATTCCGCCGACCCAGGTCCCTAAGTACAACACGTTATCCAAGAGCTGGCTGACCCCACTAACGGCCTTGCGTGTCCGCTGGTCTTGATTCTGAACACGCCACAAGCGTTGACTTTGATGCGCGAATAGCCGTTGCAGTTGTCGTTGGACATTAAAAATTTGAATTGTACGTAACCCCTGCGTCGCATCCTGTAGCCGTTGCGTCACCGCTTGATTTTGTTGGAGTACGGCTTGCTTATTCCGTTGCAAGCGACGCCGTTGAAGAAACGGCACCCCCAATCCCGGCAAGCATAACGCTAGGATCAGCAAGCTCAGCCAGGGCTGAATCATCACCGACATACCCACGGCAATTAAGAATTGCCATAACGCCCGGTACACGTTGACACTCCCCTGCAGGTACTCCTGCCGAATGATGGGTAACGTGGTCGTAAAGTCATTATAGTAGGTCGTCGTTAGAGCTTGGGTATCCCGGCCAACGCCGGTCGGTCGGCGAAACAGTGCCTCTAACAAATCTTGGCGAAGACCAGCCATCATACGATTCAGCGTCGTTTGCGTCAGATACTGACAGCCGAAAAACATCCCCGCATCCACTAAAATATAGCTGCCCACAATGGCCACCAATCCGCCATAGGATACTGAACTGCGCCCCGTCGCTGCGTCCGTCATCAACTGTAACAACGCGGCAACCGCAATTTCAATCGCACTAGCAATCGGTATCAGGAGCAGTAGCCAGCCTACCGACTGCCGAGCATAGTGCCAATAGCGTCGAACCTGCACATTTCCCACCTCCATGATTAATAAATGATAATCATTTTATAATCATATTTTAATCTATCGTTCACCAGCACACAAGTGAAATTAGGGCACAAAAAAACTCCCAGAAGCCGCGGACTTCATAGGAGTTTTTTCATTTAGGTTTAGTTGTTTGCAGTTGCTTTTGCAACGACCTGACGGCCATCGTAGAAGCCACAGCTAGGGCAAACCATGTGTGACTTACGCAGTTCACCACAGTTTGGGCATGGCGTCAAACCAGGGACATTCAACTTAATGTGACCCCGACGCATGCGCTTTTTCGTCTTAGACGTTTTCCGTGCTGGTACAGCCAAAGAAAACACCTCCTTTAATTAAAATTATCCACTAGTGAAAAAATTTTAAGGCTCACAAAGTGACTACTTATCATCCTGATCAGGGAAGAAGTCCTTTAACTTTGCAAGACGTGGATCAACTGATTGATTTTCTGCCTCGACTTTATCTAAGTCGGCCTCACTCACAACCTGCCAATCTTGCCCTTCCGGCATTGCGGCACCTTGTTGTTCGGCATCAGACAGAATGTGCATCGGAATCTGCAAGATGATGTTGTCCCCAACGGCTTTATCAAAATCAATCAAGTCGTCTGGAACCACCATCACAACGTCGGCCTTCTCAAACCGTTGCGTTGCCGCAGCATCCGAAACGTAGTACTCCGTCATCCTAAAATCGACGGGTAAATCCACCGGCGTCAAAGACCGACTTGACGGAACCGTCAAATCCGCTTTGACCCGGGCATCCACCGCAACGTCACCGTTCACGACGGAAACCATCCCTTGAACCTTAACGGGACTGAGATCTAAGACCTCTTCCCCATACCGCTCCATCAGATCCGCCTTCAAATCCAGCGTCTCCTCAAACTGTAAGGGGTCATTCCGGTGGTTCTTGCGTAACTCGGTCAACGACCATTTCATCGTTATTCCTCCAATGCAACGTGATAAATTATACCTGTCAAGCGAAATGATGTCAAGGTAATTTCCTTGATAGTCTTTGAGAATCGGGAAACATCACGGGAATGCGGCCATCGTCCTGGGCAACGCCAGTCACCAGAGACCGTACCAGGCCCGCCCGGTTGTCCAAAGCTCCCAGCTTCTGCTGCCACTCCCGGTCCGCTCGGCTGACCAATGGCAAGGCCACGTGTTTCTTGATCTGGTGCAGATACTGGCGTCCCACCGCATTATACCCTAAAACGCGAAGGTACTGGGGACCGGCCAACATTTCCGTAGGCTTGGTCTGCAAGAGCACCGATGTGGCCTGCCGTTGTAGCCGCGTATAGGTGTACCGCTTGGTCTTGACCGCGTGCATAAACGCCGCAAAACTCGTCGCGGGTAGCGCCGCCTTCTTCAGGCGGTACTCTACACCCTCACGCATCTGGTACAGGGCTCCCAGGTCCGTTACGGCACTACTGATCAACTGGTACCGTAATAGGGGCCAGAAGTCCTCCCAACTGGTCAACCGGATCGTCTGCAACGTGGTCAGCGTGGTATCGGGCACCACAGACCGAACGGCGTCCCAGTCACCGGCTAGCGCTGCCGTCCGAATCGCCGTGGCACTCGCAAAGCGCGCCTGGTCGGCGATCTGCTGGTCGTTATGCTGACTTCCCCGCCGCGGTAGTGGCACTAAGCGGAGCGGACTACCGGCTTGACGGTTCGCCAAGGCATAGAAGAAGCCCAGAATATCGTTAGCCGCATTCAACGTAATCCCCGTCTGATCCCGGAGATACCCCTGAAACAGGGTCGCGTAGGTCTGGTCGAACCGTTTAAACGTTGCCGGATTCGTGGGCAGATGGGCCATCAATTGCCCATAGTCTAAATCCGGATGCTCCGTCCCAAACGCTAACCACTGACACCCTAGTGCCGCTAATACCTGAACACCCCCCGCAGCAAATAAATGCGCGGGTTGAACGGCACTGGTCGTGGGTAATTCAACCACTAGATCGACACCGCCCGCTAGCGCCGCTTGGGCTCGCTGCCACTTGTCCATCAAGGCCGGCTCTCCACGCTGGACCCAGTTACCACTCATCGCCACCACGATGAGATCTGCATCCGTTTGCGTGCGTACCTGGCTCAATTGATACGCGTGCCCATTATGAAAAGGATTATACTCGGCAATGATGCCTGCCGCCCGTAACGTCATGGTTAAGCCTCCCGTGTGGCCTCAAAGAACCACCGCGTGGTCTGATCATCAATGTCCCGTTCACCAAAATCAGCACTCACCCGCTTTAAGGTCAGTCCAGCTTGTTGGAGCGCCTGCTGATAAGCAGCCAACGCGTAAGTCCGTTCGTGGTGTAATTCCGTGACTTTGTGATAGGCATCGTCGGCGACATCGTGAATAAAGAACGTTAAGTCGTGCTCAACGGCGTGTTCTTCATCTTCGATCCCGTAACTGGTCCAGAGAAAGGCCCGGTCATCATCAACGTAATTATACATATACCCTGGATAGACATCGTCCGTCTGGTGAGGCGTGATGACGTCGAACAGGAACTTTCCGCCGATTGCCAAATGATCATGAACCTGCGTAAAGGCCTGCGTGACCGTCGCGATATCTGGTAAATAGCAGAACGAATCAGCAAAACAAGTCACCGTTTGATACGTGTCGATCTCGCTGAGGTCGACCATGTTCCCCGCCATCAACGGAAAGGTCACCTGGGCCTCCTCCGCGTGTTTTTCTGCCAAAGCCAGCATCTCTTCCGACAAATCTAAGCCACTCACGTCATACCCCCGCTGGGCGAGTTGAACGCCTAGCCGACCGCTCCCACAGGCCAAATCCAACAAGGGCCCTTCCGTAGGTGCAACACGTGAAGCGACAAAATCCAGCCATTGCTGGTACATGGCTGGATCAAACAACTCGTCGTATAACTGGGCGAAGGATTGATAAATCATGCTTCTGCTTCGACCCATTGGCTCAGGTCAACGGTTGGCGCGTCGGACCAGAGCTTTTCCAGATTGTAGTGGGACCGTTGTTCCTTCTGGAAGACGTGAACCACGACGTCACCTAGGTCGATTAAGATCCAGTTGGCGCCATCCTTACCTTCCACATCGCGAATCGTCACGTCGTTTTCGGCCATCTTATCAATGATTTCGTCAGCAATCGCCTTAACTTGCCGGCTAGAATTAGCTTCCATGATCAGGAAGTAGTCCGCCATCAAGCTGATTTTCTGCATATCTAATGCGGTGATGCCCTCTGCCCGCTTGCTTTCAGCGGCCTTAACTGCAATTTCTAATAATGTTTTGCTTTCCAAATGATGTGCTCCTCTCAAATCGTCGGGTAACGCCGAATCCAGGCGTTATAAGTTTCAATAGACTTAGGGTAAACGGGTTGGTTCTTCGCCACTAAGTACGCCAACGTGTGCTGTGCTTGATAGGCTACTCCGCGACCTAAGTCTTGTGCCGTGAGTTCCCGGGCCCGATCAACCCCGGGAAAGTCGTGGGCTGGTTCAATGAAGTCCGCCATATACACAATCTGTTCCAACTTCGTCATGTAAACCGCGCCGGTGGTATGGTGCCGGACCGCATTTAAGATGTCCTCATCCATAATACCCAGCTCGCGCTTAACGAACTCAGCACCTACGACGCCGTGCCAGATGGCATTGCCGTAGGTGAGTAACGCGGGATCCATGGCATAATCGTGAATGGCCTGGATAAAGTCTTCATCCGGTCGCTGCTTCGCGTAATCATGGGTCAACCCCGCAATACTGGCTTTCTCCAAATCAACCTGGTTCGCTCGGGCTAACTGAATGGCAGTCTGTTCCACGCGTAATACGTGTTGAAACCGTTTGGGCTTCAGCTGCTTTTCAATCTTAACCAGCAACTCCTCCCGGGTCCCCGGAAAGAGGTGTTCCGTATACGTCATCTCAGCCACGATATAACAAATGCTCCTTTATATAGAGATCCACCAAGGTCGGAACCAGATAACGCACCGACTGGCCCCGCCGAACCTGTTCCCGAACCATCGTCGAACTAATGCCAATCTGCGGCATGTCGACCCAGAGAACGGGATACGGCGACTCGTGAGTGTACCCCTGACGGCAGACGCCCACAAATTGAACTAACTTCACTAAATCATTAATCCGGTACCACTTCGGCAGGTAGGCGACCATGTCGCCGCCAATAATGAAATAATACTGATTTTCTGGATGTTGCTGGGTGAGCTGGCGCATCGTCTCATAACTATAGCTCCGGCCCCCCCGCTCAACTTCGGTTAGTTCTAACGAAAATCGCGGATTATCCGCAATCGCTGCCTTGACCATGGCCACCCGGTCCTTTGCCGGAATCGTAATCTTTCGATCAACGTGGGGCGGCTCCGCATCCGGCATGAACAAGACTTGATCTAAGCCCAACTGGGTCGCAACCTGATCCGCAATCACTAAGTGTCCTAAGTGCGGCGGATTAAAAGTTCCGCCAAGAATGCCGATTCGACGCTTCTTGGCCGTAGCCGCCATCTCCGTAGCGACTTTCGTACTCGTTCGTTCTAAGATCTTTACCACGACCGCTTAGCCCCCTTACATGTCTTCAACCACCGTTGAATAGCGTTGATTATCCGTATCCGTTGCCGGCCGGTACAGCACCAGTACCCGACCAATCGTTTGAACGACTTGAATGTCCGTATGGCCTTCGATGAAGTCCTTGGTCTCCGCGACCGTAGCTTCAGCACTTTGCTGCAGATTAATCTTAATCAGTTCCCGCTTCTCCAGGGCTCCCGTCAGCTGGTCTAACCACGTCTGGGTCAGCCCATTTTTTCCGACAGAAAAGATGGGCCGCAGGTTGTGGGCTTGTGCCCGTAAATAGCGTTTTTGTTTGCCTCGTAACAAATTTATTTCCTCCATTATTATATCATTGCGCGTCGTAACAAGACGCCAACACCCTCGGGTGCCCAGCCAGTCACATTGACACCTGCTGGTACCGTGATCCACCCTAAGCCTTCAAAGACTAAGTCACTCTTAGCCGTGGTCTTAAAGGTGTGGGCCACTAAGGCTGGAAAATCGGCAGCGTTTTCCGGTTGCGGTGGTGTCAGAAGTTGCCCTAACTGCCGTTGCCGACAATCATCGGCGTTCGCCAGCTTGGTCCGATGAATGTATAGGTTGTTCTCAAAATAAGCCGTGAACCCTGACTTAGGCCCCTTATCATAATCAAAACGGGCCACGCCACCTAAGAATAACGTCTGTTGGTCATTCAACTGATAGACCTTCGGCTTAATCGGTTTCTGTGGTGTCACGATTTTGAGGTCCTTCCCCGTTAAGAAATGGGCCATCTGTGCGTTTTGAATAATCCCCGGCGTGTCAACTAGGACGTGGTCGTCATCTAGTGGCAACTCAATCTTATCCAAAGTTGTTCCCGGGAACCGCGATGTGGTGATCAGGTCACGGACTCCAGTATTCTGCCGGATAATTTGATTAATTAACGTTGACTTGCCGACGTTGGTCACACCGACCACGTAAACGTCGCGGTTTCCCCGGTATTTGTCGATCTTGGCGAGGAGACTATCGACCGACTGGTTGGTCTTAGCACTCAATAACGTCACGTCGATTGGCCGCAAGCCCGCTTCATTCGCCCGTTGCCGCAACCAGTCTTGCAACTTGCTGCGCTTCAACGAACTTGGCAAGAGGTCTTCTTTATTCCCGACCAGCAGAACGGGGTTATCCCCGACAAACCGGTGCAGGCCTGGAATCACACTACCGTTAAAGTCAAAGATGTCGACAACATACACGATCAGGGCATTTGCGTCTTGAATCTGCGTCAACAGGTTTAAGAAATCGTCATCGGTCAACCCGACTGGCGTAATTTCATTGTAGTTCCGTAACCGGAAGCACCGTTGGCAATAGACTTCGTTGGTTTCAATGCCCTTATCCAAGGCGGACTGAGGCGTATACCCCGGTGCCGTCTTATCCGTTGTTTGAATCATTGCACCACACCCAATGCAACGTAACGGTTCCCCGTCCACTAAGACGGGGTCAATGTGTTTTTCGTTCATTTAAATCCTCCTGCCAAGTTAACTCTGGATAGACGCGGCGTAACCGCCACATCACAATTTTTTCTAGGAAACGGTTGCCCTTGGTGACCCAGGCGTCCGATTGAATCAACGGCTTGACTAGCACACTACGAATGCCGCTATTATGGGCCGCCCAAACGTCTGTCAATAACTGATCACCGACCATCACCACTTCATCGCGGCGGAGGTGCCAACGGGTCAAGGCCCGCTTGAGCCCCCACGACAACGGCTTCAGTGCGCGGTGAATATACGGTAACTTAAACGGGGCAACGGCCCGGTCCACCCGCTGGCGACTGTTGTTGGAAACCACGATCACCCGAATCCCGGCTAATTCTAATAAATTGAGCCAGTGACGTAATTCCGGCGTTCCATCCGGATTGTTCCAAGCAATCAAGGTATTGTCCAAATCGGTCAAGACTGCTCGAATCCCTTGCGCCTTCAAATCGGCGGGGGTCAAATCATATATGTTCGTAACCATCCACGTGGGTTTAAATCCAGCAACCATGCGGGTGACTCCTCCCTTCGTGCCAATGCCATACTGGCATATCTAGCACTTCATTATACGCAATATCTGGTTATTTTACCACCCATGGTGTTCACGAACCGCACCGCCGCCACCTAAGACCCATGGGCCATCTTAGCGACTGTTCTTGGCGACCCGCAAAAATAAAAAAGACCCCGCTGAAAGTCAGCGAAGTCTTTTCATCGACTGAAATTAAGCAGCCAATGCTTGCTTAGCTTGGTCAGCTAAAGCAGTGAAGGCAGCTGCATCGTTCACAGCTAAGTCGGCTAACATCTTCCGGTTAACATCAATGTTGGCTAACTTCAAACCGTGCATCAACTTGCTGTAGCTCAGACCGTTCATCCGGGCTGCGGCGTTGATCCGGGCAATCCAAAGCTTACGGAAGTTACGCTTCGTAGCTTTACGGTCACGGAAGGAGTATTGGTAACCCTTCCGAACTTGGTCCTTAGCAACCTTGAATAAACGGTGCTTGGAGCCCCGGTAACCCTTAGCTAACTTTAAAACTTTCTTACGACGTGCGCGTGTAACATTACCGCCTTTAACTCGTGGCATAATCTTTTCCTCCTAAATCAATTCAAACATTATGGGGACGATTCATCGTCCACCCGAAATTTTAACGACCGAATACCCGAGAATTACTTTTGTAATAAGCTCCGGTAAGTCTTGATAGTCGTTTGATCCATCATCCGGGTCCCACGAAGGTTCCGGCGTTGCTTCTTGGTCTTACCGTGGAAACGGTGAGACGTGTAAGCATTAGCACTCTTGATACCGCCCTTAGCAGTTACTTTGAAACGCTTGGCTGCAGCGCGGTTAGTCTTCATCTTTGGCATAGTACGAAAAATCCTCCTTAAGTTCGTAGCCGAAGCTACACAATCAACTCTTACTTTTTCTCAATGGGTGAGAGCATCAAAAACATGCTCCGACCATCCATCTTTGGCCGTTGTTCAACCGTTGCCACGTCAGAAGTTTCTTCTGCCATGCGATTGAGTACTTCGCGACCAATGTCTTTATGGGTAATGGCCCGACCCTTGAACCGGATTGAGACCCGAACCTTTTCACCCTTAGTCAAGAACTTCTTAGCGTTCTTCAACTTAAAGTTAAAGTCGTTGGTATCAATGGTAGGACTCAGACGCACTTCCTTAACACTGACCACTTTTTGCTTTTTCCGAGCTTCGCGTTGCTTCTTCTGCAACTCGAACCGGTACTTCCCGTAATCCATGATCCGGGCTACGGGTGGCTTAGCTTTCGGTGCAACCAAAACTAAATCGAGGTTGGCGTCTTCAGCGATCTGTAATGCATCGCGCTTGGACTTGATTCCTAATTGGTCACCGTTATCGGCAATCAACCGAACTTCGCGTGCGCGAATCCCCTCGTTGACAATCGTGTCGTTTGCTATGGTAATCCACCTCCAAAATAATCTTGAGAACCACATGAGACAAAAAATGCGGGAACCTTTGATGAAAATCAAACGGCTCCCGCAAGAAATTCCATTCTAAAGAACGGAACTAACGTGCATATCCAGCCCAGCAACTTAGTCACAAGGCGAGAAGCGGTAGCCTCTGCTTAATTTCTCAACTTAACCATCATATCAGGACCAGTTGCGGATGTCAACTGCTTTTCCCAAAACAATGGCTAATCGTCAACCTAGCTTCATCCACCGACCGGTGAACTAGTCTTGGTCTAACTTCTTTTCAACTTGGCTTTCTTCACCCGTGCTGTCTCCATCACGACTGTAGGATGCAATGTCGTCCAGAATTTCCTTCATGAAGTCGGCACTGCTCATGGATTGCGCATCGTCTTCCCCGTACTTCCGTACAGATACACTGCCGTTAGCCATTTCTTGTTCCCCAACCACTAACGTGTATGGAATCTTGTGCGTTTGGGCATCCCGAATCAGGTAACCCATCTTTTCGCCCCGCTTGTCGACGTTGACCCGAATGTTCGCAGCCTTCATCTCAGCAGCTAGCTTATCCGCGTAAGCACCATGCTTTTCTTCGGAAACAGGGATAATCGTGACTTGCTTAGGTGCCAACCAGGTTGGGAAGGCGCCCTTGTAGATTTCAGTCAGGTAAGCCGTGAACCGTTCCATCGTGGAAACCAAACCACGGTGAATCATCACTGGACGGTGTTCTTCACCATCAGCACCGATGTAGTGCAGGTCGAACCGTTCTGGCAACATGAAGTCTAATTGAATCGTGGATAACGTTTCTTCGTTCCCCAGAGCCGTCTTAGTCTGGACGTCCAGCTTAGGACCGTAGAAGGCCGCTTCCCCTTCAGCCTCAACGTAGTCAAGACCTAAGTCGTCCATGGCACCCTTCAACATGGTTTGTGCCTTGTTCCACATCTCGTCATCGGCGAAGTACTTTTCAGTGTTCTTAGGATCCCGGTAGCTTAACCGGAACGTGTAATCGTTGATATCGAAGTCAGCGTAAACCTGAACCATCAACTTCAAGATGCGCTTGAATTCGTCTTGAATCTGGTCTGGCGCCACGAACGTGTGCCCATCGTTCAAGGTCATTTCACGAACCCGTTGCAGACCACTCAGGGCACCTGACTTTTCGTAACGGTGCATCATCCCTAATTCGGCAATCCGCAATGGCAGTTCCCGGTAAGAACGGATGTGGTGGTTGTAAATCTGAATGTGGCTTGGGCAGTTCATTGGCCGTAATTCCAATTGTTCGCCATCACCCATGTCCATTGGTGGGAACATGTCTTCCCGGTAGTGGGCCCAGTGACCAGATTGCTTGTATAAGTCCAGGTTAGCCAGAACTGGCGTGTAAACGTGTTGGTAACCGTTGGCCACTTCCTTGTCGATGATGTAACGTTCAATCGTCCGCCGAATCGTGGCACCATTTGGCATCCAGTAAGGTAAGCCGGCTCCCACCTTCGGGTCAACGAAAAACAGGTCCAGTTGATTCCCGATAACTCGGTGATCCCGCTCGCGGGCTTCTTGCCGCCGTGCTAAGTCAGCCTTTAAATCAGCTTCCTTGTAGAAGGCCGTCCCGTAGATCCGTTGCAGCATTGGGTTCGAAGACTTGCCTTGCCAGTAGGCACCGGCAACTGACAGGAACTTGAACTGCTTAACGTCCTTGGTGTTCGCCAATTGGGCGCCATCACTTAAGACTTGGTAGTCTCCAATCTGTAAGAAAGGCACTTGGTCGCCGTCAATGGCGTTGATCAGAGCCGTACTGAACTGATCATCCTTGACCGTTGCCAAAGCATCAGCCTTGCTCAAAGCGACCCGCTTGATGTCCAAGTGGTCCTTGACCAACTTGTCCACGATGACTGCTAAGGCATCCAACTCGTCAACGCTGACTTGTTGGTCATCCTTATCCGTATCGACGTAAAAGCCGTCATCGTCAGCGCTAACTTCACCCAAGCGAATAGCTGGGAATTCCTTCTTCAAGGCAATCCGCAGCAAAGCCGCCGTGGTGTTCCGCAGAACTGCTAAGCCGTCTGCATCACTCTTCGTCACGATTTCGATGTCACCGTCACCCTTCAGTGGGGTCAGGTAATCAACCAGTTCACCGTTGTACTTTGCCGCAACGGCTTTCTTGGCTAAGCTAATGGAAATGGATTCGGCGACGTCAGCTGGCGTCGTCCCTTCAGCAAAGGATTGAACCTTGCCGTCAGGGAACTTAATTGAAATTTCTGCCATGGTATGATCTCCCTTGTGTGTTTTGAGCAGTCAACGCAAAAAGTCCCCAGCATCCATTAAGGACACTGGGGACGTCTAATTAACGTGGTTCCACCCGATATTCTTCACGAGACTACGCCCGTGAACTCTAATCGTCGATAACGGAACGAACCGGCCAGAAATTTTCCTTCTGACAGCTGCGAAAGCGGTAATGCATTGGGCCGACTAAGGAAACTTCCAATCTAGGTTTCCTCTTCCTGGAGACGAACCACAATGCATCGTATCTCTCGTCTTAGCTTTTAATTGGCTTCAAGGACTATTAAACACTCGCAGCCAAAAGTTGTCAAGCGGTAACCTCAAATTTATTGCGGCCGGCGGTTGACCCCTACCATGGTGATCTCCCGTGATAAAAACCGAATCCGTTGCATTAACCGTTGCGCTTTAAGAGGTTCGTCATCCCCGCGCGATGAGATCCGCAGGTGTTCGTTCTCCAACTGAGCCATCGAGAAATTCGAACTAAAGAACGTCGGTAACTCTTCTTGCATCCGGTACTCCAAAATAACGCCTAAGATATCATCCCGGACCCACGCTGACATGGCATCCGCGCCAATGTCATCGATCATTAATACCGGGGCGCGCTTCAACGCGTCCAACTTATCCCCAACGCCGTTCTGGGCAATCGCGTTCTTCATCTCCACCGCAAAACTCGGAAAGTGAACTAACGTGCTGGAGAAGCCATCGTTGGCCAGCTGATTGGCAATCGCCGCTAAGAGGTAGGTCTTGCCCACTCCAAAACTACCGGCCAAGTATAGGGCCTGGTGACGCCGATGAGGACTCGCCTCGTAGGTCTCGATGAAGTCATAAGCGGCCATCAGGGCCTCCATCCGCTCTTCATCGTGGTCAAAGTTATCGAGCTGTGCGTTCCGAATATCCTTAGGCATCGCTATCGACCGGACTCGTTGCCGCAACTGCTGCTGGGCCTGCTTTTCTTGGGTGGCCTTAGTCGGAACATAGGCCACATCGATCAGGTGATTCGAGACAATCAATTGCGGTTCATACCCCGCCGCAAACGTTTCGCCACCTTGTGCCACCTTGGCCCGTTCGCTCACGAATTCATAGAGTTTAGCTGCCGAGCGGTCCAAAACGTCTTCCGCCAACTCCGCCTTATGGTCGTGATAAAACTGCTGGACCGTCTGGTCGGCATAGACCTTGGCCATTAGCTGGCGGTAATTTGCATTCAGGTGTCGCTGGCTCATCAGCTGTTGCATGGCTTTACTGACATCTTCCATCAGGAATCCTCCTTCCCAGAACGCCGTTGCTTAAATCGGGCAATTCGGGCGTTAAGTTTTTGTTTTTGTTGATCCGATAACTGCGGTTGCTTAGCCGCCTTAGTGGCCGCGGGCGCCTTAGCCCATTCCGGTAACGTCTCCTTGACCGTCGTGGCGTTCCGACGAGAGCCCGTTGCCCGTGAGCGCGGCTGCTTAGCTGCCTGCTGTCGCTCCCGAATCTTCACGACCGCCTGTTGAGGGGTCGCGACCTTCGATTGACTCCAATCATTGGCAATCGTATCCAGCAACGCCTTATTCAGGGTCGGGCGTTCCTCGTCCACCAAGACGTGGTACACCATCATGTTCAGAACGCCTTGGGAAAAGAGTTGCCGGCCCACTAGGTCACGAATGATACGTTGTTCTCCCGAGGTCACAAAGCCCCCCGTTTGCTGCTTAATGGCTTCCAGAAAGTTTGCCGGAGTCATCTGACTGGCCATCTGAAGCACCGTCTGCTCGGCCGTCGACTTAACTGCAGCCGGGGTCGGTGTCGGGGAGGCCGGCGATTGAACCGGTTGGCCCGGATGTTGCTGTTCGAAGTGGCGGGCAACTACCCGCTTAAAGCGTTCCGGGTCAAACGCGTTCGTGGCCAGGTCAGTGGCCTCGCCAATGTAACGGGCCATGGTTGGCTCGTCTAACCCATAAGTCACATGTTCAGTAACCAGTAATTCCCGGTAGGGTTGCAAGGCCTGGGCATCCACGTAAGACCGTTTTAAGATTTCACCCAGCAAGTGAAAATCAAAGTCCGTTGCTGGCGAATCCACAGCCGGTTCAGCCGGCTTAGCCGTTATCTGGTGTCGCCCGGCCGTCACGGCAGCGGGCAACTGACTGAGCTCGTGGCCATCCACGTGAAAGACTTCCAAAAAATTCTTAGTAATGTCCTGTTCATCGGCAGCGGGCGTCACAACTGTCGCCGTGGCCAACAAGGTCTGATAGCTCTCCTCACCGAGCACCCCCAGTAATTGAACGCTTAAGAGATCATCGTTAAAGAAGCGCGCAGGCGTTAACGGGGCGCGTAACGTGTAGCAAAAGGTGGTCAAATCGTTAGCCGTCTTCACCGTCGTTGTCAGTAACCCTGTGGCTTCCAAGCGCAACCGTGCGGCGTACAAGTGCTCTAGATCAATGCCTAATCCGGCTAACAACCGGCCGTGCCGGTGCAATTGTTCGCGTTCCGGTAGCCAAAAGAGGCTGCTGTATAACGCAGCAGCCACTGGACCAATAATGGGTTGATAGAGTTGCGTCAAGGTCTGCCAACTCTGATCCGTCACGCGATCAGCCAGTCGAACCACGAACCCTGTTCGGGGGGTCAATTGATGCCAAGAATCCTCCATCCGTTATCTCGCCTCACTTTAGTCCTTTTTCGGCTTGGATTTACCCTGTTTCAGCTTATCCTTATCCAAGATATCCTTCAGTTCGTTGAAGAAAACCCCCGTATCCTTAAACTGCCGGTAAACACTCGCAAACCGAATATAGGCAATTTCGTCAACGTCGACCAACCGGTTCATGACGTATTCCCCAATGACCTGGCTGGAAATTTCATTGACGCCTAACGCCCGAATCTTATTTTCAACCTCATCAACAATTTGGGTCATGGCGTCCATACCCACCGGACGTTTTTCGGCCGAGCGAATAATTCCCCGTAAAATCTTTTCTCGATTGAACTCTTCCCGAGTCCCGTTCTTCTTAATCACCAGGAGCGGTGTGACTTCCACGCGCTCAAACGTCGTGAACCGAAAGCCGCAGCTCTCGCACTCCCGACGGCGGCGAATCACGCGACCATCGTCAGTCGGACGACTGTCGACGACTCGTGACCCGTTATGATGACAGTGCGGACACTGCATAGTTGGTCACCTCATTTTACCTGATTCGTTTTTCCAAATTTATTCATGTCAAGCCATTTTACCACTTGTTGGCGTGTTTGGGTAATGTCCCCGTCGTTATCAATGACCACGTCCGCAGCCGCAATCTTTTGAGCCAAGGGCCACTGACGGTCAATTCTGGCTTGGGCATCCGCTGCGGTATACCCGTTGCGAGCCATTAACCGTTGCTTCTGGTGCGGGGCACTGGTGGCCACCACCATCACATGATCGACCAGCTTTTGCAGATAGCCCACCTCAAACAGCGTAGGCGCATCCACCATCACTACCGGCACTTTTCGCGCGCGGTAAGCCGCCAGTTGCCGGCGAATCTCATCCCGAATCAACGGGGTGGTAATGGCATTGAGTCGTTGTAATTGGGACGAATCATGAAAGACCAACTGGCCCAGCTTAGCCCGGTTCAACGTCCCGTCGGCCTGCAAGTAATCGGGCCCAAACGCAGCGCTGATTTGCTGTAATCCCGGGGTGCCCAGCGCAACGACTTGACGGGCAATCGTATCCGCATCAATGACCGGAATCTCTGCCTGCTTTAACCAGGCGCTCACCGTAGACTTCCCCGTCGCAATGCCACCCGTGAGTCCCCAGACTTCAGTCATCGGTCAAGACCCCCTGGGCATCGGGTGGCAACGGTTGACAATGGGGACAGAAATGGGTTCCCCGCTGAGCAACCTTGATCTTCACGATTTCGGTTCCGCACCGCTCACAAGGCTCACCCTCGTGGCCGTAAACGTGCAGGTCATTTTGGAAATGCCCCGCATCCCCAAAAGCCGTCGAGAACGAATGGACCGTGGTGCCGTGGCCCGCAATCGCCCTTTGAATCTCGTCAATGATTGCTTGCCGTAACGTCACCAACTGGTCCTTGGTTAACGTGTCCACTGGCGTCAATGGGTTGATTTTTGACAACCACAGCACTTCGTCAGCATAGATATTCCCCAACCCAGCGATTCGGGATTGATCCAGTAAGAAGGGCTTGATAATCTTATGCGACTTTCCAAAAATTTGCTGCATGTAAGCCAGCGTCAGGGTCGCTTCGGTCGGTTCAGGCCCCATCTTTCCCAGTGACGGTAAGGCTTCCGCTTCGGTCCCCGTCGGAACCAGCCGCATCCGGCCAAACTTCCGGGTATCCGTGTAGCGGAGTTCACGGTTATCGGTCAGGTGAAAAATCACGTGCGTGTGCTTCGTGACCGGACTGCCCTCGGGCTGAACGTCATACTTTCCTTCCATCCGCAGATGGGACACCATCGTCAGCTGACCACTGAACCGGAAGAGTAAATACTTTCCCCGGCGATCGATCTTTTCAATTTTGCGACCGATCAATTCGGCCGTAAACACTTCGGCATCCGGCGTCACCATCTTAGGGTAAAGGACCTCCACGTGATCAATCGTGGCGCCCCCCACTAACTGGGTCAGGCCCCGCCGAACCGTTTCAACTTCTGGTAATTCTGGCATCTTATCGCCCTTTCTCTGACTAGCTTAACCGCTTCTTACCCGTTATCTGGCTACTTCAAATCGTACCAGGTCGGACCCGCATGACTTTCAACCTTCAACGGAATCTCTAGCTTCACTGCCGAATCCATGATCTTCGGCACTAACTTAGCCAGCGTTGGAATCTCTTCGGCCGGCGCCTCAAAGATCAACTCATCGTGAACCTGTAACAACATGGTGGCTTGCATCCCCTGCAAGGCTTTCTCCATGTGAATCATCGCAATCTTAATAATATCAGCTGCACTACCTTGAATAGGTGTATTCATCGCCGTCCGTTCCGCAAAGGAGCGTTGGTTAAAGTTCCGCGAGTTAATGTCTGGCAGATAACGCCGCCGGTGGGCAATCGTCTCGACATACCCCTGATCATGGGCGACCTGCACCATGTGTTCCGTGTAGGCTTTAACACCCGGGTACTCTTCGAAGTAGGTCTCGATAAATTGCTTAGCCTGCTTCCGGGAAATCCCAATGTTTTGGGACAGACCGAAGTCACTAATGCCGTAGACGATGCCGAAATTGACCGCCTTGGCTTGACGCCGAATATTCGGCGTCACTTCTTGGTCCGGCCCCAGCTTAAAGATTCGCCGGGCCGTTGCCGCGTGAATGTCTTCACCCTCCCGGAACGCTTCTTGCATGTTCGCATCGTGACTCATGTGAGCCAAGACTCGCAGTTCAATCTGCGAATAGTCTGAAGAGAAGATCTGCCAGCCCGGATGGCGTGGAACAAAGGCCTTCCGAATTGCTTTCCCCTCTTCCGTCCGCACAGGAATGTTTTGCAAGTTCGGGTCGACCGACGAGAGCCGTCCCGTCTGCGTTAACGTCTGCAAGTACCGCGTGTGAACCTTGTGGTCAGTGGGATTGATCACTTTTAGAAGTCCCTCGACATAGGTCGATTGAATCTTCGCAATCTTTCGGTACTTCAGAATGTTCTCAGCGATGGGTGCGTCCGCGGCCAGTTTTTCTAGGACGCCTACCGCCGTTGAATACCCCGTCTTGGTCTTCTTCAACACGGGCAGGTGCATCTTTTCGAATAGGATGTGGCCCAGTTGCTTAGGCGAACCAATGTTGAACTCTTCACCCGCTTCTTGGTAAATCGTTTGCTCAATCTCGGCTAGCTGTTCGCTAAATTTACTGCCCATTGCCCGTAACTCGTCGGCATCGACCGTGATGCCTTCGATTTCCATCCGTGCTAAGACGAAGGCCATGGGGCGTTCAATCTGACGATACAGCTCCGCCTGGTCATTTTCTTCTAGATCTTTAAACAAGGTCTGTTTCAACCGGGCAATCGCTTGTGCCTTTCGGGCTAAATGTTTGAAGAACACCGTATCATCCGTCGGAATAGCACGCTTAGCTCCCCGACCATACACGTCTTCATCCGTCTCTACCTGGTCATACCCGTGTTCTGCGGCAACCCGTCCCAAGTCATTGCTATTGTCGTAAGTGTTCAGCAGGTACGAGCAGAGTAATAGGTCACCATCCACACCGGCCAGCGTGATGCCTAACCGGTTCAACCCGACATAGGTCCGTTTGGCATCAAAGACCTTTTTGGCAACCTGTGCATTCTCCAACAGCTGCTTAAGGGGCGCCATCTGTAACAACGAAACGTCTCGACTGACCCACCAGTGGTCATCGTGACCGATAACAAAGCCCGCAAACTTGGCCAGATGATAATTGTCCCCATCCATTTCTAGGTAGAAGGCACACTCATCCGTCACCTGGACATCCGCCAGGTTATCGGCTGTTAAGACCGTATACGCAATGGCTTTCAAACCAGGGGTCGCAGAAGGCGTCACGCCATCCACCGACATCCCCTGTAAGAACTTACGAAAGCCCATCTGTTGGTAAAACGCGATCAAGGCATCTCGATCAGGCCCCGCATAGGTTAGGTCCCCTAAGATCAGATCGACCGGTGCGTCTCGATTAATCGTGGCCAGTTTTTTCGACAAGAAGGCTTGGTCCTTATCGGCCACCAGATGTTCCTTAAGTTTCTTCGCCGTAATCTCATCAATGTGGTCATAGACGCCCTCAACGCTACCGTATTGGTCGATGAGGTCAACCGCACGCTTAGGGCCAACCCCTGTAACCCCCGGGTAATTATCTGAATTATCGCCTTGAAGGCCCTTGATATCAATAATCTGTTCCGGGGTCACGCCCATCTTTTCTTTCACGTAAGCGGGCGTGTACCGTTCTATTTCGCTGACCCCTTTTTTAGAGATGGCCACGGTGGTATGGTCGTTGGCCAACTGGGTCAGATCCCGATCTCCCGTTACGATGGTGATCGTGAAACCAGCCGCCTCCGCGCGCTTAGCCGTCGTCCCAATAATGTCGTCAGCTTCATAGTTCGGCAGTTCGTAGGTCTTGATTCCCCGAGCCTCTAATAATTTCTTCAGGTATGGGAACTGTTCAGACAGCTCCGGTGCGGTCTTCGCACGGCCCCCCTTATAATCGTCATACATTTTGGTCCGAAACGTGACCTTACCGGCATCAAAGGCCACTAACGCATGTGTCGGTTGAACCTTATCCAGCATGGTCTCTAACATCGTGTTGAAGCCATAAATGGCGTTCGTGTGTAACCCATCCCCATTGGTAAACCGACCTAATGAGGTGTACAGGGCAAAAAAGGCTTTAAACGCAACACTGTTGCCATCGATCAATAACAATCGTTTCTCCGCCATAGTGGGCTCCTTCCACGCGACAGCTCTTCTGTCGCGTTCGTCTATTCTGGGTCTATTTTACCAAAAAACGCGTCAAATCCGAAACAAAACCTAGGGAAAGCCCCAGTGAATGGGGCAAAAATCAGTAAGCTGGGAGAAATTAGCGTCGGTTCCGGTAGTCTGCTTGCTTTTGAGTCATTGTGCCAAGTCAATCCTCGGCTCACGAAGCACTAATGCTGCCCAAATTCAGCCTGACTGCCGTTGACCTGCTCATCTCCAGACAAGCGCCAGTCACTGGAAGATTGGGTTTCCGCCATCGCAAAAAAAGTCCCGGCCTCAGCCGGGACTTCCCTAAGTCATTTTTCAAGATTAATCGCGACTGCCGCCACCAAAAATCCCGATAATTTGTAAGAGTTGTAAGAACAAGTTCACGAAGTCTAAGTACAGTTGTAACGCCCCCGTAACGGCCAAACCAGTTACGGAAACTTGATCCCCATACTGCAAGTACAACTTCTGCATCTTTTGCGTATCCCAAGCCGTCAAAACGGAGAAGATAATCACCGCAATGAACGAGAAAATTAACGAAATCATTGGGCTCCGCAAGAAGAGGTTGATCACCATGGCGACAATCAATCCGATCAATGCCGCAGTGGCCTGAGTCCCAATCCGTGACAGATCTCGCTTAGTGGTTAAGCCAATCACGGACATGGTCAAGAAGACGGCCGCACTCGAGACAAAGGCTTGTGCCATCGCGGCTCCCGTGTAGACAAAGGCATAACTGGAAATAACAGCTCCAGTAATCACGGCGTACACCATCAGGCCTCCGAAAGCGACCGTGGGCCGTTTCATCGATTGGGCACTAATCACGAATGGTAAGATGAACCAGACGATCAGACCGACCAACATCCCACCACCACGCATCATACTTGCTGAACCATTGGTAACCATCAGATAAGCGGTCAACGCAGAGACTAACACCGCTAACCCCATCCAACCAAACATCTTGGTCAGAAAACGATTCAGGCCAACTTGGGTATTAATCGTCTCGCGGGGCTGTTGTTCATAATTGTTCATTTAAACGCTCCTTTTTCAAATCAATTCCCGACTTAGCTATCACAACAAAGTGTAGCTACTTTTTTGGTTTCTGGGATATAGTTTAGCAAATTCGTCGCTAAAGGGCCAATAATCTGTCTAATAATTCCCCAATATCCACCGTTAAATCACGATACCCCCTTATTACGGCACTTTTTTAGTCACGCCCAGCAAGTCATATGCTAAGATTGGTGCAACGTTGGAGGCCGCCTCCGCCCAAACCACGTCCCCAAATCCGTAGGTTTGCCGGAACCTAAACACGGGTTCGCGTATTTAGCGACTACCAAAAGTAACCTCATCTGCAAATCGATTTTAAATAAATTCTAAGGAGATGTGACCATGGCACCCCAGTTTTTAACCCTGCAACAGGCCCTGACTCACCCCGACCAAGCCCTCACACCAGCTCAATTAACCCTGATGTTGGCCAACATTGGTGCCCTTGATCCGACGGTCCGTGACCAGACGATTTACAGTCTCTTTGCCCAGCAATTCGAGCATCAGACGCTTTCACTTGATCAGAAAAATCGGATTGCCCAACACTTGATTCAAAATCACGATCTCTTTGCATCCATTGACGGCCCCCAAAGTCCCCTAGTTTTTCTGCGAACCTTCACTGCACTATTAACCGCGTTAGTCCTAAGCGATGACGCCCAGACCCATTGGGTGACTCCCAAGTTGCGCGACCATTTTTTCAACGATGCGCTGACTTATTTGCCCCGTGAAACCGACCAACGTGGCTGGACAGTAAACGGTTGGGCTGACGGGGTCTCCCATGGTGCTGACCTATTGGGGACTGCCTGGGCTCACCCGGCGTTCCCACCCGACGCCGTCCCGACCGCTCTACATGCCTTGACGACGGTCCTGTTGCGCCAAACTCAGGTCTTTCAATTTGACGAAGAACCCCGCTTGGCCATGACCCTTGTGATGGCGTCTCAGGCCCACCATTTAACGACCGACCAGTTAAAGAATTGGCTAGCAACGACTGACCAACAGCTCTGGCACGGCTTTGATTTTGACGACTTAAGCAGTGTCGCCCGCCTACACAACTGGTTAAGCGTGCTTCACCACCTTATGTTTCTGATTCCCGCTAATACGGCCATTCAAGCTCAAATTACAACACTCAGTCGCCATTACTACCAGGTTAATGGTTACTTGCCTCGCTAAAAAATGGCTGTCATTCCCTAATCGGAGTGACAGCCATTTAATTCAATGTTTAGTTATTCTTTAAGGACAAGTGACTCAGTAAATCTTCGTAGGCCCGTTCATACTTCTGAACGTCACCGGCACCCATGAAGACCACAACGGCATCGTGGTAGTCCAGTAACGGTGACATGTTGTCGACCGTCAGGATTTCGCCACCCTTACTGATCTTCGCAGCTAAGTCCTTACTGGAGACCGCACCTTGCGTCTCCCGGGCAGAACTGAAGATGTTGGTCAGGTAGACTTTATCCGCCAAGTTGAGACTCTTGGCAAAGTCGTCCATCAGCGCAATCGTCCGGCTAAAGGTATGGGGCTGGAAGACCGCAATGATCTCCTTGTCTGGATACTTTTGCCGAGCGGCGTCCAACGTCGCCTTGATTTCGGATGGATGGTGTGCGTAGTCATCAATGATCGTCATATCGGCGACTTTACGCTCCGTAAACCGGCGCTTGACCCCTTTGAAGTCAGCCAATTCACGCTTAATTTCGTCCATATTGACCTTTTCAAAGTAAGCCACCGCAATGACGGCCAGGCTGTTCAGAACGTTGTGTTCCCCAAACAGGTGGATCTCAAAATTGCCCAGGCACTTGCCATCATGGTAAACGTCAAAGTTCGAGCCCGTAGTCGACCGCTTGATATTCTTAGCTTGGAAGTCATCCCGGTCATTGGTCCCGTAGTAGTAGACGGGCACATCCGTTTTCAACTTCCGCAACTCAGGGTCATCCCCCCAAGCAAAGATGCCCTTCTTAACCTGGTTAGCCCAGGTCTCAAAGGCGCTGTATACATCATCGATTCCCGTGTAATAGTCCGGGTGGTCGAAGTCGATGTTGGTCATGATGGCATAGTCAGGGCTAGTTGCCAAGAAGTGGCGCCGGTATTCATCCGCCTCGTACACGAAGAACCGAGCATTAGGCGTCCCCTTACCAGTCCCATCACCAATTAAGTAGGAAGTTGGCGCCACGCCACTCAAGACGTGCGATAACAGGCCCGTCGTACTGGTCTTTCCGTGAGCGCCGGCGACCCCAATACTGGTGTAACCTTCAATCAGGTGGCCCAAGAATTCATGGTAACGGTAAACGGGCAGTCCCATCTCCCGCGCCTTTTTGATTTCAGGATGGTCATCGGTAAACGAATTCCCGGCAATCACCGTTAACCCCTGGTGAATATTGGCTTCGTCAAAGGGCATGACCTTAATATCGGCCTTTTCCAATCCCCGTTGGGTAAACGTATACTGCGTGATATCTGAGCCCTGAACTTGAAAACCCTTATCATGTAAAATCAAGGCGAGGGCACTCATCCCTGATCCTTTAATTCCGACAAAATGGTACACCGTTGCGTTATCCATTAAATGATCCTCTTTTCTACTCAACTCAGTCCGATTTTAGTAATTCCCAAGACCCGTTTGAGCTGCTCTATTACCAGTTTAGCATATCCCCCACCCCCATAAAAGAACCGGGGGCTTAATCCAAGTGAGACCTATTCATTTTATGATGAATAGGGTGCATCCTGGTCATGGGGTTCCGGTAGATCCTTGCCCAAGTCATCAGGCGTTAGGTAGACCTCCCGGGGTTTGGACCCGTGCTGTGGGGAGACATAGTTGTGCTGCTCCAGGTCGTCAATCAGATTGGCAGCCCGGTTATACCCGATGGAGAAGACCCGTTGCAGTTTCGAAGTCGAAACCGTTTTCTCCTGTGCAATGTATTCTAACACTTTAGGCAGGAGTTCGTCCTGGTTCTCCGCATCGGTTTCTTGCTTCAACAAACCATTTGGTTCAAACGCATACTGAGGCTTCCCCTGTGTCCGCACGAAGTCCGTGACCCGGTCCACTTCGGCTTCCACAAAGGCGCCTTGTAACCGCATCGGTTGACTCGCACCATTCCCCAGGTAGAGCATATCACCACGTCCCAGCAGGCTTTCGGCACCCGTAGTATCCAGAATCGTTCGTGAATCGATCTGACTCGAAACCATAAACGCGATTCGGGTAGGAATGTTGTTCTTGATGGTCCCGGTCACGATGTCCACACTTGGCCGTTGGGTTGCGACCAACAGGTGAATGCCGGCCGCCCGGGCTTTCTGCGTGATGCGGACAATGTAGTCCTGAACTTCACTCGCCGCCATCATCATCAGGTCGGCTAATTCGTCGATAATGATCACGATGTACGGCATCTTCAGGCCCGGTTCATCGTTGGCATCCGCACGATCGTTAAACTGCTCGATGTTCCGCACACCGGCCGCAGCCAGCTTTTCGTACCGTTGATCCATTTCCGTGACGACCCACTTCAGCGCTGCCGCGGCGGCCTTAGGATCGGAAATGACTGGGGCCAACAAGTGAGGCAACCCATCGTATGGCGCCATTTCAACGGCTTTAGGATCAATCAGCAGTAGCTTGACCTGTTGCGGATTGGCCTTATACAGAATCGACAGCAACAGGGAATTGATGAAGACACTCTTCCCGGATCCCGTCGCACCGGCAATCAACCCGTGGGGCATCTTCCGTAAGTCAGTAACTTGCGGTTGACCAAAGAGATCGACCCCTAAAGCAACCGTCAGGGGAGATTCACTGTGCTGGAATGCCGGTGAATTCAAGATTTCTGATAACATGACTGGCCGTGACTTCTTGTTCGGAATTTCAATCCCGACCGTAGTCTTCCCTGGAATCGGGGCTTCAATTCGGATGTCTTTAGCGGCCAATGCCAGCTTCAAATCATCGTTTAAGTTGGTAATCTTGCTGACTTTGACCCCTAAGGCTAACTTGACTTGGAACTGCGTGACAGTCGGCCCAATCGTCCAGTCTGTAACGTGCGCATCCACGTGAAAGGCACTCAGGGTGGCATCTAAGACCGTCGCTTGATGCTCGATCCACTCATCCATGGCTTGCTCATCCGGAACCACTGGTTTGGGTAAGAGCCCAATGTCTGGGAAGTGATAGCCCCGGGCCGTCAGGTCAGCCGGCGTCGGCGCTGGTGTCGCTGCAGAATGGGGACCACCCGCAAATAAGGCTAAGTCGCGTTGGTCGTTGCCCTCTTCTTGCATAATATCTCCCAAGGAGTGGCCCAACCCCCGAGTTGGTTTCGCCTTAGGTTTGGTGTCAACCGGCGTCTGGCGGGTCTGATGAGACTCATTCGATGTCGTGGCTGGTTCAGTCGGTGTCGCTTGATCACCCTCAGCAGTCTCAGTCGGCTGCTGGTCTGTCGTCGCTGACGTTTCAGCTTGTACATCCGCCGATTGCGGGTCTGCTTGAGGAGCGGCCATTGCCTGAGTGGTTGGCTCTGTCGAATGCTCAGGCTCTTCAGCACGTGCTAATAATCGCTGAACATCTTGGTCTGCCTGATCAGTCGGTTCGCCATCCGGGGTAACGGAGTCCCCTCCCCTATTCTCTTGTGGTACCGTCCCAACCGGGAGATAATCCATCGTTGACGGTGTAACCGGCCGGGAAGTTAAGTTCGAATCCGGCGTTGAAGCCACTGCTTCCGGCTCAGCTTCCAATTTAGCTGTCGGTTCATCTACCGGTGAATCGGCTACTTTCTCAGACAACTGTTCCACCGGAACTTCTGGATAGAAAATCTCCGTGGGCTTGGGTTCGACTAACGTTGTCTGTGCTTCCGGGTCTTCCCCGGCCGGCTCGTGCGGTGCTTCAGTCGGCGTGGTTACCGTAGGCTCTGGAGATGTGGGTTCAGAATCAGTGGCCGCTGGCTCGGGGTCAGCGGGTAAGGCTACCCCCGCGGGCGCTTCGGGATTCGTGGTGACTGATGAGACCGTTTCCTGTTCATCTACGACGGTCATCGGTGCCTCAGCATCATCTTGGGGATCCGAACTGGCCCGATCCGCTGGTGTGGATGCTGTAACGGGCGCCGGTTCATCGACGGCCGGCACCGGTGTGGGATCATCCGAGGCCGTGACCGACCCCTGATGAGTCGTTTCACTAGTCGGCGTCGATGTTGCCTGTGTCGTGACAGTTTCGTCACTAGCCGTCTGGTCTTCATCCGACGTAACCACACTAGGTGTCGCTAGTCGCAAGAAACTATCATCCGTTTTCTTTAATTGTGCGATTAAGCGTTGATAATACTGTTGTTGACTGTTACTCTCCCGGTGAGTCCAGTGGAGCTGCTTGGGCACCTCTGTCACCTGAAAAGGTCGGTAATTAGGTTTTTCTGCCGACGGCGTTGCCTCGGCAGTGTCGGGATGCGGTGTCGTGGCTGGCTTCTGTGTCGTCCGTTCTCCACGGGCATTGCACCGCTGGCGTTCTTTAACTTGTGATTCAGCCCGCTCAGTAATCGGGGCTTCTCGTTTAACTGGTGTCGGCTTTACCGGAAACTTACGGTAAAACGCAGGCCCATCATAGTGCTCCATGTTGCTTCCTCCTTGACGGAAAATCTTCCATCGTTTTTTGATTTAAAAGAGGAGCAGTCGTGATCGTCAACGACGATGTGACGCATTCCCTGGTTTTATCGGCAAACAAAGTTGCTAATCCTACTTATTGTACACAAAAAAGCGGGTCGCCGACAAGGGCTGACCCGCTTTCCTACCTAATTCTTAGACTGTTTTTTAAGTTCGCGTTATTCGGCCGCAAAAATCGTTTGTCCGCGGTCAAAATCAAAGGCATCCCCGACTTGATAATCATCAGGCAGAATCAGTGCCCCAGGCCGTTGCGGTGCATTAGCCAGCCCTAGTTCGCGACCAGAACAGATCATCCCATTGCTAGGGACGCCCCGTAACTCGCCCGGCCAGATGATGACACCGTTGGGCATCATTGCCCCGACTTCCGCCACCACGACCTTAATGTCCGCTTGCATGTTAGGTGAACCACTCACGATTTGCAACGTGTGCCCGTCTTCCACTTCGGTTTCCGTGACCAATAAGTGGTCTGAATCCGGATGAGGCGTTGCCGTTTTGACGTACCCAACGACGAACCGAGAAGCCTTTTCAGCCTCTAACTCGCCAGCAAACCCCGCATCCTCTAACTTTTGGTTCAACGCCGCGACGTCTTCAGCGGACAAGAAGACTTGCCCTTGTCCCGTTAAATTCGGCAAAATCTGAGAAACGTCGAAGAAATTGTACCCGAGACTCTTTTCGGTCTCTGGATCATAAATCCGAGCAACGCCCTCACGAACCGTGTGGGCCTGTTGTGGCGTGTCTTGCGCAATGACAACAATCAATGTATCCCCTAACTCCTGGGGATTATAACTAGCAATCAACATGTCGGAATCCTTTCAAACTATTTTAGTCGGCAGGTGTTGATAACGAATTGATAAAGGTCTCAACTTCTGCCTTGGTCTTGCGATCCTTGTTCACTAAGCGGCCGATTTCTTGACCATCAGCGTAGGCGATAAAGCTAGGAATCCCAAAGACATTGAGATCTGCAGCCAAATCGATATTCTCATCCCGATCAACCGCAATAAACTTAAAGTCGGGGTATTCCGCTTCAATGGCAGGCATCGCAGGCTTGATAAATGCGCAATCTGGGCACCAGGTCGCCGAGAAGAACAGCATGGTTTTGCCACTCTTCACCACGTCTTTTAAGTCAGCGGATGACATCTTAGGTAATTGTTCCATTAGTAAACGCTCCTTTATTTAAGTCTAAATTTACAACACCGCATAATTATAGCATTTTTAGGCTGGTTGTCGAACTTTAAGCTCTTACTTTTTCAAAGTAAAATCCACTTTGCGGAACTTTCTGGATTCAATCACCGCCAATTCCCCGCCCGGCTAGCCTTCTCGTCACCAAAAAGAAAACACCGATTAAGCTGCCTAGCGCAACTTTTATCGGTGTCAATTCCTTATTTGATGACCTTAACCTGAGTCCGGTTAGCGGTGATGTACCCGCCATCCACGTGATAACGTAAGACGTCCTTGCGACTAAAGTCACGACTGACCGCGTAATCCCATCCGCGAACGGCTAGTTTCTGGCCCTTCCGGTAGTGGTGGTTGATTCGTTTAAGATTGACCGTGGTGTAACGATTTATGGCTTTCTTGGTCTGTACGCGTTTAACCATCGTTTGTTGCCCGCTGATGACTAACTTCTTGTTTGCTGTGACATACTGGCCGTTCGTCAGTTGCATCCGCGTCGTCAAATGATGCCGTACAAGCTTCTTGACCTTCAGAACTTGACCTTGGCGGTAATGCTTAGTCCGCTTGGTCAGGTCCTTGTTTTGGTAGGCGTTGACCCCTGCTGGATTAATCACCGTCAAAGTCTTTTGCTTGGTTTGGTAATAAACGGGCGCGGTATAGGTCGCGTTAGCGGTGATGTACCCTTTCTTCCCGTACGTCGTGCTTTGGTGGTTCACGTCTTTGACGCGGTAACGTAGCGCCCCCGTCTTAGAAGTGGCGTAATCCGTGACCACAAACATTGGCCGGTTGATTCGCGACTGTTTAGCGTACCATTGCCGCCGCGTCTTCGTAGAGAAGTTGCGACTGCTGTACAGCCCAATCTTCTTCGTCGCGTACACAGCCGTCCCCTTCTTAGCCGGCGTTACCGCCGCCCCAGCTTCCCCAGCTGTGACCTCATCATCTTGATTGGGCGTGGTGACCTCTGGTTGTTCGGGAAGAATTGGCGTTACCGGTGTGGTTGGGAGCGTAGGCTTCTCCGGTGTCACTGGTTTATCCGGATCAGGATCCGGCGTTGGTTCTGGATCTGGTGTCACTGGTTTAGCCGGTTCAATGGGATTGGTCGGCGTCGTCGCCGTTTCCCCATCATCAAAAGCGAAGGCAACTGGCATCATGATCACCAGATTCAACGTCTTCAGTCCCGTCTTCGGATCCGTCGAAACCAACCAATCCGCTGGCGATTCTAACAGTTCTCGCGTGCTCTGCTCGCTTCCTTGCGCGTCCACCTTCGTCAGGTCCAAGTCCCGGTTGGTCAGGCCATACTGTGTCGCTACTTGGTTAGTCCCGTCTTGCGACGTCGAGTACATCAGCGTGTTAAAGGTCTTGTCATCAGTCAAAGCCGTTTCATAAGCCTTAGGCATCCACTCGCCACCTTCACGCTCTCCAGCCGCATCAATGTAAGCCTTGATTTGCGGGTAATCGGCCACATAGTCCGCTCGGGTATAACGACCCTCGAGGTATAATTGTGTGCTTTTAATGGTCCAAGCGACAAACCCTGCCGCTTGTGCCATTTGGTCGACCGTTGTCGCGATATCCATGTCGGATTCGCCATTAATAGCTGCCGTAAATTCAGCAACCGTTTCTCCCTTTTTTAGCGTCAAATCTCCCATTAACGGGTTAAACGCATTACGAATAACCTCTTTGGACATGCCGCTAGGATACGTAAGACCGTCCATGTACGCATCGTCTGCTAATTGTTCTTTGGTCAGTGTTTCAGGTAAGCCCGCCACCATGGGGTTCAGTGCCGTTCACCACTGCCCCTTAGACCAAGCGTAACTTAAAGGCAGCGTAACCTCACCAATATCGTAAGTTGTGGTATCTTCTGCCGTCGTCTTTTGTTTTTTAGTTACCGTTGTGGGTGTCGTTTCTGCTTGCGCGATTACTGGGGATAGAGCCCCCGAAGACCCGACTGCCATGGTTAAGACTGCCGTTGCAATTAGTAATTTTTTAAGTTGTTTGGTTGCCATTTTATGAGTCACCACCGTATTTAATGTTAGCGCTTTATCATCCGATAAAAGCAGTATATCATGAACTTTATCCATTTCATAGTTTTAATCTGAACATCGTTAAACATTCACTATCTTTGTTGATTATCCCATCATTCAAAGCCTTTAGTCTTGGCGACTTTCAACGTCTTTGAGGATAAATAAGTTCCAGAACAAACTAACTTTTTCAGAACAGATAGCACTTAAGTCGATTCGGTCTGGCCCATGAAACCTCGTAGCTCAGAATTTTAAAGCAAATTCTGGCACATTACGGGCAGTTCTGCCCAAAAGTTGCTATACTTAAGGTGGATGTGGTGGTAACATTGCCCAATATAACAATTGTTTAAGGAGGCGGTCTGATGGCTGCTAGAAATGGACAACTCTATCAATTAAGTCTTACCGGTGTTCTCGGGGGGATTATGGGCATCTTCATCACCCAATTATTCAAGGGTGCGGCACATTTAGATCCCGATACGATTCTAGACCGGGTCAAGCGCCAGTTCCGCCAAGAGTCCCCCATTGAGGGGGCTTGGATCGAGCATCAAACGGTCCCTTACCAAAAGTTCGCGGTCAAGACCCGGGTCTACTACGGGGGAATTAACCGTTACGAAGACGATCAGTTGGTTCAATACCAATTTATCGCCGATGCTAAGACGGGCAGTGTACTGGACATCCACCGTCTCTAATCATTTCGACATAAATAAGGCCCAGGGAGAGTAATCCCTGAGTCTTTTTCTAAGTCCAGGATAAAATTCCCGGACCTCTAACTAGACGATTCTAAAACGTGGGACCAAAGGCAGTTAAGCGAAGCTAGCTACCTTTGGTCCCACTCTTCTAATCTTAGAATTTTTCTGTTTTCAGTTACTGGATAACGGATGACCGCAACTTCTTGGTGTGATTCTTCAAGTCCGTCCGTACTAGCAGTACATCACAGACTGCGTTGCTGATCACGTAACCCGCTGTAGAACCCAGTACCATTCGTTCGACCACGTTAGCTCCCGTTGCACCTAACATCACCAGGTCCGCTCCAAATTCTTGCGGTAGGGTCCTCGCCAGGTCCGTCTTCGCGTTACCATAATAAACCGATGTCACGACCTGTTCGACCCCAGCATCTTGGGCCTGTTGCCGGTAACGCTGAACCAAGTCCTCAAACCGTTGCCGCGATTCATCCATGATCTTTTGATCAACGTATCCAAACCCGACTTCATTACTTCCCAGTCCAACGTACTGTCCCCCGCGCAAGACCGTCACAATGATAAGTTCAGCCTGATTTCGCTGAGCCACCGCAATGGCCTTTTCAATCGCCCGCTTGGCTTGGCGCGAGCCGTCCACTCCGACTAAAATGTGTTGATATTGTTGGGTCATCGTCATCAATCTCTTTCCATTTAGATTTTGACTTATCGCCTACTTGGTCAGCTCGTAGATGGCTTGACCATAGATGGCCATCGCCTTCAGCAAGTCGGCTTCCGGTTGAAACTCGTCGGCCTTATGCATGGTATCTTGGGTACCAGGGAAGAGTGCCCCAAAGGCAACGCCCCGCTTCATCAGCCGACCGTAAGTCCCGCCACCAACGACTTCTGGTTGGGCCGTGGTATCGCCGGTCTGTTGCCGATAAACGTCCATTAATGTCGCCACGATTGGGTCACTCGGATCTACGTAATGGGGCACCATTTCTCGACCCTGTTCAACGGTTACGTCCATGGTTGCCGTGGCCTGCTTCAAGCCGGCCAGGATGGTCGCAGCACCTGTGCCCGTGGGGTAACGGAAGTTCGTGTTGATGAGGCCCGCTTCACCCGCCTTAAACGTCATGATACCAACGTTCATGGTCAGGTCACCCATGACCTTATCCGTGTATGCTAACCCTAATTTATGTGCTCGAGAATCGTCATGCAATTGATCTGCCAGCAGATTCAAGAAGTGGTGCGCATCACCACCGAACGCATAAGGCGCCAAGAACGTGGCCAGATAAGTTCCGGCGTTGATACCGTTCTTCGGTTCCATTCCATGAGCGGCCTTCCCTACCACGTGTAGGTGCAGGCGTTGGCCATCAACCGTTACCTCACCCGTAACGGGAGCTTGCGCCAAAAAGGCATCGAAGTCCGCGGCTAACTTAGCGGCATCCGGAACCGTCACATCGGCTTCAGCATCGCGGGGAACCATGTTCATTCGTAACCCTGAATCAAATTCATCTAGCTTATAATCCCCATCGTTACGTCCCTTAAAGTGCGTCTCGAACGTTACGTTGCCTTTTTCCCCGTTAATTAACGGAAATTCGGCATCCGGAGAGAAGCCTAAAGTGGGCGCCGGTTCCAGATCCAAGTAATGGTTCATCCCCGTCCAGTCACTCTCTTCATCCGTTCCGATAATGAACCGCACCTTCATCTTGGGAACGATTCCTTGATCCTTTAACATCCGCAATCCGTAGTAGGCTGCTAAAGCGGGGCCTTTATCATCGGAAGTCCCCCGACCGTACAGGTTGCCATCCTTAGCCGTCAACGTGAATGGATCCGTCTGCCAGCCCTTGCCAGCCGGCATAACGTCCGCGTGCCCCAAAATGGCTAGGGTTTCATCGCCGGACCCGTATTCCACGTACCCCGCCAGATTATCCAGATTCTTAACGGTGAAACCATCGCGTTTGGCGATGGCCAAGAACGCCGCTAAGGCTTTGGCTGGTCCTGGTCCCAGTGGAAAGTCCGCCGTTGCCTGTGAATCATCCCGTGAGCTATCGATGCTCACCAGTGTTTTTAGATCCGCCACGTAGTCGTCGCGGTATTGTTGTGCCAGTTTTTGCCAATCAAGTACCATAATTGCCCCTCCTTGAATGTTGTGTGGTCCCATGATCACCACGTTTAACCCTAATTCTAGCATACCGGCCAACCGTTTTCATCTGCCAGCTCCGGGCATGCTATACTGGGGATACAGAGATCAATTTTAGGAGGGGTTTTTATGGAAACACTCACAGCCGCCATCCTACCGCAAACGATTCGTCAACGGCCAGCTAACAGTCACAAAGGGACGTATGGTCGCGTGACCCTAGTCGGTGGTAACCGTAACTTTGGCGGAGCCATTCTAATGGCCAGCGCTGCGGCCGTTTATGCCGGCGCCGGGTTGGTCACCACCATCACCGATGCCAGTAACCAAAGCAGCCTGCACGCCCGACTTCCAGAAGCCATGTTTGCCGATATGCGTCAAACCACTCAACTGACTGACTTGGTTGCCGGCGCCGACGTGGTGGTCATCGGTCCCGGATTAGGCACCGATGACGCCGCGTTAGCGACGCTACAACAAGTCTTCCAGACAGTCACGGCGCAACAGACCTTGGTCATCGATGGGTCCGCCATTACATTGGTCGCCCAACATCACCTGGCCCTACCAGCCGTTCCCCTGGTCTTGACACCTCACCAGATGGAATGGCAACGCTTAAGCGGCATCGCCATTGCTGATCAGACCCCCGAGCGTAACCGGGAAGCCGCCAATCAACTTAACGCGACTGTCGTGGTCAAGTCACATCGCACCCAAATTTATACGCCAACTGGTAGCTTTCAAAATCCCTTGGGCACTCCCGCCCAAGCGACCGGAGGGATGGGTGACACACTAGCGGGCATGGTCGGTGGCTTCCTTGCCCAATTCGCCAATCACCAAGACGCCGTTTTGGCGGCCGTCTACACTCATAGTGCCATTGCTGAAGCGTTGGCCGCGAGCCAGTATGTGGTGTTGCCCCACCAGATTATTGACGCATTGCCCCAGTACATGCACGACCATCAAGCACACTAACTGAACAAAACCTGTTTACTGTAAAAGGGCCCGGAAGTGACTTCCGGGCCCTTTAGTCTAATTTTTTAAAGTACCGTATCGCCTGTGGGAACCATGACGGCATCAATCTCGGGTTCAAATAGTCCCCGATACGTGCCCGTAGATAGGTCCACCGGTAACTGTAAGGGCCCGATGGCCGTCCGCACCACGGCACCGCTCACGTGCGCTAAGCCCAACAACGCTGTCGTGGCGACCGCCACCTGGTGGGTCTGAACCGTGACGACCTGATAACGCTGTAAGTCGTGCGTTACCAGTTGTGCTTGCTGACAAGCTGCCAGCGTCTTCAGATCCGTGTCTTGTAGCGCCGTCCCGGTAACCCGCACCTCTAACGCACTCGGCCAGTGAGCAGCCTGAACGTCTGCCAAAAAGTGGGCATCGTCACTTAGGAGGACCAAACCAGCGACCTCCTTGGGTAGGTCCGCCAAGACCTGTAAGGACCGCTCCTGGTCTAACACGTTCAAAAGACTGCCGACACTATGGGCCACCGTAGCCCGCAGGTCGTTAACGACCCCTACCGGTTTATTCAGCATCAAATATTGCGGCTGTCGACCCGTGACGGCTAACCCGTCTACGGCGACCTCATCATCCGCCGTCACACTCTGGCGTCCACTATCAGCGACCGTTTCGTTGACCGTCACTCGTCCCTGCCGCAATAACCGAAAGATCTGTCGGGGCGTTCCCTGATGGTGTGTTGTTAAATAGTGTTCCAAATTCACGCAAGTCCGCCTCCTAACGAATATGCAAACGTCGTCGTAAACCGGCCATCCGTGGTCCCATGATGGTGTCGGCCAGCCGACTGTGCAACATGGTGTAGACGTAGAAGCCGCCACCTAAGACCGCAGCTACAGCCGTGATCACGAAGCTGGTCATTCGGCCATCCCCTAACAGGGCTGCACCACCCCAGACCACCAACCGGGCAATCACGAAGGTCACAATAGCGGACAATAGGATGCCGTTACTCTGCTTCGCAATCGTCACGTAATAGATGCCGAATTGAACGTTGAGCGAATGGATAATCAGGTAACAAGTCACTAAGAACCCGACCCCCGTCGCCATGAGCGGTCCAAACGCACCAAAGACGTACACTAACGGCCACTGCACCACGAACTTAACGACCGTCCCAACTAAGAAGTACTTCACGGCCCGCCGGTTCTGCGAAATTCCCTGCATCAGTGCTGAGACAACCGTATAGAGCCCTAAGATAATCGACAGGTAGGATGAAAATGCCAGAATCGACGCGCCTAGTGCTTCTTGGGCGTGCCCGTAGAAAACGATGTTCAAAGGCCGCGCTACGGCCGACATCCCCAATGCACTGGGAATCATCACAAATTCAAACATCAAAAAGGCATTGGTCAACTGACCGGATATTTCTCGCTTGTTGCCCCAAGTGTAGGCTTCCGACAACAGGGGCACCACCGTAATCGCCAGTGCTGAGGCCAACGAAATCGTAATCATAATAATCTTATTGGCGTTAACCCCGAATAACGCGAATAAATCATTCAGGTACGTATCGGAATAATTACCCGCTAAGTGCATGATTGGGGCAAAGGTGTATTGGTCGATCAGTTGGAAGATGGTAATACCGGCCCCCAAAACAATAAAGGGAACGGCCTGTGCCACAATTTCTCGGTATAGTTGGTTAGCGGGTACGACCAAGGCGTTGTTACTATGACGAACCAGCGCCTGAAAGTGGCCCCGACGTCGCCAGTAGTAGACGCCGAGAATCAAGAGCCCACATAGCGCACCGACCGCCGCCGCTAAGGTCGACTGAGCAACCGCCGTCACCCAATCCCCCTTGAGGACCTTCATGATCAGAAACGCCGTGATCAACATGTACGCGACCCGGGCTAGCTGTTCCACAAATTGAGAAATTGCGGACGGCGCCATCTGCTGAAAGCCTTGGAAGTATCCCCGGGTGAGACTCATTGTGGGAATAATCAAAATGGCCCAGGCTAACGAATGCAGTACCGGAATCAGATTGTCATCTCCTCCGGTAAACAAACCAGCGCCGAAGTACATTAGCGCCGCAATGGCGACCCCAGTACCTACCGCAATCACCAGCCCCCGTTGATATAAACGTACACTAATGCCGTATTCGTTCAAAGCATTATAATGGGCCACCTGCTTGGCAATTGCCGAAGGGACCCCCGCAATCGCCGCAATGAGAAAGAAGCTGTAGATGTTGTAGCCCTTCCCATACAGCGCATTCCCCTGTAAGAAGAAGGAACCGAACCAGATACTCCAGGGGATAATGTAGACGGCGCCTAAGATTCGCGAGAAGATACTTCCCGCCGTCATCCAGGCTGACCCAGCTACCATTTGTTCCTGAGCGTTCACGGATTGGCTTTCCGTTTGATCAGATCTTGCCGACATTTGACACCCTACTTTCGCTTGGTAAATTCAACGCGCTCATGCACCCTATTAAAAAGAATGCTAATCAAACCAATATTATACCATAGCCCTTTGCGCACAAGTGACCAGTTTCGGTTAAGATTTACTAATCCACCGTCAAAAGTCCGGCTTCAATGGCCTCCCACTTACCGAATTCGCTTAACAGTGGTATTCTAGAGGTAGTTTAAAGTAACTTGGTGACTGTATTAAGGAGGCAGACCAGATGGCACAAAGTGCAACTGGAACTACTGCTGCTCCGCAGATGCAAATGTCCCCGGAGCGTGCACACGAAGTAGTTCTTATGACGCAACAGATTCGCCGGAACTTCCCAGAGATTTCCGACGTGCCTGATGACCAGTTGTTGTATACAACATGGCGGAGTTTTAAGCGTATCAATCAGACTAGTGACAGCGATTATCACACCATGGCAAAAGTCTTTTTCCGGGAATTCGATCGGCACCTCTTGAACTATCAATTCTCTAAGGCGGGTGAAGAAGTTGCGGTGCGGCGCCGTTTCTTCGCCATCTTAACTGATCTATTCCAATAAAATGTCGTGAGTCCCATACCCCTATGCGGTTGTGGGACTTTCGTTTATCCTCAGGGTTGCGCTATACTAATGACGTGGATCAAGGAAATGGGGGGTTAGTTAATGCGCTACTTAGCAATTTTAGGGAGTCACGAACGGAAAGGCATCACTGCTGGGTATCTAACAGCCGTCCTTCAGGCACTGCCGGAAGAGGCTACCGTGGAAACCGTGTTCTTACGCGACTACGACATCTATCCAGACACTAAGGAGCAATCTTGTCCGGCATTGGACGAACTGGAGGCCAAGATGGCGGCCAGTGATTTCTGGATCCTGTGTGCCCCGACCTATTGGGGCGGACTCTCTGGGGTGATGAAACAGTTCTTCGACTGCATGCGATTCCGGTTAGTTCGGATGAATTCTGTAGGCGACACCCTACCCGGTAAGTATCAGAACAAGCATTATCTTAGTATGACGACCTGCTTCATTAGTTCAACTGACAACTTCTTTACAGGTATCACGGATCAGACCTTCGTCACGTTCGACCGGGTCATGACCGGCGCCGGGTTGATTAAAGTCGGTGAGTTTGTCGGTACCGGGACCTGGGGCACCCAAGCCCCGCGACCCGAAAAGTTGCGAGAATGTACCCGGTGGGGGCATAAAATCGCCGACCGGCCACGAAAGGATGATAACACTTTGAAACGCTACATATTACTCTTCATCATGATTGCGGCCATGGCACTAGTAACCATGGGGCTTCAAGCTTGGTGGCTGGGTGTCTTTGCACCGGGTAAGTTCTGGATCACCTACCTTAGCTTCGTTGTGATTTTCTACGTCCTGCTGGCAGCGCTCCTGCACTTCTTTACGTTCGTTCGGCATCGCCGCCGTTAACTGCTTACCCTTTAATTGTAAAGAGTCCTAATGGTCAAGGTATCTGAACACGTCTGGCTGGGTCAGCAACTTTATCAACTCGGCTGGATGAGTCCACTTAAAAAGACGATTCAACGGCTTTTGCACGTTGAATCGTCTTTTTTTAAACCATTTTAGTTGGCCACAATGTTGACTAGTTTTCCTGGAACAACAATCACTTTACGAATCGTCTTGCCATCGGTGTGCGCCTTGACGGTTTCGTCCGCCAACGCAACCTTTTCAATGGCGTCTTTATCAGCATCCTTGGCCACCTTCAAGTGTGCCCGGACCTTACCATTGACTTGAACGACCATTTCGATAACGTCTTCCACTAACTGCTTCGGATCATAAGTTGGCCACTTAGCGTAAGCAATCGTTTCCTCATGCCCCATCAAGGACCAGAGTTCTTCCGCGATGTGCGGCGCGATTGGTGACAACATCTTGACGAAGCCTTCCATGTAAATCAACGGTAGGCTGTCCGCCTTGTATGCGTCATTGACGAAGACCATCAATTGCGAGATAGCGACGTTAAAGCGCATGTTCTCGATGTCATCCGTGACCGTCTTGACCGTCTGGTTGTAACTCTTGTCCAGCGTTCCGTCGTTGATCATCGTGACCCGGTCGCGCAGGTGGTTGTTATCATCGATCAATAACCGCCAAACCCGATCTAACCAACGCCGAGAGCCATTGATGCCTTCCGTGCTCCATGGCTTGGAAGCTTCCAGTGGTCCCATGAACATTTCGTACAACCGCAGCGTATCGGCCCCTTGCTTCTCGACGATTTCATCAGGGTTGATAACGTTCCCCTTAGACTTAGACATCTTTTCGTGGTTGGTTCCTAAGATCATCCCTTGGTTGACTAACTTCTGGAATGGTTCCTTAGTCGGCACAACCCCTAAGTCGTACAGGAACTTATGCCAGAACCGTGCATACAGCAAGTGCAGTACCGCGTGTTCCGCTCCACCGATGTACAGATCAACAGGCATCCAGTACTTCAGCTTCTCTGGATCCGCAATCATCTTATCGTTGTGCGGATCGACGTACCGCAAGAAGTACCAAGAACTCCCTGCCCATTGTGGCATGGTGTTGGTTTCCCGCTTACCTTTACGGCCATTCTTATCGACCACGTTGACCCAGTCGTCCAAGTTTGCCAATGGGCTTTCACCCGTTCCAGACGGCTCAAGTTGCTTAGCCGCTGGTAACCGTAATGGCAACTCGTCTTCGGGAACCAGCGTCGTCTCGCCGTCTTCCCAGTGGATAACGGGAATCGGTTCACCCCAGTAGCGTTGCCGTGAGAAGATCCAATCCCGTAACCGGAAGTTGACTTGCTTGTGGCCTGCGTTGTGGTCTTCCAACCAATTGATGGCCGCCTTCATGGCGTCGGCCTTGTTCATGCCATCCATGAAGTCGGAGTTCACATGCTGACCATCGCCCGTGTAAGCGGCATCTTGGACGTCCACGTCACCGTCTTCTGGTGCAATGACTTGGATAATTGGTAACTCAAACTTCTGGGCAAAATCGTGGTCCCGGTCATCGTGTGCCGGCACCGCCATAATGGCCCCCGTCCCATAAGAAGCCAGGACATAGTCACCGATCCAGATAGGTAACTTCTTCCCCGACATAGGGTTAATCCCGTAAGCACCGGTGAAGACCCCTGACTTATCCTTGTTCAGGTCAGTCCGTTCCAGATCCGACTTATGTTCAATCGATTCCTTGTAGGCCTTAACGGCAGCCGCTTGGTCCGGCGTCGTAATCTTATCGACTAACGGATGTTCCGGTGCTAAGACCATGTAGGTCGCGCCGAATAACGTATCTGGTCGCGTCGAGTAGACTTCGATTTTCTGGTCCGCTTGCCCAGCGACTGGGAAGAAGATGCTGGCCCCTTCTGACCGGCCAATCCAGTTCCGTTGTTGTTCCTTGATGCTTTCTGGCCAATCCAAATCGTCCAGATCATCGATCAAGCGGTCCGCATAGGCCGTGATCTTCAGGACCCATTGGCGCATTGGAACCCGGTAGACGGGGTAACCGCCCCGTTCCGTCTTCCCATCGACCACTTCTTCGTTGGCCACAACGACCCCACCCATAAAGTCGGGCGCCCAGTTGACCATGATCTTATCTTCGTAAGCCAAGCCCTTCTTGTAGAGCTGTTCAAAGATCCATTGCGTCCATTTGTAGTACGATTCGTCCGTGGTGTTGATCTCACGGCTCCAGTCATAGGAGAAGCCTAACGACCGAATCTGACGCTTAAAGTTTTTAATGTTATGGGCTGTGAAGTCCTTAGGGTTGTGCCCCGTCTTCAGAGCATATTGTTCAGCCGGTAAGCCAAAGGCATCCCACCCCATGGGGTGTAAGACGTTGAATCCTCGCATCCGCTTGTACCGTGCCATGATATCCGTTGCCGTATAGCCTTCTGGATGGCCGACGTGTAAGCCTTGGCCAGAGGGGTAAGGGAACATGTCTAAGACATAGTACTTGGGCTTAGACGTGCTATCAGATGCTTCAAAAGTCTTATTGACCCGCCAGTAATGTTGCCACTTGCGTTCAATTATTTCATGTTTGTATGCCATGAATTTTCTTCCCTTCTGATAATGAAAACGTTGAGTTGAAAAAAGCCCCCAGAAAGTCGCCAAATGACGACGTTCTGTAGGGCGTTTGAGCGCGGTACCACCTACGTTTTCCCAATGTCTGGGACTCAGTGGCGGATAACGGCGCCAGACGCCCACCTTGCGGCAGAGAACACTCAGAGACAAGTTCGATTCAGTGGTCACGGATTCTCAGCCCCATCCGCTCTCTGACGGCCACATCCCATCTACTACTTCTCGTCAACGTTTTAGATAATTGGTGATTGTCCTCATCTTAGCAAACCCCCTTTAGAAAAGCAAGACACCCGGCGGATATCTCCCCTAAAATTACGAATTCGGTGTGCTATACTTGAGCTACTAATTTGTTTTGAGGAGTACACTATATGCCACGACTATCACGTTGGCGCTGGGGCCTGACTTGGGCTGCTGGCTGCCTCTTTTTGATTGACCTGTTCGGGGTCGTCTTCCACCAAGTCTGGGTCGCCCAACTCGACCAAGCCCTAATTCACCTGATTCGCCAACCGCTAAGCCACCCCTTGACGCAAGCCGTCATTGCCGTCACCACGGCGGGAAACCCCAAGCCCGTCACCTGGGTCACCATCATTCTGGTGGTTGCCTTGGTGATTGCGCGCCGATACCGTGCCAGTTTCTTCCTGCTGGTCAACGTTTTAGGCTGGGCCGGATTAGGGAACTTCATCCTAAAGAATCTGGTGCAGCGCCCGCGGCCCACCGTCAACCGACTGGTCGCGGCTAGTTCCTTTAGCTTTCCCAGCGGCCATTCCATCACCGTCATGCTCCTGTGGGGCACGGTCATCGTGCTGGCCGGGCGCTACTTACGCCAGTCTCCCGGTATTCGGTACTTAATCACCGGATTGGCCAGCCTATGGATCCTAGCCGTTGGCATCTCCCGAGTCTACGTCGGTGTCCATTACCCAACGGATGTCTTGGCCGGCTGGTTACTGGGATTCTTTCTACTAACCGTGACCCAATGGTTCTTGACCCGACATGGAGATGATTTCTAATGAATTTACCAAACGCTTTAACCTATAGTCATACCCTTTTAGAAGCTTGCGTCTACCCAGGAGCCACGGTGGTTGACGCCACTGTAGGTAACGGACACGACACGCTATTTCTCGCTCAGTTGGTGGGCCCCACCGGCCACGTCATCGGCTTTGACGTTCAAGCTGTCGCCTTAGCGCACACCCAAACACAATTGACCCTCACCGGCCAACAGTCCCGGGTCAGCTTACACCACGTCGGTCACGAACACGTTGCTGACTATTTAGCACCGGACCAAACCGTGGCCGCCGCAATCTTCAACCTGGGCTACCTTCCTGGGAGTGATAAGACCAAAATCACCCACGCCCCCACCACGCTCACCGCGGTCAAGGCCTTACTTCCGCACCTACCGCGTGGCGGGCGGGTCATCCTGGTCGTCTACGCCGGTCATCCCGGTGGCGCTACGGAAGCACAAGCCGTCCACCAATTCTGTGCGGCCCTTCCCCAAAAGACCTACCAAGTCTTACAGTATGGGTTCATCAATCAGGTGCACACGCCACCCTACCTATTGGCCATTGAACGACGTTAATTGCACTCGGCATCCCCTGTTGCGGGATGCCGTTTTGCGTTCAAAAAGACTGAGCCGTCGTGAGCGTCTCAGTCTTTTTAACCACTAGGTCTAAAGTTATTGTGCGGTGTACCCGCCGTCAGCGTTGATCACTGCACCCGTCACAATCGACGCATCATCGCTGGCTAAGAAGGCAATCACGTTCGCAATTTCAGATGGCTCGGCTAACCGGCCCACGGGCATCTTGGCGACCATGCTATCCGTGACGTCACTCGGCAGTGTCTGAAGTAGCGGCGTGTTCACGTAGCCCGGCGCCACGGCGTTGAAGCGGATCCCCTGTGGTGCGTAAGTCACGGCTTGTGACCGGGTAAAGTTCGCCACCCCGGCTTTGGCAGCCGAATAAGCCTGCGAGTTGGCCGCTCCCACGACGCCTAAAATGGAGCTCATGTTGATGACGCTGCCACTCCGTTGCTTAACCATCTGTTGGACCACGTACTTATCGGTCAAGACAACTCCGGTCAAATCAACATCGATGACCCGTTGCCAATTGGCCACGTCTAAGTCGGCGACTCCCGCTTTATGCTCGGTGATCCCCGCATTAGCCACCAAAATATCAATCTGATGATACTGGCGCACCACGGTTTCCACCAAGTTCTGCAATGAGCGTTGGTCAGTAACGTCTGTCTTCACAAACTTGATTCGAGAATCCTCCGGGGCCTCGAGATCCGCCGAAACGGCAATGGCTCCATCTTTAACCAATCGTTGACAAGTTGCCAGGCCGATTCCAGAAGATCCACCCGTCACAATGGCGACTTTTCCCGTTAACTCTGACATCTAACCACTCCTTTTAGGTTTAATTATACGACCCACTAGCAAATTATGTAACCGCTTTCTAAAAAGAACAACCATCACTACAACGTTCCCCGGGAATACCCGCTAAGGAAATTCTATGCTACACTAAGTTTAATCTTTAGGAGGTTGATTTTATGTCCCATCAAGAAAATGCCAAGTTCATTCAAGCCGCCCTACAGGCTGGCATCGCCCAAACGGAAAAGGAGCAACAGGCCGCGATGTCCACTAGCATCAACGGGTTGATTAAAGCCGGGTTCACCAAGGAACAAGTGCTGGCCATCGCTCAATTTCAATCTGCTGGTATGCAATACAATCAAGCGCTGATTGGCCATTTAAGCGTCGCTCTGCTGGACCATTTAAGTGAATCGTCGGCTAAATAAAAAGACTAGGTGTTCACTTTTTCAGCGAACATCTAGTCTTTTTTAAAATTTAAACTATTTAGCGTCTAAAAAGTAGTACCGTGTCAACTCCAGTGCCGAGTGCTCCATGACTAACTTGCCATGCTCTGCCAGGACATCTGGGGCCACCTTAGACCGGTCAGCGTACTCATAAGCCACTGACATATCGTCCTTGATGGCTTCTCGTGAAGTTTCATTTGTAAAGAAAATCAATTCTAAGTAGTAATCGCCGTTGTACTGATAGAGGTTCGAGGCCGCACTATCTAAGTGCAGGACCCGGGCCAGACTAATCATGTCCTCGAAGGCGTGTAACCGCACAACTTGGGAGACAGTCGGTTGACCATCATCATTCAGATAATCCGCAACGTCGTTACTCTCGCTCGCCGCATTCCGCCGACTCGCTTCCGCCATCGCAGAAAAGACGTTCTTCCGACGACCATCTTTACCGAGTAAGTGTTCTTTAATCTGATCCGACACTTGATCGGGGTGATCGGCGTCTACGCTGGTATCAGCCTGTTCATCGTCAACTGGCGCGTCGGGATCGACGTTCTTGCTGATAAACAGTTCCAGACCATTACGATTTGGTAAGACTTGAAACGTCACCGCATCGTTGTCTTGGAATTGATGATCAACGTCGACTTCCTCTAAGATACTATAGAAGAAACTTTCGATTTGCTTGTGGTTACCCAGCAAATCCAACACAGTGATTCCACGTTCACTGAGGTCGTCATTACCAATAACCACCCGAATCGTATTCTCATTGATTCGTTCCATTTCCATGAATAACACCCCTTTCTCGTGGGTTGGGTATTGTCCTTGTTACTCATTCTAACCGTTTTTGTGGGCTTGTAAAGCAATGCTCACAAAAAACTGGACTGCAAGTAGTATTTTCCCACAAATCCAGTTAGATGCAACTAATTCATCTTATTTTTGTCCATTCGCTAAACGTTGGGCAGTCTGTAAGGCTTGAATTCGGACCGAACGCGGTAAGAAACGCCGAATTTCTTCTTCGTTAAAGCCCACCTGTAACCGGCGGTCATCCATGACGATGGGCCGCCGTAAGATTCCCGGGTGTCGGCGAATCAGGTCAAACAAGTCACCTAAGGGTAACTCCTCCAGCTGAGTGCCTAATTGTTGGTAGGCCTGGGACCGCTTCGAGATGATCTCTTCCGTGCCTTCCTCAGTCAACCGCAGGATGGCCTTAATATCCGCTGCTTTGAGGGGGGTCACAAAAATATTCTGTTCTCGATATGCGATTCCATGGTCCTCTAACCAAAGGCGAGCCTTCCGGCAGGACGAGCAACTAGGCGTCGTAAACAGTGTCACAGTCATTTGTAAATCCTCCCTTATATAACTTATATTTAATAGATACCATTATATCATGTTTAAGTTAAAAGGGAAGCCTTTATTAGAAATTATTTGATACCCATGACCGTTAAATACGATAAGTAGTCCCTGCATGGACAACGTTAACGGGTACTTTCCCGGCAGCGGTTTGCGCTTCCGCGGCCAATTGTGATAATTGTCCCGTTTGTGGTAAATGCGTTAAAAGTAACCGCCCAACCTGCGCATCTTGGGCCAGTTGTCCTGCTTGAGTGGATGTCAAATGCCAGGCCGTTCCCTGATGATCCGCGTAGAAGTTAGTATCCGCCAGCAAAACATCCGCGTGTTGCGCCCAAGTACTGAGCTCGGGAAAGGCGGCTGTATCCGCCGTAAAGGCTAACCGGCGTCCCGTAGTCGTCTCCGTGATGATGGGCGCATACGCCGGAACCGGATGATGAGTCGGCCCAAACGTGATGGTCAGTGGGCCCAACGTCAACGCTTGATCAGGTTGGTAAGCGTGCCCTTCCGTTGCATGGGGCCAAGTCAATCCTGCGAAGGCCTGAGCATCCTCTTGATGACCATAAATAGGCAAGACCGGTTCTTTTTTGGTCCCTGGAGCCAACTGCCAAAGATACTGCAGAACGCCCACATCAGCAGTATGGTCGTGATGATAGTGGGTCAGTAAGACCGCATCCAGCTGTAAGGGGTCAAGATAACGCTGTAACGCCGTCAATGCGCCACTCCCGCAATCCAATAACAAGTGGTAGTCCCCACTAGTCACCAAGTAGCTACTGGTTCCCACCCCATTATACGGATAGCCGCCGTAGCATCCTAAAACTGTTAATTCCATCAGATCACCCTTTCATGAATCTTTTCTCTCTAGTTTAGCGCGTCTATTCGGAGGTGTAAACGTTTCAGGTTTCCCCAAAAAACGGGGTATAATGAAGGTGTTAACAAGGAGGGATTCCGCTATGTTAAGAAATCTAGCATTCACATTCGGTAGTCGCGATGTTCTCAAGCAGTTCATTGCCGAGCACCCCGACCGCAAGTTAATCTTACTCGCTAGTTCGACTGGTGATAATCAAGGGCTCCAGTTGATTGATGCTTCGGACCAACCCAGTCTATTTTCCGCTGGACTAGACTATCAGGTACGGTTACACCAAGGAACCACTGACTGGAAGGGATTTTACAGCTTCAGCTACTTCAAGTTCGACCCGCACACCGCCGAGGCTTTCGAAGCCAAGACGACCCGGTTAGCCAGCAACCTGTTGCCCCACGGAATGAAGGCTTTGTACGTCATGACCAAGCAACATGACAGCGGCAGTTACAGTCTTCTGACTATCTGGGAAGACAGTCAAGCTTACTCGCTCTGGCGCAACTCTCCGGAGTTTACACCACTCAACATCTACGCGACTAGTGCGAATCACTACCACACCGCAAGCTATCATCGCATTGCCCTAACCAAGACCAAGTAAGTGTTAACCCCTTTGCACTAAGGGGTTTTTCTTTTGCACACGATTCGCGGTACAATGGCGGTATGACTTTTGACAGAAAGGTGGCATCAGGGTTATTCAACCATCAAACGCAGCAATTAATAAAATCTCTCCTGAATTACCATTAACGCCCGACCAGGAGCACTTGGTCCAACACATGTATCACTTCATAACTTCTCACATAAACGGACAACATCCTGCAATCTTTAGCTTGTACGGCGATGCCGGAACCGGTAAAAGCGTGGTCTTAGCCCACCTCTTCAACCGGGTTCAGAGTGCTAACCGGACCCAACCCACTTCGCCGCTTGCCGGCACCACCAATTACTTTCTGGTTAACCATCCTGAAATTCTTAAAGTTTACCGCGCCATTGCGGGCCAGCAACCCCACCTCTACAAGAAGGACTTTCAACGTCCTACAACCCTGATCAACCAGATTGCTCAGGGCAAGACTTCCGCCGATGTCCTGATTATCGACGAAGCACACCTGTTGCTTTCTCAAGCTGATCACTATAATAACTTTTACGGTGACAACCAACTCGCTTCTTTAATGCAAACGGCTAAAGTCATCGTGGTCGTCTTTGACGAAACTCAAGTTCTACGGATGAAGAGTTTTTGGACCGAGCAGCGGCTTGAACACCTCGTGGCGCCATACCCCCACGAACGTTACCGTCTCACACACCAATTCCGGATGCACGCCAGTGATGCCCTAGTCCGGTGGATCAACGCCTTCACGCACCACGATTTACGTCCGGTACCTTCCTCTGGCGGTCCCCAATATGACTTACGGATCTTTGCGGATGCCGAGGAAATGCGTCAAGCCATTGTACAGCGTAATCAGGAAACGGGGCTGGCACGAATCGTTTCCACCTCGGGTTACCCTTCAACGCTCGATGGTGGGAAACACTACATTCAAGAGGGACGGTTTCGCCTCCCCTGGGATCAATACAACTATACGCAAACCCCTTGGGCGGAACTTCCCCAAACCATAAACGAAGTTGGCTCCATCTACACTTGCCAAGGATTTGACCTCAATTACGTCGGGGTGATCTTAGGCCCCCCAGTTACACTAGCCGCAAATGGTCAACTGACCATTGACCTGGCTAAGTACACTGACGTTGAGACCTTCAAACGCCGGTCTGATTTAACGGACCCCCACCAATTGCAGCTGATCAAGGAACAACTGGTGCTCAATTCCATCAACGTCTTAATGAAACGCGGCGTGCATGGCTTGTACCTATATGCTCACGATCCTCAGTTACGGGAATTTCTGTTGAACCATCAATGCTAAAAAAGCGACCACTCAGATAATCGACGAGTGGTCGCTTTAGTATCTACTTTTCTCTTAACCGGCCTTCATGGGGTTACTCACCCCACAAATTCCCCATATCCAGCTGCCCCCGGTGTCGTTGATAAACCGTAACTTGCTCTCATCGATGCGCATTTCGGAACAAATAAATAGACCTCCCGATCAAGCAAAACCGCCATAAGTTGCCAATTCTTAGGGTTCATGCCACGGCGTCGAAGCCGCTCAGTTGTCCATTGTACAATTTCCTGATTGCTAAGTTCCTTAGTCATTGTCTCAACTCCTTAAAGTTTTGACCATCTAACTAGTCGCCTGTAACCAAAATTACACCAACAAACCACTGAAAACTTCCACGACCCGTTAGATAATGCCATTGCGCCATTAGTGTACCATCATTTTAATTAATAGTCATGATTAATGACACATCGCCACTCACCTTAGGGGGCAAGGGGGTCAACCATACTAAGTTCTCAAGATTTTCGCCGCTAGAGTTCCAGGCTCCCCCTTACACCCTTGATTCAGCGCCTAAAAAGGATTTTGACGTACCAAAAAAGGCCTTCCCCACAGGAAGACCTTACCGGACGGTCTGTACGAGACTCGAACTCGTGATCTCCTCCGTGACAGGGAGGCGTCCTAACCAACTGGACCAACAGACCATTGATTGCGGGAGCTGGATTTGAACCAACGACCTTCGGGTTATGAGCCCGACGAGCTACCAGACTGCTCCATCCCGCGATAATAGTAATAAAATTAAATGGTACAATGACCCGTACGGGATTCGAACCCATGTTACCGCCGTGAAAGGGCGGTGTCTTAAACCACTTGACCAACGGGTCATATCAAAATGTGATATGGTGTTACAACGGAGAAGGAGAGATTCGAACTCTCGCGCCGCTTCCGCGACCTATACCCTTAGCAGGGGCACCTCTTCAGCCACTTGAGTACTTCTCCAAAGATGGGCCTAAATGGACTCGAACCATCGACCTCACGCTTATCAGGCGTGCGCTCTAAACCAGCTGAGCTATAGGCCCATGCAAAGCGGGTGACGAGAATCGAACTCGCGACAACAGCTTGGAAGGCTGTGGTTTTACCACTAAACTACACCCGCATTGTATGAGTAAAGCAATGGCGCGGGACGGAATCGAACCGCCGACACATGGAGCTTCAATCCATTGCTCTACCGACTGAGCTACCGAGCCATAAACGGTCTGTACGAGACTCGAACTCGTGATCTCCTCCGTGACAGGGAGGCGTCCTAACCAACTGGACCAACAGACCATGATTGCGGGAGCTGGATTTGAACCAACGACCTTCGGGTTATGAGCCCGACGAGCTACCAGACTGCTCCATCCCGCGATGATGGAAAAGGAGGATGAGAGATTCGAACTCTCGCGTGGTTTTACCCACCTGACGGTTTTCAAGACCGTTCCCTTCAGCCAGACTTGGGTAATCCTCCATAATACATAACACTAGACACCAACGTCCAAATAAATGGACCTTGTAGGACTCGAACCTACGACCGGACGGTTATGAGCCGTCTGCTCTAACCAACTGAGCTAAAGGTCCAGTTCAAGTCTTAAATCGCGGCAGGGGGGATCGAACCCTCGACCTCTCGGGTATGAACCGAACGCTCTAGCCAGCTGAGCTACACCGCGAAGTGTTAAATAAAATATTTTTATTTAATCGGGAAGACAGGATTCGAACCTGCGACCCCCTGGTCCCAAACCAGGTGCTCTACCAAGCTGAGCTACTTCCCGTTTAAATGCACCCAGTAGGAGTCGAACCTACAACCTTCTGATTCGTAGTCAGACACTCTATCCAGTTGCGCTATGGGTGCAAAATGTATATAACCTAATACCTCTCGGTATTAAGCGGAAGACGGGATTCGAACCCGCGACCCCCACCATGGCAAGGTGATGTTCTACCACTGAACTACTTCCGCATATGATGCCGACTAGAAGATTCGAACTTCCGACCCCCTGTTTACAAGACAGGTGCTCTACCAACTGAGCTAAGTCGGCATAGCCAGTATCGCTCAAATATCTAATTGTCATTCACCTCTCGGTGAATGAGCCCTGACAGGCTCGAACTGTCGACCCTCTGATTAAAAGTCAGATGCTCTACCAACTGAGCTAAGGGCTCAATGGAGGATACAGGGCTCGAACCTGTGACCCTCTGCTTGTAAGGCAGACGCTCTCCCAACTGAGCTAATCCTCCATATACGCGTGGCAACGTCCTATCCTCGCAGGGGGCGATCCCCCAACTACTTTTGGCGTGCTGAAGCTTAACTTCTGTGTTCGGCATGGGAACAGGTGTATCCTTCAGGCTATCGCCACCACACTATTGAGAGCTTGTTCTCTCAAAACTAGCTACTACCAATTATCTTCTTGAGAACACCATTACTTGGTTAAGTCCTCGACCGATTAGTACTGGTCCGCTCCACACCTCACGGTGCTGCTACTTCCAGCCTATCTACCTGATCATCTCTCAGGGGTCTTACTTCCATATAGGAATGGGAAATCTCATCTCGAGGCGAGTTTCACACTTAGATGCTTTCAGCGTTTATCTCATCCATACATAGCTACCCAGCGATGCGCCTGGCGGCACAACTGGTACACCAGCGGTATGTCCATCCCGGTCCTCTCGTACTAAGGACAGCTCCTCTCAAATTTCCTACGCCCGCGACGGATAGGGACCGAACTGTCTCACGACGTTCTGAACCCAGCTCGCGTACCGCTTTAATGGGCGAACAGCCCAACCCTTGGGACCGACTACAGCCCCAGGATGCGATGAGCCGACATCGAGGTGCCAAACCTCCCCGTCGATGTGGACTCTTGGGGGAGATAAGCCTGTTATCCCCAGGGTAGCTTTTATCCGTTGAGCGATGGCCCTTCCATACGGTACCACCGGATCACTAAGCCCGACTTTCGTCCCTGCTCGACCTGTCTGTCTCGCAGTCAAGCTCTCTTCTGCCTTTACACTCGACGAATGATTTCCAACCATTCTGAGAGAACCTTTGGGCGCCTCCGTTACTTTTTAGGAGGCGACCGCCCCAGTCAAACTGCCCACCTGACACTGTCTCCCACCACGATAAGTGGTGCGGGTTAGAGTGTTCACACAGCGAGGGTCGTATCCCACCAGCGCCTCCATCGAAACTAGCGTTCCGATATCTACGGCTCCGACCTATCCTGTACAAGCTGTGTCAACACCCAATATCAAGCTACAGTAAAGCTCCATGGGGTCTTTCCGTCCTGTCGCGGGTAACCTGCATCTTCACAGGTACTATAATTTCACCGAGTCTCTTGTTGAGACAGTGCCCAAATCGTTACGCCTTTCGTGCGGGTCGGAACTTACCCGACAAGGAATTTCGCTACCTTAGGACCGTTATAGTTACGGCCGCCGTTTACTGGGGCTTCATTTCTGGGCTTCGCCGAAGCTAACTCATCCACTTAACCTTCCAGCACCGGGCAGGCGTCAGCCCCTATACGTCATCTTACGATTTTGCAGAAACCTGTGTTTTTGATAAACAGTCGCCTGGGCCTTTTCACTGCGGCTACACTTGCGTGTAGCACCCCTTCTCCCGAAGTTACGGGGTCATTTTGCCGAGTTCCTTAACAAGAGTTCACTCGCTCACCTTAGGATACTCTCCTCGACTACCTGTGTCGGTTTGCGGTACGGGTAATTAATGTCTAACTAGAAGCTTTTCTCGGCAGTGTGACGTGGAGCACTTCCCTACTAAAATTCGATCCCCGTCACGCCTTGTCCTTAGTGATAAGCATTTGACTCATCACCAGACTTGACGCTTGGACGCACATTTCCAATCGTGCGCATGCTTTAGCCTCCTGCGTCCCTCCATCGTTCAAACAACATTAACTAGTACAGGAATATCAACCTGTTATCCATCGCCTACGCCTCTCGGCCTCGGCTTAGGTCCCGACTAACCCTGGGAGGACGAGCCTTCCCCAGGAAACCTTAGTCATTCGGTGGATCAGATTCTCACTGATCTTTCGCTACTCATACCGGCATTCTCACTTCTAAGCGCTCCACTAGTCCTTGCGGTCTAACTTCGTCGCCCTTAGAACGCTCTCCTATCACGCAACATAGTTGCGTCCACAATTTCGGTAATGTGCTTAGCCCCGGTATATTTTCGGCGCAGAGTCACTCGGCTAGTGAGCTATTACGCACTCTTTAAATGGTGGCTGCTTCTGAGCCAACATCCTAGCTGTCTATGCAATTCCACATCCTTTTCCACTTAGCACATATTTAGGGACCTTAATTGGTGGTCTGGGCTGTTCCCCTTTCGACGGTGGATCTTATCACTCATCGTCTGACTCCCGGATATAAATCTGTGGCATTCGGAGTTTATCTGAATTCAGTAACCCATGACGGGCCCCTAGTCCAAACAGTGGCTCTACCTCCACGATTCTTGACTCCGAGGCTAACCCTAAAGCTATTTCGGAGAGAACCAGCTATCTCCAAGTTCGTTTGGAATTTCACCGCTATCCACACCTCATCCCAGCATTTTTCAACATACACGGGTTCGGCCCTCCAGTGCGTTTTACCGCACCTTCAGCCTGGACATGGATAGGTCACCTGGTTTCGGGTCTACGTCAATTTACTGAAACGCCCGTTTCAGACTCGCTTTCGCTGCGGCTCCGGTCTTTACACCTTAACCTTGCAAATTAACGTAACTCGCCGGTTCATTCTACAAAAGGCACGCTATCACCCATTAACGGGCTCTAACTAATTGTAGGCACATGGTTTCAGGAACTATTTCACTCCCCTTCCGGGGTGCTTTTCACCTTTCCCTCACGGTACTGGTTCACTATCGGTCACTAGGGAGTATTTAGCCTTGGGAGATGGTCCTCCCGGATTCCGACCAGGTTTCACGTGTCTGGCCGTACTCAGGATCCTGAACTGAGGGTCAACGATTTCATCTACGGGGGTATCACCCTCTCTGCCGTGCCTTCCCAGACACTTCGATTATCATTGACTTTGGTAACTCAAATGTTCAGTCCTACAACCCCAATGTGCAAGCACATTGGTTTGGGCTGTTCCCCGTTCGCTCGCCGCTACTTAGGGAATCGAATTTTCTTTCTCTTCCTGTGGGTACTTAGATGTTTCAGTTCCCCACGTCTGCCACAACTTGAGTATGTATTCGTCAAGTTGTAATCATCGGTAAAGATGATTGGGTTTCCCCATTCGGAAATCTCCGGATCAAAACTTACGTACAGCTCCCCGAAGCATATCGGTGTTAGTCCCGTCCTTCATCGGCTCCTAGTACCAAGGCATTCACCATGCGCCCTTCATAACTTAACCTATTTATCACGACGTGATAAACGATTAATCGAGTATTAGCGATTTAAACTAATTAAAAAACTCAAAATAAACGCGGTGTTCTCGGTTTAATTATCTTAATAATTAAAGGAAAATAATTGATAGTATCTAGTTTTCAAAGAACAAGTTTGAGGGTAGACCCCTCAAAACTGACCATTGTTTCAACAAAGTATGTGTAGCCTCCGTATATTCCTTAGAAAGGAGGTGATCCAGCCGCAGGTTCTCCTACGGCTACCTTGTTACGACTTCACCCTAATCATCTGTCCCACCTTAGACGGCTGGCTCCAAAAGGTTACCTCACCGGCTTTGGGTGTTACAAACTCTCATGGTGTGACGGGCGGTGTGTACAAGGCCCGGGAACGTATTCACCGCGGCATGCTGATCCGCGATTACTAGCGATTCCAACTTCATGTAGGCGAGTTGCAGCCTGCGATCCGAACTGAGAACGGCTTTAAGAGATTAGCTTAGCCTCGCGACTTTGCGACTCGTTGTACCGTCCATTGTAGCACGTGTGTAGCCCAGGTCATAAGGGGCATGATGATTTGACGTCATCCCCACCTTCCTCCGGTTTGTCACCGGCAGTCTCACCAGAGTGCCCAACTGAATGCTGGCAACTGATAATAAGGGTTGCGCTCGTTGCGGGACTTAACCCAACATCTCACGACACGAGCTGACGACAACCATGCACCACCTGTCATTCTGTCCCCGAAGGGAACGTCTTATCTCTAAGATTGGCAGAAGATGTCAAGACCTGGTAAGGTTCTTCGCGTAGCTTCGAATTAAACCACATGCTCCACCGCTTGTGCGGGCCCCCGTCAATTCCTTTGAGTTTCAACCTTGCGGTCGTACTCCCCAGGCGGAGTGCTTAATGCGTTAGCTGCGGCACTGAAGGGCGGAAACCCTCCAACACCTAGCACTCATCGTTTACGGCATGGACTACCAGGGTATCTAATCCTGTTCGCTACCCATGCTTTCGAGCCTCAGCGTCAGTTGCAGACTAGACAGCCGCCTTCGCCACTGGTGTTCTTCCATATATCTACGCATTCCACCGCTACACATGGAGTTCCACTGTCCTCTTCTGCACTCAAGTTCCCCAGTTTCCGATGCACTTCTTCGGTTAAGCCGAAGGCTTTCACATCAGACTTAAGAAACCGCCTGCGCTCGCTTTACGCCCAATAAATCCGGACAACGCTTGCCACCTACGTATTACCGCGGCTGCTGGCACGTAGTTAGCCGTGGCTTTCTGGTTGAATACCGTCACGATGTCAACAGTTACTCTGACACCCGTTCTTCTTCAACAACAGAGCTTTACGAGCCGAAACCCTTCTTCACTCACGCGGCATTGCTCCATCAGACTTGCGTCCATTGTGGAAGATTCCCTACTGCTGCCTCCCGTAGGAGTCTAGGCCGTGTCTCAGTCCCAATGTGGCCGATTACCCTCTCAGGTCGGCTACGCATCATTGCCTTGGTGAGCCGTTACCCCACCAACAAGCTAATGCGCCGCGGAACCATCCAGAAGTGATAGCCGAAGCCACCTTTCAAACAAAAACCATGCGGTTTTTGTTGTTATACGGTATTAGCACCTGTTTCCAAGTGTTATCCCCTGCTTCTGGGCAGGTTTTCCACGTGTTACTCACCAGTTCGCCACTCGTTCCAATGTTGAAATCAGTGCAAGCACGTCAATCAACGGGAACTCGTTCGACTTGCATGTATTAGGCATGCCGTCAGCGTTCGTCCTGAGCCAGGATCAAACTCTCATCTTAAAGATGATAAGCTCGAATAGCTCATCGATTGTTGTTACATTTTCAAAGCGAATTGACTTCGCAAATATTGCTTTGGGTTTGAATCTAAAATTCAAACCACCCTACACATATTTGGTTTGTCGAAACAATGTTCAGTTTTCAAAGGTCTACCAAGTTATCAGAAGCAATTGCTCCGTGACAACTTTTAAAGTATATCATGTCGGTTAAAACCTGTCAACAACTTTTTAAATTTAATTTTGAATGTTTATTCAAAATTTCGTTTATTAAGTTTCTTATCAAGGTCGCCCTGACAACATAAACCATTGTATCAGTTGACGTTTACAGCGTCAAGCACAAATTTCGAATTTGTATGAACATTCAGAAACTTGTTATTTATGCAATTGGCTGTCCTTGCGACAACAGATAATATCATATCAATCATTGCTAATTCGGTCAAGCGTTTTTTCAATAAAAAAATACTAAGCTTAGAGGCATAGAAGTTACCCGACGGGGTGCTCCTATGCCTCTATTACTTTATAGTGGTAGTGAAGACAGGCCGTGGGCGCTTTGGGTCCTTGAGACCGTAATAAAAAATGGCCGCTTCACTGGTTTTAGTCAATTTGATCAAAGTATTTGGGCTCTCGAAGCCGTGTTTTGAAAACGAGATTACTAAAACTGACGTGAAGACTTCAGAAAGACAGGTATATGATTATGCGAACAATTATTGGAATCGATGTCAGTAAAAACAAAGCTAACGTTGCGGTGGCGACGGATTTAATCGTCGCCAAAGAACTGACCGTCCCTCTAGATGCACTGGGATTTAATGAACTGAAACACGTCGTGCTTCAGTTCGGCGGAAAAGCGGAAATCGTCTTTGAAGCGACTGGTGTTTACTCCCGGCGCTTAGAGTATTTCCTTCAACAAGAAAATTTGAATTACCATATTTTAAATCCCCTGGCGGCTAAGAATCGCATCGCCACTGGTACGCGAATGAGAAAAAACGATCAACGTGATGCGCGCCGATTGGCGATTACCGAGTTTACCGAACAGTTAGAGCCCTATCTTCTAGCTTACAAACAGGATCCCATCTATCGTGAATTAACGGATATGAACCGTTATTACGACCAACTCAATGAGGATAAGAAACGGGCCCGCAATCGAGCTCATCGTGTCTTACAGCTTGTATTTGCGTCATTTGGGGCCTCCAAGGGTGGCTTTAACTTCGATACAAAGCTGGCTTGGAAGATCCTAACACTCTTCCCGCATGCACAAATCGTTCGTGAAATTGGCGACCTTAACGCGTTAGAAGCACGAATATCAGCAGCACATTTCAAAGGGATGAACGCTAGGCGTATTCACGATGCCGCACGAAAGTTATGGAAACTGGCCGCTCAGAATGGTGACGCCGTACCCGTTACTTCGGATAACACGCGGCAAATGAAAGCTTTGGCGGAACAAGTTCTCACCCTAGAAGCAGCGCAGGACCAGCAGGTCGTGCGCATGATGGCCTTAGGTAAATCCTTGTCAGAGTTTACGCTTCTTCAAACAATCCCTGGTATTGGTGGCAGTACCGCCATTCGGCTAATTAGTGAATTAGGTGATATCCGACGGTTCAATACCCGTCAGCAATTGAACAGCTATGTTGGCCTGGACACAACGGAAGTTGACTCCGGTGACCATCAATCCGCTCGCCATATCACCAAACACGGTAATCCCCATGCACGCCGAATCTTGTATTGGACGGTCGTTCTTATGCTTAATCCTAAGATGGGCGACAATCATATTCGCGATGCATACGAAAAAAGACGAGAAGCTTCTTCTTCAAAGAAGAAACTCATCGTCCGTCAAATGGATCGTCTTATTAAAACAATCCTATACCTGATAAAAACGAATCAACCTTACTCCTATGAGCTGAGCCCTCAATCGAAGTAACATTCATTATAGTTTATAATACCAGCCTTGAAAAAAATTTGATACCTCCAAGGCTTATTTAGCTGGCTATAAATCACTAAAATAATAGCAATAGGGCCTAGGCTCCGGAACGAAGAACATCGTTCCGGAACCTAGACCCTAAATTTCTCATCATAAAACATTGATTTAACAACATCTTTATTGACAAAACGTAGAAAAAAGCAGACATCCTTAATTCGATGTCTGCTGATCATCTAACCGTTGCTGTGCTTCAGCCTTCCATCCCTCTAACCGATCCGCAATAGGCTTAAACCCAATGCTTACATGATGGTTGGTCCAGTAGTGGCGGTGCCGATGCTCATCCACCGGCGTCTCTAAATCTAACCGCTCCAAACACCGGAGTGATAAGCTGATCTTCCCCGTAAACTCATCAATGTCTAAAATGACCACGTTAACTTCCTGGTTAACCTTTAAGTAATCATGGATGTCCTTAACATAACCACAGTGACATTCCGAGATATGGATGAGTCCCTGACGATGGCCACCTAAGCTTACAAAGGCTCCATAGGGCTGAATCCCCGTAATTCGTCCGGAAACCCGTTGGCCAATTCTAAAAGCCATTTCGTTTCCTCCTTATATAGGCGACTATCAGGTTATTCCGTGACCGTCACCTTATCCATCGTTACCGGCGTGGTTGGCTGGTCGCTTGCATCCCGATCAACTTTAGCAATCGCATCTACAACGTCCATGCCCTTAATAACTTGGCCAAAGACCGTGTGCCGAAAATCTAACCACGGCGTCCCACCATTCTGGTAGGCCTTCACGATTTCTTCCGGGAAGCCCGCATCCTTCATTTGGTTCTGCATCTGCTCAGTCATATTTGTGTCCTGTACAATAAAGAACTGGCTCCCATTCGTATTAGGACCCGCATTGGCCATGGATAGCGCACCTCTTAAGTTATATAACTCTGGTGAGAACTCATCCTCGAATGGATGGCCCCAGATACTTTCACCACCCATACCGGTCCCGGTTGGATCACCACCCTGAATCATAAAGTTAGGAATGACCCGGTGGAACGTTAAGCCATCATAGTAGCCGGCCTTTGCATGCGTTACAAAGTTTTCAACCGTCTTTGGGGCTTGTTCCGGAAACAGTTGCAGTTGAATGGAACCCATTGACGTTTCAAGCGTCACTTGGGGGCCCTTGGCGTTTGCTAAATCAATTTGTGGAAACTTTGTCATAATTATCCTCCATATCCTTGTCAAAAACATCTGTATCCATTATCACCGCCAACCGCCAAAAAAGCAACCGAACACTTCAGTGCTATACTAGAGACATTGTTCCAAAACCGTTAGGAGGAATTTCAATGTCTCAAGCTAGTGCCCACCTTAAAGCGCGAACGATTGCCCTACTCTCAGAACGTGGGGTCTCCATCGAAGCCATCGCCAACCTGGTCATGTTCCTACAAAAAGACTATCTTGCCGACCTCACTCTGGCCCAAGCACGCGCAAGTGTCTTGACTGTCCTGCAAAAGCGTGAAGTGCAAAACGCCATTTTGACCGGTATCCAACTCGACTTAGCCGCAGAACACCACACGTTACTAGAACCCCTACAGACCATTGTCGAAGAAGACGAAGGACTGTACGGCCTAGATGAGACCATGGCGTTGTCCATCGTCAACCTCTACGGCTCCATCGGCTTTACCAACTACGGCTACATTGACCGCCTGAAACCGGGAATTCTTAAGCTCCTGAATGCCCACCAACCCGGAAGCATCCATACATTTCTGGATGACCTCGTTGGCGCCGTGGCCGCAGCCGCCGCTGCTCGCTTAGCTCACGACGCACCCCAGTCCGACTCAGAATGTTCATAAATTTCCTTAAGTTTGGCCATACCAGCTGACGTTTGGGTCAAAAGTCATTACAATGTAGGCAATACAAATTACTAAGGAGACTGTAATGGGCTATTTAATCGATTTTGTTTTACACATTGACGATCACCTGGTTAACATCGTCAATACCTTTGGCGGCTCAACCTACCTCATTCTTTTTGCCATTATCTTCATTGAGACCGGCGCCGTGATTCTCCCGTTTTTGCCCGGAGATTCCCTACTGTTCGCCGCAGCAGCCTTAGCTGCCAATCCAGCCTATGGCTTAAATATCTGGCTATTCATCGCCCTCTTCTTACTGGCGGCGATTGGCGGTGATTCCCTAAACTTCTACTTAGGACACCGGGTAGGCGCTGCCCTTTCAAATCACTCTTGGTTTGGACGTCTCATCAATAAGGACAAGCTTGCCCAGTCGGAACGTTTCTTTAAAAAGCACGGTCCCCTCGCCATCTTCCTAGGCCGGTTCATGCCGATCATTCGGACCTTCGTTCCCTTCACGGCTGCCGGCTCCCAGTTCCCGTATCACCGTTTTCTAAAATACAACGTCAGTGCGGCCATCACTTGGATCATCATCTGTTGCGGGGGCGGTTACTTCTTCGGTAACATCCCCTTCGTTAAAGAACACTTCTCCGCTGTCGTTTTGGGAATTATCGTGATTTCCCTGATTCCTGCACTAGTTGGCTGGCTCAAGGGCCGCCACAGTACACCACAAGCGCCTAAAGCGCACTCGCAAAACGTTCCCGAAGATAACTAATCGTTCACCAACTCAAAAAGTCTGTCATCCCCCAGAGATGACAGACTTTTTTTCATGCACGTTGAATTGCTCGGCGGGCCCACCAGTAAAGCCCCGCTAGTCCTGCCTCAAAGAGGACAAAGGCTAAGACGAAGCAATGCAAGAAGAAGGTATCTGGTAGGGCCGTAATCACCGGATCTAACCGGGGATCGAACAACCAGTCATTGTTCCGGAACAGTAGTTGGTGAAACGCAATAAAGAACCCGTTGAAGTTGACCGCCATACAGCCCGCTAAAACCAGCGGAATTACCGCAACGACCTGCGTCAATCGCAGCAATCGCCACTGTTCAGCGCGACTACGTAGCTGCCGAAGGTACCAGACGGCTGGGCCCAGGCTTACTAATAGAACGCCATGGTTGACCAGAAACAGCCGCTTAACATCCTCAAAGTGAACCATCCCCGTAAACGAAGTCGGAAAATCCGTCATTTGCAGATTCGTGACCCATGGCAACTCCAAATAGGCCAACAGTTGCCCGTAATTATGCATTAACCGTGCCGGTGACAAGTCCACCGTCTGCGAAATATGCAGCCACTGGATGTCTAGTCGGTACAGCCAGACGGCGTTGATGGTCAGGGTAATGCTTAAGCTAAGTAAAGCCAACAGCAATGCACCACTGCCTAGCCACCGTCCCCACCTAGGCACGGGGCCCCCGGGTAAGGTCCCAGTCATCTAGTGAGGCAACCGTATAAGTCGGCTGAATCGCCTGTTGGGCCACTTGTTCTGGCGTTGAAACCCCCGTATACACTAATAACGTATCCGTGCCAGCATGAATTCCTGCCAGAATATCAGTCTGGTAATTATCACCGACCATGAGGGCTTGTTCCGCCGAGACACCCAGCTGGGCCAACGAGTTACGTAGAATAATCGGCTCCGGTTTCCCCACAAAGATGGGATCCGTCTGGGTCGCATAGCGCACCAGGTCCACCAAAGCGCCCGCGCCTGGCATGAGGCCCCGTGCCTTGGGAATATTCGAATCAGAATTGGTCCCGATAAACGTCGAGCCGCGCTTGATCGCTAAGATAGCCTTGGCAAACTTCTCGTAAGTGACATCGCTATCCAAACCAACGACCACATATTGCGGCCGTTCCTCATCTACCGTGAAGCCTTTTGCGGCTAGCGCTTGGCGTAACCCAATCTCACCGACGACGTACACCGTCCGTTCACCCGTCTCACCAGCTAAGCCATCTAAATAATCGGCCGTTGCCAATCCTGCCGTGTAGACGTTATCCACCGTCACATGAATATCATGGTTATCCGCCAGATTACGAACCACATCGACCGGTAGCTTAGTCGTATTATTCGTCACGAACTTAAAGGGAATCCGTGCAGCCTGTAACCGTTCGACGAACCGTTTAGCCGCAGGATAGCGTTGCGTCCCCGCGTAGACGGTCCCGTCCAAATCGATCATGTATGCCTGATAGTCTTTCACGCGTTGTCCCTCCTAATCTTCCTTCTTCTTTCGAATGGTAAAGTGTCGCCGTCCCTGGCCACCAGAAGCCACCGCGACAGTCTTCGTCTTCTTAGTCGGGGCTGGGGTTGTTGGGCGTTGGCCCTCCGTGAACGGATGATTACTATTGCGGTGCCGCGAATGACGGGAACGCCGTCGATGGCCGTTACCTGAATGACCGTCCTTGGTAGAACCAGCCGCAGCCCCCTTGGTTGCGTTAGCCGTCGTCTGATTCCCTTTGCGCGCCGCCTTATTCTCACCATTACCATTATGGTTATTATTGCGCCGGCGCGACCGATTCCGGCGCGGCTTTTGAATGGGTTTTGCATCCAGATTGTGCAAAATAAAGTAGGCACACCCAAAATTACACGATTCATAAAGGTAATCTTGAACCGCATCAATCTGATTTTGCTTTGCCCCCGCACGGTCTTCCGCATAGAAGCCCTTTAACCGCAGCTGTTCGAAGCCCCAATCGCCAACTAAATAGTCATATTTACTTAAAATCGTGCTGTAGCGCTGAGCAAATTCCTCAAGGTTGAATCCATCGTGCTCATTCGCCACGATTTCATAACCGTGCCCGTTGATCTGTAGGTGGGTCTCGTCGACCCGAACCACTTCCGCACTAGGCTCGCGCTTTTCCCGTTGCTCAGCAACTAAGGCCTCTAAATCTTTACGATCCACTGATTTCATCCTTTCTAGACCCGGTTACCGGATAGTGCTTGCTCAGATATTGGGCGAAGACCTCCCGCAACAAGTCGTGATATAAAATTTCATTGTGTCCCGCAATCGTGATCGTTGGAAAGAACGGAATAAACCGGTAATGATCCACAACAGCGAGCTGATACGTCTTTAACGGTGACACGGGCTCTCCCCGCCAAGTCACCGCATGGGTCTGCGCATTGTACCCGATTCCGAGGTAGTTCAATTCACCAAACACCTTACCGCGAAAGCCCATGCCCCGTTGCGGAAAATGCCGGAGAAATAACCGGGCCATCTCGAATTCCTGAACCAACCGCCATAGGTTGTACCCATCTAACGTTACCCGCATCACGTGCATACTGTGGGGGAGCAAGTCATGCAACTCTCGCTGGGTCACCAAGCCCTGAGGAAGGTCCGTCAAGAACAGACCGGCATTCAACACAGCTGCCTGGGTCCCCGCATACTCCGCAATGGCGTGCAAGCCTTCGCGGACCAGTTGCGGATGTCCCGTCCAATCAGTCTCAAGTGCCGTGGGCATCTCCGCCACCTGCTGTTCGGCCAACAAGGACTGTCCCAAGTCGCTCAACCCAGTCACTTCATCCGCGTCTCCCGCCTCAACGGGCAGGTCGGCCGTAGCCACCACACTAGCCGTAGCCGTAGTGATCCGGTGGTGCACATCTAAGTCCAACTCAATCTTACCCACGTACTGCCCGTACTTTCCGGCAGCCGCCAGTAAGCTGTGCTGATCCCGTTCCCCGTGAGGGAGTAGATGGTGCGTATGGCTCCCAATGATCACGTCAACCTGTGGGAAACGTTTGGCCAACTGCCGGTCGACCGTTATCCCTAGATGGGACAACAAGACACAGACATCCGCCTGGTCCCGATAGGTCTTTAACAAGTGGTCCAAAGCCTGACTTGCCGCAATCGGCCACCACCCCGCCAGTGGGTACGTCAGTTGATAAGGAGCCGTCAAGCCCAACACCAAGATACGCGTCCCAGCCGGGGTGGTCCAAAATTGATGGTCGACCGCCCAAGTTGGCGTCTGGCGCGTGTCTAAGGTCTTCAAGTTTCCTAAGACTACGGGAAAGTTCGCGTGGTCATACAAATGATCTAACTGGGGCCGCATAAAGCCTAAGCCCTCATTATTTCCAATCGTCACGGCATCGTAACCCACCTGATTCATTAGCTGGACGTTTTTCTGCCCCGCTGTGGCTTCGGAAACGGGATGCACCCGGTCGACATGATCGCCCAAATCAACGGTGTATACGCTGGACCCCGCCGCTTCAGCTGACGCCCGGGTAGTTGCCAAATAGCGCCGAATCCGCGGCCAATTCTCAAAATGTGAATGCAAATCATTGGTGTGTAAAATGGTCACTCGTTCCATGCGACGCCCCCTCATCATACTGAATTTAATCCTACGGCATCCCCTGAATTCGGTCAAGCTATTGTTTAGCCTTGAACTCAGCGGCCTTGCCCGTCACCATTTGTTCAATCTCAGCCGTAGAAAACGGCGTACCAAACGGGAGTGGCGCATCTAAGTACCGTTGTTCCGGCGTGTCCACCCCAACATTGATATTCTCCTTGACCGGCACCGCATAATGGTGGATATGTCCGTGCAGATTAATGATCTGCTTGACGATTCCCAACATCATCGGGTAATGGGTCAGATAGTACTGGCGGTGATCATACTTAATCAGCACCCCCACGTCATGAAAAGCGTACTTCGGCCGACCGTGGTCAATCGGATTATTCGCGGCTAAGTACTTAAATAACGCGCGACTATCATGATTGCCCTTGATAAGTTCTAAATGGCCGTTAAGCTGAGAAAGTACCTCACCCACCGCCTGATTCGACTGACTCGCCGGGTGCGTAAAGTACAGCGCGATATCGCCTAAGTGGTAGACCGTATCAGTCGGGGCGACCCGTGCATTCCAGTGGTCAATAATCGTCTGATTCATGACCTCGACGGACGGAAAGGGCCGCGGAGCAAATTCGTTGTTCCCCAAAAGGTCTTTATGAAAAAAATGTGTATCTGACGTAAAATATTGCATCCTGTAGCCTCCTAAATGACGTCCAACGGTTCCTTATGCGTTGGCTGCGGGAATTGTTCATCCAACGCCGCTAACTCTTCCGGACGTAGCTCCAGGGACAAAGCGGCTAAATTCTGCCGCATATGGGCCACCGAACTGGTCTGGGGAATCGCTAAAACTTGCGGGTTCCGAATGACCCACGCTAAAAGTAACTGATAGACGCTCACCTGATGGCGTTGAGCCAGCTTCTGCACCACCGGGTTCGTCGTGAGGTGTTGCCCCCAAGAATCCCCTTGAGCCACCGGGGAATACGCAATTAGTGGGACCTGATGTTCCCGTTGCCAGGGAAGCACGGCATAGTCGATTCCCCGGCTCCCCAGATGGTACAAGTCCTCATTGGCCTGAACGTGGGGGCCACCTGGCAGCTGCCAGAGTTCTTCCAAATCATCACGATCAAAGTTAGACACGCCCCACGCCTTGATTTTCCCGGTACTCTGCAGGCGTTCTAATTCCGCCACCGTTTCCGCTAGGGGAACGGTTCCCCGCCAATGGTACAGATAGAGGTCTAAGTAGTCCGTTCCCAAGCGTTGTAGACTGGCTTCCAAACTCGCAGCCATTCGCTCGCGCGAGGCATTTTCCGGGAGGACCTTAGAAATCAAAAAGAGTTGTTGCCGGTCCAACGGCTGAATCGCCGCCCCCACCAATCGCTCCGAGCGACCAGAGCCGTACATCTCGGCAGTATCGATAACCCGCGCGCCAGCTTGAACGCCAGCCCGAATCGCCGCGATCTCTTGATCCCGTAATTCTGGACGGTCACCCATATGCCAAGTTCCAATACCGATTGCTGGAACCGTCTGCCCAGCTAGTGATAACGTCTTCATGTTATGATCCCTCCATTTTACTCGTTACATTTATCGTAGCACTTTCCCCCGCTTCTCGCCGGATACATGCCGGAAAAGTCACCACGTCAAAACGTGGGTCCCCGGGCAATTTCTGTCCAGTGACCCACGTCTTTTAGCGATTTTAATGTGTTGAATCATCAGACTCTACGTCTGTGTGCGTCTGTGACGACACGTGCTCGGCAACCACGGCACTGGTCTTCTCACGGTCCCGTAGTCGTTTACCTAACCACAACGCCGTTAACCATACCGCAGACCCAATCAATGCAATCAGCGTATCCGTCCGGAACAAGAGGACGATGGCGACTCCCGCCAAGAAGACCAAGACCAAATAGTCCGTGAAGGGGAACCATGGCATCGCAAAGCCGTGTCCCGGTTGCTTGGTGGCCTGTAAATGCTTCCGGTACTTCAGGTGAGCCACCACGATTGCCCCCCAAATGAACAGGAAGCAGGTCGTCGCAACGCTGGCAACAAAGGCAAAAACGTGTCCCGGAATCAACAGGTTCAAGAAGACCGAAACGGCAATGATAACCGTAGAGAACCGCAATGCGTGTACAGGCACCTGAGCCTTAGACAGGGTACCCATCCGCTTGGCAAACCGGCCCTTCCCCTGATACGTCAGAGAAAAGAGCATCCGCCCCGTTGTGAATAACGAACTGTTGCAGGCCGAAGCCGCTGCCGTTAACACCACGAAGTTAATGATTGAAGCCGCCGCTTGAACCCCGGCATTCTTGAAGACCTGAACAAACGGACTGCTGGTCGGCGAAATCGATTGCCATGGGTAGATGCACATCAAGGCCAATAGTGAACCCAAGTAGAAGAGAATAATCCGCATAGGAATTTCGTTGACGGCCTTAGGAATGACTTTCTTAGGATCCGCCGTTTCGGAAGCTGTCATCCCTACCATTTCAATACCAACAAAGCTAAAGAGCACCATCTGGAAGGATAAGAAGAATCCTTTCCAGCCGTTGGCAAAGAAGCCGCCTTGGGACAAGTTGCTGACACTGGCGTGACCAACCGGCGTTGGAAACTGCACGCTGACCATATAAATCCCAGCGAGGATTAACGCCACAATGGCGACAATCTTGATGATGGCAAACCAAAATTCCGTTTCCCCAAACGCACTAACGGTCACAGAATTCAAGAGTAGCAGGATTCCCAGAAGTACCAAGCCGGTAACCCATTGGGGCAGCTGTGGGAACCAATACTGCATGTACTGCCCAGCCGCCGTAATCTCGGCCATCGCAATCGTGATCCAACAGACCCAATACGTCCATCCAGCCACAAAGCTCATATTCGACCCCAGGTAGCGCTGAATAAAATCAATGTACGAATGCACGTTTAAGTCTGAAAGCAGGAGTTCCCCCAACGCCCGCATCAGTAAGAAACACATAATTCCCGTAATTAAGTAAGCGAGTAGAATCGATGACCCAGCTAAGTGGATTCCTTGACCAGATCCTAAGAATAGCCCGGTTCCAATCGTGCCCCCCAACGCAATCAACTGAACGTGACGGCTTTTGAGTTCACGAGAAAAGTTTTGGTTTGAAGTTGATTGAGTGTTTTTCATTTTACTTCCCCCTTGTTGAAATATATTATACACGCTCAAGGGCACAATACCAGAGACGACGCTGGTTAGTTCAGTAGCTTTAGCGGAACTGAATCCCCGCCATCATCGCTTTTGGTTCACCTTATATTTACTTACATGAATTTTATTCATCTTAATGTGAATTAAAGGCCCCCACCAGTCAGTGCCCGGTGGAGGCCTTCATTTAAGCAATCTTAAGCTTGCTTACGTAACCGTTCGATATCCCGAACAATCATTAATTCTTCGTTAGTTGGGATCAACAGGGTCTTAATCTTCGAACCTGCCTTACTCAAGTCCCGTTCAACACCCCGGATGTTGTTCTTTTCAGGATCAACCCCGATGCCAAAGTAGCCTAACTTGTCCGCAACTTCTTGACGAATCATGATATCGTTCTCACCAACACCGGCCGTGTAAACAATGGCGTCTGCACCACCTAATTCAGCCAGGTAGGCACCAACGTACCGTACGATCCGGCTGATGAACATGTCCCGCGCCAACTTGGCCCGGTGGTTCTTATCCTGAACCTTTTCCAGGTCCCGCATATCAGCAGACACTCCAGAAACACCCAGAAGACCGGACTTCTTGTTCAAGATGTTGATCATGTCACTTGGCTTTTCAATGTTTAACTTTTCCATCAAGTAAGCCACTAATGACGCATCAATATCCCCAGAACGGGTCGCCATTTCGATCCCGGCCAGTGGCGTAAAGCCCATGGACGTATCGAAGGACTTACCGTTCTTGATGGCCGTAATGGAGCCCCCAGCACCCAGGTGCATGGTGATCAACTTCAAGTCTTCCAACGGCTTGCCTAACATGGCAGCGGCCCGGCTAGCCACGTAACGGTGACTGGTTCCGTGTGCCCCGTACTTCCGGGCACCGAACTTTTGGTAGTACTCGTAAGGAATCCCGTACATGTAGTTAACTTCTGGCATGGACTGGTGGAAGGACGTATCGAAGACGGCCACACTCAAAACGTTTGGCAAAATCTTCTTGAACGCCCGGATGCCCATCGCAGCGGCTGGGTTATGCAGTGGCGCGTATTCCGCTAAGTCTTCAATCTTCTTCAAGACATCGTCATCAATAATGGCAGAGTCCTTGAACTCTTCACCACCGGCAACGACCCGGTGACCCACACCCGTGATTTCGTCAAAGTTCGTAATGATCTTCAATTCCGTCAATTGGTCTAACATCAATTGAATGGCTTCTTTATGGTCATTCACATCTTGACGCGTTTCATACTTTTGGCCGTCACCATATTTAACTTCAACTAAGGAGTTCCCTAACCCGATCCGGTCAATGGCCCCTTCAGCGATAACGGACTCTTCTGGCATTTGGAACAGTTTGAACTTCAACGTCGAACTACCGGCGTTAATTGCAATAGATTTTCCCATGTGGTCTTTTCTCCTTTTACGCGTGATCGGTCAGTAAGTTCTGTTCTTCCCACTGGACGATTTCTGCGATAAACTTTTGAAACGCTGATTGATCTTTAAATGATGGAAATTCACCCAGCATGACTTGTTCGACCTGCTGTGCTCCCGCCCCTGGTTTCTGAAGAATCAGGATGGCTTTCTGAGCATTCGCATTGGCAAACAATTCACGCGGGAGGTTCAACAACCCTTGTAGGTAAGCGTTCGTTGGCAACCATTTCAAGAGTCCCTTGGCCTCCGCAGTCTGGAACAACTGCGACGGAACCAAGAAGACCCCGATACCACCTGGTGTTAGTTGCCGTACGGCCTGCTCCAACAAGAGATGGTGGACGAACGAATGGCCCTCAGCTGCATGGGTCTGATACGTCGCGGCGTTGGCGTCAACGGGGTAATACCCAATTGGCAAGTCCGCCACAATCAAGTCACTGGCCGGAACCAATAAAGGCTCCAGAGCATCCTGATGGACGTATTCGATTGGTAACCGCTGCAGATTGCTAGACAGCTGGGCAATCGATAACATGGTGTCATCGTTATCGACCCCATACGCCTCAATCTTACCAGCAACAACCGCCTTCAACTGGGAAACCACTGCCGTCAGCAAGTTCCCCGTCCCAACCGTTAGGTCCAACAGCGTCAGATGCTGTTTCTTGTGTTCCAACCGGGTCACCAGATACCCCATAATATACGCAATCGTATCAGGGGTTAATTGATGATTGGCTTGAATCTCGTCGACTCGGATTGCCTTCAACATGACCAGTTGAATTGCTCGTCGAACCGTCTCAGCATCATAACTCTGCCAAGGCGCTTGCTGATAAAGCGCCGTTAATGTGGTAACCGTTGCCTGATTAGGACGCCCATCTTCAACCTGAACCTCACCGTTAAGCAAATTATCGCCCGTCTCGATAAAGGCATCTAGATAAGATGTACTAAGCGCTTTCTGTAAAGTCGTTGTGGACTGATCCAGAACTTTAAAGAGCGCTTCTGTCTGTTCTTGTGACAGGACGCTTCGCCTCCTTGTGAAAATTCCATAACACAATGTATCCGTTGTCTATATTACCGATTTTTTAAGCACTATTCAAGCATGTTTGTGAACGTCCCGGCTGGTCACGGTCGGAGTCTCCCTTAGTCGTTGCGCTAACTCTTCGCGATAATGCCGCGTTTCTCGCCGATAGACGCGAATCAATCGCTCCGTTGTCTGGTGCCGGGCACTTTGTCCCATCAACATTAAACTCATGATGACCGTCATCATGGCCAAAAAGGCGAGCGCCCAAACGGTCACAAATCCCCGCTTGGTGCCCGCAAGTCCAGCAGTGCGGTTTGCCATTTAGCTCGTCTCCCCCGTTTCACTCGTAAAATCACCGTTCCCGTAGTCGCTACGGGCTGCCATTCCAACGCTGTTACGTCGGTTAGAATCGGTAAGTGCCCGCGACCCAGCTGATCGCTAATTCCTAGGATTCCCCGCTCATTTACCGTTAACCAAACGACTTTTTCTGCGTCAAAGTGATCCTTTAATAAGATCCCCTGTTCCTTTAGCCCCACGTATTCGTAGCGTCCTGGTCGCTCTAACGCCTGAATCATAACGTAGGGGGCCGTTGAATCCACCCCCGACGGCCGGCTTAAGTACCGCCCCCAGCCCGTCGTCAAGCCCAAGAGTAGCGCGACAACTCCCAGACTAAGAAGTGCTTCGACTAACGTAAACCCCTGGCGCTGATTCATGGTGCCTGCACAACCTGAAGCAGAGCCTGGTCCCGCGCCTGCCGGACCACCTGCAGTCGCTGGTCATCCCGGGCGGCCCAGTGTCGCGTCATGACCACGGTTTGTTGCGTCATCGCCAAGGTTCCCGCCACCAAGCTCAACGCCAACAGGGTATCCGGCAATAACCAACCCTGACGATCAGCGCTCCCCCAGGACCCGCACCTACGGCGTCGTCGTTTCCGTAACTTCAAATACTCGTCCCCCTAACTGAATCGCTTGATGCCACCAACGTTGGGTTTCTCGGCTCCGCCAGATCACCGTTCGCGCACGGACATAGCCGGAGGGGTAAAAGAGAAAGCAATCTCCCTGCCCCGCTTCCAGTTGCAAACTCCCCGGCAGTGGTAAGCGCTGAATGAGCCGTTCGTTCGGCGGATAGGTCCACAACTGGAGCTGTCGTTGGTCACTGACCACCTTAATCTGCACCTGACGACGCTTACGCATCGCCGTCTGTCGACTGCTCTGCCAGAAGCGCTGGAACGCCGGCCAAAAGGCCCGTTCGGCGTAAACCGCCTGCGTCGCCCGGGCTGGACGGGCAAGCAGTGTCAGCATCCCCGCGACAATCATCAGAACCAAGATCATCTCATACATCGTGAACCCCGACCGACGCCTAACCACCCGTCACCTCATTTCCCGTGATCTTCAAGTGTTCCTGTTGGGCCTGGGCCACCTGTTGGCGGGTCAAATATCCCGTTTTTAACAGCTGATCATAGGTAATCGTCTCGCTCGTCGGATGATCATCCAAGTAGGCCGTCACCTGCCCTTGGACCACCGTCTGCATCGCCCGCTGATGGATGCCCTGTGCCCGGTGCCGCTGCCCGTTCAAGTTGGGTAGAATAATCAAAATCAGCAATGAAATAATAAACAAAACAATCGTCATCTCAACTAGCGTAAATCCTCGACGTTCTTTCACGGATAGACCTCCTGTAAATTATGGTAGAGCGGCAACAATAGCGTTAGGTAAGCCGTGACCACCAGCCCCGCCACAACCGTCAGCAAAATCGGCTGAACCCAGGCCAAGGCCCGTTCTGTCAAACGGACTAGTTCACGGTACTGTAGCTGGCTATAAGCCGTCAATTCTCGCGCTAGCACGCTCGTAGAACTCCCCTTTTCAAGAAACATTCCTAATTGGGGTGGCAAATAGCGCTGGGCCTTAAGCCAATCCACCGGTCCTTGACCTTGATTTAGCCGTTGTGCCAACTGATCGGCCATCTGATGAAGCAATGCTTGTGGCGGGAGGTCTTGCAGCACACGTAACATCTGCTGGACGCTCAAGCCCCCCTGGACCAAGCGGCTAAGCGTCTCCGTCAAATAATAGCCATAGTAGGCCCGCACCAGTGTCCCCACTACCGGCCAACGGACTAAGAAGGTCACCCGCTGAATTGCCGTCGCGCGCCGCCAACCGGTCCACCCCAACCATGCGACCACCAAGCTTCCCAACAGGCCTAAGAGGCCCAATCCGCGTAATGACCAAGTCACACGGTCTGGGAGTTGCGGGGCCAAACTGGTCTGTAATTGGGGCAAGACTCCCCACTGCAGGGTCCCGAAGAGTAGCCCCATTCCCACCAGCAAGCCAACTGGATAAGCCAAAAGCTGCCGTAATTGCCGCCGTTGCGTGGCCAACAATCGCAAGACAGTCGCCGCGTGCTGTAACGCCGGACGTAACGCCCCATGGGTCGCCGTTAGATCTAATTGAAGCCACACATGGGCCACTAGATAAGGCTCCAAACAGGTCACTAACGATTGTCCTGCCGCCAACCTCGTTGCAATTTGCGCTAAGCTAGGCGCCATTTGTGGCTGTGTAGCTTGTAAAAATCCCACCGCCTGTTTTAATGAAAATCCACTGGCCAGCTGATCAGCCAGTAGCTGACAAATCCGGGCTTGTTGCGTTAAAGACCAGTTACCCGTTGGCGTAGCGTTGCGCCGTAACCGCCGTAACCGCCGTAATGGTCCGCGTTGTAACCGCGCTTTCCAAGGCATCGTGCCATCCTTTCTGCATCCCTGTCGATGCTTGCCAGAGGTCATCCGCCGCGGCCACGTCAAATAAGACAGCGGGACCCTGAGCGACACGGGGAATCAATCGTTGATAACAGGCTAGCGTCAAAGTCTGACGTAACTGCTGACGGTCAACCCCTAATTCTAGGAGTCGCGTGACCGTCCCCCCTGCCGAACGTGCGTGGACCGTACTTAGGACTAGGTGCCCGCTTAGTGCCGCCCGGACCGCAGCCTGGGCTGTTTCGGTGTCACGAATCTCGCCGATGATAAAAACGTCGGGGCGGTGCCGTAACCCCAACTTAAGCAACTCTACGTAATCCATCCCCGCCGTGGGATTCACCTGGAGTTGTAGAAACTGTGGCTCCTTAATCTCGACCGGATCTTCAATGGTCAACACCACGGCTGTAGTGGCCATCTGCTGGGCTAGAGTGTACATTGTCGTGGTCTTTCCCGACCCCGTCGGTCCCGCGAACAGGCACAGGCCTCGCTGGGTCGCCAGGGCCTGTAGTCTAAGGACCTGTTCTGGAACCAGATACGCCATTGCCAAGTGCTGATAGGGATAAATCACCCGGATGACCAACGACTCCCGACCGGCATAATCCCCGACTGTTGAGAACCGTAAATCAACCGGTGGCGTGGTCTGTTGCCAAGTTAACGCCCCGGATTGCGGTCGTCGCCGTTCACTGACCGCCATATCCGCATGAAACTTGAAGTAAGTCAGCAATTGATTCCCCGTCGCCAGCGGTACCGTCCGCCACCTGCGCAATCCCTTGGCCGTTCGTAGCCGGATGATCATCGCCTGTCCAGCCGGTATCAGGTAAACATCGCTTGCCCGTTGCGTCACCGCCGCCGTTAATAACTCCGTGACCAATGCTTGCAGCATGGTTCGTTCCCCCTTTTAGTCGCTTACGCGTGAATTCCGGAAACGGCCTGGTTTTTTTCGAAAAACCTTGCAAAATATCCGACAAGACGACAAAACGACCGTCCTTCACCTGATAGTTACCAGGTAAAAGGCGGTCGCCTTAAATTTACACTATCACCATAACGGCATGTGTGCCAAAAGTCAGTCCAGTCCCCACGTCACCAGATCACTTAATCATAAAACCGTGTCACGTCACTGTAGTAGGCCGTCACGATACTTCGCCGGGTCTCCGACAAAACTAACCGCAAAAGCGCCTTAATGGGGCGTCCGTTCAATTCCGCAGAAAAAACGTGGGTGCCTTGCAAGATATAGCGGACATCCGTATAAGTATCATGGGGCGTCTTGGTTACCCCAATAATGTTGTACTGACTATCATTGAGGATGCGACTTAGCTCATCGCTATCAATCGTCCGGTGTTCCGTTGCAAGCTGCTTCTTGAGGTAGTCGGTAAACACCAGGTCTTCACCGCACAACCGGATGACGTGCGCGATAGTCGCCAGCTGGTCAGCAATGGGCATTCGGTTATAGTAAATTCGTTGCGCTTGATCTTTATGTGCTGAATTCATCACAAAATCGTCCCTTGTGTTAACGACTCTATCAATCAGTTAGTCGTTAAACCTAAATAGTAGATTATTAGTATAGCAGATTAATGGTTTCCACTAAACTCATAGTGAACCATTTTCGTTTTTTACGCAAGTGCTGACGCTCTTAAATTCCGATACCATCGATGACCACCCTAGCAAATTACGCTGTAAAGGACCCCTTGCCACCGGAATCAGCAACTAAAAATCCCCTACGTCAACGGTTACCCGTTAATGTAGGGGATTTTAAAACAACGACTACTCAATCAACTTCGTTTATTCAACGCCTTCTGGTAAGACGGCCGCTTCGTAAACGTCAGAAACGTCATCGTTGGCGTTTAATTCATCAATTAAGCCTTGGTATTGGCTGACCTTATCTTCGGGAACTTCCGTCGTAGTTTGTGGGAACATCCGCACTTCAGCCGTATCGAGCTTGTAGCCCTTGGCTTGTAATGCGTCCCGGACAGCAGTTTCTGAAGAAGGATCCGTCCAAATCGTAAATTCGTCATCGGTCGTATCCATGTCATCAGCGCCGGCATCAAGTGCATCCATCAACATCGTGTCTTCATCCGTGTCCAGGTCATCGCGTAAAATCACGATGTACCCTTTACGATCGAACATGTAGGAAACGGAACCGTTTGCGCCAAGAGAACCGCCGTGGTGCGTAAAGGCGGAACGAATAGCGGCAGCCGTCCGGTTCTTATTATCCGTCAAGGCAGCAACCATGATGGCAGTCCCAGCTGGGCCGTAACCTTCATAGGTAATTTCTTCGAACTTGGCACCGCCAACACCGGAAGCCTTGTCAAGCGCCCGCTTGATGTTTTCCTTAGGCATGTTAGCAGCCCGGGCCTTATCCATTTCCAAACGAAGTTGAGGGTTACCGTCGGGATCAACACCACCTGCTTTTGCAGCTTGGTACAAATCACGTGAGATCTTTTGGAAAATTTTTCCACGTTTTGCATCCTGGGCATTTTTCCGACCCTGGATGTTATGCCATTTAGAATGTCCTGACATCGTAACTCCTCTTTTCTAAGTTTTTATATATCCATATAAAACAGACATTGTTAAGTTTAGCACCGGCCTTGTTTTTTTTCAATCATATCTTATCAGGCGTTTCTGAATCCGCTTCCAATGAATATTCACTGGCAAAATCCTGTATAAAAGGCATTTTATGGCCAAAAAATGGATATTTTATGTATAAAACGTATTTTTTCCAATTAGTTATTGCATAAATACGCATTGATGGCTATACTAAGTACCATCATTTCAAAACAAGGAGCCCGTGCCATGAAGAAAAAAGTCATTATTTTCATTACCCTGATTCTCGCCATTACCTTAGGATGGGCTACCCGCCCAACTACGGCCCACGCCGCCGATGATTCTCTGGTCCGCGTCCAAAAGAAAGGGACGCTGGTCATGGGGACCTCGCCCGACTATCCCCCCTACGAATTCCAAGCCACAGTTCATGGCAAGAGCAAAATCGTTGGGATGGACGTTGCCGTTGGTGAAAAAATCGCCAAGGGCCTAGGCGTTAAGCTTAAAGTCAAATCCATGTCCTTCGATTCACTATTGGTCGCCTTACAAACCGGTAAGGTCGACATGGTCATCTCGGGGATGAACCCCACACCTGCTCGGAAAAAGAACGTGGATTTTACCCATCTTTACTACCAAGGTGGGTACAGTATCGTGGTTAACAAGAGCGAAAAAGGACTCTACCGCGACAAAGATTCCTTCAAAGGCAAGACCATTGGTGCCCAAACTGGGTCAACCATGTACAACGAATCCAAGAAACAAACCACTGATACTAAGGTCAAAGGAATGACCTCCGTTTCCGACCTGATTTTAGCCCTCCAGAGTCACAAGATTGCTGGGGTCGCCATGGAAAAGCCTTCTGCTCAGGCCTACGTTGCCAACAACAAGCAATTGGCCATGATTCCTAGTCACTTCGACTTAAGTGCTTCCGATACCAGCGCCGCCGTCGCCTTCAAGAAGGGGTCGACCGCTTTGGTGGCTGCCGCCAACAAATCCGTCGATCAGATCCACAAGCAGGACCTGGTCAACAAAGACTACTTACCAGCTGCTGGGAAATACTTAAAGACCAACACTGTGAACACCAGCATGTGGCACTATTGGAAAGCCTTCTTAACGGGGATTGAATACACACTGATCATCACTGTCTGCTCCGTCTTCTTCGGATTCATCCTGGGTGTGATTCTCTCTCTTGCACGGATGCTTCACGGTGGCGTCGTCCAAACGTTGATTCGTTGGTTAGCAACGGCCTACGTCGAATTCATTCGGGGAACGCCAATGATGGTCCAAGTCATGTTCGTCTACTTCGGGTTAGGTCTCATCGTGAACCTCCCCGCCCTGACGTCCGGGATCATCGCTATTTCCTTAAACTCTGGGGCTTACGTAGCTGAATACATCCGGGGCGGTATCAATTCCGTGGATGATGGTCAAACCGAAGCCGCTCGAAGCCTAGGGATGACCAGTGGGGCTACCATGCGCTTCGTTATTTTGCCTCAAGCCCTTAAGAACATCTGGCCGTCACTGGGGAACGAATTTATTACTTTGATCAAAGACAGTTCTATCGTCTCCATCATCGGGGTATCCGAACTTATCTTCCAAAGCAACATCGTCCGGTCAGATACCTACCGTGGCGTTGCCCCCATCGCGGTCATCATGGTGCTATACTTTATCATGACGTTTACCGCCTCACGGATCTTGAACCACTTCGAAAGGAGCATGCAACATGACTAAACCAGTAATTGAGGTTCAAAACCTCGCGAAAGATTTCGGTAAAAACAGTGTCTTAAAAGACATTACGGAACAGGTCGACACCGGCCAAGTAATCGTGGTCATCGGCCCCTCCGGAAGTGGGAAGAGTACCTTTCTCCGGTGCTTGAACCTGCTAGAAACGCCCACCAGCGGCCACGTAGCCTTCAACGGTGAAGACCTCACCACTTTGGATACTAAGCGGGTCAACGCCCTACGGGAACAAATGGGCATGGTCTTCCAAGGCTTCAACCTCTTCCCTAACATGAGTGTCCTCGAAAACATCAAGTTAGCACCAATGAAAGTAAAGGGCATCAGCGACGCCGAAGCAACTAAGCAGGCGCACGAATTGCTCCAACAGGTTAACCTTGACGATCACGCAGACGCCTTTCCTGCCAGTCTATCCGGTGGACAAGCCCAACGGGTCGCCATCGCCCGAGCACTGGCGATGAACCCTAAGGTGATGCTCTTCGACGAACCAACCTCCGCGCTAGACCCCGAAATGGTCGGCGAAGTCTTAGGTGTCATGCAACAACTGGCTAACCAAGGGATGACCATGGTGGTGGTCACCCACGAAATGGGCTTCGCGAAGTCCGTGGCCGACCGTATCTGGTTCATGGCTGACGGCTATATTCAAGAAAACAGCACGCCCGCCGAGTTCTTCGCGCATCCCCAAACGGATCGGGCCAAGGACTTCCTCTCAAAGATTCTGATGTAAGACCGTCAAAAAGGCGCTCAGCGCTGGGATACTCTCCCAGTTCTGAGCGCCTTTTGTTGTCCTATTAAGGTCTAGTTAATCTTGGTGCCGCCGTACCCGGCGATGCCCAGCTAACCCTAAGCTCCCTAACAGGAGCCCCAGCACCGCTGCCCAACCGGTCTTCTGCTCACCAGTTTGGGGTAACGTGGTGGCTTGGTGCGCTGGCGTGGCTGCCTGCGTGGCTGTCGATTTAGTCTGAGTCATCGACCGTTGCGTCGACGTCGTTTGATTGGCCAACGTAGTCACCTTAGCGGGCTGAGCGCCCTGTTGTGGTTGCTGATTTACCGTAGCCTGACTTCCAGTAGTCGGAGCCGTTGGCTTAACACCAGGCCGTCCCGACTGCTCGCCATCAGGTGTATCGGTAGCCCCGTTACCGGGACCCGCCACACTGGTATCCCCATTACCACCATCAATTGGCTGATCAGGATCAACGACGTTACCACCATCACCAGGGACTTCAGGATCTGGTGTTTCAGAGTTACCACCATCGCCGGGGTTACCTGGCTCAGGTTCTTCAGGGTTACCGCCGTCGCCTGGGTTGCCTGGATCGGGTTCCTCAGGGTTACCGCCATCACCAGGGTTACCCGGGTCGGGTTCCTCAGGATTGCCGCCGTCGCCAGGATTACCCGGGTCAGGTTCTTCAGGATTGCCGCCATCACCAGGGTTACCTGGGTCGGGTTCCTCAGGATTGCCGCCGTCGCCTGGGTTACCCGGGTCGGGTTCTTCAGGCGTCTCTCCGCCCGTAGATGCCGCTAATACATGCAACCAGACCTTGATCTGTTGATCCCCTACGCTTAGGGTGACGGCATAGTCACCAGCCGTCGCCAAGTCCGCTTGCGTCAAGTCCACCGTAATCGGGGTCAGTGCTGCCCCGGTCTTATCAGTAGCCGTCGCTTGAAAGTCCTCGGCTGTCGGCGTTGCATCCCCCACGTGCATGGTGTAGTCCTGCCCAGTCAGGGGCGTCGTTAAGTTCGCCAAAACATGCAAGTTCACCACTAATTTCTGCCCATCCGCCGTACTCAGCTCGACCTGATAGGTCTGTGGCGTCGTTAAATCAACATGCGCCAAATCCACCATCACGTCCGTAGGTTGGCCTTCCGCATCCGTCGCAGTGGCACCAAAGTCAGCGCTGGTTGGGGTCGGGTCGCCCACGTACATGGTGTAATCCTGCCCGGTCAACGTCTGTTGGTTGGGCCGAATCGTCAGGGTGCCATCCGTGACCAGTACCCGATAATTGGTGTTCTGCCCCAAGTCGACCGTCAAACGATAAGTTCCGGGCGTCTCACCCGGTTCCCGAACGACCGTATAATTAAGTGCCACACCATCGGCCGGCATCCCGGTAACGGTCGTTTCAAAGGTCGGATCGTCCTGACCTGCTATCTTATCAGCCGAGTTCACGGTCAACTGGACCGTCGCCGGCGTCACCGCAAATGTGGCTGCACTAGGGTCAAATTGCCAATCGTACATATCTGCTTGTTGCAGGGCATTGAGATGGGCAATCCCTGCCGCCGACAACGTGACTGTCACGGGTGAATCTCCCACGTTAGTCACGGTTGGGGCATTCAAATCTCCCGCCTGCAGTTGATACCGGCTGCCATCTGGAAGGTCAACGTAGTATTGCGTGGCGTCAGGCGTCCAAGCCGTCCCATTATAAACGACCTGCTGATTGCCTTCCAACGTTAAGGTGGCCAACCGCTTCAGTACCGTGACCGTAGCGGTTTCGACTTCGGAACCATACCGGTACGTAACCGTATACTTTCCGGCTTTACTGGTATCCACGTTCGACTCAACGGTCAACTTGTCTAACGGAATCGAAGTACCACTATCCGTTTCAGCGCTCACGAAGTTATCCGCTGGTGTCCAGGGCGTTCCCACGAAGATTGTTGAATCAGCTACCTTAATGTTTGGGTCATCCAAAACGACCGTATAGTGCCCCTGATATACCGCCACGCCATTGACCGGTAACGTCCAATCAAAATTAAATCGCTTGGTTCCTTCCGTGACTACAAAGCCACCGTTCACCAGACTCACGGTTCCCGTCTCACTAGAGAGATTGGTAATCACCAGATTCTGCTCCGTTTGGTCGCCCATATTCACGGTAAAGAGATCGTTTAAGTGAATCCCGTTAGAATCCGTAAAATGCGTCACGGTCTGTTCATCCGCTAGCATGGTGGTCACGCTTGGACTAGTCAACTGCGTAATTCGATTATAGGAAAGCGCGTCCTGTCCTAGTACCGTTTCATCCCCCAAAATCGTTGCAGCGGTCAACTCGTTTCCAAAGAAGGCCCGGTCCCCCACCGTCTGTACCGACTTCGGAATCGTCAACGTCTGGTTCAAATGGTTGTAACTAAAGGCACTTTCGCCAATCGTGAGTAAGCCCTCATTTAACGTCAAATCGGTTAATTGGCTCCCCGCAAAGGCAAAGTCACCAATCGTCGTCACCGATGTCGGTAACGTCAAGGCCTGATGAAGGCCCGTATATTCAAAGGCACCCGTTCCAATGCTCTTCAACTGAGTCGCCCGGGTAAAGTCGGCCGTGGTAAGTTGATCATCGTAGGTGAACGCTTGGTCGCCAATGCTGGTCAGGCCAGCACCAAACGTTACCTGCGTTAAACCGGTATCCGATAAGAAGGCATTCTTCCCAATCGTCGTCACCGAATCCGGGAAGACCACTTCTGCCAAGGCACCGTCATAGATAAAGGCGCCCTCCCCAATACTGAGCAGTTGGCTATTCGGTGCAAACGTCAGGCTCGCTAACCCATGATTGGCCGCAAAAGCGTTCACCCCGATTGTTTGGATGTTAGCCGGGATAACCACGCTAGTCAGTTGGTCGTTTTCAAAGACGTGGTCCCCGATACTGGTCAATTGCGTGGCGTGGCTAAGGTCGACGCTCTGCAAGCCCCCACTAGAAAAGGCCGCACTGCCCAGGGACGTCAACTGCGCCGGCAAGGTCACACTGATCAATGGCACGTAAGTAAAAGCTTCTTGACCAATCGTGGTGACACTGTCCGGTAAGGTCAGTGTCGTGAGCTTGGTGGATACGAATGCTTGGTACCCAATCTTCTGTAACGTCGTCGCCGCTGAGAAGTCAACAGCTTCTAGGCTATCCAGATAAGCAAACGCCGAATCTTCAATGGTCGTGAGGCCCTGATTAAAGGTCACGCTAGTCAGCCCATTGACCAGATTCGTGCTTTGAGCAAAGGCCGCCCGGCCAATCGTCGTCACTTGATAAGTCTTCCCATTGACCGTATAAGTTGGTGGAATCGAAATGGCACCGCTTAAATTTTTAGTAGCGCCCGTGATCGTTGCCGTTCCCGTCGCATCATCGACTTGCCAGTTAAACCAACTACTATCACTATACGCTGCTGACGCCGGTGCCGCCGCCTTTTTGGCGTTAGCTTTCACCGGAGACGTTGAATTCGAATTTTCCGGTGCAGGCGCCGCATTCTGGGCCACCGCATCGGCGTCTTCTACGGTATCCGTATCCGCTTCTGGTGTGGTCGTCGGGGTTTCATCCCCCTGGTCCTGCGCAGTTTTCTGGGATGCCGTGCCTTTCGACTCGGAGTCGGTCGTGGCATCCGCTGGCGTGGTTGCGGTGTTTGAATCTTCCGGTTCAGAATTGCTCGTGGCACCCGTTGGCGTCGTTACGGTGTTCGAATCTTCCGTCGTTGAGGACGCTGACGATTGATCACGCGTCGAATCATCCTGCGATGTGGTCGTATCCTGAGTGGTTGCATCCGCCGTCTGCTTCGTGGTATCCGCAGACGATGCATCGTCCGAATGACTCGTCAAAGTCGCCGTGGAAGTTGCCGTGGTTGTGGCTTGTCCAACCTGCGACGTCGACTCATCCGCCGCCGACTTCGTATCCGCGTTCGCCGTGATACCCGAGCTCACGCTTAATGTCGCCAAAGTCATGGCTGCGACCAGCCAATAACGCGTTTCTGGTTTTCGAAATGTGTGTGTGCTGTACATGTTGTCATCCCCCTCGAAAAATCCCCCTCGAGATTCTTCAATGTCTCAATAATTTCTTATGCTCTTATCATATCCAATAATTCAATTAATGCAACTAATAAATGCAAGTGTATACATGTTATTGCTAAAAATCGCGTGCTGGTTGGGTTTCTAACCACACTAATTCCGTTTATAGTTTAAAAGGTTGCTATTGTTAGGACACGTTAAACCAGGACTTTTCAGTGTCAACTTTAATCTACCAATCGACTAAAAAAGGCTTCCAAACGACCGCAGTCATTTGAAAACCCGTTTTAAATCAAGCTATTTTCTATCCAGTATCAGAACAAACCGGCTACTTGAGAACCGCAAAGCCCCCGGTCCAGCCAATCTGTTCTTGAGCCGCTAAGGTCATCTGTAAGAACCCGAAGCTTTCTAATTCCCGCGCCCGCTTCAATTTGCCGGCATCCACAAAAGCAACGCCGCTATCCGTTAAAGCTTCCTGTAATTGGGCCTTGGCGTCCGCAGAATCCGAAGCAGCCATGACCGTCGTCTGTTGGCCCGCTACCTGGCGACTCTTTAGTGTGGCCGCAAAGGTGGTATTGAAGGCCTTGACGACGTGAGACTCCGGCAGTAATTTCGCAATCTGCGCGGCAGCCGAGCTATCTGCCGGTACCACTAGCTCATCCCAAGTATCAAAGTTTAACGGATTGGTAATATCAATGACCGTCTTCCCCGCAAACTTCGCTTGATTGGTCTTCGCAATCGCCAACGCTGCCGAGTAAGGCACTGCTAAGACAATCAGCTCGACTAAGTTCTCCACCGGATCGCTTTGGTCAATAAAGGTTACCTGATTGCCGCCTTGTTGGAAAACGTCCCCAATTGCTTGTCCCATGTTTCCTTTACCAAAAATCGTCACTGCTGTCATGATGCAGACCTCCCTATATTTTTGTATGTTTTTTAAGTACAGTTTTAGAATACCGTTTTAAAATCCGCTTGTCAATTTAAGTGCTTAAAAACATTTCCATAGGCTGATAGCTGACGAACGATAAAAACTGTTATAGAATAGAATACAATTAAAGTGAAAGGATGTGTTACCATGGCCAATACTCAGTTCAGCGACACCATCCACGTTTTGACCTACATCGCCTATTTTCAAGGACAAAAAATGACCAGCCCAGAAATCGCCAGTAGTCTCGAAACCTCCCCTAGTCTGATTCGTAAGATCATGGCGACTCTCAAAAAAAACAACTTACTCGCGCCCACTCACGGACCGACCCAGCTAGCACTTGCCCGTGACCCCGCCGATATTACATTGCAGGACATCTACCACACCCTCCCCGGAACACCGCTCTTGCTAAACGTCGACCAACACACTTCGCAAAAGTGTCCAGTTGGGGTGGCAATGCCCCAGACGTTAGATCACTATTACCGTGAGATTCAAGCCGCTGCTGAAGCGCAGATGGCCAAAATCACGTTGCGCGACATCCTAAACGACGTTAACCTTTATCAGGCCACCACAAAGCGTCCCCCTCTAAAACCAATCTAGTCTAAAAAACAGGCTTCCCAACGCAGCACACTGGGAAACCTGTTTTGTTTAAATCGTATTCAATTAGCCCTTACGAGCGCCGAAAGGTCCGGTGTCCCAATAATACCAGGAATCCTAAAACCACCTCAGCGGCTCCCGCAAAAAGAATCACGCCTAGGCCACTCTGCGCCACCGCAGTGCAAAGACTCGCGACAGGCCCCGAAAATGCCGCCGTCACCATAGGAAGCCCCACGAACCAGCCCAGACCACTCAAGACCATGGTCAAGCCGCCCCCAAGCGCTAGTCCCGGGCCCAGACTGGCTAAGAAATGGTGGACCCCCGCCGCGTAAATGACGGTCACGATACTCAACAGCACCACGGCAATCATGACCAGCCAATTCAGCCGCATCGCCCACTGAATTCGGGTCGCCGCCGTCTGCATCGCAGAAGTGGTAAACGCTTGGGTCGCCAGTTTCTGGACCCGTTGCGTTAGCTTTCGCGTCAACGTTGTACTAGCGGTAACGCCCACACTACTGGCTTGGCTCTGAATCGCATTCGCTAACGCCGTATCATCGACGGTCGTCGTTGACTGACCGTACAACTGGGCAATTCCTTGAGCCAGATACGGCTGAATCAACGTGGCGGACACGGGATCCCCGCTAATTCCTAGATCCGTCAAGCCGTTATTCACACGATTCATGACCTTCTCACCCGTACTAGACCGGGACACCACTCCCGCCGTATAAGAAGCATTAAAGACGGTCAGCTTAAGTCCCACTGTTAACGTGAGTAAAGCAATCAGTAGTGCGACCCACCGCGCTAAGGCAGGCCGGCGGCGATAAGGCTGTGACGCTTGTGGCTGAGGCGTTGGCGCTTCTCGCGTTGAATGATAACGTTCCATTCGACTATTGGCACTCACCAAAAGCCACCTCCATCCCTACTTTAAGTTTCTACCATTGTAGCACACACGTTCCCCGAAAAGATTAAGGCGCGCTTAAATTCAGCAAAAAAGCCGAGACAATCGTCTCGGCTTTCAGGCGTCTTCCAATTTTCATGAAATTGAAAAGACTACTTAGTTGAGCTCCGTTTCATCAACCCGTAAGGCAGAATGACGGTATTTTCATCAACCGCTTCATTATTCATTAATTTAGTCAGTAGCCGCATCGCCACGGCACCAATATCATACAACGGCTGGGTGATGGAACTCATCTTAGGCCGAACTAATTCCGTTAACTTAGTGTCGTTACTGGTAATCACTTCAAATTCACCAGGAACGTCCACGTTAGCGTCCGTCAAGCCGTTCATCACCCCAGCGGCCAACTCATCATCACCCACGAAGGCCGCCGTCGCACCGGCAGCCATTAAGGCTGGTTCTAAGGCTTGGCCGGCCTTATAAGTGTAATCCGTCTCAAAGATCAGCTTATCATCATAGGATAAGCCCGCATCCTTCAAGGCCTTCTTGTAACCCTTTAACCGGTAATCGTGGTTAATGGCTTCATCCATCGGTCCCGAAACAAAGGCGATCTTTTGATTTCCGTGATCGATCAAGTTCTTAACAGCTTCCGCAACCGCAGCAACATAATCGATGTTGACGCTAGGCTGAGACTTTTCGGCATCCACGGAACCCGCCAAAACGATTGGCGCCTTTGAGCGCTTGAATTCGTCACGTAATTCTGGCGTCACTTGGTTCCCCATGAAAATGATGCCATCGACTTGCTTAGCCATCAAGGTGTTCAAGACCTGGACTTCTTTTCCTCCGTTCTCATCGGAGTTCGTCAAGATGATGTTGTACTTGTACATCATGGCAATATCATCAATCCCCCGTGCCAACGAAGCGAAGTATTCGTTGGTGACGTCGGGAATAATAACCCCCACCGTCGTGGTCTTCTTGCTAGCCAAGCCCCGTGCAACGGCATTTGGCCGGTAGTCTAAGCGGTCAATGACCTCAAGTACCTTCTTACGCGTTGCTGGCTTAACGTTAGGATTCCCGTTAACCACCCGTGAAACGGTAGCCATTGAGACCGCCGCTTCGCGCGCCACATCGTAAATTGTTACTGTTTGTTTTTCCATTTGCGATAGCCCTTTCTTCAGTGATTTAAGTTGTTTTCATTCGTTTTCATGCGACCTGAACTAGTATACAGAACCTGTGTTTCATGCGCAAGTGTGAAAGCGCTTTCACATCAAAGAATACCCTATTTCCAAGGATTTTTCAAGCCTTGAGTCCGACTATGCTATAATATGTCTATCATTTGAAGGGGTGATTTTATGTCAAAACTCGAACAGATTCAACAATGGACGGCGGAACACCACGCAGATCTCACCTATCTGAGCAACCCTAAAACCATTCAATACCTGACTGGCTTTGGAAGCGACCCGATTGAACGGGTGCTCGCGTTGGTCATCTTTCCCGACCAAGATCCATTTATCTTCGCACCAGCCTTAGAAGTGGAAGTCATCAAGTCCACCGGTTGGCAATTCCCGGTCATTGGGTACCTGGACCACGAAGACCCTTGGGCCATGATTGGCGACCAGGTCAAGCAACGTCACGTGAACCCCGGCCGCATCGCTTTGGAAAAGGGGCAGTTACCCGTTGCCCGGATGGAAGCCCTCGCGGCCCAGTTCACCAATCCCCAATTCGACCTCGACATCACCAGTTTTATTGACCACATGCGGCTCATCAAAACTCCCGCTGAAATCAAAAAATTGGAAATTGCTGGGAAATGGGACGACTTTGCGTTTGAACACGGTTTTGCTGCCGTAAAGGCGGGCAAGACGGAGCAATCCGCCGTTGCCGAGTTACAGTACGCGCTGATGCAAGAAGGCATTATGGAAATGTCTTTTGGAAGCTTAGTTCAAGCCGGGGCCCACGCCGCTGAACCTCACGGCGCGACTAACGATACCAAGTTCGCTAACAACGAACTGGTGCTGTTCGACCTAGGAACGGTCTACGACGGCTACATCAGTGATGCGTCCCGGACGGTGGCTCTAGGAACCCCTACGGCTAAAGAAAAGGAAATCTACGCCGTCTGTCTAGAAGCCCAATTGACCGCTCAAGCAGCGGTTAAGCCCGGTATGACTGCCGCTGAATTGGACAAAATTGCCCGGGACATCATTACCAAGGCCGGTTACGGCGAATACTTCATTCACCGTCTGGGTCACGGTATGGGGATGAGCGATCATGAATTCCCATCCATCATGGCCGGGAACGACTTGGTCTTGGAGCCAGGCATGTGCTTCTCCATTGAACCAGGAATCTACATCCCCGGTGTCGCTGGCGTACGGATTGAAGACTGCGTCCACGTCACGGAGGACGGTTCTTTGCCATTCACGCACACATCTAAAGAATTAACCTACGTCGGCTAACTACCCACGTCAACGTAAAAGGACTTGAGACCGCGGTCTCAAGTCCTTTTTGAATGGCTACCGAATCAAAAAACGTCTCGCAGAAGATGCTACTTCTGCGAGACGCGCTACCAACACTGGTCTAGTTATTCAGCTTGGTCCGTCGTCGACGTGGTTGAATCAGTTGAGTCAGTTAAATCGGCTTGATTGGTATCGTCATCATCCGCTGAGGCATGCTGTTCAACAGTCTTATGGAGCTCAGCCACATCGTCACTGCTCAAGACGATATCATCATCCGGCGCATCATCGGTGACCGGCTCATCAGTTGAGACGTCATCCGTCTTCGCTGCCTGACGGTCGTTTAAGCCTTCTTTAAAGTCATCTAAGGCGTCAGCGGCGTAAAAGGCATAATCCACTGCCCGGTCCTTTAAGGCGTTGCCCTTATCCCGAACAGTGTCCTTCAAGGCTTCCCGTTGTTCCAAATCTAAAGCGTGGTACGCCGCAAACGCTGCGCCACCTAATACTAAACCTGCTAATAATTTGTGTTTTGCCATGATGCTGACTTCCCTTCTATGACTTAATCTTGTGTGTTCTGTTTCCGACTATGGTTGCGATAAAGGTCGAACGCGGTCTTCCCGACCCGTGCGGCCAACGAAGTCTTCGCCGTTTGCTTTGCCGTATCACTCACGCGATCAGTTAACTTACGGGTCGCTGAATTCAGATCGGAGACACTTTCACCCAAGTCCGCCGCTGCCTGAAAGACTGGGTCAATCGTAGCGACCTTCTGGTTAACGTCTTCGAGCAATTCATTGGCGTTCGCCATGATGTTCTCCGCCTGATGACTAATGGTATCCACATCATTCGTCATCGTCTTCATTGAGCGATTCAACTCACCCAACGTTTTATTCAACTTCATTAAGAACATGCCAATGAAGAGCACTAAAATCAGCACAGCAATTGCTGCAATGAGGCCCGCTACTTGTCCACCGGTCATGACAACCCCTCCTTGTATTCGGTTACTTACCACTAGAATAGCATTCTCACCGGTCCCGCGCAATTAAAACCCCGCCCGTCCCAAGATTTTCCCGGTAGCGGTGGGCGCCGTCCTTAAAATCTGCTAAACTAGGAGAAGTTCTGCGAATTTAACGCTATTGATTGCGCTAATCTTCAGTTTATTTTACTTCAAAGGAGGCTCGTCTCTTGACGCCGCAACTATTAGTCACCACGACGGCCACAACGTCCAAGTGGTTTCAAAACTATGTCCGTTCTTTTAACTGGGAATCCTTTTTCCACCTGATCACGACCCGCTTTTTGAACTTGATTGCCCTAACGGTGTTGTTCTTCTTGATCAACCTGATCGGAAAAGCCATTCTCAGTCGTAGCTTTAAACGCTACCTCGCGAAGCGCGATCAGACCAGTAATCGGCTGCAGACCATCAGCATGCTGACCCTGAACCTCTTCCACTACACGGTCCTGTTCTTCTGGATCTACGCGTTGCTGTCAACGCTGGGCGTTCCGGTAGGCACGTTAGTCGCTGGGGCCGGAATCTTCAGTCTGGCACTAGGACTCGGGGCCCAAGGCTTTGTGAGTGACTTGGTCACCGGAATCTCCATCCTCATCGAACAACAATTCGACGTCGGTGATGCCGTGAAGATCGGTACGATTGAGGGGACCGTCACCGCTTTAGGCTTACGGACCACCCAAGTCACTAGCGTTGACGGGACCGTCAACTACATTCCCAATCGCAATATCACCATCATCGCGAACCGTTCGCGTAATAATATGCGGGCCTTAGTCAACATTCCGATTGCCGCAACCACTCCCGTCGAACGGCTAACGCCCATTATCGAGAAAGTCAACGCGCAACTCGTTCCCCAACATCCCCACATCATCGACGAGCCCCTACTCACCGGGGTCGTGACGCTACCTTCCGGGGAGTTGGTCTACCAGGTGGTTCTGCTCACAAAAAACGGTGCGCAGTTCAACCTCCAAGCAACGTTTCTGACGGCTTACCTACGGGCGATTCGACAGGCGGGGATCACTCTCCCCACCCACACCGTAACCACGTCATCGAACGCCTAAATCCAAAGAACCTTCCCTGGACAACATAGTCTTTGGGAAGGTTCTTTATTAGTTCGCCGGCGTATCGATCATCTTGGGGGTAACCGTGTATTGGCGATTTAAATTATGTGCTAAGTAATTTACGCGCTTAAGAATCTCGCGACGCGTAATAATTCCCTGGAAAATCATCTGGTCATCCACCAGCGGCAAAAAGGGTTCGTCCACTAAAAGATTCAAAATCTTCTCTAACTTCGTGGGATCATCCACCCAATGGGTCACCGGCCGCATCACATCACTCACCAGGACTTGATTCAGATTCTCCACAGCGGCTCCTGGAACCCGTAACAGATTGTCGGTCACATCGGATAACGCTAAGAGGCCTTGGAGGTGGTCATCTGGAGCGAGGACCGGAATTCGCGTGTACCCAACCTTTGAGAGCACCATTAACGCGTGCTCCAGCGTATTGGTCGCCGTCACGTTGGCCACGACCTCCGCGGGGATTACATAGCTCTTAGGGTCTTGGCGGAGAAGCTGCTCGACCGCAGCATCAATCATCGACTACTCATCCTTTCTGGGGCGCTCAAACGTAAATTGCAAGCGGGTCACGGGACGGCAATCTCGGGTGTAATACTGCACGTGCCAAGCTTCCGGTGTCACCGTCACCAGCGCACAAGTCCCGCCCAACGACCGAAATTCGCCTCTAGGCTGACTAATACTCCCCGGATTCAAAAACAGCCGGCCATCCAATTCTTCCACCGCCAATTCATGGGTGTGCCCAAAGAAAACGGCTTGGGCCTGTACCGCCTCAGCGTGTAGCTTAAGCTTCGTCAGGTCCCAATGAATCGCATCTCGGTGCCCATGGGTCAATAAGACCCGGCACCCATTGACCGTTGGCGTCTGCACCAGCGGAAAAGTTTCATCAATATCCATATTTCCGCGGACCGCGTAGGTCTGTGGTTTTTGGAACCACGCATCCTGCAACTTCATTTCCGAATCGCCGCAATGGAACGTCACATCCGGCCGTAACCGTTTCGTCAGTTCCGGTAAAATATCCGCATCGCCATGATTATCGCTCACAATCAACCAACGTGCCATGTGTTATGCCTCCCACCATTCGTCAAACTCTGCTAACATCGCTGCGGTCGCCCGGGCGCGGTGACTGATCTGGTTCTTCCGCGCTAATGGCATCTCCGCAAAGGTCTGTCCCTCGGCTGGAACGTAGAATAAAGGATCGTAACCGAAACCGTCTGTCCCCCGTTCCGCCGTCAGAATTTCACCTTTGATCTCACCGGTCGTGACTAATTCGTGACCGTTCGGTTTGACCAGCACCAGCGACGTATGGAAGCTCGCAGTCCGCTTAGGAGCGGGAACCCCCTGTAATTTCTTAAGCAGCTTCGCCTTATTCTTGGCATCATCGTGATCACCCGCATACCGTGCGGAGTAGATACCCGGCTCACCATTTAAGGCATCGACCATCAAACCCGAGTCGTCCGCCAAGACGGGTAACCGCGTCGCCTGGACAACCGTTGTCGCCTTCAGTTTGGCATTTTCAGTGAATGTCTGCCCGGTTTCTTGAATGGCCGGTAACGCGGTAAAGTCCGCCAAGGTCTTGACCGTTAAGCCCTTAGGCTCAAAAATGGCGCGGAATTCACGGGCCTTCCCGGCGTTCGTCGTGGCAATTACAATCGTTTCATCTTTCATTTAATCGACCTCCGTTATTTGCGGTGCCAGCTTTTCCAGCGTAGCGACCGCCACTGTCTGGGCATGGACGGGTGCCTGGACCAACCACTGATTCGCTAAGAAATCGAAGTGATTCACTGCCGCCGTGGTGTAATACTGACCAGCCGGATGTACCCGTCCGCGATCATTAGCCAATCCCTTATCCGCCAACAGGGTGGCCACCCGCTGGGCCGTAGCCGTCCCCGGATCAACCAAGGTGACTTGCGGCCCCATCACGGACTGAATCAACGGCCGTAAAAGCGGAAAATGGGTGCAGCCCAGAATCAGGGTGTCCAGGTTCTGCGCCACTAAGGGCGCCAATTTCTGGGCCACCACTTGTTGCGCGTGCGCTGAGGTCAGGTCATTGGCTTCGACCAGCGTTACGAATTCCGGACAGGCTAAGCTGATCACCGTGTTTTGAGAATCTTGCGCCACAATTTCTTGGTGGTACTGGTCGCTTTTGACCGTCCCTGCCGTAGCGATGACGCCAATTCGGTGATTTCGGGTCGTTCGAACAGCCGCTTGCGCTCCCGGGGCAATGACCCCCACGATGGGAATGCCGACCTCCGCTTGCAACGGCTTCAATGCCGCCGCAGTGGCTGTGTTACAAGCAATGACCATCAATTTAATTTGGGCCTGTTGCTCAAGAAAAGCTTCAATTTGGCGGGTGAACTGCAAAACTTCCGCCGCCGACCGGGGACCATAGGGCAACCGACCTTGGTCCCCTAAATAAATTGTTTCCTCGGTTGGCAACAACCGCTGAATTTCCTTGAGAACCGTTAAACCGCCAACCCCTGAATCCATTAACCCAATTGGATGATTTTTCATGAGGCTACGCTCCTTCGTTTTTTGCTTGAATCTATATTATCACCCATTTATGAACCGGTTTCAAGTTTACGGGTTCACCACCCGCAATTCCCCCTAAGAATCTGTTAAATTCATGACGAGCGCCGTGTAACGCCCTTTATGGGTTATAATAATACTGAGGTAACAACCGATTGAAATCTATTAAAGGAGCTTACTATCGTGAAGAACTTATACCAAACCGTCATGAGCGACGCGGCGGGCGCGCCCTACTTGCCACAACTACTATTTCGAGACGCCCTCTTACCTGAATTACTCGGAGACGACAAGGGGGCCATTGGGTATTGGGCAGGTAAATCCCTAGCGCGTAAGTTTCCCTTAGCCAATCCCAAAGACGCCGCCACGTTCTTCCGTCAAGCTGGCTTCGGCACCTTGGCGTTGATCAAACAAAGTGGCCAGATGACCCGGTGGCAACTTAGCGGGGAACCCGTCGCACTGCGTAAACAACTGACCACCACCCCTGACTTTACGTTAGAGGCTGGCTTCTTAGCTGAAATGATGGCCCAACAACTCGGAATTGCAACGGAAGCCGAACTAGTCGATAGTCCCCGCAAGTTACGGAACCAAGCCGTCACTTTCGACGTCTACACGGATCCAGACGACGTGATTCCCGATTACGACGCTCCAACACCGTTGACCATTCTCGGGGAACCAGACGCACCGGATTCTGACCCAGACGCAACTGAATAATCACTTCTCCATCAGACCATAAAAGGGTTCAGGACGCATCCGTCCTGAACCCTTTTATTATCGACCCTTACGCTTCCACGTATTGGTCCAAAATCTTCTTTAATTGGTCCTTAGAGTGGTACCCCACGATGGAGTCGACCACTTCGCCATCCTTCTTAACCAGGAGCGTTGGAATACTCATGATACCGAAGTTCTGTGGCGTGTTCGGGTTGGCATCGACGTCCATCTTGTTGAACGTCACCTGATCACCCATTTCTTCAGACAGTTGTTCAACAACTGGTGATTGCATCCGGCAAGGACCACACCAAGTTGCCCAAAAGTCAGTTAAGGTCACACCCGTAGCTGTGTCCTGTTCGAATGTCTTATCAGTGGTTTCCGTAACCATTTTGCTGCCTCCCTTTCAAATTCCCAAGTTAACTTCATGAGACAAAATTCCGTTCACCAATTAGTCTACCAGACTGCGCTGAAAAAACAACTAGATTGCTCACAATTGAGTTGTCACTTACTTGAAGCGTACAATCGTTGACCCGTCACCACCCGCATTGGCTGGTGAGAAGCCAAAGCTCTTAATGCGCTTGTTGCCTTTCAGATAATTCGTGACACCCTGGCGTAACGCACCAGTCCCTTTTCCGTGAATAATCGTGACGGACGGGTAGCCGGCTAACAACGCCGAATCAATGTAGCGGTCCACTTCGGCCATGGCTTCTTCGTAACGGTGGCCTCGGAGATCCAGAGTGGGTGACATCCCGCTTGACCCCGTACGCTGAACCGTTGCCTTAGGCTGCTTGCGGGACTTGGCCGGGTCGGCCCCCTTTTCAAGGTCACTGGTCGCAATCTTCATCTTCAAGATGCCCAGTTGAACCTCCCAATGGTCATCGTCCAACTGTTGCATCAAGACACCCTGTTGCCCGTAAGACTTGACCAAGACGTTATCACCTTTCTTAAAGGCGTGCTTGGCCTTTTCCCGTCGCAGAACCCGGTTTTTCTTCAACCCAGTGTCCTGTTGTAAGGCGTTCAAGGCTCCTTGGGCAGCAATTAATTCGTCTTCCTTGACCACACTCTGACCAGCTGCTAACTGTTTCTTGCGAATATCCGCAATAATCTGGTTAGCCCGTTTACGTGACTCATCCACTAAACGATTGGCCTCACGCTTAGCATCCAGCATCAATTGGTCTTTCTGATGCTGATACTGGTCAAAGCGTTTTTGTAAGTCTTGGTGGAGTTCCGTCGCTTCTTGGAGTTGCGTCTGCAAGCTATCTGCATCCGCATCCGCCCGACGCTTCTGTTCCGTCAGGTCCGCAATCATGGCGTTTAAATCTTGGCTATCCTGGTCCGTTAAGCTCCGGGCCGCCGCAACTACTTGTTCCGGCATCCCCAGCCGCGCCGCAATGTCAAAGGCGTTACTACGTCCAGGAATCCCGATCAGTAACCGGTACGTTGGCTGCAACGTCTGGACGTCAAACTCCATACTAGCATTAATGGTTTCCGGCCGATTGTACCCGTACGCTTTTAGCTCTGGGTAGTGGGTCGAAACCATCACGTAACTACCGAGGGTTCCCAGGTCATCTAAGATGGCAATCGCTAACGCGGCCCCTTCTTGTGGATCCGTTCCGGCTCCTAGTTCATCAATGACCACTAGACTATGTTCATCGGCGTGGGCCAGGATGCTAACGATGTTCTCCATATGACCGGAGAACGTACTCAAGCTCTGCTCAATGGATTGTTCATCCCCAATATCCGCGAAGATGTCGTCAAAGACACCAATCGTACTGTGCTCATTAGCGGGAATAAACAAGCCGGATTGTCCCATCAATTGTAGAAGCGCCAAAGTCTTTAACGTGATGGTCTTCCCACCCGTGTTCGGCCCCGTGACCACGATGGTCTTGTAGTCTTGCCCCATCGTGATATCGTTGGCGACCACCTTTTTAGGGTCGATCAATGGATGGCGAGCCTGCCGCAAGTTAATCTGGTCATCCGCTGATAGCTGCGGCTCCGTGGCCTTCATCTGGTGGGCGTACTTCGCCTTAGCATTCACAAAGTCTAGGTGACCCAAGATCTGTGCGTTTCGCAAGATCTCATGTTGGTATGGATCCAGTAGCGCCGTTAACTCCGCTAAGATGCGTTGTTCTTCGTGACGTTCCGCCATTTGATTCTGCCGCAACTGGTTATTTAACCCCACCACTGCCTGCGGTTCGATAAACAGCGTCTGACCACTGGCACTTTGGTCATGGACGATACCGCCAAAGTGCTGCTTATACTCCGAGCGCACCGGTAAAACGTACCGGTCGTCCCGAATCGTCACGATCGTCTCACTAAGGTACTTGGCATCCTTGCCCCGTGTGTACTGATCCATGGTCTGCCGAATAGCGGCCGCCGTTTGCGTAATGTGTTGGCGAATCTGCCGCAACTCTGGCGACGCGTCATCGGTCAGGTGCCCATCGCCCTCCAGCGAGGTCCGCAGCCGCCGCGTGACGTCCGGAATCGTGACCAGCTCATGCACTTCATCATTAAGCTGGCGTAACGTGACTTCTTTATCCGCAAGTTGATCGAAGAAGCGAACCACGGAACTAGTGGTCCAGAGAACCCGGCTGATCTGGGCCAACTCCAAACCGTTCAGGACCGCCTCCAGCGCCAACCGTTTCAGGTGCGGGCGAATATCATCTAGTTTAGGTAACGGGATGCCGCTTTCTAGTCGGTAGATGTCAGCCCCATCTTGGGTCTCATCTAACCACCGTTGTAGGCGCTCACGGTCCGCCGTGGGGTGCAGCTTAGCCAGTTCATGCTGACCCGCTGCAGAGACTAGATAACCGCGAATAGCCTGCTTGATGCGGTCATATTCCATAATATTAAGCGTTTTTTGATTCATTTTGACTCCTCTCTCGCATCCTTAATGCTCAACCAGCCACCAGTGGAGGACCCGCTTAGACAACAGCGGCGTCTGTTTCACAATCCACTGCGCCACGGGAGACGCTTGGTAACTGTGCTGAAAGCTGGTACTGGGTAACAAGATCAATAAATTTAAAATTAGAAAAATTAAGACGTACCGAATGGCCAAATTAATAAAGCCACCCGCTAAGGAATTTACCTGGTGAATGACTGGTAACCAAGTCACTCGGTTCAATCCATAGGCTAACCGACGAATCACAAAATAGCCCACGGTCAGAATTGCTGAGAACGCGAGCCCGTTCAAAAAGAAACTGCTGCTCTGACTCACGGCTACGGGACTGACGGTCGCGTTGAGGGGAAGACTCCCCACAAACTGCCCCAGTCCACTGGCTAACGGCCGAGCGCCGACTCGGGCCACCAACCACACCACTAGGTACCCTAACGACAACAGGACTTGTAGGACCAGTCCTCGCCGATATCCCCGGTGAAATCCTAACCAGAGGACCAGGAGAATGCCCAAGCTAAGAACCACCCTAATCCCCCGTTTCCGAGTTAGCTGAATCCGTGGCGGAAGGCGTGGCCGGCTCATCAGTCGAATCCGTCGAAGTCGCCCGTGCGTCTAGCTGTGCTTGTAACTTCAGTTGATCCGAAATCGCGTTGAACGCCATTAAAACCGCGGCGTCCTCTTTCGTCACACTAGCTGGTAACTGATTCTTTAATTGATCATACTGTTCATTTAACACCTGGGTGACCGCCCGCATGTGGGCGTCCGTTGCCTTACCCACAATTGTGTACGTCTTCCCCGCAATTTTTGCTTTAAACCGGTGTGTTTGTTCTGCCATTTGGTTATTCCTCCTGTTTTCCACAACGTCTTATTTTACCATTAATCCGCCATCAGCAGTAGCCAGCCGACCGAACCTGACGGCAAACAAAAAGGGCGGAAATCCGCCCCTTTGGTGTCACTTACTTTTGCTTGCCCGCGTTCGGATCAACCGTTCCGTCTGATAAGAACGTGTTCAAAACAGATTCGATCATGTCCCATTCTTCATCGGACTCGATTAATTGTAAATCGCCCCCGGATGGGTTAGCTGGATCATCATCGGCTGGTAAAGCATAAGCTTGGATGTCAACTTCTTCATCATCACGCTTACCAGAAGGGTAAATCAAAATGTAGGACTTACCAAAATCGTCGGATTCAAACGTAAATAACACATCGTATAATTCTTCGTTACCATTTTCGTCTACTAACGTAATTTGTTCTTGGTCTTCGTTCATGGGAAACCTCACTTTTCTCGGGTTAACTTACCGTGCCGATCTAAATAGTTCTGCAGGATTAACCCAGCTGCTAATTTATCAATGACCCGCTTGCGTTTCCGCCGTGACGTGTCAGCTTGTTCCACTAACATACGCTCCGCCTCAACCGTTGTCAACCGTTCATCTTCAAAGTCCACAGGTAAATGGAAGCGATCCGTCAACATTTGGCCGTAGCGCTGAGAAGCTGCGACCCGCGGGCCCAACGTATTGTTCATGTTCTTGGGGAGACCGACCACAAACCCGCCGACCTCATGCTCAGTGACTAATTCAGCCACCCGGTCTAACCCAAATACTTCTGCGTCTTCATCAATGGGGATAATCTCTACCCCCTGAGCCGTCCAACCTAGGGCATCGCTGATGGCGACCCCAACGGTCCGTGAGCCAACGTCTAATCCCATTAACTTCATGAAGGTTTCACCGGTCCATTCTGATTCAGATAGAAACGTACGAGTTCTTCAATGATCTCGTCACGCTCGTGCTTGCGAATTAAATTCCGCGCATCATTGATTCGCGGGATGTACGCAGGATCGCCTGATAGTAGGTACCCGACAATCTGATTAATTGGGTTATATCCCTTTTCTTCTAGTGCCTGATAGACCGTCACCAGCGTATCGTGCACGTCCTTTGGTTGGTTGGCACCAAAGTCAAAATACATCGTTTTGTCTAATGAACTCACTATATAACACCCCCGCACTTCCTCACTTAGTGTCAATTTTACTCGATTGACTAGCAAACTACAACGACCGACCCCCGATGTAATGTTTTCGTAATACAACAACTTGCCATCGCCCAATACTCAGCATCGGTCTTGAAATACCGTTTAATTTCCCCAGTTCTATGATACCACCTGACCGGTTGATTCGAGACGATAACGCTGGGGAAAATGGCCAGGATACTCCCACAACAAGCAAAAGAACCTGAGACCATCTTCGTCCCAGGTTCTTCAGTTCTTGACAACTTGTGTTGGACCCTTGCGGTCACTAAGCTTGGGTCGTCAACCAATCCGCTGCGGCGGCCATGGCATCCGGCAACCCTGCTGGGTTCTTCCCCCCGGCCTGAGCCAGGTTTGGCCGACCGCCACCACCACCGTTGATCTTCGGTGCAATGGCTTTGATCAAGTCGCCCGCCTTGACCTGCTTTTGCTTATCGGCACTGACGGCTACCAGCAAGTTTGCCTTGCCGTTGACTTCTGCTCCCAAGACCAAGACGTCAGATAAGGCCTTTTCACGCCAAGTATCGGCTAAAGCCCGCAGTTGGTCCATCTTCGAAACCTGGACGGTCCCGCTGATCAAACGATACTGACCCGCTTGGACGACCTTTTCGAAGACCGCACCAGCTTGTTCGCCGGCCAACTTGCCTTCCAACGTGGCTTGCTTTTGTTGCAATTCCTTAACTTGGGCTTGTAAGGCTTGGACCTTACCCGCCACGTCACTGAGTTGCGTGACCTTCAAGTCGTTTGCGACTGACCGCAAGACGTTGTCGTGGTCGTTCAAGTACTTGTAAGCGGCGCCGGAGGTCACGGCTTCAATCCGCCGGACACCCGCACCGACCCCGGATTCCGAGGTAATCTTGAACAACCCGATTTCGTTGGTGTTCTTAACGTGGTTCCCACCACAGAACTCGGTTACGAAATCACCGGCGCTCACGACCCGGACAGTCTTCCCGTACTTCTCGCTGAACAGGGCAATCGCACCCATCTTCTTGGCACTCTCGATATCGGTAACCACCGTCGTGACCGGAAGCTCCGCGAAGATCTGCTGGTTCACGATGGCCTCAGCCTTAGCTAAGTCCGCAGGGTCAACTTGACCGAAGTGGGTGAAGTCAAACCGCAAGTAGTCCCCTTCAACCAAGGAACCAGCTTGCTGGGTGTGTTCCCCGAAGACGTTCCGCAAGGCCTTATCCAGCAAGTGGGTCGCCGTATGGTTCTTTTCCACCTTGCTGTGGAAGACTTGGTCAACCTTCAGGGCATACTTGGTGCCCTTCTTCAAAGGTGCCACCACGTCTAAGGTGTGCAGGTTCTGTCCGTTAGGGGCGTGTTGAACGTCCGTAACGTGGGCGACTACGTGGCCGTCTAGGTCGTAGATGTCCCCTTTATCGGCCACTTGACCACCCATTTCAGCGTAGAATGGCGTGGTATCAAACATCGCCTCGGCCGTCCCGCTAACGGCTTCATCCGCCAACTGATCATCAACGACCAGTTCCGTCAACGTACTTTGGGTCTCTAATTGGGTATAGCCGACATACTCGCTTGGCGTCTTCACGTTGATCAACAAGTCGTGTTGTAAGCCCATGGCCTTTTGCTTGCCTCGAGCATTCCGGGCACGGTCCTTTTGCTTTTGCATCTCAGCCTTGAACCCAGCTTGGTCGACAGAGATGCCCTGGTCGATCGCATATTCCTGCGTTAATTCAACCGGAAACCCATAGGTATCGTAAAGCTTGAAGGCGTCCGCCCCAGCAATCTCTTGGCCCCCGTTTTGCTTCAGGTCCGCAATCAGGCCGTTCAACAGGTCCAACCCACCATTCAAAGTCTCACCGAACCGGTCTTCTTCTGACCGAACGACCTTGGCAATGTAGTCCTTTTGTTGTAAGACTTCTGGGTAATAGGACTGCATGATTTCGCCTACGATTGGGACTAATTGGTCCAAGAAGGCGCCCTGAATCCCTAACTTCTGGCCGTTAACAACGGCCCGCCGGATCAACCGCCGGATAACGTAGCCTCGGCCTTCGTTGCCAGGCAAAGCACCGTCGCCAATGGCAAAGGTAATGGCCCGCGCGTGGTCCGCAATCACCTTAAAGGAGATGTCGTCCTCCGCATCGGCGCCGTACTTCTTCCCCGCGCTGAGCGCTTCCGTCTTGTGAATAATCGGCAAGAAGAGGTCGGTCTCGAAGTTCGTCTTGGCGTTCTGGAAGATCGAAACGACCCGTTCTAAGCCCATCCCCGTATCAATGTTCTTCCGGGGAAGTGGCTTGTAGCTGCCGTCAGGTTCATGGTTAAATTGTGAGAACACAATGTTCCAAACCTCCAGGTACCGTTCATTCTCACCACCCGGGTAGTTCTCGGGATCATCTTCTGCGAGGTTGTTGAAGCTTTCTCCCCGGTCGTAGAAGATTTCGGAATCGGGACCCGAAGGCCCTTCACCAATGTCCCAGAAGTTATCCTCGACGGGAATAATGTGATCTGGGGCCACACCGGCCTTTTCCCAGAATTCCTGGGCATCGGTATCCTTAGGGTAGACCGTCATGTACAACTTGTCCGGATCCCAACCGAACCAGTCTGGGGACGTTAGGAGTTCCCACGCCCAAGTAATGGCTTCTTTCTTAAAGTAATCCCCCACTGAGAAGTTCCCCAGCATTTCAAACAGCGTATGGTGCCGCGCCGTCCGACCAACGTTTTCAATATCGTTGGTCCGGATACTCTTCTGGGAACTGGTCAACCGTGGGTTCTCCGGAACGACTTGCCCACTAAAGTACTTCTTCATGGTCGCAACCCCAGAGTTGATCCACAGTAACGATGGATCATCCTTAGGGACTAGTGACGCACTTGGTTCGATGGTGTGCCCTTTGCTCTTAAAAAAGTCGAGGTACATCTGTCGAATCTGACTACTGCTTAGCTCTTTCATCTCTTAAAACCTCCAAAAAAAGATAAAAAACACCGTTGCCCGTAAAGACGCCGAAACGCGGTACCACTTTACTTGCAACGATGTTTGATCGTTAACCTCTTGAACTCATAACGCCGAGTCGCGATAAATCGAGGGAGCGCCAACTAGCGGCCGAATCGTTTTTCACAGCACCCAAAACGTTTCTGAAAATCGGCGGTTAGCGGCATATCCTCTGTTGATATTTAATTGTCCACTTGAAATTATAGGTGGCCCCAGAATGCTTGTCAATCATTGTTTATTGGTAACGGTCCGAATTACGCTTCCGCCGTTTCCGTTCGGCACGAGCCGCGGCTCGCTGCTCGATTCGCCGTTCTTGGTCCTTCTTCGCGTGAATGGCCTGCTTGATCTGGTGCTTGTACCCTGGCTTAATCTTCTTTTTCTTCTTTTTGACCATCCCAATCAACGTGGGATCCAAGTGTTGCGTGGACTTCCGTCGCTTGGTCCGGCGGTTCCGGTCGTAAGAATCAACGATCTCACCATCGCGAATTCGCTTAGGTTGGAAGTGGATACCCAAGGCTTCAATCTCGGAGACCAACTTTTCTTCTCCGGGCGAGTACAGCGTGATGGCCGTCCCCGGCATCCCCTGACGTCCCGTCCGGCCAACCCGGTGAATAAAGAACTCTAGGTCTTCCGGAATATCATCGTTGATGACGTGGGAAACGCCTTCGATATCAATTCCTCGCGCCGCCAAGTCCGTTGCCACGACGTATTGGAACTGCAAGTTCTTCACTTCACGCATGACCCGCTTCCGCTCCCGCGGCTTGATGCCCCCATGAATCATGGCGACCTTTAACCCTTGGGATTGCAGGTAATGGTGCAATTCTTCGACTCGCGTCTTGGTGTTCGCGAAGATCAAGACCAGGTAGGGTTCCCCCATCGTGATCAGTTGGTAGATCAGCCGGTTACGGTCCTGACCCTTGGTTGAAATCAACCAATTATCGATGGTATCACTGATAATCGCTGATGCGGGAATCTCTTCGATCACGGGATGGTTCAGGTATTTGCGCAAGAACGGGTTCAGCTTTTGTGGAATCGTTGCGGAAAAGACCATCATTTGTAGGTGCTGCGGCATCCGACTAGCAATCTTGTCAATCTGGTCCAAGAACCCTAGATCCAGCGTCATATCGGCTTCATCCACCACGAATTGTCGCGTGGTGTGCACGTTCAATGCGTCCGATTGAATCAAGTCCATGACCCGACCAGGCGTCCCAATCACCAATTGGGGCTGGTTATGGGCCAGCTTGGTGATTTGCCGTTTCTTATCCGTTCCCCCGACATAGTTCCCAATACGAATCTCAAAGGGTGCTTCCGCGGCCAGTTGTTCCGCTGCCGAATGGATCTGATAGGCCAACTCCCGGCTAGGCGTGGTGATTACCGCCTGGACTTGGTCATCACTGGTCAGTTGGTTAAAGATGGGTAAGAGGAACGTGTGCGTCTTACCGCTCCCCGTCTGGGACTGACCCACCACGTCTTTGCCAGAAGCAATGATGGGGATCAGCTTTTCTTGGACGGCCGTAGGGTGTTGAAACCCAATCTTATCCAAGGCCTTCATCAGGTAGTCTTGGAGGTGAAACTGTGTAAAATCTGCGGTCATTCTATTCTCCTTTATCTTGTGCAACCAAGGCGTCTAATTCCTGAACGACTTGGTCAATCTCTGCTTGGTCGTGTGCGGTCGCACCGCTGGCCAACGCATGCCCGCCACCGCCGTGCGCCTTAGCCAAACCGTTAATGGACGGTCCCTTGGAGCGTAGGCGAATCCGGTACGTGTGGTCCTTAGCTTCAACGAAGAAGGCCCAGGCCTTGACCGTGGTGATCTTCCCCGGCAAAGGCACGACCGCCGATGTCGAATCGGTCTCCCCTAACTCAAAGGGTTCCAGATCAGCATCACTCAACTTCAAGTAGGCTGCTCCACTAGGCAGAATCGTTAGGTGCTGGTAGACGTACGCGGACAACCGGGCCATGGCAGGTGAAATCTCGTCTTCGGCCTGATTGACATCGCTGGCTGAAAACCCAGTGGTCATCAACTTACCGGCCACTTCTAAGGTGTGCGCCGAGGTAGCTGGGTACATAAAGCGACCCGTATCGCCCACGATGCCGGCATAGAATAACCGCGCAGCCTCGACCGGTAACGTTAATTCATCAGCGTTGGCCGCATAAAAGTCATATAGCAGTTCTGACGTGCTAGAGGCCTGGTCACGGACCCACTGCAGGTCCCCAAAGGCATCGTCGTTGGGGTGGTGGTCGATCTTAACCACGGCCTTCCCCGTTTGCCACCGGTCATCGTCCACCCGAGGTTGGTTGGCCGTGTCGACCACGATGACTAAGGCTTCACGGTAATCCGCGTCGGTCACGTCCGTGTCGGCTTGCCCCAGCCAATCAAAACCCGGGTAATGTTTACCCACGGCCTTGACCGTCTTGTCGGGAAAACTAGCCCGTAAGATGGTCCGTAGTCCCAACTGCGCCCCAATACAATCTGGGTCTGGATGCTGGTGTCGGTGAATAATAATTGTTTGATAGTGTTTGATTTGTTCTAAAATGGCAGCTTCAATCGCCATGTTCTTCACCCATTTTCTTTCCGATTTAGTGGCGAACTCCGCCACAATACTGCGTTTCAGTATACAAGTTTTAGCGGGTAATTTCAAAAGAAACTCACTGATCACCCCAAAGTGGCAGGCTGACGTTCTCGAACGTCTGTGACGCCAGCCCCGTGATCGTGATGCCCAGTAAACGAATCTGTTCGTCCGGTGTCGCCACGCTCTGGTAAAGTTCCCAGGCCAACTCATAATAGGTCGTGGCATCGTTCGCGATAAAGTCGTCTCGCGTTATTCGCTTGGTCACCGTGGTAAAGTCACTGGTTCGTAGCTTCAAGACCAGGGTCTTCCCGTGGCGCTGTTTCCGTGCGACCGCTTGGGCTACCCGTTCGGCCAGAAACGTTAACTGGTTTTCTACTTCCCCCGCCGTGGTTAGTGGCGGCCCGTACGTACGCTCCTTGCCAATTGACTTGCGCTCCCGCAGGTAGGCGACCGGCCGCTCATCAATTCCCCGTACCCGTTGGTAGAGCACGTAGCCAAACTTCCCAAAGTCATGGATCAACGCCAGTTGGCTGCGCTGATACAGGTCGGCGCCCGTTTGGATGCCTAAATCATACATCTTGGGCACCGTCTTCTTCCCTACTCCCCGGAACCGTTTGATCGGTAACGCCATCAGAAAGTCATGGGCATCTTCCGGCAAGATCACGCTGACCCCCACCGGCTTACGGTAATCTGAAGCCTCTTTGGCCAAAAATTTGTTGTACGAAATGCCCGTGGAACAGGTCAGGTGCGTTTGGTCGTAAATCTCCGCTTGAATCTCGTGAGCGACCTGGACGGCTGAGCGGAGATGGTGCTTATTTTCGGTCACATCCAGGTAGGCCTCATCGAAGGCCACGGGTTCGATTTTGTCCGTATATTCGTGAAAGATCCGGTGAATCTGTGCGGAGACCTCGCGGTAAAGGGGAAAATTGGGCGTCTGAAAGATGGCTTCCGGACACAACTTTAGGGCTTCATTGGCGCTCATGGCCGAATGGATGCCGTGTCGGCGCGCGGCGTAATCAGCCGTTGCTACCACCCCACGTCCCCCCGTTTTGCGGGGATCCTTGGCAATCACTAAGGGGTGGTGCTTGAACTGCGGATGGTCCCGCTCCTCAATGGACGCATAAAAGGCATCCATGTCCACGTGAATAATCTTACGCTGGGTATACTTCGCTTCCGGTTGCGGCACTCCGCCCCACTCCTTTCCCGTCATGTCTGCTCTCAACGATGATTCCAAGGTCTTCCCTGTAAATTAACCTTATTATATTCGAACGAACGTTCCCTCGCAATCTTTCCCAACAAAAAAACGACCCCCACGGAGTCGTTTTTATCGGCTTATTTCGTCGTATCGTCAGCGGCAGAGTCGTCAGCTGGCTTAGCGGCATCATCAGTTGCTGACGTTTCAGCAGCACTGGTGTCTTCCTGAGCATCCTTGTCAGCTGCGTCATCAGCCTTATCAGCGGCTGGTGTCGTGACAGCTTGGGGTGCTTGAGCCGTTACCTGGGCAATGGCCCGTAAATCAAAGACCAAGTAGATCCCGTCGCAGTCCAACGTGACCGTCTTGTCAGCGTCGTTGATTTCATCAATGACCCCGTGCAGACGACCAATCGTAATGACGTGGTCTCCCTTACTTAACTTACTCATCATGTCACGGTGTTGCTTTTGTTGCTTTTGTTGTGGCCGTAACATCAAGAAGTACATCAACGCCAAGAAGACCACTAAAATGATCAACGTGGAGTATGAGCCGCCAGCACCGGCAGCGATTGCAAGATTTCCTAACACTATTCGTTCACTCCTTCGTGTCCTATCTAATGGACAACTTTACCAGAATCCGGGGAATCCGTCCAATTATTTCTGGAAATTCTAGGGATGTTCGGCATTATCTCTGCGAAAACACCGCACGCCTCCCCAACATCAGGGACGGCCACTGCGCCAGTCGTCCCTTAATTCTGCTGCGGATAAGGCCGACCCAGATGTTCGTACCCAGCGGGCGTCACGACACGCCCCTGCGCGGTTCGCTTCAAGAAGCCCCGCTGAAGTAAGTACGGTTCATACATGGCGGCGACCGTTTCGGTCTCTTCACCGATATTCGCCGCCAACGTATTCAGGCCAACCGGACCCCCGTTGTAATAATCGATCATGGTGGTCAACAACTTGATATCAATAGGATCTAGTCCCGCCGAATCAACCCGCAAGAGGGTCAGGGCGTGGTCCACAATCACGGGATCAATGGTGTCATGATCCGGCGACACTTCCGCAAAATCCCGAATCCGCTTCAGCAACCGGTTCGCAATCCGGGGTGTCCCGCGTGACCGCAACGCGATCGCCTTGGCACCTTCCGGGGCAATCGGCGTCTGGAAGATCTCCGCCGAGCGAACCACGATGTCTTCTAAATCGTCGGCATCATAGTAGGCCATGTGCTCAACGATTCCGAAGCGGTCCCGTAACGGCGCTGATAACAGTCCAGCACGGGTGGTCGCACCAATCAGGGTAAACGGCGGTAACGGAAAGTGCACCGGATGAGCGGTCGGGCCCTGCCCCACCACAATGTCGATATAGAAGTCCTCCATCGCGGAGTACAGCATTTCCTCAACCACTTTAGGCAGCCGGTGAATTTCATCAATAAATAAGATATCGCCGGGCTGCAATTCATTTAACAGTGCAACCAGATCTCCCGGCTTCTCGATCGCGGGACCACTGGTGGTTCGAATCTGAACCCCCATCTCGTTAGCAATTACCAAGGCCAACGTGGTCTTCCCAAGACCTGGTGGCCCGTACAACAGCACGTGGTCTAAGGATTCCTCCCGTTGTTTCGCGGCTTGAATATAAACCCGCAACTCGTGTTTAATGGGCGCCTGGCCAATGTACTGGGCCAGCGTTTGGGGCCGTAATGATTTTTCAACGGAATCTTCACGATCATCGGCCGGTTCTGGTGACACAAGACGGTCGTCATCTGCCATGGGCGACCCCTCCCTTCTTTATTTGGTTAAGAGCCGTAAGCCCTCACTCAAGTAATCGTTCGTACTCTGACCCGCAAATTGACGCAATTGCGGGGTAATCTTCTTGATGGCCGCTTCCCGGTACCCCAAAGCCGCTAACGCCGCTAAGCAATCATCCAATTGCGGATTGCCTTCGCCGGTTGCCACGGCTTCCGGTTCAAAGAGCTGCGAACTCGTAGCCGGCGCGAGGTCATCGAGCTTACCCTGTAAGTCCAAGACCAACTGTCCAGCCGTCTTCTTCCCCACACCAGGGAACTTAGTCAAGAAGCTCACGTCATTGGTTTTAATGGCCATCATTAGGCCATCGTGATCTGGATTCGCCAGAATCGCCAAGGCACTCTTCGGCCCGATACCACTGACGTTGATCAGCTTTAAGAATAACTGTTTTTCAGCAAAATCCGCAAACCCATATAGAGTCTGCGCCGTGTCACTAACGGCCTGATAGACATAAATCGTCACCGTCTGATCTTCCGTGTAACGGTACGGGTTCGCCGTGTTGACCAAGTACCCGACCCCGTTCACGTCCACGACGATGTGGTCCGGCGTTACCGCCGCAACGATCCCTCGTAGGTATTCATACATGGGTTGTAAGCTCCTTTAAAAAAACATATGTTTGCCTTTAAATTGTACCATACTCGCCCGCCAAAGAGTATCCCCATCAGGCTTCCCAGTCATCCCCACTCTGGTGCGGATCCTGGATACGCTTGAATAACCGTTCCAAATCTTGATCCGTAAAGTGGACCAAAACGGGGCGGCCGTGCGGACAATTGAACGGGTTCTCCGCCGTTGCCAGCTTAGCGAGCAAGGCTTGTGCTTGTTGATCATCCAGATGATGATTGGCCTTGATAGCCCGTTTACAGCTCATCATAATCGCCGTTTTCTCCCGAAAAGCGGCAACGGATAGCTTACCGTCCTTCAAGACCCAATCGATCATTTCTTTAATCGTCGCCGTCTCCTGCCCCGCTTTGAACCAGGTCGGGTGCTCATGCACGATTAGACTGTTCGGGCCAAACGACTCTAGGTGGACCCCGACGCTCGCCAAAGTCTCCAGGTGGTCATTTAACGCCAAAATATCGGTGGTTGGGTAGTCCAGAACAATCGGCACCAACAGCTTCTGCTCATCGTCACTAACTTGCCCAATGGCCTGTCGATAATACTCGTAGTTGACCCGTTCTTGGGCGGCGTGTTGGTCGACCAGGTACAGCCCATCATCGGCTTCAGCTAACAGATAGGTCCCATGAACCTGGCCTAAATACCGTAACTGTGGGAACCGCGGCTGCTCCGGGGCGGGTGACGCCGCCAGCGAGGAATCCGGTACCGGTTGTGCGGCCGGTCGGCCTAAGGGCGCCGCCGGGGTCTCCGTCTGATACTTCTGATCAAACGCCTGAACAGCAGGTAACTGGAGGTCTGATTCAGCTTGAATCATCACCGGTTCCACCGGACTGGCTGTCGGCGCCGTCAGCGGTGCCGGTCCCGCATGATCGGTCGCATCGGCTGACGGTCGCTCCGGGGTCGCCGGTATCGCTTCAGCGGTGGTGTCAGCCGTGGTCGCCGACGTCGTTTCCTGGGCACTGGGCAACGGATACTTCTGGGATGCCTGGTTCAAGGCCATGGTCAGCTGATCGCTAGCGGGCTGGTTCTGCCGCTTACGGGGCAGCTCACTGAAAACGTCCGGAATCAAGTTCTCTTGTGACAGACGTTGGTAGACCGTGGTCTCGATCAACTTGGTCAATTCCGGTTCCTGGCTAATCCGAACCTCTTGCTTGGTCGGATGGACGTTCACGTCGACCAGTAAGGGGTCCATGGTGATGGCTAAAACGGCAATCGGATAACGCCCCACCATCAATTTAGACCCATACCCGGCAATCAAGGCCTTACTGAGATGAAAGTTATGAATGTACCGACCATTCAGGAGCAATGAGATGTACTGACGACTTGCACGCGTCAATTCTGGTAAGCTGACGTACCCGGTCACTTTGAAGTCGGGATTCTCACCGTTAATGGCCACCATCTTCCGCGCACTCTGGACCCCATAGATCCCCGCAATCACCTGTTGCAGGTCTCCCCGGCCACTGGTCCGGGTCAGTTCGCGACCATTATGCACCAGCGAGAACGCAATCTGCGGATAGCTCAAAGCAATTCGGTTCACGATATCCGTGATCTTCGCCAGCTCCGTCGTGGGGGACTTCAGGTACTTTAAGCGTGCCGGGACGTTACCGAACAGGTCTGTCACGGTAATCTCCGTTCCCTTGCGCGCCGCGGCCGGTGCGTGTTCCACAATCTGACCGCCGACGTTGTGGATCAGGGTGCCGACGCCGCCCGTCGAGGTGGTCAGCGTCACATCCGCCACCGACGCAATACTGGGAAGGGCCTCGCCCCGAAACCCCAGCGACTTCACTTTAAAGAGGTCCCGACGGTCCGTGATCTTACTGGTGGCGTGCCGTTTGAAAGCCATCTCGGTATCCTCATCAGCAATCCCGTCACCGTCGTCTACCACCGTGATCCGTTTCAAGCCAGACTCCTCAACGACAATATCAATCTGGGTACTGTGAGCGTCAATGGCGTTTTCCACTAGTTCTTTCACGACCGAAGCTGGTCGTTCGACCACCTCTCCCGCCGCGATCTGGTCCGCTAAGACCGATGCGAGTTCATGTATTTTCGCCATCGCTGCTCATCCTTTCCGTGTACAATCAATTACTTATTTAGCTTCTGTTGCCACTGATAAACTTGATTCATGATGGCCATTGGCGTCATTCCCATCAGGTTTAAATCCTTTAATTGCGTCAGCACCTTGGCCTGAACGGGATTCAACTCCGGTTCATCCGTGAAGAGCGACAGCTGTTGATCCGTATCAGCCACCGGTTGCGCCTCACTCACGGGCGTCGCTGGCTGAGCCGATGTCGCGGGGGGCGTCGGTTCTGGCGTTGTGGCAGTCGGTGTCGGTGTTGCGGGTTTAGTCTGACTTTCAGTTTCCTTAGCAACGGTCGGCGCATCCGCCGCCTGTTGTTCCAGTTGCTGCAAGATAACGTCCGCCCGTTGCAGTAAGGAATCCGGCATCCCCGCCAACTTCGCGACATGGATCCCGTAAGACTTATCAGCCGGTCCTGGTTGAACTTGGTGCAAGAAGACCAAGTCTCCATCCTGCTCGACCGCCCCGACATGGACGTTCTTCAACTGGGGTAACACGTCGTCTAACGCCGTTAACTCATGGTAGTGGGTCGAAAACAGGGTCTTGGCGTGGACCTTATTGTGAACGTATTCCACGATGGCTTGGGCCAACGCCATCCCGTCGTAGGTGGCCGTTCCCCGTCCAATCTCATCGAATAGGATCAAACTGTTGGCCGTGGCCTGACTAAGTGCCCGGTTGGCCTCCTGCATTTCGACCATGAAGGTACTCTGCCCGGAAATCAGATCATCCGCCGCCCCGATACGGGTAAAAATCTGGTCAAAAATCGGCATCTGCGCGGATTCGGCGGGCACAAAGCACCCCATCTGCGCAATAATGACCGTCAACGCCAACTGCCGCATGTAGGTACTCTTCCCGGACATGTTCGGTCCGGTAATCAGAAGAATGTTGGTCTGGTCGTCCATCAAGACGTCGTTCGGAACGTAAGATTGCCGTCCCAGGACCTTTTCAACCACGGGGTGCCGTCCCTGCTTGATTGCCAACTGGTGGCCCTGTGTAAAGGTTGGCTTAACGAAATGGTAGTCTTCGCTGACCACCGCGAAGCTCTGGAGAACGTCCAGGCTGGCAATGGCCGCCGCCAACTTCTGTAATCGCGTAATGGCCTTCTTGACCTGCTCCCGTAGATCCACGAAAAGCTGGTATTCCAATGCCGTCGATTTTTCCTCCGCTTCCAGAATCAGACGTTCCTTTTCTTTCAGCTCCGGCGTTGAGAACCGTTCCGCGTTAGCTAAAGTCTGCTTGCGCTGATACCGGTCAGCTGGTAGCTTGTCCAAGTTGACCTTGGTGACTTCGATGTAGTACCCAAAGACGTGGTTATAGCCGATTTTTAGGTTGTTAATGCCCGTGACGGCGCGTTCGTGCGCTTCCAGTTCGGCCAGCCATTGCTTGCCATTACGCATCGCATCCCGATAGCTGTCCAGTTGGTCGTTATAGCCGTCGCGAATCACGCCCCCATCCGTGACCGATAAAGGTGGTTCCGGCACGATGGCGTCTTGAATCGCCGTTGCGACGTCTTCGACGGGATCTAGTTGGTCCAGCATCGGATCAAAAACGGCTTCATCCAGTTCGCTGAGGGTGTGTTTGATTTGGGGAACCTGTTCCAACGACGTCTGCAGTTGAATCAGGTCCCGACCGTTGACGCTGCCGAAGGCGACCCGACCGGCCAGCCGTTCCAAGTCATAGACTTTGACCAGTTCGGCTTGTAAACTATTCCGTTCAAAATAATGGTCGAGGAGCGCCCCAACTTTGGCCTGACGGTCCTCAATCATGGCTTGATCGATCAAGGGCCGGTCTAGCCACTGCTTCAACAGCCGGCCACCCATGGCCGTCTTGGTTTCATCAAGTAGCCATAGGAGGGTCCCCGACTTCTTCTTGGTCCGCAGGTTCTGCGTCAACTCAAGGTTTGCTTGTGATGAATGATCAAATTTAAGGAAAGCGGTTGGCCGATACGCCACCGCCCGCTGAAGATGTGCCAAACTTCGCTTCTGCGTGACCGTCACGTAGGTGACCAACATCCCCACCGTCTGAATCATCCGTTCATCCGTCAGGTCCTGTTGCACGTAACTTAATTCGGAGCTGGGTTCAATCTCCGGCTGCCGCGAAACCAGCAATCCTAGCTTCTTGAACCGCTCCGTCAGAGACGCTGGGATACTTTCGTTAACCACGACTTCCTTGGTCTGAAGACTCATCAACTCGTTCATGACCGTGGTGAGGTTATCGATTGCAGCCACCTTCAACTCACCCGTTGAAAGGTCCGTATAGGCTAGACCATAGTGGTCTGCCGTGGGCATGGTTAAGGCGGTCAAATAGTTGTTTCGTTTGGCGCCCGCTGCCCCCGTATCCGTTTGGGTCCCCGGCGTGACCAGTTGAATCACTTCCCGTTTGACCATGCCCTTGGCCAACTTAGGGTCCTCCATCTGTTCACAGATGGCCACTTTATACCCTTGGTCCACCAGAATATCAATATAATTCTGGACGGCCTTGTGGGGCACCCCACACATGGGGATGGGGTTCTTCGCACTGTGACTCCGCGTAGTCAACGTGAGTTCCAATAACTGTGACCCTTTCACGGCGTCGTCATTAAACATTTCATAAAAATCCCCCAGGCGATAGAACAAAAACGCATCCGGGTATTGATCCTTAATCTTTTGGTACTGTTCCATCATGGGTGTCAATTTTGTCTTGGTCATGAAGCGTGAGTCATCCTTCCGTTAAAAACACTTGGTTAACTTTGATAGGGGTGTTGGGGACTGATCAGAATCGGTCGAATCGCCCGCGCGTGCCCCGTCTGATCGTTCAGGTCAATGACGCAACCAGATAACAGGCCCGGTCCTTGCGTCTGAACCGTATACCGTGCGGGGCGCTGATTCTCAAAGCGCGTGATAACGCTATCCGCCTGCATCCCTAAGATGCTGTCTGCCGGTCCCGTCATACCCACTTCCGTTAAAAAGGCCGTCTGGTGGTCGAGTACCTGGGCGTCACTGGTCTGCACGTGCGTGTGGGTCCCCACAACGGCCGAGACATCCCCCGTGAAACGCATCGCAAAAGCCCGCTTCTCACTGGTTACCTCACCATGGAAATCTACGAACACGAACGGTGTATCGAGCTCCGGCACCAGGTCGGCCATCGTGGCAAAGGGATCATCGACCAATTGGTTCATAAAGACCCGGCCCTGAATATTCACGACCGCCAGCATCTGCTGATTGACTTTGACCTTAGTCCAACCTTGTCCCGGCGTCTTTCCTGGGAAATTCACGGGCCGGACCAGGCGCTTAGCGTCATCGATGAACTCGAATAATTCGGCGTTATCCCAGGTATGGTTCCCCATGGTCACCACGTCGGCCCCGTCTTTTAGAAGTTGCTTATAAATTTTATAGCTAATGCCGCGACCCACCGGCGTTGAATTTTCACCATTCACAATCGTGACTTGGGGTTTTAAGTCCCGCTTCAACTGAGGAAGGTACTCGTGAATCATCGCCATCCCCATATCACCAACTACGTCGCCAACAAAAAGAATCCGCATCGTTATGCCCCTATCTTGGCGCGCCCCTTACTTTCAGACGACACCCTTATAAATACTACTTATTTTACCATGATTGTTCCGGCAGTGACGTAAAAAAGCTAGGACCCTAAGGCCTAGCTTCTCTGACTTATTTCGCATATTCAACTGACCGAACTTCCCGAATAACTGAAACCTTGACGTGTCCTGGATAATCCAGATCACCTTCAATTTGTTTCTTGATGTCGCGGGCCAAGACCACGGCATCCGTATCGGAAATTTTCTCGGGCCGCACGATGACTCGAACTTCACGTCCCGCCTGAATGGCAAAGCTGTGATCCACACCATCAAAACTATTGGCAATGGTTTCCAGCTTATCTAAGCGGTGAATGTAGCTTTCTAAGGAGTCTGAACGTGCGCCTGGCCGAGTCGCCGAAATCGTATCAGCTGTCCCGACCAGTTCCGCAATCACAGATTGCGGCGCCGTTTGATCCGCTTGCGCAGCGATGGCGTTCACTACCGTGGAACTTTCCCGGTATTTCTTTGCCAGTTCTGTTCCTAAGGTAATGTACGAACTATCATCTTCATGCTCTGCAGCGCGGCCAATATCATGTAATAATCCTGCACGTTTTGCTAACGTAACATCCTCACCGAGTTCCGCTGCTAAGACCCCAGTGATCTTCGCAACTTCAATTGAATGGGCCAAAGCGTTTTGCCCATGAGAAATCCGGAAATTCAACCGCCCGACCAGCTTAATCAGCTCGGGGTGCATGGAATGAATTCCCAAATCAAAGGTCGCCTGCTCGCCCAGTTCCCGAACATGCTCGCCGAGTTCCTTCTTCGCTTTAGCCACCATTTCTTCAATCCGCGCGGGATGAATCCGCCCGTCTTGAATCAGTTTTTCAAGCGCAATCTTGGCAACCTCGCGCCGTAAGGGGTCGAAGCCGCTTAAGACGACTGCTTCCGGCGTATCATCGATAATCAAATCGATACCGGTCAGCGTTTCTAAGGTCCGAATATTACGACCTTCACGGCCAATAATACGCCCTTTCATGTCATCGTTCGGTAACGTCACGACCGTGATGGTGGTCTCCGTGACCATATCCGCGGCACTCCGTTGAATTGCCGAAACGATGAGATCCTTGGCGCGTTCTTGAGCCGTCTTCCGCGCAGTCTCTTCGCTTTCTCGAATCATTTTAGCACGTTCACCCGCTAAGGCCTGCTTCGCCTCAGATAAAATCAGGTCGCGTGCATCATCCTGGGATAGCGCCGCAACGGATTCCACCGTTGCTTGCCGCTTTTCAATCAGTGAGTCTGCTTGCTGTTGCTTCTTGGTTAAGTTCTGCTCTTCAGCGCTCAGCTTTTTGTCCCGTCGGTTCAACGAATTTTCCCGCTTCTCTAAGGAACTGTCCTTACGATCCAGCGTCTCTTCCCGTTGAATTAACCGGTCTTCTTGCTTCTGAACTTCAGCTCGCCGTTGCTTGAGCTCTTGTTCAACTTCTGCACGATACTTATGACTGTCTTCCTTCGCACTCAACAGTGCTTCTTTAGTCGACGTCTCCGCTTGCTTGCGCGCTTCCGCCAGCACACCCTTGGCCGTGTACTTAGCAGCATCTAACTTGCGTTCATGGACGGACTTCCGAAAATAATAACCACCCACGACACCAACAACGATAGCGATGATTGCGAGGATTATAATTGGAACACTCATGATTCCACCTCCGCATCATCAAAAATGACTAATTTGTAATCAGACTTTTCAAGATGTTTGTATGATAACTGACACAAATTCAATTTTAATAGTTGCCACAAAGACTGTCAACTAAACTCATCAGAAACTATCGCTAAGTTCGCTGGATGGTCAAAAGAAAACACGACGTGGCTTTCACCACATCGTGTCCTTAAATTACTTATGAGTTTTAGGTTGAATCACCTTGGCCCCCGGGGTTGTATCCTTAGGGGTATCGGTAGTCAACGACGTTTGCTTAACCGTTGCCTTGTCCGCAGACTTGGCTGTCGAATCCGCCTGGTCCGTCTTCTTATCCGTTGTCTTCGCGTCCTTGTCCTTAGCCGTCGTGGTCTCATCTTCATCCGCAACACCATAAGCTACCCGCACACGGCGGTTAACTTCTGCCATCATATCCGGATGATCGGCCAAGTACTGCTTAGCGTTCTCACGCCCTTGGCCAATACGATCTTCACCGTAAGAGTACCAAGACCCGCTCTTATCCACGATGTCTTTTTCGACCGCCATATCCAGCAGTTCACCGGTCTGGGAAATCCCGTGACCATACATGATGTCCACTTCAGCCTTCTTAAATGGCGGCGCAACCTTGTTCTTGACCACTTTGATACGCGTCCGGTTCCCGATAACATCGGTCCCGTTTTTGATCTGTTCAGCCCGCCGAACTTCCAAACGAATCGTCGAGTAGAACTTCAGGGCACGACCACCAGGGGTCACTTCAGGGTTCCCGAACATCACACCCACTTTTTCACGAATTTGATTAATGAATAGGGCAATCGTCTTGGTCTTGTTAATGGTTCCTGAAAGTTTCCGCAACGCTTGCGACATGAGTCGGGCTTGCAACCCCACGTGGGCATCGCCCATCTCACCCTCGATTTCGGCACGGGGAACCAAAGCCGCAACGGAGTCAACCACGACGATATCCACCGCACCAGAGGAAACCAAAGCGTCCGCAATCTGCAGCCCCTGTTCCCCGGTATCTGGTTGCGATAACAGTAAGTTATCGATATCGACCCCTAAGGCCGTTGCGTACGCCGGATCCAACGCGTTTTCGGCATCAATGTACGCTGCCGTACCACCGCGCTTTTGTACTTCCGCTACCGCGTGTAACGCAACCGTGGTTTTCCCTGAAGATTCAGGACCATAAATTTCAACGATACGACCACGGGGATAACCACCCACACCCAAGGCGACATCTAACGCCAGGGAGCCAGATGGAACTGTCAGGATCTGCGTCTTGGTGTCATCACCCATCCGCATAATCGACCCCTTACCGAAGTCCTTTTCAATCTTTTTCAGCGCTTTGTCCAGCGCCGCTTGTCGTTCGTCAGCCATCCAAATCCTCCTTTAGTTGCTCTCATTTCCAAGTAACACTATACCGATTTAGCGAACAAAATGCAAGCGAAAATAGAACAATAGTTCCCCTATTTTTCAGAAGCCTGCATGGTCTGCCGGACCCAATCCAGGCCACTCATGACGGCCCGCATCCGAACGTCTGCTCGGTTCCCCGTCAGATGGACCAACTTCGCCTGTGGCGCTCGTCCCCGTTGGGCCAAGCCCAGCCAAACGGTTCCCGCTGGCTGTCCTTCTAGGCTATCCGGACCCGCAACCCCCGTAAAGCTGACCGCTAGATCCGTATCTAAGATCTGTCGCGAGCGTTCCGCCATCGCCTTAGCCGTGGCCTCGCTGACGACCCCATCGTGGTCAATGGTGGCCTGCGGGACCCCTAACAGGTCGTGCTTCGCACGGTTGGCGTAAGTCACAAAGCCCCCCGGAAAGACCGCTGAGACCCCCGGAACGGCTCCCAAGGTGCTTTGAAATTCACCGGCAGTTAGACTCTCCGCTCCCGTAATGGTTAGGTGCCGCTCGATAAGTTGTTGAACCACCACGTTGGCCAGGCTATTTTCATCGCCATAGCCATACAGGTAGGTTCCCACCCGCCGTTTGATCTCCGCAATCATGGTCGTTAATAACTGTTCTGCCGACCCTTGCTGGGTGGTCTTAGCTGTCAGCCGCAACGTCACTTCGTAGCGCTTAGCGTAGGGGGCAATCGTCGGGTTCGTCTGCTGGTCGATCAGGTCCGCTAACTTCGTCACAAGTTGACTCTCGCCGATTCCGTAAAAGCGTAAGACCCGGGAGGTCAGATACTCTTGCCGCTGATACGTCTCCCGAATCAGAGGCAACGCCTGGTGGACCATCATTGGCCGCATCTCACTCGGCGGTCCAGGTAATAGGATCACGTCAGCGCCGTCTGGTGCCTGGTAGAAGGCCCCCACGGCCATTCCCGTCTCATTCTTCAGGGGATGGCTCCCCGCGAGGTATAACGCCTGCAAACGGTTATTAGGCGTCATCTCCCGGCCAGTCGTTGCAAAGAAATCGTGAATCTTAGCCATCGCCGAATCATCCTGCACCAATTTGACCCCCAACAACTGGGCAACGGTCTGCTTGGTCAAATCATCCTTAGTGGGGCCCAGACCGCCACTGATCACGACTAAATCGCTCCGCGAACGGGCTTGCGTCACCAGTGCGGTTAACCGATCTGCGTTATCGCCAACCAGCGAATGATAATAGACCTCAATACCAGCACTCGCGAGTTCCTGCGCAATAAACGCAGAATTCGTATCCGCGACCTGTCCCAATAGAATTTCCGTTCCCACTGCAATAATTTCTGCTTGCACGCCATGTCCTCCTAGCTGGCCACACTTGATAACTCCGATAACGGGTGGCCTTTTTTCGATTACGGGTTTCTTTTTGCTCATTCATCGTCCGGACTGACGCAGCCATTGACTGGTCATCACGGACAAAACCTGCTGATCAAAGTATAACACCCCCGTTGACCAACGGGGGTGTTTAACCTATTCAGCCGAAGACTCGGCGAAGACTTGTCGGTTCTGCACGAAGTAATCGATTCCCGAGTAAATCGTGAAGAATAAGCAAATGTAGAAGAAAATCAGAGCCATTGGCACGTGAATCGTCCCAAAGCCAACGTTGTTCAACAAGAGGAGAATGATGCCGACCATTTGCGTCGTGGTCTTAATCTTGCCTGGCCAAGCCGCAGCTAAGACCCGACCACCGGTTTCAACGACGATCAACCGTAATCCCGTTACGGCCAATTCCCGGCAGACAATGATGGCCACACCCCATGCCGGAACTGCGCCCATGGCGACCAGAATGATGAACGCCGTCATGACGATCATTTTGTCGGCCAAGGGGTCCGCAAACTTACCAAAGTTCGTGACCAAGTGCTGGCGCCGCGCAATCTGACCATCTAGGAAATCCGTAATTGAGGCCACCGCAAAGATCAAGGCCCCCCAAATTTGGGTGACTGGAATATCGGTACCTAACCAAGTCACCGTTCCCCAATCAAGGGGCAACACTAACACCAAGATGAAAATTGGAATCAAAATGATTCGCATGATCGTCAACCGATTCGGGACGTTCACAACTAACTCCTCCTTTTAAAAAGCCAATTTCTCACTAAAAAGCGGCCCGGTCGTCAATGACCGACCCGCTGACAGGTTGTTTATTTAAATTCCAACGTGACCCGTTGAACTTGCGATGAGGTCGTGGTACTTGAACTCGTCGAAGTCGTGGTGGTCGTGGTACTGCTACTGCTGCTGGACGCATTACTAGTTGCCGTGGCCGAATTGAAGTTAAACTTCTGACCATCGACCTTCACCGTGGTCACAGGGGCGTTCCCAAAGTTGAAGGTCACACTGGTGGTGCCGCTAGGGAGCGTCAGCGCGTGGGTCGTCGACGACGTTAACGTACCTTGCCAAGTCGTGGAGCCGCCAACGGAGACGGACATCCAGCTGTTCCCAGTTGCGGACAGGCTAATCTTCGGCTTGCTAGATGCGTTAGTCATCTGCCAAGTTGACCCGGAAGTCGTCGCGCTCAATCGCTTGAATGTCCCCTTCTTGGTTGCTTTCTTCCTAGAAGAAGACTTCTTTGCCGCCGAACTGCTGCTGGAACTGCTAGAACTACTGCTCGAGCTTCCCGAAACACTCACGGAGCTGCTGTCAACGTTCTGTTGCACCGTTGAGTGACCACTCCGCGCAGCAGCAATCCAGATCCCCACTAAGACGGCCAAAACCACGACCACGATCCCGGTTAACGGAATCAACCGCCGTAACCGGAGGGACCGGTCATCCACCTTACGTTGTTGGGAACGGGTCTCTGGATTGTTCTCGTTGACCTTATCAACATACTCTTGTGTCTGCGTACTGGGTAACGCACTGTCAAATTGCTTTAACAGTTCGCCCCCATCCAAATCAACCATATCCGCGTATTGCTTGATGAATGCCCGGACATAGAAATCCCCAGGTAACTCATCAAATTGCTGGTCTTCAATCGCAATCAGATAACGCTTTTGGATTTTAGTGGCTTGTTGCAAGTCATCCAGGGTAAAGCCCTTGGCAATCCGCGCATCCTTTAACGTCTTTCCCAGCGTAATCTTGTTCTCACTCATTTTTTAAACTCTCCACCTATTTAAGTTTTCTCTACTGAAGTATAGCATAGGCACCGCCCCATTTTCAGCCACCAGCTCCATAAATCAGGATTTAACCGTTTCTTAACTCTTCCGGCAAAATCGTTGCGACCGTTTGAACGCTGTGATCAAAGAATGCACGGGCCACGGGCAGCAGGTCACTAAATTGCATCTGCTCCAATACGGTTAGTTCGTCGAACAACATGGTCTCGCCAAAGAGCGGCCCCGAGTATTGATTGGCAATCGCTTCTGGCGAGTTAATGGCACCAATCAACCGGCCAATGGCCTCACGCTTGACCAGATCAAACTGTGGTTCCGCCGCTTGAACCTGCGCGGGTGCATCGGCTAAAATCGCCTTTAATTCACTCACAAAGGCTTCCGGATGGTCAGTGTCTCCTGCAAGTTGCCCGAAGTGCGCGCCCCGTTGAATCTGGAAATCATACCCAAAACTGTCGTCGATCACGTTAGCGTCGTAAAGTCGCAAATAATGGTCGCTGGTATCACTAAATAGCAGGTCAAAGATCAACGAGACGGCCACGCTATACGTCAAAGCTGCCGTTCCCGTCGGTGCCGGATCATAACCACGAATCCCAAGGTTGACCTTAGGCCGAGTTACGGCTAAGTGCCGCGTGGTTTGCGCAATCACTTCCGTTGGCGCCGCCTGAGGGCTTGCGATTCGCTGAATCGGCGTCACTGGTGCGAAGGTTTTCTTGGCCTGGTTCGCCGTGATCCACGCCAACGTTTCATCGGGTTCTAACTGGCCCGTAATCACCAGACTCATATTGCTAGGATGATAAAAGGTCTGGTAGGCTGCGTACAAGTCATCCGCCGTAATCTGATCGATTGACGCCACCGTTCCCGCAATGTCAATATGCAACGGCTCCTTAGGATAGAGGTTGCCAATCATCCCAAAGTACCCTTGCCATCCCGGGTCGTCATCGTACATTTGAATTTCCTGCCCAATAATCCCCTTTTCTTTGTTCACCGTAGCCGGTGTGAAATAGGGATCCTGTACAAAGTCTAACAAGATATCGAGGTTTTCATGCAGGTGACTGGTCGTCGCAAACAGGTAACTAGTCTGCGTAAAGCTGGTAAACGCGTTGGCACTTGCCCCAAATTTTCCGAACAGGTCAAACGCGTCGTGGTCTTTCTTTTCAAATAGCTTATGCTCGAGAAAATGGGCGATTCCGTCCGGATACCGGACAGCCGTTTCTTGTCCACGAGGCACGAATTCATTATCCATCGAGCCGTAGTTCGTGGTCATAATGGCAAACGTCTTATGGAAACCCGCTTTGGGAACCAACACCACCTTGAGCCCGTTGGCCAAAGTCGTCCGGTAAACGGCTTCACCTAATTGTTCATAATTTTGCTTAGTCAGCATCCGCAACACCTCCGTGTAAGCAATACGTCGCTTGCAGGTGAACTCGCTGCGCGACCCGTTGAACATCCGCCACCGAGACCGCTGCCAAGGCCGTCTGCCATTGAGCCACCGATAGGCCCGCATGTGTTAATTGGGCACTCAGCCGCTCATTCAACAGCCGCTGGGGGCTGTCTAGCGCGGACAACCGTGCGTTCAGCAGGCTTGCCTTTACCTCGGCTAAGAGTTGTGCTTCAAGCTGTCCCGCCTGTAACGCGGCCAATTGTTCTTGGACGATGGCCTCCACCCGTTGCTGGTTTTGCGCTTGAATCCCCGTCTGGACACTTAGCGTCCCCGCGAAAGGATTTTAACTGCTGCTAGCGTAGTAGGCTAAGCTCGCCTTCTCACGAACGTTGGTAAACAACAGAGACAGGGGTGTTCCCCCGAAGACTGCGTTAAAGACCACCGCTGCCATGAAGTCGGAATCATCCCGATAGATGGGCAGACTGTAGCCTAAATTCAGCTTGGCTTGCACGACCGGCGCCAAATCGTCCCCCACCTGAACCTGGGACTTAGGCGTCCACCGGTAATACGGGGACTGGTCAGCCACCGTCCGTGGCGTCAGTGGCCACTGAGTTAACGCCGCTTGTACGCGTTCTGCCGTCACGTCACCAATCACTGCCACGTGAACGGCATCATGGGCCAACATCTCGTGGTACGTTCCCAACACGTCCGTGGCCGTCAACGCCCCTAACGTGGTTACATCCCCCAACGCACTCATTGCTTGCGTGGGTTGACCCGCGAAGAGCAACTCCTGTAACCGACGATTGGCCAAATACTGTTTATCATCGTCTAATGACTTAATCGCTGTCAATAAATTTTGCCGTTGCTGCGTAAACGTTGTGGGGTCGAAATTCCCCTGTGGCAATAAGGGGGCAAACAAGACCGACCGCAATAACGCCATTCCCCGCTCAAAAAGCGGCTGGTCGTCTTGATAGACCGTCAGGTACTGCTCATCCACTACCGAACACGTTAACCGCAGAATGTGTTGGGTCCCCACCTTCAACACCGTAATCCCAAAGCTTGCCCCGTACATCAACGAAAGCTGACGTGCCAGCGCCGTCTGGGTCGGATAGTCTGCCGTACTGGTCTCTAAGACCTGAGCCAACAAGGCGCGGGCGGTAATCGCCGTTGCTTTCAGCGGCGTGACAAAGTCCACCTTGATGCCGATGGTCTTGAATTGCTTCGAAGGTAACAAGTCTAACGTTACCCCGTCTTTTATCTGTAAATGCACGCGTGGGCCCTCCTTAACAAATCACTAACGGTGTTTAATGATAAGGGAAATAACGCTTAAATACAAGCCGACCTCCCCCAAATTTACCAGATATGACACCGGTTTTACCCACTATTTTCCCCTCTGAATCCCAATTATCCGGCGCAAATCAAAGAGAGTGGGACAAAAGGCGGTTAGCCAGTGAGCATTAACGGCGTAAGCGGAGCTGGCTGCCTTTGGTCGCACGTTTCAGTACCGTAGCGTTACCATCGAGAACAGAAAAGCCTGGGCATTTTGTCCCAGGCTCTTGAAGTCTCAGCTTATTTAACTTTTAGCAATCCCTACTGGGTATTTTGAGTCTTCAATAACGGCGTATCCACGTTTTGACCAAACCATTTCTCATTGATTTTCGCCAACGTCCCGTTAGCCGCCAAGCGTTTCAACCCCGCATTGATCTTCTTGCGCATGGTCGTATCACCCTTGCGCATCCCGACCGCAAACTCTTCCTTAGGGAAACTCCCGACCGTAGTCTGGTAAGCACCAGGATTCTTCTGGTGCTTAATGTAGTAGTTCGCGTAAGTACTATCAATCAACAGACCTTGAATCCGGCCAGCGTTCAGGTCAATGAACGCATTCGTGAAGTTATCGTACTGAATCGCGCTGTGATTCTTAATCCGATTCTTCAGTAATTTCGGATAAGCGTCGATATCGTTGAAGCCTGACGACCCACTCTGGGCCCCCAGCACCTTCCCCTGCATCCCCGCAAACGACGTAATGTGATTCTTCTTTAACGTGACTAAGACCTGATCGTTATTGAGGTAGGTGTCCGAAAAGGCCACTTGCTTTTGCCGTTGTGGCGTAATCGAGAACCCATTCCAGATTAAGTCAATGGTTCCGTTGTGCAACTCCGTCACGTTCATACTCCAATCAATACTCTGGAAATCAGCCTTGATGTAGTACAACTTAAAAACCGCGCGGGCGAGGTCGATATCGTACCCCACTAACTTCCCGCTCTTCTGACGAAATCCCATGGGGACAAAGGTGTCATCCAGCCCGATAACCACCCGTTGCCGCTTTTCGATCTTCGGCCAAGTATCCTGGGTGTTCGCCCGTTGGGTCACGTTGGTGCACCCCGCTAAGACACTTCCCAGGCTAATCACCAGTAGACCGGCGACCAGCAACCGTAACAGTCGTTTCATACTCATTCTGGTCCCCCTCTCTAAGCTTGCTTGGGTTCAACCCGTAACATCTGGTCTGCAATGTTTTCCGCAAAGGGGATGTCGTGGGTGACCACGATCTGTGTCATGCCTTCCTGCTTCAGAGAAAGGATGATCTGCTCGACTTCTTTTCGCAAGTCTGGATCCAACGCAGACGTCGGTTCATCGTAGCATAACAGTTTCGGGTGCATAGCTAAGGCGCGCACGATGGCGACCCGTTGTTTTTGCCCCCCGGATAATTCGTACGGGTACAAGTCGGCCTTACCATCCAGGTTCAACCGTTTAAGTAGCTCTTGGGCCTCCTGTTCGGCCGCAGCCGCGGTCTTTTTCAGAACCATGGTCGGGGCCAACGTCACGTTTTGCAAGACCGTCAAATTCGGGAATAACTGAAAGTCCTGGAAGACCACCCCGATCACGGCATCGTTATCCCGGTTGGTCGCCGGGTCAAATACCTGGCCATCTAACCGAAACTGACCGCCATCCACCGGGCTCAAACCACTGATACACCGTAGCAGCGTGGTCTTCCCAGCACCAGAAGGGCCCACAATAGTCAGAATCTGACCATCTTGCACGGTGAGATTCACCTTATCTAAAATGACTTTACCGTCAAACTTCTTGGTAATTCCTTTAAGTTCTAACATTCAGACGACCTCCTTTAGCTTACCGCCAGTAACTGTAGTGTTTTTCCAACCGTCGCAGGACCAGGGTGCAGACCGCCGTGAGTAACAGGTAGATCACGCCGACTAAGGCCAACGGTAACAGCGTCACATCACGCGCCATGGCGACGTTCCCTGCACGTAACAGGTCGCCTAACCCGATGACGTAGACTAAGGACGAATCCTTAACTAAGTTGATGACTTCATTCCCAATGGACGGGAGAACGATCTTCACCACTTGGGGAATCACGATGCGCCGCAACGTCTGCCAATTCGTCAACCGGAGAACCCGGGCACTTTCATATTGTCCCTCCGGAATGGCTTGCAGGCCCCCCCGGAAGATTTCGGCGAAGTACGCCGTGTAGTTCAAGATAAACGCGAAGAGTGCCGCGTCATACCGTTGAAAGACGATGCCGATGATGGGTAACCCGTAAAAGACAAAAATTAATTGCAGTAACAGGGGGGTTCCCCGCATCAGTAAGACGTACACGTTAATCACCCAAGTTAAGGGCTTGAACTTGGTCAGCATCCCCAAGCCCACCAAGATACCTAAGGGGATGGAAATAATCACCGTCCAGAAGAATATCGAAAGCGTCATTCCCGTCCCAGAAATCAACGACGGTAAAATTTCACTAATATAAGTCATCATCACTTGTTTCCTCCTTTATCCACGTTAACCAGTACCTGCCAGTAGGTCGGCGCTGAACCTAAAAAACGCCCCCTTGGCTTAAAAGCCAAGAGGACGTTTCACCGCGGTGCCACCTCAATTCTCGATCGACTCACATCGACCGACTCGTGGAGTTACCTGCACCGGTCCCCCGAAATAAAAAACGTCCTCTTAGACCTAACTGGCCTAAGAGGACGATCACATCGTGGTTCCACCCCTGTTCGCCGATCCATTACTGAACCGACCTCAGTGAGTTGCAAGCAACTCCAGCTGTAACGGGCTTTCCCGAGCCATCCTACTAAGATTCAGACAACCACTCACAGATGTGTTTCGGAACAACAAGGTCACCCGCTTCCATCGGCCGGGCTTTCTGGAGACGCTTGTGAGTCCTACTCTTCTGTTCAACGTTTTAAATTCATTGACAATATACTACGATGTTTTTCCTGGTTCGTCAAGCGTTAATTTTTAACCGCGATGGAACCAGTTGCTGACCCGATGCCAGAAGCCCGGTTCCGGTTGGTCTTCTAGCTTCATCAACGGCACCGTCTCCCCTTCAAGACGCCGGGCCACGTTCCGGTAGCCTTGCGCGGCCGGATTATCCGTATCCAAGACCACGGGTTCCCCTTGATTAGACGTGGTGATGACCGCATCATCATCAAAGATGATGCCCAAGAGTTCGATGCCCAGATGGTGCGTGATTTCATCAATGTCCATCATCGAGCCATCCTGCATCATATTGCGTCGAATCCGGTTAATCAATAACCGTGGGGCTTCGGTCAATGGGTGTTGTTCCAACAGACCGACGACCCGGTCAGCGTCCCGGACCGCAGAAATCTCTGGTGTCGTGACCACAATGGCCGCGTCCGCACCAGCGACCGCGTTCATGAACCCTTGCTCGATACCGGCAGGACAATCAATCAAGACATAATCGTACTCTGGTTTTAGTTCGTCTACGATTTCCTTGACCTGCTCTGGCTGCAACGCCGTCTTATCCGTATTTTGTGCGGCCGGTAACAGGTATAGCTTATCATCAAAGCGCTTATCCTTCACCAGGGCTTGCGGTAACTTCGCCCGACCCGTCGCTACGTCCACGATATCGTAAATGATTCGGTTATCGAGGCCTAAGACCACGTCTAGATTCCGCAACCCAATATCAAGGTCCATCAGGCAGACCCGCTTGCCCATTAAGGCAAGCGCCGTCCCGATATTCGCACTAGTCGTGGTCTTACCAACGCCCCCCTTACCAGAGGTAATGACAATTGCTTTTCCCATTTCTAAATTCCTCCGATCTGGTTATACAGCTTGGGATTAATCTTTTTTAGTTTATCCAAGTGACCATAGCTCAACACGTGAAGGTCATTCACGTAGGCAATGGTCTGGGGTGAAGGTTGTAACTCATCAGGTTCAATAATATCAAATTGTTCGGCAATTCGAATTTGTTGAGCAGATTCTAAATTTCCCATGACCAATTTTGACTCGTCGTCGGGATACCCCGCCTGCAAGATACCGCTAACGTTACCCATGGAAAAAATATTTCCGGTCGTACAGAGTTTGCCCCCTTCGTGGATGGTGCCTAAAAACAGGACATCCCCCTGCATAGAGACCTCTTGGCCGTTACGAATCACTTTACTAAGCAAATGAACGTTTTCCCGTTCCCGCAACTCTTCTGCGTCCGCAATCGTAATGACGTTGGCGGCAATCTTATGGATTTCAAACCGGGGATAGTTCCCCACCATTTGTTCAATTTGCTGTTTCTCTTCCGCAGTCAGGATTCGATCTTCCGTTAACACGTCCAGTGATACCTTGCTGGTTTCTTGGGCCTGCGGATCAACCTTGAGATTTTCGAGTAAAGTCTTTAAGTCGACTAGGATCTGGTCCAGACTTGCAGATTGCTTGAGGACTAAATCATAGCCGTTTTGCGTTCCACGTAATACGGCAGCTTGCATAGCGTTCTTTCCCTCCACCTAGTTTAACCAATTATACACCCATCGAATGGGAAAATATAAAATCACAAACAACGCAAGATTCAAGGCCAATGTGGGCCCCAGCGTCGTGACTAGAAAGGTGCTCCCTGCCATATTGGTCAAATGAACCATGCGGCTAGCCAAGTACCCTAAGGCCTCAACCAACGTGATATCAATAAAGTAAATCAACAGTCCGCTCAAAAAGTTCGGACTGATGTACCGCGTTAACACCCGGGTCAAGTACACCACTAACGGAAAGATGAAGACGTAGACCCCGAAGATGCCGGTATAGTACAAATCGAAAACGGCCCCTATAACAGCAGCCCACCGTGCCAACGGCATGTCAATCCGGTCTTCAAACAAAATGGCACAAATTAGCCACAGAACCACCAGATGACTGACCATGACCGCCGAGTAACGAAAGAGGTGCGTACTAAAGACCTGACTGATTGACCCGTCTAAAAACAGAAACAGAAAGAGGCCAATCGGAAAGCCAAATCGTAACTTTGATAGTCGATACACGCCGCGTCCCCCCTACTGTTTGGTAACGGCAACCGTCACAATGTTCAGGCTGCTTAAGTCGGTTGCCGGCGTAATGTACAGCTTAGTCGACAGTCCGTAATCGTCACCCGTCGACTTCGCGACTTGGCCGACGTATAAGCCCTTAGGCGTTACGCCACCCAAACCGCTGGTGACGACCTTGTCGCCCTTGCTGATCTTAGCCTTAGTCGTCAGGTTGTTCATGGTGATTTCGCCGCTGTTCGCATTGAACCCGCTCAAGACACCGTTGACCGTCTTACCAGACTTGGTGTTAATCTGAACGGCGAACCGGTTCGCTGAGTCGTTATTATCCGTAATCAGCTCGACCTTCGAGTTCGTCTTGTTGACTTCCGCAATCCGCCCCACTAATCCAGAGCCAGACATGACGGGCATGTTCTTGACCACGCCCGCGGAAGAGCCTTTGTTGATGACGACTTGGTTTTGCCAGGATGAAGGCGTCCGGGTAATGACCGCCGCCGTAATGGCGGTGTAGTCCGTTAACGAGGCGTTTAACCCAATCTGCTTCTTCAGCTGTTTATTTTCCTTAGCCAGCGTTTGGTCCCGAACCTTCGTCTGGGCCAATTCACCGACCTGTTTCTTTAACTGCTGGTTTTCTTGGTACGTATTTAAGAGTTCTGAAAGCGAACTGACGGACCCGCTCAGCCCATTGGCTGGTAAAGCCACCACCCGGTCGGCTAACCCGACAATATCGTTACCGAATTGTTGAATCAATGGCGGCGTCGAACGCTTATTCCGAATGGCTACGGACAACGTCATCAAAGCAAAGCTAACAATCAAGCAGACGATGATGATGACCAGTCGCCGATTGAAAGAAAATTTCTGCATGTTTGACCTCCATCTGGTTCGATCCACTGAGGATCCGACCTTAAACAATAAAGAAGCGGGAAGCTGCCTTCCCGCTAGTCCCTATTTCTTCTTCATGACATCGATACTCTTTAAGGATTCTCCAGTACCTGCAGCCACACAATCCAATGGGTCGTTCGCAATGGAAACCGGAACTTTGGTTGCATCAGCAATCACTTCAGATAAGTTTTTCAATAATGCGCCACCACCGGTCAAGACGATTCCGTGATCAATCACATCGGCAGCGATTTCAGGCGACGTCTCTTCCAAGGTTTCTTTGATTGCCGTGATCACGGCTTGAACGGGTTCTTGAATGGCCTTCGCCACGTCAACGGCGGAGACTTCAACGGCCTTAGGTAAACCCGTAACCAGATCCCGGCCACGAATCGTGGCTCCCTCAATCTTCTCAGCATCCTTGACGGAAGCCGAACCAATGTCCATCTTCAGCTTTTCAGCCGTGCGTTCCCCAATCAACAGGTTGAAGTTAGAGCGAACGTAAGTTGAGATAGCATCGTCTAACTTATCCCCAGCAATCCGAATGGACCGACTGGAAACGATCCCACCTAAGGAAATCGTGGCCACATCGGTGGTTCCACCACCCATGTCGACAACCATGCTCCCGGTTGGGTCCATGACGGGGAGACCAGCACCAATCGCTGCGGCAAATGGTTCTTCGATCACGTAAGCATCGCGTGCGCCTGCAACCCGGGTGGCATCGATGACCGCCCGCTTTTCAACTTCCGTGACGCCGCTAGGTACGCAGACCATTACATAAGGTTTACCGCCTGAACGTCCAACCGTCTTCTCGATGAAGTACTTCATCATGGCAACTGTCGTGTCGTAGTCAGCGATGACCCCGTCTTTCATTGGGCGAATCGCCACAATACTAGCCGGCGTCCGTCCAATCATTGCGCGTGCGTCTTCACCAACGGACACAATTTCCCCAGACTTTGTGTTCTTGGCGACAACGGAAGGTTCGCGTAGAACGATTCCCTTACCGTCAACGTAGACAATCGTATTGGCGGTACCCAAATCGATTCCAATATTTTTCGTTCCTAATCCGAACACTGTGTTTCATCCCTTCATTGTCAACAAAATATTAATGGATTTTTGTCTTATTCATTGATAGACGTATTATAACATACCTATCTACGTGAAAACACGTCGTCAACGTTAAGAATACCGAACTTTTAAGCAGAAAGAAATACCTAAAGATGATTTTAATTAGATTTTAAGGGTTCCCCACCTTTTCCCGGTCACGGGACCGTCGTTCATCAATTGCTAATCCCCGCTTCCGCTTGATTAGGCCGGATTATCCGGATCCTTAAAGTAGTGCCGAACCTCCGAGATAAAGTACAACGATCCCGTCAACAGTAATAGGTCCTCGGCCGACATCCTGCCTAACGCTTCCCGTAAGGCAGTCGGCCAGTCTGCGGCCATGGTCACCCGGTCATGGGCGGTCACCGCTTCTTCCAATTCAACGGGGGTTGCCGCCGCCCGTTTACCTGGTCCGCTGAACTGGGTCACGATTAAGTGAACGTTCGGAACGGTCAACAACGTCCGAACCATCTGGGTGTACTGCTTATCTGCGAGAACTGCTAACACGATATAGACCTCGTTAGTCGCGAAGTGGCGGCGCAACAGCGCGACCATTTCGACCATAGCGGGTTCGTTATGGGCCCCGTCAATGGCAATCAACGGCTGGTCGTTCAACCGTTCAAAGCGCCCCGGCCAAGCCGTGTGGGCCAAGCCCTGACGAACCGTCGCCGGCGTTACGGCTCCGTGTCGGAGCTGCTGGTAGGTAATAAACGCCGTCAGCGCCGTCGCGGCATTATCTATCTGGTACGGTCCCAAAAGATCAATTTGTAAATGTTGCCAGTGCCACGCCGCATACCGGTAAGCAAACCGCTCCCCCCAAGCCTCATGCGGTTGGTTGGTCACCGTATAATCACGTCCCAGCGCAACGACTTGGGTCTGTTGGCGCTCAGCCGTTTGATCCATCACAGCCAAGGCATCTGCGGATAAGCGACCACAGACTACCGGAACATTCGGCTTGATGATTCCCGCCTTTTGCGCTGCAATTTTAGGGATGGTATCCCCCAAAATCTTCATGTGATCCATCCCAATCGTGGTAATCACGGAAACTAACGGCGTGATAATATTGGTCGAATCGTACAAACCGCCTAGCCCCACTTCGACCACCACGGTGTCGACCGGATGACTGGCAAAGTAGCAAAACATCAGGGCCGTATCAATTTCAAACTCGGTAGGGCCCTTTTCAGCTAACTCCTGGTCCAGCTGCGCCACCATGGGTTCAACCCGCTGCACCAACGCGACCAATTCGTCATCCGAAATCGGTTCCCCATCGCGACTAATTCGTTCGTTGAAGCGCGTAATAAACGGCGAGGTGAACGTCCCGACCGTTTGGCCATCGGCCATCAATAGATCCCGTAAGAACGCCACCGTTGACCCTTTACCGTTGGTTCCCGCAACGTGGATCATCTGAAGTTGTTCTTGAGGATTCCCCAGCAACGCCATAAAATGCCGCATCCGTTCCAGGGTCGGCGCCTTCTTGAACCGGTCCCGACCATGAATAAAGTTTAAAGCTTCTTGATAAGTTCTAACCACTATTTTGGCCTCCTACCATCCCGCTAATCGTCTCGATTAACTAATTTGCCGTTAAAACGGTCTACCAGGTACCGTTTAAGACCCGTTTCAACCGTAAAATCCTTATCCAGTTTAGCAGATTTCAGCACGACAAAAAAGCCAAGCCACCGGGAATCGGCGAGCTTGGCTTCATTTTAACTTAGCTTAAAGTTGGGCTTGAATTTCAGCTAAACGGTCCTTGGTTGCGGCTAACTTCTTTTGGTTATCCACTTGCTTTTCCCGTTCAGCATTAACCACGTCTTCTGGGGCGTTGGCAACGAAACGGTCGTTGCTCAACTTCTTAGTCGCGCGTTCAACTTCACTCGTGAACTTCGCCACTTCTTTCTCCAGACGGGCCGCTTCTTCCTTCAAGTCGACTAACTCGGCCAACGGCACGGAGATTTCAGCAGACGTAATCACCGCCGTCATTGCCAGCTTCGGCGCTACTAAGTCGGCACCAATCTCCAAGTTCTTAGGGTGAACGAACCGGTCAATGTAGTCCCGGTTGTTGTCAAAGACGGCTTGGAGCTTGGCATCACTAGTCTTGATCTGTAAGTCAATTGGCGTAGACATCGGCGCGTTGGCTTCCGCCCGGATGTTCCGTACCGCCTTGATCAGGTCGATCAGACTGGTCATGTCATTTTCAGCCGTGGCATTGTCGAATTCTGGATGGTCAACTGGGTACGCCGCCGTAACCAGGGATTGTCCCTTATGTGGCATTGCTTGCCAAATGGCTTCCGTGACGAACGGCATGATTGGTTGTAAGAGGCGTAACGTCTGATCCAGAACGTAGGCCAAGAGGTCTTGCTTAACGGCCTTCGCCGCAGCGTCATCCCCGGTCAGCACACTCTTACTCATTTCGATATACCAATCGCAGAAGTCGTTCCAGATGAAGTTGTACAGAGCCCGTCCCGCTTCACCGAAGTCGAACTTATCAAACATCTCCGTCACGTGCTTGACCGTGGTATTCAACCGGCTCAAGATCCACCGATCCGTTAAGTCCCATTGGTCTTCGGCAGGAACCTCTGGCTTCGTGTCGTCACCCAAGTTCATGATTACGAACCGGCTGGCGTTCCAGATCTTGTTAATGAAGTTCCACGCAGCATCCATCTTCTTGTAACTGAACCGCACGTCTTGGCCGGCCGTCGAACCCGTGGACAGGAACCAGCGTAAGGCGTCGGCCCCGTACTTGTTGATCACGTCCATTGGGTCGATTCCGTTCCCTAAGGACTTGCTCATCTTACGGCCTTCCTCGTCACGAATCAAGCCGTGTAATAGGACGTGTTTGAACGGCCGCTTACCCGTAAATTCAAGACTTTGGAAGATCATCCGGGAAACCCAGAAGAAGATGATATCATACCCCGTTACCAGAGTGTTGGTTGGGAAGTACCGCTGGTAGTCGGCACTGTCTTCATTGGGCCAACCCATTGTGGAGAATGGCCATAACCCACTGGAGAACCAGGTGTCCAGTACGTCGGGATCTTGTTCCCAGTTTTCCGGATCCTTAGGTGCCGTTTCACCTACGTAGATTTCACCAGTCTTTTTATGGTACCAGGCTGGAATCCGGTGGCCCCACCAGAGTTGCCGGGAGATGACCCAGTCATGGGCATTTTCCATCCACTGCATGAAGGTGTGCTCGAAGCGCTTCGGTACAAAGTCCACTGCATCGTCACTCTTCTGGTTCGCCATGGCTTCCTCAGCCAATGGCTTCATCTTGACAAACCACTGAGTCGACAGCCGGGCTTCAACTTGAACCCCCGTCCGTTCGGAGTGACCTACGGCGTGCACGATGGGGTCAACCTTCAGTAATAAGCCTTGTTGATCCAGGTCCGCAACCATGGCCTTACGAGCTTCAAACCGGTCCATTCCTTCGTACTTGCCAGCCTTAGCGTTCATCGTCGCGTCTTCGTTCATGGTATTGATGCGTTCCAAGTTATGCCGGTTCCCGACCAAAAAGTCGTTCGGGTCATGGGCCGGGGTAATCTTTACCATCCCCGTTCCGAAGTCCGGATCAACGTATTGGTCCGCGATAATCGGAATCTCACGGTTCGCTAACGGCAAGACCACTTTAGTGCCCACTAACGCCTTGTACCGGTCATCATTAGGGTTGACCGCTACGGCAGTGTCCCCCATCATGGTTTCCGGCCGCGTCGTCGCAATCTCAATGTAGTGCTTACCGTTAAAGGTCTGATCTTTATCCACGAATGGGTACTTGACGTGGTAGAAGGCCCCTTTATCATCCTTGTGGATCACTTCGATATCAGATAAGGCCGTCCGGGCTTGTGGATCCCAGTTGATGATGTACTCACCACGGTAGATCAAGCCCTTCTTGTAGAGCGCCACAAAGACCTTCTTGACCGCATCCGAGAGGCCCTTGTCCAGAGTGAACCGTTCCCGGGAGTAGTCTAACGAGAGGCCTAACTTGGCCCATTGCTTGTGAATCGTGTCCGCGTACTCGTCCTTCCAGTCCCAGACCTGCTTGATGAAGGCTTCCCGTCCTAAATCGTACCGGGAGATGCCTTGTTCACGCAGCTTGGCTTCCACCTTAGCCTGGGTGGCGATGCCGGCGTGGTCCATCCCTGGTAACCACAACGTATCGTATCCCTGCATCCGCTTCTGCCGGATCAGCATGTCTTGCAACGTGGTGTCCCAAGCATGACCTAAATGCAGTTTCCCAGTAACGTTTGGCGGTGGTAAAACAATTGAATAAGGCTTAGCTTCTGGATCACCACTTGGTTTGAAAACATCTTCGTCTAACCAAGTCTGGTACCGTCCCGCTTCAACGGCGGTCGGATCATACTTGGTCGGCATGTCAATTTGCTTATCTGCCATATCTCTCAATCCCTTTCTTCAAAAACGACGCCGGTCACAATGGCACGAAAAAAAGACCCCGTCCTAAACATTAGGACGAAGTCTCTTCGCGGTACCACCTAAATTGGGCGTTAATGCCCCACTTATCTTCGTTGTTAACGGAGTGTGCTCCGGTGTTAGCCTACTGACTTCAGCTAACCAGCTCACAAGCTACGTTCACTAGCACGTCCCGACCGTCTCCCAGCAACACGGCTCTCTATTGCGGTTCCCACTAGCTACTCTCTTGCTCACAGCTATTTAACTTGTAGTGTAACGAATTTTTAGTTAGTCGTCAACACGTGGCACCAACTTTTCTAAGGCCGCCAACGCTGCCAGATAATCTGGCTCATCCGACTGTTCAACGACGACTTGACGGTAAACAATCTTCCCCGTATCATCGATGATCCAGATAGACCGGGCCAAGTTGCCGAGGTTCGGTACGTATAGACCCGTCTCGTAACCAAACGACAACTCTTCGTCAGACAGGAGATCGACGTTGTTGACCCCTTCAGCGGCACACCAGCCCGTCTGTTCGGCAACGGAGTTATTCGACACCGTGTAGAATTTAGCGGCTGGATAATAGTCCGCCTGTTGGGTGAACTTTCGCGTCTGTAACGTGCAAACCGGGGTATTTAAGTCGGGAACAACACTGATCAGGGCGACTTGGCCAATCAGATCAGCCGTCTTCACCTTTTCATTCTGTTGATCAAAAAGTTTGAACTTGGGTAACCGATCGCCCACTGCGGGTAATTCCCCCGCCAGAGACATTTTTTTACCGAGTCTCGTGACTTCCACACAGATCACTCCTTAAAGATTGTTTAACCAGATCACACTGGTTATTAGATTAATTATGACGCAGGCACCCCCGAAAAAACAAGTAATTTGAAGGGAATTTTTAGAAAAAACAATGCGGTGCATCAGTGCCCCAGTGTAAGGGCCACCAGTCAGTTCTGGACCCGCTGCCGTAACATCATAACTACAAAACGACCGCCTTGTGCCTGATAAGATTCAGGCCCAAAGCAGTCGTTGGCTAGTTTAACATATCGTGCGGGTTAAAGCAGTTCCGCAAAGACATCTTCATTTTGATTCAGGTAATTATCACCGGGCCGAATCTCCGTGATGGTGATTCCGTCGAGCGCTTCCTTCATCAACCCTTCAACGTCAATGAACTTTTCGTACTTTCGCGACTTTTCCAAGTCGGGCTTGGTCTTCGGTGCCGGTGGCGTGAAGATCGTGCAGCAATCTTCATATGGCAGAATCGACAAGTCATAGGTATCGATGTCCTCCGCCACTTTGATGATTTCCGTCTTATCCATCGACAACAACGGCCGCAGAATCGGCATGGACGTCACATCATTGATGGCCGCCATACTTTCCAACGTCTGTGAAGCCACTTGACCCAGGGATTCTCCGTTGAAGACCCCCTTGGCGTGCCGCATCTCGGCCACCGCTACGGTCAACCGGAGCATCATCCGCCGTTGAATCGTCATCAAGTACCCTTCCGGAACCTTTTCCTTAATGGTCTCTTGAATCTTGGTGAACGGCACTTGGATGAACTGAATGCTTCCCGAGTACTTCGCTAACTTGGCCGTCAGTTCCTTGGCCTTAGCCAACGCTTGTTCTGAGGTGTATGGCGGACTAAAGAAGTGCACCATATCCAGCTTGACGCCCCGCCGCATCCCGTAGTAGGACGCAACCGGGGAGTCAATCCCACCAGAGAGCATCATCACGGCCTTACCACCAGTTCCGACGGGCAAACCGCCAGCACCTTGGATGGTCTGACCAGAGACAAAGACCCCGTTCAAGCGGATCTCAACCCGTAACTCCAAGTCGGGATGCTTCATCTTAACTTGAATGCCGGGTACCTCGTGAAGTACCACGCCACCCAAAATATCATTCAGTTGGTAGGTATCGTATTCAAAGTTCTTATCTTGCCGCCGAACGTTGATCTTAAAAGTCATCCCTGGTTGGTAGGCCTCTTTAGCCATCGCCAAGACCGTTGCCTTGATGGCATCCAGATCCTTTTCCGTCTTAACCGATGGCGAGAAGCTTTCGATTCCGAAAACGCCCTTCAATCGGTCCATCACGGCCGTAGAATCCGCCCCGTTCAGGGTAACGTGTAACCGGTCGTGCTGGGCATGTACTTCTAAGCCCTCAAATTGGCTCAACGCGTTTTTAACGTTGTGTCCTAATTGCCGGATGAAGTCTTTCTTGTTCTTCCCCTTCGTCGACAATTCGCCGTAGCGGACCATAATTTCGCTATATTCCATTGCGCGACCCCTTTCGTGATTTAGCGTAACTTCGCAAATTGTTGGTAAAGTACGTCAAAGACGCGGTTAAACTCTTCGGCTTCAGCCATGGTGTTGTGTTCATCCAGTGAGATCCGGACGGCACTCGTCGCCACGTCTGGGTTGATCTGCATGGCCTGCAGCGTACTTGATTCTACGTGTTTCTTCGAGGAGCACGCACTGGTCGTCGAGATATAGATCTGGTGTTCTTCGAACGCGTGCACGATAGTCTCTCCCCGAACCCCCTCAATCGCAAAGCACAGAATGTGGGGCGCGAAAACGGGCAAATCTTTGGAAAAGACCGTCACGTGATCGAAGGTCTCGATGTGGTGCAAGATGGCTAGCCGAATGGCCCGTTGCTGGGCAACCTTAGCGGGTTCATCCGCCAAGAGAAGCCGTAACGCCTTGGCCATGGCCGCGATGGCTGGTAAGTTTTCGGTCCCCGAACGTAAATTCCGTTCCTGACCGCCACCCGCCATAAGCGGCGCAATCTTTCGACCCTGCCGCTTATACATGAAGCCGATGCCCCGTGGTGCGTGGAACTTATGGCCAGAGAAGGTCACAAAGTCGACCCGATCATTAAAAATCAGGTCGTGCAGGCCCTTACCAATTCCCTGGACAGCATCAATGTGCCAATGAATCTTAGGGAAGTCCCGCAGCACGTCCGCAATCTCAGCTAACGGCTGGACGGCCCCGATTTCATTGTTGACGGCCATAGTCGACACCAGAATCGTGTCCGGCCGAATAGCGGCCCGCAAATCATCGGCCGACACCCGCCCATTTTCATCGACGGGGAGGTAGGTCACGTCGTACCCCAGTTGTTTCAACTGCTCCATCGAGTTATGCACGGCTGGATGTTCCACGGCCGTGGTAATCAGATGTTTACCAAACTCCCGTTTCGCCATCGCCGTGCCCTTAATGGCCCAGTTGTCGCCTTCGGTCCCGCCACTGGTGAACAGGATCTCGCTCAACTTCACGCCGACTAAGTCCGCAATCTGTTGTCGCGATTGTTCTAGGAGGTTGAAGGCCTGTTCCCCAAAGTTATGCAGACTAGACGGGTTGCCCCAGTAGTTCGCACTGACCTTAGCGTAGGTATCGACAGCTTCCGGTGCGGCTTTCGTTGTCGCACTATTATCAAAATAAATCATGCTGAACCCTCTTATCTCTTTTCTATTGGTTCGACTCCGATAGAAATTCTCACCTATTATAAACACAATCCGCCAATCTCACAAGTCCAAGACCCGACTCACGGATTAAAAAATCGGTCTGACTACCCGCTAGGCGTCTTCAGACCGACCGTTCAATCCTTATTTTTTCTTAGTGGTCTCCGCCGCATCCCGTTCTGCTGGTTTCTGCCGTCCCTTACGTTCGTAATAGGCATCTTCTAACCGCTTATAGGAACCTGGTTCAACCTTATCCAAGACCGTAGCAATAGTTTCTAAGGCCTGGCTGTACTCGTGTTGCTTTTCAAATAGTTCAGCGGCTTGCTGACTCGCCGCCGCAACGTCCTCATGACTGGTCTGGTAACGGTTAGCGTATTGAATCAACTGTTCCGCTAACTCGGCACTGTCCATCAAGTCATTGGTCTTCTCTTCCAACGTGTCTAAGTCCGTTTGGATGATCAAGAGCTGCTTAGTGATCCGCTCCATGTCGATCTGAGGCTGATCCATATCGGTGGCCAACTGTTCGACCTCATCCCGGACCACGAAGAAGTAATCCAGGTAACTCTGGGGAACCCCCGGTAAGTTCAAGTTTTCAATCTGACGCCGTAAACTATGTAGTTTGAAATCAAATTGACGGAGCGTTTCCCGTGCCTGCCGTTCTTCGTCGGCTAGCCCCGCAACGCTCTTCAAGATCTGCGCCTGCTGTTCCTCAATCTGGTGCAGGTCCTTTTGTTGCTGCTCTTGGTGTCCCAAAACGACCGAATAGGTGGCCGATTTCCCGGTCAGATCCTGTACATCCCGTTGGTAGACGCCATCGATGTTCCGTAACTGCTCATTGAGTTCCCGAGCCGTTTCCAACTCTTGGTGGTCCAAGGTGTAATTTTGACTCAAGCGGTCAAGTTCGTTGAGCAACGTGTGGTTTTGATTTTGCGCGTGCGCAATAAACTTAGCCACCCCATCCAGGTTCTTTTCAACGGGACCCTTCGCATCGATTTCCTTTTGCATGACCGCATAAAGCGCATCGATGCGCGTTGCAATCCGCTCGTTGATAATCTTGGCATCATCCGGACGCAAAGCCGCCAGGGTCGCCACGTTATCCTTCACCTGGTCCGTAACCTCTTGGATGCTACCGGGGATATCGTGGTCACTAAATTGAAAATCTTGGGCTTTTAATTGTTGATAACCGGACTGGAGTTCCTTTAGCTGATCGGGATAGATTGCCGTCAAGTCCTTGTATAGGGGTGGAATGGCCGTCAGTAAATTCTCCAACGCACTGGTATCTTCCTTTAACTGGCTCAAAACATCACTGGCCCGTTCATGGTCCCCTTCTTGGGTCAATTGGGTGAAGGTGTCAAAGTTGTCCTCAAGGTGACTCAGTTGCTCTTCTAGACCGTCAATGCTGGGGCCAAAAGCAAAGTTTTTAGCCAGTAACGTTTTGCGCAACTCTTGATACTTTTGTTCGAGGTCGTGCACAGCCTGCCGGTGCTGTTTATCAATTTCCTGGAGCTCCGCTAACTTGGACTGGACCGTTTGCACTAATTCATCAGTCTGGTCAACCAGCAGGGCCGCCTTCGCCAGATCTTGACGTAGTTGTAACAGGTTCATCCCCCGGGATGCCTTTTGCAACTCAGTCAGCTGATCATCGATTCGGGGCAGCCGATGCTTCGTGATCTCGTCATAGTCGCTCTGCAACGCCTCAAACTGTTCGAGGGACTGTCCCGTCAGACTTAACTGACCCACTAGGTGCAACTCGTCAGCTAGTGGAATCTTCAATAAAGAAGCCTTCTTTTCCGCCAACGTTGCGACCTGGCGCCGAATTCGTTGCTGATAAGCGAGAATGCCGATATAGACAACAATCGCAATTATGACGATTCCAATTAGCACAACTAACATGATTGACCCCATCCTTCATCCACATTTCAACGTTTAACGAGTTGCAAAACAACTCGGTTCATTTTACAATTTAATCTAATTTCGATTATAGCATAAGTCCCGCATACGCTTCACTAGGTTTCGTGATTCCGTTTGCATTTTCATAAAACCGACGGGCACCCATTTTTAAGGAGGTCACTGATATGACTGCTTCAATTAATCCATTAATTTCCGAACAACTAGACGCACTGCTTCACGGCGAGACTAACCTGGTTGCCAACATGGCCAACGCCTCAGCACTGCTTAAGCAAACGATTGAGGACATTAACTGGGCGGGCTTCTACCTTTATCAACCGGCCACCGATGATCTAATCTTAGGCCCCTTCCAAGGTAACGTAGCCTGCATGCACATCGAAAACAACCGCGGGGTTTGTGGGACCGCACTGGCAACGCAACAAGTTCAACGGGTCGCCGACGTTCATCAATTCGCTGGGCATATCGCCTGCGATTCCGCTAGCAACGCCGAAATCGTGATTCCACTAACAACTCAGCAAGGCAAACTCGGGGTGTTAGACATCGACTCCCCATCGACCGACCGCTTTTCGGCTGAAGATCAGGCTGTACTCGAAGAGTTTGCCCGGGTTTTCATCGCCCATGTTGACAAAGCCTAGGTCTTCCGGTTATACTAGTCGTCGTGTAAAATAATGCAGCAATGGGCGGTAAGCTCGTCAACAGATCATTGCGTTTTACAGCTCAAGGAGTAACCTGCGGCTGCAAGGGTGAAACTTGCAAAATGACCTGCACGAATACTAAACCCATAAATAGCCTTATTTTACTCCAAATAATATTTATTGGAGGATTTCAATTTATGTCACGTTATACTGGCCCAAGTTGGCGGATTTCACGTCGTTTAGGGGTTTCCCTTTCCGGCACTGGTAAAGAATTAGCACGTCGTCCTTACGCTCCTGGTGACCACGGTCAAGGCCGTCGTCAAAAGCTTTCTGAATACGGGACGCAATTACGCGAAAAGCAAAAGCTGCGGTTCACTTACGGCTTAACTGAACGTCAATTCTACAACCTGTTCAAGCGCGCAGGTAAGATCAAGGAAGGTACCCACGGGACCAACTTCATGATCTTGCTCGAACGTCGGTTGGACAACGTGGTTTACCGTTTAGGTTTGGCAACGACTCGTCGTCAAGCTCGTCAATTGGTTAACCATGGTCACATCACTGTTGATGGCAAGCGTGTGGACATTCCTTCATACGAAGTCGAAGTTGGCCAAATTGTCAGCGTTCGCGAAAAGTCCAAGGACTTAGCCGTTATCAAGGGTGCCGTTGAAGCCGTTGTGGGTCGTCCACAATACGTTGACTTCGACGCCGACAAGCTGGAAGGTTCTTTGACCCGTTTACCACAACGTGAAGAACTCGATGCTGAACTCGACGATTCCTTAATCGTTGAATACTACAACCGTTAAGATCAAATTCTTAATTCGTTGTTCAAAAAACCTTGCCGTTTGGGCAAGGTTTTTTGCTGTCCTAAATTAATTTTTGGTACAGCGGCAGTAGCGCCGCCACGGTCTGCTGAATCGTGGTTCGTTGCTGATCCGGCGTGGCTTCAAAGAAGGTCGCCCCCCGTAAAAAGGTCCGCCCCACTAGCCACTCGGCGTGTCGTTGCGTGGCTTGAACTGCCATCAAATCCCGATAAGTTGCGGCGGTCAACGGCCGTTCCGCCAACTTATCCGTATGATCGTCGGCACATTTAAACGTTGCCGGTAACGCCAATACCTGCGCTGCCGGTAGCTGCTCTAAATGGTCCCGTCGATCAGTAGCCTCTTCCAAGACATCCAACCAGATATACAGACGGTCCTCCCAAAGACCAATCTCTAGGTGTGGTAACCGTTTGTACCCCCGTTTTGACGTACTAAATGCCACCCAGCTATCCGGCGGCGGATTCTTGGTTCGGCGCCGATGCTGGGCTACGTGGGCGTATAACGGAACCGGAAACGTCGCCAAAGTGGCCTGCAAATCGACAACGGTTTGCTCAAACTTAGGGTCTAGTTGCTGCCGAATCTTGCCCAACCGCCCCGGCAAAGTTGGGTCCGCAAAAATCTCAAAATCTCGATCTTGATAGATGACTTCACCCCCCTACCGTCTTTCCAACGGCATCGTTGATTCCATGGTATACTAATGCCAATACGTTGGAAAGAGGGATTTACATGACTGACAAGAGTCCAATGGAAGAACATTTGCAATCGGCGATGTACGGGACCCCCAAAATCAATCCCGACGAACAGCGCCACTACTTAGGGACCTTTCGTGAGCGGGTCTCCTTGACCATGACCATCGCCGAGGTTCGCGACCGTAACAACCTAGAGGCTTTCATCACCGAGATCACGGCCCATCCCGATTACCAGGTCATCTTGAACGGTCACATCGACCAAGCCGACCTGGGGCCGTACATGAAGGTCGCCAGTCAAAATAACGTTCAATTCAGCATTAAACAAGACACGATCTACGGAATCAGTAATAGCGACATTGGGTTGGTCGTCTGCACCAATGCGACGGCCATCAACGTGGCACCCGTCGCCCTGCGTCAGAAATATCCGACCGAGACGCCTTCTCCAACAACCACCCCCAAGAAAAAGGGGCTCCTGGACCGTCTCTTTCACGATAACTAAGTTTTTGAAAGGAGTTTTACTTTGGCACAACCCTTAGCCTACCGCATGCGTCCTCAACGACTAGAGGACGTTGTTGGGCAACAAGACTTGGTGGGCCCCGGCAAGATCATCCGCCGTATGGTCGCCGCCAAGCTCCTATCATCCATGATTCTCTACGGACCACCGGGCACCGGCAAGACCAGCATTGCTAGCGCGATTGCCGGCTCCACCAAGTACGCTTTTCGCAAACTCAACGCGGCCACCGATTCTAAAAAGGACCTCCAAGTGGTCGCCGAAGAAGCGAAAATGAGCGGGACGGTGATCCTGCTCCTAGACGAAATCCACCGGCTGGACAAAACCAAGCAAGATTTTCTACTGCCGCACTTGGAAAGTGGCCGCATTGTGTTGATTGGGGCAACCACCGAAAATCCCTACCTCAACATCAACCCGGCCATCCGTAGTCGAACCCAGATTTTCGAAGTGCATCCCCTGACCCACGACGACATCGTGACCGCCCTGCAACGGGCCATTGCTGACCCCGACCGTGGCCTAGGTCAGCTGAACCTCACCGTTGACCCGGAGGCCCTGGCGTTCATGGCCGACGCCACTAACGGCGACCTACGAAGTGCCTTGAACGGACTAGAACTCGCAGCCCAATCCACCCCACCTACAGCCGGCACCGATCAGATTCAGGTCACGTTGCAGGTCGCCGAGGAATGCTTTCAACGAAAGGCGTTGATGGGGGATAAGGATGGTGACGCCCACTACGACGTGATTTCCGCCTTTCAAAAGTCAATCCGTGGGAGTGACACCGATGCGGCCCTTCACTACATGGCCCAATTGATTGCGGCGGGCGACTTGCCATCCATCTGCCGGCGCCTCATGGTCATCGCCTACGAAGACGTTGGCATGGCGAATTTGCCGGCAGCCGCCCGCACTGTCGCCGCCGTTCAAGCGGCTCAACAGCTGGGGCTTCCCGAGGGCCGCATCCCCCTAGCAGACGCCGTTATCGAACTCTGTCTGTCGCCCAAGTCGAATTCCGGTATCGCCGCCATTGATGCCGCCCTTAGTGACGTTACCAGTGGTCATAGTGGCATCGTCCCGGACCACCTCAAGGACGCCCACTACGCGGGAGCTAAAAAGCTTGGCCACGGAACCACCTATAAGTTCCCCCATGATTTTCCTAACGACTGGGTCGCCCAGCAGTACCTGCCGGACACCTTGCGACACGCGCAATATTACCAACCGAAGCAAAACGGAAAGTTTGAACAGCGGTTTGCTGAGCAGTACCAACGATTACGTCAAGCCAACTATCACGATAATTGATATTTAAATATTTATATGCTAGACTACAGTTGTTCTAAGGTGTACGCGTTGTCTCACTACAAGTTGCCGATCAAGTAATTTTGAAACGGGATTGCTCAACGTTAAGGAAGATGGCAGGCCTTTTCATTTGGAAGTCAGACGCCTTAACCGGCTTTCCCCCCTGCATTGTCATCGCGGGTCAACATGACTAGACAATTAACGGCACCACTTAGATCTTCTAAAGCCACGTGCTTTAAGGGCCATTCCTCTGAAGGGCCCTTTTCTTTTGGAAGTGGCCAAAGGCGGTTAGTCAGGCAACGCTTGTTGGGCCCCGAATCCATCGTATGCATCACCATACACTTAATGTTGCAAATGGTTGACGGCGTTCATACAAACGACCACCGTGACCCTATCCTGTCTAAGATGAATTTTTTAACTAATCATAATCGTCACTAATATGATTGGGAACCGTCCTAATGGCAAATCATGTTCCGCTATGGTTACGCGACTGTAAGCCGTGAGGACGGCCAGACAAGGTGGATGACCATCACAAAGGTTGGGTTTTACAGAACTAATCTCAGGATATTTCTTTTGGCCATACTTAGCGTGCTCAGACCTCACGTTTGACTTAGAACCCGAAAAACCGCATACTTAAGCGTCACTATCTTTAAGGAGGAACTCAGACCCATGGTTATCACCATTCTTATGATTCTTTACACCCTACTCTCATTCGGCATCGGGTGGTACTTCTATAGTCACCGCCACCGACCATTCTTAGTTTTTCATCCGGAAAACACCCCCGCCCTCAGCCACGTTCTTAGCAGCGGCGGAATCGTGCTCATGGTGATTGGCCTCATTTCAGCCGTCGCGACCATCCTAAACAACACCATCTTCATTTCCATCATTTTACTGGTTGGCGTCATCGCCATTATCAGTATCCAGTTAATCCTAGTGCATTGGTTCCCTAAGGGGTAACCGGTTCCAAATTTTCACCTAATTTCTGCCATTTTACTTTTTATTTCAGCGTAAATAACGTATCATGAAAGTATCAAGTAATGAGAGGTGAATAATTATGTTACAACAATACAAGCACATTTTAGTTCCCGTTGACGGTTCCTACGAAGCTGAGTTAGCCTTCAAGAAAGCCGTAGCGGTCGCTAAACGTAACGATGCTGATTTACATCTCGTTCACGTTGTCGATACCCGCGCTTTTCAGAACATCTCGAGCTTCGACACCAGTATGGTGGAACAAGTGACCGAGACGGCTAAGAAGACCCTCGATAAGTACGTTGCCGATGCCAAGGCCGATGGCTTAGATAAGATCGATTACGCCATCGAATACGGAGCACCTAAGACCATCATCGCTCGGGACGTCCCACGGGATAACGATACCGACTTGATCATGATTGGAGCTACCGGGTTGAACGCGGTTGAACGGCTCTTAATCGGATCCGTGACCGAATACGTCACTCGGACGGCTGTTTGCGACGTGATCGTGGTACGGACTGACCTACAAAACAAGCCCGCTAAGGCGACCCGTCCTGAAAATTAACCAGCTATTATTCCATTAAGCCACACTGCTTCGGCGGTGTGGCTTTTTTTGACGCCACTAAAATAAGCCGCTGACCCCGTAACGGATCAACGACTCCTTAAAAAACTGTCTCAATTTATTCAACTAAGGCCTGTTTATGGGCCAAACGCTGTTGTAACGCCACATTGTGGGTCACCAGCGCCAAGGTTTTAGCAATCGTAAAGTTCCGTCTAGCCGCCGGCGTTGCCAACAAGGCCGTCTCCGCCTCACCCTTTAATTCATACAAAACATCAATCAGGTACAGGGAGGCCTGTTGCTTGACCATCCGAAGTGCCGCCTCGGCGTTCTCATTGACCAATTGCGGTTGTTCCAGCTTTAAGTAGAGTTGCGCAATCTGGTAACGGGCCCAAATCAATCGACAAAATTCTTCCTTTTCATGCCACTCATAGTTCTCGAGGTAAGTCATCGCTTCCCGCAAATAATAATGAGCCTTCTCGTATTCGTTCCGGTCCAAGTAGGCCGCCGCCATCCCCACGTTCCCGACGATGGCGTAGAGGTCCCAGGGCATCCGGTAAGAACGGTGTAATAATAAGTTAAAGTGAAAAATAGCTTCTCCCGTACGATGATGGGCCCGCAATTCTACAAATCCCCGGTAATAATGGTAGCGTTCCCGGTCAAAGGCGTTTTGAACACTGCTCATATCCAGTTGGTCAATCAAATGACTGGCGTGGTCGTAGTCATCGGCGCGGACGGCTAAGGAGATTCGGTCAAATTGTTCATCCAGACTACTCCCCACCCCCGCTAAAATATCATCCAATGACACGTTCAACCGCCGACAGATCTGGAGAATGATTTTAATACTAGGCACCTTGTTTCGCTTCTCCATCAAACTAACCGTCGCTTGCGTACAAATCCCACTGGCCAACTCCTGCTGCGACAAATTTTTCTGCTTACGATATTGCTTTACCTTATCCCCTAATAAGCGCATCTAATTTCTCCCTTGTCGATAAGCCTCTGCTTTTCTATCACTCATTGATAAAATCCGAACGATTGAGAACCAGGCTGGCGATTGGTGACCACCCATCATCCCCCTTTTTCTCGAATAGCTCTCCCCAAGCTGGTTCGTTATTTTATCTTTAAATATAATAATAAGTGATTTAACGGGAAACACAAGTAATAAACTGCTAGATTAGGGAACTCTAATCTGTCTATACCATTTTTTCATTGAGCTGTTAGTAAAGTCACCGTTACGAAACTATTTTTACATAACCTTTACAATTGTTCGTCCTTAACCCATTTAGCTACTTATCCACTAAGCTATATGTAACTGAGGGTAAAGTTCCACAAGATCGCCCAATAGGCCTGTTGGGGCCGCTGCCGCACAACCCTGCGTAATTCAGCCAACTCATTCGTAATCTGACCATCCGCTCCCAACGCCCACAGACTGGTCATGGCAACCGGATGGTCCGGCGTCCATAGATAAGCCGTCGCGTGCTGCTGGTGGGCCGCCAAAATGAACTGATCACTCACCGATAATCGTTGAAACGAGTAGAAATCCGCGGGAACGGAGCGCGGATCGACCCAGTTGAAGGGCGTAATGTACCCCGTCCGCAACTGCGGGCACCGCTGACGCAAAGTTGCAACCACCCGATAGTCCAACGAGTGTACTGCTGAACCATCGCGGTGTAGGCGCTTCCCGTACTGGCGGGCAAACCGCACTGCCATCCCCGGTGAATCCTGCGGCGTGGTCTTCAGTTCCACTAATAGCGGCTGGTGGAGGTCCTCCGCCACCTTCAAGTACCGTTGCCAACTGACCAGTCGGCCCGTCTGACCGTGTTCATGGAGGCGTAAGCCCACTAAGGCGCGCAACGGCCGCTGGGCCGGCCGGACGTCCCGTCCAGCCAGCGCTTGTAACGATTCGTCATGCAGCACCACCCACTGATGGTCCTGGGTCTCATGCAGATCCATTTCCACGTATCGTGGGTGTTCGGCATGTACAGCCCGTAACGCCCCTAGCGTGTTCTGTACCCCACGATGATGATCGACGCCCCGGTGACTGATCAGGGTCGTGGTTCCCAACCGCGGGCTGGCTAAAGTCTGCGTCACGACGGCACCGCTAACGACCAGCCAGACCAGCCAAAAGCCTAACGTCCACCGGTAATGGTGGCCATCCCCTTTAGCCGGTGCGGCTAACTGCGGCTGACCCACCCAACTCCAAGCTAGGGTAGTGCTGCCCAAAAGACTGGCGACGGTGAAACCCAGCAAAATGAGCAATAAGGAGCCAGCCGTCACCCAACGAATCGTTAACAACGTTGCCCGCTGGTCCAGCCAATAATTGGCCCAGACGATACCCCCGCTCATCAAGAGCCACACTACTAACAGGCCGACCTGAACACCCACGGCAGCTAACATTTGTAAGGGCGTCCCCCGTCGATTGCGGGGCGTTATCCGTAAGTGCCGCGGTCCCCAGAGCAGTCCCCACCCTAAGATGCCCAGATAAACCAACGCCATGACCACCAGAAACGGTCGCCGGTTCAACGTGACCCAGTTCACCACTTGGGCGTCCATGGGTAACCGGACCCAAAAACGGCTACTTAGTCCCCAGAGTCCCCACGGCAACGCTAGAATGCCACCACCAACGATCAGCCCCGTCCAAGCCATCCAGTGTCGACTAGGCCGCCACGCAATGCTCAACTCCGGACACCAGGCTTGTAGAAGACACCACCACTGCCGACCAGCCCAGATTAGCGTGAATAGGCTTAAAACGACTGTGAGGGGCTGCCATCCTGGAAAACGGCCCAACCACCGTAAACTACCTAACGTGCCCACAAGAAGTAGCCAGCCTCCTAAAACACGAGGGGTTCGCCACCCCCAGAGCCACGCGCGTTTCAATTCTGTGAATCCCATCCTCATTCGCTACTCGCCTCCATGAAAAAAGCCGCTGGGAAAATCCCACCGGCTTTCGTTGATCACTTACTTTTGCTTGGGTTGATAAGTTGAAGCAGCGGAATTATCACTCAACGGAATGAAGTCATAAGCTAATTGATCCTGCCGGTTAAATTCGGCAATCGCCAAGTCGATCAACCGGTCAATCAGGTCCGCATAACTGATACCTGAGGCTTCCCATAGTTGTGGGTACAGACTAATGTTAGTAAAGCCTGGCAAGGTGTTCACCTCACCCACGTATGGCACGCCGTCCTTAGAAACTAAGTAATCGATTCGCGCCATCCCCGTTAAGCCTAACGCGGCATAGGTCTTGAGTCCCATGTCCGTGATCTCTTGCGTGAGCTGGTCATCCAACTTGACGGGCACCTCGAACGTCACCCCGCTGGCGTCAACGAACTTATTGTTATAGTCGTAGAAGACGTCCTGCTTAGGAACCCGAATCGCTCCCAGCTTGGAAGCTTGGGGCTGTTCGTTCCCCAGGATGGAAATTTCCACTTCTTCTGGGCCGGCAATCGTTTCTTCAACCAAGACCTTGTAGTCGTACCGGAAGGCATCCGCCATGCCATCGATGTACTCCTGTTGGTTGGTCGCCATATGAATCCCAATGGAGGAACCTTGGTTAGCTGGCTTAATGAAGACGTCCGTCCCCAGCTTAGCTTGGACCGTGGCGTAATCGTAGTGGTCCCGGTTAGCCGGCGTCACCACCACGTACTTGGTGTTCCGGATACCGTTCGCCGTCAAGACCTGCTTTGTCCGATCCTTATCGAAGGCCGTCGCTGATGCCAAGACGCCACTCCCCACATAAGGCTTTTTCAATAAGCGGAAAAGCCCCTGGATCGTACCGTCTTCACCCAAATTACCGTGAATAATCGGGAAGAAAACATCAATATCCTTCGCTTGGGATAGGTTCCAAATGGGTGCCAATGGATTAGAAGCATCTACCTTCGCTTGTTCCTCTGCCGCTACCGTCCCCTCATCTTCACCATTGAAGACTCGGCGGGAAGCCGCGTCACTTAATACGAACCCCTCGCGGGTCAATAGGAACAGACTCACATCGTAATGGGTCTTATCCATCGCATCGTAAATGTTGTGTGCGGAACGCTTAGAAACATCGTGTTCCGAGGAATTGCCACCGAATAGTAAACCTACGTGTAACTTATTTTTTTCCATGATGTCACTCATCCTATCGTATAGTTTTCGGTTAGCCTTCAGTATACCATTTCTGATAAAATCTGCCTACAAACTACGCCAAAAAATCAATGGCTGCGGATAAATACGTTCGAATCTGGGGAGCTAAGTCCCGGTGGAGCTGCAGGGCGTCCAGTAAACGCTGCCGATTATAGTAGCGGTTCCAACCCGCCGCCGTTTCTGTCGACCGCCGCTGTAAAGCAACCTGTCGCCGCCACTGCTTCAAGGCCGCCACACACGCGTCCGTGTACAGTGGATGCCGGTTAGTCAATGACACGAGATAATTGCTCATCCGGGTGGTCTCCCCATAAATCAACGGTGTCGCTAACCGTTTAAAGCGTTCAATAAACGTCGTCATCAAGAAGAGCTTATCAGCCCGCGGAATCACCGTATTATCGTTCAAAGCCGTCACTAAAGCCGTCACCGACGTGAAAGCGTGGGCCCATCCCTGACCGTTGATGAACCCGCGCGTATCGGTCTCCAAACACAGGTACGTCGCAATCTGAATCACCACCCGATCATAATCGATCTGGAATAGTTGGGGATGGCCCTGACCGTAGTGCAGCACCGTGGCTAAAAAGGACGTGGTCGTTGACCGACCAAAAACGGCTTGGTTAGCGGGTTCTAAGATGTGCGCAAATAGCCGGTGATCGGCTAATAGCTGCTCAGTCAACCACTGGAGTTGCTCCGAGGTAAACGTATCGGCTTCCAGCGCATCATACAGCGTAAAATGAACGCCCGTATAGCGGACCCGCGGGTCGACCGAGCGCAGATGGTCCAACAGCTGGCTTAGTTCCGCCAGTGAGACCGTTGCCGGTTGGTCAGCCGCTAACCGTTGATGAATCTGGTCTAAGAGCTCCTCAATACCATCTTGATCATCCGGAAAGTCAATGGCGGTACGGCGGTGTCGCTGTAGACCATCCATCAGTTGCCCCAGGCGATCCCCCAACGATTGGTAGACCTCCCCGTGACGCAGCTGATCATTGAGCGCCCGTAAATTTGCTTGTAACGTCCTTATCTGTTCGTCCATCAAAATCCTCCAGACCAAACCTCGTGATCTTTAATCGTCAACTTTTCCCGTATTGATTACGGGTTGGGAACCCCGTTCATTAATGATTGAGACCATCATGTTATTAATCAATTGCAATTTCTGATTATCGGTGAGTTCCAAATTGGTCTCCGCCGATAACCGGCTAATGGCACCTTCAGTAATCGAGACGGCCCCTTCCACGATGATTTTACGGGCCGACAGGATTGCTTGTGACTGCTGACGCTGCAACATTGCCGAGGCAATTTCAGTCGCATAAGCCAAGTGCGTCAGCCGGGTCTCGACCACTTCGACTCCCGCGACATCCAACCGCTCCTGGAGTTCTTCCGTTAAATGATTGGACACTTCCGTGGGGTTGCTCCGCAGCGTCAACGCTTGGTGGTCACCAAAATTATCGTAAGCGTATTCGGATGCGACGTGCCGAATGGCCGATTCGCTTTGAATCTCTACGAACTGTTCATAGTCTTCGACGGCGAACAGGGCCTTACTGGTATCCACCACCTTGAAGACGATCACGGCGGCGATTTCTACCGGATTTCCTTGTAAGTCGTTGACCTTTAAGATGGCACTGTTAAAGTTACGAACCCGCAGCGAAACCGTCGCCTTATTGGTCAGCGGAATCGTCAAGTACAGGCCAGCTTCTCGAATCGTTCCGACGTAACGTCCAAAGAACGTTAAGACCTTCGATTGATTGGGCCCAACGATGGTCAAGCTGCTGGCACCCAATAATCCCACGATAATTAAGAGGGTTCCTAAAATCGCCATGCCCATTCCTTGGAATACCAGTAAGCCACCCCCCGCTAGTAGCACCAGAACTAGCAATAAGCCTAGGTACCCGTTAATGTGAAACACGTTTTTTTCCGTCATATCGCCCACTCCATTTCTATCACGATACCTCTATTATACCCGACAACCCCTGAAACCACTAAAAAACCGGCTAATCTCCGTAGAGAATAACCGGTTTTTCAATGACTTAGTCTTCTTGAACGTCAACAAACCAAGCAGCGTCAGTGTCACTGCCGTTTAACGCGTCAAAGCTATCAGCCAAGGCTGGGTTAACAGCCGTTACTTTACCCGTAACAGGACTTGGAATATCAGAGACCGCCTTGTCGGCTTCCACGCTCAAAAGGTTCTCGCCCTTCTTCACTTGGTCCCCAACGGCTGGCAACTTAGCGAACTTAACCGTTCCTAATTCGTCTTGGCCCTCGGTGGTCAACCCAATCCGCGTACCATCGTTTGTAGCCTTCGTCCAGAAATACTTAACCATTTCACTCATGATTTCATAATCTCCTTTATTTGAATGACTCGTTACGACTAAACATGTAACTCTTATAATGATACCGCATTGACATGATTAGTCCAATCCCAATCAGATTTCCAATCAGGGCCGACCCCCCTTGACTCACGAAGGGCAACGGAATCCCCGTCAGTGGTAAAAGTCCGATACTCATCCCAATGTTTTCAAAAACGTGGAAGAGAATCATCATAATGACCCCGGTTGAAATGTACGCGTAGAAGACGTTCTTGGTATCGAACGTGACCCGAATCATTTGGTAAATCAATAAGAAGTAAAGGAAAATCAGTACACAGCCACCAATGAAGCCAAAGTTCTCCCCAATGACCGAGAAAATCATATCGGATTCACGTACCGGTACGTAGACGTGAGAAACGTTAAAGCCCGTTCCGAAGATGCCACCGGAACCGACGGCTTTCATACTCTGCCAGAGTTGATACCCCTGGTTGGACGTATCAGCGGACGGATGGAGCCACGTGTCGACCCGGGCGAATTGGTAGGCCTGAAAACCGACTTTTTCCAAAATCTTTCGGCCCATGGTCGTCGTCACCAGGGCGAGTACCCCACTACCGCCGACACCTAAGGCAATCATCGCTGGTGCCAAAATCTTCCAAGTAATCCCCGAAACTAAGATGACGCCCCCCGCAATCGCGAAGAACACCAACATGGTCCCAAAGTCGTTTTGCATCTTCAAAGCGACCGCGACCGGTAACGTCCACAAAATGATCTTCCCGATCAACCGGAAATCCGAGTTGACCGTGTGAAACGGAAAATTATTATTATGATCCGCCACAACTCGCGCCAGCATCAGGATAAACGCCGGCTTCATAACTTCGGAGGGTTGGAAGGTCAACGGTCCAATCGCAAACCAACTCTTGGCCCCCGTACTGGCATAGTAGGCCTTGCTATAGAAGACCCAGACCGAGAACAGGAGAAACAGCCCAATCCCGTAGAGCAACGGGGCCACCTTCCACAGCTGTTCCGAGTCAAATTGCATAATGATCACAATCGCAATCGTCCCAATGATGTACCATACCAGTTGGGAAACCACGGCGGATGTAATACTCGTTGCACTAGAATCATGCGTCGCCGCAACGTAGATCGACGCGAGGCCAATCAAGGCCAACATTAAGACACAGAAGATGATTCCCCAGTCAATTCGCGAGTCGGTCTCATCTGGTTGTCTGGTCACATTCTTTGCCACAATCGCTTGCTCCTTAATCCTAAAAATTGTTTAGCTGAGTCGGTAAACTCTACCGAGTACTCAATAGGTCTATTATAAAGGCCGAAGGGAACAGGTCTGTTCCGCTCCGGCCAATTTTACCAAAAATTATTAACCCTGGTGCAGATGGTAATCCCGCAACAGTAATTCGACGCCTTCGTCAATGGTCTTGACGCGGTAGACATCCCCGTCCGTCAATTGGGCTTCAAACCGATCTTCTACTGGCTTGACCGTTCCAATCGTGTCATCCCCGATTTTAAGAGCAGACACCGTGGTGCCGTCAGATTGTTTTTGTTCGTCCACCGTCACTTGGACAGATTTTTCTCGTTTACTCATGCCAACGCTCCTTCATTTAGTTGTGGATTGCTTGTCATCCAGTTGCATTGCTTGTCGATAGGCCTTTTCAGCCACCACGTTGCGCCGCAAGGTGAAGTGATCCGGAACGGGATCGACCCCACCGTGAACAAAGGGGTGGCACCGTAAAATACGCGCTAACCCCATCAGGCCACCTTTTAAGGCCCCATGCTTCGCCAGTGCCTGCAACATATACGTTGAACAGGTCGGATAATAGCGACAGGTCGGCGGAAAGAGCGGTGAGATCCACCGCTGATATCCCCGGACCAGCATCATTAAGAATCGCCGCACACGGTCACCCCCTTAGTTCACCTAGTTGTTTTGCTTAGCGACTTTCGTGTTCATGTGTTCCAGCAAGACGCCGGCTCCCTTAGCCACGTTGTCCAAAGGATCCTCGGAAATGATGACGGGAACCGTCAACCGTTCGGAGAAGAGCTTATCGATACCATCTAACAACGCCCCACCACCGGTCAACATGATTCCCCGGTCGATAATGTCCGCTGCCAATTCCGGTGGCGTGGTCTCCAAGACCGCCATGGCCGCTGAAACGATCTGCTCCACGGAATCATGGATGGCTTCTTCAACTTCCGCCGCCGTAATGGTCTCTTCCGTCGGCATCCCCGAAACGGAATCCCGGCCCCGAACAGCCATGGTCTTCTTCTCGTTATCGGGTTCTGGATAGGCCGTTCCGATCTTAATCTTAATGGTTTCGGCCGTCCGTTCCCCCACGATAAGATTGTGCTTGTGTTTGAGGTAGTTGACGATTTCACTGTTCATCCGGTCACCGGCCACGCGAATGGACTGGCTCGCAACAATGTCACCCAAGGACAGGATGGCAATGTCACTGGTTCCCCCACCCATGTCGATCACCATGTTACCACTAGGCTTGAAGATGTCCATCCCCGCACCCAAGGCCGCAACTTTAGGTTCTTCTTCCAGATAAACCTTCGCTCCACCGGACTTTTCGGCCGCTTGAATAATGGCCTTCCGTTCGATTTCCGTAATATTCGTTGGCGCACAAATCATGATGTTTGGCTTGGATAAGAAGCCCTTCACACTTAATTTGTTGATAAAGTAGGAGAGCATGGCTTCGGTAATATCAAAGTCGGAAATAACGCCGTCCTTAAGGGGCCGAATCGCGCGAATGTTGCCGGGAGTCCGACCAACCATCCGGTATGCTTCGGAACCCACCGCTAACACTTTATCGGTCTTCGTATCAATCGCAACCACTGATGGTTCGTTCAATACGATACCCTTACCGACTACGTAAATTAAAACATTCGCAGTCCCCAAATCAATCCCAATGTCTTTCGCCATACTTTTGAATCCTCCTGATTTTAGATGCCAATTTTCAACGTTTCATTATACCACAATCCGCATAAACTCTAAATGGTTTGCTAGACCAAATAAAAAGGTGGCGTGATGCCACCCCTTTAGGTTTCAACGTTAGACTTCGTTATCGACCCGGGCATTCTTCAACACCACGGCGTCATTATCCGGAACCGAGATTCGCTTGATCTCTGCCCCTAGTGCTGCGAGTTTCTTATGGAAGTCGTAGTACCCTCGGTCTAAGTACTTTAAATTGGTTACTTGCGTATAGCCGTCTGCGACCAGCCCAGCCAAAACTAGCGCCGCGGCAGCCCGTAGATCCGTTGCTGCAACCTCGGCTCCGTTAAAGTCGGTTGGCCCGTGCATAACCACCGTCTGGCCATTGATCTGGAACTGGGCATTCATCCGCCGCAATTCTTCCAAATGCATGAACCGGTTCTCAAAGACGGTCTCGGTCATGGTGCTGGTCCCCTTAGCAGCCAGCTGTAAAATCGTCATCTGCGGCTGCATATCCGTAGGGAAACCGGGATACGGTAAAGTTTTAACGTCCGTTGGGGCGAGTTCATCTGGTCCGATAACCCGGACTCCCGCTGGCTCGTCCATGACCTGTGCGCCCATTTCTTGTAATTTGGAAATCAAAGGCTTGTTATGTTCAACAATTCCATCCTTGATCAACACGTTTCCACGAGTCAACGCAGCAGCCACCATGAAGGTCCCCGCCTCGATGCGGTCCTGAACCACACTGTGGTCCGTTCCGTGCATCGCAGCGACCCCATCGATACGCAACGTTTCCGTCCCCGCACCGCGAACATGCGCGCCCATCTTATTCAAGACGTTAGCCAAATCCACGATTTCCGGTTCCCGGGCGACATTATCGATCACCGTGGTCCCCTGCGCCAGGCAGGCCGCCATCATGATGTTCTGGGTCGCCCCAACACTAGGAAAGTCCAAGTAGATGTGCGCACCAGTCAGGTGGTCGGCAAACGCTTCAACGAACCCATCGTGTTGTTCGATTCGCGCACCCAAGGCTTCTAAGCCCTTCAGATGGAGGTCGATTGGTCGCGTTCCGATGGCACAACCCCCTGGTAAAGCGACCCGAGCATGCCCTAATCGCGCCAGTAAGGGACCCATCACCACGATCGATGCACGCATCTTCGACACGTATTCAAACGGTGCCTCACTCGAAAGCTGCTTGGTCGCATCAATCGTAATCGCACGATTGGCCTCATCAAAGTCAACCCGCAGGTTCAAGAACCGCAGGACTTTGTTCATTGTATAAACGTCAGATAGAACCGGAACATTTGTTAAATGCGTGATCCCTTCATTCGCCAGAATTGATGCCGCTAAGATTGGTAAAACGGCATTCTTGGCGCCTTCGATTTGGACCTCACCCGTTAAACGGTTCCCACCATGAACAACGATTTTTTCCATGGGATACCTCCAAAAATATTTTATACGTCTACCGTACCAGGTAGCCTAGATTACGAACATTGTTAATGAAGTCCAAAAAGAATGAGCTGCAACCAAAGCCAATTGCGACCGCTAACATGACGATCAGCACGCGTGACTGCCGCGGATAAAAGGTCATCAATCGCTCAATATGCAGGGCTGAAATGGCCCAAAAAGCTAGCGCAATAAAGAACAAATGACTAATAATCGTTAAAATTCCTTGCATCCCGATGAGTTTCATCGACTCCATCCCTTCTGAACATTCTCATTAACTATAGCATATTTCTTAGGGCTTGTCCCCGTGATTCCCGTAAAATCGGCCGTTGTAATATTACATTTACTAATGAATCCCGAACTCGTTAAGGACCTCCTTATCCAAGGATAAAAAAATAGCAACCCTCAGATGAGAATTGCCATTAAAAATCCATTTATTTAAATGTTAATTTTTTCATTAGTGCTTTGCGACGTTAATCCGGTTAACGGCCCGTCGTAACGCAACTTCAGCCCGTGCTAAGGAGTCTGCATCATGCGCTGCTTGCGCTTGCTTGATGGTCTTCTCAGCCCGTTGACGTGCATTTTCCGCCCGGGCGACATCGATGTCGTCTTGACGTTCCGCACTGTCAGCAACAATGGTGGCCGTATTGTTCGAGAATTCAAGGAAGCCACCGTTAACGGCAACCTTGTCTTCCGTGTCATCATGCTTGATCCGGGCCTCGTCAACTTCCAAAGAAGTAATGACCGGAACGTGATTTGGCATGATCCCGAGTTGTCCTAATTTCGTGGTGACCACTAAAAAGGTACTCTCGTGTTCATACACGCGACCATCGGGAGTGACGATACTAACGGATAATACTGATGAATTATCAGCCAATTAGAATCCCTCCCTAGTCGTTGGCAACTGCTTCGTTCATTTCCTTGGCCTTAGCGACCGCGTCTTCGATACTCCCACAGTTCCGGAAAGCGTCTTCTGGTAAGTCATCGTACTTCCCAGCTAAGATGTCCTTGAAACTCCGGATCGTATCATCCAACTTAACGTACTTCCCATCCATACCAGTGAATTGAGAAGCAACGGAGAATGGTTGTGACAAGAAGAATTGGATCCGCCGCGCACGGTTAACGATCGTTTGTTCTTCTTCAGACAATTCATCCATCCCTAAGATGGAAATGATATCTTGCAATTCATGGTACCGTTGCAAAACGTGTTGGACTTGCGTCGCAACGTCGTAGTGTTCTTGACCCACGATTTCTGGGGCCAAGGCCGTTGACGTTGAAGCCAATGGGTCCACGGCTGGATAAATCCCTTGTTGCGTCAAAGAACGTTCCAAGTTAGTCGTGGCATCCAAGTGGGCGAAAGTCGTCGCTGGCGCCGGGTCGGTGTAGTCATCGGCTGGCACATAAACGGCTTGAATCGAAGTGATTGAGCCCTTCTTGGTTGACGTAATCCGTTCTTGCAATTGCCCCATTTCAGTGGCCAACGTTGGTTGGTAACCAACGGCTGAAGGAATCCGCCCCAGTAAGGCAGAAACTTCAGAACCGGCTTGCGTGAACCGGAAGATGTTGTCGATAAACAACAGCACATCTTGGCCCTTAACATCCCGGAAGTATTCCGCGATAGTCAACCCGGTCAAGGCAACCCGCATCCGGGCACCAGGAGGTTCGTTCATTTGTCCGTAAACCATGGCGGTTTGCTTCAAAACACCGGAACCCTTCATTTCCCAGTACATATCATTCCCTTCACGAGTCCGTTCACCAACACCGGTGAAGACGGAAATCCCGTTATGACCCTGGGCAATGTTATGAATTAATTCTTGAATTAAAACGGTCTTACCAACACCGGCACCACCGAACAACCCAATCTTCCCACCACGAACGTAAGGTTCGAGTAAGTCAATGACCTTGATCCCCGTTTCCAGGATTTCAGTCGTAGGGTTTAATTCGTCATACTTTGGTGCGTCACGGTGAATTGGCATCCGCTCAGCATCTGGACCAAATTCGGCGCCGCCGTCAATTGGTTCCCCTAAAACGTTGAACACCCGACCTAAGGTGTCGTCACCAACAGGAACGGAAATTGAAGCTTTCGTGTTTTCAACTTCCATACCCCGGCGAAGACCGTCGGTACCGTCCATGGCAATGGTCCGCATCACACCGTCACCCAATTCCAGGGCAACTTCGGTAACTAAGACACTGCCGTCATCTTTTTTGATGTTTAAGGCGGTGTTAATGTCAGGTAATTCATCATTTAATGGGAATTCAACGTCGACGACTGGTCCGATAACTTGAACAACTTTACCAGTACTCATTATTCGTTAATTCCTCCCGTCATTATTTGTTTAAGGCTTCTTGACCACCGGTAATTTCGGTGATTTCAGTCGTAATCGCGGCTTGACGTGCACGGTTATAGTGCAGTTGCAACGTTGCGATCAAATCATCGGCATTATCAGTAGCGGACTGCATCGCGTTGGTGCTAGATGCATGTTCAGAAGTCTTAGCGTCCAGAATCGCGCCATATACCAAGCTTTCCGCGTACTGTGGTAGCACGACCTGCAGCACTTCTGCTTCAGAAGGCTCCGTGTCATACTCCGCCGTTAACGGCTTAGTTGGCGTATCGTTGGCTGCGTCAGTGGTCAGGGTTTCCTTATCCACTGGTAGCATCTTTTCAGCCCGGAACCGGGATGAAATCCGGTTAACAAAGTGGTTGTAGCAAACAAAGAGTTCATCGAACACTTGGTTATCGAACATCGTGGTAACCGTCTTGACGATTTCCCGAACTTCATTGAATTCAGGAACGTCGCTAACGCCACGGTATTCGTAAGCCACATTGACTCCCCGGTGCTTATAGAAATCTGCACCCGTCCCACCAACGGCTAACACCATGTAGTCGTCGGGATTCGGCGTCCGCTTGTCGATAAACCGGTTAGCATCGCGGAGGACACTACTATTGTAGCTTCCCACCATGCCCCGGTCAGAGGTAATCACCAAGTAGGCAGTTTTCTTAACTGGACGATCTGACTGCAGGTTGCTTGAGGAATTATCCAACAGATGAGACTGCGAAAGGTGCATCACGACTGCCTTTACCTTTGACACGTAGTCTTGGTAGCCGGTCGCGTGTTTCTGAATCTTGTTTAACTTCGCCGTCGAAACCATATGCATGGCCGCCGTAATTTGGCGGGTAGCCTTGGTCGAGTTAATCCGACGTTGAACGTCATGAATCGATTCAGCCATTGTTCCTCACCATCCTTCCTTCAAGCAATCTTAGTTTTCTGAGTCGTTGGCTGCAGCTTCAGCGTGCTTGGACGGTTGGAAAGTCTGGTCGAATTCCTTGATTGCGTCTTCCAGGGCGTTACCTTCTGGTAAGTTCCCCGTCTTCGTAATGGAATCCTCGAGATCCTTGTGCGAACTGTCCATAAAGTCAAACAACTCATTTTGATAGCGTAAAACATCTTCAACTTCGAGCTTGTCGAGGTGACCATGCGTTAACGCAAACAAAATCACAACTTCCTTAGCAACGGGAACGGATTCGTGTAAGCCTTGCTTCAAGACTTCCACCGTCCGGGCCCCACGTGCTAACTTAGCTTGGGTCGCTGCATCCAAATCAGAACCGAATTGCGCAAAGGATTCCAGTTCCTTGTAGGAGGACAAGTCCAACCGCAAAGTCCCGGCAACCTTCTTCATGGCCTTGATTTGGGCATCCCCACCAACCCGGGAAACAGACGTCCCGGCATCCATGGCTGGCCGAACCCCTGAATAGAACGAATCACTGTTCAGGAAGATTTGACCATCGGTAATGGAAATTACGTTGGTTGGAATGTAGGCAGACACGTCACCGGCCTTGGTTTCAATCACTGGTAACGCGGTCATGGACCCACCGCCGAGATCATCATTCAACTTCGCTGCCCGTTCCAATAAACGAGAGTGGGTGTAGAAGATATCCCCAGGGTAGGCTTCACGACCTGGTGGCCGCCGTAAAATCAAAGAAAGTTCACGATAAGCATCGGCTTGCTTGGTTAAATCATCGTAGACGATCAACACGTGCTTGCCGTTGAACATGAATTCCTCACCCATTGCGGCACCGGCGTAAGGCGCGATGTACAGCAATGGTGCTGGTTCAGATGGGCCGGCGGAAACCACGATCGTGTAATCCATGGCGCCAAACTGTTGCAGCGTATTAACTTGGGACCGAACCGTTGATTCCTTTTGACCAATGGCCACGTAGATACAAATCATGTTTTGATCTTTTTGGTTAATGATCGTATCAATCGCAATGGAACTCTTACCGGTCTTCCGGTCACCAATGATTAATTCACGTTGACCACGTCCAATTGGAACCAAAGCATCGATGGCCTTAATCCCGGTTTGCAGAGGTTCGCTAACCCCTTGCCGGTCCATAACACCTGGTGCCTTATGTTCAATTGGTCGTGTCTTATCAGTCTTAATGTCCCCCTTGCCATCAATTGGTTGACCTAATGGGTTTACGACCCGGCCAATTAATTGATCTCCAACGGGAACTTCCATGATTCGACCAGTCCGCTTAACGGTGTCGCCTTCAGTGATTCCAGTGTAATCACCTAAAATAACGATACCTACGTCACTGGCTTCAAGGTTTTGGACCAAGCCATAAACCCCGTTATCAAATAAAAGCAGCTCACCTTGCAAGGCATTGTCCAGGCCGTGGGCCCGAGCAATCCCGTCACCAACGTAAGTTACCGTACCAGTTTCTTCAACTGAGAGTTCATCTTTATAGTTTTCTAATTGTTGTTTAATTAGAGTACTGATTTCCTCAGCTTTAATGCTCATGAAAGTTTCACCTCTTTACCTACAGATTTTTTATGACAACAGTTGACGCCGCAACTTGTTGATTTTCGTCTTAAGACTCCCATCAAGGATCATCCCGGCAGATTGAACCACAACACCGCCAATGATCGTTGGGTCGACCTGACTGTCTAAAATAACTTTCTGAGCGCCAACCCGTTGCGCATAGGCCGCCGCAATCTTATCCTTCTGCTCAGCAGAAAGTTCAATTGCCGTCGTGACTTGCGCATAAACGGTATGATGCAAATCATCATACAAGCGCTGGAATTGGTCCAGAATGGCAACCATCGCATCCATCCGTCCATAGTCATACACCATGTGAATGAGGTTTTGAACGTAAGGCGAAGCTGATTCAGCCAATTGACTCACCAGTTTCTCGCGATCAGCAGCTTGTAGACTAGCGTCTGAGAGTACAGTACCCAATTGTGGGTTGTCCTGGAAGACACGTCGAAGCTCTTGAAGTTCAGGATAAACTGACTCCAATTGGTCTTTTTCGGACAACAATTCAAACAATGCGCGTGCGTAGCGTTTCGCTACCGTTGTCCTATTAAGACTCATGTTGCTTCCCCAACCCTTCAATGTAAGAATCAATCAATGCTTTTTGGTCATCAGCGTTTAATTCTCTTTGAATGATCTTGGAAGCAATCTCAATAGATAGGTCCGCAACATCGTCCCGGGCATTGGCCAGCGCGTCTTCACGTTCTTGCGCAATGTCTTTTTGGGCAGTGGCCTTCAACGTTTGCACGTCCGTTTGAGCTTGCGCTACGATTTGATCCCGCTGTTGTTGACCATTGGTCTTGGCAGTTTGCACGATCGTTTGGGCTTCAGCGTGAGAAGCGTTTAAAGCTTCTTGGCGCTTAGCAACCAAGCTAGCGGCATCCGTCCGAGATTTCTCGGCAGAGTCGATATCGTTGGCAATCTTGTCTGACCGGTCTTGCATCATCTTAGTGACAGGCTTCCAAGCAAAAATCTTGATCAACCACATCAACAGTAAGAAGCAGACGATGTAGAACAACGAGTCACCGAAGTACAGCGTTTGACCAGCTACTAAATGTGAGAGCATCTATTGACACCTCCTTTTACTGTCAAATAATTGAGAAATAAGTGAATTACTTGTTCATAACCATCAAGGCCACAACGAAGGCGATGATAGGCATGGCTTCAACTAACCCAACACCGATGAACATGTTCGTCCGTAATTGACCTGACAGTTCAGGTTGACGAGACATCCCTTCAAGCATTTTAGAAATAACGATACCATCACCGACACCACCACCGATAGCGGCTCCGGCCATAGCAATACCAGCTGCAATTGCTCCCATAATGTGTGTTTCCTCCTTAAATTTTGAAAATGATTCTATTCCTCGACTTCAATCTTTTGAGAAATATAAACTGACGACAACGTGACGAAGACGAAAGCTTGGATGGCCCCCAAGAATGCAGAGAACCCTTGCCAAACCATTTCAATTGGAACAGCGACAATCATCGTCGCGATGCCATGAGACGTTGCTAACCCCCAAATGAGTTTTAACAACATTTCACCTGAGAAGATCACCCCGAAGATACGAAGACCCAATGTCAGGAAATTCGTGAACTCTTCGAAGATGCTAATTGGTAACCAGAAGACGAACGGCTTAAGGTAGTTAGCAAAATGCTTCTTATACCCTAGCCGCTGTACTCCTGCAAATTGCGCTAGCATCAAAGTCATCAGTGAGAACGTCAAGGTCACGATTGGATCTGACGTAGGACTGCGGACAATGGTAGCGCCATGGAACGTTAATTGAAGGAACAACCCCAATTGGTTGGACAAGAACAGGAAGAGGAATAACGTAAACCCGTACAGCCCAAAGCTGCTAACTTGGTTAGCTGGGATCGACCCTTTCAAAATTCCATTGGTAAACTCAATCAGCCATTCCAGAAAGTTTTGCCCCTTGGTAGGCTTCAAAGCCAGATGCCGCGATGTAAAGAACACCACAGTAAACACCAATAGGAAAACCACTAATCCGGACACGACATTTGCAGTACTAAATGTCAATCCCAGAAATTGGAAGGTTGAAACTGGACCATCATTCACCGAATATCACCTCTTTTCAACACTATATGGACGTAACTGCTAAGAGACAAAAACTGGCTTAACCAGCTTGCCATCCGAGAAATTACGGAATAGTGAACGAAGCGAGCGCTCCATTCAAATACACTGGAAATCATACCACCAATTCACATAAAAAACAAAACAATTTTCCCGAAAATTCCGGGTATTTACTAAGTCAGCTTCCTGGCTAGCTTTACCGTACTACGGGCAACGAAACCGTTTTCGTTCGCTATTTGCGTGCGCAATCAGCCCATTAGTTGACCAGTCAAACAATTGGGTTTCAAATGATAACGAAAGAAGAGACCCGACCAAAGTCGGATCTCCTTTAACGTTTACTTCGTCCCAAATAACCGGTCACCGGCATCGCCTAGACCAGGTACAATGTAGCCATCTTCGTTCAGGTGGTCATCTAAGGCCGCCGTGTAGATGTCAATATCCGGGTGCTTTTCTTGTAAGGCTTTGACCCCTTCTGGTGCTGAAACCAAGCACACGAACTTAATGTTCGTCGCGCCCCGCTTCTTCAGAGCATCAATGGCCATGATGGCAGAACCACCAGTTGCCAGCATCGGATCAACCACGAAAACTTGGCGTTGATTAATATCCGATGGTAATTTTACAAAATATTCATGAGGCTGCAACGTCTTCTCATCCCGGTACATCCCGATGTGTCCGACCTTGGCAGCTGGAATCAGCTCCAAAATACCATCGACCATGCCAATACCGGCACGGAGAATGGGCACAATGGCTACTTTCTTACCAGCGAGTTCCTTAGCAGTCATCTTGGAAACCGGCGTCTCAATTTCCTTGTCCTGTAGCGGCATATCGCGAGAGACTTCGTAGGCCATTAAAGTTGAGATCTCATTAACGACCTCCCGAAAACTGCGGGTCCCACAGTTTTTGTTACGAATAATCGTCAGCTTGTGTTGAATCAACGGGTGGTCGAGTACTTGAAACTTCCCCATGAATAAACGCTCCTTTATTATTTCTTACAATTGTACCATTATCTGAGCCAGGATAGTGGTCTTTTTAGCCATGAAATCGTTTTTATCCTAATTTTATTGCAGGGCTGTTAGCGGGTGCGCCTGCGTTAACGCATGAACGCGCGCCCGAACGTCATTTAAGACGGCGTCATCGGTTGGATTCAGCACTGTCTTAACAATCAGCTCGGCAACTTCACGGGACTCTGCGGCGTTAAAGCCACGCGTCGTAATCGCCGGAGTTCCCAAGCGAATACCGGACGTCTTGAATGGACTTAACGTCTCGTTAGGAATCGATTCCTTATTGGTCGTAATCATCACGCTATCCAACAAGTCTTGGGCTTGCTTGCCGTTCAGCGTGGTCTGTGACAGGTCCAACGTCATCAAATGGTTATCCGTCCCGCCGGAAACCACCCGGACCTTCGGCGCTTCCTTGAAGGCCGCTGCCATGGCGTGAGCGTTGTCAATGATCTGCTGGCCATAGGTCTTAAAATCTGGTTGTAGATCTTCGAAGAACGCCGCAGCCTTCCCGGCAATCACGTGTTCCAAAGGTCCTCCCTGCGTCCCCGGGAAGACCGCTGAATTAAGCCGCTTAGCATACTTTTCCTGGGAAAGGATCAAGCCGCCCCGTGGTCCCCGTAACGTCTTATGGGTCGTGGTCGTGACGACGTCCGCAATCCCCACGGGACTCGGATGCAAGCCTACCGCAACTAACCCCGCAATGTGAGCCATGTCGACCATTAAGTAGGCCCCCACTTCATCGGCGATTCGACGGAAAGCTTGCCAATCGATGATCCGCGAATAAGCCGAAGCGCCCGCCACAATCAATTGCGGCTTCACGTCTAATGCTTGTTGCCGAATGGCCTCGTAATCCAGGCGTTCCGTCTGCGGGTCCAGCCCGTAACTAAACGTGCGGTAGAGCTTCCCGGAGAAGTTGACCTTAGCCCCATGCGTCAGGTGACCCCCGGAATCTAAGCCCATTCCTAGAATCGTGTCGCCCGGCTTAAGAAAGGCCGCATAAACCGCCTGATTAGCCTGCGACCCAGAATGCGGCTGAACGTTAGCATATTCCGCACCAAAGAGTTGCTTGGCCCGATCGATGGCTAGTTGCTCGACCACATCAATGTATTGGGTTCCCCCGTAGTAGCGCTTGCCAGGATACCCTTCAGCGTACTTATTGGTCAGTACCGACCCTTGGGCGGCCCGAACAGCGGCACTCACAATGTTTTCAGAAGCAATTAATTCAATCGTGTCTTCTTGGCGTTGTTCTTCGTGATGAATCGCGTCCCACAATGCTGGATCTTTTTCTTGATAATTCAAAAGCGGTCCCTCCTAAGCTTGAGCGTATTGCTGGTTATATTTTACCAAACTTTTCGCTCAAGCGGGGAACCGCTTGCTGAAATCCTATTTATTTTGAAAAATGCATCTGACCGGCAGATTTGTTCAACCGATTCATATAAGCTGCCCCTAATCCCACTGGTGGGAAGCCCTGCGTCAAGATGTTCTTAACTGGGGATTCTAAGTCAAAGTGGCGTAGGCCATCAAAGAGTAAATGACTAGCACTCGCAATGTCAGTTCCCAACGAAAAGACTTCCGTATTTGCAGGTAACGTCTGGTCAGCTAGAACGGAATCCACGGCCATCACTCCTACTGGTGTGGTCTGTTGAGCCGCCCACTGTAGAGCAGCCGGCCAATCTGCCACCTGGTCCACGATGTAGACCTGGGCATCCGGAGCGTAGTGCTTGTACTTCATTCCAGGCGCCTTAGGAACTTCAGTTGCCCCCACCTTGTGATGGTTCGACCGAACCGTCCCAATGACGGCCGCCAACTGTTCTTCCGTGACCGCCCCTGGACGCAGAATCGTGGGCACGTCTGCGGTCAAGTCTAAGATTGTCGACTCCACTCCCACGGCCGCTGGACCGTCATCGACGATCCCGGCAATCTTACCGTTCAAATCGTGGTAGACGTGCTGAGCTAGGGTCGGACTAGGTTTCCCCGACGTATTTGCCGAAGGCCCCACGATAGGAACCCCGGCAGCTTGAATCAGGTTCAACGTGGTCTTATTTTTAGGATTACGAAAAGCCGCCGTCCGCAGTCCGCCCGTCACTGCCTTAGAGAGGGCACCCGGCTGTAGGTTTAAGATCAACGTCAAAGAGCCTGGCCAAAAGGCTTGCATCAGCTTTTGAGCCGTAGCGGAAAGCGGTTGGGCGTATTCCTCGACCATGGCTTGTCCGGTAACCGTCACGATTAAGGGGTTGTCACTAGGACGCCCCTTGGCCGCATAGACCTTTTTGACTGCCGTTTCGTTCGTCGCATCAGCACCTAATCCGTACACGGTCTCAGTGGGAAAAGCCACTAATTGACCGGCCTTCAATAAGGCTGCCGCTGCCTCAACTTGATTTGGTTGAAAAATTTGAGTTTCCATACCTGTACTCTCTTCCTCTTTTAATCTGTTAAGTTTACCCGAACCATCCGGTCATGGCCGCTCATATCCTGCCTAATCGTCACGGTTGCCTCCGGCAGAGCCTGCTGAAACAAAGCCTGAACGGCCGGCCCCTGCCGATAACCAATCTCGGCAAAGAAGGCCCCCTTAGGCGCTAAGAAATTCGTGAGCACCGCCGCAAACCGATGATAAAAAGCTAAGCCGTGGTCCGCCGCATACAATGCTTGCTCGGGTTCGTAACGTCGAACAGAATCGTCCATCACGGCTAATTCTTTCCGGTCGATGTAGGGAGGATTCGACACAATGGCGTCAAACCGTTGTCCCTGTACTGGGGCTAGTAGGTCCCCACTAGTAAACCGCACCTTAGATGCTAGCCGCTGGGCGTTAGCTTGTGCCACTTGCAACGCAGCCGTTGAGATATCGGTCGCCGTCACTTGCCACTGCGGTCGTTCGGCCTGCAAGGTCACGGCAATGGCCCCACTCCCTGTCCCCACGTCAATCACGCGGGCCTTAGGCGTTGGCACACTGGCCAGCACCCACTCAACGAGCTCTTCCGTCTCTTCTCTAGGAATCAACGTTGCTGGGGTCACCTGAAAGTCCCGGCCATAAAACGGCGCGTGACCCAGGACATACTGGGCTGGTTCACCACGCCCCACCCGGAGAATCTGTTGCTGATACGTCTGCCATTCATCACTGGGGACCTGGTCAAGGTAATGCTGCACCAATTGGGTGAACGTCCACTGATGGCCCTCCAATAGGAGAAACTGGGCCGCACTAGAATCCTGATGATCACGGGTCAACCGCTGTTCAGCTTCCCGCAACGCCTGAAAATACGTGATTGGGTTAGCCATTATTCTTGAGGTCTTCAAGTTTGGCCGCTTGATCGGAAAGAATCAAGGCATCGATGATGTCGTCTAATTCTCCGTTCATGATCCGGTCTAACTTATTCAACGTCAGGCCGATACGGTGGTCGGTCACCCGGTTTTGCGGATAGTTATAGGTTCGGATTCGTTCTGAACGGTCCCCCGTCCCAATCGCCGACTTCCGTTCAGCGTTATAGGCACTTTCTTCTTGTTGCTTGTAGTAGTCGTAGACCCGGGCCCGCAGAATCTGCATGGCCTTCGCCCGGTTTTGCTGTTGTGACCGTTCGTCTTGCATGGCCACCACGATGCCCGTTGGCAAGTGGGTCATCCGAACGGCAGACGACGTCTTGTTGATGTGTTGACCACCGGCACCAGAGGAACGGTAAACGTCAGTCCGAATATCCTTAGGATCGATATCGATATCGACGTCTTGTTCTTCTGGCATCACACCGACCGTTGCCGTACTGGTGTGTACCCGGCCCGCAGATTCCGTTACCGGTACCCGTTGGACACGGTGCGCACCGTTTTCGTACTTGAGCTTGGAATAAACCTTATCGCCAGAAATCATCATGACGATTTCCTTGAACCCACCAACTTCCGTGGCGTTCTCATCGATGATTTCCGTCTTCCATCCCTGCCGTTCCGCGTACTTAGAGTACATGCTGAACAGGTCGGCAGCGAACAAGCTGGCTTCATCCCCACCAGCGGCCCCGTGGATTTCCATGATAATGTTCTTATCATCGTTGGGGTCCTTAGGCAACAAGAGAATCTTGATGTCTTCTTCCAACTTCGCCTTTTGATCGTTGAGATCCTTAAGCTCGTCTTTGACCATCGATTCCATATCATCATCCAGCTTTTCCCGGAGCAGTTCGTCGTCATCCTTGATCTGCTTGGTGACATCCTGGTACTGGTGATACTTTTCGACCGTTTCCCGCAATTCCCCTTCTTCTTTAGACAGGGCCATGAACTTCTGGGTGTCCGCGATAACTTCCGGATCACTGATCAATTCATTGAGTTCGTCGTAGCGGTCAGCGACGGCTTGGAGCTTATCAAACATTTCATCCATTCTTGTGTTAACCTCGATTTCTTATTTGCCGATTTGATCCAACGGCGGATTAAAGTAGTGACGCCGACAGACGGGGTAGTAAGCTTCGTTCCCCCCGATTTGAACTTGTTCCCCTTCATAGACGGGGTGATTATCATGAAAACGTAAATTCATGATGGCCTTCTTGGTACAGAACCAACAGATAGTCTTCATCTCTTCGATCTTGTCCGCATATAATAGAAGATATTTGGAGCCTTCGAAGAGTTCGTTCCGAAAATCATTCTTGAGGCCAAACGTCATGACCGGAATCTTTAGGTCATCCACGATTTTCGCCAACTGAAGAACGTGCGCCTTAGTCAGAAATTGGGCTTCGTCGATCAGCACGCAGTTGGCGTTAGGGTCGAGGCGCTTCACTTCTTCGTACACGTTAGTGGTCTTAAAGATTGCGTGAGCGGCCCGCTTGAGACCGATGCGACTAGTGATATACCCCACCTCGTCTCGCGTATCCAGGCCACTGGTCATGATGATGACCCGCTTGTCCTGTTCCTCATAGTTATGCGCGACTTTGAGAATTTCAATCGTCTTCCCACTGTTCATTGCGCCGTACCGAAAAAAGAGCTGCGCCACGTTTCTCCCACCTTTTTGACAGTTTTCAATCTATTATAGCCGATTCTCATAAAAAATTCGACCGGCCATTTGGATTCTTTCCTTGCTTTTTCGCAAAGTTCAAGGCTTTCACTCCCCGATTCCGCTAAAAAATGCTAAAATTAAGCCTTGAATATGAACCTAGTTTTATTAAGGAGCGAAATCATCCATGTCATTGAGAAGCGGCGTTGCCACCTTTGCGGGGAGATCATCTTACTGGTTTCTCCACACGTTTCTACACGGTGGAAGTTCTCTACCAGGTAAAATTACGCTCAAGTTAGATCCGCAGATTCTGCGGTCTCTGGGCGCCAAATACGACGTAATCGTCATCACGGGCACCAACGGTAAAACGTTGACGACCGCACTAACGGTTTCCGTCCTCCACGAAAAGTACCCCTCCATTCTCACCAATCCCACGGGGTCGAACATGGAACAAGGAATTGTCACGACCTTCTTGAATGCCAAACGGCCGAAGACTGGTCGGCCCCTAGCAGTGCTGGAGGTGGACGAAGCCAACGTGATCAAGGTCACGACCTATATCCAGCCTAAAGCGTTCGTGTTCACCAATATTTTCCGGGACCAAATGGACCGGTACGGTGAAATCTACACTACTTACCAAAAAATCTTAGATGGCGTTGCCCTGGCTCCTAAAGCCACCATCATCGCCAACGGGGACTCTCCCATCTTCAATTCGAAACAACTGCCGAACCCCATTCAATACTACGGATTCGACGACCAGCCTGACCAGGACTTCAAGGCCAAGCCGAACACCGATGGGGTCCTGTGCCCCAACTGTCAACACATTCTCCACTACCATTCCTTAACCTACAGTAACCAAGGTAAGTACTTCTGCCCCAACTGTGGGTTCGAACGGCCTGAGTTGACCTATCGTCTAACCAAGTTGGGGGAACAGACCCCGACATCGTCACAGTTCGACGTGGACGGCCATCCCTTCACGATTCACGTGGGTGGGACCTATAACATCTACAACGCCTTAGCGGCTTACGCTGTGGGCCGTTTTCTGGACGTCACCCCTGACCAGATTGCACACGCCTTTACGGCAAATGAGCGGGTCTTTGGACGCCAAGAAGTCATCGACGTCGATGGCAAGCAGGTCACCATCATCTTGGTCAAGAACCCCGTTGGGCTGGACCAAGTGCTCCACATGATCAGTACGGACCAGCACCCCTTCTCCTTCGTCGGTCTCCTCAACGCGAACTACGCGGACGGAATCGATACCAGTTGGATCTGGGACGGTGACTTCGAACAGCTGGCCGGACTGAATATTCCAACCTTCATTACCGGGGGCGAACGGTACAAGGATATCACGTTCCGGCTCAAGGTTGCCGGTGTGCCTGACGATAAGCACATCGTCGAACCGGACCTGGAAAAGGTCGTCGAACGCATCAAAACGGTCCCGACCCAGCGCGTTTACGTCCTGGCAACCTACACGGCCATGTTACAAATGCGTAAAATTTTAGCCAGCAAAGGCTACATTAAGGAGGGACTCGGCGTATGACTTACGATTTAAACGTCGCCCACCTGTACGGCGACCTGATGAACACTTACGGTGATGTCGGCAACATCTTAGCGTTGAACTACTACGCCAAACAAATGGACGTTAAGTTACACGTTAAGATCGTCAGCCTAGAAGAAGACTTCCACGCTGCCGATTACGATCTGGCTTTCTTCGGTGGGGGCCAAGATTTTGAGCAGACCATTGTGGCTAAGGATATTCAGACCAAAAAGGCCGAACTGACCAAGTTCATTGAATCCGACGGCCCACTACTGGCGATCTGTGGTGGCTACCAACTGCTTGGTCACTATTACATCGGCGCGGATGGCGAAAAGCTTCCCGGAATCGGGGCCCTCGACCATTACACCCTGAAGCAGGATAACCACCGGTTTATTGGTAATATCGTGATTAAGAATGCCGAAACGGGTGAGACCTACCACGGCTTTGAGAACCACCAGGGACGAACCTTCATCGGCCAAGGTGAACGTCCACTAGGAAACGTGATTTCTGGTAAAGGGAATAATGGCGAAGACGGGACTGAAGGCGCCATTTACAAGAACGTCTACTGTTCCTACTTCCACGGCCCAATCCTGACCCGGAACGGGGACATCGCTAAGCACCTCTTGGTTGCGGCGCTCAAACGCAAGTTCCCGAACCAGGACTTCAGTCAACAAGAAGCCCTCCCCATCCCAGCAACTTTCTAAGACACCACCAAAAAAGGCGTGAGACTAGCTCTCACGCCTTTTTTGCGTCTTTTCGTCATATTTTCAATCTGCTAACTGTCGCGCTAAGGCGACCACCCGTTGCCGAATCTCATCCCGAACGGCCCGAAAGACCGCCAGTTGCTGTTCCGGCGTTCCCGTTGCTTGCGCCGGGTCGGGTAAGGGCCAATGCTCGCGGGTGACCGTGGCCGGCGTGACCGGACAATGGTCACGCGCATCCCCGCATAGCGTCACAATCATGGTTGCTTGGGCCAACGCGGACGAATCCAGACGCGTTGATTGTTGGGCCGAGATATCCACGCCCACTTCCTGCATCACGCTAATGGCCCGGGGGTTCACCCCCTGCGCTTCCAGTCCCGCGCTGGCGACCTGCCAGGTAGCGGGGAGCAATTGTCGAGCAAACCCTTCTGCCATTTGACTACGACACGAATTGCCGGTACAAAGAAAGTAAATCTTAGCCATCCTGATTCCTCCACAAAGTTTTGGTTAAACACCGGCCTTTTCGGCCAAGTAAGTCCCAATCACGGCGTTACGCTGATCCAAGTAAGGCAAGTTAGGTGCTTGCGGGTGCACCCGGTTGGTCAAGAAGACCATGGCCTGTTGCTGCTGCGGATCGATCACCAGGTAGGTCCCCGTGAAGCCCGAGTGCCACAAGACCCGATGAGGGGTAGGCCACTGCGTTGCCGTTAGGGCCCAGCCCAACGACCGACCAGCGTGGCCATCCGGCGTCCAATCCCCCACTAACCGGTGAATCCAGTCAGGCGGCAAGACCGCCGCAGCCTGTTCGGGATGAAGCATCGCCTGACAGAAGCGGACCAGGTCGTCGACGGTGCTGAAGAGCCCCGCCGAACCACACCGCCGTTGGAGTACGTACCCTTTCGGATCATGGACGGTCCCCCGAATCACCCCCCGCTCAGGTGTCACCGCTGTAGGAACGCATTGCATGGCGTTCATCGGGGTGAACGTACTATGGATCATCCCCAACGGGACCAAAACGCGCCGTTTGATCGCCAGTTGAACGGGCTCGCCCAATAGCGCCTCGATCAACCACCCCATCAGGATATAGTTGACATCCGCATACACCATCTTCCGGTTGAACGTGGGTCCCACGTGCAGCGTATAGAGCGCCTTGGTCAGCTCCGCAGCGTTCAACTGGTTGCGATGCGGGATGTACCCCACGATTCCCGACGTGTGGGTCAGTAAATGCCGAACCGTGACCCGGTCGTCCGTCCAGTCCGGTAGCCACCGTGTGATGGGGGCGTCCAACGTTAATCGCCCCTCTGCCAAGAGTTGCAGCGTGACGGTCAACGTGCCCACGACCTTGGTCAGTGATGCCAAATCATAAGTCATCCCCGGAGTTAACGTCTCCGGTTGCGGGACCACGGCCGCCAGTCCCAGGGCGCCCGTTTCCACCTGATTGCCATCAATCAGGGCATAGCTGACCCCGGGGACCACGTGTTCATCCACCAACCGCTGTAAAGCCGCCTTGGTCGCCTGATATGCCATCTAATCTCCTCGCTTTCTTCTGCCTTTTATTTAACCGCATTCCCGGTCGAAAGGCAATTCTCAAGCCAAAATGATGCTAAATAAAAAAGACGTGCAGCGCAACGCCACACGTCCCAGGATGATCAGGGCATCCCGACTTGAATTAAGCGAGATTATTTCCCGCAAACTGACTGTTATACAGATCCGCGTAGAAACCGTTAGCCGCCAACAAGCTCTGATGGTTCCCCGTTTCGACAATTTGACCATGGTTCATGACCACGATGTTTTCCGCATTTTGAATCGTCGACAACCGGTGGGCCACCACGAAGCTGGTCCGCCCGGAAAGTAACCGGGTCATGGCCTGTTGAATCAGCATTTCCGTCCGCGTATCCACGGAACTCGTGGCCTCATCCAGGATTAATACGTCCGGATCAGCCACAAAGGCGCGGGCAATCGTCAACAGCTGCCGTTGTCCTTGAGAAATGTTCGTGGCCGCTTCGTTTAAGATCGTGTCGTACCCTTGGGGTAACTGCCGAATAAAGGTATCGGCATGGGCTGCCTTCGCCGCTGCGTACACGTCATCCGCCGTCGCATCCTCGCGACCATACTTGATGTTATCGAAGATGGTCCCGGTGAAGAGCCAGGTATCCTGCAAAACCATGGCAAAGTGCTTGCGCAGATCCGTACGGGAGACCGCGTGGGTGTCTTGCCCGCGATACTTGATCTGACCACTGTCCACGTCGTAGAACCGTTCCAGCAGGTTAATGATCGTGGTCTTACCGGCCCCCGTGGGTCCCACGATGGCCACCATCGCGCCCGGCTTGACCTTCAGATTAAAGTCCTCAATCAGCGGCTTTTCCGGCACATACTGGAAGTTTACGTGATCGAATTCAATCACCTGATCCGTCGTCGTTTGAGCCGGTAACTCAGCCGTCGCGGTATTCGGCATATCGTCTTCATCCAGAACCGCAAAGACCCGTTCAGCAGACGCAATCGTGGCCTGAATCGTGTTGGTCAAGTTCGCCATCTGCGTAATCGGCTGTGAGAATTGGTTGGTGTATTGCAAGAAGGCTTGCACGTTCCCCAACGTCACTTGGCCGTTGGCAACCTGAATGCCCCCGATAACGGCGACAGCCAGGTAATCCAAGTTCTTAACGAAGTTCATCAACGGAAAGATCAGACTGGAGACGAACTGGGCCTTCCAAGCTGACTTGTAGTACTTTTGATTATGCTCTTCGAACTGTTCTTGGGCGTTGCCTTCTTGGTTAAAGGTCTTGATCACGGTATGCCCCGCGTAAGTCTCTTCAACCGTGTTGTTCAACAACCCAAGATTCTTTTGTTGACTCGCGAAGAACTTCTGCGACCGTGGTGCCACGATCATGACCACCAGTAGACTCAGCGGTACCGAGATCAACGCCACCAGGGTCAACCAGCCACTAATGGTCAGCATCATGTACAAGACCCCAAAGAAGGTCAGAACACTGGTCACCATTTGTGACAGCGTCTGTTGCAACGTGCCCCCAATGTTATCCATATCGTTGGCCATCCGGGACATCAAGTCCCCGTTACTATGCGTATCATAGTAGTTGATTGGCAGATGTTGCATCTTGTCTTTCAGGTCACGCCGCAATTGGTAGACCACCTTTTGGGCAATCCAGTTCATGATGACTTGCTGGATAATCCCAAACAGCGCGGAACCCACGTACAAAATTGCGACAATGACCAAAATGTGGCCAATCTTGCCAAAGTTAACGGGTAGACTGGTTAGGCCGATACCGGCCTTGAGTTCAGCCGTCCCCTTCATGACCCCTTTAAAGAGTTCCGTGGTGGCTTCCCCTAAAATTTTAGGCGTCCGAATTTGTAAAATAACCGAAGCTGCGGCAAAGATCAACACCACTAAAATACCCAACAGCCAAGGCTTCATGTAGCGAAAGAGGCGTCCCGTGGTCTTCCAAAAACTCTGGGGGCGTTGAATCGTCGCTGAACCGCGTCCATTACGCATCGACAGCATCTCCCTTCCGCAGTTGTGATTCTAGAATTTCTTGATAAGTCTTATTATGAGCTTTTAATTCCTCATGGGTACCTTGGCCCACAATCTTTCCACCATCAATAACCAAGATGAGGTCCGCATCCGCAACGGTCGAGACCCGTTGTGCAACGATGACCGTCACCCCAGCCTGTACCTGGGCATCTTGCCGTAACTGTTGCCGTAGCAACGCATCGGTCTTGAAGTCCAGCGCGGAGAAGGAATCGTCAAAGACGTAGACACTGGCCCGTTTCAGAATCGTCCGCGCAATGACCAACCGCTGGCGCTGACCACCGGAGAAGTTATCCCCGTTTTGTTCAACCACCGCGTCCAGTCCGCCGGCTTCTTTCGTGAAGTCAGCCGCTTGAGCCACCGTTAACGCGTGCCAGATCTGGTCATCCGTCGCGTCCGCCATCCCATAGACCATGTTGCTCCGAATCGTTCCGGAGAAGAGGACGGCCTTTTGCTGGGTGATGGAGATTGCCTGGTGTAAGGCCTGCTGACTAACAGCCGTCAAGCCCACCCCGTTCAGGCGAATTTGCCCGCTCTCGGGGTCAAATAACCGCGGAATCAGGTTGACCAGCGTTGATTTACCAGACCCCGTTCCACCAATAATGGCAACGGTCTGGCCGGCTTGGGCCGAGAAGTTCACGTCACTTAACGCCAGCTTCTCAGCGCCCGTATACCGAAAGTCGACATGGTCAAACGCCAGACTCGCTTTCTGACTGGGTAAGTCCACGGGTTGGTCCGCGTCGTTGATCTTCGACTTCAGGTCCATGACTTCGTTGATCCGCGCCGCTGAAGCTTGCGCCCGGGGCACAAAGACGAAGACCATGGAAACCATCATAAAGCTAATCAGGATCTGCATCGCGTAAGTCATAAACGCAACCAAGTTCCCCACTTCCATCGCCTGGTGGGCAATCAATTGGCCCCCATACCAGACAATGCCGATGTTGGTCCCGCTAATAATCAACGTAATCACGGGGAACATCAACGAGACGATCATGAAGACTTTAATCCCGGTCTTGGTGTAGTCTTGGTTGGCACCTTCAAACCGATCCTGTTCGAACTGGTCTTGATTGAACGCCCGAATGACCCGGACCCCCGTCAAGCCTTCACGGAAGATCAGGTTGATCCGGTCAATTTTCTTTTGCAGACTCTTGAACAGAGGAACCGCAAAGTACATGATTCCTCCAGTAAAGAGTGCCAGTACGGGAAGCGCCACTAAAAAGACCAGCGTTAACCGCGGACTCTTCAGGTAAGCTAAGACCCCCGCGCCAATCAGCATGATTGGCGCCATCAGCATCATCCGTAACATCTGTACCATGACGTTTTGAATCTGCACTACGTCGTTCGTGGTCCGCGTAATCAGGGAAGCGTTCCCCACGGTCTCAAACTCTTCTGTGGACGCAAACGTCACTTTTTTAAAAATTCCCGACCGAATCCGTTGCCCCATTTTCTGGGACTGGGTGGCGGCGAAATACACATTACCGGCCGCCCCGAGGACGCCGATAAAACTCAGGAGTAACATCTGACCACCAACCCGCCAGATGTAGCCAATGTCGTTATTGGCAATCCCTTTGTCGATGATATTCGAGGTCAACGTGGGCAACGAGAGGTCACACGCTACTTGAACGATCATAAAGCCCACTGCTAGGGCCACTGCCCACCAATCAAGGTGTTTTCGGGCAAGTCGCATCATTTGATTTTGGCCTTCTTTCTATCATTTACGCTATAAAAATTTGCAAAAAGCATATGCAAAAATTATACTCGGATAACCTTCATTTGCAATTATCATCCCGCGAACAAAACTGGTAATCCAATGAAAATTTGTTACAATATAACCACCGAAGGGAGTAAGCAAATCGTGGCGAGCAATTCAGATTCCATCTACAACGTTTTGACCTATATTCACCGGCATCCTCAACAGGTTGCTTTCATTCAACAACGTAACAGTAACGTGGTTACCGTAGGCGTGCCTGACGACGTTCCCGTCGCCAACGTTGACCTCTACTTTCCGGATGGTCATCTAGTTGTCAACCGGATGAGTGAGGACTTTCTCGCCATGCACGGCGACCTACTCAACGATTTCTTTATCCGCACACACGGTTCGAAGACCGCTTACCGAAACGTCTGGATCACCACGGGCCACGTGGTCGATCAACGAGCTTATCTGGTCGAACTTTCATTCGAATAAGCACAGACTTAAAGAGGAGGCTAGGACACTGACGGTCCTGACCCCCTCTTTTTGTTCGTCTAAAATTGGAACCACTCACCGACTAACTAAGGTTTTAGCCGCCCAGACACCGGCGACCACGAGTACCAGTAGTAAGAAGACCTTAAAGAGAGCCGCAAATGCTAGTAAAACCACGCCCCCAACAATCACGGTCCCCACTAGTCCTAACAGCCAGCCAGCTAAGCCAAAAACTAGCCGTAAAACGAAAAACAGTAACACTAAGCATAACAGGCCTAAAATCACACAGAAGCCTCCTCATCTTAATCGTCTACTCATACACGGCGCTTAATCGACCGTAATCTGCATCCGCCCGTTTTTCTTCGAGTGATACAGGTTAGCATCGACTCGCTTGTAGAAGTCTAACGGGTTACGGTCCTTCACCGCTAGTGAAGAAACACCGATGGACAAGGTGACGTGAATCACACTTTCATTGTACTTAACGGATAATTGGGCCACCGCGTTGAAGACATCTTGCGCGACCGCTTGTGCTTGTTCGACCTTATAATCGGGTAAGATCACGTTAAACTCTTCGCCCCCGGTCCGGTAAAGCGTCAGTGTTTCGCCGTCCTTTTTTAAGACGTTGCTGACTGTGCTCGCAATTCCCTTTAACACTTCATCTCCAGCTAAATGCCCGTAGGTATCATTAATATGCTTAAAATGGTATCGAACATAATCATCGCTAAATCCCGGTGATGGGCAACACTGTGCTGGAATTGGTACCCAATCTCGCGGTCGTATGCCGCATAATTCTTGACGCGTGTCAGCGCATCCCAGTTTGCCGCTTGGAACAGCCGGTCTTTGATTCGCCGGTCTTTATTTTGTAGCTTAAAGTACCCGTACATCAATCCCGCTAAGATCATGTAGTTGATGAGTTCCTCAACGTAGGTCCGCCACGAAAGTGAGAACCGAAACTTAACAAAGAGCCACAGTGCCATGGCAAAAATCAACGTCGTCACAAGATACCGCAGTAAGGGATGCGGCCACATCCGGACGCTCTGCGCATAGGCCACCACGTAAAAGGCCCCGAAGATGAAAGTGTACACCCACGACAGTGGCTCTTGAATGTTGCCGTTGATCAGCATGAACACCACCGCCGCAACGACAATCATCCAGTAAGGAATTCGTATCTGGAGGAAATACGCAACGAATAGAAGAATCAGTAATTGGAAACTGGTGAACGTCCACGACAGGTGACTGTCCCGGACCAACATTTGCAACGCTAAGACCGACACAGATGCGCACAGCGCCCCCACCCAGATCTGGACGTGATTCAGATTGACAGGTTTATTTAAAGATTCTGCTTTTGCAGTCACCCAATTAAAGATTGACCAGTATAGGGTAATGACCCCTAACACAAAGAAAATACTCGTCACAAACGGGGGAACTAGCCACATGGACCAGGTCATTGATATCAGGCTCCTCATTAATTAAAGTTCAATCGATTAGTCGCATCGTTAATAAACCGATTCGCTATTTTAGCGGTTAATAAGATTAACATCTACCACTACTATAAAACATTTTTCGTCTTAAAACCATAAAATATACATTATCTAAGCTAGTTATTCAGACTTATCTGGGAACGTTCCCATAAAAATCGCTATTTTTAGGCCCGTGGGGCTACTCAGCTTCCGGAAAATACAGTATCATAAAGACACTGACTCAAGTTAAGGAGGTAGAATTGGTCATGTACCGCTATTTTTTGCAACCCCAATTGGACGCGTCTAATAACTCGTTGATTGGTTACGAACTCTTGATCCGCCAACAAGTTGCCGGTAAATGGGTTCTCCCCCACGATTTTGCGTCCATCCCCATTGACGTCCAAGCTGATTTAATTCGCCGGACCGCTCAGAAAATTATTTTGAAGGTTGGATCGGTCTCTTTCAACACCAACCAGAGCCAATTCATCGACCCCACCATCGCACAAGCCATTCTATCCGCTCAGAAACAGATTTACCCAATGAACCTTGTCTTGGAAGTCACCGAAGAAGTGACCGACCAACATGTAACGAACCAACAAATTATCAAGCAGGTTCACTACTTTGACGAACATGGTATCCAACTCAGCCTAGATGATATCGGCACGGGGATTAATACCTACGACCACATCAAACCGATTCTTCCCTACGCGAGCGAAATCAAATTCGCCATGCAGAACTTTCGCCAGGAGGGGCGGGCCGCTGAGATTCCTGATGCCCTTGCCTTTTGGAAACGAGTTGCTGACCAGCACCGCTTACGGCTAATCCTGGAAGGGGTCGAAAATCAAACCGAACACGACATGGCCAACGACTTAGGTATCGACTACCGCCAAGGCTGGTTCTACGGCAAGCCCCACTTACTCAAACTCGATGGTGATTAAAAATGAGCACCCCAAAAACGGGATGCTCATTTAGTTTGCCATAATTTAGTAGCCACCGCCACCGCTATTCTCACCATTCTGTGCAGTCGTGGTACCGGTTGCTTGACCCGTTGAATTCTGACCAGTGGTCAACGCAATCTGGCCGGTCGTGGCATGCTCCAGCCCTAGTCCCGTCCGGATGAAGTTCGTGACCCGTTGGAGTTCCTTTTGACTCGCCACTTCCATACTTTGTGCATTCAGCATCTCACTGGTCCCTTGTAAATGGGTACTCTTAATATGGTGCGTCGCACTCCGGTAGCTACGAACCAACGCGGTCAGGTCGTTGAAGGTCAAGTCGGTCTGGGTCTGCTTACTCAGGGAATTAATAAAGTCCTGGTTTAACAACGTCGAAACCGAATTGCTTTGATTCAGCAACGCCATAATGACCTTCCGTTGTCGCGTCTGGCGTCCGTAATCGCCCTTAGGGTCATCATCCCGCATCCGCGCGTAAGCTAGGGCCTTCTTCCCGTTCATGTGGGTGGTGACGCCTTTTTTAAACGTGAAGCCGCCGTAACTAAAACTGAGGGACGGCTTCAGGGTCACCCCACCCACCTCATCGATGATTTTTTCCATTCCCCCCATGTTAATGATGGCGTAGAAATCAATGGGGACGTTCAACATTTTTTGAACAGTAGTAATAGCCGTTTTGGACTTCCCATACGCATAGGCTGCGTTGATTTTCGCGGGCGAAAGGTTCTCATACCCGGGGATGTTGACGGCCGTGTCCCGCGGGATACTGGTAATCGTCGTCTTATTGGTCGTTGGATTAATGGTCACTACCATCATACTATCCGTACGTCCCTGGAACGTTCGACCCAGAGCTCCGGTATCCGTCCCCATCAATAGGATCGAAATCGGTTTTTTTTGCGCGAGTTGCTTGTTCACGTTCCGTAATTTCGTCACACCCGAAGCCTTATAGGATTGCTTAACGGAGTTCTGGAGACTCTGATAGCGATGCATCCCGTAAGCTGCCCCACCGATGATTAACGCGAGTAGGAGAAACAGAAGGGTATTACGAACTGGGTGTCGCCGTCTGATTTGTCGTCGTTACATTGCTTAGTTAGCCATCCTTTCGCCCGCATGGTTACAATGATGCGGGATTTACTGATTTCCCCATTATAGGAAGTGCATCTTAAAGATTTCTAAGCCCCCCAGAATCTTTACCAAAACCCAAGAATTAAGCGTCTTGCGGCTGTTCCGCCAATAATTGTACCAATGCCGCTGCCGGAATCTTACCGAAGTAACTCGCGACATCCAGCTGCGCAAAGACTGCTTGAATCGCTGCGGGTGTGTACGCAATCCCCTGCAACCGGTCAGTCACCTCCGTGATGGGCCGCTGACCGAAGAAGTCCCCGTGAATCTGAATCGCCGCGATATGTCCTTGGACCACGTTCAGGTCGAATTCGACGGTTCCGGCCGCAAAATGCTTCCGGCGCGTTACCGCATAGTCTGGATCACTTCCGTAGATCCAGTCCCAATTGTTAAAGTACTGGTCGACCAGCTGCTGAATGCCTTGCCGGTCCGTCGCGGTCAATTGGTAACGCCGCGCCGCCGCTAAGTCCGTGACCCCCAAGATTTCCTTAGCCAGGGTATCCCGAAACGCTTCAATCGTCAGGTGTTGGTACTTAGGCTCAAAGTACGGGCGCAAGTTCGTCACCCGACTCTTGACCGACTTAATGCCTTTAGTGGCCAATTTATCTGCCGGCACATTTAAGGCGTTGGCAATCTGGGTCTGATCGACATCATACATCAAGGTCCCGTGGGAGAACATGCGTCCTTGTTCCACGTGCATCGCATTACCGGAGAACTTCTGACCATCAATCGTCAAGTCGTTCCGACCGGTCATTGCTGCACCAGTGGCCCCCATTTGATGGAGGGCCTTAATCACCGGATCCGTGAACCGCTTGAAGTTCCCCACAGCATCCCCGTCGTCTCGGGTAATGAAGCTAAAGCTGACATTCCCCAAGTCGTCGTAGACCGCACCGCCGCCAGACGTCCGCCGGGTCAAGATAATCTGGTGATCCCGAACGTACTGTTGGTTGATTTCTGCTAAAACGTTCTGATATCGACCCACAATGATACACGGGGAATTAATATAGAAATACAAAATAGGTTCCGTCAAATCGGCATGTTCCATGAGGTAGGTCTCCACGGCCAAGTTGCGGCGAATATCTGTACTGTCACTGGTTAAATAACGCATCTCGTCACTCCCTAAGATAGTCTTGGGTCTATCTTACCACTGATGTAAGCGTTATCGGTTGACCAATTCTGACCGCACCCGACTGTGACGGTAGCCGTAACCGCCATAAACCAACAGGCCAATGACCACCCAGATTCCGAAGGCCTCCCAGGTGAACCGTTGGAGCTGGCTCATCAGATACAGGCAGGCCAAAAACGAAATAATGGGCAACCAGGGGTAGCCGGGAACCTTAAAGGCCGTATCGAGGTTCTTGAACCGTGCGTCGCGCCGTAAGAAGACGATTCCTAACGAGACCATAGCAAACGCCGACAGGGTCCCGATATTCACGAGCTCCGCAATCTTATCAATGGGGATCACGGCCGCAAAGACGCTCGCAATCCCCCCAAAGATCCAAGTATTAGCCACGGGAACCTGGGTCTTAGTGTTCAAGCGCATCAGTGGCCGTGGTAACAGGCCATCCCGACTAATCGCGAAGAGCAACCGGGTTCCCCCGTAGGACATCACAATTAGGACCGTCGTCATCCCCACAATAGCTCCAAAGGAGACCACGCCCGCTGCCCAATCCTGATGAATCAGGTTGAGTGCTAAGGCTACCGGATCGGCAACGTTCAACCGACTATAAGGGACCACGCCAACCAGGACTGCGGCTAGCCCAATGTAAAGAACGGCCGCCACAAGTAAGGACGCAATGATGCCAATCGGCATGTTGCGCTTAGGATTCTTGACTTCCTCGCTGGCCGTCGAAACGGCATCGAACCCAATATACGCGTAAAAGGCTACCGCAGCCCCTTTAAAGACGCCATTGACCCCAAATGGTAATAGGGGGTGGTAGTTCGCTGGCCGGACGTAGAAAATCGCGATACCAATAAATAGAAGAATCACCAGGATCTTAACCACTACCATGACGTTATTGACCTTAGCCGACTCCCGGATTCCCTGCGAGAGCAAGCCTGCCACAATCAGCGTAATGCCTAACGCGATGATGTCGACGCCCCCTCCTCGAACGCCCGCCGTGCCGGCCGCTGCCCGCCAAAAAGACGGCAGGGTCACGCCGAAACCGCGTAAGAGGTTCTGAAAGTACGACGACCAACTCACCGCGACCGACGAGACCGCGAATAAATATTCCGAAATCAACGCCCATCCCAGTAACCAGGCGGCAAACTCACCGAAGACGGCGTACACGTAAGTATAAGCACTCCCGGCCAACGGAATGGTCGAGGAAAACTCTGAGTAACATAGTGCCGCCAACGCGCAGACCACGACCGCAATCATGAAGGAAAACATGACGCCGGGTCCCGCATACTTAGCCGCAATCAGTCCCGGGGTGATAAAGATACCTGACCCCACAATGGCGCCGATTCCCATGGTCGTCAGGCTAAACGCCGTCAGGGTCTTGGCCAACCCCGTCTTCCGATAAAGGTCCGTTTGAACGGGTTTCTTCACAAACAGGTGCCACGATTGGTGCATCTTGGTCCCTCCTTTCTAAAAAACTAAAATGAGAATAAGATTAGATTGATTAACACATTTTAATTTTATTCAGCCCACTTGTCAATGGATGGTCCCTAAAAAAAGCGATGACCGGTCGATTCCAGTCATCGCTTCAAGCTTGCTTTACTTTTTCAAGGCCTCATCCAACGCTTCCACGCTCTTGACCGGTCCCACCACCGTTAACACATCGTGCAACCGAACGACCGCCGTGGGCTGCGGTGAGATATCGACGTCGTTGCCCCGCTGAATGGCAATCACGTTCAAGTCAAACCGCTGCCGTAAGTTGAGCTTCACGAGATCCTGATCGACAAACGTCGGATCCGTAATCACCACTTCGGCTAAGGTGTAATCTTCACTTAGGTCAATGAAGTTCAAGATATGGTTCGATAACAGCTTTCGGGCAATGCCGTGACCCATGTCCCGTTCTGGGAAGACCACTTGGTCCGCACCGCCCCGCTTTAAGACCCGACCGTGGTCACTGGTTTCGGCCTTCGCAATCACCTTTTTAGCCCCCTGCTCTTTCGCTAACAGGGTGGTCAAAATACTGGCTTCCATGTTATTGCCAATCCCCACAATCACGTAATCGAAGGTATCGATATTCAGTCGCCGCAAGACCTCTTCATCCCGCGTATCCGCAATCAACGTCTGCGTGGCCACGTCCATCAGTTCGTTGACCCGGTCTTCACGACAATCCACCGCTAAAACATCTTGTTGCATGTTCGCTAACGTCCGGACTACGGCTTCACCGAAACGTCCGAGTCCCAAAACTGCAAAGTTCTTTTTCATAAGAAGTTCTCCCTAACCAATCAAAATATTTTCTTCCGGATACCGGAGTCGGCTGACCCGCGTTTGCCGTTTCGATAAGGCGTATAAGGACGTAAAGATGCCAACCCGGCCGACGAACATCAAAATCATGATAATCACTTTACCAATCACCGTCAGATGCGGGGTCAGGCCCAGGCTTAACCCCACCGTCCCGAAGGCAGACAGCACCTCAAAGACAATGTACTCTAGGCCATAACCCTGTGGGATCTTTTCCGTCTGCGTCAAGACCAGGGTCGCTAGCGTAATCACAATGCTGGCCAAGAAAACCAACAAGAGCGCCCGGCTAATATTGGCCTGACTGAACCGCCGCTTACTGAACTCAACGTCCTCACGTCCGCGTAACTGCGCAATACTCTGGAGCATCAAGACCCCAAAGGTGGTGGTCTTGATCCCCCCGGCCGTGGATCCCGGAGTCCCCCCGACAAACATCAGGATCATAATCAAGAAGACACTTCCGGAGTGGAGTGAATCCGTTGGTAACGTAATGATTCCTGCCGTCCGGGGCGTCACACTCAAGAACAGGGTGTTCACGGTACGGTTAACCCACGACATCTTCCCCGCTAGGCTAGAAAGGTTGCCTTCCGTGACCAGCAAAATGACGAAGCCTAACACGAATAACGTGCCCGTGGTGGTCAAGGTCAGCTTAGAGTTCAAACTTAACCGTTTACGTTCATGGTAGAGCAGTAAATCGCGCCAGACCAAGAAGCCTAAGCCCCCACCTACAATTAGGATGATCGTTACAATCAAGACATACGAATCATTTTGGAAGGCCATCAGGCTGTTGCCAAACACGTCAAAGCCCGCGTTACAAAACGACATTACGGAATGGTAGACCGATACGTAAAGGCCCCGTTTCCAGCCGAACCGGGGAACAAAGTCCCAAGCCAATAAAAAGACCCCGCCAATCTGAAAAAAGGCGGATAACCCAATCACGTACTTCATCACACTTTTAGTATCGCTAAGGTTTTCCAGGTTCAGGGATTCTTTGACCAATAATTGCGTGGATAGTCCCATATTGCGGTGGCGCCGAATAATGTTAAAGAGTAGCACCGCAAAGGTCATGTACCCCAACGCCCCAATTTCAGCCATCCCCAAGATCACCAACTGGCCAAAGATCGACCAATGGGCCGCAGTGTTCACCACGGTTAACCCCGTGATACAGGTCGCCGAAGCAGCCGTGAACACAACGTCGATAAAGGCCGTTCCTTGCTGATGAACCGTCGCAATTGGCAGACTCAGAAGAATAGTCCCCAGAATAATCAGTAAAATGAATCCAAAGACCATTTTCTTCGATAGTGTATTAAAAAAGTTCAATTTTACCAGTTTTTTCATATGTGCCTGCCTTATATCTTTAAATATCTCTCACTAGCTTAAGCCTTATTCCCGGGATAACGCAAGCGATTCTTGTCAATTTATCCCCCTAACGCTGGCCCCTAAATATTGGCCGTTGACAGGGCGCCTTCCACCAGCCTATATTAACGCCAGAGGCTTTTAATCTTTCAAAGGGGTGACGCAAATGTCTACGTTTAATCGTCAAAGTTTTGATTTAACCGGTAAAGTGGCGCTAATTACTGGTGGGGCTAGTGGTTTAGGCCAAAACTACGCCATAGCCCTATCGCTATACGGGGCTGATATCTTCGTGGTCAGTCGGCAACAGACCGGCTGGGAGACCACCCGGCAAAAAGTTGAAGCCAACGGCCACCAAATTGCTTTTCTGCAGCAAGACATCACGGAAGAAGGGTGTGCCCCCCAGATCATCCAACAGGTGATCGACCGTTTCGGCCATCTGGATATCCTGGTCAACAACGCGGGGATGCAACGCCGTGATGACGTCTTGGCCTTTAAGGACGCCGATTGGCAAAGAGTCATCGATGTCAACCTCAACGCGCTCTACTACCTGTCACACGCTGCCGCCCAAGTGATGGTCCCACAAGATCACGGTAAAATCATCAACATTGGGTCCATGCAGTCTTACCGGGCGGGAAAGTACATCTTTCCTTACACCGCCAGTAAACACGCCGTTTTAGGCCTCACTAAAGCCTACGCTGACGCACTGGCGCCCTACCACATCCAGGTCAACGGCCTCGCACCCGGCTACATTAAGACGGACATGACCGTTGCACTCCAGCAGGACCCAGTTCGGGGGCCCGAAATCAAAGCGCACATCCCTTCCGGTGACTGGGGTGTCCCGGACGAACTCATGGGACCCATGGTCTTTCTAGCCAGTGCCGCTTCCGATTATGTCACGGGGGTCATGTTACCCGTAGACGGCGGGTATCTCCTACGGTAAAAATCTGGCCCAACAGAAAGTGGCCTAAGACATTCGCCTTAGGCCACTTTTGGTACGCTAATGGTTACTTCTGATACTTGGCCGTATCATCCCAAGATGAGACAAAATCCTTCATCGCTTTAGGATCCGTCGGGTTATGCCAAGCAAAATCATCATACCACAAGCCCCGCTTCTCCTGGTCGAGTGCTTGAATGGCCGCCACGTCATGCTCACTCAACGTAAAGTCGTCAATCTGGCTGTTTTCCAAGATGCGCCCGGAATGAACGGACTTAGGAATCGTCACAATATTTTCTTGATCATCCCACCGTAAGATAATCTGCGCGGGCGTCTTATGGTACTTGTGCGCCAATTCTTGAATCACGGGTTGATTCAACGATGCCCCGCCGCCTAGTGGGGACCAGGCTTCCAACTGAATCCCGGTGAGCCGCATCAACTGGCGTAGCCCACGTTCTTGATTAAGCGGATTAAATTCCATCTGGTTAATCACTGGCGTCACCGCTGTCTTATCTAACAAGTTCGTTAGACGTTCTTGGTCGAAGTTAGAAACTCCAATCGCGCGCACCTGGCCGTTACGGTAAAGTTCCTCTAAGGCGCGCCAAGTGTCGATATACTTCCCATCGACTGGCCAGTGAATCAAATAGAGATCGACGTAATGGAGCTGTAACTGCTTCAAGGTCTGATCAAAAGCCCGTAGCGTGCTGTCATACCCTTGGTCGCCGTTATACACCTTGGTGGTCACAAAGAGATCTTTTCGGTTCAAGCCCGTGGCTAACAGACCATTGCGAATCCCAGCACCTACACCGGCTTCGTTACCATACTGTTTAGCGGTGTCGATCAACCGGTAGCCCTGTTGAATGGCTGCACTCACCGCCTGGTCAGTCGCCGTATTAGACGCCTTCCAGGAGCCTAAGCCTAACCGTGGAATCGTGACACCGTTATTCAAGGTGATACGTTGATTTAAAATAGATTCTGGCATCATTAAAAAATCCTCCCCTTCTCTAATACCATCCCCAGTCTAATGCCGGTTGACGACCGAACGCAATTGGCACGCTTGGGAAGGCGCTTTGCTAAACAAACCAAAAAAGGCGCCCACATCGCTGTGAGTGCCTTTTGGTTGCACCAAGGTAATCCTGAGATTAACGCTTGGAGAATTGTGAAGCTTTCCGGGCCTTCTTGAGACCTGGCTTCTTCCGTTCTTTCATTCGAGCGTCACGGGTCAACAGACCTGCACGCTTCAATGGGCCACGGAAGTCTGGGTCAACTTCGAGCAAAGCCCGTGCGATTCCATGACGGGTAGCTCCAGCTTGGCCAGAGAAACCGCCACCACGTACAGTAACTAAAGCATCGTAGTTACCAAGCGTTTCCGTAACGTTGAAGGGTTGTAAAATCACTTCACGGATACTTGCAAATGGAATGTAATCTTCGATTGCCTTGTTGTTCATGACAATCTTACCTGAACCGGGTACTAAACGTACACGGGCAGAAGAGTTTTTACGACGGCCAGTGCCGCGATATTGAACTTGTGCCAATTGGGTTTCCTCCTTAAATTAGGTTCGTGATGTCTAAGACTTCTGGCTTTTGTGCTTCATGCTTGTGGTCTTCACCAGCATAAACGTGAAGCTTCAAGGCCATTTGGTGACCTAATGAGTTCTTCGGAAGCATGCCTTGGACAGAAGTTTCGATTAACTTTTCAGGGTTTTCATCCCGGAAGTTACCAGCGGTCCGTGACTTCAAACCACCAGCGAAGTGAGTATGGTGGTAGTAAATCTTGTCCGTGGTCTTACGGCCAGTCAAAGCAATCTTGCTGGCGTTGATAACGATAACGTTATCACCAGTGTCCACGTTAGGGGTGAACGTTGGCTTGTTCTTACCACGTAAGATAGAAGCGACGACGGAAGCAAGCCGACCTAAACTAACGTCAGTTGCGTCGACGATGTACCATTTGCGGTCAACGTCGTTTGGTTTTGCCATATAAGTTGTACGCACGTTAAATTCCTCCATAAATCTGTGTTTGTCTGACACCAAGTAAACTTTCCGGGGCTTATCGTGGGGCAAACAATACCAATGACCATAATACAAAGAAAACCGGCTAAAGTCAATGGCTGATTACCCTGGCACTGAAAATTTCAGGACTTTATCGTTGATGGGGTGGCAATTTAGTTGGATGCTGTGGATCTTCACCCTGGTAATAGACGTGCTTAAGGTAAAGTCCCGCTGCTGGGGCGGTTCGCCGCGCCTGCTTACGGTCCTTGACCTGATAGAGCCGTAACACGTCATGCACTGGTCGGGTCCCCGATCCAATCTCCACTAAGACCCCCACCATGATTCGAATCTGGTTATACATAAAGCCGTTACCGTAGAACTCAAAGACCAGTTCGTTGTTGGTCTGATCCACCCGACAGGTGGCTTCATAGATGGTTCGGACAAACGTCCGTGTCTGCGCACCCGAGGCAACAAAACTGGTGTAGTCATGTTCCCCTACCAGGTCCGCTAACGCCAGCCGAATCTTCTCTAAGTCCACGGGAAATTTCCAGTGACCGGTGTAGTTCCGCTTAAAGGGGTTGCGGAACTCGCCTAGATCCATGCGGTACAGATAGCGTTTACCCGAGACGTCATACCGGGCGTGAAAGGTCTCTGGCACCAGCTCCACCTTAGTGATCTCCATATCTAATGGCAACATACTGTTGAGTCCCTTATGCATATTTGCCGCTGGAATCACAAACGGTAGATCGAAATGCACGACCTGCGCTAAGGCGTGAACACCCGCATCCGTTCTTCCCGAGCCATAGACGACAATCGCGGGATCGGGATGCTTGGCCATTTTGTTCACGATTTGGGTCAAGACGCCCTCCACGGTCCGTTTATTGGGTTGCCGTTGAAACCCGGCAAAAGCCGTTCCATCATACATCAAAGTTACTTTATAGCGTTGCATAGTTTATCCTCTCTTACCAACGACGACTAATCAGGATGAGGATCAACCCCACCCCAAAAATAATCCAAGTTACCGTATCCCGCCGTTGCCAAGTTAAGATACGGTACTGACTGCGGTGCTCACTGTCTTGATAGCCCCGGGCTTCCATCGCGGTTGACAGGTCCTCTGCGCGGTTAAAGGCACTCATGAACAACGGAACCATCAATGGAATCAGAGATTTGGCCTGCTTGACCAAGCCCCCTTCGCCAAAATCGACCCCACGGGCCCGCTGCGCGTTCATGATCTTCTGCGCTTCATCCATCAACGTAGGCACGAACCGTAGCGCGATTGAAAGCATCATGGCAAGGGTATCTACGGGAACGTGTAACCACCGCAAAGGACGCATTAATGACGCTAACCCGGTAGCAATGTCCAGCGGTTGGGTGGACAGGGTCAACAGCGTCGACATCATAATGATTAACAGGAATCGAATAAAAATAAACCCGGCATTGATCAATCCCGACTGGGTGATATTAATAAACGCCCAATGCCAGTAGACTTGTCCGCCTACGGGACTAAATAAAATCTGCAATAACACCGTAAAAATAATCAACCAAATCAGGGGCCGGATTCCCCGCATTAAAAATCCCAACTTAATCTTCGAGGCTGCGATGGCCCCCAACGTTAAGATAATCAAGATGAGGTAGCTTACCCAGCTATTCGCTAAAAAGACCAAAATAATATAACAAAAACTAAGAAGTAGTTTATTCCGGGGATCTAGCCGATGCACCACCGAATTTAAGGGCAGATACCGGCCAAAGATAAACTTAGACATGGGTGCCACCTCCCTGCGGCCACTGCTGGGCGATAGCATCGGCTAAAGCCGCCGCGCTTAGCGGGAGACCCGCTGGCCATTGAACGCCCCGCTGCGCCAATTTTTGGGCGAATCTGGCCGCTCGCGGGACATCCAGCTGGTGAGCTCGTAGCCACGCAGGGTCTTGAAAGATTTCCTGCGGTGTTCCCGTCTTGATCAGTCGTCCGCCTTGCATCACCGCGACCTGCTCAGCGTAAGCCACCACATCTTCCATTTGATGGGTCACTAAGACGATGGTTAATCCCTGTTCTCGGTGTAATCGGTCAAAGAGGGCCATCATTTCTTGGCGCCCCTGCGGATCTAACCCCGCAGTAGGTTCGTCCAGCACTAAGATTTGGGGGTGCATGGCCAAAACACCGGCAATTGCGACCCGGCGCATCTGGCCCCCTGAGAGGTCAAACGGTGAGCGTTGGGCATAGCTAGCATCCAACCCCACTAGGTCCAACATGGTGGTGGCTAATTGATTTGCCTGGTCAACGCTGGCCCCAAAATTATGGGGACCGAAAGCAATGTCTTTTTGAATCGTCTCTTCGAACAGCTGACTCTCGGGGAATTGAAAGACCATGCCCACGTGTTGCCGCAAGGGCTTTAAAGCAGCGTTAGTCGTCTGCGGCGTAATCGTAAACTGGTCGATTTGAATCTCACCGGCCGTGGGTTTGAGCAGGGCGTTCAGCTGTTGAATCAGCGTTGATTTTCCACTCCCCGTATGGCCAATGATTGCCAGGTAGCCGTGATCCGGCACCGTCAAGGAAATATCCGTTAAAGCCGGCGTTGCTAAGGGCGTACCTGCTTGGTAGGTGTAGTCGACGTGTTTAAAAGCGATTGACATAGCCACGCCTCCATTTCTTCTGTGGTTTGAAAGTCTTGCGGTGCGGCGATTCCCCGGGCACGTAACTCAGCGGCTAACTTCACCGTGAAGGGAACGTCCAATCCCGTCTGAACCAGTGCCGTTCCCCGGGCAAAAATTGTTGCGGGAGTCGCTTCCTCGATTAATCGGCCGTCATCCAACACTAAAATCCGGTCGGCACTAGCAGCCTCATCAATGTCATGCGTGATTGAAATAACGGTCAGCTGTTGCGTCTGGCGTAACTCGCGCACTAGCTCCAAGACGGTTTGGCGTCCTTGGGGATCCAACATACTGGTCGCTTCATCCAGGATTAAAATCTTAGGCGCAATGGCCACAACGCCAGCCAAGGCAACGCGTTGCTTTTGCCCCCCCGACAACGAAGCCGGCTCACGGTGTGCAAATTGCGTCATGCCGACCTTAGCTAAGGCTGCTTGGACCCGCTTTTGCATGGCCGCGCGCGGAACCTGCCGATTCTCCAATCCAAAAGCAACGTCATCGGCGACCGTGGCACCCACAAATTGATTATCCGGGTTCTGAAAGATCATCCCAATCTGCGCCCGGACATCCCAGACCGTCTCAGGAGACAGCTGAATTCCCCCAACCGTGACCGTGCCTTCCTTGAAGGGTAACAGGCCATCGATGGCTCGGGCCAACGTAGATTTACCACTCCCGTTATGGCCCACGATGGCTAGCCACTCCCCTGGGTGCACATCAAAACTCACCTGTTTTAGGGCGTACCGGTCACCACTATCGGGATACTGGTATGAAAGTTGTTGTACTTCAATAATATTTGCCATTCGCGCAGATTCTCCCTTTAAAAAGTCACCGCTAATTATACCAAAGAATCACTAACATTCGTAGGGCTTCTCCCATTGTCCGTCAGCCATTAAATTTTGGGTACAAAAAAATCACTAACAAACCAGCGGCGCTGAGGCTTTCGCCCCCATTCAAGCTAGACTCGGGGAAATCCCATCATCATAACGCTCTATACCACATGGTCCTAGTGATTTATGTGTTACCTATTACCGCACACTAAGGGGCGCGATCAGCCCGAAAACCTTAACTAATCAGATTAGTCAACGAATTCCAAGATTGCCATTGCAGCACCATCACCGCGACGAGGCATCGTCTTTAAGATCCGCGTGTAACCACCGTTACGGTCCGCGTACTTAGGTGCTAATTCGCTGAACAGCTTTTGCAATGCGCTGGTAACTTTGATGTCATCGCCGTCTTCCTTAACATCAGCAACTACGTTACGAACGAACGCAGCAGCTTGACGCCGGGCGTGCAAGTCGCCTTGCTTACCTAACGTGATCATCTTGTCGGCAGTCTTACGAACTTCTTTAGCGCGTGCTTCAGTCGTTTCGATCCGACCGTTTAAGATTAAACTAGTGGTCAAGTCGCGTAATAAAGCTTTACGTTGAGAACTAGTCCGTTGTAATTTACGGTAACTCATAACCAGAAACCCTCCTTTGAGTGTCTAAAATTAGTCTTCTTTCCGAAGTGACAAACCGAGATCGGCTAACTTTGCCTTAACTTCTTCCAGGGACTTGCGACCCAAGTTACGAACCTTCATCATGTCCGCTTCCGTCTTGTTAGTCAATTCTTGAACCGTGTTGATACCAGCACGCTTCAAACAGTTGTAAGAACGAACTGACAAGTCGAGCTCTTCGATAGTCATCTCAAGCATCTTTTCCTTGTGAGTTTCTTCCTTTTCAACCATGATTTCCGCATTCTTAGCTTCGTCCGTTAGGTCAACAAACATTGCTAAGTGTTCGGTCAAGATTTTCGCAGCTAATGAAATGGCCTCGCTAGGATTGATTGAACTGTTCGTCCAAACATCTAGGGTCAATTTATCATAGTCAGCCCGTTGGCCGACCCGTGCATTCTCTACTTGGTAGTTAACCCGTTCGATTGGGGTGTAGATCGAATCAACAGCTAAAACACCAATTGGCATTTCGGTATTCCGAGCTTTGTTTTCGTCAGCGGAAACATAGCCGCGGCCCTTATCTGCTGTCATTCGCATGTGGAAGGTTGCCCCATCAGCGACCGTCGCAATGTACAGGTCTGGGTTCAACACATCAACATCCGCCCCAGCGACGATATCACCGGCAGTGACCTGTGCAGGTCCCTTAACGTTGATCTCCATCGTTTCTTCCTGATCGTCAGCGCCATTAAGCTTCAACGCAATCTTCTTGACGTTCAAGATAATCTGCGTAACGTCTTCAACGACGCCTTCGATAGTCGAAAACTCATGCAGAACCCCGTCGATTTGAATGCTGGTAACGGCTGCACCAGGTAATGAAGAAAGCAGGATCCGACGTAATGAGTTCCCTAAGGTAGTCCCATAACCCCGTTCCAACGGTTCGACAATAAACTTGCCGTAATTGCTGCTCTCATCAATTTTATGAATGTTAGGCTTTTCAAATTCAATCATTCTTATCGTTTACCCCTTTCAAACCGCGTTGAGCTCCTATAAGTCAATCCCATCATGAAGGATACCTTCATAAATGAAACGCTCAATTAAACCCGACGACGCTTTGGAGGACGAGTACCGTTATGAGGCACTGGCGTCACGTCACGAATAGCTGTAACTTCGATACCAGTAGCTTGGATTGCACGAATAGCAGATTCACGTCCTGAACCAGGACCCTTAACAGCAACTTCAACGGACTTTACACCGTGTTCCATAGATGCCTTAGCAGCAGCTTCGGCAGCCATTTGTGCGGCGAATGGCGTTGACTTCCGACTACCCTTGAAACCTAAGGCACCGGCTGATGACCACGCAATTGCGTTCCCTTGAACGTCAGTGATCATTACTAAAGTATTGTTAAACGTAGCATGAATGTGCGCAACACCGGATTCAATATTCTTCTTGACCCGACGCTTGCGACTAGTTCTTCTAGTAGCCATAAAAGATTTAAACCTCCCTTATTACTTAATTACTTCTTCTTCCCGGCAATCGATACGGCTTTACCCTTACGAGTGCGGGCGTTGTTCTTGGTATGTTGACCGCGAACTGGCAAACCGCGACGGTGACGCATCCCACGGTATGAACCCATTTCTTGTAAGTTCTTGATGTTTAAGCTGACTTCACGACGTAAGTCACCTTCAACCTTGTACTTGTCGACTTCTGCCCGGACCTTGTCTTCTTGGTCTGGCGTTAAGTCGCGAACTCGTACGTCTTCGGAGACACCAGCATCAGCAACAATCTTGTGTGCCGTGTTGATACCAATTCCGAAAATGTAAGTCAAACCATAAGCGATACGCTTATCACGTGGTAAATCCACTCCAGCAATACGTGGCATTACTTGCACCTCCTGTTAAATTAAATTACTTACCCTGGCGTTGTTTGTGCTTAGGGTTGGCAGAGCAAATGATCATTACTCGGCCCTTACGCTTGATAACCTTGCAGTGTTCGCACATTGGCTTAACTGATGGTCTTACTTTCATGATAACCCTCCTACTTCTGTCAAAGACGGTTTACTTAAAACGATAAGTAATCCGGCCTTTAGACAAGTCATACGGTGACATTTCAACAGTTACTCGATCACCAGGCAGAATTCGAATGTAGTGCATCCGAATCTTACCAGAAACGTGAGCAAGAATCTCATGACCGTTTTCTAATTCGACCCGAAACATCGCGTTAGGTAATGTTTCAGTAACTTTACCTTCGACTTCAATGACATCGCTCTTCGCCACGAAAGTACCTCCCTTTTGATTGTGTTCAAAACACGTGGAAAAGTGGCAGGGACACGATTCGTCTCCCCACCTTGCACCTGCGAATTGCGACAGCGCGCCATTTACAGGCTAAACCTGAATAAGCTTACCATAATTCCCTTGCTGACGCAAGAAGAGTGTTAGCTTAAAGGGTTTTGAGGATTTTTTCGATGTCGACGTAGACGTCATCGATGTCCCGGTCACCATCAACGGTGTACAACAAGTTCTTCTTGGTGTAGTAATCAACCAGTGGCGTGTTCATCTTAAGATTAACCGCCAAGCGATTCTTCACCGTTTCCGGCTTGTCGTCTTCCCGTTGGTAGAAGTCATGACCGCCGCAGACATCACAAGTGCCTGCAACTTTGGGATTATTGTAGAGCTTGTGGTAAGTGGCGCCACAAGTCCGGCAGATAAACCGACCGGATAACCGCTCTACCAACACATCCGGTTCAACATGAATGTTGATCACAGCATTGATTGTCCGACCTAATTCTGGACCAAAGCTGTCCAATGCTTCAGCTTGAGCCAGTGAACGGGGATACCCGTCCAACATAAAGCCGTCCTTCACATCATCCTGAGCCAACCGATCTTTAACGATCCCGTTCGTGACTTCGTCGGGAACCAGTTCACCTTTGTCGATGAACTTTTTCGCGGCAACGCCCATTTCAGTTTCGTTCTTCATCGCATCACGGAAGATGTCTCCCGTTGAGATGTGTGGTAAGTGGAACTCTTCAATAATCTTTTGAGCCTGAGTCCCTTTACCGGCACCTGGCAGACCCATAAGAATTAAGTTCATTGCTGTCATGTTCGAACTCCTCATTTCCTAATCGTAAACTTAGCCTTAAATACACAAGCAGGTGTGCTAAAAGAATTCAACACACCCGCTGGAAACTCATTAAGCTGGTTCTGGATCTTGGATAAAGCCAACGTATTCGCGCTTCATCATTAATCCGTCAATTTGACGCATCGTTTCGATGGCCACACCAACCACGATTAAGAGGCTAGTTCCCCCTAACCCGATGGACTCATCCAAGTCCCACAGGTTTTGGGCTAACAACGGAATCAAGGATACGAATCCTAAGAACAGTGACCCGACCGTTGAGAGTCGCATCAATAATCTGGAAACGTATGACTGTGTTTCGTGACCAGGCCAGACACCAGGAATGTAACTGCCCTGCTTTTGCAGGTTCTCAGATAACTTTTCTGGGTTAACTTGGACGAACGCATAGAAGAACGTGAACACAATGATCAGAACGGTGTACAAAATGGCTCCGTCGACCGTTTGCATATTGAAAATATCCGATAAGGTACGGTACCACGTATCTTGCGAATGCGCATTTTGGAACGCCATCAAAATAGTTTGTGGCGTCGCAATAAACGAACTTGCGAAGATAACAGGAATAACCCCGGCAACGTTGACCTTTAATGGTAAGTAGCTGCTATCTGGCGAACCAGATACCCGCCGCGTGTATTGAATCGGCACCCGTCGTTCGGCTTGTTGAACCCACGTTACGAACGTAACGATGACTAAAACAATCACGATCAACGCAATGATGAACAAGACACTTTGCCATAAAGTTCCCTTATCCGCATCGACAAAGTAAGTTTGGTAAAGTTGGTAAACCGACTTCGGGGTCCGGGCAACAATTCCGGCGAAGATAATCATCGAAATACCATTACCTAATCCGCGGTCGGTAATCATATCACCCATCCAAGTGGTCAACATAGTCCCACCGGTCAGGATTAACCCAATCGCTAAGTATGTCTGCACACTCGGGTTTTCAACCAACTTCAGTGAACTTAAGGCACTGAAACCAGCCGTGATCCCGATAGACTGGACGAAAGCCAAAACAATCGCGAGATAACGCGTTGCTTGGTTCAACTTTCGCCGACCAACGTCCCCTTGCTTACTCCATTCCACGAAACGTGGAACGATGTCCATTTGTAACAATTGAATAACGATTTGTGCAGTGATGTAAGGCGACACCCCCATCGCGAAGATGGAATAGTTGGTCAACCCACCACCACTAAAGGTATCTAAAATACTAACCAATCCAGAAGACGCAACGCTTTGAAGAGCCTTCGCGTTGATGCCAGGTACCGTAATGTACGTTCCAAGCCGGAAGACGATCAAAACCATTAGAGTAAAGAGAATCTTATTACGAATGTCTTTAATCTTAAAGGCGTTTTTCAAGCTTGATAGCATTAAATCACCTCAGTCTTACCACCAGCAGCTTCGATAGCTTGGCTAGCGGACTTGGAGAACTTAGCGGCCTTGACCGTCAACTTCTTCTTCAGTTCGCCATTACCCAAGATCTTGATGCCAGCCTTTTCGTTTTTCACGATTCCGGCTTCAACCAATGCAGCTGGGTTAACCTCAGCACCATCATCGAAGACGTTCAAAGCGTCCAAGTTTACGACAGCAAATTCCTTACGGTTAATGTTGGTAAACCCACGCTTTGGAATCCGACGGTACAATGGCATTTGGCCACCTTCAAAGCCCAAACGGGTCTTGCTACGAGCCTTTTGACCCTTTTGGCCACGACCAGAGGTCTTACCGTTACCAGATGAATCACCACGACCAACCCGGTTACGGACCTTACGTGAGCCTTCAGCAGGTTTCAATTCATTCAACTTCATGCTATTGCGCACCTCCTTATTTAATGATATGAGTACTACTTAACTTCTTCAACCTTAATCAAGTGGGCGATTTGGAAAAGCGCACCACGAGTAGCTTCGTTGTCGGGTTGTAAAACAGAGCTGTTAACTCGCTTTAAGCCCATTGCTTCAACGATTTTACGCTGTTTAGGGAGACGGTGAGCAGCACTATGAATTAAAGTAACTTTCAATTGAGCCATCTTAGAACTCCTCCTTATTCAGCTAAGTGTTGAAGTGATACGCCACGGAGGGCAGCAACTTCTTCAGCACGCTTCAAACGTTCGAGACCTTCGAAAGTAGCCCGAACAGCGTTAACAGGCGTGTTGGAACCTAAACGCTTTGAAGTAACATCGGCAACACCGGCTAATTCCATGACGGAACGTACGGCACCACCAGCGGCAACTCCAGAACCTTCAGCAGCAGGCTTCAACAAGATCTTCCCACCACCGTAGTTACCAATAATTTCGTGAGGAATGGTCGTTCCCACGATTGGAACTTCGATCAGGTTCTTCTGAGCGGCTTCAACAGCCTTACGGATAGCTTCTGGAACTTCTTGTGCTTTACCAGTACCGAAGCCAACGTGACCGTTCTTATCGCCGACAATGACAAGAGCAGCAAATCGCAGACGACGACCACCTTTAACAACCTTCGTAATCCGGTTGATAGCAACGACGTTGTCTTCTAGTTCCAACTTGTCGGGATCAATAAACTTTGCCATGTGTGGTTATTCCTCCTTACTATTAAAATTTGAGCCCGTTTTCACGAGCAGCTTCCGCTAGCGCTTGAACACGGCCATGGTACAAGTACCCGCCACGGTCAAACACAACATTTTCAATCTTCTTTTCAACGGCACGCTTAGCAACTAAAGCACCGACAGCCGCAGCTTGGTCAGTCTTGTTGTCGCCATTAACACCATCGTCTAACGTAGAGGCACTAACAAGCGTTACACCCGCTACGTCATCAATTACTTGAGCGTAGATGTTTTTGTTAGAGCGGAATACGTTTAAGCGTGGGCGTTCTGCATTACCAGAAATTTTGTTCCGGACACGTCCATGACGCTTTTGACGCGTCTTGTTTTTATCTGGTTTCGTAATCAAAATAGTCACCTCTTTGAAAAATTTCAGCAATTAAGCTGCTTTAAGTTTACTTACCGGTCTTACCTTCACGAATCCGAACATATTCGTTTTCGTAACGGATACCCTTACCCTTGTAAGGTTCTGGGGAACGAACGGCACGAACTTCGGCAGCAAAGTCGCCGACTTCTTGCTTGCTGATACCAGCAATGTTGATCGTGGTGTTATCTGGGACCTTAACATCCAGGTCTTCAGGAACATCCATGTGCACTGGGTTGGAGTAACCAACGCTCAAAATCAGGTCGTTACCTTTCAATTGAACACGGTACCCAACACCGACGAGCTTCAAGGTCTTCGCAAAACCGTTGACAACCCCTTCAACCATGTTGTTAAGGTTGGCACGTTGCGTACCATGTAAGGCCCGCATCTTGTTGTTATCGTTAGGACGGTCGAAATCAACCGCACCGTCACTAATCTTCATTGAGATTTCGGATGCAAAAGTACGCGTTAAGGAACCCTTAGGACCCTTGACCGTAACTTGGTCCCCGTCGCGCTTAACTTCAACGCCGGCAGGAACAACAACCGTTTTATAACCAATACGACTCACAGTAAGGCACCTCCTGTCTTTTTAAAGTTTTACCAAACGTAGGCGAGAACTTCGCCACCGATTTTCTTGGCCCGCGCTTCTTTATCAGTAATAACCCCTTCAGAGGTGGAGATAATGGCGATACCTAAACCGTTCAATACCTTTGGTACAGCGTCGGCCTTAACGTATGAACGTAAGCCGGGCTTTGAAATACGCTTCAAACCACTGATGACACGTTGGTTATCCTTACCGTACTTTAAGAATACGCGGATAATGCCTTGCTTGTCGTCATCGATGTATTCCACGTTCCGGATAAATCCTTCGCGCTTCAGGATTTCAGCGATGTCACGTTTAATTTTTGATGCAGGTACTTCGAGTGATTCGTGACGAACCATGTTGGCGTTACGAATCCGCGTCAAGAAGTCTGCAATAGGATCAGTCATGGACATTAACGTTTTCCCTCCCTTTGTTTAAAATTCGGTTTACCAGCTAGCCTTCTTCATGCCAGGAATTTGACCCTTGTGGGCTAATTCCCGTAAGCAGATACGGCAAAGGTGGAACTTTTGATAAACAGAGTGTGGACGTCCACAACGTTCGCAACGAGTATATGCTTGAGTAGAAAACTTCGCAGGACGCTTGTTCTTAGCAATTTGTGATTTCTTAGCCAATTGTATGGACCTCCTTTTTAGTGTGCAAATGGCATGCCGAATTGAGCCAGTAATTCATGAGACTCTTCATCGGTGTTTGCCGTCGTAACGATGACGATGTCCAAACCACGGACACGGTTAACGTTATCAAAGTTGATTTCTGGGAAGATCAGTTGTTCCTTAACACCCAGAGTGTAGTTACCGCGACCATCAAAGGAGCGGGAGCTAACACCATGGAAGTCACGAACACGTGGCAATGACACGTTGATCAATTTATCCAGGAATTCGTACATCCGGTCGCCACGCAGGGTAACCTTGGCCCCAATGGACATCCCTTCACGAAGACGGAAGGTCGCGATTGACTTCTTGGCCTTAGTAACCAATGGCTTTTGACCAGAAATCAAACCGAGTTCTTCAACGGCTTCGTCCAGGTTCTTAGCGTTGGAGACCGCGTCACCAACACCCATGTTCAAGACGATCTTGTCGATCTTAGGAGTCTGCATAATTGAACTGTAACTGAACTTATCCATCATAGATGGCGTAATTTCATTAACGTACTTTTCTTTTAAACGAGCTGACATGAAATGTTATTCCTCCTTTCGCGGATTATTTGTCGATGGTTTCGCCGGACTTTTTCGCGAACCGGACTTTGTGACCATCTTCGATACGAACGCCAAGCCGGGTTGGTTCGTTGTTCGAAGGATCGATAAGCATAACGTTGGATGCGTGAATTGGTGCTTCAACATCAAGGATGCCACCTTGAGGGTTCGATTGAGAAGCCTTTTGGTGTTTCTTGATCATGTTGACGCCTTTGACAATCACACGGTTCTTGGCTGCAAAGACCTTGGAAATCGTACCTTCCTTGCCTTTGTCCTTGCCAGCGATCACGCGGACCTTGTCACCAGTTTTAATAAGCATTCCTGTGGGCACCTCCTTGTTAAAAACGATTCTTGATTACAGTACTTCGGGTGCTAATGAGATGATCTTCATGTAGTTGTTGTCCCGTAATTCACGAGCAACTGGTCCAAAGATCCGAGTCCCTTGAGGGCTCTTGTCGTCTTTAATCAGCACAGCGGCATTTTCATCAAAACTGATGTAGGAACCGTCATTCCGACGGACCCGTGACTTCGTACGAACGATAACCGCCTTTACGACATCACCTTTTTTGACAACGCCACCTGGTGTTGCTTGTTTGACAGTAGCAACGATAATATCACCAATTCCGGCGTAGCGACGCTTTGAGCCACCCAGAACTTTGATGGTCAGAATTTCCCGGGCGCCGGAGTTATCGGCAACCTTTAAGCGACTTTCTTGTTGGATCACAGCTAGTGTCCTCCCTTCAGCTCTAGTTCAGAATACGATAAAAACGACACTTAAATAATGACTGCTTTTTCAACAACGTCGACTAAGCGGAACCGCTTGGTAGCAGACAATGGCCGTGTTTCCATGATTTCAACAAGATCGCCGGTGTGGGCTTCGTTGTTTTCATCATGCGCCTTGTACTTCTTGGAGTACTTGACCCGCTTGCCATACCGTGCATCCGTCTTGGTCGTGTTGACTTCGACGGTAATCGTCTTTTCCATCTTGTCAGAAACAACCCGACCGCGATATACCTTACGGTGATTACGTGCATCACTCATGTAGTAGTGACCTCCTTTTTATCGTATTCTACTTGTTCAATTCTTGCTGGCGAAGAGCGGTTTTAATCCGCGCAATGTTCTTGCGAACTTGCTTCAACCGAGCGGTGTTTTCCAACTGACCAGTGGCTAATTGGAACCGCAAGTTGAATAATTCGTCCTTGTAGCTCTTTTCTTTATCGAGCATTTCAGCAGTGGTTAATTCATTGATGTCTTTAGTCTTCATTAGATTCGCCACCTACTTCCTCTCGGGTCAAAACTTTAGTACGAACGGGAAGCTTCATGGCAGCTAAACGCAAGGCTTCACGGGCAGTCGCTTCATCAACGCCACCAACTTCGAATAAGACCTTGCCGCGCTTAACAGGTGCTACCCAACCATCAGGCGTACCTTTACCATTACCCATCCGGACCCCAACACCTTTAGCGGTGTAGGATTTATGAGGGAAAATCTTGATCCAAACTTTCCCACCACGCTTCATGTAACGCGTGATTGCAATACGTGCTGCTTCGATTTGACGGTTCGTGATCCAATGTGAATCTAATGACTGCAAACCGTAATCGCCGAAAGCAACGCTCTTACCACCCTTGGCTTCGCCACGTAGCTTACCACGGTGGACACGACGGAACTTTACTCGCTTAGGTACCAGCATGTTTATTTCCCTCCTTGTCCGTTATTTTTCTTAGCAGGGAGAACTTCACCACGGTAGATCCAGGTCTTAACACCTAAGGAACCGTAAGTCGTGTGAGCTTCTACCCATGCGTAGTCGATGTCGGCCCGCAACGTGTGCAGAGGAACCGTACCGTCAGCATAGCTTTCGACACGGGACATATCAGCACCGTTCAACCGACCAGAAACTTGCGTCTTGATACCCTTGGCACCAGAGCGCATCGTCCGTTGCATCGTTTGACGCATTGCCCGACGGAAAGCAACCCGGCCTTCCAATTGACGTGCAATGTTTTCGCCGACCAACTTAGCATCTAAGTCTGGCTTCTTGATTTCCACAATGTTGATGTGAACTCGCTTGCCAGTTAAGCTGTTAAGTTCTTTCCGTAAGTTTTCAACTTCGGAACCACCCTTACCAATAACCATCCCTGGCTTGGCAGTGTGGATTGAGATGTTAACACGGTTCGCAGCCCGTTCAATCTCAACAGTTGAAACTGAAGCATCTTCAAGACGCTTTTCGATGAATTTACGGATTTGAAGGTCTTCTCGTAAGTAAGCAGCAAAATCTTTTTCAGCATACCACTTTGCTTCCCAGTCACGAATGATACCGACCCGTAATCCGGTTGGATTTACTTTTTGACCCACGCGTTATCCCTCCTCTTTTTCAGATACAACAACCGTAATGTGACTCGTACGCTTGTTGATTGGTGAAGCGGAACCCTTGGCACGAGGACGGAACCGCTTGAGGGTTGGTCCTTCGTTAACGTAAGCTTCGCTAACAACTAAATCTTGACGATCTAAGTCAAAATTGTTTTCTGCATTTGCAATTGCAGAGTTTAATACCTCAGCCACAACCGGTGAAGCACCACGCGGTGTGAACTTTAAGATAGCCAATGCTTCAGCGACGCTCTTACCGCGAATAAGGTCGATAACCAGACGGACCTTGCGTGCAGCAATCCGAACCGTCTTAGCAGTCGCTTGTGCTGATGTAACTTGTTCAGCCATTAGTTATTCCTCCTTATCGTGTCTTTTTGTCGTCGCCACCATGGCCACGGAACGTCCGCGTTGGGACAAATTCGCCAAGCTTATGGCCTACCATGTCTTCTTGGATGTAAACTGGGACATGCTTCCGTCCGTCATAAACAGCAATGGTGTAACCAATGAAGCTAGGGAAAATAGTAGACCGGCGGGACCAGGTCTTAATAACGGCCTTCTTGTCTTGATCCTTCTGTGCATCAATCTTCTTCAGCAAATGCGCATCGGCGAAAGGTCCCTTTTTTAAACTACGACCCATTTATGAAACCTCCTCTACTTGTGGCGCATCGTTTCTCACGATGATCACCAGGTCTCGAATCATCTGAACAAGCGGATGATTACATCTTAGAACCCTTACGACGACGAACGATAAATTTGTCAGTCTGGTTCTTCTTCTTACGCGTCTTCTTACCAACGGTCTTCTTACCCCATGGGGACAGAGGAGATGGTAAACCAACAGGCGCTTTACCTTCACCACCACCATGTGGGTGATCGTTAGGGTTCATAACAGAACCACGAACGTGAGGACGTTGACCAGCCCAACGAGTCCGGCCGGCTTTACCAACGTTAACCAGTTCATGTTCTTCGTTACCTACGGCACCAATCGTTGCCCGGTTAACGTTTAAGATCATCCGAACTTCACCGGAAGATAAACGAACCAAGACGTACTTGTCATCGTTTGCCTTACCTAAAAGTTGTGCGGAAGTCCCAGCGGAGCGAACCAGTTGGCCACCCTTACCTGGCTTCAATTCGATGTTGTGAATCACAGTCCCGAATGGGATGTTCTTCAATGGCAACGTGTTCCCAACCTTGATATCAGCATCGGGACCAGATTGTACTTGGTCGCCAACCTTTAAGCCCTTAGGAGCAATGATGTAAGACTTAACACCATCGGCGTAAACTAATAATGCAATGTTGGCAGTCCGGTTAGGATCGTATTCGATAGCCTTAACCGTTGCTGGAACATCATCCTTAATCCGCTTAAAGTCGATGATCCGGTATTGGCGCTTGTTACCACCGCCACGGTGACGTACGGTCATATGACCGGCGTTGTTCCGCCCTGCGGTGTGGCTTTGTGAATCAAGCAATGATTTTTCAGGAGTCGTCTTAGTGATGACGTCTTTGTAAACCAAGCTCGTCATGTTACGACGACCATTGCTTGTTGGTTTGTACTTCTTAATCGCCACGTTATTTCCCTCCTATATTTATCAGATTGTTATTCTTCGTTGAATAACTTGATTTCTTTTGAGTCGGCAGATAAGCTGACAATGGCCTTACGACGCTTCTTAGTGTAGCCTTCGTAACGTCCTTGACGCTTCTTCTTACCCTTTAAATTCATGATGTTAACTTTAACAACCTTCACGTCGAAGATTTCTTCGATAGCGTGCTTGACTTGCGTCTTGGTTGCCCGTACGTCAACGTCGAACGTGTAACGCTTGTCATCCATCGTTGCCATTGAGGCTTCGGTGATAACAGGACGTAAGATAATGTCACGTGCTTCCATTATGCGAGCACCTCCTCTACTTGAGAAAGGGCTGGTTGGGTAATCACTAACTTATCGGCATCAACGACGTCCAGGACATTCAAGCTCTTGGCTGGAATAACCTTGACGTTCGCCAAGTTCCGGGCTGCTAATGCGGCCGTAACGTTGTCGTCTTCAAGAACGACTAACGTCTTCGTCGTGACATTCAAACCAGCCAACACAGCAGCGAATTCCTTCGTCTTAGGTGCATCGAATGCTAAGCCGTCAACAACGACTAAACCTTCGTCCAAGACCTTTTGGGAAAGCGCGGACTTGATAGCTAAGCGACCGACCTTCTTAGGAAGACGGTAACTGTAGGAACGAGGGGTAGGGCCAAAGACCACACCACCACCGACCCATTGTGGGGAACGGATGGAACCTTGACGGGCCCGACCAGTACCCTTTTGACGCCATGGCTTCTTACCACCACCGCGGACAGCACTCCGGTTTTTAACGGCGTGAGTTCCTTGGCGCATGGAAGCCCGTTGCATCAAGATCGTATCGAACACAACGTTTTCGTTAGGTTCAATACCAAAGATATCGGCATTCAAAGTGACGTCGCCGTTTTGGCTACCGTCTTGTTTGTATAATGCTACGCTTGTCATTTAATTATCCTCCCTTCCGATTTATTTTTCAGATTGCTTAGGACGTGGTGGGCGAACAGCACTCTTAACAACAACGAGTGACTTGTTAGCACCAGGCACGTTACCCTTGATCAGCAGAACGTTGTTGTCAACGTCGGCCTTAACGATTTGCAGGTTTTGAATGGTAACTTGCTTGTTACCCATCCGACCTGGGAGCTTCTTACCAGGGAATACCCGGTTGATGATGGCACCCAGAGAACCTGGACGACGGTGGTAACGAGAACCATGGGCCATAGGGCCACGGCTTTGACCGTCTTTATGAATGTTACCTTGGTATCCATGACCTTTAGTGACACCAGTGACATCCACGATGTCGCCTGCTGCGAAGACATCTACCTTGACTTCATCAGCCACCTTGTAATCTCCCAGCTCAACATCTCTGAATTCACGAATGAAGCGCTTAGGAGTCGTGTTTGCTTTTGCTACATGACCTTGTTCGGGCTTGTTGCTAAGTACTTCACGCTTGTCTTGGTAACCAAGTTGGATGGCTTCGTAACCGTCGTTTTCCATCGTCTTAACTTGCAACACAACGTTTGGCGTTGCTTCGACAACAGTAACGGGGATTAATTCGCCAGCATCAGTGAAGACTTGCGTCATCCCGACCTTTTTCCCTAAGATTCCTTTTGTGGTCATGAGTACACCTCCGATTTAATGTTTTATAGTTGGTACACTAGAATTATAACTTGATTTCGATATCCACACCGCTAGGCAGGTCAAGCTTCATTAATGAGTCGACCGTCTTAGGCGTTGGGTTAACGATATCAATCAGACGCTTGTGCGTCCGCATTTCGAATTGTTCACGCGAGTCCTTGAACTTGTGTGGTGAACGTAAAACCGTGTAGATCGTCCGTTCAGTTGGCAATGGAATTGGGCCTGAAATAGTAGCACCAGTTCTCTTTGCCGTTTCAACGATCTTGTCTGCGGATTGGTCCAGGATACGATGTTCGTATGCCTTTAACCGGATCCGAATCTTTTGTTTTGCCATTGTGTTCCCTCCTTCGTCTATTTTAAAAATAAGACTAACTCCGTGTGAATTCCCGCCACGTCCTCATGGCAAAGCGGCCGGGCGTGTCGCAATCTCCCACATCATCGCTTAAACTTTTGAGCCGTCACCAGAAGTGCAAAAAACACCCCTGAAAATCAGCACTTAACTATCATACTAAATAAAACGCCGTATGACAAGGGTTTTCGCTGAATTTCCTAAAACTTCTTAGCCAGTACCCGGTTAATTCCCGTGCGCCGAATAAAAATTCTTATTACAAACTCGCGTATTAGAATACCGCGGAATGGGCACCCCTGTCAATTATTTTGATACTTTATTTTAGTAAGTAACTAACTGCTCCCCCGCTATTTCCCCTCAACCGACGGCTAAACCAGCTCCACGCGGAAGTCTTCACATATATAATAGTAGAACTCGTCCTAATCTAGAACCCCCAAATGAGGCTTATCCCTTGATACCAGTAGCTTGGCCCCCGCGCCTTACGCCACAAAAAAACGCGCCGCTATCGCTAGCAGCGCGTTTTTTGAAGTTTTCGATCAGACTAGTCTTCGACTGGAGTCCCACCGTTCTTCTTGATAATGTCAGCTTGAACACTCTTAGGCGTTGGTTCGTAGTGGTCGAACGTCATCGTAAACGTCCCACGACCTTGCGAAGCAGACCGTAAAGTCGTAGCGTAACCGAACATTTCGGCAAGTGGCACGAATGAGTGAATCATTTGTGCGTTCCCACGAGCTTCCATACCTTCGACCTTACCACGACGTGCGGTAACTTGGCCCATGATATCACCCATGTATTCTTCAGGAACTTGGATATCAACCTTCATGATTGGTTCCAAGATCACTGGGCCGGCACTCTTAACGGCATTCCGTAAAGCCAAGGAAGCGGCAACCTTGAAGGCTGCTTCACTAGAATCGACTTCGTGGTAACTACCATCGTAGAGCTTAGCCTTAACATCAACTAATGGGTAACCAGCTAAGACACCATTGGCCATCGCTTCTTGTAACCCTTGGTCAACTGAAGGAATGAATTCACGAGGAACAACCCCACCAACGATGGCGTCTTCGAATTCGTAACCCTTACCACGTTCGTTAGGGGTAAATTCAATCCATACGTCACCATATTGACCTTTACCACCAGATTGACGAACGAACTTACCTTGGACCTTAGTTGACTTCGTGAAGGCTTCACGGTAGGCAACTTGAGGCGCACCGATGTTGGCTTCGACCTTGAATTCACGCTTCATCCGGTCAATGATGATGTCCAAGTGAAGTTCACCCATTCCGGCAATCAGAGTTTCACCAGTTTCAGGGTTAGTTTCCGCCTTGAAAGTTGGGTCTTCTTCAGAAAGCTTTTGAAGGGCCGTGTTCATCTTATCTTGGTCAGCCTTAGTCTTAGGTTCAACGGCAACTTGGATAACTGGATCTGGGAAGTCCATGGATTCCAAGTGCAGTGGGTGATCCGTAGCCGTCAAAGAGTCACCAGTCGTGGTGTTCTTCAAACCAATGGCACCGGCGATATCCCCGGAGAAGACTTCTGGGATTTCTTGACGGTGATTGGAGTGCATTTGCAGCAGACGTCCAACCCGTTCACGCTTGTCCTTAGTTGCGTTCAAGACGTAAGAACCGGCTTCCAAAGTACCAGAGTAAACCCGGATGTAAGTCAAACGACCAACGAATGGGTCAGTAGCCACCTTGAAGGCCAAAGCAGCGAACGGTGCGTCATCATCGGCACGTAATTCAACCGCTTCATCGGTATCCGGAACAGTCGCGTTGTATGGCTTAACATCCAATGGAGATGGTAAGTAGTCCACAACGGCGTCCATTAACATTTGAACACCCTTATCCTTGAAGGCAGAACCGGCGAAGACTGGGAACATTTCCAGCTTCAACGTTGCCCGACGGATAGCAGCCTTTAATTCTTCCTTGGAGATTTCTTCACCTTCAAGGTACTTTTCCATGATTTCGTCATCGACGTCAGCAACGGCTTCGATGATTCCTTCATGGCGCTTTTCAGCTTCGTCCTTCATGTCGGCAGGAATCTCAACCGTGTCCCACTTGGAACCCAGGTCGTCCATGTCGTAGACGTAAGCCTTCATTTCGATTAAGTCAACGACACCACTGAAGTCATCTTCGGCACCGATTGGCATTTGTAACGCAACCGCGTTAGCGTCCAAACGTTCGTGTAATGACTTAACAGAGAAATCAAAGTTGGCACCCAACTTATCCATCTTGTTAACGAACACGATACGTGGAACGTCGAAGTCGGAAGCTTGACGCCAAACCGTTTCGGTTTGAGGTTCAACCCCGGCTTGGGCATCCAGAACGGCTACGGCACCATCAAGGACACGCAGGGAACGTTCAACTTCGACAGTGAAGTCAACGTGTCCTGGGGTATCGATGATGTTAATCCGGTGTTCCTTCCATTCCGCAGTAGTTGCGGCGGAAGTAATCGTAATTCCCCGTTCTTGTTCTTGTTCCATCCAGTCCATTTGTGAAGCCCCATCATGGGTTTCACCAATCTTGTGGATCTTACCAGTATAATACAGGATACGCTCAGTAGTCGTCGTCTTACCGGCATCGATGTGGGCCATGATACCAATGTTACGCGTCTTCTCAAGCGGAAATTCACGAGTATTAGCCATGATTAATGTGTAACTCCTCTCAATTTGATCGTCGATTTAACAAAAGGTGACTACCATCATCACGCGGATTAAGTAGCCACCTCTAATTAAAGGATTGCTCCTTTAAACTAGAGACGTGAACGCTGCAACAGTGTTCCGCCCTAGTATTTTAGCACACTGGGCAACCAGCAGCTTAAAAACTGCCTGATTACCAGCGGTAGTGTGCGAAGGCACGGTTGGCATCTGCCATCCGGTGCGTATCTTCACGCTTCTTAACTGCCGCACCAGTGTTGTTAGCAGCATCCATGATTTCACGAGCAAGCCGTTCAACCATAGTGTGTTCCCCACGTAAACGTGAGTATTGCACGATCCAACGTAAACCTAACGTGGTCCGACGGTCTGGCCGAACTTCGATAGGAACTTGGTAGTTAGACCCACCAACACGGCGTGCCTTAACTTCCAAGACTGGCATAACGTTCTTCATTGCTTCTTCAAACGTTTCAACTGGATCGTTACCAGTTTCGTTCTTAATGATGTCAAATGCACCATAAATGATCTTCGTAGAAGTTCCACGTTTCCCATCCATCATCGTGTGGTTAATCAAACGAGTAACCAACTTTGAGTTGTAGATTGGATCAGGAAGGACTTCACGCTTTTGTACGTTTCCTTTTCTAGGCATAGTTCAAATATCCTCCTTGAAGTTACTTATGCTGAATAGCTGACGGAAACCGTGCGGCTATTCGTTCGTTTCTTTTTTAGTCCTTAGGCTTCTTAGTACCGTACTTGGAACGGCCTTGACGACGGTCGGTCACACCGGCAGTATCAAGCGCACCACGGATGATGTGGTAACGAACCCCAGGTAAATCCTTTACCCGGCCCCCACGGATTAAGACAACACTATGCTCTTGCAAGTTGTGGCCAATCCCTGGGATGTAAGCAGTCACTTCAATTAAGTTGGACAAACGTACACGCGCGTATTTCCGTAAGGCTGAGTTAGGCTTCTTTGGCGTCATCGTACCAACACGAGTAGCCACGCCCCGCTTTTGAGGAGCTGGATTCTTAACTTGGACCTTCTTGAAACTGTTATACCCGTAGTTTAAAGCTGGGGCATCTGATTTTGAACTATTAGATTTACGACCTTTACGCACCAATTGGTTGATAGTAGGCATCTAACTAGTCCTCCTTCCTTTTACTTTCTAGAATTTAAGTCCACACATCCAGGTGGTTCATTTTTTCTTAAAGAAAAAAGCCACCGAGATGGGTGTCAATTGAAGTGTCCTCCCCGCCGTCCAGTCAGCATGTCTGGTAAGAATACCCGAGACCTGTCTGCGAAAAGCACCTTGAATAGAATACCATGGTCCCCGCAACGTGTCAACTCACGGCCCGGGTCTTTTCCACAATATTTCCCCCGCCATTTCCGGAATTAACCCTTGAGGTGATCAAATTGCAAGTCTTACTCTTTCTCTACGGAAGTTGCTGGGGGTCTTTCCTGGCAGTGGTGACCAGTCGTCACCGTCACGCCGAATCTATCCTGTGGCCGGCTTCCCATTGTGACACCTGCCACACCCCGCTCCGCTACTGGCAACTCATCCCCATCCTAAGCTACCTGTTGGTTCACGGTCGCTGTACCCAGTGTACCACGACGATTCCCCCCGAAACCTTCTTGATGGAAATCGGCTGTGGACTACTGGCAATGACCGTTACCGACAGTTCCCAAGTCAGCGCCTACCTCTTAGTCACCCTGTGGCTCGCCGCCGCTGGGTGTGACCTAGCGACCCTGACGTTCCCTGGCTGGATCGGTTGGGGCAGTTTGCTCTTAAGTGGCTGGCACTTAACCATCCCCTTACAACTACTGGGACTCCTTGGATTTTGGTTAATTCAGCAGCTCTATCATCACTGGCCGTCCCTTCCCCTAGGAAACGGCGACGCGGAACTCCTCTGGTGTTACAGCCTCAGTCACTCACTTAACGCCAGCGCCGCCTGGTTACTGACTGCCTGTACAGCGGCCCTCGTCACAGCCTCGCGGACACCGCACCAGCCCATCGCGTTCGTTCCCTACTTAACGGGCAGTGCCCTCTTTTGGTGGCTATGGTCCACCCTGATAGCCGCTCCTTGACCCCGCTTGGGGACCTACCGCACACTAGGTAGTTTTACAACATAGTTAATTTTTGATACACTCGAGATAAGCCCTAATTAGCTGTGCAAAGGAGGTCCGACGCGTGAAACAGAGTCAACTCATCAAAGGCGTTCTTGAGGGCTGCGTCTTAGCCATCATTTCTCAAGGCGAAACCTATGGGTACCAATTGATGCAAGCCTTGCACCATCATGGGTTCCCCTCCCTAGTTGGCGGGACCCTTTACCCGTTACTCGCCAAGCTCGAAAAAGGCGGCGACATCGTAAGTGTCAAGAAACCATCACCAGACGGTCCGGCCCGTAAATACTACACGTTAACGCCGCAAGGCAAAGAGACGTTCCAGACTTTTCAACATCAGTGGTCGCAACTCAGCGGTCACGTTAATCAACTCATAGACGAGGTGCATTCCCATGACGAAACCCCAGGCCACCCTGGATGAAATTAACCGTTTAACTGAACAATTGGCCCCTGCCGACCAAGCCTACTTCACTGACTTGCAACTTTACCTGTCGACTGCGGGATTATTTTACGACGAAGCCCAACTCAACGATCAGTTGCTTAGCATGCTCTTAGACTTACGGGAAGCTAACCAGCATGGTCAAAGTGCCCAAGCCTTTTTTGGCAACGACCCGCAAACCATGGGCAATCATCTCATTCAACAGTTCCCGCAACCTAAGCTTCGGGATCAACTGGGGCTATTCAGCCTATTGGTGGGCATCTCCTGGCTATTTCAGATCTTATCTAGTCCCCAAACAGCTGATGGTTTGTCACTGAACCTAGTGGCTTTTATCCTGGTCCCCCTCCTCGAGATTGGTGCAATTATCCTGATTATCTGTATCCTTCACACCAGTATCTATCCCAATAACCATCATCAATGGTGGCCCTACCTGCTAACCGGTCTCATTGTCACGATTACCATCAGCCTAATCGTCATCTTGAATTCGTGGGTTACCGTTGGCTGGACCTTCCTCATCCCCAGTCCCTGGCACACCATTTTGTTAGTCGTCATGGCCATTGGGGCCACCGGCTACTTGCTAAGAGCTCTACTACACCGTTGGCGTCACCACCAAACTTAAGTCACTTGCCCGTTCGGTCACATCACGAGTCTCTGACTACTAAAAAAGCAGGTCCATCCCGTTAAGGATGGACCTGCTTTTTGGCCATCATCAGTATTACCTGACTAAGCTTGGGAGTCTTCTTGCATTTGCTTTTCGAGATCGCTGATTGAGTAAACGCCCTCGGTAGAAGCACTGCCGACTTCCTTGGGTTTGATCTGTCGGTAATCTGGCATCCCAGTTCCGGCAGGAATAATCTTCCCAATGATAACATTTTCCTTCAGACCAACTAATGGGTCGTTCTTGCCGCGGATAGCCGCGTCGGTCAGAACCCGAGTCGTTTCTTGGAAGGAAGCGGCGGATAAGAAACTGTTGGTTTCCAAAGCCGCCTTGGTAATCCCTAAGATTACCGGACGAGCGGTCGCAGCAATTCCACCAGAAATCAACGTCTGGTAGTTAGCGCGCCGGAAGTCTTGGATATCCATCAGGGTACCTGGTAAGACATCGGTGTCACCTGGATCCATGATCCGGACCTTACGAAGCATCTGCCGAACCATGATTTCCACGTGCTTATCACTGATGGCCACACCTTGCATCCGGTAGACCCGTTGCACTTCACCTAAGATATAGGTTTCCGTCGACAACACGTCACGAACCCGGAGCAATTCCTTAGGATCAACAGACCCGTAGTTCAACGCAGCCCCACGGTGAATGAAGTCACCTTCAGTGACCCGCATCCGTGCCGTGATTGGCAACGTGTAACTCCGCGTATCTGCTTCACCCTTGATGGTGATTTCCTTAGTCCGTTCAGCAGGGTTTTCCTCAATGGATTCAACCGTACCCGTAACTTCGGTAATCTCAGCTTTACCTTTAGGGTTCCGAGATTCAAATAATTCTTGAACCCGGGGAAGCCCTTGGGTGATATCTTCGTTCCCGGCAACACCACCGGTATGGAAGTTCCGCATGGTCAGTTGCGTCCCAGGTTCACCGATAGATTGCGCGGCAACCGTTCCGACAGCTTCCCCAACTTCAACTTCGTCACCAGTAGCCATGTTCCGGCCGTAACAATGTTCACAAACCCCATGTTCCGTGTTGCAAGTGAAGGCTGAACGAATCGTCACTTCTTGAACGCCGGCATCGACGATCTTTTGGGCGGTATCTTCAACGATCATTTGGTTCTTCGGCACAATGACTTCGCCAGTCTTAGGATCGTAAACGGACTTTTGCGTGTAACGACCCAAAATCCGGTCGTACAGTGGTTCGATCATTTCGTTACCATCAGTGATGGCCCGAATCTTCAAACCACGGTCAGTACCACAGTCCTTTTCACGAATAATCACATCTTGCGCAACATCGACCAGCCGCCGAGTCAGGTAACCTGAGTTGGCGGTCTTCAGGGCCGTATCGGTCATCCCTTTACGAGCACCGTGGGTCGAAATGAACATTTCCATAACCGTCAGGCCTTCACGGAAGTTCGACGTGATTGGCAGTTCCATGATTTCCCCGTTAGGAGCAGCCATCAAACCACGCATCCCGGCTAATTGCGTAAAGTTAGAAATGTTCCCCCGGGCACCAGAATCACTCATCATAAAGATAGGGTTCTGTTGCTCGAAACTGTGAATCAAGGCGTTTTGAATGTCGTCCTTGGCATCGTTCCAAATCCCGATGACCCGTTCGTAACGTTCATGGTCGGTAATCAACCCACGCCGGAATTGCTTAGTAACCGTCTTGACCTTCTTGTGGGCCTCGTCGATGATCACTGGCTTTTCCTTCAAGTCGGTCACGTCGGAAATTCCGACCGTTAACCCAGACTTGGTGGATTCGTCATACCCTAAGTCCTTGATCCGGTCCAACAACTTAGACGTTGCCGTCACTTTGTATTGTTGGTAGACTGCCGCAATAATGTCACTCAAGAAGCCCTTCTTGAACGGCCCAATCAAGTCAGCATTTTGTAGGTAGTCATGAATGTCTTCCCCTGGTTCCAGGAAGTACTTGTCCGGCACGTAGCCGTTCAAGTTCGTGTTCGTTGGTTCGTTCAAGTATGGGAACGACTTCGGCAGGATGTTGTTAAAGATCAACTTCCCGACCGTGGTCACCATGATCTTGTGCCGTTGTTCGTCGGTAAATGGCTTGTCCGGCATTGAGGCTACTTGGACCCCAACCCGCGTGTGCCAGTGAACTAACCCATTCCGGTAAGCCAGCGTCGCTTCGTTCAAATCAGTGAAGATCATGCCTTCACCTTCACGACCGGCTTCTTCCATCGTCAGGTAGTAGTTCCCGATAACCATATCTTGAGAAGGCGCAACAACTGGTTTCCCAGAAGCAGGTGCCAAGATATGGTGAGCCGCCAGCATCAGCAACCGTGCTTCAGCTTGGGCTTCATCGGATAACGGCACGTGGATGGCCATTTGGTCCCCATCGAAATCGGCGTTGTACGCTTCACATGCCAGTGGGTGCAGCCGCATGGCTTTCCCACTAACCAATACGGGTTCAAATGCTTGAATCCCTAAACGGTGCAGCGTAGGTGCCCGGTTCAACAGAACAGGGTGTTCCTTGATCACATCTTCCAAGACGTTAAACACGTCATCTTCCTCACGGTCGATTTGGCGCTTAGCGTTCTTGATGTTAGAAGCCAATCCTCGAGCAACCAATTCCTTCATAATGAATGGCCGGAATAATTCCAGTGCCATTGGAACTGGCAGACCCATCTGGTTGAACTTCAACGATGGACCAACATCGATAACGGAACGTCCAGAGTAGTCAACCCGCTTACCCAGTAAGTTTTGACGGAACCGTCCTTGCTTACCTTTCAGCATGTGTGACAGGGACTTCAGTGGCCGGTTACCAGGACCAGCCACTGGACGACCCCGCCGCCCATTATCGATCAACGCATCAACGGCTTCTTGGAGCATCCGCTTTTCGTTTTGCACGATGATACCAGGTGCATTTAAATCAAGCAATCGCTTGAGCCGGCTGTTCCGGTTGATGACCCGCCGATACAGGTCGTTTAAGTCGGACGTTGCAAAACGTCCCCCTTCCAACTGGACCATCGGCCGCAAGTCAGGTGGAATAACCGGAATCGCATCCATGACCATCCATTCCGGACGGTTACCCGATGTGACGAAGGCTTCCAAGATGTCCAAACGCCGAACGGCACGCGTCCGCTTTTGACCAGTGGCTTCCTTCAGCTCTTCCTTTAATTCCTTAACTTCCTTATCCAAATCAACCGCCATCAACAATTTCTTGATAGCTTCGGCACCCATTTCAGCCTTGAAGGCCTTGGAGCCGTATTCGGCAACCTTGTCCCGGTAATCCCGTTCGGACAGTAATTGCTTACGTTCCAGCGCGGTATCACCTGGGTCCAAGACAACGTAGGAAGCAAAGTAAATGATTTCTTCCAACGCCCGTGGACTCATGTCGAGGACCAAGCCCATCCGACTTGGAATCCCCTTGAAGTACCAGATGTGGGTAACTGGGGCAGCCAGTTCGATGTGGCCCATCCGCTCACGGCGGACCTTCGAACGGGTAACTTCAACCCCACAACGGTCACAAACGACACCCTTGTAACGGATCCGTTTGTACTTCCCACAAGCACATTCCCAGTCCTTGGTAGGACCGAAGATGCGTTCGTCGAATAAACCGTCTTTTTCCGGCTTCAACGTCCGGTAGTTGATGGTTTCTGGCTTTTTAACTTCACCGTAAGACCAGCTGCGGATCTTGTCTGGTGAGGCGAGTCCGATTTGCATACTTTCGAACTTATTGACATCGACCAAAGAAGCGACCTCCCTTATGAATTAATCTTGCGTATTCGGTTGACTTTCATTGTGACTGGCAGTCGGCGCAGTCTTAGAATCCTTCGCATCAGTTGCCTGTGCTTGGGCCTTCCGTTGTTCTTCTTGCTGTTGCGCATACTTGCTCAACGCATCAACGTTGACCACGTCATCGTCGTCATCATCCATGTCACGTAATTCGATTTCTTCGTTATTACCGTTCAAGACCTTCATGTCCAGTCCTAAGGATTGTAATTCCTTGACCAACACACGGAAGGATTCAGGAACACCAGGCTTTGGAATTGGATCGCCCTTCACGATAGCTTCGTACGTCTTAACCCGTCCAACAACATCATCGGACTTGTACGTTAAGATTTCTTGCAACGTGTAAGCAGCCCCATAAGCTTCCAAGGCCCAAACTTCCATTTCACCAAACCGTTGGCCCCCAAATTGCGCTTTCCCACCAAGTGGTTGTTGCGTAACTAAGGAGTAAGGTCCAATGGAACGGGCGTGCATCTTGTCGTCGACCATGTGGGCCAACTTCAAGTAGTTCATGACACCCACAGCGACCCGCTTATCAAACGGTTCACCGGTCCGGCCATCGTATAAGACCGTCTTGGCATCAGAGGCCATCCCAGCTTCCTTAACGGCGTCCCAGATATCAGAATCTTGGGCCCCATCGAAGACTGGCGTTGCCATGTGAATGCCTAACTTCCGTGCGGCCATCCCCAAGTGGAGTTCGAGCACTTGCCCGATGTTCATCCGGGATGGCACACCCATTGGACTCAACATGATATCAATTGGGGTGCCATCTGGCATGTACGGCATGTCTTCTTCAGGAATCACGACGGAAACCGTCCCTTTGTTCCCATGACGACCGGACATCTTGTCCCCAACTTGGATCTTCCGCTTTTGCGCGATGTAGACCCGAACCATCATGTTGACACCTGGTGATAATTCATCACCGTTTTCACGGGTGAAGATCTTAACGTCTTGGATGATCCCGCCACCACCGTGGGGAACCTTTAAGGACGTATCCCGAACTTCACGCGCTTTTTCACCAAAGATGGCGTGTAACAGCCGTTCTTCGGCTGAAAGTTCCGTAACACCCTTAGGCGTTACCTTTCCAACTAAGATGTCGCCGTCTTGAACTTCGGCACCGACCCGGATAATCCCGTCTTCGTCCAAGTTCTTCAAGGCGTCTTCACCAACGTTAGGAATTTCACGCGTCATTTCTTCCGGTCCAAGCTTAGTGTCTCGGGCTTCGGATTCGTATTCTTCAATATGAATTGACGTGTAGACATCATCGCGAACCAACCGTTCGTTGATGGCGATGGCATCTTCGAAGTTGTACCCTTGCCAAGTCATGAAGGCGACTAATGGGTTTTGCCCTAAGGCTAATTCCCCATTTTCCATGGAAGGACCATCAGCTAAGACCTCATCGTTGTCAACTTTGTCGCCGACTTTAACGATTGGCCGTTGGTTGTAGTTCTTCCCACCGTTAGACCGGCGGAACTTCATTAACTTGTAAGTGTCCAGGGCACCGTCGTCCCGCCGAACGCGAATCTCACGCGCATCGACGTATTCGACAGTCCCGTCATGTTGACTGATCAAAGCGACCCCAGAGTCATGGGCAGCCTTGTATTCAATCCCAGTCCCAATCAATGGTGCGTGTGGGTTCAGCAATGGCACAGCTTGCCGTTGCATGTTGGCCCCCATCAGCGCCCGGTTGGAGTCATCGTTTTCCAAGAAAGGAATACATGCCGTCGCCACCGCAACAACTTGCTTAGGCGAAACGTCCATGTAGTCGATGCGTTCCGCTGACGTTTCGATGTTTTCAGACTTCGCACGGGCCATAATCGTGTCCGTTGCGAAGGAGCCATCGTCGTTCAGCGGCGTGTTGGCTTGAGCCACCACGTAGTTATCTTCTTCGTCAGCCGTCAGGTAATCGATCTTGTCGGTAACCTTGTGCGTGTCCCATGAGACCCGCCGGTATGGCGTTTCGATGAACCCGTACTTGTTGACCCGCGCATAACTGGACAGACTGTTGATCAGCCCGATGTTAGGACCTTCAGGCGTTTCAATTGGGCACATCCGACCGTAGTGGGTGTAGTGCACGTCCCGGACTTCATAACCGGCCCGGTCACGCGTCAACCCACCAGGTCCCAAGGCGGACAAACGACGCTTATGCGTCAATTCACCCAATGGGTTGGTTTGGTCCATGAATTGAGACAGTTGTGAGGACCCAAAGAATTCCTTGATTGAAGCGACCACTGGCCGAATGTTGATCAATTGTTGTGGCGTTACCGTCGCAGCATCTTGAATCGACATCCGTTCCCGAACGACCCGTTCCATCCGGGATAACCCGATTCGGAATTGGTTTTGCAGGAGTTCACCCACGGAACGAATCCGCCGGTTACCCAAGTGGTCAATGTCATCCGTGGTCCCAATGCCAATCTGTAGGTCGAAGAAGTAGTTCATCGAAGCAATGATATCTGCTGGACGAATGTGCTTCAACTTCAAATCGATATTGCCGTTCCCGATAACCGGAACTTCTTGTTCAGGATCATCTGGTGATTGAACCTTAATGATTTGTAATTTCAGTGGTTCCGTAACGACCGCTTCATCAGATGGTTGGAAAGTTACCATCTTAAAGTCGTCGCGGTCCAGGTAAGGTGCCAAGTTCTTCATGACATCCTTGTCGACCGTGGTCCCCTTTTGAACGATCACTTCACCCGTGTCAGGGTCAGCTAACGTTTCCGCTAAGGTCAGACCTAATAAACGCGTCTTTAAGCTCAGCTTCTTGTTGGTCTTATAACGACCAACCGGAGCCATGTCGTAACGCTTAGGGTCAAAGAACCGTGCCGTCAGTAAGCTCCGTGAAGAGTCTGCCGTCTTAGGTTCACCTGGACGCAACCGTTCGTAGATGTCCTTCAAGGATTCTTCGACCCGTGAGTCGTCAGTATTCTTGTGGATATCCTTTTCCAACGTCGCCATCAGGCTTTCGTTGTCTCCTAAGATGTCCAAGATCTCATCATCAGAACCGAACCCTAAGGCCCGAACCAATTCGGTCATTGGAATCTTCCGCGTCCGGTCAATCCGCACGTAGGAAATGTTCTTCGCGTCGGTTTCAAATTCCAACCAAGCACCCCGGTTAGGAATGACCGTTGCACCAAAAATGGTCCGGCCATTCTTATCGGTATCTTCATTGAAGTAAACCCCTGGCGAACGAACTAATTGGGAAACAATTACCCGTTCCGCCCCATTAATAATGAACGTACCTTGGTGCGTCATTAATGGGAAGTCGCCGAAGAAGACATCTTGTGACTTGATTTCGCCTGTTTCGTGGTTCGTTAGACGTAATGTGACGTGTAGCGGTGCTGAATAGTTGGCGTCATGTTCCCGCGCTTCATCCACCGTATATTTAGGTTCTAATAATTGATAATCAACAAACTCTAACGAAAGGTTTCCTTGAAAATCCTCGATTGGCATGATGTCATCGAACATATCACGTAACCCTTCATCGAGGAACCAATTATAGGAATTGGTTTGAATCTCGATCAAGTTCGGTAAGTCTAGAACTTCCTTGATCCGTGAATAGCTACGACGTGTACGGTGTTTCCCGTATTTCACTAAGTGTCCTGCCAAGTTGTTCACCTCTCCTATTTATTCTGTGACTGGCCTAACCAAATATTACATTTTGATTACAAATGATTTTTTACTTGGTTTTTTGGCAAAAAAAATCCAAAAACAAATCATTATTTGCTTTTGGCTTCTTATAATGGATGATGCCGGACAATAGATTGGCTCAACCAATTTCAGTTCACAGTTGCATACAAATGATATAGTACTAAAAATGACTCGACTTGTCAATGACTAACGCTTACTTTTTAACCGCAATTCCGTACAAAATTAACTGCAAGAGCGTCACGACTTGTTGATGTTGCGAAGCTTCTGCCGGGCCAACGTGGTGAAAGTTGTTAAACAACGGACTCAAACTGGTCAAATAAAACGACGCTGCCTCTTGAGCATCCAGTTCTGGTCGCAGGGTCACCAATCCCTGGTCAAAGAACGCTGCTAAGGGCCGCATATAATCGGTCATAAACAGGCCACCAAGTTGGTGCCGGTTATCCGGTTGCAAGAACCGGAAGCTCCCGTGGAGGACCGTGAAGACGTCTCGTGGATGCACCGTCAGCAGGACTTCCGTTACAGCCGCCAGTGCTTCGACCGGATCAGTCTGTTCACCGGCCTTGACCTGAGCAGTCACCTGATCGATTCCCTGCTGGGCTTCGGCACCAACTTCCGCTACTACGGCCAAGAAAATGGCTTCCTTATCACTAAAATGATGGTACAAAGCGGGTTGCGTGATGCCCACCTGACGTGCGATCTCACGCGTTGAGGTCGCTTGATACCCCAACGTCAAGAACTGTTGCCGGGCTGCCGCAAGAATCGCCGTATGGGTCTGGGTCAGCTGCTCTTTTCTCTTCATCCTGTTTGAGTCCTTTCCTATGAAAACTGTTGCTAGTGTACCACAGTTTAGGACCCCTCTCAACGCAAAACCACGCGCCAATCCCGCTAACTCGAGATTGACGCGTGGTGTTCTCTATACCGCTATTAACCGTTTAGTGGTTCGTCACTGGTTTAGGAGTCGCGGTCGGCTTTACGTTGACCGTGATCTTTCCCCGGGTGGCCCCAATGGTCACTTGATCATTGGTCTTAATGTCCCCCGATAGGAGCGACTCACTCAATTGATCTTCGACCTGGGTCTGGAGCGCACGCCGCAATGGCCGGGCTCCATACTCTGGGTCATACCCATCCTTAGCGATGGCATCGATAGCCGCCGGTGTGAACTTCAACTTGATGTCTTGTTCCGCGACCCGCTGCACGATCTTCTGAGCCATCAACTTGACGATTTGATGCAGTTCCGGCTTCTTCAAGGCGTGGAAGATCACCGTTTCGTCGATCCGGTTCAAGAATTCTGGTCGGAAGGATTGCTTTAACGTCTGCCGAATGGTATCCGCCATCGCGTGGTAATTATCGGCCATGTCGGTAGCCCCGAACCCAACGGTCTTCTCATCCCGTAGCTTGGTAGCCCCCAAGTTCGACGTCATAATCAAAATCGTGTTCCGGAAATCAATCCGCCGCCCCTTGGAGTCGGTCAGGTACCCGTCGTCTAAGACCTGCAACAGGAGGTTGAAGACATCTGGGTGGGCCTTTTCGACTTCATCGAACAGGACCACGGAGTATGGCTTCTGCCGTACCTTTTCCGTTAACTGTCCGCCTTCGTCGTAGCCCACGTAGCCTGGCGCCGATCCGATCAAACGACTGGTTGAATACTTTTCCATGTACTCACTCATGTCGACCCGGATCATGTTGTCTTCGGAACCAAACATCGCTGCGGCTAACGCCTTGGCCAGTTCCGTCTTCCCGACCCCGGTCGGACCTAAGAACATAAACGACCCAATCGGCCGGTTCGGATCCTTCAAACCGGAACGGGCACGCCGAATTGCTCGTGCCACCGCCGAAACGGCTTCATCCTGACCAATGACCCGCTGGTGTAAAATCTTTTCCAAGTTGACCAACCGGTCAGCATCGGTCTGCTTGAGTTGCGTCAACGGCACACCGGTCCATTCAGCGACGACCTGCGCCACATCTTCCCCCGTTACATTCAGGGTATAATGCTTAGGCTCATCTGGTTGCGTCGCCGCCTTGGCTTCTCTAGCCGCAATTTTCTCACGTAATGCGATCTCTTGCGTCCGCAACTGGGCGGCCTTCTCAAAGTCTTGTTGTTCGATTGCCGTGTCTTTATCACTCGCCAGTTGGGTCAACTCCGCCGCTTGTTTCGACGCCGTCGTTGGCTTATCCATCTGGTCAATGCGGACCTTAGCCGCCGCTTCGTCCATCAAGTCGATGGCCTTATCAGGCAGGAATCGGTCGCTAATGTAACGTACGGACAACTTCACGGCTTGGTCCAAGGCCTCATCCGTGATGTTCACGTGATGGTGGTCCTGATACCGTGGTCGTAAGCCCTTCAAGATCTGTAAGGCTTCAGCTGACGTTGGTTCGTTAACTTGGACCGTTGCAAACCGCCGTTCCAACGCTGCGTCAGATTCAATATACTTCTGATATTCGTCTAACGTCGTCGCCCCGATTGTTTGCAGCTCACCCCGAGCCAAAGCTGGTTTCAGGATGTTCGAGGCATCAATGGCCCCTTCGGCACCACCAGCCCCAATCAAGGTGTGCAATTCATCGATGAAGAGGATGACGTGACCATCGTTATAGATTTCTTCAATCACCTTTTTCAGGCGATCTTCGAATTCACCACGGTACTTGGTCCCGGCAACTAATGACCCCATATCGAGCATCATCAGCCGCTTCTGCTGCATATCTTCCGGCACGTCTCCCGCAACGATCCGTTGGGCCAAGCCCTCGGCGATCGCCGTTTTCCCGACACCAGGTTCCCCAATCAAAACGGGGTTGTTCTTGGTCCGGCGACTCAGGATCTGGATGACCCGCTTAACTTCCTTATCGCGTCCGACTGTGGGATCCATCCGGCCTTCCTTAGCAGCCTGGGTCAAGTCCCGGGCTAAGGAATCCAAGGTCGGCGTTCCGCCTTGAGCGGCCGCCCGCCGAGAACGGCTATCATTCCGCCGCTTAGGCGTATCGGCAATCCCTAGCTTCCGCAAAACGACTTTGCGGGCACTGGTCAAATCAACGTTTAAGTTCTTTAAAATCCGGGATGACAGAATCGTCTCGTCACTCAACAGGGCTAACAACAAGTGTTCCGTCCCAATCTTAGTAGCACCCAAGCGCTTGGCTTCGTCTCCAGCCATCGCTAGCATGGCCTTGGCCTTGGGCGAATAAGGTAAGTAACTGTCTTGGTCCGTGCTGGCTAAGGTGCCATACCCCGTAAAGCGTTCAATTTCTTCACGAACATCGTCGTCCGTCACTGAAAACTGCTGTAAGACCTTGTTGGCGATCCCGTTCTTTTCAATGGTGAGGGCTAGCAGCAGGTGTTCAGTACCCACCGCCTGATGCTTAAAATACTTGGCCTGTTCCTGTGCGAGAACGAGTACGCTCTTAGCACTGGGTGTAAATAGGTTATCCATTGCAACTCCTCACTTTCTTAACTCTCGTAACGTAGGTGGTCGAGGATTGAGATTAATACCCGCGCACGGATGCGTTCATCCACCTCGCGGCTCCCGGTATTAATAGCACTTTTATCAATCGCCGCCAACATAATGTTGGCCTCTCGCCGATTGATTGAGCCCGCTTCAAACAAGCTCCGGACAATTGCTAACCCGTCATGGCGCGTAATCTGATCACCCACGGCCGTCACTAGTGAATCAATGAAGTCTAGATTATCCAGTAATTTAACCTTCTCGATTCGAATGTAGCCACCGCCGCCCCGTTTACTACGTACCACGTACCCGTCCTGGATCGTAAAACGCGTCTTAATCACGTAGTTGATCTGGGAGGGAACAACGTTAAATTGGTTCGCAATTTCTGAGCGCCGAATCTCAACCTCCTGGGAATCAGCCAGGATCTGCTTGAGGTAAGCTTCAATAATATCCGAAATATTTTGATTCTCCATTATCGTCACCCCTTTGCGCAGTTTTCTTGACTAATATTGACTAATATTATACGAACTTCCAGTAGAAAAGCAATTGATTCGTCTTTCCGGCAGTCGTTCGTCGAGCTCCTTGCTTCTAAAGCCCTACTTATATAGTAGCTTCTTTTGGGCCAAGATGATAGGAAAGCGCCTAATTTGCAGGGGCTAGTCTCGCCTATCAGCCTAACGATCAGTGGGGACGACTTCAAAGCAGCAACTGAAAGCTCTGGTAATCCATGATACCAAAAAAGGTCCCGGCTTCCAAACGATTCGATGGAAAGCCAGGACCCACTTAAGTTTATATTGGTTTAAGGTCTAAAAAATCGGGAAGACAAGATTTGAACTTGCGACCCCCACGTCCCGAACGTGGTGCTCTACCAAGCTGAGCTACTTCCCGATAACAAAACCTGTATTTATCATAATGCAACGACTCACACGAGTCAATCGGGAAGACAGGATTCGAACCTGCGACCCCCTGGTCCCAAACCAGGTGCTCTACCAAGCTGAGCTACTTCCCGATAAGTCCTTAGGTAAACCTAAGCAACAAAAATGCACCCAGTAGGAGTCGAACCTACAACCTTCTGATTCGTAGTCAGACACTCTATCCAATTGCGCTATGGGTGCAAATAATAACTATTCAGTTAAATGCCGAGGACCGGGATCGAACCGGTACGGTCATCACTGACCGCAGGATTTTAAGTCCTGTGCGTCTGCCAATTCCGCCACCCCGGCAAAGGGTGTTAAAGCGGAAGACGGGATTCGAACCCGCGACCCCCACCATGGCAAGGTGATGTTCTACCACTGAACTACTTCCGCATTGGCTATTAAATTAATGGTGCCATGCCGACTAGAGGATTCGAACCTCCGACCTCCTCATTACTAGTGAGATGCTCTGCCAACTGAGCTAAGTCGGCAAAATATTAAGGAACATATTTTGCTGTAATCCTAATGCAGGTGAAGGGACTCGAACCCCCACGTCATAAGACACTAGAACCTAAATCTAGCGCGTCTGCCAGTTCCGCCACACCTGCGTAGTGACGATGGTTCCACAGGAACCGGAGTCCCGATGGAGGATACAGGGCTCGAACCTGTGACCCTCTGCTTGTAAGGCAGACGCTCTCCCAACTGAGCTAATCCTCCATAACGTTCAATCGAATTAATCAATAACTCGTTTGAAACAACTATTATAATTTACCATGTCGCGTGAAGCTTGTCAACAACTTTTTTGAAATCTTTTTGAATAAATATTCGGAAAACTTTCAAACAATCTATTGTAACGGAACTCGCTCACAACAACTATTCTAATTTACCATGCCATCTAGCAGCTGTCAACAACTTTTTGAATATCTTTTTTGAATAAATATCCGTTAGTTGAATAACTACTCCCTCAACAACATTTATTATTCTAGCGTAACCCTGCATAAAAAGCTACCCCTTTTTTGCATTTTTTTGCAAAAAAGGCCAAAAAAACGGCCGGAAACGAATTCCCGACCGTGCATAACGCATTTTTACTTGGTAATCTTGGTGACGCCACCCATGTAAGGAACCAGAACTTCTGGAATCGTGACGGAACCATCGGCGTTTTGGTAGTTCTCCAAAATCGCTGCGACCGTCCGGCCCACAGCCAGTCCTGATCCGTTCAACGCGTGAACGTACTGCAACTTGCCCTTATCGTCCCGGTACTGGATATGTGCCCGACGTGCTTGGAAGTCCGTCGTATTCGAGCAACTTGAGATTTCCCGGTACGTGTCTTGTTCTGGGAACCAGACTTCCAAATCATGGGTCATCGCCGCCGTAAAGCTCATGTCACTAGTCGTCAGGGTAATCACATGGTAGGCCAACCCTAACTTCTGTAAGAGGTCCTCAGCGTGCTTAGTCAAAGACTCCAATTCATTCCAGGAATCTTCTGGCTTACAGAACTTCACCATTTCGACCTTGTTAAACTGGTGTAATCGGATCAACCCCCGGGTATCCCGGCCGGCACTCCCGGCTTCAGAACGGAAAGCGGGCGTCAACGCCGTAAACCAGACTGGCAAGTCCTCTTCAGGAATCACTTCATCCCGGTAGTAGTTGACCAATGGCACTTCGGCCGTAGGAATCAGCGTCATTTCTTCGTTCTTTAATTGGTAAACGTCTTGCTTAAACTTCGGGAATTGGCCCGTTCCGTACATCGAATCGTCATTCACAATGTAAGGTGGCAGAACTTCCTTGAAACCAGCTGCCGTGTTTTGGTCCAAGAAGAAGTTGTAGACTGCTCGCTCTAGCCGAGCCCCTAAGCCCATGTAGTACAGGTAACGACTCCCAGAGACCTTTGCGCCCCGTTCGAAGTCCAAGATACCCAGTTTTTCCCCAATTTCCCAGTGAGGCTTGGGCGTGAAGTCCAGGTTAGGCTTCTCTCCCCACTTGCGGATCTCAACACTACCGTCTTCCGTCAGACCAACTGGAACGTTGTCGTTAGGGATGTTAGGCAAGTGCGCCGCAGCATCGTGGACTTGGGCCTTCAGGTCATCCAATTGGGCATCGATCTTCTTGATGTCCCCACTGACCTGCCGCATTTCCGTAATCTTGTCGTCAGCATCCTGCTTGTTGCGCTTTAATTGGGAGATTTCGTCGGAAACCTTGTTCCGTTGGGCCTTCATGGTTTCACTCTTCACGATCAATTCCCGCCGCTGAGCGTCCATGGCTAACAAATCATCAATATCGGCTGGGTCAACGCCCCGGGTAGCCAACTTTTCCTTAATAAAATCCGGTTCTTGGCGAATCAACTTTAAATCTAGCATGTGTGTTACTCCCTTCTGGTAGTCGGTGAGACCAAAAAAGGCCCTCGTCACATGGGACGAAGACCTTCGCGGTACCACCCAAGTTCACCACTGGTCGCCCAGTGATACCCTTGAACATGATAACGGTTTGCACCGTGCAGCATTACCTGCCCACTATTTTAGTGCTGGAATCTTCGACGTTGTGGTTCACAGCTCCCCCACTTCTCTGACCGTCTACTTAATAGGCACCCGTGTTTAATAAGTTACGCCCATCATACCGCATTTTCTCCGGCGTGACAACACTAGAGCGTTGCAATCTTTTCATCAATTAGTTGTAAAACTTGTTGCCGGGCAGCGGAATCCTCAACGAAGTCGAGCGCATCCCCATTGATCTGCATCTTCGGCGACTTATCGTAGTTGGCGTACCAATCCGTATACCGTTGATCCAACTCCTTGTAGTAATCGTAGAGGCTCGGATCATTGGCAATCTGCTCGTAAGAACGACCCCGCTTCTTGATCCGTTCCAACATGGTCTCAAACGAGATGTTGATGTGGATCAATAGGTCCGGGTTCTTCCGGTAAGTGGCTTCTGGCAATTCCTGCATCATGTTCCGCAGCAGTGAATCGTAAATGTCCACTTCCGTGTTGGTGGCCCGTCCCAGATCAGCGTTCAAGTGGAAGAGTAAGGAATCTTCAAAGATTGAGCGATCCATCACGCTTTCCCGGTCGGCATTCGCCGCCTTGATGCTGTCCAGTCGTTTGTTTAAAAAGTAGATCTGCAGTAAGAAAGCATACTTCTGGGAATCCTTGTAGAATAGTGGCAAAATTTTGTTGTCATCCACCGATTCATAAAATGCTGGTTTGTGTAAGTGTTCTGCCAATAAACTGGTTAGACTCGTCTTTCCAGCCCCGATAGTTCCCGATAATACAAGCATGCGATCTCTCCTTTAATTCTATCCCGATACAGTGCCTTTGTGCACTGCCAAAAAGCAACACCACATATTGTACCAACCGGACGCCTAAAAGACAATATATCGTAGAAATTTTCCGGCCGTCACATCACAAGCATTGGCTAACCAGCAGACTAAAAAGCGGTCGCACCGGCTTCCCGGGCAACCGCTCATGCTTCATTTTGTTTTATCTAGCCTTGGTCTTGCTCAGCCGCAGCGTCGTCCTTCAACGTCCCGTCCTTGTGTACGGGGTAAACGTCGACCTTGTCCAACGGAATCAGCTTAGTGTGCTTCTTCAGCTTGTACCCAATAAACAGGATTAAGACTAACGGTACACTGATGTAAGTGACCAGAACTTGTTCCCAGTTCCCAGTGAAGAAGGATTGTGGATCTTGACCCACGATCACAGCCACACACAGAACCAATGCCAGGATTGGTCCGAATGGGAACCACTTTGCATGGTACTTCAATTCAGACAATTGGTGACCTTGCTTGATGAATGCCCGACGGAACCGGAAGTGAGACAACGCAATCCCGAACCAAGCAATGAATCCAGTCAGCCCACTAGCAGCCACTAACCACAGGTAAATCTGCGGGCCCGCAATACTACTAATGAACGTCAAGGCAGCCACGATTGTCGTTGCAATCAAAGCAAAGTAAGGAATCCCGTTCTTACCCGTGCGTTCCAAGAAGTGTGGTGCGTACCCTTCCTTAGACAGGGAGTACAGCATCCGCGTTGAGGCGTACATCCCAGAGTTGGCCGCGGAGATGACGGACGTCAAGATAACGGCGTTCATCACACTAGCCGCAGCAGCCAACCCGGCACGCCGGAAGACCAACGTAAAGGGACTGATGGCCACGTCACTAGCAGAAGACCCTAACAAATCATGACTGGTGTAAGGTAAGACAGCGGCGATTACAAAGATAGCTAAAATGTAGAATAAAATAATCCGCCAGAAGACTTGGTTGATGGCCTTAGGCACACTGTGTTGGGGATCCTTGGATTCTCCCGCAGTGATTCCGACCAGTTCCGTTCCTTGGAACGAGAATCCAGCGACCACGAAGACACTCAAGATGGCTGGGAAGCCACCCACGAATGGCGCTTGCTTGTAAGTGAAGTTGCTCAGGCCAGGACCCTTGCCGCCCATGATACCCACGATGGTCATTAACCCAACGGCTAAGAAGACGAAAATCGTGACCACCTTAATCAGTGACATCCAGAATTCGGTTTCCCCGAACGCCTGAACGGATAACGCGTTAATGGTCACAATAATCACTAACGCTAGTAAGCTCCAAATCCACCCTGGGACCCCGGGAAGCCAAAACTTCATGACCAACGCCGCCGTCGAAATATCCACGGCGACCGTAATCGCCCAGTTGAACCAGTAGTTCCAGCCCATCGCAAACCCTAACGCTGGATCAACGTACTTGGCTGAATAAGCGGCGAATGATCCAGAGATTGGCATGTTGGTCGCCATTTCTCCTAAACTGGTCATCAGGAAGTAGACCATCAGGCCCATCGCCGTATAGGCGACTAACGCCCCACCAGGTCCGGCCGTCGAAATCGCCGACCCACTGGCAACGAATAACCCAGTACCGATACAACCACCTAACGCAATCATCGAGACGTGTCGCGTCTTGAGACCCCGCTTAACCGAATCCGACGCCTTGCTCGTTGTTGCATTCACCATGCTTTGTTCCATAAAAACTTCCTCCTTCTGTGTATAGAAGGACCTTCTCGAAACGACCAGGGGTACTAAAAAATCTCTTCCACAAATTGCTTTGCGAAAGAGATTTGGAAGTCACAGATCCAAGTCAATATCGTTGAAAGCGCCCCGTAACCCTATCGGCTACGACAGTCCCTGATTTGTTGAATCAGGCCCCAACCCACAGCTTAGATAGCTCACTGTGAGTTTCGGCGATCGCCCCTTTAACATTCTTTCATCGGTGGTATCCACCTCCAAAATGCGACTCTTGTTGACCGCGCCTCTTCTATTCGATACTTGTAGTATACCCATCCCCTAATCGCATTGCAAGCTTAAATCTAAAATTTCCTCATGGTTCTCTCATTCAGTTAACTGACAGCGGTATAAGCAATGCCGGACTAAGCCCCAGGTAGCGGCATTAGGCACCATCATTTGGTCGTCAATCAATTCGAACGCTGACTTAATTAAAACCCGCTGTGAACGCGTATTGGTGGCCAAGGTCGTCGCCCAGACCGTGGTGACCTGGGGGAATTGCCGGGGCAGTGCCGCTAGCCAAGCGGTCAAGGCCTCGGGCATCAACCCCCGGCCCCAAAACTCCGGAGCCAACAGGTACCCGACATCTAAGGCCCGTGGGCTGGGAGCCCCCGTTGCTTCCACGTGCGGATAACCAATCAAGGTCCCAATCAGTCGATTTGTCGCCGGCCAAACGATGCCGTAATGCACGGGTTGTTGCCGATCAGCCGCTAAACTTGCCGCCACGCGTTGCGCAGAGACCGGCAGACTCAGCCCGGCCGGACCGGCCACAGTGGGATTCGTCAGCAGCTCCTGGTAAGCCGTTAGCTGGCTTTCCGTTAACGGACTCAGGCGCAACCGCGGCGTCGTCAATTCTGGATGCATTCTCTCACCGTCCCTTTCGTCCTGCTCTAGATGCGGTACAATGATACCATAGTACTAGTTAACTTTAATCAAAATCAGGAGGTTTTTCCATGCAAATCATTACGCAATCATTAGGTGCTGATACGCAAGCCTACTTACGCGGTTATCTGCGTCAAGATGCACCCCAAGCCACCTATCCGGCGATGATCATCGTTCCCGGCGGTTCTTACACGCACATTCCGGAACAGCAAGCTGAAGATCTCGCCATGGCTTGGTTTGCGCGGGGCTACCAAGCCTTCTTCTTACGGTACAGCTTTGCTGGCGAAAAAAAACCACTGCTTCCCGCACCAGTCGTCGAACTGGCTCGAAGCGTGGCCAGTCTGCGTGAACACGCGGCGGATTGGCAGATCGATGCCGCCCATATCAACGTTGCTGGCTTCTCCGTAGGGGGACATATCGTGGCCCTCTTCAACGATCTCTGGGCAACCGACCACCTCAACCAGCTGGCCGGGACCACGCCCACTCAGATTCATCCCCACGCAATTCTCCTGGGTTACCCCGTGATCACCCCGCAAGCCGGCTTCCCCAACGACGCCGCCACGTTAGCCCAGTGGACGGATGACCCCGCTCAAATCGCTGCGGACCAACGCGTCACCGCACAAAACGCGCCGACCTTTGCCTGGGTCACCGCCAACGACCCACTGGTTCCCGTGCAAAACACGCTAGCCTACGTGCAATCCTCACTGGCTCACGGCGTGGACACCGAACTGCACATCTTCCACAACGGTCCCCACGGTTTGGCCTTAGCCAACCAAGTAACCGCTTGGAAGCCGGGGAGTAATCTGCCTCACGTTGCTCACTGGATCGACCTCGCGACCGAATGGCTGGCCGACCTCAACTAAGACTTCACTAAAGCAAAATCGCCCGTGATTGTCCACCGACAACCACGAGCGATTTTTTTAGCTAAACTTCTGAATGGGTCAATAACGGCCAGCGCTTCATTACCGGCGCGAGTCGGATGTACAGCCCCTGGGCAATCTGCAACCACAGGTAAGCCAATAATAAGGCGCCAATCGTGTCCGTTGGGAAATGCGCACCCACGTAGATCCGTGAAATCATGACCATAATGATCCAGACGATCACAATCAGGCGCACCAACCAGGCCCGCCATGGCGTTGCAATCATGGGAATCAAGATCAGCCAAATCATCGCCATCAACAGGAAGGTCCCAAAAACGTGCCCGCTGGGGAAACTGTACCCGTTATCGATGGCCAAATGACCAGCTGGCCGGGCCCGCTGCACTAGGTCCTTGACCACGTAGGCCACCACGTCACCGCCGGCTAAAGTCGCTAGACACCAGACTGCCGGAATCTTGAACTTGAATCCCCATAACAGGAACGCCAAAATCACCGTCCACACGATGATCATCTTGGGCTCCATCAACGTGGCCACACCACGCCAGAACAACATTCTCCCGTTAGACTGGTCCTTTTGCACCACATCGATCACCGATGAGTCCAAAAAAGCCACGTAAGCATTTTGCGCCTTCACGTAAAAGGCCAGAATCAAAAAAAGAATCGTGGTGAGACCAAATTTCCAGGGCCGGTCCCGATCCCGATTAAAAAGCATCATAATAATAGATTCCTTTCGTCGTCTCTAAGTCTAAAATCCCTCGCAATTGAGTATACCACCCAACCCCATTTTTCTAAACGGAAGTCAGGTTAACAATTGTTTAAAACCGCTTATGTTGCCGCCAAACCCGTTGTCGCAGACGATTAACCAATTCAGATAACAAGAAACCAAACGCAATCGCACCGGAGATCATCACCACTTGTAACAAGAAGACCAGGGCCTGATTATTCTGCCCCAGTGCAAAGTTCTTAATCATCTCGTAGGCTTGGCCTCCGGGCACTAACGGGACTAACGCCGGAATGTTAAAGAGAATCATCGGCATCTTCTTCCAGCGCGCCGCCTGCAAGGACGCCACGCCAATCACCACGGCCCCTAACAGGTTGCCGATCACGTAGCCGCCGCCCCACAGAACGATGAACCGGTAGACCAGATATCCCAGAACCCCGATCAGCCCGCCCATATTCAGGGCCCGGCGGGGGATGTTCAGGAGGACCCCGAAGGCAATTGTGGCCACGTAGGTTCCTATTACTTCAATCACAAATTCAATCACGGTCATGCTGAGACCCCCTTACCAGAATTGTAGAACCATGGCGATACCGAACCCGATGGCGGCGGCACTGACCAGTGCCTCCACGCCACGCGCAGGACCACTCACCAGGTTTCCCGCCAAGATATCCCGGACCGAGTTAGTAATGGGTACACCCGGAACCAGTGGCATCACACTACCGATAATGATGTCGTCGGCATTGTTCCCCAGTCCCAGTTGGGTCCCCAAGACCGCTAGCAGGCCAATCACCACCGCCGCCGCAAATTCAGACAGAAAGCGAATCCGAACGTACTTGCTTAACAGGTAATACACGATCCAGCCCAACGTCCCCACGACGCAGGTAATCCAAAAGTCTGGCAGGTTGTGCCGAAAGACCACTTCCAACGGGCCACTGACCAAAGCCGCTGCAATGACCTGAACCCAGAACGGAAAGTACTTACTGGTGGCATCTAGATGGTCCAAATGATCTGCGAATTCCTGTAACGTGATGTCGTGCGTCGCAAACTTACGCGAGAGGTCGTTGACCACCGAAATCTTTTCCAAATCAAAGGTCCGTCGCTTAACGGGTTCAATCTGCGCGCCCACTTCCCCGTTAATGGCCATCAGGATTCCGGTAATCATCACGAATAGCTGACTGGTCCGCGCTCCGGCGTTCTTCGCAATCCGTGCCATGGTATCTTCCACCCGTTCAATCTCCGAGCCATTCTCGATCATGATGCGTCCGGCTGTCAATGCCGTATGTAAAATCAATTGATCGCGGTCCTTCGACGACTGCATGCGACCGCCTCCTGTTTTCATAAAGTTTTTAATTTATTATACGCCGGGACCGCTACGGGGAAAATAACGAATCCGTTAAAATCTGCCCCATAGAGCCCAAAAAAGCGTCCGAGAAAGCCTCTCGAACGCGGGTTAGCTGATTATTTACTTCACAAAAATATAGTGGGCAGCCTTGTAACTCACAATCAACTGCGCATCGTCCGTGAGGTTCTGCACCGTCACGGGGCCCTCGAATGGGTCGTGCTTCAAAACCTTTAATTGGTCCCCAATGTCGAGCTTCAAGTCGCCTAAGTAGGTCAATAGGTCGTGGTTATCAATAAACCGGTCGACCGTGACCACGTCGCCATCCTTGGCATCGTTCAACACCGTATGACTATCCTCGTGGTAGTGCCCGGAACGGTCCGGGATGACGCCACCATGCGGGCAATGCGTGGGATGACCTAGCATGTCGTCCAGCGCATCAATCAACTTGGGACTAGTCACATGTTCCAACACTTCAGCCTCATCGTGAACGTCGGGCAACGCGTAGCCTAACTTCTCGATCAAGAAGTCTTCCCAGATCCGGTGTTTGCGCACCAAATCTTCTGCTAGTCGAATACCCTTGCTAGTTAACGAGATACCCGCGTACGGGGTGTGTTCCGCGAGTCCTTCGGCGGCCATCTTGTTGACCATTTCGGTCACGGAGCCCGCCGCAATATTCAAACTAATAGCGATTTGCTTATTGGAAACCTTCTTTTGCCGACCGCCTAGTTCGAAAATAATCTTTAAATAGTCCTCCTTCATCGGAGTCATTCGTCGTTCACCTCATCTAAATCGTGTTTCTTACCATCAACGTGTTGGTAACCAAGGACTAGTCGTGCCGCCAATCATTTTGCTTATAAAAGAGGGATTCGTCCTTTCCCCGGTAGCACTCCGCCTGAATCGTGACGTGATTTACGTTGTACTTATGACACAGCAACGCTTCAATCTGCCGGTAGACCGGTTCAATCTGACTCAACGGCAGATCTTGCATGTTCACGTGGACCGAAAAGACCAAGTTGTTCTCATCAATCTGCCAAGCGTGCAGATGGTGAACGCCCTTGATCTCCGGCAGCGCACAAATATCGTGGGCAATGGCGTCATAATCCAGCTTGGGCGCCCCTTTCATCAAGATGGCAAAGGTCTGCTTCACGATAGGCCACGATTCATAAACGATGTAGCCGGCTACCAAAATCGTAATCGTTGGGTCGACCCAGCTAATCTGCCAAACGGTGATCAGAATCGCCCCAATGATGACCCCGATGGAAGCCAATGCATCACTTAAGAGGTGCAAGTAGGTTGCCCGAATATTCAAGTTATGCTTCGCCCCGTGATTCAAGAGGATCGTCGATAGCAAGTTCGCCGCAAAACTGACGATTGCTACCAGCAACATCACGTCACCCTTGACCGGTTCCGGCGCCAATAGTCGGCGAACCGCCTCGACAGCCAAGATCACCGAAATCACAATCAAAACGCCGGCATTCAAAAGCGCCGTCAAAATCTCGACCCGGCGATACCCAAACGTATTCTGCCGCGTCTGGCGCCGCCGACCAATTCGGTGGGCCACGTAACTCAAGACGACCGAAACGGCATCTCCCAAGTTATGAAAAGCGTCGGATAATAAGGAAAGGCTCCCCGATAGTAAGCCACCTAGCAACTCAAATACCGTAATCACGACATTCAGTACCGTCACTAATAGGAAGCGGCCACCTGCCAAACTTTTATTCTCCACTAGTCTCGCCTCCGTTACCAAACCTGCCTCTATTATGACAGAGTTTAGGGCGAAAGAAAAGTCAGTGTTGGGGTTCCCTGAACCCGTTTCCCGCAAATTATAAAAAAATAACGGCGGAGGCGTGAAACCATCCCCACTTTTCCCCTAACGTTTAGGGGCGCAACCACTATGTGTCTGCCAGCGGTGAATTTTCCAAATCGGCTCGCACAATCTCAAAAAGCAGCTTGCTCACGGAAAATTCCGTTTAGCAGGCTGCCTTGGCGTTAAATTGCTTCATTATAATTCCGGTCAATTGGAAGCGCTTCGCCTGAACTAGGCCCAGGTTGGTTGGACCAGATGTTCTGGCTTCACGTGCGCCGTTACCCGTTCATAGGCAAAGTCTTTGACCCCAGACATCTCTGGGCCCATCCCAGACAAGTCAATCTTTCCCGTCGGCGTAAAGCCGTTCTTCTTAATAATGTGTTGCATGGCCATATTTTGTGGATGCGTGTCGATCCGAATACTTTCGATAGTTTCGGCCTGATCAATCTGCGCAAATAACCGCTGGAATAATTCCCCAGCTAACCCGCGACCGTGATGGTGGGCCGATACTGCTACGCGATGAATCGCTAAGTACGGCGCCTGTTTGGTCAACCACTGACCTTCAATCTGTTGGTACGTCGGATCGACGCCAGGAATGATTGCGGCAGTGCCTAAGATCTCCTGGTCTTCCTCCAGCACGACCGTCCACCCCTGGTGAATGTCGTCGACTAAGACCGCCGTGTTGGGATAAGTTCCCTGCCATTGGTCGATTTCCTGAGCCGCCAAGAGTTGCCGGCCGTCCCGAATAATTGCTTCAATTTGTGGCAAATCCGCCATCGTAGCTTGTCGTAACAGCATGTGTAACACCATCCTTCATGTGATTGATTTAAACGATTTAGCAATCTTAACACGTTCGATTGAAAACACAAGCCATTAAAACCATCTTTTTTCAGGCTAACCGCTTAAACTAACCAAAAGTAAGGAATACCAAGGGATAGCGATTCCCATTATTTTCTCATTTTATTAGTTATTCTTCATTTAACGGGCCATCCCGCCATAGAAAAAGCCCCTCCCGAAGAACCTTCTAAACTTCGAGAGGAGCCTATGGCGGCAACCGGCGGCGAGTCGAAAATCAAAGCAAGTTAATTTTCAAAAACACGTCATTTCAGTTACGATCGCTTACGTTAGCCTATGACTAGCGTAGTCCAAGCGCAAGTATACGCGCTATTACATATGGTTATTCGCCTAGTTACAACACGTTAAATAACATGATTGACTGCTAATCCAGCCAGAAGATCGATCAGCATCGAAGGTCTTTACTGCCACCGACTGAACTCCGCCACAACTTTAGCCTACCATTCTCGTCGCCGTTGCACAACGAAAAGGGCCCCTATTTAGCCGGATCCAAGCGAAATCGCCAACTGTTATCCTGGCGATACGCCACCAGGTGATAAGCCGGTTCCGGGTCAAAGGTCCCCAGATCAATCGTCTCCTGGTGGTCATCGGCCGTCAGCCGAATGAACCGCTGTTCAAAGAAAGAGCGTAAGATTTCCGCGTAAACGCCACGTTTGCGGGCCCGGGCAACGGCACTGCTCAACGTATACCCTTGGTCGAGGAACTGCTTGATCTGCTTGACCTGAATCACCGTTTTATAGGAAAACTTACGGTTGCCCCCCTCCGTTAATTCGGAACTTTGGATATACCCCTTACGTTCCCAGTACCGCAGCTGACTGGTCGAGACCCCCGTGACCCGGGCAACGTCCCCGATTCCCAGAATCATTTCATCAATTGGTACTTTTTTTAAAAAATTAGCAACATCGTTTTCTAACACGTCGACCACCTTAGTCCTTTAATTGGCCAACACCCAGTTTATCCGGATGGAAGCGCTTGTGAATCTTGTAAAATTATTTCATCTTATTGTTTACTTTTCTCCAAACAGTATATATTTTCTAAAACAGTTGTCAAGCTAGTTGACAAAAGAGTCTAATCTGCGTATATTTGTTCCAGAAATAATTTTTAGGATAAAGAGGGAATTAATTTGGGAAAAGCAATTGATACCAACGGTAAGTCCTATAACCGGGGCTTACTGGTGGCGCTTCTATTGATTGGAAGTTTTTGTACCGTCTTAAACCAAACGATTCTGTCGACCGCCTTTCCAACCTTAATGAAGGCTTTCGACGTTTCGACATCTACTGTTCAATGGTTGACCACGGGGTTCTTGCTGGTCAACGGGATCATGATCCCCATCAGCGCTTGGCTGATCAACAGTATCAGTTCTAAGTGGCTCTACATCGGGGCCATGACCATCTTCTTAGCCGGGACCATCATCTGCTGGTCCGCCATCAACTTCCCGATGATGTTAATCGGACGGTTGATCCAGGCTGTAGGGGTTGGGATTTCGATGCCGCTGCTGCAAACCATGATGCTGACGATCTTCCCCGCCAACAAACGGGGAACTGCCATGGGACTAGCCGGAATCGTTGTCGGTTTGGCCCCAGCGATTGGTCCGACCCTGTCCGGGTGGGTCATCGATAATGCAACTTGGCGAGACCTATTCGGAATGATCATCCCCATCGTCACCGTCGTGATCATTGCCAGCTTCTGGATCATGCGTAGTGTTCTGGAAACTGAAAAGTCGCCGTTAGACTTCCTATCCGTCTTACTCTCTACGATTGGGTTCGGGAGCATGCTGTACGGCTTCTCCTCCGTCGGGGACGACGGCTGGGGCAGCACCAAGGTTCTCTCGACGCTGATTGTCGGGGTCATCTTCGTTGCCCTGTTCATCTGGCGACAACTCAAGATGGACGACCCATTCCTGAACTTCCGGGTCTACAAGTCTAAGGAGTTCACGGTCGCGGCCATCCTGAGTTCCGTGGTCATGATGGCCATGGTCGGGGTCGAAATGGTCATTCCGCTGTACCTGCAAATGGTCAAAGGAATGTCGGCCTTCCACTCCGGATTGACCCTCTTAGCGGGGGCCCTCATGATGGGGATTATGAGTCCCATTACCGGACGCGCATTTGACCGCTTCGGCGCCAAGCGTTTGGCTTTAATGGGGATGTTCCTCTTAACGGCCGGAACGTTACCGTTTGCCTGGCTGACCAAGGACTCAGCTACCATGTACATCGTGGTCCTCTACGCCATTCGGATGTTCGGGATCGCCATGGTCATGATGCCTGCAACTACCGCCGGGATGAACGCCTTACCCATGAACTTAATCAGTCACGGGACGGCGGTCAACAACACCCAACGGCAAGTCGCCAGTTCCGTGGGGACGGCGCTGCTGGTCAGTGTCTTGACTAACGTGACCAAGAACCAGATGCCAGCTAAGCACCTCTTGACCACGAATCCATTGGCTTACGCCGACAACGCAATCAACGCGACCCTGTCGGGGTACCACGCCGCTTTCTGGATTGCCATCGGCTTCAGTGTCATTGCTTTAATTGTGGCGATGTTCTTAAAGGGCAGCAACCACTCCACTCACGTTGCTGATAGTGAACCGGCAACGGCCAAAGGAGGTGCCGCAGAATGATTGTGATTCTCTTAATCTTAGCGGTCATCGGAGCCTTCGTCTGCTACGTCTACATGTCCAACCGCGTGCTCAGTAACCTGATCACCCTAGGCTTGATCCTGGTCATGGGCGTCAGCGGAGTCTTCATCGTGAAAAACGACCGTGACCACTACGGCCTGCACAACGTCACCACCACCACGACCCAGACCATCTACTCGGCCTCTCCTTCCAAGCAGATGCCCATGATGATCTACCAGTCACTGGGGACTGCTGATAAGCACCGGGTCTACGTCTACAAGACCAGCGCCAACGCGAAAAAGACGCACCACACGACGGCTAAGGTCACCACGACCAACACGGTCAAGCGGACCACGGGTAAGAACCGGATCGTGACCCAAAAGACTTACCGGGAATACCAGTCTAAGGCCTACAAGTTCTGGTTTGGCCTGGCCGATAACGGTCACCAATACGTCAAGGAACACAATACGATCTACCTGAACCAGGATTGGACGGTTCTCAGTACCCAACAGGCTAAGCAACTGCAAAAGAAGGCGCAGTCTAAGGCCTACCAAGCACAACAAAAAAAGGCCGCCAAAGCCTACGTTCAAAAGCAAGTGATGGCTGCCATGACTAAGGATCCGACCATGAGTGCCGCTCAACGGCAAAAGGTCATCCAACAAGCCACGGCCGCATACCAAGCACAAGCCATGCAACGCCTGATTACCCAAATTAAACAAGGTTAACCCAGCGTTTAACGGGTTAACGACGAAAAGGCAGATCCCCCATCAACTTCCGGGGGACCTGCCTTTTTCTGTATTCTTAATGATCGACCGCAACACGTACGGCCTAGAAGCCAAAAAAATAGCGGAGGCCTATCGCCTGCCGCTAATCATCTTCTTGGTTTGAGTCGGCTAGACCTGAGTCATCTTGGCCTGGGCTTGCCGACAACGCGGCATTAAGCCGGATAAGTCACTCAAAGACGTGCCGTTATCCTGAAAGCATTGAATCATATCGATCCAATACAGATCGGAGTCATCGAATTCCGTTGCCGAGTGGTCGGTCCCCAATAATCCGTTCTTGACGTACTCCTCTACGCGCTGCTTGTCAACGTGCGCTGATTGCGCCAATTCAGTTAAGTTCATCTTCATCGTCACTACCCCACTTTCTTCACTGCTTTTTTATCAATGAGAGTATCATACAACCGCTATTTTGAAAAAGCAACCCTTCCACGCCAACTTTTTTTACCAATTTTTTACACTAATTTTGGTAGGAGTCTTTACCCCCATTTAGGGTAAGCGTAGACTAGTTTTTAACCCATTAGTAATGGACTAAATTGATCATTTCTTTACGAAAGGAGTCCTGCCTATGACCCCAGACCTCACGTTTCGGGCTGGTCTGAAAGACGTCCTGCCCACCGTCTTCGGTTACATCGGCGTGGGCCTAGCCTTCGGGATCGTTGCCCACACCAGCCACCTCAGCCTTCTGATGGTGGCCGCGCTATCCTTTATCGTCTACGCCGGTTCGGCCCAGTTCATCATCGCCAGTATGCTCCTGGCCGGGAATCCGCTATCCGCCATTATTTTTTCCACGTTTTTGGTTAATTCCCGAATGATCCTTATGAGCACCAGCCTCGCGCGCTACTTCCGCCACGAATCCTTAGGCAAGAACCTGATGCTGGGGGCGCTAGTCACCGACGAGACCTTCGCGTTAGCCATGAACAAGCAGAACCATACTCAGGGACGGTTAAGCTACGCTTGGCAGAACGCGGCGAACTGGGTCGCCTACTTAGTCTGGGGTGGTTCGACCATCATCGGGGCCATCCTAGGCGGCTTGATTCCCAACCCCGACCAGTTCGGCTTTGACTTCGCCCTGACCGCCATGTTCATCGGCTTGGTCTACCTCCAATTAATCAGCGACCGCCACCTGGGGATGACCCGCCAACTCCTGGTGATGGCCTGTGTGGCCTTAAGTTATTATCTCATGATTCGGGTTCTCGACGCCAACTTATCGCTCTTGGGGGCCACAATTGTGGGCTGTTTGTTCGGAATGGAGATGAAGCGATGTCATTGACCTTAACGGAGCTCTGGGTCGTCTTGGGATGTGGCGCCGTCACGTTACTATCCCGAGTGCTTCCCTTCGCCCTTTTGAAAAAATTTAAGCTTCCCGCTGGTGTGATCGATTTTCTGACTTTTGTCCCCATCGCCATCATGACCGCGCTGTGCTGCCAGAACCTATTCGTCGCCCATCCGGGACACTGGGCGACCCTCAACCTTGCCAACTGCTACGCCGCGATTCCCGCCACGTTAGCCGGCATCTTCACCAAGAGCTTATTGGCCGTGGTGGTCGTGGGCATCATGGCCATGGCAATCTTGCGGTACTTCCAGATTGGTTAGTTACCTGGCCCACTGACCGTATAATCGCCTAACTGATCGTTTAGAGTGGAACAAAAAGTGGAGCTGGCTGCCTTGGGTCGCAGATTTCAGCACCGTAGCGGTATCGTTAAGCACGCGAAAGGCGTCTGGACATTTGTCCAGACGCCTTTCCTACGTTTAGCCAAGGGGCAGACTGTAGCAGTCCCCCCGCCTTACCGGTTGGGCCTGAAGAGGCTGGAGCGTGGTGGGCACGACTTGAAGCCCTGAAAGCCCCAGGTCTTCAAGCTCGGCCTTTGGGTAAGCCAGCTCAAAACGCTGACTAACCCAAACGACACCACTGAGCCTCTTCAGGCCCAACCTCACGGCTAAATTGAGTGTTTCCCAAAACAGTGTTTCCTAATGTTTGAACAACATATGTGACTGCTAAAACCAAATAATCAGGCAAGCCCTATTGGGTTTCGAATCAACAATCCGCTTGGGGACCACGGCCTGTTGGTAAATCGTGTTCCGATATGGTTACACGACTGTAAGCCGAGAGGACGGCCAGACAAGGCGGATGACGATTGCAAATGTCTTGGTTAGAATCTAGTCTTCGCTGTCGACCATTCGCCAGTTGCCTTCATCGGCCCGCGAGATGTCATTCAAGAACTTCAGAACCCGCTTGGCCCGGTTCGGTTGTTGGGCGTTCAATACGTTCAAGCCTTCCCCCGTAATCATGGGCGCACTCAAGCGGAAGTTCTGTTCATCCTGTTCACCGGTCGCAAACGCCACCACGGTCTCTCCCGACTCGATCTGCGTGGTCAAGAAGAACATGGTAAAGTCATCGTCTGCCGTCATGTAAGCCGGCATGGCCCAGATATCCGGCGCAATCTCCTGCATCTCACCGTCTAGGAACTTAAACTCCTTGTGGTTCGCTTGCGTTACCGGTTGCTTCAACACCAACATCATCTTGGCAAATTCATCATCGCCTAATTGTAACTGGTCTTTCATGGTCGTTTTTCCTCCTTATGACGCTCCAGGCGTCTATCAGATGACAACTAAAAAGGCGCCACGGTCAGTCGCCGAGCGCCTTCACGTTTAAAGTTAGTTCATCACACTGATTGGCTTACCAATCTCGAGTTGCATATGGTCATAGACGTGGTCCCCAATCATCTGGGTCCCCGTAACCTGGTAACCCATCCGGTCATATAGGCGGAAGGCGCCCGGGTTCTCCCGGTCGACGTTCAACCCAATGACCGCTTGACGATCACGCCGGGCGTAGTACGGCAGCGCTTGTAACAACTGCCGGCCAATCCCGTGACCCTGATAGTTCGGATCCACTGCCAGGGAGTCCAAGTACCACTCACCTGCACTGGTTTCGGATTCCGCTTCGTACGGTTCGTCAAAAGCCGCACTCTGCGCGGTCAGATCTGCCATCACATCATCTACGATCTCTTCTCGTTCTCCAGGATAGCCAAAGGCCACCCCCACGACTTGGCCATCGGCCTCGGCCACCACCGTGGTTGCCGCACCGGACAGGTATGTCGGGTTGCGGTACGCCGCCGTGATGACCTTCAGTAAGTCGGGGCCCGGAACGTCTTCCAGGTCGGTCAGAGCCATTTCATCATAGATCAAGTTCATCAGTGGCGCTATCTGAGGGGCGTCCACCGGTTGAGCTTCACGAATTATCACAAAAAATCCTCCATTTCTCTAGTTCAATCACTAGATTAACGGAGGATTAAAGAATTGTCAACGGATTTGCCAAGTCGCGCTTAGTGCCCTAATCTACCAGCTGCTCGGTGACCACAGAGTAGGCCAACTAAGAACAGGGTGCTCGCTGTAATCCAAGTACGCATCGTGGGACTCCCTTCGTGTTACCGTGCTGGTGGCGTCTTCTGCGCCGCCTCTCGTAATTCCGCAAGTTCTTGGCGAATCTCACCTAGAATTTCCAATTGGAAGCGTTCAACCTCCATGGTGTGGGGTACCTGGTTCTGCGCCAGATGGTCCACCTTCGCATGGAGTAATCGTAGTTCGTGTTCGGACTTCAGGTTCACGTGATAGTCGTTTTCAGCCATCATCCGGTCCCGGTCCGCCGAGCGGTTCTGGCTCATCATAATGATGGGTGCCTGAATCGCGGCCACACAGCTAAGTACTAAATTTAACAGAATGTAGGGGTAGTTGTCAAAGTTCACCCCAAAGAGGTGCAACCCGTTGACCAGCATCCACCCTAGCAGCACGAACATAAAAATGAAGATAAAGCCCCAAGAACCGCCAAAGCGGGCCACGTCATCGGAGACCTTCTGGCCAAACGTCAGGTTGTCCGACAAGACCTCGTTCACATCGATAATATCGTAATCATCGCTCTGTAAGGCCCGCGTCAATTTTTGGTTGATTTTCTTAGTTTGTTTGAGGTCCGCATTGATCATCGCGTCCACCCGCTCCAAGCGGTACTTCAAGAGGTGGTGCCCACAGATATAATCCGTCGTCTTCGCCCGCGGATGGTCCCGCTTGATCCGGTTCCGCAAGTCCGTCTCCAACTCCGCGAGCTGTAAGCCGGATTCCAAAGAGATGGTTTCCCCATCTACCAAACATGTCACGTCACTCATGGTTTCTGTCATGCCTGTTGCCCTCCTGTCGTCTGCTCTAGCTTCGTGATCAACTGCTGCCAATCGGTCGGAACGGGACTGGTAAAGTGCCGCTCCTGACCGTCAAAGGGATCCGTAAATTGCAGGCTGGCCGCGTGAAGCGCCTGCCGTTGCATCCCCGCGACTTCCGGACCATCGTAGAGGGCATCACCAATCAGCGGATACCCTAACCACGCGAAGTGCGCCCGAATCTGGTGCGTCCGTCCCGTGTGCAGCTGAACCTTCACGACCGTGGCCTGGGGAAACCGCTGTTGCACCCAGTACTCCGTCTTAGCGGGCTTTCCCGCTGGTGAGACCATCTGGTTATACCCGGTAGGATCTGAGGCTAAGGGTTGGTCGATCAGGCCATGGTCGGCGGGCAATTGTCCACTGACCACCGCTAAATAACGCTTCTGCACGGCATGGTGTGCCTGAAGCTGACTGGCCAGACTATTGGCCAACCGGTGCCGGGCGACCCAGACCAAGCCACTGGTGAAGCGGTCCAACCGGGTCACGATGTGGGGCACCTGGTTCTCCGCCCCCTCGGCAATCAAGTAGCCCTTGATGCGATTGACCAGGGTATCCGTCCGGTTCGCCGGTCCCGGAACCACGTTCAGCCCGGCCGGCTTATCGATCACCAACCAGTCTCTGTTCTGAAAAAGGACCCTAATGGGCTCGGAACTCACGGCCACTGCCGGATCAGCTGTTTCAGCGGGAAGGGACACCATGACCTGATCACCCACGTGGAGCGCCACAGCCGGCGTCTCGACTTGCCCGTTGACGCGAATAATACCTTGTCGCTTGAGGTCATTAAAGACCCGGTGGCTGACCCCCTGTTGTGCTAAAAATCGCTTTAAGCTGGTCACCGGTGTCGTGACCGACCAAGTTAAGTCCATGGTAGTTGCTTCCTTTCTTCCGTCATCTGGTCGCCGGGCGATCGCTGCGATGTCGTCCCATCGCCCAGCGCTCCCTATATGAGTTTTATTTTAACATATTGTTTAAACCCAGGGTCACATCCCCCACTTTCCCAGCAAAACTGGTTATAATAGAAGAAATAAAGGGGGAGTTATGATGTTAGCCAAGAACATGATGACGGGGACACTCATCGCGGTTATCGGCATCTGCTTGTTAATTTTTATGTTGGTTCAAGTTCTACCTAAAACCAGGACGGATCATGACGGTCACGTCTTGACCCTGATTTATTCAGTGGTAGCCTTAGGAATCGTCGCGATGGGCGGCTGGATTTTTATGGCGTAAGCCTTATTGAACCTTGAATCCGTGGTATCAATTGGTTGGCTTTCACCATGGTTATAGCTATTTGACCGGCTTACTCATGCAGGCCAATACTGCGACCTTATCCGGTTTGGGATGAGGTCTTTTTTTAACCATTCGCCCGGTCATTAATTCCTTTATGCCCCCAACGCAGAATATGGCCAGCTCTGCTTTCCCTTTTGCGATGGCTGGGGGGAAATCTGGTATTCCCGCCTCGGTCCTCGTATGATGAAGATAATTCATTTTACTTAGAAAGGTGGGTCACCCTATGCCCCAGTTTCTCTTGATTTTACTCCTTTTAATGGCCTACGCCCTGTTACAAACGTTAATTGACGACTTTCGGGTCGACTACCCCCACTTTTTCGCCCACGCTTGGATTACTCCCGGGATTTTCTGGGTCTTCTCCACGTATGGGATCCTAATCATCTACGGTTGGCATCTCTGGTCGGTGGCAGTCTTACTGCTGCTCAACTTAGCCGTCGACGGGACCATCTTTTACCGCCGTCAGTCGTAACCGTTTTCTACATATTATATCCTCATTTTTCGGTCACCTAGCGCACTATGCAAAACAGGCAGGAAGCTCCCCACACGAGAGTTTCCTGCCTGTTTGATTAGCGTTTTATCGGTGACCCAGACGGCCACCGCTGGCGACTAAGGCTACTTGATGAACGCCTTGTTCATGTTCATCATCGTCGCAAAATCTTCCATTTGTTCTTCCGTCAAGGAGAAGGACAGCATGGTGTGGTGACCACCACCGGCCTGCATCCAAGCTAAGGCGCCTTGCTTCAAACCAACCTTTGGCGTCCAGAGTTGCTTAGCAACTGGCAGCTTAGGCGTTTCAGCTTCTGGCTTGTGGGCATCAACGGCGTAACTGATCATCTTAAAGTTGTCCCGGAAGTCTGAAACCGTCACGTCAATGGCGTCACCTTCAGAACCCGTGAAGACCAACCGTGCTGGGTCCGCCTTACCACCAATGTCCAATGGATGAACTTCAACCCGTGGCTTGTCACTGGCGATCGATGGGTCAACTTCCAACATGTGTGACCCTAAGATGGCTTCGTGGCCCTTCCGGAGGTCCAGCGTGTAGTCTTCCATGAAGGCCGTTTGCTTGTTGTGGGACATGATCTTCATGACCCGACCCAAGGCAGCCGTCTTCCAGTCACCTTCAGCACCGAAGCCGTAGCCGTCACGAATCAAGAGTTGGGCAGCTAAGCCAGGTAATTGTTCCATGCCGTAGAGGTCTTCGAAGTTGGTGGTGAAGGCCGTGTAACCGCCCTTTTCCAAGAACCGCTTGATCCCTAAGTATTGGGCTAATTGAACGCGAACGGAGTGCTTGTAAGTTTCCGCATCGTTGTCGCCTTGAACCATTTCGTAACGGGATTCCAAGTCGGCGTATTCCTTGTCCACGTCGGCATCGGAGACCGCGTTGATTTCCTTGACCAGGTCACCAATTCCGTAGTAGTCGACCGTCCAGCCCATTTGAATCTGTGCTTGGACCTTGTCGCCTTCCGTAACGGCCACGTTCCGCATGGTGTCACCAAAGCGGGCAACCTTGACCTTGAAGCTTTCGTTGTAAGCAACGGCAACGTCTTCCCAACGTGCAATCTGTTCTTGCACGTCTTCGTCACCCCAGTAGCCGTAAACGATCTTGTTGTTCTTCTTCAACCGGGCGTTGATGTAGGCGTATTCGCGGTCACCATGGGCACTTTGGTTCAAGTTCATGTAATCAAAGTCAATGGTGTCGTAAGGGATGTTGTTTAAGTATTGCGTTGCTAAGTGCAACAATGGCTTCTGCAACAGTTCAGTCCCCCGAATCCAGTTCTTAGCTGGGGAGAACGTGTGCATCCAGGTAATCACACCGGCAACCTTGTCGTTGTAGTTAACTTCCTTCATGAACTTGGTAATGCCATCGGCCGTGGTCATGACGTCTTTGAAGACCACCTTGTAAGGCAACTTGCCGCTAGCGTTTAACTTGTCGGCAATGTCTTGGGCATCCTTAGCAACGGACTTTAATTGTTCTTCACCATACAGGTGTTGCGAACCGGTAACAAACCAAAACTCGTAATCTGGAACTGATAACATAACAGAAACACTCCTTTTAAAAAGTTGTTAGATTGATTGAATTGAAACTACTCGCGCGCAGCGTGATCCTTGGACTTCGCATTGTTTTGACCGTAGTAGGCGTTGGCCCCATGCTTCCGGTAGTAGTGCTTATCCAAGAGGTACTGTGGCAACTCGGAGTTTGCCCGAGTCAACTGGAGGGTGTGGTAATCTTCACCCGCAACGACTTCCAACACCTTAGCGTTGTAGACCGCCTTGGCTGGCGTCGGGCCCCAAGCGAAGGGACCGTGCTGGCTGACCAGCGCTGCTGGCGTGGCTTCGTAATCCAAGCCCCGTTCCTTGAAAGTCTTCACGATGGTCTTCCCCGTGTTCCCTTCGTAGTCGGATTCGATTTCTTCCTTAGTCAACGCATCCGCAGCAGGAACGTCCGTGAAGAACGTGTCCGCGTGCGTGGTGTTCATGGCTGGGATATCCATCTTAGCCGCCGCAAAGGATACGGCCCAAGGTGAGTGGGTGTGGACGATACCACCGATATTCGGGAAGGCATTGTACAGCACCGTGTGAGTTGGCGTATCGCTGGAAGGATTCATGTCCCCTTCAACGACTTCACCCTTCAAGTTCACCACGACCATGTCGCTAGGCTTCAAGTCGTCGTAGTCGACCCCGGAAGGCTTGATGACGAACAAGCCCCGGTCACGGTCGATACCGGAAACGTTCCCCCAGGTGAACGTGACCAGATCTAATTTCGGTAATTGCATGTTGGCATCGTAAACCTCTGCCTTTAATTTCTCTAACATTCTTTCGAAATCTCCTTTGCTGATTAATCGGCTAAGCGGTCAACCGCTTGTACTTCGATGGCTAATCCTTGCTTGTAGTTGGCGATAAAGGCGTTAGACCCTTTAACCCCCGCTGGGTCCGGCGCTAACGTCGTACTCTCAGGATCCGCAAAGACTTGCTTATCCAAGTAGTCTTCCAGCGTCTCACCGGCGGCTTTGTTCTGAACGTAGAAGCCCAGAACTGCCATCCCCCATGGACCACCCTCACTAGCGGTACTCATGACCGTAATTGGGGTGTTCAGGGAATCGGCTAAGACCTGTTGGCCCACTTTAGGCGTCCGGAACAACCCACCTTGAGCAATCAGGGAATCTAGGTGGATGTGTTCTTCGTTAGCCAAGATGTCCATCCCAATCTTCAGGGGAGCAAAGGCCGCGTACAACTGGGTCTTCACAAAGTTGGCTAAGTTAAAGTGACTGTTCGGCGTGCGGACGAAGAGTGGCCGGCCCGCCGTCATCTTGGTGATGTTCTCACCAGATAAGTAACTGTAGTTCAGTAGCCCACCGGCGTCGGCGTCCCCTTCCGTTGACTTGTTGAACAGGGCACCGTAGAGTTCATCCGGCTTCAGGTCAACGCCGATACTCTGGGCGAATTCCTTAAAGAGGTTAACCCACGCATTAATGTCTGATGAACAGTTGTTGGTGTGGACCATGGCAACGGGCAACCCCGTTGGCGTGGTCACTAAGTCGATATCGCGGTGAACCGCCTTCATCGGTTGGTCCAAGACCACCATGGAGAAGGCAGAGGTCCCAGCCGAGATGTTCCCGGTCCGTTCCCGCACCGCGTTGGTCCCGACCATTCCAGTTCCGGCGTCCCCTTCAGGTGGGGCCATCACACTGCCGGCCGTCAGGTTGCCCTTAGGGTCCAATAACTTGGCCCCGTCAGCGGTCAACTGACCAGCGGCTTCTCCTGCCACCTTAACGGCAGGCAAGATGTCTTGGATGTCCCAGAGGTATTGGCGAACCGCCTTTAAGCCCCGGAACTGTTCCAAGAAGTCGTGCCGGTAGGTCTTGGTCTCACTGTCAATTGGGAAGATCCCGGAGGCATCCCCGATACCGACGACCTTTTCACCGGATAATTGCCAGTGAACGTAACCCGCCAACGTGGTCATGAAGGAAACGTCCTTCACGTGATCTTCTTGATTCAAGATGGCTTGGTACAAGTGCGCAATGCTCCAACGTTGAGGGATGTTGAACCCGAACAACTTGGTCAGGTCATCCGCGGCCTGTTCCGTGATGTTGTTCCGCCAAGTCCGGAATGGAACCAGTAATTGGTCGTCTTGGTTGAAGGCCATGTAGCCGTGCATCATCGCACTGACCCCAATTGAACCAATCTTGGTCAAGGTCACGCCGTATTGGTCGTGCACTTCCGTAGCCATGGCTTGGTAACTGGCTTGGATGCCCGCCCAGACCTTCTCTAAGGAGTAAGTCCACACGCCATCCTTTAATTCGTTCTCCCACACGTAGCTGCCGGCTGCGATGGTCTTAAAATCAGGTGTTACTAAGACTGCTTTGATCCGCGTAGAACCTAATTCGATTCCCAGGGATATGTTACCGCTTTCAACGGCTTGAGCAATTTCTTCCGCACTCATCTGCTTAACCCTCCCGAATACATATCGTGAATTCGTTATTTATCTCTCAGTGACTTTAGTATCACATTTTTATTCGCATAAATCAAGATGTTTTTATATTTGTACGGATTATTTATGGGAATTTCTGCTAATTTATCCTCCATGTATCCGGTATCTCAAGCCATTTGGTTCCGCTATTATCCGCGTCATTTCGGGAAACGTAGCATAAATTTTTCTGAGTTTTCATCCCGTTTATACCGCTTACACCTAAATTCATTGAATTGTCGCCGAGATCCACTTATCCGTATAAATAAAAATCGTCTCCCAGAAATTCCGGAGACGATTTCAGTTATCCTAATCCTTCGTGATAAATCCTTGCGTCGTATCATAGATCACCGTCGGCGCCGTGGACTGGCAAGATTGGTGCCGGCGCACGAACTTCACCTGACGGGGGTACGGTGCCAGGTTGGTGACTTCGTACTGGGTCGGTGACAGTTGATTCAGCCGGCCATTGACCACGGCTAAGTCGCCATTCTCCCGCTGGTACAGGTAAGCCGTCTGCCCAAAGCCTTTCAGGTAAGCCGCCAGTTCTTCCCCCATGTCCCAATCGGCCTGACCCGTATCCCCATCCGGGAAGAGTCGGCTATAGATGCCGCCATCTTGGGCGAAAGTCGATTGACCGAACCGGTTACGGGAGAGGTCCGGACGGTTGATGTTAGGACCCGCGATACTGTAGGTCGATGCCGCTTCCCCCGCAGCCAACGGATTGGCAATCGTGGTCGCGTGACTGTCGTACATGTACAGAACGCCCACAAACGCCCGGTACGCACCTAACAGAAGTGCGTCATCATCGAGGACCTCGTAAGCGTCCAGGGCCGAGGCCGCAGTGATTCCGCCCCACAGTGAATGGATCATGTAGGACTGGGCTTCCCACCAGCGATCCGGGGCTTGGCTCCGAAAGTCATTGCTGTAACCAATGTTAGCCTTTAAGAGCTCCGCATACCGTCGGGCTTCCTTCAGGTAACCCGCGTTTGCTAAGGCCCCGGTCGCCGGACCAAAGCCCGCATTGTCGTAGAAGTGTTCCGTAATCGCCGCTTGGTAGTCTTGACTATGAGCCGCGACCCGTTGCGTGGCCTCTTCCCAGCACTGCTTGATCTGCTGGTACTCGGTGGTCAACCCATGCGTCTTCAAGTCCGCCAATAGATCGTTAATGTAGAGGAAGTAGACGCCCAGCATGTGGGCCTCTTCCTTAGCACGAACGGAGGTGTGCAGGTCGGCATTGACCCGCAGGTTAAAGACCTGGGCCGCCCACTTCAAGTAAGTCGCTGCCGAGTGCAACGCTAGGGTCGATTGGTCAAACTGGGCTAAGAGGTAGTACACGTGACCAATATATTCAAAGTCCATGTCCCGGTAAAAGTCACCGTACAAGTCGACGGGCTTCAAAAAGTCACCATCGGTAAACCACTTGTTCTTCACATAGTTCACCGCACTGGCCTCGACCTTGCGAACCTGTTCGACGGTCTGGTCCGTCCGGTGCAAGAGGTTCGCCTGCAGAATCAAGCTGAGCTTCCCTAACGATTCCCCCTGATTCGAGATCGGGGTGAAGGCATCTTGTGGTTCCACGGACTTTCCGTTATAGGCGTGGTCCGTTAACCAGGCCACCCGGGTCTCGACCAGGTCCCTGACTGAATCCATCACATTAAAGACCACTAAGTCTTCCCGACCATCCGTTAAGACCACGTGGAGGCAGTGCTCGCCCACCCCACTGATCAGGGTCCGTAACCAGCCATCCCGGTAATCATCCGTCACGTCCCGTTCCACCATCTGACCGGTGGCTTGGTGCACCAGCGTCAAGCGTTCGAGGTGGTGCCCCGCTGGGACGGTGATGTGGATATTGGTCATTTGCCCGGTAAACAGGAGTGGGTCGTAGGTAATCTGGGGGTGTCCGTTCAGCCCCGCCACCCGTTGGAAATCATCCGGTGTGGTAAACGGCTGGAGAACAAACTCCCATTGTTGCGTCATTTGTGGTGCTAAGGTCACCCAATCTGAGCTATAGATCCAGTCGTTCTTGGGCGCTTGGCCGGCTGCGTAACCGCCAGCCAAGACCAATTGATGGAACAACAACCCATCTAGCGACGGCGAAACGTTCTCGAAGAACCGGTTGGTCCATTCGTTATAGGTGCCGACTGACCGCATCTCACCGGCCGTCTGGTACAGACCCAGGTTCGGTCCCTGATTATCCCGGCGGACGCCCGCCAACTTCGTAAAGTTCGCGGAGATGCTGGGAAAGACGGCCGCCGAATCGGACATGTTCCGGTGAACGTTCTTGTCCCTGAACATCACGTAAGCTAATGACGCCCAAACACCTAGGTTCGTCAACGTCACTGGCTCTTCGGTCGGGTTCTGCAGGTCAATCGACCAGACCACCCGTTGGCCTTCCAGACGATAACGCTCCGTCAAGACCAAGTCGGCAATTCGGTAAGCCACAGTCACCTGTTGGTCATCCGTGGTCACCTGGGGTTGGTAATCGTAGCTACGATAGACCCGTCCCCCGATGGTCAGGGTGAACTCACCAAAAAGCTTATCCTGATCTGGATAGCCAATCTGCTCGAGATAAGCTGGGTCGATCACCCAGTTCATCTGGTGGTCGTCCGCACGGTTCTGTAAGTTGACCACGTCACCACGTGCGTTGACCTCTAACTTAAATGCTGCTGATTTCAAACTCTTCAACTCCTCTTTAAGGGTTACACTCGGGGACTTGCCGGTCATTCGGGACCACGGTCAGGTTAGTCTGCGACTGCCGATACTGCGTCGGAGCCATCCCCGTGTACTGCTTGAACACCGTTGAGAAATAATAGATGTTTTGGAAACCCACGTCTTGGGCGATTTCCGTCTCCGACATGGTGGTGTTCAGCAACCGCTTCTCCGCCTCTTCCATCCGGTACTGCCGGAGATACTCCGTCGGGGTCAAGCCCGTAGTCGCCTTCAACGTCCGAATCAGGTGGTTCGGGTGGAAATGAAACTCCCGACTCAACGTGGCACTGGTAATCTTTTCATTGAAGTGATCCCGCAGATAGCGCTGTAATTGATCGGAGAGCTGGACCATGGCCGACTCCTGTTGCGACTGAACTTGAATCTCCTGCAAAACATCGATAAAGAGCTGCTGAGCTTGCCAGAACCCGTACGATTCGGTAGCCTCGCTGTTCTTAAAGATCTGCTGGGTCATCTCGGCCAGTCGGCGGGGATGGCGCATCTTGACGTGTTTCGCCAGGTACAGCGTCTCAACCGGAGTGTAGTGGTGCAACGTCGGAACGTTGATCACCGATCCCATGGGCACCAGACTGGTCTGTTGCTCCCAACGACCGGTCACGTAAAAGTGCAACCAATAATACGCGGTGTCTTCCGTCATCACGTGCCAAGAATAGTGGTGATGCAAGGGACGCAGGATAAACATCTCACCGGCCTTGACCGTATAGTTCACCCCATCTTCAGCAATGTACAGTTCCCCCTTTTCCATCAACATCAGGATAAAGAACTGTAAATGATGCCGGTCACCCGCGTGAAAGGTCACATACCCCCCTTCAATAAAGGTTGGTAGTGGCAAACACGAAATGGAAATGTAGGCTGGTTGTGCCATGCAATCACCCCTCTATTCTTAATGTAACGCGCTAGTCTTCGACCGTCCCCCGCTTAGCAGCTAAGGTCTCCCGAATACTAGTTTCTTGCTTTTCAAACCGGCCGTAGAAGATCATGATCAACGCCCCAATGACGAAGAAGATGGCTGGTAAGTAACTGATACAGAACCGAATGGCGCTTAAGGCCGCATCGGTCTGGGTAGCGCCGGCCTGGTACCCGGCCTTACTCAAGATCACGGACGGTGCCCAGCCACCAAAGCCGGACCCCATCTTGATGGCGAAGGAACTCCCGATGGCCGTTAAGAACCCACTGGCCCGGATACCGTTCTTCCATTCCCCGTAATCAACGGTGTCAGATAACATCGCGAACGGCATGGAGACGGAAATCCCAGTTCCGACGGAGGCAATCGCCCAGGCAACACCTAACGCAATCAGGGACTTCCCCGTGAAGGCAATCATGACTTGACCAAAGGCGGCTAAAATTAAACCAAACATCAGGACCCGCGTCTTACTGAACTTCTTAACCAAGAATGGAATCAGCAGCATCCCAATGATTTGGAACATCACTAACCCGTTCAAGACGGAAGCGAACCCTTTGACCCCTAAGTTGTACTGCGTGTAGTAAACGACCACGGCAGACCGGGAAGCGTTCCCTAACCAGTAGAAGATGAAGGCAATGACCAAGATGAACCACGGCCAGTTGCTCTTAGCGGCCCGAATACTGTCCATAATTGGTAAAGACTTTTGATGTTCCGTGTTGATTTCCTTGGTGTCAAAGAACGCGAACATCAAGAGGGCGAATCCAACGATTGCTAAGGCAATCGCCGTGTTCCGCCAACCGGCGGTTTCGTTGCCGCCACCTAAGACGGCTACAAACGTTAGGGTAAAGCTCGCGGTGATGAAGAATCCAATGTTCCCCCCGATCATCCGGGTACTGTTCAACTTAATCCGTTCGTCCGAATCGTTACTCAAGTTCGGCAGGATGGAACTGATTGGTGTCCCGACCCCCGGTATACGAAATCCCGAAGAGTAAGTACGTGATCATGGCCCACCAGAACTTCCCGGTGGCACTTAGGTCCGGACTCATAAACATCAGGACGAAGAAGATGGCGAATGGAAAGGCCATCCATAAGAAGTACGGTCGACTCTGGCCCCACCGAGTATGGGTGTGGTCGATGATGAAGCCCCAGACCGGTGCGTCGAAGGCGTCTAAGACCCGGGCGGCCAATAAGATGGTCCCGGCGGCAGCGACGCTCAATCCGAAGACGTCGGTGTAGTAATACAGAATAAACGTGGTGACCGTCGTGTAGAGTAAATTCCCCGCCATATCCGTACTGGCAAACGCAAGCATCCGGTGAAACGGGACCTTAGCGTCCGTCTTCATGGCTTCTGCAACTTGACTTTTCACAATAGTTTCCTCCTTAGAAAAGTGTATTTATAAAAACGCACTGCAAAAAGAGTCCCCCACCACATTTTTTGATAACGGTTACATTAACGATAGCGAAAACCCTGGGATAGGTCAACTCTTACTGACTCACGTTTCTATCTGCCTATAATTTAACCTATATTGACAGCGCTAACAATCCGATTGTTCACCAGTTGTTTATAATATCTCACACTGGCTGATGCGTGGCATTTTTCTAGTTTGTGTCTGGTTACACAAAGTGGGTTGATTGTCCCACGTAAAAAGGACTGCCCTTCCACTAGCCGGAAAAGCAGTCCCATTTGTGTTTACTTATTTTGACTCGTGATGAATCGCCGAATGCCGTTTAACCAATTCGGGCTCGTAGGTAATTGAGTCTACCGACTCCCGATTCAGTAACTTGACCAACATGTGCGCCGCATCGGCCCCCATCTGTTCCTTCTCGTGGTTGACCGTGGTCAGACTAGGCGTAAAGTATTCCCCCATCTGGTAGTTATCGAAGCCCACCACTGAAAGCTGGTCGGGAACCTGTAAGTCTTGGGACTTCAGGAAATCAATCACTTCGATTGCCAGTTGGTCGTTGTAGCACGCAATCGCCGTTGGGGCGTCCGCTTGCCGCAAGTAGTTCATGATACGCTCGAACAACTTTTGGGAATCTTCCCCGGATTGGTACATGATGATGTTACTCATATAGGAAAGTTCCGGCCGCTGTTGGTAGGCCCGGACGAACCCGTTCATCCGGTTGACCCCCTGAATATCGTCCACTTGGAAGATGCCCAGGATGCTTTGGTGCCCCAGGTCAAAGAGGTAATTGACCAACTGTTGCTCCGCCTCTAAATCGTCCGTATCCACGTACGGAAAGTCGTACTTGGGATAGTGGGCGTTAATAAACAGCGTGGGTAACTCATCGTCCTTGATTTCCTGGTACAGATCTTGATTAGGATTCGGCAAAGCACTCTGCGTGGGTTCGATAATCAGCCCCGCGACCTTACTGTCCAACATGTTAATCAGACTCTTCCGTTCCTTCTCGTGGGTGTTGTGGGTGTTGCTCAGTAAGATTGAGTAGCCCGCCTGCGACAAGACCTGGTCGATGCCCGAAATAATGTTGGGAAAGATATAGTCGGCGATGTGGGTGGTAATGACCCCAATTAGCTTGGTGTCCGTCGGGGTTGACCAATCCTTATGCCAATCCTGGACGAACATGCCCCCACCCTGAATTCGGTAGATAAAGTGGTCACTTTCCAAGTCGCCCACGGCCCGTCGCACGGTGTAACGACTGACCGCGTATTGCTTCATCAGTTCTGATTCCGTGGGAAGCTTGTCGTTGACCTTAAACTTCCCCGAAATGATGTCTTCTTTTAAGCCATCTTTGACTTTTTGATATTTATTCTCCATAGCGCACCTCATTAGTGCTTCTAAGTTTACCGGTTTTGGGCGTACATTTCAAATAAATTCACCGTTGTTCTAAATTTATCGCATAATTCATTGGTCTAACTATAGTAAGCTGACAGTTCAATATTCTGGTCATAGTTCCCAAAGCCCTTGCCGAAGAGCGTACATCCCCCGGACTTCTTGGCATCCGGCTTGATCTCGAAACGAATGGTCCACAAGTCCTCATCCGCTGGTAAGTCCTTTAAACAAACGTCCGTGAAGGGTTGGCCGTCCAGGTAGGTCCCGTGGTCCGTGACCCGCAGAATCTTTAGGATACCGTATTGGTTAACGTTATCGGGAACCCAGTCCGGCGTATACTTCCCCCGGATATCCGAAAAGTCCCCTGGGCTACGCCAAGTCCCGATTTCCTTACCGTTAATGAAGAAAGTAATATCGGACGGCCAGGTATTGTTGGAAAAGGGGAACTCTGAGCCCAGTTCCATGGACAGGTCCAGCATCTCGAGCTGTTCATCCTGCCCCACGAAGTTCGGCGTCTGGTACTCCACGAACCCGTTGTTAAACCAGATCATCCCGGCCGTCATCCGGTCAGCAAACATAAAGTACTTGGGGTTATCGACCTTTCCGATATACCCGTCCGGCCCCGCCAACCCACAGGAGGGTTCCACGCTGTACTCCGTGTAGTGCCCCACCGGGATTGCGTTCTTATGAACCTTGAATTTCGGATAGATCTGATGAGGAAATTTCACGTCGATGGTATCGACTTTTAATGAAGAAACTTTCTGATGACCGACCCGTTTGCTGGTGATTAACTCTGCTTCGGTCAACTTGTTCAAGTGTTTGGTGACGATGGGGCTACTCAGGTCCAAAGCCGTGGCCAAGTCCTTGACGCTCATAGGGTGTTCCGATAACAGACGAATAATTCGTAATCGGACCGAACTGGCTAACGCTTCATAAACTTTGAGCGAGCCTTCTGAAACATCTAACTGCATGATGAAATTCCTTTCTAGCTTTCTTAACGGCTTACATTTCCTAAAATGTTAATTCTGTTTTAGAACCATGAGATAATAACCGCTTACACTTAACATTATGATTGCTTATCAACCTATTTGTCAATTCTTTTTGTAGAAAGATTAACAAAAATGTTGACAACGTTTTCATACGGTCGTATATTGCAGTTGTACTTATTTATTAGGATTTATTGGAATTAGCAATTTTTAAGTCCTTACAAATTATTTTCATTTTTAAAAGGAGAGACGCATTTTATGGTACAAGCATCAGATTACATCAACCCCTTGATTGTCCAACGGGCTGACCCCTACATCTACAAGCACACTGACGGTTACTACTACTTCACCGCTTCGGTACCTGCTTACAACCTGATTGAGATTCGGCGGGCCAAGACTTTAAACGGTTTAGCGAACGCCGCACCCCGGACTGTTTGGCGTAAGCACCCAGATGGTAGCGGTGCCATGAGCCAGTTGATCTGGGCGCCAGAACTGCACTACATCGATGGCAAGTGGTTCATCTACTTCGCCGCTTCCCACACTAAGGAATTCGACCACAACGGGATGTTCCAACACCGGATGTACTGCATCGAATGTGACAATCCAGATCCCATGCGCGACGAAGCTGACTGGACCGAACATGGTCAAATCGTGACGCCATTAGACACCTTCGCCTTAGATGCCACGGTCTTTGAAGCCCAAAACAAGTTATACTACGTCTGGGCACAAAAGGATCCAGCCATCAAAGGGAACTCCAACATCTACATCGCCGAAATGGAAAACCCTTGGACGTTGAAGACCAAGCCGGTCATGTTGACCAAGCCAGAATACGACTGGGAAACCAAGATCTTCTGGGTCAACGAAGGTCCAGCTATCTTACACCGGAACGGTCGCTTCTTCCTGACCTACTCCGCCAGTGCGACTGACGAAAACTACGCCATGGGAATGTTGACCGTCGATGAAAACGCCGACCTCTTGGATCCTGCCAACTGGCAGAAGTCTAAGACCCCCGTCTTCCAAAGCAACATGCCGATTCACCAATACGGTCCCGGCCACAACTCCTTTACGGTGGCTGAAGACGACAAGACCGATATCTTGGTTTACCACTGCCGGAACTACACCGACATCAAGGGTGACCCACTGTACGATCCTAACCGGCATACGATGGTTCAACCATTTACTTGGAATGACGATGGGACGCCGAACTTCGGCAAGCCAGTTCCTTACAACTATGACTAAATAGGAGCAGATAAATTATGGATAATACTGCAAAAACTGAATCAAAACATTTCTGGGGATTCCCCATTACCCACTTTAGTTACTTCTTTATCTGGGCGGTCGTTAACGGTTATCTGACCCTCTGGATGGAGCAAGTGGCGCATTTGAACGGAACCGAATCTGGTGCCGTGTTCTCCATGATGGCCGGGATTTCATTGATCTTCCAACCAATCTTTGGGGTTGTTTCTGATAAGTTACTCTTTAAGAAGAACCTGATCCTGACGATTTCTATCGTTGGTATCTTCATTGGACCGTACTTCCAATGGGTCTTCATGCCAATCCTGCACATCAACGCCTTCTTAGTGGCCATCGTCACTGGGACGTTCCTGAGTTTCGTCTTAAACGGTGGGGTTTCCGTTATTGAACAATACGTTCAACGGGCCAGCCTGGCGAACGGCTTCGAATACGCCCACTCTCGGGTCGGTGGTTCCGTTGCCGGGGTTGTCGCTTCCTTAGTTGCCGGCCGGATCTTCCTCTGGCAACCAAACTCCATCTTCTGGGCCTGCACCATCGCTGCGATTATCTTAACTGGTTTACTGATCTTCAGTGACAAGATTGACTTAGATAACGCCGCAGCTGCCGGTGACACGTCCAACTCCTTGGATATGAAGACGGTTCTGTCCGTGTTCAAGATCAAGAACCTCTGGGTTTTGGCGATCTTCTACATGGGTGCTTCCGCACTGTTCGATGTCTTTGACCAACAATTCATCATCTTCTTCAAGACGTTCTTCGACACCGCTGCTCAAGGGACGCTGGTTTACAGTTACATGAGTTCCGCTCAAACTGCGATTGAATTCTGCTTGATGTTCCCGATGCCTTGGATCATCAACAAGATTGGTTCTCGGAATGGTCTGTTAATTTACGGGTTCATTACTTGTGTCCGGATCTTAGGGTCTGCATTATCCCCTAACTGGATCTGGGTCGTGGGCTTCCGTCTGTTGGCTGGTCTGGAAATGCCATTGCTGTTGACTTCCATCATGAAGTACATTGCCGGTGCCTTCGATATCCGTCTGTACGCCACGGTTTACGCCTTAGCGTCTAACTTCGCTAAGCAAATCTCCGTCTTCATCTTCTCGTCTGTTGCTGGGAAGATGTACGATGTGATCGGTTACCAACACACTTACGTGATTATGGGAATCGTGGTCTTCTTCATTACCCTGTTCGCTGTCTTCTTCCTGAAGAAGGAAGACCCTGTTCAAGCTGGTGAAGTTGAAGATCCAAATGCCAAGTCAGAGACCTCGACATCTGCTGACTGACCGCATACGCCTTAGCTTTTAAACAGATTACTCATCAAAGGGGGAGCGCCAATTCTGGCCTCCCCCTTTAATGAAGACACCCTTTAGTTTGGAGGAATTATTTTTATGCACGCAAAACTCACCATTGACCCCACGAACCAGATTTCTAAGATTGATGACCGGCTCTACAGCGCCCTGATCGAACATCTGGGTCGCGGCGTCTACGACGGGCTCTATAACCCGGGAAATGCTCATTCAGATGACAATGGCTTTCGTCAAGACGTGGTCAAAGCCGTCAAAGACCTCAACATCGATCTGATCCGCTATCCCGGGGGTAACTTCGTCTCCGGTTATAACTGGGAAGACGGCATCGGCCCCAAAGATCAACGGCCAACGCGCTTAGACCTGGCTTGGCGGAGTATCGAAACCAACCAATTTGGGTTACACGAATTCATGAAGTGGACCCAGCAGACCGGCACGCGGCCGGACATGGCGGTCAACCTAGGAAGCCGGGGCATCGACGCCGCCCGGAACCTGATTGAATACTGCAACTTCCCCGGCGGGACTTACTGGAGTGATCTCCGGAAGAAGAACGGGGCCGAAAAGCCGTTTAACATTAAGACCTGGTGCTTAGGAAACGAAATGGACGGCGACTGGCAGATTGGCCACAAGACCGCCGAGGAATACGGCCGGTTGGCTCACGAAACCGCGAAAGTCATGCGGTTAGTCGATCCCGACATTGACCTGGTTGTTAGCGGGAGTTCGACCCGGGAAATGGCCACCTTTGGCAGCTGGGAAGAGACCGTTCTCGACCACACCTACGACGATGTCGACTACCTCTCCCTCCACCGCTACTACGACAACCAAGAAAACGACCTCGAAAACTTCTTGGCGAAGTCCATCGACTTCGACGAATTCATTAGCGGCATCGTGGCCGTCTGTGACGCCGTCAAGGCTCGCAAACACAGTACCAAGACCTTAAACTTGGCCCTGGACGAATGGAACGTCTGGTACCACTCCCACAAGCAAGACGACGAGACGGCTCCGTGGCAACACGCGCCCCACTTGTTGGAAGACCACTACAACTTCGAAGACGCCTTGATGGTCGGTACCATGCTGATTACCCTCTTGAAACACGCTGACCGGGTCAAAATCGCTTGCTTGGCTCAGCTGGTCAACGTCATCGCCCCAATCATGACGGATGATCAGGGCATCTGGCTCCAGTCGATCTTCTTCCCGTTCATGCAGGTCTCCAAGTACGGTCGGGGGATTGCGTTAGCACCTAAGCAGACCACACCGACCTACAACAGTAAGGACTTCCAAGACGTTCCCGTCTTAGATAGCCTAGCTGTCTACAATCCTGACCAACACGAAGTCGTGGTCTTTGCCGAAAACAAGGGCCAGACTCCACTGGACTTCAGTACTGAATTGCGTGAATTCACGGCTAAGAACTTAGTCGAAGCCACCCAATTCTGCGGTTACGGGATCAAGGAGACCAACGAAGACCAACACATGCACCTGCAGCCCAACACCCAGGTCACGGTCGACGCTCACCAGCTCAGCACCACGCTAGCCCCACTGTCCTGGAACATGTTCCGCATCCAGGTGGCCGATTGATTAACCATCCGCCTTACCGGGCGCCCAGACAGGGCTGGAACGCCGTGGGCACCACTTCGAGCCACAGAGCGGTCTCGAAGCTGGGCCTTTTCCTAGGCGAGCTAAAACCCGCTCACCAAGGAAAATTTCACGGCTGAGCCCTGTCTGGCCGCCCTCTCGGCTCACGCTAACGTGTGAAATTTCAACAGTCAACCAGCTCCAACAAAATACCGTTGGTGTGAAGTGACCCTTGAAATTCACAATCCCATAATTTCCGTTTTCGATAACCTCTAGCGGGAACCTAAAACGGCGGAGTTCCCACAAACGAAAGGCCTCATCACTCGTTGAATTCGAGTAGTGAGGCTTTTTTCATCCTATTATAGGGACTAAGCTTGATTCTCACGAATGACCTGCATGAACGCATCGCCGTATTTATCCAGCTTGCTCTGCCCGACGCCCCGGACTTCCAGAAAGCCCGCTGGAGTCGTGGGCTGCACGGCACACATGTCGTGTAGCGTGCGGTCGGAGAAGATCACAAACGGCGGAACATGTTGCTCCTCAGCCAACTGATGCCGCAATTCCCGTAACTGACCGAATAAGGCATCGTCTTCCGGAGCCAGCCGCTGCGCTTGCCGGGCCATCTTGCGGAAGACCTGTTGTTCTCCCCGTAAGACCGTGACCCCTAAAGCGGTGACCTGCAACGTCGGGTACTGGCCCCCAACACTTTGGAGGTAGCCTGAGGCAATCAAGAAGTCAATTAGTTCCCCCACACTCTTTTGCCGCTGGTTACGCATGATGCCGTAAGTCGGCAACTGATCCAACTGTTGGTCCAGGACCCGCTTATTCCGCGCTCCCGTCAGGACCTGCGCCACGATGCCCTTCCCGTACCGAGCCCGCATCCGCACCACACACGACAGAACTTTCTGTACATCCGTAGTGATGTCTTGCGACTCGCGGTCATCCTTACAGTTACTGCACCGGCCACAGGGCGCCGAGGCTTCCCCGAAGTAGCTCAAAATGAACTGCTGGAGACACCCCTGGGTATTGGCGTACTGACTCATTTTCTGTAACTTCCGGTAAGCGCTCTGTTTATGTGCATCGTCCATCTCAGACTGATCGATAAAGAAGTGTTGAATCTGTAAGTCTTGCGACCGGTACAGGAGAATTGCCTCACTGGGCAGTCCGTCCCGACCAGCCCGGCCAGCTTCTTGGTAATAGGCTTCCAAGGTCCCCGGAACCTGAGCGTGAATCACGAACCGCACGTTACTCTTGTCGATACCCATTCCAAAGGCGTTGGTGGCGACCATCACCTGTACCCGATCGTAGAGAAAGTCCTCTTGGTTCTGGCGCCGCTCCTGGTCGGGCAAGCCGGCATGATACGGCGCTACATTAACGTGGTTCCGGGTCAACAGGTCCGTCAGCCGTTTAACTTCCTTCCGGGTACTGGCATAGATGATGCCCGACTGGTCCGCGTTCACTTTCAGATAATCCAGAATATACCGGTCGGTGTCCTGGTCCTTGACCACCGCTAGGTTCAGGTTATCCCGGGCGAATCCCGTGTTGACCTCATCGTCGGCCGGAATCTGTAGCCGCTCCCGAATATCCGTGGCCACCTGCTGCGTGGCAGTCGCAGTTAACGCCAGTACCCGGGGATGGGTCGGCAACTGTTCGATAGCCGTACTCAGTTCCAGGTAGCTGGGCCGAAAGTCGTGGCCCCATTGTGAGATACAGTGGGCTTCGTCGACCGCCAACAAGTCGATGGGCAACTGGCCCAGCGCATGTAAGAACGCCGCTGAATCTAATCGTTCGGGCGCCACGTACAGGAGCTTGAACGCCCCCTGATGCAGGGCAGCTAACCGGTCCTGAATCTCCGGCCATTCCAGGGTACTGTTGATGTAGGTCGCCGGAATTCCGCTGTCGTTTAAGGCGTCCACTTGATCCTTCATCAGCGAGATCAGGGGCGAGACCACCACCGTGATTCCCTCAAAAAGCAGTGCCGGAATCTGATAGCATAGCGATTTCCCGCCACCGGTCGGCATAATTGCCAGGGTGTTCTCCCCCGCTAGAACGTGTTCGATGACTGCCCGCTGTCCCGGACGAAAATCATCATACCCAAAGGTCGTCTTGAGGACCTTTTGTGCCGCCGCTAAATCCATGGTTTGCTCTCCTTCTCTGTTTACTCAATGCCTCTATTTTACCGGCAATGGCGTTCGAGCACAACCGAACACCGCTTACCAACTCTCTGGACACGGTTTCTGAAAACGGTCACTCAAACACAAATTTATTGTGAAAATTCTTGCAAACTCGATAACTTTTCTCTATACTTAAGCCTCGTAAGGAAAAATCATCAAACCATAAGAGGGAGATTTTCGACATGAGTGAAGAGAAACGCGTGGCAGTAGTTACCGGTTCCGGTCGAGGCATTGGTAAAGGAACTGCTGAACAATTAGCTAAAGACGGGTACAGTCTGGTGATTGCCGACTACGACGCTAACACCGCCGCGGCCACCGCTAAGGAACTGAACCAAAACGGCTTTGACGCCGTCAGTGTGGCCGGTGACGTTTCCGATCCCGCAGCCCACCAAGCCTTCGTGAAAGCTGCCGTTGACAACTTCGGCCGCCTAGACACCTACGTCAACAACGCCGGAATTGCGCAGATCAAGCTGTTGCAAGACGAAACGCCCGAAGACATGCAGAAGATCTTCAGCGTGAACGTCTTTGGTGACCTTTACGGGATCCAAGCCGCCGCTGCCCAATTCGAAAAGCAAGACGACGGTGACAAGATTCGCAAGATCATCAACGCCTCCAGTATCGCTGGCCACGTGGCCTTCGACCTGTTAGGGGCCTACTCCGCGACCAAGTTCGCTGTTCGGGGTCTGACCCAAGCGGCTGCTAAGGAACTGGGCAAGAAGCACATCACGGTCAACGCCTACTGCCCAGGAATTGTTGGAACCAGCATGTGGAGCTTGATCGATGAAGAAATGGTCAAGCAGCTAGGCGGCACCAAGGGTGAGTACCTGAAGAAGTACGCCGAATCCATCACCTTGGGTCGCGTAGAAACACCAGAAGACGTGGCCAACTACGTCTCCTTCTTAGGATCCACCAAGTCCGATTACATGACGGGCCAATCCGTTCAAATCGACGGTGGGATTCAATTCATCTAACCCTCGATTCAATCTGCCGAATGCCGATCAGCAATGCTGGTCGGCATTTTTTAGGCCCCATCCCCTGGCCGTCACTGTTGACGCTGACTAACGAATTAGCTGGAAGAATCACTGATGTAAACGCTTGCAGAAAGACTTTCTTTTCTACTATACTAAGGGTGTTGTTGGTCCTTAGGTTTGTGAAGGGAGCGCTTAAGTATGAGTGAAGAAAAACGCGTGGCAGTAGTTACCGGTTCCGGCCGCGGGATCGGTAAAGGCATCGCCGAACGGCTGGCTAAAGACGGGTACGCTGTAGTCATTGCCGACTATGACGCCGACACCGCCGCAGCGACCGCTGAAGAACTGAAGCAAAAGGGCTTCGACGCCGTCAGTGTTAAGGGCGACGTTTCCGACCCCGCCGCACATAAAGCCTTCGTAAAAGCCGCCGTTGACAACTTCGGCCGCCTAGATACTTACGTCAACAATGCCGGAATCGCTCAGATCAAGTTGTTACAAGACGAGACCCCCGAAGACATGCAAAAGATCTTCAGTATCAACGTCTTCGGTGACCTCTACGGGATCCAAGCGGCGACCGCTCAATTTGAAAAACAAGACGACGGTGATCAGATTCGCAAGATTATCAACGCCTCCAGTATCGCCGGCCACATTGCCTTCGACTTACTGGGCGCTTACTCCGCCACCAAGTTCGCCGTTCGGGGCTTGACCCAAGCGGCTGCCAAGGAACTGGGCAAGAAGCACATCACGGTCAACGCTTACTGCCCTGGAATCGTCGGGACCAGCATGTGGAGTCTGATCGACGAAGAAATGGTCAAGCAGCTGGGTGGAACTAAGGGCGAGTACCTGAAGAAGTACTCCGAGTCCATCACCTTAGGCCGCGTGGAGACGCCAGAAGACGTCGCCAACTATGTCTCCTACCTGGGCTCTCACGACTCCGATTACATGACCGGACAATCCGTTCAGATTGACGGTGGGATTCAATTCATCTAATCTTAACCTTACGACAACTAAAAATGATGGCCATCCAATTGCGGGTGGTCATCATTTTTTTACCGCTATAAGTTGAAGCTGTACGCCGTAACGATGGGCTTACGCTGCTCCGTCACGTCGCGGAAGTACTCGTACTCGCATAGAGCGTTAAACGACCCGGAGACGTTGACCACGTTGGTATACCCCAAGTTCTCCCAGGCTCGCGTCACGTTATAACTACGCTTCCCCGAAGCACAGTGGAGATAAACCGGGTGATCATGGGCGATTTCCCCTAAGCGTTGCCGGAACTGACTCAAGGGGATGTTACGGGCCGTAACCACGTGGCCCCGCGCGTATTCATCAGGTTCCCGGACGTCAATAATGTCGGCTCCCTGAGCGACCAAGTCACGGACGGCAGTGACGGGGACCTGCCGATACTCCCCATTTAAGAGGTTAGTGGCGACCAAGCCCGCAAAGTTCACCGCGTTCTTGGTGGTACTGAACTCGGGTTGGTAACACAGCTCCAAGTCGCCCAAGTCCTCAACGGTCCCGTGTTGTTGCATCACCGTGGCCACGATGTCGACCTGCTTATCGACATCCCCCTGACCCACGGCTTGGGCACCGAAGATCTCACCGGTCAGGGCATCAAAGACGACCTTTAAATAAATGGGGTGGGCATCGGGCATCAACCCCACCTTATCTTCTGGGATCACCAGCGCACTCTTAACGGACCAGCCCTGGGCTCGACTAGCCGCCTCCGTATAGCCGACCGTCGCCACGTTCAGCTCGAAGACCGGTAGACACTGGGCACCATAGAACCCCCGGTTACGCGTTGTTCGCCCATACACGTGGTCGACGGCACGGCGGGCTTCCATCTGAGCCGGCCAGGCCAATCCTAGTTGTCTGGCTTGGCGGGTCAACGCATCCGGCACCTCGATGGCATCCCCCACCGCGTAGACGTGCGGCAGATTGGTGCGGTACTGCTGATCGACCTGGATGGCCCCCGTAGCGCCTAAGGTCACGCCGGCCTCAACGGCTAATTGTACGGCCGGCGTCCCACCAGCGGCCACGACCACTGCGGTCGCGGGCACGGTCTTCCCGGTCGCCAAGGTCACCGCTGACTTTGAGATTTCTGTGACCTGTTGCCCAAGTAAGAGCTGCACGTGGTGGTCGCGCAGGTGCTTATGGATAATCTGAACCAGTTCATCGTCTAGGGTTGGCAGAACCTGCGCCCGTTGCTCGATCAGGGTCACCCGGTACCCCGCCCGCGTCAAGTTCTCCGCGGTCTCGATACCGATGAACCCACCGCCGATTACCGCCACGTGAGTCGCTTGGTGGTCGTGCAGGTAGTCATCTAACGCCACTACGTCGGTGACGTTGCGCATCGTGAAGACCTGGTCGCCGTTGATGCCCGCAATTTGGCGCGGACGATTGGCCACCGTCCCGGGGGCCAAGAACAGCTCATCATAGTGGTCGGTGGTCAAGTCGCCGGTCTGGCAGTTTTTGACCTTAACGGTACGCGCGACCGCGTCAATCGCAACGACTTCATGGTTGACCACGGCATCCACGTTATATTGCGCTTTGAACCGCTTAGGGGTCATCATGACCAACTCCGGCGCCGAAGCGACCGTCCGGGAGAGGTAATAGGGCAACGAACAGTTCGAGAAGCCCACGTCCGGTCCTTTTTCGTAAATGGTGATCTGGGCCTGCTCATCCAGGCGTCGTGCGCGAGCCGCCACGGAAGCACCTCCGGCCACACCACCAACAATCACAATTTTCTTTCCCATTTTTATCTCCTTTACTAGTACCTACGTTCGATCTAAGACTAGTTTACCTGATAAGGGTTAGGGGGGCCAAGTAACCTGTTCGACCAAAAAGGGCCACCCCCATTCGGGTAGCCCTCATAACGATTTACTGAAATTGCCGATTCAGCCAAACCCGCATTTGCCCCTCATCGCGATTGGCCCATGCATAGTATGGAATCAACGTTAACGACGCTGTCTCTTGGTTACTGTCCTGGTCGGTATACAGAGCTTGAGTCGTATCATCCGTCACTGCTCGGTGCGCATCAACCGTCACGACACCTACCCCGTTCAACAATTGTTGGTCGAACTGGTAATGGGTGGTATCACCAGGAGATACTTGATACTGGCCTAACGATTGCTGATTATCTACGGCTTCAGCGGCATAGACAATTGGCCCCCGTTGAACAGCTACTTTACCGAAATCAGCGTTCACCCGATTATTGGCCCGCATAAACTTAACCGCCATATCCAGGCTCAGCGTGATCGTCGTAGTTGCCTCAGCGATGTCCAAATAGACAAAACCATTCTGAACCTTAGCTGTATCAGCGTGACCGTTGACCGTCAGTTGGAACTTAGGTGACCAAGCTGGGATTCGCAAGCCTAATCTAAACGCTTCTTGCTGTGGATTGTGAACCGTGTACTGAATATCGCCTTCCCAAGGGAAGTTATTCATCTGTTCAATCTGAATACCGTTGGCCAACGTCGCCCGGTTCGCGATAAATTGGTGGGATAAAATTGTACGGTCTTTAACCGTGTACAAATAATGGTCCACCGACGTGATCAGCCGAGCCAGATTAGCTGGACAACAAGCACAGCCAAACCAATCCGCACGGTGCGTTAAGACGTGCGATTTACCCGGATTCAGCTTGCTGGCAACCGGATCAGCTTCCAACGGATTTACATAGAAGAAGTGCTTACCGTCCAAGGACATCCCACTAAGGGCGCCATTAAAGAGCTCCTTTTCCAGAACATCTGCATATTCGCCCTTAGCATCTAGATTCAGCATCTGCCGCGCAAAGAACGCCATCCCCACGGATGCACAAGTTTCACCATACATGGTGTCATTGGGTAAATCATAGTCGTAGGTTAACGCCTCACCGGTGGTCGTCGACCCAATGTTTCCCGTAATGTACATCTGGCGCTTCACCAGATCATTCCAAAATCGGTGACAAGCGTCCAAAAGGTCTTGATCGTGCGTATAACGGGCCACGTAGGCCATCCCCGTACACAGGTAGACCACCCGTACCGCATGCCCTTGGGGAACTTGTTGGTCTTTGATTGGTTCTGCCGCCAAGAAGTACGTTAAGTCGGGCTCTTGCATGCCTTGAATAATATCCCGGTCGGTCGAACGGCCATCTACCGCAAGCTGCTTATCAAAAAAGTCTGGGTCCTGACCACGTTGGGTCAAGAAATAGTGGGCCAGTTTTAAATACGTGTCGTTTTGCGTGACCTCATACAGGCGCGCTAAAGCGAGTTCAATTTCTGGGTGACCGTCGAATCCCGGAATCTGACCATCGCCTAAGCCAAAGTTACGGTTAATGCAGTCGGCCATCCGCTTGGCAATGTCCAAAGCCTTCTCATTATGGGTTGCTTGATAGTAAGCCACGCCCGCCTCAATGTAGTGCCCCATCGTGTATAACTCATGCGATTGTTGGAGCCGCTTAAACTTCCGCTCTGGCGCATCAATCTGAAAGTAAGTCGATAAGTAACCGTCATCTTCCTGAGCATCCGCAATCAGGTCAATTAAGTTATCCGTAATCTTGCGTAAATCGGCATCCGGATGATAATTAAATGAATAAGCCGCTGCTTCAAGCCATTTATAAACATCCGTATCTTGAAACGGGAATCCGTAGTGGTGCCCCGTTTGCTGGCCAGCCGCAATCTTTAAATTCGCTACGGCATGACTGTTCTTATCTTGCCCATTATTTTGCGGATCCTCTGAAATTGAAATGTCCGCTTCATCATTCATGACCTGCCACTGATACGGGAGCACTTCCTTCACCACTAGTTCCCGATAGCGTTGCCAGAAGTCCGATGTAATCTCAACATGTTTGAGTTGGAGCTTATCTTCCGTCATTTGCATCCTCTATGTCTTCCTTTCTTGCTGTCAATCAGCGTTGCCAAACATCTCATTCAATCACCAGCTCACGGCCATCCTAGCCGACTAGTGTTCCGTTGTAGCTTCTTCCTGGGCCCGCCGTTCAGCTAATTCTTCGGTCACGATTGGTTCATGCTTTTCCCACTTACGGTAGAACACCATGCAGACGGCACTCAACGCGTAAATGATCACGGGTACCCAGATGAACGTGAAGCTAATGGCGGATAAACTTTCGGCCGTCTGAACGGCTTTCGCTGCCGTAAAGCCAAATGCCGCTAAGATTCTGGCTGCGATGAAGGAGCCAATCCCGGACCCCATCTGGATACAGAATGACGCGCCCATCGCCGTTAAGAAACCGTTGGCCCGAATGCCGTTTTTCCATTCACCAAAGTCAACGGTATCCCCAACCATGGAGAAGAACATGGTCATGGCCGAACCAGAACCGATGCAGGCTAAGCACCAGCCAACTAAGGCCGAGGTCACGTTAGTTCCCGCAAAGCCGATCCAGACTTGTCCCACCATAGTCATGGCTAACATTAAAATCGTGGTCCCCCACTTATGTAAGTACTTAACTACAAACGGAACGGCGGCCATCCCAATAATCTGAATGATAGAAAACCCGTTAAAAATTGAAATCAAGCTCTTATTATCTAAATTATATTGGAAGTAGTAGGGTAAGGCCGCATTCCGTGCTGAGTAGGCCGTCCACAAAAGCAGATTAGCCAGCACGATGAGGACCCATGGCCAGTTGTTCTTGGTGGCTTTGACACTTTCTCGAATCGTAATGATCTTTTCTTCTCCGATGTTCTTTTCCCGCATATCGAAGAAGGCAATCATGAGGACAATAAAGGCAATCACCGCATATAATCCAACGGCTAACGACCAACCGCGCCGCTCATTCCCGTTACCCAGGAACGAAGCCAGTGGCATCACGAACGTGACCGCAAAGAAATTCCCCACGTTTCCCAAGACCATCCGAATCGAATTAGCCGAAGTCCGTTCATCCGAATTCGCTGAAAGATTGGGTAAAACGGAGGTAATTGGGGTCGATAAAGCCGTGTAAGTTAATTCCGCAACGATGTACATGGCACCAGCATAAATAATTTTTGCCGTGCTCCCCAGAGCTGGTGTGGTAAACAGCAACCAGACTGAGATGGTAAACGGTAGCGCCATCCACAGGAACCACGGTCGATTCTTCCCGTATTTACTATGGGTGTGGTCAACTAGGACCCCCATGATGGGCGCCCCCAGCGCATCGATAAACCGCCCTAAGAGTAACAGCACCCCGGCGGTCCCCACGGCTAAGCCAAAGACGTTAGTGAAGAAGTACAACATATAGGAACCAATCAGCGTATAGAGCAGGTTCCCGGCCATATCCGTAAAGCCGTACGTTAATTTTCTATGAAATGGCAGCTTATCGCTGGCCAGCATAGCTTGCGCAGCCGCCACATTTTGATCCGTATTATTCGAATTCATGTTTAAATCCTCCAATTTAGGTCACATGGTCCAAAAAAACATGACTAAGATACTCATCATTTATCCGAGATTTTCTTTTGACTATCGCGAGCCAAGCTGACATAGATTAGGAGCATCAGGACTGTCCCACCGATAATCGTAATTAAATTATTCGGAATGGTATGATCAGCGACTTTCCACGCTAACCCAATAAAAATAATTTGGAGAATCCACGATATAATCGATTGACTCGCAAATAACTTTCCAAATACGTTCATCTTAGGCTCACCTTTCTTCGAATCCTTAAAATAAATGACAAATTTGTAAATCATGATACGAACACGCGTGTCGGCCATTACAATTTCCCCACGAACTCAATGACGACTCTCATATTTACAATTTAATAGTAAGCGTTTCCAAACACATATAAAAGGTCTATAATAACAAAAGAAGTGTTTATATCCGACTAATTGTCATTTGCTGATTTAGTTGTGTATTAGTTATCAAGCGTTAATTTATCAATTATCGTATATTTAGTGACTATTTCCGATTTTTAATTAAATGCGTATTCCCGTATGATTAGTGACCATTTCCGACTTTAGATTGGAGGCACAAGTGATGCTCTTTACAACTTTCTCAGTTGAAAAACCGCTACTTTATTACAAGGGCGGCGAATTCTCAGCTCAAGGGGCCTGGTGCCATCGCCCCATGTACCATAAGGGGGACTACGAATTAATCCTCTGTCTAAAGGGGCCCATTTATCTTCAAATCGATGACCAAAAGATAACGGTATCCCCTAACGAAATCGTACTAATCCCCCCATTTACCCCAATGACCGGTTATCAAGATTCTGATACCCCCGTCGATTTTTACTGGCTTCATTTCTTTTCACAACATAAAGAAACGACCTTCGAAGCTGATGAGAATGCCATGTTTTCGGAAATTAAAACGAATAAGAATTCAAAACATCGGCTTTCCCTTCCCCTGCATTTCAAGCTACCCGATTACGAAAGTGCAACAATCCTGATTCATCAAATTCTATCGATTCATAACGAGCTTTCTTCCATCGAGGAACGCGACTATTTGGTATCCGCGCTATTGATTCAGCTCTATAAATCTTATTTCAACCATTTTGACGTTCAAAGTGACCGTGTGAAAATCAACGATATGAAGGAATGGATCCGGGCTAATATGTCGAGTACGCTAACCGTAGCTGAAATTGCCGATAATATGCACCTGAACGTCGACTATCTGACCAGGCTATTCAAGAAGTGTACCGGGATGACGACGCTTCAATACCTAAACCACATCAAAATTGAAGTGGCTACCCTACTCCTCATCAGAACGGAAATGTCCGTCAAACAAATTGCGGCTGCTTCCTACTTTAACGACTCTAAGGTTTTCATGCGGCGCTTTAAAAAATCCACGGGGCTGTCCCCCAGTGAATACCGGAAATCGTATAATCTTATTCACTTAAACAATCCGCACGTTGACCCACAAATTCCCATTCCAAAACGAATTGTGGATTCGATCGACTACATTCCCGAGAATGGAAACGTCCCCGAAGACTCCCCCAGTCCCAATTCACGAAACCTTTAGTTAGGACCGAGTTCCATTTCAGTGGGTCGAACCGTTTCCAAGCACAAATGGCCAGTCCCGTGTTCCATGAGCCGAGAGGGCCCCTTACCAACGGCTAGGCTGTGGCCTTCATCCTATCAGATGGCTTCATCCCCCACCCCCGATAATGGTATAATACGAGTTAACTTAATAAAGGAGTGTCGTATTCTATGACGAAAAGAATTAAAGGTTCATGTACCACGATTTTAGTGGGTAAAAAGGCCTCCATCGACGGCTCCACGATCATTTCGCGGAACGACGACGGGCACGAAGCCCTCGACCCAGAACGCTTCGTGGTAGTTAACCCCGAAGACCAACCACGGAATTACCAATCGGTTATCAGTAAAGTTCAAATCAAATTACCGAACAATCCTCTACGTTACACGTCCATTCCTAACTCGATCCTGACTAACGGCATCTGGCCCGCAGCCGGCATCAACAGTGAAAACATTGCGATGTCCGCTACCGAAACCATCACCACTAATTCCCGGGTCTTAGGCATTGACCCTTATGTTGACGGTGGTATTGGTGAAGAAGACTTGGTTACCCTGGTTCTGCCATACATTCACAGTGCTAAGGAAGGGGTCGAACGCTTAGGCGCCCTGCTGGAAGAATTCGGAACTTACGAACCTAACGGCATCGCCTTTTCCGATAACAACGAAATCTGGTGGTTAGAAACCATCGGGGGCCACCACTGGGCCGCTAAGCGGATTCCGGATGACGCCTACGTGGTTGCACCTAACCGGATGAACATCGACGACTTCGACTTTAACGCCGATGACACGTTGAGTTCTGCCGACTTAGAAGACCTCATCGCCACCTACCACTTGAACCCCGACTTCGACCGCGTTAACCTGCGCCACATCTTCGGGAGTGCCTCCATTAAGGACACGGTCTACAACAACCCCCGGGCATGGTTCGGTCAGAAATACTTCAACCCAGAGATCGAACACAATCCGATGGAACAAGACCTGCCGTTCATCTGCCACGCGAACCGCAAGATTTCCATCGAAGACGTCAAGTTTGTCCTGAGTTCTCACTTCGAAAACACCAAGTACGACGTTTACGGTAACGGCTCCGAAGCCGACAAGACCCTCTTCCGGCCAATCGGTATCAACCGGAACCACGACGTGCACATCTTGCAGATTCGTAATGACGTGCCACAAGAAATCGCCGGGATTCACTGGATGGCCTTTGGGGCCAACACCTTCAACACGGTGGTTCCGTTCTACGCGAACGTCAACGATACGCCGGCCGTCTACAAGGACGCCGATGGTGAGTTCAACATAAACCACATGTACTGGTTGAGCTGCACCACCGCCCTCTTAGGGGATACCGACTACGACCTGTACGTTGATCTGCGGAACACCTTCGCCTTAGAAGCCATGGGCGCTTACCGGAAGATCCAAAACGATACGGACGCTGCCATCGCCGATCAATCTGATGTGACGGCTTACCTCCAAGCAGCCAACGAAAAACTGGCGAATGAATCCTTCAAGCGTCAGACCAAGTTACTGGGTGACATGGTCATCATGGGCTCCGAGCACATGAAGCTCCGTTATAACTTAAACGACTAATCTGACACCAATAAAGGCCGCCACAGAATTTGTGACGGCCTTTTTGAGTTAAAACTTTTTAGCTAGATGACTAGCCGGCCCATCAAGACAAAGACGATGGCTAGTAGCGCACAGGTCATGATGGCGGACATGGAGAACCATTCCTTGTGCGACAAGTAGACCTGAGCTCCGGCTTCGCGCCGCGCCATCAGGTACAGGATGGTCCCGGGGATATACGCAATCGAGCAGAGGATCAGGTACTTGACCCCGGAAAAGTAAATGGCCGTGCTTTCAAACGTTAACGCGAGAATCCCCACGGCTAGTTGCCAATAGCTGCCCTTTTCCTTTAAATGCTGGACCGCATACTTGACCTGGTAGGCTGCCACTAGGATGTAGCAGATGGTGACCGCCACCGTGCACATGGAGTAGGCAATCTGGTAGGCGCGGTCGGTCACCAGCAGGGACAACAGGAAGAACTGGATCAACACGCTACTCAGGACTAACGAGAACGTCGCCGTCCCGTAGCGGTTAGCCTTACCAAACGCTCGGGGTAACAGGTGCTGGTTGGCCATCAGCCGGGTGGTCTCGGCCGGCAACATGGTCCACGATAACCACGACCCCAGCGTGGAAATAATCAGCCCACCGCTAATCAACGCGCCACCCCAAGGTCCCACCATTTCCCGGAAGACGTAGACCATTCCCGGTTGTTGGATTGAAGCCAGGGCGTTACGGCTCAAATAACCGTATGGCAAGATCGAAGCCAGCATGTAAATGGCCAGGATGCAGAAGAGCCCAATCAAAGTGGCTTTCCCGGCATCGGACTTCTGCTTGGCCCGGGACGATAACATGGTCGCCCCTTCGATGCCCACGAAGACCCACATCATGATGATAAAGCACCGCTTGATCTGCGCGGCGATCGATCCGGACCCCGTCATATTGGTTCCCACGTTATACCAGAAATGGGCTGTAAAGACTTGCCCCTTGAACAGGAGAATCGCAATCACGATGAAGGCGAAGAGCGGGACCAGCTTGCAAATCGTAATCAGCGAGTTAAGGGCCGCAGCACTCTCGATTCCGTGGTTGACCAGCAACGTGAGCAGCCAGAGCACCACGCTAGCGAAGAGCACCGAGGGAAGCTTGTTGGTCCCGTTGAAGATGGGGAAGAAGTACCCCATGGCGTTCATCATCACGGTCGCAAAGGCCACGGTCCCCATCCAAGCGGAGATCCAATAGCCCCAACCACTGATGAAGCCGGCATACTTGCCGAACCCTTCTTCGGCGTACGAAAAGATGCCTTCCAGATCAGGACGCTTCAGGACCAGATTATTCAGGGAAAGAGCCAACATTAATGTCCCAAACCCTACCAGGCCCCAGGCAATCAGGGCTGGTCCGGGCGACGCCGCGATGGCAAGGTCGGAAGCTAGGGCGAAAATCCCCCCACCCACACAAGAGGTAATGACGGTTGAGACTAAGGCGGTCAGCCCCAGTCCCTTCGAATGGGGCGTACTAGCTGGGTCAGGGTGTGCAGAATCTGCTGCGGCGAGCGTTTTCATCATGGATTTCCTTTCGTGTTCTCAGGCTCAAATCAAAGGCGTCAATGGTCAATTTCCCGTGAGTTTCATCGATAGAATTCCGATGAAAGACTAACGGGACCTTCTCAAAATAAATTCACAAGCGCTTAAATGATTGACTGTTTTTATAAAGCGCTTACATACTGACGTTCAAAATAAACCCAACGTGTTGGGTCCTTGTCTGCTATTATGCCAGAAAATATACAAATTGCAAACCTGTATATGCAATTTCTATTGTGAAAGTTTTTCGCGTAAGCGCCTTAGACGTGGCTGTCATTCACCTATTTACACGAACCTGTATAAATATAATCGTTTTGTTTCCAAGAACTCCCTTTTATACAGAAAATGTAAATTTTCAACACCCCTGATTCTCCCCTAGTGACCCGCAACTTTTTTTGTGCTAAACAGCACAATCTCTCCCCTTGCACCGCAGATTATTAAACCGGCCACCCCTGAGGGGCAACCGGTAACTTGGGGCTATTGGGTTAAATACAACCGTTGCAATTGCTTCTGCTTGGCCGGGGTAAGCCCCAGGCGCCGCAAAAAGTTGGTCATGGAGCCATACCGCGCATTGATTCGCTGGTACACGGCTTCCAGGTTAGCTCGCTTGACGCGCCGGATATGGTGGACCCGTCGTCGAGATTTTCCAGCAAAGTTAGCTTGTCCCTTGAATTGAATGTGGGCATCTTGCGCTAAGTTCTGGTTCGAATACAGGTAGTTCTGCAGGATGGTCTTCCGGCTGACCCCCAAGGCCGAGAGGACCAGCACCGCACCAACGCCGGTACGGTCCTTGCCGTAAGTGCAGTGGAAGACGGTCGCCCCAGTCTTACGCTGTAACAGTTGGTCGAAGAACGCCGAGTAGCCCCGTAAGGCCACCCGATCGGTCACCAATCCCTGGTAGAATTGCTGCGTCGTTCGCACGTTATAATTATCCGTCACCACGCTATCTTGATGGTAGGCAACGTGCGGGATGGGCACATCCGGATTGTCTTTAATCTCAGCCGTCGACCGCAAGTCCGCAATCGCCCGGACCTGATACTTCTGGGTCAGCCGGCGTCTGTCTGCCTGGGTCAGCTCTGACAATTGATCCGACCGAAGCAATCGGTGAGCCTTCAGGGTTTGCCCGCTCTTCGTCCGAATCCCGCCCAGGTCCTGCGTGTTACTAGTCCCGGTCAAGGTGACATGTTGGCCGTACAGAGCTCGGTTTACCGTGGGCTTGGGGGCGGGAGGAGCAGTCTGCTCAGCGGCACACCCACCAAGCCCCAGTAACAGGCTCAAGACTAGCAACAAACTCACTTTTAACCACCGATTCATCAACCACTCCCCCTTTCATTGCCTTCAACCTACCATACTCCTGGCGGTGACGTCTAGTCCCCTCAGACTTGCCCCACCGATTTCTAACGTTGCCACTGATGGAAGGCCTGCACGTAAAAGGACACGAACGGCCGGCCGTTGGTCTTGTAGAAGGTCTCGTTGGCACACATGATGTACCCGATAAGCGCTGGATGATCATCTACCGGCAGACTCGCCCGCTCCACGTTCGGGACCACCCGCTGGACCCGGGTCGGCCGACACAGATGCACGTCTTGTTGCCGTTGCATCCAAAGTCCCTTTTCGTAAGTGGCCACGCGAGCCATAAAGTTGACCTCATCGCCTTTAAGCAGTTCCCCTAGCCGTAAAAAGCCCAGCGTGTAATTGAACCAGAGGTGATCCGTGACAAGTTGGTGGGCGGCGTCCCGAATATCCTTTAACAACAAGGTTGGGTGATAGTGCTCCCCGTAACACTTATACCCACAACGGACGAAGGTTCCCCGATACGTGTGCCGTTCTTGGCTGCCAATCTGTCGCAATCGTTCCCGCAAGATGTCATCCCCTAATCTATGATTGTTTTTAGTTTAGCAAACCCATCCGGTACCACCAAACCAGGCAACTTATAAATTTAGACATACCCGCAACCACCCGCGGCCGTTGACTTTTCGCCGTCAATTAACGTAAACTTATAAGCTGTATCGACCAGTCAAGTTAGGAGGTCATTTCATGCAAATCAAAGCCGCCGCAAGCGCATCGGGCGTTAGTGCCTACACGATTCGTTTTTACGAAAAGAAGGGACTCCTCACCATTCCCCGCAATACCAATGGCGTTCGGGAATTCGATCAGGACGCTCTCAACCGGCTACGCTGGATTCAATGCTACCGGCAAGCGGGACTCTCGCTTAAAGAAATCAATCAGATCATCACTGGTGACCTGACCCAGGCCGGCTACCTCGACCTGTTAGACGCGGCGAAGCACCGTTTGGAAGCACAAATCAACGATCTACGTCACACGGAAGCCTGCCTAGAAACGAAACGTCACGCCACCCTCGATGGTGAGCGTTTAACCGATATGACGACCTGCGCCCCAACACCCTATGTCGCCAAAAACGCCGAAGCATAATGCTCCGGCGTTTTTTATACTTGATTTAAGCTAATTGGGCCAAGATCTCACGATTGAAGTCGTCCAAGTCATCGGGCGTCCGGCTAGTCACCAGGTGCCGATCAACCACGACGGCCTGATCCTTGACGATGCCCCCTGCGTAGTACAAGTCTGGCCGCACCGTGGTGTAGGCGGTCAACGTCCGTCCCTTGACCAGACCCGTTTGAATGAACAATTGTGGGCCGTGGCAAATGGCAAAGACCGGCTTGTCAGCCAGCAGGAAGGTCTTGACCAGGTTCACGTACCGGTCATCGGCCCGCAGCTGATCCGGTGAGAAGCCACCGGGAATCAACAAGGCGTCATAATCGTCCGCCGAAACGTCATTAATCCCCTTGTCGGTGGTGTACTTAGTCCCGTGCTTGCCCAGCAGGGACTTGTTCGCCGTATCTTCCACCAAGTCGACCGTGTGGCCGGCACCCACGATAGCGTCGTGAGGGGACGTGTATTCGATATCTTCAACATCGTTGGTCATAATCGCAACTACTTTGCTCATTTCAAGATCTCCTTTAAGTTAAGGTACAAGTCGTAGTGTACGAGCTTAGAGCGAGTCTAAGGCAACCCCTGACCGGTAAAAAATGACAAAAAAACGTGCACCCCTAAAGGCACACGTTTCGTCAAATTCATTTCATCTACTTCGTGACTTTTGCCACCGCTGCGTTCACGGCGTCCTTTTCAGCTTCAATCAGGGCTACCCGGCTGTCGATCACCTTGGTGTCCATCTTGATTTCACGCGTCAAACCTGGCGTGTTGATCTTTGGCTCGAAGAAGGCCTTGAATTCAGCAAAGCGTTCTGGCGTGTGGAAGACGCCGGTCGTGACCGTAATGTAAGTGGTGAATTCCATGTCGCCACCAACCGTCTTTTCCAGCCAGTCCCAGTCGTTCCGTAACCAATCCCAGGCCGCTTGTTCCCCAGCATCGTTGCTTAAGACGCCGCGGTACCAAGCCCGTAAGTCTTGGGGCTTAACCGTGTCCGCGTCTTCGAAGGCTTCAATCAGCTTAGCAATCAAGGCACTGTCCGTGGTGCTGGTAATGGCTGCCGCGATGTCCGCCTTGTAGCTGGCATCGGCGGATTGCCGGTAAGCGTCTAACAGCTGGTTGAACAGGTCCGCACTCCCGTAGTTCTTGACTTCGTTCCGTAAAACGAAGACCCGGACGTCGGCGGATAGACCGGCTAAGTTCGCCTGGTTTGCTTCAAACAACTGGTGGGCGTCGGCCATAGCCTGCGCATTTTGTGCGTAGAGTGCCGCGCTCAGGATGTACGGCCGCGTCAAGGTGTCGTCCATGGACTCGCCAGCTTGGGCGGTCCAGCCTAACCGGGTCACTTGAGCCGCGCTCAATTGGTCGTAGAAAGCGCGCAACGTCTTTTCCTCAGCGGAATCTGGCGTCACGAACTTCCGTAAGTTCCCCGCAATCCGGTAAAGGGCAACGGCAACCAGCGTGGAGTGGCTGTTGGCAAAGCGTGGTAACAATGGCACCACGTCAGCGTAACTGATCTGCCGACCATCGGCTAATAAGCGGAGGTCTTGTAACAGCTGTAACTGACTGATTGGATCCAAGTCATCCACGTGGTCGAGAATGTCGTTCAACAGCGTTTGGTCGTACTTCACGATAAAGTGCGAGTTGTTCCCCACATTCACGCGAAACGGTTCGCCCGCTGCCTGTCGCAAGGTATCGTAGTCCCCTAAGGTGACCGTCGTGTCCTTGAAAATGGCGGGCGCTGCATCGTAGTTGCTGTTCAACGGAATCTGCCAGAGACGACCTTGGTCCTGACCTTCACCCACGAAGAATTGCTTTTGCGTCAACGTCAGCTGGCCATCAACCACGCTGGCGGAAACTACGGGATATCCCGGTTGTTCCAACCAGGAGTTCATGATGGTCCCCACGTCCTTACCAGAAGCGTCACCCAAGGCAGCCCATAAGTCGGCCCCCTTGGCGTTGTTGTACTGGTGGGCTTCGAAGTAGGCCTTCAACCCTTGACGTAAGGCGTCGTCACCAACTAAGGCCCGGGCCATGACTAACATCCGCGCACCCTTGGCGTAAACGATGGCGCTGTCGAAGATGGCATCGATTTCGGCTGGATCTTCAACTTGAACGTGAACGGATTGAACCCCGTCCGTAGCGTCCCGTTGTAACGCCATTGAGACGTCAGAGGACTGGAAGGTCTCCCAGATGTGCCAATCGGGTTCGATGGCGTCGATGGCTACGTATTCCATCATGTTGGCGAAACTTTCGTTCAACCAGAGGTCGTCCCACCACTTCATGGTGACTAAGTCCCCGAACCATTGGTGCGCCAGTTCGTGGGCAATGACCGTAGCGACCCGTTGCTTCATGTCTAAGGCCGTGTTGTCCTCATCCAGGAGTAAGTAAGCTTCCCGGTAAGTGACCAAGCCCCAGTTCTCCATCGCACCGGCAGAGAAGTCTGGCAGTGCCAGTTGCCAGGAGTGTGGGAGTGGGTAAGGCGTCTGGTAGAAGTCTTCGTAGAATTCGATGGAGCGCTTGGCAATGTCCAACGCGAAGTCGAGTTCCTTAGGTTGGTGGGCCTTAGTGGCGAATACGCCGACCTGAACGCCACTCTTAGTGGTGGTCAGCTTCTTTTGTAAGTCCCCGAAGGCAAAGGCAATCAGGTAAGATGACATCTTCTTGGTGGTATCGAAATAGTGCACGCCGTTTTCAGTCTTGATTTCGGGCATGTTGCTCAAAATCGTTTCACCAGGTTGTTCGTCGTACTTGATGGCCAGGTCAAAAGTGGCCTTGGCTTCCGGTTCGTCGACACAGGGGAAGGCTTGCCGGGCTGCCGTCGTTTCAAATTGGGTCCCGATGATTTGCTTCTTGACCCCATCGACTTCGTAGTAGGACGGGTAAATGCCCATCATGCTGTCAGTCAAGGGTGCCGTGTAGGCAATCTCAACGGTGGTCTTGCCGGTATGACCCAAGTCGATGTGAATCCCTTCGGCTTTATCATCCAGCGTAAACGGTACGTCGGCACCGTCAGCTTTAACGGATGAGATCGTCATGTATTTTTCATGCACAGAAATCGTCGCTTCTTTGGCATCCCCAGTAATGGTAGATGTCCCGCTAATTTGTTTCGTTGCGCGGTTAATATCGATGAAGACGTTATAGTGCGTTGGTTGGAATGTCTGATAAAAGTGCTTTGGTTCAGTCATGAATTCCCCTCCATATGGTTAAAATACTATTAGAATAAATCCATTATACGCTATTCGATACCGGAACGCTTGTATTGTGGGGTGAATTTTCTCATTTTGGTCTCATGGAAAGTAAAAAGCAGCCTAGTTTTCCCAGACTGCCATACCTTAACTAATGCTTTATTTTATTAACGACCTGCGGCTTGAGGGGTTCGATATCATCCTCATTGGCAATGATTTTATCAATTCCTTGACCAATTTTCCCAATCAAACCACATACTAGTGCATTCCCCATAACGAAATACCGCATGCTCTTTGGCATTCCCTCTGTCCAATTATCGGGAAAAGTTTGTAGACGTTCACATTCAATAGGTGCTAGGATCCGCAATTTACCCGTTTCTTTATCTGCAATAACATGTGTACTTCGATTAACCGAATGCTCTGACGTCAGCATGGTTCGTCCCGGTCGATCTAACGGATCAGGGAAAGCCATGCCTCCCTCTGCATAGAAATACTCGAAGCCATCAGAAGTCGTTCGCTTTTCTTTTTTGGCTCCCTTCAAATATTCGAACTTCTCACGTCGTCCGGGAGTATTATCAATGTAAAGTGAATCATCATCAACATGGTCTAAAACAATATCATTTAGGGTCACATGTTTACCATCATACTTAGGTGTATATTTACCAGTAAAGATATCCCAGTCGTGCATAATTCCAGTATTTTCGAAGTGAAAAGAAAAAGTGTTAGAGAAGTCCACAATATCAACATACCCATCTAAGCGCGTTTCCTTTTCCAAATGCAGGTTACGTTCAATCGGCAGTGCCTCGTTGTAAACACTGTGATTAATCAAAGCGTCCTTTAAATTAACGGAATTATCCAGCGTCTTGAAATAACTTGTATCTTTACGATAAGCAAAAATGAAAACCCGACGACGACGCTGTGGGAATCCGTACTCAGCAGCATTAATGACTCGCCATTGTGCTCCATACCCTAATTGATGTAACGTAAATAAAATCATCCCAAAGTCGCGCCCACGATTGGCTTTCCCTGGCGACGATAACAATCGATCAACATTTTCTAATAAAACAAACGCCGGCATTTTAGCTTCAATCGTATCTCGAATATCCCACCATAAAACACCCTTTTTACCTTGAATTCCTTGAGCACCAGAGTGGGCTACTGAATAATCTTGGCAAGGAAATCCCCCCACCAAAAGTTCCATATCTGGAATCGTTGTCTTATCCACCTGGTTAATATCTTCATTCGATAGTTCTTCATCATTGCCAAAATGCTTTGCATAACAGTCAAAAGCGTATTGACGTTTCTTTCCAGGTTCCCACTGGTTAGCATAAACAAAATCCCAACCAGAATCTAGAGCGTCTAAACCAACTCTAAATCCTCCAACGCCGGCAAATAATTCGGCTACACGTTTCTTCATGGATTCTGTCATTCCCTTCGCATACAAACGTCATAAAATTATTATAAGTATCACTTAATAAGGTCTACTCTTTCTTCTCTTCCATAAAGTCTATTCAGTATTATGAAATTACAAAAATGATACTATTAGTAGTGTAACTAATATTCATCAAAAGATCAACTAAAAATTGGACTGATAACCATGAAACATCCCAAATTTGCCAATACACCTGCGACCACTTCAAAACGAATGGCTCATGTCCATCTGAAAGGTGGTAGGGCAGAAACGCTCTTAGCAAAAACGCTTTGGCACCATGGCATCCGATATCATCGAAATGATAAAAGCCTACCGGGATCACCAGACATTGCCATTACTAAAAGTAAAATCGCAATCTTCGTTGATGGCGAATTTTGGCATGGGCAGGACTGGCCTAACCGAAAGCAACGGCTTAAACGTAATCGTGAGTATTGGATCAAAAAAATTGAAGAGAATATGGCCCGCGATAAACGAGATGATTTACAACTTCGTGAAGCCGGTTGGTTACCTCTACATTTTTGGGAAAAGCAGGTTCTAAAAAATACAGAATACTGTGTATCCTTAATTCAATACTATAATCATTTTCGCTAATACAGTCCTAAAAATGCTACTTAATCACTTCCATGTATTCTTCATCAAACAAAAGTTCTATCTAGAAAACATCAATCTTCTAGACAGAACTTTCAATTAATTAAGGTTTCTCATCATCAATAATTTTCTTCATTTCATCAAACGCATCATCAGAGAATTCTGGGACCAGAACCTGCTTATCGATAGCATTCTTCATTCGCTTTTCTTTATCTCCTAATGCCTCATAAACTTTCTTGTCAATAAAGTTATGATATGGATTATTTGAGACTGTCATCAAGTAGTAATAATTCGTCTGATCTTCAGGTTTTAATCCCAATCGATGGATTCTGTCCCGTGATTGCAACATAAACGTCAAATTATAATTATACTCAAAGTAAACCGCATCATGAACAACCTTATGCAACGATACTGACTCTCCAAGAGTATTAGGATTGGACACTAACACTTGGATAGAACTGTCCTCCTTCTTAAAATCAGCAAGAAGACGTTCACGTTCATCTTTAGGTGTCGCCCCATAAACTAACGCCGTCTTAATTCCGGCTTGTTCTAATGTTTCAGAAATCTTGTTCAATGTATCAACGAATAGTCCCCACACAACAACCCGTTTATTATTTTGCACTAAATCTTTAACCAACTTAATGCCTGCGTCAAATTTTGGCGACTTGATTTTATCAATATTCAAATCTGCTAGCTCTGTTAGTTGTGACCGTTGGATTTCCTGCTTAATCTTATAGGATAACTCTGAGCTTGCCTGCTCATAATTATCCTCACCAGGCACATCTTCATCAGAGAACCCTAAATCCGCATACGAAATAGCCTTCGTTAACAATTGGGGGTTCGTCGATAATTGCAATAGCCGAATCAAAACCGCTAATTGACTTTTTTCATGTGTGTAAATAAAATCAGCTGCCTTTAATTGTTCCGGTGAAGGCGCAACTTCGATAATTGAATCCTGATTAGCCGGCGGCACGCCCAAATCATCCTTACTCGTTCGCCAAAAGAAAGGAAACAGTTTTTTATTGATTTCTTGAATATCAAATTTGCTAGGATTGCTTAGCATTGGTTTAGAAAAATTAAAATAGGTACTGTATTCATTGCCGAACAACAAGTGTAAAAAGTTCCACGAGTCTTGATAGCCATTGGGAATCGGGGTCCCCGTCAAAACATATTTGTAATCAACAAAATCCGTCAGTTCCAAAGCTTGTTGAGCGCGCACAGAGCCAATTCCTTTGATACGATGGACCTCATCAAAGACTAACATTGTCTTCTTTCCATCTTGCTTCAGTAACTCAGCTAGCGCATCCCCATACTTTGGTAACGACTCATAATTAATTAAAACCAAGTTTGCATCATACCACTTTGCTTTCAATCTCAGAGGTGACGCATCACTGTCTTGTGCTCCAAACGAAACTAACTTCTTCTTTCCATTGAAAACCGTCTCAAACTCATCACGCCATGACGTAAAGGCATTAATAGGACTAACGACTAATATTCGGTCAACTTTCGGATTACTTCCTTGATTCAAAAAAGCAAAAACACCTAATAACATCGTCGTTTTACCCGAGCCTGGTACTGAAAAATTAGCGGCTCTTTTCTGATTATACATATAAAATGCCGACTTCATTTGTAAATCCTTCAACGGCCGCGACACCTCTTGTGAAACAACTTTCTGGAACTGAAGATAATCGTCACGCCAGCGCTCGTCATTATTCTTAGCCGTCAATCCTGCCTTTCTATACTCCTCAATTGAATAACGTTCGCGCGAAAGATAATCTTTTACTTCATCAGATATTACTAACGGAACATCGCTAACTCGGCTAATTCCCCGTTGAATTTTACGAATTCCTTTGTCAAGCTCCCGATAATTAAACGTTTTAGCTAAAAACGGGTAACCTTTATCCGGATCCTGGTAAACTTCAGCTTTACGCCGAACCATGGAATTCTTTAAAACATCCTGATGAGAATAGTCTTTTAGTACGAAGCTCTCCTTGTCTTCGCTCATTTCCAAAATAATAGACCCGTCAGTGGTCACTACTGGACGCTGAATTTTATGCTGATCATAGTTTTTTATTTCTTTGTAAACGATGTTTGTCGCCTCCCGAACTTCGACACCATTGGTTCTATTCATCCATAATTCTTCAAATGCCTTCTGTTTTGCTGCAATACGACTCCTGACATTCTGACTTTCATCCCAAGAAACATCGACATCAAAACTTTCATAATTATTTTCCATGGCATTCTGCGTTTCATTATTTGATCCATTAAAATAGATTTGTTCTCCGGCTTCATCCTGAAATAATCCCCATTTAGAATGAAAAAGTCCATTCTGCATTAAACCAAATTTAATTTCAACGTGTCCTTGTGCAATCATATAAGCCAGATTTCCTAAGCGTACTTCGTCATTCTCACTAAGTCGTTCTCGCTCTGATTTTAGACGATAACCTTTCTGTATCGAATTAAAATCGTCCTCTGAAATATCCGCAGAAATAATGAAACGCGCACGCCCCCCATTATCAGCCAGCTGATCTAACCCCACCGCATATTGGGCCAACCCTTTCGACGAGAAGTAACCGCTAACCCGGTCATAAGCAATACTTTCCGCTAAAATAGGATTATAAAATGTTTCACTAATATTAGTCTCGGTTGATGTATAGGTGCTCTTCACAGACTTCCTTATGTCATAGAACATAGTTATTCCTCCGCATGCGCTTGAATATTACTAATGCTCTCCTCTAAAGTTCGTAAAATATTTGTTAGTTTTTCGCATTCCTCACGTGGCAAAATGTCAACAATATCAGGATTAATGGCATCAACTTTATCCAACGCGGCCCTAGCAAGTTTAACAGGTTCGGCCTTTTGCTTTTCATTCGCCGTCTTATCCAATGCTCGTGTACTGGCCTCATCTGTCTGAACTAAAGCAGCCACCGCTTCCTCATCACTCTTAATACGTGCAAAGACCTCACTAGCATTCTTTACCTCAGTCTCCTTACCATCAGCATCTTGCTGCAAGGCATACTCAACTGCATCAGAGCTATCAGCAACTTCCTCTAAATAATCATCTTGTTGGTGCTTACCAATGACATTTTTAACTAACGGTCGAAAGGCTGCCTTAAAGTCATCCTCCCCTTCATCTGTTCGCAGCTGAATGATTTTAGTGAATAATGCGCCTAAAATTTCATTTTTATCAGGCGAATCTTTGATGCTCCGCTTATATTCGACTAACATATCTTGCAGCGGTCCGTCAAGTTTCATTTCTTTAGCGATTGCATAATTCTGCTCATTTGCATGGATAAACCTAAGAAACTCTACAACTAACTCAGCTTCATTAACTAGCTTTTCAACATCAATGGGCTTCATATCAGCATACTTAGCGTATTCTTTATTCGTCATAACATGTTTTTTCTTAATCGTCTTATAAGCATCAATAGCCTTATCGATGGGGTCATAATCTTCTTTCTCAAGCTGACCAAATTGAATCTTCAACTCAAGCTGTTTGATTTGATACAAGTCATCCTCGTTATTCAATGTCAAATTATCCAAGATGACCGCTTCAAAATACTGTTTGCCAACCACTGACTCATCACCAGCAAGAATTCGCTCAGCAGTGAACCGTCGATTTCCGTCAACAACCCGTCCATCATTCAAAACGTACCCTGGAAGTGCCTGACCTTTTCGACCAATATCATCAACTAACCGTTTCATCTTTTGACTATTACTGTTTGCAATCATTTCCTGAATGGCTTGGTTATATTCCTCATTATGCCCAGGCTTTAACTCACCATGTTCACTCTCATACTCTGAAATAGCTGAGCCAATTCGTCCATTCTGATCATTATAGTACAGGTATTCTAATGGAATTAAGTAAGTATGACCATCAAATTCACTACCATTAGGCCGTTCAATAGGTACCTTAATATGTTGATTCCCTGGTTTAACAATATTCTCGTTAATCAGTTCTCTTAAATTTACTGTTGTTTGTTCCATATCCATATATCCTTCACTCCTCAAAGAATGACATCATTTACATACTGCTTGTTTAACCATAATCTTTGTCTAGCAATTTCCTGACCACTGGGTAACATTATCACGTCCTTACCATTCTTCCCTCCAGGACGTAAATGACATACGGTATTATCCTTGGATTTGGGCAAATTATTCCGATAAATAATCTTACCTGTTTTTTGCTTCTTGGGCACAATACGAATTTGATTTGTTTTAATCAAATGACAGGTATCTAACCATAATTTCTTTAAACCATGCTCTAGGTCATAATCGGGCATCTGCCATACCAGTGCTCGCTTGAAGGTCATCTGATTATCTGGGACACGTAAACCGGATGGAAACTGCTGAAAAACTTGAAACACGAACTGCGTATCATAAAAATACTGATACAGCATCGTCTCATGCCAAGAATCCGCTTCTAACCACTCATCAAACCGCACTTCAAAAAAAGACATATTTTCAGCGGGCTGGTCATTGCCAGTAACCCTAATCGTTTTTAGAATTAAAGGCTTCTCGCTGCTATCCAAACTCAAATGATTATCAGATATCCCAAACATTCTTCTTGCTAAAACCGCAAACGATGCCTTGGTGTCTTGCGAGTAATTTTGAAGAAATCCTCGTTTTAGTTCAGAAACCAACTTTCCCTGATAAGGTTTCATCAATTCATCAACCTTTAGTTGGTCTCTTTCCAATGATTTCTGATTTAAACGCAAAACAATCCCTCCCCTAATTTAATTTGTTAAATATTATTCAATCAAATTCATTATATCAAAAAATCACTTAACTTACTTAAAGTCAATATTTAGTTTATAGCCCTCAAATAAATAATACACGTCAATAAGTTCCAATCATAGGGTACAAAGTATTGCAATTATACCTTTTTCCTCATCAAAACCAGATATTTTTCCAATTAATCAATACTTCTTTTAGCATTCCTGATTCTCACCTATTTTAAATGCCAGATTGGATTAGTTGTACTCCCTCACAAGCAGCATACCACACACTATAAATTAGTATGTAACAGCAGCGCCAGTCATTATCAAAATAAGAATCATCTTAATAGTCAACCACTAACTCCGCAAAACGAACATCTATTTTTAACACACCTTAATACAAAAAATAAAACTCATGTTACCAAAAAAGTCTAAGGCCTCAACTGTCAACTAGTGACAGTTAAAGCCTTAGACCAACCTTAAATAAATACCTATCTCTTAAATCTAATTTTTCCGCTTCTTCAACCCCAACAAACCAGCCAATGATCCCAACAGTGCCAGTCCGATGACTGCTGCACCCTTGTTTTGCTGATCACTCGTCTGTGGTAACTTGTCGGCAGCTGGCGCGGTCGTCTCATGGGTAACCGTACCCAGCGATTGCTGCTTAGCTGGCGCACTCTGACTGACTAGATCAGCCGTGGCCGCGGAACCGCCGTTTGCCGCGGTTGCCGCGTTACCACCATTACTTAACCCTGGCTTGGATGGCTTCTTCGTTGGCTTAACCGCTGCTTGGTCGCCATTGTCACCTGGTGCCACCACGTTACCGCCGTTGTTCCCCGTATCTGGAACCTCGGGAACTTCTGGGTTCACGGTATTGCCATTACCACCAGTGTCAATGTCACCGCCACCGTTATCGCCACCATTGTTGCCGTTGTCACCACCGCCACCAGTGGTTGCATCTGCAGCGTAGGTGACCACGAACGTTAAATTCTCACTGGTTGGCGTGATGCTCTGGACCGTGGTCTGCGTTAAGTCGTTAGCCGGGTCCGTGGTCTTTACCACGTGCTGACCTGCAACCTTAGGGTTCGGAACCGCCGCGAAGGTTAACTGCGTTCCATCCTGGTAAACCACCCAGCTCGCATCCGTTGGCACCCCATTTTCGTCTAACTTAGGGGCTTGGGCCTCGCCATCATTACTGTAAATGACCGACTTCTGATTGCTCTGATCCGTCACCGTCGCAAACGTGATGGTCTTGTCAACTGGTGTGGCGACCTGTTGGCCGTTTTGATCCACGTAAGTGATGTTTTCCGTGACATGCTTCAGCGTGGTCTCAAAGTCGTGGGCGTAAGTCACCACGATTGCGAGATTCTGACTCGCATTGGTGACCGCTTGAGCCGTGGTTTGCGTCAAATCATTGGCAGGGTCCGTGGTCTTCACCACGTGCATCCCCTTGACCGCTGGGTTCGTCACTGCCGCAAACGTGACGGGTTGCCCCGCTTGGTAAACCGCCCAGTTAGCGTCCGTCGGTACGCCATTTTCATCTAACCCAGGCGTCTGGGCATCCCCAACGTAACTGTAAATAACTGACTGTTGATTACTCTGGTCTGTCACTGTCGCAAACGTGATGGTCTTATCAACTGGTGTAGCGACCTGCTGGCCAGATTGATCCACGTAGGTGATGTTTTCCTTAACCTGGTTGAGCACCGTATCGAAATCGTGTCCGTAGGTGACCACGAAAGCTAAGTTTTGACTGGTAGGCGTCACGTTCTGGGCCGTGGTCTGCGTTAAATCATTAGCGGAATCCGTGGTCTTGATGACGTGCATGCCTTTAACGGTCGGGTTAACGACTGCCTCAAAAGCAATTGGCTGTCCAGTCTGATAAAGCACCCAACTCGTATCCGTTGGAGTTCCATTTTCATCTAGTGCAGGCGCTTGGGCATCACCGACGTGACTGTAAACGACCGACTGTTGATTGGTCTGATCCGTCACCGTCGCAAATGTGATGGCCTTGTCAACTGGTGTGGCGACCTGCTGGCCAGATTGGTCCACGTAAGTGATGTTTTCCTTGACCTGGTTGAGCACCGTATCGAAATCGTGTCCATAAGTTACCACGAAGGCCAAATTCTTAGACTGGTTCGTTACAATCTGGGCCACTGTCTGCGTCAAATCATTAGCCGGGTCCGTGGTTTTAATGACGTGCATCCCCTTGATCTCCGGGTTAGCCACTGCCGCCAGCGAAATCGTACTACCGTCTAGGTACAACGTCCACGAAGCATCCGGTTGACCATCCTTATCCAGCGTCATATTGGTATCCGAGCCGACTTTACTATATACATGATCAACTCGGGTATTCGGGTCCGTAATCGTTGCAAAGGTTACTTGTTGTGCCGCTGAATCAGCAACCTGATTTCCCTGGGCATCCTGATACTTAATCTGCTCGGTTACTTGGGTGACGTTGACCAACGCACTCTTGTAAGTAAACGTAATCGACTGGGGCATGTCCGTAAAGTTTCCCGTCACCGTTGTGTCAGCGTTAGTGACCACGTATCCTGGAATGACTGGCGCACTGACTTCGTAAGGTTCGCCCTGTAATCCACTTAATTGCGTAGAATTGGCCAGTGAAACGTTTTGTTCATTGACGTAGTTGATTGTGACGGGTGACGCCGGAATGGAAACCCGGTAAGGCGTTACCATTGCAACGGCTGAACTAATCGTCTTGCCATTACCAGTAAAATCAAAAATCGAATTAAACCAGAAAGTGAAATCCTCTTGTGGCATATTTTGATATTTACTAGCGAAAGGATTGTACGTCTGTCCTGGTTCAACTTGATTTTGTGTTGCCTGATACTCTAGCTTACTCTGATCAGCAGACAAGCTTCCCGTACCACCCTGCCAAAACACTCGAACAGTTGAATTCGGAAAAGTTTCGGGAATGATTGGGATTCCAATCCCAGCCTGATCACGAACCGTCATCGTCATGCCCTTGGGAGGCTTTACCGGATTAATCATCTCATACTTCCCCGTCGTTGGAATATAGACGACTTTATTTTCGACAAACTGTTGCTCAATTGCAAATCTCTCCGTATATTGGGCAGAATTCAACGATGAAAAGTCCGAGATGTTCGCAATCCCCAAGAATAAAGATTTAATATTTTTCAGTCCACTAATTGGCGTGATGTCCGATATCCGACTTAGCCCCGTTTGTAGCCAAGTTAATTTAGTTAAATCACTCAAAGGAGACAAATCCGTGATATCCCCACGTAAAGCATTAGGATCTGTATCAATATCATTGGTGAGATCCAAATGAGTTAAATTCGTGGCGTACTGAAGTCCCTTAAGCGAGAAAGAGGTCTTACCATCAATATAAGTTGTCCCGTAAATTTCAGTACTAAAGTTCGTTAGGTACTGCATATCTTCAGGTGTAATTTGATCCACGCTGGTAATCTTAACGTCGTCCGGCTTAGTGCTGCTTCTTGGACTATTTAAAGCTTGTAACACCCATTGCTGTAAAGTCTTGTTAGGCATCCACTGATCGATTGTTTGCGCGTCAGCCTTAGCATCCGCTTGTTTATCCACCATATCAGCGCTCTTCACGCTAGTCTGATTGATTTTCTTTACCTGTTGAACGTCATTCGTTGTTGTGCTTTCTTCAACAGCTGAATCAACCGGCTCGCTTTCAGTTTCTTTAGTTAACAATGTACTCTCTTCATTAGTCGATTCATCGGCTGGCGCAGAACTTTCACTTTGGCCACTCTGGTCGCTAGAAGATTCACTCACCACATGATCATCCGAAGTTGTCGTCTTCGAATCCTGATTAGTCGCGTCAGCCGGGTTCTTCTGGTCGGTCGTTTCGGCCTGACTATCTCCCGTTACTGATTCAGTCCCTGATGGCGTTTCCTGGGACACCGAATTAGCATCACTTTCGGTAGTCGACCGCAGCGTAGCACTAGAGCCCTGTTCAACGTCATTACCTTCACTGATCGACTCGGTTGCGGGTGCCGCATCACTCGCCTGAGCCGTTTGTTCTGCCTGTGGTCCCACAACTAAACCCACTGCTAAACTCGTTGCGGTGATTCCCGCAACCAGCCAGCCCTTGTGTGATTTATACATCTTGAAATGCGTCTTCTTCTCCATAACACCCATGATTGGTCCCCCTATTCAACAATGACCAAAATCAGATAAGTTTTATGCACACATAAGCTTATTTGTTACCATTTATTATAACCTTAATAGCCCGACAAAGTCAATCGGATGAACCGTTTTGGAATAGACCGGTTTCCCTATGCTATCAATATAATGCTATAATGGTGCGTCTCATCATCATTACCAGTCGTACCCATCTTTCTTTTACAATATGGATAATATTTTAGTTGTTTTACTTAACTAACCGTTGAATAGGGTAAATCTTTAAAGGCCAGTCAAACTGATTAATAAGTCCGTTCCCATTCCCCCAGACGTTTTGCAATTGACTTTCCCATCTGTTCTCAATATGATGAAACTTAGTCTTGGTGCCGGACACCGTTCCCCACCGGACCCGTCCACTCCCGATGACGCGAAAAGCTGACAACATACATAATATAAGGAAGTCTTTTCCATGCACGAAACCAAGTTCTGTACTAACTGTGGCAAGTCCATTCCCCGTGACGCCGAATTCTGCCCGTACTGCGGCCACGGTCAAGCCGTCGCCACCCAGACCACCCAGCAAACTAATCCGCAGCCAAACACTGCCGGCTCAACCTATCACCAATCACAGCCGCAACCCGGCGATGCTGTCTATAATGAAAGTCCCGTTCCTGGACTGGTCGTCTCCACCAAGCTCTACTTCCGCGATGCCCTGACTATCAATAAGCGTATGGGACGCGCCGATTACTGGTGGGCCGCTTTAGGCATCGGCCTACTAGCCGGTGCTGCGTCTTTAGTCGCCTTCTTCCTCTTGGCACTCTTCGGCGGACTGGATGACGCTTACGAACCCACGGGACTCTCGGCGCTATTCTTCTACGCCCTGTTACTGGTCATGTTCGTGGCTTACGTCGGCCTATGGATTGCCAGCTTCACGGCAGAGATTCGCCGCTTCCACGACCTGGGCTACAGTGGCGCCTTCTGGCTACTTAACCTAGTCCCCATGGTCGGTGGCTTAATTGTCCTGATTCTGCTGTGCCAACCGTCACGCCAGTTGAATAACCGTTACATTAATTGAGAATGCTCAAAAAGCCGCTGGCGATTCAATTCGCTAGCGGCTTTATTCAGTACCAATTAAACCTCAACGCCTCACGACACCGATATTCCACACAGAAAAAGCCATCCCCCACCGGTTGATGACTTCTAGCGGTTATTTACGATTCCGGTACGCCCGCTTCAGTGCTAGGCGATCCTGCCGACTGATGGTCGCGTGCCGGTTCGACTTGTGCATCACACTACGCCGACTCTTGGAGTGGCCTAAGCCCAACGCGTGCCCCAGTTCATGGGCCGCCACGTTGGTGCGCTGCTTCTTAGTGTACCGGTGAGCGGACAACACCTGGTGGTTTAGCATGGCTTTCGCGGAGGTAATCTCGTGGACCACCTTATTCGGTCGATAAGCGTAGTGGGTCACGCCCGCCATGCCCTGACGTGCCACCTGGACGCTGGCGCCCTTTACCACCACATCGGCCTGTTGCGGCGTCTTCACAGCCTTCAAGCGCACCGTTCCCGAACGGGTCCATTGCTGTGCGGCTGATTTCCAGATGCTCTGGTAATACGCGGAAGACCCCTGATAACAGTAAGTCACGGTCGTGGTCTTCCAACTACCCCAATGCGGGGTCTTGGCGGTTGCCGTGGCTTGGATGGGCACGCCCCAGAGGCATAGCCCCATCGTCGCCACTAGGCTGAGACTTTTCATCATCTTCCTTGATCGTTTAGTCACCATAAGTTTACTCGCTTTCGTGGTTGGCTGCGTATCAATTAACTTATGATGATTATAAACTAATCATTATTAATAAGCTACACCATTTTATGATTATTGGATAAAACGGTCACCATATAAACGACCTCTCAAAAAAATCCCCCGTTGATCAGCGATAACCTGACCAACGGGGGTTGCGTTTAAGCCTCGGCTTCTTCTTCGGCTAAAACCTGTCTTAAAGCCTTCACAAAGACGTCGTAAGGTTGTGCACCACTGATCCCGTATTTGTGATTCAACACAAAGAATGGGGCGCCTTGAATGCCCATTTCTTGGGCTTGTTGTTCGTCCGCCACAACTTCCTTCTGGTAGTCCTGGGACGCTAAAACTTGTTGTACCTCATCATCGGCTAAGCCGGCGTCGTGAGCGGCTCGGGTCAACACGTCAGCGTCGGCGATGGACTCCCCATCCGTAAAGTAGACCTGGTAGAACCGGTTGATAACCCGTTCCGTCAGCTCCCGGTCACCATGGCTCGCCGCCAACTTGATCAGACGGTGCGCATCCATCGTGTTCGTCGGAATCACCTTATCCAGGTGAAAGTCTAAGCCTTCCTCGGCGGCCATCTGGGAGATGTAGGCCATCTTCTCCTTAGCCTGGTCGGCCATCTCTGCGCGACCACCCGTAAAGTGATTGAGGTAGTCGCCCGGCTTAGCCATCTTGGCTTCCATGGGATTCAGTTGGAAGGCCTTTAAGACCAGTTTGGTATCCTGATAGATGCCGATTTCTTTCATCGCCCGCTTCATCCGAGTCGACCCGATGTAGCAGAAGGGGCAAGCAATGTCGGACCAGTATTCGATTTCCATAATTTTCTCATCGTCTCCTTAATGAATGTTTCCGTCTATTGGGCTTGGGCCTGTTGCCACTCCCAAACCGTCATTTGAAAAATCTGAACTTGATACCCCCGGTCTTTGAGCTGCTGACCAATCATTTCAGAATAGCCACACAGCCGACCGCGGCAGTAGACCACCAATTCCCGATCACGGGGAATCTCGGCCAACCGCTGCATGATCTGATCATAGGGGAAGTTATGCGCCCCCGGGAGATGGGCAACTTGATACTCGTCAGCAGGCCGTAAATCAATCAGGTACGGTTGACCGGTCGCCAATTCCCGGGTGATGTCCGTAATCGATAATTGCGGTAAGGGTGGCCGTTGGGCGGACAGCTGTTGCTCTAAGGCGCGGAGTTCCGGCAGAGCTTGCTCACTCACATCGACCAACAGTGAGAGCACCTGCGGGACTTGCGCTGAGGCTAAGTCGTACACCACATAGTTACCGCGTCGTTCCACACGAACCAGCCCCACCTGTTTCAAGAGCTGGAGGTTTTTTGACGCCGTGCCCACACTCAACCCCACCGTCTTGGCTAATTCCTCGACGGTTTTCGGTCCCTGAACCAGGTTGTTCAAAAGCTTTAAGCGGGAGCTATTGCCTAGCGCCTTCCCCACCCTGACCAATTGGGTGTAAGCTGCGTCCCGATAGGTCTCCGCTAAGTTAGTCGTGGTCATGGGCGGCCTGCTTCTTTTGCGTCGTGGGTTTCGTCGCAGCCTGGTTCCAGTCGATCTCACATCCATCCGGGCCACAGACGCCCGTGCTCAGTGAACTTCCGCCCGTCACCATGTGTAACGTCTCCGTTGACTCTGATTTCTCTTCAGCCATCTTAATCCCTCCAAAATAATAATGAATCACCGTCCGCAATTGGGCGGCGTCTAAATCATGTGTATAAGTTGCGACCGCTTGACCGGCTTGGACCAGAATCAGGGTCGGGGTACTGGTGACGCCCCACGTCCGGGCCACTTGCGGCTGTTGGTACACGTTGATCTGATAAACGGGTAAAGTGCCCGCTAGTTGGGCCGTCACCGATTCCACGGCCCGTTGTTGCGTGACACAATGCGCACACCCCTCATCGTAAAAGAAGAGGATACCATCGGTCACGTTTAGGTCTTCCGTTAATCTCCATGATTCCAACATCATCGGTCTCCTAATTCCGTTGTTTACTATTCTACGTTTTCGTAGAATAAGTTCAGTTTATATGCTTACTTTAAACAAGTCAAGCAAAAACTTCTCCAAACAAAAATGGCATCCAGGTTTTCCCTGAACACCATTTCTTTAACAATTTAATTTACCGAGCAGGAAGCTTACTCCCACTCAATTGTCGAAGGCGGCTTACTCGTGACGTCATACAGAATGCGGTTCACGTGCTTAACTTCGTTGACGATCCGCACGGAGATGGCTTGTAAGACATCCCATGGAATGTGCGCGAAGTCGGCCGTCATGCCGTCGATGGACGTTACCGCCCGGATACCGACCGCATAATCGTAGGTCCGGCCATCGCCCATGACCCCGACACTCTTGATGTTTGGCAAGACCGTGAAGTATTGCCAGATATCCCGGTCTAAACCGGCCTTTTTGATTTCTTCTCGTAAGATCAGGTCACTGTCCCGAACAATCTGGAGTTTCTCAGGCGTAATCTCGCCCAAGACCCGAATTCCCAGACCAGGGCCAGGGAACGGTTGCCGCCAGACTAAGTCACTCGGCATCCCCAGCTTCTCACCCAAGCTCCGGGCTTCGTCCTTGAACAGGGACCGGAGCGGTTCGATCAATTGGAAATGCATGTCCTTCGGCAGGCCACCCACGTTATGGTGGGACTTAATGGTCTGTGCCGTATCGGTCCCACTTTCGATCACGTCGGTGTACAGGGTCCCTTGGGCCAAGAAGTCGATACCGTCCAGCTTTTGCGCCTCGTCGTTAAAGACTTGGATGAACTCGTTACCGATGATCTTCCGTTTCTTTTCCGGTTCCGTCACGCCGGCCAGCTTACTCATGAAGCGGTCCTGCGCGTCAACCTTGACGATGTTCAAGCCGAACTTGCCTTCCAGGCTGTCCATGACCTGCTTGGCTTCACCCTTCCGGAGTAGCCCGTGGTCCACGAAGATACTAGTCAGTTGGTTCCCAATAGCCTTGTGCAACAGCACCCCGACCACGGAGGAATCGACCCCACCAGACAGCCCTAACAAGACGCGCTTATCGCCGACCGTCTCGCGGATCTGTTCAATCTGCAGATCAATGAAATCGTCCATTGACCAGTTGGCTTCCGCCTGACAAACATCAAACGTAAAGTGCTTGAGAATGTCGGTACCGTATTCCGTGTTGCGAACTTCCGTATGGAATTGTAACCCGTAGAAGTTCCGGGAAACGTCTTGAATGGCCGAAATCGGGCAATTCTCACTAGTTGCGACCCGTTCAAAACCATCTGGGACCTGCGTCACCAAGTCCCCATGACTCATCCACACCGTCTGCTTCTTAGGGGTTCCCTTGAAGAGCGTTGCGTCGTCACTTAAGACCTCAATCTCAGCGCGACCGTATTCGCGGTTATTCGCTGATTCGACCTTCCCACCAGGGAGATCGTAGGCCATCAGTTGCATCCCGTAGCAGATTCCCAGAATCGGAATCCCTAGGTTAAAGATTTCTGAATCGACCTTCAACGCGTCATCATCATAGACACTGTTCGGTCCCCCAGAAAAGATGATTCCCTTAGGGCCCCAAGCTTTAATCTCAGCGGCACTCATGGTGTGCGCCTTGAGCTCGGAGTAAACGCCTAAGTCACGAATCCGGCGCGTAATCAGCTGATTATACTGACTACCGAAGTCTAAGACGATGATTTTGTCAAATTTGGACAGATCAACGTTTGCCAAGCCATTCACCCTTTCTTTTTTGGATAACACTGCCTATATAATACTAATTTCACCGGTGCGGGTCAATCAAAAATTGCCGATTAAGACCGCCGATAACGCAAGTGTAAGTAGGTTTGCCGGTCAAAGCGTCGCCGCTGGGTGCTGACAAATCCATACTGGGCCGCTAAGGAAGCGATTGCAGTCCCCGGACGCACATCTAACCCCACCACGGGCTTGTCACTGACCCGGGCGCGCTGGAGCACATCAGTCATCAACCACTCGTCAAACCACTTCAGCTGATAAGTCTTATGCGCATACCGGGGATTGACCGTCAATAAGTCCAGGTACCACTCGTCGGGCAACGCACGGGGACAGACCACCGGCTGCTGTGGCGGCGTGATCTGCAACCGCTCGAACAGCGTAGTCCATTGGTTATCCAACTGACCTTCCTGTTCCGCTGGAAAGCCGAACGCCACCCCAACCGCGACCCCCTGGTTCTGATAGACCCGCGCTAAGTGGTAGTTATACCGAAATCCCGGTTCCCGGTAACCCACAAACAGCAATTGCGACAGCTGTTCCTTGGTGACCCGGCGGAGTTGCCGGTACTGCCGGCGTTCCAACTCGTGTAAGACCAGCATGGCGACCGCCGGCCCATCAACGATTTCTGCATTCCGTAGCATACCGTCCCCTCCTTTTCGCCAACAGTCAGCCCCCGGACACCATTGGGTCCCGGGGGCTGTGTGGTCAGGCTAATACTTCCGCAACAACAACCGGTCGATGCGGTGATGATAGGTCTTGTGAATGATCATATCCGCCCGATTACGGGTCGGTAAGATGTACTCTTCCAAGTTCTTCAGGTCGATATCGTGCCAGACCTGCTTGCTCTTACGCATGGCCTGGTCGTGGTCCCCGATGGCATAAGGGTAGTAGTAGTTAGTCGGATCTTGAAAGGCCGTCTGGAGGAGTAACTCGAACCGCTCCAAGAACCAGGTCTCAATCAGCGACGCCTCGGCATCCACGTAGATGGAAAAGTCGGTAAAGTCACTGACGTAGATCTGCTCGTTGGTGGGGAGTTGCAGGGTGTTGATTCCTTCAACGATCAAGATGTCCGGGTGAACGATGTACTCGAACTGGTCGGGAATCACATCATAGATTTTATGCGAATACAGGGGCGCCTTGATCAACGGCTTGCCCGATTTCACTTCGTTCAAAAAATGAATCAGCGACGACATATCGTAGCTTTCCGGGAACCCCTTACGCGCCATCAGGTTCCGCTTCTTCAGCTCTTCGTTACTGTACAAGAAGCCGTCGGTAGTGATCAGCTGAATTCGCTGCCCCACAAAGTAGTGGTTCAACAGGACTTCAAGCAAGCGGGCCGCGGTACTCTTCCCCACCGCCACACTACCGGCAATCCCGATGATGAACGGCACCCGGTGCGGGGCTTGGTGCAGGAAGGCCGCCTTGTCCTTCTGGAGTTGCCGGTAACGGTCGAACTCGAGTCGTAATAGGTGGATCAACGGAATGTACACATCCTGGACGTCTTGAAGGGAGATACGGTCATTGAAGGCTTTGATCTGCCGTAGACTTTCGGGAGTCAGGGGCAGTGCCGTGGCGTTGGCGAACTGCTTCCACTGGTCGCGGGTAAATGCATTGTAATTAATGGGATCACTCATGAAGACACCTCGAAATGATTTTGCAAAATTTATCTCCCATTATAACGCATTTATCCAACAAATAAACCGCTTTCGGCTCCCCAAATCCCTGAGTGTTCCTACCAGCCCCTAAAAAAGACCGTTCGTAACCGGAAAAGCTCCGGCCCCGAACGGTCCTCGATTAATCTACATTCACGACTTCAAATTCATCTGCCGGCACGTCACTCAGCAGTGGCGATAACTGGTCAATCGCTACCAGGCTCAACCGGTGCATGGCCCGCGAGCAGATGGTGTACAACAACTGCCGTTCGTCGTCCGCCCCGTAGCGACTCTTCGAGGCGTGCCAGACAATGACCGCGTCGAACTCGAGCCCCTTGGCCAGGAACGACGGCACCACGATGATTCCGGGCGCCAGCCGCTGGTTCTCCGAGCGAATTAGCGTCACCTGAACGCCCGCTGCCGTCAGCTTCTCCGTAATCTCGCGACAGTCCGCTAAGTCTTTTCCAATAATGGCCGTGGTCTCGTGATCCTGGTCATTGCGCTTCAGCTCCGCCATCACCCGTTGGAGGGCAGCGTCCTCGTCCGGCGCCACCGTCATCGTCGGCAACTCCCCTTCACGGGCAAACGACGTCACCGCTTCCCCGTTCTTCAAGATGTGCTTGGTGAAGTCGGTCACCTGTTGCGTTGACCGGTACGACTGGGTCAACTGGACCACCCGCGTCTTCTCAGGATCGAACATGGTGCTCAACTCCTGCAATAACGTGTGGCTGTTTTCTTTGGTGAAGATGGCCTGGTTCAGATCCCCCAGCATGGTAAACCGCGCCCGGGGGAACGTGGTCTTCAAAAAGGCCAACTGGAACGCATTGTAGTCTTGAATCTCGTCCATGAAGACGTAGCGCATCTCCCGGTCACCGCTCTTCCCGGCAATCTTATCGTAAAGGTACAGGTACGGCGTGGTGTTGATCAACTGCATCCGGTGGTCGCGCAATTCACTGATCGTGGTGTCCACACTGGCATCCCAATCCGCCTGGGTGATGCCGTACTGGGTCAGGTCAATGTGCCGGGGCATCTCCCGCAACATATGCACGTATTGGTTATTGATACTCAAGAACCGTGCCCGAACGATGGCCCGCCGAACGGATTCCAGTGACTGCATGACCACTTTACGGGCCAAGAACTGGAATTCCTTGTCCGCCGATTCGAATTCCCGTGGATGGTCCCCGTACAGGCTATCCAGCTCTTCTTTACTCAGGTCCTGGATGGTCTCTTCAACCCACTTAGACTTCATTTCTCCCGCAATCCGCCGGTTCAGGATCCGAATCAAGGCTTCCTTAGTCGCCTGGAGCCGGTTGCCCAAGTGATAGTTGCGATTGAAACTGTAGTAGATCTCTTGGATCTTCTCCTTAGGAATGAACGGTTTGCCTTGGAAGACAATATTGCGGAAGACCATCCCCCGCTGTTCCAAATGGTCCGCGTAATGGGTCACCGCATTGAAGAAGGCCAGACTCCCCTTTAATTGGGTGATCTTTTTCTCAGCCGGCGTATTACTCTCCGCAAAGCGTTGCGCTAGGGTCTCAATGTCGATCTTCGGCATCCGCCGCCCCGCGTACTGGTAGTAGGTCATCTGGACCATGTTGTGCTCACCCAGTTCAGGCAGCACTTGGTCGATATAGTCGTTAAAGAGTTGGTTGGGGGAGAACAACATAACTTGTCCCGCCGTTAAGTGTCCCCGGTAACGGTACAGGAGGAAGGCCACTCGTTGTAAGATGGCCGCCGTCTTCCCGGACCCCGCCGCCCCCTGCACGAACAGCAGGTCGGAATGGGTGTCCCGGATGATCTGGTTTTGTTCCTTTTGAATGGTGGTCACGATACTCTTCATATGGGTATCGGAATGTTCACTCAGCGCCGACAGCAGCATCTGGTCCGTCACAGTCTGGTCCGTATCGTACAGCGTGACGATGGTGCCATCTTCGATCTGGAACTGCCGCTTTAGCTTCACGTCGACGCTCTGTTCACCGTCCGGCGTCTGGTAGCTGACGTTCCCCAGCTCCCCATCGTAGTAGATACTGGAGATGGGCGCCCGCCAGTCGTAGATCAGGAAGTGATCCGGCGTATCCGAGAAGGACCCCAGGCCGATATAGATGGTCTCTGGCTTGGCGTTAGGCCCTTCCTGAAAGTCGATTCGAGCGAAGTAGGCCCGCTTCTCCAGGCGCTTCAACGTACTCAATTCCGTGGTGGCGTGTTGCCAACTGTTCTGTCGTTCAGCCAACATCTGTTGCTGCTGCCGTACGGATAACGCGGTTTCCATGATGCCTTCGTAACTATCCGTCTTGAGCCGCAGATTGTTGACAAAGTTCTTCCGAATCCCCGCCTCATCGCTTTCGGCAACGTCGATTCGTTTCTTAGCCTCCGCTTGGGCCACCTTGATCTTGGCAACGACCTCATCTAAATGCTTTTGTTCTCGGGCTTTGATTGAATCTGCCAACGCAATTCCTCCTTGGTGTGACTGACAACCTGCCGGTCAGTTCTGCAATAATTCGCCTAACAATTTTACACTTCTTTCCCTGACAAATAAAGCAATGCGCCCCCAAGCACCAACCACCGCGCTTAAGGGTCAGTTTGCTATAATAGAGCCAAAGTTCGGGGGGGATTTCAGATGAATCAATTATCACTATTAATCATTTTAGCAGCCGCACTGGTGACCCCATTAGCCATGGCTCGGTTTCGGTTAAGCCTCTTACCAACCGCCGTGGTCGAGATCCTAGTCGGCATCTTATTGGGCCCCAGTGCCCTCAACATGGTCCACACTAACGACACGTTGACCCTACTATCGAATACCGGGGTCATCTTCTTAATGTTTCTCAGTGGGATGGAGATCGACTTCAGCCTCTTCGGGCGCCGCAAGACACCCCAGACACCTCTAGCCGCGAAGGTCGCCAATAACGCGCCCAAGTACTCGCCGGTCTTCCTGGCCGGTCTTAGTTACCTGCTGATTGCGGTCTGTTCACTACTGCTTGGCTGGGGACTGGTGGCCCTCAAGCTCTTCTCCGACCCCTGGTTAGCCGCCATCATCTTCATGACCATCTCCCTAGGAATCGTGATTGCGACCCTAAAGGAAAAGGAACTTTTGAGTAAGCCATTCGGGCAAACGGTCCTCCTGATCGCCGCCCTGGGGGAAATCGTCCCCCTACTGTCCCTGACCATCTACGCGGCCATCTTCGGTAGCCACAATCAGTCCCTATGGTTGATCCTCTTAATCTTTGTGGCCGCTGGTGTGCTGTTCATTCGGTTCAAGCCGTTCTTCAACTTCTACGAACGAATCAACAAATCGACCACTCAACTCGACATTCGGCTGGCTTTCTTCCTGATCTTCAGCCTGGTGGTCCTGGCCGAATCCGTGGGGGCCGAGGGAATCTTGGGCGCCTTTGTCGCGGGGATCGTGATGAAGCTGCTACAGCCCCGCGAAGACACTAAGGTCCGCCTCGACGCCATCGGGTACGGGTTCTTCATCCCCATCTTCTTCATGATGAGCGGTGCCAACCTGAACCTGCGGCAACTGCTGGCCCAACCTGCCACGTTGATCCTGATCCCCGCTTTCTTCGTGGCCTACCTATTGGCCAAAGTCACCGTCTACGGGGTTTTACGGCTCCGCTTCAAACGCGGTAACGCCCTGGCCGGTACCGCCATGTCCGCGGTCACCATCACCATGGTCCTAGCCGTCTTGCAAGTTGCCAAGGCCATGCACGCCGTGACCAGCCAACAATCTGGCGCCTTCCTATTAGCGGCCATCCTGACCTGTGTCTGCGGACCGCTCCTCTTCAATATGAGTTATTCCGCCGAAGCCGAGGATCTGAAGAAGACCACGGTTCACTTCATCGGGACCAACCTAATGACGGTACCGGTCGCCCAGCAACTTTCCCAGGGCTGGTACGACATCACCATGTACACGGACAAGGATACCAACTACCGGACCTATAACTCCGAAGTCAACACCCAGTTGCTTCCAGAACTGACCCCCGAATCAGCTAAGGCCGCCGGGGTCTTTGATGCCAACACCGTGGTTCTGGGACACTTCAACGCCACCAAGAACTACGAACTGGCTAAGGCCGCCAAAGCCTACGGGGTCACCCGGGTGATTGTCCGGTTCGAGGACCGCAACGTCTTAGACCAACGGGCCGATGAACTCATCGCCCTGGGCATCGAAGTCTATAACACACCTAGTGTCAATATTGCGATGTTGCGTAGCTTGATTGAAACGCCTACCACGCTTCGCTTACTGACGTCTAGCAACACCACGGTCTACGAAGTGACACTACGGAACCGGCGCTACACCGACTTGGCGATCCGTCAGCTCCCGTTCGTAGGCGACATCACCATCAGCCGAATCTACCGGGACGGCCACTTCCTACGGCCAACCGGTGAGACCCTCCTCAAGGTCAACGACCGCGTCATCTTCACCAGTAGCGCTACCACCGCTCGTGAGATTCGGCAGAAGCTGGGGGTCCTCAACTAGGGACAATTGTTGGGGGCCTATTCCCCGCCCTCACGGCTTACAATTACGCTATCGTGTCTACTTCTCAGTAGCCATTTTTCACCAACCTTACGTCATCTCTAAATACCGTCTCAGCAATTTACCTAGCAAATCAAATCAAGCATAACTCGTTTCCCTACCAGACAATGTGATACACTAAGGTCTGTTGATATCACCCGAGTCTCGCGCGGGCATCACCGCCCGAGGCTAATTAATCTATAAGGAGCGTTTTTCATGGCAACCATCGAACTCTATCTGGTCCGTCACGGCCAGACCTATCTCAACAAGTATCACCGGATGCAGGGCTGGTCCGACTCCCCCCTGACTGCTCAGGGAATCGCCGATGCTGATCGGGTCGGTCAACGACTCGCTAAGATTCCGTTCGCGGCCGCGTACGCTAGCGACATGCTACGGGCCCAGACCACGGCGCAACACATCTTAGCGGCTAACGACACCCTCGACGTCGCCGACCTTCAGACGGCCCCGGCCCTGCGAGAAGAGAATTTCGGTTTCTTTGAAGGACTCGACTCGACCTTCACCGCCCACTTCGTCGGTTCACCGGTAGGGTCGCACTCCTACGACGCCATGATTCGCGATCTGAGCATCGAGAAGACCCGCGACCTGATCAAGGAACACGACCCCTTCCACGATGCCGAAAACGACCAGGAGTTCTGGGATCGCCTGCAACCCGGCCTAGACGCCATCGTGGCGGCCGCTCAGGATGGCGACAAGGTGGTCATCGCAACGCACGGGACCACCATCCGCAGCATCGTGTCCAAGTATTCCGACATTGACGTTGCGAGTTCCGCCAAGAACGGTTCGGTCACGAAATTAACCGTGAAGGACGGCCACTACAAGGTCAACTACTTCAACAACACCACCGGCAAACTTAAATAATTCCACAATCAAAACGGGCCCATCCCCAGCGGAGGATGGACCCGTTTTTCGTCTGTTGTCATCAACTTTTTCTATTCTGCGATTACGGTTTAAACAAACTGGATCAAACTCATCAAAATTGGTACGACCACAATAAACAGGACCGTACTGGTGGTGACCACGTTGGTAGCGTACTCGACGTCACCGTGAGCCTCGTTGGCCAGGATTGGCAGTACCGCCAGCATTGGCGTCGCGGACTGAACAATCAGCGTTTGCGATGCCAGCGTTGGCATATCGTTCCCGAAGTGGGCGCCTAACAGAATCAGACCAACCATGACCACCGGTGCTAAGATGAACCGGCCTAAGAGGGCCACGATGGTATCCCGGTCAAAGTGGATACTCTTCAGTCCGGCGTCGGCCAACACAATCCCAATATAGACCAGGGACAATGGCGTTACCAAGTTCCCCACGTAAGTCAGCGTGGAGTTCACGAAGCTAATCTTCAGAATCGGGATGTTCAGGAGCAAGAAGACCAAGGCCACCAAGAACCCGACTAGGGGCATCGGCAGGACCTTTTTCCAGTCAATGTGATGGTTCCCGGCCTGCTTAGGCTTGGTCGGGTCGTCGTTAGAGATCAGGAAGACCCCGAAGGCCCAAGTCGAGACCGTGTTCACGATATAGTAGACCAGGAAGTAGGTCATACTCTGGTCACCGAACAACGCAATGTTTAACGGTAACCCAATAAAGATGGTGTTGGCGTTGACCATCGCGTTGATGAAGATCCCCCGGCGGCCCGGACGAACCTTCATCACCCGAACCAAGAAGAAGGCAATCAGGTAACCGATAATCACGGAAATGAAGCCGTAGACTAGGTACCCCGAGAAGGAGACCAGCTGTCCCCGCGTTAAGCGACTCAGCACTGAGACGAAGATCGACGCGGGCAACGCGATATTCTTGATGAACTTCGAGATGGTTCCCCCGAACTGGTCGTCAAACCAGCCCTTCCGTCGTAAGACGTAGCCCAAGATCATAATCAGGACCACGACTAGGACGCTTTGTACCGAATTCCATAAAACAGTCACTAGTTATATTCCCCTTTACTTTAGAATCAGTACAGCGGACTGCACGGCCGGTGTTAGTCGACGGCCTTGTATTCTGGGACCCACTTCATGTCCGCAACGGCTTGCTTAACGTCCGTGATGGGTTCCTTGTTCAGCTTCTGATCAACGACACTTTGAGCGACCACTTCCGCAATCTTCTGTGAGAATTCCGTCAGTTGGTCAACTGGTGGCAAGACTGCCGCGCCAGGTTGGGTGGTGTCGACCAAGCCACCTAAAGCATGGCAAGCTGCCGACAACGTTTCCCCGTTCAAGACCTTGGCCGTCGAGGCGATCAACCCAAAGCCCAAGCCCGGGTACATCAGCGCATTGTTCCCTTGCCCAATGTGGTAAGTGGTGCCGTTGTAGTCCACGTCGCCCACTGGAATCCCGGTGGCGATCAAGGCCTTACCATCGGTCCACTTCAAGAGGTCCAACGCCTTGGCTTCAGCCAACTTGGTTGGGTTGGAGAGTGGGAAGATGATTGGCCGTTCCGTGTGGGCCGCCATGTCCTTGACGATAGCTTCCGTAAAGGTCCCAGGTTGCGTCGACGTCCCGATCAGGACCGTTGGGTGGACCGTCTTGACAACAGCGGCTAAATCAGTGAGCTCGGCCGCATTGGCGAAGTCATCCCGGTTCCGTGCGAATTCCGTCTGCGCAGCGGTCAAGTCTGGCGTGTCACTGAATAACAGGCCTTGCTTGTCGACCGCGTAGAGGTGTTGCCGGGCTTCATCGGCTGACAGCCCCGCCCGTTGAAGCTCATCAAAGATCTGGTGGGCAATCCCCATGCCGGCACTCCCAGAACCGAAGATCACGATCTTCTGGTCCTTAATGTCTTCGTGGGAAATGTTCAAAGCCCCCAAAATCCCGGCTAAGACCACCATCCCAGTGCCTTGGATGTCATCGTTAAACGTCGCAATCTTATCTTGGTACTTGTCTAAGATGACCTTCGCGTTGGAGCGGCCGAAGTCTTCCCAGTGCAACAGTGATTCTGGGAACAGCTTCTGTTCCGCTGCGACAAACTTGTCGATCACGGCGTGGTAGGCGTCACCGTAGACCCGCTTATGGTGGTTCCCCAAGTACATCGGGTCATCCAACAATTTCTGGTTGTTGGTCCCCGCATCGATGCTAACGGGCAGGACTTGCGCAGGGTCAATGCCGGCGGCGGCCGTGTAGACCATCAGCTTTCCTACGGCGATGTCGACCCCGTTGACGCCCCAGTCACCCATCCCTAAGATGCCTTCAGCGTCCGTGACCACGACTAAGCGGATATCCCGACCGTTGGCGGCGTTGCGCAACGTGTCTTCGATACTGTCCGGATCATCCACGGAGATAAAGGCAGCGCCTTGCGGGTCCGTGAAGAGGTGGCTGTATTCTTCGATGGAATCCGCAACCGTTGGGTCGTACACGATGGGCATAAATTCAACCACGTGTTGGTTCATCAGATGGAAGAATAACGTCCGGTTCTCGTTGAACAGGTTCATCAAAAAGATCCGCTTCTCCAAGTCACTCGACTTGCTCTGGAATTGTGCGTAGGCTTGTTGGCTCTGTTGGTCAATGGTTTGGACCGTGGCGGGTAATGTTCCCGTCAGCCCAAGCTGCTTCCGTTCCGCCTGAGTAAAGGCCGTTCCTTTGTTTAAAAATGGATTGTTTAAAATATTTTCTGCATTCATGATGACTAACCTCCAATTGGTTAACTTCAATTTACAAGGCCCACTATAGTGCTCGGTATAAACTATAGTCAAATCTGGTAGCCTATATAAAAATAATTTATAATAGGGCTAGTATCCTTGATAGGGAGGACTTTATAAATGAACATCAAAGACCTAGACTATTTTCACCAATTAACTTTGCAAAAAAACTTTTCCCAAGTGGCCGAATATTTCGGGGTCACGCAACCCACCATCACCCTGGCCATCCAACGATTGGAAGCTGAATTCGCCACTAAACTGGTCCAACGTGACCGGGTCCATAACCAGCTCCTGATCACCGACACCGGCCGGCAATTAGCGGTGCACGCTACCAGTATCCTGCGGGAGTTGCAGATCACCCACCAAGAAATCGACCGACTCACACAACAACGCACCATCCTGGGATTACCGCCCATCATTGAAAACTTCTACTTTCCTAAGGTCGCTGCCCGTCTGCAGGCCCTGGGTGAACTGGAAAACCTGCAAACCATCGCGGGCGGTTCCGTCCATCTGCGCCACGCCCTGCGCGACGGACAGTGCGACATCGCACTACTGGGCTCCATCGAACCCCTCTCCTACCAACAACTGGCGGTCAACGAATTCGACCACCGGCCCTTCAGCATTTTTGTCTCCCGCCAGCATCCCCTGGCCAACCGCAAGCGGCTGTACTTCAGTGAACTCCGCCACGAACGTTTTATCCTCTTTAATAGTAGCTTTGTCCACAACACGGCCTTCAACAAGCTGACCCGTCGGAACCACTTTCGCCCCGACGTGGTCTACCGGGCCAACGATACCCACATCATCATGAACCTGGTTGCCGAAAACGTGGGGATCACCTTCCTGACCACCATCGTGGACCAGCACCGGGACGACGTGGTTCGCCTGGAACTGATGGATGACGAACAACCCCAATTCATCACCAGCATCGCTTACCGGACCAACCACGTCCTGACTGCCGCACAACGGCAGGTCCTCACCGTCCTCCGGCAGACACTGGGGTCGGCTTAGGCTCATTTGCGCAACCACCCTAACGATTCTGGGGTCCCCTACTGACAGGAACGGTCATCGGTGGTTTAATGGACCTAGGACGCGAAACGCCCCGTTCTATCCTAAAAAGTGAGGAAGACTTGTCATGACTTATGGAGAAGCAGAAAGTAATTTAATTTTGACCCGCCTGATCAACCAGTGGTCCATCGCTAGTGACGCCCACGACACCGCCGCACAATTACGGTTGATGGCGCCCGATGGGACCTATCGGATCTACCAAGATGACGCCCTGATCTCAGAAACTAGCGGCCGGGAGAACCTCAACCGGCAGTTCACCCAAGTGGCCGCCGCCAGCGACCGGAGCTTTACGCAAAATGGGACCCGGCTGATCACCGTTAATCAAAATGACGGGACGGCTACGGGCATCCTCTACGCCCAGGTCAAGGTCGTCACGACCCCCGTCGAAGGTGGCCCGGCTACCCTGACGGACTACAGTGTGCGCTACGATGACCACTACGCCTTCTTGGGCGAAAACTGGGGCATCCTCGAACGGGACGAACACCGCATTATCGTGGACCAACACCCCCTGACCACGGGCCATTAATGGGCAATCATCCCCGATTTTCGGTCCGAAAACGTTATCATTTCTTTTTTGAGAAATAATCCTTACACCCCTTCAGTTTTTATGGTAATGTAAGACTTCGTGGGAATTAAACCAAGGAGTTACACATTAAATGCCTAAAAATTTTAAAGAAGAATTACTATTCACCGCTGTCATGGCTGGCCTGATGGTCTTAGTCATGGCCGGTTACAACATCGCCTTAACGGATGGCTTCTCGCACCACTTTATCCGGGAGGTCCTGGTGGGTTATCCACTGGCCTTGATCGTCGCGGCAATCTGCGACTTAGGAATCATCGGTCCTGGCGTGAAGTTCATTTTCTTCCGCTACATCATTAACGATTATATGAAACAAAAGCAGATTCGGATTGCCCTGGCCATCTCTTGCATGATGGTGGCCGGCATGGTGACCCTGATGTCCCTCTTCGGGATGATTGTCACCCAAAACTTCGGGGGCAACGTGTTCCTGACGTACCTCCACACTTGGATCTTCAACCTCTTCATGGCACTGCCATTACAGTTGTTGATCGTGGGGCCCATTGCCCGGGCCATCCTGGGGGCCGTTCAAAAGCGGACTGCGCTGAAGACCGCAACCCAAGAACAACCCATCGAAACTTTCGAAGACTAGCTTCACTAACTAAACGTCGCCGCTACCAACTCGTGTAGGGCGGCGTTTTTCTTTTTTCGGGCCCTTGCCCGTCCCTTCCTGCAAGCGAACAGTCGGTGGTTCACCCACAACCCCGCCATCTCAGCTTGCGGTCATCTTGGATCAGCTCGAGCTGACCCCTTAAAAATTGCCCTTAACTGTCACACGACAGCTAAGGGCAATTTTTAGGTCATACTATTTTTTTGCTTGCAGCTTCAAGTGTTGCTTGGCCAGCGCCAGGATCTCCGGTTTCAACCCGATGCGCTCCGCCAGCCACATGGCCTCACTGGCCCCGACCTGGTTCAATAACAGCCGGTACTCGGGCTCTAAGGTCTGCCGGTCAAACGCCATGGCTCCCGTCACAAACTTGGGCTGGGCCACCGCGTAGTCCTTGATTCCGGTGTAGTGGGTGGTGACCACCAACTTAGCCCCTTGGTCGACCAAGTACTGGATAATGGCAATCCCTAAGGCCGTCCCCTCTTCCGGGTCGGTCCCACTACCAATTTCATCCAGGAGAATCAGGGCATTCGGCCGCAGATGGTCGGTGATGCCCACCAGCGTGGTCATCTCACCCGAGAAGGTACTCAACTGGGCCGCCATGTTCTGCTGGTCCCCAATATCGATGGCGACCTGGTCAAAGACGGCCAGGTTGGTCCCTTCGTCAGCGGGAATCTCCAGGCCCAGCTTGACCATCATGGAAAACAACGCGATGGTCTTCAGGACCACGGTCTTCCCCCCGGAGTTGGCCCCGGTGATCATCAGACTCTGCTGGGCGTCCAACGTCACGTTCAACGGAACCGCCGTTTCTCCCAATAGTGGGTGCCGGCCGTTCACGATGTGCAGGGCCTGTTGTCCGTTGAGCTTAGGCAAGATAGCTTGGTGTTCCAAGCCATACTGCCCCCGGGCGAAGATTTGGTCTAACTCACTTAAGAGTTCGATTTGCTTCTGCAAGTCCGTCCAGTGTTCCTCAACGTCCCCGGTCATGGTCGCCAGAATCTGGTACACCTCGCCTTCTTCCGAAGCCAGCGTGGCCGCTAACTCCAGCCCGGTCTTAGAGACCGTGCTGGGTTCGAAGAAGACCGTGGACCCGGTCGCGGATTGGCCCATCACGGTTCCCTTGAACTTATGCTTGTAAGTGGCCTTGAGTTGGACACAGTAATGCTGGTCCCGGCGAATCAGCTGTTTGCCCTGTAACTCATGGGAATGCTTACCGATGAATTGGTTCAACTGCTGCTGAATCTGCCGCGTTTGTTTAGCCTTATCCTTACGCAACTGCGCCAACTCGGGCGTTGCGTCGTCCCGAATGCCGTTCAAGTCTAGCACGTCATCCAAGCGGTCCCGCAATCCATTCAGCGGGGGCTGCTGCGCTAACAGGTCCATCAAAAAGGGAATCTCGGTGGTGTGCTGGTGTAGAACAATACTCAACCGCCGCCAGTTCACCAGCGTGTTTTGAACGGCCTTCAGCTGTTCCACGGTCAGTAACCGGCCCTGATCCAGCTTGGTCCGAATCACGGCGATCTGGTCCAAGTTGAAGAACGTGAGCAACACGTCTTCACTCAGTAACCGGTGCGCCTCATGGGTGAGGCCCAATTCACGGCGGACATCCTTCAAGTCCGTTTGGACCGGTGTCTGACGCAACTGGTCCGCCGCATAATCACTGTGGGTGTAAGCGGCGACCTGGTCTAAAATCACGTCTAATTGTAAAGTTTCTCGAATCGTTTTATCCAAAATGTGCTCCTCTATGGGGCTGAACAACGGAGAACGGGTTCGTCCATTGCCTGCCCCTAATCCTGTTGGGTCATCGTTAGACCACTAACCGCACTCATTCACGTCACTCCTTCAATGCCGAATAGTCTCAGAATACCATGTTCCCCTTAACCGTTCAAACCCCCGAGCTGCCTATTCCGTCTCCAACCGAAGATACAGCAACGGGTAAGGTGCCCCCTGCTCGTCGGTCATGGTCCGGCGATACGTCTGAAACCCCATGTGGTGATAGAACCCGACCGCCTGCGGATTTTGTTGGTTCACCGTGACTTCGGTGACGTAGTAGCGGCGAATCGCCATCGTGAGCAACGTTTTCCCCACACCAGTTCCCCGTGAATCGGGGGCCACAAATAACATTTCCACCCGTTGCTCACTAAGTCCCATAAATCCTAGTAATCGTTGATCGGCGTTCCGAGCCACCAGGAGCTGGGGAACCTGCCGCAACGCTGGCGGGACCAGCTGCTTAATCGTCTGAACCTCACTGGGTGACAGAAACTTGTGGGTCGCGCGAACACTGGCTTCCCACACAGCGGTCAGCTCTGCGATGCGTGCGTCGGTTCGTTGCTGTCCGGGAAGGGACACCACGCTTGGTCGTTGAGATGCTGGTTCTTGATTTGCCATGCGACTGCCTCACTCTCTACTCATTTACGACTTAGTATACCTGTCTAAAAGGGCACTGACCAGCTAGTCAGTGCCCTTAGCAACTCATCTTATTCTATTCTTAGTGCGGCAGTGACGCCGTGGGCGACCACCCAATCACTTAGTTGCCAACGGCGTCACAAACTGCTTATTACCGGTGACGTATTGGCCATTGGTCAGTTGATAACGGGTCATGTAGCCCCGCCGAACAATCATCCGCTTAATTCGCACCACTTGGCCCCGTTTGAGGACCTTGATACGACTCTTGCGCGTCAACTTGGCCTGCGAATGTTGGTAAACCGTCCGGTCAACCCGCAATCTGGTGTAGGCCTTCCCCTGCCAGTACAAATTAGCGGTAAAGGCCTTGCGGGCCGTCACAAAGCTCCCGTCGCTTAGTCGGTAACGCAAGCGCCCCTGGCTTGAGTGCTGGGTGCCTACAACCTTGAACGTGGGCGCAGTCTGCCGCGAATACTGCCGATAATGCTGTTGAATCTGGTTTCGCTTAAAGGTTGCCCGCAGATACCGATTCAGGGCCCGCTTGAGATAAATCATGAACGGTTGTTTAAAGGGACGTCCCACTGGCCGCTCATCGCCGGGAATCAATGCCCCGTCAACGGGAGTCCCCTCATCTGCAGGTGTCACGGCGGGGAGAACCACGCTCGGAGTACTGTTGACCGGACTCACCGGCTGCGGTGCGACCAGGTCATAGGGAATCATGAGCTTTCCAGAAAAGCTCCCGCGATAGCCGGCCCAATCCCAGTCCATCCGCTGATCAAGCCAGGTCACACCAATGTAGCGCTGACCGGACCGCACGATGCCCGTCCAGGTCAACCGGGTCCCCGAAAGTGGCGTTGAGTTTAACGAAGTCTTATCCGCCCCTGTTCCCAACACCGTCTTCACGCTGAGCGGCTGCCCATCGCTCGCAATTACCGGTGACGTGAACTGGTAAGCGTCCTGATCCGTTTTGACCTTAATCGGATCCAAGTAGACCAGCTGCTCACTGGCATCTATCGCGGCACCTTCCCCCGTGGTTTGCAGGTGCGCCAAGGGAGACAGGTCTAAAATCTGATTGTCATCCAGCATCAACTGGTTCATGGGTTTGGTCAACTTAGCCAGCGCGGAAATGTCCTTGATCTGGTTGACCTGCAACGCCAAGGACGTTAAATTAGTGAGGTGTCCCAAGGGTGTAATGTCTCCCACCTGATTATAATCCAGGTCCAAATAAGACAATTGTTTCAACCCCGCCAACGGTGTCAGGTCCTTGATCTGGTTATGGTCGGCGGTCAGGCTCCGGAGATTGGTCAACTTGGCGAGGGGCGTTAAGTCCGAGATGCTGTCCTCTTCGATGTTTAAGTAAGCTAACTTGGTCAGATTCTGAATCGGTGTCAAATCGCTTAATTTAGCATGTTGCCACAGGCCCTGGTCCCCATCTGGATCATCGTTGGTTCGTGCATCCTTGGTCGATAACGCCAAGTCCGTTAGATTGGTGGCCTTCTCCAAGCCGGTTAAGTTGGTCAAATTTAACATGGCATAATAGAGTGGTCCCCGAATCACGTCCCCGGTGATAGGCTTGTACTGGGTCACATCCAGGGTAGTTAGAGTGGTCATATCCTGGGGCGTTATCTGGGTCGCGTCGGTATAGGTGGTTTGCCCATCGTGGGCCTGTTGCGACTGGAGGGCCTTCAGTACAATCTGTTGCAGGTTCTTATCCGGCATCCACTGGTCAATGGTGTTTACTGGCGTAGTGGCCGTGGTGGGCGCCGTATTAGCGGCCGTCCCAGTGACTGGTGGTTGGACTTGATTGGCCCGATTCTCGCTGTTAGCAGGCTTATCCGTAACCGTGGTTGCCGCTAATGGTTCCACGCTACCAGTCGGTTGGGGCTCATGTGGTTGGGTCGGTTGGCCCTGGACAGTTGGCTCCCCGTCCGTTGTCACCGGGGTCCCCACTAACGGAGTCTGCACGGTCGTCGGATCCGTGGTCACCGGGACCTCCGACTGTTGCGGGGTCCGTGCCGGTTGGGTGGATGTCACTGCGGTTACCGTCCGGGTAGGCGTTACCGGACTGATGCCCGTAGCCTGCTGGTCAGCCCGGGCGGCAATTCCGGTCCAGCTTCCCCAGATCACCCCGCCCGTCACTAGTCCCGTCACCACTAACGCCTTGTGCCATTGCGTATTCGTTAGATGCTTCGTCATGGTTGTCATCAATAGGCCTCCTCTACCAATTTCTCCCCATGCCAATTGCAACGGGGAGTCAACATTTCCAGTACGAACCATATACACCGTTTATGACGCCTCCACTATAGTGCGTCCCCACAGAATAAGCAAGGGAAACTATTTCATTCTTAATAATCGAATGGCGACCACGCAAAAAACACCGGCCAACCCGGCCGGTGTTTTACGGTAACTATTTTAATTTAGTGTAACAATGAGGCTTCATGTGCCCGCTTCTGGTACATCGGAATTTCATCTTCCGCTGCCCGAACGAAGTGGTGCGGCGCAATTTCAACCAAGTGCCGTTCCTTACCATCATTTTCATGACTGGCATCGTACGCAATCTCTTGCCGTGCCCGTTCGAACTCTGGGTCCGGAACTGGAACCGCCGACAACAGACTCTTGGTGTAGTCGTGTAACGGGTGCGCATAGATTTCGTCCGCATCCGCGATCTCAAGCATCCGCCCGTAGTGCATGACCCCAATCCGGTCTGAAATGTACTTGACCATGGATAAGTCGTGGGCGATGAACAGGTAGGTTAAGCCCTGTTCCCGTTGCAACTTCTTCATCAGGTTGACCACTTGGGCTTGAATCGACACGTCCAACGCGGAAATCGGTTCATCGGCGATCACGAACTTAGGGTTCACGGCCAACGCCCGGGCAATCCCGATCCGTTGCCGTTGCCCACCAGAGAATTCGTGGGGGTACCGACTGGAGTGGTCCTTGTTCAGACCCACGGTTTCAAGCAGGTCCTCTACCCGGTTGGTCCGGTCAGCATCGTCCTTCGCCAGATGGTTGATATCGATTCCTTCAGCCACGATATCCTTGACCTTCATCCGCGGATTCAATGACGCGTATGGGTCTTGAAAGATCATCTGCATATCCTGACGGAATTGCCGCCGGTCGTCAGCTGACTTGAAGTTATCCACGTTCTTTCCTTCGAACAGGATTTCGCCTGACGTAGGTTCGTACAAGTGGATGATGGCCCGTCCGGTCGTGGTCTTCCCAGAACCGGATTCACCAACCAGTCCGAAGGTCTCTCCTTTGTAGATGTCGAAGGAGATGTCATCGACCGCCCGAACTTCATCGGGTTTACCAACGTTGAAATATTGCTTTAAATGTTTCACTTCGAGGATTTTTTCGGCATTTTCATAGTCCATTATTGCTGTTCCTCCTCTTCTTCAACGGGAGTGGCGTGGTCGGCTTGGTGCTTCCGCAACGCAGCCTGCATCTCCGCATACTTCTTCTGACGCGCGACAATCTGTTCTGGTGGCGTCACCTTAGGCGCATCCGGATGCAATAACCAGGTTGCGGCGTAATGCGTGTCGGAAACCTTAAAGAACGGTGGTTCCTTTTCCGTATCAATCTTCAACGCGTATTGGTTCCGGGCCGCAAAGGCATCCCCCACTGGTGGATCCAGTAAGTCCGGCGGCGTCCCAGGAATCGATGGTAACTCATCACCCTTGGTATCCAACGTCGGCATGGAGCTCAACAAGCCCCAGGTGTACGGATGCTTGGGGTTGTAGAAGATTTCGTCAACCGTTCCGTATTCCACGATCTTCCCGGCATACATCACGGCTACCCGATCGGCCATCCCGGCCACGACCCCGAGGTCATGGGTGATGAAGATGATCGACGTCGAAATCTTGTCTTGCAATTCCTTCATTAAATTCAGGATTTGTGCCTGAATCGTCACGTCCAACGCCGTGGTTGGTTCGTCGGCAATCAGGATCTCAGGGTAGTTGACCAACGCAATCGCAATCACGATCCGTTGCCGCATCCCCCCGGAGAATTGGTGCGGGTAATCGTTGATCCGGTTCTCCGCATCCGTGATGCCCACTAACTTCATCATTTCCAGAGCTTGAGCTAAGGCCTTTTCCTTCTTCATGCCCTTGTGGACCATTAAAGGTTCCGCAATCTGGCGCCCAATCTTCATGGTCGGGTCCAGCGAAGTCATCGGGTCTTGGAAGATTTCGGCAATGTCTTGTCCCCGAATCCCTTCCATTTCCTTTTCCGACTTCTTCAAGAGGTCTTCGCCCTTGTACATGATACTCCCGTTGGTAATCCGGGCATTGGTGGCGTTCAGTCCCATAATGGTCCGTGTCGTCACGGACTTACCGGAACCGGACTCCCCAACAATGGCGAGCGTCTCGCCCTTCCGTAGGTCAAAACTAACGTTCCGGATGGCCTTAACGTCCCCCGCGTAGGTCTTAAAATCAACCTGCAAGTTCCGTACTTCCAAAATATCTTTTTCGTTATCCATAACGCGTCTTCACCTACTCTTTCGTCCGTGGATCAAAGGCATCCCGCAAGCCATCCCCTAAGAGGTTAAAGGCTAACATGACGATGGACAGCACTAACGCTGGCCACCACATCTGGTACGGTAAGAACTGGAAGTTCTTTTGCCCGTCGTTCAACAACGTCCCTAGTGATGCCTGTGGTGATGAGATCCCAATCCCGATATAGGACAGCATCGCTTCGAAGAAGATGGCATTAGGAATAGTGAACATGGTATTGATGATAATCACACTTGAAAGGTTCGGTAACAAGTGTTTAAACGCAATCTTGAGCGGTCGCTCGCCCAGCGTTCTGGCAGCTAAGATGTATTCTTGACTCTTCAGCTCCATGGTCTGGGCTCGAACCAGCCGGGCCATGTTGGTCCAACTGGTCAGCGCAATCGCGATAATAATCGAGGTCATCCCGGGTTTCAGAATCAAAATCAAGAGGACAATCACAACCAGGTTAGGAATGGACAGAATGATTTCGATCACCCGTTGCATGAAGGTATCAATCCGTCCCCCTTTCCAACCGGAGAACATCCCGTAGGTCACCCCAATGGTTAAATCAAAGAAGGTGGCCACTAACGCGATGATCAGGGAAATCCGTGTCCCGTAAAGGACCCGGGAGAACAGGTCCCGGCCTAAATAGTCGGTTCCCATAATATAGTAGGTTCCAGAACTGGCACCGGCTTGTTGGTAAGCGTCGATGCGTTGACCCGCTTGGACCAACGTCCCGTTGAACCCGTTGATGCCAATGCCCGGAATCTTAGAGGGTAAGTTGGCATAGGACGGGTTCACGGCGTTGGGGTTGTGGGGTGACACGAAGATGGACCCAAAAGCCATGATGAACACAATTGCTAAAATGATGAGGGATACCCAGGCACCCCGGTTTTTCTTTAACCGCCGCCATGCGTCTTGCGTAAACGTAAGGGATGGCGCCGCAATCTTTTCACTATCTAGCGCCGCACGATCCGCGGGCGTCATCGGCTTAAAGCTATCTTCTGGGAGTTTTACTGTATCTGCCATTGAATTACCTCCTAGTTAGCCTTTCCTGTAATCCGAATCCGTGGGTCAACGATTCCGTAAAGAATATCGGTAATCAGAAGAACCACACACAACATGAAGGAGTAGACGATGGTCAGCCCCATGATGGTTGGGTAATCGTTGGTCAAGACGGACTTAACGAATTGTTCCCCAATCCCGGGAATCGAGAAGATGTTTTCCACAACCATCGACCCGGTCATGATGTTCACGGCCAACGGCCCCACGATGGTAATCAACGGAATCAGACTGTTCCGCAATGCGTGGTGGTAGATGACGCTGGTCCGGCTCAACCCTTTAGCTTTCGCCAATTCGATGTAATCCGAACTCAAGACATCGACCATTTCGGTTCGGACGAACCGCGCCGATTCGGCTAACGGGGTAAACGCCAGCGCCAGGGTCGGCAAGACCGTGTAGATGAAGCCGCCCCATTCGGCAATTGGGAACCAGCCGGCCTTCAACCCTAAGTAGTACTGCAACAGAACGGCCAACACGAAGGAAGGAATCGAAATCCCTAAGATGGAAACAATCGTGGCCGTGGTGTCTGCCCAGGTGTTTTGCTTCATGGCCCCGAAGGCTCCGACAACAATCCCTAAGATGACACCCACAATAATCGCCTGCAACCCAATCTGCAGTGATGGTTCGATCCGACTAGAAATTAAGTAGGATACGGGTTGATCACTGAATTGGAAAGAGGTCCCGAAGTCCCCCTTGACGGCACCCGCTAGGTACAGCACGTATTGCTGCCAAACCGGTTTGTCCAAGCCGTATTGCTGGTAGATCAACGCAATCTGGCTCTTTGACAACTTGGCTTGGTTGGTCAACGGCGTCCCTGGCAAAAGCTTCATCAGGAAGAACGTCACGGTAATCACGATGAATAAGGTCAGGATCAAGTAAAAGATCCGTTTTGCTAGGTACTTTGCCATTTGCTTACCTCTCAATCTCTTTACCGTTAAGTTTCAAAACTTAACCAACATTAGACAAAAACAATAAGATGATAAATGATTTCTATACCACCGGAGAGCAAGTCCCAACGGTTACGCTGGTCCTTACTCCCCGGTTAAAACTATAAGTCAGATACGGTTACTTGGCAATATAAGTCTTGCTGAAATCCCAGTTCGCGCCAGTTGGGAAGTAAATCAATCCCTTGACGTTGGACTTGACCAGTTGTGCCTTACCTTGTTGGTAGAATGGAATGACCCCTTGATCCTTCAGCAGGGTCTTTTGAGCGTCAACCAAATCGTTCCACCGCGCAGCATCGTTGTTGGCATCCTTGCCATTGGCATTCGCGATGTCTTGGTTGTAAGCTGCGGACTTCCACTTCCCGTTGTTGTACGAGTTGTCAGAAGTGAACAATTGCAAGAACGAGATTGGGTCAGGGAAGTCTGCGCCCCAGGCCGTCGCCACAACATCAAACTGACCATTCTGTGACCGGCTTAACCGGGTCTTAAATGGCAAGTTCTGGTTGGTGACCTTCAACCCTGGTAACTTCGCCCACTGACTCTGAATGAATTCAGCGGCACTCTTACCAGCTGGCGTATCATCGGCCATGAACGTCAGGGAGTAGTTCTTACGACCCGTTTCCTTCAAGGCTTGCTTCCACAACTTCTTAGCTTGTGCTAAATCTTGCGTCGAAGCAGATGGGACGTTGGCTACAGAAGCGAAGTCCTTCCCCTTGTAAGAAGCCAAGTCGGAAGCCACGACCCCTTTAGCTGGCGTCGACCCATCTTGCAGGATCTTGTTGATGAATTGGTTCCGGTTGATGGCCATCGATAACGCTTGACGCGCCTTCTTGTTCCGCAACAGATTGTCCTTCTTCTGGTTGATTTCCAGATAGAACGTCCCGGCACTCTTCCGTTCAACGTAATCCTTATTGTTCTTGTAGTTCTTTGGTTGTTGCCCACTCAAATAAGTGGCATCCAATTTACCGCTCTGGTACTGACTTAGAGCCGTTTGTGGTTCCTTAATCGTCTTGAAGTTGATCTTTTTCAGTTTAACATTCTTTGCGTTCCAGTAGGTAGGATTCTTACTCAGGGTCCAGTTATCCGAGGTCCCCGTCCAGTAAGTCAACTTGAATGGTCCGTTATAAACGTTAGCCTGAGCGGTCGTCGCGTACTTTTTACCGTACTTGTCGGCAACCGACTTATTCTGAGGGAAGAAGGTTGGGCTAGCCACTAAGGATGGGAAGTAACTCGTGGCCTTATCCAGCGTCACGACTAACTTATGGCTACCTTGGGCCTTGATTCCCAGGTTCGACACGGCTTCCTTGCCCTTCATAATCGCGTTAGCATTCTTTACGGGTGCTAACAGGTAAGCGTATTGTGAAGCGGTCTTAGGATTGACCGTCCGTTGCCAAGAATACACGAAATCTTTTGCCGTTACAGGATCTCCGTTACTCCACTTGGACTTCCGCAGGTTAAAGGTATAGGTCTTACCATCCTTGGACTTGCTGTAACTCTTGGCAACCCCCATGGAGACCTTGTTATCCTTGCCTGCACGCAAGAGTCCTTCACCCGTGTTGTTCATGGTTTCCCCGGAAACGACATCGGTCGCTTTAGAAATGTCCATGGATGGTAACGATGAGTTCTCCATCCAATTGAGCTCTTGGTCCTTCGCCGAACTGGTGTTACTGGACGACGAACCACAGGCTGCAAGGAGCACAGCGGCAAAGGACGCCACTGTTCCTAATTTGACTGCCGATTTGATTTTCATTGTAAAATCCAACCCCTCTTATCTTGGTTGCGTGTCATAAATTGACAACCTCAAATTTGATGATTCCAATTGTATATTAGAAAATCATTAAAAACAAGGGTTGTGTTTAATTTATTTGAGCTAACCAGTTAGAAAGGCCGGTATAACAACGTTTGAAAATAAAAATTAAAATCTGATGTCACATTTTTCCTGTATTTAATTACATTTTTCTGTATACCGTATACAGAATAGTGACCGATTACATCCCCCATTCCTTGGGCTTTATTCAATAAAATCTCGCCGTTCGGCAAGCGAGCGGCGAGATTTTAGCTTTCACCTTATTTTGCAATGTAAGTCTTACTGAAGTCCCAGTTAGCGCCGGTTGGGAAGTAGATGATTCCCTTGACGTTGGACTTGACCAGTTGTGGCTTAGCTTGTTGATAAAGTGGCACGATCCCTTGATCGTTCATCAACGTCTTTTCAGCGTTAACCAAGTCATTCCAACGTGCTGCTTGGTTGTTGGCATCTTGGTTGTTGGCCTTATCGATATCGTTGTCGTAAGCCGTTGACTTCCACTTCCCGTTGTTGTACGAGTTGTCAGAAGTGAACAGGGACAAGAAGGAGATTGGGTCGGCGAAGTCGGCACCCCACCCAGAAACCACGGCGTCAAACTGACCATTTTGTGAACGGCTCAACCGCGTCTTGAACGGTAAGTTCTGGTTCGTGACCTTCAGGCCAGGTAACTTCGACCATTGACTCTGAACGAATTCAGTCGCATTCTTACCAGCAGCCGTATCATCAGCCATCAGCGTCAGGTCGTAACTGCTTTCGCCAGATTCCTTCAGGGCTTCCTTCCAGAGCTTCTTGGCTTTGGTCAGGTTGTAAGCCGTCCCGTCAGCCGTCTTAGCTGCAGATGCGAAATCTTCACCCTTGTACGAAGCTAAACCAGTTGAAACGTAACCGCTGGCGACCTTCGAACCATCTTGAAGCACCTTGTTAACGAATTGGTTCCGGTTGATGGCCAAGGATAAGGCCTTCCGGGCTTTAGCGTTCTTCATTAACTTGCTCTTTTGTTCGTTCAGTTCGATGTAGAAGGTCGAAGCCCCTTGCCGAACCACGTAGTTCTTACTGTTCTTGTAGTTCTTCGGTTGTTGACCACTCAGGTAAGTGGCATCCAACTTACCAGCTTGGTACTGACTCAGCGCCGTTTGTGGATCCTTAACCGTCTTGAAATTGATCTTCTTTAACTTGACGTTCTTCGCGTTCCAGTATTGACTGTTCTTGCTCAACGTCCAGTTATCGGAAGTCCCCGTCCAGGCCGTTAACTTGAATGGTCCGTTGTAGACGTTAGACTGTGCGTTCGTGGCGTACTTCTTACCGTACTTCTCAACGGCTGACTTGTTCTGCGGGTAGAACGTTGGGTTAGCCACCAACGCTGGGAAGTAGTTCGTGGCTTTCGTTAACGTGACCACGACCTTGTAATTGCCTTCCGCCTTGATTCCTAAGCTGGAGACCGGCTTCTTACTCTTCATGATGGCGTTCGCGTTCTTGACTTGAGCGAACAGGTAAGCGTATTGCGAAGCCGTCTTAGGGTTCACCGTGCGTTGCCAGGAATAAACGAAATCTTTAGCGGTTACGGGATCCCCGTTGCTCCACTTCGACTTCCGTAAGTTAAAGGTGTAGGTCTTCCCATCCTTTGACTTACTATAGCTCTTGGCGACCCCAGGATGGGTCTTGCTGTTCTTACCCATTCGGAGAAGCCCTTCGTTGGTGTTGTTCAACGTTTCACCGGAAACCACGTCGGTTGCCTTGGAAATATCCATTGAGGGTAAAGCTGAAGCTTCCATCCAATTTAACGTCTGACTCTTTGCAGTTTGGCTACTGCTGCTACTGCTCGTGGACGACCCACAAGCGGCTAATAGAACGGCGGCAAATGTCGCGACCGTTCCTAATTTCACTGCTGAATTAATCTTCATTCTCATCCAACCCCTCTAAACTTAAATTTGGGTACAAACAACCAAGTGACAACATCAAATTTGATGGTTTCAATCATATATTAGAATAAGATTAAAATCAATAGTATTTTTTAATTTCATACCATTTTTCACCCAATTTATCCCCTTATAAGCCCTTTATTATTAAAAAGTAATAAGTAAAAGGAACCATTAACCATTGATGTGCGTTAATGGTTCCTTCTATGTTACCGGGTAACATGACGCCTACCTGGGCGTCACCCGATCTAGCTGACGTTACCCCGTCATCCCCCTAGTGTGCCCACACTAAGATGCGGGGCGTTCAGCTTACTTGTTGGCGATGTAGACCTTACTAAAGTCCCAATTCGAGCTGACTGGGAAGTAGACGAGGTTCTTGACCGTCGACTTCACCAGTTGCGGCTTACCTGGCTGGTAGATTGGAATGACCCCTTGATCACGCATCAGGATCTTCTGCGCGTTGACTAAGTTCTGCCAACGTTGGGCCGGTCGGTTCGCATTAGTGGTCGTCGCATCCTGGATGTTTCGATCGTAAGCCGCCGACTTCCAGCCGCCATCGTTGTACGAGGCATCTGACGTAAACAGGGACAAGTCCGTGATTGGGTCAGGGAAGTCCGCCCCCCAGAGAGTTACCACGGACTGGAAGTCGTGACTGGCCGACCGAGCCAATCGCGTCTTGTACGGTAGGTTCTGGTTGGTGACCTTCAACCCCGGTAACTTCGACCACTGACTCTGCACGTATTCGGTGGTACTCTTCCCAACCGGCGTGTCGTCCGCCAAAAGGGTCAGAGAATAACTCTTCCGACCGGTCTCCTTCAACGCTTGGTTCCACAGTTGCTTAGCCTTCTTCAGGTTGTAAGCTACCGCGGACGGGACCGCAGCTTCCTTGGCGAAGTCTTGGCCGTCACGAACCGCTAAGCCGGTGGTTACAAAGCCCGTTGGGACCTTAGAGCCGTCGTCTAGAACCTTGTTGACGAACTGATCCCGGTTAATGGCCAGTGACAAGGCTTGCCGTGCCTTCTTGTTCTTCATCATGGAATCACGCCGTTCGTTCAGTTCGATGTAGGCAATCGACGAACCGTCCCGTGAATGGTAGTTCTTACTATTCTTGTAGTTCTTCGGTTGTTGCCCACTCAGATAAGTCGCGTCCAGCTTACCCGTCTGGTACTGGCTCAACGCCGTTTGCGGGTCCTTGACCGTATTGAACTTCACGTGCTTTAGGGTCACGTGCTTGGCATCCCAGTACTTGTCGTTCTTGGTCAGCGTCCAGTTATCCGACGTCCCGGTCCAGTAGGTCAGCTTAAATGGCCCGTTGTAGACGTTATTCTTGGCGTTGGTTCCGTACTTCTTCCCTAGCTTCTTGACCACGGATTCATTCTGCGGGAAGAAACTGGTCTGTGCGACTAAGGTTGGGAAGTAGCTGACGGGGTGTTCCAGGTTCACAACGACCTTGTAGTTCCCCACAGCCTTGATACCTAAGGCTGAGACTGGCTTCTTTCCCTTCATGACGGCATTGGCATTCTTAACGTCACCGTAGAGGTAAGCGTACTGCGACCCCGTCTTAGGGTTCACAGTCCGTTGCCAGCCGAAGACGAAATCCTTCGCGGTCACGGGATCGCCGTTACTCCATTGCGACTTCCGCAAGTTAAAGGTATAGGTCTTCCCATCCTTCGACTTGGTGTAGGACTTGGCCACCCCAGGATAGGTCTTGCTGTTCTTCCCGAACTTAAGCAAACCCTGGCTAGTGTTGTTCATGGTTTCCCCCGAAACCACGTCAGTTGCCTTCGATGGATCCATAGTTGGCAACGCTGAAGCTTCCATCCAGTTCAAGGTTTGGTCCTTGGCCCGGCTGGTACTGCTGGAGGAGGTCCCACAAGCAGCCAATAAAATGGCTGAGAACGTGGCGACCGTCCCCAGCTTAAGTGCTGAAGATACTCTCATCAAATCCGACCCCTCATATGTAAATCCGCTCAACGAATGAGCGCTGAAAACAGCATATATTAAAATTAAGTTAGAATCAATACTTTTATTTAATTTTATTATCATTTATCAGCCGATATCGTTCCCGTTTTCTCACTATTTTCCATCGAAGCTTCCTGGTTTCATCAGCATGTAATCCCGCTAAATTCGTTAATCCGTCATGAATTTTATGATAGCGTTGGCCAACTTCCTGATAATTTTTTGTCATTTCATTTTAATTTTCAGGATTCTAAGATTGCCCCGCATTTTTCACCCGTTCTCCCCATCCGGGCCGCCTAAGCTCCCTTAACCGTCCCGTCCCTAAAAATGGTATACTGACTTCAAGGAACCTAATAAGGAGGATGACTTTATGGATGAAACGCCAGCAACACCAGTCGTCACCATTGGTTTAAACGCCGGTCAAGCGACGTTTGATTATTCCATGGCTGAGTTAACGGCCTTAGTCGAGGCCAACCACATGACAGTGGTCGAACAAGTGCAACAAGCACTGACCAAACCCAACCCCGGCACCTACTTCGGAACCGGGAAAGTGGAAGAACTCGCGGCCATCGTCGCCGACGACCAAGTCGACACCGTGGTGGTCAACGATGAGCTGACCCCGAGTCAGATTCGGAACCTGGAGAACGGCACCAAGGCACGGATCATCGACCGGACCGGCCTGATCCTGGAGATCTTCGCCAACCGGGCCCAATCCCGTGAAGCCAAGTTACAAGTCCAGTTGGCCATGTTACAGTACCAGTTGCCCCGCCTGCACACCAGCGCGTCGCAACGGCTGGACCAACAAGGCGGTGGCGGTGGCCTCGCCAACCGGGGGGCCGGTGAATCCCAGACCGAAATGAGTCGGCGGACCATCGAACGGTCGATCACGCACGTGAACCACGAGCTGAAGGAAATCAACCAGGCCGCCGAAACCCAACGCCAACAACGAGAACGTAACGAACTGCCTTCCGTCGCTTTGGTCGGCTACACCAACGCGGGGAAATCGACTCTGATGAACGCGCTGGTCAAGCGCTTCGGCAAGAACGAGGAGAAGCAAGTCTTCGTGAAGAACATGTTGTTCGCGACCCTGGATACCAGTGTGCGGCAACTGATCTTCCCTGACCAAAAGAAGCTCCTGTTAAGCGATACGGTCGGCTTCGTCAGCCAACTGCCGACTAACCTAGTCAAGGCGTTCCGGTCGACCCTGTCGGAGGCCGCTAACGCCGACCTTCTGGTCCAAGTCGTCGACTACGCCGATGTTAACCGGGATGCCATGATGGCCACCACGGAACAGACGCTCCAAGATATTGGGGTGACCGACGTGCCAATGATCACGGTCTTTAATAAGGCGGACCTGACTTCGACCGACTACCCTAGTCGCGCAGGTGATCAATTGATCATCTCCGCTAAGGACGACGCCTCCATCGACCTACTCGTCCGGGCCATGAAGGAAAAGGTCTTCCACAACTACGTCACGGCCAACTTCTTGATTCCGTTCGACGCCGGCGACATCGTGGCCTACATGAACGACCACTGCAACGTCCTGTCAACGGATTACCAAGCTGATGGCACTGCGATGCGCGTCGAGTTGACCAGCGCTGATTTCAACAAATACAAGTCATACGTGGTCACGGATGCCGATTCCGTCGAGGATTAGGCACTGATCACCAAAAGCCCCCAGTTCAGCGACTGGGGGCTTTTTATGGTCATTTAGTTGGCCAAATTAAAAGGCGTTTTCGTCCCCCTTCTCCGGAAGAATCGAAAACGCCTTAAATTTATCTCAGCATGTCAGGCCTGACGCTTTTCCAAGTACCGCGCCAACACGGACAGTGCGTAACAAACCACGAAGTACAGCACCGCGATTGCCAAGAACATGGGAATAATGTAATTCGTGTTCTGACCATAGATAATCTGTGACCGGTACAGCATTTCCGGTAACAGAATGATGGTCGCCAGGGACGTATCCTTGACCAGTGAGATGAACTGGCTCACAATGGCCGGAATCATCTTCACGATGGCCTGGGGCAACACGATATAGCGGAGTGCCTGCCAGTAGGTCAGCCCGTTGGCCCGGGCACCTTCCATCTGGCCAGGGTCGACCGCTTGAATCCCGGACCGTACGATTTCGGCCAACATGGCGGATTCGAAGATGGTCATCGCGAGAATCGCCGCCGGAATCACTTCCGGCTTGACGCCCAGGTTCGGTAAGCCAAAGTAGATGAAGAACAAAATCAGAATCAACGGTAGGTTCCGGATAATGTCGATCACCAGACCGACCAAGGCGGACAGGTACTTAATCTTAACGTACCGGATGACCCCCAGAATCGCACCGATAATGAAACTCCCAATAATGGAGGCCACGGAAACCAGAATGGTGATTCCCAGGCCGCCAAACAGGTAGCGTAAGTTATCCGGGGAGTAGGCAGCAATAAAGTTATTTAGCATCGTAATCCCTCCCCTAAGCTAACCGTTTTTCTAGGTAGCGCATGTAGTAACTAATCGGCATGGTAATGATCAGGTAGAGCACCCCGACGGCGGAGTAAGCCGCCATGGTCTCTAGCGAACTGGACGCGATGGCGTTCCCCTGATACATCAGGTCAAAGCCCCCCACGAAGGCTAACGTTGAGGAGTTCTTGACTAAGTTGACGAATTGGTTACCCAGTGGTGGAATCACGTACCGGAAAGCTTGCGGCAAGACAATGTAACGCATGCTCTGCCAGTAGGTCAGCCCGTTCGACCGGGCCCCTTCCATCTGACCGGGGTCCACGGACTGAATCCCCGCCCGCACCGTTTCCGCAATGAAGGCTGACGTGTACAGCGTCAACCCAATCGTCCCGGCGGTGAACCCGTTGACCTTGATCACATACAACGGAATGACCACGTAGAAGAACATGGTGATCACCAGCAGGGGGATGTTCCGGAAGACTTCGATGTAGACCCGGGCCACGCCGCGCGCGACCTTATTCGGGGACTCTTCCAGTAACGCGAAGAAGGTCCCGATAATCAGACTGAACACCAGCGCGATCAGACTACATAACAGCGTCTGACCTAACCCGTAGAGGAGCGTACCTCCGTAGTGTGCAAAGATATGAATCATTCTCTAGCCGCCTCCTCGTAATCAAAGCCCTTAACGTTATGGAACCACTTGTGCAGGATTTTCTGATACTGCCCGTTGTCCCGTAACTCCTTCAGCGACTGGTTGACGGCTTGCCGGAACGGCGTTTGCGCCTTATCGACCGCAATCCCGTAAGGTTCGGACACGAACGTCCCGCCAGTGACCACGTAATCGGGGTTCTGGACGGACATCCCGTAAAGAATCCCGTTATCGGTGGTCAACGCTTGACCTTGCCCCGACTTCAATGCCGTCATGGCTTGGGCGTAGTCGGTCAGTTGCAGGACTTTCGCGTTAGGCGCCACCTTCGCGACGTTCTCCACGGAATCCGAACCTACGACCCCTAGAACCGTGCCTTTCTGGCGGTTCAAGTCTTTGACGTTTTTAATGCTGCTCCCCTTCTTGACCAGTAGGGATTGACCAGCGTAGAAATAAGTATTGCTAAAAGCCACTTGCTTTCGCCGTTCTGGCGTATTGGTCATGGTGGCAATAATGGCATCAATGTTCCCGTTCTTTAACATCGGCATCCGCGTCGAACTGGTCACTTGGATGAACTTCGCCTTGGCATCTTTGCCCAGCATCTGCTTGGTGATGGCCTTAGCTAAATCAATTTCGAACCCCTTGATCTGGCCATCTTTGGTATCCAGCAACCCAAACAGCCGTGTATCCGCCTTGACCCCCCAGGTAATCGTCTTGGCCTGTTGGTCCGTCTTCAAGACGTTACGCTGAGACAGCGGCCTCGAGCCACAGGCACTGACGACCACCGTCAGGGTCAGTAGCGCGAGCATCAGGCCCAGGCTGCGCATAATTTTTTTCATATCGCAAACCTCCCTGATTAGTGCAAAATCTTACTAAGGAATTGACGTGCCCGTTCGTTGCTAGGCTCGCCGTTGAAGAACTTGTCCTTTGAATCGTCTTCCAAGATTCGTCCATCGGCCATAAAGATGACCCGGTTGGCCACTTCCCGAGCGAAGCCCATTTCGTGGGTCACAATCAAGGACGTCATGCTGGAATCTTCCGCAATCGTTTTCATGATATTCAAAACATCATCAACCATTTCGGGGTCCAAGGCACTGGTCGGTTCATCGAATAGCAGGCATTTCGGCTTCATCGCCAGCGACCGCGCAATCGCGATTCGTTGCTTCTGCCCCCCAGATAGCTGAGCCGGCATCTTCGCTGCTTGGTCGGCCAGCCCAACTCGGTCCAGCATCTCCATCGCAACCTTTTTGTTTTCCTGTTCATCCCGGTGTAACACGATTCGGGGCGCCAACATGATGTTTTCAAGAATCGTCTTGTTGGCATACAGGTTAAAGTGTTGGAAAACCATCCCCACGTTCTTCCGAATCCGGTTGATATCCGTCTTGGGGTTGGCCAAGTCCTGGCCGTTCACGATCAGTTGCCCTTCTCGAATCTGTTCCAGCCCGTTCACGGAACGAATCAGAGTGGACTTCCCAGAACCAGATGGCCCAATCAAGACGACCGTTTCACCGGCTTCGATGGTTAAGTTGATATTATGCAACGCGTGGAAGTCACCGTAGTACTTCTCGACGTTGTGGAATTCAATCATTGACATATTTTTCCCTCCATTAAAATAGTTAATGAGTGACCGTTCACCGGTCCGCGGGGCCCATCACTAAAGTTAATCAGGCGCCTACCGCTCCGATACCTGGAAACTTGCAGGGTCTACTTCAAAGTTTAAACCAAAAGAAATTACGGGTCAAAGTATCCTGCTCAGCATCCCGGCCTCCCTTGAACTATTTATGGGGCAAAACGGTGATTTTCCTGGATTTCTGGCCTCAAAAAAAATTTGACTGTCATGTGAGGTTTTCTGCCAAAACGTTACTTTTTTTAGAACCAATGGCCATTCTCATTCTATCTTGGAAAGCTTTCCCCATCACTTGATGTTTACGGTTGCACTGATCATCGCCTTACCGGGTGGTCAGACAGGGCTGGAACGCCGTGGGCACAACTTGACGCCCCAAGTCCATAGTCTCCAAGCTGGCCTTTTCCTAGGCGAGCAAAAAACGCTCACCAAGGAAAATGTCACGGCTGAGCCCTGTCTGACCACCCTCACGGCTTACAATCGTGTAACCATAACGGAACATGATTTGCCATCAAGCCGCGGTATTCAAGCTTATTATTCTGACTATTATCAATTAAAAACGGGCCCCATCCTGAACAGGATAAGGTCCTAGTGGGCACTTGTGTGAATCAGACCGTCAATCGCTTGTAGCATCAAGTATATGATGACGCAGACCATTGGCTCGAGGCCCAATAAGGTTGTCTGATTATTTAGCTTTAGCAGTCCCGCAGGTTGTTCAAACGTCAGGAAACGCTGTCTTGGATACGCTCAGTTTAACCGTGAGGTTGGGCCTGAAGAGGCTCAGTAGTGTCGTTTGGGTTATTCGGGGTTCTTTCCCGGATTACCCAAAGGCCAGCTTGGGGACTATGGATTTGGGCGCCAAGTCGTGCCCACTGCGTTCCAGCCTCTTCAGGCCCAACCGGTAAGGCGGATGAATGCCACTACCCCTAAACGCAGGAAAAGGAGCCTGGGACAAACGCCCAGACTCCCTGTATTCTTAACGATATGGTGCTGAAACGTGCGCCCAAAGGCAGCCCGTTTCGCTTAACTTAATGGTGGTACCGCGAACGACGCGTCATTGGCTCGTCGTCTGTTTCCCGTGACGCTGTCGTCCGGGAAGCACTCCGGGGCGCGTCGTAGCGCTGCTCCCGGGTGGCTGCGGTCGGTGCAGTCGACGTTGCATGGTGCTTGTACGCCAGTTGAACCGCCACCTTAAACGGATTGTCCTGTTCGATCAACGTGGTTCGGCCCACCACCTTAAAGGGGCCGCCGACCAGTAACGCGTTCGCCAAGTACAACTCGAACTTCTCACGCACATCGGCCACGTCCTGGAGACCTACCGTGCTGACCGTCCCGACCCGTTGCTTGTCGGCCTGGTTCAAGCCAGCATAGACCACTAACTGGTCGTCTTCCGGTTGCATCTCAAAGTACGGAATCAAGACCCCGGGCCCCGATGCGTAGACCGGCTTGCCGTCCTTTTGGGCTTGTTCCATGATTTCACGGTCACCTAGTCCCGAATAATCGAGCGTCAGTAACCGATTCTGTTGGAGCTGCGTGGCCAGATTCTGAACGTTTTGTTCATCTTGATCCGTCATGGCCAGCTTACCCGGTAAAATCTTCTTTTCATCGAAGTAGCCGTTGGCGGGAATATTACGTCCATAGCCCTGGCCACCCTTACCGGCAGTCTCCTCTTCAGTCTTGGACTTCATATGCAGCCACTTTTCAATCTTCGGCGAGATGTCGAAGGGTGCCTGCTTTTGGGTGAAATAGTACACTGCGTTCAAGAAAACGAAGTATAGCAGAATCACCGCGACCAGCAAGATCAGTAATCCCCAGAAAGGATGACCGTTTTGCAGGTACCGGATGGCAATGTAGAAGAGATAGAAATCACCTAAGGCCCCCAGGACCGTGTAAATGCGGTTCTTGATCTTAACACTCACATTCACGTAGCCCAGATAATGGTTGACCATATCAAGGAAGCTTAACATCTTCCATCCCCCTTTCTCAATTAATTATTGGTATCGTTAGTCGTGGTGGTACCACTATAAGTCTGCGCAGTGGTGTGGTTCGTGGTATCATCCGTGGTCGTGTCATCCGTGGTATCGGTAGTGGCACTACTACTGGTTGCCGGCTTCTTAGATGTCGACGTGGTCCCCGTTGTGGTTCCCGTATCATCGTTCGTCGTATTGTTGTTAGTGGTCGTCGTCTTCGATTCCGACGTACTGTTAGCCGACGAGCTCTGCGTATCCGTCGAACTTTCATCCGAAGAACTGTCCTTATCGCTGCTACTATCGCTACTGTCCTTCTTCGATGAGTCCGAATCCTTTTTGCTACTATCATCGCTGTCTTTTTTCTTAGAATCGTCCGAGAAGCTACTCGAACTAGTATTGCTGACCGAAGAGACCCGCGGGGCCCCTTCATTGGTCTTAGTCACTGAGTTAGTGACCACGTTAGTCGCCCCCAGCGCCAATGCCATCGAAAGAATCGCGAATGGCGTGATGATGGGTGGTGTCCGGTACGCCATGGTCCATTCCTCCCTATTTCTCCATTTACCGTATTATCTCACGAGCCACCTAAAAAAGTGGTCAAAATTTGCTTAATTTTGACTAAGGATGCTTCGGTCACGCCAGCGGCCTTGCAATCCGCACATAGCCCGTAAAGCTCAAAGCTGTGTCCCGTGACTTCGTACCCCGGCAACTGAGCCGTGAAGAAGTCCATCGGGCACATCTGCAGCTCGGTCACCTTACCACAGTTCTGACAGATAAAGTGGTGATGGTGCTGGTGGTGGAAGTCACACTGGTACTTGACCCGCGTGCGCTCCTGCTCCGTGTTTTGTTCCACGATTCCCACTTCTTCGAACTCCTTGAGGTTGCGGTACACCGTGTTATGGCTCATCCCCGGAAATTCTGTGCGCATATAGGCGTCTACGGCAACGATGTCCGTATAGTGTCCCTGATTCGTCAGGAGAAACGACAATAATGCGTGCCGCTGCTTAGTCAATTTTAACTTATTCTTCCGTAAAATCTCCACAGCGGTGGTCAAAGATTCTGCCATGTCAACGGCCTCCTTTTCAAAAACTGATGGTCAAAATCCCTGTAAGTTTAGCATACTTCCATCCGAATGCAATTGCTGACCGTCTACTCCGCCTGCAGGTGCTGCATCAACTCATCTAGTTTCCGTTGCGTCTGCGTCCAATTATCGTTATTGAGCTGCAGGGCCCGGCCCTTCAACGCCAACGGCATGGTCAGATCTCGTCGGTACTCGGGACTGGCAAAGCGTTGCTTCAGCATCACCGTATTGTCGCCCCGGGCGGTCACCCGGTGCATCAGTTGGTCGGGATCGCTGACCGTCAAGAACAAGATGACCACTTGATCTCCCAACTCCCGAGCGTAGGTAATGGCCCCCTTGGTGTCCAAGACGATGGCGGGAAACGGTGCGCGCTTAAACCCCGCCGCGATCCCTTCGCGCGACGACCCGTAGTGGTAACCCGAATAGACCACGGATTCCAAGTAATGGCGTTGCTGGAACGATTGCTCGGTCTCAAAGTAATAGTCGCGGCCATCAACTTCTCCCGCGCGTGGCGGCCGCGTGGTGTGGGTCACGATGCGGGTGACCGGGTAATGCTGCGCCAAGTATTCCTGAACGGTGGTCTTGCCGGTCCCGGTCGCGCCAGTAATCACAATGACTTTTGGCGTCATACCGCACCCTCCGTCAGATAAGCGTTAGTCTTGACCAAGACCTCCTGTAAGTTGGCGTAGCTCAACGTGGCGTGCGCGGTCTGAAAGTCGAACCAGCCAAAGTCTTCGATCTCCTCAACTTGCCGGTTCACCTGCGCGTCGTTAGGCACCAACGACGTATAGAGAACCACATGCTTATGGTGGCCGTTCTTCATATCATAATCGAGGACCGTGGAGAATTCGGGATCGACGGTCACCTGTAAGCTGGTTTCCTCGCGAATCTCCCGGACTGCGGTCTCCAAGTCACTCTCGTTCCCTTCCACGTGACCTTTCGGGAATCCCCAGAAGTGACTGGTCGCACTCTTTAATAGTAGATAGTAGGGTTGGCCGTCGCGTAATTGGTACACCACGGCGCCGCTCGCATTTTCGGTAATCATACCGGATTGCCTCCTCATTTTTCTGATCAGTTGTTCGCAATCACTCGCCCGATTCACTACTGACGCTTGACCGAACACTCTGGTCTATTTTATCGCCAAATCTAGGCACTGACCACCATTTTGCGAAGTCCCCGGCCAACATTTTCCCAAAAGCCACAGAAAAGCGCGTCAATCCACCGTCTCTCATTGACTTTTAATTTAATTCTAGGGTACACTAGCCAAGACTATTACCACCATTAAGGGGGCCTCTTATGGCTATTTCACGAATTTTTCGTCGTGAACGATTAGACAACTACTTAAAGAGTGATCAGCACTTTGCCAAAACCATGTCCGCTAAAGACCTGATGTCGCTAGGCATCGGGGCGGTGATTGGGACCGGAATCTTCATCCTGCCGGGAACCATCGCCGCGCAATACAGTGGGCCGGGAATCGTACTGTCCTTTCTAATTGCTGCCATCGTTTGTTCGACTGCGGCGATGTGTTACGCCGAGTTTGCATCCGTTCTACCCGTTGCCGGTTCCGCTTATTCCTACGGTAACCTGGTCTTCGGTGAAATCATTGGCTGGGTCCTGGGCTGGGCTTTGATTCTAGAGTACGTCCTGGCCGTAGCCGCTGTGTCGACCGCGTTCGGGGCTTACTTCAAGTCCTTTCTCGCCGGGTTCCACCTCAACATCCCCGATGCCATCAGTGGTTCGTTCGATCCCGCACACGGGACCTATGGCAATCTGGTCGCCGTGCTGGTGGTGCTTTTGATCGGTGGCCTACTGAACCGGGGGATGCGCGAGTCCATGCGGGTTAACAATGCCATTGTGATTGTTAAAATTGCGATTATTATCTTATTCGTGGTGGTCGGCATCTTCTACGTGCGTCCGACCAATTGGCAACCCTTCGCGCCCTTCGGCTCCAAGGGCATCCTCCGGGGCGCCTCGACCGTCTTCTTTGCCTACCTAGGCTTTGACGTGGTCTCGGCCTCCGCTGCTGAAGTCAAGAACCCCCGGCGCAACATGCCCATCGGGATCATCGGGACCTTGATCGTCGCCACGGTGCTTTACATGTTGGTCGCCATCGTCTTGACCGGGATGGTCCCGTACACCAAGCTGAACGTGGCCGACCCCGTAGCTTTCGCCCTGACGCTGGTTCACCAGAACTGGACCTCCGGGATCATCTCCTTAGGTGCGTTGGCCGGAATGTTCACCATGATGGTCACCATGATCTACAGTTCCTCCCGGCTGATCTATTCCGTAGGCCGTGACGGACTCCTCCCCAAGTTCTTGGGTAAAATCGACCAACAGTCGGGAACGCCTAAAGCTAGTTTGGCGGTGGTCACGGTGGTGATTGCCCTCCTAGGCGGGTTCGTCCCCCTGGCCCAACTGACCAACCTGGTCAACATCGGGACCCTGGTGGCATTCTTGTTCGTGTCGTTTGGGATCATTCGCCTGCGACACTTACCAGAGATGCCCCACAACACCGGCTTTCAAGTTCCATTTTACCCAGTCCTGCCCATTATTTCCGGACTCCTGTGCTTCTACATGATGCTACAGTTGCCCGCTGAGACCTGGATTGCCTCGTCTATCTGGTTCGCACTGGGACTGGTCATCTACCTGACTTACGGCGTCCGCCATAGTCGGCTCAATAATCAGCAGTAACGTTTTTTATTGTCATGTCGTTTTTAATCATTTATTAAGGTAGGCGATTTTATGCGTAATCAACAATTTGCGATTCGACCAACCACGCCAGAACAAGCCCTGGTTGAACTGCATGCTGTCCACTTCCTCGATACCACTACCGACCAACTGACCACGCCCAGTGACCTCCTGGCCGCGTTCTACGCTAAAAGCTGGCCGGAATTTCCCGACGCAGCCAGCGTTGACCAACAACTCTACAACCTGATGGCCACCGACCAGACCGATGCGCGGACCTTCTTAGCCGCCCACGACAACGTCCCCGTGACCGTCTTCTACAACCTGGCCCTACAACGCTTAGGCTTCGCCGTCGACCGGGACTTCAGCCTAAACGATCCCCTGGCCGCCATGACCAAGATTCAGTTGCCCGTTAGCGACCACGCCGGAACGGACTTCACCCTGGCCGAACTCAAGCAGGCCTGGTACCTCTTACTGGCGACCCACACCAAGAATGGCCAGACCTTCTTGGACCACCTGGCCACCCACGGGTACTTCGTGCCGTTTTATGACGACCCGACCGTAACCAAGCCGCTCCTCTTCAACGGCAAGACCCAACCCGTCTTCGATACCCGCAAACTACTCCGGGAAGTCGTTTACGTCGAGAGTCCTCAAGATACCGACCACGATGGCCAACGGGACCTCTTAAAAGCCGAGATCTTACGTCCTGTCGAGAGCAATACCGGCTTAAAAGTCCCCGTCCTCTACACCGCCAGTCCCTATAACCAAGGAACTAACGATGAACAGGGCGAAGCGCTGACCCACAACGTCAACGTGCCGCTCCAGGCTAAACAGCCTGCCCACCCCACGCTAGCCGACATTGCCGCGCAGCCAGACACCACACCACTTCCCGCCGGTCGTGCGGTTGATCAGACCACCCACGCCGCCGTCGAGACCTTTGCGCGGGATGAATCCTATACGCTGAACGATTACTTCCTGGCCCGTGGGTTCGCCGTGGTCTACGCGGCCGGTATCGGGAGTAAGGATTCCGATGGGCTCTGCACCACCGGTGACGCTGAGGAGACCACGTCGACCATTGCCATCATCGAATGGTTAGCGGGTAACCGCACCGCCTTCACCACCCGGGCCGCCACCACGGCCATCCCCGCTTGGTGGTCGAACCACCAGGTCGCCATGACCGGACGTTCCTACTTAGGAACCCTGGCCACAGCGGCCGCCACTACGGGGGTCACCGGCCTCAAGACCATCATCAGTGAAGCCGCCATTTCCAGTTGGTACGACTACTACCGCGACGGTGGCTTAGTCATCGCTCCTGGTGGGTTCCCTGGCGAAGACGCCGACGTGCTGGCCGAAGAAGTCTTCAGCCGGGAACAACTGCCCGCCGACTACCACCGGATCAAGGACAAGTGGGCGGCCCAACTGGCCAGCATCACCCGCGACCAAGACCGGATGTCGGGGAATTACAACACGTTCTGGGACGCCCGAAACTACCTGAAGAACGCTCAGAACATCAAAGCGGACCTCTTGCTGGTCCACGGGTTAAACGACTGGAACGTCAAACCCCGCAACGTCAACAACCTCTGGAACGCCGTACGGGATCTGCCGGTGACCAAGAAGTTGATCCTCCACCAAGGCCAACACATCTACATCAACGCCTTCCGATCGATCGACTACACCGACATCGTGAACCTCTGGCTGACCCACGAGCTACTCGACGTGGACAACCAAGCCGACACGCTCCTACCTAACGTCATCATCCAGGACAATACACAACCAGAAACTTGGCGAGCCTACCCTGACTGGGACGCCCCCACCAACACCCCCGTCACCTACGCACTACAAGAAGATCAACTGGTTCCCGCTGACCTACCGACGCGGGCCGGTGCTGTCAGCTTCAACGACCAATTGCCCACTGAGCAATTTAACCACTACGTTCACCACCTGACGGATTGGCAAAACGACCTGTTAGGCGATAAGCACGACCGCATGAGCGGCCACCGACTAATCTTCAAGTCAGCCGGCTTAGCGCAGGACTTAGTCTTAGATGGCAAACCAGCTGTGCACCTGCAAGTGGCGGTCAACCAACCTGTGGGGATGCTAAGCTTCCAAGTCGTGGACTTCGGTGCGGCTAAGCGGCTCAAGCCCTCCCCGACGATTCTGGCGCGTAAAGCGCTGGACGAAGGGTTCCAGTGGCGCGAAGACGACCTCCGCGAATTTCAACTAGGTCCCGTCACGCCTTGGCATCTGATCAGTAAGGGTCACCGGAACCTGCAGAACCGGACCACCACCTACCAAGTCGACGACCTCAAGCCCAACGTCTTCTACGACCTAGACGTGGTCTTACAACCGACCCACTACCGCTTGTTGGCGGGACACCAACTGGGGTTAGTGGTCTACGCCACCGACTTCGGTATGACCGTCCGTGGGAACCAAGACCTGCAATACTCGATTCAACTGGCCGACGCCCACCTGACCGTTCCCACGATTAAGGACTAACGTCAACACCAACCCAGTTGGGCTTTTAAAAAATCAGTGATAAACTAATAGATATCTTAAGAAAAGACGGAGGATGATTTCAATGAAGCAAGGGACCACGATCATCACACTAGACAACGGCTACCACCTCTGGACCAACACCCAAGGCACCGGCGATATTCACCTGCTGGCCTTACACGGTGGCCCCGGCGGCAACCACGAATACTGGGAAGACACGGCCAAGCAATTGGCTAAGCAAGGTCTGAACGTTCAGGTTCACATGTACGACCAATTAGGCTCCTGGTATTCCGACCAACCCGACTATAGCAAGCCAGAGAACCAAAAGTACCTGACTTACAACTACTTCTTGGATGAAGTTGAAGAAGTTCGGCAAAAGCTGGGCATTGACCAGTTCTACCTGATCGGCCAATCTTGGGGTGGCGCGTTAGTTCAGATGTACTCCCTCAAGTACGGTCAACACCTGAAGGGGGCCATCATCTCCTCCATGGTCGACAACATCGACGAATACGTGGCCAACATCAACAAGATCCGGGAACACATCATGACGCCGGACCAATTGGCTTACATGAAGCAGGTTGAAGCCAACGGCAACTACGACGACGCAAAGTACCAAGGCTTAGTCGACATCCTCAACAAGGGCTACGTTGACCGGAAGCAACCCGCTGCCATCTCACACCTGATTGACACCACGGCGACCGACGTTTACGGTGCCTTCCAAGGCGACAACGAATTCGTGATCACCGGGAAGTTAAAGGAATGGGACGTTCGCGACCAACTCAAGAACGACCAAGTCCCAACCCTGGTCACTTTCGGGGAACACGAAACGATGCCGTTAGCTACGGGTAAGCGGATGGCTGAAACCATTCCGCACGCACGCTGGGCTACCACGCCTGAAGGGGGCCACCACCACATGATCGATAACGCACCCGTTTACTACGATCACTTGGCAACCTTTATCCGCGACGTCGAAAGCGGCAACTTCAACGATTAACGCAATGCTTAAAAGCGGTTCTGGAAAATTTCCAGAACCGCTTTTTTATCGCTCGTATCTACACTGGAGCACTATCAATCATGGCAGACACTCAACCAAACTGATGATGGCGTAGTGCTTCAGACTGTTACCACCTAACCAAACTTGAAGCCTGCGCCAATCTTAGTACAGTTCCCAACCTTGCTCACAGACATTCTAGGCTCTGAGCACTGGCAGACGAATAACTTATTTCGAGGAGCCTTGCCGAAAATTAATCACTAGTGATTCGATTAGAACGCGCCACAAGATAAGTTCAAGATTGTCTCAGCCGTGAGGGCGGCCAGACAGGGCTCAGCCGTGAAATTATTCTTAGTTGGCGTTCCTCAGCCGACTTAGAATAAGGCCCAGCTTCGAGACCGCTCTGTGGCTCGAAGTGGTGCCCACGGCGTTCCAGCCCTGTCTGGCCGCCCGGTAAGGCGATGAGCAACACAACTGTTGCATTTTAAGTGCAGCTCTCAGGTTAATCTTCCGCATCCACGTGTCGAATGATGCGTGCTGGGTTGCCCGCCGCAATCACGTTATCGGGCAGGTCCTTGGTGACCACGCTGCCCGCACCGATGACCACGTTATTGCCGACCGTCACGCCCGGCAGAAAAATCACGTCGCCCCCGAACCAGCAATCGTCACCAATGGTAATCGGTAAGTCGTACTGCCAGCCATCTCGCCGTAGCTGCTTGTTCGTTGGGTGATGGTTGGGCGTAAAGAACCGGCAGTTCGGGCCGATAAAGCAGTACTGCCCAATGGTGACCTTCGCCGCACTCAAGAACTGCAAGCCTGAGTTGATGAAGCTGTGGTCCCCCACGTACAGGGAGCCCGGGTACTCGATTCCCGTAATTGGGAAATAAATTTCAACGTCTTTACCCAAATGCGGCAAGAACGCGTGCAGTTGTTTCAACGCCTCTGCTTGATCCGTCTTCGCCACGTCGTTGATGTGCTGGATCACTTGCGCACTGTGCTTCACAATAGCTTGTAACTTAGGTTCGTGCCCGTATTGGTACCAGTCGCCATCCGCAATCTTTTGGAAAATCTCTTTTTTGGCGAGTGCCGCAATATCCGGCTCGCCCATCTTTTTCACCATGTGCTTTGCTCCTCTACATTTATCGTACAAATTTTGATTGATAAATATATATTAACATAAATAAGGTGCGATAACCGCATAAAAAAACATTCAGCAGCTTTTACCACTGAATGCATTTGCGTTAACGTTAATGAACAACCACTTTCATGCCGTAAGGGACCGTCTCATAGACCCACTTGGCGTCGGCTACAGATAGCCGCACACACCCGTGAGAAGCGGCGGATTTCCCTAATTCTTCGGCTTCACTCTTGATGTAGTGACCATTCTGATCTGTCGGAACACTGTGGAAGAGGTAGATCCCATGGTCCTTCCAGGAGACCCAGTACCGGGCCCCTTCGCCGGAGTTCTGGTTGTAGAAGAACTTGCCCCGTTCGCCTTGAATGTGGAAGGTTCCCTTAGGTGTCCCGTTCTCTTTTCCAGTTCCAGTCGAGCAGTACATGGTGTAGAGGGTCCGTTGACCGTCCTTAATGTAGACCCGTTGCTTACTGGTATTCACATCCAGCCAAGCGTTGGGGTGCGCCTTCAGGTCCGGATACGCCTTATCTTCCGAAGGTGCCCGCCAATCAATGGTCTTCGCCTCTGCTTGCGTCGTGGTCGTGGTTTTGCTAGCCCGATTGGCCTGCGGAACGTTCGTCGCAGCGGGATGGGTCACACGGTGCAACCCGAACCCGGCGACCAAAACCACGATGACTAGTAGCAATAATTTCCCAAAATGCTTCATACTAATGGCTCCGTCCTTTACATCCGTATTTTCACATCAGAGTCTACTCTAACCGGTTTTTCTGAAAAAAGGAACTGTTTTGACCAAAACGTAACCTTAATTTGAGGAAGTCTTAAGACTCAACTTCTCAACGTTTAAAATCTTATCGACTAATCCGGTATAGAAACTGGCCTCATGGCTCACGATAATGGCGTTCCCGGGGAAGTTGCCAATCGCGTCCTTCAACGCCTGCTTGGTCTCGTCATCCAGATGGTTGGTGGGTTCGTCCATGATCAAGAAGTTAGCTGGTTCAAACTCCATCATGGCTAACTTGACCTTGGTCTGTTCACCCCCGGAGAGTTCACCAATGGGCTTCATGGCGTTGGCAGAATCCAACCCACACTTCGACAGCTTCGTCCGAATCGCCTTTTGCGGCAACTTCTCATACTTGGCCTGAATAATCTGGAGCGGCGTCTGCGCGTCGTTGTCCCAGACCAGGTCTTGGCTAAAGTAACTGATCTTGGCCGATGGCGAGAAGTGGGCTTCCCCACCCTTGGCCTTGATGAGCCCTAAGATGGACTTAATCAGGGTCGACTTACCGACCCCGTTGAACCCGGTCAGGCCGACTTTTTGGTCGGTCGTCACGGAGAACGTGACCGGCTTCAGTAATGGCCGTTCGTACCCGACTGAGAGTTGATCGACCACCAAGGCATTCTGCGAACCCGTCGCCTGGTACGGGAAGTCGAAGTGCGCCTGGATGTTCGTCGAAGGCGGATCGACCCGGTCCATCCGGTTCAGCATCTTTTCCCGCGACTTGGCCATGGTCGATTTCGACCCCGCCTTGTTCTTGCGGATAAAGCGTTCGGCCTTCTCAATCACGACCTGTTGCTTATCGAATTCCCGTTGTTGGGCCTTCTCCCGCTCTTCCCGTTGCCGCATGGCTTGCTTAAAGTTGCCCCGGTACTTGGTGATGCGGCCGAACGCCACGTTAATGATACAGTTGGTCACGTTCTGTAAGAAGTCATAATCATGGGAGACCACCAAAACGGCCCCGTCAAAGTTATTCAAGTAATCTTCCAACCAAGCGATGTGCGCCACGTCCAGGTAGTTGGTCGGTTCATCTAACAGGATCACGTCTGGGTTCTCCAGTAACAACTTGGCCAAAATAATCTTCGACCGTTGGCCCCCCGACATCTTCGCGACTTCGTGATCCCGCCCGATGTCGTCCAGACCTAAACCGGAGATGACCCGTTCAATTTCCGTTTCAATATCGTAGAAGTTCCGGGCATCCAGGGTCTCCTGAATCCGCCCGGCCCGTTCTAACAGCTTATCGTCCAAGTTTTCCGCGTAGTCCGTGTACAGCTGCGTCATCTGGTCGTTTAATTGGTAGAGATCCGCGTAAGCCGTGTGCAGAAAATCAATCAGCGTCATTCCATCAGGAATATCCGCGTATTGGTCCAAGTAACCCACTCTGGCACGCTTCTGCCACTTAATGGACCCCGTGACCGGGAGTTCCTGTCCCGTAATAATTTTAATCAGAGTCGACTTGCCGACCCCGTTTTGACCCACGACGCCCATGTGTTCACCTTTATTAAGTTGAAAACTGGCGTCTTCGTAGAGCTTTTTATCAGCAAAGCTCATGCTCAGGTCTTCAACCTCTAGTAATGGCACGTTATAACCCTTCCCTTCTACTCTTATGCCCTCGCACAAAAAAGCCCCGACAGCGTCAAGGCTAATTTTCATTGATAGTAAACCATAACTTACCACGAAAAGTCGCTACCCGTCAACAGTCCCGCCTAGGGGGTCGCCCAGGTTCTATGCTATAATGGGAGAAATTTACTTTTGCTAAGGACTGAAATTTAACTATGAATATTCGCGACATTGACCACATCACACTTACCGTAAAGGACATCGAGCGTTCCGTTCGGTGGTACCACGAAGTCTTCGACCTGCCCATCATCGAGTCCGATGACGGTCGGCGGGGCGTTAAGGTGGGCAAACAAAAAATTAATTTCCAAGTGGCCGACACCCCCTACTTGCCAGTAGCGAAGCACCCGACTATTGGTGGAGCCGACTTTGCCTTCATCGCCACCGATCCGCTAGCCAACATCCTCTCGCACCTCACCAATTACGCCGTTGAGATCGTCGATGGTCCCCTTCCCAAGACGGGGGCCCAGGGCCCAATGACATCGGTGTACGTGCGCGATCCTGATGAGAACCTCATTGAAATTGGTAAATACGACAATTAACTGCTAAGGAGCCTTGCCCTTGAAAAAATCAAACTCCGGTCTGCCAGCATTTCTGACTTGGGTCATCCACAGTGCCATGTGGATTGGATTTATCTTCATTTATTTAGTGGATACCACGATTCTCAGCCTGGCCACTAGTCAGGCCAAGACTCAGCCTTTACGGGTCAACCACACGATTGGCATCCTGCTGATCTATTCGGCGTTGCTTCTGGCTTTTATCTCCTGGCGCTACCAAAAACAGCTCCAGCGGGATAATTCTAAGCACATTGGCCGCACCCCCTTTACGGGCGGACGCTTCCTGCAACTCCTCGCCCTGTTTGTCCTAATGTACGGGATTCAGATGGTTTGGGGAATCCTGATCAGTCAACACGTCTTGAGTACGCCGGCCAACCAGACGGCCATCAACCAACAGGTGATGTTGCTTCCCTTCTGGAATCAGGCCTATTCTATCGTTTTTGCACCAGTCATTGAGGAATTGATTTTCCGAGGCATCTTCCTGAATTATTTCTTCCGCAGTAACCAGCGGTGGGTCAACTTCTTGGGGGTCTTTGTCTCGGGCTTGATCTTCGGGATGTTGCACGTGATGAGCTTCTCCCCGACCCTAATCATGTATTCTGCTTTGGGGTGGGTCTTAGGAGGCGCCTACCTGCACTTCCGCGATATCCGGTACAACATTGCGCTTCACTTTATGAATAACGCCCTATCCTTATTATAGAAACTATAGGAACAACAACCCCAGGCCAGCGCACTCGCGCCGGCCTGGGGTTGTTTTATGAGCTCAGACTGTGGCAATCATCCGCCTTACCGGACGGCCAGACAAGGCTGGAACGCCGTGGGCACCACTTCGAGCCAAAGAACGGTCTCGAAGCTGGGCCTTTTCCTAGGCGAGCTAAGAAACGCTCACCAAGGAAAATTTCACGGCTGAGCCTTGTCTGGCCGTCCTCTCGGCTTACAGTTGTATGTCACCATATCGGAAATGCGCTATCAGGCCGTGGTCCCCAATCCTATTGGTGACGACTATCATCAGTAAAAAAACCTCATCCTAAACAGGATAAGGTTCCACAGTGGTGGTTTGGGTGAATCAGACCATCAACTTGTTGATATTTCCAATTTTAAGTGTCAGAAAACACTGCCTTGAGTACGCGCAATTTAGCCGTGAGGTTGGGCCGGAAGAGGCTCAGTGGTGTCGTTTGGGTTAGTCAGCGTTTTTCAGCTGGCTTACCCAAAGGCCAATCTTGAAGACCGCTCCTTGGCTTCAAGTTGTGCCCACCACGTTCCAGCCTCTTCAGGTCCAACCGGTAAGGCGGATGACCATCACAATTGGTTTGTTTTAAGATCAGCCCTAACCAGATGGTAAAAAATAGAGCCTGGGCGTTTTATCCCAGGCTCTTATTTAATCATCCAAAATTGTTCATGCGTTTACTGGTCAAAGTTCCCCAGTAGCCAGAACGCCCCACCGCCGACTAGGACGGCTAAGATCACGGCACCGCCTAAGAGAAAACTAAAGGCGAACCCGACACCGCCAACCAGCAGGAGGAGCAAAAACCAAATGGGGTGCCGGAAGAAGAACCGGATGAAGCCCCCAATTAATTTAAAAAAGAGTACCACGAAGACGATCAAGCCAACCCCAATCGCAATCTTTTCGTTGCCGCTGACTGTCGCTAAACTTAATAAGGTCGTCATGGTTCACCCCCTTTCTTCGTCGTGTCCTTCTAATTGCTAACTAGTGTACACCCGTTAGCCGCGAATCACGTGAAAAAAGAGGTTCGCCAGCGCTAACTTATCACTTACTTAACCAATCGCATCACGCCGTGAACAAGTCCATTAAATCAGCTTGGCGTAACTGGGCCTTAGCCTGGCCCCGAACGTCTAACTTGATCTGGCCATCTTGGACCATTACCAAGCGATTCCCGTAACGCAACGCGTCGCTGAGCTTATGGGTAATCATTAGCGTGGTCAGGTGTTGCGTGGTCACAATCCGTTCCGTCAAGTCCATGACCTGAGCGCTAGTTTGCGGATCCAACGCCGCCGTGTGCTCGTCCAGTAACAGAAGGTCTGGCTGACTCAAAGTCGCCATCAGGAGGGACAACGCTTGTCGTTGCCCACCCGATAGGTACTTGACCTGCGTGGTCAACCGGTCCTCTAAGCCCATCTGTAACGGCGCTAACAACGTGCGGTACCGCTGCGTCTGACCGGCTTGCCGGTACCATTTGAGACTAAGGCTCCCCGTATGGCGCTCCGCTAAGGTCAAGTTTTGGGCAACACTCAACTCACCGGCTGTACCCATCTTCGGATCCTGGAAGACCCGGGAGAGCCACCGGGCCCGGTAAGCTACCGGCCGCTTGGTCATCCGGTGACCAGCTAGTTCCAGCTCACCAGCGTCCGTGGTCAACGTACCGGCAATCGTGTTCAACAGCGTCGACTTACCGGCACCGTTATTGCCGATGACGGCCACGAAATCACCGGGTAGGATGGTCAGATTGACATCCTTTAAGACGTGACGTTCATTTATCGTTCCGGGAAAGAAGACCTTCTGTAGGTGCTTGACGGTCAAGACTGCTGGTTGTGGCATGATTATCGACTCCAATCTGTTTGAGGTACTGGTGCAACTGTTGCCGTGTCCGGTAATGATTCTGCAATAAGGGTAAGCAAATCACGATGACTAAGATGATGGCCGAGAGAATCTTGAGGTCGTCCACGGGGAAGCCTAGACCCATGGCTAAGGTCAGTAGGTACCGGTAGATCACGGCTCCCAGGACCATCCCCGCCAAACGAATCCACATCCGCCGACCATGCAAGAAAATCTCACCTACCAGAACGGAGGCCAGACCAATCACGATGGTCCCGATTCCCATCCCAATATCGGCATACCCGTTACTCTGGGCAATCAGTGCCCCCGATAACGCGATACACCCGTTGGAGACCATGTAACCGATGATCACCATCCGGTCCGTGTAGATCCCGTTGGCCGCGCTCATCGCTCGGTTATTACCCGTTGCCATCAAGGACAGGCCTAAGCGGGTCCGGAACAAGAGTACCAGGGCCACCAGGACCACGGCCGTCACGACGCCGCCCACCACGATGGTCTGTAACTCGGCCGACCAGCTGGCAGGCAAATAGCCCGTTAACACCTTCTGGTCCAGCAACGGAATGTTGGCCTTGCCCATGATATGCATGTTCACGGAGTACAACCCCGTCATGGTCAGAATACCGGCTAACAAAGAGGGCATCTTCAACTTGGTATCCAAGACGCCGGTCACCCAACCGGCTAGGCACCCTGCCAAACATCCCCATAGGCTGGCGACCACGGCGGACTGCCCCTGTAACATGGCACTAATGGTCACGGCCGCCCCCAACGGGAAGCTCCCTTCGGTGGTCAGGTCAGGAATATCGAGAATCCGAAACGTGAGGAACACCCCGATGACTAACGGTGCCCACAAGAGGCCTTGCCCAATACTAGTTACTAACATAGAATGCTTCCTTTCTTCATGCCCATTGCCGATTTAGGGCTGTTTGATCTGGTCCGCCTTCAAGCCAATCGACTTCGCGTTGGCCCGATTGACGTAGAGGTGTAAGTGCTTAGCCGTCTCAACTGGCAGAGTCTGGGGCTTTTGGTGCTTGACCAAGACCCGGTAAGCCATCTTCCCCGTCTGCTTCCCCAGGTCGTAGTAGTTCAAGCCATAAGTGGCCGTTCCGCCATCTTCGGCCATCTCAATCGACCCCGTTACCACTGGTAAATCAGCAGCTTTTGCCTTTTGACCAATCATCTTCATGGCACTCGCCATCAAGTTATCGGTCGGCAGGTACAACCCGGAGATTTGTCCCTTCAGCCCCGCTAAGACACTGGCAATGTCGTTGGTGCTAGTGGCCGACACAATCTTTAAGTTCAGGTGGTGGCGTTGAGCGTATTGCTTAGCCAGCTTCACCTGCAAGACCGAATTTTCCTCCGAGGAGTTATACATCACACCCAGTGGGCGGTTGCCGGTCGTCAGGCTCTTCAACAGCTTCAATTGCTTCCCGACTGGCGTGAGGTCACTGGTTCCGCTCACGTTAGTCTGGGTCTTAGCCGCGCTCTTCACCAGGCTCGCTGCTTTCAGATCCGTCACCGCCGTCACTAACGTCGGCGTCGTGGTGGTCTTCTTAGCCAGTGCTTGGGCAGCGGGCGTGGCAATCCCTAACAATAAGTCATTCTTTTGTTGGACCAACTGTTGACTCATGGTGTTTAAGTTACTTTGGTCCCCCTGTGCATTTAAATAATGGTACGTGACCTTAGTGGACTTCCCGTGAGCTTTCAAAGCTTGGCGCAAGCCCGCCTTGAAGCCGTTTCGGGCTTGATCCAGTGAGCCGTGCTGCACCACCTGCAAGATGCCGACTTGGTAGCCTTGATTCCCCGTGGCCCGTTGTTGACACCCGGCGAGTAATAACCCTAAGCCTAAAACGACGCTGCTAATCAATAATTTTTTCATAATCAAGTGATCTCCTTTGAGGGGTTGAATGTCTGCTTCAGTCACCCGGGATCAACGTCTTGACGACCGGCCTGCTGAAAATAAAAAACACCAGAATAGATTCACGGTCGAATCTACCTGGTGTTTATCGGGCCCGATATTTTCTCCAGATAGATTAACCCGTATCTATCTGGCGTTTAGTCATGCTGAAAAACTTTAGCCATTCGATAGATACAAACGCGCGGTTTGTTGGCGTTCGTATCCAGCGAAGTGGGTACAAACGCTACCTAAAGAAAAAGCTAAAGGCAAACTGATGATTTAAATGAGTAGGGGCTGTCATGAACATAACGCCGCTTCCTTTCATTTTCAATTTACAAGTCTTAGTAAACCATTAAGAAATCCGGCTGTCAACCCCTAATTTCTCATTCATTTCTCATCTTCTGATTTGAGGAGGTCGTGGTAGTCCCGGCCCCAGGCCAGGCCCATCGCACCATCCCCTACGTGAACCCCGAAGCTGGGACTGATCAGCGCCACGTCAAACGCCACCTGTGGGAAGCGGTCATGGGCCGCCATCAACCACTGTTGCGCCGTTTCCGGTTGGTCAGCGTTCAGAACGGTCGCCTTGGTGGCGTACTCAGCGGTCAGGTCAGCGGCCAATAAATCCAGCAGGTCGCCCAACGCCCCCTTCAACCGTAGTGCGCCGCCCGCTACCTTGATCTTCCCCGAAGGTTCAAAGACCAGTAACGGCTTGCCCGCTAATAGGGGCGCACTGCTGGGTCCGTGACTGGGATTGACTTCCCCCGTCCGCAACAGGGGCTTGATCGAATCGACCGCGAATCCTTCGTGGACGGACTTACGGAAGACCGCCAACCGGTCGAGAATCGTGGACACGTCTTCCCCCTGTTCGACCAAGGCCGCTGCCAACCGTGCTTGGTCGCCCATGGCCGTTAAGATGCCCCGGGAATCCCAAGGCCAGACATGGACGCTGGTAATGTTCGCCGCATAGGCACTTAGGGTGTTAACGAATCCCGAGATGCCCCCCGCTGGACTGATCACGATGACGTCCGTGACCTGTTCTTCGGCCGCCAGCCGGTCGCAAGTCACCTGAATCGTCTGCATGGCGATCTGCGGTGCCGTGGGAATCATCTTATGCGACTTGGTCAACCGCAACAGCCGGTAATAATCGGCCGGTGTTAGATCTTGGTATTCATGGTATTGGCGGTTCCCGAACATAATCGGTGCCGCTAAGAGTGTGATTTGCCGGGCCAGCGCTTCGTCGGGTGTGAGCCCGGACGACGTGTCTGTCAAAATGGCGATTTTCACAGCTGATACCCCCTCGTTAAATCTTTTGCTCTCTAGTATACCATGGCTTTTTAACGGTTTTTGCTTAAAACGTGAAAATAGGCTTGACGACTTTTCAGGGATGTCTTACACTAAATTTATTCATTACAACGGAAGGAAAGTTATATGCGACTGTCTACGATTGAACTTAATGGACGTTGGCAAAGCCGGTAATCAAGTCGTCATCTGGGTAGATGCGACTTGAGCTCTCAGAGTGCTCTTCGCATCTGCGCCGGCTAACTTTCTGATGGAAAGGCCCGCACGGATGGTTATCCGCCAGCGGGCCTTTTGTTTTGGGGTACTCGCGCGGAACGAGTACCCTTTTTGTCAGACTCCAAACCCATGTTCCGCTACTTTGTCCTGATATTAGAAACCGAGGTTGATGTTAACATGAAACGTTTATACGGACTCATCGCCGTTCTGGTAGTCTTTCTAGGATTCGCCTTCGTTCAAGAAAGACACCAAGATCACGGCCAGACCACGGGAACTCCCACTGTGGGGATTCTCCAACTCCTCTCCCACCCCGCGCTCGACGCCATTCACAAGGGAATCGTGCACGGCCTAGCTGAGGAAGGCTACCACGTGGGCAAGAACGTCAAGATTGACTTTCAAAACGCCCAAAATGATCAAAGCAATCTAAAGACCATGAGCGCCCGCTTCGTCAACGAACGGGCCAACGTCATGATTGGCATCGCAACGCCAGCCGCCCAGGCGTTGGCCAACGCCTCCAGCACCACCCCCGTGGTCTTAGGGGCCATCACCGACCCCAAGGGCGCCGACCTGGTCAAGAGCAACACCCGTCCTGGTACCAACGTGACCGGGGTATCCGACCAAGCGCCCCTGAAGGCCCAGTTGAAGTTGATTCAAAAGATCATGCCGAAGATGAAGACGCTGGGAATCATCTACACGTCATCGGACGACTCGGCGACCGCCCAGTACCATAAGTTCGCGGCGCTGTGCAAACAAGAACACGTTCGGCTGAAGGCCTACTCCATCGCCAACACCAACGACCTGAACCAGGTCGCCCAGCAGATGGTCTCCCAAGTCGACGCCGTTTACGTCCCAACCGACAATACAGTGGCTTCGGCCATGCAGACGCTGGTCGCTACCACCAACGCCAAGAAGATTCCGGTCTTTCCGGCCGTTGATACCATGGTCAAAGCCGGCGGCCTCGCTACGCTAAGCATCAACCAATACAAGCTCGGCGTTGAGACGGGGAAGATGACCGCCGCCGTTCTCCGGGGCAAAGACCCGGCAACCACCCCAATTCAATTCGAACGTAAGGGTGAGATGACGGTCAACTTAGCCACCGCCAAAAAGCTTGGCATTTCATTACCTAAAGACGTGGTCAAGGACGCACAAGCACACGGGGAGGTCTTCAAATGAGTTTAATCGTCTCAACTATCGGACAGGGCCTACTCTGGGCCGTCTTAGGGGTCGGGTTGTTCCTGACCTTCAGAATCTTGGATTTTGCTGATATGACCGTCGAAGGAACGTTCCCCTTAGGCGCGGCCACTTGTGTCGCCGCCATCAGCAACGGAATGTCCCCCATTCTGGCGACTCTCCTGGCCTTCGTGGTCGGGAGCCTCGCGGGACTGATTACCGGGTTGCTCTACACCAAGGGCCACATCCCCATCCTGCTAGCCGGGATCCTGGTCATGACGGCCTGCTACTCCGTCAACCTACGGATCATGGGCCGGGCTAACGTTTCCCTCTTGGGGAAGGCGACCCTGTTCAAGAATGCCTTTCTCGAAAGCCTGCCACGCTACTTCGATAGCGTCTTCCTGGGCATCGTGGTGATGGTGGTCGTGACCAGTATCGTGATCTACTTCCTCCAGACCCAACTGGGCCAAGGCTTTATCGCCACGGGGGACAACCAGACCATGGCCCGGTCTCTGGGAATCAACACCGACAACATGAAGATCATGGGTCTGATGGTCTCTAACGGTTTGATCGCCTTAGGGGGCGCGTTAGTCGCTCAAAATAACGGGTACGCCGACGTCAACATGGGGATTGGCATCATCGTTATCGCCCTGGCCTCCATCATCATCGGAGAAGTCGCGTTTGGCGACCTGACCTTAAACCAACGGTTAGTCGCCGTCACACTGGGGAGTATCCTCTACCGGTTCGTCCTGTTGATCGTCCTGAAGCTGGGGTTCAACGCCAACGACCTCAACCTGTTGTCCGCGATTGTCCTGGCCATCTGCATGATGTTGCCGGTCTTCAAGAACGCGCTCAACTTCAAGCATATCCTGAAACGGGGGTTAGATACTAATGACTGAACCTTTACTGGAACTCAAAGACGTGGTTCTCAAGGTCAACCGGAACACGCCAGAAGAAGTCACGATTTTGAACCACCTCAACCTGACTATCAACCCAGGAGACTTCATCACGGTCCTGGGGTCCAACGGGGCCGGAAAGTCCACCCTGTTCAACGCCATTGGTGGCGACCTGACCATCGACAGCGGGCAGATCCTGCTGCACGGTCACGACATCACCCACGACTCCGTCGAACGCCGCACCCGCTTCTTAAGCCGGGTCTTCCAAGACCCTAAACTAGGGACCGCCCCCCGGATGACAGTTGCGGAGAACCTGCTTTTAGCCGAACGTCGCGGTCAACGGCGCGGACTCGCACCCCGCCACCTCAACCAACACATGGCCCACTTCAAGGAACTGACGGCGACCATGCATAACGGCCTCGACCAACGGCTGACCACCGCTACGGGGAGCTTATCCGGAGGCCAGCGTCAAGCCCTGAGCTTCCTGATGGCCACGCTGAAGCGGCCAGAGATCCTGCTCCTAGACGAACACACGGCGGCCTTAGACCCCCAGACCAGCCAAGACCTGATGCACTTAACGAACCAGCGGGTCCAAGAAGAGCAGCTGACCTGCCTGATGATCACCCACCACTTAGAGGACGCCCTGACTTACGGCAACCGCCTCATCGTTCTCCACCGGGGGCAAGTGACCTTCGACGTTGCCGGCGCTGAAAAGGATGCCCTGACCACCGAGAAGTTGTACAGTTTCTTCGCTGAAATCGAATAATGTCTTAGTCACCAAACGGCCCTAACCAGCAGTGCATCACTGCCAGTTAGGGCCGTTTTAACGATCAATCATTCAGATTTTAGTGTTGCGCATTATCCTGGTACAGCTTGATCAAGCCTTGCGTTCCGTCGTTACCCAGGTTGCAATCATCGACCATGGTCTCGTACAGTTGCTTGGCTTGCTGGGTCGCGGGTAAGTCCAAGTGCATCTTTTCAGCCTCTTGCAGGGCAATCCGCAAATCCTTTAAGAAGTGCTTAGCAAAGAAGCCCGGCGTGTAGTCGCCCTTGAGGATTCGGGGGACGTAGGTGTCCATACTCCAATTATCGGCACCCCCACTGCTCAACGTGGCTAAGACCTGGGGCAAATCCAGGTCGGCCGCCTTCGCGTAGACCAGCATTTCCGTCAGTCCCGTCATGGTCCCCGCAATCATAATCTGGTTGGCCATCTTGGTGTGCTGACCCTTACCGGCCGCCCCAAAGTAGTTGACTCGTTGCCCAATCTCCTGGAAGACCGGCAACAATTGGTCGTAGGCTTGCTTATCGCCCCCGACCATAATCGTCAGCGTGGCGTTCTGAGCGCCCACGTCGCCGCCAGATACCGGTGCGTCCAGTGCGAGTAGCTGATGGTCATGCGCCAGCTGGGTCAACTTGAACGCCAGCGTTGGCGTACTGGTGGTCATGTCGACCACGGTACTGCCTGGTTGGGCCCCCGCAAAGATTCCCTGATCGCTGGTATACACTTCTTCGACGTCTTGCGGATACCCCACCATGGTCATGACCAGCTGGGCCTGTTGGGCAACTGCTTTGGGGGAGTCCGCCCACTGCGCACCAGCCGCCAAAACGGTTTGCGCGTGCGCTTTGGTTCGGTTATAGACCACCACCTGATGGCCGGCCTTCAACAAATTCTGAATGATGCCAGTTCCCATAACACCCGTTCCAATAAAACCAATTTGCATCCTACTAACCTCCCTAATAAATTAGCCCCATCGTACCACGAAACGTGGTCAATGGGGCTAAATAACTAATCTGATATCAATTAACTAACTAGGTTAACTTACACCCTAATCTTTAGGGTTTTCCGAGTCGGCCGACTGCGACTGACCCCGGTACCGTAACGCGTGAATAATCAACGTAATCACGATTGCGCCAATCACGATGATTCCGAACAGGGCCGCCGGAATCTCGATGTCGATGGCGGGAATCGATAAAAAGAGCTTAATGGCGATCAAGCCAATCAAAATGTAGGCCATGGGTTCCAATTCGGGAATTCGGCGCATCAACCGCATGATCACTTCGGCCACGCCCCGCATCGCTAGGATTCCGATTATTCCCCCGATTAGGACGATGACCGGATTACTGGAGATAGCTAATGAAGCCAGGACCGAGTCAATGGAAAAGACGATATCCATGGCCTCAATCTGAATGACCACGGACCAGAAAAGTGGTAAGACACGGTGCTTACGGTCACTTGCCAATTTACGGGTGTGCTTAACCCGGGTTTTAGTGAAGAATTGGAAAACCAAGAACGCTAGGTACAGCGACCCAATCACTTTGATTTCCCAGAAATTAATCAGGTAGGTCCCTAGTCCAATGATAATGAACCGGAAAATATAGGCCCCCCAGATCCCGTAAAACAACGACTTTTCCCGTAATTCTTGGGTCGGCAAAGATTGCGTCTGCGCGGCCAACACCACCGCATTATCAACAGACAGTAGACATTCAATCAGCACCAACGAAAAGATGATCAACCAATCGTTTCCGGTCGTCACAACCGTCGACCAATTGTGTAAATCAAAAAATGGCCCATAGAGTTGGCCTAGAAAATGTAACAATGCATCTCTCAGCTCCTTCACGTTTATCGAGGCCAATTTTACCACAGTTTAGGACTAACCGGTTAGTAGATTTATCCCTTAACCGTTCCGTTTCATATTATTAATTTTGTTACAAAAACGTTCCAGTTTTGTCAACACTTCGCAACCAAGCCGTGTTATCGTATTCATGTACACTATAGAGTAAGGGGAAAGATGGTTATCTTGAAAAAACTGATATTAGCGGTTGCTGCCGCTGTCACCATGGGTGGTCTTGCACCAGCCATTCCAGCCAGCGCCAAAAGTTACTTACGGATTACGAGTACGACAAAGACCGACTATAATGCCCGCTTTGTCAGTCAGCCCAAGCGAAATGACGGGATCTACTACTACGCACCCTACTACACCCAACGGTCGGCCAAGACCCGCGATGCCAGTGGGAAGAATTGGCAACACCGTTTTGTGCGGGTCAGTGAAACCGCTACGTTGTCCAACGGTGTGACGTTCGCCAAGTTCTCTTGGTACGGTAAGACCATTGGTTGGGTCGACCAGGCCGCACTACAGAAGTTCAGCCGTTCCAGCAACGCCCAGGCGCTGTTGAACAAGGCTCACTTTAAGGGTCGGGCCATGCTGTTCAACACCTACGCCACGGGGGCTAGTCGCGTCAGCATCGGATACGCGGATGCTACCAGTCAAACGGCCAATGATGCCAACACGCTCTTCCCCATTGCGTCTCTGCAAAAGATCATGACGGGGGCCATCATCGAGCAGCTAGCCAGCACCAACAAGCTGTCACTATCCGATAAGCTGAGTCAGTACTATCCCAACATTAGTAACAGTCAAAATATCACGTTACGGCAATTACTGAATCACCGTTCTGGTATCTCGATGAGTGAATCAACCCCCAACACGTTGTTGACCACCCAAGATGCCCAGTTGAACTACACCTTACAAAATCTCAAGACGTCGCGCAACCAGGGGTACGACTACACGAACGCTAACTTCACGCTGTTAGCCGCCATTGCGTCGAAGGTCACGGGGCAGTCCTACGAAAACTTGGTCCAGAACCGTATCATTCAGCCTTTGAAGTTAAGTCACACCTACGCTTGGGACCAACTGCCAGCTAACCAGATGGCAGCTTCCGGGTATAACTTCAGTAATGGGAAAGACTACGCTAGCGCGAACGTCTCACCGAAGTTGATGTCTTCATTGCTGGGTGCGGGGAATTATTACTCCACGCCAGAAGACTACTACCGAATCATGAAGGGCTTGCGCAACGGTAAGATTCTTACCAAGTCGCAATACACCGACTTAGCCGACTACGGTCGCTATTCTTATGCTGGTGGCCTCTACCACTACAGTGGGGGCATCAAGCGGGACCGGGGCGCTCTGACCGGTGCCGGATATGATGATATCTACTATGGGACCGAAGGGAATAAGTACGGGGTCATCCTCTTCGCCAACCAAGGACCAACGCGTTCCATCGACTCATTGGCCCACACCCTCTACGATTTAGCTTCCAACTATAACGAAAATTAAACGTGAAAAAGCGTGATGGCCCGTCGCTCAATTGCGACGCACCATCACGCTTTTCTTTATACTCAGTTCCATTTAAAGTTGTTTTAACCCTAGGTTGTGGATAAGTCCGGTCAAAACCATCCGAACCAGTGGTATCCATCCGCCTTACCGGGCACCCAGACAGGGCTGGAACGCCGTGGGTACCACTTCGAGCCAAAGAGCGGTCTCGATCCTAGGCGAGCTGAAACCCGCTCACCAAGGAAAATTTCACGGCTGAGCCCTGTCTGGCCGCCCTCACGGCTCACGGTTGTGGCTGATTTAACTATCGACATTGTTCCGCCACCGTGTAAGGCCCCGGTGGCCGCTAGGGCTCAGCCGGTGAAATTGGCGTTAGCCGAGTGGGTTTCCTCGGCTTAGGCCAAGGCCGAGTTTCAAGACTCACGGGTTGGGTGAGGCTTGAAATCGTGCCCACGGGCGTCACGGCCCTAGCGGCTGCCGGGGCCGGGCTTATCCGCAATTCCGTTACTTCTGAACCCTAGTTTAAGTGTCGTACTGGTTGAGGTTGTACGTGGCGATGACGTTGGTTAGCTTGCGGGCATAGTGGGGATCCGTGGCGTAGCCGTTGGTTTGCAGGAGCTTGGCCGCCGTCTGGTAATCCGTGACAGTCCCCTTAAAATAGCTTTGCTTCAACAAGGCATCATGGTCTAAAATAGCAGCTGTCAGGTTAGGATAATCCCGAAAATTAGCCTGGACCGTAATCTTTTTATTGTTCACATATTCAGTGGTTGGGAACGACTTGCTCTTTCCCTGATAGGCGCCCTTGACCCCAAACGGATTGTTCGCTTGCAAGAACAACGACGAGGTGCCCCAACTGGATTCCAGAATGGCCTGGGCAATCACGATGCTAGGCAAGACCTGGCCGTTCTGCCGGTATACCCGGACGGCGGGCTTGGCCATCTTCTTGATAAAAGCCTGCTGTTGTGCCGATATCCCGGACGAGGAACTTTCACTGGTCTGGCTAACCTGGCCCATGTCCATGACCGTTTTAAGATTTCCACGAAGCAACATCCCCCCACCTAAGACCAACAGGATCATCACAAAGATCCAAGTTGCGGCCACCGGATGGTTCTGATGTTGCTGACTTCTTCGACGACGTTTTGGCACCAATGTCCCCCCAATACTCATACAGTTATTTGAATCAATTATACCTAGGCGGGGACACAACACCAACCAAATTCATCAGGCCTCAACAAAACTTAACTTTTCTGAAGGGAGGATTTCTCCATGCTTCTCAGTGCCATCGTGTTTCTGCTCAGTTTAACTGCTCTGATTACTTTCTGGCAACCTCACGGCATCTTTAGTGCCTTAGTAACCTGTTTCTCCGGTGGCGCCATCATTTTGATTGCCAGCTTCTCCCACCACGCTTGGGCTCACGGGCTGGCCCTGATTGGATGGGCCGTGGTCCTCATCATGGCCGCCAGCGGCTGTCTGACGTTAGCCCTGATTCTGTTCCGGCCGCATCAGGTGGTCCGCAAAGCCGAACGACTCTCCCGCGGACTCCTCATCGGCATCTGGCTCTGGCTACTGGGCGGCGCCGGGTGGCTATGGGCCGTCAGTACGGGCCACTTTAATGACACGCTATGGTCTTGGCTGACCTTCATCCCCATCTTCAGTGTTTACCTCGCCAGCCTTTACGCGGCCAGTCTAATCGGTTTTCTCCGTTCCTGGAGCTGGCACGTTCGCCGTGCCGATACCATTCTGGTCTTAGGCGCCGGTCTCGCCGACGGCCACCAGATTGGTCAGGTTCTCCAGTCGCGCCTCGACACGGCTCTGGCTTTAGCCAACGCCCAAAAAGGGCCCGTGACCGTGATTGTTTCCGGCGGTCAAGGACCCGATGAGACGATTTCTGAAGCTGCGGCAATGGCGGCCTATCTGACCCGCCACCACCTGCGGGCCACCCTCCTACAGGAGACGGCGGCCACAAACACGCTGACCAACCTCAGCAACAGCCAACGATTGTGGATGCAACAACCCCATCAAGGGGGCCGCGTCGTGGTGGTCACCAGTGACTACCACCTCTTCCGCACCCGCATCTTGGCCCACCGCTTAGGCCTTCGGATTCCCGGCCAGGCAGCTCCCACGGATTGGCACGACCTCCCCACGGCCTGGGCTCGCGAATTCCTGGCTATCGTCATGCTCCACCCGCTCATGCACCGAAGCGTGTTGTTGGCTTTGATCGTGATTAATTTTATCTGGTGGTTAATTTAAAGTCGTTACAGTGAATTCATTTTTAATCGGGTAAAATTTTGGCTGTGTCCAAGTTAACATCTCCGGCTTCAACTGGAGCTGGACCACGTCTAACCGATTATAGGGCTGAAAGTAATAGGTTAACGACTCGCTACAAGTCGCTGCCCGGTAGACTGAATACGTCGGTCGATACTGATGACTCTTGGGGACCGTCACACTGTCTAGCAGATGCCAGGCACTGATGACGGCCTCTTTTTCGTCCGCCGGTAGATCGGCCCGTTCCTTATAATAGGCCGCCCGGACAAACCGCCCGCCCGGGGTGTACGACCCGCTAGGCACCGGCTTGCCCGAGAAGCGTCCCGTCGTCACCCGGGGCGCGTTCAAGGGAACCGTCCCCGCTGTGAACTCGTCCGTGTAGTTCACGTACTGTCCCAGCCGCTCCAATTGCAGCTCAAAGTTCTTACTGTTGGTCACCACACCCAAGGGGTTCTCGCGGACCCGCATGGGAAAGTGCGTGGGTTCAATCACCACGGTGCGCCCCGTCCGGTCGACCACGGCAAAGTGTAACTCACTGTCGCCAATCTGGTTCGCCGCTAGTCGGCCACTCATCAACTGAATCTCGTCTAGGTGGTCTTCAATCTCCGCAATCGAGCCAAAGTTGCCCAATAGATAGAACGAGAATTCAAACGGCGCCAACTGAACCAGGCCAGGGGTGGGGGTCTCCACCAGGTGCGAGCCGTTGGCAAACGTTAACTTCTGCACGCTCAGCCCCCGCTCGTTAACGCCATCCGAGACGTCTAACTCGTGATCGTGCGGTCCGCCACCACCAATCAACGCATACCGGTTCGTATGCACCCGATTGTCAAAGAGACTCTCCCACTGGTAGCCCCGGGGAGCAAAGAGCGGCATACTACGCATCACGTGCCAATCCATGGTGCGGGCTAAGATGTGGCTCCCATCCTTAGCAATCTGTAAAATACTGGTACACACGACACAGCACTCCTTTCAAGTTATTCTGCGGCATCATCCAAGAACTGCTGGAAGCGTCGGTCAATTTCTCGTTGTTGGCTGACCGTAGCGGTCTGACCGTTAGTCGCGACCGTCGCCATTAGTTGAAGGTACGCAAAGAGGACCTGACTGGGATCAATCCCCGCCTGCTGGGCCAATTGCGTTGCAAAGGCAAACCGTTGATCTGTGAGTAACGGGGCAAACGGGCTCTGGTAAGGCCGGCGATGTTTCGCCATAGTGCCACCTGCTTTCTATCAAAAGGTAAGTAACCCTACTTTACCGACTTTTGCGACGATGTCAACCATATGACTTTCTTAACTTTAATTAAATCGCCCCGAATTCAGGCCGTCAGCAGATGAATATGGTAGAATTAAGCATGAATTGTACCTACTTGCACGGTAGGAAACTGATGATTAGAGAGGACTCAGATTACATATGCAAGAACGGATTAGAAAGCTCCATCACAACCGCATCTTCGCACTCGTATTCTGGTTAGTTGTGGTCTTTGCGGCCATTGTTACCTTACCAAACGTTAATACCATTATCCAATATGATGGTCAACCGCAACTGGCAAATACGAGTCAACCTATCAAAGCCACCCAGATCAAGAACCACTGGGGACGTAACCTAGATGGGACCTATACCGTAAACGCGGTATTCAACAATCCTACCGGTAAACTGACCAACAAACAGCAGGCCGCCATCAACAAGACCACGTCGGCCCTGCAAAAGAAGGCCAGCTACTATGGGATTCAAAAAATCACAACTATCACCAACACGCCAACCAGTAAGCCGCAACTGCTGTCCAAAGACCAGTCGACCGAAATCGTGCAATTGGCGGTCAGTCATAACCAAGGGCCCGTTCGGTCAATTGCTAGTCAGCTGAACGGTCAGATAGCCACCGCTGGATTAGACACCTACGTGACGAGTCCAGAGATTATCAGTGACGCGACTAATCAACACATCTCGTCGTTTACGTTAATCGTAATCTTAATGACCCTCTTGATCGCGTTAGTCGCCATGGGCATCCTGTTTGCCTCCGTGATTGCCCCGATCATCACCTTCTTGGCCATCCTGATCAGCTATATCTCGACCCTCAGTCTCGCGACCAACCTAGCCTATCACTGGAACTTCGCCTATTCCGAATACACGCCGATTTTCCTATTGTTAGGCATCAGTTTGTTCACGCTACTGACCAGTTTCTGGTTCTTCCGGGAACTCCGGAACCGCATCGACGACGGCATGGAGAGTCAAGCCGCCACCTCACAGGTCATCCGCAGCTTAGGTTACCGCGTACTCATCAGTACGCTTAGCCTGACTTTGGCCTTCGGCAGCCTAGTCTTCTTTAACTTCTCCACGATTCGCGCTTACAGTCTCCTGGGCATCGGCTTTGCCATTACCGGGGTTGCGAGTGTCACATTGATTCCCGTCTTCTCCGGCATGCTGGGGCACAGCCTCTTCTGGCCGAAGAAGACCCGGCCCGAACTCAAAGACCGCAAGCTGTGGTTCCACTTAGCCAAGTTCGGCCTATGGCAACCTTGGATTGCCGTCCTAGTGGTCCTGTACTTTGCTGGGGCGTTCACTTTCGGCAGTCGCCAACCACTAAGCTACAATAACGCGCAAGATATTCCTAACAACCAAGCCGTGCAAGGCGCGCGTATTTTGAGTGCTCACTTTGGTCAAGGCAAGTCCACTCCTGTGACCCTTTACATTCAAAATAAACAACGTTTTGACAATCAAAACCAGTTGTACCAGCTGGATAACCTGACCAAGAAGTTACGGGCCCAACCTGGGGTAGCGGCCGTCACTTCGGTCACCCAACCCGGGGGTCAACCTATCACGCAGTACTACGTTGCCAACCAATTAAGTAGCCTCGACACCAACCTGTCTGGGGTTATCGGTCAACTGAAGTCGGTTCAAAAGTCTCTGAAGAGCGACCGGTCCGATCTTAAGCAAAAGGACCTGACCACGGAGGTCAAGCGGGTCAACAAGCTCGCCACCACCGCAACGCGCTTGTCCGGGGAAAGCAGTTCGCTGCAATCGGCTATCCAGGCGGCCCAAAGCACGTCGACAGCCTCCGGTAAGGCGTCTAAGAAGGCGGCCCGGTACGTCAAGCAACTAAACCAGGTCAACTCACAATTGAACACGGCGTTGAGTCAGCTGAACACGTTGACCAACACCATCAGCACGACCTCGTCGGAAGCCGGCACCGTCTCCACCAACTTAAGCACCTACGAGACCGGCATCAAAGCGGTCAACGCCAGCTTAAAGCAAACACGGAAACAGGTTCAAAAGCTCAACACGTCGCTGACCCAGATGTACACCTACTTAGGCGGGCTCCAAACTTCGGAAGCTGCTAAGTCGCTGTACCTGACGCCAACGCAAATTGCCAGTGGCGACTTCCAACAAGCTCTGGTCAACTTCACCGATACCAAGGTCAAGACCACGGCGTTGACGATTACCTTGAAGCGCGAACCCAACACCAAGACCACGGCTAAGACCCTGGCCAACTTGAAACGTGTAGCCACTAGTCAATTACGGGGAACGTCGCTCAAAGACGCTAACCTGACCTTCTCTGGTCAACCCGTGGTCACGGCGACGATTCAGCGACAGTACCAACACGATCTAGTGCGGGTTCTGCTCCTGGTCTTCGGTCTGACCTTCCTCTTGCTGATCCTCTTCAGCCGGTCGGTCCTGCAATCCACTTACTGGTTCTTGACCTTCCTGGCCTCAGCAGGAATCGGGTATCAATTGACGCACGTCCTGATGCAGTGGCTAACTGGGAACAATACCTTCAACTGGCAAGTTCCGTTACTGGCCTTTGTCCCCGTGACCGTTCTAGCAGTGGTCGAACTGACCCAGCTGGCCCTAAGCTACCGCTTGAGTCAGACTGGTCTGCTGGATTGGCTCTTACCAGGCATCGCCGAAGCTGGCCAAACCATGCGACACTCGCTCTTCATCATTATCGCGGGCGTCTTAGGGTTGCTCGCCGCTTCCTCGCAAGTGCTGACGGCCGTCGCCCTGATTACCATCATCACGGCTGTGGTCTTCAATCTGGCCCTGCCCGTGATGGCCGCTTCCTTTGGGAAGTTGTCCGTGATCATTCCGGCACAAAAGCCTTACCACTTCCACTTCGGTCGTGGTCCTAAGGCTAAGCGTTCCGCTCGGCCAACCCGCCAAGAAGTTCGGCAACAACGCGAAACGAAACACGATTCAGATGAAAACTAACGGCACCCCGGTTTAAATTATCCCGGAGCCACACAAATAGCCCGCTGAAGGAAGTCACTTCAGCGGGCTATTTTTAGGGATTAAACTAAGTCTGGGATTCTTTTGTGCCTGACACTGACGATCCCCGTGAGGCCAACTAACCACCTTGGGCCCCTCTTTTGCCTACGTTTAGTTAAGGGACAGGTGATGGCCGATCATCCCGCCTTACCGGTTGGCCCTGAAGAGGCTGGAACGCAGTGGGCACGACTTAGAGCCCTGAAGCCCCCAGGTCTCCAAGCTCGGCCTTTGGGTAATCCGGGAAAGAACCCCGAATAACCCAAACGACACTACTGAGCCTCTTCAGGCCTAACCTCACGGCTAAATTGTGCGTACCCAAGACAATGTTTTCTAATGCTCGAAATTAAACTGTTAAAACTAAATGATGCGGCAAGCCTTATTGGGCCTCGTATCAATGATATGCATCATCATATACTTAACTCTGAAAATGGTTGGCGGGCCGATTCGTGCAAGCCGTCACCACAACCTTATCCTGTTCGGGATGGGGGCCTTTTTTAATCGATAATAGTCGCCAATATGGCTGGGTACCACGGTCTGATAGCACATCATGTTCCGCTATGGTTACACAAATGTAAGCCGAGAGGACGGCCAGACAAGGCTCAGCCGTGAAATTTTCCTTGGTGAGCGCTTCTTAGCTCGCCTAGGAAAAGGCCAAGCTTGAAAACCTGAACTTTGGGTTTCAAGTTGTGCCCACGGCGTTCCAGCCTTGTCTGGCCGTCCGGTAAGGCGAATGACCACCACAGCCAGTTCTACCACTAAGCCGGAAACTGGCGGGTCACACGTTGTGCTTCTGCATTAGGTAATAGCTGGTAGGTGACCGGCCCCTCCTCCGGAATCAACGCCATTAGGGTCTGCTGGTCGTCAAAGCGGCCCATGTTGAGTGCCATTTGACCATCGATGTCAGCAAAGCCTTGGATGCCCTGCTTGATGAAGCGGTGAAGAATCCGCGCATTATCCTGGCGCTTCTGCGCGTGCTCAGCAGCGGCAGCTAACGTATACCCCTGGTCCAAGAAGTACTTCATCATGGAGACTAGGACGAAGGTCTTAAACGCGTAAACCCGTGCTTGTTGCCCGTCTTCCCGTTCTCGCGAGTGAATCAGGCCCTTCTTTTCCCAGTATCTCAACTGGCGCGCAGAAACCCCCGTCATCGCGGATAATTCCCCGATTCGAAAGACTAGTCGGTGAACGTCAAAAATATTTCGTAGCTCCTCAGTAAATTCTGCCACGTCGTTTCGCACTCCTTAGCAATTGTTAAATAAGTTACCAATTCTGTTAAATTCTAACAAGCTTCCCGCTAAAAACCAAGTTAAATCCCAAAAGTAACGTTTTGTTTAAGAGTTTTAACGGCATTGCAACTGGCTTGTTACATATTTGTCATATTGCACTGGTAATCTAGTACTTGTAAATTCATGAGGAGCTGTGATTAGGAATGAAAAAATTTGTCAAACGAATTGCCACGTTAGCTTTAACTGTTGCCGGTGTGATGACTTTTGCCACGACTACGGCGTCTGCCGATTCATCCAGCAACGCATCCGATGCTGATTTTTCTTCAATCTACAAGGTCGCTAAGTCCAAGTTAGGTGCTAGTTACGTTTACGGTGCCGTGGGTCCTAACGTCTTCGATTGCTCAGGGTTCACGAGTTACGTTTACAAGAAGGGTGCCAAGATCACCTTACCACGGACGGCCCAAGCTCAATACAACAGTTTGAAGCACGTTTCCTACAAGCACATCAAGAAGGGTGACTTGGTCTTCTTCGGTGGAAGCAAATACAGCATTTCCCACGTTGGGATGTACATTGGCAAGGGTAAGATGATCGATGCGCAAAACCGTGGTGTGGTTCGCGAAGCCGTTCACGCCCCATGGTGGCACGCAGTAGGTTACGCCCGCGTCTCCGCTTCAATCGCTGACTAATTCATAGATGACGATCCTCATGAATACTTAGATCGTGATTAAATGTTGAACCGTTACGCACCAGCAGGTGGCTGGTCGTAACGGTTTTTGTTTGCCACCAAAATAGGCTAACAGAAAGGTCCGATACCCTTCTGTTAGCCTATTTTTTAGTCTCGGATGCCTACTGGGCAGCCTTATAGCGCATGGTCCGGTGCTGAATCCCCGCTTCTTCAAACGGTTCTCCGACCGGCTCAAAACCCAATTCCTGGTAGAAGGCGATTGCGGGCAACTGTGCATCTAATTCGATGTGGGCCACATCTGAACGCTGCGCATCCCCAATGATCTGCTTGATCAATTGGCCGGCATACCCGTGATGCCGGGCTGACGCCACCGTTGCGACCCGCTGAATCTTCACGCGGTTCCCCGCCAGCATATCAATGCGCGCCGTGGTCACAGGTTGATCATCGACGTACCCGACGTAGTGCATCTTATCTTCGTCAGTGCCATCCAGCTCGTCTTTAGGGTCAATCCCCTCTTCGTTGATAAAGACCGCCTTACGAATCGTTACGGCGTCTTGGTAACACGGATTTAACTTGCCCCATGCCATTCTACATTCCATCAAACCAACCTCATTCCTTAATCTTTTTGATTGTAACTCAAGACCTGGATGTCATCAGGCGTCAACAACAGCTTGGTCAGACTCCCATTCGCTGGCCGGACACTCAGATCATACTTACCTTGACCATACCGTTCCATCAGACTCAGCAAGGTATTCCCGTGGCTGATCATCAGGACCTGGTCGCCATCCTTCAAGTATGGATTCTGGCGGATTAGATCAAAGCCTTGGTCGACTCGTGCCCAGTACTCCTGGTTATTTTCCGCTTGGCGGAACGGGTCGGCTTCCTTCAGAAAGTCCTTGGCTTTCCCAATCGAATACGTCGACTCAATGTCCTTAAACGTTGGGACCCCATGGGGCGCACCTGCCAGGTACCAAGCCTGCGCCATATCCGTTCCTTCATAGTACCCGTAGAATTCTTCCCGGAAGAAGGGACTGGTGGTCAGCTTAGGCGCCGGGGTCGACTGGTTCGCCGCCAGAATCGTCCGCGCCGTCTGTTCAGCCCGAGTCGTATCGCTGCAGTAAGCCGCCGCAAACGGTACCGTCTTCAATCGGTCGCCGGCCTGTTGCGCATCGGCAATCCCCGCTTCAGTTAACGGTGAATTACTCCATCCCTGCAGCTTATTATAAATGTTGAAGTAAGTTTGGCCGTGCCGCACCACATACAGCGTGATCTGTTTATCCATAACGTCTCCACACCTTTCGTTTGAGCTACCTCTAGTGTACCAAATAACCTCTGCAAAGCGGTTACATTTTGGTCGTTGCTTTAAAGTTTTTCTAAACTTGACAAGAAGATTGCCACACCCCCCAATTATTTGCTAGAATAGGGAAAACGCGGTCAGCTCTGAACTGGTCGACGCACCGAAATTTTATGGTAGAATAAGGCTACTTATTCTGTCTTTTAAGGAGCAATTATCGTGGAACGTTTCAAACGTATCTGGGCCAGGACTGGCACCCGTATGGGCTTTGTGACCTTACTGGTGGTTTTGTTCTGGCTCAAGACCTTGATCGCCTACTTTGTGGACTTTAACCTCAACCTGAGCGATCCCTTTCAATTTCTGATTCTCCTGCTGAACCCACTGGCAACGACGATTCTGCTCTTTGGGTTGGCCCTTTATTTCAAGCGGGCACGCTTCTTCTACCCCTTCCTCTTTCTGATCGATATTCTCAACTCGTTGTTGCTCTACATCAACGTCATCTACTTTCGAGAATTCACCGACTTCATGACGGTCAGTACCATGCTGGGCTATTCGAAGGTCGACCAAGGCCTCTCCGGTAGTTCGCTGGCCCTGACCTCGCCCCACGACATCCTCTACTGGCTGGACTTGGTAGTGGTCCTAGTTTTGATGGCCACCCGGCGGATCTACATCGACCCCCGCCCCGTCAACAAGCGGGTGGGCTTCGCGGTAACCTCCGCCGCTCTGCTGCTCTTTACGGCTAACCTGACCCTGGGCGAAATGGACCGGCCGCAACTGTTGACCCGGACTTTCGACCGGACCTACGTGGTCAAGTACCTCGGGTTAGACGCCTTCACCGTTTACGACGGCATCAAGACGCAAAATACCAGTGAGGTCCGCTCCCACGCTAAAAAGTCGGAGCTCAGCGGGATTCTGAAGTTCGTGCACAAAAATTACGCGGCACCGGATAAGCAGCTCTACGGCGTCGCCAAAAAGAAAAACGTCATTGTGATTCACTTGGAAAGTTTCCAACAATTCCTGATCAATAAAAAGATCAACGGCCAGGAAGTGACCCCGTTCCTGAACAAACTGTACAAGAGCAAGGCCACTTACAGCTTCGATAACTTCTTCCACGAAGTCGGCCAAGGAAAGACTTCCGATGCCGAAACCATGCTGGAGACCGGAACCTTCGGCTTATCGCAAGGTTCCCTGTTCACCCAACTGGGGAACGATAACACGTTCCAAGCCGCACCAGCCATCTTCGACCAAGCCGGCTACACCACGGCGGTCTTCCACGGGAACGTCGCTAGTTTCTGGAACCGGAGCAACACCTACAAAAACCTGGGATACCAGTACTTCTTCGATGCCAGTTACTACGATACGTCGGGTGACAAGTCCTTGGGCTACGGCTTAAAGGACAAGTTACTGTTCAATGACTCCGTCAAGTACCTCCAACACCTGCAACAACCGTTTTACGTGAAGTACCTGACCGTGACCAACCACTTCCCGTACACCCTGGATAGTGAAGATTCCACCTTCAAGACGCCGAACACCGGTGATAAGACCGTCGATAACTACTTCAAGACGGCGCATTACCTGGATCAATCCGTCAAGGAATTCTACCACTATCTGAATAAGTCCGGACTTGCCAAGAACTCCCTCATCATGCTTTACGGGGACCACTACGGCATCTCCAACTCCTCGAACCCAGCATTAGCCAAGGTCTTAGGGGTAGACCCGGATGACTGGAACGATTATGACAACGCGCAACTCCAACGGGTCCCCCTGATGTTCAACATGCCGGGGTACACCCATGGCAAGATCGAACACCAGTATGGCGGAGAAATCGACGTCTTACCGACCCTGATGCACCTGATGGGCATGAACTCCAAGAAGTACCTGCAGTTCGGGACCGACCTGTTCTCTAAGGAACACAATCAGGTCGTGGCCTTCCGGAACCGTGATTGGGAAAGTCCCGACTACACGTCGGTAGACGGCACCATTTACAGCAACAAGACCCAACAGGAGATTCACCCGACTAAGGCCCAACAAGCCCGGATCGACAAGATGCAGAAGCACGTCAACCAGGCCCTGAGCTTCTCCGATTCTCTAAACCAAAAGAACTTACTGCGCTTCTACCATCCTAAGGGCTTTAAAGCGGTCAATCCTAATCACTACAATTACGCGGATGGCCTCGAAAAAGCCGAAAAGATCGAGAAGAAACTGGGGCTCAAATCAACCAGCCTCTTCTCCCGGAACCGTGATAAGTCCACGCAATCCTGGTACCAGACCGACGCACCAGAATTGCACCACAAGGAAACGGATTCCAACCGTATCAAGATTACTAACCAAGACGACACTAGCGGTAAGTAATCGATAGCACCACCAACAAAAGCCGGAACCACTAGTTTGGACTAGTGATTCCGGCTTTTTTGTCGTTTGGGACAGACGTCCGCCTTACCGGTTGGTCCTGAAGAGGCTGGAGCGTGGTGGGCACGACTTGGCGCCCTGAAAGCCCCAGGTCTTCAAGCTCGGCCTTTGGGTAAGCCAGCTCAAAACGCTGACTAACCCAAACGACACCACTAAGCCTCTTCAGGCCCAACCTCACGGCTAAATTGAGCGTCTCAAAAACAGTGTTTCCTGACGTCCAAAATTGGAAATATCACCGTGTGGGACTCTTAAACTAAAACACTAAGGCGTAAATCTTATCAGACCTCGAGTCCGTGGTAGGCATCATCATACTTGCGCCATGGTTACAAACGGGTGGCAACCTTATTCATACCAACCACCACGGCCCGTTGGCAAATCATGTTTCACTATGGTTACAGGCCTGTAAGCCGAGAGGACGGCCAGACAAGGCTCAGCCGTGAAATTTTCCTTGGTGAGCGTTCCTCAGCTCGCCTAGGAAAAGGCCCAGCTTCGAGACCGTTCTGTGGCTCGAAGTGGCGCCCACGGCGTTCCAGCCTTGTCTGGCCGTCCGGTAAGGCGGATGACGACCGCAACTGTTTGGGTTTTACAGAGCTAACCTTAGTATGTTTCGTAGTCGAGTCATTGATGAGGCGTCGGTCGGTGAAGCGAGGTACTATGAATAGGGCCCCGTCGTTCGGGGAAGAAGCGGTCCATAATCCCGTGTACCGCTAACGGGGCCTCCCCGTAGCCCGTCGCAATCAACGGTTGCTTCCCCGGATAGGTGACCCCGTCGCCAATCGCGTACACGCCGGGAACGTTGGTGGCCATCGTAGAATCCACCGCAATCAACCGGCGTTCTCGGGCCACCTGGAGGTCCCAGCCCTCAATCACGTGGTAATCGGAGGTGAAGCCGTAGCTGACCAGTAGGGTATCCACGTTCAGGGTCTGCTCTTCCGTCGCCCCAACCTGCTTTAGGCTCACGTTCAGGCTCTGGTCTGCTGCGACCGTTACGTTGCGAATCAAGTACGGTGTCTGGACTCTAACTGTTGATTGGTGTAAGAGGTCCACCATGTGTTCCAATCCCCGGAACTGGTTCCGGCGGTGCACTAGGGTCACGCTAGCCGCCACAGGCTCCAGCATCAGAGCTTGGTCGATCGCTGAATCACCGCCACCAGCTACCAGGACGCGTTTACCCCGGAAAGCTTCTCGGTCGGGCACACTGTAGTGCAACCGGCCACTCGCCACGAGTTCTGCGGCGTTGGGTACCGCCAGCGGCCGGGGCTGGAACGCCCCGTTACCCACCGCAATAATCACGGTTCGCGTCTGCGTGGTGCCAGCCGGTGTGGTGACTTGAAAGCCCTCTGCCTGCGCCTCAACGTTAGTCACCGGCTGGTGGGTCTTAATGGTCAACGGAAATTGTGCGAGTTGTTGGCGTTGGGCGGCAATCAAATCGCGGCCTTGAATCGCTGGGAACCCGGCAACGTCCAGGATGGTCTTCTCCGGGTACAGGGCATTGACCTGACCACCCAAGTCGTCCAAGCTCTCCACCAACTGCGTCCGGGCGTTGCGCATCCCCGCGTAGAAGGCAGCGAACATACCAACGGGGCCCCCGCCAATAATCGTGATATCGTAAGTCTCTGTCATTTTGGTTCCTCCATAATCTGTGATTGAAAGGTGACTCCTGCATGCATTATCAACGTTTCTGGATCAGTCTCATGGTAACCGTGGCCCTCCTGGGGGGATTAACGGCTGCTTGGGCCAACCATCACCGGGCGCTTCGTCACTTGCGCGTTCCCCAGACCCGTACCGCCACCCTACTCCTTCCCGGGGACGGTGGCAACTGGCTCTCACTGCGCAGTATGACCCTGACGCTGGCCCAACCGCACCTGGCTACGCACAGTCTGACCGCACACGTGGCCACAAATGGCCTGGTGACTTGGGATCACCTGGCCCCCGTTCGGGCCAACAATCCCCTGATTCCCGTTTTATTTGCCGACAATACACATCCACAACGGGAAGCCCGCCAACTGGTCACGGTGATTCAACAGTTACATCAGCGCGACCATATTTCCCGGGTTAACCTAGTCGGCCACTCCTCCGGTGGGACCATCGCCGTGGCCTACCTCAACCAAGCCCCCCGGGACACCGCCCGGGTAAATAAGCTGGTTTGCATCGGCGCCGACTTTCCCGGCGTCGCCCCCTTGCGACATTCCGAGCCGCAGCTCCAAGTCCTCAACCTCGCTGGGGTCATCGGTCAGGTCCCCAACGACGGTGAGGTCCCTGTCAGCGACGCCACCAAGCTCCGGGCGTTAGTTGGCAATCACGCCAGTTACCACTTCCGACTGATCCACGGTCAGGTCTGGCAGACTGAGCACTCGCTTCTCCACGAGAACGCAACCGTTGACCGCATCATCGCGACTTTCCTATTCTCAACCTAACTGCGTCTTCTTCAAGATACGCTGCCCTTGTAGGGTCCGCGCCTCCCGTAACCCCGCGTTGATCAACACGAAGATGGCCAGCCACCCAACGGCGATCAACAGCCACTGTTGCAGGTAGAGGATATTCAGAACCGCAAACGGTGCATTCCAGTCCCAGGCCGCGTGAAGCCCAATCGCCAGAATATAGAACCGTAAGAACTTAGGTGCCACCATATTACTCCCGGTGACCGGTTGATGCCGGTCCTTGGCCAGGATGATAGCGGCCCCCATGATTGCCGACCAGATTGTGTGGGTTCCGATGGCCTGCCAACTGCGCATCAGCAAGGTGACCAGGCCATACTGGCCGGTGTAACCCGCCGTTTCAAAGACGGCAAAACCCGCGCCAATCGCCGCCCCTACCAACAATCCGTTAAAGATATAGTTGAGGTGGAACCGGTTGATGAAGGAGGCAATCACCAACATCTTGGCGGTCTCTTCGATGAACCCAATGATGACAGCCGACCCCAACGACACGCCGTTACCCGACGGAATCAACGAATACAGGATCATCGTGGCGACCAACGATAGGATGCCGCCCACCAAGAAGACCGTTAAGAGTTGGTAAACCGAAATATTTTGAAAAACATTCATCTCAAAAAACATCATCATCAGTGAGAATGGTACCGTGAGTGACCCAATAAAAATCATCCCCGGCACGGCGTTATTACTGCGGAAAACCAAAAATAACATGGCTAACAGGAAAAAACTGACTCCGAGTAATGCAAATACGCGCGAAAATAGCCAAGGCTTGACCGGGGTCACCGAGACGGCCTCTAGCGACGGCGTGGTCTCGCGAGTTCCCACGATAAACAAGGCTTCCGCGGCATCGTGGTCGTGAGTTTTGAAGACTTCCGAGAACATCTGAAACAGGTGAATCTCAACCACCTTGTTCTCCCCCGTCCACTCATTCATCTCCTTAGTCGCATCGTCTAGTAGGTGATTATGGTACTCAAAATGCCGTTTAAACGGCTTTACGGACTCCTTATTGGCCATGCTCGTTCCCCCTTATCATCGCCTAAGTGTGTATGCTTTCCATCTTACCTTGATACGCCATCAGCTTCAACCACGGGGTTGATTAATGAAACCAGTTACATTATAGTTAAACTAGGCTTTGTAGCCAATTACGTATCAAAGAGGGGATTAGTTACTATGGCAAAACGTAAAATGATTTTGGACCTGGACACGGGGATCGATGATTCCTTGGCAATCGCCTACGCGCTAGGTGCACCGGATGTTAATCTGATCGGTATCATGAGTTCTTACGGGAACGTCTATGTCGAAGACGGTGCGGTCAACGCACTGAAGATCTTGGAATTATTGGGTCACACCGATATTCCAGTCTACGTGGGTGAAAGTCACTCCTCGACCAGCGACCATTTTGACCGGATGCAAGTTAGTGCCAACATTCACGGTGAAAACGGGATTGGCCAAGTAGAACTGCCAGACCCTTCACGTCCTGTTGAGAAGGGGTCCGCAATCGACTTCTTAATTGATTCCGTACATAAATACGGTAAGGACCTGACCTTAGTGCCAACTGGTCCGATGACCAACTTAGCAGCTGCTTTGAAGAAAGCACCTGAAATTGCGACCGAAATCGGCAACATGACGTTCATGGGTGGGGCCTTGACCTTACCTGGGAACGTAACCTTCGTCGCGGAAGCCAACATCAACCAAGATGCTGAAGCCGCTGACGCCGTGCTGACGAGCCCAATGCACTCGACCATGGTCGGGTTGGATGTCACGTTACGAACGTTACTGACGCGCAAGGAAACCCAACAATGGCGTGACTTAGGCACTGTTGCGGGTGAAAAGTTCGCCGACATCGTGGACTACTACATCGATGCTTACCGTCAATTCAACGACAACTTAGGTGGTTGTGCCTTACACGACCCACTCGCCGTTGGGGTTGCGCTGGACCCAAGCTTCGTCCAAACGCTGGACCTGAACATGCGCGTGAAGTACGGCAAGGAAGACTATGGTCGGACGATTGGGGACGAAAACCGTCTCAACGAACCAACCAACGTCAAGGTTGCCGTTCAAGTCGACAAGGACCGTTACCTGAAGGTCTTCATGGACTACCTGACAACCCTGTTCAAGAACAACAAATAAGTATAGCTTGATCAAACACGCCGACTGGTCCGCTGACCGGTCGACGTGTTTTTTGTTCCTCACAACTAAAAAATGGCGGGAAGCTCCCACCATTTCGGTTACACTAAATGCTTTATTTTAAGTTAAAGTTAGCCACCAACGTCTTAAGATATTGGTTGACCTGCTTGGTCGTGACCTTTTGCCGTTCCGCCGCTGAGACGTCCGGGTACTGAATGCTCAGGGCTTGACGGACTTGCTTAGTCAGCGTGGGCTTCGCGTACTTATTGGCATACGACTTTGCCGGATTCTTCTTAGTCAACGTGTAGGTGTAGGTCTTGCCAGACGTTGAAAGGTACCGTTGCTTAGTGGTCGACAACTTGGTGGTGAACTTAGTGGCCGACTTCTTAGTCAGCTTGAAGTTGTAGGTCTTCTTGGACAACGAAGCCTGCGGCGTCTGCTTGTTTGTAGTCTTAAAGTTGATCAACCGGTACTTGCAAGACAGTGTCCGCCCACGGTTACTAAGCTTGAAGGTCGTGGTCGGAACCCCGTACCGAATCCCCACTTGCTTACCGAAGTCTCCTAGAACTAAGTAATTTTGAACGTGTTTGCCGGACTTAACGGACTTAAAATGAAAGGCCGTCTTGGACTTAGCGCTCTTATAATACCGCTGTAGATCAGAATTCTTAAAGCTGGGCGCCTGCTTGGCACTGGCCACACTCGGCACGGCCATCCCACTCAGGGTCCCCAACGTGACCAATGCCACTCCTAGCTTGATTCCTAAACGTCGCATAAGCTCTCCTCCTTAAAGTGATGCCCATTCAACATTCATACTGCCACCATTGCGCCTAAACCGCAACTGAAACGCCTTTTACCCGAAGACTTGGTCCAGGTAACTAGCGACTCCCGCCGCATTATTGTCGCGTGTCGTCTGGTGATTAGCAACCGCCTTGACACCAGGTTGCCCGTTCAACATCGCGACACCGTCACCAGCGGCTTTGATCATGCCCAGGTCGTTCTCCGCGTCACCAAAGGCCATCAGGTTGGTAAAGTCCCAACCATAGTGGGTCAACAACTGACCCAAGCCCACGGCCTTATCCATATCCGCCGCTAAGAATTCCAGAATCTTAGGTTGCGAGCGAACAACATGGTACTGGTCCTTGAGTTCTGGCGTCAATTGGGCTACGACCTGATCCAAGGTTGCAGCATCCGTTGCCATGACCGCCTTACTGTAAAGGGTCTCGGGCAGGTCCTCAAAGCGCATCGGCTTGAACGTCATCGGGGCCTTCAGCATCTGTTGGTATACGGACGGCGTTAAATCATTCATGGGATAGACCTGGTCAAAGTCCAGGATATCCAGTGGGTACCCATTAGTCTTGGCAAAGGCATGGAGCGCCTTAAAATCACTCCGGCTCAGGCCACTCTGGGCCAGGGTTTCCTTGGTCGCGTTGTTGACCACTAATGCCCCGTTGAAGGTGATCGTAAAGTCATCATCCCCGGTCAACCCCAGCTGTTCAATGTATCCCCAGATGGCGTTGATGGGCCGTCCCGTACAAAGGACGATCTTCAACCCGTTCTCATGTAACCGCCGCAACGTTGCGACGTTGGTGTCATTAATCGTTTTATCCGTGTTCAGTAGCGTCTCGTCAAGATCGAGCGCAATCATCTTAATCATTCTCAATACCCTCCAATGTACCTTCAGTGTACCCGTTAACGCGCTGAAAGTGAACCTACTTTAAGAGGTCTTGGCGCATCAGCTTAATAATTTGTTGATTTTCCGGTAAACCACCATGTTTGGCCTGCGTCCCCGTCACGGTGACTTGGGTAAAACTCTTGACCTGCTTTTGGAAAATATACTTCCCCCGGTTGACGCTATCAACGGGCACAATCCCGTCCCCGCTATACGTCTCCGTGCCGGCAATCGAATAGACCACCAGCTCCTTGGGCAGGCTCTGACGATCCGCAACCAATTCCTTGAAGAGCGGCGTCTCAACACTGGTATCCCATTCTTCCAGGTTAAAAGGCGTCCCAATCGTCATCAGTCGCTCGGCATGGGCCCCCGTGGCCTGCAAGTCGTGTTCCATGAACAGGGTCAAGACTAGGCCCCCGTTAGAATGGCCCATCGCCGAGAAACGGTTGAAGTGAAAAGCCTTTTGAAGCGATTTAAAGGCAATCGTAAACCACTTGGCCTGACGTTGAATATTCGCTGGACCATCCCGCGAGTCCTGAAATCCCACCACAATGAAGGGGTGATAATCACCTTTCCGAATGGTCCCCGTGGTTTTCAGTTGGCCATTGGTTAAAACCTCGACCCGTAACAGGCTATGCTGCGTGCCCATCTCCGTGTTCAACTGCTGGACTAACTGATTAAACCGGTTCTGATTGGCACTCGACCCTGGCACCATGATAATGGGCGCCATGGGACTCCGGTAATTCGCCCGGACCTGGGCCAACTGTTGGGACCGCCAGAACAGCCCGGGAATCGCCAAGAGTAACAGTAACCCCAGAATCAGTCCCAGGCCACCTAACCGTTGTTTCGTCCAAAACTTCATCACGACGCCTCCCCCTGCTTCACTAATCGATCAGCTAAGTTCGCCCACTTCACGAACGGGTAGTAGATGGCCGTGCTTAAGACCAAGTTGAGGCCCGCTAACAAGACGGGCGTCCAAGCACCGCTGGTTCCCAAAAATGCCAGTAGCGGTCCCGGCGTCCCCGTCAACAGCGGGTAGGCCGTGGCAGGGACCCAGTGTAGGCCTAAGAACAGGCAACTGGTCCCAATACAAGCCACTGGGGCCAATAATAACGGAATCCCCAAAATGGGACTTAACACAACTGGTAACCCCAGTAATAGCGGTGCATTGAAGTTCCCCAACACGGGCACCAGGCTCAACCAGCCGATTCGGCGTTGTGCCGCGTTCCGGCGGCCTAAAAAGATGGCCACCAGAAGCCCGAGGGTCATCCCCGGGCCGCCCATGTTGACGTAGGTCTGAATCACGGTTTGCTCGGTCAACGGGTGTGGCAAGTGCCAGCCCGACGTCGTCAGGACCGCCGCCAGGTTCTCGCCAGCGACCAGAGACTGACTACCGCTGCTCGGAATTGATCCCAGTGACCCGCCCCAAGCAAAGAGCCCGTTTAGGATACTGAAGTCGATCAGCCGCCAGACGTCATTGGTCAGCTGTAACGGGGCGCGCATGATGGCCATGAACGTGGCGTGCAGGCTAAACGGCTGGCGCACCAACCAGTAAGCCGCAACCCCGGCCGTAGCCAGCATCCCCACTAGACTGAAGGTCATGGGCCGCACTAAGTCATTTTCAGGTTGGCGCCACCGTAAGACGCCCCACCGATAGGCGTTGCCCACGATCAGCCCCATCAGCAAGCCCAGGACCAAGCTCCGCAACCCTAGGTCCATAGCAACCCACTGGATGGGCCGGGTCACCGCTAACGTCAGGGGGTTCACGTTAATCAACTCTAACCCCAAGACCCCCACAAAACCGGCCGTTAACCGGTCGTTAGTCCGTGGCGTGGCGGTCGCGACTAACTGGTAAGCGACCACGAAGGCCGCCCCCAAGGTGGCCATACCAAAGGCTCCCGCTTGAAGGAGTAAGGTAATCTGTTGGAGCCGGACCCGTTGCAGCAGCCAGTCCGTCACGTGCAATGTTCGATAGTAATAACCGGTGGGCTCCAACCACGCTTGGTTGACAAAGTCCGCCAAAGTCCCCAACACTACTAGTGGTAAAATCACCCGAAAGCTCCGGTAAATCGCCGCAATCTGCCGATTCTGACGCCACCGTACTTCACCGGCAATCAGCCACCGGCCTAACCGACTAACCCGTTCTGTCATCCGACCATCCCCTAATCACCTGCGATTGTAGCGCATTGCAGTCCCCCCGACTCAGTCGCACGCTTAGTTGACGTACTCACCCCTCAAACTGAGCATTACCTGGAAACGCAATGGCAAAGGTTCGGTCCCGACAAAATATACCAGCTAACAGCGCATTAAGCCGTTAGCCACGCCTCCAGTTGGTCGAGAACGGCGGACGTCGCGTTGGTCTGGGCCGTGTGCCGGGGAATCGCGGCGAGAACCTCTGGGGCCGCGTTAGCCATGGCAATCCCCTGTCCCACGGTCTGGAGCATCGCCAAGTCATTTCCCGAATCCCCGAAGGCTGCGGTCTGCGCCACCGGAATCTGCCATTCCTGCTGGAGCAAGCGGATGGCCGCCCCCTTATTGACCGTAGGCAACGTGACGTTCAGCCCGCCCAGCCCACTACTGGTCCCCAGGAGTTGCCCCGCGAACTGCCGGTTGAAGGCTGCGACCTGAGCCTGCACATCCGTCCGTAACCAAGTCAGGTCTAACTTTAGGATCGGTTCTGGAACCGCCCGTAAGTCCGAAACGCTGGTCAAACTGGGGTAAAAGGCCCGTGAGGCTGCAAAGCGTTGACTATCCGCGGCCAATGTGGTGTAAGCCCGCTGTGCCCCGCACGCAATCAGAAAGTTCTCCGCCATCTCGGGAGCCGTCTGGATCCACTGAATGGCAAAGCGGCTTAGGTCTGCAGGAATCTCAGCCATCCGCAAGACGCGGCCCGTGCCCGTGACAATCAGTGCTCCGTCTTCGACCACGTAGGTCAACTGATCGGCATGTGCTAAGTCACCGAACAGGTCGTGCACGTGGTCGAGCGGATCACCCGTCGCAATGACGAATCGGCTCCCCTGCGCGTCCAGAGCGCCTAGTAGCCGGTCAAACCGGTTGCGGTCGTACTTTCCGTGCGGGTCTAAAAACGTGCCATCTAGATCGGTGGCAATCAATTGAGGTAGTTCCATCTCATCTCAGTCCTCTCATGTTCAAAAACTGCTCTCATCATACGCGAGCCGTCGCGTCCATTGCAACCAACTGTCTTCTATGGCGCAAAAAAGACGCTTGGAGTGACCACTCCAAGCGTCTGATAGTATGATTAAGCGTTCATGCTGCTACTCTTGTATGCGTAGTTCATCAGCGAACGGGTCTCGGTGAACTCATTTTCATCGTGCAGGACCACCGTGATCAACCGGTGCTTACCCGCTTTTTGACCAGTTCCGACGAAGCAGTAGCCCGCTAACGGCGTGTACCCGGTCTTCAAACCGTCAACCTTTAACGAGGCCTGATAATACTTCCGCCCCTTCAACAGGTTGTTGTAGTTGTAGAGCAACTGGCCATCCACGTACTTCGAACCAATCTGACCGTCCGTGACCACCCGGGGGTAGTCCGTGATCAGGTGCCGGGCAATCTTGGCCACGTCGATTGGGGAGACCTTGTTAGCGTTGGCTGACCCGTAACGGTAGCCAAACGCTGCCAAGTCACTGTTTTCCAACCCCGAAGCGGAGACAAAGCTGGCATGCTTTAAGCCCCAGGTCTTAGCTTGGGCGTTCATCTTCCGGATAAAGGCCCCGTTACTGCCAGCGACCCACTTCCCCAACGCAATCGCCGCGTTATTGGACGAATCCAGGTAAGCTGCGTAGTAGAGGTCCTTGACCGTGTACTTGTGCCCGGACTTGAACTTAAAGCCCCCACAAGCAGCGCTGTTCCCCATGGCAATCAGCCCTTTACTGCTGGTGTTGACCACGTCGTTCCAACTGCCCTTGCCACTTTCGACCTTTTGCAGCGTCAGGTAGAGCGTCATAATCTTGGACACGGACGCGATAGGCCGCGCCGTATTCCCGGCCTTAGACCAGATCACCTTACCAGTCTGGGCATCCATGGCCACCGCCCCTTTGGCGTACTTCAAGGACAACGGCGCAGTCCCCTTCTTCAGGTAGCCGTGCCAGACCCATCCCTTGATGGACCCTGACTTATTGGCCACATACAGGTAAATGCCCTTGGAATTGGCGTGCTTTAACGTCGCTTGCTTCGTGGCATACCAGGTCGTATTGGGATGCGCTGACAGATTCACGATTTTACACGTGTGTGTCTGATTGTACAGGGCCCCCTTTTTCGACTTCTTATGGTAGGCCGTCTTGGTAATGGTCTTGGACGTTACCGTCTGATAAGCCGCCGCTTGGGCCGTAGTCGCTTGGCCAACGCCCAAACCAACCATCAGAGTAACCAACAGGGCAAAAAGGCCCCACTTAAATTTTGTGACTTGCATAATTGCTTCTTGCGCTCCCATCTTATTACATTTCTAATAATAACCTAACACGTCAATCACGCCACGGGTAGCTTCTACCGCTTTTTGTAACCAGCTTGTTGTGACCGTAACGTACTTGTAATCCATTTTTAAGTCCTTAAACTAAAAAGCTACGCAACTACTTTGTGACAACTACCGCATCGCTCGCTAAATTTACGTCAACCGGAAGATTTGAGGCCCCACCGATTAGGCCTGAGCACTATTCAAGTTATAAAAGCTTAGACCACCCCGTACGATTTTAGAGGATAGCGGTTGCATTTTTCGTCCAGATTAGTTACGCTAAAAGTAATTTAAATCCGACGGGGTGCCTATTTTGGCTGAGATCAAACCCATTGAACCTGCTCTGGTTAAGACCAGCGAAGGGACGGTGTATTTTCAAATGCAAGCAAGAACCCCACTTAGCCACGCGCTACGTGGGGATTTTTTTGGTTGTGACCACGTCACTATAACCTATAGGGGGAAAACAACATGCAACGTTGGCATATTCGTGACATTATTCTGGTCACCATTTTAGCAATTTTTATGGGGGTTATTTTCTGGGCCGTGGGGCCACTCTACGCCGTCTTGACGGCCGCTTTAGCACCTGCAGGACTTCAGCCACTGGCTAACGAACTGCTCTTAGGGATCTGGGTCATGGCAGGGCCCTTAGCTGGCTTTGTTATCCGAATTCCTGGATCCGCAACCCTAGGCGAATTCCTAGGATCCGCAGTGGAAATGTTCCTGGGGGGAACCTGGGGGGCATCTACCTTAATTTCTGGGGCCGTTCAAGGTATCGGTTCCGAATTGGGCTTCGCCGCCGTGGGATATAAGTTCTACAACTGGCTGACTTTGACGCTCAGCGCACTGACCACCACTTTAGTCACCTTCTTATGGGACTACTTCCGGTCCGGTTACAACGCCTATCACCTGGGCTTCCTACTGGTATTACTGGTGGTCCGCTTCGCCTCAATCTTTGTCTTCGGGGGAATCTTGACGCGTCTGATCACCAACCTCTTGACCCGGGCCCACGTCCTCCCCGCAACCTCTAAGAACTAAACTGGAGGGATTCACTTTGGCAACCATTACGATTCAACACTTAACTTACGCACCACCAGCCCGGGAAACTCCCGTGCTCAAGGACTTAACGGCCACCTTTAGGGGCGGTCGTTTTTCCCTATTGACCGGTCCATCCGGCAGTGGCAAGACCACCTTACTCCGGTTGATAGCTGGCCTGACCCCGCTACCCACCACGGGGACCATCACCTTCGACGACCAGGCTCTAGCCTCATTTCCGGCAACCACCCGCTCCCGTAGAGTCGCGTTGCTGTTCCAGGAACCTAGCACCCAATTCACCATGGATACCGTGACTAACGAGTTGCGCTTTGTCTTGGAGAACCAGGCGGTCGACCCAGCCCAAATGCCCGCAAGGATTGACGCCGCCTTAGCATTCGTTGGCATCACCAAGCTTCGTGACCGCGCCTTAATGCAGCTATCCGGCGGAGAACAACAGAAAGTTGCCCTGGCCAGTATCGTGGCCATGGACAGTGACGTTATCTTGCTAGACGAGCCCTTTGCCAGTATCGATCCACCGACACGGCAAGTCCTGATGACCAAGCTGGTTCAACTCTGTCGCGAACGCCATAAGACTGTGATCCTCGCCGACCATGACCTCAGTGGCTATGATCAATGGGTCGACCACCTGACCGTCTTAGACCACGGGATGGCGACCCAGCTCTCGACCGCGGCGACCCAGGCCCGCCTAGCCGCCTTTACTCCGGAACGGCTGCGGCTTACTCAGGTCCAGCTCCCCGCACCCGATGCGCCGCAGATTCTGACTGGTCACCAGCTAGGGCTACGCCGAGGGACCCGGCAACTGTTGCGGCCCCAAGACCTCGCCATCCTGGCGCATAAAACCACGTTGATTACCGGCCCCAACGGTAGTGGAAAATCTACCTTCTTCCGCTCGCTGGTCCGGCTGAGTTCCTATGACGGCACAATCACTTACCGCCAACAGAACATCCAAAAGCTACGGCGGTGCACCTACGCTCGTCACGTGGGGTTGATGTTTCAGGCGGCTCAAGCGCAATTTCTCAACGTCACCTTAGGTGAAGAATTGGCGTTGTCCCAGAAGAACGGCCAACACGCGTACTTTACGCCCGACCGGGTGGCCGCTGCACTCAAAGTCCTCCAGCTCGATGGCCGTGAAGACCAGGTCATCTACTCACTCAGTAGTGGCCAGCAGAAGAAGTTCCAGCTGCTCTGCATGCTGATGATGGCCCCCGACGTCCTCCTGCTAGACGAACCCCTAAAGGGACTAGACCTGGCCTCGATTCACGCGGTACGTCAACTCCTAACGACCACCCAAGCAGACCTCAAGCTGACCTTAGTGTTAATCAGCCACCAGTTGAGCGGCCTCGACAGCTTTATCGATTACCACTTGGCCTTGGCCGACCAACACTTCAGCTACCAAGCTCAGGAGGTGCGCCATGAATCCTAGTCTCAAGCTTGCCACCATCGTGTTGATTGCGTTTGAAATTTCGTTTACCCAAGTTTTGACTGTCAACTTAGCTTTGATTGCCTTTAGTTTAATCGTCTTAGTGGTTCAACGTATTCACTTCAAGACCCTCCTGTGGCTAACGGCCGTTCCCCTCTTCTTAGCCAGCGCCCTAGTCTGGTCACTGGCCTTGCAGGGGGACGCCTCGCACCACTTCTTAGCGGTCATCTTCACCCGGATGTTCGTCTACGTCTACTTGGGGGCCACCTTCACCCAGACTACCCAGCCGCTAGCCTTGGCCCGATCACTGGAGCAGAATGCTAAGCTGCCCGCGAAGTTCGCTTACGGGTTCCTGGCAGCCTTCAACCTGTTGCCTAAGATTCGCGCCGAGGTCGCAACGATTCACGCCGCCGCCCTGATGCGGGGACAGGTGCTCCACTTCTGGTCCCCCCAACTGTACTTCAAGGTCATCCTAGCGGCCATGAACTGGTCAGACCAGTTAGCGGACGCCATGACCTCTCACGGGTTCGTTGAAGGGGCTCCCCGGACTTATGCGGTCACGATTCCCCTCCGTCGGCGTGATTGGCTACTCTGTGGTCTGGGCTTTGTCGTGGTCCAAATCGGCCTCTTCGTCGGCCTGCCTTAACAGAAAGGAGTTTTTTAATGTTCACTGATCAAGCCCATGCCGCTACTCTCACCAGTTGGGCGGCTTCCAAGCACCACCCCTTCATTCAAGCCTTGCAAGCGGGGACCTTACCCGCAGCCACTTTCCGGTATTATCTGATTCAAGACCACCACTACCTGCAAGAATTCGCGACGATTCACGACCTGGCCGCGGACCAGGCCACGGATCCGCAGGCGGCCCACCAGTTACGAGCCGGAGCTGAACACTTACGCCAAGGCGAGATGGCGGTCCGCAAAACCTTCTTTAGGCAACTCGCCATCACGGATGCCGAAATCGCGGCGACGCCTATGGCTCCCACGGGGTACGCCTATACCAGCCACCTCTACCGGTCTCTAGCGACCCTAGGCACTGCCGGCGCCGTGATTGCCCTGTTACCCTGTTATTGGCTCTATGCCGAGATTGGTCACGACCTGGCCCACCAGGGATCACCCATCCCCATCTACCAAGCTTGGATCGATACTTACAACGCCGACGACTACGCCGGAGAGATGCCCGCTCAATTGGCCCTCGCCAACCAGGTCGCTACTCCCCAGAACACGCCGGCCCTCCTAGACATCTTCCAAAAGAGCAGTTGGTACGAGTTACACTTTTGGCAAATGGCCTTGGACCACGAAACTTGGTAACCTAAGCGTCAGGATTCCCAATCGCGCGCGCTTGCTTTATAATAAAGACACCATCTGAGGGAAAGCGGGTGTCGTGATGCAAAAAATTCGTCAAATGACCTTTCTTCAATTTTTCGGTTACTTAGCTTTAATTTTGGGCATTCTGATTGAAGGGTACGCCCTGGTGAACCACCCCGGCAGTCTGAGTAGTGGTGATGACATGTTCGGTGGCGCCGTGGTCCTGGCGCTAGCAGTGTCCTTTCTCCACGACCGACCACTAGGCCGGAAGCTGGTCATCATTGCGCTCAGCACCCTGGGCTTCGGCTATTTTACCTTCATCCACACGCACGCGTGGCTCTGGACCATTCTCTTAGCCATCGCCATTGCGGCTTTCTTGATTTACGTCGTGGGAATTCGCGAAGATATTCACCGTAACCACAGTGACTGGTTGCACTTTTAAAGGCTTATTTTGATTCCTATCGGGCCACCTCGTTGAACGGGGGTGGGCCCGATTTTTGTAATCTAAACACGTAATGGTTTTTATTGAAACCGTTTGCAATATTGTGATATACTCCTCGCTGATCACAACACTATCAGCACACAGGAGGACGATAACATGCAGATTACTTATGACTTTTCTGATAAACGCGTCATCATCACCGGTGGCGCCGGCGGCATCGGCCTGGGAATGGCCACAGCCTTCGTCAAAGCGGGCGCCCGTGTCCTGGTGGTCGACGTCAACGCTGAGCTCATCACACAGGCTAAGCGGGAGCTTCAGGCACTCAACGCCGGTCAAGTGGTCACGCTTCAAACCGACATCAGTACCAAGGCCAACGACCAACTCATCATTGACACAGCCGTCAAAGCCTTTGGCGGGATTGACGTGCTGGTCAACAACGCCCACGCTTCCCACCAGAAGCCCTTCACCGCGCTAACCGACGATGACTTGGCCCTGTCCTTCAACACCGGCTTCTATCCGACTTGGCATCTGATGCAGCTGGCTTATCCCCAGCTCAAGGTTAACCAGGGGAGTGTCATCAACTTTGCCTCGGGGGCTGGGATCAACGGACAACCGACCCAAGCCGCCTACGCTGCGGCCAAGGAAGCCATTCGCGGCCTTTCCCGGGTGGCGGCCAACGAATGGGCTGCTGATAACATTCGGGTCAACCTGATTTCCCCAATCGCCGAAACGGCTGGTGTGAAGCGCTGGAAACAGGCCGCCCCGGACCAATACGCGGCAATGGTCAACCAGATTCCACTCCACCGACTGGGCGATCCCGAACAGGACATTGGGGCGGTCGCCCTCTTCCTGGCCAGCGACGCCAGCAGTTACATCACCGGTCAGACCTTCATGGTCGACGGTGGTGACATCAAGCTTCGTTAATTAAGGTCCCTTGCTCGCCAACGGAATCGTCATGGCACGCAAGGGATTTTTAGCATTGAGCGGTTAACGGACCAAAAGAAAACAGGCCAACCGAAGTCGACCTGCTTTCCCGCTTGATAGACTACAAGAGACTGTAGTCATGTAATCATCACGATTACCATTAATTAATAAAACCACCGGTTCACCCGGCACCCGTTTTAATGCCCGCAAAATTACCGTGGCATCTCCCGCGTCGTCGGCGGGATCTGTGGTTCGGACTGCGCAACGTGGGGCCCTACGGCGTGCGCCGTCAGTAGCCACGAGAGGCCACTGACCACAGCCAGTAGGACGATTGCCGTTCCCAGTCCCAGAATAATCCGTTTTAAGTTCACCTTGTCACCCCGTTCATCCCGACTTTCCGTCAACACGTGACCCCTAGTGTACGGGCTGAACGTCACAAATCGATGACAGCGACCCAAAATCGCGGTAACAATTCCTTAACACACAGAAAATTCATATTGCATTTTAGTTTACGCAATTTTGGGCCATTCATCAAGTAAAATTCAAAATATTCTCGGATACGAGGACTTATTCCCCAGATTTCGCCAAACTTTAGTATAATAAACAGTGAGCAGCAAGATGGATTATCATTTGGAGGGATATTAATGAGTCAAGAACAAGAGCTAAGTAGTCTGGCTGAAGCAATCATCGCCTACCAAAAGAAATACGATAAGACCGACGGCGAGATGGCCTTTGGTTCTCGCCTAACCGTTGAGAAGTTCCACGCCATCAAGACCGGTGAGCTGCAGCCCACTACCGACGAACAGGCAGCGCTCCACAGCCTAATTGCCAAGAAACCACTTTAAGCCAAGCAACAGACCTGAGTCTCCCTTTCGCAGACTCAGGTCTGTTTTTGTCTTCATCGTCATCCCAACGCGGCCCAAGCTTGGCGGTACGCCTGCGCCGTGGTCGCATCAAACGCGACCAACCGAACCCGCAGCTCCTGCTTTGAAGCGGCTAACCAGGTCGCAATCGTCTGCGTCGCCACCTGCGCCGCCGCAGCCAGCGGATAACCGTAAACTCCGGTACTCAGGGACGGAAAATCAACCGTCCGGCACCCCTGCGCCGTAGCCAAAGTCAGGCTATTGCGGTAACAATTGGCCAGCAATTCGGCTTCGTGGTGGTGACCACCCCGCCAGACCGGCCCCGGCGTATGAATCACCCATTTAGCGGGCAACTCGAACCCGGGGGTCAGCTTAGCCTCGCCAGTGCGACACCCATTCAGGGGCACGCAGGCCGCGAAGAGTTGCGGCCCCGCCGCCCGATGGATGGCGCCATCAACACCGCCACCACCCAGCAACGTGGTGTTCGCCGCGTTCACGATGGCATCGACTTGACTGCGCGTGATATCGCCTTGAATAACCTCAAAACTTCCCATCTTGCTCACTCCTTCGACCACGGCCAATGCCAACGGTGTTTCGGAGTCGTGGGCTGAGAGCCTTCCCGCGCCTTGAGCCGTTTCATGCCCTCCCGGTAAGGGTTAGCCGATAAGGTGTTCAGGTTCAACTTCGGCTTGGCCGGCGCCGCTTGGGGCTGCTTCACCTCGCGAAACGGCCGGAGATCCGTATGACAGCGCGGACAAGTCTGGTCGGTCGCCGTAATCTTAGCCCCACACTGGGGACAGAATTTTAGATTCGTTGCCATGTTTATTAAGCCTCCTAGTGTTGCCGGCGTTGTTGATGTTGCTGGTTCCGGTTCGCATTGCGTTCATGCGTCACAGCCGCTTGCTTGGCCCCTTCCGCAGCCCGTTGCTTACGTCGTTGTGCCCGAGCTGCCGCATCGGCTTTCTTCTTGGCGTCAGCGGCCTTACGCTTGGCTTGGCTACGATAGCTAAAGTAACTCCAAGCGCCAACCGCCAACAACGCTAGAATAATCTGTAAAGGCACTAACGCCCAGTTCACGTTCTTTGCCAATAACCAATCGTACATAATCAATAAAATCGACATGGCACCCACGACCGACACCGTGTCGCGCATCCACCGCGGTAACTTTTTCCACTGCATCATTCAAAACTCCTTATGTAGACCGCCGAGCGCTCGGCGGCTTTTTTCCGTTTCTATAAATCGCCCTCGACTTTGAGTTGCCGTTCCGTCAAGTAGGCGTCGAGGTACCCGAAAGCCACTTCATCCACGTCAGTAATCGCATACGCCTTGCCGACCTGGTCGACCTGATTATCCACCACTTCATGAAAGATGAAGTGCTGATTGCCGACCTGGGCGGGGTAGCCCAGCACGCTAGTCCCGTCGTGGAGCTTCAGCCGAATAATCGACCGGAACGTGGCCGCTTGCGTCAGTCGAGCCGTAAACTGGTCGTCCGTGGCATCGAACAAGCGCTCGTCGTTGAGGACCGGTTGGATGGGATGTTGTCGCGCTTGGTTCAGCAGCGTAAACAACCGCATGGTCTGCAGATAATCCGACTTTAACATCACTGCGTGCAATTCACTTAGCCGCATCAGGGTATACCCGCCGAACTGACCGGTCATGTCGACCAAGTTCAGGATCACGGCATCCGCCGTCACCGTATTCACCCGGCCCACGAAGAATAGGTCCTGGTCGTGCTTAGGAATCAAGGCCACGAAGAGCTCCCGGCCCACTAACTCCCGCAAGGTTCCCGCAATCAACTCCGGTGACGTGACCGTCACGGTCTCCTGATGCGGCAACTGTTGGAGGCGGGTCGCGGCGGCACTCTGTAGGGATAGTTCCTGACCTTGAAATTCGATGACCTCGATTTGGTTCGAGTCAATCTCGCGAACGGGGCGGTCCTGATAATCGAATTTATTCAGGAGCTGGATTGTCACCTTGTCCGCGGCGATGCCCGTCACCAGCCCCTCGTAGAAGTGCTGATCCTGATTCAGGACCAACATAATCACCAAGTGGTCGACCCACGCGTGACTCAGAACTTGTCGGCGTAAGTCTCGCTGCGGGTCAAAGTGCATGGTCAAGCCTCCGGCGGCCACGAAGTGTTCGTCATGGGCCGTCTGAATGCGAAACGCCATGTTATCCAGATCATCACTCGAAAATTCGACTTCATCTACCACGTTAAGGTCCAAGAAGACGGCACCATCCGGTAAGCCATAATCGTCATAGGTCGCCAGAATGAGGCCTTGGGCCCCCACAGCCGTCACGTATCCGGTATACACCACGTCTTGGTTCACCTGATAAACGTTGATCAGTATCTGCTGTGCTAGGGCCCGGTTAAGATCGTTAACAATAGAATTCATCATGTGGCCCCCTTTTCTGCTTTTTTGAAAATTCTACCATATTATGCGAAAAATAGCTCGCCACGGCCGTCCATTTCCGATTAAGAGACCGCCGTCCGTAAGAAGTCCGCCAAGTCGGAGCCCGTTAACCCAGCGCTGAGTCCGACCAGTAACTTGATTCGGGCCTTCTGACCGTTCAGTCCTTGGCACAACAATAACCCCATCTTGCGCAAGCCAATCCCGCCACCCGGGTAATCGTAGATGTCCTCGGCCACACCGTTATAACACCGTGAGACCAACACGATTGGAATCTGGCGGTCCAGTAACCGTTGAATCCCCGGCAGCGTTGCCGGCGGCAGGTTTCCCGCACCGACACCCTCGATAACTAGACCCCGAGTCCGGTCCGTCGCTAAGGCGTCGAACAGACTGGCGTCCATCCCCGCGTAGGCCTTCAAGAGGTAGACCCCGTCGATCACGTGGTCGATGTCGCAGGTGGTCTGCTGAATCAACTTCTGGAAGTACATGGGATGGCCCTTGGTGACCAACCCAATCGGCCCAAAGGTCGGGGTCCGGAAAGTCGCCACGTTGGTGGTGTGGGTCTTGGTCACGTAGCGCGCCGTGTGAATCTCGTCGTTCATGACCACCATCACGCCGTTATCCCGCGATGCGTCGGCCGCGGCCACCTCGATGGCCGATTGAAAATTGTACAGGCCGTCTGAGCCGACCTCATTCGACGACCGCATGGCCCCCGTCACCACCACGGGAATCGTGTTCGGCAGCGTCAGGTCTAAGAAGTACGCCGTTTCTTCCAGCGTATCGGTTCCGTGCGTAATCACGACCCCGTCGATGCCCTGCGCTTCGGCCTTTAGAATCCGTTGCTTGATCTGTAACATCTGAACCGGCGTCATGTGCGGCGACGGCAGGTTGAACATTTCATCCGTGATCAACTGAACCCGCCCCGCCAGGATCGTGGCGTCCTGGGCAATCGGGTTCTGATCATTGGGCACGACCTCCCCCTGTGCGTTTTGCGACATGGAAATGGTGCCCCCCGTGTGAATCGCTAAAATCTTCTTCACAACATTTACTCCCCTTCCAACAAATTGGTTACCCATATTGTACCCTAGTTGCGGTAAAATTTAGGTAAGAGTTTAGAAAGGAGGTCGCCAGGATGCCCCAACCTAAGAAAGCGGACCACTTCTACAAGCCCGGACCCGAAGTTCACCCGAAAAAAGACAGTGTCTCCGGTGGACTGGCCGACTGGGGACCGTTGATGGCCCTGTTCAGTACCGGCTTCAAGAAGCTCTGGCACCTGATCAAAAGATCCCCCAATGCCCACTAACGATTTTGGCTAAACCCGCCATCAGTGGTCAACTCGGCCTTGTGTTTTTAACGCCACCGTGCTAAAGTAAGTAACATTCTACACCAGTTAAATTAATGAAATTGCCTATATAATGCCAAGATAAGGTTGGTAAGTCTCTACCCGGAGCCGTAAATTCCGGACTATAAGCAAATTGAGGACCGAAACTCTTTTTGCCGATGAAAAGAGTCATCGGTCGAGTTTTACCGCTCCCTTTTTGCGTTATGCGAAAAGGGAGCTTTTTTGGTTTCATTCACAGACATGATAGGAGGAAATATCTTGCAAACCACGCAATCATCTCAAGCTACACAAACGACTGACGGCCAACCCGTCTCCACCTGGAAGGCCGCAATTCTGGGGTTCCAACACCTCCTCGCCATGTACTCCGGCGACGTCTTAGTGCCCCTCTTGATTGGTGGTGCGTTACACTTTAACGCCATGCAAATGGCTTATCTGATCAGTGCCGACATCTTCATGTGCGGTATTGCGACCCTGCTCCAGTTAAAGCGGACCCGCTTCACCGGAATCGCCTTGCCCGTGGTCTTGGGGTGTGCGGTCCAAGCCGTGACGCCTCTCTCTGCCATCGGTCGGAACTACGGGGTCGGTACCATGTATGGGGCCATCATCGGGGCGGGGCTCTTCGTCTTCCTGAGTGCCGGTTGGTTCTCCAAGATCAAGAACCTATTTCCCCCCGTTGTCACGGGGTCATTGATCACCATCATCGGGTTCACCCTGATTCCTGTGGGCTTCCAGAACCTAGGTGGTGGCGACGTCAGCGCTAAGAACTTCGGGGACCTCAAGTTCCTGTTAGTCGGCTTCTTGACCATGGCCATCATCTTAGGCCTGAACGTCTTCGCTAAGGGCTTCATGAAGTCACTGGCCATCCTTTTAGGGATCCTGTTAGGCACCGTGATTGCGAGTTGGCTGGGCATGGTCAACCTGAGCGCCGTGGGTCAAGCCAGTTGGTTCCACCTACCGCAATTCTTCTACTTCAGCACGCCCAAGTTCGAGTGGTCGTCCATTCTGACCATGATTCTGGTCTCTCTGACTACCATGGTCGAATCGACCGGGGTCTTCTTCGCCTTAGGGGACATCACGGGCAAGCAGATTAAAGAGGCCGACTTAAAGCGCGGCTACCGGGCTGAAGGTATCGCTGTGATCCTGGGCGGACTCTTCAACACCTTCCCGTACTCGACCTTCTCTGAAAACGTGGGGGTGGTCCAGCTTTCCGGCGTTAAGACCCGCAAGCCCATCTACTTCTCCGCTCTTTTCCTGATGCTTCTGGGGCTCTTACCTAAGATTGGCGCGTTGGCAACGGTCATCCCCGACCCCGTTTTGGGTGGTGCCATGATCGTGATGTTCGGTATGGTCGGCGTCCAAGGTATCCGCATGCTCCAACAAGTCGACTTCAAAGACAACAATAACCTGTTAGTCTCGGCTATCTCGATTGGCCTTGGGTTGGGCGTAACGGTCTACCCGCAGATTTTCCAAGACCTGCCGCAATCCCTGCAAATCATCGTGAATAACGGGGTCGTCATCGGGAGCTTCTCCGCCGTCATCTTGAACGTGGTCTTCAACTTGCGGCCGCAACGTGCGGCTCAAGCCGCCCAAGCACAAGTCAACAGTACGGCCCAATCTCGAAAATAACCTAAAACGCTACTCCCGTTCCGCAAACCACTGGAACGGGAGTTTTTGAGTAAAAATCAATCCTTTGATGACAAATCAGTCTCCCGTCCCGGCAAGTTCTTGGTTTGCCTAGCGAACTCACGTATAATGGACTTATTCTAATCTGACGAAGGAGCGCGCGCTATGCTAAGCATTCAACACATTCGAAAATCGTTCGGGGACGTCCAGGCCCTCAACGACATCAGCTTCGATGTCCCGAACGGTCAGATTCTCGGACTGATTGGTCAAAACGGGGCTGGCAAATCCACCACCTTCCACAGTATCCTGAACTTCATCACCTTCGATGGTCAGATTACTTGGCAAGGACACGCCTTTTCAGCGGAAGACTTCAACCACATCGGTTACCTTCCCGAAGAGCGTAGTCTGATGCCAAAGCTAACCATCGAACAACAAATCGTTTACCTGGCTCGGCTGAAGGGGCAGTCGGCTAAGGTGATCCGCCCCCAAATCGACGACTGGTTGGAACGGTTCGCCGTCAAGGGCACCCGCAAGAGTAAGATCAGCGACCTGTCTAAGGGGAATCAACAGAAGGTCCAATTAATCTGTACCCTGATTCACCAGCCCGACCTCCTGATCCTCGACGAACCCTTCAGTGGCCTGGATCCAGTCAATGCTGACTTGCTCAAGCGCGCTATCCTGGACGCCAAACAACGGGGAGCGGCCATTATCTTCTCCAGCCACAACATGGAAAACGTCACCGAGGTCTGCAACCAACTGGTGATGCTGCGCACGGGGAACATGGTCCTGCACGGAACGCTCCAGGATGTCCGCAACCAGTTCGGCAAGACCGAGCTGTTCGTCACGACCGACTGGGACGCTCGTCGGTTAGCGACCCTCCCCGGCGTCGCCAGCGTCACGCCCCGGCAACCGGGCCAATTCCGGCTTCATCTGAGTGACCCAGCCGCCGGGCCGGCCATCTTCGCCAGCCTGACTCAGGGCCACTACATCGAAGAATTCAGCCAGCAGCCCCCGACCCTTGATGAGATCTTCCGAATGAAAGTGGGTGAAGCAGATGCTTAAGACCTGGATTGTGACCGCCGAGACCTACCTGCGTCAAATCAAGTCATGGAGCTTCTTCTTCATGATTATCGGTCCCTTCCTGATGCTGGGACTGACCCTGGGAATCAGCTACATTAGCGCCAACAGTGCTTCTAGCAGTCAAGAGATTGCCGTTGTGGGGACACAACCCGCCTTACGCCGCCAGTTCATTGCCCAGCACCCAACCGAGTTGAACACCAAAATCACCACGGTCGCCGCTGCGAAGAAGGCCCTAAAGGCCAACCACTTGGCGGGCTACCTGACCATCACCACTACGGAAGATCAGGTCAACGCGGTCTACCGGGGGAACCAGTCCCTCAGTAAGGGCGTTGAGGCTCAGGTCCAAAACTTCCTAGCCAAGACCCAGCAGCTGACGAACTACCAAGCCGCTAAGTTAACGCCCAAACAACAGGTTCAGCTCCAACGAACGCCTAAGCTGACCCAACACATCGCCTCTAAGGCCGGCACGGCTAACCTGGCTAAGACCATCTCGTTCTGGTTGATTGTGACTATGATCTACATTATCTTGATTACCTACGCTTCCATTACCGCCCAAGAAATTGCGTCGGAAAAGGGCACAAAAATTATGGAGATCATCTTCTCCAGTACCACTGCAACCAGCTACTTCGTGGGTAAAATCACCGGTATTCTGCTGGTGATCATTACTCAAATCGTCATTTACCTGTTGGGGGGCTGGGCCATTTACGCCTGGGCCTTAAGTCGCAAGGGTCTCCACGCGATGATTGCGCAGTACCAATCCTTGATCGACGGCGTCCTGCATAACCTCTTGAACCTGAACCTTCTTTATCTCTTTATCGGTGTGGTATTGTTCACCCTGCTGGCCGCATATAGTGGCGCGTTGGTCGCCAAGGCCGAGGATGCGTCCAAGGCCGCCCAACCCGTGGTCATGTTGGGCATGGTGGGCTTCTTCGCCACCTTCCCCTTCCAGAACAACTTAGACGCCCTGCCCGTTAAGATCATGTCGTACATCCCATTCCTCTCGTCATACTTCATGCCGATGCGGATCATTAACGGTACGGTTGGTCTGGGCACCCAGTGGCTCTCACTGGTCATCGCCTTGATCACAACAGGCTTGATGAGTTGGGGCATTGGCCACCAATACCAGCACCTGATGTTACAATCGGATAGCCAGACGCTCTGGCAGCACTTGCTCAACCGGCGTCGGCGGAATTAAACGAAAGGAAGTCACCAATGGCTGAAAAAGACCGTTACTACCAACCTTCAGACGTGGAAGACGCCTTATTAGAAGTTCAAAAACTATTTAACAGTTACCGTAGTGCGCCCCTGACCCAGGAGCTTTTGACCTACCACCAGAACCTCATGAGTCGCTTGACCAGCGACTTACGGGATGCTGCCCGGACCGAACAGCGCCCCGACCTGGTCACTGCCACCCAACAAATGGCCCAAGCCATGCAGAACTGGACCAACGTCCGACTCTCGGGGCAGCCCTATCCCGGTCGTCTCCGGCACTTTAAGTTCGTACCGGACGCAACCGGACCAAAGTTCAAACGGCACGTGGTCAAAGACCACGGCTCAGGCACTCACCGCAGTAGCCGCCACTAACGACAAAAAGCCTGGGATAAAATTCCCAGGCTTTTTTGCGACGCTTTAACCATCCGGTGTTGAAACCTACAACCAAAGGCACTCTTTTTGCAAGATTTTAGATTTTTATTCAGTTGACCATTAACTTTTTCGACCAAAGTGCTATACTAAATTTATAGTCATTTGGGTCCTTAGCTCAGCTGGGAGAGCGCCTGCTTCGCATGCAGGAGGTCGTCGGTTCAAATCCGGTAGGATCCATTTTTGTGTATCTAGAGATAAATAACATGCTTCAAAGCGCTGTGTTTACGGTGTTTCTGATTTAACACATAATCATCTAATGTCACCAATTGGCATTAAAATTACACACAAATAACCCAACGGTGGTAGGGATAACAAACTGTTAGCTTAACGGCTAGCAGTTTTTATTTGGCCCTTAAATGCTCAAAAAAGTCCCATTAACGTTCCTTAAAGGTTATCCGTGTAGCTTTATCATCGAGGAGGGATTTCTGATGAGACAACTTACCAAACACTTACTCGTATCATTGACCGTTATCATTAGCGCTTTGGGCATGGTTCAAAGCGTCCACGCCGCCACTATCAAAACCGGCTATACGACACTAAAAACAGCGGCTTCTAAGCGCAACGTGACCACCACTGGGAAGCACGCATTATACACGAAACCTGGGACGGTTAAGGGCGCTAAACTGGTGGCTTCAAAAGCCCTCATGAAGACATTTGGGACCTACACTACTAAAGACGCCCAAACTTACGCCGACACCACTAAAAATCCGTCCCATAAGGGATCTACCTACTACTTTCGCGCTTATGGCTACAAGGTGACCAATACCGGATCCGTCTACTACCGCGTCGTGTCCATGAACAAAAAGTATCGGGGTTACGTCTATGGCGGCAAGAAAATCGGTAAGTTTTCCGGTGGACTCAAATCTGCCAAAACAACTTCAGCCGTCACCACCTATAACCACGCCAACGAAGCCGTCGGTATTGCCGTTCCTGGAATTCTCTGGAACGTTGTCCCTTACACGCAATATCCCACGAAGAAACTAGGCCAAATGAAGGAAACCACTACCACTTCCCTGCCACACGCCGCCAAATTTAAAATCGTTAAGGCCGCTAAACGTACCCGGGAAGGCGACGTCTTCGACTACATTGTCTCAACGGATCAGTACCACTACGCCGGTTGGGTCAAAGCCTCGTATATTCGGTCGTATACCGATATCGATACGGACTAACCCATTACTGCATCCCCATATTCAACCTCAAAATAAGCCATTCTCATTTTAGGGAATGGCTTATTTTTGTCTTTCTCCCCGCCTCCACGTAAACCGGCATCCCCCAAAAAGTATGAATAATAAATCTCTTTACTGGTTAATAAGCTAGATTTTAATTTTAAATCACCTGCGCTACAATTAAATGGTTCAAAATATATTAGGGGGTATTACATTGTTTAAGTTAACCGGGAGAGGGATTACGAGTTTAATGTTACTAGGAACACTGATGGGTGTGGGACTAACAGCGACTCCTGCCAAGGCCATCAGTCAAAGTAAAAAGAAAATTCTAGCGAGTTACGCAAAGTACGACAGAAAGGTCACTAAAACGAGTAAGAAAGTCGATTCGGAGTTTGATCGAGTTGGCATGCGAAATTTACCAAAATTAACACGAATTAACATGAGCTCTACTAAAGTCATGCCATTCGAGCCCGACGTCTTCACCATTGGCAACCGATTAACTGTTGGAAACGAAAATCGAACCCACGGTGTGACGCTCAATAAACATTCAGTGGTTATTGGTAATGTCAACGATTGGGGAATTGCTAACATTAAAACGCCCACCCTATCAAAGAAAAATCAGAAAAAGGTCTTTAATGTCATTGGTAAAAAGTGGTCGTTTGCCGTGTCCATGAAGAAACTAACGAAACCGGCCCAAACCGCCTTTCTCACAAAATATACACCCAACACGGCATTTGCTCACGGCGCATATTCCAATCTCCCCACACTCTATCAGAAGAATCGTCAGTCTTATTTTGATGTTGATAGAAGAAATAACGGTTTCATCACGGTAACCGCTGACAATTACTTAAATTACTACAACAAGTACACCACCAAGTCAGGGAACCCCAATTACACTAAAGTTGCCCAGTCAGTTAAAATCAAGAAGTTTAACCGCGGCAAGTCCGTTTACACTTATTACCTTGCTAAACCAATGAAGGGGTTCGGCACTAAAAAGGTGACTATTTCAGGTAAAAAACTCTACCGTTTAAAGATGTCACTGGGGCATGTCTTCCAAGCCTACGATAGCTACAATGGGGATGCCGGTACTTTCCGGATAACGGTGAACGTTGGCCATAAAAAGTTCTATGCTAACCTAGAAAACATTGCGGAGGCATACGCCTACTACTTACAAGGCAGTTCCGACGGCAATGCTGCATTTGATGAAAAAACAGCTAAAACCTATATTCAAGGATTGCAGTAAGCTTTCCTCAAAAGACTACCTTCGGGTGGTCTTTTCGTCTTAATTATGGTGTTTCCCCAAAAGGATTGAACAGTGAGTATACCTAACTCGCCTTTCCTAACCAGCAAGTCCCCTCCTGACCGCCATGTCGGCGATTAGCCGTTGCAATCACTAGCCGATTATCGCCTTAATTGCTGAGCGGGACGGCAATATTGACGCCGAACGGTCACCCCGATACACTAGGTCTCAGATAGCCAATAGCGACTACCTATTCATTTCTAGGGGGAGTTATTTATGAAAAAAGTTTTAGGTTATGTTGCTAGTGTCGCCGCTTTATTCGCTTTAGGGGGCTGTGCTTCAACCAGTGCCCAAGGGAGTAAGACCAGCGTTAAGACGGTTTCAACTGCTAAGCAAATCAAGTTACGGACGAACTATCACAAGAACGCCCAAAAGCTTGAATTCAAAAACGGTCGGAAAAATGCTAAATTAACCGTCTTAAACGGCAAGAAGCAATGCGTCAAGAAGTTCAGCGTGGCCAACAAGGGGAACTTCGATATCAAGTTGTCGAAAGCTCAAGCCAAGAAGCTGAGCCAATGCAAGACCTTTAAGTACGCCGTTGCTCAAAAGGGTTACAAGACCTACACCGTGTCCAACCCCGTCTGCAAATAACCTAAGCAAAATTGGCCTATCTAAAAAGTCGGCAAATTAGCCGACTTTTTTTGATATCCTGCTTTATTCTTTTGATTAATCGTATACTAAAAGGCGAAAGGTGGCTTCCCCATGAAAATCATCATTGCGCCCGCTAAAAAAATGGTCGTCGATACCGACACGTTCGCAATCGACGGTCTGCCCCAGTACCTGCCCCAAACGGCCCAACTTCTCGACCGCCTACGGGAATTGTCTTATCCCGAGGCCAAGGTCTTATGGCACTGTAGCGACAAGCTCGCTGAACCCAACTATCACTGGCTACAGCAACTCGATCTGCACCATCAGCTCACCCCAGCCATCCTCAGTTATACGGGCATTCAGTACCAGTACATGGCCCCTGACCTCTTCACCGCGCCCGCTCTCGACTACGTCCGTCAAAATCTGCGGATTCTCTCCGGCTTCTACGGCATTCTTCGTCCGTTCGACGGTATCGTTCCTTACCGCCTCGAGATGCAGGCCAAGCTTGCGGTGGGGGCCACGGCGAACCTGTACGCGTTCTGGGGGGACCGCCTCTATCACGCCCTGGCTACCCCGACGGAGCCCATCATCAACCTGGCCTCCCAAGAATACGCCAAGGCCATTCGCCCTTACCTGGCACCCCAACAGCCCTTCGTGACCATCGTCTTCGCGAGCCTGGTCGACGGTCGGTTAAAGACTAAGGCCACACTAGCTAAGATGGCCCGCGGCGCGATGGTCCGCTACCTCGCTGAACATCAGGTAACCTCCGTTGCCGGCATCCGCGCCTTTGACCACCCCGACTACCACTTTGATGCACAATGGTCCACGGACACCCAACTAGTCTTTCTCAACCAACAGTGACCCTCAATCAGCCACCACAGGTTCCGTCACCGACAACCCTAACTGTGTCATCAAGCGCACGACCTCCTGTTGCGTGGCCTGCCGATCTAACGCCGTGTCTTCAAATAGACTCACCATGTGGCTGCCCACCATTAACAACTCGTCGTTGGCACTATCACGATTGCCCAAGAAAGACACTTTAATAAAGATATCCAAGGTCTTCACACTATCTGGCCGCTGCTCCAGCGCCGCCTGCACTAACTCCTGCAACACAATCTTTAAGTTGCGGCGTTGGTGCTTTTTCTTTTGATAATCAGTGTAATACGGTAGAAAAAGTGCCACACAAACCGCCAATAATTCCGCCGTTGCCTCAGCCCAGTCAGCTAAGGGCCCCATCTCCAGAATTGCCATATTAATCTCCTCCCATTCGGAAATCCGTTTTCAACTACCGGATATTCCGAACCAGTGTAGACTAACTCGGCCTAAATTCACGCTAAAACGGTCACAATCCCGCTACTTAATTTTGACACCGAACAGACCTAAGATGGGGGCCGCCTGCACCGGATTAATCACGAGCCCCGCTAAGCTCCGGGGAGTGACGTCAACTTCGAGTTGGTCAAAAGTACTAGTCGTGAGGTCAACGCCCTGCAAACGTGTCTCCCCAAAACTCGCCAGGTTCAAGTCACACCGATCTAAGACCAGTGGCGGCGTCACCCGACAAGCCCGTAAATACGCCTCTTTCAGCGTGGTTGCAGCTAACCGACACCGCGTAAGCTGCGACCCGCTGAGGTTCAGGTAGTCCCCCCGACTCTCCGTCACCGTCACGTCCTGCCACCGATTCTCCAGAAAAGCGGTTCCCAGTAAGTTACACCGGGTAAACGTACACCGGTACAGGACACTGTGAGTCCAAGTCCGATTCGCGAAGTCACAATCTTGGAAGTGGCAATCCAGCCACTCACTGTGGTCCAAGTCACCAACGAACTGGCACCGGTTCAGGTGAACATCGCTCACGTGACTAGGCAAGCTAGGCAACACTAGTGTGCACTGCTGATAGGTCTGGTACGGTTCCAAGTCCGTCACGTTAATTGTTTGGTCTTTAATCATGGGTCATTCCTCCTGACTGGCCCTAGTCTAGCAGACGTCACTCGCTACTATCTGTGGATTTTCTCATGGCTTAGACCCGCTTATTTTTCCTGCACCCGGTGCCCCGACCGCCAAATGACGTTACAAGCCGCCTAGGCCCCCCGTAAAAGCGAAAATTCTCATCAAATTTTTACGCAATCGCGGTCTGATAGGCTTTTCCGGCCTGCTGAGCGGCCCCCTTCAGGGTAGCTTAATTTTGGCCGTGACCGGCTGCTTCCGGAAAATAACGGCCCAGAATGTCCAAACTATACAGTGTGCCGTCCATCTCAGCCACCTCTGGTAGGTGGCCCCAAACCGTAAACCCGTTGTGCTTAAACAACGCCTGACTGGGCGTATTATGACTGAACACAAACGCCACGATTCGATCAATGTCTAGCCGGGGCAACTGCGTCATCACAAACGCTAACGTCCGTTGTCCCAAGCCCTGGTGCCGAAAAGCCGCATCAATGTACAGACTGATTTCGACGGTGTGGCGGTAAGCCGGCCGCCCGTAGAAGGATTCCAGACTGACCCACCCCGCGATTGTTCCCGCCACCCGGATCGTCCAAATGGGCCGACTCGCTGGGTCGAAGCTCGCAAACCAGGCCTCGCGCGACGCCACCGTCACGGGGGTCAGGTCGGTCGTCGCTAACCGGCTGGGGATAATTTCATTATAAATTGCCACAATCCGTGGTAAGTCTGCGGGTTGCGCATTTTCAAACGTGACTGTCATCGATTAACCACTCCCTATGGTAGTTGATTATAGGCTTCTCCGCGTGATTCCGCTACGGTCAATTGGCCCCGACTAAGCGCGATTGCTACCACGGGGGAATCCGGTTGGAACGTCGCTTAGCCACGTACCGGTTAAGTGGGTTGACTACCACCCCGTCTCGACCCAATTTCTGCTTAGTTGCTGGTTTATTTTTAGGACTAAACCCGCTATAATCAATAGAGCTGTAAGGGGTTTACCACCCTCAACGCCATCGAAATTCTTACAGAGGGGGTTGTCCAATGGGTCAGCCAATTATCGAACTCCGTCACGTCACCCAACGCTACGGAGACCATACCATCTTAAAAAATATCAATCTTACCCTGGAACCCGGAAAGTTCTACACGCTGCTAGGTCCCTCCGGTTGTGGGAAAACCACGATTTTACGGACCATTTCCGGCTTCAACCAGGTCACTTCCGGCGACGTCCTATTCGACGGTCACCGCATCAACGACGTTCCCGCCAACCACCGGAACGTGAACACGGTTTTCCAAGACTACGCGCTATTCCCCCACCTCACCGTCGCGGAAAACGTTGCCTTCGGTCTGACCCTGCAAAAGCGCCCGAAATCAGAGATCACCCAAAAAGTCGACCAGGCCCTTAAGCTGGTGCGCTTAGCCGGCTATCAGGAGCGCGCCATCAGTGCCCTCTCCGGGGGCCAGCAACAACGGGTCGCCATCGCCCGGGCCATCATCATGCAGCCCCGTGTGCTCCTCCTAGACGAACCCCTCTCGGCCCTGGATGCGAAGCTCCGCCGGGAAATGCAATACGAATTGCGCGACCTCCAACAACGACTGGGCATCACCTTCCTGTTCGTGACCCACGACCAAGAAGAAGCTCTCGCGATGAGTGACGAAATCTTCGTGATGAACAACGGAGAAGTCCTTCAGAGCGGGACCCCCGTCGACATCTACGACGAACCCATCAACCACTTTGTCGCGGACTTCATCGGCGAAAGCAATATTCTGCCCGGTAAGATGGTCGCCGACTTCCAAGTCGCATTCAACGGCCAACAGTTCGAGTGTTCCGACGCGGGAATTCCCACCGACGAACCGGTCGAGGTCGTGCTCCGGCCCGAAGACCTCACCCTAACTGACCTGGCGCACGCTAAGTTGACCATGACCATCGACACGCAGCTCTTTCGGGGGGACTACTACGAAATCGCGGCGACGGACACCCGGGGCCACAGCTGGTTGATCCACTCGGTCAATCCTGCCGAAGACGGGGAGACCATCGGCATCAGCTTCCGGCCACAGGACCTCCACGTGATGCGGCTCCACGAAAAAGAAGCGGAATTCGACGCCCGCCTGGAGACTTACGAAGGAACGGAGGACGCCGACCATGACCAACCGTAAAAACTGGGGCTACTTTCTCCCCTACGGTCTGTGGCTGGCCCTCTTCGTGATTGCGCCGGTCGCCTTGATCGTGTACCAATCCTTCTTCAACTTAGACCATCAGTTTACCCTGAACAACTACGCGACCTACTTCCAATCTGGCGTGTACTTAAAGATGACGGCCAACTCCATCTGGTACGCCCTGCTGATCACCCTATTCACCGGAATCATCAGCTATCCTACGGCGTACGTGCTTCATCAATTGAAGCACCGTCAATTCTGGCTGTTGCTGGTCATCCTCCCCACCTGGATCAACATCTTACTTAAGGCCTACGCCTTCATCGGCATCTTCAGTCAAGCTGGTATGGCCAATAACTTCTTGCGCTTTATCGGCATCGGCCCGCACCAGCTCTTATTCACCAACGCCAGCTTCATCTTCGTGGCCACCTATATCCAGATTCCGTTCATGATTTTACCCATCTATAACGCCTTAGACGACCTCAACCCCGCCTACGTCAACGCCAGTCTCGACCTCGGCGCCACCCGGTGGCAGACCTTCCGTCGCGTCATCTTTCCGTTGACGCTCCCCGGGGTCAAGGCGGGCGTCCAAGCCGTCTTCATCCCCTCGTTATCCCTCTTCATGCTGACGCGTCTGATTGGCGGAAATAAGGTCATCACCTTAGGGACCGCGATTGAGGAGCACTTCTTGACCACCATGAACTGGGGGATGGGGTCGACGATCGGCGTGATTTTAATTCTGGCCATGATCATTGTGATGCAACTGACCAACGACCACGACCAACCAGGGGGGTTCCCACGATGAAAAAGTTATCTCGCGCATACCTTATTTTGATTTTCATCATTCTTTACGTCCCCATCATCTACCTTATCGTCTACTCGTTTAGCGCCGGTGACACCATGACCAACTACCACGGGTTCACCTGGAAACACTACGCGGACCTCTTTGCCGACCCCCGGATGTTAGCCATCGTGGCCAATACCCTGCTAGTCGCGCTATTGTCCGCCCTCATTGCGACGTTAATTGGCACCCTGGGGGCCTTGAGCATCCACCGGACGTCTAAGCGCGTCACCCGGGATGTGCTGTTGAACCTCAACAACATTCTGATGGTCTCTCCCGACGTCATCATCGGGGCCAGCTTCTTGATTTTCTTCACCACCCTCAAGCTGCCTTTAGGCTTTGGCTCCGTTCTCTTGAGCCACATCGCCTTTGAGATTCCCATCGTGGTCTTGATGGTCTTGCCCCGATTACGGGAAATGCGGCCCGCGATGCTGGCGGCAGCCCAAGACCTGGGAGCGACCACTAAGGAACTCCTATCCCGAGTGATCATTCCGTTCATCTCGCCGGGAATCTTTACCGGGTTCTTCATGGCGTTGACCTATTCTCTGGACGACTTTGCCGTGACCTTCTTCGTCACGGGAAACGGGTTCTCCACCCTGTCCGTTGAGATCTACTCCCGGGCGCGCCAGGGGATCGACCTTGAAATCAACGCCCTCTCCGGGGTGATGTTCCTCTTCTCCCTATTACTAGTTGGCGGCTACTATTGGCTCCAACAACGGCATCATCGCCGGAAAACGAAGCGTCAGGGGGCGACATTATGAAACGTCTATTGACCATCGTGGCCCTGCTTCTAGGTGTCTGTGGCCTACTGGCTTACACCAGTCACACGCTGACTACCTCCAGTGGCAGCACCGGTGCCAAGGTCCTCAATCTGTATAATTGGGGAGACTACATCGATCCCCAACTGCTTACCAAGTTTCAAAAGGAAACGGGCTACCACGTCAACGTGGAGACCTTCGACAGCAACGAAGCCATGTTTACCAAGTTGAAACAGGGCGGCACCCACTACGACCTGACCGTTCCCAGTGACTACATGGTCAGCAAGCTCAAGCAGGCTCACCTGCTACAGCCCATCGACCGTAGTCGCTTAACTGGCCTGACCAACTACGACCCCCTGTTTCTCAACAAGTCGTACGACCCGGGCAACACCTACTCGCTTCCCTACTTCTGGGGAACCCTAGGGATCATCTACAATGACCGCTTCGTGAAGCCGGGTAGTCTGACCCACTGGTCTCAGCTCTGGTCCCCCAAGTACCGCGACCAGATCATGCTGATTGATTCCGCCCGTGATATCCTGGGGATGGCATTAGCCGAACAAGGCCATTCCATGAACACCACCAATCCCGCAACTTTACGGGCGGCTACCCACAAGTTGAATGCGTTGAGTCCCAACGTGAAGGCGGTCGTTGCGGATGAAATCAAGATGTACATGATTCAAGATGAGGCCGCCGTGGCGGTCGACTGGTCCGGCGAAGCGGCGGAAATGCTGAGTCACAACCGCCACCTCCACTACGTCGTCCCGAGCGAAGGGAGTAACTTATGGATCGACAACTTAGTCATCCCCAAGTCCGCCCAACACTACGCCGCCATTTACGCCTTCTTGAACTTCATGAGTCGGCCAGAGAACGCGGCCCAAAATGCCGAGTACATTGGTTATGCGACGCCGAACCGACGGGCTAAGGCCCTGCTTCCCAAGGTGATTCGAAACGACCGGCAGTTCTACCCGACCCGCCAAACAACTCGTCACCTCCAGATTTATCGTGATTTATCACCCAACGTGGTGCAAACTTACAATGACCGGTACCTGGAATTCAAAATGCACCATTGACCCTAAACCACATGGTCGCTAGAATGCGGAGACGCATTCTGGTGACCATTTTTGGTGCGTGCTTCCATTTTGAAAAACCATAACCAAGGCCAAAACACAAAAAACGCCAATCACCCCCTGCACGAAGCAGGGTGGGCGATTGACGTCACCGATGAGCCACAGACTAACTTTTTAAGAACGGAAGATCCGGCCTCCCGGATTTATCCGAAGCTACCAGAAATATAATCTTGGGTCACGGGAATCTGCGGATTGCTGAACATGGTGGCCGTTGGCGTGTACTCCATCACGTGACCCAAGTGGAAGAAGGCACACTGGCTACTGATTCGTGCCGCTTGCTGCATGTTATGCGTCACGATGATAATCGTGTACTTTTGCCGCAACTCGGCTAGGGTCTCTTCAACCTTGACCGTTGAGATGGGATCCAAGGCACTGCAGGGTTCATCCAGTAACAGAACATCGGGCTCCATGGCAATCGAGCGTGCAATGCATAGCCGTTGCTGCTGCCCACCAGATAAGGCCAGGGCACTCTTATCAAGGTTATCCTTGACTTCGTCCCACAACGCCGCCCCGCGGAGACTGCGCTCGACCCGTTCTGCTAGGACCTGCTTGTCCTTGATGCCTTCCGCCCGCAAGGCGTAGATGATATTCTCCCGAATCGACTTGGAGAACGGATTCGGCCGCTGGAACACCATACCGATGTGCCGCCGAATCTCATAGATGTTCACGTCGGGTTCGTTGATATCCACGTCGTGATACCAGATTTTCCCGGTCACCGTCGCGATACCATCGTTCATCCGGTTCAACGAACGCAGGTACGTCGACTTACCGGAACCCGAGGCCCCAATCAACGCCGTAATCTGATTCTTCGGAAAGCTCAGACTGGCATCGTGCATGGCGTGGTTACTGCCATAAAAGACCTGCATGTCCTCCGTCCGTAACGCCAAGGGGACGTTATCGGCAAAGGTCTGAATGGCCGTCTTCTCAAATGAATACTCTTTTAACATGTGGACTCCCCCTTACTTACTGGCCGTGCCCCGCCGGTACAGGTAGTTCCCCAATACCCGCGCGCCCAAGTTAAACAGTAAGACCGCAATGATCAGCACCGCGGACGCCGCCGCGGAAAGCTGGGCCGCATTGTTGGCCAAGCCTTCCGTATTGACCTTCCAAATATGCACCGCAAGTGTTTCGGCGGGACGCAAAGGATTTAACGGACTGGCCGCATCCATGGGATTCCAGTCGGCGAAGTTGGTCACCGGCGCACTCTGCCCCGCCGTGTAGATCAACGCCGCTGCTTCCCCGAAGACCCGACCGGCACTCAACACAATTCCCGTAACGATTCCAGGTAAGGCCACCGGCAGAATAATGCCAATCTCCGTTTTCCACTTCGACATCCCCAACGACAAGCCCGCTTCCCGCTGATTACGTGGAACCGCGCTCAAGGACTCTTCGATGTTCCGGGTTAACAATGGCAGGTTAAAGAACGTCAGGGCGATGGCCCCAGAAATGACGGAAAATCCAATCTTAAACTTGACCACGAACAGCAAGAAACCGAATAGCCCCACCACCACGGAAGGTAGTGAGCTGAGGACTTCGATGGCAGAACGAATCAAGTGCGTCCGCCAATTGTCCTTCGCGTACTCTGCCAAGTAGATTCCGGCACCCAAGGAGATGGGAATGGAAATCAACATGGTTAAAACCAGTAAGTAAAATGAGTTGAAGAGTTGAACCCCAATTCCACCAGCACCACTGAAGGAATCCGTAGTCCCCGTCAAGAAGGACCAGCTCACGTGGGGTAACCCCGAAATTAAAATGTATGCCAGCAAGAAAAACAGAATGCCGACCACTGCGGCCACAATCACGTTAATGGTAATCGTGGCGAGAAAATCCTTTTGTTTAGCGTTCATGACTCAGTTGCCCCCTCTTAGCAATCAACCGGACCAGTGCGTTAAAGAATAGTGACATCAACAGCAAGATCAACGCCAAAGACCACAGGGCGTTACTAGGTAACGTTCCATCGATAGTATCCCCGATACCCGTCGTCAGCTGACTGGTCAACGTTGCGGCTGGTGAGATCAGGTTCTTAGGCATAATCGCCGCGTTCCCGATCACCATCTGGACGGCTAAAGCTTCCCCAAAAGCACGGGCCATCCCAAAGATAATTGCTGTCAAAATTCCCGGTGTGGCCGCGCGCAGAATCACCCGCGACACCGTCTGCCACCGGGTCGCCCCCAACGCTAGGGAGGCTTCCTTGTAGAACCGTGGCACAGCGCGCAGGCTATCGACCGTCATCGTGGTAATCGTCGGTAACACCATCACGAACAGGACGAAGGTCGCCGAGATAATCCCGAAACCGGACCCACTGACCAGGTGCCGCATGAATGGGACCACCACCGCCAAGCCAATAAACCCGTAAACGACGGACGGAATCCCGACCAAAAGTTCAATGACGGGTTGTAAGAACTTCCGTCCCTTATTCGGCGCGATTTCGGTCATAAAGATGGCCGTTCCCACCGCAAACGGGGTGGCCACGATTGCGGCGGCAAAGGTGACCGCAAAGGACCCCACAATCATGGGCAAGGCCCCAATCTGGTCCTGGTTCGGCGACCAGTTAGTCCCCGAAACGAACTTCCACAAGTTCACGTGGTTCTGCGTAAACGTCGCAATTCCCTTGGACGTGATGAACCACAGCATTGACGCCACGACTAAGATAATGACCCCAATGCATAAGTAACTGATGCCCCGACCTAGCCAATCTTCACGCGTCGCCCGGGTTGCCCGGTGTAACCGCGCCGTCCAATCATCGGTGCGGGCATCGTTTGGTTTTAAGTCTGAATTTGTTTGTTCCATGAGATGACTCCCCCTTAAAAAAAGTGAAGGTGCCCATTTTGCACCTTCACTGGTATCTCAACTAAGCTAGCTTAGTTTTGCGTAATCGTTCCCTTAGCATCCTTGGAAACTTTCATGTCGTGAATGCTGATGTAACCCATGTCTTTAACTAAGCTGTTTTGCACGTCCTTAGACGTCATGTAGCTTAAGAAAGCAGCGGTTGCCTTGTCAGGCTTACCCTTGGTGTACATGTGTTCGTAAGACCAGATCTTCCACTTGTTGGTTTCAACGTTGTTATCCGTTGGCGTCACATTATCAACGGAAAGAGCTTGTAACTTGTTGGTGAAGTAAGAGAAGGCTAAGTAACTGACCGCACCTGGCGTGGTGGCCACGATCTTTTGTACGGCACCGTTAGAATCTTGTTCTTGGGACTTCACTGCTGAAGCACCCTTCAAGACGGCATTTTCAAACGTTGCTCGGGTTCCGGAACCTTGGGCCCGGTTGATGATCACAATCTTTTGGTCTTTCCCACCAACCATCTTCCAGTTCGTAATCTTACCCGTGAAGATGCCCTTCAATTGTGACATCTTCAAGTTCTTAACCCCGGCATCCTTGTTGACCACGGGGCCCATGCCGACAACGGCTACCTTGTGGTCGGTCAATTCACTGGCCTTGATCCCAGCTTTTTCTTCTGCGAAAATATCGGAATCTCCCAGGGAAACGGCGCCGGATTGAACTTGGCTCAACCCCGTTCCGGAACCCCCACCTTGAACCGTCAAGTTAACCTTGCTGTTCTTCGCCGTAAATTGGGAACCGGCCTTGGCAGCTAATGGTTGTAACGCCGTTGACCCCACGGCCGTAACCTTCCCGGATAATGCTTCATTGCTGCTGGACTTGCTACTACTAGTTGAACTGGTAGCCTTGCCACAACCAACTAATAATAAACTCATCGCAGCAATCCCCATTGCTAACTTTGTTCCTTTATTCATCCCTGTCACTCCATGTCTATTAGATATAGTGGATTTACCACATCGTAAGCTAGGTAGCGAACGCTGTGGTACCTCCCCTTAACTTACAAGACACATTCTAGCCGACCAATATATATTAATTGTCGCAATCGTGTAAATTTTAGGTAAATGTTGCCAAGGTCGCTATAATTGTTTTTATATCAACGTTTGTGCATTGTTCGGCTCGCCCAACTTCCTCCCGTTTGAGGTCAGATGCGTCGCTATCTTCCCTTATCGTGGGTCCACAATTGCGCCCGCTGATCAAAATGGCTAGAATTGACTTGTGAGGTGATTTGAAGTGGCAAAAAAGAACGAAAAGAAAGCACGGCACGATATCATCGTGGATATGAATGATTTTCTGATGGACTATGCCGCAACGAAGCTAGGTCGCCAACCCGACCTCGCTAAGCAAGTCGCAACCGCTGGACAACCCGACTTAACTGGTCTCGACCAGCTCTTCAACGATCACGGGGTCGGTCGACGGACCAAGTACCTGGAACTCGCCACCGGCTTTCTGCGCGATGAGGCCGACATTGACGCCAATCTCGCCAAAGATCTGACCGGTGAAAGTCAGCAACTCGCTCAAGAGGCCATTGCCTACCTGGGGAACCATACCCAAGACTTTGACCGTTGGGAAGAAGCTTAAGCAGCCAATCAAAAAATACGCTCGCAACAGGATTAGCTGTCGCGAGCGTATTTTCGTTTAGGTTATTGCCATTGCCACAAATCAGCCTTCATCTTAGTCGCAATCATCTGCGCCAAAAGGTCAACGAACTGGTCGGGCATATAGGTGCTGGCGTCAAAAGACGTGGGCGCCCCGTTAATTTCTGTAATGATCGTTCCCTGATGCTTCAACTGCAAGCCGTACTTCGGCGCAATCTCGCAGAGCCGGTCAACCTGTGCTTGTGTCATCTGACACCCTCCAGTCTTGCTGCTCTTTGAGCTTAGCGACTTTTTCTAAGGGCGTCAAGTCGGCTAGTAACTGTACTTGTCCTTAGCCAACTGTTGGTGAACGGCGGCGGCCAGTAAAGCTTCATCTGGTCCCTCAGCCGTTACCGTGACGAAGTGACCGCCATAGTCCTTGAGTTGCGCAATTTCGGTCGCTTCACTAGGATCGATTTCGGCATCTTGTACTTTGATCAACACTTTGCCAGTATAGTTCTGGCAAATTTTTTGCATCGCGGGCGCCTCGTCAATTTGGGGCGTTTCTTCATACAATGGGAATCCAATGGTCTTCATTTCTGATCACCTCTACTTACATTGTAAGCGATTTCACAATGGTTGCCAAGCCCCTTTTTCTTCTCCCGAACGTCCGTTCAATCTCCACCCAAAATATGGTATGATACGCGTGTTATGCTTTTTGTTTAAACTCAAAATTTCGTCATTAAGGAGGCGTCCGGATGCCCATCAAACTTGGTGTTCGTGAATTAGTTGAATTCACCCTGCGCGCCGGTGACCTCGGTGCCACCAGCAATAGTCAAAATACCGCGCTACTGGGCGCTAAGATTCACCGACGACTTCAGAAGCAACGGGCCGATGACTACCAAAAGGAATACTACCTCGACCTGCCGTTAACGCTCCGGGACCACGAGTACCTGCTCCACGGCCGGGCCGATGGCGTCACGTTAGGCGAGACCACCGCAACGATCGAAGAGATCAAAACCTCCGACGGGGACTTCGACCAACTTCCGGCCAACAAGGTCATCCTATACTGGGCCCAAGTCAAGCTGTACGCCCACCTCTTATTTCATAAATTCCCCGACCTGCAGACCATCACGTTGACCCTGACCTACTACCAGACCAGCAACGACACCACGACTCAAAAGAATCAGACCATCGACCGGCAAACGGCCGCCGACTTCTTCCAAACGGTCATCGACGCCTACATCACCTGGCTGAAGCTCCGCGACGACCTCCGCGAACGGCGCGACCCCACCATTCAAGCGCTGACCTTTCCCTTCGACCATTACCGCCCTGGTCAACGAGAACTCGCCGTCGCGGTCTACAAGACGATTCTCAGTCAGCAACACCTCTTTGCCGAGGCGCCAACGGGGACCGGCAAGACCATTTCCACGCTCTTCCCCGCCATCAAAGCCATCGGTGAAGGCGTGATTCAGCGGATCTTCTACCTGACCGCCAAACAAAGCACTCGGCGTGTGGCCGAAGATGCCATCCAACTAATGGCCACACAAGGGCTGCAGCTGAAGAGTATCACCCTCACCGCCAAAGAGAAGATTCAGTTCCCCGAAGAAACCGACCTCACACCCGAAGAGAATCCCTACATGCTGGGCTACTACGACCGTCTGCGTCCCGCACTGGTCGACCTGATCCAGCACAACGACCAACTGACCCGGCCAGTTATCGAGACCTATGCGCGTAAGCACACCCTCGATCCCTTTGAGTTCCAGCTGGACGCCAGCCTCCTGTGTGACGTGGTCATCGGGGACTACAACTACCTGTTCGATCCCCAAGTCCACCTCCAACGGTTCTTCGCCACCAGCGATCCCGACAACTTCTTTCTCATCGACGAAGCCCACAACCTAGTCGCCCGCTCCCGGGAGATGTACTCCGCCGCCATCGCCAGCCAGCCCCTAGACCACCTGCTCGAGCTCAGTACCGGAACCCCACAGGTCAGCCGGAAGCTCCGCCAGCGGATTCGTGACCTGCGTCAGACCTTCGATGACATCTGTGCGCCGTTACGGTCGGCGGGGAAGACCGACAGTACGTTTCTCTCTCCCCCTGCGGAAATCGATCACGAGTTGGGGCGCTTCATCGAAGCCACCCACGATTGGCTGATCGACCAACCCCAGACGCCCTTCGTCAAGGCCCTCCTGGACGTTTACTTTGCGGCCATCAGCTACCAACGAATCGGCGAATTCTACGATGAGACCTACCGCATGCGGTTGACCTTAGCGGACGGCAACATCGTCCTCAAGCAGCTCTGCTTAGACCCCAGTGCCTTTCTCGCAGACAGCCTCGACCTGGGTCACGGTGCCGTTCTCTTCTCCGCGACCCTTTCCCCCCTAAGCTATTATCAGACCGTTTTGGGCGGAGGCGAGACCAGCTTGGCTTACCGACTGGCCTCCCCCTTTCCGCCCCAGCACCAGGGCCTATTCATCACCAACTACATCCAGACCACCTACAAGCAACGCCAAGCCAACCTGGCGAAGATCCTGGTCGCCATCAAGACCCTGGTCGACGCTAAAACGGGCAACTACCTGATTTTCTTGCCCTCCTACAACTACCTGTTGACCGTGGTCGCCGCCTTTAACCTGGCCTACCCCCACATCCACACCGTGGCGCAACAAGCGACCATGAGCGAAGCCGACCGAACCGCCTTCCTCGCCCAATTTCAACCGGCCCCCACCACAACGCTAGTGGGCTTTGCGTTACTGGGTGGTATCTTCTCGGAAGGCATCGACCTCAAAGGCGACCGACTCATCGGCGTAGGCATCGTCAGCGTCGGACTCCCCGGGATCAATCCAGAGACCGACCTGATTCGCGACTACTTCGACAGTCACGACCAGCCCGGCTTCGCGTTTGCTTACCAGTTGCCCGGCCTCAACAACGTCTTTCAGGCGGCCGGCCGGCTGATTCGGGGAGCCCATGACGTAGGCGTGGTTTTATTGATGGATCAACGCTTCACCGCTCCCCGCTACACCCAGCTCTACCCCCCACACTGGCAGCACTATCAACGACTCTACCGGTCCGAACAATTGGGACCAGCCCTGCAGCATTTTTGGAATTCGGAGGCGTCACATTGAAAACAAAACTAACGCTCGCCATGGAGCACACCCTCTACGCCTATTGTCGGGAAGCCGGCGCGACCGCGGTCGAAGAGGTCACCATGCCCGACGACCAGGGAATCGTCGACACGTTGAGTTACCAAGCGCTAGCCGATGGGACCATCGAGTGGCGTTGTTACGAACTGAAGGTCACCAAGAGCGACTTTCACTCGCACGCCAAGCTTTCCTTTATCGGTCACTATAACTACTTCGTCTTACCACTCAAGCTCTACCAGGAAGTTGCCGACGAGATTCCCGCCAAGATTGGGGTCCTGCTCTACCGGCCGTTCGACCCGCAACTCCTAGCGACCGCCACGGAGCCCCCCGCAACACCGGGTTACCTGACCGTGGCACGACCACCGCGCCACCAAGACCTGCAGGTGCCCGCCAACGAACTGCTGACCCGGTTCATCGCCTCACAGGCCCGCGAAGTCTTCAAGGCCAAACAAATGGCCACGGGGCTGAAGCAGTACAGTACCGAACGGCTCTACGAAGAATTGAAAAAACGCCACCTACACTACGACGTGTACGACCCAGACCACAACTTCTACGACCGCTTCATGGCCGACACCCAAGCCACCGCCGTCACGGCCCTGCAATCGGAAGTCGACGCCTTGGCCTTAGAGAACCACGACCTCTTGCAGCGACTCCGGGAGGCTTCCTCATGATCTACTTTCCCTACTTTCGCGGTCGTCAATTCGACCTGCAAGCCCTCAAAGCGATTGCCCAGGACCAGACGCTCCCCACCAACATCATCCCCATCATCGAACCCGTACGGGACATCAAGGCCTTACCCCAGACCATTGCGGCCTTTCTGGCACACGACCATCCCCTAGTGGTCATCACCAACCCCACCGTCAGCGACTACGGCTTGACCCAGCAGAAACTACACGACTGGACCCCCTGGCAACACCACCCCCAGTTGATCTTAGGCCACGTCCTGACGCCGACCACCACCGCGGCCGACCTGCTGGCCCCGGCTGGTCAACGAACCCTCTTGATTGCGCGCCAATACGACGAACTTGTCGCGGCACAGCACGCCCACTGGCTGACGACCACACAGCCCGACTACCTCTTGGTCCCTCCGGAAGCTCGCATTCGGCAATTACTGGACCGACCCCAGATCAGCCTGTACGACCACGCGTGGTTCCCTGACAAAGACCAGACCTATGCCAACCTGACCGACGGTTTCTTCAGCGACGATTGGCAACTGGCCACGCTTCAGGGCTACCAGGGGTTCAGCGATTACACGATTGGCGGTAGCCACTACAGTGAACACGGCTATCCTGCGCGTGCCGTGACCCTGCACGTGACCTACTTCGTTCACGACCAGTTACGGATTCACCGCTTCGTATCGGACGACCGGGTCGACTTCAAGCACCCTAAGGAAAAGTTCTTCCAAGCCGTTGCCAAGTTGGCAGCCTGGTTGCCCGCTCAACCAGAGCAGACGCAGACCCCGGCCCTTCAACAGCTGGCGGCCTACCACGACCAGCACCACTTTCCCGGCCTGGGAGTGGTCAAGCGCCTCAGCCTAATGCACCACCTCGAACTGATGGCCCGCTATTTTCGCGACCACTACCCCGAAAATCCCTAACGGTTAATCACGCCAAGCCGTTGAGACGGTAAATTTAAAGCGACCGTTCATCACCTGAATCTACCAGGTACGAACGGTCGCTTTATGTTGTCTTAACTTAAAATCGTTGTACCACACTCTAAGCTGGCAGAACGCTGACCCCTTCTGGGACCATGAAGTCCTTTTGCGCCAGCGTCAACTTCCCAGTTGCCGCGTCACGCTTGAAGAGACTGGCGTTGTTGGAGTTTTGATGAACCACCAAAACCAAGCTTTCGTCAGCCGTCCAGTTAAAGTCCCGCGGGAAATCACCTTCCGTTGCGATCCGCTGAATCACCGTCAACGTGCCGTCATCGGCAGCGGACAAGACCGTAATGGAATTATTGCCCCGGTTGGACACGTAGACGAAGCGGCCATCGGCACTCAAGCGAATGGCTGCGGAACCGTTGTGGGCGGTCCAGTCGTCTGGAATCACGTGGGTGATCTGCTTAACGGCAAACTTACCGGCATCAGCGTCGTAGGTCAACGTGGCCACGTTACTGCTCAGCTCACCCACTAGGTAAGCCACGCCCTTGGTCGCGTCGAACGTGATATGCCGCGGACCATAACCCGCTGGCAAGTCCACATAGCTGACCGGCGTCAACTGACCGGCGTCGGAAACGTCATACAGGTAAACCTTATCCGTCCCCAGATCACAGACCACTAACCGGCCATCCGGCGTCAGATCCGCGTAGTGTGGGTGCGGCCCATCGGCCTGCTCCGGTGCTGGTCCTACGGGATCCTGATCAATGACTTGATCAACTTGGGTCAGGGAACCGTCATCAGCAATCTTGTAGACGGTGACCGCCGCCGTGTGATAGTTGGCCGTGTAGACCAGCTGGCGACCTTCGTCAACGGAGACATAGGCAGGGGATGACCCTAAGTCCAATACTTGTTGAATCGCACGTGGCTTACTGGTATCCGTCATATCATAGATAATCAGACCACCGTGCGTCTGACCATCCGTTTCTTTCTTGTTCACAACATACAGTCGTTGTGCCTTGGATTTGGCGATATAAGTTGGGCTCCCAGCGGAGGCTAACCATTCACACTTGGTCAGCTTGGCGGCATCCGTATCAACGCTTACCCGGTAAATGCCCCGGCTAATTCGCTTGGTGTAGGTCCCAATGTAAAACTCTTCGGTCATACTGTTACCCCTTTCAATATTCTGTATCCCTTTTCAGTATAGCACAGCTGACCAGCCGATACGTTGAAGTCACTAGCTCTTCTGCCCAATAACCTGTACAATGGGGGTAATTTACGTTTAGAAAGGATTCTTAATCTATGTCAAGCTTTGAAGGCTACCACCCGCTCCTCACCCCCAACTTTCGATTCGATTGGCTCACGCAATTCCGGCTGAAGCAAGTCTCACAACTTACGCACCAAGACCTGGCCGAGACTGCTGAATGGGTCAACGCGACCATGCGGCACACCATGGCCCGGACCGCACTCACCTGGGGCATCGAACGCCGGGCTACCCATAAATTGGTCGGCTGGGGCGGCTTCGAGCGACTCAACCTTCAACAAAAGACCGGGCGCACCTACCTCACGGGTCCCAAGCTCCCCGCTAACGAACAACAAGAAATCGTTAATCGCCTGGTCCACTTCGCTCAAGAAGAGCTCGGGTTGGACGACTTAGAATTAGAAGCCAGTGCCAACCTCGACACGGCCGTGCTGACCGCCGCAGGGCTCCTACAACGGGGCGACGTCTGGCATTGGCAACGCCACTAAAGTAATTTCCATGGTTCACCAGTATATCGTCAAAACGCCGTCTGGGATTCTGATCCCAGATTTTTTTGCGCCTAAAAAAGCTCCCAGCCGGCCGGCTAGGAGCTTTACTTAACTTAATCTTTTTCAGAGACCCGGCGGTTCAACTCGACCGCAACGTCGAGTGAATCGCTCCGGTAGGCATCGTGGACGCCCAGTGCGTAGCAGAACCAGCTCCCCACCAGGACGACCACAAAGTCGAGCGGGTACGGAATCCAGTTCATCCCGCCGAACTCGTGACTCCCTAATAGCGACATCGCTGTCAGCCATACCATTTCGGCTAAGAGCCACCGGCCCCCGCGTAGACTTGCGCGGAGGGCTGCCCGAGTATTCGGTCGGCGAATCTCGTAGTAGACGTAGAAGATCAGGCCCAGGGCAATGACCCCGAAGACTTCAATCGTGGTCGGCCACTTCGCCCAGTAGATGGCCAAGCTGGCCAAACCATACGCAAATGGCGACCAAAAGGTTAAGTGCCGCAACCGAAACGGCCGCACAAACTCGGGCGCTTGGCGCCGCAAACTGGTGACCGTAATCGGTCCCGTCAGGTAGGCAATCAGCGTGGACGTCGAGATGACGTCGGATAGCGCACTCCAGTTCCGAAAACCGGCAACTAAAGCCACCCCGAGCAGCATATCGACCACCATGGCTCGCCGTGGCGTCTGGTACTTGCGGTTGACTTCGCCTAATCTAGTCGGCATGTGCTTGGTCCCGGTCATCGCGGCCAAAGCCCGACTAGTGGTGGCCACAAAGGAGACCCCGGTCCCAAACGGCGAGACGAACGCGTCCAGATACAGCAGCGTCGACAACCAGTTCAAGCCCAGTAAGATGGCAATGTCCGCAAAGGGCGACTGGAAGTTCACCCCGGACCAGCCCTGCATCAAGTTGGCGGCTGGCACGGACCCCACAAAGGCCACCTGCAGTAACGTGTAGATCACGGTACTGATCCCAAAGGCGATAACGATCCCCCACAGGATGTTCTTTTCCGGATGCTCGATTTCGTTCCCCATATTAATGGTGGTCTGAAAGGCGTTGTAGGAAAAGATAATTCCGGCGGCCGTGGTCGCCGCAAAGATGGATGAACTGCCGCCCGGCATGAAGCCCGCCCGGCTGACAAAGTTCTGCGAATCAAATCCCGTTAAAAACAAAACGACGATGGTCAACGTCGGAATTCCGAGTTTAAAAATTGAAATAAAGCTGGTAAACCGGGTCAGCAACTTGACCGACCAAAAGTTCAGCAGCGTAAATGCCAAAATAAACAGAAACACCACCACTAATCCTAGATTGGTGATGTTCCCCGAGGCAATAAAGCCCCGGGTCCAATTCGCCCACGCCCACGGCCAAGAACTCATGTACTGGACCGCCGCGACGGCTTCAATGGGAATAATCGTTAACAACGATAGCCAGTTCGCCCAACCAGCGACAAAGCCCAACAAGGGGCCGTGCGAGAAGGCCGCATACTGGCTCATCCCTCCGCTGGTGGGAAACATGGTTCCCAATTCAATGTAATTCAACGCAATTGATCCGATGACGATTGCCCCGATAATCCAGGACAGGATCGCCGCGGGACCAGCAATTTGTGCCGCCATTCCGGCACCAAACAACCACCCCGACCCAATGATGGCACTCAGCGTTAGCATGACTAATGAAAACAAACTCATCTTGTTACGTTTCAAGCCAAAAGATTCCTCACTTTCGTCAGAGTATTGGGCCATTCTACACTTGGAATCTGGCAATCGCGTAAGAAACCCACTAAAGTTCACTTAGAATCATCATGCGGAAACTACGTCCAGATGCGCCTTAAGCAGGACGTCCTCGGCGTCAGCGCGCACCTCACGTTCCAATGATAAAGTCTCTAATCTCGAATCACTAGCGCCTAAAAATTACTGGTTCTGGTCCACTGGACGCACACGGCGTTCATGACAAGCTTCGATGCGCTTGTCGTCTGGCTAAGCAGCCCAGCGCCACCTAGAAACTCCTAGAACAATTGACCCACGTAATAGTGGATGAACATGGTGATAATCCCCACGATAACGTTCCGGATAATCGCCGTCTTGACCAGTCCGTGGCCTAACTTTGCACTCAAGAACCCCGTTAACGTCACGGATAAGAGCACCGCAATGATGGTCCCCGGCCACTGCCAAGCGTTCGGCAAAAACGTCATCGCGACCAGTGGAAAGACCCCACCGGCGGATGCAGAGAAGAGAGACGAGAACGCGGCGTTCCAGGGATTCATGTAGTGGCCTAGCTTGATGTCGTACTTGACCGACACCACGGTCCCCAATGCGTCCTTGCTCAACAGGTCCTTCGCAATCGCCATCGACGTCTCCGCGGAGACTCCCCGTTGTTGGTAGAAGGCTTGAACGGCTTTAAGTTCCCCTTCAAAGTCTGATTTCAATAACGCCATTTCCTTATGAACCACCGACTTTTCCGTGTCCTTTTGCGTACTGACGGAGGCGTACTCCCCGGACGCCATCGAAAAGGCACAGGCTAACAAGTCCGATAGCCCCGCGATAAAGATCGTAAATTGATTGGTGGTCGCAGCCGCCACACTGAAGAGCACCCCAACCACCGTTAGGATTCCGTCGTTGGAGCCCAACACTCCGGCCCGCAACGTGTTAAGCTTCTCATCCATGGTTTGGTGTTCCTTTTGATGCTTCTTCGCCACAATTGCTTCATTCTCAGCCATTTGTTAAAACTCCCCTCTTATGCGAATAAGCGACCGATAAAGTAGGTCACTAACAACGTCAAGATGCCCGCAATCACGTTCCGAATCGTCCCGTTCTTCCGGTTCGCGTTCCCTAAAATTGCGGCGATGTACCCGGTGATTGCTAGGGCCACGACCACCGCGATGAACGTTCCGACAATGCGAATGTTCTTCGGCAGTAAGGTAATGGAGACCAGCGGGAGAATCGACCCCGTTGGGAACGAAATCATCGAGGCAATCGCGGCTGAAAACGGATTGGTATACTCGCCCACGTTAAAGCCAAACCGTTCGCGAACGGACGTCTTCAGGGGATCTTTCTTCATCATTTCCTGCGTCGCTTGGTCGGCCAGCTCCGGCTTGATGCCACTGGCGATGTACTTATTCTTCACGAAATTATACTCGCTATCGTAGTCGTTATCTAACGCCACCGTCTGCGTCTCAATAGCCTTACGCTGCGAATCCTTTTGCGTGTTGACGGAGACGTATTCCCCCATGGCCATCGAGACCGTTCCGGCGATCATCCCGGCAATCCCTGAGATGAAGATGGCAAAGCTGCTGGTGGCCGCACCAGCCACCCCCACAACGATTCCGGCGACGGAGAGGATGCCATCGTTGGCGCCCATCACACTGGCCCGCAAAACGTTGATCTTTTGTGCTAACGTTGCTGTCTTCTTTTTTGTTGCCATATCTAACAACCCCCTACATGTTTTCACCACAAGCACATTTATCGTACCACGAACCCAAGATAAAAAGTTCGGTTCGGCGAAATTTTTATTCAAGTTAGAATCATTCTTATCTACGAACAAATCTATTCTACCACCGGAACCCCAAAAGTAAACCCTTAGCGTAACCTGAATCCGCTTAATTAAAAATTATTCTAAAATTAAGCAGATTACTGGACGTTTAGCAGAAATGTGGTTTAATAGAAGCAAATTAGAGACATTCTAAAGAAGGAGGGATACCCTTGGCACAATCCGAAAGTTCTAACCAGCTCTTAGCGCACGCATTAGCGACGCTCAAAGACCACCATATCCGTGTGACACCGCAACGCCAGATTATCCTGACCTACTTAGTCACCCATCATAATCATCCATCCGTTGAGACGATTTACACGGCGTTAACCGCTGAATTCCCTAATCTGAGCATGGCCACCATCTATAATACGTTGAATCTATTGGTCGATTTAGGCATCGTGATTGAACTGCCCAACGACACCGGCGGCATCCGCTACGACTTTTACGGTCGGCCCCACTACCACGTGATCTGTGAGAACTGTGGTAAGATCACCGACGTCTTCGCTCCAGACTTTGGTCAGATCGAGCAACGACTCAACCAGGAGGCCAGCGCCCAGACAGGTTACCTGATTACCAGTAATCACGTTGAAGTTTACGGCCTCTGTCCAGAATGTCAGCAAAAATTGCACATCGATCCGGTTCGTAAGCAATGGTCCCAAACCAAGCCACAACCCACCGTCGATCCGCAATAAATCGCCTTTTAGGGATTGTTACACCTAAGTTACACGTGTCGTGAAGTTTTAATCTGTTTGCAAACACCCGAAGCAAAGCCCAGAGTTTCTGCTATTAAGCGCGTAATATTTGCGCTAAACGCCGTGACACCGCTTGTCTTCGGGTGTTTTTGCTGTTATCGTAAGACTGTTGATTTTTAACCGATTAAGTAACACCTTAATGATCTGTTAAGTAAGTAGCCAAATAAAACCAGTAACTAATTAAATAAAAAAGATTTGAGGGATTATTCAGTGAAATTGCAAAAAGTTCTGTTTACTGCATTAGCTGCCGTAGGGCTGGCTGGTGCGTTAAGCGTCGCTACGACCACGACGGCCGATGCCGCAAGTTCCAAAGTTAACAGTTACATCGCCAGCAAGAATTATAAGCCGGCCAAAGTCACCAAGTCCATCTGGAGTGGCTTCCCTAAGTACAAGTACCGTCATGGTAAGGGCAAGCCTGAAGGGGTCGTGATTCACGAAACCGCCAACCCATCGTCGACGATTTATAACGAAATTGCCTACATGAAGCGTAACTACAACAACGCCTTCGTTCACAGTTTCGTTGATGCTTCCCACATCATCAACATCGCCAACACCGACTACCTTTCTTGGGGAGTCGGTTACCCGGGGAACTCCCGCTTCCTACAATTCGAACAAGTGGAAGTTCACAGCAAGTCGGCCTTCGCCCACGAAATCGCTAATGCGGCCTGGTACACGGCTTACCTCTTAAAGGAATACAACCTGAAGCCTAACGATGCCGCTTACGACGGTAAAGGGACGGTCTGGTCTCACGGTTCCGTTGCCAGTCACTTAGGTGGTTCCACGCATACCGACCCAGTCGGCTACTACGCGAGCGCCGGGAAGAAGTACTTCGGGCAAAAGTACACCATGGCCGCCTTCTACCAGTTGGTCAAGAAGTACTACAACGCCATGGGTCAAAGCAACCACAAAAAGTTGATGACCGCTAAGTACACGTCCGTTAACATGCAGGCGCAATTAAGCAGTCGTTACAAGAAGTACTACCTGTACAACCACGTCAAGGATGTCAACAAGAACGCTAAGCGGCAATCTTGGTCCAAGATCAGCCCTAAGGTGGGTAAGACTTACAGCATCGATATGACGGCTAAGAAGAGCAACGGTTCGATGTGGTACCGGATCAAGTTACCGAACACGACCAAGCGTTACTGGGTCTACTTCGATAATCTGACCAACCTGACTGACCTGGACGCTGCCGCCAGCTCCAGTGAGAGTGCGGCTAGCTCCAGCGACAGTGCCAGCGCGGATTCTTCCAGTGCTACCAGCACCTCTAGCGTTAGTAACTAGTCCCCTTCTCAATTGAATTTGACCTCAAGCAGACGCGCAATTCCTGATGGATTGCGCGTCTTTTTTTACCCACTGGGGTAACCTTGGTCTGCCCAGTCCTAAAAGGGACCATCCGTCAACTGAGCTGATCAGTCCGGATGGTCCCTTAAACTTGATTTACTTAACTTGGTCCTGCGACGAGGCCTGTTGAGCCGCGTGCCGGCGTTTCTCCGCCACGGCACGGGTCATGACCCAAGTAGTCACGGGAACCGTCAACAATACACTCAACATGGAGAACAGGATCATCAGAATCTCGGCAACAAAGATCTTGTCGTTCAAGATTTTCCCAAACGAGTAATGGACACCGGTGAACCAGATGAACAACGCCAAGAAGCCCCCAAAAAAGCCAAAGAACAGGGTATTAAAGGTGGTTCCAATAATCTGCTTGCCCACCGTAATCCCATCGCCAAATAAGGCTTTTAGGGTGACCTGCGGGTGTTGGTCGAGGATCTCACTCAACCCGGCCGCAATCGCCATCGCAGCCTCCGCAATCGCCCCTAAGGTACTTAGAATCGCCGTCGCAATGGTCACCTGCACGAAGCTAATCCCGACTAACACCGACAGGCCTTCGAGGTCCTCGCTGTCTTCCGGGCCGAACCCTTGGACCATGGCCCAGTGTTCGACGGGAACAATCAACAGGATCAAAAGGACCAAGACTAACGCCGACGCGATAAACGCCACGGTACTGGAGAGGTCATCACCACTACTCATGAAAATGGTCAGGGCCAACACCATCATCCCCACAACTAAGGTGACGATCAACGGTGAAAAGTGAAAGGCCACTAGGACGATGGTCAGAAACAGGAGGCCGAAGTTCAGGAGTAACGCCAGGAACGACTGCGCACCGGCCTTCCCGCCGACGACCACCATCAGAATCAGGAGAATTAAGCCTAGAAGCGTAATGGTACTCATGCGCGCACCTCCTTAGGCAACCACCGACTGGCCAAGTAACTGGCCAACGGCACAGCCAGGACAATGCCAATTCCGCTGATCAGGCTTTGAACCACACCCATCGACATGTTCATCGAGAACGTGTAACCCCAGCTATTTCCATTCTTAAGGTACAGGAGTGCCATGGGGAACGTATCCGCTACGAAGATGAAGAAGAGCACGTTAATCAACGGCCCCATGATGGTACTCCCAATCTGACGGCCGGACTTAAAGATTTGTGTCGGCGTCAATTCGGGCCGTTCCCGTTTTAACGCGTACAGTGACGAGATGATATCCGTCGACTCATCCATGACCGCGCCCAAGGAGCCCAGCAGCGTCTCCGCTAAGAACAACGGCCGGGGCAATTGGGTCACGTACTGCATCGACTCGTAGAACATCCCTTTTTCATGCGTCACGTGGAAGACCAGTAGCGCCACCAGGATGGCACACAGCGTCCCTCCCAGGGTCGTCGCTAACGTGATCAGCATCTGCCGGGTCCGCCCCAGTACCAACCAGAGGGTCAGGGCCGCAAAGACCACGGCCAAGCTGCCGAAGATCCACAGAACTTGGGCCCCCTGCGTTGAGCCGTTGAGGAGAATCGCCAACAGGAACAAGACGCCGTTCGCGGCGACGCTAAGAAACGCCATCAAGCCGCTAAAACGCATGATTAGCAGTAGGAGCCCCACCACTAACCAGAGCATGAAGACCAGCGCCGTGTCCCGTTTATACCCTTTGACCGTGGCACTCAACTGCCCCGCATGATGGTGCAATACCACGAAGAGTTGACTGCCTACCCGGTACCGTTGATCCATGGCCCCGGACGCCGAATACGTATTGGAGATGGTCAGTGACCGTCCCTTGTATTGCCCGTTTAAGAGGTGGCCGGTCAGCGTCTGCTGGGTCTGCCAATCCTCATTTTGAAAATTATCCGTGATTTTGGTGGGTTGCTGGTGTTGCACCGCCGTGACCTTTAGAATGGAATCATGATAGAACACCGCGTCATGTTGCGTTCCAATCACGAGTACGGCCCCCAGAATCAACGCGATGAGCCAGGCCCACCAACGCACGGTCGATTGAAGCTTTAATTTTTGCACGATTACCGCCCTTCCCATCGGTCTGCTTCCAATATACCACTTCAAAAACTGAATTCGCCACCACCGTCTCAAACTTAAGTAAATCGCAAAAGCCAGCGTACTAACGGCATCTTTCCCCCTGATTCGCCGGCAAATTAGCCCAGAAACCTTGCAATTTCGGCCAATCCTTAGTAGAATGGTACTCGATTGTTATTTTAATTAAGCGAGGGTTTCTACAATGAGAAAAGCACATCCAAATGGCGTACAAGGCCGTCGTAAGGTTAACCGTAAAAAGGACCTGAAGCGGCGCGATGAAATTTCAGCTCTGCAACGTTGGTTGAAGGGTGAAATCAAGACCAAGTAATCGCCAATACCAGAAAAGCCACTGACTTCGGTCAGTGGCTTTTTTTTAAGTCTGGGACAGAACGATTTCTTTATTCTTGACGATACGGTGCTGAGACGGGCGATCAAAGGCAGACTGTGGTCATCATCCGCCTTATCGGTTGGGCCTGAAGAGGCTGGAACGTGGTGGGCACGACTTGGAGCCCTGAACCCCCCAGGTCTTCAAGCTCGGCCTTTGGGTAAGCCAGCTCAAAACGCTGACTAACCCAAACGACACCACTGAGCCTCTTCAGGCCCAACCTCACGGCTAAATCGAGCGTACCCAAGACAGTATTTTCTGACGTTTGAAATTGAACATATCAACATGGAAAAGTATTGATTTAACAACATTCTTATTGACAAGACGTAGAAAAAGCTCTGTAAAGCCGCCTGGGGTTTACAGAGCTAGTCTTAAGCTATTTTTTAACACCTTACACAATACTAAAACCAGGAGCATTAACTGCTAGTTCCCGGTCTGATTGTTAAGATGAGTGGTGGTTAATCGACGACCAGTACACTGGTCTTAGAGTTCTGCACCACGTAATTGGTGGTCGATCCCATGATGGCTTTGCCCAAGCCGTGAACCCCAGAACGCCCAATGACCGTGAGCGTGGTCTTCAGTTCCTGTGGCAGACTATTGGCAATCGTCGGCTTAGGTAGCCCGACCTTGAAGCTGGTCTCAACGGGAACGCCCGCTTCCTTGACCTCGTCCACGGCGCTTTCTAGAAATTCAGAGGCTGAATCCTTGAAGTGGGTCATGATTTCACTCCCAAATTCGGCACCGTAGTGAGCGTAGGTCTGGTCACTGGCGACGGAAACGATGAACAGCTTCGAGCCGAGTTTCTGGGCTAATTTAATGGCCTCCACTAAAGCGGCGTGGGCGTTCTTGCTCCCATCCATCGGTACTAAAATCCGTTCGTACATAATATCCCGTCCTTTCGTCTATAAACGATTATAGTGGTATCGCTTCCACCACCTTCATCATACCAACCTTACCGCCGATAAAATAGTCTTTTACCCGTTTTTTCATGAAATTTTTAGCCTGTCTGGGGTTTCGTTAGCAGATTCTCATTCTCCGGGGATTCAGAGTTTGTGGTAAGATAAATCAAAGACTCTATTCAAAAGGATGGCGCAAAAAAATCATGAAGAAACGCTTACTAGGTGCCCTAGGATTCTTAGCCGTAATCCTAGCCGGCTGCTCCACGTCGCTCACGACCAACAAGACGACCTACCACCCCACGGCTCTCACGGCAGTGATCAAGGGCGATGCTAAGACCAAACAGGTCACTTACCAGGTGGCTGACCACGCCAAGCATCAAGTCGCCGTGAACGCCGGGACCTACTTCTTCCAAGTTCCGGCCGCCCCGACGGATCAAAAGGTCACCGTCACGGCTGGTCACCAACACAAGACCGTAACGGTCAAGGCAACCAAGTCACTGGCTAACTACCAGACCTTCGCTAAGCAATACAACCAGATGGTCATCGGTAGCTACCTCCCTAGCAAGGTGCAAAAGCAACTCCAGACGGCCCAGAAGACCCAAGCACAGACCAAGCAAAAGCTGGCTGCCTTAGCTAAGCGCGACCCTGCCGCGGCCGCGACCGCCGCTAAGCAACAACAAGCGGCCGCCCAAAAGCTACAGGGCCAACTAGCCACCGCCAAGCGGCAGGCCAAGGACCAGCTGTTCCCGACGACCGCCAAGAACGGCATCCATAACTTAATCAGCACTAAGGATACCGTGGTACGGGCCAACGTCCAGGACAAGCATCTGATGGGACTGGCCTTGATCGTCCCAACCAAGCAGATGAAGACCAAGACCGGCCAGCGGCACTTCGGCACCACCTTCGCCCTCCTCGGGAGCACCTTAAAGGCCAACCCCCAGTACGTGATCAAGAAGTTCGAGAAGGTCCTGAAGGATGCGAAGTCGAACAGTAGCTCCACCAAGACTAAGACCATCCGTTCCAATAATATTCGATTCAACACCGGCTTCTCTACCGACCACCTTTACATCTATATGACCAAATAACCTCGGGTCCCCAACGGTTCGTCACCGTTGGGGATTTTTAAGCTGAATTGTCCTAACCCGTGCTTCTAAAGTGCAATCATTTTCATCCCCATCGATAGTGCCGCATAATAACGGTATGCTGTGATAGTGAAAGCCACCCAATGTTCGGGTACTTTCACCTTACCAACAGAATTTGTTTCTATTTCAAGGGGGAGTTTTTATGCAAAGTGAGGAGAGAGTATTTGAGATGTTCCTGCGTCAGTATCGCGAGATCTTTTTCGTCTTAACTAACGCGGCGGAACAGATTACGGGGCAATACTCATTAAGTTTTGAACAATACCTGTTGCTCAAGCAGATTCACGAGCAACGAAACATTACGTTAAGCGAATTAGCGGATGACACCCGCACCACCCGTTCCGCAGCAGCGCGGAAATTACGGGCACTCTTACTCGACGGCTACGTTGAACAAGAAGCTAAGATGGACGACCGGCGAGTCAAGTACCTGCGGCTAACCCCTAAGGGGGAACACGTTGAAGACGATATCCATCAAGTCTTCTTACAAAGTGCTAAGACTTGGAACTAGATTCCTAGCGACTTATCAGACGAGACCATCAACGATTTCTTCACCCGCTATCAAAACAATCTAGCGGTCTGGGATCGTAACCGGCCGAAGTTCCACCGGCCAGTCTTACGGGAACGGCACCAAGCTTCTCAAGACTAACGCGACGTTTACCAATCAACGGAATCCTCAATTCAACTGGGGATCCCGTTTTTTATACCGTTCCCATCGCCTTACCGGGCGACCAACCGAGGCCAGAACGCCGTGGGTATCCAACCATAACCGTTTGCTCAAGCGAAAAACCCCTGTTTTATGAGATTTTAATGATAAAAAAATTCCCTTTTCACCTAAAAAGGGTTAACCTGTGACTAACATCGTTTTTATAAGGAGGAATTTTCCTATGCGTTTCAATCACTTTGCCAACAACGTGACCGCTAGTCACGCTGATTTCCCCGTTGACGACAGCCAGTTGAACCAAGACCTTTACGCTGCCGTTAACGGTAAATGGGAAGAACAAGCCACCATCCCTGGTGACCATTCATCGACCGGTGGCTTCATGGACCTAGTCGACGGCATCGAAAAGACTCTGATGCATGATTTTGCCGACCTCTTAGCCGGGAATCTCAAGCCCGACAACGCCGAAATGGGCGAGTTCAAGAAATTCTACGCCATGAGTCGTGATTTCACCAAACGGGACGCTGACGGTGCGACTCCCCTGAAACCATTCTTAACCAAGATTGAAAACTTAAAGAGCTTCGCGGACCTCAACGCCCAGTTAGCCGACTGGTACCGGGCCGGCTTACCGGCGCCCATCCAAATCGGCATTAATCCCGACATGAAGGACACCAGCAAGTACGCTCTGTACGTCGACGCTCCCAGCCTGATTCTTCCGGACAAGACCTACTACGCTAAGGACAACCCAGCGGCTAAGCAATTACTGCCCGTCTACACTCAGATGGCCACGAAACTCCTGACCATGGTCGGCTATGACCAGGACGCGGCGGCTAAGATGGTCGAACAGACCAAGCAGTTCGATGCGTTGATTGCCCCCCACGTCAAGTCCTCCGAAGAAGCTGCGGACTACGTGAAGATGTACAACCCGCGGCCACTGGCTACCGTGGATGCGGCGACTGACAAGCTCGACCTGACCGCCGCCTTAAAGGACTTGATCCACGACGCGCCCGAAACGGTCATCTTGCCACAACCAACCTACTTCGACGCCGTGGGTGACCTCTTAGCTGAAGCCAACTTCCCACTAGTCAAGAGCTGGATGCTGGTCAAGACCGTCATCGCCGCTAGCGGTGTCTTATCCGAAGACTTCCGGCAAGTCGGTGGGACTTACGGTCGGGCGTTGTCCGGGCAAAAGGAAGCCCGTTCACAGGCCAAGTCCGCTTACCGGTTAGCCACGACCTACTTCGACCAAGTCGTCGGCGATTACTACGGCCGGCGCTACTTCGGGGAAGCGGCTAAGGCCGACGTCCGCGAAATGGTTCTTAAAATGGCCGGCGTCTACCAAAACCGGTTGAAGAACAACGACTGGCTCAGCGCTGAAACCCGGCGGAAGGCCATCGTCAAGTTGCAGAAACTGACCATCAAGGTCGGCTACCCCGACAAGATCGACCCGCTCTACGCGAAGTACACGGTCGACACCGATGCCTCTCTGTTCGCCAACACGCAACGCTTCGACGAGCTGGCCATCGCGGATAACTTCAGTCACTGGGGGAAACCCGTCGACCGTAAGCGTTGGGACATGAGTGCCAACACGGTCAACGCGTACTACTCCCCATCTAACAACGAAATCGTCTTCCCGGCTGCCATCTTACAAGCACCGTTCTACAGCTTGAAGCAAACCAGCAGCCAGAACTACGGGGGCATCGGCGCCGTAATGGCCCACGAGATCTCCCACGCCTTTGACAATAACGGGGCGCAATTCGACGAGTTCGGGAACCTGAACAATTGGTGGACCGACGCTGATTTAGCCCACTTCAAGGACCTCTCCAAGGCCATGATCGCCGAATTCGACGGCATTCCGTTTGCGGGTCAGAAAGTCAACGGTAAGCTGACCGTCTCCGAAAACATCGCCGATGCCGGGGGCTTGAGCTGTGCCCTCGAAGCCGCCAAATCCGCGGACGTAATCAACCTGCGGGAATTCTTCGTCAACTGGGCCCAAATCTGGCGGATGAAGTCCACGACCGAATACATGCAACTCCTGTTGTCGATCGACGTCCACGCACCTAACCGTTTGCGGGCCAACGTGCAGGTCAAGAACCTGGACGACTTCTACAGCACCTTCAACGTTCAACCCGGCGATGGGATGTACCTCGCACCGGAAAAACGGGTGAAGATCTGGTAATTTGCTAAAGAGGGGTTAAGCGGAGCTGGCTGCCTTTGGTCGCCCGTTTCAGCACCGTAGCGTTATCGTTAAGAATATCAGGAGCCTGGGCGCTTTGTCCCAAGCTCCTTTTTTCTACCCCCGAGGCTCTCTCCCCCTCCAGAAGCGGCTCACAACGTGTCTCCGGGCAATGCTTTTCTCCCGGGGTAGTTCACCACAAAAAGGCGTCAATGACCGGTCACGGCCATTGACGCCTTTTTAACGTTACGTTACTTAGTTGTTTTTGCCGAAGCTGGAGTCGCCTGCGTACTTTCCCGGAGGATCAACTCCGTGCCGACCGTCACCCGCTGGGGCGTAGTCCGACCGGTCTGCAACCGATTCTCAATCAGATCGACCGCCGTTGAGCCTAGAAGTTCCGTGTTGACGTGCACGGTACTCAACTCGGGGAAGACGTACTTGGCAATCGTGGTATCGTTGAATCCAATCAGGCTGACCTGTTCGGGAACCTGAATCTGGGCCTCCCGAAGCGCCTTTAACGCGCCCGCCGCCATGGGGTCGTTGGTCACGAAGAAGGCCTGCGGTAACTGGTCCCCCAGCTGGTCGATAGCCCGCTTCATCTGCTGGTACCCCGACTGGTTGGTGTAGTCCCCTGCAAAGACCAGGTCCGGGTCATAAGCATCCCGGGCCTGCATGGCCTGCCGAAAGGCCTTCAACCGCGGATCGACCACCTCCAATTGCTTATCGGTAGTCCATTCCGTCCCGTGTAACAGGCCAATCCGGTGCTGGCCCTGTTGCCAGAAGAAGTCCACCACCTGTCTGACGGCGAACTCGAAGTCCGTCACGACACTATCGTAGCCGTGACAGAGTTGGTCGTGGTCCACAAAGACCAAGTTCGGCGTTAACCGGGCTAAATCCGCGACCTGCTGCGGGCTAAACTTCCCAATCGCAATGATCGCATCGACATCCGGGTCGATGGCCGACAAGTCGTTTTGGAACGTCCGCATGGTCAAGAAGTGGCGCTGTTCGCCCCGCTTCTCAAGGCCCAAGCGAATGGACATGTAATACAGGTCGTCTAATTCCTTGGTCTGGGAATACCACTGAACAATGGCAATCTTCAACTGCTTGTCAGGCATTGTCGGGCGCCGCTTCAACTTGGTGTAGTTCAAGTTCTCGGCGACTTCAAAAATCTGCTTTCGTGTGTGCTCACTGACCGATAGCGTCCGGTCGTAATTCAAGACCCGCGAGACGGTGGCCAACGAGACACCTACGCTCTGGGCAATGTCTTTCAAAGTTGCTGCCATCATTCTCATCTCCTCTTATCCTTGGGTTCTGGTTAAACGAGCCGGCTTAAGAACCGGTCCAACGCCGCTTGACCCTGCGCATCCCGCTTGAAGACCCCCGCGTCGGCTAAGACCCGAGCGAAGACGTCCCCAATCGCTTGATGCAAAATGGTCGTCACGTTGTCCGGCGTGATCTGGTGGGTTTGTTTCAGCTGGTCCGCCCAGTCCCGGTGCATCTCTGCCATTTGATTAGGTTGATCCACCAAGTACTTGGTCACTTCCGCCATTTCCGCCTTTAACCGTGCCGGCAAGATGGCCCGTCCCATGACTTCGATCAACCCGATATTTTCCTTCTTAATATGTTGAACGTCTTGGTGCGGGTGGAAAATGCCGTCTGGATACTGGTCCGAGGTCTGGTTATCCCGTAAGACCAGGTCCAACACGAAGTCCTTCCCGTCACGGTAGGCAATCGGCGTGATGGTGTGGTGGCGCGTCCCGTCCGTATAGGCCCGTACGTCCACGCTTTCATCAGAATAGTCGACCCAGTGGGCCATGATCTTCACAGCCGCGTTGACCAAGTTCTCTGGCTTGGCCCCCCGCAACCGCAGATCCGTCATCGGCCACTGAACCACGCCCGCCGTAACGCCAGGAACGTCTAGGTCGAATTCCCGGTCCAACGGCGCCTGCATCATCGGGAAGGTGTGCTTACCGCCCTGATAGTGGTCGTGACTGAGCATCGAGCCCCCCACGATGGGCAGGTCCGCGTTGCTGCCGACAAAGTAGGTCGGGAACTGACGCACGATTTCCAGCAAGTTGGTAAAGGCGTGTTGGTCGATCTTCATTGGCCGGTGTTCCTGGGACAAGAAGATGGCGTGCTCCGTAAAGTAGGCGTACGGCGAGTATTGGAAGCCCCAAGTCTCACCACCCAGGGTCAACCGTACGATGCGGTGATTGCTCCGGGCAGGGTACCCTAACCGCCCCAAGTACCCTTCGTTAGTCATGCAGAGTTGGTCCAACGGGTAACCCGTCTTAGGTTGGTTCCGGGCTGCCGCAATCGCCTTAGGATCCTTTTCGGGCTTGGATAAGTTGATGGTGATTTCCAGCTTACCAGCTGCCGTCTGGGCGTCAAACACCACGTTGCGCGCAATGTTGCGCGTCTTAATGTAATTGTTCGCCCGACTCAACTGGTAGAACCAGTCGGTCGCGGCACTGGGACTGATCTGATACCGGTCCCAGAAGCCACGGTTCAACGCTGACGGTAGCGGCGTCATCAGGTCCATTAACTGGGCCTCCAAGATTTCACGCTCACTGGGCGTGTCGTTAATCTTGTGATGGTCGATCGCCGTGGCCACTAAAGCGTTGACCAGATCAATCGGGTCCTCCCCCGTTGCTTGCTGGGTCGCGCCGTCACCAATCAACGCGTAAATCCGGTTCTCAACGTACTGCCGGTCCAAAGCGGTGTACGGCGATGGTGACGTCACGATTGCTGCTAAGAACTTGTGCAAGGTATCCGGTGTCATTACTTGGTCGCCTGCCGATCATTGTAGCCTTCTGGGTGCGTCTGCTTCCAGTTCCAAGCCGTGGCGATGATGTCTTCCACGTTGTCGAACTGTGGCTTCCAGTTCAAGACCTTGCGGGCCTTATCACTGGCTGCAATCAACGTACTTGGGTCACCCGCCCGGCGGGGAGCCATCTTGGCTGGAATTGGCTTACCCGTGACTTTCCGGGCTGCTTCCAGCATTTCCTTGTTGGAGAAGCCTGTCGAGGACCCTAAGTTGAAGGCGTCACTGTCATGACCCGCCTTCAGGTATTCGAGCGCTAAGATGTGCGCATCCGCTAAGTCGACCACGTGAACGTAGTCCCGGACGTTGGTCCCGTCCTTGGTTGGGTAATCGTCACCAAAGATGGACAACTCATCCCGTTCACCAGCAGCGACTTGTAAAATGATGGGAACCAGGTGGGTCTCAGGATGGTGGTCTTCACCAATGCTGCCATCTGGCTTGGCCCCAGCCACGTTGAAGTACCGCAGTGCGATGAACTTGATGCCGTAAGCCAGGTCCGCCCAGTGCATGATCTTTTCCATCATTAACTTGCTTTCGCCATAAGGGTTGGTTGGAATCTGGGGGTCCGTTTCCTTAATCGGAATCTGCTTGGGTTCACCATAGGTTGCCGCCGTCGAGGAGAAGACGATCTTCTTGACGTTATGCTGATTCATGACTTCCAGCAAGGACACCATGCCCGCCGTGTTGTTATCGAAGTACTTCAACGGCTTTTCCATGGATTCAGGAACCACAGAGAAGGCGGCAAAGTGAATCACCCCTTCGATATCCTCTTGGTCAAAGACCCGGTTCAGGAAGTCTTGATCCCGAACGTCGCCTTGATAGAACCGTGCCTTAGGGTTCACGGCTGCACGGTGACCCGTGACTAAGTTATCCACGACAGCCACGTCGTAGCCCTTTGCAATCAACCGATCAACGGCGTGAGAACCAATGTAACCAGCGCCACCTAAAACTAAAACTGCCATAATCCAATTCCTCCTCTTATTCTGCGAAACATTTTCATTGACCGTCCAGGATCAGCGACCTAACGCGCACCCGGACGATAATTTTACTTGGTTAATTCCCGTGGACCATCGTCTAAGTGGGCAATGTAGAATTCTGCGGGATGGCCGATAGTGTCTTGGTAGACCTGACCAACGGCTTGTTCGAAGGCATCCACGTTGGCTTCCTTCACAATGGCGATGGCACAGCCACCGAAGCCGGCTCCCGTCATCCGAGCACCCAACACACCAGGCTGTTGCCAAGCGGTCTCAACCAACGTATCCAGTTCCTTCCCGGTTACGGCAAAGTCGTAATGGAGCGAAACGTGGGAGGCGTTGATCAACTTCCCGAAGGTGACCAGGTCGTTATCTTGTAAGGCCTGGTAAGCCTTCAGCGTCCGTTGGTTCTCAATCACCGCGTGTCGAGCGCGCTTGATCAACACGTCATCGTTGATCAGGTAGCTGTTCTGGTCGAATTGGTCTTGGTCCAAATCACCCAAGGTCTGAATGTCTAACTTGGTCTGCAACCGCCGCAAGGCTTCTTCACATTGTGACCGCCGCTCGTTATACTTCGAGTCCGTGAGTTCTCGCCGCTTCTTGGTGTTCATGATGACCACCACGTAACCGTCCATCTTCACCGGCGCATATTCATACTTTAAGGTGTTAGTGTCCAGGAGAATGGCTTGGTCTTTCTTGCCCATCCCCACGGCGAATTGGTCCATGATCCCGGTATTCAGCCCTAGGTAGTCGTTTTCGACTTGCTGGCCAACTTTAACCAAATCGACCCGAGAAATCGCCATACCGTAAGCCTTCAATAGGATCTCACCCATCAACATCTCGACGGACGCGGAGGACGATAAGCCGGAACCGTCAGGCAAGTTGCCGTGAACGAAGAGGTCAAAGCCTTGGTCGATCTGCTTGCCCTGCTTACCCAATTCGAACAACATCCCTTTAAAGTAGTTGGTCCAGTTGGCGGCTTTGTCAAAGCTAAGATCATCTAACGAAAATTCAATCACGCCGGCTTGGGGCAGGTTGGCGGAATACATCCGCACCGTCCGGTCAGAACGCTTAGTAAAGCCAGCGAACGTCCCCAGGCTGATGGCCGCCGGGAAGACGTGCCCACCGTTGAAGTCGGTATATTCACCGATTAAGTTGATCCGACCGGGCGAAAAGAAAACCCGTTCTGGTTTAGCGTTAAATTGTTGTTGGTATTCAGTAGCAAGGCTCGCAAAGTCCATGACGATTAACTCCTTCTAGTTTTTTAGTAAACTTTTACTGTAGTTTTAGTATACGGCCGGAATAGGCCCCTGTCAATTAAAAATAAACCGTTTTCATTTAAACGCTCTTTTTCAGTTATTCCTTATCGGGTTGTCTCTAACCTTCCCCGGAACGTTCCCAAAACAGCGTGGCCTCCGTTCCATTAAAAAAGTTCCAGGCACTCTGTCCCGGAACTTTTCTTCACTCATTTAGTGGTCGGTCTTAAGTCCGTTAGCCGTAGTGAGCTTGGCCTGAGCAGGCGTCGCCGTTTGTGGCTCGTCCTGGTCGCCAATCACCTGACCAGCCGCCTTAGCCGCCCGCAACTTCTTTTCCAAGTCGTCCACGATCTGGGCGTGGCGCTTTTCGGATAACGAAATCTTCTTGGCGTAAACCACAGCAGCTAAGATAATCAGGATAATCGGAATATAGAACATGAACATCTTGAACTGCAACAAGCCGCCGCTGGTGATGTCACTCGGCTTCGCGTTCCCCGTCATCCCGGATTGTAGGGCCGCCAACATCACGATACCGTTGGCAAATGCTCCGGCTAACTTATCGATCAACGGGCGAACGGCTAGGGTCACGGATTCATTCCGCGTCCCGTTCTTCCATTGTCCGTATTCCACACTGTCGGTGATGGTCATCAACGCTGCCAAGAACACGGATGGGTATGGGAAGAAGAAGATGGCAATCGCCAACAGAACCAGTGGCACGTTAGTCCCGGCGAACAAGAAGAGGAGGTACCCCACTAACATCATGCAGATACCGCCAATGTAGACGCCGCGCCGCTTGATCAGGTTCACTAAGAACGGGAACGAGATCACGGAAACAATCCCCAAAATCGCGGTGATGACCCCCACGATACTGTAGGCCTTAGGTTGACCAATCACGTAACGGAAGTAGTACAGCAACAACGAATTGGTGATGACGTAACCTAACGCAAACATAAAGTAGGATAACCCTAACCACATCAGCTGGTCGTTCTCACCGATGGCTTTAAAGACGTCGCGTAACCGGGTCTTTTCGGTGTTCTCCCGAATCAGGTTCTTCTGCTCGTGCGTCCCGAAGGCTGCGGTGCAGGCCCCTAAGAAGGAAATCAACGCAATGACCGCCGCGAAGCCTAACCAACCGGCCCGGGTCTGTCCGTTCCCCGTGGTCCCAGAAAGCTTCTGGGAGAAGAAGTAAACCAGGGGCATCACCACAATGATGACCCCTTGGGCCCCTAGCGTAGAGCCAAACCGGGCAATTGTCCCGAACTTGGTCCGCGTATTCGAGTCCACACTCAACGCTGGCAACATGGACCACAGCGCGATGTCTTTAAAGGAATAGAAGACATCCAACACGATGAAGATCACCGCAAAGACAATCAGGTAAACCAAATCGTTCTGGTCCGCTAAACCACCTAAGCTGGTAAAGATCAACATCAAGGCCACGGCACTGACCAAGCCACCGCCTAAGAGCCACGGCTTGAACTTGCCCCAGCGGGTCCGGGTGTTGTCCACGACCCCACCGATCATGGGGTCAAAGGCAATTTCGAGAATCCGAATCACCACCAGCATCGCACTGACGGCCCCAATCATGGTCGCCGAATTCGATTTCGAGGTAAAAAGCACACTGGTTACAAAGATAGGAAAATAAGTACTTAATGTTGCGTAGAATGCATCATGACCGAACGCCCCAAACGCATAAGACGCATACTGTTTAATCTGATTCATGGTCCTTGTCACACCTTTCATCTAGTCGTAACGCCCACCGCCAAACGGCTTAATGGTAGCGCCGTTCAATAATCTTGGAGAGTACCTCATTGCGTTTCTGGGTCTTCGCCATATCAAAGCGCGACTCTTCTAGATTGTTAAAATCTTGAGCCAACAGCGTGGCTTCTAAGTATAACGTGAGTTGCCGCTTGATGTACAACTTGTTTTCTTCATCTGGCCGTTGGGCGTTACCACCCAGGACAGCCGCGGCAAAGGCTGCCGGGTCCAACATAATCTTATCGTTTGCCATCTGAAATCCCTCTTCTCAATCAGTTTAATGGGTATCGTTCTGGCTTACTAAATTTTAAGTAAATGTAAGCGCTTTACAAATGCTATTCTAAGAGACTTGTCCCTGAGTTGCAACCTTTTTCATTGTGCAATTGTTTACATAAATTCTTTTGTAAACGGGGTATTGAACCATTGCAACCGGTTGCAATTTAATAGTAAAAACTTTAGTAAATCCATTATTTAGCCATACAAAAAGGGTCATTTCAACTTGAAAATCCGTTGAAATGACCCTTGATTTCGCTTAACTTTCAACTACTCTGACTAGCCAGCGATAACCTTAACCTAGTTGACCGAAGCCACGTAAGCCTTCAGGGCTTGTTCGTACTTCGCCAACCGGGCTTGAGCTGCGTCTGCCGTCTGGTCACTGGTCCCGATGTAGAACTTGACCTTAGGCTCGGTCCCGGAAGGCCGGATGCAGATCCAGGTCTCATCACTGAGCCAGTACTTTAAGACGTTCGACTTAGGCAGGTCGATCGAACTGGTCTGGCCGGCTGCCGTGGTCTTCACACCGGTTGAAAAGTCTTCCACGGCATCAATCTGGGTGCCCGCGAAGTCTTGCGGTGCGTTCTCCCGGAACTCACTCATCAGGTGGGCCATCTGGTCAGCCCCATCGACCCCGTCGAACTGTTCAAAGGTGGTCTTTTCGGCGTAGTAGCCGTAGGTCGCGTACAGTTCCTCGATGCCATCGTACAAGGTCATCCCCCGTTGCTTATAGTCGGCCGCAACTTCCGCCAACAGAACCGTGGATTGGATGGCGTCCTTATCCCGGACGAACGGCTTGATCAGGTAGCCATAGCTTTCTTCGAACCCGAACAGGAAGGTGTGGTCGTGGGTGGTCTCGTATTGGTGAATCTGTTCGGCAATAAACTTGAACCCGGTCAACACGTTCTTCATCTCGACCCCGTAAGCCGCCGCAATCTTGGTGGCCAGTTCGGTCGACACGATGGACTTTACGACCCGTCCATTCGCCGGCAATTGACCCGCTTGCTTCCGGGCCTTCAAGATGTAGGCCAGCAGAATCGAGGCAATCTGGTTCCCGGTCAAGAGTTGGTAATCACCGTTAGGTTGCCGAACCGCAGCCCCTAGTCGATCGGCATCGGGATCGGTCGCGACCAGCAAGTCGGCCCCTTCCTTCTTCCCTAAGGCAATGGCCATATCAAAGGCTTCGGGGAATTCGGGGTTCGGGAAGTCGACCGTAGGGAATTCAGGGTCCGCAATGGCCTGTTCGGGCACCATGGTAAAGTTCTCAAATCCTGCTTTACGCAACGCCCGCTCGCCGATTACTTTCCCGGTTCCGTGTAGCGGCGTGTAGATTAACTTCATGGTCTTCCCCACTTGGTCGATCAACTGGTGGTTGATGGTCACACTGGTGACGTTTTCCAAGTAGGCCTGGTCCACGTTCTCACCGATGATGTGCATGACCTTGGCCGCCCGTAAGTCTTGTTCGTCCGCCACTTTGATGGCAAAGACGTCCTTGGCCGAACGGACGAAGTTGGTAATCATGTCGGAAGCCTTAGGCGGCATCTGCCCCCCATCGGGACCGTAGATCTTGTACCCGTTGTACTGCTTAGGGTTGTGACTGGCCGTGATCATGATCCCCATGGCCGTGTGCAAGTGCCGGACCGCAAACGACAGTTCCGGCGTTGGCCGTAAGTCATCGAAGACGTAGCTAGGAATCTGGTGCGCCCCTAAGACCCGAGCGGCTTCATGGGCGAATTCCGTAGAATGGTATCGGGAGTCGAAGCTGATGGCGACCCCGCGTTGCTTGGTGGCGTCGTCCAACGTATCTAAGTAACGGGCCACGCCTTCAGTCGCTTGCCGAACCGTGTAGACGTTCATTTGGCCGATTCCAGGGCCCATGACGCCCCGCATCCCAGCCGTTCCAAAGCTCATGGGACCGCTAAAGGCCGCCTCTAAGGCCTGGTCATCCCCCGCCATGGCATCTAGTGCCTGCCGAACTTCCGGCAACATCTGGGGTTGTTGTTGCCAAACGGCATAATTTTCTTGCCAACTCATGAATGAATCTCTCCCTTACGTTTAATTTGATTGACGAACATATTGATAACGAATCGTATGCGTCACACTCTGATGGGCGGGTAAGACCACATCGCCAAAGTCGGCGTGGTGAATCGCATCCGGTAACGTCTGGGCCTCCAGCGCTAAGGCGTTGTAGTCCCGCTGGTCAGCGCGTTTAGGATCAGTCGGGTTAGCCGTAAAGACCACCACCGCGTTCCGATCAGAGTAGACCCGCACTTCCCGGTGACCCGTGGTGTCGCCCACCGTTGCAATCGGGGTGGTGGCACTCGGCGTGACCTCAAAGGCGTCATCATATTCTACAATACCATGCTTCTGCAATTTCGCTAAACCTTCTTGAATCGTTTGGGGGGTCTGAAAATCAAACCCGGTTCCGGCCAAAGCCACTTTCTCCCCCGTTGGAATCTTGGCTTGATCCAAGGCCAGCCGGTGGGTACTGTTCAGCTGGAGCCACTGGTCCTTCAGGTCGTGCTGGTCATCCGTGACGTTAAAGTAAGTATGAATCGTGGGATTGAACAACGTCGGCGCATCACTCTTCGCCGTAAAGGTGATGGTCAACTGATTATCGTTGGTCAGCGTATAGGTGATCGTCGTGGCCATGGTCCCGGGATACTTATCCGCCGCTTCGGTGGTGGTGTGGGTCAACTGCACGCTGACTGCCGTTGCGGTCTGTTGCGTGGTGGCCGCCCAGTTCACAAAAGTAAAACCGTGGGGACCCCCGTGGCTAGCGTTCGGCGCCTCATTGGGATCCAAGTGAACCGTCCGCCCATTGAGGTCAAATTGGGCACCGGCGATCCGCCCGGCGACCCGACCCAAGGCTTGGCACAAATAATACGGATTGTGGTCGTAAGCCGCTAAGTCCTGCTCCTGAACGATCAGTTGGTGCCGCTGGCCATCTTCTAAGGCACTAAACTCCTGCAGCGTGGCCCCCCAGGTCAGAATCGCCGCACGCGTCCCCTGGTCATTAGTCAAGACGTACTTGGTCACCGTCTGGTGGTGTAGTTCCCCCGCCACCTCTTGTGTAATTTGCATAACAATGACACCTCCAAATTTAAGAATCCGGTTTCATTGTATAATAATCGCCCCCGAAGTACCATTTTTTCCTTAAATTAACTAAAACTTTTATCACGCGAATTTCCTACCAGCATTTGTCGATTTCGCCACAATCTTTTCGTTTCTTGATTTAAATCAAGGAATCTAGCTTTCATCACTAGTACCCTTTAATATGGATTAACTAATCAGAACAATCCATAACGTCCTATGAAAGCGCTAGCTTAACCGCTTAATTTGTAATTTAAGGGCCTCTCCCGCCATTTATTTACAAAAAGTTAGCGACTTTTACTGGACTTATCACGCGATTATTCTGTATACTAGGCAACACGTTTTTGTTCAATTTTACACAACCAAATATCACCCGATAAGGAGGATGCTCAATGTCTACCCGGAATACCGCGGCTGAAAAGCTGCTTTTACAAATGGTCGACGATTACACGGCACGGGAGGTCGCCCCGCTCGACATGGCCATTGACCCCGCGCAAGACTACCCAGAAGGTTTCATGAAGAAGTTAACGGAGACTGGTTTCTTAGGCCTCATGCTGCCCCAAGAATTTGGTGGCGCTGAATTCGGTCCCGAAGTGACGGCCACCGTTCTGAACCACCTAGCTCGCGGCAACGCCAGCACGGCCGTTACCCTCGAAGGTCACTTCAAGACCATCGATCAGATCCTGAAGTTCGGCACGCCCGCCCTTAAGCAAGCCCTCTTGCCTTCCGCTAACCAGCGAATCTTCGCCTTTTCTATGACCGAAGCTAGCGGTGGCTCGAACCCGATGGGCATCAGCTCAACGGCGACCCGGGAAGGCGACCACTGGGTCATCAACGGGGATAAGATCATGATTACTAACGGCGGGCTCGCCCAGGTCTACTGCGTGCTGGTCAAGACCGCTCCGGACCAACTCTCCGTCTTCGTGGTCGACCAAGACATGCCGGGCTTCTCCTTCGGTAAACGGGAAGACTTCATCGGCTTACGGGGAACGCCCGTGGGTGAAATCGTGATGGACCACATCATCGTCGACGACGACCACTTATTGGGGCACCTGGGTGACGGCGGCCTGATTGGGGACTCCGCCCACGACGACGCCCGGATCCTAATGGGCGCGGTCCTGACCGGCATTATGGAACACGAATTGAAGATCGCTACCGACTACGCCAAGGAGCGGAAGGCCGGCGACAAGCCGTTGACCGAACTCCAGGTCACCCACCGCAAGGTCGCCGATATCGCGATGCGCAAGGAGACCACCAAGCTCTTATACCAACGGGCCGCCCAATTAAAGGCCGCTGGTCAACCTTACAGTGAGGAGGCCGCTATGGCTAAGGCCCACGGCTCCCGTGCGGCCGTGGCTGCCGGCGACGACGCCCTACAGATCTTAGCTGGTTACGGCTACAGTCGCGAATATCCCGTTGAACACTTGATCCGGGATGCCCGGGCGATGGAAATCGCCGAAGGGACCGTCGAAAAGATGCGTTCCGCCATCGCCACTGCCGAATTTCAGAAATAGGAGGTCTTCCCTTTGAAAATTGTTGTCTGCATCAAACAAGTTCCCGAAACCAACGACGTCACCATCGACCCTAAGACCCACAACTTGGATCGACGGGGCTTGGCTGGCGTGATGAACCCCTTCGATAAGAACGCCGTTGAACAAGCCTTACAGTTCAAGGCAACCACCGACGCCCAAGTGGTCCTCCTAAGTATGGGACCCGACGACTACGCCCAATCCCTGCGTGAAGGGATGGCCATGGGCGCCGATTCCGGTGTGCTGCTCTCCGACCGGGCCTTCGCCGGAGCCGACACCCTCGCGACCGGATACGTGATCGCCAAAGCCATCGAAAAAATCGGTGACGTGGACCTGGTCATCTTCGGTCGTCAGGCCGTCGATGCCGATACCGGGCAAGTGGGCCCCATCGTCGCTGAATTCTTGCAACAACCTCAGATTACTTACGCAGCCACGTTACGGTTGAGCGGCCCCAACGAAGTGACCGCCGAACGGCTGCTGGAAGATACCAAGCAAACCCTAGTCGCCCAATTGCCTGCCGTGGTCAGCGTTCGTAGTGAGCTCAACACGCCCCGCTACCCAACGCCCCGCAATATTCAACTGAGCTTCGAAAAGCCCCTGACAATCTGGCACCACGATGACTTAGACCTCGACGACAGTCGGTTAGGTCAAGCAGGGTCGCCAACCATCGTTACCAAGGTCTACGCCCCTAAGCCGGTCAAGCGGGAACTGACGCCACTGACTGGGACGCCTCAAGAAGCCGCTAGTCAACTGATCAAGGCCCTCAAGGACCGTCAATTACTTTAAGGAGGAACCGTTAATGTCTAAACCAGAACTCTGGGTCGTGGCTGAACGTCGCTTAGACCACATCGAACCCACTACGCAACAACTCATTACAAAAGCTAACCAATTAGCCGGTGACCGGTTCCACGTGGTTGCCGTCCTCTTGGAAGCCACGACTGACCACCTCGAAGATGAACTGACCACTTACGGTCCCGACGAGATTCGGGTGGTCCGCGACGACCGCTTCCCAACGGCCACTGACGCCGAATTAGCGGACGCCTTAAAGCAGTTGGTCGATGCGGCCCAGCCCAACACGGTCTTATTTGGCGCCACCATCACTGGTCGGTCCATCGCGCCGCGGCTACAGGCTAAGTTACAGACGGGACTGACCGCCGATTGCCTGGACCTGCGTTTCGATGACGACACCCTGGTGGCCACCAAGCCATCCTACGGGGACAACATCATGTGTGAGATTATTTGTCCTGACCGGCGGCCCCAGATGGCAACGGTGCGGCCTAACACTTTCGTGGCCCAACCCACACCCAACGGGGCTGAGCTGACCACGGCTAAGGTCGCCTTCCACCCCGTTACCCGCCTGCACGTGACCACTGCGACGCCCGTCGTTAACACGGCTACGACTGTGGGGGACGCGAGTCGCGTGGTCGCTTTAGGCCGTGGTGCAGCCAGTGCCGCCACCATCGACGCCGCCACCCAATTGGCCGAACGACTAGGCGGACGCATCGGTGTCTCCCGGCCGTTGACCGACCAGGACCGGTTCACCCACGACGACCAGATCGGTCAAAGTGGGAACACCATTCACCCCGACTTGATCCTAAACTTCGGGATTAGTGGCGCCGTGCAATACCTGGTGGGGATGCAGGACGCCCAGACCATCGTGTCCGTTAACAGTGACCCGAACGCCCCAATCTTCGCCGCTTCCGATTACGGCTACGTGGGAGACGCCCAAGCCTTTATGACGGCTTTACTGGGCCAGTTCGCTTAATCTTCATTCACAACAAATTTAAACGCTGGGGTAAAATCTAACCCACTCGTAAAGGGCACATCTTCAATTGAAGATGTGCCCTTTACGCTACCTGGCTAAGAACGTTTCAGTTGTCCTTCTGCTTTTTAGACCCCCCTAAACTTGAGTAATCCAAACAACGCCACCATATCGAAGGTCAATAAAGACCCCCAAGAAATATTTAGTGATAAGACGTTGGCAACCACTGAGAAAATTGCAGGCCCCGGCGGAATCGTTGCTTGAATAATCGTGTAAAAGGCCCCCTAATCAACCCAATCATATTATCGGGTAATTTGGTGACCATCACCAATTGGACCGGCGGATTAAGGACCCCTAACAAAAGCGAAGAAACAGCGATTAGGACTAGTAAAAAATATCTATCCTTTAAAGGTATCCAAAGACCGTAAATCCCGTATCGGAAACCGTAATTCACTATTTCGTATGAAGAACGCCCCTCCTCACTTGCTTCACCAAAATAGACACGACCAATATCACTGGCCCCAGCAACATAAAAACTACTGAAATCAAAAGATGCTCACAAAACAAATAGATTGGATTCAAAATATCATCCGTACTCTGCGTATTTCCTGACTGATACGCCCAAGGATTAACCGTTACACCGTTCGAGGTCCATCTTCTATCCTTGTGACTTTGCCGCATATCATCCTGATGGGCAGCTAATGCAGCGGTCTTATATGAAGTCATCCCCGCATCATTTTTAACATATAATTTCGAAAAACGTTCTCGTAATACGGGGAACAACAGCCAGCTAATAATCAGCCATCCCGTAAAGAAGGTTACTGGAATCACCCAATGAGAGCCATCCCTTCGAATATTCCATAAGAAAATTAGCAATAAAGCTAACGTCCCTCGTATTAAATTAACAAAGTATCGTCTCAATCTTCTCACATGAGCACCTCCTCTAAGGCCTTAAATCGTTGGCAATTTGCTCTCGATAGCTTAAACTATAGTTTTATTAGATTTTAATGTCAACACACTACATCAAATTAAAATTATCTGTCATTTAGATGAGTAAGTGTTCGACTTTAAAGTGCTGCATTCTTAAATTCCGCCTAAAATCATACCGTTATTCACCATTTAGCATGAATTTACAGCTTTACGAGTTTAAAACTCTAGACGCTACAAAATGAGAAAAAGATTATAATTAAATTAAAATAGCCATTGCGAAAAAATTTGCTTAAAAGATTCAACGTCCGGGGTATTAACGCGTTAACTCAGCCTAAACGTAAAGGCATAGAAGCACCTTCACAGGTAACTTCTATGCCTTTACGTTTAGGATATTTATGCCTAGTGACTAAAATCGTTAATGACCACGCTCCGCCACGTGCAGGAGCTGGCCCCGAATATAGCGCCAGGTCTCCGGATCGGCGGTGTCGATGGTCGGGGGAAAGAAGCGTTGTAAGTCGTGCTGGATAAACGCTTCATTGGCTTGTAGCCAAGCCTCTTCCGTACTAGGATCTTGAAAATGGGCCACGTAGGCCGGGTCGTCGATCTGCAAAAGAATATGCAAAATCAAATCTTGATCTTGGGTCGATAGGTAAGCCATGGTGCGCCCCCCTTTTTACTAGTGGTGCATCAAGACATCTAAGAGTTCCTTGGCCGACTCGTTCAACTTGTCTTGGGACTTGTCGTTGCCTAAGTGCGTGTAGATTTCGCCCACATAGACCTGGTCCTTAAAGAGTTGGTCAAAGACCGCGTCAATGATTGGTCGGGTCGCCGCCTCTTCTTGAACGGGACCAAACGGGTTGGCGAAGAAGGTGGTACTCATCCCCACTTCATCCGTAGTCCCCAGTGCCTTACGCTTGCCGGCAATGAACGTCGCTTTGGCTGCGGCCTGGTCCGTGAACTGGTGAATTCCCACCGCATCATCGTAGTTGTTCGCGTAGACCCACATATCGATCTCGTGATGGGCCACGACCCGTTTCCAGGTATTGGCCGGGATGATGACCCGCGCATTCTTCTGTTCCGGGTTCATGTAGATCCCCCGGTCCATGTTATTAAAGGCCACTTCACTACTCAAATCATCCAACCGAACGAAGGCCCCCGTTTCAGTGCCTTGCGCATAGATGCCTTGGCCGCCCGGCTGTAACGTGAAGCTGCCCATGTCATCAAAAATCGTTTCAATATTGGCAATCTTTTCGTCAGCCACCGTCTGTAGGGCCTCGATGGATTCCGACTTCCCCGCTCCGGAGTCGCCGAAGAAGACCACCGTCTTCTCCACCCCGTTAGCGAAGGTGATCTTGACCATGGACCCGTGAATCGGCAAGCGTCCTTGGTCGATCTGATGCAAGTTGTGCAACGTCAGGCAGATCTTCTTCATGTACCCGAAGTACGTGGTCTGATCATTGTACGGAACCTGACCCACATATAACTGGTTGGCGGCATCATAGTAATAATGCCCGTTCTCGGGATCGGTATCGCCTTGCGCACTGGGAGACCCGAACAGCAGAATCAGGTCCGGCTTTTTCCCGGTTACTTCAGACTCATCAGCTAGCTGGAACAAGTTGGCCAAAGCTAACCCCGATGCCAGGTAATCCCGGTGGAAGTACAGGTAAGCCAAGCTGGTCCCAATCTTGGCGGGGTAGCAGTACCAGTCACGCGCATCCCCGGTAAAGTTGGTCAGCGGGTTGACCTGACTGGCCGTGAAACGACCCTTACGCTTATTACTCTTGGTGTGCAACATCATTGGTGGCCGTAACATCAAGCGGGTCAAGAAGCGGATGTTGCCTAACGCTTCGTACCCCGCCGGCATCGGCCAAGCCAACTTTTGCAAGAGGACACAGGCGCTCGAAGCGGCACTGGTCTGCCGGTAAACGTGGTTGGCGTGGCCTTGCAGCTTCTCTTCAATTGTCCGGTATAACCGAATCACTAACTCGTTGAAGTGCTGGTCGATGGTCATGAACTCGGCTGAGACCACGTCGTTATGTTGCGTTGACATCGTGGCTACCCGGAGATAGGACCGGTAGTACGAGTACAGGTCTTCGATACTAGCCAGAATCTCAGCAGCCGGATAACGGTCATAGACGTTGGGCTGATTGGTCAAGATTCCCTTCAGCGTTGCGACATAGGTCGTTGCGTCGACCCGGTTAAAGGTGGTAGCGGGATCGGCGTCCTCGGGAACTCGCGTCTGTTGTTCATCCAAGAAAAGTTTGATAAATGCGGCCAGCTCATCGCTATTGACCAGATCAAAGATACTGGTAATAAACCGTGCGTTGTAATTCAGCACGGCAACACTTCGGTCTGGGTTTGCGTAAAACGCTGGTAAATCAATTGCTGCTGGTTCTGTCATAGAAAAGCCCCTCTCTTATCGTTTCCTTGTCATGATTTTAGCCCATTTCGCCGTCAGATGAAAGCGACTTCTCACTGCGTTGACTGCTGGAAAAGTGTAAACAGGTCCCGGAGCACTTCTCGGTGGGGATTATCGGTCCGATAACTGGCCGAGATGACCCGTAAATCAGCCGGAATCGTGACCGCTAACTTCTTCACATCAAAGGCTGCCAAATATAATGTATCGGCCACCAATCCCACATCTTGGGAGGCTTGCACCATCCCCGCAATCGATAATTCGTCGGGATACACTGCCGTGACGTCTAAGGGGTGGGGTAAGTCAGCTTCCGCTAAGATTCGCTGGACCTTCTGACCAATCAAGAGTTGGGGGTCATACGTCAACACGTGCTGAGACGCTAGATCTGCTAAGGTCACCGTCGTCCTTTGGGCCAACGGATGATTGGGCGCTACGATCACGATGAAGGCTTGCTTTAAGAGGGGCAGGTCGTGGTATCCCGAATGGTGCTTGTCGGTCGCCGCAATCCCCAAATCATAGGTTCCCGCCTGCAACCCCTGCTGAACGGCTTCACTAGGGACGCTGTGGAGCTCGAAGCGTACCTGACCGGTCCGTTGTACTTCAAACTGATGTAAAACCCGGGGTAAGTAGGTCCCAATCACGGTGGGAATACACCCCACCCGGAGCGTAATCGGTTGGTGGGCCTGTTGGGCTTGCAAGTCAGCAATCCCCGTGTCTAACCCATGCAGGCTCTGGGTTACCACCTTTAACAGCTGTTGTCCCGTCGCCGTCAGGGTCACGTGCCGCCCCTGCTTACGAAACAAGACCAGTTGCAATTCCTCTTCCAGCCGTGCCATGGCCTTACTAAGACTCGGCTGACTCACGCGTAACCTTGCGGCGGCCTGGGTGTAATTCTCCAGCTGACCGATACAGACAAAATAACGTAATTGGTTTAAATTCACGGGTGGATCCCCCCTATTGGCTTTTCGATAACTGATAGCTTCAGGCTATAGATATTTCCAAATCAGTATTGGTTTTTAGCTTAAGTCTAGCCTACCATAATCTGTGAAGAGAGCGCTTTCTCATTGGAATAAATCTTGTCAATTCAATTAGGTGGTGCATTTTATATGGAAACAACTCATCTCCCGACTCAAGTCTCCGGTCAACGGCGCTTAGTCTTTACCGCAGCGTTTATCATCATCTTCTGTTGCTCGGCTTCGGCCGCCTTTTCGGTCTTCGCCAATACTCTGGTTCAAGCCACTGGCGCAACGGCTTCCCAAGTTGCCCTGACCTTGACCATTTATCAATTCTTTATGGCCGCTTTTGGTATTATTTCCGGTCGGATTATCGACCACTCTTCCCCTAAAAAACTCATGTACGTTGGCGGTGCCATCTTTGGCCTGGGATGGTTCCTGGGGGCCTTCGCCCACAGCCTCTGGTTTCTGTATTTTTCCATCGGTATCCTAGCGGGAACTGGGAACGGGCTACTCTATAACCCCGCTTTGCTGACCACCCTGAAGTGGTTTCCCGAAAAACGGGGAACGATTTCTGGATTGCTCCTCGGAGCCGCTTCCTTAGGACCACTGGTCTTAGCCAAAGCCGGCGCCTGGCTCTGCGCAACTATGGGCGCCGCCGGCCTCATGACAATCGGCGCCACTTACTTAGTCTTGGTCTGGTTAGTCGGCTGGCTGATGGCTTCACCCGAGACGCCAACCACAACTACAACCGAACCCGCACAGACTGGGAAATCTCCTAAAGAAATGATGCGGTCCCTGACCTTCTGGTTACTTCTTGCGTTGTTCGCTATCGCGTGCACGGCCGGCATCATGTTGATTGGGTCCCTCTCAGCGATTGCCCAAGTTCAGTTGGCGCTAACCCCCATCGTGGCGGCTAACTTCGTGGTGGTCAACACCTTAGCCAACTTCTTTGGCCGCATGATTACCGGTCGGGCCGTCGACCATTTAGGCGAGACCAAGACCCTCTTCCTCATCCTCTGCCTAACCATCATCGGCTTGGCGGGGCTACGTTTGGCTACCGGGATCGCCCTGTTCACGGTCTTTCTGATCATCTTAGGCGCATCCTTTGGCGGGGTCTTGGTGGTCTTCCCGACCTTGACCGGCAAAACCTTTGGCGCTAAGTTCTCTGGGACCAATTATGGCATCATGTTCTTTGGCTACGCCATTGGGGCGCTGATTGGTCCCCAGATTGCCACACTTACCATGCACGCCAACGCCGGCGCGCACGCCTATTATGGCTCCTATCTGGTCGCAATCGGTGTCGCAGTGGTCGGTATCCTAATCGACCTTTACCTAATGCATCAAGGGATTGGTCGGCACACTGAAAATGGAGGTCATTAACTTATGGAAATTGATGGACATACTAAATTAGTGGGCCTCATCGCCCACCCGGCTGGCCATTCTAAATCGCCAGCCCTGCACAACACCGCTTTTGATGCGGCAAAACTCAACGCACGCTTCTTGGCCTTTGACGTGGAACCCGACCAATTGGCCGCTGCCGTCCAAGCCATCCGCGCTTTCAAGATGTTAGGCGCCAGTGTCTCCATGCCCTTCAAACAGGCTGTGATTCCGCTCCTCGACCATCTTGATCAGACGGCGAAATTAGTGGGCGCTGTCAACACTATCGTCAACCACGATGGCCGCTTAACCGGCTACACCACCGACGGTATCGGCTTCGTAGATTCATTGGCCGACAATCAGGTTGACTTGACCGGCACGACCATGACCCTAGCTGGGATTGGCGGTGCGGGGACCCCCATTGCCATCCAAGCAGCTCTAGCCGGGGTCCAGACCCTCAACGTCTTCAATATCAACGACCCCTCCGTCGCCAACGCGAAACACATCGTCCAGGTCATTAATGACCAGACGGCTTGTCACGCCACCTTCTACCCACTAGAAGACCGGGACCAATTCCAAGCCGCCATCGCTGAATCGGACATTTACGCGGACGCGACCGGCCTAGGCATGGGGAAGTTGATCGACCAGACGTTAGTCGATGACCCCACTTGGTTCCACCCAAACATGACCGTCTTCGATACCGTCTACGCCCCCGCCACGACCAAGTTGATGACCGTGGCCCAACACGCTCAGGTCGCCCACATCATCAACGGACAAGGCATGCTCCATAATCAAGGAGCCGCCGCCTTCAAGCTCTGGACCGGCGTACCGATGCCTTAAGTTACGAATCATAAACCAGAAAGGAAGTTCTCTAAAATGGCAGCTGATTGGTTGGAATTAAAAGATAAGGTCTGCGTGGTTACCGGCGCTATTGGGGGAATGGGAGCCAAAATCTGTGAAGCCCTCGCCGCCCACCAAGCTACCGTGGTCGCGTTGGATCAAGACCCTGACAAAACGGCAGAACTGGTCACCAAATTGATGAACGACGACCACATCGCCGCACTGGCGATCAATTGCGACGTCACCAAGGAAAGTAGCGTCCAACAAGCCGTTCAACAAGTCCAAGCCACCTTTGGCCGGGTCGACGTGGTCATCAATACGGCCGGCATCCTTAAGTTCGACCCCCTCGAAGACCTCGACTACGCGACCTGGAAACAAGTCTTAGACGTGAACCTCAACGGCTACTACCTCATCACCCATGAGTTCGGTAAACTGATGATCCAACAACAACACGGTACCTTCGTCCATATCTCAACGGTGGCCAGTGACATCCCCGAAACTTACAGTGGCGCTTACAGTACCAGTAAGGCCGGGGTGAACATGCTCTCCAAGCAGGTCGCCGCTGAATGGGGGATGTTCGGCATCCGGAGTAATGTCCTCGAACCTTGCCTGGTCAAGACACCGATGTCCGCTGCCTTCTACGCCGACCCGGCCGTGGAAAACGGGCGGAAGGCCCTGACCGCCAGCAAGCGCATTGGCACCACGGATGATATCGCCAACGCCATCTTATTCCTAGCTAGTGACCGGTCCAGTTACGTAAACGCCACGAGTCTCGCCATCGACGGTGGTTTCAGCGTGATGATGCAGAACCAGATCCCTAAGCCCGGTGGCCGGCGCGGTTTCGCAGAGACTCACTGATTTCACTGTTTCATCAGGACCTAAAAAATCACCACTAAACGCAGACAACGATAGCGCTTAGTGGTGATTTTGCGTGATTAAAGATTTAAGCTTGAGACTTGGTCTTCCGACCATCCCGCAACATCGCCGCAAAGATAAAGCCGACAATGGACACGGCTAAAAACGTGATGAAGACGGCCCGATACCCGGCTAACCGCGCAGCCATACTGCCCAAGGACAGGTGGCTCTGGGTCACCATGGCCAGAATCAACGTGGCCACCGCAACCCCGGTAGACCCGGCAATTTGCCGGACCGTGGTGATCACGGCTGTTCCGTGGGGAATCAGATGATCCGGTAAGGAGTTGGCCCCCAACGTGACCGCCGGCATCATCACGAAGGCGTTCCCGCCTTCAATCAGCGCAGCAATCAGAATCATGATGACTAGTGGCTGCTTCCCGCCAATCCCGGCCAGCAACGCCCAGCCTAGGACGATCATGCCCATCCCGGTGAGCATGGTGGCCTTGAAGCCAATCTTATCCGCCAACCGCCCCGTTAACGGGTTCAACAGGCTTAAGAGGATGGCCCCGGGAACCAACGACATCCCGGACGCAAAGGGTGATAGGCCCAGCACCGTCTGGTAGTACAACGGGAAGATAATCGTGACCACAATCAACGCGATGTACGACGTCCCCGTTAAGAGGGCGGCTAAGTCAAAGTTAAACGTCTTGAGGACCCGCAACTCCAAGAGCGGTTCCGCCACGTGAAATTGCCGCCAAACAAAGTAAGCCACTAGGAGTAAGCTGACCACTAAGATTGTGCCTTCTAGGCCCCAGTTGACTCCCGTCTTACCAATCTGGTTGATGACATAGAGAATCCCGATAAAACCTAGGCTTCCAATCACGGACAGGTAATCCAGGCGCGACGTCTTTTGCGGCATCACGTTCTTAATGGTCTTCCAGGCCACCAAGAACACGACCGTAATAATGGCCATGAAGACTACGAACAGTCCCTGCCAGGTGGTGTAGCGCAACACGATTCCCGAGATGATCGGTCCCACGGCTAATGCGGAACCCATGACCAGCCCGGCGAGGCCCATCACGCCACCCCGTTTTTCCTCCGGTGTGATCTGTAGCATCACGGATTGATACGACGGGAACATGACCCCGACAGCCATGGCTTCCATGACCCGGCCGACCATCATCGTGGGGAAACTCGTGGCTAAGTAAATAATAAACGTCCCGACGTCGAATAAGGCCAACATACTGATAAATAGCACCGGAAACCGTAAATTATTCAACAACCACGGACTAACCGGCATCATGACCACCATCACCAACATGAACCCGGTGGTCAACCATTGAATCGTTGAGGCGGGAACGCCAAAGTACTTCATCAACGTGGGATAAGCCGTTGACAATGACGATTGACTGATCGACATGGTGAAGGTCCCCGCCAGTAAGGTCCAAATAAACGCCATCCGATGGTACGGTCGACCCTGTAAGTCGACTGATTGTTCGTTCATCTAATCCACTCCCTCAAATATCTCTCCCATTTAGAAACATTCTTAACTGGTATCCATGCTACCGCTTTTTAAGTAACCTGTAAACACATTGACCCCGCACCAATCAAGTTACTTATCACGCAATCTCTGGTACAATGAATCTAACGCCAACGGTCGTTTGCGGGCCGTTCGTAACACTAACGAAGATGGGGGCAAATCATGGATTTAGTCGCGTATTTAAAGGATGAAATTGAGTTTCTGACCGACCAGATGAAGCAGGCGGAAGCGGACCACAACAGTTCCATGCGCTTCCTGTGTGATTCCCGAATTGAAGAGGCCAAGCACATCTTAAAACAGATCGACGCCGGCAAGATTACCAAGCTCAAGCCTTAAGGGTCAGACTGAACATCCCCGGTGTTCGGTCTTTTCTTTTACTGACAGCGATGACTGTCCGACTTCTAGGCGGCTAACTTGGGGAACTTTCGGCCCCTAATCAGATAAATTCAACCAGACCATTCGCCGTCTAAGTCATTTAGGTGTAAATTAGTTATGTAAGAACTTTGAAGGAGGAACCACGTTGATAACCATTAAATCACCTCGTGAAATTGAAAAAATGGCCGAATCCGGCGCCGTTTTAGCTGGCGTCCATAAAGGTCTCCGGAAGATCATCAAGCCCGGTATCTCAAGCTGGGAAATCGAAGAATTCGCCAACAAGTACATCGAAGAACACGGTGCCCGCCCCTCTGAAAAGGGTTTTGAAGGTTACAAGTATGCGACCTGCGTCAGCGTCAACGACGAAGTGGCCCACGCCATTCCCCGGCACAACCTGCTCCTAAAGAACGGCGACGTGGTCAAGGTCGACATGACCGTCAACCTCGATGGCTTTGAAAGCGACTCCTGCTGGGCCTACGCTGTAGGGAACATCAGTCCCGAGGCCCAACACTTGATGGACGTGACCCACAAGGCCCTGTACTTGGGAATCGACCAAGCCGTGGTGGGCAACCGCATCGGTGACATCGGCCACGCCATTCAAGACTACGTCGAAGTCCAGAACCACATGGGCGACGTGCGCGAATTGATTGGTCACGGCATCGGCCCGACCATGCACGAACAACCTAACGTGCCCCACTACGGTGAAGCTGGTCATGGCCTGCGGTTACGCGAAGGCATGACCATCACCATCGAACCCATGGTCAACCTGGGCACCTGGGAGATCAAGTCGAAGCCAACGGCGGACAAGTCGTGGGAATACTACGTCTCCGCTGACGGCTCCCTATCTTGCCAATACGAACACACCCTGGTGATCACCAAGGACGGTCCCAAGATTTTGACCTCGCAGGACCCTGAATTCGACGCCAAGTATCTACTCTAGTGAGGAGGGCTTGCCATGTCTCTGACCAATCGCACTCCGGAAAAAACGGTCGCTCAGCTCTTTGACCACATTGCCCCGCAGTATGACCAGATGAACCGCCTGATCAGTCTGGGGACCCACCAGTTCTGGCGTCACCACGTCATGGACGCCATGCAGGTATCCCCCGGTAGCTTTGCCTTGGACCTGTGCTGCGGCACTGGCGACTGGACGATTGCTTTGGCCCAAGCGGCCGGACCGGCCGGCCACGTGGTCGGCTTAGACCTCAGTCGAGAGATGTTAGCCGTGGCGGACCAGAAAGTCCGAGCAACTCATTTGCAGGGGCAAATCGCGTTACATCAAGGTGACGCGATGCACCTCAACTACCCCGACAACACCTTCGACGTGGTCACCATCGGCTTCGGCCTACGCAATGTCCCGGACGCCCAACAGGTCCTGTCCGAGATGGTGCGGGTGGTCAAGCCCGGCGGTCAAGTGGTCTGCCTGGAGACTTCGCAACCCACGAATCCCGTGGTTCACGCGGGCTGGCAACTGTACTTCGGTCACCTGGTTCCCTTGATGGGCCGCGTGGTGGCCCACCATTATCAGGCGTACAATTACCTGCAACGGACCACGCACCAGTTCGTGTCGGCTGAACAACTCGCCGCCATGTTCACCGCCGCTGGATTAACCGCCGTGCACTTCGAGCGGTTCAACCTCGGCGCCGCGGCGGCCCACTTTGGCCGGAAAACCTACTAAGATTTTGACTAAACGAAAGAGCCGTTTTCCAAGTGAAACCCATTTGGAAAACGGCTCTTTGATTCTCTGATTTTCATGTCGGCCTAGCTGTTCATCCGCGAGGCAATGGCTAGTCCCTAAGCTTGCCACCCATGGTGTTCTCTGTCCCAGTCACGTTTCCGACTGGCCGACACATAGGGATTCCCCGCCACCAGGTAACGTAGTGGCCGGTCGTGCCAACTGCCATCACTGACCCCGACCCGAGCGGTCGCTGCGACCTGCTTCGGTCGGCGGGTCATCGTGGGCGTAATCGTCAAGTTCTTGGCGCCCAGCATGGTCCGGTTGAGGGCCTTACTCTGAATCCCTAAAGCCGCCATCAGTTTCCCCGGACCGTTAGTAATCTCCGGATCTGGCTTATCGCGATGTTGCCGCATCAGGTCTAAGCCCTGGTGCGGTTCGATGCCGCGAATCAAGATTCCTTGCGGGGTCCCCGCTGCTTGCGTCGCCACATCGAACATGTAGAACCCGCGCAGGACGTAGATGTAAATCGTCCCCGGCGCATCATAGAGCGCTGCGTTGGCTGCCGTGTGTCGGCCGTTGAACGCGTGGGCCGCGGTATCCTGTTGGCCAAGGTAGGCCTCGGTCTCCACGATCCACCCACTCATGGTTCCCGCCGGTGTGGTATAAACCAATTCGTGGCCCAGCAACTCCTGGGCAATCTGTTCCGTTGGTCGTCCCGTGTAGAACGCCCCAATCTCTTCCGTCATTTAAAAATCCCTCACTTTAATTTGGCACCATCCCCCCACCCTGCTAGAATGGGAAACAGGAGATGATAGCGTTATGGCATTAAAACTCGAACGAATCTACACCAAGCCCGCTGACCTTAAAGGCTACCGGGTCTTAGTTGACCGCTTATGGCCCCGGGGCATTTCCAAAGTCAACGCCCACCTGGATAGCTGGGAAAAAGAAATGGGACCAACCACGGAACTACGTAAATGGTTCAATCACGCCCCCGAAAAGTTCCCGGAATTCAAGACCCGGTACTTAGCCGAAATCAAGGCCAACCCGGCTCTCCCCGACTTTTTGACCCTGCTTAAAACCCAATTGGCCACCCAAGACGTCATCTTACTGTACGGCGCCAAGGATGAAACCCATAATCAAGCGGTGATCCTTAAAGCGTTTCTGTTGACCGCGTTAGCTGACCAAGTACCCGCCGCACAGTTGCAAGACTAAGTTCGGCGGTACTGCTTAGTTGCGCGTCTGCGGCTGGTAACGGGTCACGGTTGAGACCAATCGTGATACAGCCGGCCGCCTTCGCGGCCGCCACCCCCGTCAGGGTGTCTTCTAGCGCCACACAGGCACGCGGATCCGCATCCAGGAGCTGGGCGGCGGCTAGGTAAACGTCGGGGGCGGGCTTCGCCGCGGCTAAGCTCTCCGCCGGCACGATTCGGGAGAAGTAGGCCTGCAACCCCAACCGTTCAATTTCGGCCCGTACGTTGGTCGACGCTGAGGCTAGGGCCAGCGGATAGCCCGCCGCCACCAGTTGGTCCAAGAACGCGGTAATTCCGGGTAAGCGATTGGCAGGCGTCATGGCCGCCACGTATTGGCGGTACAGGGCGTTCTCGTGGTCGGTCACCGCCTGGAACTCGTCCGGCAAGAGCCGCCCGCTTTCCTGAGCCGAAGCCAGAATCGCTTCTAAGGAGGCTTGCCGGCTCATCCCGGGCAAAGCTTGTGCCAACGCCGGCGTCCACGGAATGGCCAGTTCTTCGGCAATCGTCCGCCACGAAGCCAAGTGGTACTGCCACGAGTCCGCGATGACCCCGTGTAGATCGAACAAAAAGCCTTGAACCTTTTCTAGTTGCATACGACCGCCCCCACAATCTTTCTTAGGATGTTCCTATTATACCACCGCCAAAAAGGCTTTCCCGGTCACTGACCAGAAAAGCCTTTTTCACGATTATCGAATCACAATCACGGAAACGTCGGACTTACGGGCTAACCGTAGCCCAATCGCCCCCGGTTTACCGTGACTCGCAAAGTCCACGTCGGCCCCACAGACAATCAGGTCCGGCTGAAAGTCCGGTACAATCTGCTGTAAGATCACGTCGTCGACGTCGCCACCTTCGCTGACAATGGCCCGGACATTCTCAACACCGAATTCCTTAGCCTTGTCAGCGTATTCCTTCACGATATTCTGAAGCTCCGTTCGCTTCTGGTTCAGCTTAGCGGGCATTAAGGATTCGTAGATACTGATGTCATTGTTCTCCAACACGGACGTGATGCCGAGTTCAGCCCCGTAATCACGAGCCATGGTCAGCGCGAAACGAAAGGCCCGCGCGGTCGACGGCCGGTCATCTTCATCAATCGTGATCAAGATTCGGTGGAAAAACAGTGGTCGGTAATTTTCATCTGCCATAAAATTCAATCCCCTCCTGGAGAGCTGCTTGCTGGTCTTCATTATAACAAGTCATGGGGTGAACGCAACCCTCCACCTAACGGTTAAGGGCGGCCATTCATGGATGCGGACACGGCCTGCTAATTTCAAACACACTAAAAGGCGAATACCACAACGGTGCGTTCAATCATTCCAGCTAATCAGGGAATTTCTCAGTATCAAAAATCTGCTGGAACTGGTCGGCATCTTGAATGAGGTCATAGCGATGATTGTGTTGATTATTCCAAGCCATAATTGCCGAAATCTTACCGAAAACAAACCAAACTTGACTGTTGGAGCTATTAACGTCAGCCGTTACCAATTGGAGAATGGCTGTCAAAACCACTTTCTGGAATTCATTATCCGCACGCTGGTGCGCGACTATTTGCCGTCCGAGGTCGGATGTCTCGTTCAAAATCGACCGTAAGAAGTAAAAAGGCTTCGTATTAAATTCGTGAATGGAAAAGCCCGACTGATCAATCATTGTGATCATCATTTGCTCAACTAGGTCGAACTTGTCGCGGTAATGCAGATAAAAAGTGTTGCGGTTAATTAATGCTCGGTTGACAATATCTGTTACTGAAATTTTGCTGAACGGTTTTTCTAGTAATAGGTCGGTCAGCGCCTGTTGAATCTCACGTTGCGTGCGTAGTTTTCTCAAATCCGCCACTTTAACACCACTTTCTAAACACTGTCGCTTTAATAGTCAGTGAAATTCTATTAACCATGGTTTATTCAAATTATGCTGATTATAATTTAGAAAGTCAATCAGGAAAAAGTCGTAATCGCAAAAAAACTATTAAAAATAGAAAGGATAAATCAATATGACTGAAGAATTCATGCAATTTAATAACCACTGGTCATCACAGAAATTTAGTAAAAATATGTTGCAAGACGCCCTGGTTAAACATGTCTTAGGACTAGTCAATTATCGAATGGCTGATATCGGTGAAGTTTTGGAGGTAAACGTTAACCTAAAAGACGGTGATGAACAGACTTGGATCAGAGCCTGGGGGACCATGGCCAATCGTTTGCAGAAACTCGCAGAACAGTACGAACAGACCAACAAAACAGTCAGTGCAAGTAGCGCCTACCTCCGCGCCTCAACATACTGGCGAGTGGCTCTGATGTACTTTAGTGATGTTGCGGATTCACGGATGAAGCAGTATTGTCGCTTTAGTCAAGCTTGCTATGACAAGTCACTGGCACTCTCTGGCTATCCAGGTAAAGCAATTGCGATTCCTTACGAGAATACAACGTTGCCAGGACACTACTTCCAGGCACCGAACGTCAACGGAAAAGCACCACTACTAATCGTCGTCCCTGGCCGTGATACCTGGGCCGACGATACCCGCTGGGTAACTGACGCCGCTATCAAGCGCGGCTTCAACGCTTTAACCTTCGACGGTCCCGGTCAGGGAATGACCCTCCGTCTACAGGGATTGCCATTCCGGCCCGACTTTGAAAATGTTATGAAACCGGTATTGGACTTTGTCGACGGACTATCCGATGTAGATTCATCGCGCATCGGCGTGATGGGAATGAGCTTTGGCGGTTTCCAAGTTCCCCGAGCAGCCGCCGCTGATCATCGCATCAAGGTCTGTATCGCCGATCCTGGTAATATCGCTTGGGGCAAAATGATTGGGCAACGCTTAAGCAAGGTTTTGGCGCTACCTAAGCAGTTACGGCCCGCTATGTTGGACGACATGCTCGACGACTACACCTGGAAGCACGGCTGTTCTGAAAAAGAGTTATTGCAAGAATTAGCTAAATATGACAACAGCGATGTTGTCGCCCAGATTCAGTCCAAGGTCCTCGTATTGAACGGGGCAGCTGAGGTTAATCCGGAAGCTGCCCAGCAATTCTACGACCAACTGACCTGCCCAAAAGATTACCTATTTTTTGATGAAGATTCTACCGCCCAACAACACACACAGATGGGTGGCTATGCCCCGGCAAGTGAGCTTATTTTTAACTGGATTGAGGACAACCTATAAAGGGGGCGCATTATAATGAAACTTTGTATTCTCGGTGCTACGGGTAGGACCGGGGAAGAGTTGGTCCTTCAGGCGTTAGAAAAAGACTATTCGGTTGTTGCCTATGTTCGTCATCCGAATAAGTTGACAAAGCGCCGCCAACTAACCATGGTGACTGGTGAGCTAAATGATATCACTAAAATGGCATCGGCCATGAAGGGATGCGATGCCGTTTTAATGGCACTTGGTAACCCAGTCTCTAACAGTAGTGGCAACCTGTTTTCGCTCGCTATGCCTAATATCATTGAAGCGATGGATAAGGCAGGAATTAAGCGTTTAATTAGCCTATCAGCTCTGGGCGTTGGCGCGACCTATCACAATACCCGTTACCCATACCGGATGGGCGCAAGAGGGTTCTTGAAAGGTAATTTTGCCGACCACGAGGCCGGAGAAAAGCAATTATCGGCGTCAGTCCTCGACTGGACCACTGTACACCCCGGTCCACTGTTCAACGGAAAAAGAAGCGCAAAGCCACTGGTTCGAGATGCGGCATTGGGCGATAAAATGCCCGGAGTGCCGCGAACTAATCGAGCAGACGTAGCCCAAGTAATGCTGCAGATTATCAATGATTCCAAGACCTACAGAAAGCAACTTATCATGTGCTCAAAGCAAGACCAACCAACCCTTCCTGGTTAAAACCAGGAACTTGTGAGCGCAGACCCCATCGCACAGCGACAGCAATTTGCTTAAATCCAGCAATTACCCGTAACTCATCCAGCAATGGGCGATAATTATCTCAATATAAATAAAAAGGCCGGGGCAATTGCCCCGGCCTTACGTTATTTTCATGACTTAACGTGCGTGATCTGGTGATAAAATCATTGGTCCCCGCACTGCCCGTGGTAATTCAACCGTAATCCGGCGCATTACAACCGGCTTCGGGACAACCACTGGGGCGACCACCTTGTCTTTGGCGGTCAACAAGTGCCAGATGGAATGCAAGAGTAACAAGCAGACCAGCATCAGTGGGAAGCCGGCAATCGTCGAGACCGTCTGTACGGTCTTAAAGCCGCCGACCATCACAATCCCAAAGGAGAAGAAGATGAAGACTACGACCCAGATCATCCGGTTCCAGCGACTTGGCTGTTCACCGTCGTCCAAGTGCAGACTGGTAAAGGACGACACAATGAACGCGGACGACGAAATCGTCGTGGCCAAGAAGATGAAGCACGAGATACAATACAGTGCCAACACAATCATCTTAAAGGGCAACGTGCCAATCACCGTAGCAACCACGGCGGCTTGACCCTGCGTATTCAAGATGTGAACCAGGTTAACTGCCCCGGTCCGTTGTAACCACAAGGAGTAACCCCCGAAGATGGCGTAAAAGCTCATGCACCCTAGGCTCCCATAGGTCAACATGCCGACCAAGACCTGCTTAATGGTCCGCCCCTTAGAAATCCGGGCGATGAACAGTCCCATGACGGGCATGTAGGACAACCACCAACCCCAGTAGAAAATGGTTTCCTGCTGAGCGGTCGAGTCCCCACCGTTCGGTAACGTGTTGGTGGACATCGAAATGAACTTTTGGGCCATCAAACCCAAACTATTCGTTTCTGAATTCAAAATGTAAACGGTTGGTCCGACCACCAGGATCAAGGCCAACAACCCTAAGGCCGTCCAGATATGGGCGGCACTCAAGCGGTCGATTCCTCCGTTCAATCCATGGAAGACCGTGACCGCAAAAAGAATAAATAAAACCAAAAATAGCTCAATCTTGAGGGCCATATTATCTTGGACACCGGTCAAACTGCTTAAGACCTTGGAGATAATTGGGATTTCCATCCCCACGGATGACCCGATTCCGCCCATGATTCCGAAGACCACCAGGAAGTCGATCACTCGCCGGGCAATCTGCTTACCGCGACTGTCACCTTGTAGACTGGTGATGGCGGCACTGACCCGTTGAACCTTACCGTGCTTGACGTACAACACGTAGGCAATCGCAATCGTGGCCGGCGCGAACATCATCCACGCCATGGGCCCCCAGTTGAATTGTCCGTACATATGTGCAGCCCCGTAGGCCGCACTGGAAAAGGGTTTTAACCCAAAAGCGGGGTGCTGGAGATACCGGAGCGGATCAACGATCGACAGCATCAGGATGCTGGCATCGATCGCCGTCGCGAAGACCATGCTCCCCCATTGGAAACTGCTGTAATGGGGCTTGTCTTCCGGATCACCTAACTTCACTTTTCCAAACTTACCAAAAGCGAGATACATAAAGAACAGAAAGTTGATAACGTAGACCAACAGGTAAGCCCAAGCCATCTTGGTATCAATCCAAGAGAGAATGGTGCTCAGAGTGTTCTGCAACTGACCACCGCCCAAAATAAAGACGACGGAGGCAATCACGAATAACACGAAAGTTGGCACGAAGACTAACTTATCAATATTTTTACGCGCTAAAATTGTAAATCCTCCTCATTTGATTCCTGACAGTCACCTGTCAGCGGACGTCACGCCTCAAGATACACAAAAAGCGCCGAACACGGGTTGTCCCACGAAGTCCAGCGCTAACCGGTTAACAGCCACAATGGCTGCGTTCCTGCGAAGCAATATCCACAGTTCATTATACGCAGTTCCACTGATTAGTAAAATCTTGCAGATGGATAAGAAAAATCTGCTGAAAATAAACCGTTTTCAATCCCTATGCTGTTAGGAATCTAAGAATTTGATGAGAATTTTGGTTGTGGGCAATTAATTCAGTGACGACTGATCCAATTGCGGCCACCGTTGCTTAGCCGCAGCATCCCCACTAGCCCCGTTATCAATGGTCTTGATCACCCGGGCAGGGTTCCCCGCAATCACGACGTTATCGCCGAACGACTTAGTCACGACGGACCCCGCGCCAACGACTACGTTATTGCCCAACGTCACGCCGGGCAGAATCGTGACCCGGCCACCCAGCCAGGCATTGTCGCCGATGGTGATGGGCGCTCCCATCTCGACGTCCGCTAACCGGGCCATCGCGTTCAACGGATGGACTGGCGTGTACAAGCCAATATTAGGGCCAAAGTAGCAGTGGGCCCCGATGGTGATGGGACAAGTATCCAAGAAAGTCATGTCGTAGTTTCCGTAAAAGTGGTCTCCGATATGGATATTCCACCCATAATCGAATTTAAAGCCGGCTTCAACAAAGAAGTCGTCACCGGTATCGGTGATCAGCTCCCGGTAGCCCCCATTCCGCTGGGCGTTATCGTCTAATTGGTTCACGGCTCGTAGGTGCTTCCGTACCGCTACGCGCCGGCTGATCAACTCTGCATCAAACTGATTATAGGGCTGGCCAGCTGACATCTTCTCACGTTCTGTTGCCATAACATCAATCACTCCTCTGAGGGCTATCATACCACTTTCTTTGCCGTACCAAAAAAGCGCCCCCGGAATTCCCGCTAGTGACGGGCTCCAGAAACGCTGAGTATTTAGGTTAATCCTGGGTAGCAGTCTCCGTGACCGGGTTGGCCCCTTCTCGTAAGATCCAGGTAATCCCGTAGGCGTCGACAATCTGTCCCATCTTGCCCCCCTGTCGTTGGGTGGTGAACGGGCTAATCACCTTAACGTCAGACTTCACCAATCGCTGGTACAACCCCGTCAAGGCCTTGACCGCCTCAGAGTCATCCTCATCAACTTGAATCATTAACGAGATCAAAGTTGACGAGGTGGGCCGGCCCATTAAGGCATCGGCGCACTGAACGTCGAGGCCTAGAATCTGAAAGCCGCCGATCATGGTCAACTGGTCGAGATCTACATCTGGCTCCAGGCCATACTGTTCCGCTTCATCCGCGGTGGGACTGACACGGTAAACGTTGGTTGCACCGAAGACGCCTTGATAATAGGCCAAGGCCTCCTTGGCGTTTTCGAATTCCAGATAGGGAATCATTTTTGCTTGCATCACTGCTACCTCACTACTTAATCATTATTTTAACTTACTGGTCATCCGGCAAGCCGGCGTCGCGGAGAATCTGCCGAATCGCGGCAACGGAACGGTCAATCGTGGCTTGACTGGCCGGCTCCGCAGCCGCATGCTGGGTGGTCTCGGGGGACGCCGTACGAGTTGGCGGTGCAGCCGCTGTCTGCGACTGATGCGCCGGTGCGGGGTGTCCCGCTTGCATCTGGTCCATGGTGGTGTTCAACAGGTGGTCCACGAACACGTTCCCTTGATTGGTCGCGTGTCCCTTGGTCCAATTAAACGTCAGCTGGGGGAACTGGGCTAACAGTCCGTCGACGTCGCGCCATAGCTCCGCATTCGCTAAGGGGCCCGCACTGCGCTTCCAACCGCGGCGTTTCCACCCGGCTAACCAATTCTGGGTAATCGCGTTCAAAACGTACCGGGAATCTAACACAAACTGAATGGTGGCCTGCGTCTTACCTAGCCGTTTCAAGGCCTCCAGGGCCCGTAAAAACGCCATGATTTCCATCCGGTTATTACTAGCGCCCCATTCGCCACCTGAATCGGTCACGATTTGTTCGGGCAACTCGATTCGGTAGGCCCAGGCAGCCTTATCGCTATCGCGCACGTGGCCGCCCGCTACGTTCCCGGTATTCCGCGAACCCCCGTCCGTGTAGACGGTAATCTCAGCCGGTCGTTGCGGGGTGGCCGGTGCCGTCGTACGCGGCGCCTTAGCCTGTCGCGCTGGTGCCTGTCCGGTCATAAAGGCCTGGGCCGCATCGGCGGTCGGGAAGCTCTTATACTGCGCGCCGGGGAATCCACTGACTTGCTTTTGCGTCTCCGGCCAAGTCCGGTAAATCCCGGGATGCCGGCCTACGCGCACGGCATAGAATTTTTGTGCCAAATGAACACCCACTTTCACCTAATCTTTGCTAGTTTACCATACTTTACCCGCTTATCGACGAAATTGCGTATTACCAAATTCGTGAAGACGTTACCATCGCGGGCGTTCTTGGTTAGCTTTCCTTGCTAAACCGCTCGCCCCGTGATGTTTAAAAAAGCCTAATTTGCGGACTGAAATCATTTTCATAATATACGGATTATGCTAATCTAGTAGGTAGAGATGTCTGTCCGTAGCGCTCAAAAACCGTTAACCTTGTCATATTTTTAGGAGACCCAATTTTAATGAAGAATCCGATTCGTGCATCACTTATCACCGTCGATCAAGCGCGGGCCATGTTGAAAGATCAGCGTGACCAACGCAGTGAACCATTCCCGTCTCTAGCCCGCTCCGGTCAGTACATTCTCCCCGATTATCGGCTGACCCGTAAGCGTGAAGCCTTCAAGATTCGGCGCCACACTTTCTTGAAGAAGCACTTCCGTTCCTACGTGGCCTTTGATTCCGATAATGGTCAGACCCTGTGGATTCACAATTTTTCCAGTCTATCGGAGGCCTGCTTCTGGTTGAATACCGGGTTGAAGCCTAACGATACGGACTCCACCAGTTCCTACCAAGAGTGGAAGACCAAGCACCTAGACGAGATTGAAGAGTTGAAGGCGCAACTACGGGCCCAACACAAGGACTTACACAAAGCCGTTGCGGAACCCGCCAAGAAGAAGGCCAAACCAGCGACCGTTGCCGCTGTTCAAAAAGTTAAACATCCTAAGAAGTAGCGTTGAGGCAACTCCTCAGCGCTTTTTGTTTCCCCGCGACCGCCTAACTGGTCGCTTTTTTGATTCCCCCAAAGCCTTGTGCCACCTGAGTTGGTCGCCCGTTTTGTCGTAAAATCGTTCATCATTATTACTATAATATTGGCAAGGCGCACCACGATTGCACCCCTAACCTTTCCTTTTTCGGTGCCAGCCACCCGCTAAAGCAGGAAAAATGATGGTTTTAAGGAAAAAATCAGCCCCAAAATCAGCAAATTCGCGGTTAATTTTTTTGAAATCAGATTGCAGGACTAGTTAATTCAGTAATAAATTTAACATCCCGAACTAGTCAATTATCGTACCGCTTGACCAGCCAGACAGGGGCCGCACCCCCTTTCAAAATTGGTCAAGAATGTTACAAATATTACAGAGTTGTTAACTAACGGGCCATTCTGCATTATTTTCTTAAAGTTGCCGATACTCCTTAGTAATACTTATCCGCTAAACTCTGTCTTGTTGTTTGAGAGCGCAACACGAACAACGCAACTTATTGAGAGACCGACCGATTTTACTATAGGAGTGTATATATTTGAAAAAATTAGTAACTACGATTCTTGCAACTTCAGCTGCTGCCTTAGGTTTATTCTTCGCTGGCACTGTGAGCGCAGACGCCGCTACCACCTACACGGTTAAGTCCGGTGACTCTGTTTGGGCTATTTCCCAAAAGTACAACTCAACCATTAACGCGATCGAACATGCCAACAACATCCAAGGCCACTTGATCTTACCTGGTCAACAATTGACGATTCCTGATGGCACGTCAACTGCCACGACTTCGCAAGCCGCAACGCAACAACAAACGGCCAACACGCAAGCCACGACGACTTACAACCAACAAGCATCGTCAAACACGCAACAAGCAGCAACGACCAACAACACTCAAGCTGCTTCAACGTCGACTTCTTCATCCAACTCTAGCTACACTGGGAGCAACATGAAGAGCTACGTATTGAGCCAAATGGCTTCCCGGACTGGTGTTTCCGCTTCAACTTGGAACGCCATTATCCAACGTGAATCCAACTGGCAAGCTAACGTGGTAAACTCCACGAGTGGTGCCTACGGATTATTCCAAAACATGCACATCTCCGGCGGTTCCGTTGAGGACCAAGTGAACGCTGCCGTTAGCCTGTACAAGGCACAAGGGATGCAAGCTTGGGCTTTAGGTTAAAGCTAACGCCCAACACCAACCTGAACAGTTGAGATAAAAGCGCAGGGGCTTCGGCCTCTGCGCTTTTATGGTGTCTGAGACCAGCCGCCTAGACTTGTTGCGTTCTTGACGATAGCGGTCCGGTGCTGAACCCGGCGCCCCAAGGCCACCAGATTCTCTTTCTTGATTGCCCATAAAAACGCGCCCGACCAACGATGGTCGAGCGCGTTTTGGGTGTTAATTGCCTTTAATCTAAGTTCAAGTGAACCTGCTTGGGGTCCGTCTTCTCAACGATTCGACCCTGGTGAATTGAATATAACACTTCGGAGCGTTCGTTCAACGCGTTGTAGAAGTTGTTGTTGTTCATGATGACCAAGTTGGCAGGCTTGCCCGTGGCAATCCCGTAGTGGTCGGTCACGTGCATGGCCTTAGCCCCGTGAGTGGTGACGAACTGGTACGAATTCAAGATATCATCGTACCCCATCATCTGGGTTACGTGAATACCGGTATGTAGCGCATCCAGCATATTCCCGTCGCCCATTGGGTACCAAGGATCCTTGATGTCGTCCTCACCGAACGCCACGTTGATGCCCGCTTCGTTCAATTCCTTGACCCGGGTCAAGCCACGCCGCTTAGGATACGTGTCGAACCGGCCCCCTAAGTGGGTGTTGATCAACGGGTTAGAAATCATGTTGATGTGGGACAACTTCAATAAGCGCATCAGCTTGTAGGCGTACGCGTTATTGTAAGACCCCATCGCCGTGGTATGACTAGCCGTGACCTTGTCGCCCAAGCCCGTTTCGTAAGCCAGCGTAGCCAACGTTTCCAAGCCACGGGAAGCCGGATCGTCGATCTCATCACAGTGAGCATCCACTAATTTCCCGTACTTCTCGGCGAGGTCCACGGCAAAGTGCAGGGACTCCACACTGTATTCTCGGGTGAATTCAAAGTGCGGAATGGCCCCAATCACGTCAACCCCCATCTTAGCGGCTTCTTCCATCAGTTCTTTCCCGTGGGGGAAGGAGAGGATGCCGTCTTGTGGGAAGGCCACTAATTGTAACTCGATGAAGCCTTTGACCTCATCTCGTACTTCCAGTAACGCCTTCAAAGCCGTGAGGTTGGGGTCCGTGACGTCCACGTGGGACCGGACGAACTGAATTCCGTGACTAGCCTGCAAAGCCAGGGCCTTGTGCGCCCGTTCCTTAACATCTTGGTGACTCAGTGTCTTCTTCCGTTCACCCCAGATGCGGATCCCGTCAAACAAGGTACCGGACTGGTTCCATTCGGGATCTCCCGCCGTCATGGTACTGTCCAGATGAACGTGGGGATCAACGAATGGAGGTAAGATCAACTTCCCCGTTGCATCGATGACCTCTTCGTGATCCTTAGGGGTCAAGTGGTCAGCAATCGCTGTAAACTGACCGTCCTCGATTCGAATATCTTGCGGCTTCGTCGCGTTCTCGATAAATCCTTGTTGAATTAACATGCGCCAATAATACCTCCCGTAATATTTTTAATTCGCGCCGGATTCAATAGAATCCCGTCACCGTTTGGCCAAACCACAACAAGAGACCGTCGACCGCCGCCCCAACTAGTGCCAACCAAAAGGCCAACACCAGCCAGGCCGTCGACCACCCCGTCGCTTGGCGGGCTGTCCGCACGATTCCAATTAAGCTTATCACACATCCCACCAAGCCGAGCGATAAATTTACCGGTTGGTACGGAATTAACCGATAGGCCCAACTGAAGGACCCCACTAACGCATACGCGCTAAAAATCACACCAATACCGCCCCAGATAAGGCCATGCTGCTGTTGTTTCGTCATCTTTCTTGCCTTCTTTACGGGAACCTTCAACTCAATTAACGTCTGATTCTAATTGTTTTTTGCGTCGTCCGCCACACCTAGCTACTGATCGTCGCTCCCCTGAACTTTTCGGCCAATCTTTAAGCTGTCTGGTCGTATTTTGATCGTGTCCATGCTATCCTTAACGTTAATGGTTTCAACCTGAGCTTCAGGGGAGAGAAAGCCAACGACCTACGTCGCTGGTCCAGCTAAAGTTACTGTAATCATCCCACCACCCAGACGTGGCGGGAATCTGGAGGTTGATGAAATGACAAATACGTTTCCACAAGCACTGACCATCGCCGGGTCTGACAGCGATGGGAGTGCCGGCATGCAAGCTGACTTGCATACCTTTTTCACCCGCGGGGTCTACGGCGCGTCCGTGATCACCGCGTGCGTGGCCGGCAATTCTTACGGGATTCACGCGAGTGTCCCCATGCCGACTGACTTTATTGATCAAGAGTTCAAAGACCTAGCGGACGACTACCAGATTCGAGCGTCCAAGACCGGGATGCTGGCCGACTCCGAGTTGATCGAAGACGTGGTCCAGAACTATCAGGCACACGACTTCGGCCCCTTGGTGGTCGACCCCGTGATCATGACCAAGCACGGCAACCAGCTTTTGGAAGAGAGCGCCTTCGAGACCCTGCGCACCAAGCTTCTCCCGCTGGCGACCGTTCTAACGCCAAACTTCTTTGAAGTCCAAAAGATCGCCGAAATGACCATCACTAGTGACGCAGACATGGTCACCGCTGCGCAAAAGATGCAACGCATGGGGGCCAAAAACATCATTGCTAAGGGCAGTCACGCCCTACCCAACCAGACCACCGTCCGGGACCTGGTCCTCCTGGCCAACGGCGACCACTTCTGGCTCAGTCAGCCCTACCATGCCACGGACCGGGTCAACGGAACCGGGGATTCGCTCTCCGCTTGCATCACCGCGGAGCTGGCCAAGGGCACGCCAATGCGCCAGGCCATTACGCTGGCCAAGTCCTTCGTGAACACGGCTATCGGCCACCCCATCGAAGTGGGGCACAAGTTCGGCCCCATCAATCACTGGGCCGCGCAAAACCGTGATTACGATGACCTGCCAGAATAACTGATTGTTCAGCCAAACATCCTGAGATAAGCGCTGTAAAATCAAAACAGTTTTACAGCGCTTTTTGAATGACAGTGACCTTTCCGGCGCTGAAGATTGAGCATAGGCCCTTACTGTATAACTTTATTAGGACCGGGCTTAAGTCATCTGTCTGGCCGTCCTCTCAGCTTACTGCCCTGTAACCACAGCGGAACATGATGTGCCTTCAGACCACAGCAGTAGCTGGCATGAATAAGACTGCAACCATGGGGCAAGCCCCTATCTCGAGGTTCGATTAGGTTCACACCTTATCGTTTGTGTTTAAGCGTCTCACGTGGCTACTTCTAATTAGAATCACCGGGAGATACTGTTTTGTGTACGCTCAATTTAGCCGTGAGGGCGGCCCTGAAGGGGCTCAGTGGTGTCGTTTGGGTTATTCGGGGTGGGTTTCCCGGATTACCCAAAGGCCGAGCTTGAAGACCTGGCACTTTCAGGGCTTCAAGTCGTGCCCACCACGTTCCAGCCCCTTCAGGACCAACCGGTAAGGCGAATACTTCCACAATCTGCCCTTGACTAAACGTAAGAAAGAGCCCAAGACATCTAGTCCCGGGCTCTTTGTGGTTGCTGGGGCAATTACCACCGATCCGGCCGCCAAGTTCGGCCATCGATTTCACCCTGTAACTGGTCGCGTCGTTGGGCCTGCTCGGTAATCAACCGGTCTAACGCGACCCAAAAGGCCCGGTCGGTGAACTGGGGTTGGCGTTGCGCCAAATCCTGAATCTGTTGGTGAAGCCACGCGTCATTAGTCATCTTCGGTCTCCTTAATCATTGCTAGCGTATCGGTCAACTGGTCCAGGTCAGCGCGGGACTGGTCAAAAGTCGTCGCAATCAGCCGGCCAGTTGCCTGCTGATCCGCCGGCAGCTTCGCCACCATCTGCTCGAGACGTTGGGCGAACCAGGCCTGGCGGTTCGTCAGACTATCCGGTTGTGGCTGGGTCAGATACCGTTGGTAATCAACCACTAACTGTAACTTCTGCGTCTCCGTTAAGTAGCCGAATTGATGCACGGCAAACGTGGGCAGCCACCGCATATGGGCGCGCTGAGCCACCGCCGCCAACGGCGCTAGACTCGCATCAAGCGTTAACCCTTCTGCGCCGCCTCGTTGAAAGGCTTTAGCGGGCATCCCCGTGGTCACGACCACCCCTAATTCCTTATCGGCCAAGGGGTAGCGATGATCCCCGTAGACAAAGCTGCGGGTCAACACGGCATCCTCCCACGCCTTTAGACTGGCCGGAGCCGCATACCAATAGAGCGGAAATTGAAGAATGATACGATCAGCTTGGCGGAGCTGTGCTTGTTCTTGTGCCACGTCAAAGGTCGTCTGTGCGTCTAGATGCTCCCAGACGATGGACGCCTCTGACGGTAAGCTGGCTTTAAAAAATTGTTGGCTTGTCGAATCGGCTAGTTGCGGATGGGCCACCAGAATCAAAGTGGTCATCGGCCATCACTCCTTTTTTAGCTTGTTGCCCCTTACTGTATCACTTTGAGTCCAAAAAACCCGCTGACAACTGCCAGCGGGCGCAAAATTAACTGAAACGTTGGTTCGAATTATTGCTGAATCGATTGTGCGTCGCCAGGTGCTTACTCTTTTTGCGGAAATTTTCCCGGTTATCAAGATATAATTGCCCAAGTCCGGCGAATACGATAATCAATAAAATCACAAAAATAGCAGTCATCTGAAATCCCCCCGTTACATCAAGTTACAATTACATTATCTTAATGTTACAGGAATATTGCAAGCGAAAACCACTACCTTTTGCCAAAGCTTTGAAAAATCCTTACTTTTTTAGTGATCCTCACCCGACTGTTGCTTCTGCGACTCCTGCTTAGAGGCCTTTTTAGCAGACTCTTTCTTAGACTGATGGTGCTTTTGGGCCTTCTTTACCTGGTTAGAAACTTGCGTGGTGGGGCTCACATTCTTCTTTCCCGAAAGATTGGAAACGGGGTACGCCACAAATAAGACCACAGCAGCAATAATTAAGTATTTAATGTTCTGTTTCCGCTCCCCCAGTGCTTGGGTGATCTGGAAAAAGTAATAAATCAGCGTAATCGCCGCAAAAAAGACCACGACTTCGGCGCCGATATGAATAAAGGTCACAAGTAACGCCCTCCTTAAGTTAACATTATCACTACTGTACCGAATCCAGCCACCCCCGTCAACTCGGGCGAAACGCGATTGACACGGCCCCAGTGCTTCTTTATAATGAAAGAGTTGTTATGCTGTCGCAATAGCTCAGCTGGATAGAGCAACGGTCTTCTAAACCGTAGGTCGAGGGTTCGAACCTCTCTTGCGACATTCTAAACTCAATTCAATCTCTTTCTACCCATCAGGAACATTGATTTAACGGCATTCATTGACTAAGAAAAACGATGGCAATCGTTAGCAATTGATGTTAACTTGGACAAAACTTGGACAAAACAAAAATTCCTAGTCGGGAAATAGAGAAAAACGAACCACCAGACCGTAAAAGTCTGGTGGTTTTTCATTCACTAATAATGGATATTAAATCATTACATCTACCATCCCCACACGGAACGTCTCACCCACCAGCCGCTTCACCCATGCGAGGGGGCTTTTTTGTGCGACGAATTGTCAAATCAAGTGTAACTTTTTACCGAAGAAAACTTCAGATGGACTCTTCCAGCCTAAGACCTTACGGGGACGATTATTTAGATCTCTGACAAACTTATTGATATCTTGATCGGTCAATTTATCAAGGTCAGTTCCTTTGGGAAAATATTCTCGGATGAGACCATTCGTGTTCTCGTTGGTCCCGCGTTGCTGTGGTGCGTGGGGGTCTGGAAAATAGACTGAGATATCAAGTTCTTTACCAACTTTACGATACCCCGCAAACTCAGTTCCTCGGTCTGGTGTGAGCGTACGAACACGTTTAGGTGTGACGGTATTCAGGAGGTCAATCATCGCTTGGGTCACGTTCTTGGCGTTCACTTTTGGCACGCGCTGGGACAGAAGGTATCGTGACTTACGGTCGACCAGTGTTACTAAGGCTGAACGTCCGACCTTGCCCCGAACGGTATCGCCTTCCCAATGACCAAAGCGAGTCCGATTCTCACACGATACTGGCCGGTCATGAACTGATGGGACATCATTAAAACGGCCACGTCGTTCATTGATAGTTCCTTTAACCTTACGAGTCTTCCCATGGTGGCGTAACTTTCGAGCGAACCCACGGGCCCCATGACTTTTACGCTTAATACCTAAATTATCTTGTTCGATTCCGCGATAAATCGTGTTGTGACTGATATGCCAATGACTGTCCTCGAAAGATAAGCGACCAGCGATTTGCTCGGGTGACCATTGTCGTTGAAGAATGCAGTGAAGGGCAAAATCACGTAGTTTTAAGTTTTCCAGTAACCTAGGTCGACGACTCTTTAACCGCCGCTGATGATAGTTTTGTTGGGCTTTTACGGCAGAATAGGCACCTCGACCGCCATTTCGTTTAATTTCTCGTGACACAGTAGCTTTGGAACAGCCGATTTGATTGGCAATAGCTTGATAGGTATGATTTAAAGTAACTCCTAACAGTATGCATTCACGGTCTTTTAAGGTAAGATGGGTGTATGGACTCATAGCCTAAGAACTCCTTTAGATGATTGTTGTGGTGACTTCATTTTACAGGACTCAGGCTATGAGTCTTCTTTTTATTTTCTTACTTGTTGCACTTCAATTGTAAATTCGTCGCAAAAAAAAGGCCACTCACCCGAAGGTAAGTGACCAGAAGGATGACATCGAGGTGACCAAGCCACAATGTCTAACCCATTGTACTCTACTTTAGCTTTTTCACATAGTCGGTGTTCGATGTGATATACAGTCCGTTCCCCAGCCGAAGCCGCGTGATCTTACCGTACTTGACCACTTTCGCAATATCGAAGATGGTACCCGACTTGAAGCGCAACTCCTTTTTCTTAAAGGCCTTATCATGATACCGCGTCACCGACGTGATGGCCTTAACTTGCTTGACCGTGGTGAGGTAGGTCGGCTTAGCTGTGGACGCCTTACCACCGATACCGTTCTTCAGGTCCTTTGCAAATTGAGCCTTAGTGATACCCCACTTCTGGAGATAGTCGTATGGATCAGTGTGGGAGCCCCACAGATGCTCCGTGACCCAGCGATGGGACTTGATGCCCTTACCGGCGCCGTCCAGCATCAGGGGGATACCGTACTTCTTGGCGAAGTAGCGGATAACCCACACATACCGCTTGTAGGAGGCATCGAAACGCTTTTGGCTGTCGACGTGAGCCAGCTCGACCTGGAAGGGCGACCGCTCGTTGGCAGGGCTCCCCGCACCGTAGGCCACGTAGCCTGGAGTGCCCACAATATAGATACCCCGGTCGTCCACGATGGCGTGAGTGTACGCCGCGCGCCAATTTCCTTTCATATAAGAAGCTTCGCGTTTGGCGCTCCCAACCCCGCGATTAGAATCGTTCCCGGTTTCATGCACCACGATATACTGGTGCGAGGCCTTAGCGCTGGAGCCCTGGGAGGCCCCCAGTTCGTAGGTGTGATTTAATTTGTAGCTCACTTTTTATCTTCCTCCTTTAGCTGAAAGCCTTTGAAACCGTCAAAAAGTCCGGACGTGAAGCCCCCGACCAGGAGTCCCATGACCCCGCCCGACAAAAAATTATGGTCGCTGGTCACAAAGACTGACAGGAGTCCGACTAGAACCCCCACGGCCATGGATAGCCACGGCATGTACTGGTTGGGTACCTTGGTCTGCTTTACGGCTTGCGTCAGTACAAAAACGACCAAGATGGTCAATGCCAGCTCAGCCGTTGTTCCTAGGTTTAGTTGCTGGATATAGTCCAAGCTACTCACCTCTCTCTTTCAATTTTTTATTTTCTTCCTTGAGTCGCGCATTCTCTTCTTTCAGTTGCCGTATCTCGTCGTTCTTCGTTGGGGGACGATCGGCATTGATGCGTGCCACCCAGACCGGAACGTACCCCACAGCGATTGCGGAGATAGCGGAGAGAATGGCGGTCAGTACCTTATCACTAATCCTAATCATCCCCCGTAAAAGCATAACTAATAATTCGGCAAATCACCCCACCAGTCAGTACCGCGCCGGGACTAATCAACGCGCCCATCTCCATATCATGGATCAAGAAACCCAAAAAAAAAGGACATCCACACAAAGACTAGGCAGCCAATCATAATCGGTCGGGCATAGAACCAGTGAAAGTCCCAGATTGAGTAAACCATTGTAAATGTCCCGATGATCGCAATCATAAAAATTGAAACAGGGTCATCTAAAAAACCCAACACGGTATGTGCTGGGGGCTTTAAATCGAAAAAATTGACCTGGATGATGAAGACAATCGCGATGGCGTAGGTTTCAATCGATGACCAAAACCAAAATTGGTTCTTTTTGTAATGCTCATAGAGTTTTCTTTCCATAATAAAAGCACCTCACTATTCTTTAGCAGGTGCCGCGTAATCCTTACCGGTAATTTCTTTGTAGTCGAATTCTGTGATAAAACCATTCTCTGTATACCATTCCATTGTGGTAGGCGCAACAACAGCACCCCACCCGTATAGCATTGCGATTGTATTTTTATCTGGCCACATAACATTTCCTCCTAGTCTTTAGTGTTAGTAACAGTTTGAGATAATTTTAGTTGGGCAATTTGTCCCGTTAACGAACCGGCCATCGCTTGTAACTGGTCAATGGTCTGGTTGGCTTTGGCAACTTGGCCCGTTAACGTTCCAGCTAATCCCTGAAGCGTCGTAATAGTGCTGTTGGCCTTCGTAATGGATTCATTAGCCTGAATTAGTTGCTCCGCTTGCTGATCAATTACCTGTTTGAGATAATCCACGCTTAAATCCGGCAATCCAGAATCGGTAGGTTTAGCCACCGAATTTTCAACCTTGTAATGGCTGTAGTATCTGGTGAACCATTCCTTGCTTGAAGGAAGAACGTAAATTTCCGTGTACCCCTCTGTAGCTACTGTTTTTACTTCCGAAATGTATCCTGTTTCCTCATCTGTTTTTACATAATACGTTAGCATTTGATCACTCCTTTAATCATACGTCAGCTGAATAGATTCCATGGAAATAGCTCTGGTATAAAGACCGCTGCTTTGTTCCGGTTTAACTCTTAATATTTGACCAGAAATTGCAACTTGAAGATTTTGCAACGCGCTAGAATAATCATTAGGCGTGTTGTCTTGACCATTCAATACTTTTAAACCAGTATACTTACTTGGAAATGTAATTAAATCATGCCACGTAACGATTTCTCCCGGCTTCATAACCGCCATAGCTTCCTTAGGTACCGATCCCTTTAAAATAATCCGCCTACTATCAATAATATCCATAAATTCAAGCTCTCCCATAGAGGTAAAATTCGGTGGCTTAGCGGGCTTTTACCCCCCCCCCGAACATTCGTGCAATTTATAAAGATATCATTTATGTTTACCATAGTCCTCCTACTTTCTTATAATCGGCAAAACCACCGGCGGCATATCTGTATTATAAAAGTCACCACTAAACAAGTTAATGGATCGCCCCTCATGTTCGTTTACTTTAGTAACTAGGTTGCCATTAGACGAACAAACCCCTAATATTTGCCAAGAACCACTGGGGGTATTTTGATGAGCATTCAGTCCTACGTCATTCACTAAATTAAACTCAAAAATCTGGGATCCATACACTAGAATAGTGCCAGCTGGCTGTCCTTCTGGTAAGTGGATATTCCCAAGTAGACTGACTGTGCTATCTTTGTTGACTCTAGCAACAACCGTCCCAGTAATATTTGGCCCTAGTTTGACCTGCTTCCATTCATCCGTTACATCAAATTGAATTTGTCCATTAATGACAGATCCATTTACAGTACCTCCGTTTATCATCTAACCACCTCACCATCGACAATCCACATAAGGATGGGCTTTGCTGTACGTCATGGCCTCATCATATGAGTTAAACCACTTGATGGGATAGAATCGGTCACCAGCCGAGCTTTGCAAGTTACCGTCGAGCATCTTAACCGTTCCGATAACGTTACCGGAGTCGTTCTTATTTACCGTATACATTTCGTTTGCTGGCACATAACTCTTTCCGTTAATAGTGACACTACCGTTGCCGTTGTCCTTGACCGTATTGCCAGCCATGGCGACCTGCTCCCATGGGGTGAAGACGATGCCACCGTTGAAGTTCCAACCGCGAATCCACATCCGAGATGAGTTCGTGTCCATCAAGACCTGTGTACCGTTTCCACCGGCAATCATTTTAATCATCAAGGTTGCATAAATCTTGCCAGTCATGCCGAGCGGCATGTTTTTAATCGTTACGCCGTAAAGGTTAAAGAACCCCGTGGTTAGTAGGGTATTGGCATCGGTACCTGTCGCAACTGGAATACTTCCGTTCATTGGGAAGGTCACTGTCGCCACATTATCATGATAAACGATTGAAATAGGCGTTCCGTTCCAAGATGTTAGTTGCGCTTGCCAAACCGCACCGTCATTATCGGCCACGACTAGGCCACGACAGGATTCACCATTAGTCATCGGATTATTCTTGGCTTGATCATTCACATAGATACTCCGCGTCCCGTTACCAGCGGCCGAAATCTTTGCATATAGATCCTCGCCGGATCCTACACCAATCGCCTCTCCGCCTTCATCGTTGGATATTTTTATTTTCTGCCAATTGGCGGTATCGGCCATATCGACCTTATCCTCCGGCGCTGGAGACCACCCGCTATGAGTTTCTCCCTCTTCTAGTTTGACTAGTGATACGTAAGCCTCGCCAGTCTCGCCCCCATCGAATCCGACATAAATGTTGGTGTACTGCGTATTTCCGGTTGTAAAGGTATATGCCGTTGGTTCCTCGCCTTGCTCAAATGACTTACCCATCCATGCATCCGATGATCCGTTGCCGTGCTGCAAATACAGTTTGCCTAATCCTGTATGCTTCACGCTAATTGTATAAGTCGTATTTGGTGCAACGGGAACCCCATCTTGTGCTAAGCCAAACTGACCACCGGCATCAGGCTTTTTTATATGCAGCAGATGGGTAGCGCGTTTATCCCAGTCGGCTCCATTATCGACAACCTCAACGGTAGCCCCAGTTGAAGTTCCCCAGCCGCGCCAGTTTGACATTCCATGGTCAAATTTGCTGTTTAGTATACGGTTGGCGCCGCCAAATTGCGTACCGGTATTTGTTTCTTTCACCCACTCGGTATGGGCAATTTTCCCACTTCCATCAGTAGAAGTATATGCCGTCCAAATGTCGTTACTAGCAAAAGGCATTAAAACTAATCGCGTGTAGGCATAGCTGGGTACTCCACTATCTACCGATGGCCTTACCCCATTGACTGGATAAACATTGAGCAGGAATGCCGTACCGACCGGAGTGTTTTTCATTTGACTGGCCCAATCGTTTGAACTGACTCGGTAGTATAAAGGCTTATTCAAGTTGTTGACGATTTGAAAGAGGTCCTGACCAGACGGCAAAGCCTTATAGGTCACCGTATCGTCCGTATACTTCTTGAGGTCAACCACCTTGCCGTCCGTGTAGTCCTGGGCGTCTTTTTTCGAAACGTAATCATCACCAGTGGCATTAACGATGCCACTTTTAAACTGCCACTTACCATCAATCGCTTCATTTTTATCCGAATACGTCAACGTCTCTGGAAAGACGACTTGATGGTCGGCAATAGCTTTATCGACATACGCCACGGTTGCCATCGAGTCTGGATTAACCACAATCGACATATTCTCAACCTGACCAACTACCACATAAATGGTCATACCGAACTCCATTAAAACCTGATCACCATAATCTGGCATAAACTCCGGCTCAATAGCTGTAATTACCGAATAGAGAATCTCAGTCTTGCCATCCTCTGTGGCATACAAACCAACCGCATTGATTTTGTAACTAGTCTGCAAATTGTGATTAGTAAACAGTACTTTGGTCCCAGTAACCGTTTCATCGCCATCAGCCAAGGGTTGTTGGCCAGTAATTGATCCAACTTGAACTTCACTTGGCAGTTTAGCCAATTCTGGAATATCAGAGCTTCCCACTACATCTGCTGTCGATGTAACTCGGGTTATCTTAAACTTAGCCAAACCTTTTGCCGCTCGATTGGCTAAAGCCAACCCAGCGGTAGTTAAAACTGATTGATTATAATTTGCCATTTATGAACTTCCTCCCAACTCCACTGGTTGCGGCATCACAACCGTTTCAATGTGGACGTCTACTGCCATACCTAAGTTATGAGGCTGTGGAATCTCAACATCCCCCGTCGTGATTAGTCGATAGGTCATGTTTCCCGGCAAGTAGACGTTCAACAAATAACGTAAACGCCTTAGCTGCTCGGTGGTCACGCTGTCCTGCCGACTGTAACTGGTAATCGCTTGTCGTAAAACGTCTCGTTGAAGTGACGCCGAGATGTCAAACGACTTCACTAAATCCTTCAGATACTTGAACGTGATGGGGTGTGGCGGCAACATTCGAACCAGAATATCGTACCGTCTAGACTCAAGCGGTTGCGTGAGGTCTGTTTCAATTCCCAGTTCAGACTCAAGCAAGCTCAACCCATCACTGTCTGCCTTCATCACGAATCGGTTTAGCAGAAGGCGATTAATGGCTGCCGTCGCTTGGTCGAACGCGGGTTGTTCAGCGTCCAGTAAAGCATCCATCTCGAGTATGCCATCATAGTAATTCGGTTTAAAATCTTGCAACTTACTCACTAATAACCACCTCACCCACTTCCGGTAACTGGGAGACTTCGTTTGTAAAAGTCAGTACCACATCGGCTTCCTTACCATTTAGGGTGGGGAGCGACGCGTCTACCACACCTTCTACTTTCATAATCTGCGCTAAAAGCTGAGATCGATAAACCGTCATGAAATACCCTCGACCAGTTCGGCTGTCCAGAATATCCCACTGTGAGCGAAGCACCCTAAAGAATTCGCCAACAGCTGTCTTGATTTTCTCTGTGACAGTACCTAACGTCTCATTTGCGGCCACACTCACCTTCGAAGCAACATCGATTTTTAAGACTTCCGGAGCTACTACCGTCACCTCATGGTCGATTGGTGCTAAACCGTACCCGCTAGCCTCTTGGTCAGGGTCAATCTCACTTTGAACTTGAGTAAGAAGTTCCTTACTAGCCGGTAATAGGTCATTATCCAAAATGACTAGCTTAACGGTCCCACCACCGGCCCAAGCGGGATAAATCTGACCGGCTCCCACGGAAGTAATTTGAGCTAGCATATCAGCATAATCAGCCACGTTCCCACCATAGGCAATGTAGCTGTTGGGTGACAGTAGTCGCGCTCGAAGATGATCGTCATCTTCCGCATCTCGTGCTGGAACCGATACTTCCGTAATTTCTGCCCAAGATAGTGAATCGTTAGGCGTTACCGGGACTACTTGACCTAAATAACTATTCGGTGCGCTTCCAGCGACTTCCGCGGTTAAAACCGCAGTGCCATCCCCATTTACCTTTGTGACCATATAAAAAATGGGGTCATCTCCCACGCTAGCAAAGCGGTCTGCCAGTTCTACGGAATTGATTGGATTACCATCACTATCAGTCAGCTTTACAGTGACTTGAGCCGCCGTCGCCGGTTGGCGGGTGGTTCCTTTATCCGCGGCATGCCAGTCTAATGGGTCTCCCTCGGCCGTGGACGTATATCCCTGCTTCACAGAATCAGCCAGTTGCAAAGACTGCTCCGCGAGCATCGTTGCTGCCGGCGCCATGGCATCATAGATGACCGACCCCTGCCGAGTATCTACTGTCTCTGGGACCTCATCGAGCATTTTGTCCAGCCAGTAGTCAAAGTCTTGGGCCTGTAGTGTTTCAATTAGTGTCTGTGGATTCACCCAGTGCCACCTCGCTTTCTACTGGGAATGTTCCGAAGATGGTTTCAACGGTCCCAGTCACCACCAAAGTCGTAGCGTCAACTTGCTCAATATCATCCACAGCGACGTCGGTCACCCGATCATCGGCATAAAGCGCTTCTTCAAGCATCCGTTCTGCTTCAACCTTGGCGTAATCCATATCCTTACCGAGTAACTCCGTGAAGTCGTTCCCGTAGTCCTCGTCATAAATGGGATAGACAAAGCGTTCGGTACGCAAAATCTTGTCGATTGCTTGCACCATTGCCTGGCGTCCATCGGTCATTGACCGAATGCGACCATTTGTGACCAGGTAAGTTCGGCTGGGAAGCGTCTCTTCTTCAAGGTCGTCTTCGACCTCGTCGACTACCTCTAAGTCCAGCTCATCATCCATCTTCGTCACCTCCAATCTTTTCAAGAACATAAAATTGTTGGCCACCATCCTGGCGGATCATGGTGACCCCATCACCTTTCTTGAGGGCTCCCAGGATAGTGACCGTCTTGGTGTTACCACCATCCTTCACCTTTATCTTGTGGTCGGTGACCGACACGCTGAGGTTCAGTAAGGCATCGGTCAGAGTTATTTGGTTCGAAATCTGTATCTTGAGCGGTTTCTCACTGACTACCGTCCCAAAAACGATGTCGGAGTAGTCACTGTCACTTCCACCACGGGCTTCCATCATGTCCAGCAGTTGCTCACCTGCCATACCTACCACCTCACTTTCATCTCAAGCTCTGCCGTGTCAGTCGTCCCGCTGAAGGTATGGGTGGACTTAGTGATCAGCATGTACTTGGTGCCCACGCCGATGTCCTTCAGGCTCTTCACCTTCACGGGATACTCGTTGCCGGGTATCATGTCCAGGGTCCCCAGCACATCCAGCTTGAGAGTGTGGGCTTGCTTACCCTTCGATTTCAGGATACTGGCCGCCTTGGCCTTCATTTGGGCTGCGTTGGCTTTGTCCTTGGCCTTCTCAACCGTCTGGAGCCGGCCCCACCGTTCGACGGTGCTACCCTGCTTGGTGACGGTCGTCAGCTTCGTGGACTTGGCCTCTGCCGCCTTAGAGGTGGCCGAAGTCTGCTGCTTCTTGGACTTATCAGTCCGCACCACCCTGACCACATTGGCGACGTCCTCGATGCTCCGGCTATATGAGAAGCCAGTCATGTAGGACTTGTCTCCGATGTAGCGCTTGACCTTCTTGTGCGGTGACCGTCTCAATTCGACGGTGCCATAGTTGCAGAAGAGGAAGTAGCGGTGCCCGGTCGCCCGGCGTGTGGACTTGAAGGACTCCTTGAGCATGTCGAAGTACGACTTGCTGTCGCACACCTCCGCTGTTAGCTTGTGGGTCGATTTGTCCACCACCTTGTGCGGTACGCCGGCCAGCTTGGCGGCCTTGGTGAAGCGCTGCGTGATGGTCGACACTGGCCAGATGAGTGAGTCTTGATTCTTGAAGTACCGGAGATTGTCATAGGCCGTGATGGTGAAGACTTCTGACTCGTCGTAGTCGAACTTAAAGATTTTCCCCTTAAAGACCGGCTCGTGGTCCCATCGGAACTTGACCACATCGCCGTTCTTGGGGGTGAAGCCTTCATCCACTTCCACGAGCTTAAAAGTCAGCTGACCAGCGGAGAAGTCGATGTCAGTCGTCCACTTGATCTCGGACTCCAGGATATCCCGGACGTCCCAGACCGTCTTAGTACCGGGTGTCTGAATCGTAAATAGGGTCACTGCCATGTTCACACCGCCTTCACTGCCGATTTAGAGACCCAGCCCCGGGCCCCACCGCCAAGTGTGGCCACGTGGTACGGGTACTTGGCCTTAGGGGACACCAGCGAGATTTTCCGTGTAGCGTTGCGCTCGATCAGCCCTGGGCCCCTCCCCGCAGAGTCGCGATGCAGACGGCCGTTCACGATGACCTTCGAGCCACGACTGATTTTCTTGGGTGGCTTTGAGCGGGATTTGCCCTTCTTAGCCACCTTTTTCGACTTCTTTTTCTTCTGCTTGACCTTCTTCGCCTTGTGAGCACGGTACTCGCCAATCTTAAGCGTGTACGTGTACTCATCGGCGAACCCATCGGCCATACCGTACTTGAACTCCGAGATAATTCCCTTGAAGCTCACCTTAGTACCCGAGATGACCAGTCGGATAGGCTTCTTGGCCTTGTAAAGCTTGCTCAGCTTATCCAGGTAGGTCTGGCCATTCTTGTACACGTCGGTGGTGCTCAAGTAATGCACGTCAGCCGTTTTGACCGGCAAGGTGCTTGTGATCTCGATTGACTTTAGCTTCTCGTCACCGATGAGGTTCAGTTGCCCCAGCTTGACCACACTGACGGTCTTGTCATCCGTGGCCGCATCGATGGTGTACTCCTTGGGGTTGATAGGGAGGTTGAAGGTCTTATTTTTCGAGTCTGTAATCGAAAATTTCATCGCTTATCCCCTCCGTTCCTTCAGATTTACTAGGTAATCCTCAATCTTGGCCACTAAGGCTTCGCCATCGTAGTCCGCATTGCCAGTGCTAGTCAGCTGAAAGGCCCCAGCCGCGATGTTAATGGTGTTGCCCGTGCTACTGGTGCTTGTCGTACTGTCGCTGTAGCTAGCGCCGGCTGTGTATGGTGTAGCCTCACTAGTGAAGGGCGTGCTCGACGGCACGTCACTTGCTGTGGATTCAACCGGGCCACCCAGCGCGGTACCATCTGGACCCGTTACCCGACCCATGACACCGATGGTCTGACCACTGATACCACGCACGGCACCAGCAATCCCCATCACGGCATCGTAAGCCCGGTTGAAGCCGTCAGCCAGTACATCGCCGGGGTTGAGGGTCGGCATGTGGTTGAGCGACTGAGCGGCGTCGACCACCCGGCGAGCCATGCCCGCCGATGCAGTTTCAGCCGCATTGTTGGCGTTCAATCCGTTGGCCAGCCCTTGGACTACCCAGACTCCATACTGCTTGAAGATTTTGGACGGCGAACCGATGCCTAAAAGGCCCTTAGCTGCACCGACCACCTTGCTAGCGACGCTGCTTACTGCCGAGACAGCCGCCCCGACCATGGATTTAATCCCGTTGATTAATCCACGGATAAGGTCGGCCCCGGCGCTGAAGAGTGCAGACCCGAAGCTCTTGGCTGCGCTGACCGCCTGCTGCATACCACTGCGGACAGCGGAGACCACTTGGCTCATGCCACTAGTGACTGCCGCGATGAGCCGTGCCACGCCGTTGACGAAGGCCGAGACCATCGCCGAGACAGCAGAGATGACGGCCCGCAAGCCAGCGGCCACGACCATCAAGCCCGCGCCAGCTACGACTAGCCCGGCACCCAGCACGATGGCCGCCGCACCAAGCAGTGCCGCACCCACAGCCGCAATCATCATCAGTGGCGCCGCGATGACCAGAGCTAGCGCGAAAATCATCATGCCGGCTCCAGCGACCATTGCGACCGCCGCCAGCATGACCAGGGCGACCGCCATCAGCATCATGCCGACAGCCGCTACCATAGATGTGACTGCAATCAACGGCAAGGCCACCGCGAGCAGGAACATCCCGACCGCCGCAACTGTCACTGTCACTGCGACCAGGGCCATCGCTACCCCGAAGAGTAGCGCGCCCACAGCCGCTACAGCGAAGCCAATCCCGACAATCGCCAGGCCGGCGCCTAAGAGCACCAGCCCGACTGCGGCCACAACAGACAGTACACCGAAGACGGCCATTGCCGCCCCCAGTAGAACCAGTGCCCCTGCCGCCGACGCACCATAGGTCGCAATCGTTGGCAGCTGAGTAGCCAGTAGGGCAATCCCGGCACTCGCCAGGAGCACCGAGACCCCAATCAGGAGTAATGCTGCTGCAAAGACCGCAAAGCCCGCAGCACCGGCTAGCATGGCGAAACCAAGGTTGGCGACCACCACAGCCAGGATGATGATGCCTGCGACCATGGCCGCGAAGACGGCGATGGCTGGCCATCCGGCAGCTACCAGCATGGTGGTTGCCTTAGCCAGAAGCATCATCCCAGCACCAGCCAGGACCACGGCCCCACCAACTAGAACCAGTGAAGCGCCCAGTTTGATGAAACCTGCCGCAGCCTGAGGCGCCTGCTTAGCGGTGTTGCCTAAACCGCCCCGGCCGCCGAGGCCACTCAGTGACCCCTTCACATCCGAGATGATTTTCACAACGTTCTGCAAGCCTTTAAACATGGCGAAAGCGATAGCTAGCACAGTGACCGCCTTGGCTAAGGCGTTGAGCACGCCTGGATTGAGCTTACTCAGAGCGGTAAGTCCGGCGACTACTGCTGTGAAGACCAGGCCCCGTGTGCTCATCTTGAGCGCTACGAAGGCCCCAGCCAGGAGCTTGATGGAGCTGGGGGGGAGCTGACCGACTGCCCGGGCAATCGCCCCGACACCATCGGCTAGCCCCTTGATAGCTCCGCCGGAGATGCTCCCTAGCGTTTTAAACATCGCGAATGGATCCTTACCCCCACCACTCGACAGCTTGCTGAGCATGTCGCCGATGGCTTGAGCGATGTCGCCGATGGTCGACTTGACCGCCGAGACGGCCCCGGTCGAACTCAAAGAGTCCCAGAAGGCCCCCACTGCTTGACCGGCTGTCTTGACCGCATCCACAATCGACTGGACCACCGGGACAATGCCGTCCGCAATTCCAGAGACGTCCATCGAACCCATACTGTCAACTAGGCCACTAATAGCCTTGATGCCTACCTGGCTGACCTTATCGAAGGCTGGTTGCAATTTGTTGGCCGCGGTCTCCCGCAGCCCGTCCATTGCCTGCCCAATGGTCTTGTACTGCGTGGCCATCTTCGAAAAGTTCTTGTTTGTCCCGGTTTTTGCGATGGCGTCGAAGAAGTCCTGGGTCTTGACCTTACCTGCCTGCACGTCCTTGACCAACTGGCCAGTACTCTTGTGCATCGTCTTGGCGACCGCCGCCATCCCAGCGGGAGTCTGCTCAAGCATTAGTTTGAAGTCCATCCACTGGATCTTAGGCTTAGCGGCCGCTTGGGTCGCTTGCTGGCTCAGGGCCTTCATCGCTTGCTGTGGATTAGAAGACGCTGCGGCCAGGCCACCAAAACCCTTGACCAGTTGGTCGGTGTTCTTGGTCCCTACAGCAGCCAGTTGGCTGTATGTGGATGCCATGTCAGACGCGGAGTAGATGGTCTGCTGAGCGAATTTCTGCAAATCGCCCCGGGTAGAAGCAATCTGCGACTGGCTCTGCCCCAGCATGCTCATGTTCCCGTTGAAAGTCTGCCAAGCTCGGCTGGACTCGTCCAGCTCACCGTACATACTCCGCAGCCCATTACCGATGGCTCCGATGCCACGAGTGATGCCGGCCCCGATGACCGTCCCGCCAAGTACTGACTTGAACATGCTGCCGGTGCCGCTGGCACCCTTCGACAGGTTACCCATCGCCGAAGACCCGCGAGCGAGCCCCGCTGACAGCTTGTCCAAAGGCCCACTAAAAGCGTCATTGATTTTGATTGTTGCACTGACCGTGCTCCCCACTCGGCGACACCTCCTTCCTAAATAAAAAGGCTAGTGGCGCTTGGCCCTAGCCTTCCTTTCTGCTTCTCTCTTCTGCTTCTTTTCTTCTTTAAGTCGTAAATCGATACCGGCGATGACTACCGCCTTTTCGTGCGGAGTTAGCCCCGCCCACTGGGCTGGCAGCCAGTGGTACTCGTTCATCACGTAAAAGTAATAGCTAAAATCGTTACCCTGGCCAGCCGCTACGAGTTTTTTACATCTTCCACCTCATCGTCCTGGGATTGGTCAAGCCCGTACAGCGCCATAACTGCCTGCGACAGCTCGGTGAGCTCGCCGACCGTCAGCATCCGCTTGAGCGTACCGTAAGGGTCGCCTGGCGCACTGTAGGCCTTCTGCAGCTCAGTCGAATTCAAGTCCGGTTGGACCACCGATGCGACCAGCAGGGTCTCCGTGTACTTCAGCTGATTGAAGTCCCGGGTCTTCTGGCCCCGAGATACCTTGACCGTGGTGGCTTGATTCTGGAGCTTCTCGCTTTCGTCGTTGGTCACTTCCTCGATGACAAACGGGGCCTTAAACCCTTTGAATTGTAGTTCCTGCCGAGCGGTCTCCCGCTCACGGATGAAGTCCTTGACTGAAAATTGTTCTGCCATACTTTAAATCCCCCTATTCCTCAAAGCCGGTGAAAGGTTCTACCAGCTCGATTCCTTCGAAAGTGAAATCCGATTCCCACTCCATGACCCCATCGTCAGCCTCAAAGTCGGCCACGGGGATGTCGTCAAGGTTAACGTCCTTCAACAGCACCGTCTGCTTACCGGCTTTCGAGGTAGGGTCCTCAATGGTCATGGTAGCCGAAAAGTACAGGTCCTTACCGCCTTTGATGTAGGGTAGTGCGTACTTGAGCCAGTTGGAACTGATGAGGTACCCTCCCAACGTCCCGGTTCCTTCCACAGACGTGGCCTTCTTGTGCTTCCAGCGACTCCCGAGAGTCTGCACATCTTCCTTATTCTTTTCGAGTTTTGCCGCAAACTGGTTGCATTCAATCATCGGCCAAGTGTGACCAGCTAAATCAATGAAAATCTTAGCATCCTTGGTACTGATGGTGTCGCGGCCGTTTAGAAATTGGCCGATTGTCGATACTGATTCATCCATTGCTCATTGCTCCTTTCTAGTTGACGGTAATCGTCATGTACAGTTTCTCCATCGCATCGATCGGTGTAATTGCCAAGGTGACTAAGATAGAGTCACGGTCTTCCCCAGGTTCCACAGTTAAATCAGCCACATCAACCGGATTGATGACGCCGGCGTCCGATAAGTCCTTGAGGTAACTAACGCGGTTGGCCTTAAACAACGAACGTCCGGTGCTGTCGTTGTTGACCTTACCAATGAACTGCGTGTGGAAAACATCCATGGTGTTGGTGGCAATTGTATCCAAGGTCCGAATAACGCGGTTCTTTTGAAACGCCTTAAGCTTATCCTTGGAGATAGTCACCAAAGAGTTGATGTCTTGTTCTACCACTACCGAGCCGTCGGTAAGTGTCGTAAAGACAACTTCTCCTGCATTTAGTGCCGCAATCGTCTGTTCATTCGTCCGCTTAGGGACCGCACTGACGGCATCCGGATAGGCGACATAAGTCAACGATTTACCAGCATCAGCGGAAGCCGAAGCCCCAGCAAACCAGCCGGCCGCTTGAGTAGCAGTTAAAATAGTTCCATCTACCAGTTCAACACCGTTAGATACGACTGAAACGGCTTCATGATCGTACTTCGGTGCACCTTCCATCAGTGGCACCACTGCTCGAACTTTATAACCCTCGTCGTCCCGCAGACGCTCAACAGCTGTCGCCACCAGGGCGTGTAAGTTGCTGTCCAGTGCGTAGCCTGCCGTAGTTACCACATTGTAGTTCTCGGTGGCCAGTACGTCGTTGAGCGTCTCGGTCACATCGACTGGGGTGGTCGTCCCACCGGCTAAGGTGTAGCTCGTAGATGCCGCGAGGGCTTCCAGCTTGGCCTTACCAGCCTCAGACGTGAAGTCGGCCCCGTCATCGGTTGCCTCAACATCGCCAACTGGGTCCGTGCTGTCTCCGGTGAAAGTGACGTCAACGTAATCATTAGATTCTAGGCCGCTTGCCGTAGTCGTCCGTACACTCTGTTCACCAACCAACGCTGCTCCTAAAAGCGTCTTGACCGTAATCAACGTTTCATCGTTAGGATCCTTTTCAACGGTTACTGTGAGGTTATTTCCAAGGGTACCGGCATACTTAGCAGTAAAGTTCCACGGAAGTTTCTCATCCGCTACCTTTGCCTTTTCGCCATCATTGCCGTTCAAGTAGATTACTGTAGCCGCACCTTTCAAAGCCTCTCGAACCGGGATTAAACGGTTATCTTCAAGGCCAGTTCCTAAAATTGCTTGAAAGTCACTCGCCGCAGTTAATTCGACAGCCCCATTAGGCCCCCAGTTCAGTTCCGAAGAACCAATGACCAAGACCCGGCCAATATTAGCTTCCGGTTGTGTCTGCTGTACGCCTTTAGTATTGATGTAAGCCCCAGGACGGCGCTTGTTTTGAACAATCCAAGTTCCACCTGCCATGTTAAATTCCCCCTTTGAATTCTTTGATAATCTTTTGTACTTCCACCTTGGTATAAGTCTGACTGTCTACCAGCTTAAGCGAGAGAATATCTCGCTCAATCGGTTTGAAGCCATGACTCTTGATCAGGGCAGACTTTTTAAACTTGCTTGTCATCGGCAATTCCTCCATGATATTCGAGCGTTCTTTGCTTTGGCGTATGGTCTTCCGGATAAGCCCAAACGTTCACCGAAAAAGTCGCCGTCAGTGCGCCGTCCACAATCTGGAAATCCAAGTCACAGATGGGGGCGAAGTCGTCCAACTGGGTGAACCCGTCCAGCAGCTGGTCCTCCATCCGTTCCATGTCGGATTCCGCATCGTCGGGATTGGGAAAATAGACCAGCTGATACTGGTAGCCACGCTTCTGTCGTCCGAAGAGCTCCGGGACCCGTGTGGTCGTAATCTTGGACACGAAAAAAGACGGTTCCTTAAACCCGCCTTTCTGATTCTTTCGGTAAATTGTCATGTCCGGAAAGAGTACTTTCAGTTGTTGACCGATTCGGCCGATGATATCCATCGTCAATCTAACAGCCCCCTTATCGCTTGTTCGAAGCTAGGTGCAATTAGCTGCGGCATCTCACCGTCAATCTCGGTCACCGTGTTCTTCAGCATGAAGCGGCCCTCGACCCAACCACCCCCGCCACGTGTCCGATGGCCGTTTTCGACGAACGGCGCGTACTCCGTGTTGTTGTACAGCTTAAGGGCGATGACGGTTCCAGTGATGAAAGGACCATCCACATGCCATGTTTGTCTTAAGTGACCAGTATCGACCGGCGTCCGACTCTTAACAGCCTTCATTGACTGGGCCTTAACCCGTTGCATTGTTACTTCCAAACCATGTTTAACCGATTCAGTGGCAATCTTTTCATTGACTCGTTTGGCCCACGCCTGAAACTCTTTGTCGTCAATCGTAAAGCCCGCCATCAGGATTCCTCCTTCGCTTTTTCATCACGGACCATCGCCACCTCTTGATGACTCACATACCCTGCGTAGCCGCGACTGGCACGTTTGTACTTGGTGACCTGACCGTTGACGTCGGTGACCATGATATCGGCTCCAGCAGGAATTTTAATGCCGTTTCGGATGATGAGCTTGGCATCATAGGCGTCCGTCCCGAAAAAGGTTTGCTCACTGGCTTTAAGTCCCTTAAGGACCACCTTGGCCGGCTCGTCTTCCACGATGGTGACGGGTTTGTCATCGGTAAAGACGCCATCAGAGTCCGACCGTACACCGGTAATGGTCACCCGGTCGAACCACAGCCGTCGGAGTGTGCCGCTCATGCGATTGAATGCTGATTTCACCACTTCACCACCCTAAAGACGTTGAGCTGAGCGAGATACGCGTCGGTCACGGTGTTGGCCGACTGGAGCTCCAAATACGCCTCACTGGGTGACTTGAAGGTCACTGACGTATCTCCCTCACTGATGGATTTCACATTACCGCCACGATCAGCAGCTGGTGTCAGCAGCTCGTGGGTTGCCAGGAATTGCTGGGTCAGGGCAACAATGGTCAGGTCCAGTCCCTCTGGCAAGTCTAGGATGTTCAGATGCGTGTAGTTGGCCACGTCACTGACCACCTTATCCAGCGCCAACTCCACCACAGCAGTGTGGTCGGGATTGGAGCCATCATCTGGGTTGAGCAGTGCCAGCTGTTTCAGTAGCTCGTCTCTGCGTGGATGCTTGTCCATCATGCTCACTCTCCTATTCTGCTGGTTCTTCAGCCGGTACCTTAACCGTCACCTTGGTGGTGGCACTCTGTCCACCGACCGTCGCGGTAATTGTCGCAGTTCCGGCGGCCACGAAGGTCACCGTCCCAGCATCAACCGTCGCAATGGCCTTGTCACTGGTTGACCAGGTCACGGTCTTGTCAGTCGCATTTTCCGGCGCCACTGTCGCGGTCAATTCGACCGTCCGACCGATGTCACCGGTGGCCGTCGCTTGGCTGAGGGTGACCCCAGTTACTGGTACGACCACTGGCTTGACGGTAACTGCCGGGAAGCTGAACCGCTTCGACTTGGTGCCGTTGTCCTCCTCACGTTCACCCGTAAAGGTGCCCGCGGGGTACTCCTTAGCTGCCAGGTCGACGTGGACCGGCTCAGGCCCACTACCGACCAGGGTCTCACCTTGATACACATTAAGCTTCATCCTTACACCTCCTGCTGCACACTACTAAAGTCGGCTCCGCCCTCAGCGGCGACTACTTTACCCGTGATGGGAGCCGCTACGCTTTTGGGGCCTTATCTGCCACTACGAATTGAATTCCCTTGGTCTTAGTCTTCAACAAGAAAACGTCATCGTAAGATTGTTCGTAGTACAGGAAGTTCCCAGAGTTGGAGGCCGTCGGCGCATCGAACCCGGCGAAGCTGTACTTCTGCGGCGCAATCTGTACCCCGTTGAAGATGAGGAACATCTGGATTTGCTTAGCGTCATCCAGTAGCTTAGAGCCAACCGTGAAGTCATAGGCCGTTTGCATTAAGTCGGATGGGACTACCTTAATAGTCACGTCATCGAGGCTGTACACAGAACGCTTAATGTTACCTGGATCGCTCAAGTTAATTTGTCGGTTCAAGGCTTCGGCACGTTTCAGCATTGAATTAATCTTTGGCGTCACATACAGGATGCGACCACTGCCGGTGATACGGGATTCATCGAAGTCAGCCATCATGTTGTCGAAGACTTCCAAGATGTTTTCTTCAGTCAGCGTATCGGTCAAGATACCGCCGTCAGCTGCTTCTTTCTTACGGCTGTACAGCTTGCTAAACATCTCGCGGTCCATTTCTGGCATCTTTTCGTCCAGGTTAAACTGCTTAGTGACGTTTGCAATGCTGATTACCGCGTTGGATTCATCAACGTCCAGTGGGTCAACCAAGGTGCTCCAGTAGCGTTCATTAGTCAGTTCGTAGCTATCCCAGTCGTTGGAGTAGTTTGCCACTGGCTGAGTAATGGTCCGCCGTGCACGATCACGCCGTCCTTCGTCAATGCTCAAACGTGGCACTTTAATGTGCTTAGCACCATCGAATTTTACAATCCCATTAGATGGGGAATTCCACAAATCGGACGAAAACAAATGGCCATCGTAAAAAGCCTGTTGAATGGCGGATTGATAATTTTCCGCATAGTTGATTGTTGCCATTATTTATTCCTTCTTTCTGTTATTTAAAAGCGTCTACCATGGCTTGAACCTGGTCCTGGTCACTGGAGCCGTTACCGCCGCCGGGCTCGTAGTCAGACTGCGTGCCTTTATCGAAAAGAAAGGCATTGTCCTTCTTGATGGCGTCCAGCTGGTCATCCAGACCAGTCAGCTTACCATCGTCATCCAACTTGAGCTTATCCATGTCCAGCAAGGCTTCCACCGTCTTAGGATTGCGGGCCTTGGCCGATGTGAGAGCGTTCGTCAGCGCTCCATTGAGCTTGGTCTGGGCCAGTTGGTCGGTCAGTTTTTCAGTCTCTTTGGTGTACTTGTCCTGCAAGGATTGAAGCTGGCTCTGCAAGTCGTCGTTGCCCTTGGCTTGCTTCTTCAGAACGGTAATGTCCTTGCTACGGTCAGCAAGCTGAGCCTTCAGCGAATCGTTCTCTTGCTTGATGGCCTCCACATCACCAGCAGTCGCTTTAGCGGCCTCAATGTCAGTCCCGTTGACCTTCATGATCTTATCAATCTGGTCTTCAGTTAGGTTCATACCTTTTAGCAAATCTCGTTTCATTTTCAACATCCTCTCTCGCTAGATTTACGTGGGGCGGCCACAATCAAGGCAAAACAAATGGCAGTTTTACGACATGCTGAGGTCGAAAAATGGGTATAAAAATAGCACTCAACGATTTGTTGGGTGCTCACTCTTTAGCCATCATATTCAAAAGTTGTTCTTCCGATAAAGACATAACGTAATCTATATACCAATTGCTTTCGGTATCTGTCAGCTCATCCAGCCACTTGGGATGTTTATTACTATCATCCTCAAATTCAAGGCTAGGAAATTCCGATGGTTTTGTTTTACGAAGATTACTAATAATCCAGTTTTTCCGTTCTTCACTAATCATCATCGTCTCCCACCTTTCCAAATTCAAAAGCATACTTATCGGCAAAATCCATCAATGCAAGTTCTTGACTCTTGATCTCATTATATCCCATCTTCACATACTTTTGAATCTGTTTTCCATACACTAGATTAGCATTAAATGGCAATCTCTCTGAAGGACTTGTGTACCAATATACGCTGCCATCGTGCCCAACCGTTAACCCCATACCGATTGTCTTTTCCTTAGATTTTAAAGTCAATGTCGCAACATCACTTAAAGATGGTGGGAATCCGGATGGATGATTGTGAATAGACACATACTGCCCCTTAGATCCTGATTTAAATGCTTGCTTAACCTGCGCATTGTAAACGACCCCCTTATTCACAGTCGCTTTGTTGGAAACTGCAATTGTCGCGCCCGTGTCCGAATCAAGCAAGTAATAATCCTCAAAGGGTGTCCCATTGCGGTGCTGGATCATATGTCGTGCCACAACGGCCACAGCGTCACTAATCTTTGCCGTTCTAGGATTTCGTTTCAATTTATCCTCGAATTCTTGGCTTCTTACATACTCCAGATTAGCACCGAAATCACCTGCACTGGCTGCGCGTTCTCGTTCAGCAAGAATCGACTTCTTCCACTTATTGAATTTAACATCCTTGACCATCTTCCCTTTACCAGTAACGGGATCACGGGACCAACGTTCCTTAATATCAGGCAGATCTTTGAGGTACGGTATGGTAGTGCACCGACATCGACCGTGAATAATCGGGTAGTTGATGCCTGGCCTACGCTCAGACACCTTAAATATCTGGCCGTCTAGCTTGGCACAGATAGCACAAGTGTGACTCTCTAGCGTCGCCATATACTCGTATTGCTCAATCTCATTCTCTTCGTAGGCCCTAACATTGGCTTCTTCGGCAACGTGGGCCATCTCTGACACAACTAGCCGGTGCACGTTGTTGCGCTTCACGTCTTGAAAGCGGGCGTGCATCATCTGGGTAACCTTATGCGGTCCGTACCCCATAATGGTGCCCCGGAGAACGGCGTCCATCAGGTAACTGGGTAACTCACGCTGATAGTTCTTCCAAATTCGTTGTGAGAAGTCCTTGCCGTCTTTCCCCCACGGCTGACTGACGGCCATCCGAAGTTGAACATCGTTGAAGTGTGCGAAGTCGGCTGAGAAGCTAGCTCGTTGTGCCTGCAGATTATAGTTGGTCCGCATATACGTGTCATCGTACTGGTCCGCTAACTTATCCCGCATGGAGTCGGTCAAGCTCTGGGCACGTGGCTGAGAGATGGAACGAAGTTGCTGTTCTAATGCCTGCAAAAGGGCCACTCGGGAACGGAAGTACTCGGCGTCTAACTCATCCTCATACCCACCAGCCTTCGCTTTCTCCCGGAACTGCTTCAAGGTCATTTGCCAGTGCTTGGTATGAATGCCATCAAGGGCCTTGCGAGCGGCGTCAGAGTCAATGCCTTGGTTCTTGGCATACTTATCCACCCACTTGCTAACCTCACCGTTAAGCTCACGAAATAGACCATTGAGTTCGGGCTGTAGTGACTTCTCGTATGCCTCGGTCGCCCGAATTTCTTTGGCTTTGGTTTGCAGATAACGGCGTTGCCAATACTCCTGGTTAGTCGTCATCATCCTCACCATCCACATTGTTTAGTGCTTCTGGATTATCGTAACCGTCATGCTTCACAATATCGTCCTGGCGGTCCTTCAACTCCTGCTGCCAATCGTCAACCAGCGGATTAGCCTTAGCAATCGCTTCGTCACTCGAATATTGAGCAACCTGTGATAAAGTTTGAGCTTCTTCGAGGTTATTATGGATTGAAGCCCGGGACCAGGTCTGCTCAATCTTGCGGCCATCGGGATCACTTGCTTTAACCCACCGCATAATGGCCCGTATTAATTCATTGAGAGCGTCAGTGAAGTAGGCCTGAGTGTTAGCGGCCTTGAGTTCCAAGTGACTGTACAGCATCTTAATGGCCGTCCCACTGGCATTGGTCGCCTCGAACTTGGTCGGGTCGATGCCCTGGCCGTGGACAAAGATGTCCGCCTTAGTCGACTCCAGCAAGGTCGTCCGAGCTTCAACGGGGATGTCGATAGTTAACTTGTCAACACCAGACCTATCGTTGGCGCCCGTACTGTCCATCTTGATAACGCCCTTCTTCAGAGTCTCCATGAACTCGCTTAAGTCCATTCCACCGTAGTTGGTGAGAACTAAGATGACTTGCTGCACGTCGTCAATGTCGTTGACAAACCCGTTGTAGACGTCATCATACACATCAATGAGTCCCTTATACTTGTACAGTTCCGGCCGCCGATACTTGTTTTTGGGGAAGGCGATAAATGGAATCCGCCCGAAACCGTGTTGCATAACGGTCCCCGTCCCGACGTCCTCCTGAGTGGCCACATCCCAGATAGTAAAGCGTCCAGGTAGTGGCTCCAGGTCAGAGTAATCACTCTTCTGTGACCGGAAGAACGTACAATCCGTGTCCGTCCAGTACTCATGGATTCGGTAGTTCTTACCCGTTCTTGGGTCCAACTGCGAGTACGTGCGGCGAACGGCCAGGAGCTTGCGGTCCAAGTCGTTGGAGTAAATAGGCGTCACCTGGTCCGGTGGCACAATGCCGTAGCGAAACTGGCCATCCTTGTCGGTCCAGTAGTGGACCCATGCGACTCCCGCGTTGGCCGCATCCACGACCAGCTGGTTGAGACGGAGACCAAAGTTGTCGCCCAACGTCTGCTTAAGCGTATCGTTCAGGCCATCATCTTCGACGTCCACAGAGGGAGGGATGGTCGCTAGATACCCGGCTTCTTGGTCAACTAATAGTTGGTGAAAGTTGTTGGACACACGATTATCTGCCCGACGAAGGGGCTTGTCACTCCCGTCCTTCTTCACCCGAGACTCACCGTTATTACGGTTGGTGATGTCGTTTTTATTGAAGTAGTAGCGGACCGACGCATCAAACTGGGCATTAAACTTCTCCCGCCGACTGTCGGTTTTCTTCAGTAGTTCTTTCATGACCTTTATTTCCATGGGACAAACCCTCCCTTCTTCATCAATGATTCCAACTCGTACCGCGTTTTATCAATGGTATGATCATCGCCATCCGGATAACCAGACTTGAAGTTACCGTTAGCGTCGCGAGCCAGCTCGTATCCCGAGAATTCACGCGCTGTGTTGGGGCACCGAACTGGGTCAATCACGATTTCACGCAAGTCTTGGAGCCACTTGAACCCGTGCTCACGTGACCCCGGCCCCTTGCGTGCACCCACAACGTTGAGCCCCAGGTCGCGGAACTCACGGATGGTGCGGGGTTCGGCGCTATCGGCCGTGATGATTTCGTTCATCGGATTAAGCCGCTTAATCTGGGTCACCGCCTCACGATTAGTCATGCCTACGCTGTAAATTTCGTTAAACAAAAAGACCCGGCGTCTAGCCGCGTCCCAATATGCATCCCCATAAGCCAGTGGATCATGAGCGAACCCAAAGTCCATGCCGTGATAAATTTTATCGAAATGTGAAATCTCCTCATCGGTAATCTCTCGGATAGTGAGGTTATTGAAGACTTCGGCACCCGTACCCGTGACCTCACCTAAGTATTCGTGAGCGTAAGCCTTAGGGTTGTCCTTCTGCAGCTGTTCGGCATCGGCCAGGAACTCTTTTCCCAGCCACTCCTTAGGCACCGACCGGTAATCGCTGGAATGGACTAGTGTGTCTGCCCGCAGCCCCTGCTGCGTTTGTGCTTGGTTAACCCAGGAGCTCACCGAGGCCGGCGGGTTGTAGCTGTAGAAAGTCACAATGCCATCGCCACCCCGGTTAAGGGATTGGTTGATATTTCGGATTTCAGTCCAACCCTTGAAGTCAGCGACCTCTTCATAATGCTTGTATTTGGTGTAGCCATGCCGGAACTTTTGCGACTTGACCTTGCGCGGGTCGTCGGCTCCCTTAAAGCGGATTTGCTGGCCAGTGGGGACGTACGTCAGCTGCATGGGGCTAACCGAGTCCACCCAAAATTCTGATACGCCTAGCTTGTCGATAGCCCATAGATACTGGTCGTACACTGATTCACGTAGGTTAGTCGCATAGCGCCGCATGACCACCGCGTTAGCCTCATGCGACTGGTCGGCCATAATGCCCAGCACAATCATCAGAGACACAAAACTGGACTTAGTCGACCCCCGTCCACCCTTAAGCCAGTAGTTGGAGTGGTGATGCTCCACGATGTCCCAAGCGAGCGAGTAGAAAGAGGGGGCGACCATGGCATCGAGATTAACCATTATTGTCGTCCCCCTTAGGAATGTTGAAATTAATTTGTGGCGTGATGCCTGAAAGCTCATGGCGCTCCGTCCACATCGCGTACCGCTTACCCATCAACTCGGCCGCTCGGATACGGTCGGCCACCTTAGATGGCACCCGCACCTTGTGCCCACTTGGCGTGACAATTGTCTCCATGACCTTGCCACGCCGGACATCCGTCAGAAACTCCATGATCTCCTGCTGGGAGTCAATCCGCTCCGTCTTGATTTTTTCGGTTTCTTTTTCAAGTGCTTTCAAAACCTGGGGTTTCTTTAAGTTTTCAGCACCGATTGTAGAAGCTGTCTTCTTACTGTACCCGGCATCTGTGGCGGCCTGCGTTGCATTGCCGCTTTCAATGTACGCTTGTACGAAACGTTCCTGCTTGAGCGTTAGCTTCTTCTGCATGACGCAGACCTCCTTTTCCTTACTTTTACCCAAAACAAAACCCCAGCATCACTGCTAGGGGCGTCTGGAGGGCGGCTGACCGGACCGCTCTAAATATTTTTCATACTATCATAGTAATCCTTTACTTCGGGCTTTTGTGGACGGCTGTTCGGCGCGTTTTGGACATGTCGTCCAGCGCATCTATGCCGAAAATCATGATTGACAGGTCGTTAATGGCCTTCATCTCATCACGCCGAATGGTCTTTTCATCGACCTTGTAGTAATCGGCCAACTGCAATCGTGTCAAAGTACCGTCAATAAGGTACAACTTTTTAATTACATCGTATCGGCGACCATCCTCGAAAGTTCCAGCCGTGCAGATATCACGATACCGCTCTAAGATACGATCTACAAACTGCATCATCTCTTTAGACCGCTCTCTGTATCCCAGCAGAGAGTACAGACTAATTTCGTACTTCGACAGTGGCACGTCCTCGTCTATGGTCGGCATATCAATTCGAATATGGTTCTCCAGCAGTTTGTAGTGTTTGAGTAGCGATTTCGTGTTGCGGAGCTGTTGCTCACTCTCACTTTTAGCAAAGTCGCGTCCACTGCTGATAAGTCCGGCTACCAACTTATCGATGGTACTGTCCGACAGCTCAATCGCCATTGGCTACATCTCCCATCATGCAGACCTCTTGGATAACGGCATTACGCTCCGGAGATGATAATCGGAGATAAGCGGCGTGCACCTCACGTGGCAAATGCGGAAAGTGATTAGCTAACCAAACAATAGTGCGAATCATGTCGTTTCGTTGATCCTGGTAAACAGTAATCAGAAATTTTCTGAATTTAATTTGGTCTTCCGTCATTCCTTACTCACTCCTCACTTTGAATTAACCGATCCAGATAAGTTCTAGCCTTCCGTAAATCCTCCACTCCATTCTTCGAGTGGTACCGGATAACGTACTTAATGACATTGCCCACCATGAACCCGCGAAATTCCTGAGTCGTAAACATCTCGCTGAAATGGTCGAATAGGTCACGGCCTTCGTGTTTGTAGTAATCGGGACGAATAGCGGACGGGTGGTCATCTTTGATTGCGCAATAAACACCGTCAAAAGCAATCCCATTGCCATGGGCGCACGTTTCGATTAAAGTTTCATCTTGGTGATACTCTACGAAATTGTCATGACGCATCCACGTTAAGGTGTGGTCGCTATCATCCGCACAAACGATGTCATAATTGTAATGGTACCGACTACTGGGGGATTCACCACTCCCCCACACATAGCCGCGTTCATCAAAATAACGCATCAACGCGTCCATATCCTCATGTGTCGCTACATGATAGTGCTTGTCCATTTTTACACCTCACTCATTTTTCTGTACTTGATTCCGTATTTCTTCATCACATGGTAAACCGTGCCAATTGAAATATGATGATTCTTCGATAGGTTCTCATCCTTTCTGGCAGCCATAAGAATCTCATACGACGTTAGTTCCGTTGTGTCTAGCCCTTCAAAAAACGCTTGCCAGTGCCTACCACGTTCGTACAGTGGTTTCTTGTTGGGCTCATAAACAACGCCTGCTGCTTTCTGAACCCGGTTTACATCGGATTCAGGTGCCTTTGAGATGCTCCCGTACTTAGCTTCAATCTCATGTAGAATTAGTAAATAATTCGGCGCTCGGTTCATGGTCACACCTCCTCACCCCTGATAACCCGTCACAATCATCGCTACCGAAATAATCGTGAAGCAGATAATGGCTAAGGCAATCAGTCTATTTTTGTCCGACATGTCATTTCTCCTCATAGAATCCGTCCTCACTGTATCCTAGTGGCGCCGTGTGTTTTACGTAAGCTTTGTAGAATTCGGAAACTGTCCCACCAAACTTCTCGATTAACGGCACCGTTTTGCTATCCACTAGCCGACCATCGGGTAAATACCAGCTCCAGCCGTGTCGCAACTTCTCAATCTCAAATTTCTCCCACGGCATTTCGGACATATCGTCAGCCCAGGCGGCGCGCCTGCACTTAATCTCTAAGAACTCAGCTTCACCTAGACGTTCATCTCCAACAACAGATGATTTGGCTTTGCCGGCCGTTTCGCCCCAGGCAACCATTGCTAATTCGCCTTCAAGGGGATCGTAAGCTGAGCATATCCAAGCTTTCACTATTCAATCACCTCCAACGATTCCCAGCGCATCATCCACAGAACGAGCCACTCCGTACAACACTGGAAAAGATTTAATAAATTGTGCAAACAACTTCTGATCAGGCCGCAACCGCCCCTTCTCATTTTTAATTTCTAAGCAGAAGAATCGTCCGTCTGAATGCCGGAACCCACAAAGATCGGGGAAACCTCGTGGAAACAGCATGATCATTTGTCCGTTCTCGGTCCGAATCTTACCGGCATTACTCCGAAAAACGGTGAAACCATTCTTCGATAGGGCCAGCATGATGTCCGTCTGAATCTTATGCTCACTTTCGATAATGTAGCCTCCATTCTGTGTAGGCCTGTGTATGGTTAAATTTAGGCCTACACGTCCAACAAATCGCGTTGTATCAGTGATTAGTAACGGTGTGTAGGCAGTGTAGTCACAAACCACCCTTTTCTATATATTATTTTTTTATTTTCTTAATACGTTAATATCAAGAAAACTATACATAACTATGCACAAACCTTTAGTGCCAAGGGATTAATGTGCCTACACTACCCTACACAAGTATGCACAACCCTACACTTCTTTCTTTGGGTGCCGTGTAATGATTTCAAAAGGCTGATGTATTTCATTCATGCTTACACCAAGATAGTAATTCCCCTGATTGTCACGTTTACGCTCAAACTTCTTCATCATTTCTTTACCGAACTTCGTTGAGTTCATCAGGTATTGAGAGTTATCACTCGCCCAATTCTTATACCGGCGATACAGCTCGGCCGCCCGGACGGTCTCATGCTCACCTAACGTACAGCACTCTTCCAAAAACTCGGAAGTCACGTCCATCTCGTTACGGTAGTCGCGGCTAGCCTGCTGCACACTCTCTGGTGCTTTCAGGCCCTCTCGTTGCCATTTCAGTGCGCCCTCAACTGCCCAATTTAAGATGCCGACCTCTTCACGTTGGAGTTTGTACTTTAGATCCTTATCCACCCGGTTATCCGGAATCTTCACAGCAAACGGCACTAGCATGAGCCGCCGCCAGATACCATCATCGGTCCCCCGAATGATTGGCTTGTGGTTGGTCGCCAGCCACAGCTTAAATTCTGGTTTAAACTCAAATTCTTTTCCATACAGGTACCGCGCCGTTACGGTGTCCCCACCGGTCAGTTGCTTCACCAGGCCTTCATCTAGTCGGAGGCCGTCGTTCGGCTCGCTTGAAGTGACCAACCGTGCCCCCTCTAGTCGGGCAATATCAGAATTAGCGGCGGACTTGTTTTGCTTGACCATGATGGAATCGGCCTGCATCGACCGGGCGTAGTTACCCAAAGCATCGGCAATTGTGTCAATGAAGATGGATTTACCGTTCCGGCCGTTCCCGTACAGAATGAACATCACTTGCTCTTTCGTGGAGCCAGTCAGGGAATACCCCACTGCCTTTTGCACGTACTCAATCAGCTCTTGATCGCCGTTAAAAATCTGGTCCAGGAACTGCTGCCACTCCGGTGCATCGATGGTATCTGTGTATTCCACCCGTGTTTGTCGTGAGAACATCTTCTTGATGTCGTGTTCGTGGAGGAGCCCACTGGTCAGGTCAACGTAACCATTCGCTACGTTGAGTAACGTTTTGTCACTGTCGAATTCGCCATGGAGCACCGGTACTCGATGCTTTATTTCATCAATCAGGGCCTTCTTCCCAGAGTTTGAGCGCGAATGCTTAATGTGCTTTTGGAAAGCCTTCATCGCCTTTTCTTCGGTCAAGTCACTATCCGGTGGGACCACTAACTTTTCGTGTTTCATGTCGTTAATTACGCGGTCGGCCAAACTGTGGACTTGACCAGTTTCGTCGGTCTCCCAGTAGCTGCCGTTGTAAACCATCCAGCTCTTATCGATAAACGAATATTTCAGCAACTCCCCGTAATGATCCATAAAGCGGTCAGCGTTTCCAGTGTCGTCCCAGCTACGGGGCGGGACCTCTTTTTTCTTAGGCTGATTCTTCTCGGCAAACTCAAACCGATATTTCAACGGAGCCTTTCGTTGGGTAAACACATCGTGGGTCTCGTTGATGGCCTTATTAAGCGTCGCCACCCCGTAGTTCGTTTTTCCGTGACGTTCATCCCACTTGGGCCGCATCAAACTCGACTGTCGAAAGATACTGTCCATCTTGGTGAAGTCCCGACCGGTCCAGAACGCTAAATCGTTGGCAAACGCTAGGTCAGCTTCCGACTGACTGGTATAAAACTGCTCCCATCCCCCATTCATGAACAACTTGAACCGTTGCCCCGTCCGAGAACTTTCGGCCCGGGTGATGATTTCACTCTCACTGAGGTCATTCAACTGTGGCAATTGGTCCTTTGGGAGCTTCACCACGTTGTCGGTCTTCAGGTAGCGGTCATACAGGAGTTGCATCAATTTCGGGTCCGGCTCGTTAACTTCCGAATAGGGGCCAATCAGCTCACCGGTCATTGCGAAGAACCTACCGGTCGTGTACATTTCAACTGATCCTTTCCGGCGCCGGTCGCCCGGAATCCTCCCTTTCACAATGATGTGGAGGCCGGTCCCGGAAACACTCGTTTCGGCATAGGACTTCGTGATGGTCAAGAATCGCTGAACCTCGTTGTCATCGGTGTCGCCCCGCTTCCAACGATCCAAGTCGGCCCCAACGTGGTCCACGTCGATTCCCACATAAGGAGGGATAAAGTAGAACCCCAGACCGTCCATCCCCAGGTCTTCCATCGCCTGTAACGCGGTATCGAAATCTGCCCACGTCTTGGGGTCGTTCGACCGCCCATCGTGATCGGTGTAAGGATCAATAGGAATCTTGGTGTACTTGTTACGTTCGGGCTTCCAGATTAGTTTGAAAAGCCCCCATTGCTTTAGGGACTTGAGTTCTTGGGGAATTCGTTCATACATCAGCGGGCCTCCTTAGAATGGCAAATCGTCGTCAGAAATGTTTACGGGTGTACCCGTATTTGCAAACGGGTCATCGGTATTCGTTGCTGGCTGTGCCTGTGGCGCTGGCTTAGTAGCTGGTCGCTTATTCTTGTAAACGTGCTGAATCTGCGGGTAATCGCTGACTTCAAAGTTCCAAGGTGCCACCCGGTTGACCAGTCTAGTCTCGCCCTTGTAGGTATCCTGCTCAGCCTTCACGTACACCTTGACCGGCGTCCCGGTGATAGCTTTCATGAAGTCTTCCACCGTTGGAATAGCCGTATTTTCAGGTACTCCTGCGGCCTGGAGGATGTACTTGAAGCCGTCTAAGTCGTATTGGTTCGTCGCCTTACGCTTCCAATTGTCCATAAAGACGTGGCGGTTGTGGTACTTGCCGTTAGTGTTGGCAAGGCCTGGGACCTTGTCTAAGTCATTGCGGACCAGCAGGTCAATCTGCAGAGTCTCGGCCCCATTCTTGGTCGCTGACTCCTGGGCCTTGTTGATGATCATCTCATAGGTCCCGGTCGGTAGCGGATCGTAGCTGCTGCTAGTATTGTTGGCGTAGTTTGTGTTCATAAAGTCATTCGCCATGATGTGTTCCTCCTAAATTTATTTATTGAGCAAGCCAAGTGAGCGGGCTTGGAAGTAAGCCCATCCCGGTTTGTAGTGGCGTGCTTTCGCGATGCCGTACAGGTCCTCCATCGTCTCGGCCTCACTAGGCTTCATCCGCGCATAGCGGACTGAATTGTAATCGGCCTTCATGTCCAGGTGACCATGGATTCGTTCCAACTCGACTGAGCTGTCAGTTTCCATCTCTGAAGCAGATTTTTCGATTTTTCGCCCACACACGGGGCAAATCGTCGATGCTGCTGGAATGACCGCGAAGCAGAACTCGCATGTCCGAATGGGTGGCGCGTCATTGGCCTTCTTGCCCTTGCGCTTCTTACGGTCTGCCAGTGACCACTGGTGATCGTCGTCTGGTAGACCGAAGCGCAAGTAGTTCCCGACGTGATCGATGATGGTCGCCACTTTGTCTGGCCGGTACCGCATCGAACGCATCGATTGCTGGATGAAGAGTACCAGCGACTCCGTCGGCCGCAGCATGATGACCACCGAGCAATCCGGGACGTTGAAGCCTTCGCTGATTAAATCGACGTTGCACAGCACCTTGAGTGACCCGTCCTTGAAGCTGGTCATGATCCGTTCACGCTCCTTGGAGGGTGTCTTGGCATCGGCGTGAGCCGCTTGAATGCCGCTAGCTCGAAAAGCTTGGGCGACTTCCTTGGAGAACTCGACTGAGTGAGCATAGACAATCGCCTGCTGGCCTGACGTCTTCTCCTGATAGGTCCTCACAACATCCCCAAAGATGGTCCGGCCCACAGCCTCATCGATTGACTTGCTAGTGTAGTCCCCGGTGCTAGACCGTTTAAGTTTATCTTCGTCGACCAGCTTCACCGAGTAGTACTCATAAGGTGCCAGATAGTGATGCTCAATCAGCCAGTCAATTTTTGGACCAATAATCAAGGCATCGTACACGTCATGCAGTCCTTTTCCGTTGAGCCGCCATGGGGTAGCCGTGAAGCCTAGTCGGGGGATGCCGGCATAGTAGTCGTAGATTTTCTGGTAAGTCCGTGCCAGGCTGTGATGGGTCTCGTCGGTGATGATCAGGGTCGGCCGCGGTAGAACACTCAGTCGGTGAGCAATTTTTCCCACGGTCAAGATGGTGCACTGGGACAAGTCCACATCGTTTTCGCGAAAGGACTGCCGAATCTGGTTCACCAATTCCTTGCGATGAACCGTAAACATCACCTGACCGCCCTTAGCGACCGCTAAACGCGCGATTTCCGCAATCATGACCGATTTACCGGATCCAGCCGGACTTTGCAGGAGAACCGCTTTTTTACCCCTTGCTAGGGCCGCCCGGGCCTGGCTCACCAGCTTTGCCTGGTACGGGTGCAGTTGGTACATCCCCATCACCACCAATCTTTGTAAAAAGGTCCTGCGGAAGGGCAAATTTACGTTCGTCCAGTTGGTTCTTTGCATACACCGCGTTGGACGGATGCAGAATAAACCCTCGCTGACCGGTCTTGCTGGAAACCACCATCCGTCCGACCAGGTTCATTAGCCCCATCACGTTGGTGAGAACCTTTTCCCGAATATCGGGCATGAATTGGTTGAAGGTCTGACCACTCGGTGATTCGATTTGACGGGTGGTCTCCCAGGCCGTGTAGACTTTGTTGATGTCCGGCCATGAGTTAATATACCGAATCATGTCTGGGAGGTAAAAACCGTACTGATTGTAGTCGTTCATCTGAGGAACTCCCATGTCCGCCCCCTGCTTGGTCTTCGACGCGTTGGCCTTCTCACCTAACCACGCGTGCTCAAACTCGCTGAGGTTGTCAACGGCAATATTGTCGTAGGCTCCTCGGTAGCTCTTGGCAATTTCCGCCAGTAGCTGACGGGCTCCCTCCAGTGGACGCTTGGTGTCTAGCTTCACAATGTCGATGTTTGGGGCTCCCGCTAAAACGTTGGTTGTACGGTCAATGTCGATGACCAGCGTCTTCCCGGGCAGGAAGCGCAGGGTCGACGTCTTCCCGGTTCCCGGCTGGGCGTAAATCAGGGCGCTGAAGTCCTGGGCCCGCTTGAGGTCTGATGCGTGTTGAATCTCCATATCACTTCACCCTTTCGTATCCAATGCGGTTGGCGTCCATGAAGCTCTTGAGCATCTCCATCTGGGGAATTGTCGCCGTGATCATCAGAGTGACTTGGTGTGAGACTACTTCCCCGGTGTTGGTATCCACGATGGCATCCCCGCGAGTCTCTTGATGGGTCTGTTCTTCAGCCGCTTCGGCTTCTAATTGTCGTTGTTTCTCGGCCTTGCGCTTGACCTGTGCGTCAATGGCGGCCATCAGGTAATCGACATCCTGTCCTTGCTTGAGTTGGTCCACCCAACCAGATGGGTCTACTTTTTGAACCTCAGCATATTTGGTGATAGTTAAAATATCAGTCGCTAACTTATCCTTGGCTTTCTTAATGGAAACCATGGTCCCAGCAATCCCATCAACTATCTTTTTCTTACTGATGGTCTTGTTCAGCCAAGTAGGATCAACTTTAATCTCCGTTGATTCAACGCCGTAGTTCGGAGCCATTTCATCAATTAAATTTTGGACTCCAACCAACCGTTCTTGTCGTTGCTGTTCTTCCAATTCCTTTAACCCTCTGTCGATAGGGATAATGGCCTGATCTAGGTTCGACCGTAGAATATTGACTTTTTCGGCAAAATCATCATAAGGTCGGTTAAAATCTTTTTTGATTTCCTTCCGGCGATCGTCCAACGCGGCAGACACCTTGCGAAGTTCTGCCCGAATATTCTTGGCATCCTTTTCCGTGGCGTCGGTCACGACCATGTTGTTGAATTTATTAGCATAGTCATTGACGGTTTGTTGCAGTTGTTCGTAGTTTTGAATTGAGATGATTGTTGGTAGATATTCCACCCGATAATCAGGCAGAGTTAACTCAGGTTTAGTTGTCACTCGGGGTCACCTCTTCGCCGTATTCAGCACCGTTTGAACCGTTATAGCATTGGATCGCGGCATGTAGAAAATCATCAAGGTCTAGATCACATTTCTGATTAACAATAGCCGCATTCGTTAGTAAGCCAGTAATAATATCGTCTGGCGTAATGTGCTCAGCACTGAACATCATATCTGGTTCATCATCTCGTACATTGGTGATAGTAATTTTAGATGGTTTCATTTCAACCCTCTTTCCGTGGTATAATCCACTTGAAATATATTTTGTTCAGGTCAGCTATTTGCGGTAGCTGGCCTTTTTGATGCGGTCGACTAGCTTGGCGAGCCAGTGATGCTTAGGATACGTATAGACCAGGTCGGCCAGGGTTCGTGTGTGAATGATACTCCCACCTCCTTTCTAGTGACTGGCTGCCCGCAGGAAGCCGAGTAGCGGCCCACACTCCTGAAGCATCTTGCGGATGGTCATGTCAGCGATGTCCCCCGCCATGGCGTTGGCCCACTTCTCTGGGTCTCTTTCAGCCTGATCCTTGGCCACCCTCACCACGTCGTGGATGAGTTGGTCCTTGAATTCCTCCGGTACAAGCTCGCTGGCCTGCATCCGGTCCGCTACCTTGGTAAGGACGGTGTCTAAGTCAATTTCAATTTTCATGGTGTTTTTCCTCCTCATGAGCTAAGTTTGCAAATTTCTCCCACTGCTGAAAACGGTAGGTTGCTAACGCTTGGTAACTCGCCGGCGTCCGCATTAACTTAGCACGCCAGTGTGCTGCCAGTTCTTTATTTGTCATGATTATTTTTCCACCTTTCGTAACCCAATCGAATGGGTAAACCAATTCCAAAAACAAAGACAAAAATCATTACTGTTTCCAACTACATCACCACCAGATCAACAATGATGATTCCTACCAGAAACATTGCTGACCAGTCGGCCCATTTCTCATCTCCATCCGGTAGCTCGAACCACCGGTATACTGGGGTCATCAGGTCCTTCCACAGTGCTTTCATCTCAGCAATTTCTCGCGTCATCTCTTCACCTCCACTACCCGGCTAGGATTTTAATTGCGTTCTTGGTGCTCAAGAATCCACTGACTGACTGCTGGGATGTAGTACCGCTCTGCAGTGCCAAATCTGTAGGTCGGAAATCCCGGCTTACCGCGGAAGTCCGAGTCGAAAGTGTCGACCGGGATGCCGAATTCACCCTGCATCTCTGCCCGCTTGATGAAGCGATGATCTCGCTCCTTGCGGCCATCCTCTACGCCTTGCTCGTAGGCCTGACGGAAGAGGCGGGTCAAGCTGTTTAGTAAGTCATCCACGATTACCCCTCCTTACTTTTAGGCCGAATTTTGAAAGTTTCGATGATTTTCAGCACCAGTGCGTTGGCTGATGGTGAGCTCTGTGAACCGCTCAGGACCTGGGCCATGTACATCTTGCCGACGCCAAAGGTGGTCGCCAGGCTGGTGATTGAGATGTCGTTTTCGTCCAAGTATTCCCGGATGAGTTGACGTCCTGCTAATGTGGTTGGCATCTGCCCCCCCTCCTTTCAGTTATTTTTTCGTAAGGCATTTCAACAACTATTTAATATATCAGTTAGAAAACATTGACTATTTTAGTCAAATATTTTAAAATTAAAGCATAGTTAAAAAGCCTAAACAAAGGGCTTTAACAGCCGTCTGACGGAGGATTTCCTCTCATAACCGTAACAATTCGGTCATCAGAATGCTTATCGAATTACCTTACAAGAACGATATTAAAACATTTGTGTAAAAACGTCAATAGTTTTAGTCAAAAGTTTTAAAAGAAGATTGGAGAAAGCCCATGCTAGTAGTCTTTGACAGAATCAAAAAACTTTCTGAAAAACGTGGCGAGTCGATTAACGACGTCGAAAAGCACCTTGGATACTCGCTCAATACCCTGTATCGCTTGAAGCGATCTAACCCAAGCGCCAAGAAGGTCATTGAGCTGGCTGATTACTTTGACGTGACCACTGACTACCTCCTGGGCCGTTCCGACCAGCCTCACGCTGTGGAAGCCACCTTTTCATCCCTAGTGAGTGACATTTTTGGCGCCCAGCTTGCCAAGGAAGTCGCTAAGTTAGATGATGCCCACAAGCAACGGGTCTACGCTTACACTCAAGCTCAGGTAGAAGATCAGGATAGCTTTGACCAGCCAGACACTCTTGCAGCCCATCAAGCTGACCCTAGCCATCATATAGATAAGGCTGAAGCCAAGAAAATTGCTGAGACGCTTGACGGCATCATCGATGAGTACGAAAAGAAAAAGTAGGGTGGTCTGTATATGGTCCTAAGTAAGTTAGAACAGCTGATTGCGGCGTTTAGCCAGTACGCCGCGATCATCGAAGTACCTCATCTCAGGGAAAAGACTGGCACGTATGGGACCTTCCGGGTCCGCGACAAAAAGCCCTACATCTTCTTAGAGGCTGACCAGCCGGAAATCGACAAGCGCGTCATCCTCACTGAGGAATTCATGCACGCCCTCACCACTGTGGGCGTCATCTTGGACCAGCAAGACCTCAGCAATCGCAAGCAGGAGCTGCAGGCGCGCCGATTGGCCTATAAGACCATCATCAGCATGGATGACTTACTCCACTGCTACCAGATGGGGTTGCAGTACGACTATGAAATTGCTGATGAGCTGGATGTCCCGGTCGATTTTTTAAAAAATGCGATTGAGTACTTTAAAACCCAGTTAGGCGAAGAGTCTACCTATAAGGGGTACAAGGTAGTAATCAGTGACACCATTAATTTTTACCCTGAAAGCGTTGTCAAATGATTTAAGTCCGGTATGATGAGGGTATACCAATCTAATGGAGGTCATCCTATGCAAATTACAGACACCATCACATCGCTTGCCGCCCTCGCCTTCGTCGGGATCATCGCCGTCTGGCTGTATGCCCACGCTAAGAAAATCCAGCTTCCCTTTAGCGGAAAAACAGTCTTGATCACCGCAGCCGCAAGCTTCCTGGTCATGCTCGTCTTCGGCGGCATATCCGGCGGAAGTACGTCAAGTAGCACCGCATCTGATAGCAGCAGCTCATCCGCTAAGTCGTCTAGCTCGGCTAAGTCTGAGTCATCCACAGAAGCGGACGTCTTGCAGTCGCTGAGTAAGTCAGAACTCAAGGAGTACAACTCTGGGCTCATCGACAGCCTAGGCGAAGACCAGGACTACTCCAAGAACGGAAAGAGTAGCTACGACTGGGCCACTTACGTCGACACCATGGTCTACGACAGTCGTGGCCTAGTGGTCAAGGTGACCTCTGATTTCCCTGCTCTGAGTGATAAGGATAAGAGCTTCGTCGTCAAGCATGCCCAAGGGCTAGCCAATGCACAGGTCGCCATCTTGGGCAAAGAGGTCGACAAAGACGCATCCCCACATACCAGCATCTACTTAGGGGCCGAGCGTCTTGGCCACTCCAAGGCTTGGAACACCTCAGAATTCAAGTGGAGCAAGTAGCAGCGTTTTAAATTTTACTTAGAAAATAAAAAAATACTAAGCTTAGAGGCATAGAAGTTACCCGACGGGGTGCTCCTATGCCTCTATTACTTTATAGTGGTAGTGAAGACAGGCCGTGGGCGCTTTGGGTCCTTGAGACCGTAATAAAAAATGGCCGCTTCACTGGTTTTAGTCAATTTGATCAAAGTATTTGGGCTCTCGAAGCCGTGTTTTGAAAACGAGATTACTAAAACTGACGTGAAGACTTCAGAAAGACAAGTATATGATTATGCGAACAATTATTGGAATCGATGTCAGTAAAAACAAAGCTAACGTTGCGGTGGCGACGGATTTAATCGTCGCCAAAGAACTGACCGTCCCTCTAGATGCACTGGGATTTAATGAACTGAAACACGTCGTGCTTCAGTTCGGCGGAAAAGCGGAAATCGTCTTTGAAGCGACTGGTGTTTACTCCCGGCGCTTAGAGTATTTCCTTCAACAAGAAAATTTGAATTACCATATTTTAAATCCCCTGGCGGCTAAGAATCGCATCGCCACTGGTACGCGAATGAGAAAAAACGATCAACGTGATGCGCGCCGATTGGCGATTACCGAGTTTACCGAACAGTTAGAGCCCTATCTTCTAGCTTACAAACAGGATCCCATCTATCGTGAATTAACGGATATGAACCGTTATTACGACCAACTCAATGAGGATAAGAAACGGGCCCGCAATCGAGCTCATCGTGTCTTACAGCTTGTATTTGCGTCATTTGGGGCCTCCAAGGGTGGCTTTAACTTCGATACAAAGCTGGCTTGGAAGATCCTAACACTCTTCCCGCATGCACAAATCGTTCGTGAAATTGGCGACCTTAACGCGTTAGAAGCACGAATATCAGCAGCACATTTCAAAGGGATGAACGCTAGGCGTATTCACGATGCCGCACGAAAGTTATGGAAACTGGCCGCTCAGAATGGTGACGCCGTACCCGTTACTTCGGATAACACGCGGCAAATGAAAGCTTTGGCGGAACAAGTTCTCACCCTAGAAGCAGCGCAGGACCAGCAGGTCGTGCGCATGATGGCCTTAGGTAAATCCTTGTCAGAGTTTACGCTTCTTCAAACAATCCCTGGTATTGGTGGCAGTACCGCCATTCGGCTAATTAGTGAATTAGGTGATATCCGACGGTTCAATACCCGTCAGCAATTGAACAGCTATGTCGGCCTGGACACAACGGAAGTTGACTCCGGTGACCATCAATCCGCTCGCCATATCACCAAACACGGTAATCCCCATGCACGCCGAATCTTGTATTGGACGGTCGTTCTTATGCTTAATCCTAAGATGGGCGACAATCATATTCGCGATGCATACGAAAAAAGACGAGAAGCTTCTTCTTCAAAGAAGAAACTCATCGTCCGTCAAATGGATCGTCTTATTAAAACAATCCTATACCTGATAAAAACGAATCAACCTTACTCCTATGAGCTGAGCCCTCAATCGAAGTAACATTCATTATAGTTTATAATACCAGCCTTGAAAAAAATTTGATACCTCCAAGGCTTATTTAGCTGGCTATAAATCACTAAAATAATAGCAATAGGGCCTAGGCTCCGGAACGAAGAACATCGTTCCGGAACCTAGACCCTAAATTTCTCATCATAAAACATTGATTTAACAACATCTTTATTGACAAAACGTAGAAAAAAGTGCATCCCCCTACCCGCCAAGATAATGGGATGCACACACATACGATCAAGGGACTACTATGCCCTTTTGCATACTCAAGTATAACCGAAAGGTGGTGATGCCACAATCCTTAAAGTCTACCCGGCTAGGTGAACTTAAGGAGGAATGACTACAATGGCAAGCTATAGAAAAAGGGGCTCGAAGTGGGAGGCACGCGTCTACAATCGCGCTTCAGGTATCGACAAACCTATCACTAAAGGCGGATTTAAGACGAAGAGGTTAGCCATCCAGTGGGCTAGTGAGCTTGAAAATCGCAAGCTGTCTGGTCGGGGCGTTGCCCGAAGTCAGATTACGCTCCCGGAGTACTTTAAATCATGGTACCACGCCTTTAAGGAACCGCTAGTGAGTGACACAACACGCCGACGGTATGAGTACGCGATACATGTCGTCGATGAGTACTTCTCAGGGCAGAAGATAGACCGAATCACTCGGACGGCCTACCAGCGCTTTCTAAACGCCTACGGTAAGGGTCATGCACTTTCGACCTCGCGAAAAATCCATACTCAGATACGGGCATCCGTCCGCTCTGCTGTGGAGGATGGCGTGATTCCACAAGATTTCACCGCCCATACCTCCCCGAGCGGTCACGCCAGCAAGGACCGTCGGCTCAAGTATCTTGATACGTCCGATATGGCTAAGCTCATGGCCTATATGAGCGAGCGAGTCGATGCCACAGCTCCTACCAGGATGATGATTCTAGTGGCCCTGCTGACAGGCGCTCGCTTCTCAGAGGTGGCAGGGTTGACTTGGGATGACATCTCATACAAGGAGCAGACCATCAGCATCAATAAAGCCTGGGACACCGTTGGCGACACAGGCTTTCGACCAACGAAGAACCCGCAGTCGAACCGTACGGTGTCGGTCACTCCTGAGCTGCTACGTCTGTTGAAGATGTATCACCACTCACAGAAGATCATGCAGCTCAAGCATGGCCTAGCCAACGACCTTGGGCTACTCTTCATCACCCCGGTCGGTAAGGTCCCCACGTCGAACGCATCGAACAAGACACTTCGTCACGCCTTGAAGAAACTGGATGCTAAAGTGATCACCTTCCACGGGCTTAGGCACACTCACGCATCGTACCTTCTATATAAGGGCGTCTCGATATACTACATTTCGGAGCGCTTGGGTCACTCAAGCTACAATGTCACACTGAATATTTACTCACATCTGGTTAAAGAGATGAAACAGAAGGAAGATCAAAAAATGATTGCCGCTCTATCGGAAGTCTCAGGATAACCAATTTACTTGGACAAAACTTGGACAAGCAGGATTTAAAACGCTGTGTCCTTACTGCCGCAAAGGGTCTGAATCTAGGTTAGATGTTCTCTTGCGACATCACTAAAACCTTAAGCAGGCTTGCCAATCACTTGGTAAGCCTGCTTTTTTGATGGGCCATTCCGCTAAACCCCATCGTTATTTCAAATGCTGGGCGAAGGTCTTCACGTTTTCAGCCACGAACTGCGCCGTGGGGACGCCCATATCATCATGCGGGTAAATCGCGTTGAACACCACGTTGCCGTAATTGATCAGGATAAAGTTACTGACTTCATGCTTGACGTCCACTTGAGCGTTAATTTCACCAGTGCGCACCATCTCCTGAAAGGCCACCGTTAACCGGTCCTTTAATCGCATGGGCAACTGCTTGACCGCGTGACTGATTTCTGGAAAGCGATAAGCATCCCGTAACCCTAACAAGAAGACCGCCTGGTGGTTCCGGACGAAAGTCGCGTAGAGGTCCGCAATGTGTTGCAGATCCACCTCAATATCGCCAGTGGGACAGAACGTCGCGTCGATCTGGTCGATATCCTGTAGATACGTCGCCACAAGTTCCGTTAAAATACTGTGCTTGTCTTGGTAGTGCCGAAAGACCGTGCTTTCGTTAATACCCGCCGTTGCCGCAATTTTGCGGGTCGTGGCGCCTTGGTAACCGTACTTTAAGATCAGTGCCGAAAACGCTGCGAGGATCCGTTCATCCGTTGTTTGATTGGTTTCCATTATCCATCGTGCCCTTTCATACTGCTTCGTTGGCTCAATTCTACCATAGCTTTCCTTCGAGTCCTTAGAATCTGCTCCCTTAAGTTAAGCGCTTTCTTTTTAGGCTAAATTTGGTATACTCTAGTTAAGAATCATTCTAAAAATCAAGGAGGGAGCCACGATGAAACTAACCAACTATAAACGTCTTTGGGGGGTCCTCACAATCGGGGCCATTGCGCTGATCTGTCAATTCATCCTACACGAACAACAATGGGCGGCCTGGCTGGTCACGATTCTGGGGGCCCTGATCGCCCTCCTGATGTTCGTTGACATGATCAAAACCCTCCGCTCCGGTAAATTCGGGGTCGATCTCTTGGCCATTACGGCGGTCATCGCCACTTTAGCCGTGGGCGAATACTGGGCTGCACTGATTGTCTTACTGATGCTGACCGGGGGCGATGCCTTAGAAGACTTTGCCGCTAACCGGGCGAACTCGGAGCTCCAAAGTCTCCTGGCCAATTCCCCTCAAAACGCCCACCTGGTGACCGGCGACACCGTTACCGCCATTCCCATTGACCAGGTTCAAGTCGGCCAACGGCTACTGGTCAAGCCTGGCGAGGTCATTCCCGTTGACGGGACCGTCTTAACCGGGACCACCACCGTCGATGAATCCTCACTGACCGGTGAATCCCGCCCGGTCGACAAGCACCCGAACGACCCTGTGATGTCTGGCGCCATTAACGGAAGTACCGCCATCCAGATTCAAGCGGACCAGACAGCCGCCAATAGTCAGTACCAAAACATCGTTCGGTTGGTCCGGCAGGCCGAGAACCAGCCCGCCCACTTCGTGCGGATGGCCGACCGCTACGCCGTACCGTTCACCCTAGGCGCCTACTTAATTGCGGGCGTCGCCTGGTGGCTCTCCGGTGACCCCGTCCGGGTTGCCGAAGTCTTGGTGGTCGCGTCCCCCTGTCCCCTGATCCTGGCCGCACCGATTGCCCTGGTCTCGGGAATGAGTCGGTCCAGCCGTAACGGAATCATCGTAAAGACCGGGACGACCCTAGAAAAGCTGGCCAAGGTGCGCAGCTTCGCCTTCGACAAAACGGGGACGATTACGCAGGGTCACTTAGTGGTCGACCAACTGCTCCCCGAACCCGGCACCACGGCCAGTCGCCTCTTAGAACTCGCCGCTAGTGCCGAGCAACAGTCCAACCACGTGCTAGCTCGGTCCCTGGTGGCCGCGAACCCCACGACCCTCCTCACCGCTGATCACGTCGTCGAAGCCACCGCAGCTGGTGTTCAGGCCACGATTGACGGTCAGACCGTACGGGCGGGGAAGGCCAGCTACGTGACCGACCAGCCCATCACCAAGGTCGATCAGACTGCCGTTTACGTTGCCGTTAACGGCGACTACGTGGGATGTGTGACCTTCACCGACCGGGTTCGTCCCGAAGCCGCCGAGACCATGACGGCCCTGCACGACCTAAAGATCGACCACCTGATTATGATTTCCGGCGACCGTCAACCCATTGCGGAACAGATTGCCCAGGAGGTCGGCATCGACCGGATTCACGCCGACTGTCTGCCTACCGATAAGATCAACGTCTTGAAGCAACTCCCCGCTAATCAGACACCGGTGGCCATGGTCGGGGATGGGGTCAACGACGCCCCCTCCTTGGCTGTCGCCGACGTGGGAATCGCCATGGGTGCTCACGGGGCCACCGCGGCCAGTGAATCAGCGGACGCCGTGGTCTTAAAGGACGACCTGACCCGGGTCAGCACCGCCGTCAAGATCTCCCGGGACACCATGCGCGTCGCCCGGCAAGCGGTTTTGATCGGTATCGCTATCTGTACCGGCCTGATGCTCATCGCCAGTTTCGGCATCATCCCCGCTATCATCGGGGCCCTGTTCCAGGAGGCCGTAGATACCATCACCATCCTGTACGCCCTCCGTGCCCGGACCGACCGCTAAACCCATTAACCACAATAAAGCCGCCAGAATTTACCGTTCTGGCGGCTTTATGCTGTCTATCTGCATCCTAAAATTCCTAAACCGTCAACTGTTGGTTGGCCTTAGCGACCTGGCGCCGGTATAAGCCCCAGCCCAGTAGCGCCGTTAAGACATCCGCAACGGCCTGAGACCAGATGATCCCGGTGTAGCCGAATAACAGACTTCCGACCACAATCGCGATGGTGAAGATGACCCCTTGCCGGGACACCGACATCAGTAACGCGTTTAACGCCTTCGCCGTGGACTGGAAGACCGTGGTGTAGACCAAGATGGCCCCCGCAAACGGCGTGGTGATCAGCAGAACCCGCAGTAGCTGCGCCCCGTAATGGATAACGGCCGGGTTCTTTAAGAACAACGCCACGATCCAAGGTGCGACTAGGATCATTAACGTGGCCATGACCAACGACCAGACCACCTCGACTAGGAGGTCAAACCGGATGATCTTACGTAACCGGTCATGGTTCTCCGCACCGTAGTTATACCCAATCAACGGCTGGGCTCCAAACGCAAACCCAACCATGATGGCGTTGACGACTTGGGAAACCTTGGTGGCAATCCCTAAGGCCGCCACCCGGTCCGCACCATACCGGGCCAAGTAGTTATTGAACAGCGCCGTCTGGTAACTGATCATCAGGTTCGTGATTGAAGCGGGAATCCCGATGACCAGGACCTGCCAGACGTCGGAATGCTTCAAGGAGACCTCGTGCCAGTTAACGTTGATCACGTGACACCGCCGCCGGACGTATTGAATCAAGATGATATCGGTCAGCGTGTACCCAATCAAGTTCGCTAAGGCCGCCCCCGCGGCCCCCATATGTAAGACTAAAATAAAGATCGGGTCACAAATCACGTTCAGGATGATGCCCCCCACGGTCCCAATCATGTTTTCCTTCGCTCGTCCCTCGGTTCGCATCAAGTTCCCCGGAACGATGGAAATCGTGACCAGGGCCGCCCCAATGTTGAAGATCCGGTAGAACTGAGCCGCGTAACCATAAGTCGCGCTGGTCGCGCCTAGCGCCATCAGAATGGGCCGTTCGAAAATCAGCATCAACACGGCTAACCCGATACTGCTGAAGATGCCGCCGTAGAAGCACCAGCTACTGACGTGGCGGGCTAACTGATTCTTCTGCTGTCCCAGTAACCGGGAGACGTAGGCGCTACCCCCCAACCCGAAGACGTCCCCCAAGGCAATCATCAGGTTGAACAGTGGCGTACACAGCGAGACCCCCGCAACCAAGGCGGTGTTTTGGGTCATCGAGACGAAGAAGGTGTCGGCCAAGTTGTAAATCATACTAGCGAGCATGCTCAGGACCACGGGCATGGCGAGTTTAAAGTAGGCCTGCCGAATCGGGGCCTGTTCGAATAAGTTTTCCAAGATAATCCCTCTAAATTTTTAGAATAAGGTTAGTATACACTTTTTACCAACCTAGATACGAGAGAAATTTGCTGTCCACCCGCCTTCAACGCCCTGAAGACGCAAAAAAGCCACCATCCGCAGATGGTGGCTTTTCAGGCTATAGGCTAAAGTAAATTAGTCAACAACCGTAACGTTAGCAGCTTGTGGGCCACGATCGCCTTGTTCTACGTCAAGGGATACATGTTGGCCTTCTTCAAGCGTCTTGAAACCTTCACTGTTGATAGCAGAGAAATGAACGAACACGTCTGAGCCGTTTTCAAGAGTAATGAAGCCGTAACCTTTATCAGCGTTGAACCATTTAACAGTACCTTGTTCCATAAGAATGAAACCTCCGTGTGCGCATAGCGCAATATAATATTTGCATTTGAAAGCTGGGGTAAAAAGGAGCCATTCTTAAAGAACGTCGAGCCTTTAAAACTTCCGAACCATAAATACATTAACAACAGGATAACAGGTATTTTCAAAAATAGCAAATGAGATGTTCCTAAATTCGATGAATTCTTCGAGAATTGCGGGCGCGTATCCCGGTCAATCCGGCACCTCACGCCCCTTCAACAATCTTTTCAAATCAATTTTAATCCGTGGTCAGCCGCGGCGCCAACCACTGATAAGCTTGGAGGACTTCTCCAGGGGTCATGTGGTGGGTTCCCCCGGTCACCGTGACCGTGGTCTGCATCCCCGTCGCCGCACACGCGTCAGCGACACGCTGGACCGTCGCCACCGAGACCAACGGGTCATGCCGTCCCGCCGAGAGCCAGACCTGCCGGTGTTGCTGGTCTTGGGGCCGCGCCACCGGAACCCATAAGGGGTGAAACAGTAGTGCGGTGGTGCCTGGCAAGTATCCCGTCTGGAGTCCGTACGCTGCCATCGCGGCCCCGTTGGAGTACCCCACCGTGATCAAGTGGTCGCAATCCCAGCGATGGTCGCGACAAATCGCCGTGACCTGTTCGGCCAGCCACTGCGCCTCCGTTTCCAGTTGCTGCGGGTCGGCTGGCGTGCTCGCCGTTTGCCGAAAATATTGGCGTTGTGGGCCCACACCCTGCCGGCCGGCAATCGTAATCAACGGACTCTGCGGGGCCAACCGGCGACCGAAATTAAGCATCTCTTGGTTGGTGCCGCCGGTTCCCTGCAACAGCAATACTGGCGGCGCCGTATTCGCACCCGGCATGGTCTCAATCAACTCTGATTCTCCCACAGTGTAGCCCCCTTTTAGCGATGCACAATGATCTCAATCTGGCCCTTCTGTGGCGCAAAATTTAGGCCGTAACAGCGCTCGGCTAAAATCTTCGCATACTCCTCCAAGACATCATCCGGGAGCGGCGTATGGGCGTGTAAACGGTCAATCAGGTCATCAGCCGTCGCAATCTCTGCCAGGTTAACGAAAAGTAAGGCGTCGTTGATCAGGTCGTGGACCAGGTCTGTCAACAGGCCGTTGGGCTTCCCCTGCACGTCCGTCACCACGATTTCGGTCCCCGCAACGGGTTGGTGATTCACCGAAACGTTCTTTAAAATCGTAAAAATATCTGTCATGGTTTACTTCCCCCTATTTCTCACGGTCTAACGTGGCCCACCGCTGCATCATTTTCTCTTGAATCTTGGGTAACGGTAATTGATCAATCTGCGCTGCCGGGACCCACTTTCCCGGGTAAAGTGCCAGTGACGGCGTCTGCTCAAAGTGGGCACTCAACAAAGTTACTCGCCACCGTTGATGGGTGTAGGTGTGCTGGATGGGCTTCCCGGCCACTGGCGTCAAGGTCAGTGCTAAGTGGTGGTCCGTCGCCCACTGTTGCGTCAGCGTCGCCATATCTGCGGCCAACGTTGTAGACGCCGTCGCCGATTCGCGTAACTGGTCTTGCGGAATCAGTGGATAACTCCAGTACCCAGCCAACATCTGTTGCGCCGTCCGTTGAACCAGTAAGTAGCCCGCCGGTGACGTGATCACCAGGCCATAGTAGGGCACGATCTTAGGCCGGGGCTTCTTGGTCTTCACGGGATAGTCCAGTACCCGACCTTCCCGGTAAGAGGCGTCGAACGCTCGGACCGGCGAGTGTTCCGGATCCGGGTTCTTGGCCGTCATATAACTCGACCCCAGGTCCATAATCGCCTGATTGAAGGCTCCCGGTCGCTGCGGGTCCACGATTGGTTGAATGATCTTCATAAAGAGTTGGCGGGTCTTGGGTTGCGCGATGTCGGCATCGATCAGTAAGAGTCGGGCAAAGACCCGAAAGGCGTTGCCATCGACTGCCGGGACCACTTCGCCAAACGCGATGCTGGCAATCGCGCAGGCCGTGTAGGGCCCCACACCAACTAAGTCTTGTAGTTCGGCGGCGGTCCGGGGCCAAACGCCATGATAGTCGTGGACCAACTGCTGGGCGGCCCGTTGTAGGTTCCGCGCCCGTGAATAATATCCTAATCCCTGCCAGGCCTTCAAGAGGTCGGCTTGGTCCGCTGCAGCTAACGCCGTAACGGTCGGAAACGCCGCCATGAACCGCTGGTAATAGGGAATCACGGTATTGACCTGCGTCTGCTGAAGCATAATTTCACTAACCCAGACATGGTAGGGGTCCTGATCGCGGCGCCAAGGTAGGTCGCGACCGGATTGGTCATACCACGCTAAGAGGGTCTGGCGAAACGCTTGAATCGTTGTTGCTGACCACTGTTCCATGGGTGTCCCTCCGTTTATCATTTTCTCAATTTTAGCGAATTCCCTCCAGAACCACAAGTCATGACTGTGACTCAGACTTGACGCCGCCCGGCCACTCCCCTATTATCAGAAAAGACAAACAGGATTAACGGAGGGGTAAACGTGAAGCGCTGGATAATTTTACTAATGGTGGTCTGCAGTTGCGGCTTGACCGGTTGTACCCGGCCCCAGGCGGTCAAGACCACCAGTGACAGCAAAGGGGTCATGACTAAAGACCAAGTCTTGAACCTGGCGACCCGGCATCCCCTGACTACCTTGGACGTGGACCGCATGACTTCCTTTGGTCGGCTTAACAACACCATCGAGGGGCTCTATCAGACCAATCGCGACGGACAGGCTGCGCTGGCCTTAGCCAAGAAAGTCTCGATCAACGCCGCTAAAACCACCTATACCTTTACGCTCTGGAAAGATTCCTACTGGAGCGACGGGTCGGTGATCACGGCACACGACTTCGTCTACTCCTGGCGTCGGGCCCTCGACCCCCGGACCACGGCCAGTCAAGCCGACCTCTTCCGGGGAATCAAAAACGCGCACAAGATCTTAGCCGGCAGCTTACCCCCTTCCCAGTTGGGCGTTCACGCCGTCGGTAAGTTCAAACTGGTGGTCCAGCTCGACCACCCCATGGCCGAATTGCCCCAACGCTTAGCCTACCCGCTCTTCGGCCCCCAAAGCCGACGGGTCGCCCGCAAATACGGCGCCAAATACGCCACCAAGCCGGAATACCAAGTCTACGCGGGTCCCTTCATGGTCAGCCGAAACGGAACCGCCAACCATTGGCACATGGTCCCCAATCCCCACTACTGGGACCGGCAACACGTCTACTTAAAGCGCATCAACGTCACGGTCTACCATGACCGCCATAAGGCCTGGCGCGCTTACCAGGCGGGCAAGCTCGATGAGGTCCGCATTCTCAAGAACATCCAACGCTACGAACACCAAGCCGACTACACGGCTCGCCCTTATTCCCAGATGGCAATCCTGACTTACCGGCGCATGGGCCCCAACTACGCCGCCGCGAGTCTTTTGAACCAGAAGAACGCCCGCTTAGCCATCTCCCACGCCGTCGACCGCAAGACGCTGGCCCGGATGACTTATGGCAGTACGTCCCTCCCCGCTCAGGGCGTGGTCCCTGCCGGACTCAGCCGTGGACTACGGGGAACCGCGGACTTCGCTAACGCCCAGCCGGAGCAACGGGCCCTGGTTTACCGCCCCAAGCAGGCAGCGGCCGAGTGGCAGCGAGCCTTAGACCATAGCCACCTTAAGCGAATCACCCTGACTTTAGGCTACTCGCCCGAAACCTACCAGCAGCTGATGGCCCGGAATCTGCGGAAGCAATTGACACACCACTTACCCGGCTTAACCCTTAAGCTCCAGCCCCGTTCCTGGTCACCGCAACGGATTCAGCCCCTGAAGAGTGACCTGGTCCTCAACAACCAACGGGCGCAATACGCGGATCCCTTGGCCATGCTATCGCTCTTCACTAGCAATAACACCACCAACACGGGGTACTGGCTCAACGCCGACTATGACCGCCTGGTAGAAACTGCCAGTTACGCCCCCACCTTTAACGCGGCCCGGTGGCGCACCCTCTTGAAGGCGGAGGGCATTCTGATGCGCGAACAGGGCGTCACCCCCCTGATTCAACCCGCTAGCACTTACCTGGTGAACCCCCACCTCAACGGCGTTCAGTTCAACACCATTGGGACCCAATCCAACTTTAAACAGGCCTACTTTGTAAAATAGCCGACCAATCATTTACAACACTCCAAAATTAAAGCGACTACCGTTACCCATTTTGCCAGGTAACGGCAGTCGCTTTGTCAGTTGATTCAGTTTGTCTGGGGGTTTCCCGCTATCTGGCCCAGCTTAAAGGGTCACGCGTCCAAGTGAGTCTGGGCCAAGGCGACCACGTCATCGGCGACGAATTCACTGGTCAACCGCTGCATAGGCGTATACGCGTGCCGTTCCTTATAGTTGACCGGGTAAGCGGCGACGACGGCCACCTTAAGGTTGTTTTCCGTCAAGAAGATCTGGCCCACGCCCCGGTACTTGCCCTTACTGTGACGTCCGGTCCGCCAAGAATGCAGCTTAAAGTCACCATCCGGTTCGCGCTTGATCTGGTAGTGTCCCGACGCATCTGGTGCCACGGGGACCCCCACGTACTGGTTTACGTCATATTTAGCCTTCATCGGGAGCCTCCGTGGTCAACGCCGTCACAATGGGTGTAATTGCGGCGTTGCCTAGAATCTCAAGGACCGCCTCATCCCGCAATACCGCCGTCAAAGCTTCAGCCGTGACCGGTAACCCGACCAGTCGATCCGCTACCGCGCTCAGTTGCTCGGCCGGGGCGACCGTTCCAAACAACGCCATGTTCCGGAAGGTTCCTTGGTGGATGGTGAAGTTCAGGTGGAGCCGGCCCTGTGGCAAGACTACGGCCCGGTATTCCCGGTAGCCCGGGTTAGCTCCGTAGTTCCAAGCATCCGTCCGGTATTTGTCATCCAAACGCTGATCGATGATTTCCCAATCCCGGTCATTCAAGTGGTAGGTCTCAATCTGGTCCAGCCGGTCTACGTTAAAGATGTGGCACAGCAGGGCTTCCTTAAACGCCTGAATATCCAGGTCGCGATACGCCGGTGCCAGGTATTGCCGGAGATTGGTAATCGGCACGCGGTTCGAGGCCACGCCTTTATGTTGTCGCTGACTGCTGGGCAATAGCGCTTGGTGGGCCGCATCCACGTTCAGATCATACATGATGGTGCCCCCGGCTGCGTACCCGTCGCCGTTCTTAAACATGGTCATGCCGGAGAACTTCCGACCACTCACGACCAAGTTGCTCTTGCCACTAATGGCTAAATCGGCCACGCCCATATCCTTCAGTGCCCGGAGAATCGGTTCCGCAAAGACGCTGTAATCGCCGAACTTCGACCCGTCCTGCGGGTCACCGTTGATGATGTGTTCAAAGATCAGGTTTCGCTTATCGTGATACACGGCCCCCCCGCCGGAGGTTCGCCGCACCAGCTGGACCTGATTTTCAGCTAGGTATGGAAAATTGACTTCCGCCATCACGTTTTGGTTGATTCCCAAAATAACGGCGGGTTGATTAACGTACATCATCAGGCCGTGGCCCGGTAACTTTAAATCATTGACTAGGTAATTATCGATCGACTGGTTGACAATGGCATCCGTTACGACCCGTCCCTGACGATTGGTATCAATTAAGAACATGTCCGAATTTCTCCCTTCGTTCCCCGGTAGGTCACTCTGGCGTCCTACCAAATTATTTTCAGTGTAGCATAAGCCTCCGTTGGCAACAATCCCAGTGATGAATCCCACAAGCAATTGATTGTCAGCGTTTCCAAGAAAAGGGTATACTGGTTAGTAAGATAGACTGACATTTGGGAGGAATCATGATGACTGAACAACCACACACTTTTTGGCAACGCTTGGTTGCTTGGTGGCACGGCCGCCACGCCACCGCTGCCCCCGAAATTACCATTAAAGACGGCGTTTGGCTGGAACAACGGGACCAGGGCCACTACCGCTTGGGCCTCTCCAGTGACGCTTTAGAACAAATTGGGGATATTAGTTTCGCCGACCTGCCCATCATGACCGATGACCAACTCGCCGCCGGAGACGACATTCTCGAAGTCGAAAGCGATAAGGCGGTCGAAAACTTCAAGACCCCCTTTGCGGGAACCGTGACCAAAGTCAACCAAGACCTAGTCGTCGATCCCGCCACCATCAACCACAACGCACAAGACGTTAACTGGATTCTGGAACTCCAAGTTGCGTAAGTCGCCTTATTGACCAAAAATAATGTCGATAAAATAATTTCCATTTTCGGCAAAATGAACTATCATGAGAATTGAAGCCGGTGGTACCCATGCCAATCAACTGAGCTACACTGACCAATTTTTAATTGGAGGTAATGGTTATGGCTGTTGTAGAAAAGACCGCTTTGTTAGATGAAAAGATGGAAGAAGTATTCGATTGGTCTAAGGATGCGATTCCTGTTCGTGACGCCCTTTGGGATCACTTCATGGAATCAAATGGTCACAACACCGATGAAACTGAAGCTTCTATGCAGAAGATCGATGCGAAGTCTGACGATGAAGTTAAGGCTTACGTTGAAGAAAATCTGAAGAAGTAACCGGCTCAACCAAAAATAATGCCGCCCTACTCGACGGCATTATTTTTTTGGCCATTTTTAGCGCTACCGGACGTCCTAAAAAGGACCGCTTGCCCCACAATTCACGGGCTAAGCGGTCCTTTTTCAACTTCATCAATGAATTAAACGGGTTCACTGTAACTGTTCAGGTAGCGGTGTCCCGTGACGGGGTCGACCGTGGTCCGCGTCAGACTCAGATTGGTCGGTTCCGGCAACGCTAGGGTCGCCGGCGCAGCCAACATTAACAACGCCGCATTCTTGATGGTCAACCCGTGGCTGACCACTAACACGTGCTCGTGCGGGTGGTCCACCACCAGCTCTGCGATGACCTGTCCCAGACGCCGCTGTACTTGCAAATAGCTTTCGCCACCAATCCAGGACAGAACCGCGGGGCGGACTTCTTGGGTCAACGGATCAAAGGCCGTGGGAAACTGGGTCAATAAATCGGCTGTCTCTTGCCCCGTCCAGGTCCCGTAGGCCGCTTCCATCAACCGCGAATCAGTGGTCACAGGACCCGCGTAGTCGGCCGTCAACCACCGCGCAGTCTGCTGGGCCCGGTGTAACGGGCTAACTAAGACCCGGTCATAGGGGGTGAGGTCCAGCTGCTGGTGGCGCTGCTGAGCCTGCCGTTCCCCCGTTGGCGTCAACCAGGTCACGGCCGTATCGAGCTGACCTTGAATCACGCCCTGCGTGTTCGCATAGGTCTGCCCGTGGCGGACCCAATCAATGGTGGTCACAGCCACCGCCTCCCTTACTCAACCTTTTGGTTCGGGCTAACTTCCCGTTCGAACGGCGGTTCTAACTGGCGCCGTCCCCGTTGTAGCAGGTAAATAGCCACAATCACCAGGACCGACCCAATCACTTCCGCTAGGGTTATTTTAAGGCTCAAGAAGAGAATCGACAAGACGAACGTAATCACGGGTTGCGTCGCATCCACGATACTGATCACGTCGGAAGGCGCAAAGTGACTGCTGTAGAGCAACAGACCGAACGGAAGAATCGTTCCCACCAAGATGACCGTGCTCATCGAGCCGATCAAAGTCCCCGTAATCGGGGGCATGTTGACCCAGACCGGGTGCACCAGGTTGAAGCCGATGCTGGCCAAGAAGGTCCCCCAACCTAACACTGTGACCGGCGCGTGCCCGTGGTCCCGAATCAGGTTCCGGGGCAACACCACGTAACCCGCGGCCGTAATTCCGGAACCGATTCCCCAAAGCAGGGAACTCAGCGGAATCGCCAACTGCGCGAGGTTCCCCCGCGTGATTGCCAGAAAGACCCCGAGTAACGCCACGATGAAGGCAATCATGTCGCTCCGGAGGGGATGCTCGTGCTTAAACAGTAAGCTCCCCAGCACAATGAATAAGGGGCTCAAATATTGAAGAATCGTGGCCGCGGCGGCATTCCCCGTCTGGACGGCAAGGTAGAAGGTCAACAGGTTGGCTCCCAAGCCGATAAAGGCGTAGGCGAGCAGCCACCCAAGCTCTGCCCAGCTTCGGAAGACGGCAAACGTCTTCTTACCATACAGGATCAAGCTAATCACCAATAACACCACGCCCGCGCCTAACGTTCGCGTGGACAAAAACCAACTGGCCGGAATATTTTGGCCTTGAGAAATGAACTGTAAAACGGTCCCGGAAATCCCAAACATCGCCGACGCCACGGTCGCCCAGAAGATTCCCTTCATCACATTTTCAGTTGCTGCACCAGAAGTTTTCAACGCACCAAATCCTCACTTTCAACTTTCCCTTCAGCCCGTTTGCCACCGTACTTAGGTGGCGTCGGTTTTCGCCGACTATGGTTGTGCCGAAGTCTCATAATTTTTCAATTTTAGCGAATCATCATTAAAATTTGGCGGCAAATTTCTCTTTTTTGCGTCAAACCACGCACTTTTTTCTACGTTTTGTCAATAAAGATGTTGTTAAATCAATGTTTTATGATGAGAAATTTAGGGTCTAGGTTCCGGAACGATGTTCTTCGTTCCGGAGCCTAGGCCCTATTGCTATTATTTTAGTGATTTATAGCCAGCTAAATAAGCCTTGGAGGTATCAAATTTTTTTCAAGGCTGGTATTATAAACTATAATGAATGTTACTTCGATTGAGGGCTCAGCTCATAGGAGTAAGGTTGATTCGTTTTTATCAGGTATAGGATTGTTTTAATAAGACGATCCATTTGACGGACGATGAGTTTCTTCTTTGAAGAAGAAGCTTCTCGTCTTTTTTCGTATGCATCGCGAATATGATTGTCGCCCATCTTAGGATTAAGCATAAGAACGACCGTCCAATACAAGATTCGGCGTGCATGGGGATTACCGTGTTTGGTGATATGGCGAGCGGATTGATGGTCACCGGAGTCAACTTCCGTTGTGTCCAGGCCGACATAGCTGTTCAATTGCTGACGGGTATTGAACCGTCGGATATCACCTAATTCACTAATTAGCCGAATGGCGGTACTGCCACCAATACCAGGGATTGTTTGAAGAAGCGTAAACTCTGACAAGGATTTACCTAAGGCCATCATGCGCACGACCTGCTGGTCCTGCGCTGCTTCTAGGGTGAGAACTTGTTCCGCCAAAGCTTTCATTTGCCGCGTGTTATCCGAAGTAACGGGTACGGCGTCACCATTCTGAGCGGCCAGTTTCCATAACTTTCGTGCGGCATCGTGAATACGCCTAGCGTTCATCCCTTTGAAATGTGCTGCTGATATTCGTGCTTCTAACGCGTTAAGGTCGCCAATTTCACGAACGATTTGTGCATGCGGGAAGAGTGTTAGGATCTTCCAAGCCAGCTTTGTATCGAAGTTAAAGCCACCCTTGGAGGCCCCAAATGACGCAAATACAAGCTGTAAGACACGATGAGCTCGATTGCGGGCCCGTTTCTTATCCTCATTGAGTTGGTCGTAATAACGGTTCATATCCGTTAATTCACGATAGATGGGATCCTGTTTGTAAGCTAGAAGATAGGGCTCTAACTGTTCGGTAAACTCGGTAATCGCCAATCGGCGCGCATCACGTTGATCGTTTTTTCTCATTCGCGTACCAGTGGCGATGCGATTCTTAGCCGCCAGGGGATTTAAAATATGGTAATTCAAATTTTCTTGTTGAAGGAAATACTCTAAGCGCCGGGAGTAAACACCAGTCGCTTCAAAGACGATTTCCGCTTTTCCGCCGAACTGAAGCACGACGTGTTTCAGTTCATTAAATCCCAGTGCATCTAGAGGGACGGTCAGTTCTTTGGCGACGATTAAATCCGTCGCCACCGCAACGTTAGCTTTGTTTTTACTGACATCGATTCCAATAATTGTTCGCATAATCATATACTTGTCTTTCTGAAGTCTTCACGTCAGTTTTAGTAATCTCGTTTTCAAAACACGGCTTCGAGAGCCCAAATACTTTGATCAAATTGACTAAAACCAGTGAAGCGGCCATTTTTTATTACGGTCTCAAGGACCCAAAGCGCCCACGGCCTGTCTTCACTACCACTATAAAGTAATAGAGGCATAGGAGCACCCCGTCGGGTAACTTCTATGCCTCTAAGCTTAGTATTTTTTTATTTTGCCGATTAAGGCGTTAAGCCCATTAAGTGCTCGCCCAACGGAAAAGCGTCGTTATCCCGACCATTTTGGTCAAGGTAACGACGCTTCGTTGTTTCGCTTTTAAGCTGTATGGTCGACTCGCCGGGCCCATAGGTCACCCAGTAATTGGATGGCAAAGACTAGGACCAGGATAATCAGCATAGCCAGGAAAGTGACGTCACTTTCAAAGCGACTGTATCCCACGTTGATGGCCAAGTTCCCCAGGCCACCACCCCCGATGGCTCCAGCCATCGCGGTCAGGTCAATCAGACTGATCAACGTAAGAACGGAAGAGCGAATGATATCGGCCAGACCTTCGCGCAGGTACACCCGAAAAATAATCGCAATCGGACCAGACCCCACCGCTTCAGCGGCTTCAATGATGCCGTGGTCGACTTCCGTCAAAGCGTTTTGAATCTGCCGGGCGTAGAACGGTGCGGACCCAATCACCAGCGGTACGATGGCCGCCGTGGTCCCAATCGCCGTCCCCACAATGATCCGGGTCACTGGGGCGATCACCGCCAGTAAGATGACGAACGGAATTGACCGGAACAGGTTGACCACCTTATCCAAGATGTTGTACACGACCCGGTTCTCCAGGATACCGCCGGGTTGGGTCACAATCAACCCAATCCCGATGGCCATCCCAATCACACCGGCAACGATCGCCGTAATCAGCGTCATATAAATGGTTTCCCAAGTCGCCTGTAAGAAGTCACTCTTCATCGTGACCGCGTTTGGAAAATACTTTGCAAAAATACTCAACTAGGCCACCTCCGGATCTTTAGGCTTCAAGAACGTCAACTGGATTCCCGCATCGCGGCAGTACTGCCAAGCCTGCTCCAATTGGTCGGGCTCGCCGGCCATGACGACCACTAAGTTCCCCAATGGCGTATCTTGCAAAATCTCCACGTTCCCGTAAAGAATGTTGGAGACCACCTGATACCGTTTGAACAGCTCCGTGATCAACGGTGCGTCGGTGCTGGCCCCCACGTACTTGAGTTGCACCAACCGGTGATGGTCGTCTAAGCCCAAGCCCTTGGCCTGCTTGTAAATCTTTTCCAGCGCTTGATCGATCTGGGTTGCCGTATTGATGAAGTCGCGTGTCAGTGGCTTTTGCGGATTACTGAAGATGGAGACCAAGTCGCCCCGTTCGATAATCGCGCCGTCTTCCATCACGGCCACCTTATTACAGATTTCCTTGACGGCGTCCATTTCGTGCGTGATCAAAACCACGGTCAGGCCCAATTCCTTGTTCAGCCGCTTCAAAAGTTCCAGGATCGCCGAAGTGGTCTTGGGATCCAGGGCACTCGTGGCTTCATCACTGATCAGAATCTCAGGATCGTTGGCCAGGGCCCGCGCAATGGCAACCCGTTGCTTCTGACCACCCGACAATTGCGCCGGATAATCCTGGGCCTTCTCGCTCAGTCCGACCAAGTCCAAGAGCCGAGCGACCTTGTCATGCCGCTCTTTGCGCGATAATCCGGATCCCTTTAGGGGGTAATCCACGTTGTCCGCAATGGTCCGCGCATTCATCAGGTTGAAGTGTTGGAAGATCATCCCAATCTTCTTCCGGGCTGCGCGTAACTCGCTGGACCGCAGCGCTAAGATATTCTGCCCGTTGACCGTAACCGTGCCAGCGGTGGGCCGCTGTAGCCGGTTGATGACCCGGACTAGGGTACTCTTCCCCGCGCCCGAGTAACCCACGACACCGTAAATGTCGCCGCGCGCTACCTCTAATGAGACGTCCTGAACGGCCTTGACCGTCTGACCCTTATTATGGAAGGTCACGTCGATATGATTTAACTGAATAATAGGTTCTTTCGTCACAGTCTTCGTTCTCCTATCTCCCCGCTGCCGTCAACGAGGGCTTACTTTAATTTCAAGTTCCAAGCTGGAATGGACAAGCCATCGTAAGCTTTCTCAATGTTCTTCTTCGTGGCTTCCGTCTGGTAAGCCTTGATGATCTTCTTGTACGTGGCGTTGTTCTTATCCGACTTATTCGCCGCAATGATGTTGATGTACGGTTTGGAGGCCTTGTTGACCTTTTCGCGGGCCAGCGCCGTCTTAGCATTTAGTTTAGCACTCGCCGCAAACTCGTTGTTGATCACGGCCGCCGTTGCGTCAGACAACGAACGAGGCGTCTGGGCCGCATCCATTGGCGTGATCTTCAAGTTCAACTTATTTTGGGTGATGTTCTTAGGCGTTGGTAAATCGACTTTGTCGTCAACCTTGATCAAACCAGCGGATTCCAAAAGGTGCAAAGCCCGGCCTTCGTTGGTTGCATCGTTAGGAATGGTGATCTGGTCACCCTTCTTAATATCGGACACGTTCTTGATCTTCTTGGAGTACAACCGCAGTGGCGCCAAGTACGTGTTGGCTAAGGCCACGATGTGGGTCTTATGGGCCTTGTTCCAAGTGTTCATGAAGTACCGGTGTTGGAACGAGTTTAAGTCAACTTCGTGGTTAGACAATGCCGCGTTAGGTTGATTGTAATCCGTAAAGGTGACCAACTTAATGTTGATGCCCTGCTTCGCCAGCTTGGTCTTGATTGGGTTCCAGATTTTTTCATCGGTTCCCATGATGCCGACCTTCACCGTCTTGGAGCTGCTAGCTGACTTGCCACAACCGGAGACAATTAAAAGTGGCAGTAATAATAGAAATAACCAAGCAAATCGTTTAAATTTTTTCATGATTCTAAATCCCCCTCATTATTATGCTTATGATTTTCAGCAATTGATCTGTGACCAAAAGAAAAAGTCCGCTCCTAACTTAATAGAAACGAACTTTGTCGTGGTACCATTCTAATTCAAATCGGCGCAAACCGACCCCTCATTAACACTCGTGGCCTGAAGCCAGAAGTGCGTGCACGATAATGAGTGCCGGTCATCATTGCCTAATCCGCAGACTCGGTAATGCCAATTCATCTCAGGCCATCTTCACCTTAATCACCGCTACCCACTTTCAGCATCTCGTGGGCTCTCTAGAAGCGTGACGTCCGGTTACTCTCCTGATCACATTGTTTTCAATCGCTTAATTTACAAGTAAGTCTAATGCAATGTTAATGCACTGTCAAGCATAAGTCACAATAAATTTATTTATATAAAACCCGTCAAATCGGCGTTCGTGCCGACCTTCACTAAAGACCGTTCCCCCGCCAATCGCAAGTTTCCGGCATCACTCATCAATTTCTTAGTCCGTTTGATCAAGAATTTCGTCGCGTAAGATTCCCGCGGCCTTTAGAAACATATGTGTGACCACCGGGCCCACAAACTTGCACCCGCGTCGTTTCAGGTCTCGGGCGACCGCGGAGCCAATCGTTGACTGGTTCACGATCTCATCACGGGTCACCACCGGCAATAGCAGCGGTGTGCCGTGAACGAAGGACCAGAGATAGGTCGCAAAGCTCCCAAACTCCGCTTGAATCTGCTGAATCGCCCGGGCATTTTGAATCGTCGCCCGAATCTTACGAACGTTCCCGATCATCTGGGCATCCCCCGCGATACGGTCGACGTCCGCCTCAAGGTCCAGCTGAGCGACCCGCGGAATCGCCATTCCGGCGAAGACCCGCCGGAAGACCGGTAGCTTACTGGCGGCTGCCTGCCAACTCAGTCCGACTTGGAAGACTCCCACCGTCATGAGTTCAAATAAAATATGGTCATCGTGCGTGGACGTCCCGAAGTAGGCGTGGTATTCTTGCACGCCATCGGTCTGCCAGTCACGCCCATCATCCGCCGCAATCGTCATCTGATGGCCCCCTTTCACGGTCTAAGTGTACCATGTCAGGCGTCACTTTAAATAGGCGTACTTGTAACTCCACTGCGTCCCCGCAGTGTTGTGAATGATGCCCTTAACGTTCGGCCGCTGCAGGTAGGCGTAGTCGGCCTGGTACAACGGCGTGAAGCTTTGCGTCTTGTTGATCAGCTTAGCCGCTTGAACCATGTCCTGCCACCGTTGCTCCGGATCAGCCGCATCTTGGTTCTGCGCACGGCCAATCAAGTGGTCGTAGGTCTTATTGGACCACTTACCGTAGTTCAACGAATTCGAGCTAAGCGGAATCTGCATGAAGGAGATTGGATCGTTGAAGTCGGCTCCCCAATGGGAGAGGTAGATATCAAAATCACCGTTTTGTGACCGCTGTTGTGCCACCTGTGCCGGTACGTTTTGAATCTTCAGCTTAAAGCCCGGTAACGTCTTTTCCAATTGTCCCTTCAGATACTGGGTCACGGTACTTGCGGCCGGGTCATCATTGCCGGCCATGATGTCTAGCGTCACGGTCTTGGTCCCGAGCTGCTTTTGCGCTGCAGCCCACTTTTGCTTGGCCAGCTTAGGATTATAGGTCGTGGTATTCTTCACAGCTTGCTGACTCGCAAAGTCTTCCCCAGTCTTGGGATTCTTGGCCAAGCCGCTGGTCACGAACCCGGTTGGCGTCACGGAACCGTCCCCCAAGACTTTCTTAGTCAACTGGGCGCGATTCAGCGACAGGGAGATGGCTTGCCGCAGGTTCTGGTTACTGAGCTCCCGCCGCTTTTGCGCATCGGTATTTTGGAAGTTGTACTTCAAGTGAATCATGATGGAATACGGGTACTCTTTGAACGCCGCGTTATTCTTATAATTCTTCACCTGTTCGTTCGAAAGTTGGGCAAAGTCGAGTTTCTTACTCTGGTAGAGCCCCAGGCCCGTCTGCGGGTTGGAGACTACTTGGTAGTTGATCCGGTTCAACTTGACGACTTTATGGTCCCAATACTGGTTGTTCTTGACGAACGACCAGGTGTTGCCCGTCCCGGACCAACCCGAGATCTTAAACGGGCCGCTGTAGACCATGTACTGGGACTTGGTCGCGTACTTCTTGCCGTAGCGGTCCACGACCTTCTGGTTCTGTGGTGCGAACAGGGGGTAAGCCATCAGAATCTTAAAGTAGGCCATCGGCTTGGTCAATTGGATAACCACCGTCTGCCGGTCCTTCGCGTGAATCCCTAAAGTCGATGGTCGCGCCTTACCCGCAATGATCTGGTCGGCGCCCTTGATCCCGGAAAATAGGTACGTGTAGGTCGACTTGGTCGCCGGCGTCAACGTCCGCCGCCAGGAATAGACAAAGTCTTGCGCGGTAATCTTGTCACCGTTACTCCACTTCGCGTTGTCCCGAATATGGAACGTCCAGGTCTTCTGGTCTTGAGAGACCTTGGCGGAATCCGCTAACCCGGGTGCCACCTTGCCCCCCTTCCCCAGCCGGTAAAAGCTTTCGAAGACGTTCCCCGTCTGGCCGTATCCCGTGGCCTTAGCTAAATCAATCGTGTCTAGAGCGGCAGTGGCCGGCAGGTTTAAGTCCTGCTTGGGCTTTGCCGTTGAGCTGGACTGACCGCAAGCAGCGAGGCCTAACCCTAACACCATCACTGCTGCCGCCAATCCAATACCGGTCCATTTTCTCATAACGATTTCTCCTCTTTTAATCAAAGTTGTGTGCTGATCATCCTGCCCGAATTCCCCTAACCGACGCCGACTGGACGGGTCGTCGCCATGACTGAACAGTACCTGAACGGGTGTCCGTCCCGCTCAAGTGCCCTTCTCTGCTTAGGGGAAATCGCCCCACTAGACGACAAAAAGCGGGTATTCCCTCACGTTCAATACGTGAAAGAATACCCGCCAACTGATTTAATCGTCTAGTTATGTAGACCTAGTTTGGCTGGGAAATCACGGATGAACGCAACGCAAAAAGGCACACGTTACATTCGCAACATGCGGCAGCCATAACTTGAACTGATTGACTTGCGTTGGTCATCATCGTCATTTCCCTCCTTCGGTCATTACTTTCATTACAGATAGCACTTTCCTAAAGTAACCCAATTACAGCCGTTTGTCAAAAACAATGTTCTGCACGCCAAAATAATTCTGATAAAGCGGTGACATCTCAGAATTGAAAACGGTATACTAGTAGTAAGTTGACTTAGTAGAAAGGATTTGAACGTATGGACATCGAAAAGACACTGGCCGCCCTGACATTGTCGGAGAAGGCCGCTTTAGTTTCAGGTAAACATAATTGGTACACTGCTACAATTGATCGTCTGGGTCTCCCCACGTTGATGATGACGGACGGACCTTCTGGGCTCCGGAAGCAAGACCAAAGTGCGGGTGCGAACGACTTAAACAACTCCGTTAAAGCCATTACCTACCCCGCGGCCGCGCTGAGTGCCAGCACCTGGAATCAACCGTTGATGCACCAATTAGGTGAACACTTGGGTGCTGAAGCCCGCGCCGAACAGGTCAGCCTCTTATTAGGTCCCGGGGTGAACCTGAAGCGCTCACCACTGGGTGGTCGGAACTTCGAGTACTTCTCTGAAGACCCATTAGTGGCCGGTAAGTTAGGGAGTGCCTACGTTCAAGGGGTCCAATCCCAACACGTGGGGGTCTCCGTCAAGCACTTTGCGGCCAATAACCGGGAAAATCAACGGTTTACGGCGTCTAGCGATATGTCCCAACGGACCCTCCGTGAACTCTACTTACGAACGTTCGAGACCATTGTCAAGACGGCGCACCCAGCCACCTTGATGACGTCTTATAACCGCATCAACGGCGTTTTGAACTCGCAGAACCGCCGACTCTTACGGAGTATCCTGCGCGACGAATGGGGCTTCCACGGAACGGTCATGTCCGACTGGGGCGCCGTTGCGGACCACGCCGCAGCGCTCCGTGCCGGTCTGGATCTCGAAATGCCCGGTAAAGGCCAGGCTTCGGTGGACGAGATCATTCAGGCAGTTGAAAACGGTGAGTTGGACGAAGGCACGCTAGACAAGGCCGTCCGCCACATGTTGCACCTCTTACGCGACTGGCCGGCCGCTCAGGAACCCGGGACTTACGACCACCACGCCCACCACGAATTCGCGCGGAAGTTGGCCGATGACGGGATTATTCTCTTGAAGAACGACCACCACGAATTACCCCTGACCCCTAAGACGGCGGGGAAGGTCGTCATCATTGGTGAATTAGCGGAAAAACCGCGCTACCAAGGTGCGGGGAGCTCACACGTCAACCCTAGCGAACTGGTGACGCCACTGGAGGCCTTAACCGCTAGTGGGCTGACTGCGGATTACTATCCGGGGTACCACTTGAACGAAGATGAAACCTCAGATGACTTGGTTCAACAAGCCTTGGCAGCGGCTAAGGACGCTGACCACGTAATCGTATTCGCCGGTTACCCGGCTAGTGCCGAATCCGAAGGGTTTGACAAGAACTCGCTGATGTTACCTGAAAACCAGACGGACTTAATTGGCAGCCTGGCCAAGGTTAACCCGCACACCACCATCGTCTTGCAAAATGGTTCTGCGGTCGAAATGCCTTGGATCAACACCGTCCCGGCCGTCGTTGAAACTTACCTGGCCGGCGAAGCGGTGGGTGAAGCCACTTGGGACGTTTTAACGGGGAAAGTTAACCCTTCCGGTCACCTGACCGAAACCTTCCCAATCCGTCTGACTGACACGCCGATGGCTCCGACCTTTGGCCAGGACCCCCACCACGAAGACTACGCTGAAGGCATCTTCATGGGTTACCGGTACTACGACACCCACGAGATGCATGTCCTCTTCCCATTCGGCCACGGCTTAAGCTACACCACGTTCGAATACACCGACTTAAACGTCACCAGCGACGCTCAGGGCGCCCAAGTCACGTTCAACGTCACCAATACCGGTGACGTTGCGGGGCAAGCCGTTCCACAGCTCTACGTGGCCAACCACGCGTCCCACGTCCCAATGCCGACCAAGGAACTGCGGGCCTTCACTAAGGTCGCTGTGGCCCCCGGTGAAACCAAATCAGTCACCTTGACCCTGAACCGGCGCGACTTCAGCTGGTGGTGCGAAAAGGATCACCGGTGGCGGGCTGACAGCGGCGACTACGAGGTCATGCTCGGCGAGTCTTCACGTGACATGCGCTTGCAAACTAAGTTGACCATGGACTTCCAGAACCGTCCAAGTCAGGTCTCACCAGAGACTTACCTGACCACCATCGTTAAGGACCCTGAATTACTCGCGGTCTTCAAGCAAACGGTAATCAAGCCGTTGGCCAATGGCGACCAAAGCGGGAACCCCTTCGTGGCAACCGACGAAAACGGGGAAGCCGCTGCGCTCCAAAACCGGATGTTCTTGAACATGCCGTTACGGGCCGTAGTCGCGTTAGGAACGCCTCAAAGTCTCATTCACGACTTTATCCAAACTGCTAATCAAAACCGTTAACCAAGTAAATTAAGAGCGGACCCTGATCTCAACTGATCAGAGTCCGCTCTTTCTTCTTATTCTGCGATGGTTAGTTCAAGTTTTGAATATGCACACTGGGCTGTAACGCGTAGTTGACTGGCGTATGTTGTTCTTCCAACATTTCTGTCGTCAACACCACCCGCTGCAGTTCAAAGTTATCGTAAGGTTCCATGTAGTAAGCTCGCTCTTCCAAGCTCATGTAGCCCCGGTACTGGGTGTAGTCGTCGCCCCCGTCCGCTTTGAGTTTGACGCCCTTGGGAATCGTGACTGAATCAAGCAGATGTTGTAAGAGGTTCAAGGTGCTCGGAACATCGGCCGTGGGTTGACTAAAGTGCTTGGCAAAGACCGTCCGAACGAACCGGGATGGGGACGTGTAATCGCCCGGTAAGCCTAGCGCACCGGTTCCCGGTCCCTGCGTCTTCAGCTGATATCCCAGGTAATCGTGCAGGGGCTGCTCCGTGGCCGTCAGGGTTCCGTAGGTACTTAGGTTCTGGAGGTGCCAGCCCAAGTCTGGGGAATTAGTCATGACCCCCACGGAATCCTCAATCAATTTCAAGTCCTGACTGGTGGCTTCTAAGACCGCCGTCTCCCCGGTTGGATCACTGATGATGTAGTGCAACGGCGTGATCAGCTTCAAGAGCGACACGGGCAGGTTCACCAATTGGATGTGGGTCACCAATTCCCGTAAGTCAGCAACACTCGCCGCATTCCCTAACGCCCAAGCTACAAAATCGTGGGGTGCAATGGCCTGTTTGCCCGCCGGAACCTGGTCAGGGTCAACGTATTGCGCATTCTCCGGGAAGTACAGGGCAGCAACGCCTAAGCCCTTCTCGTTCACGCCATCGACGAACATCTCATGACCGATCTTCCGACCGGCACCGACAAAGCCGTAGGTCGTGGTGAACTCACCAGCATCCCCCGCGACCCGCCAATTCCGGGGCATAAACATGGGCTGACCATGCAATTCAAAGGCAAAATCCATGGTCCGGGCAAGAAAGTGGTCTCCCCGGCTATTTTGATACGTTAAACTCGTGCACATTAGACACCATCTCATTTCTCTTTTTCTGATTACTGCCCATTCTAAACTACTTGATGGTGTTATGCACGTAAAATAATTGATTATATAACCGGTTTATTACTAAACTCATCAACAGATTAAAATACCCATAAATTGTTTACGGCGCGAACCACGACCCGCGTTGACTATCGGTTACAAGTCGCTTTCCGTCTGGTAACGCACGTGACTCTCCCCATTCCCATTCGAGATGACCTGTAACTGATTAGGGACCTGGGCTCTAAGTTCACTCACGTGACTGATGATGCCGATCATCCGGTGCTGACCTTCAACCGACTCCAGGGACTCCAGCGCCGTCATCAAGGCATCCTCATCCAACGACCCGAACCCTTCGTCAATGAACAGGGCCTCCACGTCGACACTTCCAGTGGTTTGCTGAATCACTTCACCCAACGCTAAGGCCAACGCCAGTGCGGCAATAAAGCTCTCGCCTCCAGATAAGGTGTGCACGCTCCGTTGTTCCCCGACGTGGTCGTCGTACACATCGATCTCCAAGCCGGAACGCTTCTTGGAAGCCGCCGGCGAATCGTCGATGACGAATTGATACCGGCCGTTAGTCAACTGCTGGAGCCGTTGGTTGCCGACCACCAAGATCTGTCGGAGATAGGTCTGTAACACGTACCGTTCTAGGCCTAACTTGGTGTTCGGACCATCCCCGTTGATGACCCCTGCCAGCTCTTCTAGCGCCTGGGTCTGTTGGATAGCCGTCTGTTGCGCGGCCAACTGCCGAGTTAACTGGGTGACGATACGATCATTGTGGGTCCAGGACTCCTGTAACGCGTAACGTCGATCCTGAGCTTGACCGACCTGCTGGTGGGCGGCCTTCAAAGCGGCTTGCGTCTGATCCCGGTCTGGGGCCGTCTGATTCCCAATCCGGGATACCAGCGTCTCTTGAGTGGCCTTCAAGCGCTCCTGGTGACTTTGATAAGTCTGCCAGGCTTGCCGCTTGGCGGTCAGCTGGGCGACCGCCGCTACCTGGGCTTCCAATTGCCCTCGATCAGCCGCCAAAGTCAACTGGTGTTGGGCTAGCGCCGCATCCAATCCTGCACGGGCCGTCTGGAGCGTTTGTTGACTCTGCGTGGCTTCCGTCTGAGCCGTCTTGAGTTCAGTTTGGGCGACGGTTAGCCGCTCCTGAGTCTGCGTCACCATCTGTTCCGCGGCCTGACAACGACTTTGAGCATCCGTAACCTGCTGAGCCAGTGCGCGTTCACGGGCGATAAAGGCCGTAAAGGTTTCCGTACGGTCTGGCAGTTGCGCCTGCTGGGTCGTGAGTTGTGCGGCTAATCGCTCAACCGCCGTTTGGGCGGCTTGGGCGGCAGCCTGAGCCGTCTCAACTCGTTGCTTCAATTGCGTCGCCGCTGCGGTCAGCTTCTCTAGGGTCGCTTTAGCCGTCTTTATTGCCGCTAGCTGCTGGGTATTCTCCCGCAAAGCCGTTTGGTTCTCCCGGGTAGCCGTTGCCAACTGCTCTTGGATGCCCGCAAGGTCGTCGGCAGGGACCAGCAAGTCGCTAGTCTGAATCGTGGCCCGCAACTCAGTGACCTGTTGGTGTAAGTCTTGGGTGTCCGCGGCTTGGCGCGTTTGCCCCTGCGTGAACTGGGTGGTGAGTGTCGTGGCCTGCTGCTGCTTCTGGGTGGCGGTGTCCTGGGCGGCTTTGACCCGCTTAGTCGACACGTCGGCGTCCGCAACGGTCGTGGCCGCCGGCTGCGGGTGATCCGTAGCCCCACAAACGGGACACGGACTCCCCGGTGTCAGTTGGGCGCTCAACTCGGCAATCTGGTGCCGCAACCGTACTTGGTACAAGTCATCGGCGGTCTGTTGGGCCTGCTGGGCGGCTTGCTGGGCGGTCGCGACCTGCGTCTTTAAAGCTGCTAGCTGGTGCTCTTGCCGGGCTACACTTTCTGCCTGTCGTTGCAGTCGTTGGGCTTGGTCGGTCCAAGTCGCCAGCTTATTGGCGGTTTGCTGTAACGTCTGGCGCTGCGTCATCAGGTGCTCTTGGGGCGCGATAATCTGTTGCTGTTGTGCTTGTTGGTCAGCATTTTGTTGAACGTTATGGGTCGCCGTTGTCCAAGCCTGCTGAGCAGTTGTGGCCTTTTTCCGAGCGATTGCCAGGTCCGTCTGCGTCTGGTCAATCTGCTGATACAACGGACGAATCCGTGCATTTTGGGCTTGCTCTTCTTGCCACTTTGCCAGGTTAGCCTTCAGGGGGGCCAAACCGTCAAGACTGGTCTGGGCCTGATCTGCGGCGTTGTGAATCGCCGTCAGATCCCGTTTCTGCTGACTAACGGCCGTTTGGCGTTGCGTCACACGCTGCTGGGCTTGCTGCCAATCACGCCACTTCGGCATCAACTGCTGGGTCCACTCCAATTCCTGAATCTCAGTCGCTAGCTGGGCCATCGCGGGTGCCTGGGCTTGGAGTTGGGCCTGCTCTTCTCGGGTCCGCTTAAGCTGAGCTTGGTCTTGGACCAGCTGTTCCTCACGCGTATCCTGCCGGGTCAGCGCTTGCTCGTATTGCTGTGCTTGCTGGAAGGCCGCCGTTGCTTGGTCTTCCGCCGTTTTGGTCGCCGCTTGCTGTTGGGCCATCAACGCCAACAAGTCTTGGGTTTTCCGGTTCGCCAACAAGTCTTGGGCCGTCGCCTGATTAGCCGAATCCCAAGTCAAGTCGCGTTGGAGCTGCGTCAGCGCTGCCAAGGCCGTCTTGTTCTGCTGTCGGTTACGCTTAACTTGCTCCGTGAGTTGGTCGGCCCACCGCGCAAAGATCTCCGTGTTGAAGAGCTGCTCCAACACAGTTGCCTTTTCGTCACTGGGTGCCACCAAGAAGCGACGGAACTGACCTTGGGGCAACAAGACAATTTGGGCGAACTGTTGTCCATTCATCTGTAAAAGCGTTTGTAAAAATTCTTGAACCTGCTTGGCCTTGGTCAGCTGACGAATCTCCTGATCGTCTTGGTACACCGTTAGGGTCACACTAGCCGCCACATCGGTGACTCCGGTTCCCCGTTTCTTCTGTAGGGTCTGCGCAGGTTCTCGAACAATCTCGTAGCGCCGGTCCCGTTGCGTAAAGACAAACGTGACCCGGGTGGTGTCCGCGAAGGTCGCAAAGTCGGACCGCATGGCCTGCGGTCGCCGATCGGCCCCGGACGTCTGGTCGAACAACGCATAGCACATCCCATCAAAGATGGTGGTCTTGCCGCTCCCCGTCTTCCCGCTAATCAAGAACAAGGGCGTTCCGGAGAACTGGGTAAAGTCGATCACCGTATCCCGATACGGACCAAAGAATTCTAGATGTAAACTTTTCGGTGTCATTTGGCATCCTCCTTAGTCGCTCGTTGCAAGGCCTGCTTAGCCCAGTGAAGTTGCTGATCATCCAATGGGTGCTGGGTCGTCTGTTCAAAAAAGTCTTGGAGTAACGCCAGCGGGTCATTTTGCACCTGCCGGGTATCCAGTTGCGTCAGGGTCACCGTCAGAGGATTGACCCGTGTCAGCTCGATGACCTTGGGGAAGCGCGTCTTTAAGCGCTGCATCACGTTAGGAATCGGCGTGGTATCGGTCAGTTCCACCGCGATGAAGTCATCCGGGCCCACACCAAAATTGTGGTCCGAATCCATCAAATGCTCGAAACTATCCCGCAACACCACCAAATCATGCAACGGCGTCAAGGGTTTGAACGTCACAGTAACTGGCGTGGTATCGGTATCAACGATCCACACGCCCTTGGTATCCGCCGCTTCACTGGTCGAGAACTTCAACGGTGACCCACTGTACTTAATCGTGGGCTCATGCTGCAGGGCTTCCTTGCGGTGTAAATGGCCTAACGCGACATAATCAAACGCCCGCAGCAAGTCGACTGGAACCGCGTTTAACCCCCCAACTTGGACCTGCGTCTCGGAGTCCGTATGCGTGCTCCCGGCCGCGAAGAAGTGGGCGACCAACACGTGCTTCTTATCCGGAGCAAACTTGGTCTCCATCACCTGAACCAGGCGCGCCATCCCTTGGGCCACGGTCCGAATCTCCGGGTCGTCAAACAGTTGCCGGACCGCAAAGGGTTCGAAGTACGGCAGTAAGAAGAATTGGGTATCTCCCAATGTCACGGGGTCGAGGCCCTCGCCCACCTGAGTACGCAAGTAAAAACGAGTGCTGTCGAACCATTGGCGCCCATACCCCAGTCGAACGCCGGAATCATGGTTACCACTGATAGCTAGTAGTGGTAACTTCGTCTGACGGTTCAGGTCGACTAACATCTCATCCAGGGTGGCGACGGCGTCTTCGCTGGGCAGTGCCCGGTCATACAGGTCCCCCGCAATCACCACCGCATCCACCTGCTCCGCCAAGGCGATGGCCTTGATCTGCCGATAAGCGTCACGTTGTTCGGTCAACAGGTCGTACCCGTGCAGTTTTTTACCGATGTGCCAATCGGCGGTATGTAGAAATTTCATTTTTCAGCCTCCTTGTGCTGATTCTCCGGCGCCCAGTCACAGGTCACCAGGTGGTCATTGACCAAACCCGCCGCCTGTAAGAGTGAGTAGACGATGGTCGGCCCCACGAATTTGAACCCGCGCCGCTTCATCTCCCGAGAAATATGTTGTGCTAAATCGGTGGTTGCCGGAACTTGGTCGCCAGAAGTCCAGTGGTGACGAATTGGCTGGTTTCCCACGAACGCCCACAACCAAGTGCTGAAGTCGCTGCCGGCGGGCCAATCCATCAGGACTTGGGCGTTATGAATGGCGGCACTTAGCTTCAACCGGTTGCGAATAATTGCGGGATCCTGTAACAGGCGTTCCAGGTCCGCCGCAGTCATGGCCGCGACCTTCGCGATGGCGAATCCCTGAAACGCACGGCGAAACGCAGGCCGTTTGTTCAAGACTGTTTGCCAACTCAACCCCGCCTGAAACGTTTCCAAGCAGAGTAACTCGAAGAGCACCTGATTGTCATGTTGGGGACGTCCCCACTCTTGATCGTGGTAATCTTGCATATTTTTTGGCGCCGATTGCGCCCAAGTACACCGTGTTGTCATAGTCCACACCTTTCTTATTTTGACTACCCTAACTATACCAGATTCGTCCGTCAAGGCGAACAGATATTCCCCTAACTCACTTTTATGAAACCGGAAACATCGTTGACTAACCGGGGTAAAGCATGAGATATTTTCTTCGAGGGTTTTGCTTGACCCCGTTTTTAGAAAAGCATATGCTGTTGTAAACTAAACTTGTTCTGGGGAACTAAGGAGGTTCTTGAAGATGAATACGACACATCGCATCAAACGTCGGTCGATTCTAACAGCGCTTGCGGCAACCCTGTTAATCGCCCCCGTGGTCACGACGGGGACTGTGACCACCGCTCAAGCGGCTAGTATCAAACCTTCGACCAGCGTTTTAAAAAAATCCAACAGTTACTATAAGAAGCATGCTAAATCACTAAGCAAAAAGTACCGCTTAGCCTTAAGCGCCCAAACGGCTCTCAAGAAGAACGGTAAAGCCATGGTCTGGGTCAAAACTAAAGACCCCAAGCTGAAACAAAGCGTCAAGTTGGCCATGGACTATTGGAACCATAAGCTGGGGAAGAAAGAGTTCACCGCAGGGTCTAAGAAACACCACACCCTGACCTTCTCCGTTTCTAATACGAAACCTTCGAAACACGATAACAGTGACGCATGGTGGACACCCGCGACCAAGAAGGTCCAGGTTCGCCAGTACTTCTACGATGCGGCTCTGCAAGATATCGCTCTGCAGATGAGCAACTCACTAGAATCGGCCTTTGATAAGCAATACGGGGCCGCCATCATGGCCCAGGCGCAAAAGAATCTGGCCGCTCAAGGCATCACCACGACGGATCCCGAATACAACAATAAGCTAGAACAGGAAGAAGCTTCCGTCGCTCACTCCCTGAAGGCGTTCCAGCCCGTCTCCCAAAAGCTCACCGCGGTCTCTAAGTCCGTGGCTGCTCAAGGACGGATGTACGAGTACGCAGGAACCATCGCCCATGAATTTGGTCACGTGATGGGGTTGAACCACTCCCCTAAGCATTCTGACTTGATGTACTACGAGAGTGGTACCAGTCGGGTCAACAGCTACACGCAGGTCACGTCAGCCAACGGCTTGAAGAAATACAACCCGGTCACCAGCACCGACAAAGCCCGGGCCCAACTGGCCTTGAAGATTTACGTGGCCCAACATAAATAATTTCCGTAAGACCGCTGCCGTTTGTCGACGAAGCGGTCTTTTTTGGGCCCTGCAATCGAAATGTAATCAATTGTTATTTTGTGGTAACCTCTAGGCGAACGTGCCCGTGTATAATCGGGGCAAAGACTGAGGAGGACGTTTTCTATGCACAAATTATTACATCGTTTTGGTTTGGGGCTCGCGGCAACCGCTGCTGCCTTAGCAGTCGGCGTCAGCTTAAACACGACTACGGCCCAAGCCGCTGGTAAAAAAGTGGCCGACATTTCCCAATACCAAGGGAAGATCAACTGGAGCAAGGCATCCAAGGACTTAAAGTATGCCATCATTCGGGTCCAACATGGTAGTAAGGGTGACAAGGGTTACATGGTTGATAGTGCCCGGAACACTAACGCTAACGGGGCTTACAAGCACGGGGTTCCGTTCGGTCAATACATGTTCGCTCAATTCACCAGTGTTAAGGACGCAAAGCAAGAAGCCAAAGACTTCTACAAGCGGAGTAACGCGCACACCAAGTTCTTCGTGTTAGACGAAGAACAACGGATGGGATCCGCTAAGAGTTCCGAACAGACTTACGTCAACGCTTGGCTGAAGACTATGCGGTCATTGACGGACAAGCCGTTGATCCTTTACTCTGGCGAATACTACGCCAACTCCCACAAGTTGGACTTCTCCAAGTTCGACGGGTCTTGGATCGCCAAGTACAGTTCCGTGAAGCCGAAGGTGGCCGGAACTTCCGTAGACTTATGGCAATACACCAGTAAGGGCCGGGTTTCCGGAATTTCCGGTAACGTTGACTTGAACAAGGTCTTAGACAAGTCAACGGTCAACGGTTGGTTCAAGTCAGCCGCATCTAAGGCGAGCTACTACCAAAGCGTATCTGGCGTTACCGGTGTGAAGACCACTAAGCCAATCTACCAATACTCTTCGGTCAACTTCACCAAGAGTGCTCGGGGTAGCAAAGTGACTAAGGGGTCTCAATTGGCGGTGAAGGCCATCACCAAGAACAGCAAGAACGCTTACCGGTTCCAGTTAACCAACGGTAAGTACATCACAGCTAACCAATCCTTCGTAACGACCTACTAATCCGTCGTCTACGTAAAAAGCGATGTCCCAGCGGGCATCGCTTTTTTTGCGCTATGCAAACGCGGTAATCATCTGCAAAGTGGCTGAGTAGTAGTCGTGCTTCTGAATTTTGGCTGGCAACTGCTTGGCAAACTTACGTTGCAAAGTCGACCGCTTTAGCACCCGCGCGGCCGTTACAACTGGTGCCGTAAAGGCCGCATTTTGATAGGTGTAAACGGCCCGACCACCTAGCGTGTAAACCGCGGTCACCTTAGAACGGCGCTGGAAGAAGTTGAGCTGCTTGGTCAAGGCGCGCTTAGTGGTCGCGTCGTGCGTTAGCCGGTAAGTCTGGGCTAAGCGCCACGGGACCCGACAAGCGTTATACCCCACTTGGTTATCGGTCGCCGACTCAATGGTGTTAGGTCGCACGCTCCGTCGGGTCAGATGTTTGCCCGTCACGTAAGTGAAATCTGGGAAAAGGCCCGTTTTGTGTTGTGCGCTGAGCTTCTTGACCATCTTTTGACTCTGGTTAGCGGTCCGGGTCCACTGGGCTTTCTGGCTGACCTTGGCAAATGCCCGGAAATAACCGGTCATTAAATCCGCCGTCCGGAGTTTTCGCTGGTCGTTAGCGGTGGTGGCCCAATTTCCCATCATGGGCAGATGGGTGGTCGGGTTGATTTCGGAACGCTGGATGGCTACCAGTAACTGACGAGCGGCCTGCCGGTAATTGATCTTCCGACTCCCCCACTGCTTATCCGCCAGAATCAAGGCGTAGGCAATGTCCAGGTCCCCATCCGTTGCACTATTCCGTTCGGAACCCACACTGGTCAGCTTACCCTTTCGTTTAATCTGTTGCCACTGCATTAAAGGATTGGTCTTGGAGACCCGGTGGGCACGGTAATATCGGTAGAGTTGGTTAAATGTGGTGTGGGTCTTGACGCCCCGCTTAGCCGCGAGCACGCTCGCCAACATCCCGTAACCCTGTCCTTCAGAGTAGACCCGGCTGGCACCGTGGCCGTCGTTGGTTTGGACGTACTTTTGCTGGCCGCCCCGAACGTAGGCCTTTTTCCACTGACGATACCAGGTGACTGCCTGTGTACTCTTGGCTTGCGCCGGAATCGCCGCTTGTCCCCACAATCCGAGACAGACACCACCAGCTACTAATAAGCCGCCCAACCATACCCGTAATCGTAACTTCTGCATACCCTCAACTCCTAACTTAACCAAGAATCTAGTTCAAACTTACGCATCGTAATCCGGTGTTGCGCCAACGCCGTCAACTCCTGAATCGTGGTGTCCTTCGCCTGAGCCGTCGACCACTGCGTGACCAAGTCAGCCGGCAATAGCCATTGGAGTGCCTGCAAGCGGTCGAAGATAGCCAACAAGTCCTGATGGGCGGGCGTTAACCGCCGTTGCCGAATTTCAGCTTCCAATTTTTTGATTACCCGTTGCTTGGCTGCCTCTTGTGGCACGTAGATGGTATGCGGCAAGAGGTTGTTCTGAAACACCACCGGTTCAACCTGTTGTGTTGCGGCCAACTGTGGCCCCACCGTATCGTAAATGGCATTTGCCAAGTTCCAGCTAACCAGCAATTTAAAGACATCTGGGGTCGCCCAACTCGCTGTGACCGCAGTCCGCAACCGCGTTACCAGCTCCTGTAGACTGGCCGGCAACGCCGCCTGCAAACGGTCGGGATCCGGAATGGTCACCTGCTGAGGGGTCAGCGTCAGCAAGTGTTGGTCCCGCAGATCTAAGAACGTTGCCAAGACCAGATAAGCCTGCGTGGTAAACCGCGTGCGTAACATCGGTCGGGTGGTAATCTTTTCCGTCAAGATTAAGTAGTCTTGTGTAATTGGTAATTCCAGCATCATCATCCCCCTAAAGATTAATCTACTTACTTTTATTATAGCCACTTTATCGTTTTTTTGTTGGGAAGTTCACTTTAAAGGACCCGCACCAAGTGGCCTAACTGAGTCCTGAAGACAATCATGCCATCCCGTATAACAATTGTTATATCAACCTTTACGCGTTTGGCACAATTGTTTTGCATAATATTTACACGTGGGTCGTATCATTAGCGGTACGTGACACTCCGGGTCATCAGGCATTTTTGTCACCTCAGAGTGTTACTGAAAATACATTCGTAGGAGATTCTCAATTTCATGCTAAGTATCGCAGCCTTACGCAGTATCCATCGCCAAACCTGGAGCGGCCATAACCATACCGAATTTTGTCCCCATGGTTCAGGGGAAGACGTTGAACGCTATATTCGTCAAGCGATTGCCTGTGGGTTTAAAACCTATTCCGTAACGGAACACTTCCCCTTGCCTCAAGCTAACGCACAGCCACTACAGGGACACCCCCCATTCAATTGCTACCGCCGCGATGCTCACTGACGAGCTTCCCCAATATTTTGCCAAGTTAAACTACCTAAAAGCCAAGTACCACCATCAGATTCGCATCCTCGTGGGGTTCGAGATTGACTACATTGCCGAGTATTCAGATTGGCTGGCTGAACAACTCGCCATCTATCACCGCCAAATCGATGACGCCATTCTGTCCGTCCACTTTCTCCCCACCCCAGCAGGACTATGTGCCCTTGACGACTCAGCACCAATCTTTCAGCAGGGTGTCCTACAAGCATACGGCTCTCCGCTAAACGTGACGAAGGCCTACTTAGCCACCGTTCAGCAGGCCGTAAACTGGCAAGTTCCCTACAAGCCACATCGGTACGGCCATCTCCTGCCACATTGCCAATGGTCCTCCAGCCTTTCTGACCGAACAATTTGGGAAGATCCGACCACCCACCAAAAACTCACGGCCATCCTTAACACAATTCAAACCAACGGTGAGCTGATAAATTGTCACCTGCCTCAACCCACACCAGTAAGTGTTCCGTTTAACTGGATTCAAATCGCACGTCAAGCTCACATCCCCTTAGTTTTTGACGCCAATGCTCACTGCGTAAATGACGTGGCTAACGGCTATGCCAATTATCTACAAGCCCATGATTATCTTTAAATCATCTCCTCAAAAGACTCTTTTCGTCATATAAAATGTTTGTCTACAATTTATTGTTTTAAACAACAAAAGTTCGCTTTTAATTAGTTTATTTGTCTATTAAATTTATTATATCCGAAGATTATAATTAGAATCCGAACTTATCCATTGAACAAGCCCTAAACATATGGCATAATTTAAGCTATCTTACAGAGGGGAAGGAACTTAAATTTGAAAACTAGTAACGCGACTGCCAGTACCCGATTCCTGGAACGAACTTTTCATTTGTCCGAACAACGGACGACCGTTCGTCAAGAACTCTTAGCTGGTCTCACGACTTTTATCTCAATGGCTTACATCTTGTTCGTTAACCCTAGCGTCCTGGGGGCCGCTGGGATGGACAAAGGGGCCGTCTTTACGGTCACCGCTTTGACCGCCATTCTTGGCTGCCTCCTAATGGCCTTCTTAGCCAACTACCCTATCGCCGTAGCACCCGGCCTGGGCGATAACGCCTTCTTTACATATTCAGTGGTTTTGGGAATGGGGATTCCCTGGGAAAAAGCGATGGCGGGGGTCTTTGTTGCCTCCATCCTATTCACCATCTTGTCATTCTTAAAGGTTCGCGAAATCGTGATTGACGCGATTCCGAGTGACCTGAAGATGGCCATTGCGTCCGGAATCGGGATTTTCATTGCCTTTGTCGGGCTTCAAGGCGGTGGCCTAGTGGTTGCCAACAAATCGACCTTAGTTGCGATGGGCTCCCTGACCGTGCCCACAACCTGGCTGACGATCTTTGGGGTCTTCGTCATTGCCGTGCTCATGGCAATGCGGATTCCGGGCTCCATTTTCATCGGCTTAGTGGCTTCCACGATCGTGGGACTCTTGACCGGGTTGATCAAAGCGCCGACCCACTTCATGTCCCTCGCCCCAAGCATGGATCCCACCATGGGGGTCAGCATCAAGAACCTCCCCGCCATGGCCGATCCTCAGATGTGGGCCGTCGTGGTCATCTTCCTGTTAGTTGCCTTCTTCGATACGGCCGGAACGCTCATTGGCTTAGCACAACAGGCCGGCATCATGAAGAACAATAAGATGCCCCGTATCGGTCGGGCCCTCATGGCCGACTCCCTATCCATGCTCGCTGGTTCAGTGATGGGGACCACGCCTACCGCTGCCTACGTTGAATCCTCTGCCGGTATCGCCGTGGGCGGCCGGACTGGTCTGACGGCCTTGACGACGGGAGTACTCTTTATTTTCAGTTTGCTGTTCTCGCCACTCCTGACAGTGGTCACCACCCAAGTTACGGCACCCGCGCTGATTATCGTGGGGGTTCTCATGGCTTCGTCCATGCGCCATATTCACTGGGATAAATTCGAAATCGCGGTGCCCGCCTTTCTAACGATCGTGGGCATGCCCCTGACCTACAACATCTCCTACGGTATTGCCTTTGGGTTCCTAACCTACCCAATTCTGATGACCGCTGCTGGTCGGCGCAAAGACGTTAACCTGATCATGTGGATCATGCTCGCCGTCTTTATTGGCTTGATGTACATCCTGAACGTGATTCCTAAGTCCTAAAACGTTAAAAACACTACTGAGAACCCGAAAACTCCCGTCAAGTTTAGATTGACGGGAGTTTTATGCTTAATTGTGACGTCTCAAGATGCAACAACCTAGACCGAACAACATCAAGCAACCGCTCAAAGCAATCAACGGCGCAGGACGCTCACCGGTTTGCGGTAAAGTTGCGGTCGGATGGTCACTGGTTGACTGAATCCCTAGGACCTGGGCCATCCCACCCGAAGTACCTTGCGATGCGGTGCCACTATGAGCCAAGCCGCCGGTTACCGGTTGATGGTCGACACTCCCCGAACCGGGAGTGGGCGTTGACTGACCCATAGTTGATGATGTCGTTGATCCGCTTGGTACTTGAGAAACCGGCTTCTGCGACTCAGGCTTCTGTGGCTCGGGTTTTTGCGGTCCAAACGTCGGTACCGGAGTCAACGAAGGATTTTCTGCTTGAAAATCATTGGAAGGTGTCGGCTGAGTTGAACCACCACCGCCCCCCGCATCACCGGGCAATTCCGGAGTCGTTGTCCCCGGTTGCGGCGAACTCGATACTTCTGGCTTTTCAGGTGCCGGCGTATTTACCGGCTCCTCATCGTTCATCGTCGGTGTACCGTCCGTGCTGGGGTGTTCGGGCGTCGGCGCCACCGGTTCAGTTGAACTAGGTTGTTCCGACTCCGGAGACTCGGGCTCAGTCGTACTTGGCTGTTCTGGTTCGCTATCTTCCGGCGTTTCCGGCTCAGTCGTCCCCGGCTGTTCTGATTCGCTGTCTTCCGGTGCTTCTGGCTCAGTCGTACTTGGCTGTTCCGGTTCGCTATCTTCCGGTGTCTCCGGTTCAGTCGTACTTGGCTGTTCTGGCTCACTGTCTTCCGGCGTCTCCGGCTCAGTCGTACTTGGCTGTTCTGGTTCACTGTCTTCCGGTGTTTCCGGTTCACTATCTTCTGGTGCTTCCGGGGCCACCGTCTCCGAATCATCCGGATTCTCCGGCGTCGGATCGATTGGTGCTTCCAAAGTATTTTCTTTGTCCGGCTCACGACCGGTAACGTCCAAACGAATATAGCCCTTACGATTATAACTGGTGGACGCAAAGGTCGCGTTCAGGGTCACCGTCCCCGTTCGTGCCCCCTTCGCCATGAAGAACGTCCCAATCGTGCGATGATCAAACAATGAGGTGTTGACCATCGAGAAACTGGTATCTTCCGGCATCGCGACGTTTTCCGGTAAGTAAACGGTCATGGTATCCCCGGGACTGATCTTAAGAAACGACGCGACCCGCCAGTTATAACTGACCGTATAGGACAACGATTCTGGTAAAGGCGTCGTATGACTGATCACATTCCCCTGCGCGTCCTTAATCACGGCACTGTTCGCGTCCAGCCCCGTTGCGGGAATCTCTTTAGCCCAGCCCACTACCGGCGGACTCAGCAGGAGCGCGCCCATTCCAATGACTAGCATCAAGACCAACTTCTTGATACCTTGAACCTTGACTCTTTCCATTCATGATTCCTCCCAACACCCAAAACTTACCACGTCTATACACCCTTGATTTCTTCTAAGAACCACTTAATTAAATCAACAACCTTTGTCGGTTGACTACTTAGTCGCCAAGCTATTTGCCCGGCCAAAAAGCTCACTGGGCAGGCGAAGTTGTGCAGTCGTTAGCTCAATCCGTTAAGCCGCTTGCATCTGTTTCTGCTGACCATTTACCGGATAGCAGGTCACGCTCACCACCAACCCTGGCCTTTCAGGTAATCTACCCTCGCTTTTTAAACTACCGGCCTAGTATACAGAATCTGCTTTTCCAATATTCCTTCTGCTCATTTTTTATCATAATAAAATTTATAAAAGAACCTGACCTCAGGTTTAGCCTCCCATGACCTCGTCACCTAGGCTAGTAAACTAATGGCCCCGCTTAACGACCCATTATCGCCCAGGCCATCACCCGCGTATAATCAGGCCTAAAGGAGGCGGTAACGTGCACTTTGACCAAACTTCACCCGAAATTCAGTACCTCAGTCAGCGAGACAAGCATCTGGGAAAAGTCATCCAAATGCTGGGGCCGCTGGACTATCAACTGGTCACCAACGGCTACGGTTTTCTAGTCAGTCAAATTATCGGGCAAATGTTGTCGAATAAAGTGGCCGCCGTTTTAACCAGTCGCTTGCTTCGCCAGTGTCCAGCCGGTCACCTCACGCCAACTGCCATCGACCAACTTTCCGACCAAGCGATTCGTAGCATCGGCGTTTCGCACACCAAAGTCGCCACGATTCGTACCCTGACGACTGCCATGATTGCGGGCACCATCAACCTTGAGCGCTACCGTGACTTGTCCGACCAAGCCATCATAACGAATCTGACCCAACTCAAAGGCATCGGGCCTTGGTCCGCGAAGATGTATCTGATTTTCTCCCTCGACCGGCCCAACATTTTGCCCTTCGAGGACGGCGCCTTTCTCCAGGGCTACGGCTGGGTCTACAAGACCACGGACTACCGCCGAGCGGCCGTCGAGAAGAAGTGTCGTAAGTGGCGCCCTTACTCGTCACTAGCCGCCCGCTACCTCTACCACGCCCGGGATGCCGGACTGACTAAGCACCCATTTCACTTATTTAAATAGCCCAAAACGGAGCCCAGGATAAAAAATCCCAGACTCCGTTTTGGGCTATCCTTGACGCTACAGGGTGCCTAAGAGGGGCCAAACTGATGACGTTCATGCTCGCTGGCTAACCGCCGTTTGTCCCGATGCCTAGTGACTACCAGATCAGGGTAACGTCTGCCGTAAAACGGTCTTGGCGATTCCGAACATCCGCAGCTGACCAGCCGTTATTTTGAATCTGTTGGGCAAGACGCTGGTTCCCGGTTAACCCTGATTGTTGCAACGCCGGTACCAGATCTGCTGCCGCTTGGACTTCCGTCTTGACTAATCGCTTTTCCAACAACGTCCAGTTTCCCAGATACTCCGCATCATCCCCCACAGCGTTCGTGGTGTCGACCTGAACCAGTTGGTAATCGTCATCCTTAAAGACCTGCCGAAAGAGTTGCTCCCCAAAGTCATCGTATTCAACACTATAGAGCTCCGCCAACAAGTACACCAAGGTCCATTTCTTAGCGCCCCGCTGACCCCCAGCCTTCTGCAATACTTGGAAACTTGCTTCAGTCTGATCTTTCTTCGGTAATAGTTTCTCATTAAGGTCTTCAATAATTTCATCCACTGATTTTAAATCTAAATTCCAGATACGATGCGCCACATCCGAGAAGCCCGTTTCCAACTTGTTCGTCCCATCGTTAATAATCGTCCGGTGCCGGATAAAAATGGCCAGTAATTTCGTCACGACTTTCAACAAACTCGCTTCAGAATACTTTTTATAAACCATCGCAATCACGACCGGATAATACAGCTTCACGTGGAGCCGCGCTAAGATCTCCAAAGTTTCCGTGATTTTATGATCCTTAAAGTATTGGTCATGGGCTTTAGGACTGGTCGGTGATTCCAGAACGGTATACAGTGCGACCACCTTGTCTAAATCATCTAAAAACTGTTGCGAGGTGTTGACGTCCTTGATTTCTGTACTGATGGCCCGATACAACTTAGATTCTGGAACGATTCGCTTTTTGGCCGCCCAGTAGGTTCGGATGAACCGAGTAATCTTATCACTGTCGTTATCCAGTTGATTGGTCAGCCGGTTCCACTGGTCATTAGCCGGCTTGATCTCCGTCCCCATTAATGACATCACGTGGTTCTTGATAATATCGGAAGCCCGTAGATCTTTTCCCCGACTGTTCAACGTTTCAAAAATCGTAAAAGCGTCTTGCCGGCTGGGTGCCGAGATCATCACAATGTAAAACTTGTTAAAGAAGGATTCAAAGATCAACTGCAGCCGGTCAATCCGCCCAGCTAACGTCTTTTCCTGATTGATTTCCGCCACAATCCAATGTGTCATTTCCTTGTAAGCCCGTTGCATGTTGCGTTTAGGTTCCGACGTCAACTTCTCCGATGCGGCTTTAGCCACCTGATTCGTCAAATCAAAAAAATAATCCTGCAAACTCTGACCCGGCTGGTCGTGATCCGCATTTTGTTGAACAATCAACGAGGGATGGTCCTTTCCACGAATCGATTTATCAACCTCACGTCGCACATCGCGCAACAGGTCACCACTCTCTAGCTCCGCCTCACTAGCCTGACTGTTCGAGAAGTTCTCACGGTACATCCGGTTAGCGGTATCCCGAATCGCCGCCATAAATAATGTACTGGTGGTCAGTCGTTGTTGCCCATCAATAATCTCTTGGTCGCCCTGTTCGTTCTTATAGGTCACGATTTGTCCAAAGAAGTGGCTGTTCCGGTACCCCTTCACTAGCTCCAACAGGTCGCCCCAAAAGTCCTCGACCTCATTCGTTCCCCAGGCATAGTTGCGTTGATATAGCGGGACGATAAAGTTATTGTCCCGAAATAGTTCGCTGATTCGAAATCTGGATGGTTGTGGAATCTCAACAAATTCTGTCATATACACGCCTACTCTTCCCTTGTCTTCAAGCTACGCCGATAATCCTGTATCCCCATGTTACCTAGCCGTTTCAGGAAGATCAATAGCCAACTTAACGAACCCCCTGAATTCTTCATTTAAGTGGTAAAGTCAGTCCAAATTTCGCCATCATTTTTACGATCTGTGCGTGCTTACAAAAAAATCCAGCCCCCGTTTAAGAGCTGGATTCTAAGTCCGAAATCGTTGATCTAACGTTTTTCCTGCTTGATCATGCCACATGGTCCAGCCGTTACAGCGGGCCTTGTAAATTACGCTTCCCGCCGTGGACGGACTGGTGAACAGGTAGTCGTCAACGAACACGTTATTTTTAATCACACCAGCCCGTTCCAACCGACGTACCAGTGCCGGGTTAAACGACTTAGCAGGGGCTTTCGGCGTTAACCTAGAGCCCCGATGGACCAGCAAGTTACCTTCCGGGGTGTACGTGGCCCGCGCTTGACTCCCGCGGCCATCAAACCAAAACATTCGGTCCGACTCGCCTTGTCGCGTCATTTTAGGGTGCTGGGGTGCCGAGGTAGCAATCGGCATTAATTTTAACGCCTTCAATGTTGACGGAGCTGGGGCAAAAACGGGGAGGTCAAAGGCCCGTAATAACAGGTCGATATTTTCAAAAACCTCTGCTAAATCGTACTTTCTGCCTTCAGCCACAAAAGACTTGTGCGGAGTATTCCCGTTAAAAAGCTGCATCCGCTGGCTTTGCTGCGCACGTTGATACATCAGGTTTTCTAAGTACTTGATATCCGCCTTAGAGAGTTGATGGTCCGCGTTATTGATCACAAAGGCCACCACAAAATCCCACCATTTTTCCTTAGCCACCTGATGTTGCCGCAAGCGGTGACCCACATCTTCAGCTTCGCCGATGTAGACCGTCCGTTGTTGTCCGGGGAAGACCTGATCAAACAGGGTTGTAGACTCCGTTCCAAGCCAGCTCTTTACGGCTGTCTAAGGCGGCTTTTAAACAATTCCGGGGAATGTAAAACGCCCGAATCGACCGCGTGGTAATGTCCGCGATTCGGATGCCATCGGGATCACCCGTTGGAAAGAACGTATTGACCGTATAAGGTTTGATACCAAGGACCTCCCTTCGCTAAATCTACTATCTTAAAATTTACCCCACCCCCGCAATGAAGCCAACTCCCTTTCCAACCTCTGACCAAAAAATACGATTAATCGGGCCATATCAGGCGTTCATGAGGCCCCCATCCCTACCCCCTCACCGGCAACTGCCGAATCGCCAAGGTCATGGTCTGGGTAAACCGCTCATCCACCTGATCCGGCGGCAAGCGCAAGAAGCCCCCTAACTCCTGCATGATAAACCCAAAGAGGGCCGACCGGTATAGCGTGATGGCCGCCATCTGGGCCGTTCCCGCATGCTCTAAGAGGTGGAGACTGGTAAACATTTCACGATACAACGCGACCAACGCCGCGTGAGTCTGCGGTAGTTCCGCCAACTGATTGGGAGTCAACAAGATTGGCGCCAAGTGTACCTGGCGCTGGCAAGCCCGCCGAAAAACCTGCGCGAACACCATCAACGCCGTATCTCCGCTCACGCCTGCTAACTCGTGCAACAGTTGCTGGGCCAATTCGTGAACGAAACGGACCCCCACCTGATCCAGTAAATCGTTGAGACTTCGTGCGTAATTATAAATCGACTGGGGGCGCACCCCTAAGTCCGTGGCCAGTTCCCGCATCGTCAAGTGGTCCAACCCACGCGCCGCAATCAACTGATTGGCGTGTTCAATGACCTTTTCCTGAGTTAACGTCCGTCGCTTCACCATAAGCCACCCTCTCCTTTGGGTCCCATTATACCTAGTAAGGATTCCGAATTAAACTGATAGCATCAGTTTAGTTTCTGAAGAAGACAGTCTATACTCACCCTAGATTAATCCAAAACTTAGGCAAAAGAGGTCTTTCGATGCACGATATCAATGGCAAACCCATCAACCGTTACTGGCTGATGATTACGCTAATGTGCGGCACGTTCTGTACCGCCTTAACCACCAACATGCTGGTCACCGCTTACCCCACTCTGATGACGCGCTTTTCCATCTCCAGTTCGACGGTTCAATGGCTGACCACCGGCTTCCTACTGGTCATGGGCATCATGATTCCCATCAGTGCCTGGCTGATCAATAACTTCAGCCTTCGCATCATCTACCTCGCGGCGTTGGGGTTCTTCTTGGCGGGGCTCATCACCAGCTACACCGCCACTAATTTCGCTCTGATTCTGACCGGGCGCCTGATTCAAGCCATCGGGGTCGGCATCACGTTTCCCACGATTCAAACCGTCTTATTGGTCATCTTTCCAGCCGACAAACGCGGATCCATGATGGGCCTGGGAGGTATCGTCATCGGTCTGGCCCCCGCCTTAGGGCCGACCCTGTCCGGTTGGATCCTGGACAACGCCACTTGGCGGGACCTCTTCGGTATCATGATTCCACCTGTGATTCTAGTTCTAGTACTCACCCTGATCTTCATTCATCCCGTGATTCCGTTGAAGAAGTCCCCAATCGACAAGGTGGCCATCGGCTTATCGACTATCGGATTTGGTAGTCTCCTCTACGGGTTCTCGGAAGTCGGCGAAAATGGCTGGCTGTCGGCGACCGTAATTGGCGGTATCCTAGTCGGCGTTCTCTTCATCGGCCTCTTCGCCCGGCACGAATGGCCGCAACAGACGCCGTTCCTCAATGTCCGCTTATTGAAGATTCCATCCTTCACCATCGCCTCGCTGGTCACGGCCTTGTCCAACACCGCCATGATTGGGATTCAAGTGGTTCTCCCTATGTACCTCCAACAGGTGCGGGGACTATCCCCTTTGCATTCCGGCCTTGTGATTCTTCCCGGCGCCTTAGTCTTCGGCATCGTGAGTCTGATTAGTGGGAGTCTGTACGACCGGATGGGGGGTCGCAAACTCGCCATGATTGGGACCTTTCTGTTGACGCTAGGCACCCTGCCCTTCGCGATGCTGACCCGGACTACGCCCTACCTCTACATCATCTGCGATTACACCATCCTGATGATTGGGGTCGCCGTGGTGACCATGCCAATCACCGCTGCCAGTTCCATGGACCTGACCGGTATTCAACTCAGTCACGGCACCGCCGTCAACAGTACGCTACGTCAAGTGACCACGTCGATGGGCACGGCCATCTTAGGGAGCGTCCTCACCAACGTCATGACCAACGCCGCGCCAAGTCACGCCTTACTGACCACAGCACCCCTGGTCTTCCAGGACCAGAGCTACCAGGCCGCGATGTCCGGGTTCCACGCCGCCTTCTTAGTGGCCACAGCCTTTGGTATTCTGGACATGCTGTTTGCCTTACTGATTAAAGATTCCGCCCGGGAGGTGGCTGTCGCATGATTCTGATCATTTTATTTGCCGGTATCCTACTGTTCGTCTTCGGTGCCCTGCTCTTACCCACCAAGGCCCTGCGCATCGGCGGGGGAACCCTAGGTTGTCTGACCCTATTAGGCGCAGCCCTGCTGATGATTGGCAACGATAACTGGCACTGGGGGATGGTTCAGGTCACCACCACCAAGACCACTAAAATCGCCTCGGTCTCTCCTAGTCGGCAACTCGACTTACTGGTCTATCAGCCCTTGAAACACTCGTCCACGGAACGGGTCTACGCCTACCGGTTACCCACATCTAGCCAGCAACACCATACCGCAGCGGACCTCAAAACTACCAACCGGGTCAGCCCCCAGAACACGGCGACCCCGACACTGGTGACTAAAACCACCAGTTGGCGGTACCGGCCGGGGATCTGGCGATGGCTCTTCTCCGACACTGGTAAACACCACGAAGTCATCAAGACGGAAAACACGTTCATTCTGCCCCGGAGCTGGGAGACTCTCAGCGTCCGGCAGTCTAAATGGTTAGCCCGGGCAGCGGACGACCAAATCCGGACCGCCAAGCACACCCTAGCCGGGACCGTGGCTCAAATCGTCGCCGAGCAACGGTTAGCCAATCCCAGCCTGACTGACGACCAACTCCAAGCCATCAAGCAACGCGCCACTCGGGCGGCTACCACCCAGGCCCAGCAACAACTGCCGCAGTTGAAAGCCAAGCTGATCGCCCAAGCCAAAGCGCAACCCGTAGAATAGAAGATACGAAAGGCGTGACCCACGGGCCACGCCCTTTTCGGTTACTCAGTTACAAAACCTCACGATCATCTTTCCCGCGATAATACCGTTTCAAGTACGCGTACAAAGGAATCCCTAAGGCAATTACCAGCATCGACGTCAGTGCGCCCGCAAAGTCTGAGAACAGTTCACTGACCACCACGAAGCCGGTCCCTAAAATGGCAAAGAGGGGCACGACCGGATACCCCGGCGTCCGAAACAACTTCGGGCCACCCGCATGTCGCCGACGCAGAATGAAGACGCCCACGAACGCCGCAATGTAGAAGCTGTACATCACGAAGATACACAGTTCCGATAAGCGGTCCGTGTCCACCGTCAGAATCATCGCCGCCGACAATCCCAGCAGGGCCAACGTGGCGTTGACCGGCGTTTGTGTCTGCCGGTGAAGGCGTCCCAACCACTGGGAAAATGGCAGTTGGCGTTCGTGCGCCATCGCGTAATAGATCCGCGGGAAGCTCATAATCTTACCATTCAACGCCCCCAGAATCGAAATCATGATCCCAATATTAATCAGTCGGCCGCCCCACACGCCAAATGCGTTGGTGGCAAAGTATGCCGTGGCGTTCTCACCTAACTGGTCAATCCGTTGTGCACTCATGGACCGAAAGATGCCGTAGGTTACTCCTAAGTACAACAGGATGATAATCGAAATCCCCAAGATAATCGCCAAGGGCAGGAGTCTTTCCGGATTCTTGATCTCGCCACCTAGATTGGTAATCAAGATCCACCCATCATAGGCAAAAATCGTGGCCAAAACGGCCACCCCGAAGTTGCCCATGCTCTGGTGCACGCTCCCCAACGTTTCGCCAATACCACTCTGATGCCCAAAAAAGAGTCCGAAGACCACAATGGCTACGATTGGAATCAGTTTACAAATCGTGGTCACGATGGCAAACGTTGCCCCGTAGCGGTTCTGCAGCATATTCAACGTGGCAATCAACGTAATCGCCAGAATCGCAATGGGCGCCTTCCAGGCCGAACTGATGCCGAAAAAGTTAACCATCAACAGACCCAAATAGCCCGCAATCGAGCCCACAATGGCCGGCGCGTAGACGATGACCTGCATCCAACCGGACATGAAGCCCCAGAACTTACCGTAAATGTGATTCATGTACTGGTAGAGCCCACCCGTATGCGGAATCTGGGCCCCAATCTCTGATAAGGTCAAGCCGTCCGCTAGGGTAATCAGCCCCCCTAATAACCAGGCCAACAGGGCTAAACTCGTACTCCCCGTCAATTGCAATACGGAAGCCTGCTTAAAGAAGATTCCGGAACCAATCACCGTCCCAATGACCAACGCTAACGCTGACCACAGCCCCAGTGAGCGGCTCAATTCAACTGATGTGTCCTGTTTCACTCTATCCATCTCTTCTCTTATGCTCAAAATCGCGTGTCCAAGTCAGTATACTGAAATCCCCAGGCGGTTGCAATTTGAACACCACCTGCTGCGCAAGGCACTCCCATTCCTCCTTCCATTTCTGACTTCCAGGCGCTTAGTTCGGTCAATTCGCACCGGTATGGTCACAATTTCGCCACCTAGAGTTGACAAACGACCGGCGTATGATACGGTGAAATAGTTACGCATTTCAACTATTTAGAAAGGAACTTGGCCCATGACCAATAAACGTATCTCCCGTTCCCTGATTGTGATGGTCTTCGGAACGTTCTTCGGGATTCTCTGCTCGACACTCATGAACGTTGGGCTCCCCCAGTTAATGACGGCGTTTCACGTCAGCGAAGCGCAAGTTCAGTGGGTGACCAACGGCTACATGCTGGTCAACGCACTGATGATTCCCGTGAGCGCCTACCTGATCAAACGCTTCTTATTTCGCCACCTCTACATATTAGCCACCGCCATCTTCCTAGTCGGGACCCTCTTGGGCGCGCTGTGCAACCAGTTCATCCTGGTGATCATTGCCCGCATGATTCAAGCCATCGGGGCCGGCATGATGATGCCACTGGTCAACGTGCTCGCCATTCGCTACGCAAAGCCCGCCAAAAAAGGTGCCATCATGGGAATCATCGGCCTGGCCTTCAACTTCTCGCCCATTATTGGGCCGACCGTCTCCGGTATCATCCTGGACTACCTTTCCTGGCGCTACCTGTTCATCATTATTGTGCCGTTCATCGTGATCACGTTAGTGGCCTCGATCATCATTCTGCCCCGCATTCCCCATAACGAGTCGCCACACTTCGACTCTCGCGGGTTTGTGCTTGTCATCATTGGCTTATGGTGCATCTTGATGGGGCTGTCCAACATCTCTACGGCCCACTTCCTAAGCTGGCAGGTCGGCGGCTTGCTCTTAGTTGGCCTCATCTTCAGCCTAATCTTCGTCAAGTCCCAATTAGGCCACACCGATCCACTGATCAACCTGCAGGTCTTTAGTCACGCGCAGTTCGTCACCGCCACGCTGGTCAACATGCTCATCGTGGCCACCATGTACGGTAACACCATTCTCCTGCCCTTGCTGGTCCAAACGATTCAGCACCAAAGCGCCCTGGTCTCTGGACTAGTGATCTTACCCGGTGCGTTACTGACCGGGACCCTGTCCCGGTTAAGCGGTCGCCTCTACGACCGCATCTCGGTCCGGCGCCTAGTCGCTATTGGCTTGACCATCGACTGTGCCGGGACCCTCTTACAAGCGCTGATTGGGACCAATAGTTCGCCAGTCGTCTTGGCCCTATTCCAAGCCGTTCGGCAACTAGGCCTGGTGACCATGTTGATTCCGCTCCAGACCCACGCGCTGGGCTTACTGCCCTACGAGATGGTGCCTGACGGCGTGGCCACCTTCAACACGATTCGGCAGGTCGCCGCATCGTTCGGGACCGCCATCATCATTGCGGTGGTCGCCCTAGTCAACCGCAGCTTCCCGGGCAACGGCCACCTGGGTATCGAAGCCGGATTCTTAGTCTGCTTGTTCCTATTGGTTCTGGCGATTCTGACAGCACGCAAACTTCAATCACAGTTCCACACGAAAACGGCTTAACTTAAAAATGGTGTCCTGCTCACTCATCTGCGCAGGACACCATTTTTATTCGTCATTAGTCAGTCGCCAACTGATTTTCACTGATGGTCAAATAATCCGTCACGCTGTCAAACAACGTGTCTAACATGGCGTCCGGGTTCTTGATGGCGCCCTGATCTATCAGGTAATAGAAGTAAACCTGCAGATACCGCAACAGGGTCGGCCGGGTCGCCGTCCAAGGGTGCGCCTGAAATTGAGCACACAAAGCCGCTTGCAAACTTTCCTTGGTCCACCGGTTCAACCGACGATGGTAAGTCTGTACCATGGTGCGGTGTAAGTCCAAGACGAACTCCCGGTACTGCGAAAGGTCGCCGTTATCGTCCGCTGAGACTTCACCGTTGATCTGGTCGAGGTTATGGGTTGCCCGCTTGAGTTCCAAGTCCAATTGGTGCTGATCCAATGCCTTAGCTAAGGCTAATGGATGCGTGTTGGGCCGACGATAGACAGCTTTGGGATGATAATCCAACTTCCGCAATACCGCCTCCATCGCCGCAGAATTCATGGTGTAGTTGGGGTTGGTGAAGACCTTATCGGCCAAGGCAATCCCGGCTTGTTCACTAACTGATGACCAGGACTCCTCCGGTTGCAACTGCACCATGGCTGCCTGATTCCCCAGTTTCATCAGGGTCGCATATTTCCGCGCCGTCAAGACGCCCCGGTCTTGACAGAAGCGCAGGAACTGCCGGTAGACCCGCAATTCAGCCAAAATCGCCTGTGGTTGTAACGTGTCTAACCAGGTCCAAGTCAAAATAAGATTGAAGCGCATTGAATGCTCAGTCTTGGGCTCACCGATCCGGGGGTGGTCAGCCGTTAGGATTCGCTGATAGGCATAGTCGTCGCCTTGAAACAGGCGGTACGCCGCCAAGAGTTGCAGCGGGCTGTGCTTAGCGGCGACTTGTTCAATAAACTGGTTAAAGTCGACTTCCGCATCTGGTTGAACGAAAAATGGCGTGCGCTCTTCATCCCAAAGAATTACGGGTGAATTGGCGAAAAAGCCTTCACGGACCATCTCAGGGAAGTAGTTATCGCCAACATCGGGAATCTCATCTGCGAAGGAAAGCGTCTGGGTTAAATCTGGCCGAACCCTTTTAATGGCTTCTAAGAACCGCATATCACCATCGGTCTCCGAAATGACCCGTTGTTCGACCAAAACGTGCAACAGGTAGCCCCCCATCCCCGTCATCATTTGTAATTCTTCTTGCGCCATACCACTAGCGACTAACCCAACCGTAATCAGGTCGACCATCGACGCAGACGTAATCTGCGTCAACCCCCGGTTAAAGAAGACGCGTTGCAGATTCAGCAGAAAATCGGTCACGCCTTGAACTTCTGGTGAATCATCACCGTCCATTTGCTTAAGGAGTTGATTAAACCGACGCTCATCACGTTTCATTGCTAATTCATCAATTCTAGCGGGCAAAGGTCGCCGCACCGAAGCGCATGCGGACACCGCTTGAAAGATTTTTTCCATTTGTACTGGATTATCCATTGCTTTTACCCCTTTGCGTTGTTTTCCTCAGCTTACCATAATCTGCCCGAAACCCCTCAGCATTTCACATTCTGTCTTCAAAAAAGGGCCGACCCCAATCGGTCGACCCTAAATGACTATGCCTCTTCGGCGCCATTCTCCACAAAGACGTGCTTATCATCCAGCACGTACTGAAATTCAACGGCGTTCAGCATTAAGCTGGCCCGGAACAGGGCTTTGATTCCCTGTTCATTACTCATGACCACGAAGAAGTCCCGGTCAGTGCCACTGACGTGTTGGAAGTCTTCGTATTCACCCTTATACCCTGACTTACGGAACAGGGCAATAATCTGCATCATTTCTTTTTGCGTTACCGGTTTACTAGCCAATTTCAATCTCTTTTCTCTCTAATTTTTCTGCATTTCAAAGTTTAGCAGGTTCACCCCTGCACGTTCAACCACATTTTCTCGAATCAGACGGTAGCCTTCCCGTTCGAAGAAGGGCCGTGCCGTAATCGAGGCGTAGGTTTGATACCGATTCGCGGCGACCTGTTCTTCTAACGTCCGTACCAAAGAGCGGGCGATACCGCGGCCTTGATGGGCGTAGTGGACGTACAAGCGGTCCAGGTAACCCGTAGCCGTCATATCCGCAAACCCCAAGAGCGTCGCATCTTCTACCGCCACCAAGGTCTGGTGCGTCAGAAGGGACTTTTGCCAGCGGTCCCGGGTCACCCGGTCATCGTTGCCGATCCAAGCGGCGACCTGCTCTGGCGAATAATCGCGCCAGTTGACGCGTTCAACGGTCTCCCGGAAGAGTTGCCGTACCGCATGTAAATCGGTTGGTTCGTAGGATCTTAGGTGCATAATAGGTTAACCTCCCGATTGATTGATTTCCTAGCGTTGCTCATGCCAACCACTTCTGCGGATGCTTCAAGCGTCACACGAAGAGCTATTATACGTCAAACTGGTCTATTTTTGAAGCCGTTTCGGTGAAAAATCATCTCCCGATGGTTGACCATCCGCTAAACTCACGGGACCAAAAGGGACGCCATCAGCCTGAGTGCTCTCAGGCCAATCGCGTCCACCAAATTCAGCTCAAGTTGATTCCGGGAGTTTTCCCTAGAATGGCTTTAATCCAAGCCCTGGTTAAACCGCCCGACAAAGTAACGCTTGCCGTTGACCTTGTAGTTGGTCCAAGTTCCTTGAGCGTCGTAGGTGTCATCGACCGGGAAGAACCGCTGGGTATGCTTACCCTTCAACTTCTGGATGGTCAAGCGGTAATGGTTCTTGGCAACCTTCTTGTTCGGCAAGCCCTTGATTGGCTTCTTGTAGTCAATCGTGGTCTTAGCGCCCTTAACCGTCACCTTAGATACCTTGGTCGAATACGTCGGTTTCCACAGCTCGTTGGCCGTCATCTGGTAGACCCCACCACCTGGTGCGACCTTCTTCATTGCCGATGCGCTGTAGGCCTGCAAATAGTTATCCAGCGTTAAGTAGAACGCTGACGGGGTCTTCAACGTATACTTTCCGTTAGTCTTAAAGCCCGTTCCCTTTTGGAACAGCAACGTCCGGTCCGGCGCCTTGAGCTTGACCGACTTGAAGTTGGCCTTGGTAAACGGAATTGAGATCTTTCCGCGATAATTCAGGTTCTTCTGCCGGTTATAGTGAACCGCACCCGAAGAGAAGGCGGCCCGGATCACGATATTTCCCGCCTGGTCCTTGTCATTGGCGGCGCCACCCATCCCCTGAACGGCTAACAGGGAGCCCTTCTTCTTGATCAGTGGACGATAGGTCTTCCCCGACTTCTTCAAAATACCGACGTCCATGGTCTTCTTTAGCCGCACATAGCTGGTCTGGTTCCCCCAGTAGGCGCTCTTAGCCGATCCGGGCAACACCGTCTTAGCCTGGGCAGACACGGTCGTCCCGGCGAAGAACAGCCCTGCGACACTGGCCGTCGCCACTAAGGCACTACGTAAAATTTTAGTCATTTCACTCATCCTCCTCTAATATCTATTTTACACGAATAACAATTAGGGGTGGGTAACAGTTTGATGACAAATTTAAGCGTCAGCTACTGGTTCGATTAGTTCTTAATTTTCGCCAGCCAGGCCGTCACTTGTTCCGGGGATAACGTCGGTTGGGCTTCCAATCCCGTGCGGACCAGTGGACCCGATACCAATCCGGCGAAATCCTGCTGATAATCGCCAGGCGTTCCCGCATCCGTGTAGAAGGGGGCCACTACGCCCGCATAACCGGTCAGCTGTTGTAAGAAGCGACGGACTGGCGTTGCGACCTTCGCCCCCCAAACAGGGCCGCCCACCAAAAGCGTGGCGTATTGGCCCAAATCTGGCAGTGAATTGGTCAACGCGGGCAAGTTTCCCGTTGCCATTTGTCGTTGCGCCGTTTCAAACGTGGCGTTCATCTCCCGCGGAAAGGTGTTCTCCGCTACCGTTAGCTCCACCAAATCAGCCCCGGCCTGCGCGGCAATCACTTGGGCCACTCGCCTGGTCGTTCCCGACCAAGAATAGTAGACAACTAAAGTTTTACTGGTCATATCGTTTACCGTCCTTTCATTGAGTCTAGTTCGTTACTAGCGATTTTACTGCGCTAAATACCGTAACCAAACCGCACCATCATCAAAGCTCTGGACCGCCTTTAGCTTAAGTGGGAGCGGCTTACGGTCAGCTGGGCGACCATCGAAGACCGTCGGCTGATGGACCCGACCATCAACGCCGACCCCAATCAGGAGGCTAATCTCATCAATCAGACCGGCATCCAAAAAGCCGCCGTCAATCTTACCGCCGCCCACAATGGCTAAGCGTTCAACGTGAAACTCATCCCCTAAGACGTTCATGGCTTGCGCCAAGTCAATCTGGGCTTTCCCCGCCACGATCCAGGAAATCTGCTGCTTCGTCAGATAATCTAAGTAAGCCTGACTGGCCTGTTCACTGGTGATGATCAGGTGCGGCTGGCTTTGCCCCGCATCGTTGGGCCACAAGAGTGTCCCCCGTGTATCCAGAACCACGTTATAGCTGGCGGCCGTTTGGTTCTTGGCAAAGCCTGGCTTACCAGGTTGCGCACCCGCAGGTACCCTGAACGTCTCACCCGTCGTCAATTCTGTCTGAGCCGTGACCCGGCCGCTAATTCTAGTCGGTGCATCAATGGCTTTGAGGGTCGCATAATAGTGGTCGACACCCGTTAATTGGGCAGTCATGTCACAATCGATCCGACCATCGACGGCCATCATCATGTGACAGATGATATAAGGTTTGGTCAAAATAAAGTCCTTCTTTCTTGATTTCTATCAGGCTTCCGTTATCATAATCCTTAAAGTTAACTTTAAGTCAAGGGAAGGAGTCACCATGTCCACTACTTATACCATTGGCCAAGTCTCAACGGCCTTAAACATCCCCAGTTCCACGTTACGCTACTACGACAAGTTACACTTCTTGCCTCACCTGAAAAAATCAGCAAGCGGTATTCGCCAGTTCGACCAAGCCGATATTGATATCATTCGTATCATTGAATGCCTAAAGCTCGCCGGTCTCTCCATCAAAGAAATTCAGCAGTTCACCCAGATGTTGGCTGAGGGCGATGCCTCATTAGCCAAGCGCCAACAGTTCTTCCACCAGATTCGGCAGAACTTTATTCAAAAACTCACTCAAATGCAACAGACGCTCGCGGTCCTCGACTTCAAATGTGCTTACTATGATCAAGCCACCGCTGATGGCACCGAGGCCCTGGTCCAAAAGAACATGTCCCTGTCGTCCGTCATCCCCGACCAGCCCGCCCTGCCAACTAACTCGCCTGCCTAAACTTAAGCAGCACGCCTCACGATTGCCGTGAAGCGTGCTGCTTTTGGTCTAATTGTTCAGTAAAAAGCGATACGTGGTGGTCGGTAACGTAATCTTTTGGGTCCCCGGATTAAACCGGGTCAGGACCACCGGTTTCAAGCTCTTCAGCGGTTGCGGCTGGACCAAGACCCACTGCAGCTTGCCCCGCACCTTCATCCGGTGGAGCGCAAAGTGACTTTCCTGGTAATTATTCTGCGGATCCCGGCGGTCAATCACCGTATAGGTCCGCCACTTACCGGTCGCACGGGTCTGGACCACCGCCACGTGAGTCAAGTTCCGCATCTGATGGCCATCCCGGTAGGAGCGGTAATGGTGCTTGGTCATCACCGTTTTCCGCAAGCCGTCCGTATTACTGCCATAGTAATGGTACCAAGTCCCCCGTAAAACCTTAGGAATCGTCGTGACCTGGCGCGTCTGCGCTGCCGCCTGCGCCGAAGTTCCCCCTAATGACATCATCAACAACATACTTGCAACCGCAATCTTGCCCGCTTTACCTGTCATTTCGATGACCTCCCCCTGCTTTGGCTTACCTTAAGTATACCCTCGCCATTACAGTTATTGGGAGAATTTAACCCGCAATTTAGCAGTCGTTAACCACCTTAACCCAACGACTCGGTGACCTTTATCTTACGCAGCCACTGGTCGATCTGACGACCGTTCATCACCACTGCTCCAGGCAATAGCTCCGCTGTTGATTGATTTTCCCGTAACGTTCTGGCTAAGTTTTGCTGCGAGCGACCATAGTCTGACCCGCCGGAAGTGGCGAAGCCCGCTAACCGTTTCCCATTAAGGTCCAAATGGTCAATCGTATCATCAATCAACCGTGGCGGAATTCCCCACCAAACGGGATGGCCCAACAGAATCGTCTGGTAACCGCTAACGTCCGGTAAGCTATCGGGATCTACCGCCACCCGGCTAGCGTGTTGGTGTTGTTCAATCGACGTCCGAGACTTAGGATCATGCCAATTCAAGTCTGCCGCCGTATACGGCTGTTGGGCGCGGAGCTCATGAATATCCGCCCCTAGTTTTTGGGCCAGCTGTTCCGCCACTCGTTGCGTGGTTTTAGTCGCTGAAAAATATAAGACCAACGTCTTTGTCAATTTAAAACTTCCTTTCAATTCTAAGCATGAATGCTCTGGCCCAAATGATACGCCGCTTGAACGTGTTGGGCTAATTTCTGTTGATTCCACGAATCGTCGGCGTAAATGTCACCAAGACTGGGCCAGCGCATGTATTTTTGCAACTTTTGGAGGTGTAACTTAATGGCTCCGAGGTCCTCTTGAGTCCCATAACCCGCTACCAGAACCACCGATTTTTTGCCCTTTAACTCGTGATTGTAGTCGTAGAACCGATCAATCACGGCCTTAAGCTGGGCGTTGATGCCGAAGTAATACAACGATGAGACCAGGACCACCACATCGGCCGCCAAGAGTTGCGGAATCACTTCGTTTTCTACCACATCATTATCCGGAATCCCAACTTCCATGCCGGGGGCCTTCTCGAGTTGCAAGAAGTGCGGTTGCGCTATGCCCTGCAACCCCGCATCATAACGGTAAATCACGTTATTGGCTTCCCGCGCACCAGTTTCAAACGCGTCAGCCAAGCGCTTTGACGCCCCGGGATTATGAGGACTTCCCGTTAACATCACAATTTTCATTTTGTCATCGTTCCTTTCTGAATGATTCTAGTATAGGTGGCCATCAGCTACTTGAAAATTGACCATTCTTCATGCTAGGATAACTTTGATTTATACTCGTTAGGAGGTTGCCACCATGATTGATTATCACTTATTAGAGGCACTAGTCACTTATGCGCAAGTGGGCACCTTGGCCAAAACCGCTCAGCAGTTGGGGGTGACCCAACCCGCTATCTCGCACACCATGCGCCACTTAGAGGAGCAGTTGGGTGTGCAACTCTTTATCCGCACGCCCAATAAGTTATACCTTTCGGAAACCGGTAAGTACGCTGCCCGGGAAGCCAAGAAACTCCTAAACAGCAATCTCAACTTCACCCAGCGCGTTCAACAATTCAATCAAAATCAGGCTACCTTGACCATTGCGGCCAACGCTCCGGGGCCCCTAATTGTCCTGCGCGCACTGAAAGCCCCCAACGTCAAAATTTGGCCTGATTTTCTAACCACTGACGCGGCCGCTATGCTGGCTGACGGTCAGGTCACCTGCGTCTTACTCAACCATCCCCTAGACACATTCGATACCACTTCCGTCTTCCTAGGAACCGAGAATATGTCGGTCAATCTCCCGGCCGACAGTCCGTTGGCCCATTACTCCACGCTACGCTTTAAGGACCTTAACGACCAAACGCTGATGAGTCCTCAGGGAATTGGCTTCTGGCATCGCATCTACCAAGAGCAGATGCCGGACGCTAAGTTCATCTACCAAGACCAATCTCAGGTCTACAGCGAGATTCTGAACTACTCCAGCCTCCCGTTCTTCACCACCAACCTAACCAATCCGGCCGATGACTGGGGGATGGGCCTACCCCAAGACCGGATCGTCAAACCCTTAACGGACAAGCTGGCCCATCAACCGTTCTACGCCGCCTTTTTGACCCGCCATCAGGGACGGCTTCACCCTCTCATCGAACGACTCCAAGACCAATGGGACCGACTGGACGCCACCGCTCCCCACTCACCAGACACGCCATCTTCGCCCTAAAATCAAGAGACGTCAAAAAACACGAACCGTGATGAGTTCGTGCTTTTTGCAATTTACCTTATTTCAATAACCCATGTGCCACCAGGTAACGGTGCGCGACTGTGCTGGCCTGCTGGTGCTTGACCGCGACCTGGTAGTTCATCTTCCGCATATCGGCGGCCGTAATCTTGCCGCCTAAACGGTTCAACGACTTGACCACGTCGGGATGGTCACGGGCGAACGACTGGTTCATCAGCGGCGCCCCCTGATATGGCGGGAAGAAGTGCCGGTCATCCTTCAGAATCACCAGGTGATACTGTTGAACCTGCGGATCAGTGGTGTACCCATCCACCAGGTTGACCCGGCGATTCGCGATGGCCTGGTACCGCAGACTAGGTTCCATCTTCGAGATCTTCGCGAAGTCTAACCCGTAGGCCTTCTGCAAGCCCAAGTACCCATCCGGCTGGTTGGAGAAGTCCGGATCAAAGGCCGCGTGGACCTTATCGTTGACCCGTTTCAAGTCGCTCAACTTAGTCACGTGATACTTCCGAGAGAACTCCGGCGTGACCGCCAGATCATAACCGTTTTCATACTTCATCGGTGTCAAGAATCTCATCTTGGCTTGGGAAGCCAGCTCACGCTTGGCTAACTGGTAAATGGCCCCCGCCTGCTTAGGCGTCTGTTGCTTGGTCTTGATCAACGAGGTCAACACGGTCCCGGTGAATTCAGGGTAGATATCGACCTGTTGGCGTTGGAGGGCCTTATAGACAAAGGCCGTCCCGCCGAAGTTCGGCTTCAAAGTTACCTGTGATTGCGAGTTATCCGCCTGAATCAGATCCTTGTACATGTTCATCAGAATCTCCGGTTCACTCCCTAACTTTCCGGCAATCGTGATCTGGACGGGTTGGGGCCGCAGGGCTTGGATCCCCGCGTAGCCTCCCCAGCCGACTAGTCCTAACAACACGACTACTCCGGTGACCGTTAAGCGCCGTTTGGATGACCCGATAAACTTGAGCAAGCCACTGAACAGGAGGGCCAGCAAGGCGGAAAGGACACCCCCGATGACCAGGTACTGGTTATTGTTCTGTTGAATCCCCAGCATGATGTAGTCCCCTAAACCACCAGCACCGATAAAGGCCGCTAGCGTGGCGGTCCCGATGATCATGACTAAGGCAATTCGAATCCCCGAGATAATCATGGGTAACGCCAACGGAAATTCCAACCGCTGCAGGCGTTTCCACTTCGAAAGGCCGAACGCAACGGCGGCTTCTTCTAACTGCGGGTCAATCTGAGTTAACCCCGCGTAGGTGTTCTGATATAGCGGCATGATGGCGTACAGGGTCAACGCCACCACGGCCGGAACCGTTCCGATCCCCACGATGGGAATCATCAACCCTAACAGGGCTAGGCTGGGGATGGTCTGAATCACCCCGGCCACTTGTAGGCCGACTTCGCCCCAGCGCCGATGGTTGCGCAGCCAGATGGCTAAAGGCAACGCAATCGCCATGGCAATTAGCAGCGCAATAAAGGAAATCTCAATGTGTTGAAGGAAGGCCTTCAGAATGGCCCCGCGCTGGTCGCTAATCGTTTGCCAAAGTGCGTGCATCGGTGCCACTCCCTTCCTGTCCTAAGTACGTCAATAACTGTTCACGCGTCACCGAGTAGCCCTGCCCTTGATACTGAAATGCCAACTGGGGCACCGTCTGGAGGCGGGTAATCAGGTCACTGAATTGGGTGAGGACCGGTAACTGGTCCGTCACCGTGACCTGGTCGAGGAGCCCCGACTGCACCAGGTAGGCCAACTGCCACCAATGCGGCTGACGACTGCCGAAAAATTGGCGGATAAAGTCGTTGGCGGGGTGCCGCAGGATCTCACTGGGCGTCCCCACTTGTTGGAGCTCACCCTGATGGAGCACGGCGATTCGGTGCCCCATCCGCAGGGCTTCCTGCATGTCGTGAGTCACGAAGACGATGGTGGGCCGGTAAGTCTGGTGGAGCTTCAGGACTAATTCCTGAGCCTTTTGCCGTAAGACCGGATCCAGCGCACTAAAGGATTCGTCCATTAGCACCAGCTTAGGCGCCGTTGCCAGTGCCCGAATCAACGCCACTCGCTGTTGCTGGCCCCCCGAGAGTTCGTGGGGGTACCGGTCCGCGTACTGGTCGGGATCCAAGTCGACCTCCGTCAATAATTCGGCGGCCCGCTCCCGGCGCTGTTGCTTGCCGACTCCTTGCTGTTCGAGTTGAATCGTCACGTTGTCCGCAACGGTCAGGTTGGGAAACAGGCAACTGTCCTGGAGCACGTACCCCATGTGTAGCCGCAATTGCCGTACGTCATAGGTCTTAATCTTCCGGTCATCTAAGTAGACGTCCCCGGCAGTCGGGACCGTTAACTGGTTGAGCATCCGTAATAGCGTGGTCTTCCCACTCCCACTGGGCCCGACCAGGACAAACAACTCACCATCCTCAATGGTCAGATTGATATTTTTCAAAATCGTCTTATCGCCGTAGGTCATCCCCACGTCTCGGTAGGTAATCATCCGCAAACTCCTCTCTAAGCATCGGCTCTTAGTCCGCCCTAAGGCAAGACCACGACCTTTCCTGGCTGACGTTGCTGCTCTAAAAAGCGGTGCGCTGCCGGGAGTTGGTCTAAGCCAAAGACCTTGACCGGGTGAACGTCCAAGTGCTGGTCTTCAATCAGACGAAGCAGGTCATTCAACTGGGCTTCATCAATGGTGTAACTGGCAAACGAGGTCATGTAGCGGTCATTAGGAATCGCCGTGACCGGGTCAAAGTCGGGAATCGTCCACACGTTTCCCATGTCGCCCGTAACGCTGGCAATGCCCCACGGCGCCAAATGCTGCATAGAATCCAACGCCGTGGCTGCCCCCACCAGATCCAGAATCCGGTCCACCGGCTGGTCCGTTTGGAGGTGTTGCGCGCAATCTTGCACGAAGCCATCATAGCCTAAAGGTTGCCACTTGTCAGGCGTTAGCGCTCGCCGCGACGTTCCCAAGACCGTTAGTTGCGGGGCCATGGCTCGGGCCAGCTTCAAGGCAGCCAACCCGACGCCCGTCGTGCCGCCCCGAATCAACAGAGTCTGCGCCGTCGATAACCGCAACTGTAAGAGTGCGCGGTAGGCCGTGTGGTAGGTCTCCGGGACCGCCGCCAGGTCCGCCCAAGGTAGATTAGTCGTGACGGGGTGAATCTGCGCATTGGGTAATAACGCGTACTCAGCGTAACTCCCATCGAAGTCGCGGCCCATCTCGCCATTCATCGAGACGACCTTCTGCCCCACCGGTAACCGTTGGGCGTCCGTGGTCTGGTCAATGACCCCCACGCATTCGATTCCCAGAATCCGGGGGAAGGTGACCGACGGCGACTTACCTTCCCGGGTAAAAATCTCCGAGTGGACAATCCCGAAACCTTTGATCTTAACTCGCGACCAACCGGGTTTAACTTGCGGCGTCGGAACGTCCGTGTAAGTCAACACGTCGGCATCACCAGGTTGATAAACCACAACTGCTTTCATTTTTTAATCTCCTTTACTCTGTTGTATACTAATCCTAACTTATCTGTTTAAGGGTGGCATCTTTTATGACTCAAATCGATCAAACTGATATTCAAATTCTGAATCACCTCAACCGAAATTGTCGCATCACCAAGAACCACCTCGCTCAGCTGGTTCATTTAACGCCACCGGCTGTGGCCGCTCGCATTGCGCAGTTGGAAGACAGTGGCGTGATTCGCAAGTACACCATCGAAGTCGACCCGGAAAAACTGGGGTACACCCACCAGGTCTTCATCCAAATTCAACTGGCCCACTTCAACCACCAGGACTACCACGCGTTCATCCACCGGAAACGCAACTTCATTCGCCACCACTACAAGATTTCCGGTCAGATGAACGAGATGCTTCAAGCGGCGTTCCACTCTAGCGCTGAACTCAACGCGTTTCTGGTGGAATTGGAAGCTTACGCGAACTACCAAGTTTTAGAAATTATTGATGAATTGATTTAACCGCCACAACCCTCTTAGTTTACTTGCTAGTTTCCGCCCTTAACAGGGGAAAACTAAAGGAATCCCTAGCAAAGACCTTATTTTCTAAAGTCTCATCCCTCCAACCAAAAACCAGCTTCTCACAGGCAACGCGTGAGAAGCTGGTTTTAAGTTCGTTCTATTGATTAAACCGACGCCAGTAGTCAGCGAGATACCGACTAGTCAGCCCCTGCGGCTGGCGAATCAAGTCCTGTGGTCGACCCTGAGCGACGATCTGGCCACCCTTCACGCCACCCCGGGGGCCTAGATCCAACACGTGGTCGGCGTTCACAATCAAGTTCAGGTCGTGGGTGATGGTGATAATGGTCGCACCACGATCTAGCAACTGTTGCATCACGTTGACCAGCGTCTTGACGTCCAGCGGATGCAGCCCAATCGTGGGTTCATCGAAGACGAACAGCGTGGTGGATTGGTTATGGTTCAAGTGTTTGACCAGCTTCAACCGTTGGGCCTCACCACCGGATAGACTTGGCGTGCTCTCGCCTAGATGCAGGTAGCTCAACCCGACTTCCTTTAACAGCTGCAATTCCCGGTGAATCTTGGGAACGTCCTTGAAGACGGTCAACGCCTGCGGGATATCCAGCTGTAGGAGGTCGACGATGGAATAGCCGTGCCACTTGACCGCCTGCACGGCCTGGTTATACCGTTCGCCGTGACAGACTGGGCAGACCTGTTGCATGTCGGGCAAGAACTGGATGTCTAACGTGACCACGCCAGCACCACCACAATTCGGGCAGGCTCCCTGTTTGTTATTGTACGAGAAGTAACTCGGCGTATAGTGTTTTTCCTTAGCCAATGGTTGCGCAGCGAACAACCGCCGTAAGTTGTCCATGATACTGGTGTAGGTCGCCACGGTTGAACGCTGGGTCTTCCCCACCGGCGAAGCATCGACACTGACCACTTCTTTGACCGGTGACGTTAAGGCCTTGACCTGCACGGGCAACGACTGTCCCTTGATCTGACGTTGAATGGCCGGTACCAGGCTATCCAGGATCAAGCTGGTCTTCCCGGCACCGGAGAACCCGGTCACGGCACTCAACTGGTTGACCGGTAACCTGGTCTGTAGGTCTTTTAGGTTGAAGTAGTCGGCCACGTCAAAGCTGATCTGGTCGCTGGCAGGCGTCGGGGCAATCGTGCGTGCCAATAGGTGCGCCGTGCCGTTGAGGTAGGGGCCAATCTTAGAGTGCGGGTTGTCCGCGACATCCTGCGGCGTCCCTTGGGCAATCAGCTGACCACCCTCCGCGCCGGAACCAGGGCCAACCTCCAGAATCCAATCGGCCGCCTGGATGATGTCAACGTTGTGATCGACCACCACCAACGAGTTCCCTTGGTCGACTAACTCCCGGAAAATCTTGAGGAGGCCACTCACGTTGTCCGGGTGCAACCCGATTGAAGGTTCATCCAGCACGTATAAAACACCGGTGGTCTGGGTCCGTAACGTCCGGGCCAGCTGAATCCGTTGGAGTTCCCCGGTAGATAGGGTGTTCCCGTTCCGGGCAATGGTCAGGTAGTCCAACCCTAGCTCCAACAACGGTCGCAAGTCATCTTCGAATTCCTTGAAGAGGCTAGTCGCTACTTGATGCATGTCAGCGGGCAGCGTTGCGAGTACCTTTTGTTGCCAATCGGTCAAATCGCCTAACGTTAGGTCGCTGACCTGGGCAATGTTCAGGCCGCCCGCTAGCTGGGTCAAGAGTTCCGGCTTGAGCCGGGTCCCGTGACACACGGGACAGGTGGAGTAATGGAAGAATTCACTGATTCGTTTTTGCGCCCGTTCACTCTGGCTACTCTTGGCCGATTCCAAGACCGCCGCGTGGGCGTTTTCGTACAGCGCGTTGAAGTCGTGGAAGACCCGCCCTGTCCCGGAAACGAAGTCCATCTTGTACTTCTTTTGCGGACCGTTTAACACGAAGTCCTTTTCCTGGTCGGTCAAGTCGCGGTACGGCACATCCGTCCGAACTCCGGCATGAGCGGCCACCGAAGGCATGAAGTTCCGACCGGGCAGGTGCCACGAGGCCACGGCGCCCTCCTCTAGAGTCAGGCTGTCGTCACCAATCAGTTTACTCTCATCCAATTGGCGCACCTTCCCCGTCCCTTGACACTCGGGGCAGGCTCCGTCCGAATTAAAGGCGAAGTCTTCGGCACTAAAGGCGTTAAACTTGACGCCACATTCTGGACAGGTCAATTGCCCCATTTGAAAGCCGTCGCGTGCCATCGCCTGGGCAATCTCTAGACTAGGCTCAAGGCGGTGACCGTTAGGGCAGACCGGTGAGCCTAACCGGGAGAAAATCAAGCGAATGATGTTAAACAGTTCGCTCATGGTCCCCACGGTCGCCCGCTCAGAAGGGACGGCCGGTCGTTGTTTCAAGGCTAACGCCGACGGAATATGTTTGACACTGGTCACGTCCGCCTGGGCGCCCAGCTTGATTCGCCGTCGAGTATAGGTCGACAGCGCTTCCAGGTAGCGCTGCGACCCTTCTTCGTAGAGGATCCCCATGGCCAACGAGCTCTTCCCCGAACCCGAAAGTCCGGAAATTGCGACGAACTGATGTAGTGGAATATCCACGTCAATGTTCTTCAAATTATGGACCCGCGCCCCGCGAATCTCAATCTTTGTCGGCAATGTGGTTGCCATTGAATCGACCCCTTTCGTTTGATCGTTTACCTGTCAGAAAACCTTTTATTCTAAACTATTTTCATGGTATCACGATTAACATTTCAAACCCAGCTATCCATTTCTCACTAGATTGCCCGATAAAGAATCACCCCCGCATACGCGGGGAATACCCAGAGGAGAAGAGGCCGAATTGGTGCCCCCCGGAGTCACCCCCGCATCCGTGGGGAATACACTAAAGAAATTCCGGTAAATCAGCACAGTTTCTCTCACTTGTACACGATATGTACGTCCATTTATTACATTTTATCATTCCCCATACTTGACTCCCATTAACATACCAACGTATCGTTAAATTCGCTACATAATAATTTGTAATCTGATTTTAGCTAATCAAGCAGCTGATTTTTCAACCCATCTCAAAAAAGCCCGTCAAACTGCTGACGGGCTTCATTTTGTTCAATTAACCGAACCGATAAGTCACCAAGACGCTCAACAGAATCAAGCCCAGTCCCACGAAGAAACCGCCGGAGAGGGGTTCTTGCAAGCACCACCACCCTAACAGGCTTCCCACGACCGGCTGGATCAAGAAGAAAATGCCAGAAGCGGGACTGTTAAAATGTCGGAGTCCTTGATCCCATAGGAAGAACGCTAGCGCCGTTGAGACGGCTCCTAAATAGAAAATACTTAAGAAAACTACGGTACTAGTCTCGTACTCATCATCTACTTAATTTCAGAGGAGAAGAGACCGAATTGAGCGATATCATCAACAAATGTTATCCAATTCAAATGACGGTTAACCAGATTACCTATGATACCGGTAAAAGGGATCCAGTTTCAGTAAAGTAACCTCCCGCCAGACAAATGAATCTCGTAATTATGAGACACTTCATGGCCTGATTCTCTTTTTTACAGATTATTCTCTCGACCAATAATGATTCCTTAGTAATGATAACGACACTGAATGATCCAAATAGTATCGGCGGATACCATATACACAATCCGATCAGCTTTATTAATCCGTCGCGACCAACAATTGTCTAATTGAAATTTTAATGGTTCCGGTTTCCCAATACCGGTAAACGGGTGCCGAATCATATCATCAATAATCTTATTAATAGCTTTCAGTGTCTTTCTATCCTGCTTCTGCCAATATTGATAGTCTGCGAGCGCCGCTAACGAAAAGCTGACCTTAGTAATCTTCATGAGAAAGTCGGTCCCACTTTTCCTTAGTTAGGCTCTTTATCTGCTGGTTCTTAATCTGATTCATGGATTCTTCCAAATTCTGACGATTAGCTTCTGAGCTCAGTAAGTATAGCGTTTCTTGCCATGATTGGTATTCTTTCTCCGACATTACCACCACATTACGATTCTGAGGCTTAGTAATGATGACATGATCATCAAAATCAACCACATCATCGGTTAGTTTTTTAAGATTCTTGCGGGCATCAGAAATATTGATTGCAGTAGTTGCCATAGCTAGTCGGTCCTTTCACAATTCTTGTTTTTAATTAGATGGTACAGTATTTTGTACCATCTCACAAGAAAAGGGATTAAAAACTGTACGAATTATTGTCAAACCCGCTTATTACCCCCCCTCGAGAAGGGGAGTGATGGCTTATAGCTTAGCATCCGCAGAGAACACTCAATTCCAGTGTTGTCCTAAACTACATCAACAGTATTTCAATCATGCATTTCACCAGAAATACGCCTATAAGTATCTCAATGAATCCAACAATTAACATTTTTAATCCCCCTAGCTTTTTATCCACAAAGGCGTCACGCTCTCCAGCCGTTGTGGGTCAGTGTCTCACGTCAGCTTAACCGAGAATGACTCGTCCCGCACGACCTTATCAAGGTCCGCTGTAAGTACTAGCAATCGATGGGAGCGGTTTTTTCGCACCGAGTGTATTAACTAACCGGCTATGTCGATTGACTCCCATTGAGTAGACTCTTCTTTTGCTGGTTTATCATATCTCGATAAGCTATCCCGCTTGACCTTGATGCCATCATATCATGCTAGTCCTTAATTCTAATTTTTAAGTGCGCAATCTTCACTTTTAATTAGCTATGAATTCAATTTTTGACTTTGACTAACCACCCCATTGACCACCATCACCCCAAACCATAGAGTAACTCTATAATCCTAAAAGAAAGTGTGACTAAAATGGACCACCAAACCGTGCTCAACTTGCTATACCTCGCCTTAACGTGGGGGTGCTACGGCTACCTAGTGAAAATCTTAATCCGCAACATCGATGACTTAACCGCCTCAATGTATCAAAATATCCAAACCGTCTATGACCTGATTCCACTGAAATACATCAAACCGCTCATCGCTTTCAGTATCTGGTTAAGCGCCGCCTTGGGATCTATTCCCATAGTTCTCGAACTAGAATTGGGCCATAACTCCGTCTGGGCCAACCGCGCTTGGTGGCTAATGCTGGCCCTGACGCTTTTTTCAGCCATCCTTCTCCACTACCGCATCAGTACATTAATTTTCCATCACTACTTACCCTCCGTCTTTCCGGGAGTCAATCCTTGGCCACTCTTACTTGACCGCTCTATCGTTCACCTAAAAACCGATTTAAGGGCTCATCCGGATTTGCAAGCCCAACTGGAGAATCGGCAAACGGAGGCCGCACTAAATTCCCAGTTTTTAGCCCAAAAACTAGGCTATCCTGACCTAGACAACTTAGTAAACTTGGCGATAGTCCACCCCGAACTCCACAGCCGGTGGTTATTCTTTGCCCGCTTATTCGGGGTCCTAAAAACGGTTGATTTCGAAGTTGCTTTAGACTTTGACCAACACCTAAAACGGAATCTAACCTCACAGGAGCTACGCCGTTACCAACTCCATAGTCTGAACAGCAAATGGCTCGCCATTGTCTGGCTGACCATCGTGGCAATTCTCCAAAGCGCGATTATCTTCCTTTGAAGGGTCATAACTGAAGTACCAGGCATAACACCTTTTAAAACATGGCACATCACCCCATCTCAAAAAGCCCGTCAAACAGTTGACGGGCTTCATTTTGTTCAATTAACCGAACCGATAAGTCACCAAGACGCTCAACAGAATCAAGCCCAGTCCCACGAAGAAACCGCCGGAGAGGGGTTCTTGCAAGCACCACCACCCTAACAGGCTTCCCACGACCGGCTGGATCAAGAAGAAAATGCCAGAAGCGGGACTGTTAAAATGCCGGAGCCCTTGATTCCATAGGAAGAACACCAGCGCCGTCGAAACGGCTCCTAAATAGAAGATACTTAAGATAACGTGGGGACTTTCCCAAGCCACCGTCTGTAGCACGCGATGCTGGATCCCCACCACGGGGGTTAAGCAGGCCAGGGCCACGACCGTCGCCAAAAACGTGACCTGCAGGCCATCGTATTCCGGTGAGATCAGCTGAAGGAGCACAGACATCAGTGCCCAAGTCAACGCCGCCACCAGCAAACAAAGCACACCCAAGATAAAGTGACGACTCGGAAACTGGTGACCCACGATGACCCAAACACCCAAACTGGCCAAACCCAAGCTGACCCAATGGTGCCACTTAGGCCGTTGCTGAAGTAACGGCCAGCTGAAGAGCATCATGAAAGCCGGCGTCGCGGTCGTCACGACCGACCCTAACTGGGCCGAGGACAACCAGGTGCCCGTCTCTTGAGCCACAATCGATAACGTATCACCAACCACACCTGCTAACCCAATCAACATGAGATTGGACCAATCCCAATGCCACTGGATTCGGCGTACCCACGCCATTCCCAAGAGCACGACGGCCCCCACCAAGTAACGCAACCACACCAGTTGGATGGGCGGAATTTCCATCACGATGGCTTTGACCACCACAAACATACCGCCCCAGATTGCCGCAGCTGACACCAATTCTACGCTTCCCAGTACTCTAGTTTTTTTCAAAATCATATTCCTCCGCTTATTTTATTGATTACCTATAAAATCAGCGGAACCACGCCGCTGATTAGCCGCGCGTAGGAACATCACATTCAAATAATGGTGCTAAAAACATCTTGATCACTTCCTCATCAAAAGGTAGAGCTAGTATACCATTCGTTAGGTATCGTCGCTAATCGGGACTCAAAATCAGCCACCAGGCAACGGTGCCCTAGTGGCTGATTACCAATCAAATTTCCCATTTACCCCCGCTCGACATTCACTTACCTACTGGTCTAGCGGATTATTCAGGGGCGAGTAGTGATTCTGCACAAAGTGGTGCGACTGTACGGCAACGCGATAATCCGGTAATCCCCAGACAGCGTTGCCGTACAGCCACTGCTTGATACTCAACGCCCGCCCTGCTTGACAGTAGGCTTGTAACTGAACCGTGTACCACTGCCGTTTATCAGCGGGAAGCAACAGCACGCCCGCGCCGGCGTCACGCATCAGCCAATTGGCCGCCACCCAAGCCGTCCGTTGATTGCCTGTGGCAAATAACTGCCAGCGCGACAAATATAACGCCAAGTCCATCGCTTTTTCAGTCGCAGACTTCCCAGACGCGGTCAAAATCGCGGTCAACCGTCGCAAACTCTGCTCACGGTTCGGAACGGGCGGTCGCCAATTCGTGGCTTCACTGACCGTATCCCGTAGCTGACCAGCACCAGACGTTCCCGTCGCAATCACCCGGTTCAAGACAAAAATGCTGGTCGCCGTTAGCGGGGCATCCCCCGTCATGACCTCCTGGTAAGCCCGGTACAACGCTAATCCGGCCTGCCGTGTAGCAGAAGATCCCGTTGGCGCCGGTTCCCCGCTTAAAATAGCTGCGGTCTGTTCCAGCGTACTAGGAATCTGGTCTAGCTGAATCGTTGTCGTCAGTAGTGTCACCAAGTTAGCCTTCAACCCCGCATTCGCTGCTGGACGATCAAACTTATATTTATCCGGAAAATTCAAAATGGGTCCCTCCCATAGATGGCCACCAGCTCACCGCTAAACCGGCAATGGTGCCTCTGCTCAGAATATCTAAATTCTACACCGTACTACTATTTGGAGCGACACTAAATACTTCGCTGGTTGCATGTCAAAGTACTCTGATACGCCACACTCACCCCATCTCAGCTTTCCAGCCATCCCAAGTTCGCGACACATTTAAAAACCTGTCCATAACTAGACACTTTAACGCAGCTGTACTTAAGTTATTCCTGATCAGGTCTTAGACTAACACCTATTATCGATCATTTTTAAAACAGTCAAAGGAGCCTAATCAATGGAACCGCAAGTTAAAGAATTCGTGCAACACATTAATGAAGCCGACGCCATTCTAGTGGGCGGCGGCAGTGGTTTGTCGAACGCCGCTGGGATGGACTTCTGGTATGAAGCTAGCCCACTTTTCATGAAGCACATGAAATACTTCTACGATAAATACCACTTTAAAGGCCTCTTCAACGGTTTCTACACCCACTTTGATTCCCCGGAGGAACGCTGGGCCTTCTTCTTGATTGCTTGGAAGATGGTTTTTGAGATTCCGGCCCAGAAGAAGACCTATGAATACCTTAGGACCGTGATTGGTGATAAACCCTACCACCTCATCACCACCAACCAAGACGGCCTATTCAAACAGTACTTTCCCGCCGACAACGTCAGTGAGATTCAGGGGTCGCACTACTTTCTTCAAAGCAAAAACACCGAAACGGATAAACACCTCTACGATAACCAAGCTATTGTCGAACGCTTATTACCCAAAATCAAAAATCACCGGTTACCCCGCGAAGACTTTCCTGTAAGTCCCATCGATGGCGCCCCCCTAACCTTCTGGGTACGCAGTCCAGAATTTCTAGAAGACCAACGCTACCACGACGAATACCAAAAGATCAGTCGTTTTCTGGGGCAACACGCTGGTCAAAAAATCCTGTTTCTCGAGATGGGCGTCGGGCGGATGACTCCCATGTTCATCCAAGAACCCTTCTGGGAAATGACGCACTATCTGCCCCAAACCTTTTACGTGAACATCAATCCCAAGGATGCGCTGACCAGTCCCGAGATTAAACACCGTTCTCAATTAATCAGCGCTGATATTAACCAAGTGCTTAAGGAAGCCGCTAGTTTCATGCAAGGAGGAGCCCATGCCTAATTCAATTCAAATCGCCCAACACTGGTTAACCGATGCCGACGCCATCTTAGTCACCGCCAGCAATGGGTTATCCATCTCCGAAGGCCTCAATCTATTCGCCCAAGACGCCAAATTACACCAGGTCTTAGGCGACCTAGCCGATAAGTACCCGCTGTCAAACTTACTCACGGCCCTAAGCTATCACTACCCCGACCCCCTGGATCAGTGGCGCGCCTATGCCCGGATTACCGAATATTATTCCCATAATTATCACCCGTCATCCTTAATGACTACGTTAAAACATCTTCTAGGGAATAAGCCCACCTACTTTTGGACGTCCAACATTGACCACCACTTCGACTTAGCCGGCTTCCAGAACACCTTCGAAATCGAGGGTAACTGGTTAAGTGGCGTGTGTCGCGAACATCCCCAAGAGCACGGAACGGTGGACCTCAGCGCCCAACTCCACCAGATTTACCTGAAGGACCAAGCCGGGACCCTGACCCGTGCCGACCGGCCCACCTGCGATAAGTGTGGCGCCCCGTTGATTCTCAACCTAGCGGGCGAAGCCTTTCAGGCCGATAAAACGCGGGCCCATGGTTTCACCGACTTCCTGCAAACCTACCAGAACCAAAAGCTCCTGGTTCTGGAACTGGGAATTGGTCCCCAAAACCAGCTGATCAAAGCGCCAAGCATGCAGCTGGTAGCGGATGCTCCCCATAGTCACTACCTCACCATCAATAAGGGGCAGCTCTACATCCCCGATAACATTGCCGACCGCGCGATTGGCTTCTCGTCAACGATTGAGCAAGCCTTCCATGCTCTGACCACCGGGCAAGCTCAGGGGCTCCAGATTGAGGGGCCTACCCAGCCCCATCCCCAGTTGACACCTCAACAACAGGCCAAACAGGAACAAGCTGCCCAACCTTTCCTGCCCTTCTACATGGTTAACCAAGGAATTCGTCCCGGCGAATTGACCATGTACCTGACCATCGATGCGCAACATCCCGCCCACTTCCACTTTGTCGAACGGGGTCAAGCCTGGATGTATTCGATGGGCGACGCCGTGGTGGCACACTGCTTTACGCAAGAAGGGAAGTACTACCAGGTTCAGTTAGGACTGGATAAAACGAAAGATCAAGTCCACGGCTTTTACGTGGAGGCCGGAACCTTCATTGCCTTTGAGCACCTGACCGGCGATGGCGCTGGTTTTTCTCAAATCAGCGGCAATATTCCGCCACAAGACAAGGGCCAGCTGATGGTTCCCAAGCCGGATGAGCTAATCAAGTTGTTCCCTGAGCAACGCGCCTTAATTGAACGGTTAGCCGTCACGACGCCGACCCACTAAGGCTGACTTCTCCGCCAAACTAAAAGCGAAAAGGAATTCTCAGTGGTAGAATTCCTTTTCGCTTTTTCAGTCGTCAGACGCCATCCCCTGTTCAGTCCGACAAATCGCCTTGGAAGGCGGTATAGCCGCTATTGATGAACCGGTTCAACAGGCGGAGGTCATGATACCACGCGTCATTCTTGATGAACCCATTCTTCTTGTTCATGGCAAACGACCCGTGGACCGTGTAAATAAAGAGTTTTTCCGCATCTACCGCACTGAGGCCAGTTCGCCGTTGGATGGCCGGCACCATCCGCTGCCGTTCCCGGGCAATGATTCGGCCCACAATGTATTCGCTGAGCATGGGATCCATCAGCAGTTCATGGTACTTGTTGGAGTCGGCGACGCGTTGACAAGCGGCCAATTGCGACTCATTTTCCTTAAGATAATCCATATCCGTCGATTGGGCACCAGCACCCAGCGCCGTCAGTTGTCGATTATCCGTAAACATTAGCGCATCATCCAGCACTGCATTCAAAACATCATCTAAGCCATCAAAGTGGAGATAAAACGTCGACCGGGCGATATCGGCTTCCCGGCACAGCTTAGTCACGGTCATGCCGAAGTAACCATGACTTTTGATCAGCTGAATAAATGCATCTTTGATGACCGTGATGGTATACTGCGTGCGACGATCCGTCTTTCGCATTAAAAAACTCCCTTTCGCGATACTGTCTTCTCGTCCCCCAAGTTTTTTTCCGGACGAGTGTTTCAATCCAACAACCTGTCCATTATTATAGATACTGTCTGAAAAATGTAAAGTCGTCTCACTCATGGACGACGTACCGCTGACCCGCCGAAATATGTTCGACGAGGCCATTCAATCTTTCAAGGAAGTGACACCATGTTACAAAAAATTGCCGTCTTGGCCGATATTCACGGAAACCTGTCCGCACTGACCGCCGTCTTGGCGGACGCTCGCCAGCAAGCCGTCACGGATTACTGGTTTCTAGGTGATTTCTTTTTACCGGGGCCGGGCGCGGAGGACCTTTACCAGGCCTTAGCCGCCGTCCAGCCCAGCGTTTGGTTGCAGGGCAACTGGGACCAGGGGATTCAGGCCCTAGTTGACGGTCAAGGTCAGCTGGAGGACCCCTCCGAAATCTACTTTGCCCGTCTAACCCAATATCTGATCGAACGCCTATCTCCCGCCCACTTCCAGGCACTAGTCAAACAGCCCATCGCCACCAGTCGCACGGTCAACGGCCTGGACTTCGGGCTTTCCCATAACCAACCGGAGCGTTCGACCGGTCACGACCTGTACCCTAACCAGGCCGAAGCCCACTTCGACCACCTAGTGGGGCAGCATGACGTGGCGGTTTACGGCCATATTCATCAGCAGCTCCTCCGGACGTCAGACCAAGGACAGCTGTTCATTAACCCGGGGGCGACCGGCCAACCTTACAGTCCCTACGCCAAGTTCATGGCCGACCAGCGAGCCCACTACGCCATCCTGACCGTCACCGATGCCGGTCAGCTGTCCGTTGACTTCCGCAAAGTCTCTTACGACATCTCCCAAGAGATTGCGCGGGCAAAACAACAGAAGCTGCCCTACTTCGACCTATACCGCCACTTACGACAAACGGGGGTTACCAGTACCCACGACAAGGCCCTGCTCAGTCGGGTGAACGCCGCTCAGGGATATCCGCAAGAGGTACAGGCTTACTTTCACCGTTAACCCGCATCCGTGCTTACCCGGTTCACTGCTAAACCGGTCCAACTGCTGGCTACGTCTTAACGCCAGCGCCTGCCACCAATGACTTGCACTTATATCATCTTTTCATGCTAAAACGGCCCCTACCATGATTGTCTCCGCAATCATGGTAGGGGCCGTTACCTTTAGCTTTCCTTTTTAGGTTTCTTACCCGAGCGTTTTGCTTCCGCCTGTGCCCACTCTTCCTTGGTCAACAAGTCCTTGACCCGTAACTTGATCTGAGTGATCTGGAAACCTGTCATCGTTTTAACGTCCCGCGTAATCTGGTCGACTAACTGGTCAAAGATGGCCTCAGCTCGTTTACCATAAGCCAACAGGGCCGTCAACTCTAAGGCAACCGTCTGGCGCTCCTGATTGGCATCAACCGCAACCCCAATCTGGGGCTGTTCCCCATTCGTTAAGCGGTCCGATAAATTCTCAATCAGATTTCCCTGTAGGGCTAGTACGCCCGGGACATTCATGGCCGCTTTCCCGGCAATCTTTTCTAAAACGGCATCGTCAAATAACATCGTCTTTCGAGGTGCTTCTGGTGGTGTCGTCATTTTTTACCTTCCTTTCGGGTTAGGACCCTATGCGACTTCCGGACTATCCGTGGCGTGCTGCGAGTTCGGTTTACCAGCTGCTTGCGCTTGCCAATCCGCCTTGGTCATCACGTCGTTCACGTGAACATTCAACTCGACCACGTCTAAGCCCGTATAACGCTCAACGTCTTGCTTGATGCGTTGACAGAGTTGCGTAAAAATCTGACGCATATCTTTACCGTACTCAATGGTCACGGTCAACGCCAGCGCCACTTGTTTCTCACCCACTTGAGCATCGACGCCTTGAGTCGGGTCAGCGTCGCTTCTAAAACGGTTCGTCAGATTGCTGAGCATGCCACCATCGAGCGCCAAGACGCCATCAACGTTGCGTGAGGCCCAGCCGGCCAATTTTTTGATGACATCGTCTTCAAAAGTCAACTTCGTTTTCAGCGTTGGTGTGTCAGTCATGTGGTTTCCTCCTTTAACGTTCACGTGATAAACGGTCGTCAATCTTACGTCCTAGGGCCGCAAAGTCCAATCGACCGAACCGGCCGATTCCCCAGCCAATGGCGCCTAAACTAGCAACACCCAAACTGGCGGCGAACCCTAGGGTTACCCAGATAACGCCGAGAACCATCCCGACGACCAGGCCAATCAATCCGCGATTCATGTTCATCCCTCCTAAAGCACCTTAACGGGTCTCTGCCGGTCAACGGGTGCCAACCGAACCACTGGAATCACAGCATGCATTCCCAATTGGTTTTGCAGGTAAGTCTTCACGGTATGGGTAGTCCGCAACGCCGTATCCCGTAGCTGATGGTCCGGCTGAGTGGTTGCGTCTACCCGCACGATGACCCGCTGGCGCCGCCGTAAACGAACGGTCACCTGAGGATCGATCAACCCCAACTGGTCAACCAAGTAGTAACGCAAGTTCTTCTCCAAGACTCGCTGGGGAATCGCCATGGTACCCAGCTTGGTCTTGAGTACCGTCTGGGGAATCCGAATTGGCGCTAACACGCCTAAGCCCAATAATCCTAAACCAACGAGACCACTCACGGCCATACCAGCGGCGAGCCAGTACGCCATCCCCGGAACCTGTTGGGCGACTTGGTGGCTCCAGGCAGTTAATCCCGGAATCTTGAGCCACCACCCAATCTGGTAGACGGCAAGCCCAATCATAAGAACCCCCACAATGCCCAATGTCCATTTATAAATTGGTCGCATTGTCTCACCACCCTACGTGCGCCGCATAGAGAGGACGGCGGAGACCAGAACAATCAGGAGAATGGCGCCGACAATGGAAGGGACTAAAGCCATGCCAGCTAATGCTGGGCCCCAGCTCCCAAATAACGTCTGACCTAACCAGGACCCAATCAACCCGGCCAAAATATTCGCAATCCAGCCCATCGACTCACCCCGATTGGTGATGGCACCCGCCACAACTCCAATCAAAGCACCAACAATTAATGACCATAACCAGCTAAACATAACTTCATCCCTTTCTTTTTCATAAGTTATTATTAATTTATGCCATTAGTCTATCAAGCTATACATTAGTTGTCAACAATAATAATCATTATTTTTTATTGATTGATGAGCTTAACCATACGATTGCCCACCCATGCGCGTTCAGGCTTTAAACTGCACCCTTCCAAAGAAAAAGCATTAACCGTTATCGGCCAATGCTTTTTGATTACCCCTTAATTTATTTAATATTCCGTGACGGTCAGTTCAATCGTTCCGCCATCCCCAGCTGAGCGAACCCAATAGCTCCCGTCGTCCTCACCACCAGAGGTAATGTCGAAATCATACCGTCCGGGAAATAAACCACTGTTTAACTGGCTCTTCGTGATGGTTTGATTCTTACCGCCACTGGTCATTTTAATGGTCATGTCATCACCATAACCCGTATAATTCAGAACGCGTACGGGGGACTTCCGCGTCGTTAGATAGTAACTCGTAAAGAGCCCCAAGACCTTCTTACTCTCTACTGTAAACTGATAATCCACTTTAGTTCCGGAAACCGTTTGACCACTGGTAATGATCTTCCCAATTTCGCTAGTCGGATCTGTCGCGTTATCGTGCAAGTCCTTAACCACACTTTGCGCACCGATATCACTAAATTTAATCTCCTGATTATCTTTAGAAAATTGTTTCAGGAAAAGTTTTCCATCTTTATTTTGAACCACCTTAGTAATGTTGCTAGCCAACCGATTTTCCGACACAGCAACCCGTGTTTTGATGAAAAGACTACCACCAACTAAAACTACAACCACGGCAATGACTAATGCGATAATATCCTTTTTCTTCATCAAACTAATCCTTTCTATCTAAGAACATCAGGACAAGTGGGTATAGGCTTACTACCGGTACCATAAGCAACCAGCTCAATCCAGTATTTTTCTTAAGGTAGGCTAATCGCCGCATATTCGCAGATATCAACAGAATATCCGTAGCCCAACAAAGAATCGTACCTAAGTACGGAATGGCAACAAAGGCTAAGTTTAACAACAGGACACCTAAATATCCCCACCAAAAGACCGATTTACGACTTTCTGGCACATCTCCGTTAAATTCAAACACGTGTTGCATAATGTATTGAATACTCCCCACGAATCCCAGCTGTGGCTGTTCCTCCGTATGGCTTGGCTCCTGTGAAGCCGTCTGAGTATACTGGGCATGTGCTGTCACTTTCTCTTGCGCACGATTTTGATTTGCCTGCCCCGGTTGTCGTTCCCCCGTTATCTGCGCACCACAGGCTGGGCAGAATTGAGCGTCTGGTTCTAACTGATGACCACAATTTGGACAAAACTTCATAATAAATCACTCCTCAACTTTACTTCTTGGTTTGATGTACGACCCGCTGAATCCACTTTTGAGAATATCCATACTCTCGCGCTAGAGCCTGCTGATTGTGTCCGTTATATTTCATTAACACCTTCTCAGCTGCCAGTTGGCGATCATATAAATGTGACGGAATCGTCATCTGCATCCCCTTATACTGTTGATAAATCGCCAACATCGCTTCGACCCCTACTAATTCACTCAAGCTACGATAGAAGTCATGGAGTGCCGTGACGTCAACCTTCTCATCCATCCCATTCACCACCTCTAGTTAACATATTAGTAAACAGTGTTTGCTTTCGGAACAGCACTTGAACCAGTCGTTTTCAAGGAACACCACTGGTCATTTACCCTCATTTTGACCACCACCCTTACTAGCTGAAGAACCAGTCGAACTTGCTTTCTTGATAGGATAAGCATAGGCTTCAAGGTAGAAGAAATACTTCTACTTATTTTTATTTAAAAATTTTAAGGAGCTGGTCACCATGAACGCCGCCTACCGTCAGCTTTACATTTTTCAGCAGCTACTCTCGAATCACGTAGTCGTTAAAGCCCAACTAGCCACAAAATTTGCGGTGACTCCCCGGGTCATCCAAAGTGACCTTAGCCAAATCAAAACTTTCATCCATGAACAACAACTTTTTTATGAATTAACCTATCACCGCCAACTTGGGGGCTACCGGTTAGATGTGAGTCAAGACGCCATTTCACAACAAGCCATTCTGGTTTTAATCAAGGTCTTACTTGCCAGCCGGTCGCTAAACCAAAAAGAGATCGAGCAGACTATCGATAGTCTCCTCAATCTCATCCCACCACTGGAACAACGCGAAATTATTCCTATTATTAAAAATGAACGGTTCCATTACCAACCCGTGACCCATGGTAAGCCCTTATTAACACTCATCTGGCAATTTAGTCAGTTGATCGAGCACCAAACGACCGTTGAGATTCTTTACCGTAACCAATTAGGCCATGTGGATCAACGCACCATTCTACCGCAAGCCATCATTTTTTCGGAATACTACTTCTACGTTGTTGCCTACAGCCAGACATACCACGCTAACCGCTTTTTCCGCTTAGACCGTATTCAAAACTACACGCCCTCGACCACACAATTAACCCGATCCCGCGGTGAACGTTTTGAAGACGGCGAGCTCCGTCAATACATTCACTACATGCAACCGGGCGAGAAAATGACCATTCAATTCGAATTTCGAGGCATCGTTGAGGCCGCCCTCGACCGCTTCCCCACGGCCAAAATAAAAGCACGCTATCCCGAACGGCATAGCGTGCTCATTGAAGCTGATGTATTTGATAAAGGGGCTAAGATGTGGCTGTTGAGTCAGGGGAGCTTGGTGACGGTGAAGGAGCCGGAAGCCTTTCGTAAAGATATAGAATCCGAAATAAATAAAATGTTTTTTGGCTATCACCGTTGTTGATGTTTATTATTTTCTTAATTAAATATATAATGAAAGCGAATACAATAAATAAGTGCCATACCGGAGGCTTACTATGACTAATGAAAAAGAATTACTCCCATCTGCAGTTGCCAGTGCGCTTAAACTTCCCGGCGTTAAAATTGATCGTCGTAAATTTTTAGCAGAAACTTTTTCAAAAACACAAGGTGAAGAGTTATCAAAAATTATTGATTACGGACCACAAACTGTTTTTGATACAGCATATTTAACTGCTACAGCTAAACATATTGTCCGCCGTGATACTGAAAAGAGCACCGTTGCTTCATTTTTAACTGGACTGCCATCAAACCCTGCAGTAATGGCGGGAAGCAGTGCTGTTGATATTGCACAATATTTTGCCTTTGCTTTAAGGATGGCCCAAGAAATTTCATATATCTTTGGAAAGCAAGACCTATTTGATAATAATGGTGATCTATCCGAAAACGGGGAAAGAGATATCATTTTATATCTAGGTGTTATGTTAGGAGTTTCAGCAGCTAGCTCAGCAATTATTTATGCTACTAGAGAATTAGGAAAAACGGCTGGAAAAAAGGTTGCTAGTAAAGCACTTACAAAGACCCTATGGTATCCAATACTTAAAAAAATTGCGGCAGCAATCAATATAACAGTAACTAAGCAAACTGTATCAAAAACAATCACCAAAGTGGTTCCCGTCGTCGGAGGTGTTTTATCAGGCGGACTAACATTTATAACATTTAAACCTATGGGTAATCGCTTAATTCGTTCCTTTGCTAAAGCACTTAATTCCGATGAAGCAAGTGTAAGTGAAGCTCGTGATGTCATTCTTGAAGCAGTGTAAATAATCTAAAATAAGGGTTCAAATTAATCTAACTCTTTCGAAAACATAAACAGTGTTTTTCCTAATCATATACATCATTGTTTTCATAAATCCACTAAATAGCGCTCTAGCAAATAGTCCCCATTAAAACTGGGCTTATGTCCAATTTTAATGGGGACTATTTGCAATATCTATCCCAACTAACCCCGCCGAGACACCCCACCACCAAACAACCGCAATCGCAAGCCCACCAAAAACGGCATCAGCGTGATCAGCACTGACAGGCCAAACTTCCACAGGTGACCACTCGCCGCCTGGTGAGTTAACTGCGTATAAAAGAACTGGTAAAAATAATACGGCGGTAAGAATTCCTGAATCTTAGTGATGACCCCCGTGAACGTCCCGGTTGAGAACCACGAAAACGGCACGATCATCAATGCAAACAGAAACATCAGCGGCGTGGCCCCCACATCAACCGTAGTGGGACTGAAACTAATTCCGAACCAAAACCCAATGACACTGAAATAAATGCCTAAGGCCGATAACCACAGAACGGCGTCCCAATAGTTTCGGTCAATGGTCAGCGTCTGCAAGCCAATCCCCAGTAACGTGATCACTAGAATAATCAGTAAGTGTAAACCAATCTGAATGATCAACTGACTCAAGAGATACCGCCAGATAGAGTAATGCGACAGTCGGGCCTGCGCAAGATAGAATTGACGCCCCGCCGAGAGTCGCTTGCTAAACGTCACGATGGCATTGCCCAGAATCCCCATCAAGCTGGCAATCAAAAACGCGATAAACGGATCCATCATCCGGGGATTCACCACGCTAGGCAAGAGGTACCAGGTCGCCGGAAACACGATGGTAAAAAAGATAAACCGTTTATTACGAAGCACCTGCTTCAACTGAATCCACGTAATCATTGTGCTGCCACCCCTTCTGAGTCGTCCTGTCGGTACCACTGTTCAATCGTCTGGTTCTTGGCGTGAATCGTCTTGACCAGGGCGTCGCGTGCAATCTGCCCGTTTTTCAAGAGCACGACCCGGGTAAAAAACTTATCGATTTGATTAAAATCATGTGTGGCCACCAAGGTCGCCCCCTGCATCCGTTCTAATAAACGCCAAAACAAGTCGATGGAATCCAAATCCATCCCCACCGTCGGTTCATCCAAGATCAGGAGTTTAGACGGCCGCAAAACGCTGAGTAACAACGCCAACCGTCGCTTTTGCCCACCCAACAGGTTCGCGACGTACGCCTGCCGACAGTCCAACAACCTAAACTGTTGGAGTAGTGCTTCCCACCGGTTCGCAATCGCCACCTGCTTGATGGCGGCCACCAACCGTACCTGTTCAACCACTTTCAACGTGGGAATCAAGACGTTTTCCTGCGCCATGACCTCTAAATCATCCTGCCGAGAAAAGTGAGTGTGAACTATTCCCATATCAGCGGTTATTTCCCCGGAAATAATCTTAATCAACGTCGACTTCCCCGCACCGTTACTTCCTAGTAACGCAATCCGGTCATGACTATGAATCGCCAAGTCAACGCCCGTCAGAACTGGGTGTTCGAAGCGTTTGTGGATCTGTTGCAGTTCAAGAATGCCTTCCCGTTGGTCAGCCGCCCCCAAAAGTAGCTGATCCAACGTGACTCCCAGAATCTGGGTCAGTAAGAGGACCTTATCCAAGCTAGGCTCCGACTGTCCGCCTTCCCACTTCGAGAGGGCTTGCCGTGAGATGTAGAGTTTACGGGCTAGCTCGGCTTGAGACAAATGGTGTTCCGTTCTAAACTTCTGTAGTTGCTGTGGCAAGGTGTTATTCCCCATCAATAACCATCCCTTTCATTGGTTGCTTTAAAGATACCGACAACCGCGTCAAAACACAAGCTTTCCCGATATATCCATAGTTGCGGACCTTGCTACTTTTGGTTGCCCCCCTATTTTTCCTGTTAAACGCTATCCGGCGAGCAACCCACACCGTAATTTTCGGTTTACGTCAAAACCACTTTCTGATCAACCATCCCCAACATCGTCACCGACGTTACACCCCAGAATGGAAAGCCACCTCCAGAACTAATTGTGAATTTAATCACATTTTGATATAATACTAGTTAACAACGGATAACTTTTAAGGGGGACTATATTATGGTTAACCGACACCTCAGACTCCTTTTGGTCACCGCAGCCCTCAGTATTGGCCTCATCACTGGTCTTCAACCTAACTTCGTGGAAAGTCAGTCCGCCAACCCGATTGTCGCTAAAGCCGCAGAACCCGCAGACGGTGTTATCCAAGACCCGCAGCTAGCACGGTTAATTCGCGAAACCCCACTGGCAACGGGACAAACCACCTTTTACGGCATGGATGGCCCACTTAACTTCAAAAATACGATTGACCCCACCAAGCCACTAACTCCCGAAAATCTAGAAAACCTAGAAAATATTTACGTTCCTAAGGATAGTGCATCACCCCAAATCGACAGCTTAGAAGGCCTGCAGTACGCTAAAAATTTAAAGTACATTTCGTTCTTGAACCAAACCGACCACATGAGCTCAACGAACGATGGGCAAATCACAAGTTTAGCACCCCTAAAGGACTTACCCCATCTGCAAATCATCCAGCTACCCCAAGAAGCCATTACGGATATCACCCCCATCAAGCAACTTTCCAGCTTGAAATACGTTGAGCTGTCTAATCAGAAAGGTGAAATGGATGGCTCCCTCGATCACGCGAATTGGCCGAACTTAGTAGCGCTCACGGCGGTCAATAACAACTTATCCGGCTCCCTTAACAGCCTATCATCCGCACCCATGCAAGACTTAACCCTCACCAATAACCGCGTTACGGGAACGATTCCGGATGCCGAGTGGCGGAACATGCTCAGTTTCGTGGCGCCCAATAACCAATTGACGGGCCCCCTGCCTAAGACCTGGTCCCGGATGTATAACTTTGTGGCGCAAAACAACCAACTCACCGGAACGCTCCCGAGTGAGTGGGGCCACAACGCGATTTATCTTTTAAGCATCGCCAACAATCGCCTCAGCGGTCCCGTGCCGCTGGCGTGGTCGAACATCCGCTCATTTAATAACCTCCCCATCCAAATCGACACGTCGCAAAACCAACTCACGTCCAGCCTCAACCTCGCTGGACACCGGTATACGTCACGGAATCAAACCTTTGACGCGTCGAAACAGTGGACCCGGTCCGGTACGACCGCTAGTCTCAAGCTATCCGACCAGTGGTTAGGGACGCTCGATGCCGGTAAATACGTCCACCAGCTGGATGCCGTCACCCACCTCGCGACGACCTACCGCGCACCCCTGCCGCACTTCACGGACGCCACTTCCCAGCCGGGATTCTATTGGAACGTCACCCCACCAAATGTGCTGCGTGACGACTCTTCCGATAATGGTCGCAACGTCACCTTTACCGGTAAAGACGGGCGGACGCATAACCTAGCGGACCTGATCAAATTGGTTCGCGATGGGGCGAATAACTACCGGTTCACGATCGATACCCGTCAAATTCCGGCGGGAACGACCATCTCCTTCAACATCCATTTCGCTGACCTCTACCGGGCCGATCCCGTCGCTCCGGTCTTCGCCTCAAGTGTCATCAAAACCAGTCTAACGGCGAAGCGGGATACCGGGACCCCCGGGCCCACCAATCCTACCGACAACACCGAAGTACAGGAGCCCAATCGTCCGACCGTCCTTGAACCTTCTGAGTCGGGGAACGGACTGCTGGCTGGTGAACGAGCGGCCGTTTACGCCCGCAAGCCCATCTACCTGTACCGCCAGGCGACCTTTAAAAAGTCCGCCAGAATTGCTGCGTACGTGAAGAAACCACGAGTCTACCGCCCAATGTTCGTGGTCTTAGACTACGCGCGAAGCCGCAACGGCGCCTTGCGGTACCGGGTCAAGGACGTCAACCATCACAGTAAAACGGCTGGAAAGGTTGGCTACATCACGGCCAAGACCAGCTACGTCCGCGCGGTGTACTACCAGAAGCGACACGCAACCCTAACCGTGATCAACCCCAAAGGCATCAACGAATACCGGCAGGCCAACTTGACGGGGCGTGTTAAGCACCTCAAGCAAGGAACTGTACTAAAGGTCAAAAAAATTGTGACGCATAACCTCACCACGCGCTACGTCTTACCTAATGGCCACTACATCACTGGTAACCGTAAGTTGGTCTTCGCGGGACGCCAAAAGCAACCCCAACGGATCCAACTTAAACGCGCAACTGGGGTGTACCGCGACCTGAACTTCCGGCAGAAAAGGAAGGTCCTTCCTAAGGGGACCGTCTTAACCACCACCGGTTATGACTTCTCCCGGAAAACCAGCATGACCCAAACCGGTACCAAGCGTTACGTGGTTGCGGGCGGTTATCTGACCGCCAATCGCCATACCATTAAAATTATGAAATAACTAAACCGTCCCACCGGCATTGGCCTTAATCGTCAATGCTGGCGGGACGTCGTTTTGACAAAAAACCGACCTAGCAAGCCAGGTCGGCCACAACCAGTCAGGCAATTACTTACCCAACTTAGTCTTGTTCGTCATGTTTAACTTGTCATCGAAGTCGTAAACCACTGGTTCACCGGTGGCCATTCCCAGATTCATGATGTCATCATCAGAGATCCGTTCGATGTACTTGCTCAATGCACGTAAGGAGTTACCGTGGGCAGCAATCACAACGCTCTTGCCATCCAGTAACTTAGGTGCGATTTGGTCTTCCCAGAAAGGCACGTTAACGGCAGTATGAAGCCATATAAAGCCATCAACACCAAAGGTTACGCTAATGTGTTCGGGTCATTCTGGTGACAAGACAATTCACTAAATATTTCTTGATACCATTAAAAGTCAGTTGAAAGTTTCAAAGACATCATAGGATGTTTGAATATTCTTACACAAATCCTGTACGCTAACTGATTGTCCAAATACGTTTTCCATATTGGTCATAACTTCAGAACCATTATAGATTTCAAAAATATAATTTTGGGCTAATGAGACTAGTCCCGTCTTGCTTGGCTGATACACCCTACCTAAATCATCAGAAAAGTACAGCTTATGACTATAGTTTTCATTAAACCAAGCGCTACGTTTAACATTATCCTTATGACCCCAAACCACTTTCTCAGTTAATTGAAACCTTCTTTTTTTACTATATTTTTCGACTAATTTGGTAGCGTCAAGAATCTTGTGTAAATGAAATGCCTTCGTACATATAATATGTATCTAACTTAAATAAATGATGCTTCCAAGGTGTCCTGTAGTCCTTTGAACCCTCGGTGGATCCGCTTCAGAGACTTCTCGTTATAAACATTAAACTGAGAAACCAGGAAGCGATCCAGTGAATCTTCCGTTGGAAATTGTTCTTTGTGGTGGGTGGTGCGCTTGAGATGCTTATTAAAGTTCTCAATCAGGTTAGTGGAGTATAGTGATTGCCGGATAGCTGGTGGAAAGTCCATGAAAGTGAGTAAATTCGGCATTTTAAGCAGATCTTTGATTAATTTGGGATAGGTCTGATGCCAGTTGTTGGCGAACTCATTCAGTTTCAGTTCGGCTGCTTCACGGTTGGCGGCCCGATGAACTTGTTTAAAGTCACTGATCACGGCCTTGCGGTCTTTCACACGAACTTTGTTCATCAAATTACGCCCAACATGAACCAGGCAACGTTGTCGTTTAGCTTTGGGAAAATGCCGATTTAAGCCTTCATCCAAACCAACTAAACCATCGGCCACAAACAACAGCACATCTTTGACACCTTGCTTAATCAGGGTTCCCAGCAGTTCAGTCCAGATTCCAGTCGATTCCGTTGGCGCCACTTGGTAGTTCAGCACTTCTTTCGTACCATCTGGACGAATGCCAATCGCAATATGAACGGCTTCTTTTTGAACGGTATCCCGCTTTAACGGCAAGTAAGTGGCATCTAAGAAGATGGCCGCATATTGTGAAGCCAGTCGCCGTTGCTGGAAAGCTTGAACCTGTTCATTGACGGCTTTAGTCATGTTGGAAACCGTGGCTTTGGAGTAGTGAGCACCGTACATTTTCTCAATGAGTTCGGCAATTTCAGCAGTGGTAATTCCCTTGGTATCCAACTGAATGACCGTTGTTTCTAAATTATCACTGTGCCGACCGTAGGCTGGCAAGGTATGATTTTCAAACCGGCCATTGCGATCTCGAGGAATGGTTAAGCTAAGTTGGCCGTACTTCGTATCAAACGAGCGCTCATAACTGCCGTTGCGGTTATTACCAGTGTTAATCCCAGCGTATGAGTAGCGTTCGTAACCCAAAAACTCTGCCAATTCGGTTTGAAGCAGCTGGTTAATCGCAATTTCGAGGTGGTGACGAAAAACTTCGTCCAAATCTTGCTTTTGGGCTAGTGCAGCGATAATTTCTGTGGTAAGTTCATTCATGGGGAATGCCTCCTGTGATGTTTTCTGTGGTTACTAAATATCATAAGGGAAGGCATTCCCTATTTCTATACAATTCAGAAATCTTTTATGCATTTACACAAGATATTTTACGCTCTCACTAATTTCTCAGCAATACTAGATAAAAGAACAATAGTATCAGAATCTGGAGATAATAAATTTCCTATGTTATGTGTTAGTTCCTTGACAGTCGGTATATTTTTATTCAGTTCTGGAAACCCAAGATTTTCGATTATAGTAGCCGATGGGGAATAAAACCCATACCTATTCTCACCAAGCTCAAAAGTCAAATAGAAGCTTCCGTTATCATTGGCCATAATATGAAACATACCTAACTCAGGATTCTCAGAATAAACTTTCGCTACTAATCTCAAATAAGAAAAATTCTGTATTTGGCTGGCAACATTTGTCTGCAGAATACCCCCGTCATTCATAACCGCACTAATGATCTCTTTAGTGTTTTGTAAATCTAATCTTTCTTCATTCCGAATAGTGTCACGACTCAAATAAAATTCTGGATGCACATTAGCCATACTCTCAAACTCATTAATTCTTTTTTGAGATTTCCGGTACTTCGCTAACCATTGTGACAATTCTGCTGCTTTTCCAGTATAACTACCTGTATGTGTATAACGGCTAATGGCTCGTTTACTATTTTTGTATGCCATAGTAAACCTATTACTTAATCGTCGAGGAATAACAAATTGTCTTTCCTCCGCCCACTTACTTCCGTTTCTAATAACCATATCTGCTTCAGGATGAGACTTAACCAGCCGTTCATACCTATTTAGTTCCCCTGCCGTCTTGTTAAAGTGTGCACTTCCCATAAACTCTGGATTTTCTAATTTTTTAACACACTCCGATCCTACAGTAATAATTTTTTCGTTTTCTTGATTAACAACATAGTACAAAATTGCTGATAATTTTTTACCACAGAATTCGCATCGAAATGACTCTTTTTTTCTATCATCCTGAGTTAATTCATGAGGAGATCGTGTATAATCAATACGCCACTCACCTAATGATATTCTTATCCATTCGTTGAGTCTTACTTGAATCTTATGTCTCTGCTCGGATGTAATTGTTATATCGTCGGCTACACGTTTGTTGTTAATAATAAGCGTGTAAATATCCTGCAACTCTTCAGAATTTCTCAGAAAATTACTCGCTCGTAAAATATTTCCGTCACTCTCAGTAATCAAAAGTCTGGTCATTAAACCGCCCCCCCTATACTAGATAATAGATACTTCATGTCTTATTTTAGCATAAAAAGGCATTAAGCAAACATAGGTTCCCCCAACTATTTCATAGTTATGTCATATCCATATATTTCAAATAATAATACAAAAAAATATCAGAGAGGATTATACCTCTCCAATATTTTCTAAATTTTCACTTTAAGTATGACGAAAAAAGCCCTCCTTCGAATAGTTCCAAACAACTCAAATCCAACGACAAGAAGTGATCAATTATTGTCCACTGGTGTCATTTCCCCACAAAAAAAGCCGACCCAGCAAGCCAGGTCGGCCACAACCAGTCAGGCAATTACTTACCCAACTTAGTCTTGTTCGTCATGTTTAACTTGTCATCGAAGTCGTAAACCACTGGTTCACCAGTAGCCATTTCCAGATTCATGATGTCGTCATCAGAGATCCGTTCGATGTACTTGCTTAAAGCACGTAAGGAGTTACCGTGGGCCGCAATCACAACGTTCTTGCCATCCAGTAACTTAGGTGCGATTTGGTCTTCCCAGAAAGGCATAACCCGTTCCAGAGTGACCTTCAAGTTTTCCCCACCAGGGACGATGTTTGGATCCAAGTCAGCGTAACGACGGTCGTTCACAGCGGAACCTTCGTCATCAGCACTCAGAAGTGGTGGCAAAACATCGTAAGAACGCCGCCAGATGTGAACTTGGTCGTCCCCATACTTTTCAGCGGTTTCCTTCTTGTTTAAGCCTTGTAATGCGCCATAGTGCCGTTCGTTCAAACGCCACGTCTTAACTTCTGGAATCCAAAGTTGATCGGATTCTTCCAAAACGTAGTGTAACGTCTTGATAGCCCGCTTCAGGACTGAAGTGTAAGCGTAGTCGAATTCCAAGCCGGCTTCCTTGATCTTCTTACCAGCAGCCTTTGCTTCTTCAACACCCTTTTCACTCAAGTCAACGTCAACCCAGCCAGTGAATTGGTTTGAAAGGTTCCATTCACTTTGGCCGTGGCGAATCAGTACTAATTTTGCCATTCCTTAGACCTCTTTCTTTCGTAGAATACCTTGTTATTCTACACCATCTCCCTAAAAATTTCAGCTATATTCACATTTTTCACAATGTTCGGTCACTCAGACAGCAAAAAACGCTCGACCGTTGCCAGTCAAGCGTTTTCATTTACTTCTCAGTCTTGCGGAACCAGGCAAATCCGCCTAATCCAACCAGCATCAACAGGCCAATCACAACTGCAATTGGGGCCGGCTGATCACTCGTCTGGGGCAACCGATCCGTTGTTGCGGGGGTCGTCGTCCCTTGACCAGACGTTGCGGGAGCTGTAGCACTTCCCGTACCATTGTCCGCACTACCTTGACCGGATGGCGCCATCCCTGGCGTATTCGGCGTGGTCCCAGGCACGGTTGGCGTGGTAGTTCCCGGTGCACTAGGCGTCGTTGGCGTCTCCGGCGTGGTCCCAGGTACCGTTGGCGTGGTTGGCGCAACCGGTGCGGTCGGCGTCGTTCCTGGTTGACTTGGCGTAACCGGTGTCGTTGGAGCCGTGGTCCCCGGTTCTCCAGGCGTTACAGGCGTCGTTGGTACCGTGGTTCCTGGTTCTTCAGGCGCTGCTGGATTCGTTGGCGTCGTGGTTCCTGGCTGCTCCGGCGTTACTGGATTCGTCGGCGTGGTGGTCCCTGGTGCAGTGGTCCCAGGTTCCTCCGGCGTTACCGGATTCGTTGGCGTCGTGGTCCCTGGTTCTTCTGGTGTAGCCGGGTTCGTTGGTTCAGTTGGCGTGGTGGTTCCCGGTTGCTCCGGCGTGGTAGTCCCAGGTTCTTCTGGCGTCGTTGGCGTCGTAGTCCCAGGTTCTTCTGGCGTCGTTGGCGTCGTGGTTCCTGGTGCCGTTGACGTTGGCTGATCCGTCACGGTGACGTTTTGGTTCCCGCCCGTTGTCGGAATCGTAAACTCAGTTGGCGTTGGGTTCAATTCATAGCCTTCTGGCGCTTGCGTTTCCACTAACGTGTAGGTGCCAGCGGCCAGACCCGGAATATACAGGTGACCCTCGTTATCCGTGGTCAAGCCGTCCTTGATGACCGTGCCCGTAGCGTCCTTCAACTCGAAGACCGCTCCCGGCAAAGCCACACCGTTAGCGCCCGTCTTGGTAACGGTCACGGAACCTTGGTCTAAGCTCCCGCCGCCACCTAAGTCGGTATCCTTGTCATCCACAGCACTCACCGTCACTGGCGTGGTATCGCCAGCCACAATGGTGAAGTCGTGGGGCATCGTGTTGACCATGTAGCCCGCTGGTGCCGCGACTTCAACCAAAGAGTAAGTTCCCGGATTGAGATCATTTATGGTAATCTGACCATTTTCATTGGTGGTCAGTTCCGGAATGATCACGTCGCCCGTACTGTCGACTAACTTGTAGACCGCACCGGCCAACTTGGTACCGTCCGGCGCCGTCTTGTTCAACACAGCGGTGCCTAACGCGCTACCACTGCCAGTACCACTACCGCCCCAAGAGAAAGTCGCACTGACCGTACCACCGTTCGACGAGGTCGCGGTGTTGGTCCACTTACCATCATTATTGACCAGTTGTGGCGTGGTCTTGTAGTACATGTCGACCGCTTTATTCACATTCGTAAAGCTAAAGGTGATGGTCGACCCATTAACTCTGACCGTTGGTGCGATCGTGCCACCATCCGGAATGAAGTTCCCGTTGGCGTCATAATCACCGGTTGCGGCGTACACGCTATCCGGAATAAACGTTTGGTTGGGCCCTAAGGTATCGGTGATTGTGGCGTTCCCAATCGCCGCACTCTTAGAGTTAAACGCCACGTTCCAAGTTAACTGCGTGGGCGTCCCCTTACTGTCTTGACCGGAAATCCATCCGATCTTATTGATGGTCCAACCGCTTCCGGTATTGTTGTTATCACTAGTCCCCTTCGCGTGGAAGGATAACGACCCCGTCCGGTTAGACGCACTATCCGCGGCTTGATTATACGTGATGGTCCCCGTCGACGACCCCGCCTTAATGGCGAAGGTCCCGACCGTGACGCCGTTGGCATCCTTGATGTCAAACGCGATATCCGAACTTGGTTCCAAGCCGGATGGGACCGTCACAGTGGAGGTGTTCCCCGCGACTTTGACGCCGTTAGGAATCGACCAATTATAATTAACCGTGTAATCTTGGTACTTATCAAACGATGTACTATTCGTGACGACCTGCCCATTTTCATCCTTGATAATGGCATCGGCAGCTTCAACCCAGCAACCTGAATCTCCGCCGCGTGTGTCGTCACCGGAGCAGTCAGGGTGACCCCAAATAGAATCGTTGCTAATCCTATAAATAGTGCATAAACAAACTTATGCATCATTACTCCTCCTTTGACTCATGATTAAATTCGTTATGTCCCGTTCATCGATCACCTTCCAAATAAATACGCCGTGTCACAATGTCTGAAAGCAAGGATTCTAACGCTTGTCCTCCTGATTTCACGTTCATGATAGGCCGGGAAACGGTGGAATGGTGAATTCGCCATTCCACCACCCCCTGGTAGTGCCAGTCGTGCCCCGCAACTAATTAGATTAGTCTCTAAAGGGTTGCAAACGCCGGAATTTTTTCACCACAGCCAAAAGGCCCCGGTTGGGGGACCGGGGCCTGTCCATATACGTCAACTCACCGTCAGGTCATGCTGAACCAGGGGTCATTTCATAAATCACAACTTAGAACCGACGCTTCCAGATCCAGAAGCCCAGCCCCGCCATAAAGGCTAGACCAACCAAGGTTCCCAGACTTGACTGGTGTTCATTCGTCTGGGGTAATCGGTCACTGGTTGGTTGCGGCGTGGCAACTCGCGGCGTAACGGCCGCGGCTTGCTTAGCCGGGACACTACGCCGTTGGGCCGCCGACGTAACCGTGGCAACCGTCGCGTTTGGCCGCGAATCTGCATCGTTAGTGGACTTGGTCGCAGCCGTTGGCGTACCTGCCCGGTGCGCTAGGATTGGCGTGCCAGACACCGCAGGACGCTGGGTTACCGAACTGGACGTTGCCAGCCGAAGCTCCGGCGTGATGGTCACGGGCATCCCACTGGTGTGGGCGTTGGCCTTAGGCTTAATCACGGGATCCGTCGCCGGGTCAGTCGGATCAGTCGTTGCTTGACCGGTCGCTGGCGTTTCTACCGGATCAACGGGGTCCGTTGGGTCACTTGCAGGGTCCATGGTTGGGGCGGTCACCGCACTACTCGACGAACTGGTTGCGGGATCCGCAGAGCTAGCGGTTGCAGGTGTCGTCGGATCAGTCGTGGGGTCTGTGGCCTGGCTAGCACTTGAAGAACTAGCCGCGGGGTCCTGAGGACTAGTCGCGCTACTCGACGAACTGGCTGCGGGGTCCGCAGGCTGGGCCGTCGCAGAACTACTCGAGGCGCTAGTCACGGGATCGGCAGACTGACTGGTCGTAGAACTGCTGGACGAACTGGTTGCCGGGTCCGTGGCCTGGCTAGACGCCGCACTACTCGAGGAACTGCTAGTCGGGTCGGTCGGCTTCGTGGTCGTGGTGCTCGGGTCCGTGGTTGGCTTGGTCGTGGTACTATCCGCACTGCTAGTACCCGTCGTCGGCTTAGTCACTGGATCCGTCGCCGCACTACTCGAGGCGCTGGTTGTGGCACTCGACGACGTGGCTGGATCAGCTGGCTTGGTCGTGGTACTCGAACTGCTAGCTGGATACGTCGTCGGGTCCTGGGTACTGGAGCTGGAACTGGTTACCGGATCCGTTGGTTGCGGGTCACTGGTGCTACTAGACGCGGCCGCGGTTTCATTCGCAGATCCCGTTCCGCCCCAGGCGACCTGTGCCGAGACGTTTCCCGTGGCACCACCGGAAATGGCCGAGGTGTTTGCCCAGACCTGACCGGTACCCGTGACGGTTGGCGTTGCGTTATAGGTCATGTTGACCGCCGTATCGACGTTTTGAAAGAGGAACGTCAACTGGTTCCCATTTTTAGTCACCACGGGGGTAATCTGTTGTCCATTGCCCACAAAGGCTCCGGTACTGTCGTAGGCCCCCTCCGTGGCAATCACACTACCAGGGACATACGTCTGGTTCGAGCCCAAGTCGTCGGTGATCGTGACATCCCCTAACGGCTTGCTGGCGGCGTTAAAGGCCACGTTCCAGGTCAGCAACGTTGGCTGCCCGTCCGTTGCAGAATTGGCAATCCACCCAATCTTATTAATGGTCCAATTATTCTGCGTATCCATAACCTTACTGGTACCCCGGCTGTACACGGCCAGCGTCCCCGCTAGCGTGCTATCCGTGGTTGATTGCCCGTTAAAGGTGATGGTTCCCGTGGTGGCGCCTCCCTGAATGGTAAACGTCCCAATCGTCTGCCCCGTCTGGTCCTTCAATGGAAGATTTAGGGTACTATCCGCCGTCAAGCCGTTGGGCAACGTGACCGTGGCCGTATCCCCGTTGGCCACCAGTGTCCCCGTTGCGAGGGACCAGTGGTAATTGACCTGATAGTTCTCCCAGCCGCTAAAGTCACCGGATACGGACTTCCCCGTCGTATCCGTGACGGTCGCATCACTATTCTGTAGACCGGTGACCGAGACCGCTGCCGCTTGCCCCACCACGGGTAAGCCTAAAACACAGACGGCCGCAGCGGTCGTGGCCGTCACCGCCAAACGCTTCCTTAAAGCCTTTTCCATGAAACATTCTCCCCCTCAATCGCTTGTCTCTCAATTAAGCAATCGCTAGAATCGCGTTCACACCTCCCCTTTAATCACTATATCTACTATATGGGTGACGGTCTGAGTGGGTTTAAATTTTAACGTCCAAATGACAAGTTAGGGTAATGTTGCCGCATAACCACCGGTGGCTTGGTTCAGTCATTAAGACAACTCAAAAACGCCTGGCCAAATCACTTGACCAGACGCACTTGCCCCGAATTCAATTAAGCAATCTTTTTCGTTTCTTCCGAACGGGCCTGTTGCGGCAGAATCAGGTTCAACAAGATTCCAACCACCGTGGCGACTCCGATTCCCGTGAACTGGAACGTGCCGATCTGCAGGTAGGCGTTCCCGATTCCGATGACCAGGATCACGGACCCAATCATCAGGTTGCGCTTCAGGTTAAAGTCCACCTTGTTCTCAACCAGGATTCGTAACCCACTGGCCGCGATGACCCCGAAGAGCACGAAGCTGATGCCCCCAATCACGGGCCCGGGCACCGTTTGGATCAACGCACTCAGCTTCCCGACGAAGCCGAACAGCGCCGCAAAGACCGCCGCACCGATAATCACGTAGACACTGAAAATCTTGTTGACGGCCATGACCCCGATGTTTTCCCCGTACGAGGTAATCGGCACCCCACCGACCAGGCCGGCGAAGATCGACGCTGTCCCGTCACCGGCTAACGTCCGGTGCAGGCCTGGATTCTTGAAGAAGTCGCGGTGAGTCAATTCATCCAGCACCATGATGTGTCCCAGGTGCTCCGCCATGGTCACGAACGCGATTGGCGCAAAACTCAGGATGGCGTCCCAGTAGATCTGCTTAGGTTGGTAGCTGACGAAGGGAAACTCAAACGCGGGCAGTTCCAACCACGGCGTGCTGGCGACCTTCGAGAAGTCCACGATGCCTAGCGCCATAGACAAGACGTACCCGGCCACGATGCCCAACAAGATGGCGATGTTGCTCCAGAATCCCTTGAGGTACATATTGAACAGCACCGTTAAGAACAGCGTAAACATGGCGATCCCGAAGTATTTCAAATCATAATGGCCGTGGTTCATCATCGCGTTGGTCGCCGCACTACCGGCCACTGACATCCCGATGACCACCACCACGGGACCCACTACGATTGGCGGTAAGGCCTTATCGATCCAGTCAGACCCAAAGAGCCCGACCAAGGTCGCCACTAGCAGGTACACCAGACCAACCGCAATGGTCCCTTGAGCCACCCCGGCGTACCCGGCCGCCTTCATCAGGGCAATGCTGGGGACGATGAACGAAAAACTGGAACTCATGTAGGCCGGAATCCGACCCTTGGTAATCAAGATATGTAACAGGGTCCCCACCCCGGAACTAAACAGGGCGATGCTGGGGTTCAACCCCACCAATAATGGGACCAGCACCGTGGACCCAAACATTGAGAATAAGTGCTGTAACGATAGAAAGATCCATCCCGGCATCGCTGGTCGTTCGTACACGTCCAGGACCGCCTCGGGATTCCGATAATCATGTTTCTCTGCCACGTCAATTTCCTCCTCTGTCTTCACCCCATCCCCCCAATTCCGCCGACAAAAAATGCCCACTCTTCCCGTGACAGACGAAAATAGTGGGCTTGCGCCGATACCTTACTCGCCTCACGGGACGATAGAATTAAAGGAATGCTTATTGAGTTATCAACACTATAGTGGGTCTGGAATCCCCTGTCAACTGGTAAACAAAAACGCCTGGTCAGCTAAGCCTTGCGGTCATCACTGTCCAAGCGTTTTACCTAATTATTTTTCAGAATGGTCCTTCGAATGGCTGTGTGGCTCCGAGCCATCCGGGTTCCGGTGAGAAATATGTTCTCGGCCGTATTGGCGTAACTTATCGACATCCACCCCGGGGTGCAGGCCGTGGACCGGCCGGACACCCAAGATGTCCAGGAAGAACGTGAAAATGGGGACCCCCACGATCAGGCCCCAGACGCCGAAGAGTTGTTCTCCGGCCAGCAGGACCACGAAGGTGTAGAAGATCGGCAATTCTGTCCGACTCGCCATGAACTTGGGGTTCAATACGTAGGCTTCCAAAGTGTGGACCACTACAATCATAACCAGAATATAGATGATGTAGCGGTAACCACCCACTGAATACCCCAGCATGGCCAGTGGAATGATCGACACGATGACCCCGGCTACGGGAACCAAGCTCAAGACGAAGATCATGATGGCCAGCGTCGGCAACTGTGGCATCTGCATGATGGCCAGGACCACGGTAGTAATCGCGGTGTTGCAGAGCGCGATGAAGAGTTGGGCCTCCAGGACCACCCCAAAGGTGTTCACGAACTTGTCCGCGAAGAACTTAATGTCCTGGAAGAACCAGCTGTAGGTACTGGTCAAGAAGCGCTTGGAGAACGCCGCCATCTGCTTATCTTCAATAGTGAAGAAGAAGCTCAGGATCATCGACATGAACAGCGTGACCCCAAAGGATCCAATCGTTGACAGGTAGTTCAAGACCACCTTAGCGCTATTCTGCACCTGCCCGATTAGGTCGGACGTACTGATGTAGTTGGTGATCCACTGGGCAATCTGACTAGTGTCGTTGTCGGGATTCTGGTAGAAACGGTACAGGTTCTCGATGCCGTGAACCGACGACGTCACGATTTGCGGGAGGTAGGTGGTGACCGCCCAATACAGGCCTCCTAAGACCAGCACGTAGGTCAGAATCACAATCAGTTGTGCGGGAATCTTGACGTGCCGCCGCACGAAGTGAACGATCTTCAAGACCATAAAAGTAAAAATAAACGTCAGCAGGATCATGTTCATCTCGCTGCGGACCAGCCACAGAACGAAGATCAACAAGGCCAGCACCACAAAGCGCCGCAGCCGTACGTTATCGATGAAACGTTGCCATAAAGTCACGCTAGAACCTCCCCGGTTACATAGTAAGTTTATTATACCGCATCCCCCTTAATTTCCTAAGAATTTCCCACCCCCGACCAGTCTGTACGACCAATTCCACCGCTAAACTGACCCGGGGAGCCACGCACGACCACGCAAAAAGGCAGCCACCCCACGGTAACTGCCTCACTAATCGTTTTGATTAAGATTCCAGTTGTTCCAAAACCACATCTCGTTGATTACTAAAGGTCAACTGTAAGTCGTCTAGGCCTAAGACCTTGTGGATCACGGCGGAAGCCCCACCCATCAAGGACGCTTCCTTCGCGTTCTTGGTCAGGAGTAACGGCGCCTTCCGCGGAATCGCCAACTTATCAACGTAGCTCCGCACGTCATCCATCAACTCTGGCAGGAGTTCCAGGATCGGCGCGTTCAGGAGAATCGCGTCCGGCGCAAAGCTGCTGGAGATGTTCCCCAAGACTTTGGCCAGGTAGTAGGAGAATTCGTCCAGAATCTGTAAGAGCTTCTGGTCGTGCCCCAGGTAATCCCGCCGAATCCGGTTCACGTCGACCCGGTTCAGTTGCTGGCAAGCCATGATCTGCTTCAAAACCGCCGTTTCAGAAACGTAGTGGTTTACGGTCTCGTTGGCTTCTTCTTGGTACCGGTCGGCTAACGGACACTTGCCGATCACGCCCGCTTCACCCCGGTGCCCCCGGTAAAGGTGCCCGTTGGTGATAATGCCGGCACTGACTTGGTCCCGAATCGTCACGGCGACCAAGTCCTGGTAGACCCCTTCGCCGGAGAAGTCCCGTTCGAAGATGGCCGACTGGTTCACAATGTTTTCCAATACGACCGGAATGTTGAACTTATCGCCAAAGTACTTGGCCAGGTCGAAGTTCTTCAACCCCTTTAAGCCCGCATCCAGAATCTGATTATCGTAGATCATGCCGTCCAGCCCGAATGCCAAGCCCAGCAACTTGTTCTCGTGCTGTTCGATCACTTGGTTAATCCGGTCTTCGATCATGTCTAACACCGTGGTCATATCCACGTTCTTCGTGGAAACACTGGCGTAATCGTGGGACTTCCCATCTAACTGACAAGTCAAGATGGTAAACCGTTGCCGGAGGATATTGATACTCAAGACGTACCCGTAATCCACGTTCAGTAACGCCATGACGGGCTTCCGACCACCGTTACGCGTGCTGACCCCGTGGCCGACTTCTCGAATTAACCCTTCGTGCAAGAGCTCACTATAAATATCCGAGACCGTCACCTTGTTCAAGCTCAGGTTCCGTGAAATCTGACTCCGCGAGATGGGACCTTCGTTCACAATTTGCTGTAAGACCTGTTTTTCGTTCGTCGTCCGCATAATGTGCTTGTTGATAATCATAATACCTGGTGATGTCAAACACCCAACTTAACCTGACCCTCAACCAACAGTGGTTCAGTGGGTCCGCTTGATCCCCCAAGATCGTCACGAACCGGCTAAGCGGCGCCACATCACCTTACCCCCCTTTAAGTGTAATTGGCTCTGTGGACCTAGTACTATAGTAAACCACCCTTACCAATCTAGGGTGAATAATGACTCGCCCGTTATTCGGGGGACTAAGCGCCTGCATTGCCCGCCAAATCAATGTTCCGGTTAACTTTTTGTTCGCAAAACAACAAAACTAATTGTTAAAAAAGGCACGATACGTTTGGCAGTTAACCTTACGAACCTCAAGAAAAAAGCCACTAGTCCGTGACGGACCAATGGCTTCGTGCTTACTTCAAATAAGTCTGGGTGTACTTCGTCAATGAGATTCCCTTCTTATGGGCTTGTTGCATGGCGACCCGAACATCTTGGTCACTCATGGCATCCGCTTGCCCCCCAGCAGCGTTAATGGTCTGCCGGGCCGAACTGATCTGCGCCGCCGTAATGACTTTGCCGTTCAGTTCCTTTTGTTTCTTAGTGACCGTGTACTCGTTGGACCCCTGGTAGTTCTTAGCCGCCTTAGATTCGGACGAGGTCAGAGCCGCACTACTACTGTTCTGCTGTTGTGAATCACTCGTGGTGTCACGGCTACTGCTGGTTGCCGCCGAATCACTGGTTGTGGTCGTACTGGAAGCCGCCGATTGACTGGCGTTGTTGGCTTTCCGTAATGCCAGAGCTTGCGTGTACAGGTTCTTGTAGTAGCTTTCTTGGAACTGCTTATTGGTGAAGAGCTGATCCAACGTACTGTTCGACTTGCCGTAATCCAGCGCCTGGTTTTGAGCCTGAGCCTGCTTCAAGATGGCCTTGAATTGCGCCACGTTGGCCCGGATGCCCTTGACCTGCGTCAAGCGCTTCTTCGCCCGTTGCCGCAACACGCTCGACCCGTCCTTAGTGTCTTGGACCTTCTGATAACGGTTTTGGGCGTTCGCGAACTTCCGTGCCGTTAACGCGTTTTCCCCCGCCACGAACCGTTGCGTCTGCAACAGGTAAGTCTGAGCTTTAGGATCATTGAGTTTTCGTTTCAGCGCATTCTGGAAGTACGTCTCCGCTTGCGTGTAATTTTTTGCTTGTAAGGCTGTTCGCCCGTTAGTCATGGCCGCATCATATTCCTTGGCTGTCGCATGATGATTGGAATAAGCGTAGCCGCCAATCAACAGTGCCACCACGATGGTTGCCACGACCCATACCCATTTTTTCACAGTAAAAGACCTCCGCTGGTTATTGTGGTTTCATTATACCATGCTCACGGGAAAAACTGATATTTTTACAAACTAACCGCCATAGATAGCGGTTACATCAAGAGTCTTCCCTTACACCCCTAGGCCGATAAGCGTATAATGGCAGAGTAATTCTGTTTCCTTTACCGGAAACTGCGAAAACCAGAGAGAGGACCGCTGACATGCTTGAAAAAACTTTTTACAAAACGTTTCTAAGCCACACCTTTAACATCCCCGTTCGCGTCAACTACTGGGACGGCACTAGCGATGTTTATGGGACCGGCACTCCTGCCAACACCATCACCATCCACCAGGCGATTCCCGTCAAGGAAATCTCCCGCAACGCATCCATCGCGCTGGGGGAAGCCATCATGGACGGCACCATCGAAATCGATGGCAGTATCGAAGACTTACTGACTTCGGCTTACGAAAACGCCGACAGTTTCTTCCATAACAAGAAGTACATTCACTTCTTACCTAAACAGAAGCATACCGAAAAAGAAAGCAAGACGGACGTCCAAAACCACTATGATATTGGAAACAACTTCTATCAACTCTGGTTAGACGACACCATGACTTACTCCTGTGCCTACTTCGAGTCGCCTGAAGACGACCTTGAAACGGCTCAGGTCAACAAGGTTCACCACATCATCAAGAAGTTGAACCCGCAACCGGGTAAGACCCTCTTGGACATCGGTTGTGGTTGGGGCACGTTGATGCTGACGGCCGCTAAGGAATACGGCTTGCACGTGACGGGAATTACCCTGAGCCAAGAACAATACGACTACGTAAACCAACGTATCCAAGATGAAGGCTTACAGGACGTTGCCGAAGTCCGGTTGGAAGACTACCGGGAATTAGGCAATGAACAATGGGACTACATTACGTCCGTTGGGATGTTCGAACACGTGGGTGCCGAGAACCTAGGCGAATACTTCAACTGCGTTCAAAAGTACCTGATGAACGACGGGGTCGCCTTGATTCACGGGATCACGCGGCAACAGGGCGGTGCCAACAACGGTTGGTTGAACAAGTGGATTTTCCCTGGTGGCTACGTTCCTGGACTGGTGGAAAACACCACCCACATCATCGAGAACGGCTTACAGATCGATGACATGGAACCCCTGCGTCGCCACTACCAAAAGACCGTTGAGATCTGGGACCAGAACTTCAACGCTCACCGCGATGAAGTCGCTCAGATGTTCGATGAGAAGTTCGTGCGGATGTGGGACCTGTATCTCCAGGCTTGCGCTGCCTCCTTCAAATCTGGTAATATTGACGTGATTCAGTATTTGATCTCGAAGGGGCCTTCCGCCCGAATGCTTCCTATGACGCGGGACTACATGTACGCTGACACGGATAAAGTCACAGATTAAATCAATTGGCGCGCCGACCGCGGATCGGCCCGTCACGATAAAGGTCCTCACCGTCCGGATTGATCACCCGGACAGTTGAGAGCCTTTTTGCTGTGGTCGCTGAACGTTTTGTCCACCCAACCTGGTCCGAGCATCGCTTGACCTGCTAGCGGGACTAGGTCTAACTCAGAAACCACCGGCCTGCCGGTGAATCGTGCACTGGGACCCACCGCTCTGGTGCCGAGCCACCCAGTTCCGGAGAAAGCGTTTCAAGACCCCTCCTAATATGATAAGATGGTTCCTGACACGCAATCCCTATCATTTAGCCCGATCACGGGCCACTCTAGTCAAAGGAGCTTCACCCATATGCCAAAACTGTATATTTCCCGCTTCACCACCCGGATTCTCACCGGTTGGTGCGTCGTTTTAGCCATTATTCTGCTGACCCTGACCTTGTCCCACGTGGTCACCCCCAACACCATCACGCTCCACCCCTTCACCCTCAACGGCTTCTTAGCCGCCTTATTAATGGGCTTACGAATCATCGTCTTGTTCTTGGTCTTCTCGACCCTGCCCATGCGCTGGCCAGTCACCTTACTGACCTTCCTGAGTCTGACCATGGGCATCGTGGCCATTTCACAGTTCGTCAGCGTCCTGCTCCAGGGCCAAATTCTGGTCATCCTGCTCTACTTGGTCTTCATCCTGGCCTTCTGTAGTCTGCTGTACATCGCTATCGTGCTGACCAGCGAGACCATCCAGCACAACGATTGGGGCCAGAACCAAAAGGGCTACCTGATCAACTGGGGCACGTCACTGCTGAGCAGTCTTCGCCGGTTCAGCCTGCCCTTGCTGGTGGCCTTACTGGTCTACAGCGTGGTCTTGCCTCTGACCAACCACGTGACCTTCTAACTGATGATCATTACGAACAACGCGTCTAAAGCGTTCCCCTTCTCTGGTGGGACGCTTTAGACGCGTTGTTTTCGGTTAAGCTTCCCGGAGCCCGCGTTACCAGATGGCTCCTCAATCGTTCCCTGGCTTACAAAAAAAGCCCCAGCTCTGCGCTGCGACTTCACTCATGATTGTTTTAACGTTTTACATTTTAGACGTGAATGGCTAATGACAGGAGAAAGACTCCTAGTAAGCCGATAATCACCGAGAGTGCCATGGACCGCGTCCGGTAGGCCACGATGATGACGATGATCGAGGCAAGCATTTCCGGAATCTGCGTAAACATCACTTGGTAGGTCGCACTGTCGATGAAGATGTCCTTCACCACCAGCGCCGTAAACAGCGATACCGGCACATATTTCATCCATTCGTTGAACCACTCGGGAATCTCCCGCTTGGTAAACAGCATCAGTGGCAGGAACCGCGGCACGAACGCCACGCAAAAGCCCAGAATAACCAGCCAAAAATGTTGTGTCGTGGTCCAAGTATTAACTGTACTCATAAACTTCTCCCTGCATCCTTATTTTCCATCCGACGTTTCAACAGCTGACTTCTTCGCTCCCGGGCTCCGTAGTTTCCAGAACCAGTGGCTATCCGGCACGTATTTCCGCAAAGTCGCTTCCAGTGCGAAGCCAATCAATGACGCAATGATCGTTGAGATCACTAAGCCCAGCGTGCTCTTGATGATCATCATGCAGACGGCTGCTAGTAGCCCCGCCACGATACAAATCAGAAGCGTCAGGCGGTTCTTGATCTGCATCACGATCATGTACAGGAACAGCGCAGTTAATGCAAAGTTGACAATGCCCAGATCAATCTTCAGGGCACTTCCAATCAAACTCCCCACCACGTTACTGATTGCCCAGAACAGCAATGAGTAGTGCTCGACCATCAACGCTTCTTTCCCCGTCCACTTCTTATCGGTCGCGAACTTAAGGTAGTTGATGGCGTAATTTTCATCGTTTAGCGAAATTGCAAAGAAAAACAGGAATCGGTTAGACTGCCCTTTGAGGTAGGGGGATAGGCTCGAACTCAATAAGGCATATCGTAACTCTAAGAAAAACAGCATCAAGACAATTGAAAGTAAGGGAGAATTAATTGTCAACATCGTGGCAATCAGGAATTGCGCCCCTCCAGAAAAAATTAGGAGTGACACTAATCCCGTCAATAAAGTATTAAAGCCTGCCGCGTGTAGCAAAATCCCACAAGCCAGCCCAATCGGAACGTAACTTAAGTTTAGGGGCATGGCTACCCGGAGTGTCGACCGCCATAGTGGTTCGTTAGGATCTGGCACTTGTTTGGGGTTTGGCCTTCGTTTATTCAAGAATGTTTGCCTCCGTCGAATACTTTGAATTATGAAATACGTTATAAAACCGCACGCTGATATTCTACCATGTTTCACAAGATTTTCATACAGTTACCCGAACATTTATCAAGCCCCATCCCCACTAAACCCGGTCACCACGCCATCTCTTGTGAAAAGTTTTGAGGGCTTTTCACCATTTCTTTACCTGACGAATCCGGTTTAAAATTCCGGTTCACCTTTCCCCGGTTCAGCCGTCCCCTTTCAATCGCAACCAGTCCCCGTCATATCGGCTGACAGCGTTTCTCGCCCAACGCTCGGCTAATTCCCCGGTTACTTGCTATCCGGCCGGAAATCGCGTAATAACCACAAAATCGGCCCCCAGGAGGTTACCCTCTTGAGGACCGATTCTTTTACCGCTTAGGAATGACGCTTACTGGTCGGATCTTCCACGGCTTGTAATTTTTGATTGTCATCTAATTGGGACACGCCCATCAGGTGCTTCTTCTGTAACCACCGCATGGTTGGGTAAAGTAATGCCATGCTGATGAAGGCGAAGAGGGCTAAGACCCCGACGGCTTGCCACTCAACGCCACTACCCATCCCATCGGTAATGGCTTGCCGGAACCCGAGAATCGAGTACGTCATCGGCAAGAATGGGTGCACGACGTTGTAGAAGTGGTTGGTGACTTCCATTGGGAAGGTCCCACCGGAACCCCCTAACTGTAGCATCAACAGGACCATCGCGATGAACCGACCTGGGTTGTCCAAGAGCATCGACAGGAACATCACAATGAACATCGACGCTTCCGAGAACGCGATCGACAAGATGATCAGTTGCAGAGGATGCGTCACGGTCAACCCGCCCAGCATCATCAATGACGGTTCAATCACGGCCATCGCAAAGGCTTCAACGGCCCCGATGGACAACTTGCTCCAGTACCATCCGGCAACGGAGCCCCCGGCCATGGAGACCTTCCGGATTGGGAAGGCAAAGTTGAAGACCAACGCCCCCACGTACAGAGCCACGGATAACACGTAAGGTGCTAAGGCGTGCCCGTAGTTCGGCACGTAACTGTAGTTTTCGTGCTTCAGCTTAGTTGGGGCGGCGAACATGGCGGCCGTCCGGTCAGTCAACGGTTGACTGTTGATCTGGTCGGCACCAGCCTTCAAGGAGCTGGCTAATTGGCCACTCCCGTCCTTCAACTTGTTGGTCCCCTGCATCAGCTTGTTGCTATTCGCATCCAGCTTAGCGGAACCATCGGCTAATTGGTTGACCCCACTGGTCAAGGTTGGCACCTTGCTGTTCAAGGTCTGTAACCCACTGCTCAACTGGCCGGCCCCACTGGTCAATTGACCGGAAGCACTGTTGAGTTGACCAGAGGCACTGTTCAGTTTGTTGCCGGCAGTGGAGAGTTGCCCCGTGCTGGCGTTCAACTTGTTACCAGCAGCGGTCAGTTTACCCGTGTTGGCAGTCAACTGGTTAACCCCGTTTGCGGCCGTCTGCAGACCGCCGTTTAGGGTCCCGGTTCCGTTAGCTAATTGACTGGAGCCAGCCGTTAAGGCCTTCCCGTTCTTCGCTAACTGTGCCGTTCCGTTGACGATTTGTGAGATGCCATTTTGCAACGCTGGCATCTGACTGTTCAAGCTTCCTAACCCGTTATTCAACGCGGTTGATCCAGCGAAGGCTTGATCCACCCCAGACGTATATTGGGTAACGCCGGACGTTAACTGGTTAACTCCGTCCTTCAAGCTTGTACCACCGTTCGTGGCGTTGACCGCCGCGTTCAATGCTGAAACTTTTTGGGCAAACAAGGTAATTTGCGCTAATTGACCAGCGGTACCGGACATCGCAGTCGCCACCTGTTGGTTCAATTGGCCTAAGCCAGTCGCCAACTTTTGACTACCGGAAGCTAAGCCCGCAGCGTATTGATTAATGGCTGCATCTTTGGCTGCTGACGAACTGGTTGCCGTCGAATTCCCCGTGGTTGGCGTAGGAATAGCATCCGCCTTTTGAGCCGCTGTGTTGGCTTCTTGGGCCAATTGTCCTGCTAAGGCGCTGACTTCCTTTTGGTTGTCTTCCTTAGCGGCTGCAGCCTTCACCGCACTGGCAGTCGAGGCCACTTGACTTGCGGCGCTCTTGGCTTCCTGCTTCGCAGCCGTAACTGCGGCGGTGTTGGAACTGGTTGAAGACTGTGACTGACTAGCCGTACTGTTTCCAGTCAGTTCTTGTAACTTTTTGGCGTTACTTGCCAAGTCGTTAGCGCCACTCTGCGCTTCCGTAATGGCCCCTTGCAAGCTCTTCACGGTATTGGCCAAACTAGTCTGGCTCTGACCAATACTAGCTGAAATCTGATCAGCCGCCGCACCCAATTGGCTCAGGCTACTGGACAGTTGGTCGGCCTGACTCGACAGCGACGTGGCCCCGTTGGATAACGTCTTGGATTGGCCGCTTAATTGAGACAGCCCTGAGTTCAACGTGTTGCTTCCCGTGTACAACTTGGAAACGCCACTAGTCAGAGAATCCGTATTCGTTCCACCTAGCTTTTGAACCCCATTATTCAAGGTGTAGACCCCATCAACGTACTTGTAGACGCCTTGGTTCAGGTTCTGCGCCCCGGAGTTCAATTGCGAAGCTCCCGCTAATAACTTAGGCATCCCCGCACCCAGTTGACTAACGCCACTGGTGAAGGTGTTAACGCCATTAGTGTACTGACCGACCCCAGCGGTGTATTGGTTCACCCCACTGGTATACTGGCCAACACCGGACGTGTATTGGCCCACGGCGGCGGTGTATTGGCCTAAGCCGGACTTCAACGTGTCCGCCCCGGTCGATAGCTTCTGGATTCCCGTGGCGAGTGGCGTCACGGAAGTCTTCATCTGTTGTAACCCATTGTTTAGAGTCTTAACACCCGTGGTGTAGGTGTTCAAGCCGTCGGTCAAGGTCACGGTCCCGTCCTTCAACTGGGTCGACCCCTTGGCGGCCTTGTTCATCCCCTTACCGACCTTGTAGATCTGGTCGAAAGTGGCTTGAGCGTAGGCCTTGGTGACCTTCGCGCTGATTTCACTCTTCAGCTTGTCCGCCCCAACATCACTCATGACTTTGGCGATGTAGTTCGCGGAAGCGTTGGTCTTGTAGGTGAACGTCATCTTCTTAGGATGACTGTCCAGGGCCGTCGCGGCGTTCTTCGAAAAGTTCTTAGGAATCGTGATGACCGTGTAGTACTTGTGGTCCTTCAATCCCTGTGCCGCTTGGTTCGCGGAGACAAAATGCCAGCCTAACTGGTCATTTTTCTTCAAATTCTTAATCGTCTGGTTCCCCACGTTTAAGGTCTGACCTTGATAAGTCACTGCCTTATCTTGGTTGACCACGGCGACCGGCAATTCGCTGGTCTCGCCGTAAGGATCCCAAACCGACCGTAGAAAGAAGATGCTGTAGAGGAACGGAATAAACATAATCGCCAACACGGAGATTAAAATCAACCGATTATGACGAATGTATTTCCATTCGCCTTTTACCATGTTCAAAACTTCCAACTCCCTTTATCCTCAAAATATCCTTAAAAAAGCACATACTCGGCTAATATTAGAAAATATTCTCGCACAATAATACTTGACTTGTCAAAAATACAACAGGCCATCGACAATCTTTCAGTTTGGAAAGTTGCCGTCATATCAATGATTAACCGCCTAATTCAGTCCGTTATAAATTCCTAAATTCTTTTTCCAGTAGACGGGCTTATCCGGGGATAAGGTTCTTCTATTCCCTCTAAAAGCGACTGCTGATTTAAGAACTGCTGATAGCGTACCATCTGGCAACCAACTTAAACTTGATATTAATCAAGTGACCGCCAACTTTACCCACAAAAAATGGTGACCACCAGCTATTCGCCGATGGTCACCATTTTGATGATAACTTTTAACTATTAGAATAAGGCGACGATTGACCGCCAAAGCCGCACGAAGACGTTGGCCTTTTCCACGGCTTGCGTGGTCTTTAAGGGCACCTTGACCGTCTTGGTGTTCCCCAGGAAGCCTAACTGATCCCCCTTCAGGGAAACGTTGGCCGTCCCAATCTGTTGGTTCTGCTTCACCGGTGCCTCCAGCGCACCCTTCTGGCTCAAGTTCTTTTTCAGTTGAACCTTAGCCGTTGCGTTGCTGGCAACCTGGTCGTTACGAATCCACAACTTCAGGTCCTTCGCCAAAGCCGTCTTGGCCGTTTTTTCCTTGGCGTCGTGCGTAGTGACCGTCTTAGCACCAGCTAATTGGCTGCCTGCCTGGTAAGTCACCGTCTTGAAATTGTTGTAGACGTACGACATCATCTTTTGGGTCTGTTGGAACCGTGATGGGTCGGTCTCGGACTTGTGCGCGGCGTGTAGGACCACCGTAATGATCCGGTTGCCGCCATGGTCAGAAGTCCCGGTAAAGTTCGCCCCGGCGGCATCCGACGTCCCCGTCTTCAAGCCATCCACGTGAAGCTTCGAATAGGAAGCGGACAGGCCTTTGAGCATCCAGTTCCAATTCTCCATCTTAGTGGCGTCTTGGGTGCCCTTCTGGAACCACATCTTGGTAATCTTAGTGGTCTGCAGGACTTCGGGGTACTTGGTCAGCAGGGCCACGGACAATTTGGCTTGGTCTTCTGCGGACCACGCATTCTCCGCTTTTCCGGATACGTTCGCGTAGCCCAGGTCGCCCACCTGCTTATTGGTCAGGCCACACGCGTTATAGATCTTCGCGTCGGTCATCCCCAGCTTCTTAGCCTGCGCCCGCATCTGGGTCACAAACGCATGCGGTGACCCCGCAACGGCGCTACCCAAGGCCTCAATCGCCCCGTTAGCGGAGTAGATCAACGAGGCCTGGTAGAGAGCCTTGACCGTGTAGCTGTGGCCTTCACGCAGCGGCACGTTCGAGAGGTTGGTATTCTTGGCGATCTTAGCGATAGGCTTGCTGATCGTAATCTTTTGGTCCCACTTCAGCTTCCCGTTGTGGATGGCGTCTAAGACCAGGTAGATGGAGAGCAACTTGGTCATGGACGCTACCGGCAAGGCCTGACTCCCGTTCTTTTCGTACAAGATCTGACCCGTCTTGGCGTCGACGGCAATCCCGGCCTCGGCCTTCAGATTCACCGTCTGGGTGGTGCTAGTGGTGGCCGCATAGGCTACCGTCGGCAACGTCAAACTCCCGCCTAGGGTTCCGGTAGTGACCATCAGGGCTGCGACCAGCCCGACAACAAATTTACGCAAACGTTTCATAGAAATTCAGTTCTCCTGTCTTATGTAATCGCCGGCCGAAGCCCGCGGTATGGTTAATGCTTCAATTATTCAACAGTCCTTAACTCGGCACGCTACCCGTCTTCAAGCGTTGCGGCACGGTCAACGGATGGTCGTGCTGAACGGGTAGATGGATCACGAAGCTGGTCAGCGTATCGTCCGATTCCACGTAGATGTATCCGCCGTGTAACGCGACGATACTCTGGGCAATGGCCAAGCCTAGCCCCGTCCCACCAGTCTCTTTGGAGCGCGACTCTTCGACCCGGTAAAACCGTTCGAAGATCAACGCCAACGAGGCCTTAGGAATCTTGGGACCGTCGTTTGAGACCCGGACTTCCAACTCGCCGGGACTCACGCGCTGAGCCGCCAGGGTAATCTGCTTCCCGCCATCCCCGTACTTCAGGGCGTTGGCAACCAGATTGTTGAAGACCCGGACCAGCTTCTCGGGGTCGGCTTCCATCATCAGTGGGTCGGCCGAATCGTCGGTGGCACTGATGGCCATCCCCTTCTTCTGGGCTTCCAGTTCGAAGCTGGCCGCCAATTGTTCCAGCATGGCCCCCAGGTCGATTCTGGTCAGGCTCAACGGTGTATCGGTCTGCCGCACCTTGGTGTATTCGAAGAGGTCGTCGACCAACGACTTCATTTGTTTCGACTTCAAAAAGGCCGTGTGGGTGTACTTGAGCAAATCATCTTGTGAATGGTACTGCTGGTCTTCGATCAAGCCCAGGTACCCGATGATCGAGGTCAATGGTGTCCGGATATCGTGGCTGACGTTGGTGATCAGCTCATCCTTCGACTTCTCAATGGCCCGTTCTTCATCCATCGAGTGGATGACCGAGTCGACCAAAGCGTTGACCGAGTCCACGACCCGTTGCACGTCCCCACTAATGCGGAACGGAATCCGGTGGTCGAAGTGACCATTGGCAATGTAATGCAGTTCCTCAATGATGTGGTGCAGTTGCATCTGCCGGTAGCGGCGAATCAGGCGCCACCAGACCACCATCGCGTCGGCGACCATCATCAGACTAATGAAGAGATTCTCCCAACTCCACAATTGATAGTGGTGGGGACCTAACACCACGGAGCGTTTAATGATGAAGATCCCATCGCGGAGTCCGGGGTTGCTCTCGATTGCCTGAACGATCAACACCAACAAGGCCAAGTTCAGCATGAGGAGCAAGATCACCGTAACCACGCCTTCCATAAATAAGGCGCTTTTCTCCCGGGTGGTCAGCTTCATGCTGGTCGGACTAGTGGGATTCAATCTTGTACCCCACGCCCCAGACCGTCTGAATGACCTTCTCGCCGTTCGTGGCTTCTTCAATCTTATCGCGCAAATGACTCACGTGGACCATGACGGTCTTGGCCGACACGATACTCTCTTGGCGCCAGACCCGTTCGAAGATCTCGTCCGCCGAGAAGACCCGGTTGGGGTGACTCGCCAGCAAATACAAGATGCCAAACTCCAGCGCCGTCAAGGAGACGGTCTTGCCGGTAATGGTCTTGACCTCGTGTGAGTCCTTGTTAATGGTCAGCGTGCCAATGTCCAAGATGTCCGGACTATCATCGGTCACTTGGTCTTGGCTCCGCCGCAACAGGGACTTGACCCGCGCCATGACTTCTAGCGGGTTGAACGGCTTCGTCACGTAGTCGTCCGCCCCGGTAATCAACCCTTGAATCTTATCCATGTCGCCCGTCTTGGCCGACAGGATCAGGATTGGAATCTGGGAGTCTTTACGAACTTCCTTGATGACTTCGATGCCGCTCATTTCGGGCATCATCACGTCCAGAATCATTAACGCAATATCTGGCGTGGTGTGGAGCTTGGTCAGGGCTTCCTTCCCGTTGTACGCAGTCAGGGGTTCGTATCCTTCGTTTTTAATGTAGATTTCAAGTAATTGTGCGATTTCTTTATCGTCGTCGACAACTAAAATTTTCATAGTGCGTTTCTCCTTCGCAGCGATCATTGCCGAGCAATTATTCTCGGTGTTTAAGCCTATTCTACCAAAGAATCCCTTGGACAGACCGGCTTGTGCCACAACCTTTAACTGGGCGTAAGGCCCTTTAACAGTTCTTAATTTTACACTAATCCGCAGGTCGTCGCTACCGTGGACTTCCAGTCACGCCCCCCACTTAATCCAGCTGAACCATCACCCCACTGTGCGGTTCAGCTGGCGAACCGTCACGGGGGCAAAAATACCACCTTCCAGGTGAAAAGTTTTCATTTTAAAGTCGGCGGTAAAAGGTGGCACTTTGTCAAAATTGGTTAGACCACCCGGATTTTAACTGTTTTTTGAACAAAGATCAGCTTTGATTAATCGCCTGATTACCAACTTTAGCCACTCAGTTTGTGAAAAAATCGCCTACCAGCTGAGCTTTTCATTCCACGATTTAACCATCCCCTCGACCATATCGGCCCGGGCGCTTTTTTTCGCCACCGACCGAGTTCCTTTTTCCGAACACTTTTCCCGCTGGCCCCCCGTCGCCAGTTGCGCCAACTCGGTAGCCCGCCCCGACAAGTTTTCAATCGGTTTTCTGATTCAGCCCCCTCATTGAGGACGGCCAAATTCCGCCACCTGATTCCTTCGTTTTAGAGATTTCCAACGCCCCACGCGTACACATTTTCCGACTGGATTTTTACCCCCACTTCAAAATCACATCCTATATTGGCGCCTTTTTCACTTAACCGCGATACCCCTAAACGACTACGCCCCTGAACGAATACGTACTTTAAATTCAAACAAGGGGTTAACGTTCGTGACACTTTCATTCCATTTTCAGGTTTGATTTATCGACCGTTCAATTTATAATTCGCCACTGCGGCCCAGCTATTATCACTATGAATCATTTCCGTCAGACGAATGTATCATACACAATCGACTTTTCACCTCTAGCCAGAAACGCCATTCTGTCCCATTTTTCGGCCACTTTTGGGGTCAAAAAAGTCGTTTATACCCATAAGTGAAAAACTGTCCCCTTAAAATTGTCCATACCTTCAAATATGTTGCACCACAGCTGATTAGATTCAAGGCATACTAATGGTGTTCAAAGGGATAAGCAATAACGAAAAAAGAAACATTCGGGATTTTACAGAAAGTGGGATATAAATTATGTTTAACAAGTTGATCAAAAACATCGCGATTGTCGCTGCCACGGTTGCCTTAACGTTAACGGGTTTCACCGGATCCATCAAAGCCGCTTCCTTAGCCAAGACGCCTTCTTGGGGGAGCTGGAAGTCCACGACCATCACTTACAAGTGCGACGTGAACTCCAAGTACTACCAAAGCATCTGGAAGCAAGCCGTTAAGAACTGGAACAAGCAAGACGTTGTCGAATTAGTCCCAGCCAAGGGCAGCCAAAAAGCTGACATCACCTTGACTTCTTCCAAGTCCTTGAAGTCTCAAGGTTCCGACTTAGCCGGTTACACCAACTACTCCTACTACCAAAAGAGTGGCGATAACGAAATCGTTTCCGCCAAGTCCACTTTAAACAAGAAGTTGTTGACCAAGTACAACTACACCAAGAAGCAACGCGCTAACGTTGCGACCCACGAAATTGGCCACGCCTTAGGCCTGAGCCACTCCAAGTCCGAAAGCAGCGTCATGTACGCCTCCGAACGGTACGCTACGATTGATTCCCAAGACAAGGCTGCTTTACAAAACGCCTACAACGACTAAGCGACCACTTGTTAAACAAATTCCGAATAACCTCTAAAAACCAAGCACCGAGCCCCTATCCCAGGGTTCGGTGTTTTTTTGTGCAGCTAAATTGGGATTATAAAAAGACGCCTTCCATCCGCGGAAGGCGTCTCTTGACTACTATTTAATAGGATTATTACTTGTAGTTAGGGGCTGCTTTGGTGATCTGAACGTCATGTGGGTGGGATTCCCGCAACCCAGCGTTACTGATCCGCACGAATTGGGCGTTATCGATCAGCGCTTGGATGTTGGCACTCCCCGTGTAGCCCATCCCGGAACGTAGGCCACCAACCATCTGGAAGATGATATCGTTGACGCTACCCTTGTAAGCTACCCGGGCTTCGATTCCTTCAGGAACCAACTTGTTGGCTTCGTTGACACTGCCTTGGAAGTAGCGGTCCTTCGACCCCTTTTCCATCGCAGCCAAACTCCCCATGCCCCGGTAAGACTTGTACTTCTTACCGCCATCTTCAATGATGTCACCAGGGGCTTCATCGGTCCCGGCGAACATGGAACCGAACATCACGGCGTTCCCCCCAGCGGCGATCGCCTTGACGATGTCCCCGGAGTACTTCATCCCACCATCGGCGATGATGGGCTTACCAAATTCACGAGCGACCGCAGCGGCATCGTAAACGGCCGTCAATTGCGGTACCCCGACACCGGCTACGACCCGCGTGGTGCAGATAGAACCTGGGCCAATCCCAACTTTGACCACGTCGACTCCGGCTTCAAACAAAGCCCGGGTCCCTTCACCAGTGGCCACGTTCCCCGCAATCAACGTAGCGTCTGGTAACTCTTCGCGAATCTGAGCGACTTTCCGCAAGACCCCAGCGGAGTGGCCGTGGGCCGTATCGATAATGATGGCGTCGGCACCGGCGTCTAATAAGGCGTGGGCCCGTTCGGAGGTGTCCGACGTTACCCCAACCGCAGCGGCAACTAACAAGTGATTGTTCGCGTCCACGGCGGCGTTAGGGAACTTAGTCGCGTCATTTTCGATTGCCTTCACGGCAGCGACCATGCTGGCTTGCTTATCCGTGGTCATGTTCTTGTGGATGACCCCCAGGCCCCCGTTTTGGGCCATGGTCTTGGCCATCTCAGTTTCCGTGACCGTATCCATCGACGCACTTAAGAAAGGAACGTTTAACTTCAAGTTCGGTGCTAATTGTACACTTAGGTCAACTTCATCCGGTAATACGTGACTTTCTGCGGGAATTAATAGTACATCATCAAATGTGATTCCTTCTTTAGCAAACTTCGTGTCCCAATTAGACATAACGTTAATCGCTCCTCTGTGTATTAGTCTCAGGCTCGGCTAGGAAATCCTGGGAGATATTGTTTTCTAATGTACCAGCCAAACGTTGACAGGTCAAGGTTTCTCATTGAACTTTTAGGTTAACTCCCGGAAACCACCCCAATTTCAACGAATTGACCCCTAAGTTTTCACGTTGATGGGAGCTTCCGCCTTGCCGGTTGGCCATGTACTTGGGATAAAACTGGCCGCCCTCCGGTGCTCAGGGGCTGGAACGCTTGCGGGCACGATTTTGAACTTCGCCAAGACCGCGAATTTCAAAACTCGGCCTGATGGTAAGCCAGCACAAAACGCTGACTAACCATCATTTCGCTAGCTGAGCCCCTGCTCACCTCCGGGCTATCAACTGGCGGATAATTTAACCCTAAAATTACTGGCAACCATCGGCTAATGAGACGGATTGCGACCATTGCTAACCAGAAAGTTCGCTCGTGTTATGGTAACGACTTTATCTGGCACACCACTATCTCCAAGGCAACAACCGATTAGCAGAGTTCTGGGGACAACAAACCCGACTTTAAGCTGAACAACGGTTAGTTTTAACCTAAAGTCAGCAGATTATCGAGAGTTATTCCGTTGGCTGGGGCTGCGCCCATGATGGTCAGCTTAAACATGACGTTTGATTGCCATCAACGGCCAGTGTGAGCCGAGAGGGCGGTCAGACAGGGCTCAGCCGTAAAATTTTCCTTGGTGAGCGTTTTTAGCTCGCCTAGGAAAAGGCCCAGCTTCGAGACCGCTCTTTGGCTCGAAGTGGTGCCCACGGCGTTCCAGCCCTGTCTGACCGCCCGGTAAGGCGGAAAATGACGACTACTTTCGGTGCGCCTGCCAGTACGCCCGGAAGCGCATCTGTAGGCCGCTGCCGTAGCGGCGCCAGAGTGGGGTCGCCAGTAGGAACAGCCAACTCCAGAACGACAACTGGGCAGCTAATCGTTGAACCACCGTCCGCTGGTAGCGGTAACTAATGGTACTGCGCCCAGTGGGAACCTTCACGTGCACCACACCGTTAGCGTCCAGGGACGGCCGCTGGGGCCGGCCGTTGACCGTGACGTGGTAGCCCGGATAGAAGATCTGCGGGAGCTTAATGGTCTGCGGGACTTCACTAGTGATCTGGTAGATAAAGCCGTTAGCCACGGTCTGCCGGCCCTGTTGTTGCAGGTCCGCTAATTGCTGGCCGTTGGTCTGAGTGTTCATCACCGGGATTGAATGCGTCCGGACCGCCGCCATGGAGACCTGTCCCTTCTGGGAGACGTAGTCCGTGGTGATGTCCCCACTCGCGACCGCCGGATAGGTCGCCGCCGTGACGATCTTGGTGTTCGCACCAGTGGTCTGCTGATAGAGCTGATTGTTTAGGCTCAAAGACAACCCCACCACGGCTACCGTAGCGATTCCCACGACCAGGAACTGCCGGGGCACCGTGACCATGCGACAGGCCACACTGATGGCTCGGGCACCCACCAGCGCCAACGGGAAGCACGCTAGCGCCAGGAAGCGCCAAGGAAATTGGATGGCGCCCAGTAAGTTCTGGAAGAGTTGCCAAGGAAAGAGCTTGGTCGCCAGGAAAATGAAGACCCACGCGATGATCAGGCAATACCGGTCTAACGGTAACAGCTTGCGCCAAACCACTAACGCGAGGACCGTCAACAGGATGAAGATAATCCCGAAGTTAATCTGGGCCGACGATAAGGCGTTATCCAGCGAATTTCGGAGCAGTTCGCCGGGGTCCGTTGCGCTGGTGATCAACGTGTACTGTTGCACGCCCAGTTTGCCCATGGTTTTCAACTGTTCCGCTAACGGCGCCAGAAAGGTCGCCGCCAAGAAAATGGCGAATCCCGCGGCGTAACCCAAGTGGATTACTCGCCGCGCTAAGCCTTCTCGCCGGAGGAACCAGAGACTGGCCATCAGGACCACCCCGACCGCACAGAGGAGCAGGGAAACCACGTGCGTCAGCGCGACCAACGCCATCCCCACGGCTAGCCAGTACCACTGGCAATCGTCCCCGTAGGCCAGGCAGTAGACGCCGTAGAAGACGATGGGCAGAAAGGCGAAGACCACGCCTTCCGCCAGAGCGCCCCGGACAAAGAAGTCCAGAAAACGGTACTGGGCAAAGGTGTAGAGAACCGCGGCCAAGATGCCCAAGGCCCGGTTTCCCAATAGCTTATGGGCGACCGCCGCGGCAATGACCAACGTTGCCAAGGTCAGGAGAATCAGGTAGAGGTAGTACCCGCCCAATCCCGGAACTAGGGCTTGTAGCCACGCCGCTGGTAACAGGGTCACGGCCGGATAGAACAGGTTGATGGGATACCCCCATTGACTAAACGCGGTGGTGGAGACGGCCGGAATCTGCCACCAGTGGCCCCCCAACTTTAATTGCTGGGCCAAACCCTGAATTCGGTTCAGGTGAAAGCCCAGGTCGTCACCGGTATAAAGCTTGCCCGACGTGGCCCAAGGGAGGACCCATAAGAGGCTGAGCACCAGGAACAAGAGGAGTTCGAGCTGCCAACCATACTGTTTCAAAATTTTCTTAACTGTTGTCCGCATAGCACAACGCCCCTTTCCTTACTCAGCGGACTTCCGCTGGAACAGCCAGTAGGTCACGTTGACACTCTCAAAACTCTGGGTGTGCTTGGTGACGTACCGGTAATTGCGGTACAACACTGGTGCCATTCGGGCCGTGCCCGGGTTCAGGTTACCGCCCGTAATCTGTCCCGGATGGTACGAGACGCCACGCCAATTGGTCGGTGACTTGCCTTCCGGCGTGTTGAAGACCACCCACTCGACTTTCTTCTGGCGAATCGCCTGCAGTTGCGAATTTAGAATCGTGGGGTCACTCTTGGTCGGAATGTTGTAGTTCTGGAAGTAATACAGGTTAGGCACCGCGCCCGACGCCGTATAGAACCCCATGTCGATCGACCCATAGTTCAACAGGGTCAGGTCCTTGCCCGAGCTGTTGGCCCGCATGATCCGCCCGAACTCTGTCTGTGCAGGCTCCTGGGGGACCTTAGTGGTCAGCGTAGTCACCGACGCGTTGTTGGGAAACAGGCGCGAACTGGTGAAGTTGTTGTTGACCCCTAAGACCAAGAAGAGGCTGGCCATCATGGTGGTCAGGATCACCAGGGTGTCGTTGTCGCTCTTGATGGTTTGCCGGTCGAAGATGAACTTGCAGAAGTAGATGAACGGCAGGACGAAGAACGGAAAGTAAGCCAGTTGATAGTACTGGAAGACGTTGCCACTGCTGTAGCCGTAGAGGGCCAAGATATCACTGCCCAGAAACGTCAAGAGGTACAGCAGCTTGGTGAAGGCGTCCGGTAAGATGTCGCTTCGAAACGTCAACGCCAAGGTCCCGACCAAGCCCAACACAAAGAACGGTACGCTGGACAAGAAGAACTGGGACAACAAGCTGGTCGACTGAATCAGGTTCGACACGAACGAGACGGACGACGTCAGGTAGACGTGTGTGTTGAAGAAGAAGTAGACGTAGAAGAAGGCGCCCAGGGCGTGGTTGAGGGCAAAGTAAGCCAGCCAAGGTACCGTGGTCACCAGAAAGCCGGCGCCACTCCAGCCCACTAATTGGCCCAGGTGCCGCCAGTCTCGGTGCCGTAATAAGTAGACGCCCACGAACAGGTAGAAGACGATCCAGGACCCCAACAGCGTGTACTTCGAGAGAAACTCGATCCCCACGAAGGCCCCTTGAGCGAATAACCACCAGTGACTGACGTTGAAATGCCGTGCCTTGAGCATCAAGATCAGGTAGATCAACGACAGAATCAGCGGAATCACGTAGAATTCGGCGGTGTCGCCGTAATCGTAATACGGGTGATACAGGAACAAGGCAGGCGACAGCAAGCCCACCAGCAGCGCCTGTAAGTGGTTCCTCAAGACCAGCTTGGCGATTCGGTAGGTCAGAAACATCGCTGCAATCAACGTCAACGCTTCGAAGACGTAGATCAACACAAAACTCCGGTGGTCCACTAGATAGGCCAGACCGTGGATCAGATAGATGTACGGCCCCTTTTGTTCGAAAATCTGTTTGTAGAGGACTTTACCATGCATTATAGCCTTCCCCACGCTAAAGAACGCGTTATTATCGGGCGAATAATCAAAATAGAAGACCGGTGACGTGTAGGTACAGATGGCCATGATAAAGGTTCCGACCAGCGCGTAGAACGCCAAATACTGGGTGTCTCGCTGGTGAAGCCAGTGCTTCAATTTTACTAAGATAGGACTCACCTGATTTCCAAAATCCCGACTGGTCAGGGCCCGCATACCACGACCCTACCAGCCCAGTCACCTGCATTATAGGGAGCAAACTTCCTGGCTTTCAAACTTTTATCGGTGGCTGAAACTTGATTGGAAAATGGCCTAACCAAGGCCAATCCAGTATGATTGAACCGGCGCTTAACGGTTACGCTACGGAATGACGACCACTAGAAAAGGCTCCGGGGAAGTCGCATCCGCAACGATGCAACTTTCTCGGAGCCTGAAAAGTTTTGAACGAGGTTACCGGTAGAGGTCAGTATGAGTCCCCTTGTATAGAATCAGCATGTGGTGTGCATTATCATACGCCAGATAAGACAAGATACCATACGGCACTTGGCCCCGCAATCTGTAATACTGCGGCCCCATCTTCTTGCCTAACCGCATCACGTGGGTCTTCTTGTCGAAGCCCTTCGGCCGATAGCCGACCCACTTCCAAGTGACGGTCTTGGCATGAATCGTCGCCTTCATCTTGGGCTCGTTCATGTTTTTCTTCACGTGCTTGGTCTGGTAATAGTAACCCGCCTTAGAGTGCCAAGTTCCCCGCCACTTCTTGGGAATCATCCGGGTCTTAGCTTTGGCCTGCACCGGAACCGGCTCTAAGGCTGAGATGCCGGGAACGGTCGCCCCTAGCCCCAGAATTGCGACCACACTGGCCACCATGATTTTTGCGTTCATCGTCTACTCCGTTCGCCCGGCAAACTGTATGTATCGTTAACCCGTAAAGACTGGTGATTAAGCTTTGCCGGAATGATTTCACCGCTCAAAGTATAGCACCATCCTCGCTAAACGTGGGGCCAGACGTCCTGGTCGCAAGCCGAAAAAAAAGCGCACCCGCAGGTACGTTTTTTTCACCAATTTGACGCATCATCGGGTCATGCGTAGATCTTGTAATGGATCGTGTAAGCCCGGTAACCCTTCTTTTGGACCGTGAACTTGAAGTAGCCGCCGTCATGGCTCAACAGGTAAGCCTGATGCCGGCTCAAACGGACATCGAACTTGCCGTTGTGACGAACCTTAAAGCTGGCCACAAAGCGACCGTGACGATCTCGTAACGTCACGACATCCCCACGACGACCCTTCTGGAACCGAATCAACCGACTGTACTTCCGGTAATGTGCCCGGCCCCGTAGCTTCTTAGCACTGGGAACGACCTTCTCCGGCTTAGCAGTTGGTTTGCTGGAAGACGTAGAACTGACAGCGCTCGAAGAACTGCTGGCGACACTGCTGCTACTGCTGCTGACCGCGCCGTTATCCGTGTAATCCGTTGGCAAGTTTCTGGATGCGTACGGACTACTGGAGACCAAGCTGCTGTCCGCGTTCTCCGTGTCACTGGCGTTACCAGATACCGTCGTTGCGGCAGCTCCCCCGAGAGCTAAGGCCGCCAAAATCGCCGATGCATATTTTAAGAGACGCAACATGCAAACTCCCCCCTACCGACTAAAATTTTAGGTAGTCTGAACTGGCTATCTGCCCCCATCATAGAGCGCCTGCTGGCCGTGTCAAGAATGGGTTTCATAACTTGATTTTACGAAAATTTAGACGACCACCGTTTTCACGAAACACCGCTTGCACGTAAGCGTCCGCGCCGGTACGGCTCACCGGTCAATTCGACGGTCAGCTAACTTTGCCGGGTGACCATTTGGCCGCCAAATCCCTAGGCTGGTCACCCTCTAAGCCCCCGATTCACCTGCATGAGCAATCAAAAACGGCCATCCCACTGAGGGACGACCGCTGACTTGTAACAACATTAAGTTTAACCGAAGAAGCCCCCACGAATCGGGTAGCGCCGCCGCATCCAGAACATGCCGGCCATGGACAATAAGCCCACGATAATACTTGGCCATGGCATCAGGACGGGGTTGATCGCCCGTGGTAAGAGTTGGGCCACGTAGAACATCGCCATCCAGACTAAGAAGCCTAGCACCACTAAGGTCACCCGAATCCAACCGTTGTACTTGTGCTTGATCTTGGGGTCGAATAACCGTGGCATGATCGGCAGAATGAACCCGGCGACCACCGCACTGATCAAGATTGCCGTGATTCCGACGGGACTGCTGGTCTGCATCAGCTTCGGTGAGAAGAGGTACATGATCCCGAACATCAGGTTGAAGATCATGAAGAACGTCAACGCGTTGTAGATCATGTTCGGCCAGTAGTTGGGGCCGCCAAAGGTGACGACTTCCTTCTGGGGACCGTCGACCACGAACTTCACGCGGTCCTCGACGCTACCGTAGAGGTTCTTGGCCGTCTTCCCGGACTTCTGACCCTCGACCAGTTCGTCGACCATGGCTTGCACAGCCGCTGCCTTCTTCTCGGGCGCCAACTTGGTGCTCTCTAAGGCCTTGTTGAAGCGGTACATGTACTCGGCGTTCCGCTTGGTCAGACCTAGGTTCTCAAACGCCGACCGTTCGTTAACGGCGACGGAATTACGATTTTGCCGCACCCCAGCGTTCCGGGGTTGCTTATTTTCTGTACTCATAAACTTGATCCCTTCTAAACGTTGAAGCGGAATTCGACAATGTCACCGTCTTGCATCACGTAATCCTTACCTTCGACCCGTAACTTGCCGGCTTCCTTAACGGCCGCTTCTGTCTTGTACTTGTCCAAATCGTCAAACGCCATTACTTCGGCCCGGATGAATCCACGTTCGAAGTCGGAGTGAATGATCCCGGCAGCTTGTGGCGCCTTAGTCCCGGTCTTGTAAGTCCAGGCCCGCGTTTCCTTACCACCAGCCGTGAAGAACGTTTCCAGTCCTAACAGGTGGTAGGAGGCCCGAATCAACCGGTTCAAACCAGGTTCTTCGACCCCTTCGGCCTCCAAGAAGTCCGCCTTTTCGTCATCGTCAAGTTCGGCGATCTCTTCTTCGGCTTCCGCAGCGACCCCAATGGCTTCGGCGCCTTCCTTGGCGGCGTAGTCCTGGATGCTCTTGAAATACTTGGAGTGTTCAGGGTCGGCCATGTCATCTTCCGCAATGTTCGCAACGTACAAGACCGGCTTGCTGGTCAGCAGGAACAGGCCCTTCACGATCTTTTGTTCCTCTTCGTCGAAGTCCAGTGAACGCACCGCACCACCGGCTTCCAAGACGGGCTTGATCTTTTGTAAGACGGCCAGTTCCGCCTTGGCTTCCTTGTCGCTCCCCTTGGCAGCGCGTTCCACCTTGGCTAACCGCTTGTTCACGGCGTCCAAGTCGGCCAAGCCGAGTTCCAAGTTGATGGTTTCGATATCTTCGATGGGGTCGATCTTCCCGGACACGTGGGTGATGTTGTCGTCATCGAAAGCCCGGACCACGTGCACGATGGCGTCAACTTGCCGGATGTTTTCCAAGAACTGGTTCCCCAGTCCTTCACCCTTGCTGGCACCCTTCACAATCCCGGCGATATCGGTAAATTCAAAGGTCGTTGGCACGACCTTCTTGGCGGGGATCAGTTCTTGAATCCGGTCCAGCCGCTTGTCAGGAACTTCCACCATCCCCACGTTCGGATCGATCGTCGCGAACGGGTAGTTGGCCATTTCAGCCCCGGCATTGGTAATCGCGTTAAATAACGTTGACTTCCCCACGTTGGGCAACCCAACGATTCCTGCAGTTAATGACATAAAGCTTATTCACTCTTTTCTGAATTTTCGGCATCGGCCTTGCGGACCAGTACCTTCTTTAGTTTCTTCTCAAATTCTCGCCGGGATAGCATGACCACGTGCCCACAATTGGTACACTTGATCTTGATATCCGCACCCATCCGGGTGATTTCCCAGCGGTTCGCCCCACATGGATGGGGCTTCTTCATTTCCACCACATCGCCTAAGTCGTACATGGTTATCCCTCCAGTACTTTGGGTCCCACCACCCGGTTAATCCGAGTGGATGTCTAACAAACTTAAAATGCGGTTCAAATCATCGGTCGACAGGTACTCAATCTCGATACGGCCTTGGTGGTCGTCATGGGTACTCTGATTAATGGAGACCTGCGTCCCAAACCGTTCCTGCAACTGGTTTTCCGTTGAGCGGAGGAACGGGGACTTCTTCTTGGCGGGCTTCTTGGCCAACTTCTTGGCCGCGCCGTTTAGCTTGCCCACTTCGGCTTCCAGTGCCCGGACGGTCATCCCCTCGGTGACGGCCTTCTTGGCCAACGCGACCAACTTGCTCTTGTCCTTCAAGGACAGCAGCGTCCGCGCTTGACCCATCGACAACTGGTTGTGCTGCAGCATGTCCTTGACCACTTTCGGCAGGCCCAACAGGCGCAGGTAGTTGGCGATGTAGGGCCGACTCTTGCCCAGCCGTTCGGAGACCTGCGCTTGGGTCAGGGTCAGCTTGGTCATCAGCGTATCATAAGCTTCGGCTTCTTCCAGCGGGGTCAGGTCTTCACGTTGCAAGTTCTCCAACACGGCGATTTCCATCATCTGTTCTTCGGTCACGTCACGGACAATGGCCGGAATCGTGGTCTTCTCCGCGAGCTTGGATGCCCGGTAACGCCGTTCGCCTGCTAGAATCTCATAGCGTTCGACCTGCTTATTGGGCTGCCGGACGATGATGGGTTGGAACACGCCGGTCTTCTTGATGGAGGCCGCTAAATCAGCAAGGCCCTTCTGATCAAACTTTTGGCGGGGCTGGTAGGGGTTCGGGCGGATGTTGGCCAGGGTCAGGTCGACCACGGTCTCTTCACCCGTATCGACTCCGTTTTCAGCGAACAGCGCGTCGATTCCACGCCCCAAACTTTTCTCTTTCTTACTTGCCATGGGCAGCTAGCACTTCCTTTGCGAGTTCAGTGTACACGACAGCGCCCTTGGACTTCGGCGCGTAATCAATAATCGGCATCCCATGACTTGGGGCTTCCGCCAACTGCACATTCCGCGGAATGATCGTGGCGTAGACCTTGTTTCTGAAATACTTCTTCACTTCTTCGTTGACCTGCTTGCCCAGGTTGGTCCGGGCATCGTAGAGGGTCAAGAGGACCCCTTCGATCTTCAGGTCGCGGTTGAAGTGCTTCTGGACCAGCTTGACCGTGTTCAACAGTTGGGTCAGCCCTTCCAGCGCGTAGTACTCACTCTGCACCGGAATCAGGATGGAATCCGCTGCGGTGAACGCGTTGATGGTCAGCAGGCCTAACGATGGCGGACAGTCGATCAAGATGTAATCGTACTGGTCGCGGACCTCGTCTAGGGCGGCCTTCAACCGGGTCTCCCGAGCCATCATGGGGGTCAGTTCGATTTCGGCCCCCAAAAGCTGAATGGTTGCCGGAACGATGTCTAATCCGGGATGTTCGGTATGCAAGATGGCATCCTGAATTGGAATTTCGTTGACCAGTACGTCATAAATTTCCCGCTCAATGGAGGCCTTCTGGATGCCGACCCCACTGGTCGCGTTCCCTTGCGCATCCGTATCGACAAGCAGGATCTGCTTCCCCATGCTCGCTAACGCCGCGCCCAGGTTCACGCCGGTGGTCGTCTTACCGACGCCCCCCTTTTGATTGGCTAATGCGATGATATAGCCCATACTTCGTTCCACCTCTAGCTTTCTTTTGGAATGTCAATGATGATGCGGTAATGGTCCGCCGTCTCTTCTTCTTTCGTGGTCAGTGGCAAGCCCGCGTCGGTCACCATCTTGACCGACTGGCGAATCGTATTGACCGCCACGCGGGTGTCGCCGTTGACGCCCTGCCGACTGATCTTCCGGCGGTGCTTGGGTTCGACCTTCTGCGCCTTGATCAGCGCTTCGGTCTCCTTGACCGTCAGCTGCCGGTCGATCACCTGGTGCAGAATCGTGACCTGCTGGGCGTCGGATAAGGCCAGTAAGGCTCGACCGTGACGCTCGCTGATCTGGCGGTTCAAGATGGCGTCTTGGACCGGCTTGGTCAGCTTCAACAGGCGCAACTTATTGGCCACGAACCCCTGACTCTTCCCGATGCCCGTTGCCAATTGGGCCTGGGTCAGGTGGTTCAGGTCCATTAATTGCCGGTAGGCCGTGGCTTCTTCGACCGCGGTCAGTTCCTCACGTTGGAGGTTCTCGATCAGCGCCATCGACGCCGTCTCGTCATCGTCGAAGTCTTCGACAATGGCGGGAACCTCCGCCCATTTTAGCTGGGACACGGCCCGAAAACGCCGCTCCCCGGCGATGATCTCGTAATGGTCCGGTTGGTACTGTCGTAACACGATGGGTTGTAATAACCCGTGCTCGTCAATCGTCTGGGCCAATTGGGTAATTGCCGTGGCGTCGAACCGCTGGCGTGGCTGGAACCGGTTCGCGATAATCTGCGCGACCGGAATCATCACCACGTTTTGCTTCACGGGATGGGCTGAGCGTTGCGCCTTATCCCGATTATTCCCAAATAATGAAAATGGCAACTTAACTTACCCCCATCCCATTAGTTTTCTAACGGCTCCCGGTTGGGTGTGCCGGCTTTACGCGGATAACGCTTAGGCGTCTGCTTAAGCTTATCGATGACCACGATGTGCCGCGGGTCGTTCGAGACCGGCAACGCAAAGTCGTGGTCGGCACTGAGCTTGCCGCCCAGCGTCGCAATGGCTTGCTGACTAACTGCTAACTCATCGGCGGTCTTCGCGGCCTTCAACGCCACGAACTGGCCCCCGACCTTGGTCAGTGGCAGGCAGAGCTCGCTCAACACGGACATCCGTGCCACGGCCCGGGCCGTGACCAGGTCAAAGGCTTCCCGGTGTGGGGCCCGCTTGCCGCCGAATTCCTCGGCCCGAGCATGGTAAAACGCCACGCCGGTCAGGTCCAGCTTCGCCGCCAGTTCATTCAAAAACGTGATGCGCTTGTTCAGCGAATCCACGATTGTGACTTGCAACTGCGGAAAGGCGATTTTTAAGGGCAACGACGGGAACCCGGCACCAGCCCCCACATCGCACAGCGTCAGCGGTTGGTCCCGCAACGCCGGCAGATAGAAGGCGGGCGTCAATGAGTCGTAGAAGTGTTTCAGATAGACCTCGGACTCTTCGGTAATCGTGGTGAGGTTGACGTGTTCGTTCGTCGCCACCAAAAATTCATAATACGTCGCAAACTGCTGCATCTGGGTCGGCGTTAAGTCGATTCCCTGTTCAGCCAGCGCGGCCTTGAAGGCTTCTGGATTCATTGTTCATTCTCCCATTTGATTTCCTGTGAAACACAATTGTTTCACGTCTGAGTCTACTTTACCGTACTTATAGTCGAAACGCAACCGGACAGATAGGCTGACCCGGTGCATCGACGTCGTTTCCTATTATACCGAAAACTGGCGCGACATGAAACGGCCGAGTGCGGGAAATTGGCCACCTGTGGATTCGCCAACGGCTCACCTCCAAGTCTAGGCCGCCCAGCCGTCACCGTGGTCTACTTTCCGCCCAAAAGACCCGGCAGAAATCTTTCCTACTTTTAGTCAAGGGGTAGTGGCAATCACCCGCCTTACCGGTTGGGCCTCGAATCGATGATATGCATCACCATGGTTTTGCTTTAAGACCGGCCCTAATAGGGTCTCCGTTCAACCTACAGCGCTAAATAAATATGCCACTCAAAAAACTCTGTAAAACTGTTTTGGTTTTACAGAGCTCATCTTAGGATGTTTAATTGGCCTAGCGAACCATTCAGCGGGACTCTAAATCCGTTGTGGTAAACGCTTACATTAAAACTTTAACGAATGGTTTCGTGAATTAACGTGACGGGGTCCGCGTGATTGCTGATTGTGATGTTTTGGTACAGCAGATCTTTGATGTCGTCGATGTCTTCCCGGTTGCTGTAAATGGTCAGCAAGGGCTCGCCGGCTTCCACGGCATCCCCGATCTTTTTATTCATCATGATGCCGACCGCGTAGTCCAGCTGGTCATCCGCCTTCTGGCGACCGCCACCCAGGAGCATCGACGCGATGCCCATCTCATCGGCGGCCACGTGACTGACGACGCCACTGGTCTTCGCCGGTAGCGCAATCTGATAGGTCGCTTGCGGCATGATTTCAGGGTGGTCGATGACCTGTCGATCGCCGCCTTGAGCCGCAATCATGTCTCCAAACTTGGCCAGGGCGGACCCATCGGTGATGGTCCGTTCACACATGGCCCGGGCCGTGTCTAAGTCGTCAGCCTGCTTAGCCATCACCACCATGTGGGCCCCTAGCGTCAGCACCAAATCAGTGATGTCTTGAGGTCCTTCACCCTTTAAGATGTCAATGGATTCTTGAATCTCTAAGGCGTTTCCAATGGCGTTTCCTAACGGCTGATTCATATCCGAGATGATGGCCATGCAATCCATCCCGACGCCCTTACCGATTTCCACTAAGGCGTGCGCTAAAGCCCGGGAATCATCGAGCGTCTTCATGAAGGCCCCGGAACCCGTCTTGACGTCGATAACCAAGGCGTCAGTCCCGGACGCAATCTTCTTACTCATGATTGAACTGGCAATCAACGGAATCGAGTCGACCGTATCCGTCACATCCCGTAAGGCGTAGATTTTCTTGTCGGCGGGGGCGATGTTTCCCGTTGCCCCGACGATGGCACATTTTACGTCCTGAACTTGCTTTAAAAAGTCCTGCTCAGCAACTTCTACGGTGTATCCTGGAATCGCTTCCAATTTATCCAAGGTTCCACCCGTATGGCCGAGTCCCCGCCCGGAGATCATGGGGACCGGAATCCCTAAGGCAGCGACGATGGGCGCCAACGGAATACTGGTCTTGTCGCCCACGCCACCGGTCGAATGTTTGTCGGCCTTGATGCCGTCAATTCCGGATAAGTCCAGGTGGTCCCCCGACTTCATCATGGCCATGGTCAGCGCCGAACGTTCCGCGTCCGTCATGTCCTGGAAGTAAGTGGCCATTAGAAAAGCACTGATCTGGTAGTCCGGAATCTTCCCCGACACCACGCCGTCTACGAAAGTCTGAATTTCGGCAGACGTCAGTTCGTTACCATTACGTTTCTTATCAATAATATCAACCATTCGCATGGGTTGATCACTCCATTCCTTGTTGAAGATCGCTTAGTCAGCCGCCGTTGCTTTCAGCAATTCGGCCGCAGCGTGTTGATCAATAATCAGGCAATTGGGATAACCGCCCTCTAAAGCTGCCTGAACAGCCGGCACCTTCGCATCCCCGGCCGCCACCAGGATCGAATGTTGCTTCTTGCGGAGGTCATCCAACGAGATGCCAATGGTCCGCTGGTTCAACTCGGGGTCGACAATCTGGCCCCGTCGGTCGATGTACCGGGAAAAGATATCCCCGATGGCGTGGGCTTGCAGGTACTGCTTCTCTTGGTCCTGCAGGTATTCGAGTTGGAAGAGCCGCGCCGTTTTCCGGACGGTCCCCACCGAATAGATGGCAATGTTGGCTCGCCGCCCTAAGGCCAGCAGGTGTTGAATATGCTGTTCTTTTTCCACTAATTCCTTAGTCTGTTGGTGGTCAAAGATGACGGGTAAGGGTAGGTACTGGGGCACCGTGTGGAAGGCGTTCGCGAAGGCTTCCAGGCTTTCAAAAGCGTAGGTGTGTTCCTTGGCGTAGCTCACACCCCCTTTAAGCTGAACGACTTCGACTCCGGTCAACGCGTCCGGTTCCAGGTTCATCCCAATGGCGTAGATGGTCTTCCCCCACCCGATGCCGATGATATCGTGTTCGGTCACGATCTGCTCAAGGTAGCGTGCCGCGTACTGCCCGACCTTGTTGACCAGGTCGTTTAGCGGCGTCATCTGCGTGGGCACCACGTGAACCTCGATGGCATACTGTTGCTTAAGGGCCGTCTCCAGTGCCTGAACCGTCTGCATGGGATCCACGATTTTAATCTGAACCAATCCCTGTTGGCGGGCGAACTGGAGCAACCGTGATACCGTAGGCCGGGAGATGCCGAGTTGTTGCGCAATCTGGCTTTGACTCTGATCACCTTGATAGTAGAGCTTGGCCACCACCAAGCTTTGTTTTAGTCGTTCGTCTCTAGTCTCTGCCATTCTCTGGTACTTCCCATCTATCCGAATTTGTCTGCTGGTTTGTTTAACGAATCGCGGCTTCTAACGCCACCTTGATCATATCGTTAAATGATTTTTCCCGTTCCTCTGGTTTTGTCGATTCACCCGTGATCAGATGGTTACTGATTGTCAGAACGGAAAGGGCCTTGACCTGGTACTTGGCCGCCAGCATAAACAGTGCTGCCGATTCCATCTCCGTAGCGACCACCCCATAGTCAATCAACTTCTGGCGGTCCATCTCATCGTTATAGAACCGATCTTCGGCTAAAATGTTACCAACCTTAACGGGAATCTTCAAGTCTTGTGCGGCGTGGTAAGCCGTGTCCAACAACCCAAAGTCACTGATGGGGGCGTAATACATCCCCGGACCAAACGTGTTCTGGATGATTGCTGAATCGGTTGAGGACCCTTGGGCGAGCACCACGTCTCGGAGCTGTACGTCCGGGCTCATCCCACCAGCCGTGCCTACGCGAAACAGCTTCTTAACGCCGTAATCGTTGATCAGTTCGTTGGCGTAGATTGAAATGGACGGAATCCCCATCCCCGTTCCCTGAACGGAGATCCGGTGGCCTTGGTAGGTCCCCGTGTACCCGAAGGCGTTGCGCACCCGGTTATAACAAACGGGGTTGTCCAGAAAAGTCTCGGCAATGTACTTCGCGCGTAACGGATCACCGGGCATCAACACAGTGTCGGCAATGTCACCCATTCGGGCTTCTAAATGATTACTCATAATCGACGTCCTCCTGTCGGTTGTCTAGTTAAGGTCTGCCAAGAAGCTGTGGCCTTGGCCGTTCCCTACGACGTTAAAGTTATCCAGGACCGTGGCCCCCAAGTCAGCGAATGGTGAGCGGATGCCTAAGCTCCCTCCCTGCTTGAAACTAGGTGAGTAGGCCAGCAACGGCACCAATTCGCGGGTGTGATCCGACCCCGTATAGGTCGGGTCGTTCCCGTGGTCGGCCGTGATCAACAGCAGGTCATCATCGCGCAGGTTCGCCAACACCGTCCCGAGTCGCCGGTCAAAGTCCATGAGGGCTTGGCCAAAGCCTTGCGGATTCCGCCGGTGGCCGTACATCGCATCGAAGTCGACCAGGTTGATGAAGCAAAAGCCCTCGAAGTCTTCCGCCATTACGTGGTCCACGTGATCCATTCCATCCATGTTGCTTTCGTTATGGTAACCTTCGTCGATGCCGTGGCCGGAGAAGATATCGTTGATCTTCCCAACCCCTACCACGTGAACGCCGGCACTTTGCAAGCGGTCCAAGTCCGTCTCACCGGTCGGTTCTAAGGTGAAGTCACGCCGGTTCGCCGTCCGGGTAAAATGCTGAGCGTCCGGTCCAACGTACGGCCGAGCAATGATCCGACCAACTAAGTATTCGGGGCCGTTCACTAACGAACGGGCATAGTCACAAATCTTGTAAAGTTCCGCTAAAGGAATCACGTCTTCGTGGGCGGCAATCTGGATAACGGAGTCACCCGAGGTATAGACGATCAGGTCGCCGGTCTGCATCTGTTGTTCGCCAAGTTCCGCGATGATCTTGGTTCCCGATTCAGGACGGTTCCCGATGATCTTACGGCCAGAGAAGGCTTCTAGCTTGTCCAGCAGGTCCTGGGGAAAGCCATTAGGGAAGGTGCTTAACGCCTTGGTCACAGGCAGCCCCATCATTTCCCAATGACCATCCATGGAATCCTTACCGGCGGAGATTTCCTGCATCTTACCGTAGTAGGCGTGCGGGTCAGGGTTAACGGGGACGCCCATGATTGGCGTGCCATGCAGGTTGGATAACCCTAAGCGAGCCAGGTTGGGCAACTGTAAGTTACCTTCGTAGAACTGACCCACGTGACCCAAGGTATCGGCCCCCTGGTCACCGTACTTCTCGGAATCAGGCGCCGCTCCCGCACCGACTGAATCCATGACTAATCCAAAAATTCGCTTAAATGCCATCGTTCTTACCCCCTGTTCCCACTAATAACCGGCGTTCTGGTCGGCCGTCTGGTCCGTCAGAATGGCCACGGTCGCGCTGACCCCTAAACGACTGGCACCGGCATCAATCATGGCTAAGGCTTCGGCTTTACTGTGAATCCCGCCGGAAGCTTTGACCCCTAACCGGTCACCGACGGTCTGCCGCATTAACTTCACGTCGGCGATCTTCGCCCCGGCCGTGGAGAATCCGGTCGACGTCTTCACAAAGTCGGCTCCGGCCTGTTCACTGAGTTGGCAACCCAGCACAATTTCGTCGTCAGTCAACAAGCAGGTCTCTAAGATGACTTTCAAGAGCTTGCCTTTGGCGTGAACGGCGTCGGCGAGGGCTTGAATGTCGTCCTTGATAACGCTTTCATTTCCGGCTTTTAATTCACCGATGTTGATGACCATGTCAATTTCTTCGGCACCTTGGTCGATCGCGGTCTGTGCTTCGAAGACCTCGCTTGCCGTTGCCATGGCTCCGAGGGGGAACCCTACAACGGCGATGGGATTAACGTCACTATCTTTTAATTGTTCGGTCACAAATGGAATCCAATACGAGTTGACGCAAACCGAAGCCGTATTGAATTGCTTGGCTTCGTCGCAAGTCTGTTTGATGGACGCTTCCGTCGCGTCAGCCTTTAAGTTCGTGTGATCCATGTATTTGGCGAGTGCTTGAGTCGTTAATGTCATTTTTATGAAACCCCTTTCATTTGTTCAATAATAGGATATCGTATTATTGAACAAATGTAAACATGATTTTTGAAATTTTGTTCTCGCATTCAAGAATCCGGTTCACTGACCATTAATAGCGCTGGTCCACGCAGTAGCTAAAAAAGGATCACCGCAATCCCTCACGGTAATCCTCTGAACAAATCTAATGGCTAATGGTACGGCTGGCTCAACCTTGGCCGGTGCTTGGCAAACCCCGTGTTCCCCACGTCGATTGTCCGCACGACCTGTGGCTCAAACGCTAACGGACGCGTGGTCACACTGGCGACACCGCGTTGAATCGTGATGACATTGTAGCTGGTTGCCGGATGGACCCGGTGTTGGTGCGGATCCTGGCAATCCACGTAGTTGGCCGCCCCGCCGACCACCGTTACCGGCAACCCGTTATCGACTAAGTAATTGGCCGCAAACTCGACGTGCCCCGCGTAAATCCCGCCAATGTTGTGCCCGTGGAGAATCGCCAGCAACTCGCGATTATTCTGGAGCAACGTATAGCGCATGTCGCGCAAGGACGGAGCGTCTAGCGGGTGGTGTAGGAAGAGAAAAGCCCGCCGCCGCGGTGCCAGGTGCAGGTTCTTGTTCAACCAATCCAGCTGGTCGCGCCCCAGCCAGCCGGCGGTGCGCCGGGAACGCCACTTGCTGTCTAAAAAGTAAAAGTCCATATTCTGATAGACCTGTTTATAAGCGTAATACGGCACCGTGCGCTGGAGATACCCCGCGTTAAAGGCCGTCCGGTCGTCTTGATCCCCCAAAACCACCTGAATCGGGACACCCAGTCGGTGGCTCTGCCGGTGCAAGTAGGTGCGGAGCCACTGGTAATCCGTCGGGGCCCCGTTCTGAAACAAGTCACCACTGATCACGATCAAGTCCGGGTCCAGGTCGTGGGTCGTCAGATCCGCCAAAATGGTCGCTAAGGGTCCCGGGGTCGGCGACTCGCCCGCTCGGGTTGCCGGTGTCAGTTGGATATCGGATAAATGAACCACTGCAAATTTATTCATACTCGCGCGTCCCCCCATCGCAAAAAAGTGGCAGTCGCCGTGTTTCCCCCGGACGACTGCATAGCTCGACCAATGGTGAAGCTACCTCTCAGGATAGCGGAATCATGTAAAGAATTCGTATGTTCCGTGTCAACATCGTGTAAAGTTTTCACAGTTGCCCGTCCCCACCGCGCACTAAAAAGGCGCAACGCCCCGCTCGCAGTCGGGAACCATTGCGCCAAACTCAATCGACCATCTTCAACTTACTTGCCGGGTTTCTGGCGAAACCACAGCATGGGTAACCAGGACAAAATAATCAGAAGCAACATCCCACCTTGCATGACCGTCATCCAATCATCTTCCTTCCGATCACCTTAATCGTAGCACGGGCGTGTCGCGAAACCGTATCGATAACGTTTCGTTCGTGTAAAGATTGCAAACAAAAAGCGGCCCCGTCACCGCCGCGACTTCCCGGCTAGGAAGCCCGCAGTGACGGGGCCGTTCAACTTAGTCAACTTAACCCGTGTCAACTAAGCCGTGACGTTGCTTACATCTTGATGTTCCGAACTTCTTGCATGAACCAGTCGTTGAAGGCTTGGTCGTCGATGTCGACGGAAACCTTGGCGTTGGTCTTGCCGTTGTGGTAAGCCCCCCGGATGTCCCCAACCGTTTCACCGATAGCTGGGCCTTGGGTAACCACGTCGACCCACATGTCTTCGGTCTTGATGGCTTCTGGGTGCAGCAGGTAGAAGATGGTGTTCACATCGTGCATCGCGCTACCCTTGTCGCTGTGGTCACCATCGTTGATGATGATGTCGTGCAACATCTGGCCCGCTTCGTTGATGTGTTGCAACTTCTCGATGTTTTCGTTAGTCAACAGCGCCTTCATGGTGATATCCAGGCCAACCATGACAATCGGAATCCCGGACTTGTAGACGATAGCTGCTGCATCTGGGTCGGTGAAGACGTTGAATTCAGCGGCACTGGTCATGTTCCCCTTACCCAGGGCACCACCCATGGCCACGATCCGGTCAATATGGCTCTTCACTTCTGGGTATTCAGAGAAGAGTAAGGCGATGTTGGTGTAAGAACCCGTTGGCACTAAAGTAATGGGATCTTGGCTAGCCATGATCTCATCATGCAGGGCTTCAACGGCCGTCTTGTTCAGTGGCTTCGGCAGGTCTTCTGGGAAGTCGTAACCCGGCATCCCGGATTCCCCGTGAATCCGTGCAGCATCTTCGAAGTCCTTGAACAAAGGTTGTTCGGCACCGGCAGCCACTGGAATGGATTGGTTGAAGAACCGCACGATCTTCAACGCATTCTTAGTGGTCTTGTCGACCGTAACGTTCCCAGCGACCGTGGTGATTAACTTCAAGTCGATCTTCGGGTCGTTGATGGCCATCGTCAAAGCCGCTGCATCGTCGATACCGGGGTCGGTATCCATCAAAATTTTAATTGTCATTGTGATTTCCTCCTCAGGATAAAACTTGGTTTAAGTAATTCTCGTAACCGCTTACGATTACCCGCAAAAGGAAAGCCCCCACTACAGCAGGGTGCTAAACACCAAGTCTAGTAAGAACAATCCTCCCAACAGGTAGAGTGGCCCGGTGACTTCGTAAGTCCGCCCTAGGGCCAGCTTCATAATCGGGTAAGCCACGAAACCAAACGCTAACCCGGTCGAAATACTGTTGGTGAATGGAATCAACACGATAATCAGAAACGCGGGAAACCATTCAGAAAAGTCGCTCAAATCAATCCCAGCAATGGCAGCCATCATCAGCGCCCCCGTGATGATGATCACGGGCGCAATCGCTGCGGACGGCACGTAAGCCAGTAAGGGGACGAAGAGCAGTGAGAGCAAGAACAGTAGGCCGGCGACTAACGCCATGACTCCCGTTCGACCCCCACTCTCGATTCCCGAGGCACTCTCGGCCGCGGCAACCGTGGGACTGGTTCCCATGAACCCGGACAGAAAGGTCGTGACCGATCCGCCCTCAAAGGTCTTCTTGAACTTCTTCTGGTTCGGTAACAAGCCTTGGACCAGCCCCATGGACTCGAAGACCAGAATCATGGTCATCGAGAAGGCGGCCAGGATGAACGGAATCGTGAAGAAGCTTGAAAAATCATTCTGAAAGACAATCTTGTGATACTGGCCTAAACGGGCCAAGTCGACCGTCGGGGTCCCGCTATCCTTCACGCCCAAGAAGAACGCGAGGAGGCTGGTCGCCACGATGGCGATGAAGAAGTTTCCTTTGACCTTACGCAGATACAAAATCAAGCTCAAGGCCAAACCGAACAGTGCTAATAGCGGCGTTGGCTGGGTCAAATCCCCCAATTCAATCAACGACGACTTACCGGCCACAATCAAGCCGGCTTTTTCCAGACCAATCTCGACCAGATACAGGCCGATACCGGCGGTGATGCCGTGCTTTAACGACTCCGGAATCGACGCCGATAGGATCGTGGAGACCCGGGTAAACGCAATCAGCATGTAGACAAAGCTGGATACCGCCGCAATTCCCAACGCTTCCTGCCAACTGAGGCCCATATTGACCACGATGGTGTAGGTGAAGAAGGCGTTGACCCCCATTCCCGGCGTCAGGATGATGGGTGCGTTGGCCCAGAAGGCCATGACCATACATCCGAAGAACGACGAGAAAATAGTGGCGAAGATGCTGAGATCCATGGGGATCCCCGCGTCCTTTAGAATTGCCGGATTAACGACAATGATGTACGAAATGGCGAAGAAGCCGGTGACACCGGCGATAATCTCATTCCGTAAAATATCTTTGTGATGCCACACTTCACGCATAGGCATCTCATTGGCAAGATCATTCAGTGACGCAACTTGGTCTACCTGAACTGGTTCCTTTTCCATACAAATTCCCTAGCTTTCAATACGGCTAATCCCACCGTACAAACTTCACGGGCATTGCAACCGAATGGTCTCACGCACCCGGCTGGGTTTCACTCCCCACTAGGAAGGTCGGCACCCGTGCAACCATCATAGACTGAACCCACAACGGTCGTCAAGCCCCTAAATCGACGGGCCCATTAGACACAGATAGCCCAGAAACTAAGCGCCTCTGGGCTATCACTGATTGTCTATCAATCAGATGTTAAACGGTGATTACCAAACGAACAGACCAACGATCCCGGCAGACATTAAGGATACCAGAATCCCGGAAAGTAACATGTAACCAACGTTCTTGGAAATCAAATCGTTCTTTTCACGGTCAACCATACCCTTAAAGGCACCGATGATCATCCCAGTCGTCCCGAAGTTGGCGAATGACGTGATGAAGACGGTCAAGACAGCACGGTAGTGAGCGGAGAAGAGGTCTGGGTTGTTGATCTTGCCGACCAACTTACCCATGACAACGAATTCGTTCGTGACTAACTTAGTTCCCATGAATTGGGCGAATTGGAAGGCGTCGTGGACGTTCAGACCCATTAACCAAGCAAATGGGAACATGATTACACCCAAGATGTGTTCCAAAGTCAGCCATGGGTTGAACAGCATCAAGATCTTATCGATCATGGCCGCTAAGGCAACGAAGGCGATAACGTTGGCCGTGATAATCAGAACCAGACGACCGGCACCCAAGATGGAGTCACCCAAGAAGGAGAAGAATGGTTCGCGCTTCCCGTTTTCTTCGGCACCATCGGCTTCGGCAGCTTCAGAAGCAGCACCAGCACCGCCGACCTTGGCAATCGTATCTTCTTCAGGTGCGACCTTAACAGGGTTCAGCATGTTGGTAATAATAATCGCGTTCAAAATGTTCAGTGGAACGGCGGTCAAAACAAATTGACCAGGCACCATTTGGGTATAAGCCCCCAAAATTGACGCCGTGACACAAGACATAGACATCATGGCTAAGGTCAAGTCACGTTCCTTACGCATGGTCTGTAATTGTAACTTGGAAACGGCTAAGGCTTCCGTGTTCCCTAAGAACATCATTTCAACAGAGAAGAATGATTCGAACTTAGGTTGACCAGTAATGAAGGACAGGCCACGACCAACCCACTTGATGATCCAAGGCAATACCCCGATGTAAGTCAGGATATCGAACAGTGGAACAATCAACAAGATTGGCAGCAGAGCACTGGTAATGAAGTTCATAGACTTCGCAGTCCCACCATACATTGGCGTTACCCAGTTAGGTAAGGCAAAGATGATTCCTTGGTAGGAAACTTCAACCAACCAGTTGAATCCGTCCGCGGCACCTTGCACGATGTCCCGTCCAATCTGGAACCCAGTTAAGAACCAGGCCAGTAACAGGTTGATGACTAAAACGATCCCAACAGACCGCCAGTTGATATGCTTCTTGTCCTTAGAGAACAGGAAAGCGATAGCGAGGTAAACAATTACCCCTAAAATATTAATTGCGACTAACATTGGTCAAAATACCTCTTTCCGATATTGTTTAACGCAACGTGGCGCCCCACGTTCAACGTTTATGACACGATGCTGCTGCAGAAACTATGTACGCATAATTTCTGTTACGACCAACAAACCGGTGACCAACGACCACGAAACTTAGCGGGATTTTGGTGAAAAAATAAGTGATATGACAGTAACCGCTAACCCTTGCATCCGTGATCATTCGATATCCGGTTGGAACTCGTTGCCCCACCCCCTTTCAGTTTTCTTCATTTATTGCGTTAATTCATTTAATAAGCTATGTCCGGTCGTCGTCGGAGCGACCCCGTAATTCTCGAGGATCGTGGCCCCCACATCCGCTAACGTCCGGCGAATGCCCAACGCATGACTTGCTTGCCGGGACGGTGAATAGACCAACAAGGGCAGGTACTCGCGGGTCGGTGTCGGCCCAAAGATCGGGTCGGCGGCGTGGGTCGCAGTCAGGATCAACAGGTCGTTGGCGCCCAAGTCATGAATCACCTGGGCCAAATGTTGATCCGTCATCTGCAACGCTTGCGCGCTGGCCTCCAAGTCCTGATGTTCCCCCGCAAAGCGAAACTCCGGCAAGACCACGTAAGTCAGACCAGAGACCGGCGCGTTCAACCGATCGTATAAGATCTGGAAGGCCGCTTGATTGGTCCCAACTTGGAACCGCTCGGCGGGCGTCTGGGTCGCCAGGTAGCTCAAGAACGGCCCGGCTAAGGTTACCGAGTACCCCGCCGCCGTTAACGTCGTGAAGACGCTTTCGGTACGAATCGGACCCGTGTAATCCCACATCTCTCGTAGACCCGTTGCCCGCCGATTATCTTGTGCAGCCATGTGCAAGCGACCAAAATAACCAGTCGGTTGTTCCACGGGCGGAATTCCCGGGATTGGGTTCGTAATCCGAATATTGCCAAAGCCTAATTGCTGTAATGTTGGGAGACTCAGGTCTCCGGGCCATTGCTGGGCAACGTGGCCAATGGTATCCGCACCCACGGATTGAAAGCGGTTGGCATCGGGGGCTTCTCCCATGCCGACACCGGCAAGGTCTAAGACAAAAATGCGATGAAAAGCCAACGGACACCCTTCCTTTCTCATCGGCGACAAGAAAGAATCGCTTTCCCGCGCCGGCCTTAGTAATAATATACCTTTTCCGGTGGGGGCTGTAAATGCTTCTCGCGGGAAAACTTAAGAAAAAGCATTTTTACCGAACATTATCTGAGAGCCTCACCGATTGGCTTCGGAAGTTGTTACCGCTCTCAATCCCTGCTCAGTGTTTGCTAAAAGGATTTACCTATGACACTAATCCCTTTCTCATTTTTGACAACACGCGAAGCAATTCTCAAAATCCTATGTATCCAAATTGCGCCGAGGAGCTAAACCATAAAAATAGACTTCAAGCAAGGTTAGGAATCAGCTTGAAGTCCATTAGTTCGTAGAAAGGAGGTTGCGATCCGTTAATTTCCGTTTCGTAATCGTATTAATCCTTAATCGCCTCATAAACTTTAATTTCTCCCGAGCTGCCGCAGTCGTTCTTCATTTTGTTTAGTTTCTGACTACCGTCTCGGTGATACTGAAGAACTTAATTCCTTCATTGGTTCTGACCAACTGTCACTGGTAACGATTCTTACTGAAATCTTTGTGCTGCCTGCCAGACCAACATTCGAGCTCTAGTACTGCATTCGTGACTCTGTTTGCTAAATCTTAAAACATCTCAGTTACCACAAAGCTATTCAATTTTCTGTGAAGTGTCTTGCCAATTGATTCTTCTAGAGTTCGTTAGAAGGTTTACCTGTCTTACACGTTTCGAAAAGGTACCTCTACTGTTGCCTAAACCTGAAACCTAAAACATTTAAGCTTGGTGCGCTGGTACATGTGTTGCATTCTGGAACTGGTACTTTGTTGACTCAGACTTACGTGAAAACGGAAATCTGTTTCTAACTAAAGCAGTGTATCAACTAGATCAAGTGTTGCTGTGAATCGCAACTCCTAATCCTTTCTACACTGGTAATATACCATATACTGTAAGCGTTTGCAACAGAATAGACACAAAAAATTTCCTGGACAGTTTAACCCCCAAACCACCCACTGGACAAAAAAATACTGACGATCCGTCATTGGCGAATCATCAGTATCAGACACCCGGGGAGCGCCCCCGCTATGGGGTCTTGTTTGGAGGAAAAGTGACGCTAGCCGCTTAGGCGCCGGTCGGGTGTTGATTAGAAACGCGTCTCTAGGTGGTGGGACTCACCACTCACCTTCGTTATAACGCGAAACTTACGGTATTGCACACGTTTAGCTTAGGAACGGCCGCCGGCTTAATACCACGCCGGCTTGTCGCCATCGGTGTTGGGCTTGTTGACCCCCAGGGATTCATGAATCGCCTGACTAGGGTCCAGCACCAGCTTGGTGACCAGATCCGCGATACTCTTACGAGAAACTTCCGTCCCTTTAAAGGGTTCGCCCTTCTGGGTGGTCTCGTAGTTGATCTCATCGTGGTTGCTCAACCAGGCCGGCCGAATCACGGTGGTCTCCAAGTCCGACGCCTCGATAACCTTGGCCGCTGCCGCGTAGGTCTCCAGGTAGCCGCCGTCTAGTTGCTGGTGATTCCATTCGCCGTACTTCCCCGGTACTTCGTCGTAGATGCCTAACGTGGAGATCCAGATCAACCGCTTCACGCCCGCCGTGTCCATCGCAGCGACCACGTTTTTGGCCTGGTCTTCGATGTTACTACCGGCGAGGTTCGCGTAAACCACGTCGATTCCCGTCATGGCCGCCTTCAGGTCGGCCGGCTGGCCCGCGTCGCCTTCAACGACCGTGACTTGGTCGCTGACTTGGCCTGCCAACCGTTGCGCGTTCCGCAAGAATAACGTTAGGTGCAAGTCATGGTGCTTAACCATCATGGCCGTGGCTAATTGGGCGATCTTCCCGTGGGCGCCCAGAACTAGGATATTTGTCATAAGATAACCCCTTTTCTATTGGTTTCTGACCATACTGTAACGCTAATAATTACAGTATGCAAGCCAAATGGCTAACTTTTTATCAGTAAATTGAGGCCAAAAGAAAACCAGCCGTCAAAACGGCTGGTCGCGAATTCCTAGATTAACATTAACGTAACGCCTGGAACTGGCGTGAGGCTGTCTCCCAAGTCACCGAAGATTAATTCTTGCTTGAAGACGTTTTGGTCTAATTCGGGAACGTTGGTCTTTTCAATGGTCAGATGATAACGGCCACGTTTAGCATCCTTACGTAGTGCGTAGTTGATAAACTCCTGTTCAGGGGCGTACTCTGCGAAACGGGCGGCAAAGTGACCCAGTTGGTGTGACACCACGAGGCGAATACCGTTTTCATCTCTAAAAATATGCAAAATCGTTCACTCCTATATTCTTTCAAGCTGGCTGACGACGTCCAAACAAAAAAGGCAGGCGCACGTCACTGTGCGGCCTCCCCGCGTTGGCGCTTACGTGGAAGCTTCTCGTCGGTGGATCCGCGCCGTGACGCCACGAACCCTCAGCCTGTGCCGTAGACCCGACACGACTCTTAAAATTCTCTGTGTAAGTCGATTGTACCATACTTCACCGCGAATTTTGGCAGTCGGCTAAAAAAGCGCGAAAAAACCACGGAAACCCAGCGCCGACGCTTGCACCCACCCAATTAAACATGGTCTAATAGAACCAATGACTAAATTCCACATTGGAGGGTGAATTTCGTGGCAAACACCAAGAATAGCCAGGCGGCCAAGATTTGCGCACAAATCATCGCCTGGTTGCAAGATCCAGAAGAGGTCGAAACGGTCTCCGAGCAAAAGTTCCCGGGGATTCAGGGCATCCGAGCCGTTAAGTTGCGGCAGATGCTGGGGGAACAGGGCTACGTGGCTTCCGTGGTGATGGGCGCTGTCTCCGCCGCCCCGTCGATCGACCACCGTATCAAGAAGGCGGCCTTAAAACCGCGCGAAGTCTACTATTACTTTGACGCGACGGCGGCCAAACCCAAACGGGCGGCCGCAGCACCTGCCCGGCCCAATACCGCCCAGGCAACGGTGAACAGCCGGCCCGTTGCCGCGACGCCACGCGTCACCCAACCCCTGCGGACCACCGCGTTGCCCGCCACGGGATTAGTGGGTACGCCCGCCTTTGCGACCCTCCAGGCAGCCACCCAGGACCTGACCGTCCGCATGGACCAACTCCTAGACGCCGCGCAGCAGACTGCGCCCCTAGACGACCTGGAGATCACCTTCCTTACGGACATGGCCGCTCAGGTCGCCAAACAAACCGAAATCCTGCAGAATTTCCAGACGCAATCCCGGATCGAACGGTTGCGGCGTAAGTAAAACGTCGCGCTGTCCCCCAATTTGGCCCGGTCAGTTAGATTTCTCGAACAATTTTAAGATTATTCCTTGACATTTTCGCGGTTTACCTTTACCCTGTTAGAAATACTTTCAATGGGGGACGATCATTCATGGCTTTACACGAAAATGACCGGGTTTACTGCAAGGAAACCGAACTGTTTTCCGATGCCTTTTACGGCACCATCACCAAGATCTACGAACACGCTGCGTTGGTCAAAGTTGAACCAGACCAACTGAAGAAAAAGGAAACCGACAAAATTGACTCTTTCGGGGACTTAGTGGTCATTCGGCAAACCGAATTACAACTAGTCGATGAGAATGGCGCGCCCTTACCAGAACCAGAAGAAAAGTTAGAGGCCGCTGAATAAGTTTCGTTGAACACACAACAAAGCGCTGATGGACAATTCGTCTACCAGCGCTTTTTGATTATGACTTAACATATGATGATAACTTTGACATCAATTGCGGCAATTCGTGGGCTAAGACCAGACTAACGTGCTCGTGAATCGCTTCTCCGCGTTCGGTAATCTGGAAGACGTGGTACCGCCGATCAGTCGGTAACGTTTCGTCTTGGATGTACCCGTTCTTCAGCAACCGACTGATTTGAATGGAAATCATCGATTGGCCGACGTTCAACCGCCGGGATAATTCACTGGTACTGGTCTTTTCCTTCATCAATTCGTGTAAGATCCGGTATTGTTCAAAAGTGACCGCATCCCCACTGCTTGGCCGCTTAATAAAGGGACGTAGCACCGAATTCAATTGGTGAATCCGTTCGATGTCTACGGCCATTTCGTCAACATCTGTCATGACGCTCTTCCTCCTCATGGCAGTCATGGCCTAGGTGGTTGGCCCAGCCATGGCCGCTAAAACATAGTCATCGCAAACCAACCTAGAACCCAAAATACTGATGGACTAAGTTGATACTCTTCGTATTGTAACATAGAACAAACAGCTACACTGTAAACAAATCACGGGAGTGTGAATTTTTTGCTCAAATTTGATTTCTAATCCAGCCACTGCGGTCATCTCCTCCAGTGGATTCTTAGTTCTCATTAATTTAAGCGTTCGTCCTGTCGAATCGTAATCACTAATTTACGCAATTGATCATTCGGCATCGGATATTGAATATTATCAAAAGCCTGACGAACTAACCTAACATCCCGGCTGATATGTAATGCGTGTAACGCGGCCCGAATATCGGCCAGATAAGTATCATTGGGATGAGCGCCACGACGGACACCGTATCCGGCCCGATGTTGGGCTTGAATCAGTCCCAGGTGCTGTTGCTCATTACGATGAATATAAGCTGCGCAACGAGCCTTCTTCTTCAGCGTACCCGGACGTTCCCCTACTTCGATCATTAAGCTCTCATCGAACCCATCATCCAGTAAAACCTCTGAATGTGTCTCATAAGCTGTTCGATTAATCGTGTTGATAATCGTACAGTTCAGCCAACTATACTGACTGTTGACTTTTGCACCAATCGTTACCAGCTGCAAATTCCCTAAAACATAGGGCAACGTTGAGACTTGTTGGTGCAGGTACTCCCGATTCATCAGGTCGCGATACACCTTCATGTCTAACCAGCAAACAACCCCGGTATTGGCCCGCAGATTGATTACCTTTATCGCACTTAATGGCGTCCGGAAAAAACCACCAGTAGTCGTCCAAACGATACTGCCCGAATACTTGTCATATCCCCGACAATTCTTGATATACAGCACATGTTCCCAGTCAATCTCAGGATCATCACCAGGAATTTCAATCGTCACATCTTCTGGATGTAAATCCACAAGGTTTAAGACCCCCGTTCGTTGAAGTCCTGTCCGGGATTCAGTCGTGAGTCCTCTAAGAGAAATCATCGAAACCGCCTCCAAAAACTCCTTGCTTCAACCCGACCAGTAAGGGTATTTAACTGCCTAAGCAGTTATCCTTACCACTGCTATAATGTCATAAATCACGAACAATGGCAAGATATTGGCTCATTTGTTATTTAAAATGTAATTTGCACAGTGGTTGATATTGTTGGGCTATCCAAGTGTTTGGCCACAACGTTTTAATCACTAGTAAAGCGAACTATAAATATATTTATAAGATAAAAATTCGACTTCTTCGTAAATTCTTAACGAAATCACATGAACTCGCTGGCCGGACTTGATATGATGGGAAGTGCTAAATAGGAAAGGAAGCTGTTCCATGACAAAACATACGATTGGTGCCGTACTGAAGGCCCTGCGCCTCGAAAAATACGGCGACTCAGCCGGCACCGCTGACTTTGAGTACGATATCCGCACCATCTATGACATTCAGCCCTGGGCCTACTGGTACCTGGAACGCCAACGCGCGGGTCAATTGGACCAGGAACGCTTAGCGCTCGTCTGTCAGATCTATGACCTGACCCCGGAAAGCTTCGCGCAACTCCAGGTCGCTCCCGACCTTCCCGCCGCGGTTCACGCCCACACTGAGGCTATCCGGGCGCACCAGCAGTGGCAACACCGCCGCGAACGGTTGGCTTGGCCGGATAGCGCTATGACCGCCGCTCAGTTGACGGACCCCACAACCAGGCCCGCGGCCACGCACCGGCCGGAAGACATCTTGCGTTATGTCCGGCTGGCTTCCCGCTGGACGGTCGCCCACATGGCCGCTTACTTCGAGCTCCCCGATCTGCTTTATTGGCAGATGGAGGTGGGATTGATTCCGCTTAGCGACGAGATTGACCAGTGGCTCTGCACCCTCCTCAACACCGATGACCTGACCACGTTCACCCAAACGCCCGACTTAGATCAGCTGATGCGCTTCGCCCTCCAGCAGTCAACCCACCAACAAATCGATTGACCATACCCAGGTTCGTAAGGTCAGTAACTATACCATTCAAGTCGTCCAACAACCATTGACCCCCTAAGTGTGGCCAAGTTAGCTGGCGCCTTAAAAAGGCACGATTCCGTCTGGGAATCGTGCCTTTTGATTATCAATCTGAATTTCAGCTTTTCATTGACTTGACCATCAAAATTAATCTTCCACCGCAACGTCGTCCAAAGTATAGGCAATCTGACTTCGTCAACCGATTAGATACGTTTCATGCTGACTCCAAAGCTTCTCCTGATGTGAAATATGGATAAGCTCGAAAGGGTCCCGTTGCAAAAATTGAAAAATCACAGAATTCAATACCTGATACTCAGAATTCTCAGTGTCTCGCTCCGTAATTGGGTCAGCACCATAGACCTTGTACTTCTCGTAAATCTCACGCTCAACCGGCCCGTACCGCCAAGCTTCAAACGGCTGATTATAAGTTTTTTCAATCGCAGATTCATTAAGTAGTTGCTGGTTAAGCGCCTGTTTTAGTGTAAAAAACAGGACCTTTTGTAATTGCAGATTGGTCACTAAGACATCGGTGTTGCCGTGCAACACCGATGATGTGCTTCGCTAAAGCTTCCATGGTCATTGCCATTTCTCCCCAAAAGCAAATAGAATATTTTTATAAAATACTAATCTACGATTGAAATATAATCAGATAAGTGGTGAGTCCGTCGACAAAAGATCAGCTTCCCTTCTTTTTGGTAAAAATATCCACACAGCAATAGCTTAATTTTTCGATGATCGTTAGAATTAGCGGCATCTCTCAGCATCCTAATATTTGTCAACCCCTGTAAAGTTCTGTCTGTCCAATGTACCATCAGTGGTGAATTAACAAATCGCATAAAATATTGAACACCATAATCAGTTTTTTCCACGCTAACGGTTGCCTCACCTGCAAAAACGAAAAGCTGATTTAGCAGTGGAATGTGGCCGCTGTTAGCGTCAAAAACAACATCACCCAGTGTGCTGGCTTCAGAAAAATCCTTTGCCCAGGAAACGACATTATCATGCTTATCCAATAGAGGCCATTCTACCTTCACCGGGATTTTCCGCCAGTCCACCTTATCCTCAATAGATTGTTGAATCTCTAAATACATACGGTGTAGTGAAAAGCTTGTCACACTTCGTGCGTGGTATTCCTGCGCAGAAGGAGATTTTGAGGTGCTGTCAACATGAACTTTTAAAGGCTCACCCTCATCTCCATTATGTGCTGATTGAATAATGTTTTTACGATTCTGCTGTTTAAATATGATTTTACCAGATTCATTATGACTGAGTACTCCAGTTTCCGAAGAGCCTTCTCCAATATATTCATGCCATTCTTCCTGAGTCATAGTCTCAGCCGGGCACCCCTCTACATGATTACTATGTGGAAAGGTTCTGAAGTAGACCCGCTTAGGAGAGAGCGAGTCTAATCCAACTAAAATTAATTGGCAACGACATTTAGGATTAGGACATTCGAACGCATGACTATCCGAATACACAGCAGGGTCAGTATGATGTTGATCCCAGACTTCATTCGCACGAACCTCGTATTTGGGTTTAACTGCATTAAATTGTGCATAGTCCATAACGTAACATATCCCTTCTAAATTAAAGTGCTTTCAGAAATAATTATACGTGACTTCGACAACATAGGTTACCTAAATTGAAAATTAAATGCCCACATAAAAAAGGCCATGAAAGTCTATTCTTAAACACCACAACTTGAGAAAAGAGTACTTTCATAGTCCACTATATCAAAATCATACTATGATTCTTTTTCCAACAACACCGGTTTATCCAAGACGTGTTTTCCAAAACGAACTAAATAAAAATTCCCTTCGTCGCCAGTTTCTTGATAAATATATATTCTTATTTTGCCCTTACCATCAATAACATCGTTCTCATTCCCTACCCCTTTCAAAAACATATCATTAAGCTTCTGAGTTGCTATCCCAATATTTATAGCATTGTGCCCTTTGATCTTAAAATGGTAGATTGCAAATTTAATCCGAATTTTTGGACAAATTGGTCAGCATAACCTGATACGGTGTTTTCCAGTCAAGTATTTTAAGCGGTCGCTGGTTAATTTGGAGTAACGTCGTCGTTAAATCTTGAGCACTAATGTGCTCAAAACGAGTCCCCTTAGGATAAAAATAACGTAAATTCCGATTAAAGCGTTCATTACTACCACGTTCAGCTGGCGTATAAGCATGACAGTAATAGGTCTTAATACCATATTGTGATTCAAATGATACTAGCCCACTAAACTCAGTACCACGGTCCACAGTAAAACTGTGCACCGGTCCATTAAAAGTGGTTAGGAACTTAGTCAGTGCTTCATTAACACTCGCTGTCGTTCGGTCCTTTAACCGATATGCCCAAAGGAACCGTGATTTTCGATCGATTAAAGTTAATAAAACTGCCTTACTATGCCCACGAGGACCAACGACTGTATCTAGTTCAAAATCGCCGATGCGATTACGTTGATTAATCATCATGGGACGCTGTTCAATTGATCGCCCCAAAGATTGATTATATTTGGATCGTTGGTCAACGTTACGCCGTTGGCGTACGCCATGTTCAGGTAGATCATTCAAGGAGAAATCAATTCTCCCCTGATTTAGCCAATTATAAATAGATTTAGTAGCTAGTTTAAATTCGTGAGCAATCATTCCTGGTGACCAGCTTAGACGTAAATGGTTGAGAATTTTTTGCTTTAACTCATCGCTCAGCTTAGTTTTCCGACCACATCGTGATCGCTTGTATTCGGCATCTGTTTGTGCTAATTCAGCCTGATAAGGTTGACATCGAGATAATTCATAAGAAATTGTTGACGGTGATCGGTTCAGCCGAACGCCCATTTGGATATTGGACAGCCCTAGTTCACAAAAGGTTTCGATTTTAATTCGTTCGGAATAGGTTATACTAGACAAAAGATTAGCTCCTAAAAGATGGGTTTGTGGTAAACACCATTTTAAAGGAAGCTGATCTTTTTTGTCCGAACAGCGTTCGGATTAATTTTACAATCTACCAAATTAATAAACTTATTGTCGCTTAACATATTCCGACTTATAAGGTAGAAAGTTCTGATTTTCCAATCATTAATGGCTCCATAATCTTTACTGATTTTTTGTAAAACACCGTTTTCATGGCTAATATCTGATCTATAAGTTATCTTAGAATCAGTCGCATCAATAGCATCTTTAGTTGGTGCATCATCACTATTATCGTCCAAATTCATCTTTAAACCAGTCACAACTGTCTGGTATATTCGCGCGACAACTCTCGAAATCCAGTTTACTTTCATGAGCCAACTAGCTATTAGGAATAGTAATAATGGCGATACGATGTTAGTACATATCGGATATACAACATTTTGCAAAAATTCATCCATAACATTCACCTTTACTTTCGCTTTTTATTAAATCAATTATACCATTCATGATTAAAATATTTTCTAATTTTATGTATATTCGTACGATGCCTGCTTAGATTGCTATTCATGAATACCCAAAGATAACACTAGATTCAAACATACTACTTAAGCGGTCGGAATAAAACGGTCATGAAGAACCACTTTTAATATCTGCAACTTAAAAGTTGATCACACCATGTATACTAATTTATTCCGAATATCCCATAATCAACTAATATGGAACGCTACTCAAACTTTGTTTAAGTGATGTACTTCAATTTTGAAAACAGAAAGCAAATTATACCGAAACTTATTATCTTCAAGACAACTCCTAAATTTTCCAAAACAAAATGACATGCCAGTCAAAGCCAGCATGCCATTCATTTACACTATAAAAATAATTAACTAGGCAATCCAGTTACTATTTGAGGTAGTCGTCCCCAGCTTACCTTCAACTAACGTTGCCTTAAAGCTAGCTTTCAACGTGTCGCCGTAATTCTTAGTTCGGTTGTCACTATTGAAGTTTTCAGGTTCAAAAGTGAACTCATAGTAGTAAGACTTGCCATTAGCATCATGGTACACCTTAGCACCCTTAACCGCATTATTAGCACCCAAGGCCGTCTTTACAGCATTAAGATCAGTGGTTGAGAAGGCTTGGCCTTGCGTCCCCGTCAAAGCGTTAATTCCAGCCGTGCTTAACGTTGCTGATAAATCACTGGCAGATAATACATCATTAACGCCAAGTGGATTTGTAACCGTCCCTGCCTTGGCATCAACGTTATCAATAACCATCTGAATCTTAGACGTTGCAGCGGCTACCACGTCAACATAAACGGTGTTGCCGTAAGTAGCATTGGCTGTATCAACCGTAGCATTCAACTTGTAATTTGCTGGCTTGGAGTTGGCAATGAAGTCAGACAGACTAACACCTGCAACGTTCTTAGCATCATTAACCTTATCTCCGGCCTTAGTCTTAGCAGCAGCGGTGATCCAAGTAGCATTACCTACCGTTTGACCCGCAGCATCACGATAAACAATCTTAACGCTGTTATCGTTCGTAGCAGCCGCTTCAGCAGTTCCTAAAGTCAGTCCACCCAAAGTTACCGTAGTTGCATCCTGATACCCGTTACCGACGTAAATCCAGCCAGAAACAGACGGACGTTGCGCGTCAGTCACGTAGTAGTATAAAGAGCCTTCACGGGTCTTGGTAGCAGCTTTAGAAACCGTAAAAGTATCCGTATCCTTCACACCATACATGCTAACCTTCTTAGCCTTGTATTGCGTGTACTTAGGTGCATTCCATAAAGTGTTCTTCTTAACATCCGTTAGCTTAAAGCCAGCAGTACGTGATGGTAATGCCGCTGATTTAGTCGTTTCTGCAGAAACGATACCCTTTGCAAATGCGTCAGCACTCTTACCACCGTAAACGTAGCCCCGGTATTTACCATTCATAGTAACGACCTTGTAGTAAACAGATCCCTTGTTCGTCGTTGCAATGGAATAAGCCCGGAAATAGTCTGCAGACTTCTTGGAATTAGCTAACTTGGCCATCTTGGCTTTTGAAGCAACAACTTTGGCACCCTTGACCGTCCCTGGCTTCGTGTAAAGTGCATTCTTACCCGTCGCAACAACATTACGAGTTTCTGGTGCTGAACTTAATTTCTTGGTAGAAGTAACCTTAGCCTTAGAAGCAGCGTTAGCAGTTGTAGAAACCGCCGTAACGGCACCCAAACTTAATGCAGCTAAACCAAGGTACAATGTCTTAGTTAAACGTGATTGCATGATGTACTCTCCTCTGGTAATGATTTACGTAACAAATCTTAGTTTAGCAGATAATCTGCAAAAGCGTTAGCATATTTAAACACATTTAAAAATTGTAATTAATTCAAATCGTTTTTAATCGATCAGAATTTAAGATCCAGACTTTTAAGCAAGAAATCCAATCTATAATTGGACTAGATCCATACTCTAATCCTTATCAGTACCAGTTAGCAAAGAACTGTTATGTACCTTTGCAACAAAAAAATCCCGAATAAATTCGGACTTTTTCATGATCAATTAATATTTAAATATTAACCGAAGACACTGACATTACCAGTGTTAGTGGTAGTAGATGCGCTACCCTTAACTTCCTTAGCAGTGTTGTAGAAGGCAGATGCAGTACCATTAGTAGTGTAAGTGCCAGCAACACCAGAAGTTAACGTGTAAACAGTGTGGTATACAACAACCTTACCGTTTTCCTTAACAGCGTTATCGGCGTCAGCCTTAACAATGTTACCATCAGCATCCTTAGCGTAATCTACAGAGTTCAAAGTGTTGGCCTTGTTAGTAGTCAAGAAGTTTTGAACGTCAGCAGCGGTGTAGTTAACACCATTAGCGCCAGAGAAGGCAGCAGTTAACGTTGGGAACGTTACTTAGTAAACCAAGTTAGCGTCAGAAGTTGCAGCAACAGAGCTCAACTTAACTGGGTTGTTAACACCATCTTGGTAGTATGCAGCAATGCTTTGAACAGCTTGTGCACCCTTAGTAACCGTCAAGTTGATAGTGTCGCCAGTCTTAGCACTTAACAATGCAGCAGTGTTAGATGCAGTAGCTGCGTTGTAGTCATAACCAGTACCCTTCAATAAAGGAGTAGCCCAGTCATTAGTTGCCTTAGCTTGAGCGTCAAAACCAACAGCAGTACCCTTAGCATTTGCCTTAGCAGTACCAACAGCAGTGTTGTCAGCGTTGTTTGCAGTCAACTTAGCTAAAGTAGTGGACTTTACAGTCGTACCATCAGTAGCAACAAAGTTTACCTTAACATCAGTTGCTTGGTTGTAAACAGCGGAAGCATCAGTCGTAACGGCCTTGCTGTAGATCCAACCATTAACCGTAGGGTTTTGTTGGTCTTCAACGTAGTAGTATAATGAGCCTTCACGAGTCTTAGTTTCAGCCTTAGTAACCTTTAAAGTGTCACCGGCGAAAGGAGTGGTGTTCTTAACAACTTTAGCAGCACCAGACTTGTATTGAGTGTACTTAGGCGCAGTCCAGGTAACATTTGCAGTACCAGGGTTAGTGAAAGTAACAGTCTTACCAATCATGCTGTCAGTCGTGTTGGCAGTAGTCGTTTCAGCAGCCTTGATACCACCACCAAAGGTGTCGGCAACCTTACCACCGTAAACATAACCACGGTACTTTTGGTCCATCGTTACAACACGGTAGTAGATAGAACCACGGTTAGTGGTCTTAACACCGTAAGCACGGAAGTAGTCAGCAGACTTCTTAGAAGAAGCTAACTTAGCCATCGTTGCCTTAGAAGCAACTACCTTAGCACCCTTAACAGTACCAGGCTTAGTGTAAAGTGCGTTAGTACCAGTAGCTTCTACGTTACGCTTAGTAGCGTCAATAGTCAGCTTGCTGTAAGCACCAGCAGTAGCGTAGGACTTAGCTGAAGCAGTCGTGGAAACCGTAGCAACGGCACCAAAACTCAATGCAGCAAGACCCAAGTAAAGAGATTTCTTTAAACTTGATTGCATAATCTATTTTCCTCCAAACATATTGTATGTAATCTATCAAGCAGTAATAGTATACATTAAATCAGAAAATTTGTTAAGATTTATATTCCCAACCAAACTGATAAACGTTTACCACTACTCAACTACAGATAAATTATAGCTAGTTCTACGCAATTAGACAAGGAATACGCTTGTATTGTAGCTCGATTGAAATAAAAACAGTCGTCTTGTAACAAACCTGTTATATTCAGCCTGTTTACGATGCTTATTTAAGAAACCAATAATCTTAAGGCTAAGTTATGTCTAACCTTCATATTCACTAACCTCCGCTTTAAAAAGAGTCTCTTTACTTGTTCTTCATTCTATTCACTGCTAGACTAACCATATCTTATGAAAGGGGGTGATGCTTTTTGGCTACAGGAAATAGCCTTAAGGTCATCGCTTCCGCGGAGAACGGAAACGATTAACCTTCAGGATTGGCCGGCGAAATGATCTCGCCGGCCTTTTAGTTTGCCCATTTTTAATTGGTTAATTAGTTGAGGTATCCCTAATCTTAAACACCAATTCATTGTAACTTTGCTTGCATCCACCTATACTAATCACTGGAGGTGCGGGATATGTTAACCATTTACGTTGATCCTAAGAAGCAAAATCAAGTTGTTCAGTTGTCTGATCAAGATCGCGGCTACCTGTCCGTTCAACCCGAAACCGATGGCGCCGACCGGTATACCTTCACGTTCACGGGCCACGCTCACCCTAGCTTCTGGCACGAAGGCGCGCTGACCGACGGCTTAGAAGAGACCGTCCGCAGTATCGATGGTACCCAGAAGTACCAGATTCTCTTCCGTTGATGGCCTGATCTGTCAGTGACGTTGGACTGAGAGCTCAACCCACCAACTGCCCACCCGGTATGCGTTGGTCGTCCCATCGACTACGCATACCGGGTGGGCTTTTTCCTATTATAAGGGGATATTAAAGTATTTCATTTGTCATTTAAGCCACCGACTTCATTCGCGATTTCGAGGTTATCTTAAAATTCTTTAAGCTTACCCGTTTCGCTGTCAAGTCCTCACCATCCCTTGTCAGAACCCACTTTCTGACCCCTTTACCCTTTTCTACTATTACCTTGAGCTTAGCCTTAATCCCCCAGTTTAAGCGTAGCGTCCGCTAAACCGGGCATCTGATTTTCCGGCCGGACACCAGCCGTTAGTCACCCCATCCCCACTAAACTAGCGGACCAGGGGGGTCGGTAGGTCGCTACCAGCCGGCTTAACGGCCCTTTTCTAGGTTCGTTTCAGGTAACAGAACCTAAACGCCGATATCATCGGTTTTGTAATCGGTTTATCAAATAGTTTATATTCAACACGATTGGGGTTAGACTTGACTTGTCTAGAAACTATTTTATAGGAAGAACTGACAAACATGAGAAGATTTTACCGGACGTTTTGGACATTCTCGCTAGGGTTCCTCCTGGCTATCGGACTGAGTTTTCTGGCCCCCACACCAGTTCACGCCTCAACGACGGTGAATCTTTACGCTCCCGTAAGTGTCGCCGCCGCGAAAGCCGGCAAACCCGCCACCGCCCTACTGACGGATCCCAATTCAAAGGGAATCATTACCCTAGACACCCCCTTTTCCAGTGTCCTGGATAATCCCGCTTTCCAGCATTCGGATTTGGCCACCTATTCCATCGACTTTACCTACGCCAACGACTTAGGCAACAACGACTTCACCTTCGACGACATCTACGTGCTCTCTCTTCGAGCGGATCCTACCGCAAAACCGATTCCCGAATACGTGCAATCCCTCCGCGAACGTTTTCAGACCCTCACTGACCAGTTCCAGGGTTACGTGGTCACGGCTGCTAACCAGAAGGTGTTCCTCGCGAGTCATCCCCAGTGGTCCGTCGACCACCAGACGCTCAACTACTACATGCAAGCTGAAAAGTGTACTGGCGCAACGACGGCCATCTTCCACGATGAGACCACACCAACGCCGACTACGAAACAATTTCGCTTGATGGGACTTGCCAACACCCACGCGAACTTCGTGGTGGGCGCCAGTCGGGTGCCGTTCGACCCGACGACCGCTAAAATCGTCGACGCTACTGGCGATCCCGTTAGCTTGATTTCTGAAAACTTTACGGAAGATTTTGGTGTGCCTTTCAACGAAGTTCTTCCGGTTCCGCTAGACGGGCAAGCTACTCATACTTACACAATCATCCCCAAAGATGACAGCGTAGTCTTAGTGCACTACCAATACGCGGATGGTAAGACAGCTCAGGCTGACCAACTCTACCACGGACCCGTGGATTCGTCGACCACCATCACGGCCCCCGTAATTGACGGTTACACGCCGGATCAGGCCGCTTTGACACCAACGTTTACCGCCGCTAAACAAGAACTGACCTTCACTTACCAGAAGGACCCAGTCACACCACCGGCATCCTCTTCATCGAGTAGTGACAGTAGCGCCAGTGTAAGTACTTCTAGCGAAAGTTCCGCCACCAGCAGTGCCACTACTAGTACCAGCTCCAGCACGACTAGCAGTGTAACCAGCACCAGTAGCACCAGTAGCGCCACTACTTCGAGTAGTACTCCCGCACCCGTCAACCGTCCAACTACGCCGACGTCTTCCGCGACAACTACCAATTCATCGAGTTCCCAGAGTTCGACGGCAACGCCAAGTTCTAACGCTAATCAAGCGACCTTTAAGCCGTTCAAGCTCTACGTCAAGCACAGCCTCTACGCTTACCGGCACCCGACCTTTAAAACTAGTCAACGGGTCAAGCACTACGTTAAGCGGCCCCGGGTCAAGGCTCAAACTTTGACCGTAGTCGGCACGGCGCGGTCTAATCAGGGGCTTCTGCGGTACCAGTTGGCCAACGGCACCTACATCACGGCCCAACCACGGTTCGTTGCCAATCTCTACTGGCAAGGCATCCCTTCCACTAAGCTGACGGTGACCAACCCTAAAGACGCTTACCTATATCGGAAAACCAGCTTCACGCAAAAGAACCGGCGAAAGTTCTTGAAGCCTGGCACCACGGTCAAAGTCAAAAAGTTGGTCCACCACGGGATGACTACCCGTTACCAACTCACCAACGGTCAGTATTTGACCGGGAACAAGCGCTTCGTTTCCCCCGTCTTGAAGTAAAAAGTATACGTTAAAAAGCCAGCGACTGTTGTGGTCACTGGCTTTTCGTTTAGCATTTTTAAGTTAAATCACGGGACTCGCCGCGTGAATGGCAGCCTTCAGCTGGTCCCCCAGCCGATGCATCCCGCTATCGATGGTCTGCGGCGCCAAGCCACTAAAGCTCAAGCGCAACGCGTTGTGCACGTCGCGGTTCGGGTAGAAGTTCGTCGCCGGCACGTAGGTCACGTGGGCTTGCGGGCTGATGACGTCATACATCAACTGATCCGCATCGATGCCCTGTGGTAAGGTGACCCAATCGAAGAAGCCCCCGGCCGGCTTGGTGTAGGTCGCCTCATCCGGGAAGTACGCCGCCAGCCCGCGCAACATGGCGTCCCGCTGTTGCTTGTAGTGGGTCGTCATGTGGGCAATGTGCTGGTCGATGTCGTTGGCGTCCATGTAGGCGTTGATCGCCGCGTGGGTCACCCCGGTAGCTTCCAGGTCACTGGCCAACCGGACCTTCAAGATGGCCTGCAAGATATCACCGTCGGCCACCAGCCACCCGGTCCGCAAGGCGGGCATCAGGATTTTCGAGAAACTGGACAGGAAGATGACCCGCCCTTCCGTATCGAAGCTCTTGATTGCCGGTAACGGCGCGTTTTCGTAGCCCAAGTCCCGGTACGGCGTATCCTCTAAGATTACGACGTTATACCGGTTCGCCAGGGCGACCAGCTGTTGACGCTTGGCCACACTCATGGTGATACCAGTCGGGTTATGGTAATCCGGGACCGTGTAGAGGAGCTTGGTCTTCGGGTAGCGTTTCAAAGTCGCCTCCAGGGCGTCCAAGTCCAGGCCGTCCGCTTGCAGCGGAACCGCGTGGTAGTGCGGCTGATAGAGGTCAAAGGCCGCCAACGCCCCGATGTAGGTCGGCACTTCCACGGCGATATCATCCCCCGGGTCCAGCAACGCCTTGGCCACCAGCTCGATTCCCTGTTGACCACCGACCGTCAAGACGATGTTCTCCGCCTTAGTGGTCACCTGGCCCCACTTCGCGATGCGCGCCACTAACTTCTGACGTAACGCCAGGTTCCCCTGTGACGACTGGTACTGAAAGAGGTGAGCGCCCTGGGTCTCAATGGCCGTGTTGAAGGCTGCCTGAACGGCCTTGACCGGGAACAACTGCTCGTTCGGACTCCCGGCCGCAAAAGTCACCGCCGAAGGATCCGGGTCCTTAGGAAACAACCCCGCTAACGCTGAAGAGACATCCGGGTTCACCCGTTGCGCTAATAATTCTTTCATTGAGAAGACACACCTTTCTGGGTCGGGTCACACGCTGACCTAACCATCCTTGTGGACGATCATCCTGTCACCAATCATGATAGAATACTTCCATCCAAAAGTACAATTCACGTATCTTATTTTTGCATGAACTTTATTCAACTATCAATCTAGGACTAGACTGTTGCACTGGTCAGTGCCTTGGCGACTAACGATCACAGCCTTCCATTCTGATAGTCCTTCACCGGTTTTGGGGAAAATAAAAACGTCATGCTCTTTAGCACGACGTACTTGTTGTTACTCCTCTTCTATGACGCGCTTCACAATAACCCCAATATTCGTTGATTGGCTTGCACAATTAATTGAGCTGATTTCCTCAGTGTTTTTAATTGCTGTAAAGACTTTATCATCGTCTAATATTTTTTCTATCTGCGCGCTATCCCCTTTAGTGTATTCTTCGCCTAAATACTGCCCGAGCTTTTGGTTTAACCATCGTTTTTCTTTGAGGCCGGGCGTCATCTTCTGAAAGTGAGCCAGCAGCCACACCTCAAAACAAACGTTAGAGACAACTAAGTCACAACTCTCTACTTTCCCCAATTTCTGTGCTTTCCTATGCAAATCATTGACATTAATTTTCCCCTTTGCCTCTACGTCAGAAAGCTGATTGTCATTATCAAAGATCACGAAAACCTGTGTTTTATTATCGGCTTTTAACTTGGGATCGTTTAATTTACTCTTGGCTTTATCCATAAAGTCATGGCCCGTACCATCTAAGATTTTCACCACTTTAGAAGCGGTCAACTTATACCTTTGCGCCAACATTTCAAAAAACACTTTTTCCGATTTTCCTTCAACCAAGAAAATGATCTTAGGCTTAAGCTTCTTTTTCTTTCGCTCCCTACTCATTTGAGTCCAGCACCTCCAACAACAAATCCGTATTAACCATTTGTGTTGCGCCGTACCGACCCTCTAAATACCGCTTTTTATAATTGAAGTCACTACGCTTCAACCCCACATCGTCAAAGTCAAATACGCTAAATAACTCAGTTTCACCAAACCGATTTTTTTCAGCGAACCATATTTGATCTTGTCGTAAATTTGTATCCATCAAGGACAATTCATGGGTGGTTAAAACGAACTGATTGGTTTGCTTTTCATGATTGATCAGCTTCAAAAGAGCTTTCGCTAATTCCAAATGATAGGACCTGTCAAACTCGTCAATAAGCAACGTTTTATTGGTATTGTTCAAAATGTAGAGTGCTAAAAACATGAAGACTTTTGTACCGGTGCTTTCATTCCCAAAGTACACTGAAAAATGACCATGTTCCGCCTTGTGCGTTGAATAAACCTCGTACGATACATTTTGCACGGTTCTCGCATCATCTATATCGCCGTCACCATTGTCATTTAACTGCTTAAATAGATATCCTAGATCAGGAATTTCTTCCTTCTTTTCTCTGACCTCAACATCCACAATGTTAAAATCGGCGGCTTTCAAGAAGTTAAGAAAACGCTTTTTAAAGTCCTCGTTTTCAAGTAATTTAAATCTATCGTTTCTAATTCTGTCTGTATCAACATATACTAAATCTTCAGAAAACCACTCGAAGGCTTCTTTGGAATTTTTTTCATTGTTTTGTTGCGCGAAGTACAGTAATAACTGATTTTTTCTGATGTTATCCTTCAAAGGCACCAATTGTGAGGGCATCAGATCGAAGTGTTGCTCATTTCTTTCAAAAATTGCAACACCATTAACCAACAACTTCTCCTGGAGAACATGTTCCTTATCATATGTCAAAAAATAGGTGTACTTATTGGAATGTTTGATAAACGTAATCTCAAAACGGGTCGCTTCCTGGTTGTAGCCAAAGGTATCCGTATTCAACGGCTGCAGGGCATTTTTAGTCGGTACCATCACTAAACTCTTAAGCATTAACAAGGCTTTGATGAGATTCGTTTTTCCATTTGCATTGGCGCCAAACAATAACGCCGATTTCAGCATTCGCTCACCCATGACCGAAATCGTATTGCTCTTCTGATACTTTCTTAACCGTTTACCTGTCTCCATCGAAAATTCTTGCTCATTTTTAAAAGATCTATAGTTTTTAACCTTAAAATCTACCAGCATTTATTTCTCCTTTAAAAACGTTTTTTCGTTCTTAATAAGAATAACTGACCCGCCTACCATTCGTCAATCAATAGCTAGCCGTTTCATCCAAGTTGTTGATCACATTAATTTAGCGGGCCATCTTGGTTTCACCCATAGACCTATGCTTTCGATAGCGTCTCATTTACCAAGTACATCCTGCCCCACAAATTCGTTATGTTTCCGAAAAAAAGGCCAGCCAAGTTTGTCTCATTAGGTACCATCCGACAGCTACACTTTAGATTGTTACTTCACACGCCATTTTCACCCATGCCGCCCGCTCTTCCATACCATCTCCGGCCCGCATATGCTATACTTCTAGTCGAATTCATCTTTTCTACTTTTACATGAACTTTATTCAACTTTGGAGGTGTTACCCGTGCTTCCCTTTGCCTACCGTGTCTTTCAGGCCATTATTCAAGAGCATACGTTTTACCGGGCAGCGCAGGTCCTAAACGTGACCCCGTCGGCCATCAGCCATTCCGTCAACCAACTGGAAAAGGAATTGGGCTTCACCCTCTTCATCCGCAGTCGCTCGGGCGTCGAACTGACCCCGGACGGCCAGGCCATCCAGCCCCTGATCCAGGACATCGTCAACGCTGAGGACCGGCTGGAACAAGCCGCCGCAAACATCAAGGGGCTCAACGCTGGGTCCGTGCGGCTGGGCGCTTTCTCGTCAGTCTGCATCAACTGGCTGCCCCCCATCATTCAAAACTTCAAACAAGACTATCCCAAAATCGCCATCAACGTCGAACAGGCCGACTTCAGTAGCATCGCCTCGGCGGTCAAGACCGGCCGCCTCGACCTGGGCTTCTCCGCGTTACCGGTGACCGAAAAGCTGACGGTCCTACCACTGATCAAGGACGAAATCTACTGCATCACACCGACCGACTTCATCCCCGCCAACCGGACCACGGTCACCGCGGCCGACCTGGTCGACCAGAACTTCATCCTCCAACGCGGCGACTACGACAAGGACACCAAGGCCGCCTTGGACCACTACCAGATTCAACCCAACGCCCTGCGCTTCTCCATCGACGACCAATCGATCCTGGCCATGGTCGAAGCCGGCATGGGCATGGGCATCTTACCGGAACTGGCCCTCGAGCGCATCAGCGGGGACGTCAACGTCTACCCGTTCGACACCCGCTTCTACCGGACCATCTGCCTGGTGGTCAACAGTGAACAGGCCAAGGCGCCATCGACCGCTAAAATGATCAAGGCCATCACCAGCTACGTGACCCAGCATTATCCAGACAAAATCTTGCACCACCCCCATATGAGTTAACGAAAAAAGTCGGCCATCCCCAGGATGACCGACTTTCTCGGTTGTGTCGCGATATTTCTGATCTGACTTACGGACTTAATTTCTAGACCGCCAACGTTAAGCGGCTGGTACCGCCTCCGCCGCTGGGAACGGGGTCTTAGTGGTCTCAACGATGTTGGCCGCGACGGGTTGGTCGTAGAGGGCCACGTCGCCCTTGGCGAACAGCTTGGCCGCTGCCATCTTCAACATGGTCTCCTGGACGTCTTCGGCACTCAAGGTTTCGTTGACGTATTTCAACCGCAGGTACTTGATTCGGGTGTCGGCACTCTTGAAGCTCATTTCTAAAGTTTTCATGGAATCTTCCTTTCGTTAGGCCCTAGGCAACGTCATTTTGCGTGGTGACCGCCGCGTGTTGGAACGGCAGGCCGGTCAAAGTGGCGAGATAGCCGCCAAACGTCTCAACAGCTTCGGGCGTGGGGTTCGCAATCCCGTTAGCCAGCGTGATGCGAATGGGGTGTTGCGGATCGGTGCCCAGGTTGAACGTGATGGTGGTCTTCTTCCAAGTACTTTGCATGGGTGAATCTCCTCTCGAATCCGTAGTGTGTAAGTCGGTTGGCCAACCCTTACATGCCTACTAACGAAATCCACGGGACGTTTGTCACCCCTTGTCCCCACATTTTTAAAATTGATCGAAAAACTCTTGGGTCACTCGGCGTAAGAGGGCCCGCCGCCAACGGTAAACGGTCTGGCGACTGACCCCATGGTGGGTTGCGAGCTCGGCAGCGCTCCGGTGGTCGATCAACGTGCCCACTAGATACCGCCATTCACCCAATGTCCCGGTGGTTCCCACCACCTGTAGGAGCCGCAGACGGTACTGCCGGGCGTGGACCAGGTCCTCTAAGCGTTCGGCAACGGGGACCGCCGCCAACGCAAGCTCGGGGTCGCCCGTCTCCTGGTGGTCCTGGTGGCGCCAAGCCTTCCGCAACTGGTCCAGGATTCGACGGTACAGGGCTAGCTGGGCGTAGGCTAAGAACTGGTGGGGCTTGGTCTGCGGGTCCTCCGGAAAGGCCCGGTAGATGGCGGGAAACGCCAAGCGGCACTCCTGCACGTAGTCGTCAAAGTCAGCGTGGACTGGCGAGAGGTGTAAGCGACTCAGGGCACCATAAATAATCTGTTCGTGGTCCCCACTGAAGAGAAAAGCATACGCAACGGCATCGGTATTGTTCGTCATTTTTTGAACCATCCTTTGATCTGATGATCCATAGCGCTATGGTCGAGACCAGTTTAGCGGATCTCCCCGCTCACCGCGAACCGCTGGGATTGGCAGGTAAAACCGTATATCCAGGGGTCTAAATATTAAATTATTCGTATAACCTCCAACGGTTGGTGAACCATTAGGAATCGCTACCCGCACCTCTGGAAGCGCTTTTTCTGCAAATCGGCGCCCCGATTGCCACAATTAAATTTTTAGGTTGTGGTATAACTAAAGAAGCACATAAATTATTTCTAGGAGACGATGATCAATGCAACATCTCATCAAGCTGGCCTGGTTAACCGCGACCCTGGCTGGCGCCCTGTACTTAAGCGGCACCACCGCAACAGCCGCGGTCAAGACCTACACGCAATCCGGTAACGCCTTGCGGGCCTATAACGTTTCGCGCTATTCAACCGTCAATAACCGTAACCTTTTCGTTAAGCGTTACGCCTTTACAGGAACGGGCTCAACGGTTACCAGTACCCGGGGCAAACGTGCCACCTTCAAGACTAACTTTCTCCTCCCCTCAGGCTACGACCGCTCGGCTAAGAACTGGCGTAACCCGCAAAGCATGGTGTTAACCCCCAATGGCAAGACCCTCTACATCTTAAGTACCAATCACGCCAACCGGGGATTCATCGCCAAGTACGACCTCGCCGCTCTTAAGCGACTGGGAATCACGGGCCAACATGTCGCTGCACTGGCCACCGCTGGCGCAGATCACGCGACCCAGTCCTTATCGCCTAAAGACCGCCAAATCTTAAAGCACATCCATATCGGCCCCACGTTTGCTTGCGGTCACGGTCAGTCGCTAGCCTTGAACCCCAAGAACCACCAGCTTTGGTTTGTAGGCGCCAAGGCCGTTCATAGTAACGTTCAGCAGGTCAGTACCAGGACCCTCAAGCCCATCAAACGCATCAACTTCACCTTAAAGCATACCGTTCCAATGGGGGAAAATTTAACGTTTGACAAACACGGTAACGCCTACTTCTACACCTACTCTAACGGCGGCTGGGCACCTAAGGGCACCGTTAAACTCTACCAAGGAAAAATTGGTCAAAAATCCGTCAAGTTTCACTTAATCATGCAGGGTCTCCGGCACCGCCCCGGAACCAAAAACCAATCGTTGGCTTACAATCCCAAGCGTAACCGGCTCTACTTCGTCAGCGATGGCAGTATCGCCTCCATCCCCGTCAATAAACTGGGGCACCTCAAAGCTCGCCAAGTCGAAGCCGCCAACTTCAACGGCCGTCGTGAGTTCGAAGGACTCCAGTTCACCAGCAACGGCACCGGCTACCTCTTAACCAACCGATCCGCCCAAGTGATGAAGACGACGCAAAAGACTTACTAACCACAAAAAACCGCCGCAGCACTCAATCCCTGAGCCCTGCGGCGGTTCGTCGTAGAAATCCCGTTATCCCGACGTGATTTCCCGTCTAGTGGTGGATGGTTTCCCACCACCAGGCGTCCCACAATCTGGTCTTCACACCTGGCCGCCCCTTCCCGGTGAACGGTCGGCCACACAGACGACAACTTGATCAACGTTACCAAGACCAGCTTGTGGTCAGCCCCGGTTCGAACGGCCCGCCCACTTAGGCGGAATCTGTGACCGGGGGGGTGTCGCCAGCTTCCAGATAACCGCCGGTGAGCTGACCACAACTCTTCCATTCTAGCACGCTCCTCGCACAGGGAACACGGGAACACCCCCAGAATTTTCGGTCGCCCGCTCTGAATCCGAATCTGGCACTGGTTTCACCGGTCACTTAACCAACCCCCGTCACGACCTTTTAGCGGTTCATCAGGCCCTTAATCAGCCAGCCATCAGCCGTTTCATTCCCTAAACCAGTTTGTGCAAGATTTAATTGTCTAGCCGTTCTCGTGGGCCGATTTTTAGCGAGCCAAGTTAATTGGCAATGAATCGGTTTCATGCTACTATGTACTTGTAAAGCCGGGTTTAGTCATCCTGACTTCTCATTTATAACACCGTAGCCAATCACGCCACCGTACCTATCTTGTGGCGTGATTGGTTGTTTTTTCGCTTACTTTTTGAGGTGACACTTTTACTGAACCGTTACGATATGCCCTTAAACCACGTTAAAAAAGCCTTGAGGAGTCCTGCCCCTCAAGGCTTTTGGTAACGCATGCTTATTCGTAAGCTAAGGCTTCGATTGGATCCAGCTTAGCCGCCCGACTAGACGGTGCCAGGGCCGCAATCAGACTGATCACTACGGAGACCACGATGCCGAAGACCAGGTAATTGCCCGTCACGGAAACGATGGCGTAGCCGATGTACTTATTCGCGATGCTATTCGCGAAGAGTGCGACCAGTTCGGTAAAGACTAATGCCAGGATACTAGAGAAGAGTCCCAGGAAGAAGGCTTCCGACAGGAACAGATTCTTGACGTCGCGCTTCCGGACCCCTAACGCCCGCAGAATCCCGATTTCCTTGGTCCGCTCGGAGACGCTGATGTACAGCACCACGATGATCATGATGGCGGAGACTAACAGCGAGATGCCGGCAATCGCAGCCAAGACGTAGAACGCCAACTGGATGTAGGTGTTCAGCGTCGAGACGATGGCGCCCGCCCCCGTCAGTTGATACTGGGCCTTGCCGTCACTGTTCTTCAACGTCCGGATCTTATCCTGAACCTTCGTGACGTTGCTCAAGGAATCGATCATGACCGTCGCGAAGTTGGCCCGGAAGGTCAAGTCCTTGCTCTGGTACATGTTCTTGATGGTCTGGAGGTTGGTCTGAACCTGACCGCCGCTCCCGTCACTGACCCCGCTGACCTTAAGCGTCTTGGTCATCACGACTGGCAAATGGTGTTGATCCATCGCCGTCAACGAGACCTTGACCTTCTTACCAATCAGGCGGTACGGGTGCTTCTTATTGAACTTCTGGGCGAAGGCCTTACCCAGCATGACTTCACCGGTCGCTGGTCGGGTACCCTTCTTGACACTCTTAGCCAGCAACTGGTCACTGACCGTCTGGACCAACTGCGCCGTTGAGGTGGTCCCGTTACTCTGGACCTGGGCCCCCTGAGTGAAGAAGCCCGGTTGGACCTTCTTCACGTGGGACAGCTTTTTCAGTCGCTGCACGTCGGCGTCCTTGATCTCGAGTTTCTTCACGTTCTCACTATCGGTCTTCTGAGCCACCTGAACGGCGGTGGGCTTAATCTGCGAATAGATTTCATGATTAATGTAGCCCTTGACCCCTTTTCCCAGCCCCAGCATCAGGATGACACTGAAGATCCCGATGGAGGCCCCGAAAATAATCAGCAGGTTGCGTCCCAGGTTATAGCGCATATGTTGCAAGGCCATTCGGACCGTGGCACCGAAGCCCAAGTGTTTGGCCGGCATCTCAGCGCCGTCCTTGACCGGGAACGGGTCCTTTAGCGCGGTATCGTGGTCGATGACCCCGTCGGCCATGTGCACGATACGCGTCCCGTGGTCGGCGACTTCCTGGGAGTGGGTCACACAAATGACCAACTTCCCACTGGCCGCAATGTCGTCCATCAACGCCAAGATTTCCTTCGTGTTCTGGGAATCCAGCGCCCCGGTCGGTTCGTCGGCGATGATGATGTCCGGGTCCGACGCTAACGCCCGCGCGATGGCGACCCGTTGCTTCTGGCCCCCGGACAGTTGGTTGGGGTGCTTGTGCCGGTGTTCTTTTAAGCCGACCTGGTCCAACAGGTCCGTGGCCCGGTCGCGCTGCTCCTTGCGGCTGAGCTTGGTCATCTGGAGGGAGACCATCACGTTATCCAGGATGCTTAAGTGGCTAATCAGGTTAAAGTTCTGGAAGATAAACCCAATCGTCTGGCGCCGGTAAGTATCCAGTTGCTTGGTGGACGCCTGGCGCAACGATTGGCCGTTGAGCAGCACGTCTCCTTCATACTGGGCGTCCAACCCACCGATGATGTTCATCAAAGTGGTCTTCCCGCCACCGGACTCGCCCAAGATCGACACGAACTCGCCGCGGTCGAACTTAAGGCTGATGCCCTTCAACACGGGGAACTCCGACTTGTTCATCCGGTAGGACTTGTGGATATCCTTTAGCTCTAGAAAGCTCATAGATTAAACTCCTTTAAAAACATAATGACCTATACGATAACCTTTTTACCCGCTAAAAGCAATTAATTCACCGGCACCTCGCCGCCTAAAACGCCGCCAGCATCCCCTGAACCGCGCGTTCCGGTTGCGGGTTGCGGGTCAGCAGCGTGATCACCGCGACCCCCGCCGCACCGGTCTGGGCAATCGCCGGCAACGACTCTTGGGTGACCCCGCCGATGGCCACGATTGGCACGTTGGCCTGGGCCACCAAGGCCTGCAGGCCCGCCGTTCCAATCACGGGGTCGGCATCGTCCTTGGAGACCGTGGGGTAGATGGGCCCACTACCGATGTAGGCTAAGCCCGTTAACTGGTTCGCCGCCGCGACTTCCGCCGACGTCGAACAGGACAGTCCCACGAACATCTGCCGGTCTTTCGTGGCCGCCAAGACCTGTTGGATCCGTTCGTCGCTCTGGCCCACGTGGACGCCATCCGCGTCCAACGCCAGGGCCATGTCGACGTCGTCATCGACGATAAACGGCACGCTGGCCGCCCGGCACTGGTCGCGCAAGTCGCGACCTAACGCGAGTCGTTCCGCGGGCGTCAGGGTGCTGGCGCCCTTATCGCGGAACTGGTAGGCCGTGATGCCGGCTTGTAACATCTCCGCTAAAACCACGCGGAGGTCTTTTCCGGGAACGTCTTGGCTCCCCGCTACAAAGTAGGCCCGTAATAGGCCTGGTTCAAACGTCACTGACATTAGATGGTGCCTCCTTGTCCGTAAGCCCAATGATTCAACGGTCCGTGACCGTGGCCCACCTCGATTGGATGGGCGATGGCCGCGGTCACGTAGTCCTTCCCTAACCGAATGGCGCTCTCGAAGTCCGTCCCCTTGGCAAGCTCGGCCGTGATGCACGACGACAGGGTGTCGCCAGTTCCGTGGGTCCGCACCGTATCGATTCGCGGTGCACTTAACCAGAACGACCGCCCGTCGGCCAACAGCACGAAGTCACTGGCCTTATCCGGTGTGGCCTCGTGACCGCCCTTGATCAGGACGTTCTTGGCCCCCATTTCCTGGAGCTTGACAGCGGCCTGTTCCATCTCTTCCGAAGTCGTGATGGTCAGCCCCGTGAGGCGTTGGGCTTCCGGCAGGTTGGGCGTCAAGACGTCGGCCAGCGGTACCAGCTCCTTTTGGACCGTAGCAACCGCATCATCGGCTAACAACGCCGCGCCCCCCTTGGCGATCATGACGGGATCGACCGTCAACGGACCGAAGTGGTACTTCTTCAAGTTCTCAACCACGATATGGACGTGTTCGGCATCCGCCAGCATCCCCGTCTTGCAGGCCCGAATCTTAAAATCAGCGGCCAAAGACGCGAATTGTTCGTCGATCAGCTGCTTAGGTAGCGCCATGAAATCTTGGACCCCCAGCGTATTCTGGGCCGTCACCGCCACGACCACCGCCGTCCCGAAGACGTGGCGTTCCTGCATGGTCTTCAAGTCGGCCATGATCCCGGCACCGCCGCCACTATCAGTTCCCGCGATGGTTAGTGTTTGTGGAAATTCATTGGTCATACTTACTCATCCTTCCTGCACCCTACTTAATGGTAATTCGCGATGGCTTGAATCTCCGCCACCGTGGTGAATTGTAAGGCATCTAATAATTTCACGATAAAGGTTCCCGACCCCATCCGGTCCTGGCTGCCAGCCACCAACTGACCAATCGCCGCAAAGACCAGGCACGCGGTCTGGGCCGCTTCAAAGGCATCGTCTTCGACCGCACAGAAGGCGCCCACGATGCTAGACAGCATGTCGCCGGACCCCACGTGGGTCTGGAACAGCGGCGTACCGTTCTCCACTTGGATCGTGCGCGTGCCATCGGTGATGACGTCGGTCGGCCCGGATAGGATCACCACGCACCGTTGCTTCTGCGCACAAGTCTGCGCAATCGTGACCAGGTCCCCGGCGCCTTCGCCGGCGTCGATGCCCTTGGCTTGCCAGTCCAGACCAGCTAAAGCCGCAATTTCGCCCGCGTTCCCCCGAATCACGTCGGGGTGGACGGTCCGCAAGAGCTCCGTGGCGACCTGCTTCCGGTAAGCCACCGCGCCCACGGCGACCGGGTCGATGACCAGCGGTTTGTGGGCCTGGTTAGCCAGTTGGCCAACCGTGGTGATCTGCTTGACCTGCGGCACGGTAAACGCCCCCAGGTTCAGGCAGACCGCCCCCGCCAAGCCGACCATTTCGCCAGCTTCGGCGACCTCTTCGGACATGATGGGCGACGCGCCCAAGGCGTTGAGTCCGTTGGCCACGTCTTGAACCGTGACGAAGTTGGAAATGTTAAAAACGATTGGATTTTGTTCGCGTAACTGATCCAGTAAAGTTAACTTCATAAGTATTACTCCCCGTATTAAGTAGTTGGCGGCCAGTTCCAAACGCGTTTCGGCCCCGGCCCGCCGTTGGTCTAACCCTAAACGTAAAACGCCACCAGCTCACGAACAGGTCGTGGTCTGGTGGCGTTGTTTCCACAAAACACGTTCCCTTCGCAAGTCTTAACTTGAACAGATTCCAAGGGATCGCAGCTCTGCATCTCAGCCCATGACGGGCACCCCTAGTGTTAGATTATCTTTAGCATATCCGTCTTGGTCAACGGCGTCAACGGTTCTCGCGTTAACGGGTAATCCGTTGGGCGGCTTGACCAACCACCCGCCAGATGCGGTCGAGTGCCCGGTCACTCAAGCACTGACGCAACCAAAGGATCGAGCTTCCGGCCCCCGCGTGGTAGCGGGTCTTAGGCCGCCGGGACAAGGCCGCCCGGTCCGCCAAGCGTGCAATCACCTGGGGGCCACTCGCGAAGCGCTTAGCGGCCTTGAGAATCGCCACGGCCTGAATGGTCGTCGCGGCGTAAGGTCCCGTTCCCGACGCGGCCTGTAAGTGGTCGCTAGCAATATCGGCCCACTCGGATTGGATACTCCCGGGCTCGATCACCACCACGTCGATACCGTGGGGCCGCAGTTCGAACCGCAAGGCATCCGACAGGCCTTCCAAAGCAAACTTGGAAGCCACGTACCAGCTCGCCAACGGCTGGGCCACCTTACCATCGATTGAGGTCACGTTAATGATCCGGCCGGTGTGTTGCTGGCGCATCATGGGCAGGACCGATTGAATCAACCGAGCGGCGCCAAACAGGTTCACGTCGAACTGGGCTTGGGCCTGGTCGATGGTTAGGTCTTCCAGGGCCCCTAAGAGGCCGAAGCCGGCGTTATTGACCAGAATGTCAATCCGCCCCGTCTCGCTAACGATGCGGTCGACCGTGTGCTCGACACTCTGGGCGTCGGTCACGTCCAACGGCAACGTGGTGATGCCCAGGTCGTCGAGGTCGTTCATCCGTTCGACCCGCCGGGCACCGGCATAGACGGCGACCCCGTTACGATGCAGACTCTTCGCAATGGCGTTCCCGATTCCCGAAGACGCGCCCGTGACCAACGCCACTTTACGATGATGCATAAGAAAGCCCCCTTGAGTAATGAGTTGATACTCTAATTGTACCCAAGCGACCGCCATTTTTCTATGGAAGCGGCTCCATTTTTTCATCTTTTTCGCCCCTTAATCGCTAAGCCCCCGCCTGGCGGGAATCTCTGGTATAATGGGGCAGGATTATTAGGTTTTACGTCAACAGTATATAGGAGAAATTAAATGGCAAAATACGAATCACACCGTTCCAACTACCGCTCCGGCCACCAGCGTCACGACCGGCACGAAACCCCGCAGATCGACGTGGAAGTCGGCCAACGCTTCCCCCTGACCATCAAACGCATGGGCATCAACGGGGAAGGCATCGGGTACTACAAGCGCATGGCGGTCTTCGTTCCCGGCGCGCTGACCAACGAAGAAGCCGTGGTCGAAGTCACCACCGTCGCCCACCGGTTCTTACGCGGGAAGATCCACCGGTTGCGTAAGGTCAGCCCCTACCGGGTGGAACCACGCGACAGCTACGCCGATCAAGTCGGCGGGTTCGAACTGGAACACTTAGCTTACCCCCAACAGTTACAATTCAAACGCGACATCGTCCGTCAGTCGCTGGAACGCTACCAGCCCCGCGGCTTCAAGTACTACGATGTGCGGCCGACTCTGGGCATGGACGACCCCTACGCTTACCGGAACAAGGCCCAGTTCCAGGTCCGCAAGACCGCTGACGGGACCGTTCAAGCCGGACTCTACGCCGAACGCAGTCACGACTTAGTCGACCTGCCGACCTGTTCCGTCCAGATGCCTGTGACCATGACGGTCATGCGTGCCCTGGTCACCATGCTCCAAGACCTCGAGGTGCCGATCTACGACGAGGAACACAACTCCGGTATCGTCAAGACCCTAGTGGTCCGTGCGGCCGCCAACACCAACGACGTCCAAGTGGTCTTCATCACCAACTCTCAAAAGCTCCCGCACAAGCACCAACTGCTCTTGCGGATTGCCGACGAGTTACCACAAGTCACGTCCGTGATGCAGAACGTGAACCCGGGGAAGACGTCCTTGATCTGGGGTGACCAGACCCTGCACCTGGCTGGCGCAGACGCCATCACCGAAAAGCTGGGCGGTCTGGCCTTCAAGCTGTCCGCCCGGGCATTCCTACAGTTGAACCCGGCCCAAACCGAAGTCCTCTACGACCAGGCTCGTCAGGCCCTAGACCTGCAACCAGGGCAAACCGTCGTCGACGCCTACTCGGGAATCGGGACCATCGGGTTATCCCTGGCCAACACCGCCAAGGAAGTCCGGGGGATGGACGTCATCCCCGAAGCCGTCGCGGACGCTAACGCTAACGCAGAAGCCAACGGTATCACCAACGCCCACTACGAAGTCGGGACCGCCGAAGACGTGATGTCCCAGTGGGCCGTGGCCGGGTTCCGGCCGGACGCCATCGTGGTCGACCCACCCCGCACGGGCCTGGACGAGACGCTGATGGACACCATCCTAGCCGTCCACCCCGAAAAGCTGGTCTACATCTCCTGTAACCCGTCCACGTTAGCCAAAGACCTGGTCACGCTAACGGAGGATTACCGCGTCGACTACATTCAATCCGTCGACATGATGCCCCAGACGGCACGCTGTGAAGCCGTCGTCAAGCTGTCGCAACGATAGATTAATAGGCAGTTCTCGCATTTCGTGTTAGACTTTTATTAACGATTTTAGTTAGAAAGTTGGCTAATGACATGCAAGATCCTTTTAAGGGCTTTAACGATAACAACGACAATAACAACGGTAATGGCCCTCAAGGACTACCGTTGCCCCCGAACTACGCGACCGTGGTGAACCCGGAAACCGGGAACATGCGGATCGCCAAAGTTGGCTTTGCGTGGATTGCCCTTCTATTCCCCGTCGTTCCGCCCATTTTTCGGGCCGACTGGTACAACCTCCTGTGTATCTTAGGGGTCACTGCCGGCGTGCAGATGATTCTGAGGATGACTGTCGGCAATAACGCCGAAATCGTCGTTCTGGTTCAGCTGGGCCTGGAACTTCTGTGGGGGTTCATCTACAACATGATGTACTTCAAGCACTTGTTCAATAAGGGATTCGTTCCCGCGGATGAACGTTCCCGTGACTTATTGACCAACGCGCACTATTGGAAGGCACCCAAAAACTAATTGATTTTTCTGGCCGACAAGCCTCCCTTGCCGGCCTTTTTGCTGGTCTTGTTGACTTTGTTGGCATCGATGTGCGGTGTCATTCGCCTTACCGGGCAGTCAACGTGGCGCTCCCCATCTGGTCTCACCAGCCGATTGGCAGGACCGTGACGCCAGTGGGCACGACTTTGAGCTTCGCCCAACCCGCGAATCTCAAAGCTCGGCCTTAGCCTAAGGCCAGAAGACCGCTGGCCTAACGCTAATGTCACCGGCTGGGCCCTATCGGCTGGCGAGACCGCACACAGTAAATATTTCTAACGGGGATGCCCCCCATTACCCGCACAACCGTAAGCCGTGAGGGTCCCCAGACAGGGCTCAGCCGTGAAATTATTCTTAGTCGGCGTTCCTTAGCCGGCTTAGAATAAGGCCCAGCTTCGAGACCGCTCTTTGGCTCGAAGTGGTGCCCACGGCGTTCCAGCCCTGTCTGGGGGCCCGGTAAGGCGAATGAACACCTCTTATGTGGGACAAAGACTAGTTCCGGCAATGCGGGTTGATTTTTCGCTGGAGCGCACGCCTTTTTCAAGAAAAGGCTAAGTTTCTGCCCCGGGTGACGAATTCTGTTGCTTCCCCCCGCTAACCTTGATACACTGACGTCATTGACGACCACCGTTTTCGGTGCCAAGGAGGACTTTATGACGCAACACAAATCCGGCTTCGTGAGCCGCTGCCTGAAAGGCATGATCATCGCCCTCGGTTTCATTCTCCCCGGCGTTTCCGGCGGTGTCCTAGCCGCCATCCTGGGCCTGTACGAACGCCTACTCAGCTTCATGGCCCACCCGACCAAGCGCTGGCGCGAGGACTTTCCGTTCTTTCTCCCCGTAGGTATCGGTGGCCTATTAGGCATCGCCCTACTCTCGGCACCCCTAGCCTACCTATTGACCCACGTCCAAGTCGTGGTCCTCTGGGGCTTCGCGGGCGCCATCATTGGAACTCTGCCCGCGCTGACTGCCACGGCGACCGCTCAGTCGCCCCGTGACGGGATCGACTGGCTCTGGTTCCTGGGGACCCTGCTCATCGGCGGCTTCGGCCTGTACTTCATGAGTGACCTCTTGGGGACCCTCCCCGCCAACTTCATCGGCTTCTTAGTTGCCGGCGGGTTGATTGCTTTAGGAGTGCTGGTCCCTGGCCTGAGTCCATCTAACCTCTTACTGATTTTGGGACTGTTCGGGCCAATGCTGACCGGGTTCAAACGTTTCGACTTGTTGGGCGTATACCTGCCCATCGCCATTGGCGCCCTGATCACGCTGGCCGTTTTCGCCAAAGGCGTGGAGTTCTTACTCCAGCACTACCACTCCCGGGTCCATCACTTTATCCTGGGCCTGGTCGTGGCCAGCACCGTCCTGATCCTGGTGCCCAACCCTTCCGCCGCCGAAAGCATCTCCTACGCCCACGTAACGTTGACCACCTGGCTAGCCAGTCTGGTCGCCTGCATCGTCGGAGCCGCGTTAGGCTGGTGGATGAGCCGGTTAGAAGCAAAATACAAGTAAGCGGAACTGGCGACTTTAGGGTGCCCGTCTCAGCACTTCAGTCCACCCATCATAAATTAATTTGTAAGACGCTTAGCTTGTGCTCCGCGCGAATCGGCCTAAAATGAGAACCATAGTTGCCGGTAGTCATGATTCGCCGGCCACAACTATGCAGTTAGACAGAATCTTTCCTTTACCTTCCTTGTCCCACTCAACTCAAAATCGGTCCGCAATGCCTTGGATGGGCACTGCGAACCGATTTCTTTTTGTCGTTTTATTGTTACTTTTACTAGTCCTTAGGCTGTGGCTTGAACGCCCGCGTGGCGGAGACGGCCTGTTGCCAGCCCGCGTAGAGTCGTTCCCGGCGTTCGCTGGTCATATCGGGCGTGAATAACCGACCGGCCTGGCGAATCTGCTTGACCTCTTCCAGGTCCTGCCAGTAGCCAACCGCGAGGCCCGCTGCAATCGCGGCCCCCAAGGCCGTGGTCTCTTCATCCGACGACCGTTGCACCGGCGTGTTCAAGATGTCGGCTTGGAACTGCATCAAGTAACGGTTCCGTGAGGCGCCCCCGTCGGCCATCAATTCGGAGATGGTGATGCCCGTGTCCTGCGTCATGGTGGTCAAGACATCGCGGGTCTGGTAGGCGATTGACTGCAACGTAGCCTTCACGAAGTCGTTGCGGTTACTCCCCCGGGTCAACCCGAAGACCGCACCGCGGGCATCGGGGTCCCAGTACGGCGCCCCCAACCCGTTGAAGGCCGGTACCACGTACACTTCGTCATCGTCGGTCGAGGCCATGGCAGCCTGCCGCGACTCGGGAACGTTGTCAATGATTTTCAGACTATCGTGGAGCCAGGCCAGCGCGGTCCCGGCCACCATGATGGACCCTTCTAGGGCGTAGGTCACGTCACCATCCAACTTGTACGCAATCGTGGTCAACAGGTTATGCTTGGACGTCTGCGGTTGTGTCCCCGTGTTCATCATGGCGAAGGCCCCGTCACCATAGGTGTTCTTGACCATCCCCGGCTTCAAGGCCAACTGGCCCAGTAAAGCGGCCGATTGGTCCCCGATTAGCCCGGCGATTGGGACTTCCACGCCGTAGAACTGGAAGTTCTGGGTCACGCCGTAGATTTCGGAACTGGACTTGACCTCCGGCAACATCGCCGCCGGAATGTCCAGCCAACTTAAGATGTCGGCGTCCCACTGTAGGTCGTGAATGTTAAACAACATGGTTCGACTGGCGTTACTGTAGTCGGTCACGTGGATCCGGCCACCAGACAGCTTCCAAGCCAACCAGCTGTCGACCGTTCCGAAGGCCAACTCACCGTTTTCCGCCCGTTCACGCGCGCCGGCCACGTGGTCGAGAATCCACCGAACCTTGGTGGCACTGAAGTAGGCGTTGACCACCAGGCCCGTCTTGTCTTGAATCTCCTGACCGTGGTCGGCCGCGAGTTGCTTGGCGTACTTGGCCGTTTGCTGACTTTGCCACCCAATGGCGTGGTAGATGGGTTCGCCAGTCGCCTTGTCCCACACGATCGTGGTTTCCCGTTGACTACTGATCCCGATGGCCTGGATGTTTTCCGGGTGAATCGACGCATCGATTAGCGCACTGGCAATCACCGACAACACACTATTCCAGATTTCATTGGCGTCAGATTCGACCCAACCAGCGTGGGGATAGTACTGGGGAACTTCCTTGTAGCCCTCGATAACTTTCCGGCCGGTGTGGTCGAAGATCAGTGCCCGCGTGCTACTGGTCCCTTGGTCGATCGCTAAAATATAATTCTCAGGTTGCTTCAGTGACATGTTCAAACTCCCTCCAGAATACCGCTTCATAAGGAAACGGTTACATTTCAATTGCACCTATCATATCACGAAGCCTGGGTGGGTGCTTCCAATAAGTGCTGAGTCGTGCAGTTCCTTTACCGTTGCTTAAGGATTCAGACCGTCAACTGGTGTCCCGCTAAGAAGGACGCCGCAAAGTCGGCTGCGGTCTTATGGGCCTTGCCGAACTCGTCGATCAAGGCGTGAAACTCCTGCCAATCGCTTAACGGCAGGTCCAACTGGGAACGGACCCGCTTTTGAAACGCCGGGTAGGTCTTGGGCATGGTCGCGCCCAGCCAGGTAAAGAGCCGCCGGGCGTAGGTGTCGACCATGAAGGTCCCGTGGTCGAGGGTGTACATCAAGATGTAGTCAGCCGTCTCGTTGCCGATGCCGGTGATTGCCAAAAGTTCGGTCCGTAACTGGTCGCCCGGCATCTGACGCAGCGCAGCCAAGTCGTCGTGGTGCTGGCCCAACCACGTCGCCAGTGCCAGAATCGCTGCGGCCTTACGTTGGTAGAACCCGCTGGTCCGAATTAACGGGACTAGGTCGTCTAGCGTTAAGGACCGTAACTTGGCGGGGGCAAAACCAGTCACCCGTTTGAGCTGACGTAACGATGGTTCCACGTTACGCCAGTTGGTGTTCTGGACCAGAATGGCGCCCAGCATGATTTCGACCGGCGTCTCCGCCCACGGGGTCCCCGGTCGCAACCAGGGTTGCGGCCCCATCGTTTGGGCCATGGTGCGGTACAGTTCTTCTAGGGTCATACGTGAGCCTCCTTGTTCAAGTGACTGCTTTTAGGATACCACACGCCGCGCACCCACTAAAAATGGTCGGCCACCAACGCGACCGACCACTCCTCGATTCTATGATTACCGCTTGATCACCAGACGAATGTCGGCATCGACACCCTTGGGATTGAGCTCTTCTTGGTAGCTGAAATCCGCACTCTTAAAGTAGTGCTTGATTTCCTCATTGAGCTCTTCAACGGGCCGCACGTCTTTATCTAAGCGCTTTAATAATAGCGTGTATTCCTTCGAATCCTCGTCTACGTTTTCGAAGTGGTATTCAATCGCTTCGGAGTTCAAGATTTCTTGAATCAACTGCCGTTCTGTCATGATTTATACCTCGCTTTAATTTTAGTTACACCTCTAATATAAGGTTCTTTGCGCCTTTTGTTAACTATTCCATCTGAATTCTTTCGTTGACTTGGAGGACCGCCGCCTCCCCAGAATCTTCCAGCTAATCCGTCTCATTTTGCGTGCACCGGGCGAAAAAGCCGGCAATTTGGGATTTGCCCTTTTCTTTTCACAAGCATTCAGCTAGACTTTAAATTGGACAAACTTGAGAGGAGAGGTGACAATCGTGGCGAAGATGCAGGACTTTGGACAACGGATGCGTTTTTTGGCATTCTCCATCGTCCTGAACTCCGCGGCCAACGCCCTGACCATCTCCACTAACCTGGGGAGTGCCGTGTGGACCGGGTCGTCCGTCAACCTCGCCAACTGGATCCACGTGCCCCTAGGGACCACGCTCTTCGGCTACGGCATCGTAATCACCCTGATGAACCAACTCTTATTGGGGAAGTTCGACCGGCGGCGGCTGATCTCCAACCTGCTGTACATCGTCCCCTTTAGCTACCTGGTCGAATGGATCGGCTACTTCTGGGACTGGCTGGGTGTGGGCCACTTGAGTCTGACCGGTCGGGTCATCGTCGACATCATCGGCCTGTTCGGAGTGGCGTTCGCCGTCTCGATCTACCAGCGCTGCAACATCATCATGCACCCCAACGACGACCTGTCCTACATCATCCGTTTCCGATTCTTACACGGGTCGGCGGTGATTGCACAATGGGCCAGCTACCTGCCGCCGGTGATCATCATCGTGCTGTCCTACCTGATGACCGGTCAGCTGCACGCTATCGGCTTCGGGACCGTCTGGGCCCTAGTCACCCAAGGCATCGTGATGGCCTGGGCCGACCAGCACGTCTTCCCGAGTCTGAAACACCACGTGGACGTTTAACGAAATAAAACCAAACGAGGGACCGATTCTCAAAGCGAATCGATTCCTCGTTTTTTTACGTTCAATACTCATGATTTTACGGAACTAGTCCTTAACGCGGCGGAACCAACCCTTCACGCTGGCCAGCAAGCCGGTCAATCCTAAGAGCAACCAACCCCACCGACTCGTAGCTGAACGGTGCTCTGCGGTTTGTGGCAAGCGCGGCGACTGTGGCGTGAGCCGTTCCGCGGTCGGCGTTGCGGTCAAGGTCTTGGCTGGTGCCGCCGTAGTTCCCGTTGCCGGGGCCGTTGCGGTCGACGTCTTCGTTAACGTTGGTACGGACTGGCTGACCGGCGTGGTCGCGTCGGTCGCGCTGGCCGCATAAACCAAGCGGACCGTCTTCGGCGTGGCCGTGTAGGTCCCCGTGATGGTCGTCGGACTGGTCAACCGGTAACCGGTCAGCTTAGGCGCCGTGATCTGGTAAGGGGTCGCCAGTGGGCCTTGCAAGGTCTGGACTGGCCGCAATGGTGTGCCTTCCGGTCCCACGGTAATCACGATGACCTGGCCCAAGGTTGGTCGCGTCGGTGTCGTGGTTGGCGTGGTGATTGGCGTACTTGGCGCCGGCGACGTTACGGACGGGCTTGGCGTGGTCGTGGTATCGGTCGTAGGCTGCGTGGATGGTGTAGTCGGCGTACCTTGGGGTTCTTGCGGCGCGCTTTCCGGGATACCTTGGTACCACGCGGTCGTGGTAACATCGGGACTGGTTGCCGTGATGGCGGCGATTGCCGGAACCGTGGTCATTTCTGGCAAGTAGCCGTCAATCGCCGGAACCGGTTGGGCCGCAAAGTCGCTCGCGCCCACCGCTTGCCACGGCGTGTAGGTCAGCGCACCCGTGACGTCATCGCGGGTTGCCGTGCGGGTAAAGGTCACGGCCTGTTGCGTGCTAGGCGCCAGCGTTTCTCCAAAGAGGTCCTGGTATTGGATTGTCCGGGTCACGGTGTGCGTCAGATCCACGTCACTCGGCAAGTCCGGCGTGGTTGGTGTCAACGTGGTCAACTGATGGGCCAGCTCAATCTGGTAGGTCGCTGTCGGCTCAGGCGTGGTAAACGCCGCCGTGGCACTGTAAGGATTAGCCACCAACCGGTACCCTTCAGCCAGATACTGGTCGAGTTGGGTCGTCGGCTGGTAGTCAGCTGTACTCAGGTAAGGACCGGTCACCGTCTGCGTCTTCAAGACCTGCCCCGTCGTGGTATCCAGGTACTGGATCGTGCGCGTCAGGGTATTCGGCGTGTACGAATAGCTGATTTCCCCAGCCGCTAACGACAACGTCCCACTCACGGGCAGGCTACCGGTCAACGGCGCACCAGCAGTATACCCGGCAACGGTCGCGGGCGTCGCCGTGTAGGCCGTACCCACATTACCGGTCAACTGGGTCGCCGGTGCGATGTCGTGGCCGGCCGCATCCAGGTAGTTGACCGTGATGCCGCCCGCCACTTCCGGCGTGTAGGTCATGGTCAAGTATTGTGGATCCTGGGTGTAGTTCCCTGTCAAAGGTGCACTCCGCGTGGTATCCAGTTGATAGTTCGGCAATTGCGCCTGTTGACTGAGGTCATAGCTGTCCCCGATATTGGTCCCGTAGGTCACCGTCGCAGTCCGTAAGGCTTGGCCGGTATTACCGTCCAGGTAGCGAACGTAGACTTCGGGTGCCGGTAACCAGTTAGCGGGTTGATAGACCATCACGTCGTAGTTGAAGGTCACGCCATTCGGGTAGGTCAACATGATGAAGTTCGGGTAATCCGCCGTGGTTTCGAAATGGTAGTAGCCCCGTAACCCGTAGGCAAACCAGTTGGCGTCCGGAATCGTGGGGTACGCCGTCGCAATCTTGAATTCATGCCCACTGACCGGCGTCAAGAAGAGCTCTTGGGATTGCGCCATCGTGGTCTGGGTCGGATAGTTGTTCCAAGTGCTTTGATAGTGACTGGTCAGGTCTTCGCCCTGCAGGCCCGTCAACGGCGTCGCGGTGAAGACGCCAGGTTGGCCCACAACGAAGTTGACCGGCGTCGCGTTCAAGTTGACCCGTTGTCCCAAGCCCGTGACTAACGCTGGCTTAGTGAACCCCTTCAACGGTGAAAAGTCCGTGAGCGAGTTATCGTTAAAGTTAAACGTCGTGTTGTGCCCGGCTTCATCGATTGCCGTCAACCAAGGTCCCAACTGTGCCAGTTGGGCGTTGGTCAATCCATTGGCGTTTTGTTGATAGTCCTGTAAGTCAGAACGCGTTGATCCGTAGATCTGTAGCAGGCTGATATCGGACGGGTCGACTTGCTTCAGAGGCGCCAGGTTGACCTGACCCATGTCGTGAATCATCAGGCTCAACTGGCTAAAGTGGACGGGCATTAACGGCGACAGGTCGAGGTTCGCCGACGGATAGGTCATGTACAGACTGACTTTAGACGTCTGGGGAAGTGCCTGTAAGTACTGCATCCCCGCTAAGGTCCCCGTCACCGGCAACGCTGTGTTCACGGTCCCGATGTTCAGGGTCGTTCCCGTGAAGTGCCGCAGATCCCCTAAGGTCACGGAACCCGTGACCCCTAAGTCCGTTTGTACGTTCTGTGCGATGCCGCTATCGCCAAAGGTAACCACCGTATTGTCCGGTAAAGCCGCGGCGCTATTGGGCTGAACGTCCGTAGTCGTGGACAACGACGTGGCTGGGTTCGTGGTCGACGTAGTTCCGGTAGTGGTCCCCGTCGTGTCAGTGGTCGTTCTCGTAGTTGTGCCAGTCGTACTCGTTGCAGTTCCCGTAGTTGTGCCAGTCGTCACACTAGTCCCCGCCGTGGTTGAACTGGTGGTAGTGGTCGGGGTGCTGGCCGTCGTACCGCTAGTCGCCGTGCTAGTGGTCGTAGTCGGCGCACTAGTCGGGGTGCTAGCAGTTGAACCGGTCGTGGTATCCGTCGTGGTCGTAGGGCTAGTCGGGCCACTAACCGGAGGAACCGTCAAAGTGGCGGTCGCCGTACTGCTCTGCGTCCCCGAACCACTGGTTGTGGTCGTGGTCGTTGCACTGGTCACCGTTGACGAACTGGTGGCCGTGGGTTGGCTAGTCGTGGTGGACCGCAACGTGGCACTCGTTGGCGTCGTGGACGCCGTTGAGGTCACCTGCGCCGTCGAATCTGCATCGCTAACCGTACTCGCGTGGGCGGGTTGACTTAGCCCGGCCATGCCTAATCCGGTACTGACTAATAAGATCGCCGCCGTCGCCCAACTCTTCTTGAATTGGTGAAGCCGAAAATTGGTGGTGATCGTTTCTACTTGTTGTAACTTTTGTAAACGCATCAAACCACGCTTCCTCTCTTAATTGGGCACCAGTCCCAAGATTGCGAACCAGCTCCCCTTACAATTCCGGTATAGCAGGGTTCACGTTAAGATTATCGCATTCGGCTCATTCATTCGGTCTTTGGTCGCAACCTTTTGGTTAATTAAGTTCGGTTAGTTAATTAAACCGCCCCACCATTGAGCCCCCTAGTGGGCCCCCGATGAGCCCGTTCCCACAACCGTCCGGCCGGTCGCGCCCACGACCCAGCTATTCAGGCCCACGACCGTGTCATCTGTCAACCACTCGACCACCCTAAGTTGGGTTAGCCACCTGACTAAATCGACGAACCGTTTAGCTGACAAATTAGTTAGACCATTATTTTCCACGCCCAATTACGCACGCAAAAACGAGCCGCCCGCACTGGTTAGCAGGACGACTCGTTATCGAATGGATCAGCCCTACTCGAGCTGACCGGTCAAAATAAACTGTTTAATTGCCTTAAGGGTCCGTTTCGACTCCGGCAACTTGGTCCACAACAAATAATCGTGCAACATGGCCCGCATCTCATGGGCCGCCACCGGAGTCCCAGGGGCTTCCCGCAGCTTCTGCAATAAGCGCTGGTCATCGGCGTGCAACAGTTCGTTGGTCCCGAAGTACATCAAGATGGGGCCCAACTCATCGAACGACCCGTAGATGGGACTGACGCGCGGGTCGGTCACCGCGTGGTCACCGGCATAGGCATACCCAATCTGCTTGAGCGTCTCTAGCGTCAAGTACGGGTCGTGACGTGCGGCCGTTTGGAGGTCCGGATTCATCATGCTCAAGTCGGTCCAGGGCGAGATCAAGATACTCCCCGCCGGCATCGGCTTTTGCTGGGCCCGCAACTGTTGGAGAACCGTGAGTGCCAGTCCCCCGCCCGCGGAATCTCCCAGTAAGAAGAACTGGTCGTCCGGGTACTGGGCCCGCAGATAATCGTACACGTTCAGCGTAAAGATCAGCGTCTGGTCCACCGTGGCTTCCGGCACTAGCGGGAAGTCCACGTAGGTGATCCGCAGATTCGCCTGATGAATCAACGCTTCCATAATCTCCCGGTGGCTGGCAATACCTTGCATGGCGTAAGCCCCACCGTGTAATAAGATGACGTGTTGCGGTAATGGCGATCCGGAATCGGCCGTAAAGATGCGGCCATCGAAGATCCGCCGCTCCTTGGTAACGATGTCTGTCGCAAACTTGTCTGGAACGACGGCGTTATTCCGGCGACTCGGTTTTAAAAAGGCCTGTTGAAGCTGTCGTTTCAGCTGACTGTGCTGGGTTTTGAAAAGTAACCATTTCCCCCGCAAACTCACAACTACCACCCTATTCTCTATACCTTAATCAGTTCTTTTCGCTCTTAATGACAGTATACAGCGTTTAAGCCAAAAACGCTTCCCCTCTCGAAATGAATCATTAGGTAATTTATCCAAAAACCGTTAAAATAGAGCCAGCGAAACACGACGAAAGGGTGGTATTCAAGCATGACACAGAATCGGATTCTAAAGGTGACGGGCGGCCTGAACTTCCGTGAACTCGGGGGGTATCCTACCGTTGACGGTCATACCGTTAAATGGCATAAACTAGTCCGCACCGCCAGTCTGGCTGGGTTGACCCCGGCGGACCAGCAACTTCTAAGTGACTATGGCGTGGTGGCTGACGTGGACTTCCGGTCCAAGCAGGAACGTCAACAAGCGCCTGACAAGGTGCCCGCTGGCGCGCAGTACCAGTTCTTACCCGTCTTCCCCGACGGCGACCAGACCGACGCTTCCGCGGCGCGTGAAGACCTGGAGCGCCAATTCTCCCAGGACCCGCAAGCGGGGTACCAGCACATGTTAGAGGTCTACCGGCACCTAGTGACCCTGTCCAGTGCCCAAGCGGCTTACCGGGAATTCTTTAAGGTACTGCTGGCTAACGACGGCGACCAATCGGCCGTCTTGTTCCACTGCACCGCCGGCAAGGACCGGACGGGAATTGGGGCGTTCTTGATTCTCAGTGCTTTGGGGGTGGATCCTCAGGTGATTCGTCAAGACTACCTGGCCACTAACCAGAACTTAAAGCCCAAGCTAGACCAGATGACCCGCGATGCCCAAGACCGGGGTCAAAGTGCCGCGTTCATCCAGAATATGACCGCGCTGGGAAGCGTCAACCCCGACTACTTCGATACCGCCTTAAAGATCATTAATACCCAGTATGGCGGTGTTCAAGATTACCTGCACGATGTGCTGGGGCTGACCAACAAGGAACTCGACCGGTTAAAACAACTTTATTTAGTATAATCCGCAGACGTGAAGGCTCTTCCTTCGCGTCTCTTTTTAGCTTAACCATCAATCGCCTAACTTGTGTTGCCGCAACGCTTCTTCTATAATGACCAAGTATTTTGCATATTGAGAAAGGATGAGTCCCCCTTGAAGAAATCAACCACTTTAGCTTTACCCCTATTAGGTGCTGCCGCGACTGCCTTATTGGCCAGCGAGCACCTGTTCAACTTCGCCTTCAAACGGGTCAACTACGTCCCCGAAACGTCCGCCGAGAAGCAAAAATACGCGGACGCCTACTACGCTTACGTGGACTGGTACCAATCCGTTCCTAAGGAAACTTGGTACCTGCACGAACACGACCCCAAAAACCGGATGGTCGCCGAATACATCCCGGCGGCAACGCCCCACAACCGTACGGTGATCATCGCTCATGGTTACAAGGGCAACGGTGAGACCATGGCGAACTTCGCCCAGATGTACCACAACCTGGGCTTCAACGTCCTGTTGCCCGACGACCGGGGTCACGGTGAAAGTGCCGGTAAGTACATCAGCTTCGGCTGGTTGGACCGGCTGGACTACCTGCAATGGATCCAACAGGTCATTGACCGCAGTAATTCCCAGGTCCAGATTCTCCTGTTCGGGGTCTCGATGGGCGGTGCGACCATGGAGATGCTTTCGGGTGAGACGTTACCGCCCCAGGTCAAGGCCATCATCGCCGACTGTGGCTACTCCAGCGTTGAGGCCGAGCTGGTCTACCTTTTGAAGCGTTGGTACCACTTGCCGAAATACCCGATTGAACCCCTGGTCAGTACGATTTCGAAGCGGCGGTTAGGCTACTACCTCAACGACGTGACCTCGATCGACCAGTTGAAGAAGAACCGGCGGCCAATCCTGTTCATCCACGGTGAGAAGGACGTCTACGTGCCGGTCGGGATGGCGTACGAGAATTACGCGGCGACCCACGCGGCTAAACAATTATGGATTGTGAAAAATGCGACTCACGCTGAGAGTTTTTGGATCAATCCACAACGCTACCGGGCCCGAGTCCTCGACTTTTTGACCACCTACTTCGACCCGGAATTGCTGTCAGACTAGCTTTAAGGACCTCTTAAGCTTTAAAACTTCCTTTAGACTTTTATCGAAAAGTCGTCACGGTTTACCCCCTTTTTCGTTCACAAATGGCGGGTATAGTAAACATCATAGTAATTCGCCAACAACGATTACTAGTCAAAATCTATATCCAATCCCTTAAATTCTCCCCCTTAGAGAATTTATCTTGGTCAGGACCCCTCAAACCTGACCACTCCTCAAATTGCACTTCTCCCCCTAATGAAGTGCACTCCTCAGAGAAGACCGCTTCGGCCCTGCACGGCTGAAGCGGTCTTTTTTTAATTCCAAGTTGCTTAAAAGTTCCATCTAAAAATGCCGATTTAATCGCATTACCGCATTTAAGTCTTAAATTCCACGTTGAGGAGGCCGAAGTGGTTAAGACCACAACGCTTTTTATTAAAGTTAACAAACCATTAATTGAGGTGAACCCTTACAATTGGAAAAGGTCACGGGCACGCTGTTGTCGATAGACTAGCTCAACAATGATGGATTTTAAACATCCGAAGCTAATGATGGTTACCTCAGTAAGGCCCTGAAAACCCAGCTCCTTCGGTTTTACCATATCGACCTATGGACACCACTACGTAAGAATATGGCCCACCATAAAACCGTGAACAGCAGTCTTCTCAAGGACCTAAGGCAACACATCGAAACGTTCTTCAATAACTTAAATTCCGTTGGTCACTTTGAACACCCGCTTAGAGTCCATGTTCCTTTGGATGACCCTCAATGTGCATGAGCAAATCTTAGCCGGTAAAAGTGGGTTGAGTATCACGTGATGAATTGAATATTACAAAGCTAACACTACGCGTTAAAAAAGGAGAAAACTATGAAAGAAGTAAACTTAGTCGGGCAACGCGTTCAAGTAGTAGACCCAACTGATGATTTTGCGGGGATGGTTGGAACGATCATTAGCTATCGTTCTGTTGGTTCTCCTGAACACGTTTCAGAGAATGTTGGAGATGATGTAGTCGTTAATTTGGACGAGGAGCAACGGGAGTTATTGATTGCAATAAATCCTGATCTAGCTTATGCACTACGCCAGGGCCTATCATTAGAGGCACTAAACTTTGCCCCTAGTGAGTTACGGCAAATAGAAAACTAAGAAGAAAGAACCTAAAATTAGGAGATGAGTTAAAAATGATGTATAATACTTTGATAAATAGTAAGAACGTAAGATGACTTACTTGTAAGGCTGTCAATTTAAAAGGGAGGATACTCACAATGATTGAAAAACGGGGAGCTCAAAAGGTATTCAACGTTAAGCTTTCAACGAAGGGTCAGATAGTGATTCCTGCTGAAATCCGAAAAATGATTGACGTATCTAGTGGCACTACACTACAAATCACTGTAGGCGATGATGCAACTCTTATAATCCGGAAAAAGCCGACAGCCCTCGACTGGTCGAACTTAATTGCTGGTATTCCTAACGAGGTGGTTTCTTATAATGAAGATGGTACGGTTAATGCTAGTAAGTCACCCCACTTTGCTGAATGGATGAGTGAAGATGAGTAGTAGCGAAAGTTCGTTCCATCTTATGGATATTGCCATAGCAGCCGTCCCTTATGACGATGGAAAGACGATTAAAACACGTCCAGCGTTATTGGTCAAAGTCAACGATCAACAAGCTACTGTATTCAAAATTACCACTAAGTATGAGTCGAAATCAGCGGTAATAAAAAAATACTAAGCTTAGAGGCATAGAAGTTACCCGACGGGGTGCTCCTATGCCTCTATTACTTTATAGTGGTAGTGAAGACAGGCCGTGGGCGCTTTGGGTCCTTGAGACCGTAATAAAAAATGGCCGCTTCACTGGTTTTAGTCAATTTGATCAAAGTATTTGGGCTCTCGAAGCCGTGTTTTGAAAACGAGATTACTAAAACTGACGTGAAGACTTCAGAAAGACAGGTATATGATTATGCGAACAATTATTGGAATCGATGTCAGTAAAAACAAAGCTAACGTTGCGGTGGCGACGGATTTAATCGTCGCCAAAGAACTGACCGTCCCTCTAGATGCACTGGGATTTAATGAACTGAAACACGTCGTGCTAGGGCCTAGAATAAAAAGTGTACAAGTTAAATAGAGACTCTGATTTAGTATAATTAAGGAAGTAAATTGGAGGATCAAATAATGACGAAGCACAGTTATGACAAGGAATTTAAGGAACAGGCCGTTCAGTATTACTTAGATAACAAGGATCACATGACCATGAATGAAATAAGTAAGAATCTAGGTATTGGGGCTAGTACATTACATAAATGGATTAAGCTGTTTACTGAGACTGGGGAGTTTGGCCGTGGCTCTGGTAATTTTGCCAGCGATAAGGACAAGGAGATTGCACGACTAAAGCGTCAACTTCGTGACGCTGAAGGAGCGATCGAAGTGTTAAAAAAATCAATCGGGATTCTGAGCAAGTAACTACCGAAAAGGTATACCAAGAAATGGACGTTCAGCACGCTTTGGAATCCCACCCTTCCATCAATGGTATGTGTGATTATGTTGGAATCTCAAGAAGTGGTTACTATCAACGAGAAAAGCGTCATAATCACCAATCACCGCGAAAGCTTCGGAAGAAGTTTATTCAAGGTGAAATTAAAGCAATTTGGCTCAAAAGCCTTTGTATTTACGGTGCCGGCAAAATCACCCAAGAACTTCGCTCAAAAGGATATAAGATTGCTGAACGAACTGTTGGTAAGTATATGCGTGAACTTGGCATTCACGCCGTTTACCTAACCCCTTGGACGACTACCACTCGCAATTCTAAGTTTGATAAACAGCTAATAAATATTTTAGACGAGCAGTTCAATCCATTGCGACCAAACGCCGTTTGGTGCATTGACACTACTTATATTCCAGTTCATGACGGATTCGTTTATTTAACCAGTATTATGGACTTGTACTCCCGACGGATCATTGGTTGGGACTTATCTGAAACCTTGGAGGTATCGAATGTCATCCCACTTATTGAAAAGACTAAGCACAGTCGCCATATTAGCAAGCCATTAATCATGCACAGTGATCGTGGTAGTCAGTTTACGTCTGAAGCTTACAATCAAGTTACAGCTAACATGACATTAAGCTATTCAAAGAAAGCTTATCCTTGGGATAATGCCTGCATTGAGTCGTTTCATGCCTTGATTAAGCGTGAATGGATAAATCGGTTTAAAATCCATTCATACTCCGAAGCTAAACGACTAGTTTTTCAGTACATTGAAACGTTTTACAACACAGTTAGAATTCACAGTCACTGTGGATTCAAATCACCAAAGCAACTTGAAGATGAGCATCAAACTCAAATTCAAAATTTAGTCGTGGCATAGGACAAAAAAGTCTCTATTTAAATTGTCTATTTTATTGACAGGGGACCAGCTTCAGTTCGGCGGAAAAGCGGAAATCGTCTTTGAAGCGACTGGTGTTTACTCCCGGCGCTTAGAGTATTTCCTTCAACAAGAAAATTTGAATTACCATATTTTAAATCCCCTGGCGGCTAAGAATCGCATCGCCACTGGTACGCGAATGAGAAAAAACGATCAACGTGATGCGCGCCGATTGGCGATTACCGAGTTTACCGAACAGTTAGAGCCCTATCTTCTAGCTTACAAACAGGATCCCATCTATCGTGAATTAACGGATATGAACCGTTATTACGACCAACTCAATGAGGATAAGAAACGGGCCCGCAATCGAGCTCATCGTGTCTTACAGCTTGTATTTGCGTCATTTGGGGCCTCCAAGGGTGGCTTTAACTTCGATACAAAGCTGGCTTGGAAGATCCTAACACTCTTCCCGCATGCACAAATCGTTCGTGAAATTGGCGACCTTAACGCGTTAGAAGCACGAATATCAGCAGCACATTTCAAAGGGATGAACGCTAGGCGTATTCACGATGCCGCACGAAAGTTATGGAAACTGGCCGCTCAGAATGGTGACGCCGTACCCGTTACTTCGGATAACACGCGGCAAATGAAAGCTTTGGCGGAACAAGTTCTCACCCTAGAAGCAGCGCAGGACCAGCAGGTCGTGCGCATGATGGCCTTAGGTAAATCCTTGTCAGAGTTTACGCTTCTTCAAACAATCCCTGGTATTGGTGGCAGTACCGCCATTCGGCTAATTAGTGAATTAGGTGATATCCGACGGTTCAATACCCGTCAGCAATTGAACAGCTATGTCGGCCTGGACACAACGGAAGTTGACTCCGGTGACCATCAATCCGCTCGCCATATCACCAAACACGGTAATCCCCATGCACGCCGAATCTTGTATTGGACGGTCGTTCTTATGCTTAATCCTAAGATGGGCGACAATCATATTCGCGATGCATACGAAAAAAGACGAGAAGCTTCTTCTTCAAAGAAGAAACTCATCGTCCGTCAAATGGATCGTCTTATTAAAACAATCCTATACCTGATAAAAACGAATCAACCTTACTCCTATGAGCTGAGCCCTCAATCGAAGTAACATTCATTATAGTTTATAATACCAGCCTTGAAAAAAATTTGATACCTCCAAGGCTTATTTAGCTGGCTATAAATCACTAAAATAATAGCAATAGGGCCTAGGCTCCGGAACGAAGAACATCGTTCCGGAACCTAGACCCTAAATTTCTCATCATAAAACATTGATTTAACAACATCTTTATTGACAAAACGTAGAAAAAGCTCTACTATCCCATTGAGTTTTGGCGAGAAGCGGGGCTAGACAAGGCTTCATTCGTTGATACTCATGAGACGTACACTTTGTCCACTGAGTATATGTTGAGAACCCCGCCGATTGGGGTTATGGCTGATACCGACGTCATTAATCTGTTCGATTTTATTAAGAATACCCATTAAAGTTCTGTATGAATGACAGAACTTTTTTTATATCAGAAATCAAATAAAAGAAATGGCATTTGAGTAGTATAGGGGTGTGTCAAGAATATTGCATAATATGATTACGGATTTGTCCAGAGATACAAAGATATAGTTTTCTGTTTTATTATGACGGCGAGTTTTAAAATCAAGTTAGCCACTTGGACAAAATAAATACACCAAGACAGAAAATTCCTGAACCGATTCGGCTCAGGAATTTTTCTTAATCTCTCTTCTTTAGTAATTGCTGTAAATCCGCCAACTTCTGCGGGTCACCCAGTTTATCCGCTAACTCGCCCAACATCTGATTGAAAGCCTGTTGCGTACGCGACAAGTCCGCTTGCGTCGCCTGGAGTTCTTGCGTGACCCGCTGCAAATCAACGGGAGGTTCCCCCACATAGGTGTCCACGTAACGTGGAATATTCAGGTTATACTGGTTGGCCGCCACTTCCGCCGCCGATGCCACGTGCGCAAGATTAGGCACATCGATGCGCTGACGATAGGTCGTCACGATTCGGTCCACCTGTTCAGCCGTTAGTACGGTCTGGTTTTTCCCCTTACGACCTAATTTCGAGGCATCCATGAAGAAAATGTCCTGCATCGTTCGGTGCTTCTTAAGGACCAGGACCATCATGGGCAAAGTCGTCCCCGGAAACAGGTTGGCTGGCAAGCCGATTACCGCGTCTATCAGGTTATCCCGTTCAATCATGGTCCGCCGGATAGCCCCTTCGGCCGCCTGTCGGAACAACACCCCGTGAGGTAGCGCCACCGCCATGACCCCTCCGGCATCGTCTAAGTGATACACCATCTGTTCAATAAACGCCAAGTCGGCCTTGGACTTCGGTGGCAACTTATCGTAGGCCGCAAACCGGGGATCATCGGCTGCCGGATTGGCCGCCCAATGCACGGAATAAGGTGGGTTGGCAATAATGGCCGAGAACTGTTGGGTCCCCGCTTGATCCGCAGTTAAGACATCCCCCAGATAAGTCGTACATTGCTGATACGAGATCCCATGCAACAACAAATTCAGCCGGCCAATCATTGCCACGGCCTCATCGACTTCCTGCCCCACATAGTGATCGACGGTCACCCGTTGGCCTAATGCCAACAGAAGCGAGGCCGTTCCCATGGTCGGATCGTAGACGCTATCAAGAGCTGTCGTGTGTGCCCCAATCACGCCCGTCAAGACCGCCGAAATGGTTTGGGGCGTGTAAAACGGTGCTTCGCGTTGTTTCTGCATCACCCAGGCAAACCGCGTAATCAGCTGGTCGGCCACCGTTCCCCAGGCCGTCGCCGATACGGTCAAGTCATCGACTTGCGCAATCACGGCCCGTAACGCCGCCTGCCGTGCCGTTGCCGTACTGCCTAAGCACTTACTTTGCAGATTGACTGGCTTAAATAGGCCCTTAAAAAACGGCTCAGGTTCAGTCGCAAAATGGGCCAGCATCTGGGATAACCGGGTGGGTTCCGGTTGCGCAACCAACGCCGCCCAAGTCTGGTCAACCGGTAATGAGAACCCTAATTGGCGCGCCAACGTTGCTGGTACCACGTGCTGAGCAAGCCCCCGTTCCCAGCGCTGCGCGAGAAAACGCAGGCCGACCAAGCCCACCACCAGGTTGCGATAATCCGCAATTTTTCCCTGAGGGTTCGGCATCTTGACCAACTCCCGTAGTTGCTGGTCCAATCCCTGATCAAGCTGTTCCATGCGTGCTTCGACTCCCTTCGCTCTTGTATTCGTTACTTCTGATTATACGCTATCTCAAAATGACTTGGAAACGTAAAAAGTCCGCCACTAGGTGCTCGTCCAGTGGCGGATTTTTCAACTCATCTATCTTAAATTATTTTGCGGCTGGTAACAAGCCCAAACGCCGAAAAATATCATCGACTCGGCGTAAATGGTAGTGGTAGTCAAACGCATCAGCGATTTCTGCCGGACTCAACCGCTGAGTAATCCCCACGCTGGCCTCCACCAGCGGCCGGAATTGTACCTGTTGGTCCCAGGCCTGCGCCGTCAAGGGTTGGACCAGGTCATAAGCGGCTTCGCGGCTCATCCCCGCTTCAATCAGCTTCAACAAGAGCCGTTGACTATAAATCAAGCCGTAGGTCCGTCCCATGTTGGCCTTCATGGTCTCCGGGAAGACGTCCAAGTTGGTCAGAATCCGGTTGAACCGGTGCAGCATGTAGTCCAGCAACGTGGTACTCTCCGGTAAAATGATCCGTTCGGCGGAAGAGTGGGAGATGTCCCGCTCATGCCAGAGACTCACGTTCTCGTAAGCCGTAATCACGTTGCCCCGCAGGACCCGCGCCAACCCCGTCACGTTTTCCGAACCAATCGGATTCCGTTTATGTGGCATGGCCGAGGAACCCTTCTGGCCCGGATTGAAGTGTTCTTCAACTTCGTGGATTTCCGAACGCTGCAAGCTACGGATCTCCGTGGCAAACTCTTCGATACTGGTCCCAATCAACGCCAAAGTCGCGATGTAATCAGCGTGCAGGTCCCGTGGCAGGACCTGACTACTGATTGGCTGGGCCGTGATACCTAAGCGCTCGCAGACGAATTCTTCGATCTCCGGTGGCACGTTGGCAAACGTCCCCACGGCTCCACTGATTTTACCAGCTTCCACGCCCTTGGCCGCCCGGTCGAAACGGGCCAAGTTGCGTTGCATCTCCGAATACCAGCGGGCAATCTTCAGCCCAAAGGTGGTCGGTTCCGCTTGGACGCCATGCGTCCGGCCAATCATCACCGTATCCTTATAAGTTAACGCCATCTTCTTCAACGTTGCCGTCAGCGTGACGATGCCTTGGCGCAACTGGGCGTTGGCCTGCTTCAAGCGGTAGCCCTGCGCAGTGTCGACCACGTCCGTACTGGTGACCCCAAAGTGAATCCACTTGCGTTCCGGGCCCAACGACTCCGACACATCCCGCGTGAAGGCCACCACGTCATGGTGGGTCACGGCTTCGATCTCGGCGATCCGGTCCACGTCAAAGCGGGCGTTCTCCTTAATCTTGCGCACATCTTCTTCTGGTATCTCCCCCAGCTTAGCCCAAGCTTCGTCAATGGCGATCTCGACGGCTAGCCAAGCGGCGTATTGGTTCTGCAACGACCAAATGTGGCCCATTTCCGGGCGTGTATAACGTGATAGCACTGGCAGTCCCTCCATAAGTTTGTTCAAAACACGAACATTATTTCGAATTTACGGTTTTTCAACACCAGGCATTATACCATAGATTATCGGGAGAACGCCACTCTATAGAGAATGATTAGGGGTATTAATTCGTTTTCACCGCAATTAATTAGAACTTTAGCCGCAATAAATTTTATAATTGTTCGTTTTTACCTTGCTTTTTATTTACGAACTTGATAAACTAATTCTTGCTGAGCGTTCGGCTTGGCAAAATAAAACGATGGGGTGTTGTTATGTCATCAATAGTAGTAGTTGGTAGTCAATGGGGCGATGAAGGAAAAGGAAAAATCACGGACTTTCTCAGTGAAAAAGCAGACGTTATCGCCCGCTACCAAGGCGGTGACAACGCCGGCCACACCATCGTCTTCAATGGTCAAACGTTCAAGCTGCGGTTGATTCCATCCGGGATCTTCTACGCCGACAAGACCAGTGTGATCGGTAACGGTGTGGTCCTCAACCCGAAGTCGTTAGTGCAAGAACTGCACTACCTCAACGAAAACGGTGTGAACACGGATAACCTGCGCATCTCTGACCGGGCCCACGTGATTCTGCCCTACCATATTCTCTTGGATAAATGCCAAGAAAAAACCAAGACCAATAAAATCGGGACCACTAATAAAGGCATCGGCCCCGCTTACATGGATAAAGCCGAACGGGTCGGCATCCGGGTCGCTGACTTACTCGACCACGACACGTTTGCTGCAAAATTAAAACAAAACCTGGAAGAAAAAAACGACCTCTTCGTCAAACTCTACGATGAACAACCGTTAGACTTCAACGAAATCTTCGACACCTACTTCCAATACGGCCAACTCTTGAAGTCCTACGTGACCGACACGTCAGTGGTCATCAACGACGCCATCGACCAGGGCAAGAACGTCCTGTTCGAAGGGGCCCAAGGCGTCATGTTGGACATCGACCACGGGACCTACCCGTTCGTGACGTCCTCGAACCCCGTTGCCGGTGGGGTAACCATCGGTGCCGGCGTGGGCCCAACCAAGATCAACCACGTGGTCGGCGTCTGCAAGGCCTACACGTCCCGGGTCGGCGACGGTCCCTTCCCGACGGAATTGCATGACGAGATTGGGGACACCATCCGGGAGACTGGCCACGAATACGGTACCGTTACCAAGCGCCCCCGGCGGATCGGTTGGTTCGACAGTGTGGTCTTACGGCACGCCAAGCGCGTTTCCGGCCTGACCAACCTGTCCTTAAACTGCCTGGACGTCCTGACTGGTCTGAAGACCGTCAAGCTCTGCAAGGCCTACGAACTCAATGGTGAGACCATCTACCATTACCCCGCTAGCCTGAAAGACCTGGAGAACTGCCACCCGATTTACGAAGAACTCCCTGGCTGGGATGAAGACATCACCCATTGCCAGTCGCTAGAAGACCTGCCAGCCAACGCCCGGAACTACGTGAAGCGCTTGGAAGAACTGGTCGGCGTCCCCGTTGCGACCTTATCCGTCGGCCCAGACCGGGAACAAACTAACATCTTACATCACATCTGGGACAGCCCAGCTGACTAACCTAAGGAGGACTTGCCCATGCATCCAGCCGAAGTCTTTGATTATGAAGACATTCAATTGATTCCTAACAAATGTGTCTTAGAAAGCCGTTCCGAAGCCGATACCACGATTAACTTCGGCGGTCGGACCTTCCGGATCCCCGTGGTTCCCGCGAACATGGAAACCGTGATCAACGAACCCTTGGCCGTCTGGCTCGCACAGAACGACTACTTCTACGTGATGCACCGTTTCCAGCCAGCCGAACGACGCGGCTTCATCGACGAACTGGCCGCCGCAGACCTGACGCCTGAATACATCACCATCGACATCGCCCACGGCCATGCCAATTCGGTAATTCGGATGATTCAGAAGATTAAAGAGACCTTACCGGGCAGCTTCGTGATTGCCGGGAACGTCGGTACCCCCGAAGCCGTGCGGGAACTTGAAAACGCCGGCGCGGACGCCACTAAGGTCGGCATCGGACCGGGTAAGGCCTGCATCACCAAGCTCAAGACCGGTTTCGGTACCGGTGGTTGGCAACTCGCGGCCCTGCGGCTCTGCGCCAAGGCGGCCCGGAAACCCATCGTGGCTGACGGCGGGATTCGCTACAACGGCGATATCGCCAAGTCGATTCGCTTCGGTGCCAGCATGGTCATGATTGGCTCTAAGCTGGCCGGCCACGAACAATCCCCCGGTAGTAAGCTGACCATCGACGGTCGGGTCTACAAGCAATACTGGGGCTCTGCGTCTGAGAAACAAAAGGGTGCCTACCGTAACGTGGAAGGCAAGCAGATGCTGGTTCCATACCGCGGCGACATTGCGGACACGCTCCAGGAGATCCATCAAGATCTTCAGTCCTCCATCTCGTACGCCGGTGGGCGCAACCTGCTGGACATCCGGACAGTCGACTACGTGATTGTGAAGAACTCCATCACCAACGGGGACCATTACTAAGCGTCCCACCTGCAGATTCATTCTTTGCTCCTTCTGCCGAATAACTTAAACGAAAAAGCCTGCGGAAATGTCAGCGCATTTCCGCAGGCTTTTTGGGTACTGTTCAGGTCAATTCTCCTAAGCACGACCCTTTTGGATGGCTTCCCACCCCTCACTGGCGATAAAGTAGACCAAGACTAGTGCCGCGACCGAATCGGCCCACCACCAACCCAGCCAAGCCGTTAGACCGGCACCTAACAGAACCGTCCCCGCCATATAAGCACAGGTCAGGTTACACATGCCATCCTCCATTAACGCGGCGGAATGTAGTGCCCGGCCAATTCGGCGTTTGCCCACCGTCAAGAACGGCATCAACACCACAGAGGCACCGGCAATCGCCAGGCCCGACCAACTGGCATCCGCGGCTTGATGGGTGACTAAATGACCTAACGAGGTCCCCGTCACGTAAACGGCCAGGAGTAATAAGACGCTCCCCACAATCAGCGACGACCGTTGCTCCGCCCGTTGAATTCCGGCGGCAGTTCCGCCGGTCACCGACTTCCGGAGTCTCCAAATCAACACACTCCCCGCGATGATCTCCAAGAAACTATCTAACCCAAAGGCCACCAAGAGAATTGAGCCCGTTTGCCACCCGGAATACAGGCCCACTAGACATTCGAAGGCCATCCAGGCCACCGAAACGTACTCGATTCGCAATCCTTGTTGTGCTAACGGATGAATTGATGCTGGCATCTTTTCCCGCTCCTTTCGGGTTCCAAAACACGTTTGGTAAATCTGATACTCGTTCCAGAATTGATTATTCATTCAAGGTCTCCTCCAGACGTTCCCCATTACTTGATCCAAAAATGGCGGCCTAAACCATGCCCATCTGGACATGGCTTAGACCGCCACAAGTGTTTGTTATGCAGTTTTTAACGAATCACCAAAACCGAAATCGGCGCATATTTGGCCATGTAAGCGGCTTGGCTCCCGAAGTGACGACTAACGCCCTTCTTGGATTCTGATCCGATGATTAACAAATCTGGTTGAACGTGCGGAATCACATCGCGAACGATGGTGTCCGCCGGTTTCCCCTCCGCGACCAACGTGTGAACCTTACTAATCCCCGCGTTCTGCGCTTTCTCCGCGTACCCTTGCAGGTGCTGGGCCAGCGTATCGCGTTTGCCGTGAACGAAGTCATCGTCCAAGGCCTGGTAAATGTTGACGTCATTTTCTTCCAAGACCGACACGATGTAGAGTTCTGAATCGTCTCGCTTGGCTTGATGCAGTGCGTAGTCAAAGGCTAGTAAAGCATCGGCGGAATCGTCGACTCCCACTAGGATTCGATCAAACTTGGTTGCCATCTAATCTCCCCTTTAAAGTGTGTTCGTCTCTATTCAGCTTCTTGGTTGTCAATGCCGTCAATCTGGACAGCATCGACAGCTGAAGCAACACCCTCGGATTCCAGGTGCTTGGCTAATCGCTGGTTACCTAAGTGCAATTCCCAGATGGTCCAGACTAACAGGGCCATGATGGCAGCAATCAAGAGGTACGCAATAATGTTCGCCGTTTCTGTCTGTGCGGCCGTTGGGTTCGTCCCAAAGAACGCCGCAATCTGATCCGGTAAGCCCTTCATGTTCAAGAAGGTCAACCCAATGACGGAAATCCAACCTAAAATCTTGACCCATAGCGAGTTCTTGAACTCACCCATTTCCATCTTACTATCCGTCATCATCAATAACGGCAGCATGGAGAACGGCAGGGCAAACGCCAGGAAGACTTGCGAATTGTTCATCAAATCGTTCAAGGCCGTGTGCTCTTCAATCGCACTCTTGCCACTGAACATGGTGACACAAATCAAAACTGGAATCACAGAAATCAACCGGGTTACCAGACGCCGTAACCATAGCGGCATCCGCATGTGAACGAACCCTTCCATGATAACTTGCCCGGTCAACGTCCCCGTAATGGTGGAGTTTTGACCAGAAGCTAACAAGGCAACGGCGAACAACGTGGATAAGATCCCCGTCTTGGCCACGCCGGCTAAGACCCCGTTACTCATGGTTGAAGTATCAGATAATGCTTGGAACAAACCGAAGAAGGATGGGTCCTTAACGGAACCAGACTTGAAGACCGCAACTCCCATGATCAACAGCAAGGCGTTCACGAAGAAGGCCAACGTCAACTGGATGTTGGAATCCCAGCTCGCGAACCGCACCGTCCGGGCAATGTCGCTCTTATCGCTGTGGTCGATTTCCCGCGTTTGTGAAATCGCGGAGTGCAGGTACAGGTTATGCGGCATAACCGTCGCCCCGATAATCCCTAAGGCACCTTGCAACGGGCTGTTACCCCCGATGACTGGACCGTCTGAGAAAGTAGCGGCGCTAGGCACTAAGCCCTTGATGACGCCACCCCAGTCAGGGTTGGACAACGCAACTTGGTAAGCAAAGACCACCAGGATCACCATGATCAAGCAGACCACGATGGCTTCGATCTTCCGGAACCCGATCTTGGTCAATAATAGCAAAAGCAAAACATCGAAGACCGTAATGAAGACCGAGATAACCAACGGAATATCGAATAATAAGTACAAGGCAATCGCAGCCCCAATAACTTCGGCAATATCCGTGGCCATGATGGCTAATTCCGTCATGATCCATAGGACAATTCCCAGGGGTTTACTAGTCCGTGCCCGAATCGCTTGGGCTAAATCCATCTGACTCACGATACCAAGTTTGGCCGCCATGTATTGCAATAACATCGCAACTAAACTTGAAATCAAGATAACAGACATCAATAAGTATTGGAAATTCTGACCACCGGTAATCGACGTTGACCAGTTCCCGGGATCCATGTACCCCACCGCGACCAGGGCACCAGGACCAGAATACATGAATAATGCCTTCCAGAAACTGATGTTGCGCGGAACCTTTACCGTACCGTTGATCTCTTGGAGTGACCGCCCGTTGGCGTATTGGATCAACTTATGCTTTTTTACTGTGTTATCTGCCACGTAAAAAAACTCCTCTCTCCTTAGAAGTTTGTAAAGTGTTTTAGAACTAAACAACGACCTCATTGTACATTAATTCTAATCACATGCAAAGACTTTTTTAGAGCCCCCTAAACTTTATTCGGGGGAACAAGAAGTTGAAGTTAACGATTGGTTCACTTTTTAGAAACCGGTTTCTTTGTGGCTATTACCGCATTCCAAGTCCTCAATTTCTACGGTGTTATGAGCCCTAATTTTACCGATTAAAAATATTTGAATAAAAATTTTAATCCCCCAATTATTCTCCAAGTAAGTTAGCGCTAGGTTACCCTTAGATTAGGTAACCCTAATCTATCGTGTTTTGGGTGCAACAAAAAAGGAACCTGCCACCCGGTTAAGGCGCAGATTCCTTTCATCATGTCCTTTTTTACCGAACCACTAACACCGAAATCGGAGCGTACTTAGCCATGTAGGCCGCTTGGCTCCCGAAGTGGCGACTGACGCCCTTCTTGGCTCGCGACCCCACGATCAACAGGTCCGGGTGAATCTGGGGAATCACATCCCCCACAATGGCTTCACCGGGTTCCCCTTCGACCACGATAGTGTGGACGGGGTGCACCCCCGCAGCTATTGCCTGGTGCGCATACCCTTGGATGTGACGTTCCAGTTCCTCACGTTTGCCGTGAATAAAGTCCTTCGTCAGCGCCTGATAGACGTTGATGGCCTGGTTCTCCAAGACCAAGACGATATCTAGTTCGGCGTGGTCTTGGCTGGCCTGATGAATCGCGTACTTGAAGGCCAGTAACGCATCCGGCGAATCATCAACGCCGACTAGGATGTGCTTAAATTGCGTGGTCATTTCGCCGCGCCTCCCTCTTCATGGTTTTCGACGCCTTCTACCATGGCCGCTTCAACCGCGGATGGTTGACCTTCCGCCTTTAAGTGCTTCGCCAACCGTTGATTCCCGTGGTGGAGTTCCACGATGGTCCAGACTAACAACGCAATGATAACCAAAATCAACGCATCCGCAATGCTGTGCGCTAACGCGACTTCACTGGCCGACGGGTTCGCGCCGAAGAAGCCCGTGACTTGGTCGGGCAACCCTTGCATGTTCAAGAACGTCAGCCCAATCACGGAGATCCAGCCAAGAATCTTGACCCACAAGGAATTCTTGAACTTTCCCATTTCCATCTTACTGTCCGTCATCATCAATAACGGCAACATGGAGAACGGTAGCGCAAACGCCAGAAAGACTTGCGAGTTGTTCATCAAATCGTTCAAGGCCACGTGTTCGTCGATGGCACTTTCACCACTGGTCATCCCCACGCAAATCAATACCGGAATCACGGAGATCACCCGGGTAACTAACCGCCGTAGCCACAATGGCATCCGCATGTGCACAAAGCCTTCCATGATCACTTGCCCGGTCAACGTCCCCGTAATGGTCGAGTTCTGCCCGGAAGCTAACAGGGCGACCGCAAACAGCGTGGACAGGATCCCGGTCTTGGCCACACTGGCTAAGACCCCGTTACTCATGGTTGAGGTATCCGACAACGCCTGGAACAGGCCGAAGAAGGAAGGATCTTTAACGGCACCCGACTTGAAGACCGCGACCCCCATGATCAGGAGCAACGCGTTAACGAAGAACGCCAGGGTCAGTTGAATGTTGGAATCCCAGCTGGCAAACTTAACGGTCCGAGCGATATCCTTTTCGTCGTGGTGGTTAATCTTCCGCGTTTGAGAAATCGCGGAGTGCAGGTACAGGTTATGTGGCATCACCGTAGCCCCGATGATCCCTAACGCCCCCTGTAACGGGTTATTGCCCCCGATAGTTGGCGACTGGGCGAAGGTCTTACTCGTCGGAATCAAGCCGGCAAAGACGCCGCCACAGTTCGGGTTCGACAAGGCGACCTGGTAGGCAAAGACCACCAAGATCACCATAATCAAGCAGACCACGATAGCTTCGATCTTTCGGAACCCAATCTTGGTCAGCAACAGTAACAGCAACACGTCAAAGACGGTGATAAAGACCGCAATGACTAATGGAATATGGAAGAGCAGGTACAGCGCAATCGCCGCCCCGATAACTTCCGCAATATCCGTGGCCATGATGGCGAATTCCGTCATCAGCCACAACACAATGCCCAGGGCTTTACTGGTCCGCGCCCGAATGGCTTGGGCCAAGTCCATTTGACTCACGATGCCAAGTTTAGCAGCCATGTACTGCAGCAGCATCGCAACTAAACTTGAAATCAAGATGACAGACATTAACAGGTACTGGAAGTTTTGCACCCCAGTGATCGACGTTGACCAATTCCCGGGATCCATGTACCCCACGGCAACCAACGCACCTGGTCCAGAGTACATAAAAAGGGCCTTCATGAAACTAATGTCATGCGGCACTTCTACGGTCCCGTTAATTTCCTCCAGCGACCGCCCGTTGGCGTACTGGATTAATTTATGTTTCTTTTCGGTGGTTTCGTCTTGCATCACGACAAGCTCCTTTCCATTGAGGGATGGGCGAAAGATCGCATCACTCAGAAACGAGCGTTACGGTGACTCGTCACCTCACTATCAGTCCAACTGTTTGACTTACTTCTACTCCTTCCTTAATCGCCCATAGTTTACAAAGAAAGCCAGTCCGAATGGTTAAATAAGCGTTTAAAGCACGTTGTTTCCATACTTTACGAACTTAGCTCAGTAGGAATGTTGGTCGGCGGCTGACTAGGTCGTTAACCCGCACCTTAAATCCATCTCATCGCCCCATTCCAGCTTGGTCGTGCGCCGAATTTTCGTTAGATTGAAATCCTATTTTCGTTTGGCCACCACCTTGCTTAATTACCATGGTTTAATGGTCACAGTGGGCATAAGGCCATCGGGAGATTCACTGATGGCAATCCCCCATTACCGCGATGACCATCACGCATACCAGTTAGGAGATCGACTATGGAACCAAACCAAGAGCTATTCTTTCTTTACATTAAGCTCGTTCTCTTTAATTTTGATCAACGTTATAATGCCACCGATTTCTTGAGCGAGTTTAGCGTGACTCACGCAACCGTGACCTTCAACGTGACCAAGGTCACCGCCTCGTTTCGCGTTGCGGCTGCTTTGGGGGAAATTGAAGCAGATTTTTCCCTGGACTTAAACTATGACCAGCTAGTCTCGCCAGAGGCTGTTACCCAATCTCAAGTCTTGCCGGACTCAATAACCTTTTCCGTCCAAGGTTGGAATCAACCAAAGCTCGACCATCAGCGCGATAAGCTCTTGGATTTTAAACCCTTCCTATGACCGCCCAGCCGATTCCCCGTTGTTGGTGTTGAGATGGCATGGTATTCTAAGCTACGGATTTCTGCTTAATTCATGGCTGACAAAAGAATGGGACACTTTAGCCCTTCAAGCGGGGCACTCACGCGGCCTAAACTCGAATCCAAATTTCCTGAAAGTAGCTGATTTAATGCATTTACGTCAAGTCGTTCCCGCTGATTTACCCGCGATTCTAGAGATTGAACACGCCGGATTCACCGCTGCCGAAGCGGGCACCCCCGAGGCTTACGCGGCCCGGATTCAAGCCTTTCCGGACACCTTTCTCGTGGCCGAAGAGCGTGACACCCTATTAGGCTTCGTTTGCGGCCCCATCGTCGCTGACGACCTGGTCGCCGATTGGATGTACGACCAAGCGCCCACCAACCTTCCGACTGGCGGTCACCAGATGATTCTAACCATCGCCGTAGCGCCCACCGCTCGAGGTCGTGGCATCGGCAGTCGGCTCCTAAGCGCCTTCGCCGAATCGGCCACCGCACGCCACTGCCAGTCCATTGCGCTGACCTGCTTGGCTGACCGCATCCCCTTCTACCAAAAGAACGGCTACCAAGTCGTCGGCGTCTCGACCTCCCAGCATGCCGGTGAAACTTGGTATGACCTGGTTAACGAGCTTTAATGCGAAAAAAGGCCGCGTTAACGAGCTCTTCCGTAATTGGAAGTAACCGTTAACGCGACTTTTTTTAATTAATTTCAGCTTATGACGTCAAAACGCTTGGCGGTTGACGGAACTATCCTTAACCGTCCCCAACTTACCAATAACTCACTGCCCACAGTGGTCGGGGATGGGATTGGTTTACCGGCCAGAAGCTTCTGGATCCGGCATCACAACTTCGCTGGCCGCGGTCGTCTTGACCGTTGGATTCTGCCGCTTCAGACCAATTCCCGTGAACCCACTTAAGATGGAGAAGACTGGGGATAAGAGACTGAAGAAGCAGAATGGTAGGTAAGCCAACGTGGAGACGCCCAGGGTGTTGGCCGCGAACGCACCGGCGACCCCCCAAGGAATCAAGTAGTTGATGACGGTCCCACCATCTTCGAGGACCCGGCTCAACGCCAGGTTAGCTAAGCCCCGTTGATTGAAGGCCTGCTTGAACGCCTTCCCTGGTAAGATGACGGATAAGTACTGTTCCCCAACGAAGACGTTGACCCCGATCCCCGCAACGATGGCGGAGGTGATCAGAGAACCCGGACGAACCAGCCGCTTCACTAACGGTGCCATGGCCGTCTGGATCAAGTCGAACTTCATCAACAGGCCCCCTAAGGAAAGCGTCAGGATGATTAAGGAAACGGTACCCATCATGGACGCCACCCCGCCCCGGGAGAGCAAGGCATCGACGCCGGCGTTACCGGTCTTGGAGACGAAGCCACTTTCAATCGTGGCCGCCAAACCAGATAAAGAGGTCTTAGGCTGTTCAATGAAAATCATCACGATGGCCACCCCGATGTTTAAGAACAACGTGGCAATGGCGGGCACCTTCATCAACGCACACACCAGCATGATGACCAGTGGCAAAGCGGCCCACCAGGTAATCGTGAAGTGCTGGTTCAAGACGGCTAAGGTCGTGCCAATCTTGCCCATGCCGGCGTCCGTAGCGGCCCCGGACCCGATAATCGTGTAAAGGACTAGCGAAACTAAGAAGGCGGGAATCGTGGACCACATCAGGTTCTTGATGTGACTGAAGAGGTCGGATTCGGCCATGGCCGATGCCAGGTTAGTGGAATCGGACAGCGGTGAAGTCTTATCACCGAAGATGGATCCGGAAATGATGGCCCCAGCAACCAGTGCGGGGTTCATCCCCATGGTGGTCCCCATCCCGAACAAGGCGATCCCAATCGTTGAGATGATGGTAAAGGCACTCCCGATGGATGACCCGATGATCGCGCAGACCAGGAAGACGGATGGCACGAACCATTTTGCAGAGATCATGTGGAAGCCGAAGACCATCATGGAAGGAATGATACCAGCTTGAATCCACACCCCGATCAAGACCCCGATTAAAATAAAGATGAATAATGGCACAATCCCGGTCTTGACCCCATCCGTAATGCCGGCATGAATGGTATCCCAACTTGCGCCGCGGACCCGCGCCCACAGCATGACCAACGCGATGACCAACATTACGGGCGTCTGCGGAGACAACCCAAACTTGATCACGCCAGTCCCCATGATGAGTAACATCACCAGTAAGACCGTCAACGCTTCACCCAACTTTACCGGTTGCCATTGTTTCTTCTCAGTTGCTTGCTTCATACCAATCACACTCCTTAATTTCTCTCTAATAAAAAATCGTCCCTGCCGCAAGATTTGACTTGCAACAAGGACGATTCTCGAATTAAGGACCGTGGTACCACCTAGCTTGAATAGACCGGACGCCGAAGGTCCAGTTATTCCACTCTCTAGAAGTTAACGGCTCTAGTTTTTCCGCCTGGCGGACCAGGACGTTCCACTGTATTTCGTCGTAATTACCCTGATCGGTTCGCAGCACCCACCGACTTCCTGACACCCAGATAATCCGCTACTTGGTAATGGAATTTAGCGTTCATTTATTTGATTGACTTAGATACTACCACGCTCACAAATCACCGTCAACCAGTAATTTAAAATTTGTTAAAGGCTGCGGGGTATTCCAGCATCCCGCCGACGTGGGCCAACGCCCCGGCGCGTAAGGTCTTGATCAGGTGGTTCCCCATCGGCACGTGCAGCGAATTATGGATGGCAAAATCTTCCGCCATCACGTATCCGTGCCGTCCGTAGTACCGTGAATCCCCCACCACGCTGATGGCCGGATACCCCGCCAACTGGGCCCGGGATTCCAGCTCCTGCATCAGCTGAGTCCCGACGCCGTTCCCCTGCCAATCGGGTGCAACAGCTAACGGCGCCAAGGCCAAGATACTGGTGGTGTGGACGTTGCCGCGGACCGTGACCGGCGTCAGCAAGCCGTGACCCACGATGCTGCCATCGCCCGGCCGGACCACCATTTCAAAACTAGGCTGGTAGTCATAACTGGTCCGTAGTTGATGAATCAAATCAACCTCGGAACCGTCACTTTCAGGGAGCGGCGCAAACGCATCCGTCACCAGCTGGTCGACTTGGTCAAAATCCGTGGGTTGAATCGTTTCAAAACTTAAATTCACTATTTTTACCTCTCATTTCCTAGCGGCTAGGGTCTTGTCTAACGGGTTGGGTAATTGGCGTGGTTACTTTGTCTCAAAAGCCAGTGAGTGACCTGGCAAACCACAATCCCATTACCCAATAATACTGTGCCATTATACACGTTTAAGTCTTGAATTGACGCTTTCTGGTTTGATTTTTACGAAATCGCTTGAAATCCATCCGCAAAACCCCGTACACTAGGAGCAACCCTTAATGAAGTGAGATGATTAAATTGACGCACAAACAACGGTGGGCCGCGGTCTCCGTGGTCCTCTACCTGGTGTTTGTTATTGCCGCCATCACCACCGGCTTCCTGGACCCCAGCAAGATTGGCCTGCAATGGACCATCTTCTGGTACTTCACCGGCGCCGGCCTGGCTTACTACTTCTACTTCAAGAACTACAGCTACCGCGAAGTGATTTACTACGCCCAAAAATTGGGCTTGCACAAAACTGACCTGTTGGAAATGGCGCCGGATCTAAAGCACAACCAAGACGTCCCGGACCCGGACCATCCGAGCTTTTTGAGTCCCTTCGCCCAGGTCCCCATCACCGTGGTGAACGCTCTGACCGACCAGCTCTTACCCCAGGCGGATGAACAACACATTCCCCGCTACAAATAACTGCAAAAGACCACCCACTGGCTGAATACCAATGAGTGGTCTTTGGTCATTAATCGTTTATTTACCCGTTGAATAACTCTGCGACTGCTTCAACCAAGCCGCATCGTCGGGGTCGGGACCGACCCGCTTACCGGCGTCGAGGTCGCTGATCTGGTGCATCTCGTCTTCGTCTAAGCCAAAGGCAAAGATGTCGCGGTTCTGGGCAATCCGTGCTTCATGGGTCGACTTAGGAATCACAATTTCTTCCCGTTGGACGTGCCACCGCAAGATAATCTGCGCCGCACTCACGTCGTGGGCCGCCGCCAATTCGTTGATCACGGGGTCGGTCAGCGCATTATTTCGGCCGCCACCTAGCGGACTCCAGGATTCATGCAAGATTCCCTGAGTTTCTAGGTAAGCGTGCAGGTCATTTTGCTGGAAGTACGGGTGCGTTTCGATCTGGTCGACCACTGGCTTGACTTTGGCCGTCTTCATCAACGTCTCTAACTGTGATTTCTGGAAGTTGGAGACCCCGATGTTCTTGATCTTGCCGGCCTGATACAGGTCTTCCATGGCCCGCCAACTCTCCGCGTAACCCGGAGCTGGCCAGTGGATCAGATACATATCCAGGTAATCGAATCCGAGCTTATCCAGCGTGGTCTGAAAGGCTGCTTTAGTCTCATCGTAGCCCCGAACGTTGTTCCACAACTTAGACGTCACGAAGACGTCTTCGCGCTTGACGCCACTCTCCCGAATAGCCTCGCCGACCCACTGCTCGTTACCGTAATAGGACGCCGTATCAATGTGCCGGTAGCCGGCTTTCAAGGCCCACTTCACAGCATTCTTCGTATCTTCAGCGTTATCGACTTGGAAGACGCCCAAGCCTAATTGGGGAATCTGGTTACCGTTATTCAACGGTAAGCTGGGAATATCATTATGCATGACAAAAAAACCACCTTTCAAACTTGATTACAGGTCTATCATACAATATCCGGGACCGTTCCGAAAATCATTCCCCGTTTTTTCCGCAATTAGGGCGTTTAGATTTTTCACCACGACGCTTTTGCGTTACTATGAAGGGTGTGGTAGTTTGCCGTCGGTTCGGCAGGCTCGTTTTTTACACCGTTTTGAACATGGAGGTTTTTCAGTTGAACAACCAAGAACCAAAATCACGCGTACAACGGTATAACTTTAATGCCGATGACCAACGGCCACTGCGTCGTCGGCACCGTCAACGGCGGTGGTGGCCCTGGATCATGACCCTGCTCACGCTGGCCATCGCCATCCTGCTAGTCCTGGCCATCAACGGGCACAAGGCCGTCAGCACACATTCGACCACGGCTTCCAGCTCGGACTCCGCGATGCTGGCCCACGCGTCATCGGCATCGCAAGCATCCGCGTACAGCCAGTTCCAAAAACGGCTCGATGCGTACAACGACAATGGGATTACCGTCACGCAAAAGCAAAAATTACAAAAAATGATCGATCAAGAATCCAATCAAGCTGTCCAGAAACGCGAACAGAAGTTATTGGATCAGACTAAGGTCTCCAGCACCGCCACGACCAGCAGCAGTTCGTCTGCACCCGCAACCTCGTCGGCTAAGAAGACCAGTCAGAACCCTACGACCTTCGACACCACCCACACCTTCTCGTCCGTAGGTGACGCCCAGAACTGGGCCCAGGCCTCGAAGAACCAGTGGTTGCAAGCCGGGTACAACAACTACACCATCACGTCCGATGGTCAAGGTAACTACAACTTACAGTTCGTCCGGTAACCCAAACGAAGGCAACCAATGGCGGTTAATGCTCGTTGGTTGCCTTCGGTCGCACGTTTCAGCATCGTATCGTTATCGTCAAGAATAAAAGGAGCCTGGGCGCTTTGTCCCAGGCTCCTTTCTTACATTTAGTCAAGGGATAGATGGTAGCAATCATCCGCCTTACCGGTTGACCCTGAAGAGGCTGGAACGTGGTGGGCACGACTTGGAGCCCTGAAAGCCCCAGGTCTTCAAGCTCGGCCTTTGGGTAAGCCAGCCCAAAACGCTGACTAACCCAAACGACACCACTGAGCCTCTTCAGGACCAACCTCACGGCTAAATTGAGCGTACCCAAAACAGTACTTTCTGAAGTTTGAACAACATGCGTGACTGCTGATCAGACCAGCCTTATTGGGCTTCGAATCAATGGTACACGTCATCATCCACTTGATGTTGCAAACGTTTGACGGTCTGATTCACGCAAACGACCACTGTGACCTTATCCTGTTTAGGATGAGGTTTTTTAAGTGATCATAGTCGTCAATAATATGCTTGAGTACCGTGACCTAATGGTGAACACTATGGTTAGACGGTCAGACAAGGCTCAGCCGTGAAATTTTCCTTGGTGAGCGTTTTTCAGCTCGCCTAGGAAAAGGCCCGGCTTCGAGACCGCTCTGTGGCTCGAAGTGGTGCCCACGGCGTTCCAGCCTTGTCTGGCCGTCCGGTAAGGCGGGTGACAATCACCACGTTTTTGTTTTAAGGCCGGTTCTAATAAAGCTATCGCAATGTCACTCAAGGAAGCGCTGTAAAACCAAGACAGTTTTACAGCGCTAATCTTAGGATGTTTGCGTGTCACCTTTTATTTCACTGCCTGACTAAAGTTCAGGTTCGCGGACACGTATTGCCCGTTCTTCAACAGGTACCGTGTGGTCAGGTTATGCCGAACCAGCTTCTTGACCGCTAGGCGTTGGCCCTGCCGGTAGTGGGTCTGCTTGCGGCTTAACTTCACATCCCGGTAGCCGTTCAGCCCCTTGACCACCTTGATGGCCTTAGGCTTGGTCGTGGCGTAAGTTCCCTTGACGTAAGATTGCTGAGTCGTGATATAACCGCGCTTACCGTAAGTCTTGGAGCCCTTATTCACGTCCTTGACCTGGTAGCGTAAGAGCCCCTTCTTCGAGTAAGCCGTCTTGACCACTACGAACTGCGGCCGCTTGGTCCGCGTCTGCTTAGGGAACCACTTCAACCGGTTCTTCACCGAGAAATTCGCCGTCCGGTAGAAGCCGATCTTCTTGACCGCCGTCACACTCATCTTAGGTTGAACCAAGTTGGCCGATCCCGACGATTCGAGACTACTGGAACTTTCGGCAGACGATGAGCCGGTGGTACTGGACGAATCCGCACTGGAGCCACCACCCGAATTAGTATCACCGGATGGGGTCGTGGCGCTGGATGAACTCGAAGAATCCGACGACTCGTCCGCGTCCTTGTGGTACACGAAGGTCACGCTCTGGGGTTCCGTGGTGTAGGTTCCAGAAGTGACACCTTGGGTATCCTGTAACGTGTAGCCGTCAATGGTTGGCGCTTCGACGGTAAAAGTCTCATCCAGCTTACCCGTCAATTGGTCGTCTTCCTTAATGGTCTTCCCGTTTTGGTCGTGATAGTGGACCGTGACCGCCGCACCATTTTCCTTTTCCGGCGTCAGTAGCGGTTCCCATTGGTAGGTCTCATTGCCACTCAGCTCATCCGTATGGGTGCCGTCATAGAGCGCTTCCAGTTCGCTAGTGGTGTACGCCCGTTTACCCGGCGTCCCCGCAGGCACGTACTTATCCTGAACGTTCTCCCACTTGCCCGTATAGATTTCGGTATCCAATAACGGATAGTGCGTGGTGTCCAGGTTAAAGAACGTTCCCTTAGTCAACTTGATCTGCGGGCTCAGAGTCAATTGATGCAAGTTGCTGATCTGCGTGTAGCCCATCAAGTAGGACGTCGACCCGGTCCCTTGCCAGTTTCCCAGGTTCAGGTTCTCCAAGTTATAGTCGTTCGATAACATCATGTAGTTGTTGGTCACGCCCGCTGTGTCCAATCCAGATAAGTCCAGGTCCGTCAGGTGACTATCCAGGGCAAACATGATCTGCATCCGGGTCAGCTTCGGGGTCTCCAAGCGTCCCAGCTTCACCGTCTCCAACGCGGAGTTCGAGTTAAACATCGCATCCATGCTGGTCACGTTGCGGGTGTCCCACCCCGTGATAGCCATGGTGGTCACTCCGGGATTATTCGCGAACATCCCCGACATATCGGTGACATCACTGACGTCTAAGTTCGTTAAATGGTTGAACTGCGTCACCGTCGGCAGGTCTGCAAAGAGATAGTGTGCACTCGTAGGCGCCTTAACCTGCTCCCCAATCGTCAATTGCGTCACCGTGATATTAGTCGGGTCCGCCGCCAACTGGTCGACAATGGCCCGCAGCGGACTCGTTTGCGCCGTAGTTGCCGGTAAGGTCCCGTTGCTTAGGGTCAGATTGCCGTCACTGGAAACCTGCCAGGTCGCCGTTCCGATGGTGCCACTCAGGGCATCCTTAGTGGTGGCTGCCTGAGCCACGATGGGCGTGGTCAGCGTTAGGGCTTGCTTGGTCAAGTTACCGGCCTGACTGCCCCCCAAAAGTAAGCCCGCCAAGAGTAATGCCGTGGTCGTTTTCATCCGCATGTTGTTTCCCCCCATTTAATTTTGCGCACCCTTTCAGCTCCCGATTAAGCGGTTTCAAAAAAGGTGTCGAACACCGTTGGTCAATTGCCCGATTATTGCTGATAGCATCATACATGATTTGCGATTAAATGTATACTATATAAACCTATCATTTAATGATAGGTTATTTCAAAAAAAGAAGCTCCCGCTAAAAACGGGAACTTCTCAAGTTTTCAGATGATTATTTTCAGGAATCAGTTAAGTCGGTTATTTCGTAAATTGGGCGAAAAATGTGGGGATCAACTGCTGGTAAATCTGAATGGCTTGCAGATAGTCGTCCAAGTCCACGTACTCGTCTACCTGGTGCGACGTTGCGCTGCCGGGACCAATTTCGATACTGGTGAAGTCCCCCTTGGCCCGCAAGAATTCGGCGCCATCGTTGGCCCCGCCGGACCCCACAATCTGGGTATCGTGGCCGCAGACCTGGTCGCTGACCTGCTTGGCCAGTTGGACCAACGGCGCGTTCGGGTCACCCGGAATCGCCTCTTCAGGATAACTGTAACTCAACGCCAACTGAACGCCGGGCTGTTGGTTCAGCTGGGCGATCAAGCCCTCCAATTCGGCGTACAGGACGCGGTTGGGGTATGCCGGAATCGTCCGCATGTTAGCCATCAATTCGGCATGGGCGGGAATCGAATTGATCTGCTCACCACCGGAAATCAGGTCGACGTTATGTAACAGGCCACCCAAAACAGGATCAACTTTGGTGTGTTGCGCCATCAGGGGCCGGACCGCGTTATAGAAGGTCATCAGGTTGTCGATGGCGTTGATGCCCTTTTCCGGACTGGCACTGTGGCTGGCTCTCCCGGTCGACACCACCTTGTAGTCGATGACGCCCCGGGCCGTGTAGACCACGTTGTCCAGGCCGCTGGGCTCGGCGATGACCAAGCCAGCCAGATGATCTGCATAGCCAGCGTCGGTCAGTTGGGCGGCACCGTATTCACCGGTCTCCTCGCCCACCGTCGCCAGTAACCGGACGCTTCCCGGCAAGTCGACACCCTGGTCTAAGAGGTCCAGCATGGTGACCACTAAAGCAGCCAGGCCACTCTTCATGTCTGAAGTCCCGCGACCGTACATCCGGCCGTCGACTATCTCGCCGCCAAAGGGATCGTGGTGCCAAGCCGTGGTATCGCCGGGGGCGACCACGTCCATGTGCCCGGACAGTCCCAGACGCGGACCCGCGGCGTTGCCAATGGTCACAATCAGGTTATCTCGCCCGGGCGCATAGGTCAGGCGTTCGACCTTAGCCTGGGGATATGGCGCAAATAGGTCCGCAATGTAATCCGCCACGTCGGCTTCATGGTCATTGACCGAGGGAATCTGAATCAAGTCCTGCAAAATCGTCAGCTTTTTCTCTGGTGTCACTACACATCCATCCCTTCACCAAACACGTAAGATGTTACCAGCATACGCTCATCATCCTAAAAATCAATCATTTTCGCAAGATTATGCTAGTTTATTTAAATATATGAGTTTTTATACATTATAAATGAATATTAGTGGGGATATTCCGGCCCCGGTAGCCGATGGCAGGGCCGTGACGCCAGTGGGCACGACTTTAAGCCGCGCAAAACCCGCCCGTCTTAAAGCTCGGCCTTGGCCTAAGCCGAGAGGACCACTCGGCTAACGCCAACTTCACTGGCTGGGCCCTATCGGCTACCGGGGCCTCACGTTGGTGCTGGCCCATAACTAAGACTGTCGATGATTTAAGCACTACGGTGAGCCGAGAGGGCGCCCAGACAGGGCTCAGCCGTGAAATTTTCCTTGGCGAGCGTTCTTCAGCTCGCCTAGGAAAAGGTCCAGCTTCGAGACCGCTCTGTGGCTCGAAGTGGTGCCCACGGTGTTCCAGCCCTGTCTGGGCGCCCGGTAAGGCGGATGCCCAACGCTACCGGGGCCGGAATTATTCAACTATCGTCTAGGAGTTCCCCCGCAAGACTCGCGAGGAGCCTGGTATCTGCGGTATAATGGGGGTATGCACCACGACTTAGGAGGGATTTCATGCGTATCTTTGTACCGACAGAAAACGGGTACCTTGCCGATGACTACAGTAAGTACGCCACCGGTGACAACGTCTACGGTGGTCAACCCGTGACGTCGTTTCCCATCAGTCTCAGTAAATTACCCAAGAAAACAAAAACCTTAGCGTTGAACCTCATCGACTTCGACGCCGTCCCCGTCTCCGGGTTCCCCTGGATCCACTGGGTCGCCGCGAACTTTCCCGGCATGACCCGCGAGATTCCCGCGGACGTTTCCCGGACCAATGCGGTTCCCCACATCCACGGCCGGAACAGTAACGCTGGCTCACTGGTCGGCAACACCGACCCCGCCGTCTTCCAAAACTACACGGGGCCCTTCCCACCTGATAAGGACCACGACTACAGTCTGACCGTCTACGCGCTAGACACGGTCCTGGACCTCAAGGATGGGTTCTGGTTGAACGACCTGTTACACCAAATCAACGGCCACGTCTTAGACACCGCCACGATCACGCTTCGCGGCCGGGCTTAGGAGGACGCTATGGCAGAACAAACCAGTTATCAACGTATCTTAGTGCCCATCGATGGCTCCGTTCAAGCTGAGTTGGCCCTCAAAAAGGCCGTGGCGGTCGCTCAGGCCAATCACGCCCACATCGACCTCTTGAACGTGTTGCGCATCAACCATTACGGCTTTTACGCCAGTGGCTCCATGCCCGGTGACGTGATCCATGAGTTGACTCAGGACGCCACGTCCTACCTGAAATCGCTAGTGCAGACCACGTCGGCCGCGACCGGCTTCAAGGATCTCGACTACCACGTTCGGTTCGGGAACCCCAAGACCGTCATCGCCCACGAATTCGTCCGTGACCACCAAAATGACCTGATCATGCTGGGGGCCACCGGACTGAGTGCCGTGGCCCGCATGGTCGAAGGGTCCGTTACGGCTTACGTCAGCCGGATGGCCCAAGTCGACGTCTTCGTCGTCCGGACCACCCTGACCGGCGAACCGGTCGATATGCAACAGGTTGCGACGGAGAACCAGGAACAACCAAAACTATAATTCGTTAATTAATGGCGCCCCGCTAGTTTGTTGGGGCGCCTTTTTGAGCCATCGTGAAATCAAAAAGAGACTTCCCTTAGCTGAACACTAAAAGAAGTCTCTTTGGGGAACTTAACCAGCCGGCATCATGCGTACTTTTCCCATCAAAACCGTCTGGCACCGATTCGCCCACAATAACTATTATTGTAAGCTTCAAGGCTTGGCTGGTTGTCCCCAGTCCCTGTATACTAGATTTCGTAGAGCAGTTAAGGCGGTGGCTATTTCCGATTGGGGGTGGTGCTCATGGGATAATTCCTTTAGCACCCCAAAATCCTAACGAAAGGAGTAGCCGTAGTGTCCATTTCGGACGCGTTACAATTAATGCTAGCTTTCGGGACCTTTACCATCGTCCTGATTGCATTGATTGTTGAGCTGATCAAAAATCAGCAAAAAAAATAACCGCCTTAGCTCTGACCAGCTAGCGGTTATTTAACCAATATTAAGCTGCCACCATCTTAAACGGCTCTACATTGGAAGCCCTGTTCACGCAGGGCTTCTTTTGCTTATCCACAGTATAGCATGTCGCCACCCAACTTTCGACTATTTTTAACTAGCCTCTAGTGATGCTCAGAGCTGATTGGCAGGCCCACCCTGTTAACCAAATAGCCGCCAGAATTCAGCAGATTATGCTAGCTTTTGGGACCTTTACCATCGCCCTAATTGCATTGATTGTTGAGCTGATCAAAAATCAGCAAAAATAACCGCCTTAGCTCTGGACAGCTAGCGGTTATTTAACCCTTAATCCACCGTCTTAAACGGCTCTACATCGGAAGTCCTGTTCACACAGGGCTTCTTTTGCTTACCCGCAGTATAGCATGTCACCACCTAACTTTCGACCATTTTTAACCAGACGAATAGCTGATTTTGACCGACTGAATTCCTATTATTTGTATTCGGCTAAAAGAAAAGATACCTTTAGACTATATTGTTTAAAACTTTTGAAGGATGGGGCTAATTATGAGAGACATTGGGTCGACGATCAAAGCATCTCGGGTAGCTTTAGGCCTTTCTCAGGCTGAGCTAGCTGCGGGAATTTGTGCTCAGTCTATGATTTCTGGCCTTGAGAATGGGAAGTACGTTCCTAATGCCGCTTTGCTGCTGGCATTGGCTCAACGATTGAACATTGACGTGAATTCAATTTCTTTGGCTCGTGGGTATTTAGTGAGTCATGAACCCGAGATCAACGCAACTTGTCATCAGCTTTGCAACGACCATTGTTACGCTGAGTTGGGTAATTTTTTGCGTCAACAGACCGTTTTGGATAATTTAGAATCGGCTGTTCAGACCCAAGCCTATTACTATTATTTAGCTGTTTCGCAATACCATGCTCGTGATTTTGATTCAGCGCTGGCATCACTTAAGTTGGCTATGGCTGAAGCTAACTTGTCTCATTTAAGCACTTTGTCGCGGTTATGCTTGATTTCTGTGGCGTTGGTTTGTTCTGAAAAAGGCCATTGGTCACAAGCTTTAACCGCGCTGAATTCCGCCATTTCCGACTTAAAAACCGTTGCTTACGAAGAAAATTTGCACGTCTTATATTACCTGTCTGCCTTGATTTACTTTAAGCACGGGGAAGTTGAACGAGCCTTTTTAACGATTACGGATGGGATTACGCTAATTGTTGCCCACGATTCACACCACATGTTAGCTAATTGCTATTTTTTGTTGGCAGAGTTGGCGATTCGAATGCAAAAGGGTGACTTGGCGCATACCGCTCGAACACGTAGCCGCGTCTTAGAAGATATCTACCGTGACGGTATCTACAAAGATTTTTGATATCAGAATACTGATTTTAAACCAGATGCTAATTCTTCTATGATGATCCTACAAGTAAAGGAGGACATTATGGAAAAACTATTTTCTCATTCAATTTTGATTGCGGCCTCACCGGAAATCATCTTACGGAAGATTTCTGATTTGACGCAACTAGCAATGTGGAACCCAGCTATCTCAACCGTTACCCCAGTTGATGAAGTGAAGTTTCACGTTAACCGCAAAACCGACGCTATCAATTCAGACGAATTCATGACCATCACTTCAGGGGCAGATTACGTCTCCCTCGTAGCCACCGGTAATCGCATCGACTATACCCTAACAATTTCGGTGAAAGCACAAGGTCAGACGACCGAAGTCACTGAACAGTTAGACCTGATTGAACAACACGGAATTAAATTACCAATTCGTTTTATGGCCCCAATTACCAAACATGCTTTTAAACGAAATCTGATACTATTAAAATCGTATGTAGAAACTTCCACATCCCATGCTGGATGACATGAACAACGCCATACTGGAAGTCCTGTTCACAGGGCTTCTTTTAATTTCTCCCATATGAGTGCGCCGCAATTTGCCCCTTACTCCCGTTCTCCGCCATAACTTGCCCTGCTACGCAAATAGCCGCCGTAATCCAGCAGATTACAGCGGCTATCAAAATCATTAGTTAAGCATTAAGCGGTTAGTGGAACTGCATCCCACCATCGACTTCAAGAGTTTGACCCGTAATGTAGTTGGAGTCTGGCCCAGCTAAGAAGCCAACCCCGTTAGCCACATCTTCGGGTTCGGAGAGCCGACCTAAGGTAATGTCCTTAGCGAAGGTCTGCATCCCCCATTCATCGCTCTTGCCGGCGTTTTGACCGACTCTGTGCGCGATGTCGTACATCATTGGCGTCTTCACGATCCCAGGCGCGTAGGCGTTGACCGTGATGTCTTCAGCGGCCAAGTCACGGGCTGCCACTTGGGTGATTCCCCGAATGGCGAACTTAGTCCCACTGTACAGGGCCAAGTTCGGGTTCCCGACAACCCCGGCTTGGGAAGTCGCGTTGATGACTTTCCCACCGTGGCCGAGTTCCTTGAACTTCGCGTGAGCCGCCTGGATGCCCCACAGCGTCCCCGCAACGTTAACGTGGTAGACTGTATCAAATTGTTCCGGAGTAATCGTGTCGATTGGGGTGGTTGGGCCTAAGCCGGCGTTGTTGACGATCACGTCAAAGCCGCCTAACTTTTCAGCCGCTGTGTTGACCGCGTTGAACACGCTGTCCCGGTCGGAAACGTCCGTCTTGACCGCAATCGCCTTGCCGCCATCGGCTTCGATTTCTGAAACCACCTTGTTGGCATTGTCTAAGTTCAAATCAGCAATTGCAACTGCAAAGCCATCGTTAGCTAACCGCTTCGAAATTGCTTCACCAATTCCTTGACCGCCACCAGTGACCATTGCTACTTTACCATTTGATGCCATGTGCCATTCACTCCTTTTTTATGAATGAAACTTTGTACATCTCCTATTCTACCAGAATTACAGCTTAATGAAAGCGGTAACTTAGCTTTTATTCCGGGATTCGTACCGGGTTGCTCAATGATTAATTTAGGTGATGGTTGACCTGGCGAAGCACCCTACTTTTGCACGAATCTGGCAAGGTTATGGTTATATCTGTTTTAAGTGACTCGCAATTACTTGAAAGACGCAATCATAATCTAATTGTCCATCCTCCAACAGTGCAACCATTAGAGCAAGATCATTTAATTCAACAACCGAAAAAGTTAAATCATGGTTATTTAGTTGCGCCATAACTGACAAAGCAAGGACCGCGGTCCGTTTATTTCCATCCACAAATGGGTGTAGATTGATGATTTTAATAAAGACGATTCTTAACTTTTGGGTAAGCTTGGGATAGGCTTCCGTACCCAAAAACGATTGACGCGGTAACACCACAATTGACCCTAATCCCTTTGAATTTGAGAAGCTTGATTCGATACTGAAAGTGCTTTTTGATTGAGTTGAATAAGCTCATTCGCTGCTAAGTAACGCATTATTCATCGCCCTTACGAAGCATTCCCAAAGTATCGTGATACTTATCAAATGAATCATTCATGGCTTTTACAAAATCAGGATCTGCATCTTCTAACTTGGTCACCAAGAAGCCCTGGTCAGTGGGTACAATTTGGATTTTTGAATTTGTAGAAAGGTCCATTTCATCAGCAATTTTCTTGGGAATGGTCATCCCAATGGAATTACCAACACGAATGACGTTTTTTTTGAGGTTGTCTTTGCCATTATCCATAGCCATTAGCCCCCCTTATCAGGAATCCTTTTTCAACAGAATCATAAGTTAGACTTCATTTTAATGTTATAACGTAAAATATCAACCATTCCATAGTCCTTCTACCAAATCGCATGTATGTCGTTATAACTTTTGTAGACTTCTTACCGTCCACAGCCTTGCTTCCACAAAATCAGCCCCCAGAAGGCAAACCTTCTGAGGGCTGATCATAACATCTATATGCTGGTCTCAAGCAACGTTAGTCGTCGCCCAATTCCTTGTAATCGAAGTAGTCGAATTCTGCGGTTTGGCCGTAGCCAGCGTAGTCGACCGCTGCCAGACCCACGAAGGCTCCGGTGAAGAACCCACCGTACGTCTGTAAGACGTAGTCGTCGGAAAGAATTGCGGCATCCAGTTCAACTGGAATTTCGTGCCATTCTGAACCGTCGAAGGAGTATTCGTAAGTGTAGGATTGCTTCCGCACCTTAGTCTTGAACCAGACATATTCCGTTCCGGCTGGAATCTGAATAGCTTGGTCTTTCAAGAAGGACGTGTAATTGTTGTTGTCGTTTTGCGCAACTTCAATCACTGGCCCCCGGTTCTCGTCACGGGTAATGTAGACCCACGAGTAGTGCTTGTCGTTGTAGAAGTTGACCAAGCCGGCCATGTTTTCGTAACGGGCTGGGTCAAACTTGACCTTGGTCTCCGCATCGCTCAATGATTAATCCAGGTATTAATTGAAAAAGTAAAACTAAAAGCGATGGGTACAACTACAAAAGCTGCACCTATCGCCTCTAGTAATACAGATGAGCATCCATTATGCAAACTGCACAAGCTAATGGACAATCAACCCACATATTCTCGCTAATCTACGCACTGACAGTCACATCAAATGGTCGAACTGGAATTTGATGTTCATTAAACAATGCCGCATGACTAAATGGTTGATTTTGATAACTAATTTCAAGCACCTTATCTGGTGTAATACTTTGACTCAGACCAATAATCAACTTATCATCATTAACTTTAACATCCGTCACGGGCATAGCAACTCCATTTACAGTTAACTTCATAACGTTTTCTAACTGTAGTTTCTGACACTGAAGCTGCTGGCACTCATTAAATTTCAGCTGAATGGTATGATCCACAAACTCTGTGGAAATTACCTTAGGTGCCTGTCCGTGTTCTTGCTGATGATATACTTTATCCAAGGCAAGCAGATAGAACCGCTCCGCAGCAAGCTGCTTATTCTTTGGATGAATATCATACTGCATACCATCATCTAAAACATTTGTTAAATACACACCCGGCAATGCATCGGCAACTCTTCCCTGCTGTCTACGTAGTTCGGGGTAAAATGTTCCGTCAAATACACCAAACCATTCTTCAAATGGCGCCAGCTGCATTACCAACACAGGAAAATGATAGTCCCAACGGTGCCACCAGTCCTTAATCATCGCTGTTAAAAGATGGTTATAGACTTCAGCATGCTGATCATCGGATTCTCCTTGATACCATAAACAAGCCTTAAAGCGGTAGCCAATAATGGTTTTTACCATTGTATCGAATAAGCCGTGCGGTCTGTTTTCAGACTGTGGACCTAAAACATAATCAACGAATAGCTCATGGTGTTCCTTATAAGCATTTGACAAAGTCTCATGATCCACACGTCCCGCAACAACATTATCCCAAAATGGTCCGACTTCCGGACGACTACTTTGAGCAGCAACCATCTTCAAAAAGGCTTCATACTCTCCAGCGGGTCGTGTAGACAACAGTTGATTATAACTATCCAAATATGTCTTCTTCAATACAGGATCATCTTCCAAGGCTTCCTTCGAAGTCCACGTAGATGCCGTTGTTCCACCGTAAGTCATCCAGACTAACCCAACAGGAACATGACTAAGCAATTTAGAAAGTTTAAGTCCAAAGTAATAACCAATCGCACTAAACATGGCGGCATTATCATGATTCAACGAATGCCATTTACCAGGTTCGCCCGTCTGATCTGCTTCAGAATCGGGAGTAATTTTTTGAGGAACTTTAAAAAAGCTAATTTTTTCGCTTTGATCAAGTAACTCTAAAACCTTTTTTGCTGACTCTTGATACTGCCCATCATTAACTAAATTAAAATCCATATTCGACTGCCCAGCTAATAGCCAAACCTCACCGATACTAATTTTAATTTTTTGAACGCAAGTTCCGTTAACAATAAACTTTAAGGTTCCGTCCTTTTGTGCAGCATGTTCAGAAAGGTAAACCGTAAAGCTCCCGTCGTTTGAAACACCAGCCATTTTTGGGGTTTCCTCATCAATTCCAACTTCAAGAATTGAATTAGGTGTAACATCCCCCCAAATTCTTATTGGCGCATCACGTTGTAAAACCATTCCGTCTTGAAAAATTGCCGGTAATTTTAGTGACATTTATTTCACCTCACCTTTTAATAACAATTATCAGTTTCGATTTTTGTTACCTGAACCTTACCCAAGTTATTTTCGTTCGGGAAGTAGGTACCTACAACGCACCCGACAAAACCGCCTGCAACCTCAGTACTTAAGAATTGTGTGTTAACACGTTGTTGCAACCATTCATATTGGCCATCTTTCTCACTAAAGATTCCAACCATGAGTTGATCACCTTTTTGCCGAACTATCAATCCTCGGGGCATAACTTGTAACTGCTTAGAAGCAATCACACTCACAACGCCATCCACATTCTTTTGCACGACTAATTCAAAATACTGATGAACAGCTTTCAACATAAACGTTATAAAATGTGTGCGATTCTGGTAGACAGCAATTCCAAACTGCCCACCTTCTAAGTCAGCTTTTCCCATCTGAATACTGAAGTAGGAATTAACTGAACTTTCACGAATTCCTAGGAAGGTTGGCGATTCAGTTCCCGACAGTTCATTCTTAGATCCCAATAAAGTGATACTTCCATCTTTTTGTGGAATATAATTCTGCTTCTTAGGATTACGTAAGAACAAGCATCGCAAATCAAACTTGTCCTGATCAAAGTCAATTACAGAAGAAGGTTTAACCATTTCTTTTTTAGGTAAATCAATGACACCACTTTCTTCTAGTTTCCCAACACCAGGATTTAGTACGGGCCAATCATCCTCCCAAACAACACGACCGATAAACGTTTCTCGACCCGTGTTTACATAGCCTTTGAACTTCCGACTACCTAAACATACAAAATACCAGTTTCCGTCAAAAGATTTAACAAAATCACCATGTCCAACATTTTGAACCGGATAATTTTCTCCCAAAAACCGGTGAGTCATAATCGGATTATTAGGATTTCCTTCATACGGTCCAGCAATTGATTGGCTTCTAGCAATTGTCATTGCATGATGTGACTCCGTGCCACTCTCCGCAATGAGAAGGTAATAATAATTACCATGCTTATACAGATGCGGTCCTTCTGGCCAAGTAACGTTTCGCAATGCACCACGCCATAATGGCTTCTTTTTACTAATAAATTGTTTCGTTTCCAAGTCAATTTCGGCTAAATAAATTTCATTATCACCAAAATACTTAGATCCCTCTGAGTTGTCATGAGTGGCAACGAAATAGCATTTTCCATTATCGAAGAACAGGCTTGGATCAATCCCATCTGCTCCTTTAATAAAGGTTGGTTTAGACCACGGTCCACGAGGATCCTTTGCAGTAATAATAAACATCCCTGCATGATTTTTCTGTGTTTCGTGATCTGCAATAATGTAGTAAGTCCCTTGATAATAACGAATTGAAGGTGCATAAATCCCTTCATGATCATCATTACCAAGTAAATTTACTTGCAAGTTATCCGTCAAGGCATTGCCAATCTGTTCCCAGTGTGCTAAATCCTGACTATGGAAAATTGGAATTCCAGGAAAATAGGAGAACGTCGAATTCACTAGATAAAAGTCTCGACCAACCGAACAAATCGATGGATCTGGATAGAAGCCATGAAGAACTGGATTATGAAATTGAGTACTCGTCATAATTTCTTCATCCTTTCTCAACCAAGTTCGCACTAGTTAGCTTTGGCAGCAGCTTCTTTAGCTTTCCGTTCATCAATTTCCTTGTTCATCCGGTTCATTAATTCATCGGTAATTGGGTACATTTGCATAACTACCATACTGATAACAATCAGAACTGCAGGAACAACACACATCAACATTCCAATACCACTTAAAGCACTAGCTGATTGAGTTGCTAATTTCGCGTTAAAGCCAGTGCCTTGCAAAATATAGCCTGGAATAACACCACCAATAGCCATACCTAAAGCAACGGCAAATTGATAAATTGAACTGATAATCCCGTTTTCACGCTTACCAGTCTTCCATTCACCATAGTTCGTAATTTCTGGAACAAATGACCACATGTAACCAGTCGTCACAATCATTCCCATGGAAGCTAACAGCTTACCAATCATGGCCAATACGATATTGTGGGCGTTGATAAAGTACATAATCAGTAATCCAATAATTAAGATGATACTGAACAAATGCATCATACCTTTACGTCCCATTTTCTTCTTCATCCATGGCATAAACGGAACAATGATGAATGAAGGGGCAGTACCCAAAACATTAAACCACTTCAACATATCGGGGTTAGCCATGTTATAAGTAACATAATATGATCCACCAGAGTTAACCATCGTCATAAAGATAAAGGCCAATACCATGTAAATAAAGATTAAAACAAATGGCTTATTAACCTTAGCTTGAACTAAGATATCCTTTAATTGAACCTGATCTGCTTCTTCGGCTGCCATGTGATAATGTTCCTTAACAGTCTTAAACCCAAATAGAAGGCCAAACAATCCAAGGAGTGCGAAGATACCCATTGTTAATGTCCAACCCATTTGTGAGTTAGGACCAGTATAAGAACCTGAAATACTCGTAACCAACAATGGTACACAGAAGGAAACTAATACACCACCGGTATTTGAGCAGAACAAACTGTATGAATTCAAAACCGCAATTTCATCGTTATCACGGGTCATTGCGGCTGGTAAAGCACCATTAATACATAACCCAACATTTAGTAACGATAAAAGAACATACGTCGTGTAAGCATAAATCAGCTTCAATGTGTAACCCGTAGCTGGCGTAATAAACGCAATAACGGATAGGAAGGCATACGGAATAGATAAGTAAAGTAAGTAACCACGGTACTTACCAAATTTAGTGGTTCGCTTATCAACCCAAGTTCCCCATAACGGATTCCCAACAGCATCAACCAATTTAACAATTAAGAACATTAACGCAGAGTCAGCCGGCCGCAATCCATAAACGTTGGTATAGAAGAAAAGCAAATACGTACTTACAACGTTAAAAATCAGGTTAACCGCCATATTAACAAAACCATAACCTAGCTTTTCACTAAAAACTAACTTATGTTTTTGTGGAGCGACAGCACTCTTTTCAACACTATTATCCATAATTAATCCCTCCGATGATCTATTCGCCGTCGCCAAGCTCTTTATAATCAAAGAACTTGAATTCAGCCTTCTGGTTAAATCCAGAATAATCAACTGCAGCTAAACCAACCATGGCACCTGTAAAGAATCCACCATACGTTTGAAGAACATAATCATCAGACAGAACAGCTGCATCCAACTTAACTGGAATTTCATGCCATTCTTTACCGTCAAATGAATACTCATAAGTATATGATTCTTTACGAACTTTTGTCTTGAACCAGACGTATTCCGTATCTTCTGGAATTTCAATAGCATTATCTTTCAAATATGAAACGTAATTATTGTTATCATTTTGTGCAACTTCAATAACCCGCTTCTTACGATCTTCATCATAAGTAACAAAGACCCAAGAATAATGTTTGTCGTTGTAGAAGTTAACCAACCCAGCCATCTGTTGATAACTGTAAGGATCAAATTTAACTTTCGTTTCAGCATCAAAATTAAAGGCTTGCCAACGACTTGCTAAGAATGAAACATCAAACGTTGAGCTCAAAGAATCATGCCCGGTCAAGACTAACTTACCATCACCAGTCTGTCCCATATGGTCATCAAATGGTTTACGTAATGTCTGCCAGTCATTATCTAGTTTCGCTTCAGTAAAGTCATCATGCCGTGAATGTTCCAGCGGTGCATCAGTTTCGATGGCGTCTTTAGGCGCATCCACTTCAACTTGACCACCATGACCACCTACGACTCTTGGCCAACCTTGCTCATCCCATTCAACCTTTTGAATGGAAGTTTCACGTCCCAGTGAGCACCAACCGCGTGGATCCCAAGCTGACTCCGTATCATGGTTCCAAGGACGGCCCATTAACGAAGCATAGTACCACTCGCCACCTGGAGTATTAACTAACGCCCCATGGCCTTGCTTTTGAATGTAAAAGTCCGGTGTATCAAAGTTAGTAATAAATGGATCACCCGGCTCCGTTTCAAACGAGTCCGCATCTAATGTCTTAGACCGAGAAACAACTTCTTGGTGGGTCCAAACTGTCCCACCTTGTGCAGCAAATAAGTAATAGTACCCATCCTTCTTATAAAGGTGTGGACCTTCGACCAACTTTACATCCGTTCCGCGATAGATAGTCCGGGCAGTATGTGGCTTCAAATGCATCGTTTCAGTATCAAACTCGGTTAAGGTAATACCATGGAATGGATGTTTATATTCTCGGTGATCCCACGTCTGTTGTACCAAGTATTTACGACCATTATCATCGTGGAACAATGATGCATCAAACCCAACACCATCTACACGAATTGGATTAGTCCATGGCCCTTCGATATTGGTAGCCGTCGTTAAGTAATTTGCACAGTCTTTAAATGGCCCTTCAGTAACCTTTACATCCGTATAAATTAGCCAGAATTTTCCGTCAGAATATGTCAAATCTGGTGCCCAAATACCACCTGAAGCCGGGTTACCTACCATGTTCAATAACTTCTTGCTAGATAACGGTGATGGTAACAACTTCCAATGAACCATGTCCTTAGACGAGTGAAGTCTAACTCCAGGGAACCATTCAAACGTAGAGTTGGCAATGTAGTATGTATCATCTACCCGTAACATACTTGGATCTGGATTAAAACCAGGTAAAACAGGGTTTTTAATCTTCAACATAAACTTCCGCATCCTTTCAAAATTAAGAATCAAAACTAAAGCTTTAATCTCAGCAACTCAAAATAACTACGTTTCCATGCCTCCTATGTACTCATATTTTGTAAGTTGGTTTAAAATAATGGCTCCTTTAACTTTAATAATATTCACACAATCCATCAGAACAATATGGTTTGTTGAATGAACCAACTATTAAAATTAAAAAAATAAAAACACTGGAGCTGAAGGCTTATCCCTTAACCTTCAATACCAGTGTAATCGCTTACAGAGCTGAATGGAATATTCAGATGTAACGAGATTTTGTCAAATTATAACCTTTTAGGCTTGTCGTAACTTGATTTTGTCCATTAATGAACTGATTTACTCGAAATAGCCGCTCCCCTTAATAGTTGTTACACTTCTCTTATGTAAAATATTTTGTTGATACTTGCTTGGTGTACTTCCTGACCACTTCTTAAACTGTTTACTAAAACTAGATAAACTTTGCGCCCCAATCATTTGTGAAACTTGTTCAATGCTGTACTCTGGTGACCCTAATAGTATCTTCGCTTTACTATATTTTTTCTCTTCCAAATAGTGTAAGGGTGTTATCCCGTAAACTTTCTTAAAAACTCTATGTCCATATCCCGTACTTATATTTAATATCTGACAATTATCCTCGAAACTACTTAAACTTGGATGATCCGACTTTAAATCATCCGCAATTAATGTCGCCAAAGACCTAGCTAGTTGCGCTTCCCTATCAGTATACTTTGCAGTTGACTCACTGAATTTATCTTTATTTTTTACAATTAGCAATAAAAATTCTAAGAACGTCATCTGAATTTCCAATCGCTGTTCCTCGAGGGTCATTCCTTTATCAGCACTAATTTGAATAAATTTCTTGGCTATCTTACACGTTTCCTTAGCAAAAAAACTATCTGATGAAAACACCACGTTAGCAATCTTGCTAATAATCTCTGCCTTTAATTCCAAATCACCAATATCAAAATGACAAGTTATATACGTCATACTATCTTGCTGACTTGCATTCTCGTTTACATGCCAAGTCCCCGGAGAAATAATTAAGACTTCTCCGGTACCATAAATCATTGGCGGTAAATTTTGGTAGCGTCAAGAATCTTGTGTAAATGAAATGCCTTCGTACATATAATATGTATCTAACTTAAATAAATGATGCTTCCAAGGTGTCCTGTAGTCCTTTGAACCCTCGGTGGATCCGCTTCAGAGACTTCTCGTTATAAACATTAAACTGAGAAACCAGGAAGCGATCCAGTGAATCTTCCGTTGGAAATTGTTCTTTGTGGTGGGTGGTGCGCTTGAGATGCTTATTAAAGTTCTCAATCAGGTTAGTGGAGTATAGTGATTGCCGGATAGCTGGTGGAAAGTCCATGAAAGTGAGTAAATTCGGCATTTTAAGCAGATCTTTGATTAATTTGGGATAGGTCTGATGCCAGTTGTTGGCGAACTCATTCAGTTTCAGTTCGGCTGCTTCACGGTTGGCGGCCCGATGAACTTGTTTAAAGTCACTGATCACGGCCTTGCGGTCTTTCACACGAACTTTGTTCATCAAATTACGCCCAACATGAACCAGGCAACGTTGTCGTTTAGCTTTGGGAAAATGCCGATTTAAGCCTTCATCCAAACCAACTAAACCATCGGCCACAAACAACAGCACATCTTTGACACCTTGCTTAATCAGGGTTCCCAGCAGTTCAGTCCAGATTCCAGTCGATTCCGTTGGCGCCACTTGGTAGTTCAGCACTTCTTTCGTACCATCTGGACGAATGCCAATCGCAATATGAACGGCTTCTTTTTGAACGGTATCCCGCTTTAACGGCAAGTAAGTGGCATCTAAGAAGATGGCCGCATATTGTGAAGCCAGTCGCCGTTGCTGGAAAGCTTGAACCTGTTCATTGACGGCTTTAGTCATGTTGGAAACCGTGGCTTTGGAGTAGTGAGCACCGTACATTTTCTCAATGAGTTCGGCAATTTCAGCAGTGGTAATTCCCTTGGTATACAACTGAATGACCGTTGTTTCTAAATTATCACTGTGCCGACCGTAGGCTGGCAAGGTATGATTTTCAAACCGGCCATTGCGATCTCGAGGAATGGTTAAGCTAAGTTGGCCGTACTTCGTATCAAACGAGCGCTCATAACTGCCGTTGCGGTTATTACCAGTGTTAATCCCAGCGTATGAGTAGCGTTCGTAACCCAAAAACTCTGCCAATTCGGTTTGAAGCAGCTGGTTAATCGCAATTTCGAGGTGGTGACGAAAAACTTCGTCCAAATCTTGCTTTTGGGCTAGTGCAGCGATAATTTCTGTGGTAAGTTCATTCATGGGGAATGCCTCCTGTGATGTTTTCTGTGGTTACTAAATATCATAAGGGAAGGCATTCCCTATTTCTATACAATTCAGAAATCTTTTATGCATTTACACAAGATATTTTACGCTCTCTAAATTTTTCATTCTAGTAATTTGTTTGCCATGAGTAACACACATTAATTCAAATGATTGATGTATTTGACCAAAAAACTTCCACCCACCAGCAACCGTCCTAGTATGACCGCCAAATAATCGAATATTTGATTCCAGGCTTGGAATTGCTACAAAATAATTAGTCATTTTAACCTCATACCTTTCTAGTCGTCGTCTCGAGGCTATTTAAGCAAACATTGTGCTATGTAATAATTCATTAATACCATGTGTACTGTATTCTATTTTACAATTAATGAAAGCGCTTGCCAAAAGAAATCAAACGTAATATATTAACTACTGTAAAATCCAATCAAAGGAATGCATACAAAATGAAAAATATTGCTCTAACATTTGATGATGGCCCCTGGGAACCAACAACACCTCATGTTATCGATGTTCTAACCAAACACCATATCCCCGCAACTTTTATGATATGGGGACAGCACGCCCAAAAATATCCTGATTTATTAAAACGTGAGGCACAAAATCCATTGTTTGCCTTTGGCAATCATACATATGATCACCTACACTTGCCAAATGTGTCTCTTTCAGAAGCACAGGACCAACTGGATAAAAACGATCATTTAATTAAAAGCATTATCGGACGAGAACCAGAATACATTCGCCCCCCTTATGGTGAATTTAACGATGAATTACTAGCGATATTCGACCGTCCAGCTGTAATCTGGTCACTAGACACTAAGAGTTGGGACCATCACGATCCTAAAAAAGTTATTCAGAACATTCATAAGGCTAAAGATGGTGATGTCATTTTAATGCACGACTTTCAACCGGCAGATTCATCTGCAATCGAAGACATCTTAAAAACTCTTCACTCTTTAGATTTCAAATGTTGTTCGCTAAAAGAATTAATCGGTCAGCAACAAATTAAACATACCAAAGTTATCTACAGTCGTGATAAAACAATTACTAAATAGCATTTAAAATTGGTTTGCATATTAGCAAACCTTTTTTATATATTCGTTTAATTCAAAATTCTTACAAGCTTTCCCAAGGGTAAATCCATTTGTTAAAGAACAGCAGAAAGGACCGTCCTCACCGGAACGGCCCAAAAACTGGTATTCAATTCAGTTAATTCGCGCTATGCGTCGCGGGCGCAACGGTTGCTGACACCGTTTCACCACTCCGTTCACGCAACGTGGCTTCAATCTCTTCCAACGACCGGTTCCGCGTCTCGAAGACCATCTTGTGGACGAACCAGATGGACAAGAAGCACAGGACACCGTAGCCGATGAACAAGCTCCCCGTACCGAAGAAGTCCAGTAAGGATGGGAAGGTCAACGAAACCACCATGTTCGCCGTCCAGTTGATCACACTGGCAAAGGAGTTCCCTAACCCCCGAATGTTCAACGGGAAGACTTCCCCAATCATGACCCACATCACGGGACCCCAGGTGGCGGAGAAGAACGCAATGTAGACTGTCAGGGCAATCACACAGACCACAGCGGCGGCAAACGAGCCCCCGGAGAACTTCATGGCGATACTCATGATGAACAGGGAAATCCCCATGCCCACGGCACCAATGATTAGCATCTTCTTCCGGTCGATCTTATCCATGATAGAAACGGCCACCGCCGTCACGATCACGTTAAAGATACCGATACCGATGTGCGCCAGTAACGCGGCCGAGACCCCGAAACCAACATCCGTAAAGATGGTTGGCGCGTAGTACAACACGGTGTTGCATCCCATGACTTGTTGGAAAATGGCTAATCCGATCCCAATAATCAGGGCTGGCCGCACCGTCTTACCAAAGAGTTCGGTCCAACCGCCACTGACGATTTGCGCTTGCTTTTTAATCTGGGTGATTTCGGCGTTCACCGCTGCTTGGTCGTGTTTGTTCATGGTATCCAAAACGGCCCGCGCTTCATCAACCTTCCCCGTCTTGACTAAGAACCGGGGACTTTCTGGTAAGATCAACCCACCTAAGAAGAGTAAGGCGGCTGGAATCGCGGCGAACCCCAACATCCACCGCCAACCGGTGTACATCCCGGCAAACGTGTAATTGGTCACGTAGGCGATGAAAATCCCCGTCATGACCATTAACTGGAAGAGGCTAGAAACCGTCCCCCGCTTATCAGCGGGTGCCAATTCGGCCAGGTAAGTGGGAATCAACGCCGAAGCGGCCCCCACGGCCATCCCCAAGATGATCCGGGAAATAATCAGGGTCCAGAACTCTGGCGAAAACGCCGAACCTAACGCCCCGATAAAGAAAATAATGGCAGAAAGCAATAGGAGTTTACGCCGACCATACCGGTCTGACGACGGGCCAATGATGGCGGCCCCTAAGATGGCCCCTAATAAGACGGCACTTACGACCCAGCCCTGTTGCCAGGATCCCAGGTGCATCTGGCGTTGGATGAAGAGGATGGCGCCGGAGATGACCCCGGTATCGTAACCAAACAACAACCCGCCGAGTGCACCGAAGAAGTACACAAACCCTGTTGATATTTTATGCATGCTTTTAACTCCTTACTAATTCGAATGACTTGATCAACAATTGTAAGTTGGTTGCGAACAAGTTCATTCTGTTAGTTGGTCTCTCAAACCAACTATGTTAACTCTACCACTTTTAACTAGATTTGGTAAGCGCTTTCTAAGATGATTTCATAAGTTTGTTTTCGCTTACATCCCTCAAGGCCAATCGTTCGGTACCCTCGCCATTTAAACAAGTACCAAAAAAGCCCGAGCTTTCACTCGGACTTTCAAAACCTAAGATTATTTAGTTGATTCCGTTGTCACGTGTCCTACCGTAGCACGTTCCCGTAACGTTGCTTCGATTTCTTCCAACGAACGGTTCCGTGTTTCGAAGACTTTCTTTTGAACAAACCAGATTGCCAAGAAGCACAAGACACCGTAACCAATAAACAGACTCCCAGTACCAAAGAAGTCTAACAGGGATGGGAAGGTCAACGAAACCACCATGTTGGCTGACCAGTTAATCACACTAGCAAAGGAGTTCCCTAAGCCCCGAATGTTCAGCGGGAAGACTTCCCCAATCATGACCCACATCACGGGGCCCCAGGTAGCCGAGAAGAATGCAATGTAAATCGTCAGAGCAATGACACAGACGATAGCAGCGGCGAAAGAATCACCGGAGAATTTCATCGCAATACTCATAACGAACAGAGAAATTCCCATACCAACCGATCCGATGTTCAACATCTTGCGCCGGTCAATCTTGTCCATAATGGCCACTGCCACGGCGGTAACAATCACATTAAAGATTCCAATCCCAATATGAGCAATCAAGGCTGCAGAAACACCAAAACCGACATCCGTAAAGATAGTTGGCGCGTAGTAAAGCACCGTATTACATCCCATGACTTGTTGGAAAATGGCTAACCCAATCCCAATAATCAATGCCGGACGAACAGCCGGACCAAAGAGTTCAGACCAACCGCCGCTCTTAATCTTAGCTTGTTCTTCAATATCATGAAGTTCTTGATCAACGGCAGCGCTATCATTTTTATTCATGTTCGTCAGAACTGCCTTAGCTTCACTAAGCCGTCCCGTTTTCGCTAAGAATCGAGGACTTTCCGGTAGAACCAATCCTCCTAAGAAAAGAAGAGCTGCCGGAACCGCAGCTAATCCTAACATCCAGCGCCACCCTGTGTACATCCCAGAGAACGTGTAGTTGGTGACATATGCCAAGAAGATTCCAGTCATGACCATCAGCTGGAACAAACTAGATACGGTCCCACGTTTATCCGCGGGTGCCAATTCGGCCAAGTAAGTCGGGATTAACGCAGAAGCGGCCCCAACAGCCATTCCCAAAATAATTCGTGAGATAATCAACGTCCAGAATTCAGGTGAGAATGCAGAACCTAATGCCCCCACGAAGAAAATAATAGCAGAAACTAACAATAACTTACGCCGGCCGTAACGGTCAGAAGATGGTCCAATGATGGCAGCACCTAAAATGGCTCCTAACAAAACAGCACTAACGACCCAGCCTTGTTGCCAAGAACCCAGATGCATTTGTTTCTGAATAAAAAGGATAGCCCCAGAAATAACCCCGGTGTCGTATCCAAACAGCAGCCCTCCAAGGGCCCCGAAGAAGTACACAAACCCTGTCGATACTTTTCGCATAGTAACGCTCCTAACTGTGTGGTGAGTTGTCTTACAGACGAATGTGCGGTGAATCACCTCTGATTCTCCACGATGATGCTCTGTCCATGATTCTTATTGTAAGTTGGTTGAGTTAGTTGTCACTCACAACTAACCAAAAAATAGTTTATCATAGAATCGTTAAAAATGAAAGCGCTTTTTTAAATATACCAATTGAATTTTTACACTTATATTCTCACTTAATAAAATGTAATAATTTCTTGATATAATCAAGTGTAATGACATTACTATTTCTGATATAATTCACTCTATACCAATTTTAAATTTTAGCACAAGAAGCGGGTTCAACAGGATTGTCGAACTCGCTTAGTCTTTACTTTTTGAGATGTTCTGTTTCTTAATTTACGAATACCAAAACCGTGCTTTTTCTAGGCCACGATTGCAGCCAATCACTACAGATTATTCCGCCGGTAGTCCAACAGTTGGGCACTGATCGACTTGGTCTGTGCGTAGACCTGCTTGTAGATCTGGTGTAATTCAGCGTACTTCTTGACGTTCTCTGGGTTTGGTTCGTAGACCTTCCCAAAGTCGACGAAGGTCTTGGCACAGTCCTGCAGCGAATCGAACCAGCCCAGTCCAGTGGCGGCCATCATCGCGGCCCCCATGCCTGGTCCCTGCTCGTTCTTCAGGCTGACGACCTTACGGTTAAAGATGTCGGCCTGAATCTGCAGCCAGAGTGGGCTCTTCGCGCCACCACCAATGGAAACCACCGTATCGAAGTCGCCACCATTTTCTTCATAGATGTCGAAGATGTCCCGGAACGAGAAGGTGATGCCTTCCAGCACGGCCCGCACAAAGTCATGGCGTTGGTCCGTCCCATCGACCCCGGTAAAGCTCCCCCGGATGTCAGCGTCCGCGTACGGTGCCCGTTCACCCACGATGTACGGCGTGTAGAGCAAGCCGTTAGCCCCGACCGTCGATTTCGCGGCACTGGAGACAAAGTCCGTGAAGTCTTCCACTGGCGCGAAGGTCTTCTTGAACCAGCTCAACGAATAGCCCGCCGCCAGAGTAACCCCCATCGAGTAGAACTTGTCTGGGATGGCGTGGTCTTCAAACTGCAAGACCCCGTGATAATTGACGTCCGCGTTGTCTTCGTACTTCAAGACCACCCCAGACGTCCCAATGCTAGAGAGCACCATGTTAGGCTGTAAGATTCCGGCCCCCACGGCACCGGCCGCGTTATCGGCGGCCCCACCAAAGACCTTAGTGTCCGTGGTCAACCCGGAGAATTCAGCGTATGCGGGCGTGACCGTCCCCGCCAAATCAATCGACTTGATCAACGGTGGGCACATGCTCATCGGAATGTCGAAGACGTCACAGATTCGTTGGCTCCATTCGCCCTTAGCCACGTCCAACAGCACCGTCCCGGTGGCGTCGGAGTAGTCCATGGCTAGGTTCCCGGTCATCCGGTAACGCACGTAGTCTTTGGGCAATACAAAGTACTTAGCCTTAGCCCAGATGTCCGGTTCATTCTCCTTGACCCATAACAGCTTGGTCAACGTAAAGCCTTCCAGGGGCCGGTTCCGCGTGATGTCGACAAATTCGTCGCCCATCTTCGCTTCGATCTCTTCCCGTTGGGGCGTACTCCGGGTATCGTTCCAGAGGATGGATGGCCGTAAGACCTTCTTGTTTTCGTCCAAAAGGACCAACCCGTGCATTTGCCCGGAGAAGCTCAATCCTTCAATGTCTTCGGCTGCCAAGTGGTCGTTTAAGATCAACCGCACAATGGCGACCGTGGTCCCGGAGACCCAGTCTTCTGGATTCTGTTCATTATAGCCTGGTTGCTTCTGAATCAAGTCGTAGCCGAAGCTTTCTTGGGCAACGATCTGCCCGCTGTGGTCGAGGGCGGAGACCTTGACGGCACTCGTGCCTAGGTCGACCCCCAGTACATACTTCCCCATTAATAACCCTCCTGCTGATAATCACTGACGATGCGTCGTACGTCCCCGTTTCGGAAGCTGAACCCCCACAAGCCCGTTTAAGCCGTACGCCTTCTGATCAGTCCTAACTCGGCACCACTCATCTTCGTGGCAGAGCCTGTAAGTTGATCGTATACCCAAGCATGACGACGAGAAAACCGCATTCTGTTCCTGACTGACCAGTCCAAAGGCGTCCGGAGCAATCTGGTTCGACCCGTGCAGCACACACGGGGTGCTTGTGGTGGTTCAACCCCCGAAATTCAGGGGTTCTTTGACGAAAAATGGAGAACGGACCACCGTCCATCCTCCATCTTTCGTGTGTTCAGTTAACCGCGATCACCGCATTACTTGCTCAGCGTGTCGATGATGTAGTGGTTGATGGTGTCTTTGATTGCTTCCAAGTGGTCGGAGTGCGTTGCGGCCAATAATTCGGATTGTGGCTTGTCGATTGCGTACTTTTCAAGGGACTTGAAGTCAGCCTTGCCGCTTTCGATATCAGCACCGATACCGGATTCGTATGAGCTGTAACGGTCCTTCTTGATTTGGTCTAAGAAGCCGTCTTCCTTCATGGCAACGGCAACCCGCAAACCAGCGGCGAAGCTGTCCATACCGACGATGTGGCCGTAGAACAGGTCGTTTGGTTCGAAGGATGAACGACGAGGCTTAGCATCGAAGTTCAACCCACCGCGAGGGCCGATTGAGCCGTTTTCAACGACTTCGTACATTGCAGCCGTCGTTTCGTACAAGTTGGATGGGTATTCATCAATATCCCAGCCGATCAACTTGTCACCTTGGTTGGCATCCAGAGAACCTAAGACGCCAGCTTCACGGGCAACGCGGATTTCGTGTTGGTAAGTGTGACCAGCCAAGTTGGCGTGGTTACCTTCCAAGTTCAACTTGAAGTCTTTGTCCAGACCGTATTCCTTCATGAAGGCGATCGTGGTTGCGGCGTCGAAGTCGTATTGGAACGTGGTTGGTTCCTTTGGCTTTGGTTCGAGCAACATTTGTGCGTCGAAGCCAATTTCGTTGGCGTAGTCCTTAGCCATGTGGAAGAACTTCGCTGCGTGTTCTTGTTCTTCCTTCATGTTAGTGTTCCAAAGTGATTCGTAACCTTCACGGCCACCCCAGAAGACATAGTTTTCAGAACCAACCCGCTTACCAATTTCCAGGCTGTGCTTCAATTGAGCAGCACAGTAAGCGTAAATGTCAGCGTATGGTGACGTTGCGGCCCCTTCAACGAAGCGTGGGTTGGTGAACATGTTTGACGTGTTCCAAAGAACCTTCATGCCAGAAGTCTTTTGGTAGTCAACGATCTTGTCAACGACCTTGTCCAGGTTCTTGTTGGTTTCACGTAAGGTGTCGCCTTCAGGTGCCAAGTCACGGTCGTGGAAGCACAGGTAGTCAACGCCCAACTTGTCGTAGAATTCGAACGCTGCGTCAACCTTAGCTAAAGCTAAGTCCATTGGGTCGGTGTACTTGTCGTAAGGACGTTGCGCAGTCCCGTCACCGAATGGGTCAACTAAGCGTTGGTCAAAGGTGTGCCAGTAGGCAACGGCGAACCGTAACCAGTCGCGCATCTTCTTGCCGCCGATAACTTCGTCTGGATTGTAGTATTGAAAACCTAAACCTGATTTTTTGTCGCTGTGGCCGACGTATTGAATCTTGTCGACGCCTTTCCAATATTCTTCAGTCATAATTAATTTAGCTCCTTTGGGTTAGTTCGTTGTTACAACCAACTTACAAATCTTATTATACACGGGTTCTTTTTTGGTGCAAGCGTTTTCGGACAAAAAGTTCAACTTTTTGTATCCGGTTTCACACATGCCCCCGCTAATCCCAACTGGCCGTAAGCCGGACCGGTTCTCCCTAGTTTTTCAAATTTTAAATCCGTCCAAAAAGGCGGTCCCCGTTAATGTGGGACCGCCGAATGCGTTTCTTCTATATAAAGTAAGCTAATTTTCGCCACACCAATTCGCCAATTGTGCAGACTGCTTAATTGACTAACCGCGATAACTCAGAAGTCGCCCTAGTCACTCGCTTTAGCCCATGATGGGACGATTCCAATTCAACACAGTTATTAGCCTTACCGGGCGCTGACTAGCACTACCAGTCAGTCCGAATATCGCTTACTGTTCCGTCGGCGTTGACGCTTCTGGCCGTTCAAAGGTCAGTTCGTACCCGTCCAAGGCTAAGGCCTTATGGGTAATCAAAGAACAGCCCCCCAAGACCGTCGCCAACCGCGCGTTGGTGGTCAGGTCGATGGTCACGTCGTTTTGGGCCAACTTCTGGTAGCCCGCTCGAATCTGGGTCAGCAGGTCCGGCAACTCTTCGATCAACGGCGAGTTCAGGAAGAACGCGTCGGGATCGAGAGTCCGCATGGTGTTGTAGATCAGACTGCTGATGGCAATCGTGGCCCGCTGGAGAATCACCGCCAGATCCGTGTCGTGGTCGCGGTACAGGCGCACGATATCGGATCGATCCAAGTTATCCAGGCCCTTCTGCTCTTCGACCTGGCGAATGATGGCGTCTTCGGAACTAATTTCTTCGGCCCGAATCGGCGTCAACCGGCCTTGGTCATTGGTGGTCACGTTCAGAATCGTCTGCCCAATTTCGCCAGCATCCCCGTGCTCCCCGCGGAACAGGTCGCGGTGCAGAATGACCCCGGCCCCGATTCCTCGGTGAATACTGATGGTGACGGTACTGTTGAGCTGCCGGGCGCCGTTAAAGTCACGCTCATAGATGGCCGATAGGTTGGCTTCGTTCTCCAACACCACGGGAACCTGGTACCGGTCACTAAAGACCTGTTCCAGGTCCACCCCATCCATGTCGATAAACGGCGAAGTCTGCACCCGATTCTGATTCACGATCCCGTGAATCGAGAAACAGATGCCCAGTAAGCCGTGGCTGGTGGTATCGGTCTCCTGGAGTTGGGCGATGTACTGGTTGATCCGGTCGATCATGTCATGGATGGTCTGACCCTTAGTGTCAATGCGGTCATACTGCCAGATGTGCCCGTTCAAGTTAGTGGCTAGCGCGTGCAGGTGACGGTAGCCCAGGTCAAACGTCAACGTGTAACCGTAGTCTTGGTTGATTGCGACTAACGTTGGTTTGCGGCCCCCCGCCGTCGAAGCATCCCCTAATCCCAGCTCGGACAGGTACCCATCGGCCATCAGGGTGTTGTAGAGTGAGGAGACCGTGGATTTGTTCAAGTTTAACTGGTGAGAAATTTCGATACGGGAGGTTGGATGGTTGTTAAAAATTTGTTGTAGGACCAGTTTTAGATTCTGGTCGTGCAACTGATTACGATTCATACTGCGACGAACCATACGCATTCCCTCCTTTAATCCGTTGATGCGCCCTGGTCAAAATCCCAACTAACTTCGTTCTTCAGCAACCGGGACCGATCCCCGGTTGAAAGCGATTGCAGTTCGGCGACGATGGTTGGGCGAACCAACTAACCCTAGTATCGTCCTCTCGCTCTAAAAATTCAACCGTTTTTCCGATTTCCGTTCAAACTTCCCCATTAAAGTGGGGTTTGGCTGCTAACGGGGGACCGGCAACCCAAAAACCAGCCTACATTTTTTAGTAGGCTGGCTCCAGTTGTGGTAAGTGATTCATTGCCGCTCGTCCAACCGATGAGTGCAATTAAGCCCCTTATTTCCATTGCGTCAATAGCCCAACCTCTTAACATTTTCCCGAGACAAGTTCTCGCTATCAATTCGGACAAGTCATATAATGTTGATGGGTATCAATCTATTAGGGTAAATCATTTACCCCCATTGTTTGACTGCTTAGTTTAGAGAAATTGGAGTGATCTTTGATGTCTGAAATCTTAACTCATCTCATTAATTATGCCCAAAATCACACCTTTATCCAAGCCGTGGGCACCGAGGGGTCAGTCAACGATACCGCCACCGGTTCAGATAGCTGGCAGGATATCGACGTGACTTACTTTGTCGCCAATCCAACCGCGTTCGACTTCACCACGTGGGTCACCGAGTTCGGGCAACCCAGCATCTGCCAGCATGCCGAGCACAGCAATCTGTTCGGCACCCACTCGAACCAGTGGCGCATCTTTTTGGTCCAGTTCATGAACTCCACGCGCATCGACCTCAAGATTGCGCCCATGGCCGACCTGTCCTCCTACCTGAAGAACGACTCGCTCAACACCATCGTGTGGGCCCAGGATCCGGCCCTCAGCTCCCGGCCGACCGACGACCACAGTCACCGGCAATTCGCGCCCACCCAGGCTGCGTTCAACGCCGTTCTAAACGAATTCTACTGGTGCGTGGGCAACGTGGCCAAGGGCTTGGCCCGTAAACAATTTCTCTATGCTAGTGAAATGAACGCGCAACACGTCCGGCCCCAACTGCTCCAGATGTTGGTCTGGACCGTCGCTTGTGACCACCCCGAGGGCTTTAATCCCGGAGTTTACGACAAATACTTAGAACCCGAACTCACCAAGGACGTGCGGGTCCGCCTACAGCAGACCTACCGGCAAGAGAACCTCAAAAAGCTCCGCCACAGCACGTTGATCGAAGCCGCCCTGATGATCTGGGCGCAACAACAGGTGATTCAAAAGACGAATCTGGCGCTGCCCAGCTACTTAGCGACCCGGATGCGGCAACTAGACGACTGGATCAACCGGCTCTAAGCCTCCTGCGCGTTGCGTTCGACGACTAACCGCCAGTACCCCCAACCTAGGCCCAAGACAAAGCCCACTAAGGTCGGCACCAACCAACCTAAGCCCAGGCTCGCCAAGGGCACGTAGGTGTGGTAGAGGTGTAAGACCCGGGCGACCGGACCCCAAGTGGTCACGACGGCTGGTGAGTTCGCCAACAGATCCAGGATGGCGGGCACTGCCGTGAAGGCAATCGTGGCCTTGTAGACCACTCCCGCGTAGGCCCACTTGGCCACCGTCAGGGAAACCAGGATCAATGCTAAGGACAACGGGTATAACAGCATCAAGACTGGTAACGACCAGGCGATGATGTTATCCAAACCGGCGTTGGCCACCACGAACGAGGCCACCGTGGTGATCCGTAACCAGGTCAAGTAACTGACTTTCGGGAACAGCTTGTGGAAGTCCTGGGCAAACGAGGTCACCAGACCCAAGGCCGTGGTGAAGACCCCTAACGTGACCAAGACGCCTAAGAACGCCGTCCCAAAGCGACTGAAGTAGTGGCCCACAATCTGGGACAACGCAACTCCACCATTAGCTGACAGCGTCAACTGCCCCAGGCTAAAGGCCCCTAACAGGACCAACCCGAAGTACACTAAGACTTCGACCACGATGGCTAAGATCCCCGCTTTGGCGGTCACCTTAGTCAGTTCCCGGTCATGGTACCCTAATCCCCGCACCGCGTGAACGAAGGTGACACTTAACGCCAATAGCGCCACGGCATCGATGGTGTTATAGCCTTCCAACAACCCGCTGATGGTCGCGCCACTCTGGTAAGCTGCGGTCGGCGTGTGCGCCAAACCGCCCATGGGGTGCCAGAAAGCCACCACGAAGATGACGGCCAGTAATGCCAAGAAGCAGACGTTGAGGTACTTGCCGACCCACTTGATCAGACTATTTTGATGGGTCGCAATCAGGTAAGCCAACCCGAAGAAGACTGCGGTAAATACCCACTGACCCAGCGTGGTCCACCGTTGGGGCAAAAACGGCTCGGCGGCCATCTGGTAAGCCGTCGCGGCGGTCCGCGGTGTCCCGAAGAACGGGCCGATGGTTAGGTGAACTAAGACCAAGAAGAAGGCCGCGTAATGGCGCCCCACCGGCTTAGCCAGGTCATAGAGGCCGTCACTTTGGGTGACCACCACCGCTAAAATTGCCAGTAAGGGAAATAACGACCCCGATACGGCGAAGCCTAACGCTGCTGTGAACCAATGCTGGCCGGCTAATTGCCCCAGGTGGACCGGAAAAATCAAGTTACCGGAACCAAAGAACATGCCGAAAATCAACGAACTCACCACTAATAATTGCCATCGCGTCTGTTTTGTCTGTTCCATCTTGATTCCTCCTTAAAATTAACCTCTAAACGTTAAAAAGAGCCCTTCTCCCATCAACGGGAAAAGGGCTCTCACTAGTTTTCAGTAGAACGGTACCACCTTTTTGTGGCGTCCAACGACGTCACACTCATCACGGACCAACATCCGCTAGCCTGGTAATGGTGGCTGCCACGGTAACCTACAAATTCAGCACCGAACTCAGAAATGATTTTCGCACCGCCTAGATGGTCACTTCGCATTTTACGTGACTCACTGGGCATCGCCGGCAGCGCTACTTTTTTCTTCAACGTTTTTCAAGTATTGGTTGCTATTATAAGCAGAGATTATGAGAAATGCAAGGCTGTTTTTCATTAAAATCTCATTTTTGATGATTTAACGAAACAGAATCGCTTAACTTTAAGGCAGGGGCTAGTCATCGTTTTAGCTGTGTTATTTCGCATTATATATTATACTTGTACGATATAAAGATAAGATTATTTAGTGCGGGAGGGTTTACGATGATCGAGGTCAAAACAGTTAGTCGCGGTAATTCGTTAGCATTAAGTCTACCTAAAAACGGTCATTTCAAGAAAGGGCAACGGTGGCTACTCATCCCATCAAGCGACGGCGAGTCATACACACTCATCCCCCGTCTTGAGAATCCTTACGCTGGCCCTAAACCGAAACAATCAATGTCTGAAGAATGGCCTGACGTTGACCGGAATGAGGTCGAATAATGGCTTACTTGCCTAAGCAAAAAGATATCATCTGGATTAATTTTGATTCCTAACGCGGCCGCGAAATAAAAAAACGCCGGCCAGCCTTAATTCTTAGTAGCAATCTCTACACTCAGAACACTGGGTTTGTCATTGTTTCCCCCATTACATCTACGATACGTGATTTACCTGGCTACTTTAGTCTCCGTGGCTACGATACTCACGGACAAGTCATCGCTGCGCAAATTTATTCGTTTGATGCAACTCCAAAAGCAGGGCGGCAAATCACATACATTGAAACCATGCGCAATGCAGATTTTTATCGCGTCGTGCAGACAGTCTATTATAACTTCGACTTTCCATTCTAGTCGGCACACCAACCGCGAGCCATCAATGAGTCATGATGTCATCCAGCTCAGTACGGAACAATTATCCATCACCAATAGTGGACATGCTAAAACGGCCATCAGTAAGCAACCTACTGATGGCCGTTTGGTTTGCAATCATTTATATTGCCAGCACACGAACCACTACTCAAATTTTACTTAGCCGATTTCGTCGCCTTAAACGCCTCCGCAAAGGCTGGTACGGCGCCTAAACTGTCGATGGCGGTATTGGGCATGACCACCGTATTGGCATCGCTGTTAGCCAGTTCCTTGAAGGCCGCGATGTTTTGCGAAATAAAGTAGTTCTGCGAGGACACACTCAACGCCGCGTTCAGCTTTCCAATCCGGTAAGCGTCCGCATCCGCTTCGGTATGGATTGCCGTCGCTTTGGCCGTCGCCGAATTTACTAACGCCGTGTTTTGGGCCTGGTTGGTGGCTAACAGGGCCTGGTTATTGGCCTCGTTCTCCAGCGTGATCGACTTGCTCTTCCCTTGGGCGGTCGCAATCGCCGCGTCCCGTTCCCGGGTGGCTTTCAAGAGCTTGTTCATCGAATCCTGAATGTCCCGCGACGGGTTGACGGAGTCGATGTTGACCCGATCCACGTTGAGCCCATATCCCGCCGTAACGTCCGACAGCCCTGCGAACAAGGCCCGGTTGATCTCTTCGGTCCCGTTCAGGACCTCGTTTAATTCCTTATTCCCGATGATTCCCCGTAAGGACGCCCGGGTATCCTGGGTCATACTGCGCACCGAATCCTCGTTCTTAAACACGAAGTCTTCGATGTTGGTCACGTGGTATTTCAACGAAATCTTCACGGAAATCTCCGCGTTATCCTTGGTAATCACCACTTGTTCGTCCAAGTCGACCGGCGTCTGGGCCGTGCTGACCCGGATCACGTGCGAGATAAACGGTGCAATCAGGTGAATCCCCGGCGTTAACGTCTTGTTGTATTTCCCTAAGGTGATCACCACGCCCCGGTCAGGCTGCGTAATAATCTTCACCGATAACAGTAATCCTAAAATAATGATCAGTAGGATTAGTAATCCTAACATAGCTCCCCACATCTGAATCCCCTCCTAATTAGCGGTCACAACGCGGACGGTCAAGCCGTGCTGGTCCGCGTGAATCACTTCCACGACATCCCCCACCCGTAAGTCTTGAGTGGCGTTCAGGTGGTACAGAATGCCGTAAAAGGTCGCCCCGACGCTTAAATCGGTAGCGGATATGGTAAATTGACGGCCGATCAGCCGCTGGTCTAAGTAATCGCCCTGCATGGTTGGGCCCCCTATCTGTCTTGTCATCGCGTTGTTCCGCTACTAATGATGATAGAACAGTTAGAAACCCAATACCAGCCCTTTTCACTGGAAACTGGTCGTTCAACGTTCATCCAAGACGCTTAATCGAACCAGCATTTTGCGGACCCGCTGGCCGGCGTGGTCGTGATTGATCCGCTTTAAGAGTTGCGCCTGCGAGACCTTTAAGACCGTATAGTCACCGTTCGAGTGGACGATAAAGCTATGGTAAGTCACCTGCCGACCGCTTAACGTAAACCAATTGGGTTCCAAATTCTTGTGGCTGGCCTGGATGTGCTGGTCCGGCCACACCGAATACCGCGTGGTTCCCTGAACCCGGTCTAATTGAACCTGCCAGCCCCGCTTGACGTTAGCAGCTTCTTGCCACCGTTGAATCTTGGAGTAGTGGATGCCGTAATAGATGATGCTGGCGTACTTGAGTTTAGGATTCTTGGTTAACGCCGCAGCGGTCAACGGCGCCACGGTCTGCTTGGGTCGGGACGGCTTAACCTTCGCCGTTCGGGTCGTGGTGTTCGCCAGGTGCTGTTGCGAGACCAGGAAGACACCGGCCAGCAGGACCACCACCGCCGTTAGGACCACTAAAAGATAACTGAATGATTTTTTCACAGCTAAACCTTCTATCACATGGGATTGATTGTCTTTCAGATTACCACTTTTAAGTCCCAGGCGACGCTGATTTAAGCCATATTCGCCAAAAAGTTGCCAAATTAAAACCGGAGTGGCCTTGCTGCGCTACTCCGGTAAACTTTTCAAACGCTATTCACGCCAACGAAACCGACTCGGCGCTAAATCTGTCGCGATGGTGGCGACCTGGTGGCGCGGTAATTGCCGCCCCAACGGTGGTGTCTGGGCCACTAGCAACGCCATTTCTAACGGCGAGGTAATCCCCTGCTGCCACAGAAAATCCACGTACATCCCCTGTTCACTTAACCGCCGCACTTGTCGGTGGTCACTAGGGGCCATGATCTGCCACGCCCCCGCGGCTTGCCGGTAAGTCGCCAAGTCCGCTGCCGGTAGACCGTACTGGGGCCACTGCTGGGCCAGCTGATCCCAGAATTGGTCGGCCAACCGGGGCTGGTCGGCAGCGGTAGCGTTCAATACCACGCACAACGCACTGGCATCGTGGTTCAGGAGGACGAAGCGCTGGCGTTGCACCTGTAGTGCCGTGGCGTGCCAAGAAAAAATCGGGTTCGCCAATGCCGCTTGCTTGGCCCGCGCGGGTTCACGTACATTAGGATAGTCGCGAAAGAGGTCGCGGCCTTTTTGGAGGACATTTAAATACACGATTGGGACTCCTTTGGCGATTAACATTGTGAAGCGTCGTTTTATTAGACACTTAAGTTTAGATTATCACATTTTTATCGTACTTTAGTAATGTGCTACTTAAATAACATTTATCCATATCATAAATCATTTACGCTTCAACTACTATCGTAAATGAAGTTTTAATGGGGTCTAAGCGTCGTTTTCTTTAACCAATCTACATTTTTATGCGAACTACGTATCCAAACCATCTGATAGTCATCTATCGTATTTAAAATAGAATCCACTTTTTCCCACATCTCAGGATATTTATTTTTTACTTTGAAGTTTTTTCTAGCCATCTTAGTGAACCATCCTTTATTAACAGTATCAGCCACATTTTGAATGTTAGTTACAAAATATAATGGTGAATGTAATAATCGCATCTGATCCAAACACCGTAATGCCTTAATAAAGACAACCACCCCTACCAATGGAGCTGTTTTATCACGGGGTGCATCTCCAGTACATACGACGGATTTTTCACCCAACTAAATACGATACCCCCAAATTGAGTGCTTGGGAGTTACATGAATGTCCATCTGTATTAAAATTTGTGATTGTGACATAATTCAGCTCCTCATATAAATTGAATTAGCAACTTTCTTAGAGTAAATTTCCGTAATTTACATGAATTTTATCTCATATTTATAGAATGCATACCAATCGCCAATAATGGTAATTAATCATACCTCCAATACTATTTCCAAATCTTACCCTCCCGGTAATTTACCACATTAAATCCACGCCTCTTGGTTAAGTACTCATGAGCCGTAATTATCAAGGACAGCTAACTTCATAAGATATACTTGATTTATACATATAACGATTAATCAACCCCAAATTTCTCATTTATACTATAATTATTGTTCAAAAAAGTTATAAATTACGATGACACTTTCCACTATCCCTAGTGTAAACAAGCCCTTCTGTCATCATGCCGGAAGGCCCAGCCTAGGGCAACCGATTATCCACTAATCCATCCAGTCAAGAAACGGTCTTGACAAGTTACGCAATCAGCCAACTCGCGACCACAAACCACCGTCCCTAAATTACCGAATTAATACCGCATCAATTCCGTTGCCTGACGATTAAATTTCACCCTTAATTTCTTTCATTCCAGAATTTCTGGTATGCTTAATGACGTGATCAACCAACTTTAGTGGTCGTGTTTCATCTCCGAGTTAGCTGACCTATCCAAATACTAGTATTCCTGAGGAGGAAATTTTCATGTCATCATTCATCGGGGGACTCAGTCTGCTCATCGCCATGATTCTCGGCATTCTCTGGGTGACCAACAAAGTCCGCCACCGCAACCCGCACCACCAAGGACGCAACGCCCTGATTGCCTTAGTACTTGCGTTCATCTTCATCGGCATCGGGGGGAGTGGCGACGATTCCACCACTAAGACGCACTCGGACCAGGCTAATATGGCCAACTCGTCCAGCAAGTCTGCCACCAGCGCCACTAAACACGCGGCTACTTCCCACAAAACCGCTAAGCACTCCGCCACTAAATCCACCACAACCGCGACATCCCAGACCACCACGTCCCGGAACAGTCAGGTGCTCAAAAAACTGGTCAGCTATACTAATCAGGAATCAGCGGGGCCAACCCAAAACTATTACTGGAAACTGGGCAAGGCCCACACCACCGGCTTCAAGAACCTGAAGGCTGGCAATTACCATTTTGCCAGTGATTCCCAAGGCCGGGCCGGCACCGCTCGCGCCGTTTTAACCTACGGCGAGTACGCCAATTCCCGGGGCTCTCGGCAAGGTAGTCCGCTAGAACCCAGCGGCTGGCCCACCGAGAATCCTAAAGTCGCCATCAGCTACGTCTTCACCGGTCGGACCTACCACGGCTACCTCTATAACCGGAGTCACTCCATCGGTGATAGCCTACTAGGCGCCAAGTCCTACACCTCGGCCAATAACTTCACCACCGGCACCCGGCCCCAAAACGTTGGGGCGGACCAGGATGGCGGCATGCGCTACGCCGAAGAGACTACTGGAAAGCCAACCCCAACACTAGCGATACCATCAAGTACCAAACCACGCCCCTCTACTACCGCAGTGAAACCATCCCCCGCGGCTCCATCGTGGACATCAAGTCGTCGGATGGCCAACTCAACACGGCAGTCGCTGTGATCAACTCGGCGGAAGGCATCAAGCTCAATTACACCACCGGTAGTAACAACGCCAAGCCCATCACTTCAGCTAGCCGGCAATCCAGCCACGCTACCAGCTCCAGCAACGCCAGTGCGAACAGCACCAGCCATCAAACACGGACCACGACCCACTCCGCCACGCAGTCCGGCCAGTGGCACGTGGCCGCATCCGGCATGGTCTACGTCTCCGACAGCGACAAGTACTATTCGCAGGTGACCAACCCGGGCAACTACACGTATGAATCGGAGTCCAAGGCTCAATCCAGCGGCGCCACCCGGGCATCTCGCGGGAATCAGTACGCTCGGCCTTAACGCCTGAGATGGAACTGTTAGCTTAACGGCTAGCAGTTTTTTGTCGGGGCTCCATAACGTATGTTTGGATTTATGCTTAGAACCTGATATAATGAACTTGCGAAAAAGTATTGAAACATTAGACACACCAAAGCCCCCGACTATCGTAAGTAGTCGAGGGCTTTTTTAGACGTTTATGCACCATAAACGGGTGAGCTAGATGTTGCCTAATATGCTTTACTTGCAATCATGCCTATCTAGCCAATGAGCAAACCAGGCACTGAGCAGTGCAACCGCAAGCGGGGCGAAAAAGTATTGAATCATTATGGCACACCTCCTCACTATTGCTAGTGTAGGTAGGCAACCGTTTAATTATGAGTGAACATCTCCCAACTTACAACTAGTCATCCACTAACTAATCCGTGGAACGAAACAGACCACTCAAAAGAGCCAGATAACCACTATTGAACAGACTTTTCTCACGAAAAAAGGCGCCAACTCTAACTAGCGTCATCTCAACGTTTATCGCTCATTATTCCAATTTAAATGCGCCCCCCGAGAGTTACGCAAAAGGCCCACAAAACGCCGGGGTAAAGCATTCCTGTCAAAATTGGTTACAAAATTGGTTACATTCGTGCGAGGGACTTTTTTAATACATAAAAATAAGAACACTCATTGTGAGCGTTCCTCTTACTTAAGCTATACCCGTAGACACTTTAATGCATTCGATAGGTAATCTTATTCCCACCATCGTGAAGATGTACACTACCAGGTCCTAACGTACACCCTGTTAATACACTGCCTAACAGTATCATAACAATTATAATTCTCTTCATATTTAAATCAGTCCCTTCATCATCGACTACTCGCCGATAATGCTAGACTAATACATTCGCCTAACACATTCATTCTGTTTTCCGAATTTTGCACGTGAATAACATACAAAAAAGCCACCCGTCTCACTAAGAGACGAATGGCCTCAATTGGCTGTGAGGTGACCAAACCGCACTAGTCAACATTATTATAACATTCGTTTTCACACTTGACAGTGTACACTTAATAGTGTATTATAATAGATGTAGTAAGGAAGGAGGGAATTAGTTGAAGCGCCGATACACCGGCCCGAAACATCAACAAAAAAGGTCCAATCCAAATTGGTTTGACTGGTTAGGATTCCTGACATCACTAATCAGCCTATCATACGCAATCTGGAAAGGACACGGGCACTAAGAAATGGGCGGTGAGAACCGCCTACTTAGTGTACCTTCATTCTAACATATTGGAGGATATTATTATGAGCAAACGTGCTTTAAACATCATCACTATCGGAATATTTACCCTAGCCGCTATAATCTTAGTGGTTAAGGCTATTGGGAGGTAACTTATGGCAAAACATATCAATCTGAACGATCCAGAAATCATGACAGCAAAAGATGCCGCGCTACGCTGGGGGAAGGCCCCCGATTACGTTCGTCAGGTATTACGAAGCAATCCTGACCGCTTTCCAGAAGGATCTGTACGTCTTTTCGGGAGACAATTGATTGTTACCCGTGAAGGCATGGAAGTCGTTACGGGACATGGAGAGAAATGATTGCATATAAAAAAGCCACTCATCTTTGGAAGGTGAGTGGCTTTTATCATTATTTTAACTTCTTGACATAATCAGTATTACTAGTGATATATAATCCATTTCCTAGCTTCAGCCGAGTAATCTTCCCATACTTAACAATTTTCGCGATGTCAAAAATGGTTCCCGGTTTAAAACGGAGTTCTTTCTTTTTGAAAGCTTTGTCGTGGTAACGTGTTACTGACGTGATGGCTTTGACTTGCTTAGCAGCAGTTAAATACGTTACCTTCTTCGACTTGCCAGGCTTGGCAGTCTTACCAACACCGTTCTTGATATCCTTAGCAAACTGCGCCTTTGAAATGCCATGCTTACTCAAATATCCATAAGGATCCGTGTGGTCCGACTCATGCCATCGATTGGATACCCATCGATGCGACTTAACACCAGTGTTTCCAGCAGTGTCCAAAGTTAAGGGGATATTGTACTTCTTGGCCATTTTTCGTAGGAGTTCAATGGTGGTTGCGTAAATTCTCTTGAACTTCTTTGCATCATTAGTTTCTTCCATCTCAATCTGAACTGGAGCCAAACCGTTGGCAGTAGGACCTGCACCCCAGGCAACATATCCAGTTTCTCCCACCTTATATACAACCCCATCTCCCGCAATAAAGTGGACATAGGACCGTACGTTAGGATTATTCCAGTTATGTTTTTCAAAGCTCGCATTATTCTTAGCGCTGGCGCCAACGTTAGCTGTCGAATGAATTACTAGCATCCGACCGGTTGTTCGTTGACTAGAACCTTCATTTGTTCCAAGCGCAAAGGTACTCTTCACATCATAGCTCATTTGTCATTCTCCTTAATCTGGAATCCTTTAAATCCATCGAACAGGCCGGATGTGAAGCCCCCGACTAGGAGCCCCATGACCCCGCCCGACAGAAAATTATGATCACCGGTCACCAATACCGACAGAATACCGACCAGTACCCCCACACCCATAGAGAGCCATGGCATGTACTGGTTGGGTACCTTGGTCTGCTTGACCGCTTGAGTTAAAACAAAAACGACCAGAATTGTTAACATCAATTCGGCCGTCGTCCCTAAATTGAGCTGTTGGATATAATCCATACTACTCACCTCGTTCTTTCAATTTTTTATTCTCTTCCTTAAGTCGCGCATTCTCTTCCTTCAGTTGTCGAATCTCATCACTCTTCGTCGGGGGATGACCCGCGTTTATTCGCGCCACCCACACCGGAACATATCCTACCGCGATGGCCGAAATTGCGGAGAGAATGGCGGTCACTACTTTATCGCTGATTTTAATCATCTCCCGTAAAGGCATAGCTCACAATCCGACAAATCACCCCTCCCGTCAGTACGGCGCCCGGACTAATTAATGATCCTAGTTCCATGTCATGAACCAAGAACCCTAAGAAAAAGGACATCCACACAAAGACTAGGCATCCAATCATAATTGGTCGGGCATAAAACCAGTGGAAGTCCCAAATCGAGTAGACCAGTGCAAAGGTTCCAATGACCGCAATCATAAAAATAGATACCGGATCGTCTAAGAATCCCAGTATGGTGTGCGCCGGCGGTTCCAAATCAAAAAATCCCACTTGAATAATGAAAACTATTGCAATAGCATACGTTTCCATTGCCGACCAAAACCAAAACTGATTCTTTTTATAATGCTTATACAGCTTTCCATCATCCATAGTGTAGGCACCCCACTATTCTGCCTTGTCAGGCTCTGCATAATTCTTGCCAGTGATTTCTTTATAATCCGATTCCGTGATGCCACTCGGTAGGCCAACCAACTTAGTTAGCTCTTCATCACTAATTTTATGCCATACCTGATAAGACAATTTCAACACTGTCAGCATATCTATTCGCCCTCCTTGGTTGCCATTGAAACGGCTAGTGCCGTTAATCCCTCTGTCAACTGATCAATACTCTTGTCGTTAGCGGCTTGCTTTTCCGACAGTTCAGATAGCGACACATTCGGTAAATTTCCAGGTTGTAACATAACTTTTTTATCTGCGTCATATCTAAACTTACTCGGATATTGAAAGAAATCATTAACCCATGATTTTAGAATAAACACCTTAGTAAAACCCTCAGCCTCTTCGTTTTGGTAAGCATCAACAAAGCCATCTTTATCGTATTTAATATAAACAAACATTTATCTCTTCTCCTTTAGCAGTTTAATTTGTAGGTTATGAAGTTACCATTGTTATATATTTCCATCCGAACCATTTACCAGGGTTTCCTGAGAATACGTTAGTTGCAATTCTCCCAAAACTATCTCGATACTCAACAAACTTTAAATTTCCTACTGGCAAAGTAGTGATAATTAAAATTCCCCAAGATGCACCTGCTCCATCAAGAGACTTAGTGGGTGTGTTAATTGGTGCTTTCTCGTTCACTGTATAGGTTCCGGCCGATAAAGAAAGACAATCATCTTTTTCTGTTAATACCGTGCCCAAAGTGATACTGGGATTAATGCCACTTGCAGGATAAGGCGATTTCCATGGAGAAGGCGTACTCTCGCGCGCTACTTGAACCTCATTAAAAAACAAATACGAGGCCGAGTCATTCGTTGTTCCGTTGTTGTCAATCCGAAATCTACCAGAAACGACATTAGAAGGAACAACAAACGTTCCCGATATTTTCTGAGGAATAGTTGCAGGTAACACAAGATCCTTTTGTAAATCCACAGCCGCAACGAGGGAATCCTCGGAATCCTTACCCAAGAACGAGATGTCAATTTCTGAGAGATTGGCGCTACTTGTTGTACTTACGCTATACGACATCACTTCACCAGCATTTGCAACAAACGAATTACTAAATGCATAGACCTCATTGTCATAAGGATGATTATTATCATATTTATTATTATTAAACAGCAAGAATGCGTTAGTATTGAATGCCGCCGGTTTACTTACACTAAAGTCCATGCCTTCTGACTTTGTATGATAATATCCCCAACCGTATGTGCTATTAGGATGCCCACTGTTGATGACTAAGTTCTCGGCACCATAATTAGAGCTTTTTGCAATTATGTCTGTGTTCACAGTGTCTTCAGGGGCAGGCGTCCAATCCGTAACAACGGGGCCAAGTTCCAACTTCTCATTATGGACAAATAACTTGCTCTGATTCTGTACCTTGCCTAGGACGGACACCTGTAACTTGTTAAGATTTTCAGGCAATGTTTTGGTTACCACAGCAGTACCAATCATTCCTTTATCAACCTTCACACTAGTCTCAGCTGGCAGCTCAATCTTATTACCAGAACTATCCCAAGAATAAAATCCTAAAACAGCCCCATCGGAATTAGTAGAGTCAATATCTACATGAAATAAGACCTTCTTTCCAGACAAAGTAGCAAGCGTATCCTTATCATCAATTACAAAATATTCATAAGTCCAACCGGTATTCGCCAACTCCGTGGGCCTATTATGAGTTCCAATAAGATAATTTCGTCCGCCAATAAAATCACTGTTTTTTACGGTGTCTTTAATAGTTGCCTCTACATTTTTCATACCATTTGTAATTGCTGTATCGACATTACTACTCAACGTATCAAATTAGCTCTGGAAATCTTCAAACGCAATAGTCTGGCCAGAAATGTAGTCAGCAATTTTATTGCCTAAAACATCTACCTGATCATTTAAACTATCTACTTGCTTCTTGGCATTTTCAGATACTTCCTGGCTCTTACCCTCAGCTGTATTCGTCACGGATTCAATCTGATTATTAGCGTTGTCAGTAACTCTCTTAGTAACGTCATTTGTCGTTGTCTCTAAATCCGCAACTTTCTTCTGTGCATTTTGAGTAGCTGTGGTAAAAGCTGAATTGAGCTTCTCAATCAATTCATTATATGGCTCGATGTAATCATCCGGATTAATACCGTCTGGAACCGAGTTGTATACGAAAAGGTTTAAGTTTCCAGTTGTTGTTCGAGCACTACCCTTGGTTAGCGAGAAATACGCTAGCTGGTAGTGTCCTTGTGATTGTGCTAAAGCGGCGGCAGTCGTATAGCTGAACTTGCCACTAGTCGCATCAGTGATCTTGCCCGAAGAGTCAATGATGCGATTGCCTTTTGGCCCGATACCCTCGAAGGCAACTGTGTAACCGGTCAAGTCAAATGGTGCGCCACCGCTGGTAACCGTGACCGATAACGTATCAACGTTATTGTCAGTAATCCGTAAGAACACCATCGGCACGCCTACGGTTTGCTTATCTGTGTCTAGGTGCAGTTTAATCATTTGGTTGGTCCCTCCTTACCCGTGTCTTGGTAGCCGTCTATCTTTTCGGCGTATTCGGTCGGGTCAATTTCTTGCTTAACCAAACGCTCATTCTCGTGGCCTCGGCGTTTAGCTTTCAGTTCCCACGCAAACGGCGCATTGGGTTGGTCACTTTCAACTGTAAAGGAATCTTCATTGCGCGAAGAAACCCACACGTGCGCGGCACTGTAGGACTGTAAGAAAACTTGGTAAGGCAAGTCAGCACGAATTGTGTCGCTAAACAGTTCTTCAATTGGTACCTTGACCTGCTTACTAGCGTCCGTTTTGTTCTCACCAATATCGCCCAAGTAACTCTCCGCCGTTTCATATGCCGGTGTTGCGCGGATGCCGTCACGGGTGATGTGGACAGCGTTCTTAGTCCCAGTAACAGAAAAATCACCCCATACACTTGTGGTACCCGATAATTGAATCGTACCCCCAGTTAAGGAAACTCCCCCACTAGACTCTAAATTAAGAGCAGAAGCAAGTCCCCCGTTGGAGTTATAAGAAGTAAGAACAACGTTTCCTGAACCATACATACCGTTCGGGTCTTGATAAGAGCTTACGTAAAAGCTATCTGGGCTAAGCTGCAAAATACTATATCTCGAATTGTCGGTACTTCCTCCCGCAAGGATAAGACCATCGCTTTTACTAATTCGGACGAATGGATTTCCGTTAGCTGTAAATTTGTCTTCAGCGATAGGATCCTGAATACCCAACAGAATCATATTATTTCCACGAATAACTAGCGCTTCGCCATAAAACAAGTTTCCCCAGTTAAAAGCAACTTCACCTTTTAGAGCATTATCAAATTTACTTCGATAACGTAACGAAGCGCTGTCTAAAGTCATTGTCCCACCGAATTTTGAAGCAGAAGTTACAGTTCCGTCATCAATATCAATGTCAAAATTGCCATCTGCACTGCGAATATTCCCTGACTGGAAAACCACCTGTCCCGTAATCAAGTTAATAGCTAGGTTCGGCCCGGAGATTGTCCCCGTGACAATGTTATTGGCATTCAAATTGATGATATTGACGTTAGCCGCATTGATGGTGCCTTCAGTAATGTTAGTCGCGTCATGGCCGGCAATGTCACTCACGCCTTCTTGCCACTCGCCATTGTGGTAAATCCACATGATGACGTGGATACCAACTTGTTGGTACCAAACGTCCCCCTCTTTATTGCCCTCGATAGCGGCTGGCCCATCAGCAGACCAACCCACAGTGTTAGAGTGGTTAGCTGCTTTAGCTAGTGCTGTACGGTCAATAAGGCTGATACGATCCACCACGCTATCCAGTTTGTGCTCGATGTCTGGCGTGTTGCGCTGATTTGATTTAAAGGTCAGTGTCAAATACTGCTGAGTCGCAGGTGACCAGGTGTAGCCCGTCATACGGGCTTTCACGTTTAAACCGTCCTCATCATGGATAAAAGTAGCCGTATCGCCCGGATACACGCAGCTAAAGATACCACGGTCTTTGTACTCCTCGGTATCTTCTAGCATGACCACATTAAGTTCATACGTGTGTGTCGGCTCATCAACGTGGTTCTTAATGTACTCTTCCCTAGCCTTAGTACGTAACGCGTCTAGGGCCTCATCTAACGGGAGTGCATCTTCGTCAGCCGTAACACTTTCCTCATCAATGGCCTTGATGTCTGAATACTCAATCTTGGCGACCCGTGGGCTGGTGTAGTTGCCAATCAAGGGACTATCCACATACAGCTCAGGGAGTAGTAAGCCATCGTAGCCTTCCGGCATGATGCGCGTCACAGTATCCGTCAGGTCCTCGGTTGCTTCGTACCCTAGCAGATTCTTGCGATTACGGAAGATGACGCCTCGGTCGGCACCCAATTGTGCAACGTGATTAAAGTGAAAATTGTCCCATTCAAACTCACCGCCCCAGCGGCTCAACACCGTGTTTTCATCAGTTCCGATTAGTGCCGCAATCACACTCATTCGGACGATTCGAGCGGTAGCCGTATTAGCTACCGTTGACGTGTACGTGAATTGATTGGGAAATTGCGTCTTAGTCATTAGCTGACTCAACGCGCCTGACCCATTCTTGTCAACGATGTTAGTGTCTTCCACAAAGTTTTGCATCAGGTCCCAAAACACGTGGTACGCGTGAACGGTCAGCATACCCATCGACTTGGTGACGCTGTTAATACGGAATGCCTGGTCGTCATAGCCTGGTACTGGAGCAGTGACAATCATTTCATTTTCAATAGCCAAACCGTGTTTAGCAAAAAGTGGGTAGTCAAATTGAAACTCGTACTTAGTATTGACCTCCCACGTGATGGTGTCATTACTGACCTCAGCCAGCACTCGCCCGTTATGCCCTTTAAAATCCCGTTCGTCATAGTTATAAAGTTGGATCATAGCCAAGCCCACCTCCCGTCAATCTCAACCTTTTTAACATTACTTGAAAAGCTAATCGCGTTATCTCCCGGTAAGAGTTGCGGATACACGCCGCGGAACTTCTCATCAAGCATCTCAGTGCCATTACCGTGAAGAATTGTCTGTTCCCAACTATCGATGGTTAGGTAGTCGGTTACGCTTAGTAAAGTCACGGTAGTACCGTTAATAGTTAAGTCAAGGTCGCCGGAACCATAAACCGTGATGAGCGGATCAGAACTAGCTGACCCCGGATTATAGATTGTGGTCCCGGCTGTTAAGACGACCGTGTCACTTTCTTGGTACCAAAACGGGTCAAGCGTAAAGGCAACCTTGACCGTGCCGACCAGTTCAACTTCCTCAGGCGTGGCCTCATCAATCTCTACTTGCTTGACTAACCGATAAAAATTATGGTCGTCTGAGAACTTCAACCGTTCAGCATTCATCGCCCACGCGTTCAGCCGTCTTAGCACGTCATTAAAGCCTTGCGTGCCCGTCAATCCTGGAATCAACTCCGGCACTACGGTAAAGGTACACGTAAGGATTACGTCCTCCCAGCCTTGCTTTTGCGTCAAGCTACCGTGACAACTACCGGGTACGGTCGTCGTTGCGACAACTCGTTTAGCAGTAGGGATGGAAGGCTTCTTTGCTAAAGCGATTCCTAAAGACGCATTACCGACCTCGTCTAAAAATACTTGCATTAAAAGTTCCTCCTCCCACGACTAAACCCGCTCGTGGCATCCTGTTGGCTCATATAGCCTGATACATACGGCCCGACGATATTAGCAAACGTTCTGCCATCAATCTGCAAGTAAATCGGCTGAGTAGACCGGCCGCCCATCGCCTTAGCGATTCCTTCGCCGATGCCGCCTAAGGTTTCTTCGTTAAGCGGTAAGGCGGCTTCGGGGCCAGCGTCACCATAGCCATTAAAACCGCCTTGGGCGTTAGCAAAGACCGTTGGCTGCGTAAAGATACCACCTTTGGCGTACCAGTCAACGCTTAAGTGCGGTACCGATGGCGGCTTTAAACTGAATGATCCGTTTAAACTAAAATGCGGCAGTGGTGGCATCTCAATACGTGGGAACCGTAAATGAAGACCACTAAACCAGCCTTTGATACGATTAATGACACCGGAAATGGTATTAGCAGCTGATTTAATCGGATTAATCATTGCATTCTTGATGGAATTCCAAACGGAAGTCGCCACCGACTTAATTCCGTTGAACACACTAGAAGTCGTGGACTTAATCGCATTCCATGCGGATTTAACACCCGACTTAATGGCATTGTAAACCCTGCTAATTGCTGACTTGATGCCATTCCAAGTGCTACTTGCAGTCGACTTGACTGAGTTGAACACTGAACTTGTTGTACTTTTAATCGAGTTCCAAGCGCTCTTTACACCACTCTTAATAGCGTTATAGACCTTAGCAATGGCTGACTTAATCGAGTTCCACACGCTGTTTGTCGTTGATTTAACCGCGTTCCAAGCTGATTTGGTTGTGTTTTTGATACTATCCCAAGCACTCTTAATACCAGACTTGATTGCGTTATACACCGAAGCAATTGCGCTCTTAATAGAGTTCCACACGTTCGATGTGGTCGTCTTAACAGCGTTCCAAGCGGAGCTCGTCGCGTTCTTGACCGCATTCCAAGCACCAGTTACGCCCGACTTAATCCCATTCAATACTTCGGTAATCTTCGCTTTAATGGCGTCCCAAGCGTTGGATGTGGCTTCTTTTAAGCTATTCCAAACACCCTCCAACCATTTTGAGATGGATCCCCAGTTTTTAATGATAAGCACTAGCGCAGTAATTGCCGCGCCAACCGCTAAAATGACCGGCATAAACGGCGCAATCGCTGAAATTAGTCCACCAAAGCCGGATACAACCGCCGCTAAAGCCGTTTTAAGGATACCGAATCCGCCGCTTCCTAACGCAGTGATTATTGGGCTTAAAGCACTAAAAACCCCTTTAGCCGAGATGACCGCCGGAGCAATTGCCGTTAATCCTGCTACAATCCCAGCCAGGGCCAAGATCAATGTTCGTACAGGAGCGGGGGCACTAGAAATACTTTTAACCAGGTTAGCAATCCCAGTAACAACCGGCGTTAATCCTTCAACGATTGTCGCAAAGGATCCAGACAGATCATTCAAAGCACCCTTCAAGTTTTCGGAATTAGTATGCTTAGTGGCTTTAGCCGCCGCACCGTCAATTTTTTCTACACCGGTCGCCGCTTTCAGCAAGGCCGCTGAAGGCGTTTGACCTAAGTCTTCAAATTGCGTTCCCAGATCTTGTACGGCCTTCTTGGCCTTGCCAGCGGGCATACCGTCTAAGCTCTTACCAACGGCCTCCATGACGTCCTTAGTAGTCGCTTTGCCTTTCTTGAATTCTTGGAAAACGGCTACCGTAGACTTACCGAATTGCTTCATGACGTCAGAATAGTCGCCAGAGTGCAATCGCAAGTTAAATTCCTTGACGGCGTCGGCAACCTTATCAGTGTTAAAGGCACCAGCCTGCATCCCCTTAGTGATGATATTCACCATGCCCTTGGCGCTAATACCAGCGTCTTTAAAGGTCGGCGCGTATTCGTCCAACGTATCCAGATAATCATCTGCACGGTTATTGCCGTCCTGCATTCCCTTAGCCACAACATTAAGGGCCTCTTTTCCACTTAGCCCCATGTTTTTCTGAAGCTGTGAAATCGACTTTAGCACATCGCCATAATCGGACCCTGTACGTTTGGCCAAAGTTGTGACCTGATCCGTTAACTTAGCTAATTGAGTATCATCTAAGTCACCGAATGCCGTTTTGACATCAGAAACCGCATCAACGGCTTCATCCACCGACTCCACGACACCTTTACTCATAACTTCCTTAACAACGCCCATCGCGTCTTTGGCGGCCTTTGAAGTGCCACCCATGGAGGCCTGCATTTTGGCTTGACCATCGGAGTAATCCATAGCGGCCTCAATAACAGAACCACCCATCTCCTTGGCTTTGTCGCCGACGCCGGATAAAGCATCCCCGGCCTCCATCAAATTGTTGGCGTCAACCTTTTTATTCAGTTCTTCCATACCGTCCCCGGCGTCTTTACCTGAATCACCTAAGTTATCTAACTTGTTCTCCAGGTCAACGACGGAAGTTTTCGCATTATCCAGTTTGGCTGCCATTTGGGTTGCTTCTGTAGAGTTCTCACCATAAGCTGTTTTAGTTTGCCGTAGTTGTTCCTCCAAATTGTCAACGACTTTCTTCGCTAGCTCAATTTGTTGTGAAAGCTGACGTTGTGACGTAGCCGTCTTCTCAGATTCGCTGGCGTTATCGCCTAACTCCGCATTTTCCAGCTTGATAGCGGAGGTTAAAGCCTTCTGTTTAGCCTCCAGTTGAGTTCCCTCAGTCTGTAAGCCGTTCAGCTTCTCTTTAGCGTCCAGTGCGGACTTGCCGTTATCAGACAGCTCATCATTGACCTTGTTCAGCTGGTTACCTAAACTAGACTCGGCCCGCTGGGCATCGAGCACTTTACCTTGCATCTTAGCAAGCTCATTAGATGTCGCGGTGCCAGAGTTCTTCATGGTTTCATACTGGTCGGTCAGCAGTTGTGTTCGCTTTTTGGCTGCGTCAAACTGCGCGGATAACTTCTTCTGCTTGGCTTCCAGCTTGTCGGCAGCGGTCGCATCGTCACCCATTGCGGCAATGTGGGCCCGGTACTCTTTGGCTGACGTGTTCATCACCGTGTTGAGTTCCTTGACCGTCTTGGCTAGTTCAACGGCACCATCAGCCTTAAAGTTAAGAACAACGTTGGCTTCGTCTTTGCTACCTGCCATTGTTTTACCTCCTTTCTAGTTCCAGAATGGTACCTGATCCATATAGACATCATGACTTTCCTCGATAGCATCTGGATGATTAATTTGTAACCAGGCTACCCACGACTTTAAATAAAGGTTGGGCGTTGCCTGCATGAAAAACTCAAACGTCCACCCGAATGAAGATTGCGCCGTAACCAAATAAAAGTCCCATGGAAATTCACTATCTCCCTGGGACTTCTTTTGTTTAGGCGCCTTTATTTTTTTGCATCAGCGTCTTGGAACCCTTGCTTCTTCATGATTGCCAACGCTTCTCCGACCACATTTGGCACGTCTGCAAACGGAATGGCCCGATTCATTTCATCAAAGGTGCATTCGGTGCCCCCACCAATCAGTAGGCCATAGACCAATGACCAAACCAGATTCATCGTCTTCCGGTCGTTCTTAACGACCTTCCGTTTGAGCATGGTATTTAGGTCCTTTTCAAACTGTGCATAACCTTTGCCATAAGCCTCTTCAATTGCGTTAATCGAAGTGAAATTTAGCATGGCCGGGACCTTCTGGCCTTGAATGTGGATGAAAGTCTGGTCGCTAAGGTGAACTAAGTCACTTAATCTTGCCATCTAAAAACCTCCCTATTCTGCGGATTCGCTAGATTCAGAGTCACTAGTCGAAGCTTCAGACTCGGTAACCGTTGACTCCGAACCCGAATTCTCCGTAGTCACAGTTTCGTCCGGCTTACCTAATGTTGCAATCTGTCCCTTGTCATAAACAACTTGCTTCATAAAGTCTTCAACCGTCAAAGTGGTATCCCGTTGTGAACTGTACTTAGAGAAAATAATGTGGTCGCCACTAAGTAGCCCGCTAGCATTAATGGTCATGGATACATCTTGTTCCTTGAACTCATCTTCTGACGTTTCATAACTTAACTCAGTCGCAGAACTAACCGAACAACGTGGGAACCACATGGCATCGTCAACACCATCTGATTGCTTGGCGATAAAACCAAATGCAAATTCGGCTGGCGTTGTCGCATCCGCCGTTGCAAACGATACCCCATTATTAGCGGTGACCGCGGTCAGTTTATCCAGTAGGACCGTTGGCAGTCCAATGTGATCCATACTAATTTCTTCCGACGTTTCTTGATTAACTTGCGCCAGCAAAACGCCCGATGCGTAAAGTGGCGTGGACTTCCCATTCCCCTTAACCTCTACCTTTTTACCAATAGTCTTTCGGTACACCGTTTTGTCATACACTGGTGCGGTCGCCGAAGTTCCTGGTGTTGTCATCGGGACAAAGAAAATGTCCCCCAACGTTAATGTATATGCGTCTTTATCTTGATTACTCTGTACCAAGCTTATAACCCCATTTCTTTCATAATTTTCTTAGTCATCAACTGACCAATCCTTTTCTTATTACTATCCCAAGTCGTGCGAGTAAAGTTCTGCGCGGCGATTGTCGGCGTTCCCTTATCCACGAAGCGCCACCAGAACGAATCACCAAACGTCACGGCTACACTGTCATTCCGTTTGAATGTTTTCAGATTGCGACTCATCGGCCCATAACGTTTCGCCATTGAAGCGCTTGGATCACTAGGTAGGCGGGGGCGAAGTGCTTTAACGTATTCATCAGCTCCAGCTTGCAACGCGCCATCCGTTGTCGCCTTATCGACCTTGATTTTACTTAGGATTTTTGAAAAGTCCTCAAACCCATTACTACTCATTCTCTAACCCTCAAATACGTGTAAAAGTTATTGACCGTTGCTTCATTCACTAGCGCTGGGCTGTTCCGGAATCCCTCAAAAGGAACGTCCGCAAACTTCACTCTAAACGGTCTCAATTCGTTCTCTACACCCGTCGTAAATAACGACACCTGGTACTCCGGGAACGTGTGAAGTAGCATTTGACTAGCCCGCACGTTCAAGTCGTCAACGTAGGTGTACACGTAATATGGGAACGCCGTGTTGGGCGGCGCCTGGTCCCGGTAAACCGGTAAGCCTAGTGACTTTAACCGGCTAATAAATTCCTTGAAATCAATCAACATAGTTTAAACTCAACTCCATATAGTGCCCGTCATCATCTACATAAATTCTAGTGATCACAAATGGGACACCCGCCACTTCCACACGGTTGTCCTTTTGGGTGATGGTCTTGTCGTAGCGAATCCGCATCCGCTTGACCACGTCCGTTTTCGCTTGCAGACTCTGATACTTCTCGGTAGCTGTGATTCCCAGTGTTTGAAAATTAAGTGTTCGTTTGGACTTCCACACGTTAGCAGGTCGGTCAAATTCATCAAGCCCTGGGCTCAACACTAGCAACTTAGCTCGATGCTTAAGCTTGTTCGTCAGTCGTGCCATTGGTGTAAACCTCCTGGATGAAGAACGGTGTCAGAGAATCCAACGCACCCGCCATCTCCTTTTCCGGCACACGGTAATCATTCAAAATTGCCGCAACCATAAAGATAAGTTGCTTGGGCTGGCGTCCCGTAGCCGCCTTCACATAACCCATTGCGGCACTTAGGTAATGGACAAGCATGGTGTCGTCCATATCATCCTCCCACTCAATGTGGGATTTAAATTCATCTACCAGTTCTTCTGGTTTCATATGGCCTCACCGCCTAAGCTTTAGCGGTGGTAGCCACTTCCCACTTGTAAACCGCTGGCTCAAATGGACTGTAAACCAGTTGTCCATCAAGCAAGTTGTAAATCTTGAATCCGATTCGGTTCGTGTCGGCGTAGCGCTCAACCAACTTTTGAACTTCCATCGCACCAATAACATCTTGGATATAGAACTTGCTGAAGTCCCCGAAATAAAGTACTGGCACATCTGGTGCATCCTTCTTATCTGCAAAGTCCGTGACGTCAGTCGGGAAACCAACCAAAGTACCACCAGCGCCGTTTTCGGCTTGTGTGAGTGGCCGCAAGAGTGGGAATCCATCGGCCGTCTTCATCTTTTCGACCATCGTCAAGGCAGCGCGATTCATGATGAATCGCCCGTTCTTCATAGTCTCCGTTTCAGGCGTGTTCTTCATCTCGATTAAAGCATCGTAGACCTTTTGACCGGCATCGGCTGCCGTCAAGTCAGGCACAACAGTTGGCGCAAAGGCTACTGCTTTCTTCGCTAAGGCCCCTAAGTTGGTATTGTCGGCCGCGTCACCGTTGAACATATAATCGGCTTCTTGGCGCACGTAAGCCTTAGTAAGTTCTTCAATGACGATGTTTTCAACCGGTAATCCCGTCATAGCTAACAGCTTCTTAGTAACAGTTGCCAAGGCATCAAATTCAGCTGGTTCCAGCAGAACTTCATCGAACTCGATAGCTTCATCTGGGATTGGATCACCGTCAGCCCGTTCTTTCTTGTGCCCATTGCCGACAGCCTTTTTAACCAAAACTGGGTACTTAACTTCACCCGACGTCTTTACAACTGACCCATATTTCCGCAGTAAGTTTTCTTCTTGTGCGTAAGTGATAACTTCGTCAGCAACCACTTGTGGCACCGTAACAGCCCCGTTACCAGCAACGATACCTAAGGACCGGGCTTCTTCAGCTGACATTTTACCGATAACCGTTTGGGCAAAGGCTGACCGAACTTGTTCATCACGCTTAACCTTGCTTAGCTTACCAGTGGACTGTAAGCCAGACCGAATTGCCTTTGTAATCCCCGCACGGGTTTCTTCATTGATAATTCCGCTACGGTCTTCGGATTCCTCACCACCATTTTCAGTACCGCCGCTTTCGCCCTGATCAGTTGGTTCATCTTCCGTATCAGATCCATCTTCTTGTTGGCCACCACCGTCACCGGTTAAGTCGGCCAACGCATCAAGTACATCTTGATGAGCTTGGGTTTCCTTGTCCACAGCTTCTTGTAAGGCTTTAGCGTCTTCTTCCGTCAGCTTAGGGTCTTCGGCCCGGGTTTGCAGAGACTTTAATCGTGTTTCAGATTGTTCCTTCATTCGGGTAAGAGTTTCAATCATTTTCTTGTTATTCATTAGTGAGCGCTCCTTTAATTTGGTTGATCATTTTCTTTCGTTTTTCAACTAGACTAATCATTTTCTCTTGTCCCAGCTTGCTACGGTTTAATTGAGCATCCGTATCATCATAAGCTGGAATAGTGACAATGGACACTTCATAAAGATCTACCGCCGTAATAGTCCGCGTCGGATAATCAGCGTTCGTGAAGTCCCACTCTTCGGCTGTCGGAACAAAACCAAATGAACACTTATCCACATCCCCACGTGTCATGCTTACCGCAAGGTCACGGGCCACGCTAGTGTTTGGCAACGTGACAGTGAACGCCAGTCCTTGTTCGTCTTCTTCCAACTCCAATGTTCCCGACTTGGTTCGTCCTAAAATATTGTCCCAGTTGTGATTATATAAGCATCGAATATCGCTATTTTCTGCCAACGTCTTGCTAAACGCCCCTGGTGCAATTTGCTCTAAGAACGCACCGCCAATATCCGTTGGTGAACTAAAAACAGACGCATGGCCGCTGACCGTTAAGTCTTGTCCATCGTCTGTTCCATCACGTTTATTAAACTTGCGAATATCGAATGTTCTAATTTCTTGTGTTTTCGTTGTCTTCACCCCCTTTCTTGGTTGGCAACGAATCATCCGTCGCATCCTTTTTCCCAATTTCAGTGAGATCATTAGAAATATAGATTGCTTGCGATTCTGGTGTGCCCTGCGGTTCAAACCCTAGCATCTTAGCAACATCGTCAGGCGTAGTAATCCCCGTCCGCACAATATTGTACCCAATGTTGGTCTTAACTGAATATGGCACAAAATCTAGAATATTAATCTTCCATTTGACTTGCCAACCATTGTCTCCAAAGAAGAGTTGCGTGTAGTGTTCACTTAAGTTTTGCAGTATCGGCCGCACGGCCTTGTTATGCAGATACATCATGGCTTTTTCAACATCGGTCTCCATCATTTTTTGATAGGTATCCACGTTGATCCCTAGATACTTGCCAAGGTCCTTCTTATACACATTCAAGTAAGCAAGAATCTTGTCATCTTCAACCGGGGACTTTAGTGTATCAATTTCGTACCCCTTACCGAGGGTCAACATCTTCACAGTGTCCTGATTATCTAGACCCTCTAATTGTCCCTTGATTGCTGTCACCAGCTGACTTTGAGTGCTGTTAGCTGGGTTCAAATGGCTATCCAGTTTTAGCGGAAACGCCAACAGGCCGCCCTTGGCATACTTGTCGGTTAGAACCTGCTCTGCATTCATGACACCCGTTAACGTCCGTTTACCCAAGTATGCAAGTCCACGGCCGTGCAGTGGGTCTGTGTTGACCTGCTTAACGTGTCGAATCATCGAACCAGGAATCTGCGTCCCTCCAACCTTGAAGGTTTCAACTAATCTTTCGTTTAAGTCATAACTAACATCATTGACTAAATGCAACTCACTGTTCAAACGGGCTGGGAAGACTTCACCGCGAAGCAACAAGGTATTGACCTGTAATTTAGCAAACTCAAAACCGGTTTGATAATTATTAGGATGTTTGAGCTGCTTAATCACAGCGTGTGACGTATGCTCGTTGCCGTTAGGGTCAATCACGACCGGTTCAGCCATCGCAACCTGGTTGCTAATGTCATTGACCAGTTCGTTTACGTCCGATGACTGCATAATGGATTCATCGTTCACAAAGCGCGTGCCCCAGCGAATATAATTGCCTTTCAAATCGTCAACCCAGCCTCGTTTCTCAACCTGTCCGAATAGAAAATCTGAAAATCGTTGTCTTAATCCCATATTTTCACCTCCCTACTTGTAAATATTTTTGAGGTAGTTCGCCAATCCGTCCTGATCTACATACTCCATCTCAAATTGAGTGAACTTGTGTGCATCAAAGAATGCCGCAGCACCATCAATCTTCTTAATGGATTTCGTCTTACTAGGCGCCTTTAATCCATTGATGTTAGTCACGACAACGATGTTCAACAGGCAGTAAACCAGTAGCGGGTTGTCCGTAATCAACCGATGCTCGTAAATCAGTCTTTCCGTGTCATCCATAACTTCGTTAAGCACCGTCGGGTACTGGGCAACGGATACGCAATCCAATCCTAAGTTTTCCAGTTTCTCAATCATCTTTTGCGCCATGGCCGGATCATACGCGATTCGCTGGATATCATAGTCCGTCATGAGCTGTTTGATATATTCGATAATCTGGTCCTGGTCAATCATCTTACCGTCACAGAACTCAACGAAACCCTCTTCAGCTAGCTTGCGGTAAGGCACGTTATCTTCTTGCTCGCGATAATCAATGTTGTCATACGGGATAAAGTACCGTTGTTTTACCTTCAAAATTGGCTTTCCATCATCGCTAAAAGCGGGGATGTTAATTGACACGCAGGTCAAGTCGGTGGTCTTCGATAAGTCCAGCCCTAGCCAAGCCGCCTCACCTCTTAAATCGCCCATTTTATCGGGTTGTAGGATAGGTTCAACCTGGTCACGTGTGAAAAAGTTCTCTGCACCGTTAACAAAGACGTCTAGGTGCTTCGACAGGAACTCACCTTTACCGTGTTGGCTCCGTTGTGCCGATTTAAATTCAATTTCTAGGGCCTCCATCGTCACAGACACGTCAATATTGGGATTAACCTGCCGCCACACGTTACGGTCCGTCCAGTCATACCCCTTATTAGGTTCATAAATGAGAACTAGACGTGAATCGTCATTATCCTTATCCAGAATATCCTTGGATTCCTTATACACGCGCATCCCCACAGAACTCGACCCCTTACCGGCAGTTGAGATGTTAAACATAATTGGCTGCGCCCGTTCCAACATGGCAGATTTAAAATTGTCGTACTGCTCCATATTTTTCTGGGCGTGAAGTTCATCATTTAGCACGAATGAAGGATTAGAGCCCTCAATCTTACCGGTATTCTTAGTCATCACCTTAAAGCTGTTCTCAAAAGTCTCACCGTCAATTTGATAGCGATAAATCGCGCCAGTAATTGAACCGCCCTTCCCTTTGAAAATCTGTGAGTGATCATACAGAACTGGCGAATTCTCAATCAACGCACCAAATGGCTTGGCCGCATACTGTGCTTGGTCAAAGTCGGAAGCGCAACAGTAAACGTCTGCACCAACCTCCCCTTCACCGTACATCGCATAGGCCAATGCTCCAGTTCCAATCAGTGTCTTCCCATTCTTCTTGGGAACTTGCCAATACACCTCTCGAATAGCGCGAACCGTCCGGCCTTTGTCGTCTACCTTCTGCCAACCATATAGTTGAGCGAAGCCGAACAGCTCCCATGGCTCTAAAACGATTGGCTTACCGGCTAAATCTCCCTTGACGTGATGCACATAGCTTTGAATGAAGTCTAGCGCTTCGTTAGCCCGCATGTTATCCCACCAAATATCCTTGCGTCGCTTCCAATGCTTATAGCGCTTAACGGCCTTACGAATCGTCATTGGATATTTTCGGGGCGTCTTGCTGACCATTTCAGCATAGATGTCGGCATAGTTTGTTTCCGGTTCGATAATCACGCCTTTTTCCGCCACCTCTCACGTCTTTTTTGCAGTTCATCAATCGGCTTGCTTGCAGAACTTTCCGCATTTCCAGTGTTCGTATCAATTGTTGACCCGCCGGTAACGACTCGTTGCATAAGTGCTTTATTCGTCATTCCTAGCTTATCTAAGGCCCGTAATTTCTTTTCCGACCAGATATCCACCTGAACGCTTAAAGGGTGCTTAACGGCGTTTTTTGCACCGTTTTTGTTCTCATAAACCTGTGTCTCCGGAAACCCCTTATCCTTCCAGCGTTTGTACATGATTTCGTACACTTCAAACGTGTCCAAATACGAATCAATCAAGGGATCAAGAATCTGGCTGTATACGTCCGCATCGCGCAACAAAAAAAGCAGGCGTTTCCGCTCTGCTTCAACCTTTTCAGCCAGTTGTTCAGTCTCAACTTGTCGCTTAGTTTTGCGCCCCACGAAAACACCCCCTTTCCTATTTAAAAAATCTTGCGGACTGCGCGCGTGACCCTATGCTAACCTATCCTTCCCACGCCTCCAAAAATATTTTTCGAGAGGGGGGCTTCATCTAAAAGTAGGATGGGTAAACCTTGGGTGGCTTGTCTTCTTGTTCGTGTTCCACAATCGGGTGGCACCGGTCACACAACAACATGATGTTACTCGGTTCAAATTTAAGTGTTGGGTCGTCTTTAATCGGGATAATGTGGTGATGTTGCTTGTGCCTCCCATAAACGATGCGATGGCAACGTTGACACTGGTTGTGCTCTCTTAAATCGACTTCCATACAGACGTTCGCCCACTCATCGGAATGATAAACCGGCTTGTTGTCGTGATGATAGACTGACCGCCGTTTTCTCTTTGCCCGTTTAAACTTATCGCTGTACCCGTGCTCCTCGCAATACCGACCATGCTCAATCACGTTCTGACACCCAGGAAACTCACACAGTTTCTTAGCCATTTGTTTTGAGGAACTCAATAACGTCCTGCTTCTTAGTCACGTCATCAGGGATAGTAATACCCTTATCCTTAGCGTAGCTATGCAACTCCGCTACTCGCATATCCTCCAACGACTTAGGCTGCTGTTTAGCTGGCTGACTCTCCCAGCTTGGCGTATCTCCATTTCGGATAAAGTAGGATTGCTTTTCCTCCGTGTCCCAATAGATCGTACCGGTTGGCTTCTTGCCAATTTTCTTAATCATCTTCATTGCTCCTTTCGTTCACACAAAAACCCTAGCATCACTGCTAGGATTATATGAAGGAATATAACTTATCAACGCCGGCGTATTTTTATGAGAGGGAGCTTTTCACTCTCCTTAATATTGGATTGGCGTTGAATGGACCATGTAGGACTTGAACCTACAACCGGACGGTTATGAGCCGTCTGCTCTAACCAATTGAGCTAATGGTCCACGGTCCCGGCCTATTTGGAGGTAGTGACCGGGTAACGTGCTTGGCAGGGAGTCGAACCCTACACTTAATCTGATTCTAAGCACCAACTTCTATGCCGGTGTCGAACCGGCTCACCATCAGACATCAAATACCGCCGTAAGGCTTTAGCGTTTCTACCTTTTCGCCACAAGCACATGACAAGTTTTCAGCTTAACCCTAACTCGCATTTCCTACTGTGCGCACTGGTAGACAGATGCTCTCTGGTTCTGGCATGGGGATGCTCGCGGCTAACCGTTACTCCATTCTGGAACCCAGCCAATGACAGTCCAAGGATTCGAACCTTGGCCCCTTTCACGTTTACGGGGTAATCCGACTATAGCTGTCTATGATACTAGTCACTGGCCAACGTGACTACACTGCGGGTAAGGATCTGCACCTTACATGATTATGATTGTCGTAATCCCGAGCCTTTTTGTTGTGGGCCAATCATAATCCGGTTCTCGCGTCTACCTATTCCGCCACCGCAATTTGTTTTCTTTTGATGTTACCAATATAATCCCATGAAACCTAGAAACCACTGTATTCTACCTGTACAGATAAAATACAGGTGCATCAGAATAATGGTATACAATCACCAATTTCCGTATCCAGCCGCCGTGCAAAGGCTTCCCTGTGTGTTTCCCATTGATCCAGAAAGTCTAGTGTCCGATGCAATTCTGCCGACTTATGGTAAATCCAGTCAATCCCGTATGGGAACTCTGGGTCATCTGCAATATCTTCGAGCGTCATACCTTCGATGTAGTGCATCCTAAGGAAGTCATGCTCGTACCCATGAAAGGAGTCCACTAATGTTAGTAGTTCCTGCCGGTCGGCCTCACAATCATTTAATTCGTCCTGTAATGGTGGTAGCTGGTCTAAGACATGTGATCCCCTCGACTTGCCATTCAGCCGAATTTTAGACAAGTCTCCCGACGTCCACCGTTCTTCCTCACGCTTCACCTTCCTAATTTGCCACCGTAAGTAACGGCAGCGTTCTTCTAAGTCCAGATATTCTTGGAGCCATTCGTATCTGCTTTTATCCTTACGTCCCAAAATACCGTCACCCCGTGATATAATTAGTTGTCAGATAAATTAGGTCACGCGGCGTTCCAGCACTTTGCTGGGACGCTTTTTTGTAAAAAAATCAAAGTTGATTCTCCAAGTCTTCTATTCTTCCGGTTAGTGCATTGACATATGCATTCATGGCAGACGCTTGCTGGTGCATGTACGACTGTTGGTCCGGAGATATTTCATCTCCATGGTTCATCAGAAAAGTGACCAAGTTATTCCGCTTAGTATAAACATTTTCGCGCTCTTTTCGTAAATCCCAGTAAACTGTTTCAATGTCATCCATCATCTTCACACCTTACTCATTTTCTTATACTTAATGCCGTATTTCTTCATAGCGTGGTAAACTGCACCTATTGTAATATGCCAATTCTTAGACAAACGTTCATCCTTCCGGGCAAGCATCAAGATTTCGTAGGACGTCATGTTCTCGGTGTCCAACTCCTGTAGGAATTGTTTCCACTGTTTCCCACGTTCACGCATTGGCCGCTTAGCCACTTTATCAGTAGCGCCAGCCGCTTTCTGTACCCGCATCACCTCCTCAGGTGGTGCATTACTAATACTGCCGTATTCGGATTCAACTTCGTGCAAAACTGATAGATAACGTGGTTCCGTCATACTCACACCCCCAGTGTTTCCATGCACTCACTACCGAAGTAAATCAAGAACATGGCTTCGTCCTTTTCCGTCCAGTTTTTAAATATCTGACTAATTTCATCGGGAACACCTCGATCAAGCGCCCGGTCGACTTTACCGCCATAGTCTAATTTGTGCATAAACTCACCTACAATTGCCATGGGATACACGCCGAGGCCTACCGACAACACCAGTAAATAGGCGGCCACCTTCTCAAAATCTGACTTATCATTTGTCATCTAGTCCACATCCAATTCGGTTTGATCTGGATTGTCTTCGCCATCCTCGTCAGTATCCAATTCCGTCTGATTAGGTGTCACTGTGATTTCAACACTATCATCAACTGAATTGGCTAAGGCTTCCATTTGACCGCGCAAGTCCTGTGACGGCGTTTCAATCCGTAAGACAGTAACCTTACCGTCCTTGCGACTCTTATTGGTCATATTGGCAATGGTTCCGTAAAACTTTACGCTGTTGTCTTTCATTTCATTCATGATTAATTTTCTCCTTTGGCTAAAGCCATTGTGATAAGTTCTTGAAGCACTTCGTTTTTCTGCCGGATAGTCAGCCGATGAATGGCCTTACGTTCCGGGTCACTAATCTTTAACGGATTCCGCTGGCACCAGCCTAGCGTCGCCGCTAGATCATAGTGGCGCTCCTCGAATTTGAGGAGCACGAACCGCCGGTAAATTTTCTGGTCTAGGTTCAATGGGCGTCTACCTCCTAAATATTCGTTGCTTCGATCCAGTCGTATCGTAGGTTGTCACGTACTAGTGGCTGAGTTGGCTTGCGTTGCTTAGTAATCCCCTGGGCAATCGTCTTAAAGTCATGCTTTCTGACCACCACTGCCTCGACTGGAATCCCATTAGCCATCGCAAACAACTTGAAGCGTAACTTTACGCTGGCGTCAATCCCGTATACCCCAAATGAGTTTTTAACATCATAGACATGCAATGGCCCGTTCTCGTCATAAATCAAGAAGTCCGGCGAGTAAATTGTACGTGGGACTTTCAGCCTGCCATCCCGAGGTAATTGGGTTAGCGGCCACAACGTGTAATGGGGATGGACTTCAAACTTCAGCCCGCTATCCCGAACGAACCGTGTGTAGAAGTCCGCTTCCTTTTGGCTGTCGAAGGTGTAACCGTCTAGCTTAACTTTCGTTCCACGCCGATTGAGCGCTGTTGGCTGTTCCAAACTACGTCACACCCCCTCAGATACTTTAAACTCGGCTACAAAAACCTGACATTTTCGTTCATGATCATAGAATGTTTGCACTCTCATCGGAATGTTTACATATTTCCTAACAATCAAGTACATGAATAATAAGAATCCGTCACCCTCATCGGGAGAGTCCTTCGAAAATTTCTTGTATAGCTGACTAATCCTCTCAGTAATGTTTTTTCTTTTTTCCAAGATTGTCATCTCCATTCTTAATCTGCCTTTGCTCTTCTTTGGTTAAAATTTCAATATAATCAATCTTGGCTTTGTCCAGCTGGGGGTACTGGGACACGTCGCCCTGGTATGCCTGTACGAGGGCATCCACAAACTTGCTCCCATCTTCCAGGTACCGCCACTTTTGTAATGCCTCAGCCTGGGCCGTTTCGATAGCGAACCATACATTTTCGACTCGCTTGTCGTCCAGTTCCTGGTACACAGCCTGCAGCGCTCGGTTGTCCGGGTTGGCTTCCGCGGCTTCCCGTACCATCAACCGGCGCCGATGGCATTGCTTGGCCTTATTCAGGTATAGCTTGACTGCCCGCGACTCATGCCAATCATTCTCGGCCATAATGGCCTGATATTCCGGGTAAGTCATATATCCATCAGCCATCGGCACTCACATCCAACTCCTGAAACTTCATGGTCCGCCCGTTAAACTGATACGGGATCGTTGCCTGCCAGCCCTCCCGGTTCTTCTTCACCAGGAGATTAGTTACGTCCTTGACTGCCTTATCTTGCGACAAGAAAGCCACGACATTACTATCCTGTTCAACTGACCCAGATTCCCGGATGTCACTTAGTTGCGGTTCCCGGTCTTGGCGGTTCTCAATCCCCCGGTTCAATTGCGTCAGGGCTACGATTGGAACATCAAATTCGTTTGCCATCACTTTCAGCTCACGGGTGATCTCACCAACCTGCAAATAGCGTTCCTTCATCGCTGGTACAGTGATTAAGCCGATGTAGTCCACGAATGCCACGTAACAGTTTTTCTTAGCCGCACTGGCATTTCGCCGAATCACACTAGTAATCTGTCCCAACGTTTTCGTCTGATCGTAGATAGCCAAATCGAGCTTCCCTAGTTGTCTGACGGCTTGAACTACCACTTGCTTCAATGTCGGCGTAAGCGTACTAGCGGAACTTCTCAACGTTGTTGATGGCACCCCAGTGCGATTAGCGATGAAACGGTTGACCATCTCCCGCTTAGTCATTTCTAGAGTGAAGTAGTCCACGTGAAGGTCAGGGTTCTCGGCCAACATCTTCGCCGCCAAGTTGACGCTGTAGGCCGTCTTTCCGACACCCGGCCGCGCACCCAGAGTGAAAAGCATCCCCCCATAGAAACCACCTGCCAGGCACTTATCCAGTTGCGGATATGATTTAATGCCCGTCTCTGTTGGGTGGTCCAGGTTATAGGTCAACTCTTTAAGCTGGTCATCAATTTTCCCGTTGTCGTTTGCCACATCAAGATTGGCCAGATTATTCGCCAGCGTTGTCAGATTCACCAGGTTATCCGCAAACGGCGCATCATGGTACTGTCGAATCGCCTGCTGCAAATCAGACTGAATCTTCAAACGGTGTAGATCACGGACCAGCTCCGGAAGGTTCGCATCAGTGACGGAGCTGTCTCGCAGCTTAACCAGGTCCTGGAAGCTCATGGTCATCTGGGTGGATAAATACCGAGCCTTCCCATAAATGATCATGAGCGACTCACTGTCAGCCTGCTGAATGGCTTCAAAAATCGTCTGATAATTCCCAATCATGAACCAATCACTGTTGGCATCCAAAGAATCAATGTTCTTAGGGTGCTTCAGTAAGGCCGCAATGATAGACCGTTCAACTTCACTGTTCACTGGCTACATCCCCTTCCTGTTTATACTTTTCTTCCAATTCTGCTAGTAACTGGGCATCGCCGGCGGAACCAGCCTCTGTCGTTAGGTGCGGTGGTTCAGCGGGGCGTTGCTGGGGCTGCTTCTGTTGTGCCGCTCTGGCCTCATTGACGTAGTCATCGAAGTGAGTGGCTCCAAACAACGTGTTAGGCCGAAGATACTTAGCCATATCTGGATTATCCTTCCATTCCAGTGACTTGTAATGAATAACTAAACCAAAGTCGTGTTCCGTAAACTTCTCGGCTATTCGTGCTCGGATCAGTCCACGCGTCTTATCGGTGACATGATACTTGTGGCCACTTTCCGCATTCAGATAATCAACAATTTTCTGGTAATCAATAGTTGGTTTGCTCGACGTATCTTTCTTCTCTTTATTCTTATCATTCTTGTTTGTGTCCACTTGATGTTCATTTGATGTTCGGTTGATGTTCACTTGATGTTCACTTTGCTGGTACTCACCCCAATTGAGCACCGTAACGACGCTGTATTTCGAGGTTGATTTGATGTCCAACATTTGCTCACTCTCGAATTTCTTAAGCCATCTCCAAACAGAAGTGCTGTTCACTTGCTGTCCACTTTGAACACCTTGATTCATCTCAAGTGTTAATGCGGCGCGCCCGGTAACCAATTGTCCGCTGTTCAATACTATTTCCTGGCCATTAAATAAAAACTTATTCTGGCTGTGGTTAGCCTTCATTAAGATGAGCAACCACAGCTTAAGCTGATCGGAATTAGTCCAGACGAAGGACGACTGAATCTTTCGATACAACTTAATCCATCCTTGGTCTGACATTGTTTAACCTCCTAGCTTAGAATGGAATATCGTCGTCACTGATGTTTACGCCGCCACCATTACCAGTAAAAGGATCAGTGGGTTCTGGTGCGGGAGCGCCGTGTGTAGACCCCATGTTATCCGGAATGCCAGCCGCCGCATTGTCTAAGTCCTTATGTGACTTGATGACCGGGTTCTCTGCCATTGGCTTGTGCTTAGACGCCTTGAAAGATTTAACCGACGGACGTAGCGTGCCTTTCAAGTCCTTCTCCATCGTGACAACCACAATAATCGGTTTACCTAGCATTTCTTCAGCCCAATTAGATGGGGTCCCGAAGTCATGCCCATTCTCGTACATCTCTGTAGCCTTGGTCAGGGCATTAAAACGCCATTGCGCCTTGGGCGTTGCCACGAAATTATCGAACTGAATTACAGCCCCTTTAGCTGGCTGATCCACGTCGGTACGTACCCGGTAATTCAAAACCTCCATTTTATTTCGCGTCTTGTTCGTGAGCTTATCTGCAAAGCTGGTGGCGTACACTTCGTATTCCCCCGGATTGGTGACTTGCTCAATTCCTACGTTCTTTTCATCGTATCCAAAGCTCATAATTAATTACCTGCCTTTTCAGATTTTTGTTGCTCTTCTTTATCCTGCTTAGTTGCTTGTTCCTTAGATACAGTGGTCTTCAATGCCACGTATAGATTGCGTAAGCTAGATAGTGGCCACTTTTCTAGCGGAACCTTCGTCGTAGACCGCTCAATTTCTAGCTGACCAGCTTCGCTATCTTTAACCAGACCCATAATGGCGGCCAGCGCTTTTTCGACTTGTTTATGTTCCTCTGCCTTGACGTCAGTACCTTTTTCGGCCCAGTCGTAAATCTTATGCCCGGTCTCACGGCTAAGTGGGTCGGCATTAGTAAAGATGGAGGAGTTATCCTTAGTGGCTTGGGCTCGGTGGTTCTCGTACACCTGGAAAGCGATAGCAAACTCATATTCCAAGGAATCCTTTTGCTCCATCTTCAAGCCCACCTTCTCGACTTGGATTTTTCCGTTGTCATCAGTGGTTACCTCAACCCCCTGTTTACTACGGACCGTGGCAATGACGTGAACATCCTGGTTAGTGAGTAGTTTTAAAAAGTTGCGCTGTTCAGGAGCTACATTCTTCCACCCTTGCATTCCGCCACCATTGTCATCCACTTGTTGCATGACACCACCTTCATCACTCCAGGCGTTGGAAATACCGTCAATAATGATGACCTGACATCCATATTCTTGGAGGCTCCGGAAAGCATCAAGGTAGTGTGCCGCATCAAACGGTGCACTTAAATCAACCTTGGGAAACTCACCGATTCGAACACCATCGTGTTCTGTGTCCACGTACAAGTTGGTACGCTTGTGTTCCGTATCAATGACACCGACCTTATCCCACTGGTCTTCATTACTGGCATCCGGGTACATACGTTCCATCATCCCCTTAGCCACCAACAACGATCCGATGGTTTTACCTGAACCACTGGCGCCCATAACTAAGATGGGGACCTTAATCTTTTGGCGCTTGGCTTTTACAATTTTTGCCATTTAATTGGCCACCCTTTCATACTTAATTCCGTTCTCATCAATCCAATGCCGTAGGGCTAACAACTGTGCGTGTGTCCCGGTAAGCTTCAACGTTGTGGATAGCAACACCGCTTCTCCCGTCTCGGTATCGACCAGTTCACCGTTATGCATTGTCTGGTGCGTAGCGGCCACTGCCTTAGCGGTCTCGTCGGCTTTGCGTTTCCGTTCCGCTTCCTCATGAGCTTTCTGGGCTGCCTGCTCTGCGGCATGGTCAATACCAACTAGTATCTCAGTCACTGTCGCCCCACGGCCTAGCTGGACAATCCAGCCAGAGGGCTCAATGCCTTTGTTGTCGGCATACAGCTTAATGGTCTGAACGTCAGCAGCACGCTGGTCGTGGTCCTTCTTCAGCTGAGTCATGTCGGCAGCAATCTCGTCGATAACCTTCTTTGTGACCTTACCGCTCTTAGTAATAGCTGACTTATTTAGCCATGACGGACGTATTTCAATGTCGGTCGCCGAAATATTGTAGTTTCCCGCCATCTCAAGAATCACCGAGTCAACTGCCATGCGCCGTACTTGTCGCTCTTCGCTCTCAACTGCTTCAATCTTGTCATCCAAGGGAACTAGAATAGCTTGAATCTTTTTCTTGTAACCATTCATGGTCTCATCGAAGGCGGCCGCTGGTTTCTCATAAGCTCGCTTTACTTCTAGCCGGCGATCGTTGATTGACTTAGCAACCTTGTTCAGCTCAGCCCGCATCTTCTTGGTATCTGCCACATTATCCGCTGTGACCACAAAATCACGACCGTACTTGGCAACCAGTTCATCGACTGCCTGGGCTACTGCCTTTTCGTTCTTAATAATGATTGGCGATGGGGTGACATCGATGAGCGGCTCCGCAAGTACTAACGAATCAGTCATCGGCAAGCACCTCTTTGTAACCTACGGATAAGTTAGATTCGTATTCCTCAGCTAAGCGCTGTACCGCATTCAGACACTCTTCACGTGAAAGCCCCGTTTTCTTCGCAATAATCATTCCTGAACACACCAGTCCAAACATCAAATCATTTCTCGACATATTAATTGCTTCAACTTTGATATTTTCTTCATCATCACGTAAGTTTGTGATTTCAATCTTTGATGGCTCCATATCTTTCCTCTTTCCGTGGTATAATCCACTTGAAATATGTTTTGTTTCGGTCAGCTATTTGCGGTAGCTGGCCTTTTTGTTGTGCCGCCACAGTTTAAACAACCACGGGTGCTTTGGTGACCGATAAACCAGGTCGGCTAGGGTGCGCACGTGAATAATATGATCACACCCTTTCTAATTAGATTCACGGCGAAGCTTCATGTACTCCTCATCACGTGCGAGCACCTCAAACTTCTCCCACTGCTTGAAACGGTATGTTGCCAGGGCTTGATAACTCGCCGGCGTCCGCATTAACTTCTCGTGCCAGTGTGCTGCTAGTTCTTTATTTGTCATGATTTTGTTTCCACCTTTCATATCCCAACCGAATGGGTAAGCCTAGTCCAAAAACCAAAGTGAATAAGATTACTGTTTCCAACTACATCACCACCAACTCAACCATGATGATCCCTAACAAGAACATCACTGACCAATCGGCCCACTTTTCATCTGGTGCTAATAATCCGCACCAGTCATAGATGGGAGCCATCAGACTTTTCCACATTGTCTTAATTTCAATCACCACACCGTCACCGCCCTCGCACAGACTTTTAAATTTCATGGACTGCGTAATAATCATCAATCGATTTTTTAGAAATCCGTTGAACTCCATCTTTAACCGAGACCCGCAATCCGTCCTTGATGAACTTAGTCAGCGTTTTGTCATCGACATTGGCATATATCTTTGCCTCTCCCTTTTTCATCCAGAATGGCAATGCTTCTTGCTTTGCAGCTAACTTGAAGGCCTTGGTAGCACTAGCTATCATGGTGTCTTGTAACTCTTTCATCGCATCGTCTGTTAATTGAATTGCTAAAGCCATACGTAGTCACCACCCTTCTTGCAAAAATGATTAGTTCACCTTAGATCTTAGTAAACGAATAAACTCGTTTCTGTTACCGAAAAAAATATTATTTTTCGGTATATGGTAAAGCCTAGACAGGTCATTCATTTCTGAAAAGCCAATCTTAGAGCTATCCTTTTCAAGCGCAGCCAACGTCTGATAGTGCACGCCTATTCGCTTAGCCGCCTCAGCCTGCGAATAACCTGCGTTTCTACGAGCCGCCTCTAAAGTGATTTGGATTGTTGTTCCCATTCCTTTGCCCCCTCTCTAATACATAAGTCATGTTAAACGAGTTTATTCGTTTTGTCAACGACTAAACTCGTTTTTTTAATTAATAAATTCGTTATTTTGTTGTATTCCACGAATTTATTCGTTATAATAACATCATACATTTAAGGAAGTGATTTTATGCCTCGCCATGAGCTTTCGCCTTTGGAAAAGCATATTCGCGGAATAATTTCTACGAATTTAAAAAATTATATGACCGAAAAGCATATGACTCAGGCTCAATTATCAAAAGCCACTGGGATCCCGGCATCTACCATATCAGGATACGTTGCCCGCCGTTCTACACCTAATGCTGGGGCCGTCCAAAAGATGGCTGATGCTTTAGGACAGAACAAGGCTGATATTGACCCACGCTTTCACGACAGCGAAATACTATCCACTTCACCTAGTTCAGAAATCATTAACGAAACCGCTAAGGTAATGTCCCAATTGAACGCCATGTACCAAAAGCGTGTCTATTCTTATGCTAAAGAACAATACGAAAATCAATCTTTAGCCTTTCCTGAAACATTGGCTGCCCATCAGGCAGATAGCAGCCACATCATCAATGACGATGAAGCTAAGAATATTTCGAAATTCTTAGATGCCGCCATAGATAGACACGAAAACCGGAACAAGTAAGGTGATCTTATTTGGAAATGTCGAAATTTGAAGAGCTTGAAGCCGTCTACGAAAAGTATGTCGAAATCATTGAATTGCGGGGGCTTAAAGAACACACGGGGATGTATGGTGCTTTTAAAGTTAAGAATGGGAAACCATTCATCTTTCTTGAACCCAATCAGCCAGAAGTTGACAAGCAAGTAATCCTAACTGAAGAATTCATGCATATGTTGACTTCTGTTGGTAGCGTCAAGAATCTTGTGTAAATGAAATGCCTTCGTACATATAATATGTATCTAACTTAAATAAATGATGCTTCCAAGGTGTCCTGTAGTCCTTTGAACCCTCGGTGGATCCGCTTCAGAGACTTCTCGTTATAAACATTAAACTGAGAAACCAGGAAGCGATCCAGTGAATCTTCCGTTGGAAATTGTTCTTTGTGGTGGGTGGTGCGCTTGAGATGCTTATTAAAGTTCTCAATCAGGTTAGTGGAGTATAGTGATTGCCGGATAGCTGGTGGAAAGTCCATGAAAGTGAGTAAATTCGGCATTTTAAGCAGATCTTTGATTAATTTGGGATAGGTCTGATGCCAGTTGTTGGCGAACTCATTCAGTTTCAGTTCGGCTGCTTCACGGTTGGCGGCCCGATGAACTTGTTTAAAGTCACTGATCACGGCCTTGCGGTCTTTCACACGAACTTTGTTCATCAAATTACGCCCAACATGAACCAGGCAACGTTGTCGTTTAGCTTTGGGAAAATGCCGATTTAAGCCTTCATCCAAACCAACTAAACCATCGGCCACAAACAACAGCACATCTTTGACACCTTGCTTAATCAGGGTTCCCAGCAGTTCAGTCCAGATTCCAGTCGATTCCGTTGGCGCCACTTGGTAGTTCAGCACTTCTTTCGTACCATCTGGACGAATGCCAATCGCAATATGAACGGCTTCTTTTTGAACGGTATCCCGCTTTAACGGCAAGTAAGTGGCATCTAAGAAGATGGCCGCATATTGTGAAGCCAGTCGCCGTTGCTGGAAAGCTTGAACCTGTTCATTGACGGCTTTAGTCATGTTGGAAACCGTGGCTTTGGAGTAGTGAGCACCGTACATTTTCTCAATGAGTTCGGCAATTTCAGCAGTGGTAATTCCCTTGGTATCCAACTGAATGACCGTTGTTTCTAAATTATCACTGTGCCGACCGTAGGCTGGCAAGGTATGATTTTCAAACCGGCCATTGCGATCTCGAGGAATGGTTAAGCTAAGTTGGCCGTACTTCGTATCAAACGAGCGCTCATAACTGCCGTTGCGGTTATTACCAGTGTTAATCCCAGCGTATGAGTAGCGTTCGTAACCCAAAAACTCTGCCAATTCGGTTTGAAGCAGCTGGTTAATCGCAATTTCGAGGTGGTGACGAAAAACTTCGTCCAAATCTTGCTTTTGGGCTAGTGCAGCGATAATTTCTGTGGTAAGTTCATTCATGGGGAATGCCTCCTGTGATGTTTTCTGTGGTTACTAAATATCATAAGGGAAGGCATTCCCTATTTCTATACAATTCAGAAATCTTTTATGCATTTACACAAGATATTTTACGCTCTCCTTCTGTTGGTGTAATCCTTAATCAAAGCCAATTAAAAAACAGGCGACAGGAGCTACTTGCCCGTCGCCTTGCGTATAAAGCCATCATCAGCATTGACGATCTAATCCATTGCTACAATTTGGGACTCCAAAGCAATTATGAGGTTGCTGAAGAATTGGAGCTTCCAGAAGGATTTGTACTTAATGCCATCAATTATTTTAAAACACAGCTTACTGATGGGGATATTTATAAAGGATACCGAATCCACACCACTGGCCCACTTTCATTTACCAAGGTTCCCGGTAAGGCTTTAAGCTTGTGACTTAACGTCCAGATACTGATGACGTAAAAAGCTGTCTATATTTGGAGGTATACGCATGGAAGCCTTTCTGGGAGCCATTGGAATTGTAGGGGGAATCTTTGGTGGAATCGCCTGGTTGATTTATAGTTTTATCAAAAGAGAGAAAAAGCGTTATCCATTAATTCTTATTTTGGTTGGACTACTAGTAACTGGCTACGCCGCATCTATAACGCCAACTAAAGAAACAACAACGAAAAGTAGTTCTAGTTCTAGCATAACTTCTTCTCATCACAATCAAATTAGCCCGATACTTTCAAAATTAGCATCAGACTATTTGGGCGATGGCCATATTACCTATAACAAATACACTAAAGCGTTTCAAATTAAGCTGTCAGATAAGACGCTAATCAAGGAATTAAACCAGAACATCAAGAACTCAAACACGTCAACGCCTAATTTAGATAAATTACTTAATAGGATGAAAAAATCGTCATTGTATATTTCAAAAAAAGTCTCAAACACATCCTTTGAGCTAGTAAACGAGGAAAACCACGCTTATTACTCAGCACACTCCGGTAATCTAGTCGACATCGTCCACAAAGACAAGTAACTTAGCATGTTTCTATTTAAATAATACGAGAGTGATTTTTATGGAAAAAACCGGAAACGACGCACTACGAGAAATGATACTGACCCACGGAGCTGTTTTTACAACTTCTCATGGTAAGAGGTCAGTTGACCTTCGCGAAACTTTAAAACGTTGGATAGCAATCTGGTTCAATGGTGGAACCTATACCATAGAGGGCCGTCAGCTATCTGATAAAGAATCTGAAGATGTGACATATGATCTACTTAATCTTCTGGCCTACTTCGACCGTAAGATTTTGCGTAAATAAAAAAGGTGCATCCCCCTACCCGCCAAGATAATGGGATGCACGCATATCGTTCAAAGGCACTAGTGCGCCCTTTTACATAAATAATTATAAATGAAAGGTGGTGATGCCACAAGTTACACTCCAAAAGTCCCTCGCACAGACAATTGGAGGATATAAAAATGAAGATTAAATCATATAAGAGTAAAGGTAAGACATATTACGAAGTTTCTGGGTACTTGGGAGTTATCAAAACGGCGGCTGGCGAAACCAAGCGAAAAAATTTTCATCGTCGTGGATTTGAGTCTTCTAAAGCCGCCACCCTAGCCTACTCCCGAGAGCAAGAAAGATTCGACAATATGGAGGCCCAATCACAAGAACAAGAATCCACCTTAAAATTCAAGGACGTTTACGCAATCTGGTTAGAATCTTATCAAGAAAGTGTTAAAGAAAGCACCCTAAATCGAGTGGAAGGCATCTTTAAAAATCACATTTTACCTGTGTTTCAAAATCGAGATGTCACTAGTGTAACGTGGCAGGAATGTCAAAGCACTGTTCTAAAATGGCGAAAGAACTTAGTTGACTTTAACAAGGTAGCTCAATACACCCGGCTTGTTTCCCGGACAGCACAAAAAATGGGGCTTATCTCCACCAATCCAATGGATCTCGTTGATGTAACAAAAAATAAGAGCGTCTCTGAAAAGACCAAACACAACTATTGGACTTCCCAAGAGTTATCCTTATTCCTTAACTATCTCACTAGGGTTGATGAAAATACACCACGGTATGATCGGCTAGCACTATTCTATCTACTGGCTACTACTGGCATGCGGAAGGGCGAACTCCTCGCGTTGACTTGGAATGATGTTAATTTCGCCAAGGGGACGGTATCGATTGATAAAACAATGACCAGGAAGCTAGATAATGGGCAAACTGTAGGTAGCCCCAAAACACAAAACGCATACCGTACACTTGCGCTTGACCCTGTTGCCGGTAAATACTTGAAAAGATACCGTAAAAGTTTACTGGTCATTCCCACCAAAGACCAACGAATTTTTCGAAACCAACAAGGTGGTCCATTATCCCTAATGACCCCGAATCATTGGTTAGATACTCTCATAGACCAGGTAAATACACAAAATTCTAATGTACACTTGCCACGTATTACGGTACACGGATTACGCCACACCTTTGCTTCAATTCAAGTAATAAACGGTGTCAATGTCAAGGCCTTACAGCTACAACTTGGTCACTCAGATATTGAAATAACGCTCAACATCTATACCCACCTGAATTCAAAACAGGTTGCCGCGCAAGTCTACCAAATTAGCGATGTCATCTAAAAATGGTTACAAAATGGTTACATTAGCATCCGACTTTATGCTATTTATTCCGTATAACGAAAAACAAAAAGGCCGGTAAATCAACGTTTTGCCGTTGATTCCCGACCATTCCTGATACAAAATGCGCCCCCCGAGAGTCGAACTCGGATCATGAGGACCGAAATCTCATGTGCTATCCATTACACTAAGGGCGCCTTTCACCCTCTAGTTTAACGCAAAACCAGGGTGAATGGTGAATAATTTATCCGTTTATTTATCGGCGGGTTTCGACGGCCCCGGTTCCGGATGGTCCCGGTGCCACTGCCGCACGTAGTCCAGCCGCTTCTTGAAGAGGTTCTCGCGGCCTTCATCCGTGGGGTGATAGTAAGTGTGGCCCACCAACGCGTCCGGCATGGTCTGCATGGTGGTCAGCTTATCTTGCGTATCGTGGGCGTACTGGTAATGCTTTCCGTAGTCGAGGTCCTTCATCAGCTTAGTCGGCGCGTTGCGTAACTGCAGCGGCACCGGCTCATCGCGACTATCCTTAACATCCTTAGCCGCCCCCTGCCAAGCCTTATAGATGGCGTTAGACTTGGGAGCCAAAGCCAAGTAGGTCACGGCCTCCGTCAAGTGAACGTTACATTCCGGCATCCCCAAGAACTGACAAGCCTGAAAGACATTCACGGCCACGTTCAACGCATTGGTGTCCGCCAGCCCAACGTCTTCACTGGCAAAGCGCACCAGGCGCCGAGCAATGTACAGCGGATCCTCGCCACCCTCCAGCATCCGTGCCAACCAATAGATCGCCGCATCAGCATCACTATTGCGCATCGACTTGTGCAACGCCGAGATGATGTTGTAGTGTTCCTCCCCCGTCTTGTCGTAGAGGACGAACTTCTGGCTGATCAACTGCTTGAGGTCCTTCATCGTCACCTTGACCTGGTTGCCCTGCTTATCGCCGTTGAGCACCGCCATCTCCAGCGTGTTCAACGCCGTCCGGGCATCCCCATTGGCGAACTCCGCGATGGCCCGCAAGGTATCGGGTTCTAAGGTCACCTGGGTCTGGGGGAAGCCGTTGGGACTGGCGATGGCGTTGGTCAATAACTGTTCAATGTCGTCGGTGGTCAAGGCCTTTAAGACGAAGACCTTACACCGCGACAACAACGCCGAGTTGATTTCAAACGACGGGTTCTCGGTAGTTGCCCCAATCAGGGTGATACTGCCGCGTTCCACGTAGGGCAGAAAGGCGTCTTGCTGGGCCTTGTTGAACCGGTGGATTTCGTCCACGAAGACCAGCGTCCGTTCCCCCATTTCCCGGTCAGCTTCGGCTTGCCGCATGATCTTCTTGATCTGACTGATCGAACTATCCACGGCACTGAAACGCAGGAAGCTGGCCTGACTCTGGTGGGCAATGATTTCCGCCAGCGTGGTCTTCCCGACGCCCGGCGGCCCCCAGAAGATCATCGAGGAGATCTGGTCATTTTCAATCAGCTCCCGCAAGATCTTCCCGGCGCCTAGCAGGTGGGTCTGGCCCACGAACTCGTCCAAGGTCCGCGGCCGAACCCGACTGGCCAGAGGCTCCTGCTGGGGGTTCCTAAACAACGATTCCTGTTCCATCCGGAAACACCCCTTCCTGAAGTCATGTCAAAACTAGTGCAGCTCGCCAGTCCTAGCGCGACCCCGCAGCCTCGATGGCTTGATCTTGCAGGTACTGCTGGGTCTGGTCGGCACTTTGCCGAAAGTCTTCGATCAGCGACTGTCCCTGTGGCTTGACCGTGGCGGTCTGGTGCCCCAGAATGTCGGTCACGATTAGGTCGTTGCCCTGCCAGCTCGCAGTATCGTAGTGGCCGTCTTCAATCTGGTCTAAGAACGCCTGAAATGTATCCAAGACGGCCTGTTGGATGATGGCGTCTTCTGAGCGGTCATCGCCCATTTTCTTCAATTGTAGTTGGCGCATAGCGACTTCGTCCATGTCGGTTGGAATTTGAATAAACACGTTGGTGCCCCCTAAAGTTTGTTTTACAATTATTCTATCACTTCCGACTTCCGAAACCTATGAGACGAATCATTATCCTTCCCGCCTATCTGGTGTAAACTAGGAGATGAGCATAACGCTTCAAGGAGGGGCTACGATGGAAGACTATATTCTCGACTTTACCACCAACTTAGCAATCCTCCACCGCCAATTTCAGCGCGACATGAACCAGATTCTGGAGGCCGACCAGGTACCCATCAACATCACCGAGTTCTATCTTCTGGTGTTGGTATCCGAAGCCAGCCCCATCAATCAGCGAATGGCCGCGCGCACACTTGCGGTGGATGAGGGGCTGATGACCCGGATGGTCCGCCACCTGGTCCACCTCTCCCTACTGGTCAAGACGGATGACCCCGCCGACCGGCGCAATAAGCAACTGGCCCTGACCACTAAAGGCAAACAGCTGGTCACCCGGGCCATTGAGGTCCTGCACCACTGGTGGCAACACGTGACGCCGAATGATGCACCCGTTGACTTTCAAACCTTGACCGAACAGCTCCAACAACTGTCGGTGCAAGTCTTAAACTTCGATCACCCGTTCGATGATCTGTAAGGCAACTACCGATTCAAGATTTAGATTCAAGGAGGGAATTCTCATGAGTAAAGCCATTACGATTGCCCAAGCCCAACGCTACGACGCCCACACCATCAACGACATCGGCATCCCGTCCATGGTCTTAATGGAACGCGCCGCCCTCGCGACTTTCAACAACCTCTTAAATGACGACTACGACCTGACCCGCGTCGTGGTCGTCGCAGCTACTGGGAACAACGGCGGTGACGGCATCGCGGTCGCGCGCCTCTTAAAGATTCGCGGCATTAACGTGTCCATCTACCTGTTGGGGAACCCCGACAAGGCTTCCGAGCAGACTCAGCAACAATTAAAGATCGCCCGCTACTACCAGATTCCGTTCACCACGGAACTCAATGACGTGATCAACGCGACCACCATCATCGACGCCATCTTCGGCGTGGGCTTGAGTCGCGAGGTCACCGGTGACTTTGCGGCGGCCATCAACGCGATCAACGCCACGGACGCTAGCACCGTTGCCATCGACGTCCCCTCGGGGATCAACGCCGACACCGGCGCGACTCTAGGCGTGGCGGTGGTCGCCGATTCGACCACCACCATGGCCTACAACAAGATTGGTCTCTTAACGGTCAACGGCAAGCACCACGCCGGAACCGTCCACATCGCCGACATTGGGGTCTACGCCCAGGACCATGTTGAATCGATTAAATAATGCCCCGTTCGTCTCCCATTCGGAGGCGATTTTTTGGTTAAAGGGCTTGGGTTGGCTTTTCACCAGGCGCCCGGTATACTGGAAGCACTTACACACAGGAGGGATTCCCATGCATGACCAGACTGGCTTCACCAACATTCAGACGCTGGACCCCAGCATCATCGTGGACCTGCGTTACGCGACCACTCGCAACTTCACCCACCAAGTGATCTACGATTTCACCACGGCGATTGCCCGCACCGGGACCGCCGAAAAACTGGCTCGGGCCAGCGCCACCCTACGAACCCAGGGCTACCGTCTCAAGGTCTGGGACGCTTACCGACCGGTGACCGCCCAGCAACGACTCTTTGACGTCTATCCCAATCCCAGCTTCGTGGCCCCACCCAACCCAAACTTCTCCCATCAAAAGGGCGTGACCTTCGACCTGACCCTGTGTGACCAGGCCGGCCACGAACTCGAGATGCAAAGCGCCTTCGACGACTTCTCCGAACGGGCCCACCGCACCTTTCCCCGGACGCCCACTCAGGAAGCCCACTACCAGTTGCTCGACCAAGCCATGACCCAGGCCGGGTTCGTGGGCTACGACAACGAATGGTGGGACTACCGTGACGCCGACATGGACGCCTATCAGCCTTTAGCCGCCGACCCCAACGATTTCTAAGTCCGACCACTTAAATAAGTGAGCTAATTTGCCCCGCCTCCAGGCCATTAGGTGTTTACTAAGAGTAATCATCCAATGCGAAGGAGGCGTTTTTGTGTTTGCCATACTCATCGGGGTCGCCATCGGTATCGGCCTCCCCATCCAAACCAGTGTTAATTCCCGGTTGCGCCGGGCCGTGGGGACCCCATTTTTGGCGTCCCTGATTTCCTTTACCATCGGCACGCTTTTCCTGGCGGGGACCACGCTGATGGTCGACCACCACCTCCTCTTTAGCCCCCAGCTCTTTCGGACCCAGCCCGCTTGGCTCTGAATCGGTGGTATCTTCGGCGTCCTGTACCTGACCGCCAACATCCTGCTCTTCCCTAAACTAGGAAGCGTCCAGACCGTGATTCTGCCGGTCTTCGGCCAGATTCTGATGGGCCTTCTGATCGACAACTACGGCTGGTTCCACGCCAAGGTCAGCCCATTGACACCGATTCGGCTGGTGGGCGCGTTACTAGTCCTAGTCGGCGTCATCACCACGGTCGCCGTGGGGGCCTGGCTGCTGACCCGGAAGACTTACGATCAGACCACGGTTCCCGGCAACGGGCTATGGCCTTGGCGCCTACTGGGGGTGCTGGTCGGTATGCTGAGTGCCGCTCAATCCGCCATCAACGGCCACCTAGGAAAAGTCTTGGCCTCGTCATTGAACGCCGCTTTCGTGTCCTTTTTGGTGGGGACCCTGGCCCTATTGCTCTTAAACTTAGGTTTGCGGTCGCCCCTACAACTGCACCATCCCCAGGGTCAGACTAACCCCTGGTGGATGTGGCTGGGCGGCATCATCGGTGCCCTGTACGTGCTGGGAAACGTCTACTTAGTTCCCGTCGTCGGTACGGGGTTGACCGTGGTCATCGTCCTAGTTGGCTTAATGACCGGGAGCCTCTTGATCGACCACTTCGGCTGGTTAGGCAGTCCCCGGAACCCGATCACCCCGGTCCAGATTCTGGGCCTCATCATCATGATTACGGGCGTGGCCTTGATTCACCTGGCTTAAGGCACTTGGTGCTAGTCATCACCAATCTAATCAACGATTGTCGTATAACTCAAGATATAAAAAGTGACGACCGGTGCAACGGTCGCCACAAGTTCGCAAGCCTAGTGCGGTATTATTGGGGGACTACTTCTTTGCGGAAGTAGTCTTTTTTATGATCCCATCCGCTTTGGTAAAGTTGACCATCGCCAAAGCTAACACGTAGACCGCCATCCCCCGCCTTAAACACCAAAAAACTTCCGCCCAACCCAGGACAATTTCCCTGGTCGGGCGGAAGTTTTCAGTTTTTTTGAATTGATTGGCCATGACTAATAATGGTGGCTTGAATCTCCATCGTCAGCCCTAATCGATGTTGTCTAGCGCCAAGCGGTCAATGACCTTTGGCAGCTTAGGATACTTACGGTGTAGCTGGTCCTTAGTGAATAACTCAAAATCATCGTAGTGGAAGCCCGGGGCCACCACACAACTGACTAAGCCGAAGCTGTCCGGGACCGTGACTTCCGAAGCAAAAATGGTTTCGCGGGGGACCCGGAACTGGGGAACCTCCCCGGCTGCTAGGTTCAACCCCAACTTGACCGTCGAGTACTGGCCATTGGGGGCGATACAGTGAATTGTCAGAGGCGCCCCATCGTGGAAGAACCAGAGTTCATCGTGGTTCAACCGGTGAAAGTGCGACGGGTTGCCCGCCGTTAACAAGAACAGAATGGCCGTGTACCGATACCGTTGCCCGTGACTCTCCAAGGCGAAGTACCGGTCCTCACTATGCGCCGTTTCCTTGAACCAGCCCCCTTCCGGATGAGGTTCGAGGCCGAGCTGGTCAATGTAGTCTGCTTGACTAGTCATCCGTTGCATCCTCCTTTACCATTGGTTACTTCTGGACCATGAACGAGTGATCCGGGATCCGAATCAACGTGAACCGGTTCGCTAACCGCCCCGCGTGGAGGCCAATCCCGTTCACCCAGTTCTTCTTGTAAGTGGTCTCAATCACACCGACCCAGGCCTTCTGGTGGCGCTGGTCGTACTTAGCGACCGCCTTACGGTTCCAGTGGTAGGCCGATGCCGGCAGGTTGATGGGGTGCTTCCCCGCGGAAACGGTGGCGGACATACTGTCGACCTGGTACCGTTCCCCTTCCGTCAGGTACGTGTAGCGCTGAATCGGCTTCTGTCCCTGACCGTTCCGAACTTCGACGTAGTAGGACGACCCGTTGCCGACCCCCGTACTCAAGACCAAGGGTTCGTACCGCGTGGTCTGATTGACCCGACTGCCCAGCTGGTTGACGTTCTGGAAGAAGGTGGTGTAACTCATCCCCCCGAAGAACAGTAGCCAGACCACCAGTTCCACCGTGGAAATGGTAAAGTTCCGCCAGGAAAAGCTCCGTCCCTCTTTTACGATTAAATGAATCCGCCGCACGCGCATATCGTGCGTCATCCAGATTAAGGTGACCAAGACCAATAACCATAAGGCCATCCCAACTAAGTTCCAAGTTGATTTCATGTCGTCCGTTCCCTTCCAAATCTTACCCCCGTAGGGACTTCTTATTTATCTTTTAGCTTACGAGATTCAGCGTCCGAATACAAGCACCAGTCGCGACAAATTCCGTTATACTAGAGGTATCGGTAACCTGAAGCGCGACTTTCGCTGAGCCACGTTTAGTTTACAACGCAACGTGCACCGTTGCGTCATCAATGCTTCGAAAAACTACCTATAAGGAGGTCTTCCGTGTGTGTACTAGTTTAACCTACACCACCGCATCACACCACCATTTATTTGCCCGAACCATGGACTTTCCCACCACCACGCCCTGGCGGCCCGTCTTCTTGCCCCGGCAGTACCACTGGCAAACGGCGCTGGGCGCCGACCGTAAGACCCGTTACGCCCTCTTAGGTGGGGGCCGTATCGCCGCCGACCGGCCCGCCTACCTGATGGCCGACGGCGTCAACGAGACCGGCATCAGCTGCGCCGAACTCTACTTACCCGGAGCCGTGACCTACGCGGACCAGCCCGTCGCCGGTCAGATCAACCTGACCCCGCAGGACTTCATCAACTGGGTCTTGGGTGAACACGCCACCCTGGAAGCCGTGCTGGCCGACCTCCCGCGGGTGACCCTGGTGAACCGCCGGTGGGGCAACGACCCTTACGTCTACCCTTTCCACTGGATCCTTAGTGACCGTCAGGGGCAAACGCTGGTGATCGAACCCACCGACTTGACCTTACACGCCCAACTGAATCCTAGTGGTGTCCTGACCAACACCCCCACCCTCGACCGGCACCTCCAGAACCTTAACCAGTTCCTCCAGGTCCCCGGCGACCAGTTCACGGCGGCCACGGTTCAGGCGGCTAGTACATACCTTAAAAGCGGTCAGCCCCTGCCAGCTGGACCGGTGCCCACTAAACGGTTCGTGCACATGGCAATTACCCGCTGGGGAACTCCCCAACTGGCGACGACCCATGACGCCATCCCCCAAATTTTTAGCTGGTTGGCCGACGTTGCGTTGCCGTTCGACCCCCAACGACGGTTCGAAACCAACCATAATTACACCCATTATCGTGGAATTATCGATTTCGACACCCTGACTTATTATTTTAAGCCCCGAACCACACACCGCCTGCAACAAATCACCTTAACGCCAGAAATGGCGGCCCACCGGCATTTCCCTCGGGCCTATCCCGCTAATTAACGCATTATTTTACAGACTTATCCATGACTTTAATTGGATTGATAATGGTTTGAGACACTTCTGTAACAACTCCCTGATAGTATTAAACACATCGATTACGAGTGATTAAAAATAAGTTGTTTAAATACGAGCTAAAAAATAAGGAGTTTGTTTACTTTTATGAAGAAGTCGTTAGTTAAAATCGTTATGTCCCTAGTTGCTATCGTTGCATTTGCCTTCATCGGCACGCAACTGAACCAAACCGAAGCCCAAGCCGCTTCCAAGATGTCCTACAGCAAGATCCACAAGGTCGCTAAGGCACAATTAGGTAAGCCTTACGGTTGGGGCTCCACTGGTCCTTCCCGCTTCGACTGCTCCGGCTTTACCAGCTACGTCTTCAAGAAGGGTGCTGGCAAGAAGATTCCCCGGACCGCACAAGCCCAATACAACAAGTACAAGCACGTTAGCTACAAGCACATCAAGAAGGGTGACTTGGTCTTCTTCGGTGGTAGCAAGCGTTCCATCTCCCACGTTGGGTTATACGTCGGTAACGGTAAGATGATCGATTCCCAAAACCGTGGTGTGGTTACGGAAGCCGTTCACGCCCCTTGGTGGCATGCGGTAGGTTACGCCCGCGTTGGTAACGTGGTCGCTGACTAAGTTCCCACCTTAACTCTAAAATCAAACAACTTGGACCCCTCCCACCATCGGCGTGCGGAGGGGTTTTGTGTGTCTAATGCTCAAACGCCCAATAAATCAGGAGATTTCTGCAATCGATTGTATTCTTTCACCAGCTTACTTTCGGGGTGAAAACTGTTGGTTTTCTTTCAAAAAATTATTTGGCTTTCTCGCTGGTTCTGCTATGATAGGGAACCGAAAAGAATTCAAAACAGTCGAGGTAACCATCATGCTTGCAAAACTCACCCGCTCCATTGCGGCCATTTCCGTTCAACCCTTCGTTAGCTTTTTAGCCACCGGCCTCACCCTAGCCGTCGGTATCGTCGGCGCCGGCATCGTCATTTCCGTCATCTACCAAGCCGTATTGACGCAGTTCTAAGTCCCGACAGTGGTATACCACCCCACCGCCTTACCGGGCGACCAGACAGGGCTGGAACGCCATGGGCACCACTTCGAGCCAAAGAGCGGTCTCGAAGCTGGGCCTTTGACTAGGGCGACTGAGGGACGTCACCCAAGTCAAATTTCATGGCTGAGCCCTGTCTGGTCGCCCTCACGGCTCACGAAGGCGCTAAATTGACAGCTAGTGTGTCTCTCCATTTAATTAAGCTTCAAAAACTGCACCCAAAAGTTTAGATTCCAAATCATCCCAATTCTAATTGCATCACCGTTAAATTTGTCTTTCTGCCGAATCAAAAGACCGTCATCGCTTTTCAGTCGATGACGGTCTTTTTTATACCCCAAAAAAGACGAGAAGCCTCTTCTTCAAAGAAGAAACTCATCGTCCGTTAAATGGATTGCCTTATCAAAACAATCCTATACCTGATAAAAACGAATCAACCTTACTCCTATGAGCTAAGCCCTCAATCGAAGTAATATTCGTTATAGTTTATCATACCAGCCTTGAAAAAATTTTGATACCTCCAAGGCTTATTTAACTGGCTCTAAATCACAAAAATAATAGCAATAGGGCCTAGGTTCCGAAACTTAGGCCCTAAACTTCTCATCATAAAACATTAATTTAACAGCATTCTTATTGACAAGACGTAGAAAAACGGTCACGACCAGGAAGATTCCCCAGTCGTGACCGCCCGTTAGTTTTCTGAGGAGGTACTGTTACCTCCGTAAAAATGACGGTTAATTTTGCGGCGCGTCTTTTTGAACCGTGGGATGGGCCGTAAACCAGGCGTCCATGTCCGCAATCCGTTGTAGCCGTAAGCTAGGCAATCCATCCCGGGAGACGCCGTGGAAGCTTTGCGGGTAACGAATGAAGTCCGCGTCAACTCCCGCACGGCGAACCGCCGTGAAGTATTCTTCGGACTGACTGATGGGGCACCGCATGTCCCATTCACCGTGTAACAACCGCACCGGCGTCGTGACCTGTGGCGCATAAGCCAGTGGCGATTGCCGCCAGTAAGTCGCGACCCCACCCTCATCGAAGAGGTCGCAGCCCAGTTCGACGGGGTTGAACCGGAACCCAATGTCGCTGGTCCCGAAGAGACTGATCCAGTTGGTGACCGACCGTTGGGAGACCGCCGCTGCGAAGCGGTGGGTGTGGCCAATCGTCCACAACGTCATGAAGCCACCATACGACCCGCCGGCGATGTATTGCCGGTCGGGGTCTAATTCGGTAAAGTGCTCCAGCGCATAGTCCAGCCCGCTCATCACGTCCGTGTAGTCTCCCTCGCCATAATGGCCGTTGACCGCATTTTCAAAGTCCTGACCGTAGCTGGTCGACCCCCGGGGATTCACGAAGACTACTCCGTAACCCAGGCTGGCGTGGACCTGGAATTCGTAGAAGAACGTTTCACCATAGTTCGCGTGCGGCCCCCCGTGCACGTACAACAGGACTGGCGTCCGGGGTGCTTGGGTCTGGGCGGGCAGATACCACCCTTCTAAAGCTTGCCCGTCACCAGCCTGATAGTCGAAATGTCGGGGCTGCGCAAAATGGTGGTTGCGTTCATATGCCGCATTGGGATCGTACACGACCCGTTCCTGCTGGTCATCCAGCGTGACGGTGACCAGCGCACTGGGTAAGGTCTGCCGGGACACGGCCAAGACCACCTTGTTTACGGCGACCACGTCAAAGTCCACGATCTGTTGGGCCGTGTCGTTGACCAGGCGTAGTCCCGCCGCGTTCCCCACGTACAGTTGACTGTGGGCGTGGAAGGCGGCCACGACCGCGACCCGATCGTTATCCAGCCACCGAACCAGCTTACCGCCGACCTGCTGGGTGAAGTCCCCCGCAAAGTCGGGAACCAGATCCGCCGCTAGCTCGGCCGTGCAGTTGGTCAAGTGACCGGTCGCTAAGTCCGCTAAGTACAAGTTGGAAATGGTTTGACCACCATACTTGCCGTCGTGCCCCACCAGCGCCACGGTCTGACCGTTCGGTGCCAGCGTCGCATCGGCGAACTGACCGGCTGGTAGACTGGCCGTTAAATGGCTGGTCTGGCCCGTGGTGACGTCCAGGCAATATGCCCCGTGCGCGAAGTCCCGGTCGTTATCCGGCTGGTCGTCCTGGAGGTAGGTCACCAGGTGTCCATCGGCACTCACAGAAGTCAGGTCAAAGTCGTACGGCGTCTGGAAGAGTTCTTCCAAGGCCCCACTAGTGGGTAGGTACCGCCGTAAGCGATACGTGACTTTTTCGGGTAACCACCCGTAGCCATCGGCCTTATTGATCAACCGGCCCACGTGCCGGGTCACCGGGAACTTCTCCGTGTTCGGTAACTTCGGCTTTTCCGTCGTGGCCGTGGTCTTGAAATAAATACTGTGGCCATCCGCCGCGGCTAACACCGTCTTGACCGCTTCACCGGGGGTGGCTACGCAGCTGGGCGTGCCTCCCGTAAGCGGTACTTGGTACAACTGGGCCACTTGGTCCGGTAATTTGGCCGCAAAAAAGACCGTCGTTGCCGTGACTGCTGGTTGAACGTTTTGTTCACCCACCATGGCCACGACCCGCTGATGGCCCTGATCATCGACACTGTTTAGTTGCGCCCGATAGCCATTGCTGGCCTCATCGACGCGATTCTCTACAAAGTAATAGGAACCACCCGCCGCATTCGGCTGAGAGAGGGACTTTAATCGAAATAAATCTCGTGCACTGACGCCCGTTGTTACCATTCGCATCGCTTCCCTTTACATTTTCTCATTGTTTTCTCACAAAAGTGATTATCCCTATCCTAGCCGTTCCCCGTAAGCCTGTCAATTCTTAGCCGTTCTTTAGACGATCACCAGTATAAATCATTCGCCTTACCGGCCGGCCAGACAGGGCTGGAACGCCGTGGGCGCCACTTCGAGCCACAGGGCGGTCTCGAAGCTGGGCCTTTTCCTAGGCGAGCTAAAAACGCTCACCAAGGAAAATTTCACGGCTGAGCCCTGTCTGACCGACCTCTCGGATCACACTGGTGGTGAAGTTGACAAATCGTTTGGGAATAACTCTCCCACCACCGTTAGGCCCCAACAGCCGATAGGGCCCAGCCGGTGAAATTAGCGTTAGGCCAGTGGGTTTCTGGCCTTAGGCTAAGGCCGAGCTTTGAGATTCGCGGGTTTGGTGAAGCTCAAAGTCGTGCCCACTGGCGTCACGGCCCTGCCAATCGGCTGTTGGGGCCGTCTGGATCCGCGACTGACTGGGTGCCCGGTAAGGCGTTCATCCCCCAGTATTTCCCAATTATTCCCCGTTACCCATAACTTTCGGAATGAATCTAGCACCACGCTCTGTGGTTTTCCTACTATATGTAGATTTAATCGAAACTTTTAGAGAATTTTGTCTATATATAGTTGTTTTTTCCCGGCTTTCATCGTAACATAGACCTATACTCATTAGGAACCAGTCAGCAGGTATGCTCAGAGCTGGCCGCCTAAACCTCAAGGAGGGTTGGAAGAATGGACGTTATTCGCAGATCACAGGGAACCATGTATCCTAGAAGCCTCACCGTGGAGACGCCCACGGGAGCGCACGTTGCGTTCGATTCTGCGCGTATTCATCAAGACCTGACCAGCCTGACGAATGATCCCACGGTCGTTCACCGCGTCGAAAGTCTGATTGTCGCCCAGCTGGCTGGGTTTGACGTCGTCGCTACCGAGACGATTGAAGCCACGATTACCGCAACTCTAGAACAGCTGGGATACACCCAGATGGCGCGTCAGTACCAACGGTAACCTAACGGATAGTTAGTTTAACTTTAATGCTCACAGCGGCCGGAACCATTTCCGGCCGCTTTTTAGACCCAATTAAAAACGGGAACGCCCGCAGTTGACTGGACGTTCCCGTTTTGGTTATGGCCTGATTGGCAACAGCCGAGCTGTTACCAATGCCGATTATCGTTAAATTTTAATCAATGGACAAAAAATCGATCAGCACTCCCCCGAGAACTGACCGATTGGTGTTATGAACTTAATTGGGACTCCAAGTGGTGGAGTTCCGCCGTCCGCACTTCACGTGGCAAGAACCGGCGAATTTCTTCTTCATTGTACCCAACTTCCAGCCGCTTATCATCAAAGATAATGGGCCGCTTAATCAGGTCGGGGTACTTCACAACTAGGTCAACCAATTGACTAACGGATAGACTGTCTAAGTCAACGTGGAGTTGCTTGAAGATGTTCGACCGCGTCGAAATGATATCTTCACTCCCGTTTTCCGTAAGCCGTAAGATCTGCTTAACCTCAGCTGCGTTCAGTGGCTTCGACTTAATATTCCGTTCTTGGAACGCAATCTCGTGGTCCTTCAACCATGCCCGCGCTTTCCGACTGGATGCACTACTTGGTGCAATATACAAATTAATCATATCTCAGCACTTCCTCATCGTTGGATTGAGTTAACGATAGAAAACAACAACTGACTCATTTTGGTTCACTACCAACAATTCATTGAACTATCCAGTAGAACCAATTTATATGTTACCACAATTGAATGAATAATCAACCTTTTTTGGAAAGTTTCTAAATTATTTTTGATTTCCGATTCGGGGTTGGTTGGTTCAGAAAACAATTCATTTGTTTGCAATTAAATTTGTGATATTCGCGGGAAATCAAGTCCTATTTCGGCTTTAAATCTTTCACAAGGTTGTGCCCGTCCATGAATAGTCCCCCAATTTTTTACCCAATCTCATTAAAATGGGGCCATCATCTTCGAGAACGCTTACTTGTAAATTTATTCATTTATATTGGTTATTTATTCATGCAAGCAAGCACTTTCACCCATTTACGGCTTCCACAGTCCCGTCAAAGTGGCTAAAAATTCGATAGACGCCAAAACTAGAAGTGGGGTTAACGGTTTTACTTTTCCCAATGCAGGGGTAGAATAAGAACGCTCTTTATCCGTACTCCTTATAGAAAGTAGGTGTTCCCTTGGAAATCTTCTACGCGATTGTGCTGCTCGTTGTAGCCACCATCGCTGCTAACCTAGTTTATCCGCTTTTTCCAGCAATTCCCCAAGCGTTCTACCAGATTTTTGCCGGGGCAATCCTCTCAATCGTCCCGTATTTTCACCACTTTGGTTTAGAACCCGAGGTCTTCATGCTTATCATCATCGCGCCATTGATGTTCTATGACGGGCAAAATACGGATACCCATTCGCTTCGCCGTCACATCCCCTCGGTAGTTTCCATGGCCATTACGTTGGCGATTCTCACGGTGATTTTACTCGGGTACCTCAGCCACAGCGTATTGCCGGCCCTACCGTTGGCCCTGGCTTTTGCGCTAGCGGCCATCGTCACCCCCACCGATGCCGTCGCCGTCTCGTCCATCACCCGCAACTTGACTGTTCCTAAAAAGGTCATGGGCATGCTGGAACGGGAATCCCTCTTCAACGATGCTTCCGGCTTAGTTGCCTTCAACCTCGCCTTAGCCGCTTTCAGTACCGGTAAATTCTCCGTACGCTTTGGCATCACCCACTTCTTAGTGGTCTTCTTAGGTGGGCTACTAATTGGCCTGATTCTCGGTGGCATCCTGACTTGGGGCCGAGTGACGATGGTTCAAAACGGTATGGATTCCGTCAGCATCATTGTGCCTTACGATATTTTGACCCCGTTTTTCATCTATCTCGTTGCCGAACACTTCAAACTTTCGGGTATCTTAGCCGTCGTAGCAGCCGGCCTGCTCCGAAGCACCGCCGCTACCCAGATTCGCCTGTCCAGCACCCAGATGCAATTGGTCACCCGATCCACTTGGCAGATCATGACCAGTCTTCTTAACGGTTTCGTCTTCGTCCTGCTGGGTGTTTCCCTGCCCACTGTCTGGCAGAACATCATGGCTGACCACACCAAGTCCTTGCCGCTTTACATTCTCCTCGCCGTAATCCTCTACGTGGTCATGTTCCTTCTCCGGTACCTGTGGATTCATTTCGACTGGGCCCGCATCCACTCTCAAGCAAAGAATCGCCGGCACTACGGCATCGTCGGGGCACTTTCTGGCATTCACGGAACCATCACGTTAGCCATGGCCTTCTCGCTCCCCCTGACACTTAACGGGCAACCGTTTCCCTTCCGGAACACCCTCATCTTTATCGCGGCTGTCGTCATTATCATTAGCCTGCTGGTTCCCGCCATCGTGCTCCCCCTCATCTTGCCGAGCGCCGAAAAAGCGGTCGATCCAGCTATGGTCAATCACGAGCGCCAAGCTCTAGTGGCTTACGCTGCCAAGCGACTCATTCAAGAACAAACGGCAAATCCGCCCGCCACCCAGGCCGTAGTGGAGATTTTAACCAGTCAAAGCAACACCCGACTCCCCAACCGGCGCAAGGTGACAGAAATCATGACCAACGCGAACAACCTCGAAATCCAAATAATTCAAAAGCTAGCAGATAGCGGCGACCTCCCCGCGGCCTATGTGAACCGCTACATCCGCGGACTAGTCTGGAAGATGCGCCGTGACAACCACTTTTCCTTAACTGGACTGAGCACTTGGCTGAAACTCGTCTTTCACCGACTGGTCCGCCACGGTCGCCGGGACCTTAGAAAAGCGCGCCGCAACCTGTCCCATGAACAGCGACAGGCCATGCAGGACCAGCGCCAACGCGACCGTTCTGGTATCTGGGGCGCTTATCGCACCATGGAACAGGCCGGCTACACTGCCGTGATGGCCTACCTAGCTGATCTTTCTGACGTGGATAATCAATCCGACGTTAACGTTGTCCGCAACTTTTACAACGTGCGACACCGCCGCATGGACCGCCAGAAGACTAATCAACTGGAAAACGAGCTCTTCATTCAAGCCTTCCAATATGAGTACAACTACGTCCACACACGCCGCGCTTCCCAGGCCATTCCAGCGGCCTGTGCCGACGAACTTTACCAACAGATTGCCACCGACCAGATGCTTTACATGCAGACCGTCACAACCACTGACTAGGAAGTTCGTCCCCAGAACGAACATCAGACAACTTTTTCAAAAAATTTAGCACAACGGCTCCCTTTCCAAGCTTACCCGATCGATGAAAGCTTGCTGAAAAGCGTTCCGTCTGTGCTTCACTTCCCCACCGTCTGACCGGAACGGCCGTCAGTTTTCACAAACTGACATTGTTGGCCCTTAATTTTTATAGTCCGTCACATTTTCTTCACAATTTAGGGGTATAGTGAAAATATAACTTACGAATCTAATGAATAAGTTACGAAATTTTACTCCTCCAAAGTAATTGTTACCCGGACTGGCTTGCTGTGTGCAGGCGTCCGTGTACCGCGTAATTTACGCTTTAACCGAAAGCGCCGGATGTCATCCTGGTTGGTGACCCGGCGCTTTTTGGTTAGAAAATCACTCATAATCAGATAAAAAACGCCATCAAAAATTTACACATCTGGTAAACTAGCTTATAATTTCTTTAACACGTTACAATTCCGCGTTTTCGGCGAACACTCTTGCTAGCAACTGGACGGTTCGGAATAGCGCCAGTTAGACGTAATTGGAGGGTGACAACATTGAAGCTGACAATTTTATCGACAAGTGACACACACGGGTACGTCTACCCCACAAACTATGTGAAGAAGGGGACCCAACAAGGCTTTGGCCTGGCCCGAGCGGCGACCGTCATCGCCCAGGAACAGGCTGCCGCGGAGGGTCCCGTGGTGACCATTGAGAACGGGGACTTTCTGGAAGGGTCACCGCTGGCTTACTACGTCGCCCGGGTCCAAGACCACCGCGACCCCCAAGCCCTGATGAACATTTATAACCAGATCCACTACGACTGCGGGATTCTGGGCAATCACGAGTTCAACTACGGCCAAGACTACCTACAAGCGGCGATTCGGGAATCCGACCGCCAGATTTTATGTGCCAACATTTTAGACCATACCGGTCAACCCGAGTACGGCAAGCCCTACACCATTCTGGAAAAGGACGGCTTAAAGATCGGGGTCCTGGGTCTGACCACCCAAGCCGTCTATAAATGGGAGAAAGCCACCAACATCGACGGTCTCCAATTCGAATCGGCCTACATCGCCGCGAAGAAATACGTGCCCATCTTACGGGAACAGGCGGACGTGGTGATTGTCTGCTACCACGGCGGCTTTGAACGCGACTTGGCCACTGGCGAACCTAACGACATCCATGTCGGGGAAAACGAAGCCTACCACATGTTACAGGCGATTCCCGGCATCGATGCCTTAGTCACCGGCCACCAACACCGCCAAATCGCCACCAGCCTCTTCGACACCCCGACGACCCAACCCGGGTTCCGGGGCCAGGCCATCGGCAAAATTACCTTAGACCTCGACCGGGACGCTGACGGGAAGGTCACCGTGACCAACTACGATACCGCCTTGGTTTCTGCGGCCGAAGCGCCCCTTGATCCGCAGGTCTTAACAGCCGCTAAGGGGCTCAATGATCAAGTCGCCCATTGGTTAGACCAACCATTAGGTCACATCACGGGCGACATGACCTTCGACGACCCCGTTCAGGCACGCCTCAAGGAGACCCCGTATATCGAATTCATCCAACGGGTCCAGATGGCCACCATGGGCGCTGACATCTCGGCTACCGCCCTCTTCAGTAATGAGGCCCGCGGGTTCGAGAACCCCATCACCATGCGCAACATCATGACCAACTACGTCTACCCTAACGGCTTGTCCCTACTGAACATCACGGGTGCCGACTTACGGGCCGCCCTCGAGGTCAGTGCGCGCTACTTCACCATTATCGATGGTGAGATTGCGGTCAACCCGGCCTTTATCCATCCCAAACACCGGCAGTACAACTACGACATGTACGAAGGCATCGACTACCGGTTGAACATCGCCCAACCTATGGGGCACCGGGTCGAAGCCCTGACCTACCACGGCCAACCCGTGACGGACGACCAACCTTTGCGCATCGTCTTGAACCAGTACCGGGCCGTGGGGGGCGGTCACTACAGCATGTTCGGCGCCAATAAGATCGTCGCGGAGAGTCAAAGTGCGATGAGCGAATTGATTGCCGACTACCTGCAAGCCCACCCCGTCGTCGATGCCACGACCAACCAAAACTTCCAAATCGTCAACGAACCGCGCAACTAGCGGCGAGACCGAACCAGCTAAAAAGGCCGTGTGCCCTGGAGATTAACCTTGTCGGTAATCCCTAGAGCACACGGCCTTTTGTTTGGTTTCATCTAGCTACGACGTAATTGCTTACGGAAGATCAGATAGACCAGCGCCGCTAAGGGCAACGTGACCATCAGGGCCGGGTAGAACCACGCAATGGGGACTGCGTCGAACAACGCCCCGCCAACGATGGGGCCCAGCACCATCCCCGTGTCCATCCCAATGTAGAAGGTACTGTTCGCCAAGCCCTGCTCATTGACCGGCGCGACTAACAGGGCCGTGGCCTGACAGACCGAGTACATCAAGCCATACCCATCGGCCAGACCGGCCGCAGCCACCACCATCAGCCAATTATTGGTCATCACGGTCAGGCCCCACATCCCGACTAGGTTACAGATGATCCCCGCCAGCAAGAACCACCGGAAGCCGACCCGGTCGAAATAATCCTTTAACGCTAATCGTAAGACTAGCAAAATAATGGCATAGATCACAAAGAAACTCCCCGCCGAGACTGGCAGGTGCCGGTCCGCCACGTAGGCCACAATGTACGACTGGGTCGCAAAGTAGGGAATCGACAACAGCATCAAAATCAGCGCCAAAGGGACGACCTTGGGCTGAACGATCCGCAAGTGGTGCGGGCGTTTCGTCGGCCGTTGGGGGGCCATCCCCCGGTCACCCACGAACTGAATGGTGATCAAGATGATGGCACTGGCAACTGACGCCAACCCAAAGGCCGTGCGGTACCCGAACTGGTGGTAGATCCAAATCCCCAGGGCTGGCGCAATCGCCATCCCCAAGGCATTCATCATCCCGTAGTAGCCCATCCCGGCCCCCATCCGGTCACGGGGCAACAAGCTAGAGAACCAGGTGGCCAAACAAATCGAGCTTAAAGCGAACCCCACCCCGTTGACCAGGCGGAACAGGAACACCATCCAGGGGGCCACGGACAACGCGTAACCCGCCGTCGCCACCAGGATCAGGCTCCCGCCAATCAGCGCCAACCGGTACTTGGTCACCCGGTCGGTCAATTGTCCGGCAATCGGGCGTAGGGCCAAGGAACACAGGTTCATCATCGACGCGATGGTCCCGGCTAACAGGGTACTGGCCCCTAACCCGTGCGTGAACCCCACAATCAGGGGCGTGACCAGCATGGACGAACACATGTAACAAAACGTCGCGACCAACAATAAGCTAGTATCGCGGGTGAACATTTTTGGTGAAGTCGTTGGCATTTTTTAATCCTCTTTCTATCATCTCAACCCGCTACCCACGAAAAAACGACCTCCCGCCCGGAAGGTCGCGCAAGTTAGGAAGCATTGGCTGCTTTCTTCTTTTTCTTCTTCTTTTTCTTTTTTTCATCGCCCACGTACTCGACGGCCGTGAGCTTGCGAATCGTGGTGATCCGAATCTTCCCAGGATACGTCAGCTGCTTTTCGACCTGTTGGGCCACTTCCTGAGTCAAGGTCGCCGCCGCCTGGTCGTCCAAGGTCTGCGGGTTGACCATGATCCGGAGTTCCCGGCCGGCTTGGATGGCGTAGCTTTCCGTGACCCCTGGCCGGTCGTTGGCAATCTTTTCCAGCGACCGCAGGCGGTTGATGTAGTCTTCGACGGACTCACTCCGGGCACCTTGCCGTGCTCCAGAAATCCCGTCGGCCGCCGCGACTAAGACCGCGATCGGCGAACTCTTCTCGACGTCGCCGTGATGGGCCGCAATCGCGTTGATCACGATGGGGTCTTCCCCGTATTTCTCAGTGAACTCGACCCCAATCTCCACGTGGGTCCCTTCCACTTCATGGTCGATGGACTTCCCTAAATCGTGCAACAGGCCGGCCCGACGCGCTAACCGTGAATTGTACCCCAAGCGGGCCGCCATGGCGCCAGCTAACTGGGACACTTCGATCGAGTGTTGTAAGACGTTCTGCCCGTAACTGGTCCGGTACTTCAACCGGCCAACCAGCTTCATCAAGTCCGGGTGCATCCAGCCCACATGCAGGCGACTGACTGCCTGTTCACCGACTTCCCAGAGACTGTGGTTGACGTCGCGTAAGGCGTTCTCGACCTGCGTTTCAATCTGGTTGGCCGAGATACGGCGACTGGCGATCAAGTTGGTCAACGCCGTGCGGGCGACTTCCCGGCGAATCGGATCGTGCGTACTGATGAACAACGTGGTGTTGTCATCGGGCACAAAGATCAGGTCCGTTCCGGTCAGGGTCTCCAACAGGCGAATATGCTGGCCATCACGCCCGATGATTTTACTGCGAATCTCACCGTTTGGGACGGTCACCGTGTGTTCCAGGTGCTCCTTAGGCAAGTCTTGCGGCCCACTCTCCGTGGCGGCCAGGACCACATCCTTGGCCCACCGTTCGGCGTTGGCTTCCGTGTCGTCGTTGAGCGCCTTGATCTCAATATCCCGGTCGCGCTTCAACGCCAACTCGCCGCGATGCAAGATCTCTTGTTGGGCCTCTTCGGGGGACATCCCCGCCTGGGTCGCCAACGTGGTCAGCCGCTTTTCGCGTAAGGCATCCGCCTGGTCGTGCAAGGCGTGGATGTCTTGGCGCTTCTGGTGGTTGGCTTGGCTGCGTTGGTCTAGCATCTGGGTCTGATCATCCAACCGAACGGCCATCTGGTTCAATAGCTGTTCGCGTTGGTGCCGGCGTTGTTCACGCACGGCAATGTCACTTTTTTGTTCGGTCAGTTCATCTTTGACGGACTGCTGATACGCTAAGGTCTCGCGCCGACTCTGGGCTTTGAGGTCGGCCACCCGCTGCTTGGTTTTCGCGGTGGCTTCTTCGATGAGAGTTCGGGCCTGGGCCTGAACGGCTTTTAACGCCTCTAAGTGTCGGTGACGCCGGACGAGGTACCCTAGAATCAGTCCGATCACAAGCAGACCGATAATCAATCCGGTTTCTAACAAAATAATTACTCCTTAATTGGCCGCGGGAGGCTTCCCGCTGGTTGGTCAGGTTCTCGTTAATTATACGCCATTTTGGCGCACAACCCAACTGTTCAAACGGCGAGAGAGCCCAACTGAACCACCGCACGCTTCCCCGACCGAACGCAAAACGGCTGGCGGTCACTGATTGAACGGGTCGCTACGTCAGCGCCCGGCCCAACCAATTCCCGTCAGCCGTGAAATTTGTTAAATTTTCAATTGGAAACTTAAGACGCCTAGGGCCATTCCCCTCACCAGACTGGGCCTGTCTTAAAAGCAATCACAATCATCAGCCGTCTTACCGGGCAGGCAAACAAGGTTCACAGGTATGTAAACCTAACCACATTCCCCAATTCACAACCGTAAGCCGAAAAAATGGACTAAACGTTGCTTAAATAATTTTCGCTACCGTCTAGGCCCCAACAGCCGATAGGGCCCAGCCGGTGACATTAGCGTTAGGCCAGTGGGTTTCTGGCCGAGCTTTGAGATTCGCGGGTTTAGCGAAGCTCAAAGTCGTGCCTACTGGCGTCACGGCCCTGCCAATCGGCTGTTGGGGCCGTCTGGACCCGTGGATAGTTCCTAGTAGCCAGGAAGAGAAGTCTGCCGGAGGCGTCCACTTCACGCCAATTGTAAGCCGAGAGGGCGTCCAGATAGGGCTCAGCCGTGAAATTTTCCTTGGTGAGCGTCTTTCAGCTCGCCTAGGAAAAGGCCCAGCTTCGAGACCGCTCTGTGGCTCGAAGCGGTGCCCACGGCGTTCCAGCCCTATCTGGGCGCCCGGTAAGGCGAATACCCCTCACTACTCACCCAAGTACTGGCGCAAAAAGTGCTGGACCTTACGCTGGTAGCGTTGGGGACTGTGACTGTAGGAAGCGGCGTGCTTGGCACCGGGAACCACCATCAGTTCCTTAGGCCCCGCATCGGCCCGGTAGACCTGGTAGACCATCTTAGTCGGGACGAACGTATCCGCCCCGCCGTGGATGAACAACATTGGCCGGTGGTTGCGTTTAACCGCCCGTACCGCATCGGCGTCCTTAAAGGTAAAGCCCGCTTTCAACTTGGTCACCGCGCTGGTCAGCGGCACCATCGGCCAGTACGGCAGGTGGTACATCTGCTTGGCCTGGTACCTGATCTCCGCGTCCGCCGTGGTGTAGCCGCAATCTTCAATGTAAGCTTTCACTTGGCTCGGCATCTTGAGACCACTGGCAATCATGGTCGTCGCGCCCCCCATGGACACCCCGAACAGAGCAATCTGCGACTGGGACCCCTGCTTGGCAATCACTTGGTTGATCCACTTCCGGTAGTCTCGAGCTTCAAAGTACCCGTAACTCATGGCCTGACCGCCACTCTGCCCTTGGGCCCGGTCATCGGGCACCAGAACGTTATAGCCTAATTGGTGGAACAGTCCCGCGTAACCGCCCATTTGTTCCTTACTGGACGCGAACCCGTGAACCAACACCACGGTTTTCTTGGTGGCCTTGGCGGCGGGCACGTAATCGGCGACCAACTTAAAGTTAGCCCCCGCAGCGGTCTCCGTCCACCGATATTTATGGGCGGTCTCAAACCAATGTTTTTGGGTGTATAAGGGGTCGCTGGTCTTTAACGCCGTGGGCCCCCCGATAAAGTCCTTCTTACCCCGGGCAACGGTCAGATTATAAAAGTACAGACTGGCCCCGATCAAGGCGACAATGATGATCACAACTAGGGTTCCCAAGCCCCACAACCACCACTTATGTTGTTTTTTCAATTTCTCTTTCCCTCCAATAAGCCGTCATTTAACGGGTGTTTCGCGCTTGCTTAAAAATTGCAACACCCCCCTGACTAATTGCAATGCTCCTAGTATACGAGTTTCTTTTTTCCAGCGCAATTCCGAGATAATTTGCTATAATGAAGCCAATCTAGACTTAGAAAGGCGGTTTTGCCATGACTTACTCGTTAAACTGGGATTTAGAGACCCTCTTCAGTGGCGGGATCCACTCCGCACAGCTCAAAGCGAAATTTTCTCAAATCAAAACGGACACAGCTTCTTTAGGTGATTTGCTCGACCGCTGGGACGTCACTACGGACGCGCCCGATTACCACCAATTCACCAAAGCCGTGAACCAGCTACAGGCCATTGCGGCCGGAATCGGCCAAGCCGGTATCTTCATCACCGCGATTGGCTCGGCCGACATCGCCAATCCCGACGTCGCGCCCATGGACGCCCGGTTACAACACCTCAGTACCCAGTTTCAGACCGTCAGCGACAAGCTTGAAAAGGTCCTGGTCCAAGTTCCGGACGACCACTTCAACGCCATGCTCGCCCGTCCCGAACTGGCCCCGATTGCCTTTAACCTTCGCGAAATGCGTGACCACGGGAAGGAACTCTTGGACGACAAGACGGAATCCTTGATCAACCAACTCGACCTCGATGGTAAGTCCGCCTGGAGTGCCCACTACGACTCGCTGGTCGCCACGGTCAACGTGCCCTTCCACGACGCCAACGGCCAACCCGTGACCCTCTCGGCGGGCCAAGCGGACAACAACCTGCTGGGCAACGCCGACCCACAATACCGGGCCGACCTTTTACCCGCTTGGGAACAGGCCTGGACCGATAAGGAGCAGCTCTTCGCCGACACCTTGAACCACCTAGCTGGCTTCCGGCTGACCCAGTACAAGGCGCACGGCATCACCGACTTCTTACAGGAACCGCTCAAGCAAAACCGGCTGAGTGCTCAGACCCTTAAGACAATCTGGAAAGTGGTCGACGACAACAAGCAGTTCTTGCTCGACTACCTGGATCGCAAAGCCGCACTACTGGGTAAGAAGCACGCCGGGTGGCAGGATGTCGAAGCGCCATTGACCTTACCGGGCAGTACCGAACGCCACTTCACCTTCGACCAAGCCGCCGCCTTCATTATTCAACACTACGGCGAGTTCTCCCCGAAGATGGCTGCCCTGGCTAAGCACGCCTTCGAGCACCGCTGGATCGAAGCCGAAGACCGCGCGGGCAAGGCGCCTGGTGGTTGGATGGAGAGTGCGCCCGAGACCCACGAAGCCCGCATCTTCATGACCTTTACCGGATCCCCCAACGATGTCTCGACGTTGGCTCACGAACTGGGACACGCCTTTCACTCCAGCGTGATGACCGACCTGCCCTTCCTGCGGCAAGACTACGCCATGAACGTGGCCGAGACCGCCTCGACCTTCGGAGAACTGATTGTCGCCGACGCCAACGTCAAAGCGGCTAAGACGGACGCCGAAAAGATTTCATTGCTCAACGCTAAAATGGATAACCCCGTTGCCATGTTCTTAAACATCCGGGCCCGCTTCCTGTTCGAAACGCGCTTCTACCAGTTGCGGCAACAAAAGCTGGTCACGCCAGCCGAGTTGAACGAACTGATGCTCAACGCCCAAAAAGAAGCCTTCGGTCACGACCTGTCGACTTACTCGCCGCACCTCTGGGCCAGCAAGTTACACTTCTACATCGATAACCCGGCCTTCTACAACTTCCCGTACGTCTTCGGCTACCTCTTCAGCTTGGGAATCTACGCCAAGGCGCAACAAAGCGCGAACTTCGAAGACGATTACATCGCTCTGTTACGCGACACCGCCAACATGTCTACGGAAGAACTGGCCCAAAAGCACCTGGGCGTCGATCTGACCCAGCCGGACTTCTGGCTTAACGGTGTGGCCTTGATCAAGCGGGACGTGGCCGAATTCATGCACCTGACCGAACCGCTCGTGAAACCCACGAACCGCCGGTAGGACCCAACGCTTCGTGGTATAATAGGTTTAGACATTCAGTTTAAATCAAGATAAAGCGGGTGAGCAGATGTTTCCGGAACGACTTCGGGCATTACGGCGCGGTCAGCACATTACTTTAGAGCAACTGGCAGACGCCTTGAATCAACAGAACACGGTAGGCGACGACCACACCAACACCGCGTCACAGATTGGCAACTGGGAACGGGGCATTCGAACGCCTTCCTTTATCGAGGTACGGAAATTAGCGGAATACTTCGACGTGACCATGGACTACCTGGCGGGGAAGACGGAACGTGACGCCTACGACCTGGGTCGCCTGTTCCTCTCCGGCAAGCAACTGAGCTTCAATCGCGACGTTCTCAGTGGTCAGGACCGCTATGAGATCTACCAGTTGATCGATGGCTACCTGCACGGTAAGGAACACCGCGGTACCGACACTCAGCCCAACCAACAAGAAGAATTGGATCTGCATTTAGACGACCATTAACTTGTAACCAACTGCCTGCGGGCGGTTGGTTTTCTTTTTGGTGCAGGTCAGCGCCTTACCGGCCGACCAGACAGGGCTGGAACGCCGTGGGCACCACGTTCCCATATTGCCTAATCATACCGAGTTCATTAATTCTAAGGCCGGCTCTAGCCCGGTCGTTACGGCATTAAGGCCGCCGTCAGCCAGGCTCCACGGAATATGGTAAGCTTAGGGTATTCAAATTTTCGCTAAAAGGATGAGACGATTGAATCCACGTAAACTTAAAAAACTCAAAAAGCAGTTCCGCCACCAGCCGTTGGCCGAACAAAAAACGGCTTATATCGACCGCATGACCGCTTACTACCACGAATTTAACGACTATCCCGCCATTAAACTGTTGATCAGTAACGTTCTGTTGGCCGATAAGATGTTAGCCGCCGGGGACCTCCCCCAGCAGCTGCCCCTACTGCAGTTGCCCGACGATAGTGAGGACCTGATCTACCAGAACCTCAACCAGAAGTTCCCTCAGGGTGATCCGGTCGGCGACAAGCTCTGGGACAAGCTTACCGGGGCCCTGCCGCACCTGGACCACGACCTGCGGTACTTCCGCGACTACCTCGAAGAACACTACGGCATGTGGGCTTATACGCCCCGCCCGTTCATCAGTGATCTGGCCGACTTTGTCGGTGACCGGGCCGTCCTAGAGGTCATGGCCGGTAACGGCTACATCTCTAAGGGTCTGCGTGACGCCCACAAGACCGTCTACGCCACGGATAGTCAGGCCTGGACCGCGGAGAACGAGACCGGTCGGCATCCCCTGACCACCATCGAACCCCTGAGCGCCCGCGACGCTTTCGCCAAATACGGCGAGCAGGTCGGCGTGGTCGTGATGTCCTGGTCCCCAGACGGTTTACCGCTGGACTGGGAACTCCTCCAAGCCATCCGCCAGTCTTCCGCCCAGGTCGACTTCGTAGTCTTGGGCGAACCCCACGGCGCAACTGGCTCCACAGAATTCTGGGACAACGCCGAGTTCATAGAAAACGCCGCTACCCGGAAGTTGAACCGCCACTACACCAATATTGATCTGATCAAGGACCACGTCTACTTGGTCCGCTAACCCCAACCAAAACTGGGTCCAGCATAGGTAACTTGCTGGACCCAGTTTTTTAATGTCGATGATTCCATACGCCTTACCGGGGCGTTCAATAGCCGCGGATTCAGACGGCCCCAACAGCCGATTGGCAGGGCCGTGACGCCAGTGGGCACGACTTTGAGCTTCGCTAAACCCGCGAATCTCAAAGCTCGGCCTTAGCCTAAGGCCAGAAGCCCGCTGGCCTAACGCTAATTTCACCGGCTGGGCCCTATCGGCTGCCGGGGCCTAACGGTGGTGGTCGTGTTTTTGGCACGCGAGATCCAATTCAACGGCTAGTGTCAGCCGAGAGGCCGGCCAGACAGGGCTCAGCCGTGAAATTTTCCTTGGTGAGCGTCTTTCAGCTCGCCTAGGAAAAGGCCCAGCTTCGAGACCGCTCTGTGGCTCGAAGTGGTGCCCACGGCGTTCCAGCCCTGTCTGGCCGGCCGGTAAGGCGAATGCTCCACAAAAGTAAAGGGCAACCGCTCCCCCTCCGTGGCTATTTTCCAGTAACCGAGATTAACCCATCATCTGGATGTTGGCCCCAAACAGAAAGCATCCGGTCACGCCAACCACAAACAGGCTCAAAACCACCACGAAGATGGTCCGCATGGTCGCCACGCCCGGAGCCGCCGTATTGGTGCCAGCCGTACTGCCACCGGTCAGAATCGCCACCGCAACTAATAAGACGAACACAATGAACGGTAATCCCCGCATTAACATGTCATCAGCTCCCTTACTCGCTTAACTGCCTCCAGTATAGAAGCCGTCAGCTGCAAGAGTTTCGCTGAAGAACGCTTAGAGTCCCCAAATCATTAATCTTATCTTTTGCTTTACCCTTTGGTAACTTAAGCCCTATGTACGTCCCCAAGATCAGTGGGGGCCCGGCTTAACCGCCAACCACAAGAAGAAGCCCACCAACGCTAACAACCCAACGTTCCATAACGACATCCCCAGCAGCAATTCCCAGCCAATCACCATCACGAGTGAGATGCCGACGGGGTTTCGTTGATACCAGTGCACCCACTTAATCATATGACCGCCTTCTCTTGAAGTTCCTCCCTGATGGGACCATTCGCCACTTTCTAGATAAACCGTTTTCATACTGGTCTACCTATATTTTTCAGTATTCATTCAAGCTTGAAACACTCCTACCAAGGGAATTCATTATAAGCCAACGGTTATTTCCGATACAATTGGTCTACCGATTGCCAATGGGTTGGGTCACCGACCTAACGAACCTTAAGCGCCTAAAAAAAGGACCTGAGAAGTTACCTTCTCAGGTCCTTTCGGTGGCCGTTAAGTCGAAACTTAACAGGATCTATTTTGGAATCCACATTCCCGCAAAATCAAGTACGTCACAAATCCGGTGACATCTGTACCCCACCATCAAAAATTCACCTAGCCGCTTGCGCAGAAGTTATTGGCGAACCAATAATCCGTGATTTCTCGACTCATCGCATAGAAACATCATAGCATCTCTAGCGTTGACTTGCAAGCAGTTCTTACTTCTTAGGCGTCGTCTTCTTCGTCGTGGTAGCCTTTTTCGCTGGCGCTTTGCGCGTGGTCCGCTTCTTAGCCGGAGCCTTTTTCGCCGTGGTCTTCTTGGCAGCGGTCTTCTTAGTCGTCGCCTTGGTGGCGGCTTTCTTTGCTGGTTGCTTAGCCGTTGCCGCCAGTTGGTCCGTCTGGGCCGCGTTTTCGGCCGCCGTCTTCAACTTATCGATCTGGAGCAACACCCAGTCGTGGAGACTTTGGTCCGCCGTGGCGGCCTGTTCCAGGTAGGTGGTCGCCGGGGCCAGAGCGTCGATTCGCAAACCGGAGACGTTGATGGCATCCGTCTCGATCACCGCATAGATGTTAATCGGCGCCGTTTGGCCCACGTCCATGATTTTACCGATAGTCTTACTATCCTGCATCGGCAAGTTGATCACGCTCATCTCTAGGCGCACGGAAACTTCCGCATCGCTTAAGGTCAACGTGGCTTGGGCCAGTTGGTCCGCCGTGATCTGTTCGCGCATAAAGGCCGCCAGTGGTGCCAAGACCGCATCCGGGTCGGCATAAAAGTCGGCTTGTTTGGCGGTCGCGTTGAAGTGGTGCACCTCATCGTTTTCGACGGCGTCCATAAACCCTTGAATCTGTCGTTCCATCAAATCATCCCTTCTTTATTTTCCGAACCGACGACGGTCCCGTTCTTTCTGTTCCGCTAACCGTAACCGTAGCGCCAGGACCAACCAGTACCCGTTAGCCACCAGCATCCCCACGCCAAAGGCCGACATCAGCGTCCGAATCAAGAGGCTGGCGTCACTGTGGAACAGCATGTTCAAGATCACGCCGACCAACCCCAGCGAGTAGATCACGATGACCAGGCCCATCACGTAAAAGGAAGGCTTCCAGTCCAGGGCCGCTAGAACAATCGGAATGGCGTAGAGGATTACCGCAATCAGGGTCGAACGTCCCAGATCATGCGCCACGGGTTCGGTACCTTGAATGAAGGACTGGTGCATCAAAACGTTGATCACCAAAAAACCGATCAAGGAAACAACAGCCCACGAAATGACATTACGATCTCTCATTTTAACTAAAACTCCTCATTATCTAAAAAGGCGTGGTCAACCGACCACGTCCTCAAGTCAATTTCCATTCTTATTCTAACGTATTCCCCGGTGAAAATCAGTAGGAAACCAAAACTAGTCGACCAGCAAATCTAAGACGTCATTGGTTGGAATCCCGTTGAAGTATTGTTGCGTGTCCACACTGTTCAGGACCGCCCCAACGTGTTCCCGGTCGTACCGCACGCCCGTCAGCTTATCCGCTAACGCCGTAACGTCGCTCGGACCGAAGAAGTCACCGTAGAACTTGATGTTCTTGATCTTCCCACCGTCGATCTGGAGCCGAGCGTCAATGGTCCCGTAGTCGAAGTGTTGCCGCTTCTTGACCGTGAACTCTGGGGAGTTGCCGTAGACCCAGTCCCAGTTGCTGTAGTATTCATTGTAGATCTTATCAATGGCGGCCTTTTCGTCGTCACTGATGGTGACCTGCTTGTCCATGATGTCATCCAAGTTATCCACGTGGAAGAGTTCCTTTAACAGGGTGTCACGGAATTCGGGCACCGTTAAGTTTTGGTATTCTGGTGCCAAGTACGGCTTCAAGTTCGTGACCCGGGAGCGTACGGACTTGATACCCTTGGACTTGATCTTGTCGGCTGGCACGTTCAGGGCGTCCGCGATGACGTTTTGGTCCACGTCCAGCATCAAGGTCCCGTGGGAGAAGGTCTTCCCGCTGTGGGAGTACATGGCGTTCCCGGAGAACTTCTTGCCGTCGACTAAGATGTCGTTCCGGCCAGAGACTTCGGCGTCCTTAGCCCCCATGGCGTGCAGAGCATCCACGATAGGTTGGACGAAGGACTTGAAGTCCCCGAACTCTTCGCTGTCACTGTCGACCACGAAGCTAAAGCACAGGTTGCCCAGGTCTTGGTAGACCGCGCCCCCACCGGACAGACGCCGGGTGACCGTGATGTTATGTTCTTCCACGTACTTCTGGTTGATTTCTTCCAATGTATTTTGGTTCCGGCCGACGATGATGCATGGGCCTTCGTAATAGAAGAGCACCAGCGGTTCGTCGAACTGCTTATTATTCATTAAGTATTGTTCGGTCGCAAGATTGTGCCGAATATCGTGTGATTTCATAGCATACCAATACATCCCAAAAACCCCTTTCAAAATTAACCAAACCTACCAGTACCGGGGGTAACCTGCCCCCTAACCGGCTACTTAAAATGATAGCACGCATTGGAAGCGATTACAATCAAGCTTCCAAATTCTCCGCCTGAATTTGCAAAGTCAGCATTATCTTTCTTGTGGTGGCGGTTTACCGAGCCTGTCAGCGGCTCAGGTTCGCTCAGAGTCGTGTGGTTTTAAAGGCGACCGTAACCCAAAAGAGAGTGCGACAAAAGGCGGTTAGTCAGTGAGCATTAACGTCGTAAGCCCGGTAATCCTGGGGTTGGATTATCGGGCTTACGGGGTTAAGCGGAGCTGGCTGCCTTTGGTCGCACGTTTCAGCACCGGATCGTTATCACCAAGAACAAAAAAGGACCTCACCCCAAACGGGATAAGGTCGCAGTGGTGGCTTGCATGAATAAGACCGTCAAATGTCTTTTAGCCATGGTGAAAGCCGACCAATTGTATGATTACTCATACCACGGACTCAAGGTCCAATAAGGCTTGCACCTTATAAATTGAATTCTAACAGTCTCACGTTGGTATTTCCAATTAGAATCACCGGGAGATACTGTTTTGTGTACGCTCAATTTAGCCGTGAGGGCGGTCCTGAAGGGGCTCAGTGGTGTCGTTTGGGTTATTCGGGGTGGTTTTCCCGGATTACCCAAAGGCCGAGCTTGAAGACCTGGTACTTTCAGGACTTACGTCGTGCCCACCACGTTCCAGCCCCTTCAGGACCAACCGTTAAGGCGAATACTTCCACAATCTGCCCTTGACTAAACGTAGGAAAGAGCCTGGGCGTTTGCCCCAGACTCTTTAGATTGCAGTGCTCACAGCCCCCACTAAATAACGATTTAGTTTTCCGACGTCCCGTTTTCCTGCTGCCGGTGAATCAGTTGCCGAAAGTAGCCGTGACTATGCAGATCGCGCTTTAAGGCCGTCATCGTGAATTGATGGTAGAACCGCCGATAATCGTCATCAGCCAGGGTGAATAGATCGGTCAACGTCTGGGAGATGTTCGCCGAGATATCCGTACTGTCACTGACCTTGGCGCCCTTCGAGTCCCCAGTGATGAACCGGGCGTAACTAATGGTTGGTGGAATCGTCAGGTCGTAGAGTTCCCCCACGTTGATATCCGCCAGGTCCCGAATCAACTGATATCCCCCGTTCTTGCCTACCGAGCCTTCAATGTACCCCTGCTTATGCAAAACGGATAAGATGTTGCGGATCATGACCGCATTCAATTGTAAAGAAGTCGCTAACTCACGGCTGGCAATCTTCCGGGGACGATTCTCGTCCAGATAGAGCAAGCTGTGAACGGCGACAGAAAAGTCTAGTCTCATCTTTTTAGCCCATCGCTTTCAAAAATTCTGTCATTTATAGCTATCATACCACACCTGACAGGGCCTGTTGGAAATCCCCCCTCCGGAATCAATCCCCCCACGCACCGTTATTCCGGGCGTAGGGGCGTCCCGTTTCGAACGGCGCACCCTGCAAGTTTCCAATCCAGTTCACCAAAACCACTCGCTGCCTGATCCAAGCCAAGGGCCACTCTGCTACGTCCGCCTAGCGCTTCACTCATCATTTTCTCATTTTATCTCCCTGCATATTCTTACACCACCCTGCATACCAAAAACGGGGATTATGCACCGTTTGACAAGAAAATTTGCGAACTATTGGAAAAGTGGTCCAAATTTTATCTCATTTTTCAAGAACCTGTCATGATTGGTTTAATCAAAAAGAGCCAAGGATTTCTAAAAATTCTTAGTGACTTTTCAGCAGATCAATCTGAGATATGGTGTCTGTATGAATCATGATACCAGTGAATGATTATCGAGGCTGGATTTGTATACGGCCACAATTTATTCAGTTAGCCGTTACTTAAAATGAGAAATAAATGAGAAAAGAGGAGGGGTTTTTGTGGAACCCACTGCAGATTTTCTAAATATCAAGGACGTCAGCACCGCTTTTAAGATCAACGGTCACTACTACGACGCCATCACCCACGTGAACCTCCAAGTCCACCACGACGAGATTCTCGCCATCGTCGGCGAGTCCGGCTGTGGCAAGACCACGCTAGCCACCACGATCATGGGGTTGCAAGACCCCAGTGAAACCAAGATTACTGGGGAAATCGACTTCGAAGGCACCAACCTCCTGGCACTGAACGACGACCAGTACAACCAGTACCGGGGCGCCAAGATTGGCATGATCTTCCAAGACCCGCTATCCGCGTTGAATCCGCTCAAGCGAATCGAAGACCAGATCAGCGAAGTCATGACCTACCACACGACACTGACCAGTGACCAGAAGCACCAACGGGTCTTAGACCTCCTGGACCAAGTCGGAATCGTAGACCCCAAGCGTACCGCGCGGCAATTCCCCCACGAGCTTTCCGGGGGGATGCGTCAACGGGTGATCATCGCCATCGCGATTGCCTGCAAGCCCGACCTGATCATCGCCGACGAGCCGACCACGGCGCTGGACGTGACGATTCAAGCCCAGATTCTGGACGTCTTACGGGCCATCCAACAGGAAAACCACGCCGGCATCATCCTGATCACTCACGACTTGGGGGTCGTCGCCGAGACCGCCGACCGGGTGGCCGTGATGTACGCGGGTCAGATTGTCGAAGAGGGCAGTGCCCAGCAGATCTTCGACACGCCCGAACACCCCTACACCCGGTCATTGTTGCGGTCAATGCCGCAACGGGGCAATGAAAACGACGACCTCTACGTCATCCGGGGCAACGTTCCCTCTCTACAGAAGATGCCCCAGACCGGCGACCGGTTCGCCCCGCGGATTCCCTGGGTGCCCGCTAGCGCCCACGAAGCCAATCCAACCATGCACCAAGTTGCTCCGGGTCACCTAGTCCGGTGTACCTGCTACCGTAACTTCGCTTTTCCAGACCAAGCCTTGAAGGAAGGTCGTGCGTCATGAGTCTGATCACTATCCAAAACCTAAAAGTCCACTACCCCATCCGTTCGGGCTTCTGGAACCGGGTGACCGACGAAGTCCCCGCCGTTGACGGCATCAGCTTCGCTATTGAAGCCGGAGAGACTTACGGACTGGTCGGCGAATCCGGTTCCGGCAAGACCACCACGGGCAAGTCCGTAGTGGGGCTGGAGAAGGTCACCAGCGGGTCGATCCTCTATCAGGGACAAGACATTACCCAAAAAGCCAACCGCCGGCGGTTGAACTATAACCGCGACGTGCAGATGATCTTCCAAGATTCGCTGTCCAGCCTGAATCCGCGGAAACGGATCGAAGACATCATCGCCGAACCCCTCCGTAACTTCGAGCACCTGAGTAAAGAAGACGAAAAGTTACGGGTCTTACAGCTCCTAGACATCGTAGGGCTGGACGCCGATGCGTTGTACAAGTACCCCCATCAATTCTCCGGGGGCCAACGACAACGAATCGGGGTCGCCCGAGCCGTCGCCACCAACCCTAAGTTGATTGTCGCCGACGAACCCGTGTCCGCCCTGGACCTGTCCGTGCAAGCCCAGGTTTTGAACTTCATGAAGAAGATCCAACGTGAATTCGGGATCTCCTACCTGTTCATCTCACACGACCTCGGCGTGGTCCGGCACATGTGCCAGAACATCGCCATCATGAACCGGGGCCGGTTGGTCGAGATTGGCACCCGCGATGACATCTATAACCACCCGTTACACATCTACACCAAGCGACTGTTGGCCGCGATTCCCAAGATTAACGTAGCCCAACGCGCGGCGCACCGCGCATCCCGGCTAGCCGTCGAACGCATCTACCAAGAACAGCGAGCCAAGTACTACGACGATGACGGCAAGGCCTATCCACTGGTCGCCGTCTCACCCACCCATTCGGTGGCGTTACCCGCAGCCTTAGCCCACCAGTTGGCCCAAGAAGAAACGCAAAGGGAGGCGCAGGCCTAATGTGGAAAACCATTTTACGGCGGATTCTCATCATGGTTCCCGAAGTCATTATTTTAAGTATTCTGGTGTTCTTACTGGCCAAGGCCATGCCGGGAGATCCCTTTACCGGGTCGATCAACCCCAAGGCGGACCCCGCCCAGCTTCACCACCTGATGAAGCTCAACGGCCTCTACGACCCCTGGTACCAACAGTACTGGCACTGGGTGGTCCACCTGTTCCACGGAAACTTGGGCCAAAGCTACCAGTACCAGGAACCCGTTACCCGGCTGATTGCGGGCCGGGCCACCAACACCTTGTGGTTGACGGGTTTTTCCATGATTCTGACCTACGCGTTGGCGTTGCCCATGGGGGTCTTCGCTGGCCGGCATGAAGGCAAGTTGCCCGATACGGTGATCCGGGTCTACACCTACGTCGCCTACTGCATCCCCTTCTTCGTCATCCTGGTCTTAGGCATCTGGATCTTCGGTTACGTCTTCGGCTGGTTCCCCACTACGGGGTCCATCTCGACCAACGCGACGACCTGGCTACAGACCATTGGTTCGCGGTTCTACCACATCCTGTTGCCCGCAATTCTGGGGGCGTTGTTTGGGACCGTCAATATCGTCCAATATCTACGGTCCGAAGTCATCGACGCCAAGCGCTCCGATTACGTGCGGACGGCGCGGGCTAAAGGGGTGCCCCGCAAGGACATTTACCGACACCACATCTTCCGGAACTCCCTGTTGCCCATCGCGGCGTTCGCCGGGTATTCCATCACCGGGTTACTGAACGGCTCCATCTTTACCGAAACCGTCTTCTCCTACCCCGGCATGGGACTCCTGTTCGTGAACTCGATCAGCTACCGGGATTACACGGTCATCACCGCGCTGGTCTTGATCTACGGCATCTTGAACCTGTTGGGGACGTTACTCTCCGACATCATCTTGACGCTGGTCGACCCACGGATTCGAATCGAATAGGAGGTCGTGACCATGGCAGAAAATTTCAACCAACACTCGGACGTCTCCGCTGCCGACTTAGCCCGGCTGTCACAAGAAGCTAAATCGGAAGCGACGCCGTCCACGGCCCGGATTATCTGGGACGAATTCAAAGCGGATAAGCCCGCGATGGTCGCATTGGTAATCATCGTTGGTTTCATCTTCTTCGTGATGATCGCCTCATTGTTCATCAACACGCCCCAGATGATGCAGACCGATATTATGAATTACTTTGATAAACCCGGCACTGACGGCTTGTTACTGGGAGCCGATTCCGGGGGCCGTTCCGTCGCCCAACAACTGATTGTCGGGTCGCGGAACTCCATCGGAATCGCCTTAGGGCTGACCGCGATTTCCTCAACCTTTGGAATCTGCTGGGGGCTGATTTCCGGGTACTACAGCGGCTATATCGACTGGGGCATGCAACGGGTCTACGACTTCATGATGATGCTCCCGATGACCATGATGATCATCGTGTTGGTCACCATCATCCCCCACTACAACGCCATCACGTTAACGCTAATCTTTTCCATCTTTTACTGGGAAGGCACGTCGCGGCTGATTCGGTCGCGGACCCTCGCCGAATCCCAGAAGGACTACGTGGCCGCGTCGAAGACCTCCGGGACCAGCAACCTCAAGATCATCTTTCGCGAGATTATGCCCAACATTTCGTCCTTGATTATCGTCGACACCACGTTGTCCTTCGCCGAAAACATTGGGGTCGAAACCGGGCTGTCCTACCTGGGCTTCGGGTTGCCACCACAAACACCGTCGTTAGGGACCATGATTGCTAACGCCAACGATCCCAACAACATCACCCAGTACTGGTGGACTTGGTTGCCCGCCGCCCTCGAGATTATCATTTTATGTCTATCCATTAGTTACATTGGTCAAGTCATCCGTCGGGCCGCCGATGCCTCACAACGGCAAGGCGCCGCAGATTAATCACGACCACCCATTAAGGAGATGGTGTCCGCACAGCCTATCGTGTACCACGACCAGTCCCGATTTTTGAGGAGAGATCCCGACCGGCCTTTGTATGAGGAATCTACAAGGGGGAACATCCTATGGTAAAAAACAAACTGGTTTTGTCCGCAATGGCAGTCCTCGCGACCTTAAGCCTGGCTGCTTGCGGCAACAAGAAGAGCAGTGCCTCGTCCAGCTCAGCTGAAGCGGGGGCGTCCGTTAAGCTGTTAGATAATTACAATAACCCGGCCAAAGCCAACGCGGCCGCCAATAACGGAACGTTGAAAATCGCCGAAGCCAACTCATCACCCTTCCAAGGCATCACGGACCCAGCACTGGCTTCTAACGCTGAAGACTCAGATGTCTTTGCACCCGGTGGTGAAGGCGCCCTGTTCAATCAGGACAAGAACTACAAGATCATCAACGGTGGGTTGGCAAACTTGTCTTTGAACCGGAAGAACAACACCGCGACCGTCACGGTTCGGCCCAATGCTAAGTGGTCGAACGGGATGAAGGTCACCGCCCGAGACGTCGAGTACCCTTACGAAGTCATTGGCAACAAGGCCACCACGTCGCAACAATTCTCAGCCGACTTTAACGACATCAAGGGGATGGCCGCTTACCACGCGGGCAAGGCCAAGACCATTTCCGGCTTCACCTACCCTAAGGGCCAATCCGGCAACGTGGTCGTGATCCACTTTAACCACTTGACGCCAAGTATGAAGTTCAACGGGAACTCCTTCATGTGGGGGTACGTCGAACCTTACGAGTACATCAAGAACGTGCCAATTGCTAAGTTGGCGGCTTCCAAGCAGATTCGCAAGGATCCCATCTTCACCGGGCCTTACAAGTTGAACAAGGTCGTCGAAGGGGAATCCACGACTTGGGTTCCGAACCCCGACTTCTACGGCAAGCAACCACAGATCAAGCACATCAGCATCAACGTGGTCTCCCCGAACAACATCGATAAGGCCATCCAATCCAAGAAGTACGATTACGTCTCCGGTGGTCTGCAAGGGACCGACTACAAGCAACTGAAGAGCTTGAAGAACTACCACATCGTCGGCAGTCCAGCCTTAAGCTACGACTACTTCGGCTTCAACTTGGGGCACTTTGACACCAAGACTGGCGAAAACGTCATGGATCCTAAGGCTAAGATGGCCAACAAGAACTTGCGGAAGGCCATGCTCTACGCACTGAACCTGGACCAAGTCACCAAGAAGTTCGGGTACGGCATGAGCTGGCGGGCCAACACCTTACTGCCACCTGTCTTCACCAACTACTACAACGCCCAAGAAAAGGGTTACCCACTGAACATCAAGAAAGCCAACCAACTGCTTGACCAAGCGGGCTTCAAGAAGAAGGGGCAATACCGGACTTTGCCAAATGGTAAGCCGTTGAAGATCAACTTCGGTGCCATGACGGGGACCTCCGTTCAGATGGCTGAGTACCAAGACTTCCTGCAACAATGGCACAAGATTGGCCTGGACGTTCAATTCGCCGGTGGTAAGCCGATGGAAATGAACAGCTTCTACGCGGCATTGCAGGCGCCTTCTCAAAACAAGATCGACGTTTGGTCTGGTGCTTGGAGCGTTTCATCCGAACCAACCCCAACGCAAATCTACGGCCAAGACGCAACCTTCAACATGGGCCACTTCGTCTCTGCTGAAAACACCAAGCTGTTGAACGAAATGAACGGTAACAAGGCTTGGAACAACAGTTACCGGACTAAGGTCTTCAAGCAGTGGCAGACTTACATGAACCAACAAGCTGCCGTTGGGCCAGAGTCCTTCGGATACGCTTGGTCTCCAGTTAACCAACGGGTCAAGGGCTACAGTGTCAGCCCAGCTGACAACAACTTCTGGAGCAACTTGGCTTTGACCAGCAAGAATATCCAGTAACAGTCACGTCACTTTAGGCGTGAGGTCTCAGACCCCACGCCTTTTTGGTGTTGGTGCCAATCATACGCCTTACCGGTCGGCCAGACAGGGCTGGAACGCCGTGGGCACCACTTCGAGCCACAGAGCGGTCTCGAAGCTGGGCCTTTTCCTAGGCGAGCTGAAAGACGCTCACCAAGGAAAATTTCACGGCTGAGCCCTGTCTGACCGACCTCTCGGCTCACACTGGTGGTGAAGTTGACTAATCGTTTGGGAACAACTCTCCTACCACCGTTAGGCCCCAACAGCCGATAGGGCCCAGCCGGTGACATTAGCGTTAGGCCAGCGGTTTTCTGGCCTTAGGCTAAGGCCGAGCTTTGAGATTCGCGGGTTTGGCGAAGCTCAAAGTCGTGCCCACTGGCGTCACGGCCCTGCCAATCGGATGTTGGGACCGTTTGGATCCGCGGCCGGCCGGTAAGGCGGACGTCTCCCCTCCCCCGTTCATACAAGGGGTGCATAAGAAATATGCAGGGTCGTTTATAAAATTAATTGTGTTAAGAAATCGCTTTCACAAACATAGGACGTTAGCCAATGGCTGAAACCAGTGGCGCAGAGGAGATTTCGGCCGGGGAACGAACCAACCCTTAACTTTTTTCCTATGTTTTTATGAGAGCCAGCTAACCCCGGGCTGACGGTAATTATGAAGGATTTATGAATAATTTTCGGGTTATTTTCTAATACTGGGGGTTGAAAATGAGGATTTGATTAATTATAATCAATCACAGTTAATATATAAGGCGTTTTTGCATACGGACAAACGCCGAGTTAATAAGTTCTGCTTACGAATGAGAGATAAATTAGAAAATGGGGGAATTACCGTGGAGAACGCAACAGATTTTCTAAACATCAAAGACGTCAGCACGGCCTTCAAAATCAACGGGCAGTTCTACGACGCCATTTCGCACATCGACCTCCAAGTTCACCACGACGAAATTTTAGCCATCGTGGGGGAATCCGGTTGTGGGAAGAGTACGTTAGCCACGACGATTATGGGGTTACATAATCCAGCCGAAACAAAGATTTCCGGGTCCATCGACTTCGAGGGCACCGACCTGCTTCAGCTAAGCGACGATGACTACAACCAGTACCGGGGCGCCAAGATCGGCATGATCTTCCAAGACCCCCTGTCCGCGTTGAACCCCTTGAAACGAATCGAAGACCAGATCAGTGAGGTCATGGATTACCACTCCGACCTCACCAGCGCTGAAAAGCACGACCGAGTCCTTGAATTACTGGACCAAGTCGGAATCGTCAATCCCAAGCGAACAGCTCATCAATTTCCTCACGAACTTTCCGGGGGGATGCGTCAACGGGTAATCATTGCCATCGCGATTGCCTGCAAGCCCGACTTGATTATCGCCGACGAACCCACCACCGCGTTGGACGTGACGATTCAAGCCCAGATCCTAGATGTCTTGCGTGAGATTCAAAAGGAAAACCACGCCGGCATCATCTTGATCACTCATGACCTGGGCGTTGTCGCTGAGACCGCCGACCGGGTGGCCGTGATGTACGCGGGGCAAATCGTCGAACAAGGGACCGCCGAGCAAATCTTCAACACACCGGAACACCCCTACACCCGTTCCCTGTTGCGGTCGATGCCCCAACGGGATAACGAAAACGACGACCTCTACGTCATCCAGGGGAACGTCCCATCCTTACAGAAGATGCCCCAGACCGGGGATCGCTTCGCACCCCGGATTCCTTGGGTCCCGGCGAGTGCCCACGAGGACAACCCGACCATGCATGAAGTCACAGCGGGCCACTTAGTTCGGTGCACCTGCTACCGTGATTTTCAATTTCCAGACCAACCAGAGAAAGGAAGCGTGACTGAATGAGCTTAGTTGAAATCAAAGATCTGAAGGTCCACTACCCCATCCGTTCGGGCTTCTGGAACCGGGTCACCGACGAAGTGCCCGCCGTTGACGGCATCACCTTCAACATTGAAGCCGGCGAAACTTACGGCCTGGTGGGTGAATCCGGGTCCGGGAAGTCGACCACCGGGAAATCTGTGGTGGGCTTGGAAAAGGTCACCGGCGGCTCCATCCTGTACAACGGTCAAGACATTACCAAGAAAGCCAATCGGCGGAAGTTGGACTACAACCACGACGTGCAAATGATTTTCCAAGACTCCCTTTCCAGTTTGAATCCACGGAAACGAATCGAGGACATCATCGCCGAACCCCTCCGGAACTTCGAACACCTGAGTAAGGAGGACGAAAAGTTGCGGGTCTTACAACTCCTGGACATTGTTGGTTTGGACGTTGATGCGTTATACAAGTACCCGCACCAATTTTCCGGAGGCCAACGGCAACGGATCGGGGTCGCCCGGGCCGTGGCCACCAACCCCAAGCTGATCATCGCCGACGAACCCGTCTCCGCCTTGGACCTGTCCGTTCAAGCCCAAGTCCTGAACTTCATGAAGAAGATTCAACGGGAATTCGGCATTTCCTACTTATTTATTTCCCACGACTTAGGGGTCGTCCGGCACATGTGCAACAACATTGCCATCATGAACCGGGGCCGGTTAGTCGAGATTGGGACCCGAGATGACATCTACAACCACCCGCTCCACATCTACACCAAGCGGTTGTTAGCGGCCATCCCCGAGACCAACGTCAACCAGCGAGCCGCCCACCGGGCCTCTCGTCTGGCGGTCGAAGAAGTCTACCGGGAACAACAAAGTAAGTACTACGACCCCGACGGTAAAGCCTATCCCTTAGTCGCGGTCAGCCCGACCCACCAGGTCGCTCTGCCCGAAGCCGTCGCTCATCAACTCGCCCAACAGGAAAGTGAGGTGCAGGCCTAATGTGGAAAACGATTCTTCGCCGGATTTTGATCATGATTCCCGAAGTCATCATCTTAAGTATCTTGGTCTTCTTACTGGCTAAGGCGATGCCTGGGGACCCGTTCACCGGGTCAATCAACCCCAAGTCCGACCCTGCGCAGATCAAACACCTAATGAAAATCAACGGCCTTTATGACCCCTGGTACCAACAGTACTGGAACTGGGTTGTTCACCTGTTCCACGGGAACCTGGGTAACAGCTACCAATACCAAGAACCCGTCACCCGTCTAATTGGGGGCCGGGCGCAAAATACCCTGTGGCTAGCACTCTTCACCATGATTCTGACCTACGCACTGGCCCTGCCTATGGGGGTCTTCGCCGGCCGCCACGAAGGTAAAATCCCCGACACCGTAATTCGGGTCTACACCTACGTGACCTACTGTATCCCGTTCTTCGTGATTTTGGTCATCGGTATCTGGATTTTCGGCTACGTACTGGGCTGGTTCCCTACGACTGGGTCAATTTCCTCAGAAGCCTCGGGCTGGTTGCACACCCTTGGGTCGCGATTCTACCACGTGCTGCTACCAGCTATTCTGGGGGCCCTATTCGGAACCGTCAACATCGTCCAATACCTGCGGTCCGAAGTCATCGACGCCAAGCGCTCCGATTACGTACGGACGGCGCGGGCTAAAGGGGTTCCCAGCAAGGACATCTACCGGCACCACATCTTCCGGAACTCCCTGTTGCCGATTGCGGCTTTTGCCGGCTACTCCATCACCGGGTTGTTGAACGGGTCCATCTTCACCGAAACCGTCTTCTCTTACCCCGGCATGGGACTTCTGTTCGTGAACTCGATCAGTTACCGGGACTACACGGTCATTACCGCGCTGGTCTTAATCTACGGAATTTTAAACTTACTGGGTACCCTACTCTCCGATATCATCTTGAGTGTCGTTGACCCACGAATTCGAATCGAATAGGAGGTCGACAAACAATGGCAGCAAACTTTAATGAACATTCAGACATTTCGGCAGCCGACCTCACGCGGTTGTCACAAGAAGCTAAAGCGGAGGCCACCCCGTCTTCGGCCCGCATCATCTGGGACGAATTCAAGGCCGACAAACCCGCCATGGTGGCCCTCGTCATCGTGGTCGGCTTCATCCTCTTCGTCATGATTGGCTCGTTGTTCATCAACACGCCCAAGATGATGGAGACCAACATCATGAACTACTTTAGCCAACCTGGTCAAAACGGCCTATTCCTGGGGGCCGACTCCGCTGGTCGGTCGGTGGCCCAACAACTAATCGTTGGTTCACGTAACTCTATCGGTATCGCCCTTGGGCTGACTCTGATCTCGTCAACGTTTGGGATCTGCTGGGGTTTAATCTCCGGCTACTTCAACGGCTACATCGACTGGGGGATGCAACGGGTCTACGACTTCATGATGATGCTTCCCATGACCATGATGATCATCGTGTTGGTCACCATCATCAAGAACTACAACGCCGTGACCCTGACGCTGATCTTCTCCATCTTCTACTGGGAAGGCACGTCGCGACTGATTCGGTCGCGGACCCTAGCGGAATCCGAGAAAGACTACGTGGCCGCCTCCAAGACTTCGGGAACCGGTAACTTTAAGATTATCTTCCGCGAGATTATGCCGAACATTTCATCGCTGATCATCGTTGACACCACCCTATCCATCGCCGAAAACATCGGGGTTGAAACCGGGCTGTCCTACCTGGGCTTCGGGCTACCGCTACAAACCCCGTCGCTAGGGACCATGATTGCTAACGCCAACGACCCCAATAACATCACGCAATACTGGTGGACTTGGTTGCCGGCCGCGCTGGAAATCATCATTCTGTGTCTGTCAATTAGCTACATCGGCCAAGTTATCCGTCGAGCTGCCGACGCCTCTCAACGTCAAGGAGCCACGGACTAATGGCTACACCCAGTTAAGGAGATGGTGCCCGCCAATACGCCCGTTATACTTAAGCATTACCCGTCCCATCACTGTTGAGTTTCTGAGGAGAACCCAACGTACATCACAGTTGTCGTCATATAAGGGGGAAATATCCTATGGTAAAAAAGAAATTGGTTCTTTCTGCGATGGCCATCCTAGCCACCGTCAGTCTGGCCGCTTGTTCCAGCAAGAAGTCCTCTTCTTCTGAACAATCCGGTACGACCGCTTCCGTCAAGCTCTCAACGAGCTATAAAAACACCAACAAGACCAACAAGTCCGCGACTAAAAACGGCACGTTGAAGCTGGCCGAAGTTAACGATTCACCGTTCCAAGGCATCTCCGACCCCATCCTAGCTTCCAACGCCGAAGATAGTGACGTCTTCTCGCCCGGGGGCAGCGGCGCTCTGTTCAACACCGACAAGAACTACAAAATCGTCGATGGTGGGCTAGCCAATCTCCGTTTGAGCCGCAAGAACAAGACCGCCACGATCACCCTACGCAAAGATGCTAAGTGGTCCAACGGTATGAAGGTTACCGCTAAGGATGTCGAGTACTCCTACGAAGTCTTAGCCAACAAGAACACTACATCGCAACAGTACTCCTCTGATTACAATGCTATCAAAGGGATGGCCGCTTACCACGCTGGTAAGGCCAAAACCATCTCTGGTATCACCTTCCCGGACGGCGAAAAGGGCCGGACCACGGTTATTCACTTCACCAAGATGTCACCATCTATGAAGTTCTCCGGGAACTCCTTTATCTGGGAAACCGCTGAACCTTACGAATACATCAAGAACGTGCCGATTGCCAAGTTAGCATCCTCCGAACAAGTGCGGAAGAACCCAATCTTTACTGGTCCTTACAAGCTAGATAAGTTGGTTACCGGTGAATCTACCAGTTGGGTACCGAACAAGTACTACTACGGCAAGAAGGCCCAAATCGGCCGGATCACCATCAACGTGGTCTCCAGCAACAACATCGACAAAGCCTTCCAGTCCAAGAAGTATGACGCTACGGTACCAAGCGGTGCCGGAACACTGGGTGGGACCGACTACAAGAACTTAAAGGACCTCAAGAACTACAAGATTGTCGGTCAATCTGCCCTGAGTTACAACTACTTCGCCTTCAACATGGGGTACTACGACTCTAAGACGGGGAAGAACGTCTCCGATCCAAACGCCAAGATGGCCAACAAGAGTCTGCGGCAAGCCATGATGTACGCCCTGAACCAAGACCAAGTCTTGAAGAAGTTCGGATACGGGGTATCATGGCGGGCTAATTCCTTGATTCCACCGGTCTTCCAGAAGTACTACGATAAGTCGGCCAAGGGTTACCCGTTGAACATGAAGAAAGCCAAGAAGTTACTGAACGACGCGGGCTACAAGAAGCGTAACGGTAGCAAGTGGCGTTCTGATCCAGATGGCAAGGCCTTGAAGATCAACTTCGGGGTCATGAGCAGTAGTGCTGCCAACGAAGCTACTTACCAGGATTACCTGCAACAATGGCACAAGTTGGGACTGAACGTGCAATACACGAACGGTAAGCCAATGGAAATGAACAGCTTCTACGACACCCTGCAGAAGCCTAAGCAAAACAAGATGGACGTCTGGTTGGGAGCTTGGAGCTTATCCTCCGAACCATCACAATCACAACTGTACGGTGAAACGGCTGCCTTCAACATGGGACACTTCGTTACGAAGAAGAACACCAAGTTGATCAACGCCATGAATGACAGTACGGCTTGGAACGACGCCAAGCGGACCAAGACCTTCAAGGATTGGCAAGCTTACATGAACGAAGAAGCCGCCGTCGTGGCTCAGAAGTTCAGTTACGCTTGGACCCCAGTCAACAAGCGGGTCAAGGGCTACAGTGTCAGCCCAGCTGACAACAACTTCTGGAGCAACTTGGCTTTGACCAGCAAGAATATCCAGTAACAGTCACGTCACTTTCAGGCGTGAGGTCTCAGACCCCACGCCTTTTTGGTGTTGGTGCCAATCATACGCCTTACCGGTCGGCCAGACAGGGCTGGAACGCCGTGGGCACCACTTCGAGCCACAGAGCGGTCTCGAAGCTGGGCCTTTTCCTAGGCGAGCTGAAAGACGCTCACCAAGGAAAATTTCACGGCTGAGCCCTGTCTGACCGACCTCTCGGCTCACACTGGTGGTGAAGTTGACTAATCGTTTGGGAACAACTCTCCTACCACCGTTAGGCCCCAACAGCCGATAGGGCCCAGCCGGTGACATTAGCGTTAGGCCAGCGGTTTTCTGGCCTTAGGCTAAGGCCGAGCTTTGAGATTCGCGGGTTTGGCGAAGCTCAAAGTCGTGCCCACTGGCGTCACGGCCCTGCCAATCGGATGTTGGGACCGTTTGGATCCGCGGCCGGCCGGTAAGGCGGACGTCTCCCCTCCCCCGTTCATACAAGGGGTGCATAAGAAATATGCAGGGTCGTTTATAAAATTAATTGTGTTAAGAAATCGCTTTCACAAACATAGGACGTTAGCCAATGGCTGAAACCAGTGGCGCAGAGGAGATTTCGGCCGGGGAACGAACCAACCCTTAACTTTTTTCCTATGTTTTTATGAGAGCCAGCTAACCCCGGGCTGACGGTAATTATGAAGGATTTATGAATAATTTTCGGGTTATTTTCTAATACTGGGGGTTGAAAATGAGGATTTGATTAATTATAATCAATCACAGTTAATATATAAGGCGTTTTTGCATACGGACAAACGCCGAGTTAATAAGTTCTGCTTACGAATGAGAGATAAATTAGAAAATGGGGGAATTACCGTGGAGAACGCAACAGATTTTCTAAACATCAAAGACGTCAGCACGGCCTTCAAAATCAACGGGCAGTTCTACGACGCCATTTCGCACATCGACCTCCAAGTTCACCACGACGAAATTTTAGCCATCGTGGGGGAATCCGGTTGTGGGAAGAGTACGTTAGCCACGACGATTATGGGGTTACATAATCCAGCCGAAACAAAGATTTCCGGGTCCATCGACTTCGAGGGCACCGACCTGCTTCAGCTAAGCGACGATGACTACAACCAGTACCGGGGCGCCAAGATCGGCATGATCTTCCAAGACCCCCTGTCCGCGTTGAACCCCTTGAAACGAATCGAAGACCAGATCAGTGAGGTCATGGATTACCACTCCGACCTCACCAGCGCTGAAAAGCACGACCGAGTCCTTGAATTACTGGACCAAGTCGGAATCGTCAATCCCAAGCGAACAGCTCATCAATTTCCTCACGAACTTTCCGGGGGGATGCGTCAACGGGTAATCATTGCCATCGCGATTGCCTGCAAGCCCGACTTGATTATCGCCGACGAACCCACCACCGCGTTGGACGTGACGATTCAAGCCCAGATCCTAGATGTCTTGCGTGAGATTCAAAAGGAAAACCACGCCGGCATCATCTTGATCACTCATGACCTGGGCGTTGTCGCTGAGACCGCCGACCGGGTGGCCGTGATGTACGCGGGGCAAATCGTCGAACAAGGGACCGCCGAGCAAATCTTCAACACACCGGAACACCCCTACACCCGTTCCCTGTTGCGGTCGATGCCCCAACGGGATAACGAAAACGACGACCTCTACGTCATCCAGGGGAACGTCCCATCCTTACAGAAGATGCCCCAGACCGGGGATCGCTTCGCACCCCGGATTCCTTGGGTCCCGGCGAGTGCCCACGAGGACAACCCGACCATGCATGAAGTCACAGCGGGCCACTTAGTTCGGTGCACCTGCTACCGTGATTTTCAATTTCCAGACCAACCAGAGAAAGGAAGCGTGACTGAATGAGCTTAGTTGAAATCAAAGATCTGAAGGTCCACTACCCCATCCGTTCGGGCTTCTGGAACCGGGTCACCGACGAAGTGCCCGCCGTTGACGGCATCACCTTCAACATTGAAGCCGGCGAAACTTACGGCCTGGTGGGTGAATCCGGGTCCGGGAAGTCGACCACCGGGAAATCTGTGGTGGGCTTGGAAAAGGTCACCGGCGGCTCCATCCTGTACAACGGTCAAGACATTACCAAGAAAGCCAATCGGCGGAAGTTGGACTACAACCACGACGTGCAAATGATTTTCCAAGACTCCCTTTCCAGTTTGAATCCACGGAAACGAATCGAGGACATCATCGCCGAACCCCTCCGGAACTTCGAACACCTGAGTAAGGAGGACGAAAAGTTGCGGGTCTTACAACTCCTGGACATTGTTGGTTTGGACGTTGATGCGTTATACAAGTACCCGCACCAATTTTCCGGAGGCCAACGGCAACGGATCGGGGTCGCCCGGGCCGTGGCCACCAACCCCAAGCTGATCATCGCCGACGAACCCGTCTCCGCCTTGGACCTGTCCGTTCAAGCCCAAGTCCTGAACTTCATGAAGAAGATTCAACGGGAATTCGGCATTTCCTACTTATTTATTTCCCACGACTTAGGGGTCGTCCGGCACATGTGCAACAACATTGCCATCATGAACCGGGGCCGGTTAGTCGAGATTGGGACCCGAGATGACATCTACAACCACCCGCTCCACATCTACACCAAGCGGTTGTTAGCGGCCATCCCCGAGACCAACGTCAACCAGCGAGCCGCCCACCGGGCCTCTCGTCTGGCGGTCGAAGAAGTCTACCGGGAACAACAAAGTAAGTACTACGACCCCGACGGTAAAGCCTATCCCTTAGTCGCGGTCAGCCCGACCCACCAGGTCGCTCTGCCCGAAGCCGTCGCTCATCAACTCGCCCAACAGGAAAGTGAGGTGCAGGCCTAATGTGGAAAACGATTCTTCGCCGGATTTTGATCATGATTCCCGAAGTCATCATCTTAAGTATCTTGGTCTTCTTACTGGCTAAGGCGATGCCTGGGGACCCGTTCACCGGGTCAATCAACCCCAAGTCCGACCCTGCGCAGATCAAACACCTAATGAAAATCAACGGCCTTTATGACCCCTGGTACCAACAGTACTGGAACTGGGTTGTTCACCTGTTCCACGGGAACCTGGGTAACAGCTACCAATACCAAGAACCCGTCACCCGTCTAATTGGGGGCCGGGCGCAAAATACCCTGTGGCTAGCACTCTTCACCATGATTCTGACCTACGCACTGGCCCTGCCTATGGGGGTCTTCGCCGGCCGCCACGAAGGTAAAATCCCCGACACCGTAATTCGGGTCTACACCTACGTGACCTACTGTATCCCGTTCTTCGTGATTTTGGTCATCGGTATCTGGATTTTCGGCTACGTACTGGGCTGGTTCCCTACGACTGGGTCAATTTCCTCAGAAGCCTCGGGCTGGTTGCACACCCTTGGGTCGCGATTCTACCACGTGCTGCTACCAGCTATTCTGGGGGCCCTATTCGGAACCGTCAACATCGTCCAATACCTGCGGTCCGAAGTCATCGACGCCAAGCGCTCCGATTACGTACGGACGGCGCGGGCTAAAGGGGTTCCCAGCAAGGACATCTACCGGCACCACATCTTCCGGAACTCCCTGTTGCCGATTGCGGCTTTTGCCGGCTACTCCATCACCGGGTTGTTGAACGGGTCCATCTTCACCGAAACCGTCTTCTCTTACCCCGGCATGGGACTTCTGTTCGTGAACTCGATCAGTTACCGGGACTACACGGTCATTACCGCGCTGGTCTTAATCTACGGAATTTTAAACTTACTGGGTACCCTACTCTCCGATATCATCTTGAGTGTCGTTGACCCACGAATTCGAATCGAATAGGAGGTCGACAAACAATGGCAGCAAACTTTAATGAACATTCAGACATTTCGGCAGCCGACCTCACGCGGTTGTCACAAGAAGCTAAAGCGGAGGCCACCCCGTCTTCGGCCCGCATCATCTGGGACGAATTCAAGGCCGACAAACCCGCCATGGTGGCCCTCGTCATCGTGGTCGGCTTCATCCTCTTCGTCATGATTGGCTCGTTGTTCATCAACACGCCCAAGATGATGGAGACCAACATCATGAACTACTTTAGCCAACCTGGTCAAAACGGCCTATTCCTGGGGGCCGACTCCGCTGGTCGGTCGGTGGCCCAACAACTAATCGTTGGTTCACGTAACTCTATCGGTATCGCCCTTGGGCTGACTCTGATCTCGTCAACGTTTGGGATCTGCTGGGGTTTAATCTCCGGCTACTTCAACGGCTACATCGACTGGGGGATGCAACGGGTCTACGACTTCATGATGATGCTTCCCATGACCATGATGATCATCGTGTTGGTCACCATCATCAAGAACTACAACGCCGTGACCCTGACGCTGATCTTCTCCATCTTCTACTGGGAAGGCACGTCGCGACTGATTCGGTCGCGGACCCTAGCGGAATCCGAGAAAGACTACGTGGCCGCCTCCAAGACTTCGGGAACCGGTAACTTTAAGATTATCTTCCGCGAGATTATGCCGAACATTTCATCGCTGATCATCGTTGACACCACCCTATCCATCGCCGAAAACATCGGGGTTGAAACCGGGCTGTCCTACCTGGGCTTCGGGCTACCGCTACAAACCCCGTCGCTAGGGACCATGATTGCTAACGCCAACGACCCCAATAACATCACGCAATACTGGTGGACTTGGTTGCCGGCCGCGCTGGAAATCATCATTCTGTGTCTGTCAATTAGCTACATCGGCCAAGTTATCCGTCGAGCTGCCGACGCCTCTCAACGTCAAGGAGCCACGGACTAATGGCTACACCCAGTTAAGGAGATGGTGCCCGCCAATACGCCCGTTATACTTAAGCATTACCCGTCCCATCACTGTTGAGTTTCTGAGGAGAACCCAACGTACATCACAGTTGTCGTCATATAAGGGGGAAATATCCTATGGTAAAAAAGAAATTGGTTCTTTCTGCGATGGCCATCCTAGCCACCGTCAGTCTGGCCGCTTGTTCCAGCAAGAAGTCCTCTTCTTCTGAACAATCCGGTACGACCGCTTCCGTCAAGCTCTCAACGAGCTATAAAAACACCAACAAGACCAACAAGTCCGCGACTAAAAACGGCACGTTGAAGCTGGCCGAAGTTAACGATTCACCGTTCCAAGGCATCTCCGACCCCATCCTAGCTTCCAACGCCGAAGATAGTGACGTCTTCTCGCCCGGGGGCAGCGGCGCTCTGTTCAACACCGACAAGAACTACAAAATCGTCGATGGTGGGCTAGCCAATCTCCGTTTGAGCCGCAAGAACAAGACCGCCACGATCACCCTACGCAAAGATGCTAAGTGGTCCAACGGTATGAAGGTTACCGCTAAGGATGTCGAGTACTCCTACGAAGTCTTAGCCAACAAGAACACTACATCGCAACAGTACTCCTCTGATTACAATGCTATCAAAGGGATGGCCGCTTACCACGCTGGTAAGGCCAAAACCATCTCTGGTATCACCTTCCCGGACGGCGAAAAGGGCCGGACCACGGTTATTCACTTCACCAAGATGTCACCATCTATGAAGTTCTCCGGGAACTCCTTTATCTGGGAAACCGCTGAACCTTACGAATACATCAAGAACGTGCCGATTGCCAAGTTAGCATCCTCCGAACAAGTGCGGAAGAACCCAATCTTTACTGGTCCTTACAAGCTAGATAAGTTGGTTACCGGTGAATCTACCAGTTGGGTACCGAACAAGTACTACTACGGCAAGAAGGCCCAAATCGGCCGGATCACCATCAACGTGGTCTCCAGCAACAACATCGACAAAGCCTTCCAGTCCAAGAAGTATGACGCTACGGTACCAAGCGGTGCCGGAACACTGGGTGGGACCGACTACAAGAACTTAAAGGACCTCAAGAACTACAAGATTGTCGGTCAATCTGCCCTGAGTTACAACTACTTCGCCTTCAACATGGGGTACTACGACTCTAAGACGGGGAAGAACGTCTCCGATCCAAACGCCAAGATGGCCAACAAGAGTCTGCGGCAAGCCATGATGTACGCCCTGAACCAAGACCAAGTCTTGAAGAAGTTCGGATACGGGGTATCATGGCGGGCTAATTCCTTGATTCCACCGGTCTTCCAGAAGTACTACGATAAGTCGGCCAAGGGTTACCCGTTGAACATGAAGAAAGCCAAGAAGTTACTGAACGACGCGGGCTACAAGAAGCGTAACGGTAGCAAGTGGCGTTCTGATCCAGATGGCAAGGCCTTGAAGATCAACTTCGGGGTCATGAGCAGTAGTGCTGCCAACGAAGCTACTTACCAGGATTACCTGCAACAATGGCACAAGTTGGGACTGAACGTGCAATACACGAACGGTAAGCCAATGGAAATGAACAGCTTCTACGACACCCTGCAGAAGCCTAAGCAAAACAAGATGGACGTCTGGTTGGGAGCTTGGAGCTTATCCTCCGAACCATCACAATCACAACTGTACGGTGAAACGGCTGCCTTCAACATGGGACACTTCGTTACGAAGAAGAACACCAAGTTGATCAACGCCATGAATGACAGTACGGCTTGGAACGACGCCAAGCGGACCAAGACCTTCAAGGATTGGCAAGCTTACATGAACGAAGAAGCCGCCGTCGTGGCTCAGAAGTTCAGTTACGCTTGGACCCCAGTCAACAAGCGGGTCAAGGGCTTCAACGTTAGTCCAGCCAACAACGAAGTCTACAGCAACCTGACCCTTACGTCATCGAAGCTGCAGTAATCGCGACATCAGTTTCACCAAAACGCACGAATCCCGCGAGGTTCGTGCGTTTTTGGGTGCTCTTCTCAAGTCGAGACACCGTCTAGCCACGTCGAACTAGTTAGAATCAAACTGGCCGCCCTCCGGCGCTCAGGGGTTGGAACGCCTGCGGGCACGATTTTAAACTTCGCCAAGACCACGAATTTCAAAACTCGGCCTGATGGTAAGCCAGCCAAAAACGCTGACTAACCATCATTTCGCTGGCTGAACCTCTGCTCGCCTCCGGGCTATGACCTATCGAACAAACTAACGCTGAAATTACTGGCAACCTCCGCTAACCAGATGGCACTTGACCATGACGACACAAGAAAATCCACTCATGTTGCGGTGAACACATCGCATCTACTTTAGACACACGTCTTCCGCGAGTCCAGGTGGCCCGAATAACCGATTAGTCGACTTGTCATGCCAGTGAACCCGACTTTAAGCTTCATCAAGATCAGCTTTAGCTTAAGACCAGCAGATTATTGCCCCCCATTCCGCCAGTGGGCAATGGTGATTCTTAGCGCACGTTTGACGGCCATCAACGACCAGTATGAGCCGAGAGGGCGGCCAGACAGGGCTCAGCCGTGAAATTTTCCTTGGTGAGTGGTCCTCAGCTCGCCTAGGAAAAGGCCCAACTTCGAGACCGCTCTTTGGCTCGAAGTTGGGCCCACGGCGTTCCAGCCCTGTCTGGCCGCCCGGTAAGGCGCTGACTTCACAAAAAGCCGCCACCCCAATTGGGTGACGGCTTAGTCATACGTGACTTAATATCGGGCTTCCGTCCAATGTTTTAATAAGTAGATATTGACGGCGACGGCTAAGGCCTCAGCCAGCGCCATTAAAGCTAGGCTGATCCATAAGGTGCCATCTCCCGAAAAGCTGCGAGTCAGGTAGGTCTGCAGATTCAACAGCCACCCAGAAAGGTAGACCAGACCCCAGACCACTACGATGGCTAACAGGACCTTAATGACCCGTTGACGGACTCCCGGGACGAACGCGCTCAACGCGTTGACCACCAGGTGAATCAGGGTAATCATGATCCAACTGCCTAGCAACAGCAGGACCAGCACCAAGACCACCGCCAGGCCCATTGCTAGCCACGGCTCATCCGGTGATAGTTTTATCTGGAAGGCTTGCCGCCAGATACCAGGATGGGTGATGACCAGACTCAAGCCAAAGGCCACCGTTTCCACCGCGCACAGGTATAGGTAGGCTACAAACGTCGCGAGGAGGTTGGTCAGGTAAAGCTTGGTCGCACTGACCGGGATCAAACGAAATGAATCATTGCGCACCACCCGCTCATTATGGGCCGCCAAGCCCACTAGGCCCACTAGTGACCCAATACCGGTCCAGCCGCCCAACAAGCCACTATAATCGAGGCCCCGGTAGCCCTGCGACCACCCGGTGACTACCCAGGTGACCACGATAGCTAAGGCCCACAACAGGAGGATTCGATTCATTGTCCGCAACTTGGGCTTCCAAAGGGCACAAAATAAATTTTTAAATGATGTCATGGTTCTAACTCCCCTTTTCTAGCGAACCCGGGCTTCCACCCAAAACTTCAACAAGTAGACGTTGACCGCCATCATCGCCACAACGCCGATGACGAACATCCCCAGGATACTCACCATCGCCGCGTCATTCCAAGCTGCCGTCACCCAATCACGCAACTGAACCAGCCACTTACCCAGCCAAACCAGGACGCCGATAACCACGATGGCCAGGAGACCTTTAAAAATCCTTTGGCGACCAGCCGGTAAAAAAGTACTCAGCGCGTTAGTCAGCAAGTGGACCAAGGTAATCAGGGTCCAAGCTCCCACGATCAGTAGGCTAACTAGGAGCGCCACAAAGGCCAACACCCCCAACCAGCCGACGGTCCCGAACTCCCGTACGCCACCAGCCCAAGCAACCCGCAACCAGTGACTCAGGTTAGCCGCGGACTGCTGGCCACTAACCAGAGCGCTTAGCCCCATGACTAGGAGCCGGACCGCCACGAAGTATAAGTATGCCCCGACCGTGGTGACCACCCCCGCCAAGTAGAAACGGGTATTGGTCACTGGCAGTAAGCGGTAAGTATCCTGTACCCAGTCGTGCTCGGTGCGTACCGCCAGCCAGACAAAGGCAATCACCCCTAAGCCGACGCCGACGCCCGTGGTGATATTCATGAGGTTGACGCGGGACCAGCCCTCACTGAATCCCGTCTGGACCAGATTACCCACCACCAGCAACCCGTACGCCAGCAACATCCAATTGGCGATGCGCCACTTGGGCCGCCAGAGCACCCGCACCGTTCGCCTAAAGGTCGTCATGTTGAATCGCCCCCTCGTAGAGACTCTCGTAGAACGCCTCGACCCCGATGCCAAACTCTTGGCGAATCGCGTCGCTACTCTTGTGAGCGCAGATGGTCTGGTCCTTGATCACCACGACCTCGTCCAATAACGGCGCAATCTCCGTGACGTAATGGTCACTGATGATCATGGTGGCTTCCGGCCGTTTCCACTTGATAATACTGCTGATAATCCGTTTCCGGCTCATACTGTCGATTCCACTGAACGGTTCGTCCAACAAGTACAGCGTAGCTTCCCTAGACAGCGTCAGGGCAATAATGAACTTTTCGCGTGTCCCCTTCGACAGCTTCGCCAGCTCCAGGTCGTCATCCAGCTGAAGGAAGGTAATCAGGTCCAGGTACTTCTTCGCGGAGAAATCCCCGTAGACCCGGGCGTAGAAGTCCCGCACCGCGCTCAGCTTAGTGGTCGGTCGGAACCCCTGCAAGGCTTCACTGAAGCTGACCGCTATCCGGCGTTGGACCCCGGCTGTCGCGTCCCCGACCGCGATCGTTCCCCGGTATCCCTTGGCAAGGTCGGCAATCAACCGCATCAGGGTGGTCTTCCCGGCCCCGTTCTCCCCTAACAGACCCACGACCTTCCCCGGTGTGATGGTCAGATTGACGTCCGTCAGAATCGTCTGATAATTCTTCCGGTAGGTTAAGTTGGTAATCGCTAATGCGTTGCTCATTTGTCTACCCCTTTCTGTGTGGCGATGTAAGTCCGCAGTTCCTGGACAATCTCATCGTCGCTTAACTCTAATCCGTGCACCTGGTGATAGAACTGCTGAACATAGGTGACGATTAAGTGGTGCTTTAACGCGGCGATCTGGGTCACGTCTTCCGTGACGAAGTTTCCCCGGCCGCGCTTGGAGATTAGAACCTGCTCCGTGACCATTTCGCTCAATGCGCGTTGGACCGTGTTGACGTTGACCGTGAGATCGACCGCCAATTGCCGGACCGCTGGGACTTTATCCCCGGGTGCCAACTGTCCAGCAATGATCCGATGATACAAGTAATTCTTGATCTGGTAATAAATTGGGACCTTATCATCAAATTGCATAGTTTTTTCCTCCCCAAAGGTGACAGCAGTGCACTAATAGTGTCCTATTTATCTATTACACTATAACATCACGTCCCCACTTTTCGCAACCCCTGCCGGCAAAATCATAGCGGTCACCGGGAAACTTGCGGTATAATAACAGTAATTATTCACCGGGTCAGGATTGAAAAAAACGCCCCGTGCGGGTGGTCCGGCACGTGAGCTTACATGGTCTTTTCATAAAGTTTTGTATAAATTAAGGGCTTACACACCCGGTAATAAATGATATAGTAGAGATAGGATTTCTATATGCATCGTGAAGGGGTGGCATCCATATGTTACAACAATACAAAAACATTCTGGTTCCCGTTGATGGTTCCAAAGCAACCCAACCAGTCCTTGAAAAAGCAATTGAAGTCGCTAAGCGCAACCAAACGCATCTAGACATTTTAAACGTGCTGGAAGTCAACCAATTCAGCGATACTTACGGTGGCGCGGTCAGCGGTGACGTCATCTACAAGTTATCTCAAGACGTCCAAGACCGGCTCGAAGACTTGAAGAAGCAAGCCATCGATGCTGGGGTCAAAGACGTCAGCATCCACGTTCGGTTCGGGAACCCTAAGCCAGTTATCGCCCGGGAATTCCCAACCGACCACGACACGGAACTCATCGTCATCGGGTCGACCGGGCTGACCGCCGTAGAACGGTTAATGGTGGGCTCCGTTACCAACTACGTTAGCCGGTCCGCTATCTGCGACGTCCTGATCGTTAAGCCGGAAGATTTAGACGACTAACTCTGATTCTCGATAATCCCATAGCCTCCCGCTGATTTAGCGGAAGGCTATTTTTAACGAAAAATGCTCAAAGGAGACGCTGCTACCATGCACTGGACTTACACACGGCACCTGCCACCAGACTTTACGCCCCGCTCGGTCCGCCAACTCTTAACGGATTGGTGGTTGCCCAGCCACCTGGTTCATAGCCTGCGCATCGCTCAGCGGGTCTTGGTCAACGACCACTACCGGTCCATGAATCAGCTGGTCCAGCCTAACGACCGGGTCACCCTGACCTTTCTACCCGCAGACTTCGCTCACCCCTTCCCAGACGTCGCCCCCGATAGTGCGGCGACCGTCAGCGTGCTCTACGAAACGGCCGACTTACTGGTTATCAACAAGACCCGGGGTAGTAAGACCCACCCCAATCAACCCGGTGAACGGGGCACGACATTAAACCACGTGGCGGCCTACCTAGGTGCTGATCAGCCCGGACCCTACATTCTCAGCCGATTGGACCAGGAGACCACTGGAGCACTGCTGATGACCAAGACCCCCGGAGTGGTGCCCATCATGGTCCGCTTGATTGCCGAGAAACGCGTCCAGCGTACCTATCTGGCCTGGGTCCACGGCCGCCTAAGCGGCCACGGGACCTTTACTGACCCGATTGGTCGTGACCCACATGATAAGCGTAAGCGCTTGGTGAACGGCGTGCATCCCCAGCGGGCCATCACCCACTACCAAGCCGTCGATCACCGGCCCGATGCCACGCTGGTCCAGTTGCGCTTAGAGACTGGTCGGACCCACCAACTGCGGGTCCATCTCGCGGCTAGTGGTCATCCTCTGATTGGCGATCCACTTTACGGCTCCCCCAGTCAGGCCCGCTTACGACTTCACTGCTGGCAACTCAGCTTCCCGCAACCCTTCACCCTAGACACACCCCCAACTACCGTCACAGCTCCCGTCCCCACTGATTTCGACCAGTTTTGAATGGCTTCTCGCCTTACCGGGGGACCACGAGGCTTACTAGCTCCTCACGGCTTATCCCCCAAATGAACCATAAGTGGAAAACACTAAGGGGTCACCTCGCAAACATAACACCAGTTGGTAAACGGACAAAAACTACAAAGGTCTAACGCTAAGTTAACGTCCAACCTAATCTTAAAATGTCTCGTAGCAAAATTGGACGGCAAGTTCCCAGTAAAATACCAGGAACTTGCCGTCCAAAAAGTCGCCAAGTAAAGTTGTCCAATTTTAAGGGTTCGCTTCAAACAAGATATTTTACACTCCCTATATTTCCTTCATAGAGCCAACATTGCTTTTAGAACTTAAAATGAAAAAGTATATGATAAAGCAGAAAAGTGTAATACCATTTACTAAAAAAATAAGCTTGAAGTTAAATTTATCTAGTAACGTGCTGTAAAACAAAACTCCCAAAGGCTGTAATATCTGTACCGTTGTAAAAAGTAAAGTCATTAAATGTCCCATTATCTTTTTGGGAACTGTCTTCTGAATATACGTAAATATAGGTGCATCTGCCATTGATGTTATGGATCCAGCGATAAGGTTAAATAACGCCAGAATAATAATTGCTGGAATTAGATTGATATTTAAAAAGATTCCAACTGCTAAAGACAATAGAGAATAGACCTCATAGAGTATCACAGTGAACTTAAAAGGACGACTTACAGTAATAATAGAAATTATAAGTCCGCCGGCTATAACCCCCATTGACGAACAGCTTTGAACTAGACCACTAATACTACTACTTAGGTGAAGCCTTTTTAAAACAACAAAGGGTGTCCCTATCTCAAAAAGAACACTCGCAAAATTAAGCAAACATACGGAAATTGTTATCTTTAAAAGTTGACTTTTGCTGCGCAAATAATTGAGTGCAGCCTTAAAAGACCCTTTTTCCTTCACATTTCCCTGGTTCTCTGGAAAACTATTATATTTCTCAAAATTTGTCACCATCGTTAAAAATAGAACCACTACGCTCGTTAATAATCTCAGAAAAATTAAGTATCGAAAATTAACTACTGGGAACAACACTCCTGCAATAGGCGCACTCACAATTCCTGACATCGAAGAGCTAAGACTAATAATGCCATTTAATCTTTGCATTTTAGTTTTTGGTACAATCCCACCAACAGATGACAAATACGACATACTGAACATTCTGCTGAAAGAATTAGAAGCCATATTAAAGAGAATCACCGCAAGAAATATATTTTTTGAAGAAAAATAAACTTCATAGTACCCAGCAAAACATACTATGCTAATAAGCATGCCTAATCCACCTATTAAAGCAACTGTTTTGTGTGGCAGGGAGTCTATTAAGTTTCCAATTATAGGCGCCATTATGAGGCTCACAAGGGGGCCAATGATTATTGAGAATCCAAAACTGATAGCTAATCCAGTATATTTTAATAACAAAAGGCCCAGTGAAAATGTTAATACACCCGATCCAATCGCATCTATAAATGTTGTTGCTGAGACCTTTACAAGAGGTAGGCTTTTGTTAATACTCATATGATCATCTCTTAGATTATTTCTTTTCGGTAGCCTTTGCTAATTCAACAACGTCCATAATGTCGCCTTACTTCTCTAAGTAAACACAGTTTGTTTAATTGCCTACGTTGTACTACGTCTGATACTTAAAAACAGCGGAACAGCGAGAATATTTTAAAAAAGTCACAATATTTATGAGAATGGCTCTATACCGCCGTATTTTACAATTCGTTCATTTAACAATCCGTTTAGAATTTTACGTTGGTATTCCAAGTACCTCATTCACAGAACACAATCATTTTACCCAGGCTAGTCCCTAGCCTGGCAGCTTTACTAGGCACTTTCAACCTTTAGTTTAATTTAAAATGGCTCCCCAGATTGGCTTTAAGCCAGTCCAGAGAGCCATTCGATTATTAAGTTAATCCACAGCACACTCATCGTGAGCACCACTACCAAACTATCGTCGATTCGGTCCTTTGTGGCCGCCCGGTAAGGCGACTGATGCCCACTCGTGTCCAGCTTTAACGCCTTATTGTGCCGTGTACCCGCCATCAACCACGAACTCGGCACCCGTGGAGAAGCTGGATTCATCAGAGGCTAAGTAGAGGGCCATGTTGGCAATCTCGCTGGCCTCGCCTAACCGGCCAACTGGATGTAAGGCCTCCAACTCTTTGCGCTTTTCAGGATAAGCGTCCACCATCGGCGTATGCACGTAGCCGGGGTGAATCGAGTTGACCCGAATCGGGTAGTTCTTTTCCGCACAGTAGAGCGCAGCGGACTTGTTGAGCATCCGCACGCCGCCCTTAGCCGCGTTGTAAGCGAACAAGTTGGAGATCCCGATCAATCCGGCGATGGAAGACAGGTTAATGATCGACCCACCCTGAGCCTTCATATGCGCAATGGCGTGCTTGACCCCGTACATGACCCCATCGAGGTCGACGGCTAAGACCTTGTGCCAAACGTCGTCGGTGATTTCCTCCGCATTATTGAAGCTCAGGATACCGGCATTGTTCATCAAAACGTTCACCGGACCAAATGCCTTTTCAGCAGCTTGGAAAACGGGTTCCCACTGGTCTTCTTGGGAAACGTCTTGCTTCACAAAGATGGCGTTGTCGCCGATTCCCTGTAACGCTTCAGCGCTACCTTGATCGTCAATATCGGTGATGACCACCTTGGCGCCCTCCTTAACGAAGGCTTTTGCGGTCGCCAAACCAATTCCCTTGACGCCACCAGTTACGATTGCCACTTTTCCATCTAAACGTGCCATACTAACTTCCTCTTTTCCAAATCAAGTTGACTCTAAGTGATACTGGTTGTGGGTATGGTTCCAGAATAGCGCACCGTTTCTTATTATGCAAGCGCTTACAGAAAAATTTCAACCTAGACGCACCGCTACTAGCTAGCCAGCCCCGCCAGCTCAAGGATTGGGCCAATTGAAAGGTGCTGAAAAAACGCGCCCCGCCAACATGTTCCAGTCGTCACGTCATTTGAGAGCTAGCTAAGAATCAGCGATGAGCTGTGGTCTAGACTTACGTGTACGCTCTTAAGACACTCATTCTGCCCCCAAAAAGGGCACAAAAAAACCGGAGTAACCACACTCCGGCTCCCACTAGCATCATTAGAGTATTCAACGTATTCACAGTTTGTAGTCAGGAAACGCCGTTACTCAAATTAGCTATCATCTCAATATGTAGTATTGAGCGATTCAACCTTCCCCGAGTGGCGGGCCATCCGAGGAAGCGTAAGTAAATACTAATCATCACAATTAGTGTCTACTCACAAATGCAAGAATCTGTAAACCTTTTTTGGTTTGCCAGCTTCTCTGAAAGATTGATTGGTATTACAAGTCTTAGTATAGCAAACATCGCCATAATTGCAAGCGCTTTCTTTATATTACTAATAAATTTTATCAGCTATAAGTTTCTTCGTAACAATGACGAGTTTGTGAATATCCAAGGGGCCGACTAATTTCGGGGGAACGAGAGCACCAGCTCCGCCCAATGTCGCTTGAGTTGCAGCCGAACCACTACGGGGACCCGTAAACTATGCACGATGTTCTTAAAATCCAGGGTCCATTGCTGGTTCACCAAGCGGTACCCCGTGACTTGCGTATCCTCGGGGACTGGGAAAATCAGACGGTACACAATCGCCTTGGACGTCGACTGTAATTCCAGCGTCATGGTCGCTGGTCGGTGTAACGCCACCACGGGCAACGCCAACGGGATGGTCTGCCCCACCACGTCGTCCAACTGCTGCAACAGCGCCACGGTGGTGGTGATGGGCCGCGGAATCACCACGAACACCTGCACGCCCCGTTGCCGCGCTAAGAGGTAGTGGTGGTAGATCTGGTAGCGCAGCGATTCCCGGGACACGTTATTGAGGTCCTCAATCGTCAGGTCCGCCGCGTTACTGGTGACCCACTTAGAGCGGATATCCACGTACAACTGGCGAAAGCTGGCGTAATCCTGGTCGGCTAGATAACCGCCCAACCCCAATAGCATGTTCTGGTAGTCGTGGTGAAACCGCCGGACTTGGGCCATCTGGTTCTCCAGTTCCGTCGAGTAGAGTTCTTGGAACTGCTGCTGACTGCGCTGTGCGCGGGCCCGCTCCCGTTGCAAGTGGGTCAGCATCAAGATGTAGGTCCCCAGCGCAATGCCGATAATCAAAACCGCCCCCATCAGGGCCAAGAAGATCACGTAGTCCCGGGAACCCGGCAGTAACTGCAACGACATTTCCAGACCACAGAAGACCAACAGTAAGGTGACCATCAGGGCCAACAGCAAATAGGTCGACCGTTGACGCAACGTCCCCTGAATCAGATTCTCCATGGGCGCCCGCGTCTGCCACAGACCCACTGCCAAAGCCGTGCACAGCGCGCTGACGAAGACCATCGCCGTGACCATTCCCCGTAGCGAACGCGTAAAGGCGTAGGACGTGGAAAGCATGGTCACCGCCACGCTGGCCGTATAGGTCACCTCGACCGCCAGATAGGCCAAGATGCTCACGCTCAAGAAACTGGGCAGACAAGCACGGTGCCGCCGGGGAATTCGGCTAACTTCCACGACCAATAACCCGATGATTGGCAACATGATTCCCCGTGGCAGATACGCTAGGACTAGTCCATCCCCAACCGTATAGGCCCCCGCCATCACGATAGCGTAAGGAACCATGTGCTTAGGCTGTAACTGGGGAAACCAATAATATTGAAAGTAGACGAACCAGTATGTCATCACTAAGTTCACCATGCCAAAAATGAGCCATGTTTGCAGCATCGTCACGTTAACCCTCTTTCTTAGCCGCTGCGCCCCTAACGCATCGGCAACACGATCAAGAGTTGCCCCCAATGCAACTTGATTCGAACTTGACTGGTCACATCATCCGCTAGCTCCCGCAATAACGGGGCAAAATCCAGGGCGAACGCGGGGCCCTGCACACTGTGGTGCCCCACCACCTTGGTTGCATCCGGCACCGGAAAGGTCACCTGTAACAGGGTCGCGTCCCGGGTCGCCGTTAGCTCCAAGGTGACCATCGCCGGTTCGACCTTGGCCACGGCCTGGATGATCACCGGTAGCGCTTGGTCGAGAAACTGGCTGAGTTGCCGAGTCACCAAGACCGTCGCCGTCAGGGGCTGGGGAATCCGGACGAATAAGTTGACCCCCGCCCGTTGTGCGAAGAGGTAAGCGTGGTACAGCGCGTACCGGACGATACCCCGCGGCATATTTTCCAGGTCATCGATAGTCAGGTCGGCGGCATCACTGGTCTCCCAACCGGACCGAATATCGATGTAGAGCTGACGAAAGCCCGCGTAATCGTGGTCCGCTAAGTAGCCGCCCAAGCCCAGCAACATGTTCTGATAGTCGTGGCGAAACTTTCGAACCGCCTCCATCTGGCGGGAGAGCTCCGTGGAATACTGTTGCCGGAAGGCCTGTTGCTGCCGCTGGGACTCCGCATGGCTCTGCTGAAGGTGGGTCTGCATCAGGACATAGGTCGATAGTGACAACCCCACCATCAGGGTCCCCGAGACGGCCGTCATGAATAGGACGTACATGGACGACCAGTTCAACAGCTGTAACGTGTACTCGAAGAGCATGAAGACGATGGCCAGGCACAGCATGAAGACCAATAGGAGATACTCCATCGGCCGGTTCAGCATGGCCCGAATTAGGTTCTCCATGGGGGCCTGCGTGACGCCTAACGCCATGACCAACAAGGCAAAAATCACGTTATCGAACAACAATTCCGTCACGGTTCCCGGTAACGACGCCGCGAATTGCATGTTGGTGGTGAGAATCGTCAACGAGATGCTCAAGGTATCGACGAACTCCTTGAACAGGTAGGCAAACACCGTCACGTTAAGTAACGCGGGCAGGTAAACCCACCGTTTAGGTCCTAGGCATCCCAGCTCGATCGTCAGTAAGACGATTGCGGGCAACGCACTCAACCAGGCCGTCTGGGGCAAGTTCACCAGTGCCCGGTCCAGACACGCGTAGACTAACCCCATCAAAAAACAAAATCCCGTGAATGGTTGCGGACGCAACTGGGGGAACCAATAATACTGAAAGTAGACGAACCAGTAGACCAGTGAGACTTCCGCCAGCCACAAGCTCCAACCATTAACGGCAATCATGCCCCCCGTTCCCCCTTCGTTAAGATGACCGTAAAGTAGAGCCGACCTCGTTTTAAGGCTACCTGCAGCGAAGCGTTCGCTGTCTGGTCAATAATTTCCTTCACCGTACTGAGGCCGAGGCCGTGACTGCCCCCTTTGGTGGTGTACCCCGCCTCCATGATGCGGTTTAGTTTAGGCGGATCAGTCACCGAAACGGGGTTCGCCACGGCCAGCTCCACGGCATCGGGATAATCCAGAATCGCACAGTAGATCTCGGGTAAGTCCCCCATCGGCGGTGCTTCGACCGCGTTGTCCAGCAAGACCCCCATGACCCGCAAAAGCTGGACGTTGTTCATGGGAATCGCCTGGACCGTGTCGGGAATCTCCAAGCGAAAATGCCAGCCCCGGTTCTGGGCGGCCAGAATCTTCTGAAATAACAGACTCTTCAGGGGTGGATCATTCAACCGCTGCAGGCCATCCACTTCTAGGCCTACCAGTTGCTTGGTGGTCTGCCAGTGCTTGTCCAGCGTTTTGAAGTAGTCGGCGAGGCCCTGGTAGTCCTCCGCATCGAGGTAGTCGCCCAACCGCAACATCTGCTTCTGATAGGTCCGCTTGAAGTCCCGAATCGCCCGGACTTGGTTCGATATCCGCCGATCATAACGCGTCTGGAGAATACTCTCCTGGTAGTTGATTCGGGCACGCTGCCGGGAGAAGAAGCTCCGTAGGAAGAAGAACAGACTCAAGACGATCAACCCCACCATAAAGGATTCGATGGCCAGGGCAAACGTCAGGAGGCCGTGGGGCAGGTCCAGCGCGTGAATGACCTGACCCGACAGACTAGCCATTAAGCCCAGAAGCACCAGGAGCGTCATGACCGTGAGCTGTTCCTTACGGCTAAAGGCCAGTTGGGACAGGTTTCCGGGCTGGATGTGCATGGCAGCCACACCCAGGGAGATTAACGAATAGATCAGGACCTGGACCGCTAACCGGCTGACAATGCCCCAGAAGCTGGCGGCAAACGTGGCGCCCCAGATCTCAATCGTGGTCTGGAGACACAGGTCGTTGACCAGGACCACGATCAAAGCAATCACCAAAGTCACGTTGGTGAAGATGACCACCAAGTACCTGCGGCGGTGCACCAGATAGCCTAACGCGGCCAATGGTGGGATGACTAACGCCCACTCTTGCCCGATGACCGCGGCCACCAAGGCCCACCATAACCATTTAAGGGGTAATAACCAGTTCTGAGGCCGGACTTCGCCCACCCAGAGGGTCCAGAACCACTGCATGGTCAGCGCCAACACGAAGTTGACCCAGAAGTTCTGATCAAACCAATGAAGCATCACGACTGATCACCTTCTCGTGATTTAAGATACTTTTGCACCAGCGTTTTGACCGCATGAAATTTCCGGGTCGCCACGTCGGTCTGGTCGCCATTAGGAAAGATCAACCGCCGTTTGTCGACGTCTAGGCCACTGACGTTACTTAAGTTAACTAAGTAACTCTTGTCGACCCGGTAGAGCTCCGGGTACTGATCCGCGATGTCCTTCAGGTAGCCCGGGAACTCGACTAATTGATTGGCCGCGTGCACCGACACTTTATGCGGGGTCTCGGCCGTCGCAATGAAGTACACGTCCCCCATAGGCAGACTAAAGGTTCGGCCACCGATCGTATAACTGAAGAGGTTTTCCGTGTTCTCCAAATAAGTGGTGTAGCGCTGATATCCGTAGTCAATGTTCTCCCGGATCTTCTGGTCGACCTGGTCGCGTCCCAGGTCCTTAACGATGAAGTCCATAGGCTCTACTTTTCGTTCAAAAGTCAGTAACGCCATCTCCGAATGGGTGGTCACGAAGACGATCTCCGCGAATCCCAATTGCTGGCGCACGGCAATGGCCGCTTCTAAGCCGGTCATGTCTTCGGCCGGAAACTCAATATCCAAAAAGAATAGGGCATACTGTGGGGTGTCCGCCTGAATCCGATCGATCAGGGCTTTGGGACTGGCCGTCGCCAGCTGGACCCGCATGTCAAAATCGTTGATCAGAATATAGCGTTGCACAACTTCCGTATAGTGTTTCAATTGCGCTGGATTATCTTCACAAAGATAAACGGCTAACACATAACTCACCCCCTTCACATATTCACCACTAATGTAACGTGAAATGGCATCGGTTGCAATCTTTTTGACAACAAAAACGGCATCGTCTCACGGACGCTACCGTTTTTTACAGGACTGTGTCATCTAGCGGATTGATTCGCACTCCCCCAAGTTCAGCCTCAATCCGGCTTACCGACTAGTCATACCAATATTCTCTTACTCCTCGGCACACTGTGATTAATGTCCCTATCTCTTAGATGATGGTCAAAACTACTCGCATGGGTAGTTTCCCCGTCGAATCAGCTTATCCAACTCTCACTGACCCTTTCCAACACTGTTACTATAACATGCCCGCAATCAATCAACCGATAAGCTACAAAAACGTCAAAAAAACAACGTTAATGTGTTAAACGGACAAACAACTCAATTGTGCCGTAGCAAATACGTCAAAAATCCGCCTAAAACCACCGGCGCAATGAAGGCCAACAAGAGATCCACGGCCAAGCGCCAGTACCAGGCCAACGCGGTTTTCGGGGCGGCCTGCAGCTTGGTTGATCGCTGGTGGGCTTTTTCGTAAACCGACGCCGTATCGTCCGCGGCCCGGTGCTTCCGGCGCCGGTGAATCGTGGGGGCGTCGACTTGGCGATGGTCTTCCAAGATGGCCCACTTGGCGAACGGGAAGCACAGCCAGCTGGCCACGAAGTACCAGTCCGCCCCCGTCATTCCGGGCATCAGCCGTAGTTGGGTATAGTTGAAGTGGCCTAACAAGGCAATCACGGCCGTAAACAGTAGGCCAATTCCCGCCTCTCGGGCCCAGTACTTAAAGGTTAATCGCATGTGCATGTCTTCCTTTCCGGTTCTGCGTTAAAATAAAGTTATTATCTAGTTGCATAGTGCTGAGATGAGATGAAACTGGTCGCCTTACCGGGCGTTCGACGGTCCGCGGGTTCAGACGGCCCCAACAGCCGATTGGCAGGGCCGTGACGCCAGTGGGCACGACTTTGAGCTTCGCCAAACCCGCGAATCTCAAAGCTCGGCCTTAGCCTAAGGCCAGCAGCCCACTGGCCTAACGCTAATGTCACCGGCTGGGCCCTATCGGCTGTTGGGGCCTAACGGTGGTGGTTATTTTTCAACCACGTGAGGTCCAATTCAACGGCTAGTGTTAGCCGAGAGGGCGTCCAGACAGGGCTCAGCCGTGAAATTATTCTTAGCTGGCGTTCCTCAGCCGGCTTAGAATAAGGCCCAGCTTCGAGACCGCTCTGTGGCTCGAAGTGGTGCCCACGGCGTTCCAGCCCTGTCTGGACGCCCGGTAAGGCGAATGATCCAAACTAAACGGAGGTGCTTTGATGCCTAATCAATTTAATCCGATTACTGCGGCTGGTTACCACCAGATTCAAGCGAAGATTCATGCTTTGGAAGTGGACCGGCCCAAGAAGATTGCCAGTCTGGCCGAGGCCCGGGCGCACGGTGATTTATCCGAAAATGCCGAATACAGTGCCGCCAAACGGGACCTGCGTCACCTGGAAAGCCGCCTACGGTTCTTGAACAAACAGCTCCAATACGCCAAAGTCGTGACCCCACAGGCCAACGACACCGTCGAACTGGGCAAGTGGGTCACCCTGGACTTCTTAGACGACCACGAGACCGCGACTTATCAGCTGGTGGGTGCCGCTGAAGCGGACCTCGACGCCGGCAAAACCACCCGGGTCTCCCCATTGGGAAAGGCCATCTTCGGCCACCATCCCGGCGAGACCGTGACGGTTCAGGCGCCCGCCGCCCGCTACGCCGTCAAGATTACGGCCGTCAGCCTGACCCCGCCCCAAAAATAAGCTATGTCTCATGATAGCACAGTCCACCGCTCGTCAGAATCGAACGGTGGGTGCCAAGGAGGTTTTTTTAATGAAAACTGGCTTACTCTTAGTCAACCTGGGCTCACCCGCCACGCCGCGAACCCCAGATGTCAAACGGTACCTACGTGAGTTCCTAAGCGACCCCAACGTGATCGAACTGCCTCAATGGTTCTGGCAGCCCCTCCTGCGGGGTATCATTCTCCCCCTGCGCTCTTGGCGCTCCGCCACCTTCTACCAACATATCTGGACGAAAAGCGGGTCGCCACTGGTGGCCTACACCCAAATCATGACCGACCAAGTCCAACAAGCGTTGCCCGACTGGGACGTCCGCTACGCCATGACTTACGGAGAGCCCCACATCGGCCCCACACTCCAGGCCATGGCTCAGGCGGGGTGTGAGCAAACCGTGGTCCTGCCGCTCTTCCCCCAGTACACCCAAAGCACTACGGCCCCCATCATCCACCAGGCTCAAGCCGCCGACGTGCCCATCACCATCGTCCACCACTTCTACGACCAGCCGACGTACCAAAAGCTCCTGGCCCACCATTTACATAGCGCCTTACAACAGCGGGACTACGACGCGGTCCTGTTCAGTTATCACAGTATTCCCACCGCCATGGTCCGCCACGGTGACCCCTACCAGGCCGAGTGCGAAGCCACGACCGCGGGCGTGCTCAAGTATCTTCCCGAGCTCCCCGCAGCCAAAGTCACGACCACCTACCAGTCCAAGTTCGGACCAATGCCCTGGCTCAAGCCCTACTTAAAGAATACGCTGCTGCAACTGGTCGAACTGGGCAAGCGCAACGTCCTGATCACCACGCCCTCCTTTGTGGCTGACTGTCTGGAAACCCTGGAAGAGGATAACGTCCAAAACTACCAGGCCTTCAAAGCCAGCGGGGGCGACGCCTACCAGTTGGTCCCGCCCATGAACGGTGACCCAGCGTTCAGTCAATTTCTGGCCGACCTAGCCGTTCACCAATTGAAAGGAAGCGTTGCGCATGCCCACTAAACCCGACCGGCCCAGTCTAGAAGAAATCAACGCCAGTGTCCGGGTCCCCAGCGTCTACGAGCCCAGCTTCTTTCAGAAATTCCTAGCCTACAGCGGGCCCGGCGCCCTGGTGGCCGTGGGGTACATGGACCCCGGCAACTGGTTGACGTCTCTGGCCGGCGGCAGTCAGTACCGCTACACCCTATTAGCCGTCCTCTGGATTGCTATCCTGATTGCCATGTTCATGCAGGCCCTGGCCATCAAGCTGGGGGTAGTCTCCCGGTTGGACCTGGCCCAAGCTATCGCCGGACGCTTGCCCACTAGCGGGCGTATCCTGCTCTGGCTCCTCAACGAGGTGGCCATGATGGCGACCGACCTGACCGGGGTCTTAGGCACCGCCATTGCGCTAAAACTCCTCTTCGGCCTGCCCCTACTCTGGGGGATTCTCCTCACGATCCTGGATGTCCTGGTAGTCTTACTCTTCCTGCGTTTCGGTATCCGGCGCGTGGAATTCATCGTGTTAGCTGCCATCGTGACCGTCGGCGTGATTTTTGGTTTAGAGGTCTTCCGGGCCCATCCCGCTTGGCACGCCATCGCCACCGGCCTGGTACCCACGCCCCGGTTACTGACCCACCACGCTGAACTGGTACTGAGCTTAGGCATTGTGGGAGCCACCATCATGCCGCATAATCTGTACCTCCACTCATCCCTCGCCCAGAGTCGCCGCTACGACCAGCACGACCCCCGGCAGGTCACCGAAGCACTGCGGTTCGCCCGCTGGGACTCGACCGTGCACCTGATTGCGGCGCTCCTCATCAACGCGCTCCTCTTAATCTTGGGCGGCACCCTCTTCTGGCAGACCACCGGCCACCTCAGCAGTCTACAAGGCGTTTTCTACAGCCTCAAAGATCCTACCGTGGTAGGCAACTTAGCCAGCCCGGTCATGAGTTGGCTCTTCGCCTTTGCCCTCCTGATTACTGGCCTGATCTCCTCCATCACCAGCACGCTTTCGGGGCAGATCGTCATGGAAGGCTACCTCCATATTCGGTTGCCCCTCTGGCAACGGCGTCTACTGACCCGCGCGGTCACCCTGGTCCCCATTCTGGTGGTCGGGGCCGTTGTGGGCTTTAACGACCAGGCCTTTGAGAACATGATCATCGACGCCCAGATTGTCTTGAGCGTGGCGCTGCCCTTCACCCTATTTCCGTTGATTCACCTGACCAGCGACCAGACCCTGATGGGCGCGCACACGAATCACCGGGCGACTCAATTCGTCGGGTATGCGCTGGCGGGCATCATCACGATGCTGAACCTGGAATTAATTTTTGCCTGACACTCACCGTACTTTGACGGTAGGTTAGTTTAACCTATCAAAATACCCCAACCAGGTACGTTTTTTTACTAAAATCAGTTATCCACGGTATATTTATCATGTAGCGGGGGAACCGTCAGCCAGCACCACGTTTCATCGAAAGAAGTGTTCTGGCGGCAACATTATGATTATGGGGGGTAATCGTTATGTTTGATATTTTGACTAGTTCTGTCACCTCTGGGCTATCCACGTTCTTTACGTTTTTGGTTCTCTTCTTCTTCGTTTACGGTCTGATTACGTTCTGTTACCATCAATGGGCCGCACACAAGAAGCGGATGGCCAACCGGAGACTACGTGCCTGGGCTAAACCAACTGGAATCCAGTTCTGGAAGGAATAAGTAAGTTGTCAAACTCCTGTATACGTCAACGACCGTTTCAGCTTAGCCATGACTGAAACGGTTTTTTTATCTGGCTTCAGCTAAAGTTATCCACCTGTTGATAACTTTAACTGGTAATTTTTAGGATTCTGGACCATTTATCCACAGAATTATCCCCAGTATCCCCAGATGATTCCCCGTCTTTGGGGATAACCCCCGTCGAACTAGACTTATCCCCAGGAACCCAAAAAGGACACGGTCAGCCAACGTCGTAACGCTGGACAACCGTGTCCTTCATTTTAATTAAGATGCATTCGGAACTTATTCCGTAATTACTTCAATGGCTTCCATTGCCAGTTGTTTACTTCTGGCAAGTCGGTCCCAACCTCACGGATGTAAGCCGTGTGCTTAGCGACCATGTCATCCATGCGTTGAACGAAGTAAGCGCCCTTAACGGCATATTCTGGAATGTCGTTGACCGCTTCCTTAGCCAAGTCGAAGCGATCCAACTGGTTAAGAACCCGCATGTCGAATGGCGTGGTAATGTCCCCGTTTTCACGGTAGCCATGAACGTGCAAGTTGTGGTTGTGCCGGTCGAAGAACAGGTCCTTAATCATCCCTTCGAAACCGTGCCATGCAAAGATGACAGGCTTGTCCGTGGTGAACAGACGGTCGAATTCTTCATCGGAGAGGCCACGAGGGTCCAACTTAGGTGAACGCAACTTCAGGATGTCGACCACGTTGATGTAACGGATCTTCATCTCTGGGAATTCATCATGCAGCAGAGAAATTGCGGCTAAGGATTCCCAAGTTGGTTCAGTTCCGGCAGAAGCAAAGACGATGTCTGGTTCTTGACCTTGATCAGTCGATGCCCAGTCAACGTAGCCCAGACCATTGTGAACCAGGTTCGTGGCTTCATCAATGGAGAACCATTGTGGCCGTGGGTGCTTGGACGTAACCAGCACGTTGATCTTGCTGCGGCTCCGGAAAGCCACATCAGAGACGGCTAACAAGGTGTTGGCATCAGCTGGCAGGTATTCACGAACCAAGCTGGCCTTTTTTTCAGCCATATGCGTTAACAGACCTGGATCTTGGTGGGTGTATCCGTTGTGGTCTTGTTGGAACACAGTGGAAGTATCCACGAAGTTCAAGGATGGGTAGTCGTGACGCCAGTCTTGTTCGCCGGCCTTCCGCAACCACTTCATGTGTTGCGTCAACATCGAGTCAACGACCCGACCGAAGGCTTCATAGGTGGCGAAGTAACCGTGACGACCAGTCAGGACGTAACCTTCCAACCAACCTTCAGCTTGGTGTTCGGAAAGTTGTGAGTCAATGATCCGACCATGTGGGGCCATATTTTCATCATATGGTTCGTGAATGTCTTCTTCCCATTGACGCTTCCCGTAGTCTAAGGCGTGGTACAGCCGGTTAGACTTGGTTTCATCAGGACCGAAGCCCCGGAAGTTATTCGGGTTCAACTTCATGATGTCGGCCAAGTACTTGGACCAGACTAACATGTCTTGAGCAATGGTCTTCCCATGTTCTTGAATGTCGAGGGCGTACTTCTTGTAATCTGGCAACTTCAATGGTTCTGGCTTGATCCCACCATTGGTGATTGGGTTCATTGCCATCCGTTGGTCACCCTTAGGCGCCATGTCCCGAACTTCTTGCTTGATCGTTCCGTCTTCGTTGAAGAGTTCCTCTGGCTTGTAAGACTTCAACCAGTCGGTCAACAGGTCAACGTGTTCCATGTCACCAGCGGAAACTGGAATTGGAACTTGGTGAGCCCGGAAGGACCCTTCGATTGGGTTGCCGTCCAAGTCATGCTTAGGACCAGTCCAGCCCTTAGGGGAACGGAAGATGATCATTGGCCAGTGTGGCAACGTATCATCGTTGTTTTCACGGGCGTTCTTTTGAATTGCCTTGATCTTTTCGATACTGTCGTCCATGGCCTTGGCCATGTCTTCAGTGACCCGCATGTAGTCGGTGTCGTTGTCGACACTGATTTCAACAAAGTGTGGGTCCCAACCCATACCCTTGAAGTATTCGGTCAATTCTTCGTCGGACATCCGAGAAAGAATCGTTGGGTTGGAAATCTTGAACCCGTTCATGTTGATGATTGGCAGAACCGCACCATCTTTGATTGGGTTGATGAACTTGTCGGAGAACCAAGAAGCGGCCAAAGGACCAGTTTCGGCTTCCCCATCACCAATTTCAACAGCGGCGATCACGTCTGGGTTATCTAAAATCGCACCAGTTCCGTGGGACAGGCTGTAGCCAAGTTCCCCACCTTCGTGGATGGAACCTGGGGTCTCAGGTGCGGCATGAGAAGCAACCCCACCTGGGAAGGAGAATTGCTTGAACAAGCGTTGCAGACCTTGTTCGTCTTGCGAGATGTTAGGATAAATTTCACTGTAGCTACCATCAAGATATGAGTTCGATACCATCACTTGGCCACCGTGACCTGAACCTTCGATATAGAACATGTTCAAGTCATACTTTTGAATGACCCGGTTTAAGTTTGCGTAAATAAAGTTTTGAGACGCAATGGTGCCCCAATGTCCGATAGGCTTGATCTTAACATCGTCAGAAGTCAGGTCACGCTTTAACAGCGGGTTGTCCCGTAAGAACAACTGACCTACAGAGAGATAATTGGCTGCGCGCCAGTAGCGGTCAACGCCTTCCAAGTATTCCTTGGAGTCGTAGTTTGCATTTGCTGCCATGTAATTAACACTCCTTCTTTGAAATCGATACTGCATAATCTAGCTGATAGAAGCTGCGTAAACCCCATCTCAGCAGACCGAGATGTCGTTTACAGTCCCTATCATACAACGTTTTTAATGAAAGTCAACCTTTTTGTAAATTGATACGGTCCAATTAATTAAACAACAGGTCCACGACTCAAGGGAAGTAAAGTTTCCCAATCCGCTTGTGGATTTTTTCGCCTTACCGGGCGGCCAGCCAGGGCTGGAACGCAGTGGGCACAACTTCGAGCCTAAGAGCGGTCTCGAAGATTGGCCTTTGAATAGGCGAGCCAAAAACGCTCCCCAAGTCAAATTTCACTGCTGAGCCCTGGCTGACCGCCCTCACGGCTTACATCTACCGTTGCTGATCTCAAGGTCAGGCTTTCAGCATAACGTCAGGTCCCGGTAGCCGATAGGGCCCAGCCGGTGAAATTGGCGTTAGGTCAGCGGTCTTCTGACCTTAGGCCAAGGCCCAGTTTTAAGACGGGCGGTCTTGGCGCGGCTTAAAATGGTGCCCACTGGCGTCACGGCCCTGCCAATCGGCTACTGGGACCGAACCTTCCCGCGAATGTCCCTGGCTGGCCGCCCGGTAAGGCAAATGCCAATTATAGCCTATCAAGGATTTTAGGGATTAGCGATTAATTGGGTTTAAAAAACGGCCACCAGTAAGGTGACCGTCAAGACTGTGACTATTCTTCATCTAATGACACAAAGGTGTTATAGTTCAAATATTGGTAGTGCAGGCGCATGTTCGACACTTCAAACGGCGTCCCGTCATCCAGGAAGAAGATGCCTTCCATCAACCCTACCGGTTCCACGGGCTTCAGGTGCAACAGCTCCTGATCATCCGCCGTCGATGGGGCCGCTTGAATCGACATGAACGACTTGGTGACCACTTTGCCCTGACTCTCTAAATAGTTAAAGATAGAACTCGAAACGGTCTCCTGCGAGAGGTTCGGCGCAATCTTGATGGGGATGTACCCCGTTTCAATCATGAACGGTTGCTGGTTAAAGAGCCGCAACCGCCGAATCTCGTAGACGAAATCACCAGGATTCAAAAAGAGATCCTGCTGAATCTCAGGACTCGCCGGAATCACGTTAAAACTCAAGAGTTTGATGCCCGGCGTGTTGCCTGCCGACTTCATACTGTCAGTAATTCCTAAATTTGACCCCTCATATTGAAAAATTGTCTGGTTTTTCATATATAATGGGTTAATAAAGGTCCCTGACCCACGTTTTTTAAAAATAATTCCTTGGTTGGCTAGGATGCTTAGCGCGCGCTTGACCGAACTGCGACTCACGCCGTACGCTTCGCTCAGGCTCCGCTCGTCAGGCAGCCGCTTATTAGGGAATTCATTGTGGTGAATGCGTTGCTTTAAGTCCCGCATGACCTGTCGATAAACTAAATCTGCCATGATATCTCCTCATTACTCATCAACTAGATACTTCTCTGTGTTAGAGTATAACAGGTTTTGCCGGCGGTGTCTGCTTTTCCCTAAAAGTGACCGTTCCATTTTAGTTTAAAGGCCGGACCAATTAATTTAATTTCAGAAAGGTGACGCGCAATGGCAAAGAAAAGGAAAGCCAAACGGTTACACAAAACGTTAGTGGAACAAATTCTCGACAAGAACAAGGTCGCTTATAAACAATACGAATTCGCGACCCACATGGCCGGTGACGTGGCTCAGATGGAAGTCGACCACGCCGACGTTGACGAACACCACATCTACAAGACCTTAGTCCTCAGTGGCAACGTCACGGGGCCGTTGGTGGGCGTACTGCCGATCGACGAACACTTAGACGAGAAGAAACTCGCCAAGGTCTCCGGCAACAAGAAGGTCGACATGATCCCCCTCAAGAACCTGGTCAAGACCACCGGTTACGAACACGGTGCCAACACGCCGGTGGGTATCTGGGAAAAGAAACAGTTCCCCATCTTCATCGACCAGACGGCCCACGACCAGGGACAGATTCTGGTCTCCTCGGGTCAGATTGGCCGGTCGGTCGAAGTCAACGCCGACGACCTGGCCGACCTGGTTCATGGGACCTTCACCGACCTGCTGGAATAGCCGATGACTGTCGACTACGCGCTTATCTTTAAGAACCTGGGGCTGGTCGGTCTCTGGTTATTGGTCATCCCGTTCCTGTTCATCACGCTACTGACCTACATCAACCGCGATACCAAGCGCTACCTGGCGAACGGCTGCGGAATCAACAGTGAGCTGTACCTGGGCTGGCTGGGCATCTTCTTTCACGAGACCAGCCACCTACTCGTGGCGCTCTTATTCGGCCACCACATCACCAGCTTCCGCCTGTTGAAACGCCCGCATCCCGACCAGACCACGCCCAACGGCGACCGGGACCTGACGCTAGGCTACGTCAACCATACCTGGAACCAGAATAGCTGGTACCAAAACACGGGGAACCTGTTTATCGGTATCGCCCCCATCTTCGGGTGCAGCCTGGTGCTCCTGGGACTGACGGCTTGGCTGTTACCCAGCTTGTTTCAAAGCATCCTCGCCCTGACCACCACGCCGCTGAGTCTGGACTGGGAGAACTTCCGCGAAGCGCTGACTGGCGCCACCGATCCTTGGTGGCATTGGCTGATTGCCCTGATCTTAGCCATCAACATCAGCGTGGGTGGCTTCGACCTGAGCCAGGCCGACTTCGCCAATTCTAAGACGGGCTTGATTGGCTTCACGGCCGTTATCACCGCCATTACGGTGGTCCTCACACTGCTTCAGGCCGCTTCAGGGTGGCTCAAGAGCATCGCCGCCATCATCCTGGTCCTCAGTGTGGTCTTGACGTTTTCGCTGGTGGTTTCCGTGCTCGCGAACCTCCTCGTGCGGTTGTTTCTGCAGATCAAATGGCATTAAGGCAACCACTAAGTCGACCGTCACGGGGACTTAGTGGTTTTTGCCAACTGCCCATTGCGTTTCACTCATAGACGCGGTATTTTGACACTATCCTCATTCGTAAAGGAGGTCCCACCATGTCCCGCCCCGACATCACCATCACCAACATCATCTGGAGCTTCGATCAAGCCACCCAACAGGTCAACGTCCTGTTGCTCAAACGCGCTGAAGCGCCCTACCCCGACTACTGGGCCTTACCCGAGACCACCATGCGCTTCAACGAGAGTGCCGATGACGCGGCCCTGCGGTTGGTCCGGGAAAAGATTGGCTTGGCTCTGGATAGCTTCCACACCGAACAACTGGCCACCTTCACCCATCCCCGTCGCGTCCCCGGGCAACGCCAGCTCTCACTGGCCTACATGACCTTTCTCCCCGAGATGCCCGCCCTGGTTCCGGGATACGGTGCCACGGCCGCTCAGTGGTTTACCTTCCAATCAGCGGCTGACCATTACCAGGTCCACCACGACCACACCAGCTTCTCGACGGTCACCACCACGGCTGACCGCTACTACAACCAGTTGGTCAAGCAGGTCAGTACGCCCGCCAGTCAGCTGGCTTTCGACCACGACTGGATCTTGACGGTCGCGTGCGACCGAATCCGCAACAAGCTCGACTATCAGCCCAACATCCTGTTGATCTTGGGCCCCACGTTCACGCTCAAGGCGGCCCGGACCATCTTCGCCGTCTTCTTGCACCGGGACCTGGCGACCATCGACAATTCCAACTTCAAGAAAAATCACCAGCACCTGCTGACGGCCGTGGGAACCTCTAGCGCCGCACACGCCGGGCGACCAGCGACCGTCTACCGGTTGAACTATCTCCCTTGACAAGTGCCGGCAACTCGCCTATATTGGATACCAAGTCGAATAAAAGTCGTTTCGACTTTTATTTTACGATAATAAAAGTATTTATTACCTTTATTCTGATTTGGGAGGAATTTTTCATGGAACTCAAGAATTACCGATTGTTAATCATTGTCGGCACGGCCTGGCTCTTCGATGCCATGGACGTGGCGATGCTGTCCTTTATCATGCCCCTCTTGAAGACGGAGTGGCAACTGTCTCCCCTTCAACTGGGGGTCGTCAGTTCGGCGACGTCCGTGGGGATGATCTTCGGGGCGCTGATCTGCGGTTACTTAGCGGACCGGTTCGGCCGAAAGCACGTCCTGATCTATACCCTGCTGCTCTTCTCGTTCGGGAACCTGCTCCTGACGGTAGCGCCAAATGTGACCGCCTTTATCCTGATTCGCTTCATCACCGGGATTGGGCTGGGGGGTGAACTCCCCGTCGCCGCCACCGTCATCGCCGACCACTACCGCGGGACCCAACAGTCCCGGATGCTGGTCCTGGCCGATAGTTTCTGGGCGATTGGTTGGCTCCTAGCCTCCGTCTTGGCCTTCTGGGTCATGCCACTAATCGGCTGGCGGCCCACGGTTCTGATTACCGCTATCACGGTCCTGTACGCCTTAATGATGCGCCGCCACTTACCTGCCGACCAACCCCGGCAACCCCAAGCCCGGCCATCCTACAAGGCCGTCTGGCAACCCGCTTACCGGAAGCAGACCCTGGTCTTGAGTCTTCTCTGGTTCATCGTGATGCTGACCTACTACGGGATGTTCCTTTGGTTGCCTAGTATCCTGGTACTCCGTGGCTTCACCATCATCCATAGCTTCAGCTACACCCTCTTGATCACTCTGGCCCAACTTCCCGGGTACTACTTAGCCGCTTACTTGATGGGCAAGCTACAACGAAAGACGGTCCTCTTGATCTACCTCTTCGGGACCGTGGTCAGCGTCTTGGCCTTCAGTCTGGCCAACAGCAACTTCACGATTCTCGCCAGTGGCGCTTGGCTGTCCTTCTTCGACTTGGGGGCTTGGGGCACGTTGATTGCCCTGACGCCGGGGCAATTCCCACAAGCCATCCGGGCAACCGGGATGGGGACGGCGCAATCCATCGGTCGGATTGGCGCGACCATCGGCCCTTACATGGTCGGGTTCTTACTCCAGCTCAAGTTCTCCCTAACCGCGATTTTAGGCGTCTTCATAGGCTTTCTCCTGGTGGGCATCGTCCTTCTGGCCTTGGGCGTAAAGGATACCGCCCTAGCACCTAAGGGGGCGGTCACCCATGACCCTAGCCACTAATACGCTCCGGCCAGCTTTACGGGCCTTCCTCCAAGAAGACCTGGGGGCCACCGGAGATGCTAGCCGGGCGGCCTACGTGGACCGGCCCATCACGGCCCGTATCATCGCTAAGCAAGCCGGTGTCTTGGCGGGACAAACTTTGCCACCAGTCCTGATGGCGCTACTGGATCCCGCGGTCACCTACCGTCCCGTCGTAAGCGATGGGGACCTGGTCACCCCGGGAACCGTCGTGGGTCACCTCAGTGGTCCCGCAAGCGTCCTGTTAGCCGGTGAACGAACCCTGTTGAACCTGATGCAACGGATGAGTGGCATCGCGACGGCCACCCATGCGGCGGTCGACGCCCTCAACGATCCCCAGATTGGGATTCTGGATACGCGTAAAACCGCCCCTGGTCTGCGGCTCTTCGACAAGTATGCCGTCCAGTGCGGAGGTGGTGTGAACCACCGCATGGGGCTCTACGACGCCGTCATGCTCAAGGATAACCACTGGCGGCTGATGACCGACCTGCCGACCGCTCTGTGTCGTTTGACCCACGCCGTCGGCCCCACCAAGCGGATCGAGGTGGAGGTCGAGACGCCCGCTGAATTGGCGGCGACGATTGCTTGTCGGGTCGAGATGATCCTGATCGACAACCAATCGCCCGACACGGTCCGCCGGTGGTGTGCTCAGATTCCTAGCGACCTGCGCCGGCAAATGACCATCGAGGCCTCCGGCGGTATCGTTCCCGCTACCCTGCCGACCTACGCCCGGACCGGAGTCGATTACCTCTCGCTGGGCTACCTGACCAACAGCGTTCAGGCGCTAGACCTGTCCTTGGAATTCGACTAGCCGCCCTGGCATGAGACCATAACCTACTAAAAGCGCCTTTCCCCAAATGAACTGATCATTTGAAGAAAGGCGCTTTTTCAGCTCGAACCAGGTACGCGCCTAGTCCTGCTTTTGATGTTTGAAAACGACAAAGTAAAAGCCGAAGTTGAGAATTCCCAAAATCGCAATCAACCCAAAGGCCAACTGACTCCCTAACGCCGTCGAATGAGCGTACGAGAGGTTGCCCCCCTTGACTGACGACATCAACGCCGCCAGAATCGTGGTCCCTAAGGAGCCCGCGAACTGTTGACCGGTATTGTAGATGGCGTTGGCATCGGCCCGTTGGGTGATGTCCACTTCCTTTAACCCGTTAGTCATGGTGTTACTGAAAGCCATTGACCGCCCAATACTGAAGACAATGTACAGGCCGGCAATCGTCACGACCGTCAGCCGTTGCCCCATCAGGGTGAACCCTAACGCCGTAATCAGGCTTCCCGGCAACAGCATCAGCCCACCGGCTAACGAGGTCGCCCCCACTACGATTTGGGCGTAGTTCGGCAACTCAAAGTTGATCCCGATGTTACAGAACTGCAGGATCACGTAGGCGAAGAAACTGTACGTAAAGATTGGATTCCGGAAAATCTCAAGCTTCAATAATTGCTTATCACTATGCTTGGCCACCTGGACGTAACGCAATAACGCCGCGATTCCCAGGACCAAGCCGCCCAAGAACTGCCAGCTTAACCAGCCGGCCGTGCTCAAACTGTTGACCCCCAACATAATCGCGACGAACGCCACGGCTAGGAGTGCGAACTGGTGCCAGTTGAACTTGACGTCCTTAGTTGGCGAATACTGTTGAATGGCGCCGACCCCAAAGGCCAGGATCAAGAGTTCAATCGGTAACGTCGCCCAGAAGATCAGCCGCCAATTAGCCAAGGACACCATCAAGCCCCCGAACGTGGGCCCACTGGCGGGCGCAATCATCAGAATCAGACTGGACATCCCCATGTAAAAGCCCAACCGCGCCCGGGGGACGCTTTCTACGATCACGTTGATCATCAACGGAATCGCGATTCCGGCACAGCCGGATTGGACCAACCGTCCCAATAGAAGGATGGCGAAATTAGGGGCGAGCGCACAAATCAGATCACCTAAAATGAACAACAACGCGGCGGTCACGAATAACTGCCGGTTGGTAAAGCGTTGTTTCAGAAACGCCGAAGTAATCATCAGTAACGCCACCGTCAATAAGTACCCGGTGGTGATCCACTGCACGGTACTCAACGAAACGTGCATGGTCCGCATCAACGTCGGGAACGTCACGTTCATCGAAGTTTCCACCAAAATTCCAAAAAAGGCCATTAGCGCCACGGCCACGATGGCCACCAGCCGCTTACCAGCCACTCTTTGCGGTTCTTCTGTCATCTGCTAACCCCTCACTTTCTTGGTTATCTTTAATTTGCCAGTTCCCTAAACTGCTGGGGACTGGCCTCACGAAATTAACGCGTGACACCTATCATACGCGCATTATCGGGGAATGTCATGGGTAAATTTGCGTGCGCAAGAAATGTAACCGCACACGGGGGCTTTCTTACGCCCATCTTGAGTCAACCAAACCGTGTCCAATGAACCGGTGGTCAGCCACCGTCTCCTTGAACCAGACAAAGAAGGCACCCAGACCCGTTCTTGGTCTAGATGCCCATACCTTCATCGCCTGATTTTAGTCCGCTAACTCTGACGCCCCCGGCTGTTCTTTAAGGACCTGAGCCACATCAATGGTCGGTAAGATACAAGCCGGATACTCATTTGACGTATTGGTCAAGTTGGAAACCAAAGAACGCACATACGGATACAAAATAGCCACTGCATTACGCCTAATCAAGGTATCCACCCCAACGCGAGCGGTATCTTTTTCATGGTGATAAACGAATTCCCCACAAACTTGAACGTTAACTTCGAAGGGAGCATCCGTCAAAGAACCTACCTTGACCCCCAGGTTGACTAGCAAACTGTCTTCTTTAACCTTGTTTTCAATCGTTAAGGCTATTTGGGGAGTAAGCGTTACCTTTTGAACTGTCTGGTTGAAAGTTTCATTTCTCTTATAGCTCTGTTCCTTAACTGAATACCCTTTAGATTCCAAAGCCGTAGCTGTCATTAGGCAACGCCTCCTGTCCGCCTGGTAATCTTAAAATAACGCTCATCCGGTTTAGTTTTTAACCCATAAAACTCACTCGGTTGCTTTAAGCCGTCAGGTTCACCATTCTCGATGGCTGCGGTCAGCAGCTTTTCGACGTTCGCGGTTGCTGAATAATCCGTCAAGAATCCTTGTCGCTGATAGTCTTGTTGTGCTTTTCTAAACGAAACTTCTTGTGAAAGTGTCTGAACCCGCTTATTATTTTCGATTTGCGATAGCTTAGAATAACTGATTCCCAACCTTTCAGCAAACCGACGTAAATCAAGTCCTAGACGCTTTCGTAAGTCTTTGATCTGCTGCGGTTCCATGTACCCTTTTCTACGACGATACGCATTAAACGCTACTCTAAAGTTCTCGTTAGGATCCTCAAAGTCGAGCCACAATTCGCCCTCTCGATCCTCCCAATAATGATTCGTCACCAGTAAATCCTTAATATCCTTCACCGAAACAGACTCAGTTTTCCAAACTTCCGTATATTCTTCTTTCGTTTCGGTCTCCGGATTGTAAAAAGTTCTTTTTTTCATTAAATCATCCTCAGCTTCCCGTCCCACTCCGCATCAATCCAATCTGGATTTTCTTCATCTCATTTTAACATGATAAGTTTCCCTGGGGAAACAAAGGACTTTAAACCAACTAAAAACGGCATCCGGGATAAAAAATCCCAGACCCCGTTTGCAACATCTTTAACGATACGGTACTGAAACGTACACCCCAGGCAACCTGCACAATGCCTTCAAAGTCACCTTTATTTCTCGGCCCGCCACTCAGCCTTGAACTCCGCTAAGAAGTCTTTCATGACTGCTTGCCGGTGAGCGGCCAAAGTCTTCGCCGCGTCCGTGTTCATTAAGTCCTTGAGCGTCAAGAGTTTTTCGTAGAAGTGGTTGATGACCGTCTCATTCCCCAGGTTACGGTACTCCGCGTGACTCATCTGGGTACGGGGGGCCACTGCGGGATCATAGATCTTCTCGCCAAAGTGGCCGCCGAAGTAGATGGCCCGGGCGATTCCAATCGCCCCGATCGCGTCTAACCGGTCAGCGTCTTGGACCAGCTGGCCCTCCAGCGGCAAGGGCTTGGCGGTCCCATCGAGGGTCTTATGGAACGACATATTATCCATGATCAAGAAGATGGTCGCCTGCTGGTCGGCGCTAAACCCTTGCGCCGTCAGGAAGTCCCGCACTTCCGCACTAGCGGCCGCGGTATCCGTCACCAACTTCTCGTCGATCACGTCGTGCAGGTAAGCCGCACTCAGGGTCAGGAGCCGGTCCGCTTGGGGATAAGCCTTCAGGAGTTCGTCGGCAAGCCGGACCACCCGTTGAATGTGGTCGAAGCCGTGGCCGGTCTCGTCATCGCGCATCTTGCTCCGGGCAAAGTCATGCACGGCAGTTAACGTGGTATCAGTGGTCATTTCTCAAGTCCTTCTTTCTGATCAGTCGGGGGTTCGCCAATGAAACCGTAAAAAAAGAGGTGATCCAGTTGCGCCGTCAGAGCCTGAAAATGGGCGTCATCCCCAGTAGTCGTCATCTGGGCCTGGCCCGTTGGCGAGCTGATATAGTGCACGAACATGTCCAGGTACAGCATCAAGGCCTCATCACTTAGCCCTGGTGCAATCATCCCCGCCTGCCGGCCACGCTGAATCACGGCGTTCCAGAACCGGTGTTTACCCGCCTGATAAGTATGCATGGTCTCATCCGTCCCATTGCGCCCCTGCATATCCGCCACGATGAAGTGGTAAAAATCCGGGTGCATCTGGTCGGTGACCTGTTGGCTTCCCTGAATCAGCCGCTTCACGATTTCTCGATAGCTCAGGTGCGGGTCATCGACCACGGCCTGAAAGTCCGCGTATCCCTGAGTCACCAGGTCCAAAACTACCTGGTGTCCCAGATTGAGCTTACTCTCAAAATACTTATACAGGGTGACCTGCGACACGTCGGCCTGCGCCGCGATTTCCGAGACGTGGGTCGCCTTGAAGCCGGTTTGGAGAAAGAGCGTCCGCGCCACCTCCAGAATATGTGCGCGCTGGTGCTGCTTTCGTTGCCGATTTGTGGTCATCTGTTCCCACCCCCAATTAAAGTCGTCATGCTTACTGCTTTTCATTTTACCATACCCACACCACCTACTCGGACATCCAGGTTCCGTAAAAAGCTCGGTTGGACACTAGGGTTATATCCTATCGAATACCGTCAATAACTTTCTTGGGCTCGTAATCGCATAAACAAAAACGACCACCCTTCATCTCAGTAACAGGTGAAAAGCGGTCGCTTGATTATTCTGTACAGTAAACTTGCCGACCTAACGACTTAAGCGAACCACGTCGCGGACGATCATCAACTCTTCGTTGGTCGGGACCACCATGACCTTAACCGGCGCACCGTCCGGACTGACCACGCGTTCTTCGCCCCGGAAGTCGTTCTTTTCTGGGTCGATCGTCACGCCCAAGTAGCCTAACTTATCCGCAATCGCTTGACGCATCGCGATCCCGTTCTCCCCGGAACCCGCGGTGAAGACCAGTGCGTCCAGCCCACCTAGTTCGGCTGTGTAACTGCCGACATAGCGGACCACCCGGTTCACGAACATATCGAGGGCCAACTTAGACTTCGGCCACTCATCTTGGGTCTTTTCCAAGTCTCGTTGATCCGGTGAGAGTTCGGACACGCCCAAGAGGCCAGACTTGTGATTCAAAATATCGATCATCTTAGGCATAGTCACATCCAACTTTTCCGCCAGGTACGCCACTAGCGACGGGTCGATGTCCCCGGAACGGGTCCCCATCATGACCCCAGCCAACGGCGTGAAGCCCATCGAGGTATCCAGCGCGTGGCCGTCCTTAAAGGCCGTCACGGACGAGCCGGACCCCAAGTGCAAGGTGATCAGCTTCAGGTCCTCTAACGGCTTGCCTAGCAGTTCCGCCGTCCGGTGGGCGACGTACCGGTGGCTGGTCCCGTGGGCCCCGTACTTCCGGGCCCCGAACTTTTCGTAATACTCGTAAGGGATTCCGTACAGATAGTTAACCTCAGGCATCTGGGCGTATAACGAGGTATCAAAGACCGCAACTTCATGGGCTTCCGGTAAGAGTTGTTCGAAGACTTCAATATAGTAAGCCTGCACCGGATTATGCAACGGCGCGTAGTCCTTCAGTTCCTTGATCTGCTTCAACACGATTGGCGTGATGACGGCGGAGTCCTTGAAGACTTCCCCCCCAGCGACGATTCGGTGACCCACACCCGTGATTTCACTCAGGTGTTTTAAGATCCCGTAGGACTTCAAACGGGTCAGGACCATTGCGGCGGCCAGCTTATTGGTGATGTTGTCTTGGGTCTCCTCATACTTCTGCCCGTTGGCCAACTTCACCTTAAAGACGGACCCCGGTAAATTCAGGCGATCGACCATCCCCGATGCGATGACGGTCTCCTCCGGCATTGAAAACAACTTCCACTTTAACGTTGAGCTTCCGGCGTTAACTGCTAATATCTTGCTCATGTTGCTCCCTCCCAATCTGATCAGTTTCGGTTATCTACCAGTGTAAAGAAAAATGTATCCGCTTTCAAGAAAAGATTGGCTTTTCTTAGCGAATTTTCAGGAATTCCCCGGAATCCTTGACTTAACGGCCCCGAACGTCGGATTGGCCACAAAAAAAGTGCGGGCAATCCCGCACTTTTGCGCCGCTCCCGGCGGCAAGGCTGACCCCTCCCGGAGGTCACCGCTGGTCTAATCAGCTAAGGCTTTATCTAATACCGCCGCAAAATCCGGCTTAGGTCGGGCGCCGACTAAACGGTCAACCACCTGACCATCCTTCTTGATCAAGAAGGTCGGAATCCCCTGCACGTCGAACTTCTGGGCCGTGGCTTGGTCGTGGTCCACGTTGATGGCCGTGAACTTGACCCGTTGGCCGTACGCTTCATCAGCCGAGAGGCTCTTTAAGATTGGGTCCATCATCTTGCATGGAGGACACCAGTCGGCCCGAAAATCAACCACCGTGACGCCCGTATTGGTTTCCGCCTCAAAGTTAGCGTCGTGAATTTCTTTAATCATCCAAATCCTCCTCAAAGCGGGACATTGCTGGGCCTTTAAAATACCCCTAGATGTATATCGGCTAAGATATTTCTATAACATCCTTTTCTAGTGGGCATTTTAACCACCCAGCGGGTTCACGATGATTGGTGTGTGTTAACCGGTAGGTCGATTAACAACGCCTTTTAATATACCCCCGTAGGTATATATTGTCAATTCAACTGTCTCGTTCCTGCCCCACTGGCGACAAAAAAGCCGCTCGCCGAAACCGGAATCGGTCCCAACTAGCGGCTTACTTATTCATAAAAAGGACGCTTAAAAACGTCCAGGGGGAGTGCCTAGAATTAATACCACCCGTGAGACAACCAATGGCGCTTAGCCTTGGTCCAAGTCCCGTAACGGTGGTAGGTATAACGATCGGCCGTCTTTTCTTGATTGGCCTTACTGTAGTCACCGTGCAACATCGAAATCGTCAACTGGTACTTACCGTAGTAGATCCCGTTGCGTGCGCGGTAATTGCCGCCGGATTCGCGCTTAGCGATCCAGGCTTTAGCGGCCGCTTGCTTCTTCGATAACTTGGAGACGTAAACGACCTTGGTCTTGGTGGCAGCCTGCGCCGTCACACTATCGGTGGCCGTTGCCAGACCAGGTAGGGTCAAGGCCACAACTGTTAAAATGGCGAGAACAAAAAGTTTAACTTTAATGGGTCAACCCTCCTAGTGGCTTAATTATGACTAGCATAACCTCTGCAAGTTACAGGAGGGTTTACAAAATGTTACGAAATGGTAACAACCAACCTCATCTTTTCCCGCTAAAGTCGCTCAATCCCCGTCCTCATCGGGTTTCTGCCCACTCAAAAACCACCGCTGCGTACAACGGTGGTTTGAGGATTTATCGCAATTGGTTTTCTAATTAACGTTTCTAACGGTTTAGTACCAACCGTTAGCTTGCCAGAATGCCTTGGCCTTAGACCAAGAACCGTACCGCGAGCTGACGTATTGGTTGGCCACCTTTTCCTGGTTAGCGGCCGAGTAGTCCCCGTTCAGGTAGGAAGCGCTCAACTGGTACTTCCCGATATACTGGCCATTCCGTGCACTGTAAGAGCCACCGGATTCCTTGTTGGCAATCCAAGCCTTAGCACTGGAACTCGAACTGGACGTACTACTGGTCCCCGTGCTGGTTGACCCAGTGGTTTGAGTCTGGGTAGTCGTCGTGGTAGGCGCTTGGTAACGCGTCGTGGTCGTATTCGCTTGCTGGTTCGACGCATAGTGGCTCGCCGTCCCTTGGTAAGCACTAGTCCCTTGCGTAGTACCAGTCGTTTGCGTCTGCTGCGTGGTAGTTGGCGTAGTCTGCGTTGCCTGAGTCGTCGTGGTCTGGCTAGTCGACGCCGAACTTGGAATCACCAGAGATTCCCCCACGTAGATCAGGTTAGCATTCTTTAAGCCGTTCGCCGATTTAATGGCGGAAACGGTGGATTTGTATTGCGTAGCGATCTTGGATACGGTATCTCCCGACTTCACCGTGACCCGGACGTCAGCGTTGGCGGAAGTGGTCGCGAAGAAGCTGGCCCCGATAACGGCGGCGGTTCCTAACGTTGAAACTAAAACTTTTTTGAATGTCATTCTTAAATTGTCCTCCTTGGCGTTGTCGTGATTACTTAACGAGACCTAGCATAACCGCTCAACGTTACACGCCAATTGTGAGGAGGTAACACCCTGATTAAGAAAAACGGGGAAATGTGACAAGTTGTCATCCTAATAACCTTTTTGACATTTAACCCCCTAAATCCCCCTCCTAGACGACAAAAATGACGGGCCCGTGTCAGTTTCCGTTCCCGCCAATTCTTATTCTACTATCGATGAGCATCCCTCACCGTCGCGTAATCAGCAGCCAGGTCCCGCCGAACAGGACTAAGTAACAGAGTTGCCAGAAACACACGATCGTCGTCCAGCTAAGTGTGATGGGAAAGACAAACGACGTCAGCCCAATCAGCGCGAGGTCGACCCAGCGGGCCACCTGCGCATAAGGACCCACGTGGCGGCGAACCAAGACCGCGATGACCCCGCGGCTAACACCGAATAGGACCATGAGGGTCATGGCGAAGACAAAGGTCACCATGGCGGTTCCCCCCTTTCTACCGTTAGGATACCAGTTTTCTAGTCCCCCTGTCAGCAGAACCCAAAAAAGCCGCTCGGACCTGCATCCGAACGACTCTTCATGACTTTAAACGTCAAAATTTATAAGTAAGGCTTAGTACCACCCGTTGGCTTGCCAGAAGGCTTGCGCAGCGGTCCAGGAACCATACCGGCCGGCCACGTATTGGTTGGCGACCTTTTCCTGGTTAGCGGCCGAGTAATCGCCCTTCAAGTAGGCGGAACTCAACTGGTACTTTCCAATGTATTGTCCATTGGTGGCGGTGTAAGACCCCCGTGATTCGCGGTACGCGATCCAGTTCTTCGCGCTGGCTTCGGAGCCGGAAACCCCCGAAGCAGCCGGTTGGGTCGTGGTCTGCGTCTGAGTGGTCTGCGTCGTCGTGGTAGCACTTGGCGCCTGGTTAGACGTGTGACGGTAGGTATGTTGCGTCACACCAGCAGCGTGCGTGGTTGCGGTGGCGTGCTTGGCTGGAATGGCCAGGTTCTCCCCCACAAAGATCAGTGAGCTGTTGGTCAAGTGGTTGGCCTTTTCAATGGCCTTCACGGATGAATCGTACTGGTTGGCTAAGGCCCAAACAGAATCCCCCTGCTTGACCGTAACCCGGGTAGCGGCACTGGCTTGTTCATTGGAAGTAAACAGGCCGGCTCCGGCGACAGCAACTGCGCCTAAAGTCATCACTAAAGCTTTTTTGAATCCCATAAAAAAATAACATCCTCCTTTGATTGCTTAACGGCTCCTAGAATAGCTGACAAATATTACACGGAAATTGTGGTTACATGTCACGGAGGTTAAGAAAGTCTTCTGATTATGTCAGTTTGTCATTTTTGTAATGCCTCTGTTATATAAAACGCTTTAATTGACCCAAATTCGTCCTTTTTCCGCTAAATCTTCGGTCGATTGCTTGATAAAGCAGACAAATTTTCTGTAAAATTTGTCATCTAAAATGAAAAATCCATGAAAATCCCCCGAATTTTGTCCTTAAATTGCCACCAGCGTTATCCGTAAATGGTTTTACTTCCGAATAAATTTCCACCACATTCGTCCGTTGGCAACTCATGGTGATGTCATCCGCCTTACCGGGCGACCAGACAACCATCCTAAAATTCGGCGCCCAATATGTCCGGTCCCCGTAGCAATCAAGTCAGGCCTTAACCATCGAAATCTCACTGGGATAGCCCCCCAAGTGACGTAACCCAGAGGACCTAAGCCCAACGTTAGCCGTGAGGCCGGCCAGACAGGGCTCAGCCGTGAAATTTGACTTAGGGAGCGTTCTGGGCTGCCTTAGTCAAAGGCCCCATTTCGAGACCGCTCTATGGCTCGAAATGGCGCCCACGACGTTCCAGCCCTGTCTGGCCAGCCGGTAAGGCGCTGACTCACACCACAAGTGGACGCAAAACGGGCCGCTGCCCGGAGGCAACGACCCGTTTGTGACGTCAGGGTTACTTTTCAACACCCTTACCGTCGTATTCATCAATCATGATTTGCTTTAATTCAGAAACTAGGGGTTCCTTAGGGTTCGCGGTCGTGCATTGGTCCTCGAACGCTAATTCAGCCAAGTGATCCACCGTCTTGTCGAAGTGGGCCTTGTCCACCCCGTTAGCCTTCAAGCTCAACGTGACCCCAACGGAGTGTGCCAAGTCGATGACCTTCTTGACCAAGGCTTCCTTAAGCTCTTCCTTGGTGTTCCCTGGCAAGCCCAGGTAACGCGCAATCTGAGCGTAGTCTTCATCGGCCCGGAAGTACTCGTACTTCGGCCACATGGACATCTTGGTCGGTTCCTTGAAGTTGTACCGAATCACGTGCGGTAACGTAATCGCGATGGCCAAACCATGTGGTAAGCCGAATTCCCCACCTAACTTGTGGGCGATCGAGTGGTCGACCCCTAAGAAGGCGTTGGCGAAGGCCATCCCGGCTAAGGTCGAGGCGTTGTGCATCTCTTGCCGGGCCGTGATGTCGCCGTTGTAGGAGTTCGTCAGATTGTCCATGACCAGCTTGATGGCCTGTAAGGACCATGGCCGGGTGTAATCGGAAGCCATTACGGAAACGTAGGATTCAATGGCGTGGGTCAACACGTCCAACCCAGAGTAAGCCACGGTCTTCTTAGGCACCGTTTCGATGAACTGGGAATCCACAATGGCCACGTCTGGCGTCAATGCGTAGTCGGCCAACGGGTACTTCACGTGGGTCTTCGAGTCCGTAATCACGGAGAACGGCGTTACTTCCGAACCCGTCCCGGACGTGGTTGGGATGGCAACGAACTGGGCCTTGTGCGGCTTATTGAACTTGTAAGCCCGCTTCCGAATGTCCAAGAACTTCTGCTTAGCGCCGAAGAAGCTAGCCTTAGGGTCTTCGTAGAACAGCCACATGTTCTTGGCTGCATCCATCGCAGAACCCCCACCTAACGCAATGATGGTGTCCGGCTTGAATTGACGCATCAGCGCAACCCCGCGGTTGACCGTATCCGTGGTCGGATCTGGTTCAACATCGGAGAACAGGGAGTACTCCATCCCGTTAGGTTGCCGCTTCAATTCGTTTAAGACCGTGTCCACGTAACCCAATTGAACCATGGCTGGGTCGGTGACCAGGAAGACCCGCTTGATGCCTGGCATGTCATCGAGGTAACGAACGGACGTCTTTTCGAAGTAAACTCGAGGTAATTTAATCCACTGCATGTTATTTCGCCGCTTTGCAATCGTTTTGATGTTCAGTAAGTCGAAGGACGAGACGTTGTGGGACACGGAGTTCTTGCCCCATGAGCCGGTCCCTAAGGTCAATGAAGGAATCATTTCGTTGTACAGGTTCCCAATGCCCCCTAGTGCGGATGGCGTGTTGACCAAGACCCGGCTGGCCTTCATCTTAATGCCGTATTCCGTTGCTAAGTCGTCGTCCATGGTGTGGATGGCGGCCGTGTGGCCCAACCCACCAAAGTGTAAGAGTTCGTCCGCCAACTTGAAGGCCTCGGCGTGGTCCTTAGACTTGTAGACGGAGATAACCGGTGACAGCTTTTCTTGAGACATCGGGTACTTTGGCCCCACGCCCGTCAGTTCAGCGGCCAAGACCTTGGTGGTTGCGGGGACCTTGATTCCGGCTAAGTCCGCGATCTTTTGCGCAGACATCCCAGCAATTGGCCCTTTGACCCCGCCTTCAGGACGGAACATCGCGTCGGCTAAGGCCTTGTGGTCCGCCTTCTTCACGAAGTAGACGCCCCGGTCCTGCATTTCCTTCTTCACGTCGTCGTAGATGTCCTTGTCGATGATGGCGCTGTTTTCAGACGCGCAGACCATCCCGTTATCGAACGTCTTGGATAAGACGATGTCGTAGACGGCCCGCTTGATGTTAGCCGTCTTTTCAATGTAAGCTGGTCCGTTACCAGGACCGACCCCTAACGCAGGCTTCCCGGTAGAGTAAGCGGCCTTGACCATGCCAGGACCCCCAGTAGCCAGCACACTGGCAACCCGTGGGTGGTTCATCAACGCCGTGGTGGCGTCGATACTTGGCTTGTCGATCCATTGAATGACCCCTTCTGGTGCCCCCGCAGCGATGGCAGCGTCCCGAACGACCTTAGCGGCCATTACGGATGACTTCTGTGCTTGTGGGTGGAAAGCGAAGATGATTGGGTTCCGCGTCTTAACCGCGATCAGTGACTTGAATAACGTGGTGGACGTAGGGTTAGTGACGGGCGTAACCCCGGCTAAGATACCCAGAGGTTCCGCAACCGTGATCAGTTCCCGTTCCCGGTCATCCTTGATGATGCCGACGGTCTTATCGTGCTTAATGGTGTGCCAGATTTCTTCCGTCGCGAACATGTTCTTCACGGCCTTGTCTTCCATGACCCCCCGGCCCGTTTCGTCGTAAGCGGCCTTAGCCAGTTCCATGTGGTGGTCCAAGCCGGCGATGGCCATCTGGTGGACGATGTGGTCGACCGTGGCTTGGTCGAAGTCATCCATGGCGCACAGCGCGTCGTGGGCTTTATTGACTAGGCGGTCGATCATTTGGTCAACCGTTTCTTCTTTAGTAGTCGTTTTTGGATTCGTTTTTACGTCTTTTAACATCTCTCTGCCTCCATATGCGTTTGCGTAGAAAAGATATTGTTAACTTATTCACGAGTTCTATCTTATCATGGATTTTTCAAAAGTCCAGAACTTTATGTTAAAAAATCACAATTAATTTTCTGTACAAGTAAACGCTGTTGTATCAAGGTTCTTCTCCGATTAGTTTGTAAGTGCATACACAAACGTCAGTGATTCACAAGCTTTTTATTTTCGTGTGAACTAAATCACTATCATGCCTATTTTCAATTCGTTCGGTCAACCAATTAAGGGTTTCAACTAAAACTTTGTGGTTCGGAATCCAGAGTGTGCTAAATTAGAAACCATACAGAGGAGTTGGTCTTATGCAAGCTTGGGCATTCTGGCGACAGACCAGTCGCCATTTTCGACAACACTGGGGAAGTTACGTGACCCTGGTCTTTCTCACCAACATTGTCATTAGTTACTGTGCGATTCCCGTCTTCGGTTGGTTGACCGCCAATTTGCTGGCCTGGCAACGGATTCCCTACGTCTCCTATACCAACCTGGGCAACATCATCTTGAAGCATCCCCTGGCCGTGATCGGCCTATTGTTGATCCTGATGGCCATCATGGTCCTGGTGTACTGGCAATTCGCCTTCCTACTCTTAGGGATTCGCAACATTCGCCTGGGGCGGCCCCAAGGAACCCTGGCGGTCTTGCGCCGAACGGTTACAAGTCTTACGGGCGCGTCACCCAGTACCTTCCTGTTCTTTATGGGCTACTTCTTGATTATCCTGCCCTTCGGCAGCATTCTCTTTTCCACGCCGCTGCTCAATAAAGCCAAGATTCCCGCCTTTATCGTGAGTTATCTGATGGCTAACCCGCTTTGGGCGACCGTCTTAGTCCTGTTCTACGCACTGGCCATCTACCTGGGGATTCGCCTGATTGCCGTCCTCCCCTTAATGATGCTGGACGGGTACCACAGCCACGCCGCTATCCACGAGAGTTGGCGGGCTACCCAGGGACAATTCTGGAAGTACCTCAGCCGGATGCTCCTGGCCCTGGTGATGGTCTCGCCGATGACCGGGGTGCTCTACGCAGCACTCTACCTGGGACAAGTCTTCTTCGACACCACCCCCGCCGCGCTGGTCATGGCGACGGTCAACCTCTTCTTAATGGAAGTCCTCACCGAGTTCCTGGTCTGCTACGCCACCATCGTCTTCATGACCATCGTCCTCAGCAGTCATGCCGACCACGAACCCACGCCGATGATGCAGCTACAATTCCGGGAACCAGCCCACACTAAATGGCGGACCCGGGCTCTCATCACCTTGGGGCTAACGGTACTGAGTGCGGGGTTAGTGGCCTTCAACCTGGCCTACCTCAACGGCTTAGCCGTCAGCAAGCCCCTCACCATCGCACACCGGGGCGTCGATAACGGTAACGGGGTTCAAAATACGATCCCGGCCCTGATCAAAACCAGCCGGGAGAAGCCCGACTACGTGGAGATGGACGTCCAGGAGACTAAGGACCACCAATTCGTGGTGCTCCACGATACGAATCTAAAAGCGTTGGCGGGCTTGAAACGACAAGTTGGCGACATGACCCTCAGGGAGTTAACGCGGGTCACCGTCACCGAAAACGGCCACCAGGCTAAAGTTCCGAGTTTTGCGGCCTACCTTAAAGCTGCTCACGCCCACCACCAAAAGTTGCTGGTCGAGATCAAAACCAATAAAGCGACCACCCGGGACCTGCCGGAACGGTTCATCAAGCAGTTCGGCCCCACCTTACTGGCCCACCACGATCAGGTCCACACCCTGAGCTACCGGATCATGACCGCCCTGCGTCAACAGGACCCCCACCAGTTCGTGAGCTATATTCTCCCCTATAACCTGACCTTCCCGTACACGGACGCCAACGCTTATACCATGGAGGCGACGACCTTAAATGATGCCTTCATCGACCAGGCGGCTAAGCACCATCAACGGGTCTACGCTTGGGATATCGATGACGTGACCCTGTTGGACCAGATGATGTTCCTCGGCGTCAACGGAATCATTACCGATAACCTGCACGACATGCAGGTTGAAATCAAGAGCAACACGGACCACCCCAGCTACGCTAACCTCCTCCTAACGTTCATGAGTGAGTTAAGCTTAGAGACTCAGATGCAATAGTTTCTGAAACGTCTCCATAATCGGGCCCACTCGTCCGATTCAATAAGTGTCGAAAAAGCCACTCAGTGAGTCTTCTGCGAATGCTCACTGGATGGCTTTTTTATCAGGCCCTAACCCCACTAGTTTGGCCCCATCAGCAGCTACTCACCAGACAACGAGATAGCCGCAGCATTAAAATTGCATTAACATTATAATTGTGTTTTAATGCTAATGGACCTTCTTTCCCCGAAAATCTTCGTAAAGGACTGGTGATTGCCTATTTTAACCAAACTTGCTGGATCGCTCCAACTTTCGCCCAAAACGATTCGACGCTTGCTCTACGTTTATATCGGTTTCTTTGGTCTCCTCTACGTCCTGCAACAAGGTCACCTCATCCAAGAACCCCACTTGAGCTTGGAAGCACCAGCCTTAGCCCAGTTAAGGTCCCCACTTTCGATTGACCTCAACCTGCTATTGATCTTCGGCGGCCTTTCCCTGATTCCCTTCAAGTGGCCCAGTCGTATGATGGCCGGCTGGGTCGTCCTGGGAACCAGTGAAGGACTGGTCCGAATCACCGCCAATTTAACGCTGGCCCAACTTCCAGCCATCCTGGTCTTTCTCCTACAAATGGGGTCTTCTATCTGGTTAGTCTATCTGCTGGCCACCATCTCCGGACGGCTGACTGACCACCTTAAATTTGGCCATTCTAACTTCTACGTCATCAACTGGTGGACGTCCCTGCTGCCCCTGTTAAAAAGGAGCGGCTGGCTCCTCATTCTCGTCTGCCTGACGAACCTCATCACCCGCGCCTGCCTCACCTAAAGGAAAAGCCAGTCCGTCCCCGTTCGAATTGAACGCCGACTGACTGGCTTTTTCTTATTTCGTTTTTTCAACCTTTTGTAACGGTCGTTTGATCAACGTTAATAGTTTTTCGGACTGTAACCGGGCCACCACGGCATCCACCGCGACCTGCATCAGCTTTTCGTTTAAGTTCTCCGCGGCCGGCTGGGTCTGCGATTCACCTAAATGATGCAACCGGTCCTCCAAGCGGCCAATAAAGTTGTCATAGGCCTGCTTCGGGTAGTCCCCCGCCGTAATCTGGTCGATTCCCGACCGCACCGTTTCCGTCTGGAACATAGGCTTTAGGAGACTGATCATCAAGATATCGGCCAGTTGCATGGTCTGGTACTTCTTCTTGACCGGCGCCAGAATCACTTTATGCTTCACGTAGTTGTTGATCATCGCCGGTGTCATCGTGTCTACCCCCAAGGGGCCTAACACCGCATTGATCAATGCCGTGACTTGGTCCATGTACAAATCAAACTTCGGAAGATCATCCCATCTCGGGAGTTTAATATCGTGCATCTGGTGTTCCCAGCGCGTGTATTGATTAAAATCAGCCATATTGTTCCCTGCCCTTCTGTTTGTTACCTGCATTATAACACATCACCTAGTCAAGCTGACTAGCTAAGTCATTTTTAGAAACTAAATCTTACCGCCAATGAATCCGACTCAGAATGCGCTTGCCTAGAATGGCTTGAACCGCGTAAAAAACGGGTGGCACACTCACCATCAACGGCAGGTAAATCAGGGCTAACCGCCAGTTGAAGAGGTTGACCAGCGAGAAGATTCCCCCGAAAAAGAGAAAAATCAACGCGAACAGTCCCGCCATGACTGCGACCAAGAGAACCTTGAAGCGGTTGAGCGGCCGGGCCACCAACAGCAGAGCGTTCAAGCTGACCAATCCCGTCATCAGGACGCTCAAGGTCGAGGTCGTGGCGAAGCTCAGGTGGAACTGGGACCCCAGCCCCATAATCACCAGGATGTAGCCCACCACACAGGTGGCCGCCGGCGCCGCCACTTCCATGACCTGCTTCATGAACCGCCCGGTAATCCGGGCATAGTTCGGTTGTAGGGCCAAGAAGAACGTCGGGATACCGACCATCAGTGACGAGATTGGCGTGAGCTGGATGGGTTCGAACGGGTAACTGCGGGTCATGAAGATAAAAATCAGCGTTAAGACCACCGAATACATGGTTTTGATCAAAAACAGCGAAGCCACCCGCTCGATGTTGTTAATGACCCGGCGGCCTTCGTTCAACACCTTGACCATGGCGTCGAAGTTCGAATGGATCAACACGAAGTCCGCCAGACTCTTGGTGGCCTCACTCCCGGAAGCCATGGCGATACTGCAATCTGCCTGACGCAGGGCCAACAGGTCGTTGACCCCGTCACCGGTCATGGCGACCGTGTGGCCGGCTTGCTGGTAGGCGCGGATCAACCCTTCCTTCTGTTGCGGGGTGACCCGGCCAAAGACGTTATAGGTCTGCACCAAGTGCGCGTAGTCCGGCGTCGCCCCGACCTGACTCATGTCGACCAACTGCTGGGCCCCCGGAATCTCCGCGCGTTGGGCGATGCTGGCCACGGTCACCGGGTTGTCCCCCGAAATGACCTTTAAGGCCACGTCCTGCGTGGTGAAGAAGTTAAAGGTCGCCTTGGCGTGCGGCCGCAATTCGTCGGTGATCAGCAATAATCCTAAAGCACGGGGCTTGGTCGGCCGCGGTGTGGTCAGCTGGTCCACCTGGGCGACCACCAGGACCCGGTATCCCTGTTGGGCTAGGTCTTGAATGTGGGCTTGTAAGGTGGCATCGACCGGATCAAAGATGAACTCCGGTGCGCCCATCACGTAGGCTTGCCCGTCTGGCAACCGCGCGCCACTCCATTTCCGCCCCGACGAGAACGGCAAGACCTCGTCCGCCGCGAGGTCGGGGGTCCCCAGCGCCGCTTGGACGGCCTGGGCAGTCTCGTTATCGTCACCGGTGGCGGCGACTAATTGGGCCAATAACGTCTGTAACTGGGCCTTAGTGAGGCTGGTCAAACCCTCGACCTGCTCCAGCTTAAGCTTACCGCTGGTGATGGTCCCGGTCTTATCCAGGCATAACACGTCGGCCCGCGCCAAAGCCTCGATGGCGGGCAATTCTCGGACCAAGATGTTGTGTCGTCCCAGCGTAAAGGCTCCCGCTGCCAGTGCGACCGACGTCAACAGGACCAGTCCCTGGGGAATCATCCCCCCGACCGCCGCAACGGTTCCCAGGATGGCCCGGTTTGTACTTTGGCCTTTAATTAATGAGGCCACGAACAGGATGATCCCCAACGGAATTAACGTCAGGGTCAACGCTTTAATGATCCGATTAATGATATTTAGTAATTGGCTGGCGGTCCGGTGCTGTTGCTTGACCGAATGGGCCAATTGCTTGACGAAGCTTTGTTCGCCAACCGTGGTGGCCTGGACCGTGGCTTTTCCTCCCAGAATCACGCTTCCCGAAATCAAGCGGTCGCCGGTTCGCTTCATAATTGGCGTTGACTCCCCGGTAATCTGGGACTCGTCGACTTCGATGCCGCCGGTCTCCCGCACCAGACCGTCCACGGGGAGTTGGTCGCCTCGCCCAACCATGATCAGGTCATCTTGGACCAAGTCATCCTGGGTCAGCGAGACGGCCTGGCCGTCCCGGAGAACCGCTAACCGTCCTTCCGAAAGCAGGGCGAGTTTATCCACTTGGCGTTTCGAGCGGATTTCCTGGAAGATTCCGATTCCCGTGTTGACCACGACCACCCCGATGAACAGGAGGTTCTTGTAGCTGCCGGTCATCAAGACCAGCCCCGCTAGGACCAAGTTGATCAGGTTGAACAGCGTCATTAAGTTATCCCGGAAAATCTGTTTGACACTCCGCGTCAGGGGTGGCAACGGGTCATTCTGTAAGCCTTGGTCGATCCGTGCTTGCACTTCAAATTTAGTTAATCCACGATTTAACGCGGTCAGGGGTGGCTGTTCGGGCATGACCCCGCCTCCTTTCGTACCTGCGATTACCGATGATGTAACCGCCTTCTAGCTGACTATTTGCCTATATTGTACAAGAAACTAACGGGGGACGCCTGTAATCCATCTGAATTTTTGCACATCTTAACCGAATCGCTAGCGATTAACAGTTGATGCCCAGAGTGGTTAAATGGAAGAGGAACCAAACCAACTTGGGGAGGAATTAACATGGGACATAAATCAACTGCTGTCATTTTATTCATCTTATATCTAGTCTTACTCTGGTGCATGGTCACGAACCGCAACATGCTCGCCATGTGGCTAATGACCGCCGGGATGCTCTTTGAGGCCACCGTGAACCTCTATGACCAGTTCAAACGGCACTAAGCCTTTTTCAGAAAGCGTTGTCATTTTAGTGGCTTTAGCCTAAACTAAGAAGTATGACTAACGGTGATAGACCGCTAAGGAGGACTCACGATGACGTTAAGTAACATCACAAATACCATTCAACTCGCTGACGGCAACCAGATGCCCGGACTGGGCTTCGGAACCTACCTGATCAACGACCAAGACACCATGGACCACAGTATTCAGACCGCCTGGGACGCCGGTTACCGACTGATTGACACCGCCATGTTGTACCGCAACGAAGACCTCTTGGGGACCTCGTTGCAGAAGCTCGGCTTGCCCCGCGAAGCGCTCTTTTTGACCAGTAAAGTGGCCGAAATCGTTCAGGGCTACGACCAGACCATGAAGGCCGTCGAAGGGTCACTCAAACGCCTGCAGACCAACTACCTGGATCTTCTCTTGATCCACTGGCCGGTCCGGGAACACTTCTTCGAGACCTGGAAGGCCCTCGAACAACTCAAGGCGAACGGCCAGGTCAAGTCCATCGGAGTCTCCAACTACACCATCGCGCACCTGGAACTGCTGGCGCTGAAGGCCAAGGAGATGCCCGTGGTCAACCAAGTGGAGTACCACCCCTACTTGAACCAGCAGGCCTTGGTCGATTACGACCGCGAACAAAACATCGTCACGGAAGCCTGGAGTCCCCTGGGACGGCGGGTGGTCTTAGACGACCCGATGATCGCCAAGATGGCGAAGCATCATCAAAAGACGGTCGCCCAAGTCATCTTGCGGTGGGAACTCCAACACGGCGTTCTGCCGATTCCTAAGTCCACGCACGCGGAACGGATCCAAGAAAACGCGGGAATTTTCGACTTCACCTTGGCCGAAGACGAAATGGGCATGATCGACCTGCTCAACAAGAACCAACGAACGGGGAACGAACCGGAAATCGTCTACGAAACGGGAAAGCAGTACTAAGCGAAATGGCTAGCCAGAGCAAGTGCCTGTACTTATTCTGTAATGACGTTTTGGCCCGATTTTATGGCAAAGCCAAGAATAGCTTTTCACGCGTTTTAAACTCATCAACTTGAATCGTTACCTTGCGGACGGAAACTCTTTCAACTTAGAGTTCCCGTCCGCTTTTTATCCCTCCTCATCTTCCATAAAGCTGACTTATCCATTGTCTTTTCCTCCCCAATTACCTATACTTAAATCAACTAAATTCGAAAGCCGGGTGACAACCTTGAAGAACGCACAACGCAACATGATCACACTTTGATTGGGTGCAGTCGCTCGGCTAATAAGGGGTGCTTTTTAGCACGCCCACGACGCGAATGCTCCCAGACGGTTCTGGTGACTTTCGCGTCTTTTTTTCGTCCTTTTTTAGCGTTCTCACCAGAACCGTTCCACACTGCCCTCCGGTGGGCCATTCCCCCGGAGAAGCCGATTCCGCAGAAGAATTGGCTTGGGAGATTACTTATGGGAACGATTCAAATTCAACACCTCTCTTTTCAATATCCAGGGGCCACACAGCCCCTATTCACCGACCTATCGACCAACTTCGACAGTCACTGGAAGCTGGGCTTAATTGGCCGGAACGGCCGGGGGAAGACCACCTTCCTCAACCTCTTGCGGGGACAACTGACCGGGACGGGCACCATCACCGCTCCGGTAACGTTCAACTACTTTCCCGCCGAAGACATCGACCCCACCCTAACGGTCATGCAACTGATGACCGCCACGGGCGCCGCTGACTGGCAAGCCACGATCGAGTTGACCAAGATTGGACTGCCGCCAGCCTGGGCCACTCGCCAATTCGGGAGCCTAAGCGGCGGCGAACAGACTAAGGTTTTACTGGCCCGCGGTTTCGTAGACGATACTGCTTTCCCGCTCATCGATGAACCCACCAACCACCTCGACCTAGCCGGCCGGACCGTGGTTGGCCAATACCTGCGTCACAAGCACGGATTCATCTGTGTCAGTCACGACGAACACTTCCTCAACCTCTTCGTCAACCACGTGATGGCCATCACCCCGGACCGGGTACACATCGTGGCCGGAACCGTCGCCGCCTGGCGCGCTGATAAGGCCCGCCAAGACCAAGCCGCCACCGCCAAAAACGCCCAACTCATCACCGACATTCACCACCTAACCCGCCGCGCCAATACGCAACGCGGGTGGTCTGAGCGCCGAGAGCGCGAGACCCACGATGCCAGTAGTCGACAATCCGCCGCCAAACTGATGCGCCGAGCTAAAGTGTTCGAACAGCGGACGGCCGACCGCACCGCCGAACGGCAAGGCCTCTTAGCCGACTTGGAGACCACCACCCCACTCACCACCAATGCCACCCCGGGACAGGGTCACCGTCTACTACTAAGCGCCCGCCAGTTTAGCTTACTCCGGGCCGCAGTCCCCCTCTTTGACCCCCTCGAGATTGACTTTCATCAAGGCGAGCAATTGGCCATTCTGGGGCCCAATGGTAGTGGCAAGACCAGTCTCATCGCCACCCTTTTGGGGCATACGTCTTTAGAACACACTGGTTACTTACAAAACGACCTCCCCGCGAACGTTGGCTATCTGGCCCAAGACTTTCACCACGTCATCCGCGACGTCGACTGGTCAGAGCTAAAGGCGAATCACCAACTGACCACCGTGTGGAACCTCATGCACCAACTGGGCGTTTCCCGGTCCCGACTACGGGCTCCGGCTAGCGAGTGGAGTATGGGGGAGGCCAAAAAGGCAGCCTTGGCCCTGACCCTGTGTCGGCCCCATGATCTCTTGGTCTGGGACGAACCCACCAACTACTTAGACCTCCCGGCTCGTGACCAACTCGCGGCCCTGGTGCAGACCGTTCGTCCCACCCTACTGATGATCGACCATGACGCCCAGTTCGTGACCACCACCTGTCCCCACCAACTCACCTTGACACCCTACCAGCACTAACATTAACCAAAAACGGGAAACACAGCTCACAGACTGTGTTTCCCGTTTTTTAGGGTGCTCTTCACTTTTATGCGTTAGGATTAGTCGATACTAATCTTGTGATGATCCTCGGATTCAGCTTCCTTAGGCAACGTCAACGTTAAGATACCGTTGGTGTACGTCGCGTTGACCTTCTTCAAATCGACGTTTGGCAGGTAGAAGGCCCGGGAAACGTTCTGGCTAGAACGTTCTTGCCGTAAGATCCGACCTTGGTCGTCCTTAGTCGCTTGGTCCACGTTCGTGCTACCGGAGATCCGTAACGTCTCATCGCGGTAGTCCACGTGAATGTCGTCCTTCTTGAAGCCCGGCATTTCCGCCGTAACCACGTAGTCCTTATCGTGTTCCACGACGTCTGTCTTCATTGGGTTATCGTTCCCGTTAAACAAGTCGCGGCCCAAGTTACCCACTTCGTTAAAGAAGTTCATTGGATTGAATAAGTCATCGTTCCGGTTCATCATTTCGTTGGTCATAATCAATAACCCCTTTCATGTCTTTTGTTTCTCTTTACATTGTCTATAATAGTTAGCATTGGTCAGAAATGCAAATAATTAGCACTCGCTTAATTGAGTGCTAATTATTTTCATCTATAGCCGATATAAAGGCGTTTAATGTGAAAGCTAACAGAAATCTATCTCAAGTATTTTTCTTTTTTACACCCGTGAAGGTCAAACTAAATCAAAAAAGTCCGGGATGAAATTCCCAGACTTTTTCTGTTCCTAATGATTCCGTGCTGAAGCGGGTGACCCAAGACAATCAGTGCGTGCTAACCGCCTTGGGGCCCACACTCCGTTAACCTAATCCTTAGGGTTTAAGCCGGCCAATCAACGTTGACAGGTTTGGCACCGTATAAGACCAGTGCGCGAATCGCTGGGTCTTCGGTAAGCCCAACGACCAGAGTCGGTGATGGGCGTGACGGCCTAGCTGGACCAATTCCCGGTTCGCCGTGACGTACTGCCCGTTGCTCAACTGGAAGCGGGTCGTGAGGTGATGGTGGACCAACCGGTAAACCGTCAACCACTGCCCTTTCGCGTAGTGTTGGCGTTTCCCCGTCAGATCCGGTCGTCGGTAACCGTTGATACCTTCCGGATTGATCACCAGCACCTTGACCTTGGTGTGAACTTGATGGAGGTAATAGGTCGGCCGCACGAAGTCCCACCGTGCCGTAATGTACCCCACCAGGCCATAGGTCTTGGACCCGTGGTTGACATCCCGTACCTTATACCGTAAGCGCCCATGCTTGGATAAGAACATCCCGATGACCATGAATTGGGCTTGGGCCGCATCAGCGTACTGGTGGTACCATGCCAACCGCTGTTGCGCACTAAAGGTCGGCGTACGATACAAGCCAATCTTGCGTACCGGATAGACGCTAAACCGCTGGAACGGCCGTGGCCGGTGTTGTTGGTGCGATCCGGTGTGCCCCGTTAGTTGGAGATTCCCCGGGTCAATCAAGTCCGTCGCCGTGGCCGTTAAGATAGGCCGCGAGACCGGATAGGACTGGGCGGGCGTAACCGTTGGCTGGGTCGGCGCGGGTTCCACTGAGGAAACCCAATCTGGAGTAGTTGGCGCAACTGACGTCCCCGGTTCTGGCCGGGTTGGCGTGGTGACCTGAGGGACGCTCGGTTGAGAAATATCAGGGTCAACCGGCGTTGTCGGGGACACGTGGGGATAACTTGGTAGCTGTCCCGTTGGTGGCGTGACCTGCGGCTGACTAGGCGTTCCCGTCCCCGTTGGTGTCGACCCACCGGCAGGCGGAAGTGGTGCCCCTGGTTGGGTGGGCGTTGGGGTGACCTGATCGAGTAGACTCACGCTAGCCTCACTGGTGAAGAGGTCAGCCGTCGACTGGCTTTGACTAGCCACGACCGACGCGCTAGCACTCAGTTCTTGCGAGGCAACTAAACTATCGGACGCAAGCACCTGCCCCCACTGGGCTAACGATTGGTCATCCTGCTGACGCAGCTTTAGCGAAGCGGAAGTAAACGCATCGAGGGCCGAATTGAACTCCGAGACACTGGTGAGATCATCGCGCAGATGCATTAAGGACCGGTCAGCCTGTTGGGCATTACTCAGGGAAGCCACCGTATACGCTTGGTTAGCCGAGGTGACCGCTTGCTGAATCGACGTTGAAGCCGAAGCCCAGGCCAATTCGGCACCCAGGGCGCTCAATGAGTGATCAACCGCCTGAGCGTTACTGGTTGAGGCAACGTTGAAGACCTGGTCGGCGGATTGAACCGCTTGTTGCACCGACGCATCCGCTAGAGACATCGCTATCGAAATCGACGTTGAAGTTGACGCGGAAATCAAAGCCGAACCTAGGGCGCTCAACGATTGATCAGTCGCTTGTTCATTACTGGTTGAGGCAATATTGAAAATCTGATTGGCAGATTGGATTGCTCGTTGGACCGATGCATCTGCCAGAGACATCGCTGTCGAAATGGATTGCGAGGTCGACGCCGAAGTCAACGCTGAACCTAATGCGCTTAGCGATTGGTCGTCGGCCTGTTCATTACTGGTTGAGGCAAGGTTGAAGACCTGATTAGCGGACTGAACTGCTTTCTGAACCGACGCATCCGCTAGAGACATCGCTGTCAAAATAGAAGCTGAAGTTGACGTGGAAGTCAACGCTGAACCCAATGCACTCAACGCCTGGTCATCTTCCTGAGAATTGCTGATTGAAGCGATATTGAAGACCTGATTGGCAGATTGGACTGCTTTCTGAACCGATGCATCCGCTAACGACATTGCCGTGGAAATTGACGCGGAGGTAGACGTCGACGCGGAGGCCGAACTCAAAGTTGACCCTAACGCACTTAGCGATTGGTCATCCGCCTGTTCATTACTGGTTGAGGCAATATTGAATATCTGGTCAGCGGACTGAACCGCTTGTTGTACTGACGCATCCGCTAGGGACATCGCTATCGAAATTGACGTTGAAGTTGACGCGGAAGTCAATACTGAACCAAATGCACTCAACGATTGATCGTCGGCCTGCTCATTACTGGTTGAGGCAACGTTGAAAACCTGGTCGGCGGACTGAACTGCTTGTTGTACCGATGCATCCGCTAACGATATCGCCGTCGAAATTGACGTTGAAGTCGAAGCCGAGCTTAGGGCCGAACCTAGCGCACTCAATGACTGGTCATCTGCTTGGGCGTTGCTAGTCGAGGCGATGTTGAAGACCTGATTAGCAGACTGGACTGCCTTCTGAACTGACGCGTCCGCTAACGACACCGCCGTGGAAATCGACGTTGAAGTCGAGGCCGAACTTAGGGCCGAACCTAGCGCACTTAGCGATTGGTCATCCGCCTGGGCATTGCTAGTTGAAGCAAGGTTGAAAATCTGATTGGCCGATTGGACTGCTTTCTGAACTGACGCGTCCGCTAACGATATCGCTGTTGAAATAGAAGTTGAAATTGACGCGGAGGTAGACGTCGATGCGGAGGCCGAGCTTAAAGTCGACCCTAACGCGCTTAGCGATTGGTCATCCGCCTGGGCATTACTGGTTGAGGCAAGGTTGAAAATCTGGTCGGCGGATTGAACCGCTCGTTGGACCGATGCATCCGCTAACGACATCGCCGTCGAAATTGACGTTGAAGTCGAAGCCGAACTTAGGGCCGAACCCAACGCGCTTAACGATTGGTCATCTGCTTGAGCGTTGCTGGCCGAAGCCTGGTTGAAAACCTGGTCGGCGGATTGAACCGCTTGCTGAACGGACGCATCCACCAAAGAATTCGCTATCGAGGTCAAAGTTGACCCCAACGTACTCAACGATTGATCATCCATCTGCGCGTTGCTGGCCGAAGCCTGGTTGAAGACTTGGTCGGCGGACTGGACCGCTTGCTGGACCGACGCGTCGGCTAACGATATCGCCGTGGAAATCGACGTCGAGGTCGAGGCCGAACTTAAGGCTGAACCCAACGCACTCAACGACTGGTCATCCGCCTGGGCGTTGCTAACTGAAGCTACCGTGAAAGTCTGATTGTTGGCATCAACCGTTGACTGAAGGGCGGCGCTCACGGATTGGTCCTGGAAACGGCTCGTAGAATCTGCCGCCATTTCCGAAGCCCACCCACTCAATGATTGCTCACTCTGGTGGGCTAACTGAACGGACTGGGAGTCGAAGACCGACAAGTTAGTCGCTAACGAAGCCGAGGCCGTCGACGCCACCACGTTTGCCATACTGGTCGACGCTTCTTGACTAATCACCGTTACCGTAGCCGACTGGTGGGCCGTTTCGCCACTAGCAGGATCCGTAAAGGTCAGTTCAACTTGGTGCGTCCCCGGCGTTAACTGGGCTACTTGGTCGACGGGCCCCGTAACCAATGCCGGGTCCTGGGGGTTCCCCAGGGCGTCCGTGACACTGGTGACTATGTCCGCCGGTTGAACCGACTGACCAGCCACGACTTGAACCGCATGGGTGGTCAAGTGCGGAATCAAGGTCACCGACGGCTTCAGGATTACCGTCCCTTTAGCAGTCGTCAATTGAGCTAGCGTCGGTACAGCTGCTGTCTTCGGCAGTCCCTGTTGAAGCTGTTGTAATAGGACTTGGATACCTTTGGCTGACAGCTGATACTGGTAATCCCCCACCCGAGCCTGGTCCTGGTCGACCGTGACCCAGTCGGACTGGAGTGTGATGGTTTTAGTCGATTGATCCGCCCACTGGAGCTGAAGTTGTGCGCCAGCCAGGTGCTGACTAGCCGGTTGTCCGTCATAGTTTCCCTCAACGGCTTGTAAGTTGACTGACGACACCGCCGTTTCTTGGGGCACCGGCGCATACTCAAACGTGACCGTTGTGGGGGCCACCTGAGTGGACACTAAGCGCCACTTAGCATCCGTAGATGGGCGGGTCAAGCGGTCAGCGTGGCCTTTAAGGACGTTGACCTTAGTATTATTTAGCTTGCTCATAGCCGTATTGCTAAATTTCGGTCCAAAAAAGCTGGTCCCGGTGGCTTTCGTGTAAATGGTCACTGTCTCTAGCTGGGACTGGTACCCGTCTTGAAAGATCTGACCAGGGGCGGGGGCACTCACGACACCACGCCATTCGTCTAAAACAGTCGATTGCTGCGGTAAGAAGACTTGGCCCGTCCCATCATTGCTGGCATCATGTTCATGGTAAGCGCCAGCTTGGGTAACCGGTGGTAAACTGCCATCTAAACTCTGTGCATCCTGTTGGTGGGCTAGCGCCTTCCCGTCATTAAACGCTTGATTGGCAAGGACTAATTCCCGTTGGTAGGCTTGGCCCGCTAAGCGCTGGCCCAGATCCAAAAGGGCTTGCTGAACTTGCGGGATATTTGGCGACGTCACCATGGCCCCGCTAAACATCAACATATCCGCCCAAGCATGCGTGATTGACGAGCCCACTTTCCAAGGTTGACTAGGGACACTGACCGGTCCCTGCTGCTGATGAACCGCATGATCCGCGGCTGCCATCCCTAGATACCCCGGTGCAAACGACCACATGGTCCCCCATAGTTGCTCATAGATTCCTAAGGTTGTGGTCATCCCCGGCATCCATTGCTTCGTAATGGGGCTCTGATACGTTAAGTTCTGTTGTTGCTGACTGACCCACTGTTCCGGGGCAGTCTGATTCGTGGTCAAATCCTGAACTGCCGCGGTCGCCGCGTTATATTCAGCCAGATACACTTCGTTAATGACCCGTTGAACCCCTACCGAATTTCGCGTATAGGTCGTGGTCCGACCCCCGGACGTAATCGTGTGTGACGCTTGCGTTCCCTGCAGAATCTGGTTTGCCTCCGCGGCGCTAATCGTTCCACTAGCCTGTAGTTGCGTCACAATGGCGGCTAAGTCTGGCTTACCCGTCCCACCTAGCGCATCCGTATTCGCAATGTTGATAACTTGGCCCAAAACTTTATAGGCCCAAGTGAACCCCGCTTGTTGAGACATGGTCGATAATTTGCCCGCAGTGTTGAACAGACTATTCGTAATGTTACCAGCGGTTTGTGCGTCTTTACCCTTGACGAAATTGGCGTACAACGGGTCATTGTCATTCTGTGCCCCAGTCGAATCGCCTTCCGCTAACATCTGCTGCAACGCATCGTTTTTACCGATCGTCCAGTTGTTTTCCAAGGCCGTAACCGCGTTGGCCCGGATTCCTTGGTAGATGTCCTCAAACAACGACGTGCTGACTAAGCCCGTCAGGCCCATGTTTCCGACCATGGTGGTAATGTTTTGGTTCAACTGAATCGCCTGGCTCAGAGTTTGCGGCGCGTAATCGTCGCCGTTGATGGCCCCACCCAACGATCGAATATCGGTCATCGCCTGGTGGGCAATCCCATCAATGATGTTGGGCGCAATGATCTTAACGTAGTCGGTAACGGTCTCGACCGCTTGAGCAATTTTGCTAGCAGCCACATTACCATCCGACTGGTATCCCAAAACGTCTTTAGCATAACCCTTATTTTCCCCTGTCGCCCAGGTCACGGCGACCCCCAGCTGACCACTAGAGGTGACCCCGGTCATACTGTTGGGATTATAGGTGACGTCATCGATCAGCTGATTGGCCGTCGTCGGATTCGTGGCTTTATCTTGAATCGAATCGATCCACTGACTCAACCCCTTGGCGAAGTTGAATAGGTAGTGGGTGTAGCCTTGGTTGTAGGCCGCTAAGTCTTCCCCCGTTAATTTCAAACTATTGTAGTTGTCATCATGCCAGAGCGGCGTAGCCTGACTATTGTCGACTAACTTACCGTCCCGATAGCTTTGATAAATCGTCGAGACTTTTTGAATGTTGCGGATAATCTTGGGCTCCGGCGTCTTAGAAGCCAGAAGACCCCCGGTAATCACGTTGACCATTTGGTTGGTGGTGTTGTTCACCGCGTTGGTCACCATGTGAAATGTATTATCGTAAGCGCCACCCAAAACGTCGTTCAGGTCCTTCGTTGCGTCATCCGCCCCTACTTGGTTCGGGGTCTTATTGGCCGTATTCAAAAAACCAGGCAACCAGCTACTCAGCATGGCCGTCGGCAACTTAAGATCCCAGACGTCCGGCTGTAGCACTGCCTGGTGCGTCGCTGGGGTTGCGGTCGTTGGGGTCACCACTTGAGTCGGCTGGGACGGTGCTTCACTTCCGGCGGTCGTCAGGGTCGACCCAGCCACGGCGGTAGGCGTTGCCCCATCCGCCACAGCGGTCGTCGAACTAGACGGTGTGTCTGCCGGAGCTGGCTTCGTTGAGGTCGCCGCTGTCGCAGTCGTCGGTGACGTGACTGACGTCGACTGAGTCGTTGACCCGGTCGGCGTTGGCTTTCCGGAAGCCGATTCCTGTTCGGTTACCGTCACCGATTCCGGCGATGTGGTCACCGACGTGGTCGCTGTCGACTGTTGATTCGCGGTACTCCCCGTGAGACTGGTACTTTCCAGATTACGTTGACTCGCTAGCGAGGTCGCCGGAATCGTTCCCTGCTTCTGGGTCGCTGTGACCGCATCATCTTCGACTTGTTGGGCCACTCCCGCTTGGGTCGCCGCCTTAGCCGCTACGGCCGGCGCCACCATTCCTAGACCAAAAAGACCGCCAATCGTTGAGAGCCCTGCCGTGACCCAATGAATGCCTGCCTTATACATCTTATAATGAACCTGTTGATTTGCCCGCACCAACTGTGTCGCCTGCTTCGACTTCAATCCTTTCAATAAGATCACCCCCGCAAATTCCTGCTCCTAATTGCTAACGTCATCGTAGCATGTCTGGCAGGATTCGCACCGTTCTGGGGGAAATCGGTTATTACAATAATTATTAAAAGCGCCAATCGTCCTACGCCGCGACCACATCCCAGCGGCCATACTTATTTTATCAAGTAAAAGTTCGCTAAAATATTAATCTAATAATAAAAAGTGGCCACAAAAGGGGCCGCCCAACGTTTGAGCGGCCCCTGAAAGCCCTATTTCAAATCTGCCGGAATCTCAAAATCCGGCGCCAGTAATTTCATTTCTGCAGCCTGCAGACCTTGGCGGGTGAACCAGCCATCCCGAATCAACCGGCCGAAACGGTTGACGTTGTTCAGCATCTGTTTTAACTCATCATCGCTAATGTTTTGAATCACGTCATCAATCTGGTCCAGACTGTCGATGGCGATGCCTAAGCCATTTTTCACGATAATGTCGGCCACGGCCGCTTGCCGCCAAACGATAATTGGCAAACCGTGCGACAGGTACATCGCGACCTTATGCGGATGGTTATACCGCGTGTAATCGTTGTACTTGTAGGACTCCGTATCGCTGTCCCAAGCCAGGCCAAACATCCGCGGCATCTCCTGAATCAGGTCCCAACGCCAGCGTTGACCCCGGAAGTCGATCTTGGGGTTGGCGTCTAGCTTCTTATCCAACTCGTCGTCGGTCACCCCAAAGACCGTGATGGGGGTCTCGTGGTCCCAATCCGCTAAGTAGCGCGACTTCAGGATGTTGCCCGCCAGCACCACGCCGCGGTGGAAGTCTTCGAACTTGGTCTCGTAGCGGTCGTCGTCGTGGTTGGTGTCCAGGTAGTCCAGTAAGTACTGGCAGACCATGGGCGTGGTCACACCCAGTTCCTTTAACTTATCGGCCATCCGCCGGTTGTGAACAATCAAGACATCGCATTCGTTGAAGTAGCCGATCTCGTCGATCCAAGTCGGTGCCTGCTGGTCACGCATGGTGGCCACGTCGTGCACTAGGCAGATCAACTGAACGCCACAGCGGTGCATCTGTTCCACGAAGAACGTGTCGAACCGTCCACTATTTAAAGAAGGAAACTGGTACACCACGAAGTCGCCCCGTTCGAACGCCGCGGTGATCCCGTCGATGCGGGCCAGCATCGCGTCATCGGATTCCCCGACGTCATTATACCGAAAAATATTCGCAACTTTATACCCCATCGCCTCACCAATGTTAGCGATATCTTGTTTTGCCTGGCGCGTGGCATCAAAGGTCCGCCCCTGCACAATATCCGTTATCCACTTTTGCATAAAGAGTTCTCCCATCCATTCCGAGACCTGATTAGTGTCTCCCGGTTCGAGGCACCATCATTGCCCACATCGGGCCACCGTTTATTAGCTTAATTATAGCGACCCGCCACCCTTAAAATCAATCACTAACTCGACGAAAAAAGGCCAGCTAATGCCCGATCATTTTCCGGCCAGCTGACCACTTACTCACCATTAGCTCTCTGGGGGAACTGACGGCGCATGTTTTTTCACTTTCCGGCCCACAACGCGTATAGTAGAAGTGATAGCCCTTTCAGGCTATCCACCGGTTTCCGGTTGCACGTGTGCGGGGACTTCACGATTAACAACTCACAAAATCTTTCAGAAATCATTTACAGGCGGTCCCATAACGTGACGTATTGACCTCTGACTCCCCCTAAAACATATTTGCCATCGGGTATAGGATCCCCGCTAATACGATAATGGCAATGGTCACTGAAATTACCACGTTCAAGGCTTTCCCCGAGGATTTTTTATCTTCCTTGGGCACCTCAACGTAGTGTTCCTCCTGCTTCATTCTGGAAGAAATGTCGTTTTTCAACATTCCCTTATTTCTATCACTCATCATGCTATAATTATAACCATCGATGAGTTTTAAAATCAATGAATTGGGTTCAATATCCAAGGAAAGAACTGATACGTATGCCGTTCGTTCACCATCACACACCAAAACGATACGTGCGTCAGATGCGTGCCGTCAATGCGTTAACTGATAAATACCGTAAAATGTCCGATGAGGACCTCAAGGCCCAAACCACCCTTTTTCGGGAACAGTTAGCCGCCGGCAAGTCCCTAGACGCCATCAAGATCCCCGCCTTCGCCGTGATTCGGGAAGCCGACCGCCGGGTGCTGGGCATGTTCCCCTTCGACGTCCAAGTCCTGGGCGCACTGGTCATGCAGGACGGCAACGTTGCCGAGATGAAGACCGGGGAAGGGAAGACTTTAACCGCCACCCTGCCGATGTACCTCAACGGCTTAAGCGGCAGCGGGAACTTCCTGGTTACCGCCAACGAATACTTAGCTTACCGGGACGCCCAGGAGATGGGCAAGGTCTACCGGTGGCTGGGGCTGACCGCCGTCGCCGGGGTCGCGCCAGCCGGGGGGGACCCCCACGACCGGGACCTCAAGAAGATCTATCAGGCCGATATCGTCTACACCACCAACTCCACCCTGGGCTTCGACTACTTAATGGATAACTTATCCGGGACCGCCGACGAGCAGTTCCTACAGGGCTTTCATTTCGCCCTGCTCGACGAGATCGACGCGGTCCTCCTAGACTCCGCCCAGATGCCCCTAGTCATCTCCGGGGCACCGCGGGTCCGTTCCAACCTCTTCGGCATCGCCGACCAGGTCATCTGTCTCTTACGCGAAGACGTCGACTTCAAGCGCAGCAACGACCACAAGAAAGTCTGGTTCACCCCTAGTGGCATCGACCACATGGAAGAGTACCTGGGCCTAGACGGCCTGTTGACCGAGAAACACCGGACCCTTTACCGCCACCTAGTCTTGGCCCTCAAGGCCCACCAGACCCTGACCCGCGACCGAGATTACGTGGTCGATGAAGACGGGGTCTCCTTGCTGGATCTCTCGAACGGTCGAAAGTTGGCCGGGATGAAGCTGGAAGCCGGCCTCCACCAGGCCTTGGAAGCTAAGGAACTGGTCCCCGTCAGCAACCAGACCCGGACCATGGCCTCCATCACGTTCCAGAACCTCTTTCGGATGTTCAGCCACCTTAGCGGGATGACGGGGACGGCCATGACCGACGCGGCGGAGCTTCAAGAGACCTACCGGCTGTCCGTCATCGCCGTACCTACGAACAAGCCCAACCAACGGGTCGACTTACCCGACCGGCTCTTCTTCAGCACCCAAGCTAAGCTGGAACACGCCGTGGCTCTGGTCAAGGACGCCTATACCAAGGGGCGGCCAGTCTTAGTCGAGACCGGGTCCGTGTCCTTATCGAACCTCTTCTCCCGGATCCTGCTCCGCGAAGAAGTCCCCCACAACCTCTTGAACGCGCGGAGTGCCGCCAAGGAAGCCTTGATTGTCAAGGAAGCCGGGCAACCCGGCGCGATTACCGTCGCCACTTCCATGGCCGGTCGGGGGACCGACATCAAGCTAGGCAAGGGTGTCAAGGAACTCGGCGGCCTGCTGGTAGTGGGGACCGAACGGATGAACAGTGCCCGGGTCGACAACCAACTGCGGGGTCGGGCCGGCCGGCAAGGGGCACCCGGTGAGACCATCTTCATGGTCTCCATCGAAGACGCCATCTTACAAGAACACGGTCCCAAGTGGCTCCGGCGTTACCGGCGCCGGGTGGCTAAGGCCAAGGCCAATCATCAGCCCATCCCCAAGGTCCGCTACCCAATCACGGGGCACTACCGGTTCAAGCACTTAATCACCAAGGCCCAACATAATGCCGAACGGGACGACCGGCAATCCCGGACCCAGACGTTGCAATACGCCGAGATTATGCGGGTCCAGCGGGACACCATCTACCAGACCCGTAAACAGATCATGACGGCCCCGGACCTGACGGACATGCTGAACAGTGTCTTTAAAATGGCCACTAGGGCCTTCGTGACCGCCCATCCCCAACCGACCCGCAGTGAACTGGCCGACTACGTGCTCAACACCATCGACAATCACTTAGTCGTGGCCGACAGCATCGACCAGAACTGGCACCCGGATAAGCCTAAGGAAACGGCCCCGTTTTTACAACAGCTAATGGTTGACCAATTAACTAAAAAACTCGAAAATATTAAAGAAGACCAACAACTGTATTTTGAACGGATGTGCCTCCTAAAGTCCCTCGACAACGCCTGGATCGACCAAGTCGACATGCTGCAACAGTTACGCCAAATCGCGACTAACCGCAGCACCGCCCAACACGATCCGTTGCTGGAATACCTCAAGGACGGCCGCAAGTCCTTCGCCGAAATGAAGGAGACCTTTGCGCGCCGGGCCGTTCAGAACCTCTTATTATCAGAACTTCAATTTAAAGCGGACGGGAGCATTGACGTGACCTATCCCTAGAAAGGTGATTCCTTGTGCATCGTTATCGTGAATTCTTAACCAGCCTCGGGTGGACCGCTCTGATCCTCGCGGTCTTTGTCATCGGACAGACCATTCCGCTCCCGAATATCGACCTGTCGTCGGCCAAGAAAGCCGTCGACCACGTCACTTTTCTGCGCCTCTTCGCCAACGTGACCGGGAGTGACTTCTCGAACCAAACGCTCTTCTCCGTGGGGATGGGGCCCTTCATGAGTGCCATGATCATCTGGCAGGCCATCCAAGCCGTCGGGGATGAATTCATCGGCCACCTCAGCCCCCACCAAGTCAGCATCGGTAAGTACGGCATCACCCTACTCTTGGCGATCGCCCAGTCCTTCCAGCTGGTCTACTTGGTCCGTGATTCGCTCAAGCACTTCTATTTACCCGGAACCACCTACGACCTAACCTTCGTCGGTAGTATGGTCATCCTAATCGCCGGCGCCATGTTCGTGGCCTGGCTGGCCAACCTCAACGCCGCCATCGGGATCGGGAGTAGTGTCGCATTGATCATCCCCGGCATCGTCCGGGGGATTCCCAACAACCTGATGCACGGCTTCGGGGACGCCGAGACCGTCGCCATCAAGCTGACCCCGACCTCGATCACCATCGCCGTGATTTTGGCGGCCATCTTCCTGGTCTTCAGTGTCGTGACCAACGCTGCCGAACTCCGATTGCCGGTCGAACGGCCCATGCTGGACCGCGAACACTCGAACTCCTACCTGCCGATCAAGTTCCTGACCTCGGCGGGGATGCCGTTCATGTTCTCCAGCTCCCTGTTCATGTTGCCGCGTTACTTCATTAATCAGGCCACCGGTCCCAAGACACCCCTGCAGCACTTCATCGCGACTTGGTTCTCCTACCGGACCGTTCAAGGCATTATCATGTACGCCGTGGTCCTTTTGGTCTTGAACTACGCCTTTGGGTACATCAACTTACAGCCGACCCAGCAGGCCAAGACCTTAAAGGAAAGTGACGACTACCTCTTAGGGGTCTACCCCGGAGACGCTACCGAAGCTAAGATCATGCAACACTTTAACCGGCTCACCTTTTTATCGAACTTTGTGATGCTCTTCATCGGTGTCGGCCCGCTCCTGGTCGGTCTCTTCTACCCCGCCGCCACCAACTACTCGCTCTTCTTGGGCTCGATGATGATCCTCGCGGGGATGTCCATCGGGGTCACCGACCAGATTCACGGATTGCTCACCAAGAACCGTTACCGGATTTTTGACTAAGGAGGTATCCCGATGACCGTCATTATTCCAGCGTGGTCCCGCGATGCCCTCAAACTCGCCGATAATCCTATCGTGAAATTAGCCCAGTTATTCAGCCATCACCAACTCGACACGGAACTATTGCTCTTGCAGCCCCTTCCTTGGTTGCGGTACCAGTTGCAACAGAACCACCTGAGTGCCCTCGACTGGTGGAACGTCTACGATGACATCCAACACGTTCACCGAACCAGCGGCTTACCGCTAGGGCTCGAGGACCTTAACCTGCCGCAAGGAACTGAATTCGCTTACGTGGGCGCCACCGTCCTGCTCTACCGGGAAGGTCGGGTCCGCGGTACCGTTCACTTCCACCCGGCCGGGTTCGTCAGCCGTGTCGACCTGCTCAACGACCTGGGCCAGCGGGTGCTTAAGGTCTACGACGACCGCGGCTTTTGCTCCACCCAGACCACTTATAGTCTGCGTAACCACCGGATTGAAACCCTCTGGTTCGACCCCAACGGCGCCGTGGTGATGCGCCGTAAAGACACCCCCGAAGTGCAGCTCTTAGACGCTTCCGGCCAAGTCACCAACACCTACGACTCGCTCGAGGCCCTACTGACCGAACGGGTGATGGCGCACCTTAAGGACCGACACGACCTGATCATCAGTGCGGCGAACCCCGTGACGGCCGAGATTCTGACCGTCATCGCCCGTCAGCACCGTCTGGCCTACCTCTTGGACACCCGGGTCGCACCAACCTTACCCGACGACCTCTTCGACGCCGTCGAGCGGGTGGTGGCCCCCACCGAACAGATGGCGGCCAAGTTCCAGCAGGTCAACGCCAACCTAGACACGCCGGTCGACGTGGTCTCACCTTATGCGACTAAGCTGGCACTGGGCAACAGTACCGAACTGCCGGAGACCACCATCGCTTGGGCGGTCAACCACTTATCGGCCAGCGCGCAGGTTCTGGTAGGGCGCCAGCTGGTCAACTGGTTGGTCCAAGACGACCAACACGTCATCAGCGTGATTGCGACGTCCAAGGTCTCGGCGGACCGCTTGGCCCAGCAATTCAAGCAACAGATTCTAAGTGCCGCCACCATCGATGCGGACTCCGCCGATGGCCGCCTGATTGACCTGATACTCTACCAACTGGCCCACCACCAACCCTTGACGGGACTGGGTACCCAGATTCCTAAAGAACTCCAGACCGTCATCGGCCAGCTCCAGCGGGTCCAGGTTCGTTACCGGGTCTCCGACCATGACCGGGAAGCCATCCTCAGTAGCGCCCGGCTCTTGATCGACCTGGGCGACATCCCCGACCTGCAACTACAGATTGCCGCCATCAGCGCGGGCATCCCGCAGATCAACCGGGTCGCGACCGGGTACGTGGCCGACCGGCAGAACGGCCGAATCGTCGCTCACCTGGACGAATTACCCCAGGCGCTGGACTATTACCTGGCCACCCTGATTCACTGGAACCAGAGTCTGGTCAAAAGCATTGGGTTCCTGGAACAACTGGCCGAACCCAAGCTACTCGCTTATTGGAAAGGGGTCATGACGTATGGCAAATAAACGACAGATGCCAGTGGTTCAACTGGGCGGCCAACCCGTCCTGTCCGCTGACAGTCTCGATGACGCATTTCAATGGGTCTACCGCCCCGACCACGCGGACGATCCCACCAGTCCGAAACTAACTTTGACCGCCAACGGCCAGATCACCCCAGCCTGGCGCAATGCCCTTTTTCTGTTACCCAGCGATGACCCCACCTGGGGCGACTTCGCCACCCTCTCGGCGTTACCCGCGAACCACATTCTCTACGACCAACAGGTCACGCTCGACGCCGACCTCCAAGACCTGTTCGCGTTAAAGGGCGCTTTCCCCGCCGACTTGACCGATACCGCCAATCTGGCAGCCCTGATCAACCGGGACTGGTTCCCCGGACAAGACGCCTTCAAGTTGGACCACGGGAGTCTCCGGGTCCTGGGAAGCTTCGACGGGGACGTGACCCGTTTCGGTCGTTACCACCTACGTCTCAGCGGCAACTTCGGCCCCGACCTTCAGCCGGTCGCCATCTGGGAGACTCAGGGATACGCCCCTCGGAACTGCGACCTGACCTTTCAGGCCGAATGCCAAGCGAGTCCGGACCTCACCGTGCGCTACCAGCTGACCCTGATCAATCAGCAGTCCGCCCGCCCGATTCGCACGGTGACCTTCGACCCCGCCGAGTACCCGCTAGGCAAGACCCTGCACATGGACGAAACTGACTTTTATTACACTCTTAGCGTCCTGGTCAAGGGACAGGGCCAACTCGACATCGGACTGGTGCACGTCGCCAAGGCCCGCGAGCGGTTCGGCCAGCTCTTTCCGGGCGGTCACCTGGCCCACGTCCCCGACAGCTTCAACGACAACTTCTACTACTACTTCGATGCTGGCGACATGCGCCCACCCCTGAACGTCTACTTCAGCGGGTTCAACATGGCCGACCACTTCGAAGGGAACTTTATGATGGAAAGCTTTGGCGCGCCCTTCCTCTTGATCAGCGACCCGCGGCTCAACGGTGGGGGCTTCTACATCGGTTCGGAAGCCTTTGAGACCAACCTCCTACACGTGATTCAAGCGACCTTACACCGGCTGGGCTTTGCGGACGACGAGCTGATTCTTTCGGGGATCTCCGAAGGGACCACCGCCGCCATGTACTACGGCGCCCAACTCGCGCCCCGGGCCATCGTGGCCGGCAAGCCCCTGATCAACCTGGGGACCACCGCCACCAACGGTCGAATCAAGCGGACTCAGGACTTCCAGCCGTCCTTCGACCTGTTGCTCTCGCATACCGGCGATGTCACGCCCGAAACGGCGCAGGCCTTGAACGACCGGATCTGGAAGGTCATTCATCAGGGGGACTTCAGTCAGACCACCTTCGCCATCGCCCACATGTACCAAGACGACTTCGACAACACCAGCTTCTCGCAACTCTTCGACTGGGTCACTACCAGCTTCCCGCACGTCCGATTCCTGCATAAGGGCATCCAGGGCCGGCATAACGATAATACGCCGGCCATCAACGCCTGGTTCATTAAGCAGTACCGGATGATCCTCGCGTCCGAATTCCAACGGCACTTTACCGAAGAGGGGGTGGCCCAATGAGTCTCGCCTACCTCTTACTCTGGCCGACCAACCTGCGCAACACCTACGAATACGGGTGCCAAGTCACGGCCACGCCCGACCGGGTCATCACCTACCGCGCACCGTTGATGCCGCCCGGTGAAGTGATCCACCAGTGGGAATCCCGCCGCAACTTCGCCGCAACCCACAACACGGCGGACCTCCCGATTCTCCAACCGGGACAGTCCTACTACTTGACCGGGAACGTCGCCGTGGACGACGGTGGGGTCTACCTGCGGATTCGCTTCTTCGATGACACGGGCACTCACCTGACCGACGCCATCTTAGACGGCATCCAGGGACACTTCGAGATGCCCCTAACGGCGACCGACTACACCATCGAACTGGTCAACACCCACCACCAACAAGTCGTCTTTCGGTACCTGTTGTTGATGGATGACCTGACGGCGGAGGCCTACACCTTCACCGTCAACCAATTCGCAGGCACCGTGCTGGCCACCACGGGCGACGCGACCGCGCCCCACGTAGCCTTGGTGATCCGCCAAGGCGGGACCAAGCCGCTGCCGCTAATGGCCGACCACACGAACTTTATCTGTTACGCATCACCCCATCAGCTCAGCGATGTCCACTGGGTCGATAAGCTCAACCAAGAGCTCGATGACTTCTTAGCTGCCCACCCCACCACATCCCGGAGTGATTCGGGACTGGCCGACTGGCAGGCCAAGTTAGCGCATTGGCAATCATTAACGTTTCAGGAGGATGAAAAATGATATTTTTTGTAAACGGAACGATTGGCATGGGAAACTCCGGTGTGGAACACGCCGAATTCTACCGGGGCAAGGTCCTCAAGCAAGCCGGCATCGACTACCGCTTCTTATTCTATCGCCTTAACCGGGACCTCCAAGCCCCCATGCGGCGTTGGGGCTTAGGCAATGACCAGGTCATCAACATGTGGGAGTACTTTACCCTAGGGGAAGACTACTTAAAGCACGGTGTCCAGACGTTCCACAAACATAGCACCAAGCTGGTCATCGACTCGACCAACACCCACCGGAAACGCGACACCTACACGGAAAGCGGCCTGCACGTGGTCGACCACATGATCAAGCACCCCGACATCCACAAGAAGTCTAAACTCTTATTGGTGGGCTCCAACCACGTCGAAATCTTTAACATGAACACCCACCAACGCATGGCGAACTTTCAATTCTACGATGACCCGCACCGCAAGGTCATCATCCGTAACATCCACCTCTACCACCAAGCTGGCGGTGAACACCTCTTCTTCTCAAACGGGATGCAGCTGATTCGCTACTTCTTCGAGCGGCTGAACCTGGCCTACAACCAGAAGAACATCTACATGATCGACCGGGGGATCGACCCCGAAGTCGCCCTGTTCAACATGGCGTCCGACAAGCTCAAGGTAATCAACGTGATCCACGCCGACCAGTTGAACAACCGCAAGGACCCCCGCTACCCGCTGTTCAACAACTACAACGAGTACCTGTTGACCCACCTGGACCAGGTCGCCAAAGTCGTGGTCGCTACCGAACGGCAACGCCAAGACATGCTGGTCGACTTCCCGGACCGTGGCAACCAGATCGTCACGATCCCCGTGGGAGGTGTGCGGGACAACCCGCAGATCGACCTCGACCGAAAGCCGGGCGACCCCATCAAGTTCATCACGGCATCGCGGTTGGCGATTGAAAAGCACGTGGACTTCATCGTGAAGGCCCTGGTCAAGCTCCACGACGAAGATGGGGTCAACCTGACGCTAGACATCTACGGGGCCGGGGAGGAACAGGGCCGCATCAAGAAGGCCATCGAAGACGGCAACGCCGGTGATTACATCACCTTAAAGGGCCAATCCGCCGAACTCGACCAACAGTACCCGCAATACGACGCCTACCTCTCCGGGTCCTACTCCGAAGGGTTCGGGCTGACCTACATCGAAGCTTTGAACGCCGGTCTGCCCATCGTGACCTTTAACGCCCGGTTCGGGGCACAGGAACTAGTCACGGAAGGCCAAAACGGCTTTCTGGCGGACTTCAGCCGGACCGACCCCGACTATAGTGTGGAACAGCTGCACCAAGCGCTTCAGCGTTTCATGGCGGCCGACTACCACACGTTACGGGTCAACACCCAGGAGATGGTCAAACGCTACCAAGACCACGTGATTGCAGCAGATTGGAGGAAATTAGTCGATGCGCTATGAACTTGTAAACGGTGTGCACACCAATACGGATATTTGGCAACAAGAAAAGAAGGTCCTGGAGGCCGATAACCTCCACCTGCTCTCCATCGCGTCCGCCCCGAACTTTGCCGGGACCATGCGGCAACAGGGCATCAAACACGCCGTAAACCTCTACGACGTGATCACCAAGCGGACCACCTACGACCCGGACGATTACCTCTTCTTCAACCGGGCACCCGTTCCCACCGGCACTAACATTCTGATGAACGCCGATGGCTTCTTGGCCCTGGAATACGACGGCGCCCCCATCGGTCGGATGCACCTGTACCCGGGCACCAACCGGGCGGTCAAGGAAATCGACTACTTCAACCCGGACGGGACCAACGACCTGATTGAAGAATACGCGACTGACGGCCGGCAATACACCCAATTACTCTACGATGAAGGCAAGCCACAAGAGTTCCAGTTCCTCAACTTGAAGAAGCAACCCGTGATTCGGTACTACTATTACGAAAACGTCCTGAACTACGTGACCATCGAAGATCCGGAGACGCAAGACGTTCTGGAACACTACGACAACCTAGGCGAATTCGTCTCGCGCCAAGTCGCCCAATTCCTAACGGTCCAAGACCAGGTCACGGTCTGCTACTTAGGGGTCGAAATGATGGCCTTGCGGTACGCGCCATCGCACAACATCCTACGGCTCTCCGAAGACCCCATCGACCAACAAGGTGAAGTCCGGGGGAACCTCTTAGGCATCCTCAATAACGACATCGCCTACATTCAAGAGGTTCAAATGGACCAGGCGGCCTACAACGCCCTGGCCCTCCGCAACATCAACCTATCCAAAGCAACCGTGATTGCGGACGACTAACCCTGACTGTGCTAGCCACCCTCTCGGCTGACACTCACACTAACGTTCGCACCCGATTTAAAATCACGATACCAATAAAAAACAGGCTTCCCAAGAACCTAATCGATTCTTGGGAAGTCTGCTTTTTGACTAATGGCGTCGTTGTCGATAGCGCCGTTGCAATCAGTAAGCCTGCGAGACCAATGAGCCCCCGTTTGAGTCCGACAACCATGGTGACGTTCCCCCCTACCGTGTGAGTCTCCCCCTTACAGAACACGATAATCGGCATTTAGCAGAACGTCAACGGTACCGTCATTCATGATATCTTCTGAAAATCAGTAGCACCACCAAAATCAGCGGCGCAAATACGAACTTCACCCCCGCAACGGCTAACTGAACCCCGGCATAGTCCGCCGGATCCGCGTGCAACGGCCGCCGCAGTTGGCTGTAATCTCGCGAATGCCGCCTGGGTGGCTGATAGTCTGGAGATTGCCATCGCGCCAAGTCCGCCCAAAAGATGCGCACCCAAGGAAACAGAAGGTAGCAGCCCGAAAAGTACCACGAACCCCCGTCCCAATTAAAGATGAACGTCCCCCAAACGAACCGGGAATTTAGGAGAACAAGCCCTAGATAAAGCGGGGCGCCCACTAAGTACCCCTTGATTCCCGCACGCCACTGCGTCCTAAGTGGCTTCCCGCATCTTCCCCGCATCGCCATCCCCTCCCCGGCTAAAACTTGCGACCATTATACGGAGAACGCCCACTCCGTTAGACGCTCACCACTGCGTTCCGTGGTGTTTGGTCGTTCACTAAACCAACAGTCGCTGACCTCAAAATAGGGATCATGGTGTCCTGGATTGCTCAGTTAGCAGCTCATCTGGCCACCAATCGCCCGCAAACAGCCCCAACGCAAAAACGTGTTCAGCGCCGCCCCACCGGGAAGCACTGAACACGTTTTTAGATTCTATAATTCTAACGCACAACTCTGTTTAGACTGGCCGGTAAACCGTGACGTAGGTCCCAGCGATCTGGTAGATCACGTCACCATTTTCCGCGTAAGTCCAAGTCGTCGCGTCTAAGGTCAACGGTACATTGACCAACGGTGCCTGACTATCTGCAGAGGCCGCGTAGACTTTGACGTAGTCCTGATCAGCCGTGATGTAACCCTCGAGACCAAAGGTTGGCGATTGCGGGTTAATGTCGCGGACTTTCAGACGTAACGTCCCATCTGGCGATAGGGCCGTCCCGATGACCATCAACTCTGGCCGTTCAGCTAGTGGCCCTTGGAAGTTCAACCAAGCTAACCGGTGAGCTGACGTGAAGGTCGTGGCACTGTACAGGCCTACGCGTTGCCGACCATCGATCAATAACCGCGCAACTTGAGCGGGGCCTTGACCGGACGGTTGGCCAACGGTCGTGGTTGGGGCGATCCGTTGTAAGGCCTGCGCACTGTACTGGGTCCAAGCCAAGTTACCAGACAACCGACTTGGCGTTGCCGCGTAAGTCGAGGTATTTTGCACTGCCCGTTGCGTCCCAGCGTGACGGTAGTTGACGCCCCGTTGTACCCGAACGTGCTTCTGGTGAATGGCTACCTTGCCGGTCTTGATCCATTGACGGTTAGCCGTGATGTACCGACCGTTAGCCAACTGGATCCGGGTCGTCAAGTGGTAGTGCACGATGCGCTTGACCTTCAACTGTTGACCTTGACGGTAATGACCGACCTTCCCCTTCCGAGCGGCCGTCTTGTAGGCATTGACGCCCTTTGGATTCAGGATCGTAATCGTCTTGGTCTTCTGGTGCTTAGCCGTGGTCAACGTCTGGTAGTAAGTGTTCCGGACGTACTTCTTGTTGGCGGTAATGTAACCGACCAACCCATAGGTCTTCGACCCGTGGTTGACGTCCCGAACCTTGTACCGTAACTTCCCACTCTTCGAACGAGCCGTTCCCAGCACGACGAATTGTGGTTGCTTGGTCCGTGGCTGCTTAGCGTACCAGGTGATCCGGGTCTTCTTCGAGAAGTTTGGCGTCTTGTACAAACCAATCTTCTTGATCGCCGAAACACTCTTGATTGGCGACTTGCTGATCTTATCAGCAGAGGAGCCATTCTGGAGCACTGGCGTTGCCGTTGGCGTCGTCACAACTTGATCTGCCGCGCCACCGTTGGTGATTGACCCAGTCCCTTGGCCGCTATTGCCTTGATCCCCGTTACCACCTGGGATCGGCCGGTTAGCGTCCGTGATCGATTGGTCAATGCTGGTACTGATGGAAGCGGAGGTCTCAGCCGAAGCAACGGCGGAAGCTGCTGCCGAATCTTCAGCGGAGGCGACGGCCGAAGCCGAAGCCGTGGCGGAATCAACCGCCGACGTACTTGCGGAGGCCTCACTCTGCGACATCGCGCTCAACGAAGCCGTGGAAGCCGAAGCGCTGATGGAATCTGCGCTCTGACTTTGTTCCAGTTCAGACGTCGCTGAAGCGGACGCTGCATCGGAGACTAACCGGTCACTGGCGCTGGCTTCGGAAGCGGAGACCGCGGAAGCCAAGCTCTCAGTGGAGACGGACAAGTCACTCAAGCTGGCGATTGACGTTGAGAATTCGGATTGCGAAGCGGCGCTTAAGCTCCCTGCCGAAGCGGAAACTAACGACGTTTCACTAGCCAAACTCTGCGAAGCCGTACTCAAGCTGGTGATGACACTGGTCGTGACGGAGTCAATCAAGGAGTTCGACGTTGCCGCCTCACTCAGACTCTGGCTGACCGATTGCCATACGGAGGTTTCACTAGCCGCACTTTCGGAGACCGAACTCAGGCTATCCTGCGCACTGGTCAACGCGGATTGGGCCGCGGAGTCCGAAGCGGACGTGGCACTGGCCACGGCCGAACGACTGGCTGATACGGACGCCGCTTGACTTGCGGAAGCCGTCGATGCGCTAGTCGTCGCACTCTGCGAAGCACTTTGCGAAGCCACCATGGACGTCGAAGCGTCACTGGCTTGCGAGTTGGCGATCGAGATGCTGGTGCTGGTCTCGGACCAAGTCGACTGGTCAGCCGACTCACTCGCGGACCGCTCACTCAAGCTGGTCAACGAATTCGAGACGCTCTGGTCGCTCTTCGAGGCACTAGCCATGCTATCCAAGGATTCGGAAACGATGGCCGATAAGCTGGCCTCGGAGATCGATTGAGCACTCAGACTCATGTTCGAGACGGAGGCTAACGATTCGGACGTGACGGACTGTTGACTGATGGCAGCACTGGTCCGAGCACTCAGGCTGGCTTCAGCTTCCGACGTCGATGTCAACGCACTGGCATCCGAAGCGGACCGGTCACTCATGCTGGTCTCACTCGCGGAAATCGTGCTGGTGACCACGCTCAGCGATGCGTTGGCCGATTGCGACGATGACGTGCTTGCGGAGGTGTGGGCCGAAGCCTCACTCGCGGATAACGCACTCAAGGAGTTCATCGAAGCCGAAGCACTGGCCGAAGCCTCACTCTGACTAGCCGCTGATTCGGACGCCATGGAAGCCGACGTGGAATCGGAAGCTACCCGTTCGCTCAAGCTGGTCGTGGATTCAGACGCAGCGGACAACTCACTTTGTTCAGACTGCGAAGCCACGCTCAGACTGTTGATCGACGTGGACAGGTCGGACAACGAGTCAGCACTCAGGCTGGCCGTCGAAGCCGAAACCACAGCGGATTCACTGGCTAAGGCCTGTGACGTGTCGCTCAAGCTGGTCATCGCGCTGGTCAGAGCCGAATCACTGGTGGTGACACTGGCACTGACGGAAGCCACGATGGACGCTTCACTGGCCGCACTGGTCGAGGCCGAAGCCAAGCTGGTTTCTGCGCTAGTGACCGCGGATTGTTCTGCGGAGACGGACGCTGAAGCCTCACTGTTGACTGCCGAAACGCTGGCAGCGACGGAAGCACTCACACTTTCAGACTGGAGCGCCTCACTGGCCGCGGCACTCTGACTTGCACTGGTCGAAGCCACCGTGGAAACCGAAGCTTGACTGGCTTGCGACTCAGCCGTAGAAACGCTGGCGCTGGTCTCAGACCATTGCGATTGCAAGGACTGCTCGCTGACCGATTGTTCACTCAGACTGGTCAGGGAGTTCGAGACGCTCTGATCACTCTGCGATGCGCTGGTCAGGCTAGCCAACGACTTACTGATTTCAGCCGATTGACTGGCTTGCGAAGCGGACAACTCACTTAAGCTCATGTTCGAGATGGAAGCTAACGAGACAGAAGCCGCAGATTCTTGGCTGGTGACGACGCTGACTTGAACACTCAAGCTGGCTTCGGAAGCGGAAACTTCAGCCGAAGCACTGGCGTCACTGACTAAGGCGTCACTCTGACTGGCTTCACTCGCGGAGATGGCACTGCCGACCTGACTCAGCGACGTGGAATCCACGAAGCTGGTCGAGGTGCTGGCCGATTGACTCGCGGACAATTCAGCCGAGGCGCTGGCCGATTCGTGGGCCGCCGACTCACTAGCTGACTGGGCACTCAACGAATTCAGGGAAGCGGAGACGCTAGCCGAAACAGCGCTCATTTGTGATTCAAGTTGTGACGTTGCGGAGACCGAGACGGAATCGAAGGCCGATTGACTGGCCATGCTGGTCTCAGATTCGGAAACCTCGGAGATCAGGCTGGTCGTGGAAGTCGACAGGTCGCTCAAGCTGCTGATGGATTGCGACAACTCGGACATCGAGTTGGCACTCAGGCTAGCCGCCGAAGCGGAGACTGCCGCCGACTGACTCGCTAAGTTCTGCGAAACGGTACTCATGCTGGTCATCGCACTGGTCGTGGCCGACGTGATGGCACTCTCGGAGTTAGCCGCTTGACTGAGACTTTGACTCAGAGAAGCCACTGCCGAGGCCATCGCTGACGCACTGGCCACTGCCCCGCTCAGACTGTTCTCAACGCTGGTCAACGTGGATTGCTCAGCGGCGTCTGATGCGGAAGCTTCACTGGCAACGGCCGACTGGCTAGCGGCAACTGAGGCCGCCACGCTGGCCGATTCCGTGGCTTGTGAGGTGATTAGGCTGGTTTGTTGACTGGTTTGAACACTGGCGTCGGTCGAAGCCTCACTGGCCTGGTTGGCGGAAGTGAGGGCACTGGCGCTGGCTTCGGACCATTGCGATTGCAAGGACTGCTCGCTGATCGATTGCTCGCTCAGACTGGTCAAGGAATTCGAGACGCTTTGATCATCCTTGGATGCACTGGCCAAGCTGGTCAAGGACTTACTGATTTCAGCCGATTGACTGGCTTGCGAAGCCGATAAGTTGCTCAAACTCAGGTTGGACATTGAATTAATGGATGCGGAAACTGAACCCAGAACACTCAGGTCGGTACTGGTCCGCGCGCTCAATCTGGTCTCGGAAACGGACATTGCTGCCGAGATGCTGGCGTCATCCACGGACCGTTGACTCAGACTGTTGTCACTGGCCGACATGGCACTCGTGACCTGACTCAAGGATGCGGAATCAACCAAGCTGGTCGAGGTACTTGCTGACTGACTCGCGGAGGTCTCTGCCGAAGCGGACGCCGAAGCGTGGGCGGCGGATTCCATCGCGGAAGCGGCACTCAACGAGGTCATGGCTTGCGACCCACTCGTCGAAGCGGCACTCATGCTGGCTTCAATCTGCGACGTGACGGAGACCGAGGCGGAATCGGAAGCCGATTGGGCACTCATGCTGGTCTCGGATTGGTCGTAAGCTGAACCCGCACTGTCCGCGGACCGTGAGGCGTCACTCAGACTCTCGATGGCTTGTGACAAGTCGGATTGCGAGGCTTCACTCAGACTCGCGGTCGACATGGACACTGCCGCGGACTCACTGGCCAAGGCCTGTGAATCGGTGCTTAAGCTGGTCAAGACGCTGGTAACCACCGTGGTCGACGTCGACGCAACGGCACTTAAGCTTTGAACTAATGACGTGATGATTGAATTACTCAAGGAAGCTGACGTGACACTCTCTTGCACGCTAGCCAACGCGGAAGCAGCCGCGGAAGTTGACGCAACAGCTTCACTAGTGGCACTGGCTTGACTTGCGGAGGTGCTCATCGAGGCATTCATTGAGGCTTCAGAAGCCGAGGTGTCCGCGCTTTGTGAAGCCGCACTGGCTTCGTGTAAGCTGGTCGAAGCTGCGCTGGCTTGTGACTGGGCCACAGAAATACTCTGGCTCGCCTCAGACCATTGCGATTGCAAGGACTGCTCACTGACGGACTGTTCACTCAGACTACTCAAGGAGTTCGAGATACTCTGGTCATCCTTCGAGGCACTCGCCAAGCTGGTCAACGACTTACTGATCTCAGCCGATTGACTGGCTTCAGAAGCCGATAAGTTGCTTAGGCTGGTGGTCGAAACGGAGGCCAAGGATTGTGATTGATTGGATTGTAAGCTCTCATCCGCACTGTTCCGGGCACTCAGGCTCGCTTCGGATTCGGCCATCCCGGCAGAGACGCTGGCATCAGCGGTGGACCGTTGACTCAAGCTATCATTGCCGGAAGCCAAGGCGCTGGTGACCTGACTCAACGACTGCGAGTCAACTAAGCTGGTCGATTGACTAGCCGACTGACTGGCGGAAGTTGCGGCCGAACCACTCGCGGATTCGTGAGCGGAAGCTTCGCTCTGGGAACGTTCGCTCAGGGAGGCGACGGCATCCGAGGCGCTAGCCGCTAAGCCACTCAGACTTGCTTCGAGTTCGGAGGTGGCAGAGACGGACCGGGAATCGGAAGCCGACCGATCACTCATGCTGCCCTCAGATTCGGAGATCTGGGAGATCAGGCTGGTGGTCGACTTGGATAAGGTACTCAAGCTCTCGATGGATTGCGACAAGTCGGATTGCGAACTCTCACTCAGGCTGGTAGCCGACATGGAGACGCTAGCCGAAACGCTGGCAATCATGGAACCGACCTCACTCGCACTTTGAATGGCTTGTGAATCGGATTCGCTCCGAGCTTGCGACATCATGGCCGAGTTGCTTGCCAAGGCCTGGCTGACGCTGGTCTCAGCGGAGGTGACCACGGATTGCGCTTCACTAGCCGACTGGCTGGCGGTGCTCAATTCAGTGGCCCGACTGGTCGAGGCCGTGGCGGAATCATTTGCCGAAGCCGTCGATGCAGAGGTCTGGGCACTCTGGGACTCAGCGCTGGCTTGATCCTCGCTCAGCGAGGCGTCACTAGCTTGTGACTGGGCTACCGAAGTGCTTTGACTAGCTTCAGACCATTGCGACTGCAAGGATTGCTCACTGACGGATTGATCGCTCAGGCTAGCCAAGGAGTTCGAGATGCTCTGATCATCCTTGGAAGCACTGGCTAAGCTGGTCAACGACTTACTGATTTCAGCCGATTGACTGGTTTGCGAAGCCGACAAGTTGCTCAAGCTCATCTGGGAGACGGATGCCAAGCTGATGGAAGCGGTCGATAACTGACTCTCATCGGCACTGGTCCGGGTGCTCAGACTCGCTTCGGAGGCCGACATCACAGCGGAAACGCTGGCATCAGCGGTGGAACGAGCACTCAAGCTATTGTCACTGGCCGAGATACTATCGGTGATTTGACTCAAGGATTGCGACTGAACCACGCTGGTCGATTGACTCGCGGATTGACTAGCGGAAATGCTGGTTGAGGTATCCGCACTCGCGGATTGATGCTGTGATTCAACCGCTGAAGCGGAAGCACTGGCATCTGCCGAAGCACTCGCGGATTCGTGGGCCGCCGACTCACTGGCCGACTGTTCACTCAACGAGGCCATCGACCCGGACGCACTGACGGAGGCGGCACTCAAGCTGTCTTCGAGTTCGGAGGTCGCGGAGACGGAGCGGGAATCAGAAGCGGACCGGTCACTCATGCTGGCTTCAGAATCAGAAATCTGGGAAACCAGACTGATGGTCGACTGTGATAAGTCACTCAAGCTCTCGATGGACTGTGATAAGTCGGATTGTGAACTCTGGCTTAAGCTGATTGCTGAAGCGGAGATCACTGCCGATTGACTGGCAATCGTAGAGCCGACTTCACTGGCGCTCTGGATGGCTTGATTATCACTTTGACTCTGGGCCACGGACATGGCGATCGAGTTGCTGGTCAAGGCATCACTGACGCTGGCCGCGGTACTGGTCAGAACGGACTGGGCGGTTGAGGCCGATTCACTGGCCGCACTCAACTCAGCCGCGCGACTGGTCGAAGCCGTGGCGGAATCATTCGCCGAAGCCGTCGACGCGGAAGTGGCCGCACTTTGTGAGGCAACACTAGCATCATGCAGGCTGGTCGAGGCTGCGCTAGCTTGCGACTGGGCGACGGACTGACTCTGGCTAGCTTCAGACCACTGCGACTGCAAGGACTGCTCGCTGACGGATTGGGCACTCAAGCTGGTCAAGGAGTTCGACGCACTCTGATCTTGGTTCGAGGATTCAGCCAGGCTAGTGACCGACTTACTGATTTCAGCCGATTGACTAGCCTCAGAGGCCGACAAGTTACTCAAGCTTTGTTGTGAGGTGGAAGCCAAGCTCAACGAGTTGGTCGAGAATTGACTCTCATCGGCACTGGTCCGGGCACTCAAGCTCTGTTCAGATTCTGACATGATGGTCGAGATCGACGCATCCGCCGTAGAACGAGCACTCAGACTATTGTCACTGGCCGAGATGCTGGCCGTGACCTGACTCAACGAGGCCGAATCAACCAAGCTGGTCGACTGGCTCGCCGATTGACTGGCCGACGTGGCTGCGGAATCACTCGCGGATTCGTGAGCCAGCGACTCGCTGACGGACTGATCACTCAAGGAGTTCAGTGAAGCCGACGCACTCGCGGACAAGACGCTCAGGCTGTTCTCCAACTCAGACGTTGCGGAAACCGACTGGGAATCGAACGCGGAACGATCAGCTAAGCTCCCCTCACTCGCGGAGGCCTGGTCGATCAGACTGGTCATGGACTTGGAAGCCCCACTCAGACTATTGATGGACTTGGACAACTCGGAAATCGAGTTGGCACTCAGGCTAGCCGCGGAAGCGGAAACGATGCCGGACGCACTAGCAAGTGCGGAGGCCGTCGCGCTGACACTGGCGATGGCTTGACTGTCATCTTGACTCTGCGCCATGGACATCGCAGCAGAGGTACTCGTCAAGGCTTGACTGAGGCTGGTTTCAGCACTGGTCAAGGTCGACTGGTCGGCCGCCATCGAAGCGGACGCCGTACTCTGGAGCTGAGCCGTTGAAGCGGACGCTTCAGCCGAAGCCGCGGCTTGCGAGTTGGCTTGACTGGTGGCCACGCTGACGGAGACGCTGTTGGCAGTGGCGTCAGAGGCCGAAGCGACACTGGCTTGTGACCGCGCTACGGAGATACTCTTGCTGGTTTCGGACCATTGTGACTGGGCCGCGGATTGACTCTGCGACTGCTCACTCAGACTGGCTAAGGAGTTGGAAACGCTCTGGTCCTCTTGTGACCCACTGGCCATGCTGGTCAGGGACTTGGAGATCTCAGAGAACTCACTTGCGGTCGAAGCTTCTTGGTTACTTAAACTGTTATTAGAAATGGAATCTAAGGAAATTGAATTCTGAGAAAGGACGCTCTCATCGGCACTGGTCCGAGCACTCAGACTAACTTCCGACTTGGATAACTCGGAAGCTTGACTGGCGTCAGCTAAGGACTGCTGGCTCAGACTGGCTGCGCTGACCGACATCTCGCTGTTCACGATGCTCAAGGAGGTCGAATCAACTAAGCTGGTCGACTGACTGGCCGATTGACTCGCCGAGGTTTCTGCCGAAGCAGAAGCCGATTCATGAGCGACTGATTCACTAGCAGATTGGGCGCTCAGCGACTGCAGCGAAGCCGAAGCACTGGCTGAAACCACGCTCTGGCTGGCTTCAACCTGTGACGTGATCGAGACGGAGACCGATTCGGACGCCGACATCGATGCCACACTGGCTTCGGAAGCGGAGACTTGCGCGGACGTGCTGATTGTGGAACGACTCAAGTCACTCAGACTCTCGATGGCTTGTGACAAGTCGGATTGCGAAGCCTGACTCAGACTCGCAACGGAAGCGGAGACCATGGCCGACTGACTGGCCATCGTGGACGCTGCCTCACTGGCACTCGCGACCGCTTCGCTATCGCTTTGCTGGATAGCTTGCGACAAGTTGGCGGATTCGCTGGCCAAGGCATCACTGACGCTAGCCGCGGTACTGGTCAACGTTGACTCTTCCGAGGCAACTGAAGCACTGGCGGTGCTTAACTCAGACGCTCGACTAGTCGAAGCGTCGGCGGAGTTAGCGGCGGACGCCGTTGACGTGGACGTCACGGCACTTTGTGATGCGGCGCTGGCTTCATTCAAGCTGGTCGAGGCATCACTGGCTTGTGACTGGGCCACGGAGAGACTCTGGCTGGCTTCAGACCATTGCGATTGCAAGGACTGCTCGCTGACCGACTGTTCGCTCAGACTGTTCAGGGAGTTCGAGATACTCTGGTCGTCTTTAGAAGCACTGGCCAGACTTGCCAAGGACTTACTGATCTCAGCCGATTGACTGGCTTCAGAAGCCGACAAGTTGCTCAAGCTCATCTGAGAGACGGAGGCTAAGGATTGTGAGAATACGGAGTTCAGACTTTCATTCGCGCTGTTCCGCGCACTCAGACTAGCCGTCGAAGCGGATAAGATCGCCGATTGACTGGCATCGGAAGCGGAGACTTGGCTCAGGCTGTTGGCACTGGCCGAGGCTTCACTCATCACGATGCTCAACGACGTCGAATCAACTAAGCTGGTCGATTGACTCGCGGACTGGCTCGCCGAGGTCTCTGCCGAAGCAGAAGCCGACGCGTGAGCCACAGACTCACTGGCGGATTGTTCACTTAAGGAGACCATCGAGCTCGAAGCACTGACGGAAGCCCCACTCAAGCTGGCAACTAACTCAGAAGTCATCGAAGCCGAGGCATCATCGGATTCGGACCGCGTCGATAAGCTAGCGACGGACTCGGACGCAACGATGCTTTGACTATCCGTGGAAGCCGAAGCGTCACTCAAACTCATGATTGACTTGGACAAGTCGGAGATCGAGTTGGCACTCATGCTGGCTTCGGAAGCGGACAGTACGGCCGAGGCACTGGTCAGTGCGGAGCCGACTTGGCTGGCGCTGACGATGGCCCGACTGTCATTGGCACTGGCGGCCGCCGAAGTGGCTGCAGAGTTGCTATTCAAGGCTTCACTCAGACTATCTTGCGTACTGGTCAAGCCAGATTGCGCAGCGGACTCAGAGGCCCAGGCATCACTATTGGCAATCGATTGACTAGTGGCAGCACTCGTAGAAGCTTCCGCCGAAACGTGGGCTTCAGAGGTTGCGGCACTCTGCGAGGCTTCACTGGCGTCGTGCAGACTGGTTGACGTTGCGCTTGCTTGCGACTGGGCAACGGATTGACGCTGGCTGGCTTCGGACCATTGCGACTGCAAGGACTGCTCGCTAGTCGACTGGTCACTCAAGCTGGTCAGGGAATCTGAGATGGCTTGGTCGTCTTTGGAAGCACTGGCCAAACTGGTCAAGGACTTGCTGATTTCAGCCGATTGACTGGCTTCAGAAGCCGATAAGTTGCTTAAGCTCATCTGGGAAACGGAGGCCAAACTAATGGAGTTCGTCGAGGTCTGACTTTCCGCTAAGCTGGTGGTGGCACTCAGACTGGCTTCGGACTGGGACAGCTCAGAAGCTTCACTGGCGATGGCCTGTGAGGCTTGACTGAGACTGGCTTCACTCACCGAAATCTGACTGTTGACCACGCTCAACGACGTGGAATCAACCAGGCTGGTCGAGGTGCTAGCGGACTGGCTCGCGGACGTTTCCGCAGAAGCGGAGGCTGAGGCGTGGGCCACGGACTCGCTGGCAGATTGTTCACTCAAGGACCGGTCGGCCGTCGAGGCACTCACGGAAGCTTCGCTCAATTGCGATTCAACCGTCGACGTGGCGGAGATTGATTCGGAGTTCGCCAAGGATTGGTGACTCATGCTGGTCTCAGCGCTGGTGATGGCCGACGTCAAACTGTTCATCGACTTGGACGCGTCACTTTGACTCTCGATAGCCGTGGACAGATCCGACATGGAAGCGGCACTCAGGCTGGCATCCGAAACGGATGCTGCGGTGGAGGCGCTCGCCAAGGCGGAGGCCACTTCACTGGCACTTTGAATGGCTTGACTGTCATCTTGGCTCTGCGCTTGTGACATAACCGCCGAGTTACTGGTGATGGCGGTGCTCAAGCTACTCTGAACACTTTGTGAAACGGATTGATCAGCCGAGACGGAAGCCGAGGCATCGCTAGCGGAGGCGGCTTGCTCAGTGGAGATGGAAGCCGAAGTCTTCGCAGATGCCGTGGAAGCGGACGTGACCGCACTCAATGACGCTTCACTGGCGTCATGCAGGCTGGTCGACGCATCACTGGCTTGCGACTGGGCCACGGATTGACTCTGGCTAGCTTGTGACCATTGCGATTGCAAGGACTGTTCACTGACAGATTGTTGACTCAAGCTATCCAGGGAGTTCGAGATGCTCTGGTCGTCTTTGGAAGCACTGGCCAGGCTAGCTAAGGACTTGCTGATTTCAGCCGATTGACTGGCTTCAGAAGCCGATAAGTTACTCAAACTAGTGGTAGAAATAGAATTTAAGGATTCGGAGTGGGCCGAAGCGATACTCTGATCAGCGCTATTCCGAACGCTCAGGCTGGCTTCAGCACTGGCGGTCGAAGCGGACGCTGCGGCATCACTTTCGGAGCGTTGACTCAAGCTGGCCGCACTTACGGACAACTCACTGTTGACGGTGCTTAAGGAAGCGGAGTCCACTAAGCTGGTCGAGGTACTTGCCGACTGGCTCGCGGAAGTCTCTGCTGACGCGGAAGCCGACGCGTGGGCCACGGATTCGGCCGCACTGGCTTCACTTAACGACGTCACGGCTTGTGAGTCGCTGGCCGATCCGCTAGCCAAGCTGGCTTCAACTTGGGACGTTACGGAGACGGAGACCGATCCGGACGCGGATAAGGAGGCCGCACTGGCTTCGGACGCGGAGACTTGTGCGGAGGTGCTCAGCGCGGAATCGCTCTGGTCGCTCAGACTCTCGATGGACTTGGACAAGTCGGACATCGAGGCTTCGCTCAAGCTGGTGACGGACGTGGAGATGGCTGCCGATTGACTGGCAATCGTGGAAGCCGCCTCGCTGGCGCTCGCTGCTGCTTCACTATCGCTTTGCTCGATGGCTTGCGACTGGTTAACCGACTCGCTGGTCAACGCGTCACTGACACTGGCGGCAGCGCTGGTCAAGGTCGACTCTTCAGAAGCAACCGATTCACTCGCGTTGCTCATCTCGGTCGCCCGACTCGTCGATGCCTCAGCGGAGGCGTTCGCAGAAGCCGTCGAGGTGGACGTTGCCGCGCTCAACGAAGCTTCGCTGGCGTCGTGTAAGCTGGTCGATGCATCACTGGCTTGCGACTGGGCAACCGACAGACTCTGGCTAGCTTCAGACCATTGCGATTGCAAGGACTGTTCGCTGACTGACTGCTCGCTCAGACTGCTCAAGGAGTTCGAGATACTCTGGTCGTCTTTGGAAGCGCTGGCCAGGCTGGCTAACGACTTACTGATTTCAGCCGACTGGCTGGCCTCGGAAGCCGATAAGTTGCTGACACTCAACTGGGAGACGGAGGCTTCGGACATGGATGCCACGGAAGCTTGACTCTCGTTAGCACTGTTCCGGGCACTCAGGCTCGCGGTCGAGGCGGACAAGATCGCCGATTGACTGGCATCGGAAGCGGAGACTTGGCTCAGGCTGTTAGCACTGGCCGAAGCTTCACTCATCACGATGCTTAAGGAAGTCGAGTCCACTAAGCTGGTCGATTGACTGGCTGATTGACTCGCGGAGGTCTCTGCTGACGCGGAGGCCGAGGCGTGGGAAGCCGATTCCATTGCGGAGGCTTCACTCAACGACGTCACGGCTTGGGACCCACTGGCCGAAGCACTGGCTTGGCTGGCCTCAGCTTGAGACGTGATCGAGACGGAGACCGACTCGGACGCGGACAAGGATTCGGCGCTGGCTTGTGAAGCGGAGACTTGTGCGGAGGTGCTGATGGCCGATTCGCTCATCTCACTGACACTGGCGATGGACGTCGACATGTCGGAGACGGAGGCTTCGCTCAGGCTAGCAGCGGATTCGGAAATCACAACTGACTGACTGGTCAGAACGGACCCGGCTTGACTGACGCTGGCCACAGCCTCGCTGTCACTGGCACTAACGGCCTCGGACATGGCGATCGACTGACTGGTCAAGGCCTCACTGACGCTGGTGGCGTTACTGGTCAACGCCGATTGATCGGCGGACGCAGACCCACTGGCATTACTCATTTCGGTGGCCCGACTGGTCGAGGCATCAGCGGAATTATTCGCGGAAGCCGTCGAAGCGGACGTGGCTGCACTGGTCGAAGCTTCACTGGCGTCGTGGAGACTGGTCGAGGCATCACTAGCTTGTGATTGGGCCACGGAGAGACTCTGGCTGGCTTCAGACCATTGCGATTGCAAGGACTGTTCGCTGACGGATTGGTCGCTCAGGCTGGTCAAGGAGTCGGAGATACTCTGATCGTCCTTGGAAGCACTGGCCAGGCTGGCCAACGACTTACTGATTTCGGCCGATTGACTGGCTTCAGAAGCGGACAGGTTGCTTAAGCTCATCTGCGAAACGGAGGCTTCGGAGATGGATGCTACGGACCGCAAACTCTCATCGGCACTGTTCCGGGCGCTCAGGCTCGCAAAGGATTCGGATAAGGCGGCCGAGGTGCTGGCATCCGATTCAGAAACTTGGCTCAGGCTGTTGGCACTGGCGGAAGCTTCACTGAGAACCGAATTCAAGGACGTCGACTGACTCGCCGACTGGCTAGCAGAGACTTCAGCGGAATCACTCGCGGAAACCACTGCGGAGGCGCTGGCCGATTGACTATCCGCTAACGCTTTCGAGGTGGAAGCGGACTGAGCCGCGGAGACCTCGGCGGAGGCACTAGCTGATTCGTGAGCTGAACCCAAGCTTTGAGAACGGTCGGCCAAGGACTTCATGGAGGCCGAAGCACTGGCCACTAAGTCACTCATCGACGCTTCAGAAGCGGAGGTATCCGAGACGGAAACGGATTGCGAGGCGTTCTCTGACGCTAAGCTGGCTTCCGAATCCGAAATCTGGGACATCAGGCTCTTAGTCGACTGGGCTTGGGTGCTCAGACTCGCGACACTCTGGGAGAGGTCGGAGACTGAGGCTTCACTCATGCTGGTGACCGCTTGAGAAACTACGGCGGAAGCACTGGCAATCGTCGACCCTTCAATGTGGGCACTCTGAATCGCGGAATCGTTACCCGAACTCAGGGCCTGTGACATGGCTTGCGAGTTGCTGGTCATGGCGTCACTGACGCTAGTTGTCGCGCTGGTCAAGACGGATTGATCCGTTGAGACGGACGCGATGTTTTGACTCTGTTCTCCGGATTGAACTTGCGATGCGTGAACCGACTGGTCAGCCGACTGTTCGCTGGCTGACGCGGTTGCACTAATTGACGCGGTTTGACTCTCTTGGGTCGTCGCGGAAGCGGCACTGGCCGATTCGTTGGCCTTAGAGAGACTGACACTTTGTTCAGACCACTCGGACTGCGTTTGCGAGTCCATCGTGGATTGATTACTGAGACTGGTCAAGGCATCTGAGATCGTATCGTCGCTCCCGTTAGTCTGACTCAGGCTAACCAGGGACTTCGACATCTCAGAGAGTTGACTGGCTTCGGATGAGGTGTATTCACTGACACTCGCATCCGATAAGGACATTAAGGATTGTGAGTAAACGGATAACTCACTGGCGTTGGCGCTGTCCCGGGCGCTCAGACTGGCCGTAACATCCGACAAGGACGCCGCTAAGCTGGCATCGTCGACGGACCGTTGACTCAGGCTGTTGTCACTGGCCGACATGGAGGCCACGATTTCGCTCAAGGACGCTTCCGCACTCACGCTCGCTTTGGCGCTGGCCGATTGCGAAGCAGAGATCGCGGCGGACGTCTTAGCGGAAGTTTCCGCAGAAGCACTCGCCTGCTGACTCTGGTGGACGCTCTGAGAAGTAGCCGCAGAGGCCATCGCGGACAGACTGGCGTCAGCTGAAGCGACGCTTAACAGTTGGTCACTCATGCTGGCTTCGGACGCGGAAACCATGGAAACTGACGCACCGGCGGAGGCCGAAACTTCACTGAAGCTGGCTTCGGATTCCGAGATGGTGGACAATTCACTGGCCACCGAAGCGGAGCCTTCACTGACACTGGCTAACGACTGGGACGTCGCGGAAGCGATACTGCCGGCAGACAAGGATTCGTGTGCGGCGGACGTCGACTGTGACTGACTCAACGAAACCGTGCTGAGACTGGCGGCGGATTCGGAGAACTCGGCCATCTGAGACGCATCCCCAGAGACGGACTGGCTGACGCTGGTCAGGACACTGGCGGTCGCGGATTCAGACGCGGAGCCTTGACTCAGGCTGTTGTCCGAAGCTTGGACCTCAGACGTGACCTGGGATTCGGAAGCGGCCACCCGACTGTCTTGTGCCGAGGTATTCGCGGAAGTAGAAGCGCTCGCGGAGGCCTGACTAGCTAATTGACTGGCCACTAGGTCGGCGGAGTCTTGTAACGAGGTGCTGGCCGAAACGCTGGCGTCGTGTTGTGACGTCGCTACGCTATCGGCAACTTTTTGACTGGTGGAGGCACTCGCGGCTTGCTTATCGGAAAGCGAAGCGGCCGCGGAAGCTTGCGCACTCTGTTCACCAGATTGAACGGCTTGGGATTCAGAGGACTGGCTCAGGCTATCCATGGCCTGGCTGGTCTCACTGTCGATGGTCCCCGTGTCACTCATGCTGGCCAGCGACTTCGACATCTCGGAGACTTGGCTGGTCTGGACGCTTAAGCTTTGTTGACTCAGCGACGTTGCGGACTTGGAGCCTTGCGATAACTCACTCCGGTCGGAAGCAACCCGGCTGTCCAGGCTAGCTTGCGATTCGGATAAGGCTTGCGACAGGCTCTGATCATCCAAGGACCGTTGACTCAGGCTGTGGTCCGAGGCACTCATGGAAGCGGAGATGGTACTCAACGAGTTCAGCGCTTCGCTAGCTTGGCTCAAGGATTGCGCAGCTGAGGCGCTAGCCGTGGCACTCGCCGACGCGTTGGCCGAAGCGACCTGACTCAGACTAGCAGCCGATTGTGAAACTTGGGCGGAAGTCTGAGCGGAAGTGGACGCTTGGGCACTGGCGAACCGACTGTCGCTGGCGGAGGCGTCAGCGGAAGCCGAGGCAGAGGTCGATGCGGAGGCTGACGCACTCGCCTTTTGGCTGGCGGAAATCTCTTCACTGATTGACTGGTTGACCGACTCGCGAACCGACTGACTGACCGATTGACTTGCGATGGCTTGGCTCATAGATACCGAGGCATCCGACATACTCTGCTCAACGGAAATGATGGCCGACTCAGAAGCTTGGTCTGAGACTAACCGGTCACTCACGCTGGCTTCGGAGGCTTGCGCGACGGATTGGGCCACGGAAGCCGAAACGGAAGCCGCGCTGACACTTTCATCCGATAAGGAGATGGCTTGCGATTGACTAGCCATCGAAGCGGACATCTGTGACAACGAGTTGGCTAACGACTGACTGGCCAACGAGTTCGATGCACTGATCAGGCTATCGACCGACGCGGACATGACTGAATTTTCGTTCGCAATCGACGTAGACAGATCACTGACGGACTTGATGGCTTCGGACGCTGCGGATTGATCGAAGTCTTCTGATTCTAGACTCTGACTAGTAATGGAAGCGGAAATATCCGAAACTTCACTCTCCTGTGATGCAGAGGCCAAGCTCAGACTGGTGTTCCGGGAGGTCACTTGCGAAACTACGGCCGAAGTCGACGCAATGGCCTGACTTTGACTGGCGTTAGTTTGCGATTCCTGAACGGAATTCCGTTCACTCTGGGAGGCAATCGATTTAGATTGTTGAATCGACGTGCTAGCAGACGCCTCTTGAGAATCCTGAACGGATTGCGACGTCTTGGTTGAAGTGGACGCTACCGCACTCTGAGAAGCCGCGCTTTCAGCCGCTTCAGAGGTGGACGCAGAGGCTGCCGCACTGGCCGAAGCGTCACTTTGACTCCGTTCGGAATTGTCGCTGGCCAGTTCCTTGGAGGCTTCACTCAGACTCTTCAGAGAAGCCGAGATGCTGGCATCCGACGTGGAGGCTTCGTTGACACTCTTCAGGGACTGGGAAACTTCAGAATTAACACTGTCTAATGATTTTTGACTCTGTTCGGACATGGAGGCCATAGACTGCGACTGTACGGATAACTGACTCTGGTCCGCACTGGTCCGCTGGCTCATGCTGGCTTCGGACGCGGAAACGGAAGCTAAGGTGCTGGCTTCGGCTTCAGACTGGGCGCTCACACTCGCGTCACTAGCCGAAACGCTGGCTTCGACGTCGCTTAAGGAGGCTTCACTGCCCGAAACTTCGGCGGAGAGGCTCAACGAAGCATCGCTAATAGATGCATCGCTGGCATCGGCCGTACTAGTAGAAGCCGACTGTGATTGACTGACAATGGCGCTGACCGAAGTGGCGACCGATTGGCTGTTCACCATGCTGGTTGAGGCTTGGGCTTCGGAAGTTACCGCGGAAGTCGAGGCTTCTTGCGAAACTACGATAGCGTAAACCACTTTCGAAACAGTCTGATTACTGGTTGGGTCCGTTACGGTAATGGTAACCGGATAATACCCAACCTTAATTCCAGTCAACGTTTAGCGTGTTGGTAACGGCCTTCCCCGTCAGATCCGTCTTACCATCAGCCGACGTAGCCTTATCCACGAACGAAATGATAGGCGTGGGATCCGCCAGGACGTTGGTGACGTTATGGGCAATGATGGTTGGTAAGTATTGTTCATCGATGGCCTTTTGAATGGTTAAAGTCCCCGAGTAAGCTGCTAGGGACGCAGCGGTTGGTACGGCCACACTGGCCTTAGCCGTTGCCGACTGACTAGCCAAAACCGTCCCATTGATGTAATCCAACAGCTTCTGGGCACCGGCATCGGTTAAGTGGTAGGCGTAGTCGCCGACCTTAGCGCCATCATTCGTGACCACTAAGTCATCTTTACTGATTTGATACCCTTGAGCACCTGCGGATCCTTCTTCATTCACCCCGTTGTTCCATGACGGATAAACGGTCTGCGTGTCCGGAAGCATCGTGCTGGCATTCTGGGTATTGTAGTAGGCTTCAATGGTCTTTAAGAAGTCGTAATTGTAGCCAGCAGACTTGATGTAGGCAAAGTTGACGGCCGTCGTCGCGGTACTTCCAGCCAACGCATCATCTGGGCCACTCCCAGGAGTGGTATCCGTTTTATCTACAACCGTTAAAACCTTATCATACATTGTATCTGTGTCTCCGGTAACGTTGTCAATCGTTACTGGATAGGCGTGGGATCCGCCAGGACGTTGGTGACGTTATGGGCAATGGTTGGTAAGTATTGTTCAATGGCCTTTTGAATGGTTAAAGTCCCCGTGCTAGGGACGCAGCGGTTGGTACGGCCACACTGGCCTTAGCCGTTGCCGACTGACTAGCCAAAACCGTCCCATTGATGTAATCCAACAGCTTCTGGGCACCGGCATCGGTTAAGTGGTAGGCGTAGTCGCCGACCTTAGCGCCATCATTCGTGACCACTAAGTCATCTTTACTGATTTGATACCCTTGAGCACCTGCGGATCCTTCTTCATTCACCCCGTTGTTCCATGACGGATAAACGGTCTGCGTGTCCGGAAGCATCGTGCTGGCATTCTGGGTATTGTAGTAGGCTTCAATGGTCTTTAAGAAGTCGTAATTGTAGCCAGCAGACTTGATGTAGGCAAAGTTGACGGCCGTCGTCGCGGTACTTCCAGCCAACGCATCATCTGGGCCACTCCCAGGAGTGGTATCCGTTTTATCTACAACCGTTAAAACCTTATCATACATTGTATCTGTGTCTCCGGTAACGTTGTCAATCGTTACTGGATTGGTTGAACCAACACTCCATCCAGCATCTGGAGTCTGTGCGGTAACGGTCACCGATTTACCCGCCAGCGTGTTGACCGTTGTCGTTTGGTTCTTACCCATACTGGTCTTTAAGAAATTAGCAGATTGTTGAGCTGATCCTGAAGAATTTGTAACGGTAATTGTAACCAAATTCTGGTTATAACCATCGGTAAACAGCCGACCGGCAATTCCCTTTTCGTTGTATAGATTTGACGCCGTGACATAATCACTGGTACTGCCATCATCTTGGTAATTAAAGCCACTGTAAGAACCCGCTTCTTCAACTGAAGGGATTTGACCATTAGCCGATTCTTCATATTTTTGTTCCGCCAAAGCTCGACCAGCGTTAAAGGCTCGAGTTGCTGCAGCCAGCTCTTGGGCGTACACCCTATCAAAGACTTCATAAACAAATTGATCCATGTAATCCGCCATGGCATCGGCTTGGGCCTGAGTCGGCATATTAGAAAGCGTTGTATCATATAGCGAATCTGATGCTCGCACAAACACAGGTAATTGATCATAGGCCGTAGAGGCGCCGATTCCTACCCGATCACGAATATACTTGCCGTTAAGGTCCTTTAGTTCTGAATTTTCTACCGTGAGGGTCCCGGCATCAGCCTTATCAATAACTTTCCCCGTACTGGAAGAAACGGCCGCCACAATATTCGTCTTCCCAACACCTGCGTGATCCCAGCCATCACTTGCAATAGCCTTTTCATCACCAATAGCTGTCGCGTGCACGATATCGTTAGCGTATACCATGGCCCGGAACGGCGTATCATTCAACCGAAGAGCATGCATGATTTGGGAGTAAACCCCAACCTCAATGGGAGCGTGAGAAGTTGCTAAGCCCTCGTACGCTGGGTTCGTGTACATGTACTTGGCTTAATTTTCTGCTAACTGGTCCGTGGTCATGTTCGGGTATTTTACATAGTCATTCAGCGCCGCTTTAGCCGCGGAATATTCAACGTCATAAAGTTGTTTAATAACCGCTTGTGCGCCCTCTCCACTCCGAACATAGTCCAGCGCAGAATGACTGGCATCAAAGACGTGAGCCACACCTTCTTCTGCTTCATTAGTGGTCCCCGTAGCAGAATTCCGGTTTAGAATTTCGTTAGCTTCGTCTTCAGATAATTTCCCGTTAGTGACCAATTGGTTCACGATTTCCGTAATATTGGTCTTCTCTTGGCCACCTAACGCATCAACGTTGGCAACCGTCATGACGTTCCCAATAATTTTTTGCGTCCAAGCATAACCAGCGGCTTCCGCAAGCGATGATAATTTATCAGAGTCACCATTCTCATTGGTGGTATGCGTCGCATTTAGAATACTAGCTGGGTCAGTTTCCGAGTAGCCATTTATTGAACTGTACGGTGAAGTTGCCGCACCTGAATCACCATAAACGTAACCATTCTGAAGGAAGCCCTTCAAAGCCTGATCTTCTCCAATGGCCCAACTATTTTCAATGGCTGATTGCGCATTAGCCGCGATAGCCTGATATGCTAAATCGAATAGTTTTGAATTCAACATGTCATCGTCAATACCAAACATATTAAGCAATGTCTTGGTTGTCGCATTTAACCCCACGGCTGTGCTTAGATCATTCGGAACATAGTCCTTATCTTCGCCAAAATCTGCCATAGTCCCCCCAATGGAACGCACGTCAGATAACGCCTGGTGGGCAATCCCGTTAATCAGGTTAGGGGCAACCATGCCAATGTAGAAGTTCAGCGAATCAGTCGCCGAACTAATACTAGAGTTTGCAATATTGTTCGCAATATTATTAAACGCCAGTACATCTGGGGCATACTTAGTCCCAGCGATTCCCTTCAAAAAGTCTGCTAGTGCCGATCCCGTAGTCGTACCATCAGTTGCATTAGCAGATAGTGCTGATGGATTATAAGTCTGATTATTTAACAGCGAATTAGCCGTAGACTCATTGGCCGCTTGCTTTTTGACACCATCCAACCATTGATAGATTCCCGTAACAAAATCTCGTGAGTAGTCAGAATACCCTTGGTTATAGTCTTTGGTACTTCCGGCCACTGTTATTGTTTGAGTAACACCCCAAAAATTTTTCCCATTATCTTTTTCATAGTTAAATGACTCTGAAGTCGCATCCGTAATCCGATAACTACTCCCCGTCCAAATAGGTGCAGCGGTAGTCGTACTTTCTTGCAGCGATTGATTATTTTCATAGTCCGTAAATAACTGCGATAGATTACCAAGACCAGTCTTAATACTGTTTATATAATTAGTTAGGCCTTGACCAAAGATGGGTACCATTGCACTAGTAATCTTTGTCGACTCCACGGTCATACTTGAAATCAAGCTATTGATATCATTAGTCGCATCCGTAATCCCCATATTGTAGGCTGTATCATCCTTGTACTGCTTAGGCGTTGAAAAGGCATTCACCAAATCCAATGCTGCGGCCCGGGTCAGCGAGAAGGAAGCGGCCATCAAGGCCACCTTGTTTTGGTTTTCCTGCGTCAAGTTGGTGGTGGCCAACATGGTCTTGAGTTCATCCGTGGTGATGGTCGTGGTGTCATTGCTCCCAGAAGCGGACGCATCTGAGGCTAAAGCATCGCTTCCCGCCGTACTTTCGCTGGCTGATCCAGCGGAGTCAGTGGATTCACTGGCTTCATTGGTCGAACCCGTGGTTGAATTTTCATTAGTTGTATCCGTTTTTTGAGCTGTCGAATTAGTGGCGGTTTGATCAGCCGTCGTTTGAGTGGTGGTTGGTTGGGTACCATCCGTAGTGGTCTCAGTGGTCGTCACCTGATCATCCGTGGTGGTCTCATTTTGGGCAGACTGCGCCCCTGTGGTTGCGCTACCGGTTGCATTGGTTGTTGTTTCAGCTGCCTGGTTCCCCGCTTCACTAGTCGCCGAGGCACTTGGCGTGGTACTGGTTTCCTGAGTGCTGGTCTGATCACTAGTCGATTGGCTCACGTCCGTCGTCGACGCTTGCACGGTTGCTTGTGATGTGGCCGGAATCGTCCCCGTGGTCTTGGTCGCGGCAACATCCTCCGTATCCAGGGTCTTAGCGGCCCCAGTCTTGGTGTCGGCTTTCGCAGACGTCGAGCCAATGGTTCCCAGGCCTAATAGACCGCTTAACGCGGAAATCCCAGCGACCAGCCACTTTCTGCCTGCCTTATACATCTTAAAATGTGTTTTGCTGTTCGAGCGGAATAGTTCTGACATCCGCTTCGGATCTAATCCCTTCATTAAATCGCCCCATTACTCAATCAATTCGACAAAATACTCAATATAATCTTCTTTATAATACCACATATATTCCAATGTGGATAATTGTGAATGGCCAATTTTATAGCCAAAACGCCATTAATGGCCACAAGTTTCCTTCGCAACTAATTACTGGATTTATAAAGAGGCCAAAATAATCATTTATACCCAAAAACGTTACGGCCCGGTTTTACAAAAAGTTCACTTTTCTCCGTTGGTGTAAGCGGTTGAAATCGCCCATTACTACAGCGCTTCCCCAAATAGTTAAATCAACCAACCAACCCGTCAACGGGATGTTCCATCAATTTATTTCACTATTTCATTTCCCATTAGTTATTACCATCCCGGGTCCTTACTAAATGTTTCATACACGTCATGAACTAACCGTTTTTTCAAAAAATTTTTTTGGAAAACTCACTTAGGTTAGTGACTTGTCAAACCGCTTACTCCCTCGACCTTTAAAAATATCCGATAAAAAAGTCCCGATTCATTTTTCAATGAATCGGGACGCCGCATTATAGGTTGTCTAAGGTTAGATTAAGTCCATCTTTTCTGGTGGGGTCACTAGCTTTTGGCCAATCTGTTCACCCAACGTCTTCAACGCGTCTTCACGCGTCTTCACGATGTCCATGTTAAAGAGAATTGAGTCGATATCGCCACCAGCAAAGTCAAACTGTTCGAAATAAACGTAAGGGTCGTGGTCGTCATCGTCATTCAAGAAGTGCGCGGTGACTGCCTTGTTCAGGGCCGTTGCCCATGAAAGATCTGCCATCTTAGGTAGATCGTGTTTCGTCACATACCCCGGTTTTAAGATCAGCTTTGCCGCCTTTTCAACATCCGCTGCTGGGATGTCAATTTTCGGTTCGTCTGCTTTTTCCTTTGGTGTGTCTGCCATAATCAAAATCTCCTTTGATGTTTCTAATTTTAGTCTAGTCCTTTTTTTTGAAAACGTTAAGCGTGAATCCCGGATAAATCCATAAAATTGTAAGCGGTACCGTCAGGGGCGTTAACGATCCGCACCAATCCCCCTCAGGATACCCGCTACCCCCAAGTTTCCCAATTAAGACGGCTTCCTCAGGCAGGTCAACTTACCCACCGGAAAGATTTCTCACCAAAATTGACTTTTGCTAGCCGGACCCTTTCCGTTTCCCCCAGAAACTTTAGCGTTCGGTTGCGTTCAGGGGGGTATCGGCGTAAAATTTGCCTCAACTCAAGGACTACAAAATAGCGGTCAGACGCGCTATAATGAGTGGATAGAATAAGTGAAATGAGGAATGATGTGTGGATAGCGGTCAGATAGTTGTAAACCTAGTGATTATTTTAGTTACTTTTTTCTTTGCAGCTTTCTTTGTTGCCTGCGAGTTTGCCTTAGTTCAGACCCGGCCTAGTGCGTTACAAGAAAGAATCGACGACCTAGACAAGCCTTCAACCAAGCTCACTCGGGCCATGAAAATGGTCACCAATTTAAACGAATATTTGTCAACAACTCAAGTGGGGGTTTCCTTAGCCGGAATTATCTTAGGGTGGATCGGTGAAACGTTCTTCGTCGACATCCTGCTTGCCGGCATCGCCCCCATGCATATCAATAACGCTACCGCCCATACGGTCAGCGCCATTATTGGGGTTCTGGTCCTGACTTACTTAGAAGTGGTCTTCACCGAAATCGTGCCCAAGAACATCTCCATCGATATGCCGATGAAGGTCTTGATGCTAGTGGTTACGCCCCTGCATTACTGCCACGTTCTGTTCTACCCCTTCGTCTGGTTACTCAACGTCAGTGCGACTGGGGTGGTCAAGATGATGGGCCTGAAAGTGGCCAACGAAAGTGACGAAGTCTTCTCCCAAGCCGAGATCTTAAACCTCTCCCGCAGTGCCGTGGAAGGCGGGGAGCTGGAAAAGAACGACTTGGTCTACATGCAACGGGCTTTCGAACTGAACGATAAGGTCGCCAAGGACATCATGATCGACCGGACGCAGCTTGAAGTCATCGACATCACCACGACCGTCAAGGAAGCCTTAACGGTCTACCTGCAGGAACGCTTCAGCCGGTTGCCCGTGGTGGCCGACAACGATAAGGATAAGATTCTGGGGTACGTCTACAACTACGACTTGATTCGCCAACAACAAGTGGATTCTTCCATTAAAGTGGACAAGTTATTGCGTGACATCACCACCACGCCAGAAACTACGCCAATCACGCAGGTCTTGCAACAGATGATCAAGCACCAGACGCCTATCGTGGTCGTAGTCGACGAATACGGTGGGACTTCCGGAATCATCACCGACAAGGACATCTACGAGGAACTCTTCGGGACCGTCCGCGATGAGATTGACGACGCCAACGACCAGTACATCTTCAAGCAACCTAACGGGACGTTCCAGGTCAACGGGAAGATGACCACCTACGACTTCGAACGCTACTTCAACGTCGACATCAAGGACTTCGAGTCGACCGACATCGTGACGCTGGCGGGATACATCATTGATAACTATCCCGACATCCAAGTCAACGACGTGATCCACTTGGAGAACTTCGACTTAAAGGTCATCGATTACGAGAATTCTTTCATTAACTGGTTCGAGGTCACGGTCAACCCCGTGCAACCCAAACCATCCCTGATGGACGAAGACGATAACGATAAGAAACACCATCACGATAACGATTAAAGCTAAGGCGCTTAAGCTCTCCCCGACGTGGGGGTGGCTTAAGCGTCTTTTTGACGGTCTGCGGGCACTTGCCACTCACCTTAAACGTCCAGACGACAAGAGGCGTCCAATCAGTGTCAACACTGGTCGGGCGCCTTTCATGTTTGTCAAAACAATCGCCACATCTTCTGGTCAATAATGGCGCACAGCCCGGTGACGCCAGGGCCAGATGGCTAGCCGGTGGGCCTGGCGCGGCGTCCCCTGGTCTGCCGCTTGGTGCCCTTCCGACTCGAAGTCTAAGATCCGCGCTAGCGCTCGCAATTGCGCCGGTGTCGGATCGCACTGGACGCACCCTTCCCACCGGTCGATGGTGAGTTGGTCGACCCCAATCAGTTGCGCTAGGTGGGCTTGCGTCATATTCTGTCGTTTACGCATCACACGAATTTGCATCCCTAAATCCATGCTATCCCCCTCATCTAAGAACCAGCTTAACACGCCCCTACGTTGAACCGTTTAGTCGCTACTTAGTTTTATCAAGGGATTAACGAATCCCCTAACGTGACAGTTTCCCCCCTAACCAGCTCGCTCGCCTTGTGGTACGCAAAAAGCGCCGCCAACCCGTTGAGATTGGCGACGCTTCAATGTTTACTGATTATTCATGCTTACCGTACTTTTCAGCCTTCGGCAACCGCAAGGCCACTAAGAACCCAATCACGGCTAAAGCAAACGTGAAGTAGAACCCGTAGTGGGACCCGTTCACGAACGCCCCAGCAGCTTGATGGGCGCCACCGGCGTAGTACGCCGCTTGACCGATGCCCAACAAGCTGGTCGCAATCGCCGTAGCAATCGCCCCAACCACTTGTTGGAGGGTGTTCATGATAGCACTCCCGTCAGCCGCGATTGGACCCGTCAACGCGTTCAACCCGTGGGTCTGGGATGGTGACATGGCTAACGGTGCCCCGATCATCAAGACCACGTGGGCCAAGATGATGTACCAGATAGCACTCTGCGTGGTGGTCAAAGCCAACAAGATAGCCCCGACCATGGAGATGATGAAGCCCAGCATTGCTGGCTTACGAGCCCCGATGTGGTCGTACAACCGACCAGAAATCGCGGAGACAATCGCGTTCATCAATCCACCAGGGAACATGATGATCCCGGTCAACGCAACGGGAACCAGTGCCCCTTTTTGGATGTACATAGGTAACAGGTACATCGCGGACAGGATGATCCCGAAGTTAATCATGACCAGACTCGCACCGACCCGGAAGCCCGGAATGGCGAAAGCCCGTAAGTTCAAGATGGGGTGTTCCATGGTCAATTGACGATGGGTGTACCATGCCAAGACCACGATTCCTAAGACTAAGGCCCCCAAGACCATTGGGGATCCCCAGCCATGGTCACTGGCCATGCTGACCCCAACGACTAAGCTCCCGAAACCGACCATGGATAACAGGATTGATAAGAAATCAATCTTAGGCCGCGTCACGGGCGCAATGTTCTTCAGGGAGGTCACGGCAAATAAGAACGCGATGACCAAGAACGGGACGAACAGCCAGAAGATCCACCGCCAGGAAGCAATCCCCAGCACGATTCCGGCCAAAGTTGGGCCAATGGCGGGCGCGAACATAATCACTAACCCAACCATCCCCATAGCCGCCCCTAACTTATAGGGTGGAAAAATCTGCATCGCGACCGTAAACATCAACGGTAGAATCAGCCCGGTGGCGATTCCTTGAATCATCCGACCCAAGAGCAGAACGCCAAAACCAGGCGCTACCGCCGAGATAATCGCCCCAACGGCGAAATCAATCAAGGCAAACAGAATCACTTGCCGCGTGGTGAACCACTTGGTAATTAAACTAGATAAAGGTAACACGATCCCAATCATCAGCATGTAGCCGGTGACCAACCACTGAACTGTGGCTGTCGAAACGTTTAATTGTGCCATCAACTGAGGTAGCGCAATGTTGAGGGAAGTTTCACTGAACATCCCCACAAATCCACCAATCAGCATACCCATCATGGCTAGCATGGGGTGCGCAACTGGCACCCGGGCTTTTTCTGCTGCTGGATTGTTTTGTACAGTTTCCATTGTATTTTCACTCGCTTTCATCAAACACAATGGATTACTTTAACAGAAAAATAATTTTCTCGTAAGTCTTTTTTGCAAAAAACCACGGATTAACCGTTTTCACGCTGGGCAGCGGCAATCTTAGCCCGTAACTGCCGCAACTTTTCCTGATCAAGTTCCGGCGCCTGCATCAGCTGGTCGTACTCGAACCGCAACCGGGGCAGGTCCGTCGCCGGGACTCCCTGCGCCGTCTGGGCCGGATCCCGTAACTGTTGCTGCCGAATCTCCAGGGTCCGGGTCGCCACCTGTTGACGGAAGGTCTGGTCGTGAGCCACGAACAGGACCGTCCCCGGGTAGGCCACCAGGTAAGCGGCCAGGGCCTTGAGCGCCGGTAAGTCCAAGTAGTTGGTGGGTTCATCCAGAATCAAGAGGTTGCTGGCACTGACCAGAATCGTCAGAAGTTGCAACTTAACCTGTTCGCCCCCGCTTAAGTCCCCTACCAAGCGGTCGTAGAAGCGTGCGGTCAACCCGAAGGCCCCCATGATCTGCCGGGTCCGGTCGGGATCCAGCGTCGTGGCGGCGGCCATGGCCTGCCAGACGGTCTGATCGGTAGCCAGTTCCGTCATATCCTGATGGAAGTAGCCCACCCGCGCACTGGGCGCTAAGTGAGTCTGGGGGTGCCGGGTCAAGATGGCGGTCAGAAGCGTCGACTTCCCACTGCCGTTGTCCCCGTCTAAGGCGACCCGCTCACCCGGACGAATCCGGAAGGTGGCCCGTTGCAACAAGCGTTTCCCACCCCGGTCTAACACCAGGTTGGTGGCACTGACCAGATACTTGCCCTGCACCGGTGGTAAATCGGTCGCCACCAGTTTAACGCTAGCGGCCTGGTGGGGCTTCACCGTGGTGGTCTGGCGATTGGCGCGCTCGACCATGGCCCGGGCGCCCCGGTCGATCTTCCCCGCGGTAGCCTCCCGCAAAGACTTCGAGTTGCCCCGTTCGGCAGCCGTCAGGTTACGGCCGCCCTTGCGGACCCGGTTGGCCTTCTCTCGCCGGTGTTGGGCGGCGACTTCCAGGGCGTGCTGTTCCCGGTGTTCACGCTGGTAGGCCGCCAACTGATTGGCTTCCTGTCGCTGGGTTGCCAATTCATAGGCCGCAAAGGTCCCGTTATACTGGGTATAGCGCTGGTCTGCCACTACCCAGAGCTTGGTCGCCACGGCATTCAGTAGGGCCCGGTCGTGGGAAATCAGCAGCAAGAGGCCAGAAAAGTGCTGGAGGGTCTGGGTCAACCAGCGTTGGTGCCGGTCGTCGAGGTTGGCGGAAGGTTCGTCTAAGATCAGGACCGCTGGCCGTTGCGCCAGAGCCGTCCGTACCCGCGCCAGCATACTCTGACCACCGGATTTATCGGCCGTCGGGGCAATCTGTGGCACGCGAATCACGGTGCCGTCGACCCGGCAGGTTCCTGTGAAATCGGGTTCCTGGTGGGCAATGATGCGGGCTAAGGTGGTCTTCCCCGCCCCGTTAGCCCCCACGATGCCGACCCGATCGCCGGTCTGGGCGGTCAGTCGGTCCGTGGTGAAGAGTGGTTGACCCGCAATGGTCTTGTGCAGATGCTCAATTAAAATTTGTGTCAAGGTAACGTCCCCCTTAAAAAAGCGCAGGAATCGTTGGTTGGACACTAAAAAAGTGGTCGCATTTTCCTCACGAAAATCGCGCCCACCGGTTGCCTTGGCAACTCAGTCAGCGTAACCAGCAATTCCCAGAGTCGACACACTCCACCCCTGAAATCAGGATAAGTGTGTTTAACAATGGATTCGCTTAGTTACGCATTGGCTGAAATACCTCGTTCTTTCTTAGATTACGCCTAGATTAGCACAGGTCCAAGAATTGCGCAAGACGTTTTCGCACAACATTTTTCCGCCAATCCGTGTACACTAGAAGCAACCTATCTAAAACCGGAGGAATCAGTATGCGGATCTTATACATCTCAATCGAAGGGAATACCCGGAACTTCATCGAACACCTCACCGACTACGCGGCGGCCCAACACGCGACCGACCCGAGCCTGCCGACCATCACGGCCACCGAAATCAGTGACGCCACCGATCTGGCGGCCGAGACCAGCCCGTACTTCTGCTTCGTGCCGACCTACCTGAATGGCGGCAACGGCATCGACAACGGCGTTAAGGAACTGATGACCAACGTCTTGGGCGAATACATCGCGTACGGCAACAACGCTCGCTACCTGCTGGGCGTGGTCGGCAGCGGCAACCGAAACTTTAACGAACAGTACTGCCTGACCGCCAAACGCTACGCCCAGAAGTTCAACGCGCCCTTTATCGCCAACTACGAACTCCGGGGAGTCCCCGCCGATGAACAACGGGTCTACCAGGCCATGGTCAAGCGACTCAAGGAGGCCCAACATGACTAATCCCACTTTAGACACCCTAATGGCTCACCGCAGCATCCGTCAATTTACACCCGAAAAACTCACGGATACGGAAATCCACACCCTAGTCGACGCCGCCCAACACGCGGCCACCAGCACCTTTTCCCAACAGGCCAGCATCATTAGCGTTACCGACCCCGCCAAGCTGGCCACCCTCGGCGACATCACCGGCCACCACTGGCTCGAGCGGGCCGGCCACTACTTCGTCTTCGTGGCGGACCAGTACCGGAACCAACAACTGGCACCCCAGAACGCCACCACAACCGCTAACCTGCATAGTCTGGACAAACTCCTCGCGGGGATCTTCGACGCGACCATCATGACCCAGACCGTGGTCACCGCGGGTGAAAGTCTGGGGCTCGGCAGCACCATCATGGGGAGTATCTTAAACGACGTTCCCCGCCTAATTGACTTACTCGACCTGCCCGAGTTGACCTTCCCGGTACTGGGGCTGGCAATCGGACACCCCGCTGAACAGCCGGAACACAAGCCGCGGCTCCCCCAAGACCTGGTGCACTTCACCAACGGCTACCAGGCCATCACACCCACGGATCCGTCGTTGGTCGCCTATAACCAACTGATCAAGGTCTACTACCAGCAACGGACCACCAACCAACGGGAAGAAACGTTCAGTCACCACATCGCGACCGAACTCAGCCGCGACCCCCAGCAACGAGCTGGCATCCTGACCGGGTTGCAACAGCAGGGCTGGCTTCAGGGGTAAATGGTCATCCGCCTTACCGGGCGGCCAGACAAGGCTGGAACGCCGTGGGCACAACTTGAAGCCCCAAGCGCAGGTCTTCAAGTTTGGCCTTTTCCTAGGCGAGCTGAAGAACGCTCACCAAGGAAAATCTCACGGCTGAGCCTTGTCTGGCCGTCCTCCCGGCTTACAGTCGTGTAAACCCATAGCAGAACATGATTCGCCAACAGACCGCGGTCCCCAAGTGTATTGCTGACGATTATAATCAGTAAACAGCCTCATCCTAAACGGGATAAGGTCCAGTGGCCGTTTGCGTGAATAAAATCGTCAAGCATCAGGAAACACTGTTTTGAGGACACTCAATTTAGCCGTGAGGTTGGGCCTGAAGAGGCTCAGTAGTGTCGTCTGGGTTATTCGGGGTTCCTTCCCGGATTACCCAAAGGCCGAGCTTGGAGACCTGGGACTTTCAGGGCGCCAAGTCGTGCCCACTACGTTCCAGCCTCTTCAGGCCCAACCGGTAAGGCGGGGGATGACCACAATTTGTCTTTGATCGTACGTTTAGAACGCCAAAAAATAGAGCCGGAGAACTTCATCTCCGGCTCTATTTTTTTAGACCAGCATCCAATTAAGCAGCCAGTTTTATTATCATTATCCTTAGTCTTGCTTGATCCGGCGGTGGCGAATCTGCCGGTTGTGCACCATCACGGCGGCTAAGGACAGCAACATGATAGCCGTGACCGACCAGAACAGCGATTGATAACTGCCATACTCGATCAACAGGCCACCGTAGAGGGGTCCCACGGCCCGACCGAAGGAAATCGCCATGTTGTAGAGGCCTTGGTACTTCCCCTTATCATTGTTCCCCGCCAGACTGTCGATCCAGGCCGGCATCCCCGGGAACCCAGTCATTTCTCCCACCGTCAGGATAATCATGGTCACCACGAACGTCGCGTAACTCTTCGCAAACACCAGGATTAAGAAGGACAGGACAAAGATCAACGTTCCCGTGAAAATCTGGGTACTGAGTTTTAAATTCGCACCCAGGCGGTTGACCAGGGGTTGGCCGAAGACGATCATCAAACCGTTTAACGTCCATAACAGACTGTACTTCTCAAAAGAAATCCCTAGGTCGGTCATGTGGACCGAGATGACACTCTCCCACAACGAGTAACTCAGGTACAGGCAGAAGACCATCAACGCAATCAGCCAAATCAACCGGAGATGGGCGGGTTTGGCCGGCCCCGCTACCCGTTCAGCCTTTTCGGTGACTAGGTTGACCCGGAAGTCCGCCAGCAAGATCACCAGTTGAATCAGGTAGAAGACAGCCGCGACCGAGAAGACCAAGACGACCCCGTGGTCCATCAGGTACCCCACCATCAGGGTCCCAATCACGACCCCCAAGTTCATCCCAATATAGAGGTAGTTAAACACTTTCCGGCTGGCAATCGTTTTGACGTTGGCCGCATACGAGTTGACCACGGTCATCACGATTCCGTCGCCCAAGCCAATGAACAGCAACAGGATGCCGAAGATCGGCCACCCGTGGAAGAAGATCAGCGTGACCATCGGCACCAACGAACAGACCGTCCCCAACAAGCCGGACTTAAACGGTGACCAGTTATCGAACAACCAGCCCCCCAGCCAGTTGCCTAGAATCATACACAGGGACATTCCCAGGAGCGCGACTCCCGCTAAGGCCAGCGTTTGGTGGAGTTGATTATGCATATACACCGTGGTCAAGGGCCACATACACGCCGCCGCAGCGTTCAGGAGTAAGGTCGCGGCAAGAATCCCAAAGAGACTCACTTCTTGCTTGGTTTTAAACATGTTGTTCCCTCACTTATTCTTTCATCTAATTGGCTTTATTGTCGCATAATTACCGGGAAAGCGAAACACCTACTCGGCGCCATTCCCAAACTAATCAGCCGGTGAATTTTCCGCTTTTTAAAATTAATCGCGCAAAAAAGCAACTTTTTTCGACAACTTGATTTAAGTCAAGTATTTTCTGGTCAGCCGACCGTATACTAACTTATGTAATCAAGACAGGAGGAATTCATTATGAATAAAGTAACCATGAAATTAGGAGACCTGACTTGCCCATCTTGCATGACTAAGATCGAAGGTGCCTTAGGTAAGCACGATGGCGTGAAGAACGTCAAAGTCCTGTTTAACGCCAGCAAAATCAAAGCTGAATTCGACGACAGTGAAACTAACGCCGACGACCTGGCTAACTTGGTCACCGACTTAGGCTACACCGTCAAGAGTTCTAAAGTAAAAGCCCTCTAATCTCGCCAAAACGAAAGGAAGTTATCTCCCAATGACCACTACTATTGAAGACCGCTACGCTGCTGAACAAGCCAAAACTGAACACGACCACCACGTCCCAACTGCTGGGGCCATGACCAACCACATCCTGGCTAACTTACACATCTCCATCGTGAAGTTCCACCAAGTTCGCTGGTCCGTTAAGGGGCCGTTAGCCCTAAGCGTTCGGCAACTGCTGACCGAGTACATCGCCACTTACCGGCGTCAATTCGACGCCTTAGGCGAACTGTTACTCGATGAGGGTGAAATCGTCTCGACCACCACCCAGGAGTACCACGAGTACAACATGCTCCAAGAAGGCGGCGACAAGAAGTACTACAGTGCTGAAGACCAAGTTAACGAACTGGTCCACGACGCCGACACCCACAACCTCTTCATCGACCGGGCCATCAAGTTAGCCGAAAAAGAGGAACGGCCAGCGCTTGCAGCCTTCTTAGCCGACTTGCGGGGGACCAATAACCACATCATCCGGGAGCTCCAAGCCCTCTTAGGCAACGATGCCCGCGACGGCCTGGATGAAGACGATGATGACGACGATGACGAAGACTAATTCTCACTAGACTGCGAGCTAGCAAAGCCCCACTTCCAGACCGGAAGTGGGGCTTTAATTTTGGGCAGAGTGGCAACAACGACGCAAAAAACGGCGCCTGGGATGTTTTCCCGGCGCCGTTTTAAGTCTAAGAAGTGTTCCATTGGCCACCGAGTTGAGGCGATGACCAATGGGGGTGTGACGGATTAATCGCCTTACCGGGTGTCTAGCCCTGTCTGACCACCCGGTAAGGCTGACGAAAATGATTATCCCGTTACCAACGCTTTTTTTACTAATTAATCCAAATTCAATTTACGCCAACTTAATATGGTAAAGTCGGGCCATCTTTTCTCGATCAAAGTGAACGTTTAAGGTGCTATCCACCGCCGTGTAACGACTATTGGTGTCCTGCTGCGGGTAGACCTGGGTAACGTCCGCAACTTGCCCGTACTTCTGCAAGGATACTTGGTGATCTCGTTGCGGACCCCCACCATGCCAAACGGCTAAGTAAATGTCCTGACCATTCCGGAACCCGTAACTGTACCATTCATCATCTAGTTGCGCTAACCCCTCTGGCCAGATTGGCAGGCCTTCCGGGATCGCGTGACGATAGGTCTTGTAGGCTTGAATACCTTCCGCCACCAGTTCTAGCCGGTGCCCTTTGACCTTATTCAGGTAACCACTCTGGTGAATCCGCAGAAGCATCGCGTTGACCATGTTGAAGATGACCTCTTCGTCATCCCCGTCCTGCAGTGGATACGACCAGATGGCACATTGTTCGGGCGCAACTACTGAGGCGCCTACCGCGGCAATGTTCCCGTTGCGGACGTAGTCGGTCTGGTCCGTCATGGACTGAATGCTGTGCCGTTGCAGCATGGCATAATCGTGACGCATCCCACCGCTTCCGCAGTTTTCAATCACCAGGTCCGGATACTTCGCGAAGATGGCGTCCAGCCACTTCAAGTAGGCACGGTTATGTTGGAGCAAGCCATCACCCGCGCTATCGGCATGCCGGTCCGTCCCGATTCCCGTGGTGATGTTGTAGTCCATCTTAATGTACCCAACACCGTACTGTTCCACTAACCGGGCGATGACGCCGTCGGCAAACTCGCGAACGGCCGGATTCGTAAAGTCCAGGTGATACCGGTCCGCATCGATGACCCGCTGGCCATGGCGCATGAAGAACCAATCGTCTGGCAGTTTCTTAGCCAACGGTGACTTGATGCCAACCACTTCTAATTCTAGCCACAGTCCTGGGGTCATCCCCTTATCCCGGATGTACTGAATCAGCTTTTCAATTCCTCCAGGGAAGCGCTCAGCTGATGGTTGCCATTCACCGACACTATCCCACCAATAGCCGGGGGCGTACCAGCCACAGTCGATCACGAAGTATTCACACCCCACTTGATGGGCCGCGTCAACCAACGGAATTTCCTTCTCGGTGGTGGGGTCACCCGCCAACCCGTTCATGTAATCGTTGAAGATCACCGCCAGGCTCTGGTTATCCGCATTTTCTCGCCGAATCAGCCGGCGATACTTGGTCAGTTCGTCTAAAGCATCTTCGTAATCTCCCATGAGCTGGCCAAAGGCTACCGGAACCGTGGTAAACGTGGCTTTAGGCGCTAGGTTCTTCCACCAATGGTTGTCGAACTCTTCGGGACCAGACAAGCGCAACGCCAACAAGTTGCCCCGGCCAATATCGGTCAGTTCATAATGCCAAGCGCCGTTATTTTCAATTTGCCAAAAGGCGGTTTGCTGCGTCTTGGTGTTGGTCAACAGCCCATTCGGGGAATACTCTGAGCACGACCATGACGAGTTGTTGGTGACGTTGATGCGCTTGGTGGACGCCTGATTCTTTTCCCCGTCAACCCAATAATCTAGGCCCGCGTCCTTTAAAGTCTGGCATTTCCACTGGGCTTCCGCCGTCCAGTCGTTGTGCGGTATGTACAACTGATTATCTTCCGCATAATTCCCCGTCAAGTCTTGGAATTGATTGAGACCACTCACGGCAAAGGAAGAAACGTATTCCAGGCCGAGATCCGTTTGGCCAATATTTTCAACCGTAGTCCAACTCCGAATCACGGCCGACGTGTTAAATAGCCGGTAGTAGCTGGTTACCTGCAAGGTCTGCGCCGCATCCATCTGGGTCACGGCGACTTGTTTCCCGTTGGGCGTCTCCGTAATGGTGTGCCGTAGATACTTTAAATCACGCCCCGGATTGGTATCCACGAAGCTGACCCCTTTGTGGTGAAAGTTTCGTCCCGTCACCTGCACCTCAGCTAACTGAAAATGTTGTTTTAATTCTGGATCGGCGGTACTTAAATCGTTGGAATTCACCACCGTCAATCTAATCTGGTTCTGATCAATCTCAAACCCCAATCTTGCTGCTGGTGTCGCCACAATTAATTTATCCATGAGCGCAGTCCTTTCTCATTACTAAAATTCGTACTGATTTCGGTGACGGGTCCCCTTAGCGGTCATCCCCGGTCCACCGTACAATAATATTGTAACCGGTTTCTTTTTCGAAAAAAATAGTGTATTGTATAGAAAAGGTGGCTTTTTGTAACGGAAAACTGTAAGATTTGGTGTCTTTTTCTCACCTTTCAAGAACCAATCACATTGCCTACCGATTGGAGGTCGATTTCGTTGAATACGGTCACTTGTTTTGACATTAGTGAACCCGTACTACATATCTCTTCTGGTAAGTTCACAGCCAGAAAGCACTGGCGCCACAAGCACATGTATCACGATGGAAACTTTGAAATTATCATCATGATCAAGGGGACCCTGTACCTGCAAGTCGATGACCAGTATTATCAGGTCCGCGAAAGGGAAGTCTTCGCCTTACCCCCCTACCACCACTTGCAGGGGTACCAAGACTCACCGGAAGATACTCAGTACTTCTGGTTTCACTTCTTCACCAAGCCCAACGGTCTGCGAACCCGCACCCTAGACGAGAGCGATTCGCACGCCATCCAGGCCCTCTTCAAGCGCGACCAGGCAATCTTGCCGCTACAGTTCAAGATTCCAACCCTAGAGAAGGTCTTCATCATCGCCAATCAGATTCTCGACGTCGCTAAGAACCGCTACTTTACCACCATGTCCGTCGACTACCTTCTGACGACGTTACTGATTGAACTTTCCCAGAACTACTACCTCTCGATTGCCGGCGAACCGGATTCTGAAGAAGAGGCCCGCATCGACGGGATCAAAAGCTGGATTCAAGCCAACCTAAGCGACCACCTGAAGGCGACCGACGTTGCGGAATCCTTTGCGTTAAACCCGCACTACCTGGTCCGCATCTTCAAGCAGCAAACCGGCCAAACCGTGATTCAATATATTAACCAGCGTAAGCTCGACCAGGCCAAGGAGCTCCTGTTGCGCACCAACTTGCCCATCAAGCAGATTGCCAGCATGGCTTTCTTCACGGACGAAAAGCGCTTCATGAAGACCTTCAAGCAGCACACCAACTTGACGCCTTCCGAATTCCGCGGTGCGTACACCCGGAAATTCCTGGACAGCAGCAACTTTGACCCCGAGGTCCCCATCACTAAGAATACGGCTCACTACAAAAATCGCTTTAAGTCTCCAACCAGAAAGGATGTCTCCCAATGAACAACCCTAACCAACGGCCCAAGGGCCACATGAACGTACTGATTATGATCATCGTGATTCTAGTCGTCGACGGCCTCTTTCTAGGCTATCGCGCGCTCACGCACCCCAAGAAATCCGGTGCACCTACCACGCCCCAAACCGTCAGAGTGGCTCCTGCGGCGCTCACCCAAGCCACCATTCAGCTGATTGATTAATTATCACGCCAAAAGAACCCCCTAACCACAATCCGTAAGGGTTGTTAGTTAGGGGGTTCTTTACTGGTCAATCAACGCTTAGCTTATTCACGCGTCTTAGCCAGTTCAGCCGTGATATCGGCTTCTTGGTTTTCAAACTTCTGGTAAATGATTGCTGGGATAATCGCTAAAGCATACATCAGGATGGTTACCCAGTTGAAGGAGATACCGATCCCGGTGATGGCGTGGGCCGTTTGCGCATGGTTGGCAATGTAACCGAAGGAAGACATAATTCCCCCGTTCATCGCACCGGCTAAGCCCATCCCCATGGACATACAGAAGGCTGACCCAATCGTGGTCAACAAACCAGCGGCGTTGATGCCGTTCTTCCATTCCCCGTAGTCCACGCCGGACCCTAACATGGCAAATGGCATGGATACGGCGATCCCGGAACCAACGTTGGCAATCAGCCAGCCGGCCGTTGCCCCGGCAACACTCAAGCCGGAGAACATAATCACGAATTGACCCAGGACGGCAATGGCCAGACCCATGGCCCAGATATGACTCTTCGACATCACTTTGTTCAAGAACGGAATTGAAATAACCCCCAGAACTTGCACAATCGCGATTGAGTTAAACAGAGTGACCAAGCCCTTGTTATCGAAGTAGTAAGTGAAGTAGTAGACCATTGATTGTTGCCGACCTTGTTGGGCGACCCAGAACAAGAAGTTCCCAATCACAATCAAGAACCATGGCCAGTTTCCTTTCATGGCATGGATACTACCCTTCAGCGTAACCCGTTGGCTACTAGGCACGACCACCCGTTCACGAACGTGGCCGAAGGAGTACAGCGTCCCGACCAAGTTCAGAATAGCGAAGATCACGATAAAGATCCGGAACCCGCGAACGTCATTACCACCGCCAAAGAAGGCGACTAATGGTAACGTCAGGGAGTTCACCACAAAGACCCCTAAGTTAGAGCCGACCATCCGCCACGAATTCAAGACGACCCGTTGTTCCGGATGCGACGTGATTAACGGCAAAATCGTGGTGATTGGGGCGTTGATTCCTAAGTACAAAACCCCGTAGATCATGTAAACGACCGCACAATAGATGACTTTGGCGGAAGCGCCCATATCAGGGGCCCAGAAAAGCAAGATCCCGCTAGCGGCGTAAGGAATCGCCAGCCACAAGAAGAACGGCCGGGCCTTCCCGAACTTAGAGTGGGTCATATCGATCAAGGTTCCCCAGACTGGGGCCCCGATGGCGTCCACGACCCGGGCAACCATCAAGATAACCCCCGTAGAAGCCGCTGAGATCAACGCCACATCGGTAAAGAAATACATCAAATAACTGTTAACCACCGTGGCCACTAATTGGCCCGCAAAATCAAGGTTGGCATAACTCAACCGTTCTAGAACGCCGACCTTTTCCTTGGTAGAACCAGCTGGATAGCTCGTCGCTGCTGGTAATTTATCTGTGCTCTGCATAAGATTCAACTCTTTCCTTTTTTGTTAGGTTTTTCACTAGTTTTTCAACAAGTACACATCATGAGCCGCCAGAGTCTGGGTCGGAACACCTTTTAAGCTGGTCTGTTCCGGCCAAATTGTCTCACCGTCCACCGGAATCGCGAAGCGTTTCAGCAGTGCCGGGGTTAAGTCCAAGTCCTGTTCCGATAAATTAAAAATAGCAAAATAATGGTGCTGCGGACTCTGGGCTTCCCAAACCACAAGCTGTTGGTCACGATACCGTTGGTGTTTCGAGGTAATCTGGTCGTCCATCTCCAGTAAATCAGCATTCGTCAACAGACTGCTGGTCCACTCATCTAAATCAGGCAACTCACCGCCCATGATCAACGGGGACTGCATCAGACACCAGAGGGTCATCATGGTGCGTTGTTCGGCTTTAGTGAACCGCGTCTGGCGGTCACCGCCAGGGCCATCTACGGAGCGTAACCCGATGTGCCCCAGAGGGAGCATGTCACAATCTGGCCAAGTCCCCGGTTGAGACATCGCGGACCATTCTTCAGCGCGGTCAAACATATTCAGCAACAACCGCCAGTCGTCCCAGAAGTCGTCCGTGATTCGCCACATATTCGCGGTTTGCTGGAAGAACGCTCCGTTCTTCACAGGGGCTGGTCCCGGTGACAAGGACAGCACCATCTCCCGCCCCGTCTGGTCAATGGCTTGCCGCAAGGCCTGGACTTCCTTCTTATGGGTTCCCTGGTAGATCACTGAGTTGGCGATATCATCACACTTGATAAAGTCCACACCCCAGCTAGCATAGAGATCCATCAACGAATTGTAGTAAGCCTGGCCTTCTGGCAGGTCCACGTTCACACCATACATGTCGGCGTTCCAGGGACAGATATTATTCAGCGTAATATCGCGGGCCGTTTTGGTGGTGCCCTTCAACGCAGTGGCTTGATGAACCGCTTGTCGCGGAATTCCGCGCATGATATGTATCCCAAACTTCAACCCCAGCCGATGCACGTAGTCCGCCAACGGCTTGAATCCCTGTCCGTTCGCCGCAGAAGGGAACCGGCCAGGATCCGGCAGTAACCGAGAATACTCATCCATCACCAGCGGCGCAAAGTTGTGATACTTAGATGAATCGGCCGTTGGTTCATACCATTGAATATCGACTGTGACATACTGCCAACCAGCTGACTTTAAGTGCTGGCTCATATAGTCAGCGTTGCGTTTCACTTCGTCCTCACGCACAGAGGCCCCGTAGCTGTCCCAACTATTCCAGCCCCGTGGGGGGGTCAAAGCAAACTGTCGAAAATCTTTCGTCATAGCATACCTCTTTCTTCGATCAGGCCGTTATTGGGCTGACGCGGACCTCATCGATGACTTGTAGAACAAAATTAGTTCCTATTTACTTCCAGCCTACAACTATAATCTTAGCATCAGAGAAAGCGATTACAACGTTGTCAAAAGTATAATTGGTGGTTAAAAGTAACCCCCAAATGAACATTTAGTGGTGAAAAATCACCCGCCTATTTTTCATGAAAAAGTGGGGCTATTTTCCGCTTGATTTGACCAAAAAATCCGGTTATTGATCATTAAGCTTGACCAATAACCGGATAACGTCCGATTTGAGATTTTTATGTTCCGACCAGGGCTATCGCGTTCCCTTATTTTCTGGAGTCTGATGCCGAATCAGGATAAAGACGAACACCGTGGCGACTAGGCAATACCCAACAGTAGGACCTCCACCATCCCCGCGACCACTAGTAGCCCCACTAATAGGTAATATTTATGCACGCGGTTGGTAAAAATGGCCAGGATGGGGGTCACAATGGCGTAGGTCCACGCAAAGATGGCCACTAAACTGGAAACTTGGCTCAACGATTCATGATAGGTCTGCGCAATCAAAGTTAGATTCCCCACTACCATGTATTCATTGCACCCCAACATAAACGAAATCAAGATAAACATCGCCATGAAAAGGTGTAAGCGATGGTGACTGAGTTCTTTGGGCATCGTGTCCTCCTTTGAAGCTATCGTTACTATAATTATAAAAGCGTTTTCTAAAAGGGACAAGGTACAACCAAAGCCGCCTACCGCCACCCCTTGCCAACCAATTTCTAAAAATCATTCCCTTTTTTACCAGACTTGATTTGCATCAAGTTAATCCCGCCGAGTCCGGCCCATAATGGGTCCTGTTAAGTGATCAGCGAGGCGTTCACCAAGCTAGCCAATCTTTTTTCACCAACTTGATTCACATCAAGTTAATCATCGCCGATCCGCCTTATAATGAACACATCAATTAGCAATCATCAGCGTCATTATCCAAATCGCTAATCATCACAATCTAGAAAGGAACGATTTCTCATGGCATTTCAACGCTACATCTATCAACACACCACTCCCATTACTTTCTGGTCCGCGGGCCTGATCGTCCTGGGCTTCCTCAACGCCTGGTTCACCCACGTCCCGTACGTCACCGACACGGCCTGGATCATCGCCTCCGTAATTGCCGCTGCCCCCATCGTCCTACGGGCCATCAGCGCATTACGCGCCAAAGTCTTTAGTATTGAACTCTTAGTCGGCATCGCCGTTATCGGGGCCTTCGCGATTGGTGAATTCGAAGAATCCGCCATCGTGACCTTCCTCTTCCTCTTCGGTTCTTACCTGGAACAGAAGACCTTAGCCAAGACCCGGGGCGCCATCCAATCCTTAACGGAAATGGCCCCCACCACCGCCACCCTCTTAGCAGACGACGGCTCGACCAGTGAAGTCGACGTCGACGACCTGGAAGAAGGCAACGTGGTCTTAGTCAAGGCTGGGGGCCAAGTCCCCGTCGACGGTCAAGTGACCGACGGCTCTGGCTACGTCAACGAAGCCTCCATTACCGGTGAATCCCGGCCCATCAACAAGCAATCTGGTGACGGCGTCTACTCCGGAGCCATCGTGGAAAGCGGGACCCTCCAGATTGAAGCCACCCAAGTCGGTGACGAGACCACGTTCTCCAAGATCATCGAATTGGTCGAAGAAGCTCAAGACACCAAGTCCCCTGCCGAAAAGTTCATTGATAAGTTTGCCCAATACTACACGCCCGCAGTCTTAGTCATTGCGATCCTAGTCTTTATCTTCTCCCAAAACTTACGGTTAGCCATCACGGTGCTGGTTCTGGGTTGCCCTGGGGCCTTGGTCATCGGTGCGCCCGTCTCCAACGTCGCCGGTATCGGGAACGGTGCCAAGCACGGTATCTTGATCAAGGGGGGCGACGTGGTCGATAGTCTGGCCAAAGTCGACACCTTAGTCTTCGATAAGACGGGGACCCTGACCACGGGTAAGATGACGGTTGCGGACCTGCAACGTTACAGCCAGGATGACAGTCTCTTAGCTGGTGTGGCCCAAGTCGAACAGGCTTCTGACCACCCCTTAGCCCAAGCCATTACGCAACACTTAGCCGCTCACCTGCAAGCCGCTACTGGTGCCATGGACACCCAGACCGTCAAGGGTCAAGGGATGGTCGGCACCTGGAACGATGCGCCACTCTACGTTGGGAACGCCAAGTTATTGACCGCCAACGGTATTACGTTAACGGCCCAACAGGAACAAGACCTCCACAAGATGCAAGACGAGGGTCAATCCACGGTCTTAGTGGGTTACCAAGGCAAGTTAGCCTACATCTTAGGTGTCGCTGACCAGATTCGGCCAGAAGTTCCAGCCGCACTCTTAGCTTTGAAGCGTCAAGGTATCAAGCACTTAGTGATGTTGACCGGTGATAACCAAGCCACCGCCGACGCCGTTGCTTCTTCACTGGCGATCGACGAAGTTCACGCCGACTTACTTCCCGCTGACAAGGTCAAGTTCGTCAAGAAGTTCCAAGACCAAGGTCGCAACGTTGCCTTCGTTGGCGACGGGATCAACGACAGTCCTTCCTTAGCCACGGCCAACATCGGAATCGCCATGGGCGGTGGGACCGACGTCGCCATCGAAACGGCCGACGTGGTCTTGATGCAATCCAGCTTCACCGCTTTGAACCACGCGGTCGGCTTAGCCAAGAAGACCTCTGCGAACACCAAGCAAAACATCACGATTGCCATCTTGACCGTGGTCTTCCTGCTAATCGGTTTATTCTACGGTTACATCTACATGGCCAGTGGGATGTTCGTTCACGAAGCGTCCATCCTGGTCGTCATCTTCAACGCGATGCGCTTGATTGGGTACAAGCCACGGGTCACCAAGGCCGCCAAGCCAGCCCAGCAACAACTCGCAACCAACTAATTCTCCCAGTTTTTCCTCCAGAGGCGTGAGCTTTCCAGCTCGCGTCTTTTTTGCGCCCATCCCCTGATTCCAGTAAGTTGTTTCCGGTAAGCCCTAAGCAGTTGACACCCTTTTTTAAAACACCTACAATTAAGAAGATTAACCAACTGATAAGTCGTGAGACGCCGACCCGCTGGGATTGAGGACGCATTCACGATGCACGTCTCTAGGGGGGACTGACTATGGCAAAACACGCTTTAATCTATACAGTAAGCCGGCTAGATATCCTGTTAACGGCCACATCACTAGCCTCAGTCATCGACCACTACCAAAGCGCCGAGCCTCTGGACGTCTTGGTCATGGGTGACGACATCTTCAACTCGGACATTGAACTGGTGCGGAGTCTGCCCGAGCGGTTCCATAAGCCCCAGGTGAAGGTCTACTTCTTCAATCCGCCGATCACCCGGGCCGACTTCGACGACTACCACAACGAGCGGTTCCCACTGGTGGTGACCTGGCGGCTCTTCGCTCCCAGCTTCTTCCCGAACTACGACCGTCAGCTCTACTTAGATAACGACACCTTAGTCTACGGCGACATCACCCCGATGTTCGACCTGTGCCCAGATGACAAGCTCTTCGCGGCCGTGCCCGACTTTTTCTACTATAGTCAAAAGGCCGTCTTCCAAAAGCCCGAGTTCCCCGAACTCAAAGACTCCCAGAAGTACATTAGCTCTGGGGTGATCCTATTCAACGTTCCCCTATACAACCAGGAGGTCCAGCCTCAAAAGTTAATCGACGCCCTGCACCATAATACGGCACGGTACCCGGACCAGACCTTACTCAACCGCTTGGGGGAAGGTCAGATGGCATTTCTGGACTTCACCTACAACTTCCAGAAGGATGCCAGTTGGTTAAAATGGGTCAAGACCAGCTTTCCGGAAACCTATCCCGACTTTGAACGGGCCAGCCACCACGTCTTGATCCGGCACTTCGTGGGCTACCTGTTACGGTCCCGCCCCTGGCAGCATCTGGCGAGTTACGACCAGTACGAACGGGACTTCTGGCACTATGAAATGCTGGTCCGCCAATACTTCGTCGATAAGAGCCAGCAACTGGGCTACGACACCGCTAGCCGGTTAGATAACGCGGGGTTAAAGGGCAAGAGTCTGCGTGACAAAGCCTTCAACCCACTCCTCGACGCAGATGATGACGACGACCAGCCGTCTGATTAAGCGCCTGCATTTACCACACTAACCAAAAGGGGTTCTACAATATCTGTTGTTGGTAATAGATTTTTATCTATTACTGATGACAGATTTTTTGTTTATCATTAGAATAAAAAAGCGGACATCTCCCGTCCGTTAACTTGCTCCCACCACAGAATTAAGTCAAGAAAGGAAATGCCCTATGTCAAATGATACTACGAAAATGTTGTTAGGAATAGATGATGAACACTTAATAATTGAGGAAGGACAAGTGGGTGATGATGGAGTGATTCGATTGGTGGGGTCCCTAAACTACACCCCCAAGGCATGCCGCAATTGTGGGATTATCAATGATCACCAAATTATTGGCTATGGTTGGCGGAAGACCACCATTAGATTCGCAAAAACATTGGGCAGCACCGTTATCCTGTGTCTCAATCGGCGAAACTTTCACTGTAAGGCTTGTCATACCAATTTCCTGGCGCAGACGAATGCGGTGCCGAAACACTGCACGATTTCAAATACGACCCGCAAACAATGCTTAGAAAAACTGACCGAACCGGTTTCGCTCAAACACATTGCCGATGAGTTATCCACTTCGGATTCATTCGTTGGTCGGCAGCTCTTGCGCGCTGAACGGGACTTTCAAACCAACTGGCACTATTTACCAAAAGTTCTCCTCATGGACGAAGTTAAAAGCACTAAGAGCGCCACCGACGCGATGAGCTTTGAATTTATGGATGCGGAAACCCACGAATTGATCGACCTGTTACCCTTTAGGACCATTTATCAGCTTCAAAAGTATTTCCAGCATTACGACCAGGCTGCGCGAGAAAATGTGAAAATTATCGTCACCGATATGAACTATACCTATCCCAAATTGGTGGGGCAGATCTTTCCGAACGCCATCGTTGTCATCGATCCGTTCCACTTGGTTAACGCTTTAAATCGAGCTTTTAATAAGACGCGGGTGCGCCTCATGAAAACCCTGGCGACTTCCTCACGCGAGTATCACGCCCTAAAACGCTATTGGAAACTATTATTAACGCCGGAAAATCACCTCAACTACGAAGCTTTCCGTAAGTGGACAAACTTCCCTTATCCAGCGACTGCCACTGATGTGGTTGATGCTTTATTGGACATTGATCCCGAGCTCAAGCAAACTTACAACGTGATGAATCGGTTACGTGAAACCATCAAAAACCGTGATTGGCCCAACTATAATCAAGTATTCCATCACTTAGAGGGCTGCTCGGAAGAGATGTTGGCAACCCTCCAGACCCTAGCGACTCATCATGATGAAATTGGCAATACCTTTACTCACCATTACACCAACGGGCCCTTAGAAGGTTCAAACAACAAGATTAAAGTCATTAAACGCACTGGATTTGGTTACCGAAACTTCTTCAGATTCCGGCTAAGAGTGCTGTTCGCTTTTCGAGTTCATACAAAAAGAGCTCTAATCACCAAGTGATTAGAACTCCAATATTTTGTTCACCAACAACAGTTGACGAAGAACCCCAAAAGGCGCTCTTCCCGTTTGATGGGGAAGAGCGCCTTTAACATACCGATTAACTTAATTTAGTTCTTAGTAAACGTCCAGTTAGCTGCTGGGGCAACGCCGGCCTTGGTCTTTACGACCTGGTTCTTGGCGTTAACGATCTTGAACTTCTTAGCGGACGTGAACCGCAGGTAGAATGAGGAAGCCTTCTTGGCGCCCTTAGGCGTGTAGGTAATCTTCCAGAACGTTGGGGTCTTTGCATCAACGTCGTACTTCGCGTAGGATACTAAAGTCTTAACCTTCTTACCATTCTTGTACAGGGTTTGGTTATAACCCGTCTTTTGGCTAAAGACAATCTTTTGGGAGTACTTCTTGGCCGTGTTAGACTTCCAAGTTCCCGTAGGCGTCTTAACACCGTAGCTGACCGTCTTCTTGGCCGTAGTCTTCTTAGCTGCGGTCTTCTTCGTCGTGGTCTTTTTAGTCGTCTTCTTCGTTGACTTCTTGGTCGTGGTCTTCTTGGTAGCTGCCTTAGTTGCCGCTGCCTGAACCCGGATGATCCGGTAGAAGTAAGCTTTAGTCTTGGTGTTCGTCGCGTAGACGTACACGTTGCTGTTCGTCTTTAAGGACTTGGATAACTTAACCGTGAATTTCCCCGTCTTGCTAGAAGCCGTCGCACTACCTAAGACCTTCTTAGCGTTCTTAGACTTCTTAACTTGGATCTTAACACCCTTAGTCGCCGTCCCCGTAACCTTCTTAGCGTTACTGTAAATGGCGTTGACCTTCAGGCTTGGGCTCACGTAAGTCGACTTAGTCGATTTCGCGGCATTGGCCGTGATTGGCGTTGCGGGTACCGTCGCCCCCAACGTTGCTAACGTGACTAATCCAGTTAATGCAACCATCATTTTTTTCATTGTTCAGACCCCTTAGTCTCGTCGATGGTCAGCCACCGACACTTTTTTTAACCGTCTCGTAGTATAACAGATTTCGTACAATTTAGTTACATAAACTTTGCAGAGTTTAGCTTTTCTTTAGCAAACTAAAAATGTCCTTAAATTAACTCCTCAATTAGGAGGGACAATCCTTGCATCGGCCCGCGATTCTGGGTAAATTAACGGTGACGAGTCGGGGGCGTTTCCGCTGATCACCAGATGGGAACTTTAGGTGGGACCGCTAGTGGTGATCTTGGGGACCCGACCCGGGGGCCTAAATGCTGTATCGCCCCATTTAGACTTGCATTTTAATGGTACCGATTACAAAAAAGCGGTTCCACGAAAGCCGTTTCCATGGCATTTTGCACTGATTTATTTTGTTTTCATGAAAGCGAGAATTTAATGAAAACGTTGATTCTACGGTATTGCAACCGGTTGTCAAAAATTTAAATTCTTGCTTTAAAATGGTCGCTTTTCACAGACGGGTAGCGTATAATGAATTTCGAAGTGGTCTAGACGAAAGCGCTTAGACCCTCGCGGTAACGAGTTGAACTTGCCCTTCTCGTTTTAACCGATGTACAACCCGTGTTCTCAACACGTAACTTGCTAGAATCATATAACATCACATTAGAATTTCACTTAAGGAGTGACTATCTCGTGGCAACTGAACGTACAGCTTTATTCATGTTCTTCGGTGGTACCGGTGACTTGGCTTACCGGAAACTTTACCCGAGTCTTTTCAACTTATATAAGAAAGGCAATCTGCGCACGCACTTTGCTGTTCTCGGGACGTCTCGTCAAACCATGACCGATGACAAGTTCCGGGCCGCTATCAAGAAGTCACTGGCGGACAGCGGTAACCGCGCTGATTCCAAGGAAGCTTCGGACTTTATCTCCCACTTCTACTACCAGGCTCACGACGTAACGGATACGGCGCACTACTCCGTCTTGAAGGATGCCGCCGAAAAGTTGGACAAGAAGTACAAGTTACAAGGTAACCGGATTTTCTACCTGTCCATGGCCCCACAATTCTTTGGCACAATCGCCCAAGACTTGAAGACCCAAGGCTTAATGTCGACTAACAAGGACGCTTTCAACCGTCTGGTCATCGAAAAGCCATTCGGTCGCGACTACGACTCTGCTAAGCAATTAAACGACGCCTTAAGCAAGTCCTTCGAAGAAGAACAAATCTTCCGGATCGACCACTACTTGGGTAAGGAAATGATTCAAAACATCGAAGCCCTGCGGTTCGGCAACACGCTGGTTGAATCCCTGTGGAACAACCGGTACATCGACAACATCCAAGTCACGTTGTCCGAAAAGTTAGGGGTCGAAGAACGGGCTTCCTACTACGATAACAGTGGGGCGCTGCGTGATATGGTCCAAAACCACATCATGCAAATCGTCAGCCTGTTAGCCATGGAACAACCGGTCGCCTTCACGGATACTGATATCCGGGCTGAAAAGGTCAAGGCACTACGGAGTCTGCGGGTCTACAACGTTGCGGATGCCGCCACTAACTTCGTTCGGGGCCAATATGGTGCCATCGACAACCAACCCGACTACCGTCATGAAGACAATGTTCCGCACGACTCAACTACTGAAACTTTCGTTGCCGGGAAGTTGTTATTCGACAACTACCGCTGGTCCGGGACCCCATTCTACGTCCGGACGGGTAAGATGTTAGCCGACAAGTTCACTCGGGTGGACGTGGTCTTCAAGAAGCCGTTAGTCGACATCTTCGCGTTCCCTCAGAGTCAATCGACGCCACTGGCGGCCAACGTTTTGACGATCTTCGTGGAACCACACGCTGGGTTCTCCCTGCAGTTGAACGCCAAGACCGCCGACGCTGGTTTCCAGACGGAACCTATCAAGTTGGACTACATGGTCGATGCTGCCAAGTCCGCGGAAACGCCAGAACCTTACGAACGTCTGTTGCATGACGTCTTGAAGGGTGACGGGACCAACTTCTCCAGCTGGCCAGAAGTCTCCTACGCTTGGAAGTTCGTCGACCAGATTCGGCGGGTCTGGGACTTACAAGAACCACAGTTCCCGAACTACACGCCACATTCTATGGGACCGGCTGCGGCTGAAGAACTCATCCAACGCGATCACCGTGAATGGATCTACCGCTTAAACAAGTAATCAATCGAACACAAAAAATCCGCTTCCTTCTGCTCAGAGGGGAAACGGATTTTTTTGCGTTGAATGCCGCTGATTTCGGCTACTTACTAAGATGGCTCACGGCATAGTCTGCTTCCGCGGCCGTAAATTGCTCGCCATGACTTGACGTTAACTGGTCCCGAATCGATTCCGGGGACATGTCCATCCCCTGGTAATCTTGGGCTTTACTTAACGCGTTTTCGTTCCAGTCAATTCCCGACAGGTTGTCCATCGCGTAATTCGCGGCCTGTGCCGAGAATTTTTCACCATAACTCGACGTCAGTTGGTCATAGACCCCCTGCTTAGACATTTTCATGGATTCCGCATAGTCTTGGGCTTTACTTAAAGCCGAGGTATATTCAGCCGGCGTTTGATTCTCTGAAGATTCTTTTTCCGAAGTCTCGCTTTCTGAGGACTCATCTTCTGAAGACTCGTCTTCCGTGTCATCATCAGAAGACGAGTCTTCAGAATCCGCAACTTTACTGGTCGATGGATCAGCAGACGAATCCTCCGAGCTAGTGGCCCCCGAGCAGGCGGTCAAAGAAAGGGTTGCTAATAGAATAGTGGTTAAAATCGTCAAACGTTTCATGTTACTCCCCCAAAGTATGTAGTGTTCATATTTGTGATTATTCACTAATTTTATAATCGCAAGTTAGTATTATAAAGGCACCCCCTTCCAGAGTCCACCTTCTTAGGAATCCTGACCCAAATGACGATTAATTATCCTCGTAAATCGAAAAAAACTGCCGAATCATCTCGGTAACAGACCATTGAGTGTCCTAAATGCACTAGGAGGTTATGATTCTCCCCTCATTAGTTTGTCGGAAATATTTAATAACCACCATACTAATCTCGTCCTGGCAAATTACTTTTTTGAAAACACTGTCCCGGTTTTCAAAAAGTAAGTCATATTATTTCACTTTCACTTTGTGAGATGATACACTTAACGCTGTAAGGCCTGATTTTAATTCTGATACACAAAGGAAGGTTACTAATGGCAGACAAACAAGCAAACATTGGTGTTGTTGGTATGGCGGTCATGGGCAAGAACTTAGCCCTGAACATTGAAAGTCGCGGATACACGGTTGGAATCTACAACCGTTCCGATTACCGGACCAAGGACGTTATGAAGGATCACAGCGACAAGAACTTGATTCCAAGTTACAACGTTGAAGACTTCGTGAAGTCTCTGGAAACGCCTCGGCGGATTCTCTTGATGGTCAAGGCTGGTAAGCCAACTGACGCCGTCATTCAAGAACTCTTACCATTGCTGGACAAAGGTGATGTCCTGATTGATGGTGGGAACACGAACTTCCATGACACCATGGCCCGGAACGCGGAACTCGACAAGTCCGGGATCAACTTCATCGGCATGGGGGTTTCCGGTGGTGAACTGGGTGCCTTACAAGGTCCTTCCCTGATGCCTGGTGGCCAAAAGGAAGCTTACGACCTGGTTGCCCCAATCTTGGAACAAATCTCTGCTAAAGCACCACAAGACGGCAAGCCATGTGTCTCCTACATCGGCCCGAACGGTGCAGGTCACTACGTTAAGATGGTCCACAACGGGATTGAATACGGTGATGAAGAGCTGATCGACGAAAGCTACAACATCATGCGCAACGTTGCCGGAATCTCCGTTGACGAAATGGCGGACATCTTCAAGGAATGGAACAAGGGTGAACTTGACAGTTACTTGATTGAAATCACCGCTGACATTTTGACGCGTAAGGATGACTTAGGCGACGACAAGAACTTGCCAATCGTCGATGCCATCTTGGACCGTGGGAACAACAAAGGAACTGGTAAGTGGAGTTCCGAAGATGCGCTGAACATCCAAGTACCACAATCTGTCATCACCGAATCCGTTTACGCCCGGTACATCTCCATGATGAAGGACGAACGGGTCAAGGCTTCCAAGGAATTGCCAGCTGCTGCCAAGCAAGGCAAGGCCGAAATTGGTGACAAGACCGAATTCGTTGAAAAGGTTCGTCAAGCCCTCTTCTTCAGTAAGTTGATGAGTTACGCCCAAGGGTTCGAACAACTCCGGGTCGCTTCCGAAACCTACGACTGGAACTTGAAGTTTGGTGAATTAGCACAGATCTGGCGTGGCGGATGCATCATCCGGGCCCAATTCCTGCAAAACATCACGGATGCCTTTGAAAAGGATCCTAAGTTGAGCAACTTGTTGTTCGACAGCTACTTCAAGGACATCGCAGCCAAGTATCAACAATCCGTTCGTGACGTGGTTGCTACGGCCGTTCAAGCTGGGATCCCAGTCCCAAGCTTCTCCGCTGCCATCACCTACTACGACAGTTTCCGGGCAGAAGTGCTGCCAGCAAACTTGCTGCAAGCACAACGGGACTACTTCGGTGCCCACACCTACGAACGTCGTGACCGTGAAGGAAACTTCCACTACTCATGGTACGAAGAACAATAAATTTAAAGTCTTAAAGATTCTAAACGACGTCGCTTGCGGCGTCGTTTTTTTGTTGCCAACGAAATGCTTCCACTCATTTCCCCATAGCCGTCTAACCCCGGTCCAGCAACCATGCTTAGAATCTTTGCTCGTCTTTTAGAGTGACCTTTGCTATGCTGAACTTAACTAAGGGGAGATGATCCAATGGAATTTGGAGAACGGTTGAAACAAGCTCGCCAGGCCCAGCACTTAACTCAGGCCACCGTGGCCCAAGCACTAAACGTCACGCGGCAAACCATTTCGAGTTGGGAAACGGGTCATAGCTATCCCGACATCGACAGCCTGATTCGCCTGATTGATTATTACCACCTGTCGCTAGATACGCTGATCAAGGAAGACGCCGGCGTTACCGAAACGCTGCGTAAGCCCGAGGTCCTCCGCCGAATCCGACCAATTACCCAGTTACTTCTGGTGATCAATGTCTGCTTCATCGTGGCGATCCTTTTTACCCAACACCTGCTGATTGCTAAAATCACGTTAGACGTGATGGGCCTGCTGAACCTTTTAGCCATTACGCGCCTGCGGGAGTTCACGGACGCCATCAGCGACGATTCATCAATCAGCCGGTGGCAGCGTTGTCGTCGTTGGGCCTACCTGATAACGCTCCTGCTAACACTGATGACAATCATCAGCTGGCTCACCCTAGCCGGTCCGCTGGCCGATAACCTGACCATTCTCTGCGGTGCACTGTGGCTGGCCATTCTCCTGGCCGAATTCAGTACCCGGCACGAACGTCGCACCACCAAAAAACGCAATGCTGATTAGCACTGCGTTTTTTAGGCGCGCGTCCAAGCGGATTGAACGTCGCTGGTTAATAAGTCATTTAATAGTGGCCGCTTGGCCGGCTTATCCAAGAACTGGTAGGCGCGGGGCGCCACGAATCCCGGAAACTTGGCCCGTAATTGGTCACGTGGGACCAAAGATAAGGTCGCCGCAGTCCGAATCGGCAATGCCAGTCCCCGCTCGACGGTGCCAAAGTACTGACGCAACGCCGCCGGGTCGTCCTGCTGCACCTGCATCCCCCGTTGAATCAGGGTCGCAACGTCGCTCTCTTCCGGCTGGTCAACGTCTAAGAAGAGGCCGACACCGCCCTGCGGCCCCGTGATGCACACGAAGGCCTGAAACGGGTGCGCGAAGAACCGCTTGCGAAACTCCAGGACCTTTTCCTGACGCTGAATCCGGGTCGCCATTGCCGGATGCAACGACATTAACAGTGTTGGCTTTGCTGGCTGATAGAATGTTCGTACTAACATGGGTGCCTCCCTTTACTGGAGTTTTACCGGAATCACCGTTTTTTCTGGCGGAACGGTCTCACCGGCCAACTCCCGTAACATGATTTCCGCTGAGCTCGCCCCCATGAGAAACGGGTTTTGTGTCAGCAAAGTCAGCTTAGGTTCCATTCGCCGGATAAATTCAGTATCTGCAAATCCCGTGGCCGTTACATCCTGATTATCAATTAATCCTTGAATAATTAAATTCGGGAAGAACTCCAGTAACCAGCGTTCCTTTAAAGCGAAAACCACCGTTTTTTCACGACTTTTTTGGATCAGCCGTGTTAGTTGTTGGTAAACATCGCTGTGATTATATGACGCCTCCGAAACTTCGAGGACATCAACATCACTGCTAGCCGCTTGAATTCCACGAATCCGTTCTCGCCGGGTCCGACTCAAATCCACCTCCGAAGTTAACGCTACAACGTGGGTAAAACCTTGCCGCTCAAAGTAAGCCGTAGCTTCTCGCGCCGCATCGTAATTATCACTGATCACTTGTGGCCAGGGACAAGCGTCCATCTCCCGGTCAACACTGACAATCGGCATTTGTTGATGTAAATTTTCACGAACCGTTTGCGGGTTACTGAATGATTGTAGAATCAACCCATCAAACATATGGGAACCGATTGTCTGTAACAACGTTTTTTCGCGTTCAATATCCGAATTAGCATCGAAAAGAACCCCGATATACCCCTGGCTTTCCAAAATAGAACTAATTCCTTTAAACAGCTCCGTTGAAAAATAATCGTCAATATTAGCCACGATAACTGCCACCATTTTGCTAGACCGGGTGATCATCTGCCGAGCCACTGAATTAGGCACGTAATTTAACTTGGTAATGGCGTCCTGTACCTTAGTGGCCGTGGCAGCAGACATACGCCCCAAATTTCCGTTCAAGAAGCGGGATACGGTCGCAATCGAGACGCCTGCTAAAGCGGCGACGTCTTTAATATTCGCATTTTTATGAGCTTTCTGCGCCATCGTCATTTCTCCATTTTCTAGTTCATAATGATTTCCAAAGAATCGAACCTCTTCGTGTGGTGTCTTTCACATAAATACTTCGCTTTTAAACTATCAGTTAATTTTACCACGTCTCTTGAATTCTACGAAAAAACAGTGTGATTTCCTGACGAAATCACACTGTTTTTGTCGGCTTCAAACGACGTTATTCCATGTTACTGTGTTCCGCTGCTGCCGAGGCATTTGAGATGTTATCCCGTCGACTCAACTTTAAGCATAGAATGTCGAGCGTAATGTGAACACTTTGGTCAAACAGCGTACTTAGTAGTTGGATAGAATGTACACCATCACCCGCTTTAGTTGCACCAGGTACTACAATGACGGTATCACCAACTTTCCCCAATGGCGAATCTGCATGACTCGTTACCGCGACCACCTTCACACCATTAGCATGTGCTTTTTCGGTTAATTCCAAGATGCTGGCAGTCTTACCAGAACCCGAAACAGAGAGGAGGACATCCCCAGCTTGAATCGAAGGCGTGATGGTCTCACCAATCACGTAGACGGTATATCCAATATGCATTAATCGCATCGCAAATCCCTTGGCCATTAAGCCAGAGCGTCCCGCTCCTAGGACAAAAATACGCGTCTTTTTAGTGATTAGTTTTTCGGCAGCATCTAGCTGACGTTCATCGATCATTCCCATCACTTCGTTAACTTCATGTGTAACCTGTTCAATTAATGTCATTTTAGTGAATTGCCTCCATAAATGTCTGAGCTGCAGCAACGGGATCCGCTGTTTTAATAATCGCGCTTCCCACAATAACGGACTCTGCGATTCCTTGCCGGGCTAATTTCCGTGCCATATCTAGGTCAATTCCACCGGCCACTGAAACGTGCTGAACTTGCGGAAACTTCTGGTGAAAGTCCGCCACCGTTGCTGCAGCATCAAATCCAGCCTGAGAATCCTTGGCATGGTGAATCCCATAAATCGCGTGGGTAAAGTCCGCAATCTTCGCAATTCGGTCATCGCCCGTCTCCATCAAATCAATAAAAAGTTGTTTGTGCACTGATTCAGCAACTTGATAGACACCATCTAACATATCCGGTGCACCGGCGCCCATTGCCGTTAAAATATCGCCTACAGCAAAACCCTTCTCAAATTCGTAAACGCCTTCGTCAATCGTCTTCAAGTCCAACAACAACTTGGCATGGGTCAGTGTAGGTAATGCGGCATGAATTTGCTCTAGTCCGTAATCTTTCACCAGAGAAGTTCCTAATTCAATCGTATCAACTTTAGTATCTAACTGCTTGACCAACGCCACCGCTTTATCGAGAGTAACTCGATCAATCGCAACTTGTAAGTCCATTAGTCTTCTGTAACTCCTTCCGCTTGATAAAATGCCCGTAATTTTTCGGGGGTTGGGTAACCATCATTGTCGCCAAATGTCTGAACTTGCATGGCCCCAACAGCATTTCCCCGCATAACGGCCGACCGTAGTGTCTTCTTTTCCAACAATGCCGTAATGACGCCTAAGGCAAAGCCATCCCCGGCACCCACGGTATCCACAACCTTAGCGACCTTAAACCCTTTGACCAAATAACTTTCGCCGTTAGCTTGTTTAACGTACGCCCCGGCTGGCCCTACTTTTACAATCACAACTTGAGTCCAAGCACCTTGTAAGTAAAAATCGGCAATCTTTTCCGGATCATCCGAGCCCATCAATAACTTGCCCTCTTCAACTCCAGGCAACACAATCGTTGCATGTCCCGCCAGCTCGTTTAGCGTCGTTGCCATCTTTTGGCGATCCGGCCATAAAGATAAGCGTAAATTCGGGTCAAAGGTCGTCAGGATATCCCGTTCCTCTAACCTCGCTAATAGCGCACGGAAAGTTGCTTCCGCCGTGGCTGAGATTGCCGGAAAGATTCCCGACATGTGGGCCGCTTTAACGCCCGTTAAATCAATCTGATCAATAACTTCAGGCGTCAAATGTGCGGCTGCAGACCCGCGCCGATAATTGTGAATTTCGGGATCGCCATGGGTAACCAAATCCTTTAGTTGAAAAGCCGTCCAATAATCTGGCACTCGGGTAATATAGTCCGTGCCAACGTGATGGTGTTTAATCGTCTTAATGACGTAATCTCCCAGAGGTTCTTGTCCCACTTGGGAAATATAATCAACGGAATGCCCGAGACGTTTTGCACCAATTGCGACGTTTAACTCCGCACCGCCCATGATTTTTTGAAAATCCAAGGCGTCTGCTAACGAGACATCCGGTTCTTTCGAGGCAAACGTTACAATCGGTTCGCCAATCGTCATAATTTCACTCATAATCATATCCTCATTTCTGGGTCAGTTTTAGCCAAAGAATAAATAAACTAGTACTTCGTTAATAATTGAGACTACCCACATGACGGGCACCCCGTGCTTTAGAAACGCCTTAGTCGAGACCTTCATATAATTTAGTCCCCAGACATTCCATGATTGGGTAATGTCGGTCGAAACGGCCATCAAAGTTGGCACGTACAGCAGTGGTAAAAGGAAGCCATCGCTGAACAACCCCAGGCCTGATAGAACCGCCGCGGTTGCTGCACCAGCCCCCCATACATGGAAGGGACCTCGAAACATCGCCAACGGTGCTAAAACACCAAAAGCTAACGCTAAAATCAGCATATTATGAGGCAAAACCGCTTCGAATAACGGCCGGAATCTGACCGCATCCATTGAAGCAGCACCACTAAACATGATCAGGGCCATTAAGAACATGATGAGTCCCGCAATATCACTAATGGCTTGCTTAATTGTGCTGTTCAAAAAATCAACGAATTTTTGATAGCCTTTAAACTTCCCGGTCAGGCCCATTGCCAGTAAGGTAGCGAGCGTAAGCGCGGGAATGGCATCCCATTTAAACAGCATGTTCATCATCACGGGAACAATGGGCACAATAAATGCCAACTTAGGTACCTTAACATCTGCAACCGCTTGAGTTTCCGCCCCAATGATTTTCAGATTCTCATTAGCCTTACTAGCGTCAATCCGTTTTCGGTGCCAAAAGACAAATCCCATCACCGCAACCAGTTGAACTAGGGTGGCACAAACTCCGAATACTAAGTACTTACCCCCGTACTCTGCGCGCGGGAAAAATGCCTTAATCTGGTTATATAGCACCACGTTTAAATACATCGGTGCACCAATCGCCATTGAAAAAGCAGATAAAGCAATGTCCCGTGGTAACCCAACCGATAACATGATGGGTAATAGGATAACCCCAATGGCAATCACGGATCCCACACCATAGGCACTCACAAAGATAAATGCCGTTACAATAATGACCAGCATCACGGCCAGTACCGGCTGCTTCTTCCCTACCTTGTTCGTTGCTTCTGAAATAGCCGGTGCAATCCCGCTGTCGACTAAAACCCGGCCAAACCAGGAGCCAAAAATAATGTAAATAATTGTCGGTCCGTAATTAAGCGCTGGATCCGCAAAAACCTTCTGAATCACCTGACTAGCAGGAACCTGACCAATCACGGCCCAAAGAATTGCCATGATGAAGAAACCAATCATCAGGTTTCCGCCCTTTACGATGTAATAGATAAAACCAACAAATGTCAGAAGTAGCAGTACTGCACTAATGGTTGAACCCATCCTAATCACCTACTCCCTGGCGGAATACTTGAATTTGTTGCGCAATCTGTTGATCACTAGCCATTGGGTACTCCAGTGCAAAGTCCACGTCGTGTGGAAGGTAGGTCAACAGGTGGCGCCAGTCATACATTCCTGTATCTAAATCATCCGTTGTGACTAACTTGCCAGCAACCGCTTGGGTGTTCTTTAAATGAATATAGTGCGTATACGGTGCTAACGCTTGGGCACTAGCCTGTGCATCGCCGTGGGTAAATGCCCAGTTCCCTAAGTCGTAAACGTAACCCACGTTGGCTGAAGTTTGTTGACGAACAGCCTCTAAAAACGTCTTAAGCGCCGGAACGGTTCCCGAAACCGCCGTTTGGTCATTCTCAACATTGAGCTCGATTTGATCAAGTGGTAACCGACTTAAGGCCGTTGCCAAATCTCCCGTGAAGCGATCAAAGTGGCCCGTATTAAACTTGATTTTACGAATCCCCATTGCTTGACCTTCCGCAAAATACATAGGCAACTTGGGATTCAATTGTCCCGTATCTGTAAACAATTCATCAGGAACACTGTAGTTGACCACCAGACCAGCATTTTGAGCAGCTCGATGAATCGCCCGTGTCTCAGTAGGAAGATCCGTAAAGTATTCACGTCGTACCTCAATACCGTCCGCACCCAACCGCGCTACCCGACTAACTAAATCGACCTGCGAGGTCCCCTGAGCAACGGCTTGTTCAAAAATCCAAGTATTTAAAATTAAAGTCATTGTGTTTTCCTCCGTTAAAGGGTGTCCATGTAAGATTGACGAACACATTATGGTCAAAATCTCCTAGCCCACTCAGTCGCTAACTGAAATGTTATCGTCAATCACGTTATTTGATGATCAGAAAGTACTTTATGATTTCATGAGTTATGGTAAACGTTTTCCAAAAGTTTGTCAAACGTTTTCCTAATCGCAAAGCTCTTTATTAATCTAAATATACATGAATTTATAGGCCAAATTCCCCCAACCATCGCCTTTTTAAGGTTAACGTTTTCCTAAAAATAAATTAAAAAAACGCCACAATGGACTCGTCCATTATGACGTTTGATCACCTATGTAATTATCCGTTATTTCCCGACAACTGGTCCAACAACTCCGGCAAACTCAGCGTTCCACTCAGCAGCGGAACAGTCTTGCCAATCGTCCGGTCGTCATGGAGTGCAGCCACCAGAAAGGCGGCCACGTCGGCCCGGGAGATACTCCCTACGGCTAACGGATCACTCTGGAAGCGTCCGGTCGGTGCGTGAAAGGACAGCGCGCCGGGCTCCACGATGGTGTAGGCCAAGTGGGTCTGATGGGTCAGCCAATGGTCGGCGTAAAATTTCGCAACGTATAGCGGCTTCAACGGGTCAGCCCACCGATTACGGTCTTCCGCAAACAGCATGCTGATCATCAAGAACCGCGGAACCCCCGCGATTTCCGCAGCCTGCATGGTCTTGACCGCCCCGTCCAGGTCGATCAACAGGGTCATATCATCCTTAGTCCGACCACCAGAACCGGCCGCAAAGATCACGGCATCCACCCCCAGCATCGCACTAGCTAGGTGCTCCGGCTTACGTAAAAGGTCGATTCGCCGGACAGTCACGCCCAAGTCTTCCCAATCCTCGCCGTCTTCCACGGGACTCAAACCCGCCAGCGGCACATCGCCGCGTTGCCGTAACTGGGTCACTAACTGGCGGCCAACCTGTCCGTTGGCCCCCACAACTAACACTTGCATCTTCCGATAACTCCCCTTTCCCGCATCCATCGCGGGTGGTCTGCTGACTAGGCCGTTAGTGAGTTTTCTCACCGACCTAGCCGTCTAGGTTCTTATTATACACTACGGCGCCGTAGCGCTCACCGCCTGGCAAATCGATGAGAATATCTACTGGTTGGTCAAATTGAAAACGGAATCACCCGAAAAATGATTGCGGGAGACTTTACCCGACCACAAAATGTGCCATAATAGATTTAGAAGACTGATCAGCGGTGGTCAGCAGCATGAGTATTTTAGAGGAGGTTCCACGCTTTGGCAGATTCAACTTTAATCACGGACTTAGACGAAGGCGCACAAGACACGGCGTTAACTGAGTTCGCCCACTTTTATTTGCGGCACTACAAGACCAACGATTTGGAAATCTTATCTGATTTTCGGGTCGACTATTCAATGAACGATATCAACACCTACCTGTTTGAAAACCGGTTCTTCTCCCCCGACCAATTGATCGCTGGTGTTCTGCGGAACAAGCGGCAATTGTTCCTCAACATCTTAAAGACCGTGGGGATTGCATACAACGCCGATGGTTCCTTAAAGGACACGACTTGGGAAGATTGGTACGCCCAACGGTACGCTCAAATCAAGCAAGGTCTGTAATTCTTAAATCTATAAAAAAGGGAGCGGAAAAATCCGCTCCCTTTTGTCATGTCTAAGTTTAAAGTTTCCCGACCAAATCGGTCCCTGGCTTCAGAGTTGCATCGCCCTTGTGCCAGTTTGCGGGGCAGACCCGGTCACCGTGCTCAGCCACGAACTGAGCGGCAGTCAACGTCCGTAAGACTTCCTCGGCATTCCGGCCAATCCCCATGTCATTGATCGTGTAGGAACGGACTTTGCCTGCCGGATCCAGAATAAAGACGCCCCGGTAAGCTTGACCCAAGTCCGCGTTTAAGACTTGGTAATGCCGCGCTAAGGTGCCCGCCGGGTCGGCCAACATCGGATACGCGACCTTACCGACCTCAGGGCTCTGTTCGTGCCAGGCCTGATGCACGAACTCCGTGTCCTCGGAAACACTGTAGATTTCGGCGTTTTGGGCCTTAAATGCTGCGTAGTGGTCCGCTAAGTCGCCTAATTCCGTTGGACAAACGAATGAAAAATCAGCTGGGTAAAAGAAGAGAATGGACCAGTGGCCTAAGAGATCCTGTGTCGTGACCGCGTGAACGTCCCCATCCTGATAAGCGTTGACTTGAAAATCGGGTAATTCGGTTCCAATAAAGTTCATAAAAAAACTAGCTCCCCTCAAATTCTAATCTCTGACTCTTCTTTAGCATACGCGTTTTTCACTCACTAGTCAAGAATCATTCTAAACTAGTTGGCTGGACTAATTTACGAAACTTCCCCTCCGAAAATTGCGTTCAACGCGCCAGTCTGAGTCCAGTCGACGTGTTTTGGTTGCGTTTTGGCCAACCATCCTTTATACTAACCAGTGTAATCAATTAGAAGCTGTTAGGTGAGGCTCCTATACGGAAAATGCTACTACTCAGAAACATCGAGAGATGCCAATGAGTCAGCTGTTCAGGTCAACGAAGGCCTGATCTAATGTAGCTGTTGAACAAACTACGCCGTATAGTGCTAAAACTCAACGACTAGCCTGTTTTTAACTCGCATGAATTTCGATGCGCTCAGCTAGTCGTTGCTGAGCGCTTTTAATTTATCTAGACTTTGACCTTAAAGGAGGTGGGAACGATGACAACAGTTAAAGATGACCCCGGATCGTGTTGTGATCACTTGCCGGTGGGAAAGTTCGTCAGCGTTCACACCTCTTGGTTGACGCTTTGACGTGACCGCGACCCGCTTTCCCGTCTCGGACGCCGTTGCTTGATACGGCGATCGATGCCGACTGCATTAAAGCTACTTGTTCGGTTCGCCGTTTACCTCAAACGGGATCAACGTTGTGGTTGATCAGCTAGCCGTTTGACTTTCTCGAATTCGTTTGGGAACCGACCAGTAGCCCCGTCTACGGACCATCCAAGCTTGAGCCACCCCGTTTTTTCGGCCCAATCCAGCCATGATGCATTGACGTGCTAGCCAGGATTCTGTCGCGTTCCGCGACCTTGGGCTTCACCGTTGAAGGAATTCAGCGGGGAGAAAGTGGCCAGTGACTGACGCCGTGTCCGTTTGAACGCCAAGATGCCGTTTACATCGAAAAGTCTCGTTATGCCAAGCCGTCATCGAACGGTTAACCATGGTCACTTGGCAACCCCATGGGCTGATGGGAATCACCCCGCAAGCGCGCCCAGTGTGACCTGATTGCGCTGGCATAACGCCAACAACTCTTGATCATAAAAAACGCACCTATCAGATTATTAACAATCTGACAGGTGCGTTTTGTGTTTCAGCGGTTAAGCTTCCTTATGCCGAATCTGGGCTAAGTAGGCCTGACTCTTTTCTTCACTGAATTCATGTTCCGACTTACCGATGACCACCGTGGCTAAGGAGTTCCCCACCACGTTGACTGCGGTCCGGCCCATATCTACCAGCCGGTCGATGCCGGCGATAAAGGTCAACCCACTCATTGGCACACCAATCGTCGAGACGGTCGCCAACAGAACCACAAAGGACGCTCCGGGCACCCCGGCCATCCCTTTACTGGTAATCATCAAGACCACCAGCAAGGTAATCTGTTGCCCCAGACTCAGGTGAATGTTGTAGGCCTGAGCTAAGAATAAGGCGGCCAGTGATTGATAGATAGCGGATCCATCCAGGTTGAACGTGTAGCCAGTCGGAATCACGAAGGACACGATACCTTGACTGACCCCGAACTTATCCATCTTATCGATTAGCCGCGGTAACGTGGCTTCCGAACTGGCCGTGGAGAAGGCCAAGACGGCTTCATCCTTGATCACCACTAAGAGTTCCCAGAGCCGGAACCCGAAGAGCCGGGCAACCAGTCCCATGAAGACCAGGATGAACAGGAGCATGGTCCCGTACGCCAGTACGATGAAGTATCCCAACGGTGCTAGGGCCGACAGACCCATTTGCGCAATCGTGACCCCAATCAAGGCACAGACCCCGATGGGTGCCGTGTGCATGACCCAGTTTGTGACTTTGAACATGACTTGTGAAACGGCGTCCAGGAAGTCAATGATGATCTTACCCTTTTCACCGATAGCCGCCGTTCCTAATCCGAAGAAGACGGAGAAGAAGATGACTGGCATCATGTCCCCTTCACCCAACGACTTGAAGAAGTTGGTCGGGATGATGCCCATGAGGGTCGACCAGATACCCGTATTCTTGGCTGATTTGGCCGTAGAGACGTATTGACTGATATCCGTACTATGTAGTTGATGAATGTCAATAAACGTCCCAGGATGGAAAATATTCCCAATCAGCAGACCTAACGCAATCGCGATGGTGGTCATGATTTCGAAGTAGATAATGGTCTTCCCACCGACCCGACCGAGTTTCTTGATATCGCCCATGTTGGCGATACCGACAGTCAGACACGAGACCACGATTGGCAGCACGATCATTTGGATCAGGCCGATAAACATGTTCCCAATATTCTGCATGGCGGTGATGGCGAGTTTATTCTCGTAGAAGACCGCTCCAAGTACGATTCCCAAGATTAAGCCAATCAGGATTTGCCATCCCAGGCTTAATCGGTAGTTCCGATACCTTTTCATCTTTTTTTCCACCCATTCCTAGTCTTAAGTTGATTTTCAAACTCTTTCACCAAAACATCACTTCACTATCATAGCACACGGACCGTCATCCGACGCAGCCCAGTGACCATGTTGCCCGATAATCTGGTGGTTGCTTAACCAAGCCGTCTACCATACTAAGCCTTAAGCACCACCGAGCTTTGAAAGCCCGGTCGCGTAACCGGTTTCTATGGTTTTCTTGACTAACAGTTCAGCCATTTAAATTGGCGTGAAAATACAAAAAAAGAACCCAATCACTGGGTTCTTCACGTCGCGTGGCAACGTCCTATCCTTGCAGGGGGCGATCCCCCAACTACTTTTGGCGTGCTGAAGCTTAACTTCTGTGTTCGGCATGGGAACAGGTGTATCCTTCAGGCTATCGCCACCACACTATAAGAGAACTTATTCCCTCAAAACTAGCTACTACCAATTATTCTCTTGAGAACACCATTACTTGGTTAAGTCCTCGACCGATTAGTACTGGTCCGCTCCACACCTCACGGTGCTGCTACTTCCAGCCTATCTACCTGATCATCTCTCAGGGGTCTTACTTCCATATAGGAATGGGAAATCTCATCTCGAGGCGAGTTTCACACTTAGATGCTTTCAGCGTTTATCTCATCCATACATAGCTACCCAGCGATGCGCCTGGCGGCACAACTGGTACACCAGCGGTATGTCCATCCCGGTCCTCTCGTACTAAGGACAGCTCCTCTCAAATTTCCTACGCCCGCGACGGATAGGGACCGAACTGTCTCACGACGTTCTGAACCCAGCTCGCGTACCGCTTTAATGGGCGAACAGCCCAACCCTTGGGACCGACTACAGCCCCAGGATGCGATGAGCCGACATCGAGGTGCCAAACCTCCCCGTCGATGTGGACTCTTGGGGGAGATAAGCCTGTTATCCCCAGGGTAGCTTTTATCCGTTGAGCGATGGCCCTTCCATACGGTACCACCGGATCACTAAGCCCGACTTTCGTCCCTGCTCGACCTGTCTGTCTCGCAGTCAAGCTCTCTTCTGCCTTTACACTCGACGAATGATTTCCAACCATTCTGAGAGAACCTTTGGGCGCCTCCGTTACTTTTTAGGAGGCGACCGCCCCAGTCAAACTGCCCACCTGACACTGTCTCCCACCACGATAAGTGGTGCGGGTTAGAGTGTTCACACAGCGAGGGTCGTATCCCACCAGCGCCTCCATCGAAACTAGCGTTCCGATATCTACGGCTCCGACCTATCCTGTACAAGCTGTGTCAACACCCAATATCAAGCTACAGTAAAGCTCCATGGGGTCTTTCCGTCCTGTCGCGGGTAACCTGCATCTTCACAGGTACTATAATTTCACCGAGTCTCTTGTTGAGACAGTGCCCAGATCGTTACGCCTTTCGTGCGGGTCGGAACTTACCCGACAAGGAATTTCGCTACCTTAGGACCGTTATAGTTACGGCCGCCGTTTACTGGGGCTTCATTTCTGGGCTTCGCCGAAGCTAACTCATCCACTTAACCTTCCAGCACCGGGCAGGCGTCAGCCCCTATACGTCATCTTACGATTTTGCAGAAACCTGTGTTTTTGATAAACAGTCGCCTGGGCCTTTTCACTGCGGCTACACTTGCGTGTAGCACCCCTTCTCCCGAAGTTACGGGGTCATTTTGCCGAGTTCCTTAACAAGAGTTCACTCGCTCACCTTAGGATACTCTCCTCGACTACCTGTGTCGGTTTGCGGTACGGGTAATTAATGTCTAACTAGAAGCTTTTCTCGGCAGTGTGACGTGGAGCACTTCCCTACTAAAATTCGGTCCCCGTCACGTCTTGTCCTTAGTGATAAGCATTTGACTCATCACCAGACTTAACGCTTGGACGCACATTTCCAATCGTGCGCATGCTTTAGCCTCCTGCGTCCCTCCATCGTTCAAACAACATTAACTAGTACAGGAATATCAACCTGTTATCCATCGCCTACGCCTCTCGGCCTCGGCTTAGGTCCCGACTAACCCTGGGAGGACGAGCCTTCCCCAGGAAACCTTAGTCATTCGGTGGATCGGATTCTCACTGATCTTTCGCTACTCATACCGGCATTCTCACTTCTAAGCGCTCCACTAGTCCTTGCGGTCTAACTTCGTCGCCCTTAGAACGCTCTCCTATCACGCAACATAGTTGCGTCCACAATTTCGGTAATGTGCTTAGCCCCGGTATATTTTCGGCGCAGAGTCACTCGGCTAGTGAGCTATTACGCACTCTTTAAATGGTGGCTGCTTCTGAGCCAACATCCTAGCTGTCTATGCAATTCCACATCCTTTTCCACTTAGCACATATTTAGGGACCTTAATTGGTGGTCTGGGCTGTTCCCCTTTCGACGGTGGATCTTATCACTCATCGTCTGACTCCCGGATATAAATCTGTGGCATTCGGAGTTTATCTGAATTCAGTAACCCATGACGGGCCCCTAGTCCAAACAGTGGCTCTACCTCCACGATTCTTGACTCCGAGGCTAACCCTAAAGCTATTTCGGAGAGAACCAGCTATCTCCAAGTTCGTTTGGAATTTCACCGCTATCCACACCTCATCCCAGCATTTTTCAACATACACGGGTTCGGCCCTCCAGTGCGTTTTACCGCACCTTCAGCCTGGACATGGATAGATCACCTGGTTTCGGGTCTACGTCAATTTACTGAAACGCCCGTTTCAGACTCGCTTTCGCTGCGGCTCCGGTCTTTACACCTTAACCTTGCAAATTAACGTAACTCGCCGGTTCATTCTACAAAAGGCACGCTATCACCCATTAACGGGCTCTAACTAATTGTAGGCACATGGTTTCAGGAACTATTTCACTCCCCTTCCGGGGTGCTTTTCACCTTTCCCTCACGGTACTGGTTCACTATCGGTCACTAGGGAGTATTTAGCCTTGGGAGATGGTCCTCCCGGATTCCGACCAGGTTTCACGTGTCTGGCCGTACTCAGGATCCTGAACTGAGGGTCAACGATTTCATCTACGGGGGTATCACCCTCTCTGCCGTGCCTTCCCAGACACTTCGATTATCATTGACTTTGGTAACTCAAATGTTCAGTCCTACAACCCCAATGTGCAAGCACATTGGTTTGGGCTGTTCCCCGTTCGCTCGCCGCTACTTAGGGAATCGAATTTTCTTTCTCTTCCTGTGGGTACTTAGATGTTTCAGTTCCCCACGTCTGCCACAACTTGAGTATGTATTCGTCAAGTTGTAATCATCGGTAAAGATGATTGGGTTTCCCCATTCGGAAATCTCCGGATCAAAGCTTACGTACAGCTCCCCGAAGCATATCGGTGTTAGTCCCGTCCTTCATCGGCTCCTAGTACCAAGGCATTCACCATGCGCCCTTCATAACTTAACCTATTTATCACGACGTGATAAACGATTAATCGAGTATTAGCGATTTAAACTAATTAAAAAACTCAAAATAAACGCGGTGTTCTCGGTTTAATTATCTTAATAATTAAAGGAAAATAATTGATAGTATCTAGTTTTCAAAGAACAAGCTTGAGGGTAGACCCCTCAAAACTGACCATTGTTTCAACAAAATATGTGTAGCCTCCGTATATTCCTTAGAAAGGAGGTGATCCAGCCGCAGGTTCTCCTACGGCTACCTTGTTACGACTTCACCCTAATCATCTGTCCCACCTTAGACGGCTGGCTCCAAAAGGTTACCTCACCGGCTTTGGGTGTTACAAACTCTCATGGTGTGACGGGCGGTGTGTACAAGGCCCGGGAACGTATTCACCGCGGCATGCTGATCCGCGATTACTAGCGATTCCAACTTCATGTAGGCGAGTTGCAGCCTGCAATCCGAACTGAGAACGGCTTTAAGAGATTAGCTTAGCCTCGCGACTTTGCGACTCGTTGTACCGTCCATTGTAGCACGTGTGTAGCCCAGGTCATAAGGGGCATGATGATTTGACGTCATCCCCACCTTCCTCCGGTTTGTCACCGGCAGTCTCACCAGAGTGCCCAACTGAATGCTGGCAACTGATAATAAGGGTTGCGCTCGTTGCGGGACTTAACCCAACATCTCACGACACGAGCTGACGACAACCATGCACCACCTGTCATTCTGTCCCCGAAGGGAACGTCTTATCTCTAAGATTGGCAGAAGATGTCAAGACCTGGTAAGGTTCTTCGCGTAGCTTCGAATTAAACCACATGCTCCACCGCTTGTGCGGGCCCCCGTCAATTCCTTTGAGTTTCAACCTTGCGGTCGTACTCCCCAGGCGGAGTGCTTAATGCGTTAGCTGCGGCACTGAAGGGCGGAAACCCTCCAACACCTAGCACTCATCGTTTACGGCATGGACTACCAGGGTATCTAATCCTGTTCGCTACCCATGCTTTCGAGCCTCAGCGTCAGTTGCAGACTAGACAGCCGCCTTCGCCACTGGTGTTCTTCCATATATCTACGCATTCCACCGCTACACATGGAGTTCCACTGTCCTCTTCTGCACTCAAGTTCCCCAGTTTCCGATGCACTTCTTCGGTTAAGCCGAAGGCTTTCACATCAGACTTAAGAAACCGCCTGCGCTCGCTTTACGCCCAATAAATCCGGACAACGCTTGCCACCTACGTATTACCGCGGCTGCTGGCACGTAGTTAGCCGTGGCTTTCTGGTTGAATACCGTCACGATGTCAACAGTTACTCTGACACCCGTTCTTCTTCAACAACAGAGTTTTACGAGCCGAAACCCTTCTTCACTCACGCGGCATTGCTCCATCAGACTTGCGTCCATTGTGGAAGATTCCCTACTGCTGCCTCCCGTAGGAGTCTGGGCCGTGTCTCAGTCCCAATGTGGCCGATTACCCTCTCAGGTCGGCTACGCATCATCGCCTTGGTGAGCCGTTACCCCACCAACAAGCTAATGCGCCGCGGAACCATCCAGAAGTGATAGCCGAAGCCACCTTTCAAACAAAAACCATGCGGTTTTTGTTGTTATACGGTATTAGCACCTGTTTCCAAGTGTTATCCCCTGCTTCTGGGCAGGTTTTCCACGTGTTACTCACCAGTTCGCCACTCGTTCCAATGTTGAAATCAGTGCAAGCACGTCAATCAACGGGAACTCGTTCGACTTGCATGTATTAGGCATGCCGCCAGCGTTCGTCCTGAGCCAGGATCAAACTCTCATCTTAAAGATGATAAGCTCGAATAGCTCATCGATTGTTGTTACATTTTTAAAGCGAATTGACTTCGCAAATATTGCTTTGGGTTTGAATCTAAAATTCAAACCGCCCTACACATATTTGGTTTGTCGAAACAATGTTCAGTTTTCAAAGGTCTACCAAACTACCTGTTCAACAAGTAGCTTTATCAGTTTATCATCTAGCGATTATGTTGTCAACAAGAAATTTATTTAAATATTCCTCATTGATAAGTTACCGCTAAGCGACAACATAACTAATATATCATTTTATCCATGCTGTCGTCAAGCACTAATTTCAATCTCTTTCGTTGATTTCATCAGCGTTTCGCGACGACAACGTATATAACTATACCAACCGAGCCTCTAACCGTCAACTCTAATTTTCAAAAAAACACGATTATTTTTCAAAGGCAAACCATCCAATGGAAGCCCATGAAAAACAATCGTGTTCACCGGAGCAAACTCAGTGTTCGTAGCTATGACTTTCGTAAATTATTTCGATGATTGCGGACCACCGGGCTAACGCCCAGGGCAACCATCACAACCACTAGCCCATCAATGATCGCGCAGACCCAGAATAGACCAACGAAACCAGCCGCCTGGCCTACCAGCCAACCACCAAAGACCGGTCCCAGCGCCTTACCCAATGACGAAAAGGCGTTGACCAGTCCCTGGTATTTACCCTCGTTGCCCACCGTATAGGCATTGATCAGGGCCGGGACTCCCGGTACATAAACGGCCTCCCCCACCGTCAAGAGCGTCATGGCTACAAATAATGTTCCAACTTGATGGGCGCTACTTAATAGTAGAAATGATCCGCCAATGGCTAACAAACCACCCAGAATCTGCCACGGTAACACTCCCAAACGGCTTAATTTAGCCATCAAGGCTTGAACCACAATCAGCAACAACCCGTTATAGACCCACAGATAGCTGTAAATCTTAATGCTCAGCCCCACATCTTGAATGTAGACCGAGACGTTACTCATCCATTGCGCGTAGGTCCCCCACATCAAGACCAGGCTCAAGAGCAAGATCACCAGGGTAACTGGCGCTAACCGATACCTAGCACGGTGCGGACGTGTGGCAGTCTCAGCACCTTGATTCGTTGTGGCACTAGTCGCCACCGCCTGCCGGGAAACCACAAAGCGTCCTGCGTACCGGTGCCACAGCAGAATGGCCAGCAGATAGCACACCACTAACATGGCAAAGATGGGTTGCAGACTTTTCCGGAACAAGATCCCGATACTGGCCGTCCCCACGACTAGGCCCAGATTAATGAAGATATAGAGCAAGTTGAACAGCCGACTGTCCGCGTGGCTCAGTTGGGCCGTTACCGTGGTGACCAGGGTCAGCATGATTCCGGTCAACAGGCCGAAAATGACCAGTACCAGCGGGTAACCCACCAGGTCGTTCCACCAGAACCCGACGCCTGCATCCAGGATCAACGCGGCTAAGGTCACCTGGCCAACGCGTTTCACCGGCCACCGGTCACCCAGCACACCACCCAGATAGCCGCCCAACACGTTGCAGCCCGAGTAAGCCGCTAAGATCCACCCGCTGACCACCAGGTTGAGGTGCAGGTCATTATGTAAATAAATCGTGGTCAACGGCCACATCACGCTATATGCCGTGTTGACCAAGAACCCTAGGACCAGTAATGGCCACATTTTCCGAATCGTTTTTACCATATCAATTAATCTCTACCTTCCCTTTGCCATCATCGTATCATAATAGAAGAAACACTTTCCAGTCGCTAGGTAAGTCACCGACAATCCAGCGAGTTTTAAGGGCGCAGGGGTTGCTAAATCGGGCAAAATCGACTAAATTTAAAACAGGTCTGGATTCAATCACACGTTGAATCACAACTCATAGTAGGAGGACACAAATAAAATGGGTAACAACCAAAAGAAGACTACCGCACCAACCGATTTGAACGATCAAATGCAGGTTCGTCGCGATAAAATGAACCATCTTCGTGAGGAAGGCATTGCACCATTCGGTCACCGATTCGACCGCACCGACGATGCTAAGTCCGTCAACGAAAAGTTTGACCAATCCACGAAGGAAGAGTTAATGGAAGAGAAGCACTTTGTCACGCTCGCTGGCCGGGTAACCGGTAAACGGGGCAGTGGTAAGGCCGGCTTCATCGACTTGCTCGACCGGACGGGCGTTATCCAAGGTTACGCACGTCAAGACGAACTGGGTGAAGAAAGCTACGACCTGTTCAAGTCTCTGGACTTAGGGGACTTTATCGGTGTCAAGGCCTACGTGATCAAGACTAACACGGGCGCTTTGACCTTACGGATCACTGAATTAACGTTCCTGTCCAAGGCTTTACGGCCATTACCTGACAAGTGGCATGGTCTGACCGACAAGGAAACTATCTACCGGAAGCGGTACTTGGACTTGATCGCCAACCGCGACAGCTTTAACCGGTTCATCAAGGTCGCCGCTGTCAAGAAGGCTATCCGAGCGTACCTGGACAACCACGGTTACTTAGAAGTCGACACACCAGTCCTGCAAACGGCAGCTGGTGGGGCCGAAGCCCGGCCATTCATCACCAAGTCCAACGCCTTCGATATTCCGATGTACCTGCGGATCGCCACGGAACTGTACCTGAAGCGGCTGATCGTCGGCGGTTACGAAAAGGTCTACGAATTAGGCAAGGACTTCCGGAACGAAGGAACCGACTTACAACACAACCCTGAATTCAACATGGTCGAAGTTTATACGGCCTACACCGACTACACGGACGTGATGAACTTAGTGGAAGACATGATTCGCTACACCGCGAACCAAGTTAACGGGACCGGTAAGCTGACCTACAAGAAGCACGACATCGACTTGGACCAGCCTTTCAAGCGGCTGCACATGGTCGACGCCATCAAGGAATACACCGGTATCGACTTCTGGCAGGAAATGTCCGTGGACGACGCACGGAAGTTGGCAGATGACAACGGCATCCACTACGAAAGTTACTGGACGGTCGGCCACATCATCAACGCCTTCTTCGAAGAAAAGGTTCAAGGTCGCTTAACGCAACCAACCTTTATCTACGGTCACCCAGTCGAAATCTCACCTCTGGCTAAGAAGAACGCCAAGGATCCCCGGTTCACCGACCGGTTCGAACTGTACATCGTGGGTAAGGAATATGGGAACGCCTTTACGGAATTAAACGACCCGATCGACCAACGGCAACGGTTCGAAGCCCAAGACGCTGAACGTAGCGCCGGGAACGAAGAAGCTCACGGGATCGACGAAGATTACCTGGAAGCTATGGAATACGGGATGCCGCCTACTGGTGGTCTGGGAATCGGGATCGACCGGTTGACCATGTTGCTGACCGACTCCGTTTCCATCCGGGACGTCATGCTCTTCCCAACTATGCGGCCCATCGACTAAACTCGAAAAGAGGACATTGTCATGCGAGTAAACCAACTGATTGCGTTGCTCCGTGAACACGACTTGTACCGCGGGACAACCGCTGAATTAGACCCCGACACCGATTTTGCCACGCTCCACTACGATTCTCGTCAGATGACGGCAAACGGGCTCTTCGTCTGCAAGGGGTTCACGTTCTCACCAAAATATTTACAACAAGCCATTGCTAACGGCGCAACGGCCTACTTGGCAGAACAGGATTACCAAGTCGCCGTACCTGGTATCCTGGTGACCGACGTCCGCAAAGCGTTGTCACTGGCTGCCCAACTGTACTTTGATTTCCCGCAAAACCAACTCTTCTTGATTGGGTACACGGGAACTAAGGGCAAGACGACCTCGACTTACTTCACGCACCACATCTTGAGCGAAGCCTTTCCCGGTCAAGTGGCCATGTTTTCGACGATTAACCACATCATCGGTAACCAGCCACAGGATACGTTCAAAGCGCACCTGACCACCGCGGAATCGTTCGACCTCTTCCATGAGATGCGCCAGGCCGTGGACAACGGGCAGAAGATTCTGGTCATGGAAGTCGCCTCACAGGCCTACCTGCTTCACCGGGTCTATGGGCTGACTTTCGACGTGGGAATCTTCCTGAACATCTCCCCCGACCATATCGGGGTCAACGAGCACCCGAACTTCGCGAACTACTTGCTGTGCAAGCAACAGTTGATGCTCAATTCGCGTCAGTGCATCATTAACGCGGACATGGATCATTTTGCCGAAGTCTACGCTGCCGCTAAAGTCTCCACCGATCCCGCCAAGATTTTCACCTACGGGGTCGATGATTCCTCAGCCAGCGTCTCGTTGCACCCCCAAGCGGCCACGTTGACCGCCAGCGCCTTTACGCTGACCGCCAACGACCAACGACTGGCCAGTCTAGCTGCCGACTACCACGTTTCCGTGCCTGGTGACTTCAACCAGGGAAACGCCACGGCCGCGATTCTGGCTAGCCACCTGGCCGGCGCGCAGACCGCCGACATGCAGGCGGGACTGGCCCGGACCTTGGTCCCTGGTCGGATGGAGTCACTAGCGACCCAGCACCACGGTACCGTCTACATCGACTACGCCCATGACTGGGGCAGCATGGATGCCTTGCTACACTTCCTGCACACCCAGTTCCCCGACCACCACATCACGGTGGTCACCGGGAGTACCGGTGATAAGGGGGAAGACCGGCGCGCAGGGTTCGCTAAGGCCTTCAACGCCTACGCCGATACCGCCATTCTGACCACCGACGACCCCGGTCACGAAGATCCCCGGGTCATCGCGCAACAGATTGACGCTGGCATCGACCATGATAAGGTCACCACGACCTACATCGCCAAGCGCGAAGACGCCATTCACCACGCCATCGCCCACGCCACCAACCACGACTTGATTGTCTTGGCCGGCAAGGGTGAGGACGCTTATCAAAAAATCAACGGGGTCAACACCCCTTACGCCACTGATCCGGTTATCGCCAAACAGGTGATTGCGGATCTCGAAGGTTAACGTTACGCGAAAGCACCGTTCCAGTCACGACTGGGGCGGTGCTTTTTGGCATGTCAGGTTATCTACCATTAAGTGAATCAATAAGCCCCTCAATCACTGATGGATATCCAATTTTGCTAACTAACGCAACTTAAATCGGGATTTTAATCAAAATTGACGGCCCAACCCTTGGCAAAGACTCGAACTCGTGTTATATTTTATGACATTAAAGAAAGAGTTTGCCTAGGAGGGTTTAACATGAGGAAATGGCAAGTCATGGTGGTCACGTTACTGGTGACCCTTGGCGGATGGTTCGGTTTCAGTGCCACCGCCCATGCGGATGCGGATTATACGATTGCGACGGACACCACGTTCGCCCCGTTTGAATTTCAGGTCAAGGGGGGTCAGTACCGGGGGATCGATATTGACTTATTGAAGGCCATCGCGAAAAAGGAACACTTTACATATCAGCTCAAAGCCCTGAGCTTCAACGCGGCCGTCCAGCAGTTAAGTGCCAACCAAGTCGATGGGGTCATCGCCGGCATGAACATCACCCCCGCCCGGGAAGCCACGTTTGACTTTTCCAAGCCCTACTATACCTCTGGGGTGGTCATGGCCGTGGCCCAGAAGAGTCCCATCAAGACCATGGCTAACCTGAAAGGCAAGACCGTGGCCCTCAAGACCGGGACGGCCGGCGCCACTTATGCGAAATCGGTTCAGGCCAAATACGGTTTTAAGATCAAGTACTTTAACGACTCCAACAACATGTACAACGACGTCAAGGTCGGCAATTCCGTAGCCTGCTTCGAAGACTACCCGGTCATGTCTTACGGGATCAAGAACGGGATTCCCTTAAAGATTGTGTCCAAGCAACACGACGCCGGGGACTACGGCTTTGCCGTCAAGAAGGGCAAGAACGCCAAGCTCCTGCGGCAGTTCAACGCTGGACTCGCGGCCATTAAAGCTGACGGGACCTACGACAAGATCATTAACCACTACCTACATGCCAAGGAATCCACGCTAACCGGCGAGACCGCCAACAGTCGGACTTTCGTTGGTCTGTTCACCCAGAACTTAGGGACCATCGGCAACGGGCTCTGGATGACCCTGAAGCTGACCGTGGTCGCCATCATCTTAGCCACGATCTTAGGCTTAATTCTAGGAGTCTTGGGCGTCATGCCCGGCAAGGTGGGCCCCGCCATCTCCAGTACCATCATCTACATCTTCCGGGGCATGCCGCTCATGGTGCTGGCCTTCTTCATCTACATTGGGTTCCCCGACCTGATCGGCCACGGGTTTAAGATTCCGGCCTTCGTCGCCGGGTTGATTACCCTGATGCTCAACGAAGGGGCGTACACCGGGGCCTTCGTCAAAGGCGGGTTCCAGGCCGTCGATAAGGGACAGATGGAAGCTGCCCGTTCGCTGGGGTTGCCTTACTGGGCGGCCATGCGCAAAGTAGTCATGCCCCAAGGGATTCGAATCATGATTCCTTCGTTCATTAACCAGTTCATCATCACGTTAAAGGATACTTCGATTCTTTCGGTCATCGGGATCGTCGAACTGACCCAGACCGGGACGTTGATTATTGCCCGGAACTTCGAAGGGTTCAAGATCTGGCTAATGATTGCCATGATTTACCTGATTATCATTACGTTACTGACCTGGCTGTCGAACTGGGTTCAAAGGAGGATTAACTAATGGCGGTAAAAGTACAAGTACGCGACTTGCATAAAAGTTATGGCAAGACCGAAGTCCTTAAGGGCCTCGACCTCGATGTTCAGGACAACGAGGTCCTGTGTATGATTGGGCCGTCCGGGTCCGGGAAGAGTACCTTCTTACGGTGCCTGACCCACCTGGAAACGCCGACCAAGGGGCAAATCATCATCAACGGCCACGACCTCTCCGACCCGCAGACCAACATCAACACGGTCCGCGAGAACATCGGGATGGTCTTCCAACACTTCAACCTCTTCCCCCATCTGACGGTGTTGCAAAACATCACCTTGGCGCCAGTCCAGTTGAAGAAAGAAACGCCGGAACAGGCCGAACAGACCGCCCGGAAGCTTTTAGCCCAGGTCGGCCTGGCCGACAAAGCCGACGTGATGCCGACTTCCCTATCCGGTGGGCAACAACAACGAGTCGCCATTGCCCGGACACTGGCCATGCATCCCCAGATCATGCTCTTCGATGAACCCACCTCGGCCCTAGACCCTGAAATGGTCGGTGACGTGTTGGCCATCATGAAGCAGCTGGCTCAAGACGGGATGACCATGATTGTGGTCACCCATGAAATGGGCTTCGCCAAGGAGGTCGCCGACCAAGTCGTCTTCATGGCTGACGGCTTGATTCAAGAACAAGGCAAACCTGCCGACCTCTTCAACCACCCTAAGAGTCCCCGACTACAGGATTTTTTGAATAAAGTCATTAATATTTAGCGCTTAAAAGGCATCTTCTCCAATCCGCTGATTTCTATCTCGTTTGACAGAAATTAGTGGGGTTAGGAGAAGGTGCCTTTTTGCGTTTAAACTGATGAAGGAAATCATTTCAAATCAAACGATGGTGATTGTCCGCGCCTTACCGGGCGGCCAGACAGGGCTGGAACGCCGTGGGCACAACTTGGAGCCCCAAGTTCGGTCTCCAAGCTTGACCTTTTCCTAGGCGAGCTAAAAACGCTCACCAAGGAAAATTTCACGGCTGAGCCCTGTCTGGCCGCCCTCACGGCTTACACTAATGCTGACAGTTTTCTGTAGCTATCAGTCACCATCCTCTTATGGTCACGATGGTTCATTCTAGTTAGGTTTAAACCAAAATCTCGTGACATTACCTCAACACCGACACTAAAAATCTTTTATCTAATCCCGATGACAGTCAAAGACGCAGAATGAAACAAGTGTCATTCTTTGTTACGGAAAGCGCTTTCTTAGAGCGGCTTCCTCGGCGTATACTCAATTTAGTTATTAGTTGAACATGTCGCATAGTCTGTGAGGAGCGTTGTTCTGTGAAAAGCAATCAAAAAAGTTTCAGATTATTTGATGCTGTGTTAATGTCCGTGGTCGTGGTTATGGTGGTTGAGTCTGTGGCTCCGGCTGCTGCCATTGGCCCTTCACAATTCTTCTGGTGGGGCGTTCTCTTACTGCTATTCTTCATCCCTTACGGCCTTATTTCATCAGAGTTGGGAACCACCTACACAGGCAACGGTGGTCTCTACGACTGGGTCCGGCGCGCTTTTGGACCACGGTGGGGCGGCCGGTTAGCTTGGATCTACTGGATTAACTATCCCTTCTGGATGGCCGGATTAGCAGTTCTTTTTATACAAGTCGCCCAACGAATCTTTCAGTGGCATCTTCCACTATGGGGCACGTTATTAGTACAGCTTCTATTTATCTGGACAGTCGTCCTAGTGGGTAACCAGCCCGTCTCTGAAAGTAAATGGATTATGGACTTGGCTGCGATTGCGAAAATTCTCATTATCTTTTCACTAGGGGGATTAGGGATTTACGTGGCCCTGACCAAAGGAGTCGCTAACCGGTTTACCCTGCAGACCATGCTCCCTCAGGCCAGCCTCAGTAGTCTTTCTAACATTTCGGTCATCATCTTTAACTTCTTAGGGTTTGAGGTCGTGACCACCATGGCTAGTCACATGGATAATCCCCAGAAACAGGTTCGCCAAGCCATTATTTTTGGCGGACTCCTCAGTGCCCTATTCTATCTACTAGCCGCCTTTGGCATGGGCGTTGCTATTCCGACAGCTAAACTCTCCGCTTCCAGTGGTCTCCTAGATGGTTTCGTTCTACTCGTAGGTAAGCTTAATGGCTTCGTAGTCTTCATTGGGGGATGTTTCCTCTACACGTTAGTTTCAGAGATGGTCTCTTGAGCCCTCGGCATCAACTACGTGGCCGACTACGCCGGTAAGAATCACGACCTTCCCACTATCTTTGCTAAGGAGGACACTAAGGGCATGCCTATTGGTGCAGGTTATCTCAATGGCCTTTTAGCTTCAAGCGCCGTTCTGCTAGCTCCCCTCTTTCCTAATCCTGATATTTTCTGGTCCTTCTTCTCACTCAACATCGTAGCACTGCTCCTCTCCTACACCATGCTCTTCCCCGCGTTTCACAAGTTGCGCCGAATCGATAGTCAACGTCAACGCCCCTTCCGAGTTCCTGGCGGTCGTCTGATGATTAACCTCATGACTTGGATTCCCGAGGTCCTCCTCATTCTAGCCATCATCTTCAGTGTCCTCCCAACCAGTTTCTCAACAGCAGCCATCACCGCTAAATTACCACTATGGATTGGAATTGTATTAGCTGTAATCACTGGTGAATTAGTGGTTCGGTGGACGGAAAGTGCTCACCAATCCCCCGCACTGGTTACACATCCCAAATCAAACCTGTTATTCGCCAGAAGCACTCACCATCCCCTTTAACGCTTACGAAAAGAGACGACCCACGAAAACTTCGTGGGTCGTCTCTTTAATAGGTTAAGCATCATCACGGTGGTAGAAATGGAAATCACGTCCGCCATAGTCCTCAACATATTGGTACAGAATCAGTTCCATAATCGCCATGGTCGAGATTCGTGAACTAATATCGCTCCCGTTGACCTGAACATCATCTGTAAAGATATAGAAGTTCAGGTCACTAAGATTCTGAATCGTATTGTTGTCGGGTTCGGTGATTGAAACCAGTAATGGTCGTTTCTTTCGTTTGACCAACTGACTCAAGATATCAAGCATTTCACCATCATCACCAGCATAGGTTAGGATAAAGACCAACGCCTGATCATCAACCTGCGATAACGCCAGCCGCCGATAATCATGGTCTTGCGGATAATGGGTCTTAAATCCAGCCATCGCATACAGATAATCGACATAGGCCACAGCATGCTTACTAACTCCCTTAGCGAAGAAGTAGACATCTGGGTGCTGTGCTAACTTTTCAACTACCTGATGTAGTTTTTCTGGTTGAATCACCCGCACTGATTCGGTGATGTTCTTTAAGTATTCTTCCCGGTAATCCGTCTGCCGAACCGTAAACGGCGTTGGTTGGTCGTCTTCCTTGCGGTTAATCAGCGTAAACTTAACCACCGTGACAAATTCACTAAATCCAGAAAAGCCAATCTTCTTCACAAATCGTAAGAACGTAGCCGTTGACACGAAGGTCTCCGAAGCCACTTCACGGATGCTTTGATTCTTAATCTTATCCATGTTGGCAACAACATAGTCGAAAAGTTTCTGTTCGTTTGCCGTTAGGTCGCTCAAATGTGCGTTAACGATTTCAAAGAAGTTCATGAGGCATCTCCTGATTTTTGTCTGCTGGGAACACCATCCACAATCGTATGGATTCCGCCACCACCAGTTAAGACTTCGTGCACAGCCTCACTGGGTACCCCGATAATCCGAAATCCCGGGTATAGCTTTGCTAACAACCTCTGGGCTGGTAAGTCGTTAGGGTCATTGAATTCTGGGACCAGCAACGCATGGTTAGCCGTAATATAGTTGACATAGCTGGCGGTCAATCGCTGACCGGAGAACCGTGGCTGGTCACCATTTATCCGATCGACCCCGTTAGCTTCCTCCCGTTTCAATCGGAGAATCTGGGGGATAGGTAATTTATGAATCTTCAGGTGGCGTCCCTGGGCATCAGTCGCTGCTCGCAAGACCTGATAAGCCTCTTCACTAATCGCCTGTTGGGGATCGTTGGGATCATCCGTCCAGGTTAAGACCACTTCTCCCGGTGCCACAACGTTAATCAGATTATCAATATCTCCACCGGTTTCATCCATGAAGTAGCCTTGCGGGAGCCAGATTGTTTTGGTCACCCCAAAATAATCATGGAAATATTGTTCAGCTTCCGCCTTAGTCAAACCACCATTAGCGTTTCGGCCTTCCGATAACACCACATCCTCGGTCGCAAATAACGTGCCCTGACCATCCACTAGGATTGCACATCCTTCGAGTACCGTCTGGGCAACTGTGTAGTAGTCCATTCGGTTCAAGTCCGCGACTTTAACGGCAATCTGATTATCTAAATCCCACGGGAAGTAAAGCCCATCAGTCAGGCCACCCCAAGCATTAAACTGGAAATCAACTGCTCGTAAGTCTCCTTGCTGATTAATTACGTAAAAGGGGCCATAGTCTTTCATCCAGGCGTCATTACTACTCATCTCGACTAACCGAACTTTATCAGACAACATTGACTTCGCATTGGCGTACTGATCTTGATTGACCAGCATCGTTACCGGTTCTACTTGTGCCAACAATTCAGCAATCTGAGCAAACGCACGTTGCGCCGGCTTTCCACCGTCCCGCCAATTGTCCGGGCGTTGCGGCCAAATCATATAGCTCGCCGACTGGCCTTCGAATTCAGCCGGTAAACGAAACCCATCTTGTGTGGGCGTTCCTGATAGTTTCACTTTCTCTCACTCCATTACCTAGCGCCACTGTTCTGACGCTTTTTAATTTCGACTAATGATCGTTCCATCGCCGGTCTTCAGGAATTGATCAACGTTATCTAACGAAGTAATGACCGCTTTTCCTGCCGGATGATTCTGCACAAAGTCGATAGCTGCTTGAATCTTAGGTAACATACTGCCCTTCGCAAATTGACCGTCAGCCATGTAGTCGTTTAATTCAGCGACTGTGACGTGTGCCAATTGCTTTTGGTTTGGTTGATTAAAGTTAACAAAAACGTGGTCGACCGCCGTTAAAATAATTAAGAGATCGGCACCGATTAATTCTGCCAACTTCTCAGACGCAAAGTCCTTGTCAATTACGGCTTCACGACCAACTAATTGATGACCCTCCTGAACAACAGGAACGCCACCACCCCCAACGGAAACTGGAATGACGTTAGCCGCGACCAACTGGTTGACGACGTTGGCCTCTTTAATTCCCGTGGGCTTAGGTGATGCAACGACCCGCCGGTATCCTCGACCAGCATCTTCTACATAAGTATACCCGGGATGATTCTGACGTTCTACTGCCACTTCATCAGCCGTATAGAAGGGCCCGATTGGCTTGCTAGGATTCTTAAAGGCCGGATCATCTGCATCGACCAAGACCTGTGTCACGACCGTTGCAACGTCTTGCTGGATACCTGCATCGGCTAAGGCTGTTCCCAACGCATTCTCCAGCCAGTACCCCATACTGCCTTGAGTCATTGCCACGGCAGTATCCAACGGCATTGCCGGATTCTTTGGCGTACTTCCAGCCGCCTGTTGCAGTAATAAGTTACCTACTTGAGGACCATTACCGTGAGAAACCACCAACTGGTCTCCCTGTTGAACAAACTTGACGAGTTGCTTAGCAGTCGCTTTCAACGCTTCCTGTTGCGCAGCTGCCGAAGCATCATCCGATAAAATGGCGTTTCCACCTAAAGCAACAACAATTTTACGAGACATCTTCTTCACTCCAAATTCTATAATTGATTATGGACCATGGGTCTAAAGGAAAAGACCAGGCTTGCACCTGATCTTCTCGGGAATTTCGATTCCGCTTAAGCTTGTGGTACCTGTTGGGTAATGCAGTGGATGTTCCCGCCACCTAACAAGACTTCACGCGCCGGTACACCGACAACTTTACGGTCAGGGTACAGTGCTTGTAACGTTTCCTTAGCTTTTTCGTCAGCCGGATCGTTAAACAGTGGGAAGACGATTCCACCATTGGCCGTGTAGTAGTTGACGTAGCTGGCAGCTAAACGTTCACCCTCAGTCCGTGGTAGCGTCCCGTCAACAGCGTCAACGCCTTCACTTTCTTCCTTGGTAATGGTAATCGGCTTTGGCAGGTAAAGTTTGTCGACCTTAATCTTACGTCCTTTAGCGTCAGTTGCATTTTCCAAAATCTCCAGGTTTTCCTTAGAGATGGCGTACTGTGGATCATTCTGGTCATCCGTCCAAGCCAAGGCAATTTCACCTGGCTTAACGAAGTTGGCAATGTTGTCCACGTGACCATTGGTTTCGTCGAGGTAAATTCCCTTCTTCAACCAAATAATCTTTTCTAGGTTCAAATGTTCCTTCAAGACTTCTTCAATCTGAGCCTTAGATAATTGTGGATTCCGGCCTTTAGAGAGCAGGCATTCCTCAGTGGCAATCAGCGTTCCTTCACCATCAACGTGAATGGAGCCACCTTCTAAGACGAAGTCATCCAACCGGTAACGGTCAACGTGTTCCATTTCCGTCATCTTCTGGGCGACGCGGTCGTCCTTGTCCCATGGGAAGTAGAGCCCATCTACCAGGCCACCCCATGAGTTAAAGGTCCAGTCAACACCGCGCATGCCACCCTTATCATTGACCACAAAGGTAGCACCGCAGTCACGAATCCAAGAATCATCGTTTGACATTTCAACGACTTCAACGTTATCAGGCAACATGGTCCGAGCGTTAGCGTATTGATCATCATTGACGCCGACCGTAACGTGCTCAAATTCAGAAATTGCTTTAGCAACTTCAACAAACGTCTTTTGAGCTGGCTTACCACCGTTCCGCCAATTGTCGGGACGTTGTGGCCATAGGATGTAAACACCCTTGTGAGGTTCAAATTCACCGGGCATCCGGTAACCGTCTTGTTTAGGGGTACTGTCTAAAGTTTTCATGACTATTGCTCCTTCTTTATTTTTTTAGATTTAATAAGTGCCTAATTTTGATGGACTGACGTGGTCTTTACAGGTTCTGAATGGTGCTTTTCAGCGTACCGAACCACGATTTCACCAACCACTAACGTAATGATTGTCCCGATGAGAACGGGAACCTTCGCCGAAACTTCAGCTGCAGATGAATTCATGGGGAAGATACTGAAAATAACCGTCAAAATCAATAGAACTTCGGGAACCCAGGTCATCAGATTGATCATAGTCTTACCACCAGGAACCTTAAAAGGTCGTGGCGTATCGGGGTCGTCCTTGCGCAGCTTCCAGAATGCCGGGAATAGCATGGTGTAAGACAAGAGCAACGCAACCACGTTCAAGGAGAAGAAGGCCCAGAAAATATCTTGGTTAGGAATAAACGGTGCCGCAATCACTAAGATTGATGCAATAATACCGTTCAAGTAACCCGTTCCTACGGGCATCCCCTTGGCATCTTCCTTAGCGAAAACGCTCGGCAATGTGTGATCCTTACCAGCGTAATCCGCCACGTAGTTCACACCCAAGGCCCAAGAAATCATTTCCGAAATTAAGATGTACAGGAAGAAAATTCCAATCAGGACAACAAACCAATTGAGCTTACCGATCAGTAGAATAAAACTATCAATCAAGCCGCTAGAAGCCGATAATTTATCCGTTGGAATAGCAACGCCCATTCCAAAGGCGGCAACCAAGTAGAAGACCGCAATCAGAATACCACCATAGATAATGGCTTGTGGGATTTGTTCCTTAGGATTATCCATATCATCAGCCATCGTCGCCACAACTTCAAACCCTAAGAAGTTAAAGATAATGACCGATAAATTCGTTAACCCAGACAGATTCATCTGGGGCATCATGGTGTGCAGGGTAAAGTTATTCGCAATCCCTTTTGTCATGGCAACATAGATTCCCAAACCACCTAGAGCGAGAATGGTAACGATTTTCGCGAACGCTGCCAAGTTCATGATCCATTTACTTTCCGAAACTGGCTTATTACCAACTAACACAACGACCCATACAAAGAGTAGCTGAATGACAATCGACCAAAAGGTGTTGATCTTTAACTGGAAGATTTGCGCACCCACTTGAACGAACAGGACCGCTAAACTTGCCATCCATAACGGATAGTTGATCCAGTAGAGCCAGGCCAACCGGCCCCCCCAACGGGGCCCGAATGCCTTGCGAACCCAATCATACAGACCACCATCACCAGTATACGCAGTTCCTAGCTCAGACGATATTAATCCGTACGGGATGAAAAATAGAATCAGTAAGAAAATCCACCAGAAGAATTGCGACGGCCCAATCGCCGCAGCCGGCGCCACGGATTCGACCACCATGATGACCACAACGGACATCAATACGGCATCGAAAAGTCTGAACTTCTTTTTATTCGTCTCCAAGAGACTAACCCCCTAACATGAACGGCTCTTCAGTCATTACTGAACAGCCGTTCTAATCGTCAAGTCTACTGGTCATTCCGTTCATCAACGGCATTCCGTAGCATTAATTCAAATTCTGCGTCGTACTTCTTAGCAACGTCTTCAGAAGCGTACTTCAAATCTGGGTTCAAGAGGTATACGAAGATTGCCCGCATCGCCGTCTTACGGTTTTCGGCTTCGTCCCAGACAATAGAGTAATCGGAGTCTAAGACTTCATCCGTTACTTCTTCGCCCCGAGTAGCTGGCAAGCAGTGCATGAACTTCACATGGTCAGAAGCCTTCGCAACTAATTCAGCGTTAACTTGGTACTTAGGGTAGAAGATCTTCATCCGTTCGTCCTTTGGCAATTCAGATTCGTACAAACCGTACCAAACATCGGTGTAGATAAAGTCCGCATCCTTCATCGCTTCATCGGCATCTTCCGTAATCGTGACAGACCCACCTGAAACTTCGGCGTTCTTTTGACCAATGGCCAGCGTTTCTGGCTTGATCTGGAAGCCTTTAGGTCCGTATTGAACGAAGTCCATGCCCATCTTAGTTGCCATAAACATCGTTGATACACAAACTTGAGTCGCATCGCCGACGAAGACGATCTTGCAATCACTCAACTTCTTACCCTTAGGTAGGTGTTCCGTCATGGTGATGATGTCTCCAAGTTCTTGCGTTGGGTGGTTGTAATCACTCATAAAGTTAACCACGGGAACCTTGGCAAACTTTCCAACTTCAGCAACGGTCTTGTGCCGCTCAACCCGGGCACCGATGATATCCAAGATACGGCCTAAAACGTGGGAAGTGTCTTCAATCGTTTCGTGACCACCTAATTGGATTTGACCTGGTGCTAAGTATTGCGCGTGACCACCTAATTCTGTCATGGCCGCTTCGGCAGAAGTCCGCGTCCGCGTTGAGGATTGTTCAAAAATCATCCCTAAGGTCTTGTTCTTCAACAATGGTGGGTAATACCCATTTTTGATGGATTCCTTAATCTTAATTCCCAATTCAATCATGTATTGAATTTCGTCTTTCGTGTAAGTATTCGTGTCGATAAAATCGCGTTTAGTCATGTCAAAAACTCCCTTATCTTTTTATTTATTCATTTGGTTTCCCTTGATTACATGACTTATCATAGCGGACGATTGCTGGATTGGGAAGCGTTTTCAAGACTACTGTCATCAGCTGATCCAGCCTGATAATCGTTTCAAATCATGAAACATGTTTCATCAATCGCAAATGCTTATTTCTTCACATATTCAGTTTTTTTCCTAGAAAATCACTAAATATGCAGAACAAAAAAGCCCGGAACAAGTAACAGTTCCGAGCTTCTCATCTCAAGTCATCATCTCATTACCGGCGACGTTTACGCCGGAAAGCGGGACGGCTGCCCCGCCGTTTGCCCACAGCCTTGAGCTGTTGGTCCGTGGCGAACAACTTCTGTCCCCGTTCCGGATGCTCCCGTAAGTAGGCCTTGGTGAACTGGTCGACCGCCGTGTGGTCTTGGGTATCAATTTCTGCCCGTTGCATGGCCGTAGTCAGTTCCTCGAAGAAGGTCTCCATTTCTGGATCGTACATGGTGGTCAACGCCGTGTGGTGCGTCCGAACCCAATCCTGTAATTCCCCAGCATACTTGAGCTGGTCCTTCAGGTAGGTGAACAGCGTGGTCAACGCGAACGGAATCAGCTGGTACAGGTGTGGTTCCCGTTGGTCTTTATCCAATAAATGGGTAAAGGGGCCAAACATCACGGACGCCAACGCCTTCGCATCCCACTCGGCCGGTTGTAAGTGCCGGCCCGTGAGCAGTAATTCCGCCGTCACGTGGACGATCACGCCAAAGGCCCGCTGGTTAGCCGCACTCAGGTTCTGCACCTGCGGTTGGGCCGCCATGGCTTGGACCCAGCCTTCGACCTGGGCCACCACGTCCTCGTAGGCCCGTTGTTCCTGATTGACCTTTTGCGTGGTGTGCTTCTCGACCAACTGTGGCCGCGCCGCCACTAGTTCGGCCTGGAGCGCCGGCCAGTCTTCTGCCGGCACCTGAGCCTGTACGTAGGCGCTAAGGACCGGGACCACCGCGACGAAATAGTTATGCGGACGATCGACCAACATCGGCAACGCCGTCAACGCTGCTTTCAAGCCCGTGAACGTCCAAGTCTGGTCGGTCGCGGCGACTTGCTGGTAGGCATCGTTAAAATCGGTGATGATGGTTTCTGCGTGTGCCTGTTGATTTTTCGATAACCGTCCCAAGCGCGTCGGCGTCAAGAAAGTTGCCGGCGTCCAGGGGGTCCATGTTGCGTCAGTTTGTGTCATCCTAAATTTCCCCTTATCCATAAAGTCGTGCGGCGCCTAGTCCCATTCAAGCGGCCGGCATCGCAATATACTTCCATTATAAGCGACTTCCCAACATTTTAAAAATTCAGCCGTTTCTTAAGGTCTGCCCAAGTTTTCCGTTAGTGGTCAGCGTTTTCCAAGACAAAGCCGATAAATTCGGTTATATTAGAGGTTCGGATACTTTTCGGAAAAGGAGAAATCGCAATTGGTCGATGAAGTTGTTATTTTAAGCGCTGTCCGCACTCCCATCGGGAAGCTGGGGCGCGCCTTACAAAGCGTCTCTGCCGTTCAACTGGGCACGCTTGCCGCCAAGGCGGCCATCCAACGCAGCGGGTTAGCCGCTGACCAGATTCAACAAACCATTTTCGGCACGGTGGTTCAAGCCGGTCTGGGGCAAAACGTCGCCCGCCAAGTCGAATTAAACGCCGGTCTGCCCGTCTCCAGCACCGCCATGACGGTCAACCAGGTCTGTGGGTCCAGTCTCAAGGCCATCCGGTTGGGCCAAAGCGCCATCTTGATGGGCGACGCCGACGCGGTCCTGGTCGGGGGGGCTGAAAGCATGAGCCAAGCGCCCTACCTGAGTCCCCACACCCGTTTCGGGCACAAATTCGGCGATATTCAACTGGTCGACGGGCTCAGTCGCGATGGGCTCACGGACGCCTTCCACGGCTATCCCATGGGCATCACGGCGGAAAACGTCGCCACCACCTACCACGTCACCCGCGAAGAACAGGATGCGTTCGCCCTGGCCTCCCAACAAAAGGCCGCAGTGGCCCAAGTCGAGCACCGTTTCGCTGACGAAATCATCCCCGTCCCCGTGGGCGACACCCTGGTCAGCCGCGATGAAGGCGTGCGGCCGACCACTTCGTTAGCCAAGCTCGCCGCCTTACCGTCGGCCTTCAAACCCGACGGTACCGTGACCGCCGGAAATTCCGCCGGACTCAACGACGGGGCGGCAGCCATGGTCTTGATGCGCAAGTCAGCGGCCGAAGCGGCTCACCTGCCATACCTGGCCACCCTGACCGGCTTTCAAGAAGTCGGCATCGATCCCGCCCTCATGGGCTACGCGCCCAAGGAAGCCATCGCCCAAGTTCTCCAGAAACAACAGCTCGCCGTCTCGGATATCGACCGTTTCGAGCTGAACGAAGCCTTCGCAGCCCAATCCGTCGCCGTAACGCGGGACCTCCAGCTTCCCGCGGATAAGGTCAACGTTAACGGGGGCGCCATCGCCCTGGGACACCCCCTAGGTGCTTCCGGAACCCGCATCGTGGTCACCCTACTGCACGAACTGCGCCGAACCGGCCAACACCGGGGATTGGCCGCGATGTGTATCGGTGGCGGTATGGGGATGGCCCTCACGCTTGAGATGCGGTAGTGCTACCTGCCGAACGGACACCACCATTCCAGTTCCGTCCGTCACCAAAGGCTGATATAATGGGGACTAAATCCCCGGAAGGAAGTTACCGCCATGATTTCTGCAGACTTTGACGTCAAGATCAAGCTCATCATCCTAACCACCATCGCGTTGGTGGCTCTGCTGGGCATCCTGGGCTACCTGCTCCACCGCGACCACCACTTCTCCAAATACTTAGGCGGTGTGGTGGCGGTGATGGTGGTCCTGATTGCCATCCTAACGTCCTTAATCATGATTCATTCGTAATTAAAATCGGCGACTAGTTGCTTACAACTAGCCGCCGATTTTTTGATTTAGGTTAACTTATTCAGCCGTTGAGGGGTCGTCCAGATCTCGCCGGGGAACCGGTACTAACTGGCCTACCGACAAGAGATACAGGTACTGACCCAAGACCGGATGGCCGGTCATCTGGTGTAAGGCGGTCGCGTAAAGGTTGATCTGCCCACCATACTTGTTGACTAACCGCGCCACACTGGTATCTAACCGGTCGGGGTTCACGTGGTCGGTCTTGTAGTCGAAGAGGATGATGCCCTGATCCGTCTGCAGGTACCCGTCGATGATCCCGTGGACCAGGACCTGCGAATCCTGTTCCTGAAAGTCTTGGAACAGACTCTTGGCCGGCATCAATAACGAGAACGGCACTTCTCGCTGGACCCGGTCGGGCGCCGCTAAGAGCTGTTGCCCTAGGTCGCTGGCGAAGAACCGTAATACCGTGTCCACCTGAATCTTAGCCGCAACGGCCGCCGTCAGGACCTGGTCCGTGACCAGTCGATCGATCACTGCCTGCACCCGCTCCGCCGTGGGCGTTTGGGTCAGGCCTAACCGCTGAAGGACCAAGTGGGTCGCCGTCCCGATTTCGGTCGGCAACGGTTCCCGCACGGTCTGCAAGAAATCCGGCCGGGCAAAGTCGTGGGTGACGAACCGCCGTCCCCGTTGCCGGCCCAATTCAGTGGGTTGACTCTCCCCGATACGCGCATTGTCCGGGTCCTCAAAGAGCCGTTTCGCTTCGGATACGGACTGGTAGGCCGTGGTGACCGTCGCCGCCTGGTGCGGATACTGGAAGTCCATAATGGCTTTCAGCTTGGCACCATCGACTGCGGTCGCGGGCACTTTTTGGGCCGCAGCACTAGCCTGTTTGAGCCAATCCTGAGCGGACTGCGCCACGTTAGTCGCGGGGGCCACGTCGTCTTCCGTGGCAAAGCTGACCTTGAATAACGCGGGATCCTCCGCCAGCGCACTTAACGCCGGTTGACCATCGCGCAAGTCGCCGGCTTGAGGGGTCCGCATCAGGCACATCCCAATCCAGTCCAGATAATTGGCCTGAGTGGACTTCTCCCGCAGCGTCGCGGGCAGTACCAGGTCGGTACTCTGGAAGGCCTGCTGCCAACTCTTCAAGGCTTCGTCTTGGGTCTTATGCGACCCCACGATGTACAGCCGCGATTCCGCCCGGGTCAACGCCACGTAGAGTTTCCGCATTTCTTCCGCCAGGCTGGCCCGGTTGATGGCTTGGGCCATCACCACTTTTTGTAGCGACGGGGCCTGAATCCGGCTGGTGGTGTCCAGGTAGTCGATGCCGATGCCATCCTTACCACTCAAAACGTAAGGGCCCGTCTGATCTTGCCGGTTGAACTGCCGGGAGGCGTCCATCAGGAAGACTACCGGGAACTCCAATCCCTTACTTCCATGGATGGTCATCACCGACACGGCATCGTCCGCCGTCTGTACGGGGGCACTCGCCAGGTCATCGTCCCGTTCCTGGAGCCGTTCAACGAACCGCACGAACTGGAAGAGGCCCTTGAAGCTACTGTGTTCATAGCTTTGGGCGCGTTCGTACAGGGCATGGAGGTTCGCCTGCCGCTGCTTACCGGCGGGCATCCCCCCAACGTAATCCAAGAAACCAGTCTCCTGGTAGATGCGCCAGATCAACGTGACCAGCTCATTTTGTTGGGCCACGTCCCGGAAGGTCTTCAACTGTTCCAGAAAATGGCTGATCTTTTCGTGGACCGTGTGCTGGAAATCACTGGCGTGGTCCTCACTGTAGGTCTGCTCAAAGTGCAACACGGCCTGATAGTAGTCGCCCGTACGTTGGTTGATTCGCAGTAACGCCAATTCATTTTCGTTGAGCCCCACGATGGGCGACCGTAGAACGGCTACCAGCGGGATATCCTGATATGGGTTATCGATGACGCGCAACAGAGCCATCATAATCTGAATTTCCGTGGTCTTAAAGTAGTTCTGGGCATCGTTGACCACCACCGGAATCCCCAGGTGCTGTAATTCATCGGTGATAATCAGGTTGTTCGCCCGCGTCGGCGTGAGTAAGGTGATGTCGCGATATTGCACCGGCCGCGTCTGGCCGGTCTCCCGATCGTAAATCGGTGCCTGGTCCGCGATCAATTCCTGAATCTTCTTGCCGACCATCAAGACCTCGCCCTGGTGCTTGTTATCCACTTGGAAGGTCTCATCCATGGCTTCTCCAGAGTCGGGAGTCGTCGGCCGGTCACTCAGGTAAACCATGACTTCCGCCGGGAACTGCAGGTCACTAGGATAATACCGCGCGCCATATTTCAACAGTGCGTCGCCCGCGTAGGCCACTTCACCCAACTGCCGGTCCATCAACTGTTGGAAGATCAGGTTGGTAAAGTCGTCCACGTTCTTCATCGACCGGAAGTTCTCGGCCAACGTCACCAGCTCGCCCGCGTCACTGGCCCCGTACCGGTCAGACTTATGCATAAACAGGGTCGGGTCGGCTTGCCGGAAACGGTAAATGGATTGTTTGACATCCCCCACCATGAACCGGTTCCCGTGGGGTTCAGGCTGGGCAATCGCCGTTAAAATGGCTTCTTGCAAGCTGTTAGTGTCTTGATACTCATCAACCATGATTTCCTGGTACTGCTTACGCAACTGTTCGCGCACGTGTTGGGAATCCTGCCCGGGTTGGGTCAGAATCTGTAACGCCGCGTGTTCGACGTCCGCAAAGTCTAAGACGTGACGCCGTTGTTTCTCCGCCAAGTACGCGTGGCGGAAGCTTTGCACCACGCTCCCTAACTCCGTTACCAGCTCATGAGCTTGACGCATGGTGGTCAGCGCATCGTCTTCGGCTTGTAAGAAGTAGGTCTTCCCCAGGGTATCCAGTTGCTTCTTCGCCGAATCACGAAAGGCCTTAAGGTCAACGTAAACCGCATGGTCCTCGTTCTTTTTAGAAATCGGCGACAACCGCCCCCAATTAAACGCCAGGACTTCCGCACGCAAGTCGTTCCAACTCCCCGTTTGGAGGATGTCCTGCAGGTTATGCAGCTGGTCTAAACACTGGGTCAAATACGTCATCTGCTTGGTCAACGAGGCATTTTCAGCCAGCGCCAACGCGCTAGTCAGGTCGGCTTGGACCTGGTCTAGTTGGGCCGCCAATAACGGCTGTAAGCGGTCGTGGAAGAAGCTGGTCTCCGTCAGATGAGCCGCATCCAACTGGTAGGCATCCGCTAACCCAGATAACCACGCATCCGGGTCTGGGGCCGCATCCGCAAAGGTGTAGACCCGTTGAACCAGATCCGCTAAGCCCTGGTCACTCCGGTCGCCCGAGAAGTTCTCCGTCAACCGGGCAAACTGTCCTTGCGGATCGTCGGCGTACAGCTCTTCTCGCAGGTCCGTCCAGACCTCGTCCCGTAATAGCGCACTTTCCGTGGTGTCCGCCAAGAGACGAAAGACCGGGTCGTAATCAATCACGTAATAGTAATGTTGCAACAAGTTTAAACAAAAGGCATCCAGCGTACTGATATCGGCCACCGGTAAGAGGTTCAATTGGCGCAAGTAGAACTGTTGCTGCTGGCTATCGCCCTGACTTGCCGCCAACGCCTTCCGCAAGGCCGTCTGAATCCGGTCGCGCATCTCGGCGGCCGCCGCCTTGGTAAAGGTCACGATGAGGATCTGGTCAATCCCGGTCCCTGTCTTGAGGTGCTCGATGACCCGTTGAACCAGGACCCGGGTCTTCCCGGACCCCGCCGAAGCGGAGACCAGTAAGTCGGTTCCCCGGTCGAAGATGGCCTTTTTTTGACTTTCCGTATAGGTAAATTTACTCACGATGATCCCCCTGTTCCGCGCGCTTCTTGATAGCCGCCATCTCATCTGCGGCGTTCTGTTGTCGTTCTTGTTCGATCAGCGTCATGATGTCGGCTTTCTTCAGACTGGTTAAATTGTGGTAATTATTTTCCGGTAGGAGTGGGTCGAACTGCATGATCGACTTATAGGGTGAGAACTGAAGGGCCGTCCGGTTCTGTTCCCGCACCGGTGCCAGGTCCAAATGACCCTCCAAGATTTCCAGTGCGGCCGTCTTGATCAACCGTTCCGTGTGGGCCAACAAGTTGTCTAATTCGTCGGGCGTCACCAGTTTCTCTGATGAATAGCCCCCCTTGACCTTCTTCCGCAGGCCCCTAAAGAGCTTAGAGTACCGGTCAGTCGCCAGCCACTCTTCGATGTGATCCAGAAAATCCGTGTCGTCGAGTAGTAACCCTTGATACTGTTCCGCCTTCAGCAACGCGTCCAGGGGATCCTGATTCAGAATGTCCCCCGCCTTAAGAACCGGGTTCTGCAGGTGTAGGTACACCGCACCCGCCAGTTCCGTGGACGGCGCCTCCTGTTGATCGACCAGCTGGGACAGGTTGCGTTTGACCGCATCCAGGTAGGTCAGCATCTGCATGGCCTGCCCGTAGTAGGCGCTCTGATAGTCGAACTGGTGCTCGGAGCTCTTATAATCAACGATACCCAAGAAGGTCTTCTCCGCCAACTTCAATTCATCTAGCCGGTCGATTCGCCCCCGCACCAGCACTTGCCGGTGTGGCGTAGCGCTATCCGGCTGGTCCGCGTCTAAGTCAAAGACCAGCGGCTGAAGGCCCTGCTGGTCTCCCAAACCAAACTGGACTTCGGTCCGACGCGGCCGCAATGCCGTTCGCCGGCTTTGTTCGTGGAGCGTCCGGCCCATCTGGTGCATGGTTTTGATCAATTGGTGGCGAATGTACCCCATCCGGGCGGAACTTTCCAGAATCGCAAACTGGGGATTCAGGGTGGTGTCCAAGACTTTAGCGGTCACCTCGTCAATCATGTCGTTCATCTGCTGGTCGTCCAAGTCGGCCAGGTTCAGGTGTTGCTGATTGACCAGCTTGATCAAGCCGTCCAGCGTCGCGTGGAAGAACTCCCCGGTGCTGGCGGGAGACAGTTCGAAGACGTCGCGTTCCTGTAACCGCAGGCCGTATTTTAAGAAGTAGGCGTACGGATTGGCGTAGTACTCTTCCAGCTTCGAAATCGACGTGCTGATCTTCCGGCCGTATAACTGGGTCACGATATCTGGACGTAGCTTTTGCGGGACGTTGCGGTAACTCAAACTTCCCAACAATTTATTGGTTAACTCCCCATAATTCGGGTCTTGCTGCAAGAGTGTCAAAATATACGACCAGGCTGGCGACAGCGACTGGTTGCGTTCCTTACTATCGTGGCTGGCTTGAACTAAGTGGCGCAAGGTGGTCCGGCGGGTCCCGATATAGTTCCAGATGTCGTGGTCGTCGGCCGCTGGCGTCGCAGTCACCACCTGCGTCGGCAAGTGGAAATGCTCCTGAATCCGGGCAACGTACGGCGATAACTCGACGCCGTCACTCTGATCGCTGGCTGCGGGATAACTGAAAATGAGTTGCTCGCTGCCGCTCAAGAACGCCAGATAGTTCAAGTAGGGTTCCCCCGCTAACTGGGTGGCCGCATCATCACGCAGATAAGCCTGGCTATCCGTTGCCTGCAACTCTTCCCCCAAGTCTTGCCGGTCGTTATCCGCCAACAAGGTCGCGGGGACCTGATTATCCGGCATGGTGTCGGCGGTCGCCCCAATCAAGAAGGTCACCTTCCGGTTGTTGGCCTGTACTAACCCGCTTTCCGAGACCGACACCTGGTCCAGCGTCGAGGGAATCTGGTTAAACTTGGCCCCGGCAAACCCGGCCTGCAAAAGGGCTTCAAAGTCCGTTAGGTTAAAGGGCAGTGGTCCCAAAATGGCGTGGCACTCGTCGAGCATCTGACAGAACGTGGTCCAGGTCTGCTCCGGTTGGCCCGCCTGCATCAGTTCTCCCGCATCAATAGCCTGGTCCCGCCAAGCCATCAGGCGCTGGGTCACGCCATGGTTGGCCAAGAACTGGTAGAGAATCGCCGCCGCATCCGTATAGGTCTGCGCGTGCTTCAACTGAGTAAAGAACGGCGGTAACGTCTGCTTAATGAAGTGGCGAATCTGGTTGATCTGCGCGGTGATCTGGTCGTCTTGGGTGGTCTGGACGCTATCATCCCCCGCCGCGAAACGCGTGTAGACCCAATCGTCCTTCTGGGTCCAGCGGTGTTGGCCTTGGTAACCGTTCTTGAGCACCCAATTTTCAGTCAAAGCGACCGCTTGGCGGTAAGCGTCGAGGGCCATGGGGTCCCCGTTTTCATCCACCGGCAACAACAGCTCCGACTTCAGGACCCGGAATACGTCGGCATAGCGGTAATCCCGGCGCTGAACGTCGAACAGGGCCGTCAGTAATTCCACAAAGGGGTGGTCCGCCATCTGCACGTCCGCGTCGTCAAAGTAAGGGATCGCCTGGGCGTTAAAGATCGGCGCAATCACGGTCTGATACGCATCCAAGTGTCGGGTGGTCACCAGAAAATCACGGTACCGGTACTGGCCACTAGCCACCAGTTGGCGAATCCGGGTCGCAACGTGGGCCACCTCAGCATACCGACTGGCGGCCTGAACCACCTGAATCTGCTGGGGCGTGGTGGTCACCGCCGGAAGCTGGGCGCTCAGGTTAGTGCTGGCCTGCCAATACTGGTCCAACGCCAAGAGGTCAGCCGACACTCGTGGTTTCTGGGCCCGTTGATCCGTCAAGATGGGCACTTGATTGGCGCGGGCTCCGGCATAGAGTTGTTGATAAAGTTTAGCCGATTGGAAGAACAAGTTGGTCGGGTCTGGCAGCTCTTGCGGAGCCGCCTTATCTAGATTCAAAGCCACCGTGACGCTGGCCGCTCGTTGAATCAAGACGGTCACCAGCTGACGTTCCTGCGCACTCAACTGGGAGAAGCCTTCCAGGTAGAAGTGGGCGTGGCTGAGATCGACCTGGGTCAAGAAGTCGGCCAACTGGTTCAAGAGGTCGGTGTTGGCCACGTACTTCCCCGCCATCTGGGTCTCAAAGGCTTCATAAATAATCAGAAGATCGTGGAGCTTGGCCTGCAGGTCCGCACTACCGGGGGCCAAGCGGTCGATGGCCGTGGCTAAATCAGCTGCGGTCACCTGCCCCACCCGAAATTCCGCGAGTTGGGCGGTCAACTGGCTGATAAAGCCCGGCCGGGTGACTTCCCCGCGGAAAATCGTGAGTTGGTCGGCATGGCTTTGAATAATCTGATAGATCAACATGTTCAGCCCCGCCGGCGAGATCCGGGGCAGCTGGTAAATCGGTTCGTTCTTCATGAAGAACCAGGCCAACCGGGTAAAGGAAAACACCTGAACCTGGGACTGCGCAAAGAGTGGGTCGTCCTGGGCCAATTCGCGTTTCAAATCAGTCAGGACATCCACTTCCGTCTCAAACTTAATATGGTTCGGAACCAGGTAATACCCCTGTTCCTCCGGCTGTTCGGCCAACTGCTGGGCCAGGGCCGTGACCATCGGCTTGCGGTGATCCATTCCGGCACTGCCTAAGATAAATTGTAAACTCATCTGCCACCCCTCCGTCATTTTCTCGATAGTCTTATTTTAGCATAGATGCTAATCATCTCGAACGTATGTTCACCGTAAATTAAACTTACTGGGCAAAAAATCTACCAATTTCTTTTCCGTTTGACCCGCCGCGTGCTACACTGAAAACAAGTTAAAATTAAAAAATGATGAGAGAAAGCGGGCCTTTTTACCATGGAATCCCAGGAACAACTTCAGATTTTAAAACACTTGGTCAGTCTCAACTCCGTTAACGGCAACGAAGCCGCAGTCGCTGACTACATTCAACATTTATTCGCCGACCACGGCATCGACAGCCAGGTCATCCCCTACGCCCCCGGACGCAGTAACCTGGTCGCCGAAATCGGGGACACTACTAGCAATCACGTCTTAGCCCTTTCCGGCCACCTGGACACGGTCGCGACCGGGGATCCGGCGAACTGGCAGTTCCCGCCCTTCGACGCCCACGTCGAAAACAACGTCCTCTACGGTCGGGGGAGCGCCGATATGAAGAGCGGCCTGGCCGGGATGGTGATCACCTTCATCAACTTGGCAGACGCGGGCACCCCTTTAAAGGGGCGCTTACGGTTTATCGGCACGGTGGGTGAAGAAAACGGGGCCATGGGGTCGCGGATGCTGACCCAACAAGGTCTCGCGGACGACCTCGACGGGTTAGTCATCGGTGAACCGACCGGTGGGAACCTGGTCTACGCCCACAACGGGTCACTGAACTACCACGTCTTCTGCCAAGGCAAAGGCGCCCACAGTTCCATGCCCGAAAAGGGAATCAACGCCATTACCAACTTAATCAAGTTCGTCACCGCGGAAAAGACCGCCTTCGATAACGCCCCTGTCAGTCCTGAACTGGGACCGCTGGTGCACAACGTCACCGTCTTCAAAGGTGGGGAACAAGTTAACAGTATTCCTGCCAACGCGGAACTTCAAGGGAACATCCGCCCTATTCCTGAATTCGACAACCAGGCCGTGATCGACCGCCTGCACCAGGTCGTGGACCAGTTGAACCAGGAGCCCGATGTCCACTTGACGCTGCACATCGACTACAGTTTCAAGCTGATCATCAGTGACCCGCAAGAAAAGCTCTTACAGCTGACCAAATCGATTGCCGATCAAGAATTCGGTCATCCGATTCAATTACAGGTCATCCACGGGGCCACCGACGCCTCCGAATTCACCAAGTCCGCCAACCACTTCCCGGTCGCCGTTTACGGTGCCGGCGAGTGGAGCGCCGCCCATTCAACCAACGAATCCGTAGACCTGGACCAGTTTGCCCACGTCCAACGGGTCTACCAGAAGCTAGCGGAAGAATTCTTGGCTTAACTTAAAATCATAAAAAACAGACGGCTTTTTGACGTGCCCTGGAATTTTGGGGCACGTCATTCTGACCGTCTGTTTTTGTTTCCAAGATTAGTTACCTGGTATTGCTCAAGCGACTAGCTACCATCGTTCGTAACGATTCCAGCGTCTCATGCCACTATCTTCCTATCAAAAACGCGTTACGCCAATTGCCGTAACGCGTCGTTTCTATTTCAAAGTTAATGTCCGACCACCCGGTAATCGCCACGGCCAAAGTACTGTAAGTCCGGTAACGCCCGCTGATTCAATAGCTGACTGACCGTGACCAAGTGGTACCCCTTGGCCTTCAACCGGTGAATGATGGTGGGCACCGCCGCAACGGACGGCGCGTGGATATCGTGCATCAGGATGATCGACCCGTTACGCGTCGCACCCAGCACGGATTTAATATCCTTTTGGGTGTTCAGGTAAGCCCAGTCCCGGGAATCCACGGACCAGCGAATGATTGGCTGCTCGATGGCCCGGCCTTCAGCCGCCGTAATATTGCCGTACGGCGGTCGGACGTACTCCGGTAACTGCCCCGTGGCGCGATACAGGGCCTGGTTGGTTCGGATGACCTGCTTGACGGTCTTCGCCGTCCCGATGCGGTTGAAGTCCGGATGGTTCCAAGAATGGTTCCCCAGTTCGTTGCCCCCCTTGAGGACGGCCCGGCTGATTTGCGGGTACCGACTCACGCTGTTGCCGACTTCAAAGAAGGTCGCGTGCACGTGATTGCGTTTCAAAATCTTCAATAACTTAGGCGTCAATTTCGCATCCGGCCCATCATCAAACGTCAACGCTACCAGCTTACCCTTGGTGGTTGGTGTCCGGTTGGCCTTGGGCAAGTAACGATTGAGGACCTTCCCCGTCAACTGCTGATAGGGAATCGTGATGTGCTTGACCTTGAAGCTGTTCGCTAACAGGTTCATCCGCAACCCCTGCGGCGTCAACGTTGCCTTCTTGGTCATGTGGTGCGGTAATTTGACTTGGTAGACCGCCGGCACCCGCCGACTCTTGGCGTGCGTCTGCGTTAGAATCTGTTGCCGGGCCGCCTGGCGAATCCCGGCGAGCCGTTTCGAATTGCGGTTCGTGAGTTGCCCAAACGTGACCACCCGGTTCGCGGTGGTCTTGGCCTGAGCGGACTGACCACCACCTAACAGACCCAACGCGGCCATCACGGTTAAAACGCTGGTCCAGACTATTCTTCGCTTCATGAAACCCCCTCCTCACGGGTATCCCCCTAACTTAAGTTAAGTGTAGCAGGTTTTCTGGTGAAGGGGGTCAACGGTGCCCACCCAAACTAAGGCCTCTGTCGCAACCGTACTTTTCAGAACCAAAATAAAAAGCAGCCCGACATCGCTGTCGACTGCTTAGTCTTGATCATCGTCCGTGTTGGCTGCTTGGTGATTCTCCGTGAGCACCGCATTGGTATACGTCTCCAAGTCCTCGAGCACCGCGGCGTCATTGGGTTGTTGCGCCGCCATATTCTCGGCGACCGCCCAGCGGGCCAAGTCGTCGGTAATCGGCACGATATCTTGAATGATCACCATCGCGGCGTCCGCTTGGTGCTGTTCTTGAATCGTCCGAAAACTCTCGATATCCGTGATCAACCGCAATACCTTACCGGTTGCTTTCTCGACGGATTGAAAGATCACAAAATGGGACTTCTGGTTAGCCTGGTCGATGCGTTCCCGCACCGCCGCCAACTGCTGGTCATTAATGTTTAAAGCCACTGTATTCACCCCCGCTTATTAAGTGTAACAAAGTTAACGGCCAAACGACCGCCATTTCTCCTAAAAGGAGAAAGTTTTCGCCATGGTTAACAAATTGCGAGTGACTGATAGTCGTGGCCGCCATTGATCAGTAAATCGGTCGCGACTTGGACCACTGTTTCACGTGAAACAGTCCCCGCGGGAACCGGTTGACCTTCCGCAATGATCTTGGCGGGCGCGGCGGGCGTCTCCGTCAGGGTCACGGGCCGCAGAATCGTGTACGGGAACTCGGCTTCATCCACCTGTTTAGCGGCATACCGCTGCTGGTTCAGGTACTCCTTGACGTCCGAGATTCCCGGATAGGTCAACTGACCGGTCACTTCATCGTCGACCCCCGCCGTACTCAACATCACGAAGCGGGTCAACGGTAACCGTTGGTGGTACTGAGCATCGAAGAGTTCCTCAAACGCCCAGTCCACATCGGGTCCCGTCAACGCGGAAAAGACGATGGGCGTATCCTGGAGCGCCGGAATGTAAGTGTCTGCCTGATGCAGGTCACCCGTCATTTCCGTGACTTGAGCAGCCAGTTCAGCGGGCAGCGTTTCGTCCGCGCCGTGCAAGAGCCGGACCGTCACAGCCGGTTGGCGCACCAAGTTACCAGCCACGGCTTGACCGATGGCGTTAGCCCCAATAATCAAATAAGTCGTCATCACGTTTTCCTCCAGTCTTTAGGTTCCAGTGTACCAGAAAGCGCCGGCTTCGCGTCATGGATTCCCGAAAAGATTTCACAAGCGTATCCCCGCTTCTCAGAATCTGGTATGATAATGGTAGCTTTTGTATTCGGTTTCATACTATTTAGGAGGGATTTCAATGTCACACGAATTCGTTACGATTGGTAAGTCCGACGTTCAAGCCACCGCCCTGGGGTTAGGAACCAACGCGGTCGGCGGGTATAACCTCTTTCCCAACCTGAAGGACGATGACGGCCTGAAGTTAGTTCAGACCGGGCTGAATCACGGTATCACCTTACTCGATACCGCCTACGTCTACGGGTTAGGTCACTCCGAAGAACTGGTCGGCCAGGCCATGCACGAGTTTGACCGTCACAGCTTCGCCCTAGCCACCAAAGGCGCCCAGGACTTCTCGTCAGGCGAACAGGTCATCAACAACACGCCCGAGTTCCTGACCGCCCAAGTCGAAGCCAGTCTGAAACGCCTGAATACCGATTACCTGGACATCTACTACATCCACTTCCCCGACAAGGACACGCCAAAGGCCGAAGCGGTCGGTGCCCTGCAACGCCTGCGGGAACAGGGGAAGATTCGGGCCATCGGCATCTCCAACTTCAGTCTGGACCAAATCAAGGAAGCCAACGCTGACGGGTACGTTGACGTGGTCGAAGACGAGTTCAGTCTCCTCCACCAAGACCACGCCGTTGATATGATGCCGTACCTCAAGGACCACCACATCAGCTTCGTCCCATACTTCCCACTGGCTTCAGGTCTGTTGACCGGGAAGTACGACCAGTCCGTGAGTTTCCCAGCCGACGACATTCGCAGCCAGATCAGCGATTTCCAGGAACCCCGGTACAGTCAAGCCCTGACCGCCATCGACCAAGTCCGGCCAATTGCCCAAGCCCACCACGCCACGGTCGCTCAAACGGTACTGGCTTGGTACATGCAAAACCCACTCATCAGTGTGGTCATTCCGGGCGCCAAGCGGGCCAGCCAAGTTGAGGCCAACGCGCAAGCGCTCGACGTGACCCTGACGTCGGCCGAATACCAGACCATCGACCAAGCCTTCACTAAGTTCAAGGCCGTCACCAGCGGTAAGTCCTTGGCCGATCCTGATTAACCTTAAATTTCTTTAGTCGCGGCATTGCGCCGCGACTTTTTTGATGCTCAGATAAATCGTGTTAAATCATGAACTTTATTATTTAACATTTTTGATAAATTCGTGATTGCTATTTTTAATGGCTATGTTATACTCTATAAGTAATGTTTTAGGATATAAACACGAACATTATCACTTAATGTTCGGATTCTACTAACTACTGTTTTAAGGAGTGCATGATATGCAACGCATCGCAAACTTTTTCCACTTTGACGAAAACGGAACGACCTTCAAGACCGAAATCCTGGCGGGAATCACCACCTTCGTGTCCATGGCCTACATCCTGTTCGTCAACCCCCAAGTCTTAGGGGCGTCCGGAATCAGCCAAGGGGCCGTCTTCACGGCGACCGCCTTTGCTTCCGCCTTCGGGTGTTTCTTAATGGGTATCCTGGCCAACTACCCCATCGCCATCTCGGCAAGTCTGGGGATCAACGCCTTCTTCGCCTACTCCGTGGTCATCGGGATGAAGGTCCCCTGGCAGACGGCGCTGGCCGGCGTCTTCGTGGCCTCGATTCTCTTCATGATCCTGACGGCCTTCAAGCTGCGGGAAATGGTGGTTGATGCGATTCCCCGGGACCTTAAAATGGCGATCAGTGCCGGAATCGGCCTGTTCATCGCCTTTATCGGCCTGAGCGAAGGGGGCTTGGTGGCCGCCGACAAGTCGACCATCATCACCCTAGGGTCGTTGCATACCGGGAGTACCTGGTTGACCATCTTCGGGTTACTGGTCACGCTGATTCTGATGAGCGCCCGGATTCCTGGAGCCATCTTCATTGGGATGATTGCCAACTCCGCATTAGGTCTGATGACCGGCTTGATTCCAATGCCTAAGCAAATCATCGCGCCCGTACCCAGCATCGACTCAACCTTCTTAGTCGGGCTGACCCACGCCGGGAGCATCAATTCCTTACAACTGGCCGTGGTGGTCCTAACCTTCTTACTGGTCACCTTCTTCGACACCACCGGGACCTTGGTCGGACTGGCCGAACAAGCCGGACTGGTCAAGAACAACAAGCTGCCCCGTATCGGGAAAGCGCTGATGGCTGACTCCAGTACCATGGTCGTGGGATCGTTGCTGGGGACCTCGCCGATGGGCGCCTTCGTGGAATCCTCCGCCGGAATCGCCGTTGGGGGTCGGACGGGCTTCACGGCAATCGTGACCGGGATTCTCTTCATCCTAGGGGCATTCTTCTCCCCACTGCTTTCCGTGGTGACCAGCCAAGTGACGGCCCCCGCGTTGATCATCGTTGGGGTCTTGATGGCGCAATCCCTGAAGAACATCCACTGGGAAAAATTCGAAGTCGCTGCTCCCGCCTTTCTGATCGTCCTGGGGATGCCACTGACTTACAGTATCTCCGACGGTATCGCCTTAGGGTTCATCACCTACCCGCTGACCATGATTGCCGCCAAGCGCGGTAAGGAAGTCGGTCCGATGATGTACGGACTGGCCGTAGTCTTCATCGGGTTCCTCTGGATCTTAAACGCCAACTAATTCAATCGAGTTATCAGAATCGTCTGGCCTCTGGGTCAGGCGATTTTTGGTCTAAAAAAGGCGCTGAGCCGTAGCCCAACGCCTAAGGTCACTATTTTAAACTTAATCACTAGCTAGTTCCAACGTCACTTGACGGCTTACCCAATGCCGAAGAAGCCGTGCATGAACCACGCCGCACAGGCCGCCCCGACGAACGGCGCAATCCCGGGCACGATAATGCCGTAAGTCCAGTCACTGTCCGCCTTGTTAGGCAGGGGCAGTAAGGCGTGCGCAATCCGGGGACCCATGTCCCGTGCCAGGTTCATCGCGAACCCGGTCGGGCCACCCAGGCCCATCCCGATGGCCCAGACTAACAGCCCTACGCCAATCGGCACGATGCCGGGCGTCTTCACTTCAGAAATCGCCAGGATCCCTGAAATGAAGATAAACGTGTCAAAGAATTCGACGAAGAAGTTCCGGGGTAAGTTCCGCACGGCTGGCGCAGTACAGAACAGGTTCCGAATCGTAATCGGCGAAATCTCATCAGCCGAGACCTTGAAGTGGTCGGCGTACATGATGTAGACGATCACGGACCCGATAATGCCCCCTAAGACTTCCGCCACGGAGTAAGGAATGAAGCTGCTCCAAGGCAGGTTACCCAATAAGCATTGAGCCAACACCATAGCCGGGTTGATGCAGACGTTGCCGAAGATGAACAACGCGATACTGATCCCGAAACCCCAAGTCGTGATGGCAAAGATATGGCCGGAACCCCGGTACTTGGTGCCCTTTAAGACGGAACTACAGTGAACGCCGACCCCAAAAATGATCATCAGCGCGGTACCCATAAATTCCGCAACTAAATTATGTACTAACAAAACGATATCCTCCTATTTCAACTTATGCCTAGGTATGCCAGCGCCGGTCACGGGGACCAAGCCGACTGACACACGCAATTTTTTATTATACTAGAGGGTATCGCTTATGTCTGTTACATTTTGATGAATCGGTCGCCGAGATAATTGGTATCCGGACGGCAACTTTGCTATGATGAGGTTAAGGGCTTGAATGGAACCGCTTAATCATCATTCAGGTCAGACACAATTATTTTTTAACTTTTGGTCGTCGGACTGGGCTGATTTCGACCAGCCAGCAGCCCTTGGCGCCAATTACGGGAGATGTGGCAAATGATGAATCCAACTGAGGTTATCCATCGGGGCTGGAATCGACGGGTCGTCACGGGGAAGACCCTCGCGGAGTGTGACGACCGCCTCGCCAAATATTTAAACGAACAAGACTATGGGTCCGGCGAGTTCGTGGTACTCCACGAAAACGACGGCTCTAACCAAAATACGGGTTACGACTTACCGGAAGGTGAACCTTGCTATATCAGTTTCTTGATCTACAATAGCCGCCTTTAACCCGTACCTAAAAAAGACTGGGAAGCTTTCCCAGTCTTTTTTAACGCGTTCAGCTGTGGCCCTTACTAGAACCGCAGTGGACGCCTCTTAATCGTGGAATACCAACGCACAGCCCAGCATCACGGCCATGGTTATCACGGCGCCCAATAAGGTGCCCACAATCAGGCTCACCATGCTAGGCCAGTGCCACCGTAAGAATCGAAGCGTCAAATAGTCCGCCAGCGGGAAGAACCACACCCCCAAGAGGCCGTAGCCCCAGGTCGTCGCCCGGACCGTGATCAACCCAATTCCTAGAATCAGGACCACGATCAGTCCCAGCCCAAACCAGCGTAACCGTCGCGGCGAATACTCGTCGGCCCAGCGCCGAAAACTTGCTGCGCCTTCTCGCCAAGGACGCCATAACTCATGCCACATTTCACTCGCTCCTCCAATTCACACTCAATTATTTTGGGACCGGCGTATTCGGTGTCGGTAGACCAACTCGTCCAGTAACACTATCCAGTGGCTGGCAACTAGAAATGCCGTCGCCCGCCAGAGCACCGCACCGAGTCCCATTAACCGCCCCGGTAAGCTGCCAAAAAGGCCTAACATGATCACATCACCCATCAAACACAAGACCAGTTCCCAAGCGGGACTCTCGCGGCCGTGCCACACTGCCGACCAGCTTGGGCGTAAGGCCCAGCACAATATCGACGTCAAACCCAACCCCAGGAACCAGATCAGTCGGATCGGCCAAGTGAAGGCCAACCCCCACACAAAGAACAGGAACAAGACGCCGTAGCCGCCCAGTAGACTATACCGAACCAGCGGCCGTTGCCAAATTGCTTTCACGCTGATTTCCTCCTCGTTTTCTCCCTTTAGGGTACCAAATCCGCCCCACCTTCTTCAACCTCGTACCGTTAACCCGGGAAATAACCACTGGGTCGCACACCAGATTTCCCGGGTTATGTTTCACCGAGGACGGTTAACCAGCAAGCCCCACTAGTGCCGAATCACGGACTAGTGGGGCCTTAATTTATTTAGTGTTCTGCTTGTCGTGCGGTAACGATGGCCGTCACGGCCACCGTAATACCGCGCACAGCATCCGCTAACGCCATGCTAGGAACGCCGGGGCGGTCAACCACTTGGCTGGGTAAGAACGGAATATGCATGAATCCCGCCCATAACCCGGGAAATTCGTGGGCCCGTTGGTACTGAGCCTGGTACATCAAGTGGTTGCAGACAAAGGTTCCCGCCGTGGTCGAGAGCTGACTGGGCAGACCCGCCGCACGAATCGCCGCCACCATGGCCTTGACCGGTAACTGGGTGAAGTAAGCCGCCGGGCCATCCGCTTGAACGGGCTGGTCACAGGGCTGTTGTCCCTGATTGTCCGGAATCCGGGCATCGTTACGATTAATCGCCACCAACTCCGGAGTCAGCCCCGCGCGGCCCCCGGCTTGGCCAATGGCTAAGACCACGTCCGGGCGGTGGTCCAGAATCGCTTGGTGCAGCACTTGGGCCGACTGGTCAAAGACCGTGGGGACTTGCGCCGTGACAATCTGGGCCCCCGCAATCGTCGCCGGTAACCGACGGACAGCTTCCCAGGCCGGATTGACCGGCGCGTGGTCAAAAGGATCAAAACCCGTTACTAAAATTTTCGTGATCACCATCTCCGTTCGTTATCCTCGATTATACCCGTCCCCTCACCGTAAACAAGCGGCGGGTAACGCAAATCAGACTTGAGTCCATCATGATGAGCCAATTACCGCCGTGATGGGCATCCTCCCCTTTGACTAAACATAGAAAAAAGGCTGGAACGCGTCATCCGTTCCAGCCCTTTCCTAAGGTTCTTAACAATCCGGCGTCAGTCCCAGGTTCCGACTAACTCAAAGATCAGTGTTTGCGGTTCATCGGCCGCCGCCACCAGATCCAGAGACTGTTGAGTCCCAAGCAAACGATGCCGACAGCACTTAATAGTGCCCCAACACGCAGACCTGGTGTGCGGTAAGTCAACTTGATGTGGTGGGTACCGGCGCCTAGTTCCGCGCCCACGAAGCCGTCGTTGACCACTTGGGTCGGTGTGGTCTTCCCGTCAACGGTCAACCGCCACCCCGTCGAATACGGAATCGAGGTTGCCAGAACGCTGGCCTGGTTCGTGGTCAGGTCGCCAGTCACCCGGTCGTCACTGACCTTGGCGTTCTGGAGTCCCTGGCGCTGAACCTGGTGAACCTGCCGGTCGTAGTTTCGGTTGAACGGCATCGCAATCAACTTGACCGACTTGAACGAGACTTGGTGGGTGGTGTTGAACGTGATGTCGATAGTCTCCCGATTCTTCTGACTATAACCCAGGTTTAACAGCACCTTACTCTTGTGCTCGTAATCCGAAAGGTTATCCAAGCCCAATTGGGTGAAACTCTTCATCTGATCCCGGGTCTTCGCCATGACCCAGTAACCGCCCAAGTCCGGTGACTTCACGGCTTTCCGCCAAGCATTCAGCTTAGTCAGGTCTGACCGTGGCGTGGCTCCCAGTAGACTGGTGTTCTCTTGGGCCTGCAGCTGTTCGTTGGTGGTCAGACGCTTGGACTGTAACCCGTCAAAGGCCAGGTACAGTTCCGTCCCCTGGGCCAGCTTGGGCCGGTCGATAGTCAGCGTATAGCTGATCTGGTGGCCCTGCGCATCACTGGTCATTTGCCGTAACCCGTGCGCGTTGGCTTCAGTAGTCGCGTCCAGGATGTTTTGGTTCTCCTGCAAGATGTTCTTGACCGCCTTAGGATGCTTGTCCAGTCCTGCCATTGGCGCGTACTGCTTCACTTCTTCCGGCGTCATCATCCCGTCTTCGTCCAACGTCAGCTTAGGCATCTTTAAGGTCTGGCCGAAGCTAGCCGACTGCTTGTTGTTCAGGTTATCCTTCTGTCCAGCAAACGCTTGTTTTAACCGATACTGGATCAATTTATTGGTGTTATTAATTACTGGTACCGCGTTAGGCGTGACCGTATAATCCAGCTTGCGGGCTGGCGACTGGTAATCCGCCTGGGCCACGTTTTTAGCCTTATCCGTGGTCACGGCCGCCTGCGTCAGGCTCCGGGCCCGGTCAGTCGCCGGTAACTTCAGCCACTGCTTCCGGGTCATGGCCTGCGATTGGGTGTAGACCAGTGGGAAGGCCAGGTCAGTGGTCAGTAACTGCGTCCCCGTCCCGTTCGACAGCGCGTAGACCGGCTTTTCGTTATAGACCTTCTTACCGGCCTTGTACCCGTAAGGAATCGCCATCTTATCGGTCACCTGATCCTGGCGGGCGAAAATTGTCTTGACGCCCAACAGGTGGTTCATGGTACTCCGGTTGTCCAGTTGGGTCATCGGGGAGTTCATCTGGTACTGCGAGTTCTGCAGGTCCTGACTGAACTGACCTACGTACCCGTTCTCCACGGAGAAGTAGGACATCACCCCGTGTAACTCATGGAACATAGCGTAGTTGTTCCCGGCAGTTCGAAAGACGTTGTAGCTAGGCAACTGATTAATCCGGCTAAACGTCTTCTCAGCCTTGGGCACCACCTGGGCGCCATCGTAATACTTGGTCAGGTACTGGGTCGCGTCCTTGCGACGTAGCTCCTGGGTGGCCTGTTGGCTCAGGTTGGGATCGTAATACCCCCACGCGTTGCTGACCAGGTTCATCCCCACCAGCACGCCCACCACGGGAATCACGACCTTAGCGGGTTGCTGGCCACTTCCCACCAACGCGGCGGTCATGGCCAGAAACAAGCCATAGGCCAAGAGGTCTCTAGCGGGGTTATCGAAGGTCGCCCCGTTGCTCAGGTAGACCAAAATCAAGAGTCCTGCGGCGGTCCCCCCGATCCATCGGCGATCGCGGGTGGTCAGGGTAGTCACCTGATCCGCCAACACCATGGTCGCAAGGTTTAACGGAATCGCGGCCAGGAGCAACCACCGGTTCGAAGGCGTCGATAAGACGTTGAAGAAGGCTGCCACGGCTGGGAAAACCAGCCCGATCAGAATCGCCGTTAAGGTCAACGCCAAACTCCAGTTTTGTTTCCAATGGAGCAATGTATAGACGCACCCGAAGAAGGTGAAACCCGTCATCCCGAAGACGACCCAATAGGTCAGCCCATTTCCGGTAGTCAGGACGGTATTCGCCAGGTTCAAGTAGTAGTTGATTGGGTAGAGCCACAGCCCGTTCGCAAACTTGGTCACGGCCCGGGTCGAGTGCAGCATCATTAACAGCGATGGCACCAGGAAGATTCCCGATAAGAGGATGCCACTCCCGGCCGCCCAGATAAAGCGCCGCAGAACCTGCCAACCACTGGCTAGCAGCGTCCGATCCACCTTCCGCCGAGCAAAACGGATGGCGGCATAGAACAGACTCCCCAGTCCCAATATGTACGCGAAGTAGAAGTTACTGAGAATCGCAACACCGGTCACCACGCCCAGGGGCACCCAACTCTTGCCCTGCAAGATCCGTTCGATTCCCACAAACAACAAGGGCATCCAGATCATCGGCAGTAAGAAGAACGGGTGATGCACCCCAATCATCAGCGAGTAGCCGGTGAAGGTATAAGTCAGGGTCCCTAGTAGCTGGCTCCCGGGCTTAAAGCGGTATAGCTTGGCCAAGGGCAGGAACACGAGGCCTGCCGCGTAGAGGCGCAGAATCACCATCCACGCGAAGCCCGTTTCCAACCAGCGCGTAGGTAACAGGGCGTTCAGGTACGCGAACGGGTCCCCCAACACGTAATAGGACAAGGTAGTTAACTTATCCGCACCCAAACCCAGGGTCCAAGACCAGCCCGCGAGACCGTCCAATCCCTGAGCGACCAATAACCGGTGTAGTTCCAAGATCATGGGGTAATGTTGACTGATGCCGTCTAGATACCAGATAAAGGTCCGGCTACTGAGACGGAATATCCCAAAACTCAGTGCGGCAATCACCACAAAGGCCGCTGTATACAGGACAAACAACGGCCACCGGTGACGTCCAATTTTCATAGTGGCAAATCCTCCTTAAAAGTGCACAGTTGAAGTCATTACTCCCAATGTACAAATCCCGTTGCGCCGTGTCAATCATTGTTGCCAACCTTTAGCCAAACGGTAATATTTTGACGCAATTTTGGTATCCCCAACATTCTTCGATTCCCCTAGACGTAAAAAGGGCCCGCATCATACGATACGAGCTCCTCTCACACATACATTCATATTCTGCTGTTCAACGCGCGACCACCAGGAAACCCTGGCCTCAATCCGGCCGCTACGTTATCCGCCAGCATCCTAAGCGTACACCCGCGCCCTACGGAAACCAACTAATTTGACCCGTAATTCCCCGGTTAGAGAATCGGCGAGAGTAGGCGTGACGCTGTCTGCTTAAACTTAAGGTATAGCGATTGTTGGTTGAACTTTTCAGTCGTGATCAGCTCGCTGTGGCGCATATCGGCTTCGAAGATGTCCTCCAACTGCGTGGCGATGGCGCTGTCGTAGATGAACGCGTTGATCTCGAAATTCAACTTGAAACTACGGTAGTCCATGTTCGCCGAACCCACCGAGGCAATCTTACCATCGACCACCATGGTCTTGGCGTGAATGAAACCGTTATGGTAGTAGTAGATCTTCACGCCGTCTTCGGCCAACTGCCGCGCATAGTATTGCGTGGCCCGGTAGACGAAGGCGTGATCCGGCTTATCCGGAATCATGATGCGAACGTCGATGCCCGCCATTGCGGCGATCCGCAACGAGTCCAAGACGCTATCGTCGGGAATCAGGTACGGCGTCTGGATCCACAACCGCTTCTCGGCGGTCTGAATCAGGCGCATGTACCCCATTTTAATCTGTTGCAGGTCGGAATCCGGACCACTCGAGACAATCTGTAAGCTGGTCTCCCCCTTCACCTTGGTGAGTGGGAAGTACCGGTGATCGATCACACTATCATCAAAGGGATGGTCCTTATCAGTCGCGTTCCAGTCCAACATGAAGCGGGCCTGTAACGCGAAGACCCCCGACCCCACAATCCGCAGGTGGGTGTCGCGCCAGTAGCCGAACTTCTCCTTACGCCCCAGGTACTGGTCGCCGATGTTGAAGCCCCCGACGTACCCTATGCGCCCATCGACCGTCACGATCTTCCGGTGATCCCGGAAGTTCAGCCGAAAGTCAATCACGGCCGAACGGGTCCCTAAGAAGGGCTCCACGTGACCACCGGCGGCCATTAAGGGTTTGAAGAACCGTTTCCAGGTCCCCATCGAACCCCAAGGGTCGTAGATGACCCGGACTTCGACGCCCTCTTGCGCCTTCTTCACCAGCAGATCTAAGACTTCGTTACCAATACGATCATTATAAAAGGTATAGAACTCAATATGAACACTGGAAGTCGCACCCTCGATATCTTCCAACATCGTGTGAAATAATTCATGGCCGTCAGTAATCACCCGCACGCGATTCTGCCGTGCTAGGAAAGCCGAGTCCGTCGACATGAACATGTTGACCATGTTGATCACGGAGTGGCTGATTTTATCCGCCGGCATAATTTGGGTACCAATCTGTTCACGTTGTTGCGACAGCCGTTCATCCAGTTGAACCGCTACCTGGTGCTTCAAGCGAAACATCCGGCCCTTGGGCAGCTTCCGGCCGATAAAGGCGTAAGCAATAAACCCAACAATGGGTACCAGCACCAGCACCAACATCCAAGCCCAAGTTGCGGCGATGTCCCGCTTCTCCCGAAAGACCGTCAAAAAGGCTAGGACCGCGTTAATAATGACAATGATTTCGATAACCATACTCCAGGTCATGGCTTCCCCTCCTTCACTCCTTGCCTTTTTATCATACGCCAAAACAAACAAATGTCTTTACTTTTTAGAAAATTTCGGCTTACAATGGCGATAAATTTAAAGGGGGAAATGATCTTGCTCAGCTTACCCATGACCCTGATTGCCGGACTCCACGGGACCAGTCCTTTTCGGGTCTTTCACTGGCTATTCCGCGAGAACCCCGGCATCGCAATTATCTTCATCGCCGGCGTTCTCCTGTACCTGCTCTACCGGTATAACAACCGCCGTTGACCACAAACGGGACCGCCGCGTTTAGACTCGCGACCGTCCCGTTTGAGTGCCCTTGAGGGGGCTTTTTTAGTTAAAAGGCGGCGGCTGCGTCCCCGCGCTGGCTGTATCCCGTCTGATAATCGATCTTCACACCACTCTGAATGTTGAAGATGTAGACGTTGTAGGCAATATCCTTGGTCTCAATCGACTGGGCCTGCATGTGCACGCCCCGCGCGACCAACTCGTTGCCCCGAAAGACCGGCTGGACTTGGTAGCGTACGTGATCTTGTGGATGACTACGCAGGTAATTCGCCACCGGATTCTCGTAAGCCGTCATCCCCGGATCGTTCAACGACCGGGTTCCGGTCATCAGGTTCTTCCAGTTATTGTTCTGACCGGTCATCTGATACCCGATCAAGTGACTCCGGTTATACAAGTAACCGCGCTTGCCGTTGATGGTGTACGGCTTATTGTGCCACCCCGTAGGCGTCACATTCAACGGTTGCCGCTTAGCAGTAGGCATCAACTGCTTGCTAAGCATCGCGTTCGCGGTGGTGACCCGGTTGAGGCTGTCTAGGTTACCGTACTTCTGCCAGGATCCCCGACTCAGCGACAACTCTTGCTTGGTGAAGGTCGGTTGGTTATGGTTGACCGCGACGATCTGGGTCCCGGTATACTTCTGTTGCGCTAGTTGCTTGGTCGCCACCGATTCTTTGGGGGTGGCGGTAGTCGCATTCGAGTGCCCCGTTACCTGACTGACCACACTGGACGCTTGCTCCGTGATCCGCTGAGCCGTTGGATTCCCCTGGCCACCCAAGAAGCCGATGACCCCTAAAACGATTAGAATGACCGCCCCATACACGGTGATGGGACTACGCCGCGACCGGCGTCGATAGCGTTTACTCACGCCTAAAACTCCCCTCTCATCTCTGCCAAATTGATTCGGCTTTCATTTTACCAGAATTTAGCGAACAAGTGTGCGCTTTTTCATCCGAAACGCATTTAGGGAACTTAACCCTTTCTTAACGACCCCCGCACCGATCCAGTCTTTACGGTATACCGCCTTTACCCGGCTAAGTCCCCGGCGTTGTCCCTTTACGAAAAAACTGGTATGATTTGCGAAGAGGTGACTAACATTGAAAAAAACACGTGTTTTAACCGCGCTCTTAAGCCTAGTTGCCGTAATGGCAATTGGCTTAGCCGGTTGCAGTAACAGTGGTCAAAATGGCAGCAACCAACAAGCTAGCTTCAAGAACCAGACCACTAAGAAGGCCGACGTCAAGTCCACGCTGACCAAGTCCAAGCAACTCTGGTACGTGGCGGGAAACGTTAACGCCAAAAGTAACTCTGGTTTAGAGGCTTACCGGTTCAACGGTAACAAAGTCACGGTCTACAACGTTGATAAGCTCTACAAGTCTTACAACGCCGCTAAGAAGGCCGACGCCTTAAGCAAGGCCGGCACGTTAACGGCAACCTTTAAGACTAAGGGGAAACAGACCTTGATCAAGTTCAAAGGAAAATTATCCGATATTCCGATGACCCAAAAGTTCACGGTCAAGAAGACGCTGACTGGAACCAACAAGAGCACTAAGCTCAAGGTCGCGGGTTACCACATCTCCCGGAACGTTGACGAAGACGTCACCAAGGCCGTGTTGATGAAAGTAACGAACAACTAAGCATCGCTGAAGGCGCGTGGGCGCAAAGGCAGTTAGCCAGCTTCGCCCGCACGTTTCAGCACCATATCGTTAAAAACAGCGAAAGTCTGGGCATTTTGTCCCAGACTTTTTCTTACGTTTAATCAAGGGACGGATTGTGGTAATCCCCCGCCTTACCGGTTAGGCCTGAAGAGGCTGGAACGTGGTGGGCACGACTTGAAGCCCTGAAAGTGCCAGGTCTTCAAGCTCGGCCTTTGGGTAAGCCAGCTGAAAAACACTGACTAACCCAAACGACACCACTGAGCCTCTTCAGGCCCAACCTCACGGCTAAATTGAGTGTACCCAAGACAGGGTTTCTTAATGCCTGAATGCTGCGACCTGATGGCGAATCATGTTCCGCTATGGTTATACGACTGTGAGCCGAGAGGGCGGATGACCATCACAATGATTTTGTTTTAAGCCCAGTCCTAATAAAGCTTTACCAAGCCTAAGGATCTATGTCCAATCGACAGCGCCAAATATGCCACTATCATTCGAAAAAGCTCCGTAAAATTGTTTTGGTCTCACAGAGCTAATCTTAAGTTGCTTTTATTTCCCGCTTGCGGCTTCTTAGCAAAAATTTAGCAAAATGTAACATAAGTTTCCCATTATTGAATTGATTATTTTATATCAATAAAACAAATTTATCTCCTGATAACAGGGCCGATTTATCCTACAATTCGCAGTTATCAATTAGAAAAAAGTAATCCAATCCCCAGAATATCCCGTTTTTTCGGGCTTTTCGTTGTTACTTATGATTTTAATCATTTTAGTGTTAATTTTCTTCATAATTTCTTCACATTTACCGGTTATGCTACAAGCATACCAAAAACCTATTAACCAACCTTTTTCATTTTATTCACCAACTTAAAATGAAATGCTCGCCCTAACCAAGCGAGTAGCGCCGTCCCCTAACCAAGGACGGTTTTTTTGTATCCAATGCGTTGGGAATCAAACCCAAAGCGACCCCCTTTTTCCCTGATCAATCAGCTAAAAGGCGGTCGCTTTAACTTTGCCGTACATTGTAACGGGGTTACCCCCTTACTCAACCACGACACTCACTTCCGATATTTCTTGACCAAGTAGCGGATCAAGACGTACCCGTTCCAAACAATCAGAAATAATCCGTTAAAGACAATCTCTGACCGAAAAAAGTCCGTGGCGGCCGAGGCTAACGATACTTTAAACAGCATGGTCCCAAAACTATAGTAGGCATTAAACAGTGTAATGGCACCGATACCCAACAAATTAACGAACACCAAGGAACCTACCTGGGTATCGAACCAATGTTTTTTCCGTTTCCGTCTACGCTTACTCATCCAATCCTCCGTTCTGCCGCCTCCACAATCCAGTAAAAAATTACAGTCTATGTAAAACCCCCATCAAAATATGTAAACGCTGGAAAGCACCTACCAAGCGCTTTCCAGGGGGCCACAATTCCATGCTAATCTAATTGCCCCGCCTCCGTCAACGGACCCTTAAGACGACAAAATGGACGCTACTGATTTTTTCAGCAGCGTCCATTTCCTATTTCTGAGCCATCAACCGGTCCTTCTTCCGGTAATAGTCCCGGGCAAAGTTAATCAACGGTCGCATCGGCAAAACGGCAATCGTTCCCGTCGCAATCGCCGTCCAGCGAACCGCATCCGGGTGGGCTTCTTCAAAGGACGCTCCCACCAGATTGAAATCATCATAGGGTTCTAGTTCCACATCCTGATAGTCGACCCAAACGGTCTGACCATCCCGAAACACCGGCGCAATCTCCGTATGCGTTGGCCGGTCAATCGTCGATTCGGCCAGGTGCAGGGCGGTACAGCTTTCGTAGTCCGTGCCCAGCGCCACAATCTTGGCGTCTAAATCGTACAGCTTCTGGAGGGGCCCCTGAGCGCCGAACGGCAAGTCATAAGTGGGCGTCTCCACAATGCGGGCACTATCGCGGCCCCACGCGCACATCGAGAGCAACGGGTGGCGACTCCGCCGAGTCCCTGGTAACGTCCGGAAATATTCCGGCGTCTTTCCGATGTTATGAATCGGCGTGAGGTCGGGGTCGAACGGTGGCATCCCCGCGCGAATCGCTCGCGCTGCCTCCGGGACCGCTGGGGGATATTCCCAGTCGGCGGGATTCGACCAATCAGCCGTTTGGGTGGGCATCACGATGTTGCCTTGGGCCACCAGGTCCTTGAGGAGCCCCACTAGGGTCTGTTCCCCACCGGGTAAATACCCCAGGTGACTTAACGCCGTGTGCACCAACAGGCTATCCGTGGGTTGAACCCCCAGTTCGACCAAAATTTGTTTGAGGCGCTCCGGAGCCATCACCTGGGTCACCGGGTGTTGCGTCCAATTCGACATTTAATTTCCTCCTTAAAATGAAAGCCAAGGGACAGACTGTAGTAATCACCCGCCTTACCGGTTGGCCCTGAAGAGGCTGGAGCGTGGTGGGCACGACTTGGAGCCCTGAAACCCCCAGGTCTTCAAGCTCGGCCTTGGGGTAAGCCAGCTCAAAACGCTGACTAACCCCAACGACACCACTGAGCCTCTTCAGGCCCAACCTCACGGCTAAATTGCACGTCCCCAAAATAGTGTTTTCTGGCATTTGACGGTCTGATTCACACAAACGAACACTGTAACCTTATCCTATTTGAATGGTTAACCCGCCTGTAAGCCGAGAGAACGGCCAGACAAGGCTCAGCCGTGAAATTTTCTTAGGTGAGCGTTTTTTAACTCACCTAAGAAAAGGCCAAGCTTGGAGACCTGTACTTGGGAATCCAAGTTGTGCCCACAGCGTTCCGGCCTTGTCTGACCGTCCAGTAAGGCGAATGACGATTGCAACTGTTTTGGTTTTACAGCCTAATCACAGGATGGTTCGTCTAAATTATGCTAATGAATCCCAAGGTGCCAGGTCAACCGGCTGGCGCTTGAGTAAGGCTTGCTGGTCGGCCGTCAAGAAGTCCTTACGAACCACGACTTCGTAGACGAAATCCTCCATCCATTCGTCGGTCATCACAAAGTACCCCTTGGCACCGTTCTTCTCACCCCAGCTATTTTCCACCTTCCACCGGGTCGGTTGATCGTCCACTAGGTCGACCCCGGTCAGGGTCATGGCGTGGGAGACTTCGGCTTCGTGATAAGCCATCCGTTGTCCCTTGGTCAAGCTCAGATCGATACCGAACAGATCCGCCGTTTTGTAGAGCTGGCTATCCAGGAAGCCCCGTTCGCGACTCATCTGTTGCAAGACGTCGTTCCCGAACCAGACGGCTTCTCCCGCTTGGAGTTGGGCGACGGCCGTACGCTTCAGTTCCGCCATCGGCAGGTTCAACATAGTGATGTGCTTCCCACCTACGATGTTGTCCTGGCTGGGCAAGGCGTACAGCTCATTGTAGGCCTTATCCGGTGAGTTGGCGAGCACCACGTAGTTGTCCAGGTCCGCGTCAAAGTACTTCTGGTAGAAGGCTTGAGGCGTCAGTCCCGCATCGCGGTGATACTGCTTCTTGTCGTCCTTGTATTCCAGGTCAAAGGTGGTCGGTGGCTCACCGAACGAATAGGCCGCCATCCGATAGACTTCCTTTAAGGCTTGCTTGCGGGTCGCCGCGATTTGGGCGTCATCGGCACCGTCCGCCACTAATTGACGTAAGGTCACCGCGTCCTTGCGCAGTTTCAGGCCCAGCGTAGCCGCAAAACCCGTGGTGTCGTTGGTGTTAAAGGATTCCGGCATGGCACTCTTAGGTAAGACCCCGTACTTTTGAACCAGGGCAGCCCCCATGGCCCACTGACCGCCATCGCCGGCCGCGCTTTCCAGGTAGTGACTGACTAAACGGTCGTCGACGGGCTTATCGGCCGTGGCCAGAATGCGGTCGTAGAAGATGTTGGCCCGTTCGACCTTGTCCCAGAAGAACAGGTAGCTCTGGGACAATTCGAAGTCCTTGACCTGATACTTCGCGGCGAACTGGTGCCGTAACGTGTTCAAGGTCGCGAAGAGCCAGCACCGACCGGAGTGTTTCTGGTTCGATACGGCCCCCGTGTCGAGTTCCACGGAGAAGGTCCGGTTCAACCGGACTGCGGCGGCAGGATCCTCCGAAGCCGCTAAGACCCCGTTCTTAATAACGGCGCGACTGATCACGTCATGGGCGGGCTGTTGGGTCAGGTCTGCGTGTAAGTCCGCTAAGTCCGCGGCGCTTAACGCTGAATTGGTTTGTGTTTCATCCATCAATGGTCCCTCTTTCTCATTTTATGAGAACTCTCATCAATCTCTCATAATTATAATATCCCCATTCTAAGCCTTCCGCCGCCAAAGCGCAATTATTGCTGCAAAAAACGGACCGTTGGGTCGGTCCGTTAAGTGACTTAGTTCTGATTATCCGCCTGATCAGGCGCCAGGCCCCGGTCTAAGAAGTCGACCAGGTAGGGAATTCGCTGGCTAAAGGTTCGTAAATCTCCCTGGAGGTTCGCCCGGAGCAGGTTGGTCATCACGGTCCCAATCAAGAACTGACTGACCAAGTCGTTCGGCCAAGCGACCAACTCCCCGGCTTGCCGCAGATGATCAAGCAACGGGTACAGGTTGTCCCGAAGCACCGGCGTCGCCTCTTGAATAATCGTGGCCCGTAGATCATCGCGGACCAGCATCTCATTCAAGAGAATCTTGATTTCCCGCCAATTGCCCTGCAAAAATTCGGCTCGGTTGGTCAATAACGCCTGCAAGAATTGGCGACGAGACGGGTAGGTCTGTTGCATCACCTGGTGCGCGAACTCCTGCATCAACGTGGGAACCACTTGCCGCACTACGGGTTGTAACAATGCCGCTAAGAGGGCCTCCTTGGTGTGGTAGCGCCGGTAGACGGTGCCTTCCGCAACGCCTGCCCGCTCGGCGATCTCCTTGGTCGTGGTGTTGGCAAAGCCCTGCTCCGCAAAGAGCGCGAGACTGGCCGCCAACACCTGTTTTTGTTTGGCCGGAATCTCTTCCGTAGCCGCCATGGCTTGCGCAAAGGCGGTCTGAATCGCTGTCTGTTTGTTCATTTTAAACCCTCCGATACCGTTTCAACCCCACGACGTTCAAGATCGTAAAGACCACCGCAAACAGGACCAGAATCCAGAGGTCCCCGGCCACGGCCCCCAGGCCAACGCCACGGGTGGCCACGTCCATCAGAGCTTGTCCGCCGTAATATAGCGGGAAGATGTGGGCTAACCCTTGGATCCAAGTGGGCATCTGATCGACGGCAATCAGGCCGGAGAAGAAAATCTGTGGCACGATCAGTAGCGGGATAAACTGCATCATCTGAAACTCCGAGTTGGCAAACGTGGAGATGAAGATGCCTAACGACAGCGCCACCATGGCCAACAAGAAATTGATCAACAGGATCACCGCCACGCTGCCCAATATGTGGACCTTAAAGACCGTTAACGCGAACGCCACGGTGAGCACCGTCTGGACAATGGCGAACAGCCCGTACCCCACCAGGTAGCCCGCGATGATCTCGCCCCGCCGAATCGGCGTGGCCAACAGCCGGGTCAACGTGCCGGTGGTCCGCTCGTTCAGCAGCGAGATGCCAGAGATCAGAAAGACGAAGAAGAACACGAAGAAGCCTAACAAGATGGGCAAAAAGGTGTCAAAAAACGTCGAATCCGCACTGCCGTAGAGGTAATGACTGGTAACGGTGTAAGTCGGAGCCGTCGCGGCCGCTGACTTAGCTGGCGTACGGATGGTCTGCCCAGCCTGGGGACGCTGTTGCAACAGGGTCTTTAAAGCCTTGGTTTGCTGCTGTAGGGCCTGCCGCTGGGTCTTAGTGGCCGCCACGAGCGCTTGAACCTTGAGCTTAGTCCGTGCGCCCTGCAAGGCCTGGCGGACCAACACCGTATCACTGGGCTGACTGTTCTGATAGGTGACCGTCAACCGGCCGTCTTGCTGGCGAATGAAGGCCGCCAAGTTGTCCCGTCGAATCTGGGTCCGCGCCGTGGCCTGCGCGTCGTACGACCTGATTTGGGTGTGCGAGTTCTTCAACGCCGTCACCAGCTGGGAATCGACCCGGCTGACCCCGATGGTCGCCACGTTGCTCGCGTTATTTTGGAACAAAAAGTACATCAACGTCAGGATCAACAGGGGTGCCAAGAACATTAGTGCTAACGTCCGCTTATCCCGCACCATTTCCCGTAAGACCCGTTTAACGATCGCGATGATCCGCATCTTGCATCCGCCCCGCTTTCAAAAAGACTTGTTCGATCGTCGATACGCCATAGTCGTGCTTGAGCGTTGCCGGCGTCCCTTGAGCCAGCGCAACGCCGCCCCGAATCAGCATTAAGTCGTCACACCGCTCGGCCTCCCCCATCACGTGGGTGGTGACCAAGATGGCCTTGCCCTGGTCTCGCAACTGGTCCAACTCCGCCCAGATCTGCTGCCGCAGTTCCGGGTCGATACCCACCGTGGGTTCGTCAAGAATCAGCAGGTCCGGGTCGTGCAACAACGCAATGGCTAACGACAACCGGCGCTTCATCCCCCCGGAATACGCGGTGATTCGGCGATCCAGGTCCGCCGTGAGATTGACCACCTGCGCGGCGTGCGCAATGGCGGCCGTTAAGTGCTGGCCACGCAAGCCCAGCAACTCGCCGAAGAAGTGTAGGTTCTCGCGCGCCGTTAACCGCGTATACAGGGCGTCACTTTGCGCCATGTACCCGATCCGTTGCATGATGGCCCGGTTAGGCATGGTCGTGCCCAGTACCTGGGTGGTCCCGGCATCGACGCTTTCCATCCCCAACACGGCCTTGACTAGGGTGGTCTTCCCCGCCCCCGAAGGGCCAATCAACCCTAAGATCTTGCCGGCTGGCAATTGCAGGCTTACCCGCTTCAAGACCACGTTGGTCCCAAAGCGCTTGGCCACATCCCGGACATCGATCATCAGTGTTGCCATCGAATCACATCCTTTATGTAGTATGTGAGCGCTCACTCACTTATAAGGCCATCTTAAAGCGGGTTGACCAATTCGTCAACCCGCTTTTTCACTTCTATTCTGCTGAACTGGGGGTCTCATTCGCGACGGCGCGCAAGGCAAGCTGTTGAATCTGGGCGACTAACGCGTCATGGTCGGCGACTGGAACGTCGACCAATAAGGCATCCGCCACGGCTTGCCGGAGCTTCACGATTTCCGGGTAGATGCGCTCCCCCTTCTTGGTCAGGGACAGCTCATAGACCCGCCGATCGTTCTTCGACTGGCGCTTACGAACGTAGCCGAGGTTCACTAATTGGTTCACGGCTCGGGTCACGTTGCTGGGATTCAGATAGGTCAAGCTGATTAACTTATCCTGGGTCATCCGCGGCTGTTCGTGCAACCGCAAGATATAGTAATACATGCTGGCATTCAACCGGTAGGGTTGGAGCCGACGGTCTAACGCGATCCGCGTGTACCGGTTCGCAATCGACAGCCATTTGAGAATATCCGAATCGTTCGCAGCTGTGCCCATGAACCAAGCCCCCTCTCATCAAATTACGTGCGCAAGCATATACTAAATAGATTGAAAAGTCAACTGATTCGTTTCCAAGTAAAAAGCGCTCCAGCCTGAGACTGAAACGCTTGGAAGCCCTTAATAGGCCACGGAATTAATATTGGCTCGCTTGGTCTTGGTCGAGGTCCAGAATGGCACCTTGACCACCCCTACGACCTTATCTTTATCGACAAAGCCCCAGTAACGGCTGTCGTTGGAGACACTCCGGTGATCCCCGAGCACGAAGTACTTGCCCTTAGGAACGACCGTGACGTGCTTGCCCCAACCATTCTGCTTCCCTAAGCTGGCTAAGGTCCAGTTCCCGGTACCGGAAGTCCGCTCGGTCTCGCTGATAAAGCTTTGCTTGATCTTCTTATTATTCACGTAGAGGTACCCGTTCTTGCTGGCGACCTTGTCGCCGGGCAAACCGATGACCCGCTTGACGTAGTTCGTATGGGTCTTAGCGGACGGGTCCTCACCGTACGCGTCAAAGACGATGACGCTCAGGTGCTTGATCTTAGCGGGCTTCAACGCCACGACCTTTTCCGCGTTGTCTAGGTTCGGCTCCATGGATGGCCCATCGACCCGTACCCGAGTGAAGACAAACGCCTTAATGGCAAAGGCGATGGCTAACCCAATCAGTACGGGGACGATCCAACTCATGATTTCTTTTGTTTTTTGCATCGATGGCACTCCTTATAAAACAACGATTTAATGATTTACTTGGCGGGAAACTTTCCCGCAGTCGGCCCCCTGGGGGACGACACTCAGGTCTAGAACTGTTATTAATCTTACCATTTACCGTCCTAAAACCCTACGAATTGACCTAAAATTAATTTATTTGTGACAAATATTGGCATAACCCACCGGAGGCCCCTTGCAAATCTGGCGGATTCCAGCAATAATGAAGGACAGAGATTACTGCGACCGTGACACCCACTGGACCGCCATTCTGCTAGGCAGAGTAGCGGTCCAGTGCTTTACGGCCATTTCAATATTAAGATTATTATGAAAGGGCTGACCACTTTGAATCCATTACTTTCTCGCCGTCGGCAGATCTGGCTCACGCTGCTCTTGGGAACCGTGAGTGCCACCGGACCCCTAGCCATTGACCTGTATCTCCCGGCGCTTCCCCAGATGCGGACGCAGTTCATGACCAACGCGTCGTTAATGCAACTGAGTATCACCAGCTGCCTGGTCGGGCTGGCTCTGGGCCAACTGATTGCCGGCCCCTTCTCCGACCAGTACGGGCGCAAAAAGCCGTTGATCATTGGCTTTTTAATTTTCGGCCTGGTCTCCTTAGCCATCGCCTTTATTCACTCGATCTGGCTGCTGATCGGACTGCGCTTTGTTCAAGGCATCGCTGGTGCGACCGGCCAAGTCCTGGCGCGGGCAGTGGCTCGTGACCTGTTCTCCGGGAAAAAGCTGACCCGCTTTTACGCCATGCTGAACACGGTCAACGGGGTCTTCCCGATCATCGCCCCCATCATCGGGGGCTTCATGATCCACTACGTCGATTGGGAGGCCATCTTCGTCTTACTGGCCTTCATCGGCCTGGCCATCGCCCTAGCTGTGACCTGGGGATTGCACGAGACCCTGCCGGTCAACCAGCGTCAGGCTGGCGGCTACAAGAGCGCCTTCCTGGCCATGGGCGGACTGGTGGTCCAACCCGCTTTCTGGCCGCTGATTCTGGCGACGGGGCTGGTCTACGGGGCCCTCTTCAGCTACATCTCGGCATCGACCTTCGTCTTCCAGACCGGGTTCGGCATGCCCCCACAAACCTTCAGCCTCCTGTACGCCTTCAACGGACTGGGCATCGTGGTCGGGAGCAACCTGCCCGGCCAACTGGCCAAGCGCTTCTCGAACCGGCAACAGCTGACCGGGCTCCTGCTGGCGGCCATGGCCGTGAGTGCTGTGCTCTTGGTATCGCTCCTCTTCCCCGCCAACCTCTGGCTGGTAATTGGCCTGGTCCTCTTACTAGTCATCCTGATTGGCGCGCTCTTGACGCTGACCGTTACCGTGATCATGGACCGCGCCACCACCAATGCCGGCGGGGCCTCAGCCGTCATCGGCTTGTCCCAAAACGCCTGCGGTGGAATCGCATCGCCCCTGGCCGGGATGTCCGGTAGTTCCTACGCCGCCATGGCGACCATGCTCTTCGCCTGCAGCGCTGGGGCCTACGGGCTGATTCGGTTCCAGGGTCACCACCTCGACCATTAATTTGCTTCCGCTACGGACAACCCTAATTTAACTGGTAAATGCCTAAAAGGCGCGTGCTTCGACTGACCTGAAGCACGCGCCTTTTGCGTTGTCTTTACTTAGTACATCGTTACCAGGAAGCGAGCGTCTCAAGCTTCTAGGGTCAGCTGACCATCCATCAGTTGGTAGACGTGGTCGGCGAACTCGCGGAGGCGGAGGTCGTGGGTCACGACCACGACGGCCTTATGGTGGTCCTGGGCCAGCTGTTGAAGGATGCGCCCCACGACCTTGACCCGGTCGCTATCCAGCGCCGCCGTGGGTTCGTCCGCCAGGATAATCGCGGGATCCTGATACAGGGCCCGGGCAATCGCGACCCGCTGACTTTGTCCCCCGGACAGGTTGCCCGGGTACTGATCGACGATTGGCGCGATGCCCAGTTCGTCCAAGAGTTGACGCAGGGCCGCTGGACTCAGGTTCCCCTGCGGCTTGACCCGGTCGACTAAGGCGAACTGGTCCCGGACGGTCAGGTACGGCACCAGGTTATGGGCTTGCAGAATGAAGCCAATCTGGTGTAACCGCAGTTTATCGCGGTCCTTGGCCGCCATGCTTGCCAGGGCCTGACCGTCGACGGTCACCCGGCCATCTGTCGGCGTTTGAATGCCACCGGCGATGGTCAAAAAGGTACTCTTCCCGGAACCGGACGGGCCCAAGACTAGGCTGAGTTCACCGGGTTGGGTCGCGAAGTTGACATCGCTTAGGACCTGGACGCGACTCGTTCCCTGGCCAAAAAATTTATTGACGTGTTGTAACGCTAATGCGGGCATCTGCTTATCCTCCAATCACGGTCACGGGATCGACTTTCAAAATCAGTTTCACTGGAATCAACGCACCCAAGATCCCGGTCAAGAGGATGCCGCCAGTGACTCCCGCCAAGAGTGGCAGGTTAAAGCTAATCGGCACCCCTAGCGGCAAGATCCGCATAGTGGCCACCGTCAACAGGGCCCCCAGAACTAAGCCGCCAACGACCAGGATGAAGGCCTGACTCAGTGTCGTGCTGACCAAAAACTTCGACGGAATCCCCTGGGCGCGCAAGACGGCGTAGTTGGGCAGCTTCTGCATGGTCAGGATATACAAGAAGACGGCGATCACCACTACCGCGATAATCATTAGGAAGCCAATCATGAAGGTAAACGTGGTGTTCTGGGCGGAATAGCCCGGTAACTTGTTGATGAAGGCCTGGGTACTGTAGGTCTTCAACGGACTCGGTACCATTTGGTGGACCCGCTGAGAAACTACGGCACTGGCCTTAAAGGCGGGAGTGACCCCGCGCAAGGTCCGCCATGCGCCCAACGTCCCGTAGACCACCGGGGCCACGCTCAACTTGGCGTTTTTGGTGAAGCCCACGATGGTGTACTTGCCATCCACGGAATTTAGGGTCACGCGGTCACCCAGCTTGTAGCCCTGTTGCTGAAAGGCGGTGTCCGCGACGATTTGGCGATTGTTACGGGCTTTATGCCCCGCCGTCAACGTCAGGTTGCGGGAGATAAACTGTTGGGGTTGTAGGCCTAAGAATTGGGCGGACAGGTTGGGGCGTTGGCTGGCTTTAGCCACGATTCCCGCCTGTCCCAGATACGCTTGCGAACGCTTCAGGGTCATTTTATCCGCGGTATCGGCGGTAATCAGCGACTGGGACAGGCTGACGTTGGCGTCCTTATCCAAGGCCACGCTCTGCGCCTGCCAAGAATCGATGGCCTGCGTGTTTTGTTGCGCTAGCCCATAAGCCAGGCCACTTAAGACATAGACTAAGTAACTGATCAGGAGAATCATCCCGATAATCAAGCCATACCGGAGCTTCTCGTGACGAATTTCTTTTAAAGCTAAAAACATCTGTTTCCCTCCTTAGGTCTAGTCCGCTAACGCCCGTAATGCGGTCTGGAACCGCGCTAGACTGGCCGTTCGACTATCCGGGCGTAACATAATTTCTTTAATCGTGGCGTGGCTCAGGACCATGGCCGCCCAGACGGGAGCCGTCATGGTCGCCGGAATGGCGGGCGCCACGGGCAACAGGCCCTCGTTGGTTTGAAAATGGCGTTGGATCAACGCGTAATAGGGGCTGGCAGTCGCCTGGTCCACGAAGTCGCGGACCGCCGCGTAGGTGGCAGTCACATCGAGGTCGGCACGGCCTGGTGAATCTGGTCGAGGGCCAAGCCGTACAGGTACTGATACGCGTCGGTCAAGTCGGCGAAGTACTTATAGAAGGCCCCGCGCGCAATATCGGCCTGCTTGACGATGCGGGCGACTTGCGCTGTGGCTAACGAGTGCGCTGAAAATTCTGTGAGGAGCGCCGCCGTGATGCGGTCGCGTTTGGGTGCGGTTAAATGGTCAAAGGTTGCGGTTGGCATTGAAACGCCTCCTGAAAATGGTTAGTGACACCGTGTCACTTTTAGGTGATGAATTGAGAATAGCACGTTGGTGACACCGTGTCAACTTTAGCCGTTCCAGTACCGAAGATTGTTAAATTATTGTCTAAAATCATAAATTTCTTGTGTGATTGCGGCGGGGGTGCGTCACTAGTCCGGCCGTATGGTACGCTTAATTCACTAACGTTTTCGGGGAGGAACCACCATGTTGACCACTATCGCAACGGGTATCGTGGCTTACGCATCGACCAGTATTGATTGCTTGATTTTACTGACCATCTTATTCGGAATCCATGGCAACTCAGCCAACCGCGCCATCTACCTGGGTGATTGTCTGGGAACCACGGTACTGCTTCTGATCAGCGGCCTTTGTGCGTATCCGTTACGCAGTCTGCCCCAAACCACGATTATGGGTGTCCTGGGCATCTTTCCGATTCTCATCGGGCTAAAAACGGCGTTCACCGCACCCTCAGCTCAGGATTCCTCTCAACTGACTAAGTCTCGTCACCGCCTCTCCTGGACCATCGCGACGTTAATCATTTCGACCGGCGCCGACAACATCAGCGTTTACGTCCCCTTACTGACCCAGGCTCTATCCTGGCAGATTGTGGTCTTGATCATCACCCTGTTTGCCATGCTGACGGTCTTCTATTGGGCGGCCAAGTGTCTGGCCCAGTTGTCCTACCGCCACTGGTTACAGCGCAACGGCCACTATGTCACGGCAGTCTTGTACCTGTTCATCGGGTGCTCACTGCTGTTTCGCGCCTACGCCCCTTAATGTTTCATGTGAAACAAAAAACGCCCGGATTCGGTCAGCACACACTGACCGAATCCGGGCGTTCATTTTGCGTTAATCTTGCTTAGTCATCAAGGGATACCGCCGGGTGACCCGGCTCGTCAGGTAGACGCCTACCGATAACCCCAGCAGGAGCAATAACGTGGTCCCGCCAAAGAAATCCAGCTTCTGTAACCAGGAATACCCGATGACCCCGACGAGCCACCACGCGAAGTTCCAACCCACGGCTAACCGTTGCTTGAGCCCGAAAACGCTGACCGCCAAAATGGCGAATAACGGGGAGAAGACCGCGCCAATCGCGTACAAGAAGTTCTGGTAGAAGGTCATCGAGACCCCTAACGCGATGGCTAGCCCCACCACCGTGACGCCGACACCCCACAGGTTCACGTGCCCCCGGTGCACCAAGTTGTTCAAGTTGGTGGCCGCCGAAAAAGCGTCCATGAAGGTAGTGGTCACGGTTGAGAACACGATCACCAGCAGGGCCAGAATCCCGATCTTCGACTGGGCTAAGACGGCCGTGAAGTCCGCCTGACCCGTTAAGATCACGGTGAATAAGCCAATCGCGAACATCGCGACGCTCCCCAGGAAATACCCGCTCACGCTGACCAGGCTAGCCCGCCAGGGTTGCGTGGTCTTACGGGTGTAGTCCCCAATTAAGGGTAACCAGGATAGGGCCATGGTGACGTTCAATTCAACGGCACTCCCAAAGCTTAACGCCGCACCATGACTGGGATGGACGTGCCCGGTCGCCAAGATGGCGCCCATCATGACCAGCATCCCCACGGCCAGGAGAATCACGACCAGGTTATTCACCCGAAACAACCAGTCGTGGTCTAGGAGTAGCCAGACAATAATCAAGGCCGCCACGATGCTGGCCATTAAGACGGCCGAGTGGAACCCCAGCAAGTGCTGGGAAATACCGTTCATCGCGAGCTGGGCATTGACGATCATCACAGCGGTCCAACCTAATAATTGCAACGCGTTCAAGAGGGAAAAGAGCCGGACGCCCCAGGGACCAAAGACCGTCTGGGTCACCCCAATCGCCGACTGGTGTTGCTGAGCGGATAAGTAAGCCGCCGGCAACAGAAAGAGGCCACAACCGATCAAGTGCCCCACCAGAATCGCCGCCAATCCCCGTTGCCATCCTAGTGGGGCCATCAGGGTACCGGTCACGATCTCGGCAATCGAGATTGCCGCGCCAAGCCAAAGTAAAAAGAGGCCATGTAACTGTGTCTTCATCCAAAAAACTCCTTTGATTTACAAAAACGACTCCCGCTGGGTCGAGTCCGCGCGAAAGTCGTTTTAATCGAACACTTTCCTTCGCAAGTCCTAACTTAACAGGTTCAAAGGGATCGAACGATCGTTCATCTCAGCCCAATTGGGGCACCCCTAGTGTTTTCGTATTTAGATTTACTTCCATGGTACCGTTATCACTGCTAGAACTCAAGTTAATCCGAGTAATCCCAAGTGAGGGGCGGCGTGGATTCGGCTAAGAAACGGGTATACTGCTCTTGCGGCTGGTCGGTAGCCAGTGGCTGACCATCCACCCGATTCTGGGCGACGTACGCCGCAATCTGGGAGAGCGCCATCCCACTGAGCCGTAACCGCTTGATCCGACTGAGCCACTGCAACGCACTGGCGTCTAAGGTGCCTTGGGCCGTGGCCGTAATCAATCCCTGTTGCTGGTAGACCTGCACCGCCGCCGGTGTGAGTCCCACCAATTCTGCTGCCTGCTGAACTGTGTAGTCTGTCATGCTGAAAGCCCCCCGAACCACATCCTGTTAGGTACGCGTTTGTTCTTAATTATTAATAATAGTTTTTAATAATCAAATTTAATTATTAACTAAGATTTGTGATTTTCACAAGAACATATTTCTAAGATACCTGCTCTTGTGCCCCAGCACAACCCTCTTTACACAAGTCATGCAGAACCTTTACATTCCGGGGGTTAGCGCCCTCTTTTTATTACTATTTTGATAATCAAGCTCAAAAAAGAGCCGGCATCAAACCGACTCTCTTGTGATTAATGATTAAGTTCATCAGGACCCGCAATCTTAAAGCTAAAGCTGTGACCCGTCTCGGCCGAAATATGGTATTCCGGCTCAACATCAGCGCCCCAACTATCAATCCCACCGACGCCCCGCACGGCGCCATAGATGGTCAGGACCGTCCGACGGGCAGGCGGTAATTCTTCTTGGTGAGTTGCATTTTCCAGTTCCGCCGCCGTGTACGGCAGGCAGCTGAACGCAAACGGTTCATCAGCTTGTTGAACCGTCAACGAAAAGGCCTGCTGGTCCGGGTCGGCGTTGTTCAACGTGGTCTGCCGGGTGACCGTCACTTGCTGCGTCTGCATGTGCATCCCGTTTTCTTGCGGCACCAGGTACGGCGTCACGGGCAAGCCGTCAACCGTGTAAGTGCCCGGAATGCCCCCAGCCATCCGATCGGGGTAGGTCTCTCCGGACAAGCCCTGGTAACTGAAGCCGCTGGCCATGGTGGGCGCAATCAACTGGAACCCTAACGCCGGTAGCTCGGGCAAGCCCGGTTGACCCGTATAGTTTTCCTGAATCGTGAGTTGACCCGTTGCATCCACCGTGTAGACCACTTCAACCATGGTCGCCGGAACCGTCGTGGTGGTGTAAGTGAAGGTCAGGCTGACCGTATCCGCCGTCTCGTGGTCGCTATAGCGGTTGTTTTCGGGCGCAACGGGGAGTGTGATGACCCGCCCGTTGACCGCCACTTCGATATCGGTGCAGGGACTGAAGAGGTCCGCCCCCAGCCACATCGCGGCATGCGCCGAGAAGTGGTTCCCCCGGTCGTTATCCGTGGTGGCGCGCCAAAACGCCGGCTTGGGGGTCCGGTACAACCACTCTTTACCGTACTGTTGTAAGGATTCTAGGCCACCCCGGTCATAGTTGAAGATGTAGTGGAAGTGCTCGCCCACTAATCCCAGGGTCGTGTCGCCGTAAATGACGTGTAGCTTAGTCGTCGTAGTTGCCATAATAGTGGCTCACCTCCTGAAGTGCTGGTTTCGGGGTCCGGTCCGCAAACAACAGACCGTCACCGGAGAATTCGTAGTCGGCTGGCCGGTCGTCAAAGTCTCCACCATACCGCAAAACATCGCGGCCCGTGACTTCATCTTTGACCAACAGGGCCTGGTCGATATAGTCCCAGATGAAGCCACCCTGGTACATCGGGAACTCGTCCAGCAAGTCCATGTAACTTTGCATGCCGCCCAAAGAGTTCCCCATATCGTGCATGTATTCGCAGTTGATGAACGGCTTTTGCGGATCATGTTGCAGGTAGTCGCGAATGGCTTTAGGAGGATCGTACATCATGCTTTCCATGTCGGAAATGCGGTCGGCGTAGTCCCGGTTACGGCAGACGCCTTCATAGTGGGTCAACCGCGTGTCATCGTGGTCTTTGTAGAACTGGTTCATCGCGGCGATATTGTCCCCCGCGTAGGACTCGTTCCCCAGAGACCAGAACAGGATGGCCGGGTGATTCTTGAACGTCTGGTAGTTACTGCGGGCCCGGTCCAGAACCACGGCACGCCATTCTGGTAAGGAACCCGGTACGTTATACGAGGGTTCAACGGCACCGCGCTTCTGCCAAGTTCCGTGTGATTCCAAGTTATTTTCGGCCATCATATAGATTCCCGCTTGGTCGCAGAGGTCGTACCACACGTCTTGATCCGAGTAATGACAGGTCCGAACCGCGTTGATGTGGGCCTGCTTAAAAATACTGAGGTCGCGGTGCATGTCCGCTAGTGAAACGTTGCGGCCCGTCCGCGCATCCCATTCGTGCCGGTTAACGCCGTTTAAGATTAGACGCTGACCGTTCAGCAGCATGACCTTGTCCTTCAATTCGAGGCGCCGGAAGCCGACCACGTAAGGGACGACTTCGATCACGTTGCCCTGCGCATCCAGCAATTCCAGTGTTAGCTGGTAGAGGTACGGGTCGTGGTGTTGCCAGAGGTGGACGGTTGGCACGGTCAAATGGGTAAAGCTGACCGTGTCATCCGCCGAACTTGTCCGCTCCAATAGCCGTGCCCCCCGAGCATCGCGTAAGGTCAGGTGAACTTGGGCACCGTCAAACGTATCGGCCGCTAACTGCGCCGTGACGTTTAGGTCCCCCGTCTTCAGGTCATCTTGAACGTTGGCGCGGATGGTCAGGTCATTGACGTGTAACTTCGGCTGGGCCAACAGGCGCACGCTGCGGAAGATTCCCGAGAACCGGAACATGTCTTGGTCCTCTAAGAACGACGCCGTGCACCGTTTGAAGACCTCCACCGCAATCAAGTTATCGCCTGGCTGCAGGTAGGGAGTCAGGTCAAATTCGGAACGGGTAAAGCTATCCTCGGCATACCCCACAAAGTGCCCGTTCAACCATAGGTAGAGGGCTTCTTCGACCCCGTCGAACTGCACGATGACCCGCTGGCCTTGCAGCCCTGGGTTCAGGGTAAAGTGCTTGGCGTAGGCGCCGACCGTGTTATCGGGGGCCTCACTGAACATCCCCGGTTTCCCGGTCCGGTCACCTAACGTGTAGGCCGGCCGCCGATAATGACTGCCTTCCCACGGATAAGCCGTGTTAATGTATTGAATCTGACCGTACCCGGCCAATTCGATATGGCCCGGCACCTGAATCGTGTCGAAGCTGCGTCGGTCAAAGTCCGGCCGATAAAAGCCTTGTGGGCGTTCTTGCGGATTGGGCGCAAAGGCGAACTGCCAAGTTCCGTCCAGCGACTGCTCCAGCTGATTGGTCCCTTGGTCCGCATCGGTCACCGTTGCGTAGTAATGGTGGTCACTATGCGCTGGTAATTGGTTGACCCGAAACGTCTCCGGATCGTCCAGCCACTTCAATTCTGCTTGCAACACCAAAACCTCCCTTTCGGATTCTAAGTTTAAAACGCTTACATTATTGCTTAGGGTCATTGTACTACACCTGTGACCTTAGTTACGAGTTTTACTGAAATTTAGGCAAAAATTTATTCATAGTAAAACTTAAATTTAATATCTTGCGGGTGATTCCCAAAGTCCTTCCCAAAAATCGTCAGCCCCCCAGGATGATCCGCAGTCTTTTCCACCTTAAACGTCAAATTCCAATATTCCGATTGACGAATAAAGTTCTTAACGGTGACTTCCGAAATTTTATCACCGTTCATAAAGGTCCCCTGTTGCGTAATCTCTAACGTTTTTAATAACCCATACTGATTCATATTATTGGTCCACCACGATGGATTCAATTTTCCGCGACGGTATTCAAATTGGTCGCCTTCTGGGCTGGATTACTCTTCCACGTTCTCGCCTTATTTATTTACCTGTACAAGGTTAAGATTTCTGAAAAGAAGCACGCCGAAATCGTGGACCAATTACAGCAACAAATCACTTCAGAAAAACAAGATTAACTACTAGCTTTAACTTTTAAAAATCGTCTCTAGGGCCCGCAAATGCGGGACTCAAGAGACGATTTTCTGTTGTTTCACGTGAAACACTCACCCATTCACTTCACTCGCAGTGCATCATTAATGCGGATGGGCATGTCGGGCAAGTGACAATTACCTTCGACCGCTGCTTCCGTACCGGCTTCACAAGCCGCTTCAAAGTAACGCACTTTGTAATCAATCTTGCGCCGGTAAGTCTGTAGCTGGGCAATCTGTGCATCTACCCGGTCGCGGTGAGCCTTGAACAACGCCAAACGTTGCTCCAACGACTGATCACCCTGTTGTGCCACCTCAACGACGTGCCGAATATCTTTCAGCGCCATCCCCGTATCCTTCAAGCAAGTAATCAATTCAATCATCTCTAAATCATGTTCCGTGAACCGGCGCCGTCCCGCCGCAGTCCGCTGCACAAACGGCATTAAGCCTTCGTGATCATAGTAGCGCAACGTATAGGCACTAAGGCCCGTCTTATCAGCCACCTGACCGATTGAGTAAGTCATTCGTTAACTCCCTTTCATTTTCCAATTTCCTTAGCATAGCGTAGCGCCATGTAAAAGGCAAAACTTAGCCACCATGTGCGAGAAAATCACCCTAGCATTTAGCTTGTAATTCCCAATTAAAGGCGTAAACTTGCTCAATAGAAAACGGTTCCACATATCTAATATAGGAGGAATTTCCCATGGATTTTAACGGAAAAGTTGTTATCGTTACCGGTGCCGCCCAAGGGATGGGCGCCAGCCACGCCAAAGCCTTTATTGATCACGGGGCCACGGTGGTTCTCACCGACGTCAACGCCACGGAAGGCCAAGCCACGGCGGATAAGCTCGGTGACCACGCGCACTTCATGTCCCACGACGTGACTAGTGAAGCCGACTGGCACCAGGTCATTGACCAGACTGTCAGCCAGTTCGGTCACCTAGATGTTCTGGTCAACAACGCCGGCATCACCTATTCCAAGTCCCTCTTCGACGTTAGCACAGACGACTACCTCAAGATTTTCAAGATCAACCAGCTCAGCGTCTTCTTGGGAACTAAATTCGCCGCCGCAGCCATGAAAGCCCAACACCATGGCAGCATTGTTAACGTCTCCTCCATCAACGGTCTAGTCGGGGGCGCCGTGGGATACACGGACACCAAGTTCGCCGTCCGCGGGTTCAGTAAAGCCGCCGCACTAGAACTGGCGCACTACGGCATCCGGGTCAACTCCGTTCATCCGGGAGTCATTGATACGCCAATGATCCACCAAGGAGACACCGACGAAGCCGTTAAACAGTTCGCCAAGATGATTCCGCTCCAGCGGGTAGCGCAACCCGAAGAAATCTCTAAGGCCGTTCTGTTCCTGGCCTCTGACGACTCCAGTTACGCGACTGGCGCCGAATTCGTCTTCGACGGCGGCTTGACCGCCCAATAGTCTCACCAAGTGGGACATCGAATCCGTTAACGCACCCCTTCGATGGCGTCTGGTCACGCTAGACGTAACCAGTTGCGTTACACCACTCCCCCAAACGCGTCTTGTAGCTTCACAAAATCGTACAGCCAAGTTCCCCTATTAACCACTGATAGGGGAACTTTTTTATCCTGAAAATTCATGAAAATCAATTTTGTTAGGTCAAATCATTTTCAAACGGGTCGGGGCAAAAAAACTTTTTAACGTTCAGGTTTTACGTTTTACGTTCCCGTTTACCGGAATTTATCTAAATATAAAATATTTAATAACGAAATTTATAGTCGTTTTGGATTGCAAAAGTTCGGGACTCTGCTAGAATGAAAAAGAATCAAACGCAGCTAAATTACATATCTGAGGAGTGAGATACATGCATTTGCGAGGTAAGGCTAAACGATTTGCCGTACTCGGATTAGCCCTCTTAGTATTGCCCATCACTTTGTTCGGTTGTGGTAAGGCCACCAGTTCAACCAGTTCATCTTCTGCGGGATACACCCCTAAGAAGCTGACCGTTGAATTCGTCCCTTCATCCAACGCCGGAACGATTGAGGCCAAAGCTAAGCCACTGGAAGGTCTGTTGAAGAAGCAATTAGGCATTCCTGTCACCGTTAGTGTTTCCACGGACTACAACACGATTGTCGAAGCCATGGGGTCCAAGAAAGTCGATGTCGGCTTCCTGCCACCTGACGCTTACGTCCTCGCGCACAAGCAATACCACGACAAGGCGATTCTGCAAGCCGAACGTTACGGGGTCAAGGAACCGAACGACCAAGCCACTAAGCAATTGGTCAACTACTACCGTTCCCAGATTCTGGTTCGTAAGGACAGCGGCATCAAGTCGATCAAGGATCTGAAGGGCAAGAAGATTGCCGTTCAAGACACCACGTCGACTGCCGGCTGGATCTTCCCAGCTGTTGAATTGCTGGAACACGGCATCAACGTCAACAAAGACGGGATCAAGACGGTCCAAGTCAAGGGTCATGACCAAGGGGTGCTCTCCGTATACAACAAGAACACGGACGCCGCTTTCGTCTTCCAAGGTGCTCGGAACCTGGTCAAGAAAGATGTGCCAAACATCATGAGTCAAGTGGTCCCAATCTACACCACGGGTAAGATTCCAAACGATACCATCACGGTTCGGGGCGACATGACCGCTAAATGGCAAAAGAAGGTTGCTGAAGCCTTCAAGGCCATCGCGAAGACCAAGAAGGGTCACGCCATCATTTCCAGCGTGTACTCTCACGAAGGTTACGCCGACTCCAAAGACAGCAACTTTAACATCATTCGTGATTACGATAAGAAAGCGGAAGCACTCAATAAGTAGTACGTGCTAACGTCAAGAAAGAGTAGCAAGGGACGTTGATGACGTACCTTGCTGCTTTTTTACGAGGGGGAAATTTAGATGCAAGCAACAGCGACTCAATCCGATCCAATCATTTCATTTCGTCACGTCAACAAGATTTACAGTAACGGGACCGTCGGCTTAAAGGATATCAACTTCGATATCCCCCGCGGCCAGTTCTTAGTGGTCGTTGGTCTGTCTGGAGCCGGGAAAAGCACCCTCCTACGTACCATCAACCGCATGCACGAGATCTCGTCCGGTGAGGTGCTGGTCGATAACGAATCCGTCAGCGACTATAAAGGCAAGGCCTTACGCCAACTGCGGCGGAAGATCGGCATGATTTTCCAAAATTTCAACTTAGTGAAGCGCTCCACGGTTGAAAAGAACGTTTTGTCCGGCCTGGTGGGATACTACCCGACCTGGAAGTGCATCCTGGGGCTCTTTAGCGCCGATGACCGCAAGCGGGCCTTCCAAGCACTGAAGCGGGTCAGCCTGACCAACAAGCTCTTCACCCGGGCCGACGAACTCTCCGGTGGGCAACAGCAACGGGTCGCCATCGCGCGGGCCCTAATGCAAGAGCCTAAGATTATCCTGGCCGATGAACCCATCGCGTCACTGGATCCCCGGACCACTAAAGCCGTGATGGATACGCTCCAACGGCTGAACCGCGAAGACGGCATCACCGTCATCGTCAACCTGCACTCCGTTGAATTAGCCCAACAGTACGCCGACCGCATCGTGGGGCTGCGAGCCGGTGAATTGGTCTACGACGAAGACATTGCTGATGTCACGACTGCGGCCCTCGACCGCGTCTACCAGACAGATTCGGAGGCGTAACCATGTCCTATCCAGAGATGCCACAACGTCCTTGGCGCCAACGGTACCATGTCCAGGCCATTGCCTGGGTCGTTGGCCTGATCATTCTCCTGGTCCTTTCATCTTGGGCGACCGGCGCCAACTTTGGGATGTTCCTGGCTAACATCGACCAGTTCACCGTTTTATTAGTGCAAATGTCCCATCCAGCCTGGGATTACCTTTCCGTGATCATTCAACCCCTTTATGAGACCATTCAGATGGCCATTCTGGGAACCACGATTGGGGCGGCCTTCGCCGTGCCCTTTTCCGTCTTAGCCGCCCACAACCTGGTCAGCAACAAGTACCTGCGTGGCCTGATTCGGTTGGTATTGGACCTGGTCCGGACGCTCCCCGACCTCTTATTAGCCGCCATCTTCGTGGCCGTCTTCGGGATTGGTTCTACGGCCGGGGGCGTCACCCTGGCCATCTTCTCCTTTGGGATGGTCTCCAAGCTCTTCTATGAAGTCATCGAGACCATCGACATGGGCCCACTGGAAGCCATGAAGTCCGTGGGAGCCAGCAAGGTGACCATCATCTGGTACGCCGTTTTGCCGCAGATCTTGAACCAATTCGTCAGCTACTTCCTATACACCCTGGAAATCAACGTCCGGGCCTCAACGGTCTTGGGGTACCTGGGAGCCGGCGGGATCGGGGTCTACCTCCAACGGTCCCTCGACCAATTCAACTACAGCGCCACTGCGGTGATCATCTTAGCGACCTTGGTCGTGGTCATGGTCATTGACGGCATCAGCAATCACCTAAGGAGGGTCCTACTCTAATGCAAACCACGTTATCTCACGAATTTGCGCCCCGGTCACTCTGGCAACGCTGGCGGTGGCTGATCTGGGTCGCCATCATCATCGCCATCTATACTTGGGCCATTACCGGCCTGCACTTCACCGGACTCCAGGAATCGGCCAAGACCGTTTCCGAGTCCATCGGTAAAGGGTTAGTCCATCCCGATTGGGCCTACGTCTATAACGGTAGCGGCGAAGACCTTTCCAGTCTGACGCTACAGACCCTAGCCATTGCCTTTCTGGGGACCATCGTGTCCGCCTTCATCAGCGTGCCCTTCGCCTTTTGGGCGGCCCGCACCCTGCACGAACGCTGGCACCTCCGCTCCGGCAGCGGCAAAGTCATGCTGACGCTGATTCGGACGTTTCCCGAAATCGTCTTAGCCATCATGTTCATCAAAGCCGTCGGACCCGGTTCCTACGCCGGGGTCTTGGCCATCAGTATCCACTCGATTGGGATGCTGGGGAAGCTCTTCAGTGAATCACTCGAGAATATGGACCGGGGCGCCGAAGAAGCCATCACCAGTGCCGGGGGTAACCGGACGCAGATCTTCGCGCTGGCTACCATCCCCACCATCATGCCAGAATTCATCTCCTACACCCTGTACCGGTTTGAAATCGCCGTACGGTCCGCCTCCATCTTGGGGATGGTCGGCGCCGGGGGGATTGGGACACCCATGATTTTTGCCATTCAAACGCGTAACTGGCCCCGAGTCGGCATCATCCTGCTAGGCATCATCGTGATGGTCCTTTTGATTGACACCCTCTCGGAACAACTACGAAAGAAGTTGATTTAATGCGTCACCTCAAGATCCTTTCCACTAGTGACGTTCACGGGTTCCTCTACCCCACCAACTACAGTCAGCGTGACGACCACCGGCCGTATGGTTGGTTACGGGCCGCGACGTTGATTCGCCAGATTCAAGCTCAGGCGGGACCCGATGACATCGTCTTGACCATCGAGAACGGTGACTGGATCGAGGGCTCATCCTTCGACAGTTACCTGGCCACGGCCGTGCCTGAACAGGCGGAAATTCTCTCGAAGATTCCCCAAGCGCTTAACTACGACTTGGGTGTGCTGGGAAACCACGAATTCAACTATGGTCTGGACTATTTACGCAATTGCCTAGCTGAACGCAACTATCCCGTACTGGGCGCTAACATCGACGGGGGCCACGCCCAAGGCATCATCGACGCCCCCTACCAGATCTTTAAGAAAAAGGGCGTAAAAATCGCCGTTCTGGGGCTGACCACCGCCTACGTTCCGGTCTGGGAACCCGCCAGCCACTTGACCGGCCTGACCTTCCAGTCCGCCCTGGCGACCGCGCAACACTGGGTACCCAAGCTCAAGCAACGTGCCGACCTGGTTGTGGTGGCTTACCACGGGGGCTTTGAAGCCGACCTTACCACCGGTCAGCCCACCGAACAGATTACGGGGGAAAACGAAGGGTACCAATTACTCACCCAAGTCCCCGGCATTGACGCGCTGATCACCGGCCACCAACACCGCTTGATTGCCGGGGTCTACCACGAGATTCCCGTGACCCAACCGGGCGACAAGGCCGTTGCTGTGGGCGAAATCGAGCTCGACTTAGACGGCGACAACCAGGTCGTCGGTCACCGCGCCACCCTGTTGAGCACCGCGAAAGTCGTCCCCGACGCAACGCTAAGTGCCCAGCTGCAACCGTTGCAGGACCAAACGCAAGATTGGCTGGACACTCCCGTGGGCCACATTGGGGGCGCCAGTCTCCAAGTGACCGACCACCTTGCTGCACGCCTGCACGGCCACCCCTACCTGAACTTCATCAACCAAGTTGAAGCCGCGGCCGGCCAGGTCGACATCGCCGCGACCGCCCTCTTCAACGATGACGTACAGGGATTCGGCACCACCGTGACCCGGCGCCAAGTCCTCAACAGTTACCCTTATCCCAACACCTTGGTGGTGGAGCGGGTCACCGGCGCCGACCTCAAAGCGGCGCTAGAACGGTGCGCCAGTTTCTTCACGCTTCAAGACGGTCAGATCACCGTTAGTGATACCTTCACGACGCCCAAGCTCGCGCTGTACAATTACGACATTTACGCTGGCATCGACTACACGTTCGACCTGACCCAGCCAGTCGGTCAGCGGTTACGGGCACTTAGCTATCACGGTCAACCGGTCGCCGACGACCAGAAACTCGACATCGTCATGAACCAGTACCGGGGAAACGGTGGGGGCGAGTACCCCATGTTCCGGGCCAGCAAGATCATCCGTGAGATCAACGTCTCCGTTGCCCAGCTGATTCAAGACTACTTGACGGCCCACCCCAACGTCACTGGGGAACAACCGCATAACTTAACGATTCTGCATTAACGGATGCCCAAAAACGCGACGACCAATTAGCTGGTCGTCGCGTTTTTTCGAGACGTTCATTTAGATTAAGATTCCCGTTTCGCCGCTTGTTGTAGATGGCCGATTTCTTTTAACCCGGCATTCATCAGCACGAAGACCACGATCCAGGCCAGAACAATCAGTACCAGCAGCTTGAAGTACGGTCCAATCAGACCAATGTCCCAGTCCCAGGCCGCGTGGAACAAGATGGCCAACAGGAAGAAGACCAAGAAGCGGGTGTCGAGTAATTGGCTGACCTGAAACGGCTTGGTCCGCTTGACCACCATGATGGCCCCGCCGGCGATGGCCGCCCAGACCAGGTGCCCCCCAATCGCGGACCAGCCCCGGATAATCGCCACGTCGACCAACTGACCACCAGCCCGGTAGATGTACCCGGCCGTTTCAAACGCCGCGAAGCCAGCGCCTACAGCGGCACCAATCAGCAACCCGTCGAGGATATGCAGGACGTTCAAGCGACTGATGAAGTAACTGGTAATCAGGAGTTTCCCCAGTTCTTCGACGATGCCAATCGACAGCGAATCACCCAGCGTTAGCATGCCCGTCAGTTGACTGGTCTGGCTGAAACTAACGAATTCGTACAGAAACAGCGTGACAATCAGGGATAAGATGCCGCCGATGAAGAAGATTTTCACGACTTCAAACAGGCTCACGTCCTTAAACGCATTGGCTTCAAAGAAGAAGACCAGCCCCGAGAAAGGCACGGCGAACGCCCCAACTAAAATCAGGCCGGGAATCGCGTTTGGGTTCCGCAACCCCACCAACATGTACAGCAGGGCGACAAAGGCAATCAGGAAGCCTAACAGAATCCGGGAGAACAGCCACGGCTTGGCCCAGTCCCCGGAAATCTGGTCGAGGGTCGGTGTGGTGGTCTCCGTTCCCGCGATAAAGATTGACTCCGCTTCCGACTTGGAATGGTGCCGCAAGACTTGAGAGAACATGGCCGCGAGGTTAACCTTAACGGCACCATCCTCTCCGGTATAGTGATTCAAGCGCGACGTGGCATTATCGTACAGGGATTCGCGGTGCTGTCGAGGCGGAACCTGGGCGCCCGGTTGTGATTGGGCACTCGCGCTCTGATTGCTGGCCGTTCCCGTCGGTTCTCCGGTTGCATTCGCTGCCGTCCCGGTCGACGACGTGGCCTGTTGGGCCGCCGGTAACGCGTGCCCACAGGCGGGACAGAACTTGGCCGTGGGGGCCACCGGATGACCACAATTTGGACAATACTTCATAAAAAATCAGACTCCTTTACCGTTTTAAAAACGGTTATCTGGAATAATGGCATATCTTGATTATAGCAGGAAACCATTTCTAGGAACGATTAAAGCTTTATCAATTCAACCCCCTAAATCACGAGATGTTTCCAAAATTCCGCCAAGCATCCCCCCATCATCTAAAAAATTTTACGCCGCATCCTCCCATTTTCTTCTATATAGGCCCCCGCTTTCCCGCATTTGCAGGTTAAATTTTCTGGTTGACACCCCCTGATAGCGGGGGTACACTAGCCTCAATTCAAGAATCGTCCGAAACAAACCATTGAAGTGGAGATTAAGCTTATCGTGCCCGTCCAGAGAGCCGCCGTTGCTGAGAGTGCGGCCGAACGCAGGTAAGTAAATGGACCACCGAGGGCTTCCCCGAACCAATTGCAGTACGGGAAGACGTGCGACATACGTCAGTTGTCAGGGAGATGTTAGTCTCCTGTGAGGTGGGGCGCGGGGTCTTTTTGAGGGACCCGGACCCAATTAAGGTGGTACCGCGGTTAATTTGACCGTCCTTAACGCATTGGCTGTTAAGGGCGGTTTTTGTTTACACTCAACCGAGGGGGAATTTTTTATGTTCACACGATGGCAAAGCTCAGATTTGTACGCAAACCCAGACAAAACTATCTTTGGAGGCTACATTTATGAGCATATTCAATCGCAAAACCACCACTATCGCAATCTGCGGCATCGTCTTAATCGGCGGCGCCTTCGCCATTAAGGCCCACTCAGCGGAAACGCCTAAAGCTGCGGCCCAACGCATCAACCTGTACCAGTCCTCACCCATCACCAGTCTCGACACCGCGCGCATCACCGACAGCGTCTCCAGCGGGCAACTCGAACAAGCCGGTGAAGGCCTCTACCGGTTGAACGCCGACAGTCAGGCCGTCAACGCCCTGGCCAAGAAGACCACCGTTTCACCAGACGGCAAGCACTACACCATCGACCTGAAGACCACTGGCAAGTGGAGCAACGGCGATCCCGTGACCGCCCAGAACTTCGTCTACTCCTGGAGACGGACCCTGGACCCCAAGTCCAAGTCTGAATTCACCTACCAGTTCGCGAACATCCAAAACGCCAACGCCATCGCGGCGGGGAAACTAGCACCGTCGAAATTGGGCGTCCAAGCGACTGGCAAGTACCAACTCAAGATCACGTTAGCCAAGCCCGCCAGTTACTTCAAGCAGATGCTGGCCAGCACCACCTACTACCCGTTGGATCCTAAGGCGGTCCACAAATACGGCCGTAAGTACGGGACTTCCGCCGACACCACCGTCTATAACGGGCCGTACACGGTCAGCGGCTGGAACGGGACCAACGACACTTGGACGTTGAAGAAGAACCCGACTTACCGGGATAAACACGCCATTAAGCTGACCGCCATCAACTACCAAGTCATCAAGTTCCCCTCGACCTCGTACAACCTTTACCAATCCCACAAGCTCGCGCAAGTGACGCTGAGCGGTGAACAGGCCCATCAAAACCAGACCAACAAGGCCTTAAAGACCTTGGCGTCCGGCCGAATCGGCTTCATTCAATACAACCAGAAGAACCCGCTGACCGCGAACCGGGAGTTGCGCACGGCCCTCTCACTAGCCGTCAACCGGCAACAGTTGGTGACTAAGGTCCTGCAAAATGGCTCCCGGCCTGCCGCAACGTTTGCCGTTCGGAACATGGCCAAGAATCCCAAAACCGGCGCTGATTTCACTCAAGACGCCACGGTCGCCAATACCGCCAGCTATCAACCCGCCAAGGCTAAGGCCCACTTCCAGACCGCACTGAAACAACTGCACCGGTCACAGATCAAGTTGACGCTGACCTGCGGAGACGACGACGCCACCCAGCAGATTGCGGAATACCTGCAAACCACTTTAATGAAGCAACTGCCGAACTTGACCATCAGCATCAAGGCCGTTCCGTTCCCATCCATGTTGAGTGCCGTTTCCAAGGGCAACTTTGAAGCCAACCTGACCAGCTGGAGCATGGACTTCGCCGACCCAATCAACTCCCTAGAGATTCTGGAATCGACCAACAATTCCAACATGGGCCACTACCGCAGTACGACCTACGACAACGCTCTAAAGGCGGCCGAAGGTGCGGACGCCCTGAAGCCGGCGCAACGCTACCAGGACCTGGTCAAGGCTGCCAAAACGGCCATGACCGATCAGGCTGTCACGCCACTCTACGACGCCCGCACCAGCATCTTAGCTGACCCCAACGTCAAGGGCGTGGTCTACAACAAGTTCAACGGGCAAGCGGATTACCGCACGGCTTACGTTGACTAATTTCTACTATAGTGTAAGTAGTACGCGATTTATGGCGTACTACTTTTTATTTGACCAAGATTCACGACAGCTTAAGTTCCAAACTGGCGACCGCAATATCTGTTAAAAACGCGTTTGCTTCCATCCAATCACCCTAAGCCAGCTAGCTCCTTGAAAATCATTTTTTCACAAGTAGTTACTCGAAAAACTAAAAGAATTTCAAAATGCACATCCCGGTTCAAGACCAATATCACGCGTCTTTTCACCAAAGTAGCTTTAATGGGTCTTTCTGGAAGCGCTTGCATTTATCCCAAAATGTGTGATAATAATCACGTATTCTCTTAATACTTACTAACGGGGTGTTACATATGAAGATTAAAGCTGCAGTTGTTGAGAAACAAGATGCTGATTTTGAGATTCGGGACGATGTCGAACTCGCCGACATGGGACCTGACGACTTACAAGTCCACATGGTCGCCAGTGGGATCTGCCACTCCGACGAAGCCCTGCGGACCGGGGACGCCGTCATCGACTACCCCATCGTCTTAGGCCATGAAGGTGCCGGAATCGTCGAGAAGGTGGGCCCCGAAGTTACCCAATTCAAGCCCGGCGATCACGTTGTTTTGAGCTTCTACGCCTGTGGCAACTGCAAGAGTTGCCTCAAGGGGATTCCGACCCAGTGTGAAAACTACGCCGCGAACAACCTGTCCGGGACCCGTCCCGACGGTAGCGCCCACTTCACCGAAAATGGTCACCAGGTCGCCGACATGTTCGACCAGAGCTCCTTCACCACGACCACGGTGGTCCGGGAACGGAACGCGGTCAAGGTTGACCCAACGCTCGACCTGCGGAAGCTCGGACCTTTAGGCTGTGGCTACGTCACGGGTTCTGGGACCGTTCTGAACACCTTACAACCCCGTCCCGGCGAAACTATCGCCGTCTTCGGGACCGGTGCCGTGGGCTTAGCTGCCATGATGGCCGGCAAGATTGCGGGCTGCACCAAGGTGATCGGTATCGATATCGTGGATTCCCGGTTAGCCTTAGCCAAGGAACTTGGCGCTACAGACGTGATCAACAGTAAGTCCACCGATGTGGTCAAGGCCGTCCAAGACCTGACCGACGGCAAAGGTGTGGACTACGCCGTCGACACCACCGGGGTCACTCAGGTCATGGAAGACTCCATCAAAGTCCTCGACCAAGGTGGGACCACCGCCACGATTGCGGTCACGCCAAACCACATCGACGTGGATACCTGGAACAATCTGTGTGTCAACGACAAGAAGATTGTCGGGGTCAACATGGGTGACTCCATTCCACAAGTCGACATTCCACGGTTGATCGACTTCTACAAGGCGGGCCAATTCGACTTTGATAAGACTGAAAAGTTCTACAAGTTCAGTGATATCAACCAGGCCAACGCCGATTCCCGTTCCGGGAAGACCATTAAGCCCGTCCTGATTATCGACGACGCTTATCAACCCGGGAAATAATTTTACTCAAGGTGTCCCTTTTCAACATACCTATTCAACCCGAAACGACCCACTCGCCTAAGAGTGGGTCGTTTTGACCAATCAATGCCCGCAAAGATTTGCTATAATGGAAATAACTAAGGACCTGAACCGTTCAAAACGATAGCGATACGGAAGGAAGTCAGGATGATGGGTGTCAAACGGTGGTTATTCGGCGTCATAATTGGCTTATGTAGCTTAGGCTTGGGGAGCATGACCGGACAGGCGGCGACCGTGGTCCACGACCAAGCACACCTTTTAACGGCCCAACAACGCGAACAGATTCGCACCACCAACGCCGATTGGGCCACTTCGCGGCACCACCCGCAACTCTGGGTTTACACCTACCGGCACCTCCCCGGCGACGGCTTCCTATCCGGCTATGATTACAGCGACCCCTTTAAGACTCCCGGTAACGACCTCGCTGACCGCTTGCGCCACCGCGAAGCCCAACGGACGGCCCCGGTCTACCAGAGCACCGGCGATAGTGAGTACGCGGTGACCTCACGCCAGACCCGTCTGGAAAAACACGTCTCCGTGATTGTGGTCTACCCCGACAACGGTTGGCACACCATTATTTCCCCGTCCGATGACCTAACCAGCAGCATCTCTGATCTCCAGCGGTGGTGGATCACCAGCCGCCTCCCCAATAAGCAGGGGACCGGTAAATCGGCAATGAAGTTCTTCAACCGGTACGCGCATTACATCGACCACCACGTCGCCAACGTCAAGAAAATCAAGCCTGGCATGAGCGGCGATCTCCTGACTTTCCTGATTCTGACGCCTCTATTGTTGTGTGGGGCCATCTGGTTCTTCCACGACTTTCACAGCACTCTGCGGACCATCGCGGACCACCCTTCCAACGACTACTATGGTGCCTGGACTTCGTACATGTTTGGCCGCTGGATCGGCGGCGACCACGATGACCACGACGACTACCGGTGGTAAATCCTAAAAACGTCAGCCCCAAAATTTCTGGGCTGGCGTTTTTTTGAAAGTTACGATAATTTCCCGGGAAATTTTTCGGTGATAACCTTACAAAAATCAATCTCCCTATTCAAACCGCAACCGGGCCATCAACGGGCGGTGGGGCTGACTGGTCACCTGAACCTGGACGTGCGCTAACCGGTATACGGCCTGTAACGCTGCCCGTAATTGGCGTAGATCCCGTAGAAACGTCCGCTGTTGCCGCAACGTTAAGGCCGGCGCCACGGCCTGGTCATGGGCGTACACCGTGCATTGCCGCGCCGTCAAGATGGCGTACCCACTAGCTAACTGAATTCTGCGATTTTCTTGGACCATATCGGGGCTCTCCTTCCTTAGCATCTACGTTTACTAACGAAATTGATTCCCGAATTGTCACCCCCAATTTCGTTTCACATGAAACATTTTAGGGTCGGTCCCTTATTTTTTCGTCACGCTACGGTATACTAGAAGTACCAGTTTTTAAGGAGGCCGTGGCATTGCATAAATGGTTAAAAATTAGCGGGGCATTCTTGATTGCCGGATTAGCGCTCATGGCGGGAACGCCGGCAGCCGCTCAGACCGAACGCCCCAATTCCCTAGTCAAGGTGGGCCACTACACGGCCAGCTCAAACTTTCTCAACCTCAGCCAATACTATCAGACCACCCGAACCACCACGGTCAAGGCCGCTTACGTGCCCACCCACAAGTTCGGCGGTCGCGTCATGCGTTCGTTGACCCTGCCCAAGGGAACGGTGGTGGCGGGTTACCTCACCACTCATAAAGTTGGTAGTCGCCTGCAACCGCAACTCCTGATTTACACGTCGCGCCTGAGCCATCATCGGTTAGCCACAGCCCAACCAGCGGGCTACACGATCGACCCCACCAGCGATACGGACAATACGCCCACGGTGATTACCACTGCGCGGAAACTACAGGCTTTCAAACGGGTCCACTGTCCCCGCTACATGCCCGCCTATAGTCACGGTGACCTCTACGCGGGCGGGGCCGCAGCGGCCATCAGCCCCGTTGAGCCCACGACGACCAGTGTGCGGGTAACGCCGGACGGCTACGTGGAACTTTTAACTTACGACCACACGGTGCGGGGCGGACTAGGCTTCTACCAGACGCCCACTAGCCAGGGTAAGATTACCAAGACCGTCTTCCACGACCCCTATCGCCAACTCTACACCCAACACGCCTTACCCGGACTCCGGACCACTGCGGTGCACGCAACCGGAACGGCGCGGTACCGGCTGACCATCAAGAACCGCCACCAACCGCAACACATTATCGGCGATCCTTTGCGCGGAATCGCGGGAACCTTCGACAGTCTCTACCAGATTGGCGGCGTTCCCTACTACACCTTTATCGGATACGACGGTGCCAGCAATTAAATGACGTCATGTTAAAACGGCTTTCCGCTTCTGCAGAAAGCCGTTTTTGCGTTCAGATTATCACTTAATGCTTATCTTTGGTCACCACGTGAACTTCGTAAATACTCCCGTTTTTAATCACCAGGTCGCCTGACCGGTACCGTTTGTCCGGTGAATAGTTACTCAACTCGTCCGTGTGCTTAACGTTGGTCCGTTTCACCAGCTGAACCTCTTGGATCGGCTGTTGCGCCGTTGTCGTTTGCCGGCCTAAGTAGACGAAGGCGACCAGACCTCCCAATAACAAGACATAGATACCATACTTTTTCCATCGGGTCATCCCGCCACACTCCTTCGAAACCGTTTATTCAGTGACTTAATTCTACCCGTTTGTTGACCGCAATACAATTATATAATGTAAATAATTCCTTAAGTTAAACCATAACTGGACAATAAATCAGTAAACGTTACTAAAACCACCCCATTCAACCATTATCAGCTGGTCATCGTTAACGCTTACAATTTTTAAACTTACGAAATTTAACCACTTGTGGTCCTTTGCGCTAAGTCTAAATTTCCTCAGTTGACCTCAATCTGCCCTAACCGTGGTCATCTAGGCGTTCCAGCAAGCCATCCCCCACTGGTCGCAAGTCCCCGCATGCTATACTAAACACAAATCCCACTAACCATTTTAAGAGAAAGGATGTTTTACCAATGGACCTGAAAAATGTGAACCTTATCGGTAACGTGGGCGCCGGAACCATGGGGCACGCCACGGCTTTACAATTTGCGATGCACGGGTATCCGGTCAACCTCTTCGACCAAGATTCCGCCAGCTTGGACCGGGGAATCGTGACTATTCAACACGACCTGGCGACCTTCGACCGCGCTGGATTACTGGCCGAAGAACCCGCCACCATTCTCGAACGGATTCACCCCACGACCGATCTCCAGACCGCCTTCGCCCACGCCGACTTCATCATCGAATCGATCACGGAGGACCTGGACGTCAAGCGGACCGTCTGGCAGGCCATTGAGCAGGTCATCCAACCCAAGACCATCATGGCGACCAACACTTCGGGGCTGGACCCCACCGCCTTACAGTCCGGGTTAGCCCATCCAGAACGCTTCGTGGTCGCCCACTTCTGGAACCCCGCCCAACTGATGCCACTGGTCGAAGTGGTGCCGGGACAGGCTACGGACACCGCTACGGTCGACCTGACCGTCCACCTGATGAACCACATCGGTAAACACGCCGTGCCGCTTAAGAAGGCCTCCCTGGGCTTCGTGGGGAACCGGATTCAGTTGGCCGTTTTACGGGAAGCCTTGCACATTGTTGATCAAGGCATTGCCACGCCGGAAGCGGTCGACGACATCATCAAATACAGTCTCGGTCGGCGGTGGAGTCTTGTTGGACCCATTGCCAGTGCGGACCTGGGCGGCTTAGACGTCTTCACCAACATCTCGAGCTACCTCTACCAGGACCTCGCTAACGATACCGGCACGGACCCCGTGCTCCAGGCGAAAGTTCAGGCCGGCGAGCTGGGGCTGAAATCCGGCCATGGTTTCTATAACTGGACGGGCGCAGCGGGTCAGCAATTGGTCGCCCAACGGGATGCCGACCTGTTAGCCTTGTTAAAAGCTGATCACGATACCGAGAACCCATCTTAATCACTACACTTCAATCAAGTGACCCCCAAGCCTTCTCGCTCGGGGGCCACTTTTACGCCCTAACGGTATCAACTTACCGGTTCCGTTCGCCGCACCGGTAACGGTGACCGGCCACCAAACGCCCTTCTCAGCCCACCCCAATAATCGGTTAAATTATCCGTCTAGCGATGGATTAAGTCGTTTATCAGTTTACCTAATTTTGGTTATTGACCACCCTTTCCCTCCTCGGATACTACCCCCTCTCCGCCTTTAGGGTGCACACTGGTCAGCAGTACGCTAGCGTACACAAAATAACAAGTGTCAGTGAGCATTTCTTTTGGAGGTCTTTTTGATGGAAACCATATCGTCACACTCTAGCTTAAATTCGACCCAAAAATGGACATTAGCCTCAACGTCGGCCGGGTTTGCGCTGGAACACATGGACGTCATGTTTGTCTCGTTTGCGTTATCCTCGATTATTGCCACGCTTCGCATTACGGGAGCGCAGGCCGGCTTGATTTCAGCTATCAGTAACCTAGGAACCTTAGCCGGTGGTCTAGGATTCGGCTTGATTGCGGATCATTACGGCCGAATCAAAGTATTTACCTACACCATCTTCATCTTTGCCTTCGCCACCGCAGCGATGGCCCTGGCCAATAATCTCGCGCTAGTCTATCTCTTTCGTTTCCTAGCCGGTGTCGGGTCCGGCGGTGAATACGGCGTGGGAATTACCTTAATTGCTGAGAGCTTCCCCGCCCACACACTGGGTAAGTTCTCCTCACTAGCTGCTATCGGCGGCCAATGTGGTGCGATTCTTGCCGCCATCGCCGCGGCCGTCATCATCCCAACTCTCGGATGGCACGCCCTCTTCGTCTTTGGCCTAGTGCCAGTTGCCCTCATCTACTTTATTCGCCGGCACCTCCACGAAAGTCGCGCCTTTTTAACCGCTCAAGCACACCGGGCGCCCGGTAAACTACGGCAGCTCTTCGCCACCCCGCGCTTAGCCTACCAGACCGGGGCGCTAATGGTGATGACCACGGTTCAAATTGCCGGCTACTACGGCTTAATGAATTGGTTACCTTCCATCATGCAAAAGCGCCTCGGCTTAACCGTGTCTGGCTCTTCCCTTTGGATGATTGCCACCATTATCGGCATGAGTCTGGGAATGCTAGTCTTCGGTCACGTCCTAGACCAGCTCGGACCGCGCCTGGCTTTCGCGATTTTCTTAATCGCCGCAGCGATTGCCTTATTCGGAATCCTGCTCACCACCAATCGTCTGACTCTCCTGGTCGCCGGGGCCACTCTAGGGTTCTTTTCCGACGGGATGTACGGTGGTTATGGCGCCATGGTCAGCCGCTTATACCCTACCGAGATTCGGACGACAGCCAACAATTGTATCGTTAACGTGGGGCGCTTAATCGGCGGCTTTTCCTCCGTCATCATCGGCTTTCTAATGGACCACGGCACGCTACTAATGGTCATGGGGTTCCTCTCCTGCCTCTACCTCATTAGCCTCGTCGCCATGCTCTCAATCCCCAACCTTCGCCACCTGACTCCTAAAACAGCCTAGGGACGCCCCTGACCTATTCACGCGTATCAGACTTACCGAAATAGGTGAAATGAAAAATCTGGTCCAAGACCATCATCTTGGACCAGATTTTTTGATTAATTCTGCGAATACACGTTGCTTAGAGTCACACAGCTTGGCCGCTCCTTTACTTCTCCGGAGAAATAACACCTCAACGGCCATCACCCCCTTAGACGGATGATGGCCGTTTTTAACTGTGGTTTTAGCTATTTAACCGGTAAGCAAGTTTGGGTATCGCTACGATTGTTCCAATTCTCGCTGATGCACATCACGCCAAAGCAAGCCATCCTTTTTATAATGCCACTTATAGCCAAATTCGTTTACCCTATAGCATCGTTTAAAGCCCCGTGCTATCCTGATGCCACTCACCGGTTTTACCAACTAATCCGTAGAAAAGGAAGTGGCCTGATGCCTCGAGAATCTGTATCGCCTAATTTCACGACCCCCTGCTGGATCTTAACCAGTACTACCATGGCACTAGCTTTACTGGGATTCAATAGTCCCATCGCTCACGCCGATGATAGGATTCCCACAACTGACCATACGCCAACCGTTACCGTCACAACGCCCATCGAAGCATCAACTTCATCAGCCCCCACCGCCGTCTTGCCCCACCAAGAAGACCCACAACCCACGGAAACAGAACCGCTCCCCGCTGAACCAACGGCGTCTACGGATTCTCCAGCACACCCCACCGAGTCAGTCGTTACACCGCCAAACCCGGCCCCCACGGTAACTGCCGAATCGTCATCCTCCTCACCCACACAACATCCCAATCTCGCGGAACCATCACCTGTCCACAACCAAGTCACGACCACTAGGCTAACCGATTCTGACAACGATTCTCCCGTAAGCCAGGCCATTAAGGATCCGCAGCTCCAAGCAGAAATCGTTAATGCCTTAAACCAGCTAACCCACCCAGAGACCAATCCCGCCGCTAAAAAATGGTCCAGTATCAAAGACGTCACCAGACAAGACCTTTCAAAGTTAGATAGTCTGGACATCAAAGACACGGTGGTCTCCCCCCAACTCAACCCCGGTAAGACTTCCTACGACCTATCGGGTATCGAACTCCTGACTAACCTCACCAAACTCACTCTGGGAGGTAACCTCAACGCTAACCCCTCCCGCTTCCACGGCGACATTACCGATATCTCTCCGCTGTCGGCCCTGAAAAAACTGGTGACGCTGGACGTTTCGTTGAACCGCATCTCGGACGTCAAACCACTTAGCAATCTGACTAACTTAAAAGAGCTATACATTCAGTTCAACACGGTCACCGATTTTTCTAGTCTTAAAGCTTTAGTCGCCAAAGGGCTTACGTGCGCCTACCAAGGCCAAACAATTGTTAAGCCCCTAAAGTTCTTTAAGCTCGCTTCTCACCAGGCCACCCTGGTTCAACCCCTCTACCTGCCCGATGGGACCAAAGTAAGTCTGCAGGCGCTTCCTTACGTCATTCCCGCTACAACTATCACGGCGCAAGACGGCAATGAAAATCATATTGATGCCATCGGCTATTTAACCGACCGAAGCGCTAAAGTTTCACCAGATACCGATGGAAACCTGGTTTATACCAACCTTTATCAGAATCCATATAAAGTTAACCGAATAATCGACCTACATGGAAACACTGTCCTTTTTAAAGATAGTGCCTACTTAGTCGGTGCCTACCGTTTATCCCCAAATAGCACTCCAGAAATAGTCGTTATCCAACCCTACCGCCTAGTTGACACCGCCGGGCCGGTCACGACCCGCTACGTCGACGATCAGGGTCACCGAATTCAAGACGATGTCATTGATCATACCGGCCTCATTGGTGACACCTACACCACCGTCAAGAAGACGATTCCCAATTACACCTGGCAGAAGACCATCGGCCATCCAACGGGTAAATATACCGCTGAATCGGTTATCGTCACCTACGTGTACACGAAAAATGCACCCCAAATTACCACCGGCACGGTGACGGTTCACTACGTCACGGACAGTGGCAAGGTCCTTAAGCCCAGCGAGACGTTAACGGGCAATCCGGGTAGTCCCTACGCCACCGTCGCCCCTACTTTTAATGGCTACACCCTAAGTCACCGTCCGACTAACGCCACGGGGACCTTTACGACGGGAAGCCAAACGGTCACGTACGTTTATCAAGCCGTCACAACCGTCGGCGAAAGTCACAGCACACCACCCACCACGCCTCCAGTTGCCGTGACGCCCGCACCGGTTCCTGAACTTGTTGACCAACCTAATCGCCACCCCAACACTGCAGGCACCGCCGTGAAACCAGTGCCGTCACCTGATCCAGAAGCAATGACCAACCTTTCCAAACCATCCCAAGCAATCTTCACGCCTCAAAAGTCATCTTCCATAGCCGCTGCCACCCTCCCGCAGACTAACGAGACCACCCCAACACTCTGGCTAAAGATTTTGGGGGTCGGATTAAGCTGCGCTCTGGGCTGGTTCATGGTTACCCGTCGTCATTGACCTTTACCGCACTAAAAGGGACCGCCTTGTGCTCTGTGCAGGCGGTCCCTTGATCATACAAATTGTTCGCTTACTTCTCCGGACGGTCAGCCGATGCCGACAAGTCATGCAAGGCCTTAAAATCAGCCAGTGTCCGGGTGTACTTCTCAATCGCGGTATCGGTCGCCCATTGGCCTAACGGTAACCGCAAGGGCAGGTCCGCCGCGTGGTTGGTAACTTGATCGTAGATGATTTCCGCAGCCTTATCCGGGTCACCCGCTTCGTGATGGGCTTCCTTAGCGTTGCCCTCGATGCGACTCGCAAATTGCCGGTAAGCATCGATTTGTGGTAGCGTCTTCTGCGATGACCGTCCGGCCCAATCCGTCCGGAAACCACTAGGCTCAATCAGCATGACCTTGATGCCCTGGTCCGCCACCTCTTGTGCCAAGGACTCACTGACCCCCTCGACCGCGTACTTACTCCCGTTATAGAAGGACAGCGTGGTAAAGGAAGCCAACCCAGCGATAGAGGAGAAGTTGACGATGCTTCCGGACTTCTGTGCCCGCATGGTCGGCAAGACCGCCCGAGTCATGTCGACGAGTCCCCAGACGTTGACGTCGAACATGTACCGTACCGCGTCCCGGTCGCTTTCCTCGAAGGTCCCAAAGTATCCTAGACCAGCGTTATTGATCAACACATCGATACCGTTAAACTTTGCATTAGTGGCCTTAACCGCGGCTTCAATTTCGGCCTGTTTCGTGACGTCCAGCGTCAACTTCAAGATTTGTCCGTGATCATACGGATCCAGGTAACTCAACTGGTCCGTGTGCCGCGCCGTCGCCACTAGATTAACGTCATCCTTTTGCGCTAAAAAGGTCGCCAGCGACTTCCCGAATCCCGTCGAAGTTCCCGTAATAAACCAAGTTTTGGTCATGATATTGCCTCCTACTAATAAAGTACTTTTAGCATACTGCTTAGAGTGGACTCTAAGTCAACGATTCCTCCTTAATCAGGGAAAGGTTGCCGCAACAGCAACCCGACCTAGTCCTTAACCCGCTCCTAGACATTGTTTCACGTGAAACACACCCCCTAAGCTGGTCAATTCCACCAAACTAGCGTACAGTGAACTTAACTAGACATTTAGGGAGGAACAACTTTGATTACCATTAAATCACCCCGCGAAATTGAAAAGATGAATGAAGCCGGCACCTTGTTGGCCAACATTCACATCGGGTTACGCGACCTGATCAAGCCCGGTATCGACAGCTGGGAAATCGAAAAATTTACCACGCAGTATTGCGCCGACCATGGGGCCATCCCGTCCGAAAAGGACGTCGACGGCTACCACTACGCGACCTGCATCAGCATCAACGATGAAGTCGCCCACATGGCACCCCAAAAGGGACGCCTGTTGAAGAACGGTGACCTGGTCAAGGTCGACATGACCGTCTCACTTGACGGTTACCAAGCCGATTCCTGCTGGGCCTATGCCGTGGGAGACGTGAGTGATGACGTTAAGCGTCTCATGGACGTGACCAAGAAGTCCCTCTACCTGGGCATCGACCAAGCCGTCATTGGCAACCGGATTGGCGATATTGGTGCGGCCATTCAGGACTTCGTCGAAACCCAACACCACATGGGAGACGTCCGCGACCTGATTGGCCACGGCATCGGAACTGAAATGCACGAAGAACCAGACGTTCCCGCTTACGGTGAGGCCGGTCACGGGATTCGGCTTCGCGAAGGCATGGTCATCACCATCGAACCCATGGTCAACTTGGGAACTTTCGAACTGGCTGACAAGATCGATAAGGACAACTGGGAATACTACGTTTCAGCTGACGGTTCTCTGTCTTGCCAATACGAGCACACCTTGGCGATTACTAAGGATGGCCCCAAGATTTTAACGTCCCAGGACCCTGAATTTGACGCCAAGTACCTCTTAAAATAAGACGCATCTGGTCAAAGCAGTCATTTTAACCATGCCTGTTTTAGATTTGCCTGCCAATCACAACTAGCAAGCGACTGACATAAAGGCCTCATCTGCAATGAATGAAGGGTGCTAATCCCCCTTTTGCTGAATCAAAAAACCATATCTGTCTTACTCAAATGACCGCTTCCGTAAAATCACGGAAGCGGTCATTTGACGTTAAACCCATTAACGCTAGAATCAGTAACCCACAAAATTTTCTTTTAATCTTTTATGATTTTCAGAATCTTAACTATCCACGTGACCAAATTCCACACATCGTACAACCGAATTTGCGTAAGGTGCCAATTCATAGAACGAGCGAGCTACAATAAGAAAAAATATCCCAGGAAGGAATAATCTTCATGAAGTTAAATAAGATTCTACTCATTCCCACTATTGCTATACTCGCTTTTTTCTATCTTCCACCCAATCACAGGCCAAATCCTACCAAATTGGAAATGAACAAGTACCCGCCAGTAAGCTCTATAAGTTCAAATATTACCAGGCCATTCGCTCAACTAAAGTCCGTGTTCAATTTGAAGATGGTGGCCATCAATTCATTAAGATTCCCAAGGGAACTATTCTCCAAGGATTCAAAGACAATCATACCATCACGCTCAGTTTGCCGCTTTTAAATTACTCTTTGTACAACAAAAACCGACCGCATAATCGCCCCTACGATTTTATTAGTTCTCAAATTTCAAACCATCCCCAAAATTTTAAACGTGTTTCTCGTCCGGCTTACATGCCTGCTTATAGTTCTGGGCTACTATTTCAAGGAAAAATGTTGGCCAACGCTCGGCGACGTGATACCACTCTCTTTCACATAAGTACCAATGGCTATGTCGAATATCGAAAATACTCGTCTGGATCCCAATACAAACCCAAAGACAAACCAACCCATCAGGTAAAGATTCAAAGAACCAAAGTATCTGGCAACACCCGCGAATTATTTCTGAACAAGAAATTTAAAGGATTATCTTTTAAAAAAGTGACACAACATGGAAAAGTCCAGTACCGTCTTGACGTTATTAACTTGCACCAACCCTTCATGACGGAGGGACAGTCAGACGATGATGTTCCTAGTATGTACTACAGTAACTACTTAGTTGGTGGAAGAAAAATGTATACTGAAATTGCCAACTCGGAATTGATGTAATGAGATTGCTTGGGCTTAGACAATCTGGTTAATGACTAACCTTGCTAATTAAGTAAAAAATAAAATCGAATAATAGGTTAAAAATAATTGCCCAAAAAATAACTGATATTGAGATAGGTTTAAATCGAGAATTTATAATTAAAATAGAGACCATCAATACCAATATATACGTGATTAAATTACTAGTTAATAGCTGTTGCATCTTAGGACTAAGTTCTCTTTTAATGATCACCCTTAAAAGAAATGGAACGAAAATAATAAAAATGGATAACCAATACGGTACCTGCATAAGCTCCTCCTAAAAAATGGTATAAAAAGGAAAATAATGGCTCTACAACTTAAATCTAATCCCATCTTATTAAAGTATCCTTGACCCCAAGCTGATACAACGCCAATGGGTGTTCCTACCGCGTCCACTAATAGAATATTATATCAGGACAATGTAGTCAATGGTATAAACTTTATAAATAATATAATATATTCACTGGATAGGTTATATGTTATGCACAATGGCGTTTAATCCGTTAAGCCTTTTTGAATACACCAAAATCTAAGTTTTCGCCACACGCTCAATTTCCATCAAATCCTAACCCATTAAAAAACAGCGGCACGACCGTTTCTCTAGGAGAGACGATTGTGTCGCTGTTTGTCATCGTCTGATGGCTTACCAGAGGTAGTCCACCGGATTCTTCAAGTATCGATCATAGACGTCTTGAACCACCGCCATCTGCGCATCCGTTAAGGCGGGTAACTCAGCCGCACTGGTATTGCGTTCAATCTGGTTCGGCGTGCTGGCTCCCGGAATCACCGCTGAAACGGCATCGTACATCAAGATGTACCGTAACGCCGTCCCCGCCAGGTTATCCGTTCCCAAGCGGTCCTTCAATTCTGCGGCGGCCTTGACACCCGTTAAGTAATCCACGCCGGAGAAGGTCTCCCCTTTGTCGAAGTGCTGACCGTCCCGGTTATTGTTCCGGTGGTCTTCCGGTGCAAACTGCGTGTCGGCCGTAAACTTCCCGGTCAGGAGACCACTAGCCAACGGAACCCGAGCCAAGATTCCCACATTCTGGCGCTTAGCTAAGTCGAAGAACAGTTTCGACGGCCGCAAGCGGAACATGTTGAAGATGATCTCGACGGCCGAGACATCGTAATCCATGGCCTTAATGGCTTGTTCGACCTTTTCCACACTGACCCCGTAATGGCGAATCTTCCCCGCCTGCTTGAGCTTATCCAGCTCGAAAAAAGTCTCGGGTTGGTAGTAGATATCGGTCGGTGGGCAATGCAACAACACCATATCCAAAGCATCGACCCCCATGTTCTGTAGAGATTCGTCGACGTAACGGTCCCCGTGTTGCGCATCAAAATGTTCCGCCGACAGGGGCTCTTCCTTCCGCCCAATCTTGGTGGTGAAGTGCACGTCGGGGTGCTGCTTCAAGAACTGCCCCACGGCTTGTTCACTGCGCCCGCCTTGATACCCATCCGCGGTATCGAAGAAGTTAACGCCCTGGTCGTAAGCTTCCGCCAACGTGTCCCGGGCATCCTGTTCACTAAACGGTGCGCCCCACTTGCCGCCTAACTGCCAAGTGCCCAACGACACTTCACTGATCTGATACCCGGTCTTGCCAAATGAACGATATTTCATCATGATAACTTCCTTTCAGATACTTCCTTCAATTTTAGTGTAGAACTTCGACCTACCTCTAAGTCAAGGGCCTGGTTAATCGACCGACTGGAGGGCGTCGAGCATGTTCACGCGTTTTAACTTGCGGTGCATCAAGCCCATGACCAGCAGGCTGAACACCACCGTCAAGACTGCCGAATACAGGTAACTAAGCCAGTGGATCCCCGGCGAGAACATCAGCGCGTTGGTCTCCGCCGTTTGCAGGATATAGGTGTGTAGCCAGTTACCTAAGAAGCAGCCCACGACGATGCCCATCCCCGTCAATATCAGGTTCTCCCGGAAGATGTACAGGGTGACTTCCCCGTCATAGAAGCCCAAGACCTTGATCGTCGACAACTCCCGAATCCGCTCGGACACGTTGATGTTGGTCAGATTGTAGAGCACCACCAGCGCCAGGGCCCCCGCGGAGATCACGAAGATCAGGACCACCAGGTTCATGCTGTCGAAGGTCTTGAAGGTGGTCTGGCGTTCCGTCCGCATCAGCGTGACGTTCAAGAAGCCCGCGTGCCGTAACAAGCCATCCGCATAATCGTTGCCCGCCCGTTCGCTATCATGGGTGAACTGGACCAGGTTACTATTGTAGGTCGGTTGCTTGCCGAAGACCTGCCGGTAATAGGTCGGGCTCAGGTAGATAAAGTGGTTCACGTAATTTTCCGCAACGGCCGCAACTTTCACGCGCCGGGCGGTCTGTCCCGCCGGTTTCACGGTCAGTCGGTCGCCCACCTTCACGCCGTAGAGCTTGGCCAGCTTCTCATCGATCACGGCCCCCTTGGTCGTGACCCGGTAGGTCTGATGGGTCTGCCGGTCACGGAGCGTGACGAACCGGTTCAGCCGGTCCGGGGTGCGCGGAACCCCCAAGGTCACGGTCTGTTCGGCCACCCCACTCTGGGTGACCGTGGCCTGTTGCGAACTCAACGTCAGGCTCCGGCGATACGTTGCTGATTGCCGCAAGGCTTTCCGCTGAGCGGCCGTTTCCCGGCCACTGCGGGTCACCATGGCGTCGTAGTGCCAGAGGTCATTGAATTGCTTAGTACTGATGTCGCCAATCGAGTCTTTGAGCCCGAAACCTGTGATCATCATGGCCATGCACCCCGCGATACCCAGAACGGTCATCAGCATACGCTGCTTGTACCGAAAGAGGTTTCGCAGGGTAATCTTATGGTTGAAGTTCAGGTGCCGCCAGAAGCCCGTCCAGCGTTCCAACAGCAGCGTCTTTCCCGCCTTAGGCGCCTTGGGTTGCAATAGCTGGGCGGGCAGGCTCCGCAAGTCGACTCGTAAGACGATAGCCGCGATACCCAGGGTGCAGGCCAACGCGATGACTAGGGCCACGCCGATGTCGCCCCACAGGTACTGCACGGTAATCGCCGGCAAGTTATACATACTGCCATAGGCTTGGGCGATGAATTGGGGGAAGAAGTTCACGCCGAAGACCACGCCCAGCGCGGTCCCCAGCAACGCCGCCAAGCCCCCGTAAATCATGAACTCACTGCCTACAGCAGCGTTACTGTAGCCCAGGCCCTTGAGTGTCCCCATCTGCAAGCGCAACTCCTCGACCATCCGAGTCATGGTGGTCAGACAGATCAACGCCGCGATGGCGATGAAGAAGAGGGGAAAGACCGTCGATAAGGCGACGATTCGCTGGGTATTCTCGTGATACTCGGTGTACCCTGGATTATCGGTCCGGTCCGTGTAGACGTAGGTGGCCCGCGGAATCGCTTGGACCTTGGCCTGCGCCCGGCGCAACTGCGCGGTCAGCTGAACCAGTTGCGGGGTGTTCGCCGGAACTTGGCCCTGCATGGCAGCCACTTGGCGCTTGAGGGGCGCTAGTTTCGCCGTCGCCCGTTGCTGCAATTGGTGTTGACGTTGTTGCGCGCGTGGCCGGAGCCAGCGTTTCAAGTCCGCCGTATTCTGCCGGTTTAACCGCTTATAACGCGCGCTATAGGGCTGGACGTTCTGGAGGTTCTTAAATTGGACGTCCAGGCGCGTCGGCACGTTACCCGTTAAGGTCTGGGGCCGGACGTACGCCAGGTAGTCCAGAGTCCCCTTACCGACCGTGGTGACGCCCCGACTCACGTTCTCCAAGTAGCGCGGTGAATTCACGAAGCCCACGATTTTAAAGGTCCGCCGGGTGAACTGGCGGTTCACGGCCGCCGTACTGGTGATCCGGTAAGTCCGGCCCACCTTCAAGCTGGGCTGGAGAACTCGTGCCTGGGTGTCGAGAACAACTTCGTTCGCGTGGCGCGGCAGGCGCCCCTGCGTCACGCGTAACCGGTTGACCCGCTGCACGGTGGGTAACTCGGCGACCCGGACCACCCGGTTATTGTTCCGCTGACTGACGTCGAGGTACCGTTCCGTCTGGTACCGGAGCCGGTCGCGGTGCTGATTCAAAATGGCCGTATCCGCCTGAGTCAACCCCAACGAGGATTGAACGCTATTGGTCGCTAGCCGCTGGCGGTGAAAGTAGCTCGTGGCGGCCTGGGACATGTCGGGACCCGTCGCCCGGATACCGGTGTAGAACGCCACCCCCAAGAAGATGATCAGAAGAATGGAGAAGAACCGGGCCTTGGAGCGCCAGATTTCTCGGAAAATCGTTTTAAGATACGCTGTGGTCATCCCCATCACCTACCATTCAATCTCGGCCACCGGCGTGGGATGGTCGTTGGTCACCACGGACTGAATCTGGGCGTCGTTGATTCGAATCACCTGGTCGCCCATCTGCGCGATGGCACTGTTATGGGTCACGATGATCACCGTGGTCCCCGTCTGCCGGGCCGCATCTTGAATCACCTGGAGGACCTGCTTACCCGTCTGGTAATCCAAGGCCCCCGTGGGTTCGTCACACAACAGGAGCTTGGGATTCTTGGCCACGGCTCGGGCGATGGCGACCCGTTGCTGTTCCCCACCGGATAATTGGGCGGGGAAGTTCGCCGCGCGATCCTGGAGCCCCACCAGCGTCAAGGTCTGGGTCACGTCCCGGGCGTCGTGGGTGATCTGCGAGGCCAGTTCAACGTTCTCCCGGGCCGTCAGGTTGGGAATCAGGTTATAGAATTGAAAGACGAAGCCGACCGCTTGCCGGCGATAGGTCGTGAGTTGTTTGGGTGAAAAATGGGCGATGTCAGTCCCATCGATCTTGACGCTCCCGCTGGTGGGCGAATCCATCCCCCCTAAAATGTTTAACAATGTCGATTTTCCGGCACCACTGGGACCCAGAATCGTTACGACCGCGCCTTGTTCCACAGTAAAACTAATGTCGCGGTTCGCGACCGTGGTCTGGTCGCCGTTTTGAAACTGGCGGGTCTCGTGGGCCACTTCAATATACGCCACGCTAAAACCTCCTCTATGTATTCGGTTACATTTTCAGGACTACCCCACGGTCAATTCGGGTAGTAATAGGTATATTTTAGCATGTTCCCCACCCCTTAACGCAATTCTTGTGCGTTTTGCGCCCAGTGTTTGCGTACCCGTTGCCAGGCCCGTACCCCCGAAAACCGTGGCGGTTAACCCCCCACCTAAGCCGAGTCCCGCTTATTATAAAATTTATCGAGCAAAGCAGTTCCCAAACCCACCCCAAAACTCTATATTTAAAGTAATTAATCTGAATCGTTAGGGGGAAGGTCCCGTGGCTAAATTCTTAAAAGGGCTGCTCGTGATTTCGTTACTCCTAGGCATCTGGGCACCCCAGTCCGCCCAAGCTGCGATCAAGCGGCCGGCCAAGGGCTTAATCCTAGACGCCGCACGGCAATACTATTCCGTCTCATCCATCAAACAGTTAATCACCACCACCCACCGCGGCGGTGGGACGTTTCTCCAACTACACCTAACCGACGACACCCGGTTCGGCGTGGAGAACGCGCACCTGGGCCAGACCGTCAAGGCGGCCCGCAAACGGGGCGACGTATACTATAACCGCAAGACCAAGCTGGCTTTTTTGAGTAAACGCCAGTTGCGCAGTCTAATCGTCTACGGCCACCAGCGGCAAGTCGAGGTCATTCCCGAGATCGATACGCCCGGCCACACCAAGGCGTTGATCAAGCTGATGAAGACTGGGAGTGCGACTAACCGCAAGTTGGCTAAGACCATCACTTCCGGTAACGAGCTGACCCTGCATTCGAAAAAGACCTTACCCTTCGTGAAGGCCCTGTTAAGTGAATACACCGGCCTGCAATACCGCGGGCAACACATCGGCATCGGCGGCGACGAATACAGCGCCACCACGGCTCCGCACCAACCCGCCACGGTCAGCTACACCAACGGGTTGAACCGGTACCTGCGCAGCAAGCACCTACGGACCACCATGTGGAACGACGGTCTAATGCGCGCCGACTTACCCCGGATCGACCACAACATCCTGGTGACCTACTGGAGCTACGACGGCGAGACCGACAACGCCCAGACGATTCGGGCACACCGACAGATTCGGCCGACCTTACCTCAGCTCAACCAGGCCGGCTTCCAGACAATCAACGCCAACTTCTGGTACCTCTACGTAATCACCCGGCCCAAGACGTTTACCGCCGAAAGCGTGCGGTATTGGCAACGCGACCTGACGCAAAACTGGACGCGCCAAGTCTGGGACAAGACCAACCACCAGAGCTTAGCCACCAGTTCCCGTAACCTGGGATCGGCCATTTCCATCTGGGGTGACGGACGGAAGACCTACTCTCAAAAGCAGGTGCTCCAAAAGACCAAGCCCTTCTTGACCACGTACTTCCAGCACGCTTAGGCCACCTCAAAAACATGCGATCAACCGTCAAAAATACCGTCCTTCACCGGCGTCTGCGCCTGGAAGGGCGGTATTCGTTAATGATGGTTGATTTTTCGTTTCGCTAATGCCGGTCGCCCGCATAGTAGTGGTGGGCGTAGGTCTTCGCCAGCGCCTTGCTACGGTAGCCATAAGTGCTGGTCTTAAATACTGCCCCACTGGCGTACTGGAGCGCAGCGTGACGTTTGCCCTTAAGCGTATGCGTGACCTTGCGGTAATCATCGCCGCTCCCGGCCGCTTGGAACCAACCCCGGACGTTGATCCAGTGCTCGCCCCGGTAGGTAACGGGGGTCGCCTGAACCCAATCTGATTGGACGTTGGTGCCGGCGGCCTTCACGGGATGCAGGTGTCCCGTGGTCCCGTTGACCGTGATGGTCTTCGCCGTAATCCGGGTCCGATAATACTGGTGGCTGTCATAGGTGTACCAAGTCCCCCGCAAGCTCTTGGGAAACGTCGCCACCGTGCGCTGGGCGGCCTGCGCGGTTCCGGTGCCCCCGCCCAGACCCATGAAACTCGCGGTGACCAGTCCTAGCAGACTCATTCGTTGCCACTTTTGCATCTTGTTCACCTAACCTTCCTTAGTGCATAATAAGAATTATACCACGGTTAAATGATTTATTGGCTTAGAATGTCTTCTACGTCACGCCACCGGTTTAATTGGCGTTGAATTTGTGCGCATCACGTTTTAGCATAGGTTTAGGATACCGTTACTGCTACCGACAATAAGATTGGCCAGCCTTAAACCACGCAACGTGGTATGACTAAATCCACTCTATTATTAATAGCATAAGTATTAATAACTATTTAAAAAGGAGTCTTTTCCAATGGTCGCTTATCAAGCCAAAACATTCCCCGAACTGACCACTCACGAACTCTGGGCCCTTTACCGCTTACGGACGGCCGTGTTCGTGGTCGAACAAACCTGTTACTACCAAGAAGTCGATGACGCGGATCTAACCGCCACCCACCTTTTAGGGACTGACGACCAGGGCCAGTTAGTGGCCTACGCCCGATTGATTCCCGAACAGGACCACGTCCGCATTGGCCGTGTCGTGGTCGCCAAAGCTGCCCGAGGAAACGGCGCCGGGCGCGAATTGGTCACGACCGCCATCGCCGCCGTCAAGGCTCACTTTCCTCAGGCCACCCAGATCGACATTCAGGCCCAAGCCTACCTGCAATCCTTTTATGCGACTTTAGGCTTTCAACCGGTCAGTGACGTGTACCTCGAAACCGGAATTCCACACCTGGATATGGTGTTGCCCTTAACCCAGCAAGACTAAACCAATAACAAAAACAACGTCAGGTGACCACTTCTTCTCTCATCCAGAGTGGTCACCTGACGCTTTTTGTCATATTATTCTGTAGCGTTAGTCGCTCGTTCACCGCATTACGGCCACTGCGAACTGGTGGGGTCAAAACCGGTCCGGTCAGCATCCGTGATGGGGCGCAAGACCTGGCAGGGATTGCCCGCCGCGATTACATTTTCGGGAATATCGTGGGTCACCACGCTCCCGGCACCGATGATTGTGTTCGCCCCAATGGTCACGCCCGGGGTCACACTCACGTTGGCAGCCAACCAGCAATTATCCCCGACCGTAATCGGCTTGGCGATGCAGCCCCCCGTGGGCCGTTCACTGGCCGCAAACAGGTGATTACTGGTGTACAGGCCAACCTTAGGGCCAAACAACACCCGGTTGCCAATCGTCACGGGCGCCCCGTCCAGGATCACACAGTCGTAGTTGGCGTAGAAGTGGTCGCCCACTGAGATGTTGCGGCCAAACTCACAGCGAAAGTTCGGGTTGATGATGGGGTCGACTCCCGCGTGCTGGACTAACGCTTGAAACAACTGGGCCTTCTTGGCCATCCGGGGTTCCCGGTTCAACGCGTCCGTCTTCTGGGTCGCCTGGTCGCGGAGGTCTTCCAAGCGAGGATCTAAATCGTTGTAGGGTTGTCCCGTGGCCATGTAAGCAAACTTTTCGTCTAGGGTTAACGTCATCGCAATCCACTCCTTTAAAGGTGTTACGTTTAGCGTATCACACTTTAAGCGCTTCCATGCAAAAGAAATTAGCCCCTAATCTGCTTTTCCCTTTTTAAATCTGGTCATTCCGGCTAAACTAAGTTTAAACACTGAATTGGAGGTGACTAGCCCCATGAATCAGGAAGACTTACGCGTACGCCGTACCCAAAATGATATTCAACTTGGGTTTATCAAAATGTTGCAACATAAACCATTTTCCAATATCACAATCAATGATATTTGCACGGCAGGAATGGTCGGCCGGAGCACCTTCTATCACCACTATCCCGACAAATATGCGTTACTAGACGCATTAGTGACTCAGGAGGCCGCTAAATTTGACCAGCTATTAGCCACGCGCATGGTTGGTATTCAACAAGATCAACTTCTGATTAACCTTTACCAGGGTTTAGCTCAAGACGCCGACCGCATTACGACCCTTTTGGATGTGCATACCAGGTCGGTAGATTTAAACCAGCGCTACCTCTCCAGTTTAAAGGACCATCTCGATCACCTTTGGCCACAAATCAGTCTCGATGTTCCTCGTGAATTCATCTTAGACTTCTATGCTCACAGCGCCCTAACGGCCATCAGTTGGGCTTTAAAGCACGGGCATGAAGACCAAATTGCGACTTTCATGAATCGGATGACCAAAAACGTCCTAAACGGGTAACGTTAGAATTTGCTGATCCGTCTGTGGATCATGGTTAGCTAATGCTTGGATACAATTCGGGTGATGCGCCATTTCTCGTACCCAGCCTAGTGACGTAATCGCGTCCTTACGACTGGTGCAGATTCCTGGCGTCAGCATCTTCTCCCACGAATCATTAGAATATCCGGTGTCGGCGGCCAATAACACATAGCGGCCATCCCGTCCTCGAACCAATGTGGCCGACATCCCCGTCGCGTGGCCGGGCGTATGCACTTGTAAAAGACTGCCGTCACCAAAAACATCGTAGCTTTCCCCAAAGGGACCCACCCCGTTTTTAGTATAGTCGTAAGTCTGAACGTCGACGCCTCGCCATTCATGGGGCAGATAAACCATTGGCAAGCGGTTGGCCACTCGCCATTCTGGTTGCGAAACTAAGATTTGCTTCGCATTCTTGACGTGTTTCAGACCACTGACATGATCACAATGTAAGTGACTCAATAGAACCAAGTCTAAATTCTCGGGACGATACCCTAACGCCGCTAACCGCTCATCAACGGCCCACCCCGCGGGGAGGTATCCGGTATTGATTTGAACTTGTGGCCCCAATTCCCGCCAATTACTTTTACGAACCATCCTGTTCCAGCCCGTATCAATCAGGACCAACCCTTGAGGATGCTCAATCAAGTAACTGGAAACGGGTAACGTCACTTGATTACGTTCGGAACGAAATAACCCCGTAAAAGCTAATGGATTTCGATATAGGCCGTGAAAAGGTAACGCCCGGTCGACTTTGACCAATCCAGTATGCAACACGTGAATCTTAATTTGGGCTGTCATAGAAAAACCTCGCTAATGTTATAGAATGTCTCTAGAATAGGGACTATTCGAACCAGCTTCCAGCCCCAAATTTTGCCAATTTGTCCCTTATGAGACAGATTTCCGCTCGACCGTCTCGTAAGGGACAGACCACCCCAAATTGGTTCTCGTCTAAACTCGCGACAAATTTATTGACTAAAAATGCCCATCACCCATTAAGTGGTGATGGGCATTCAGTTTAAGCTAACGTCAACTGTTCGGCACTAAAATACAACTGCTGTTCCACCCCAATGCGGACTAAGAAGCGTTCCGTGGGGCCATCGTAGTAGATCACGGTCCCCACGACCCCTTGGTAGGGCCGCGGGAGCTTGACTTGGTCACCAATCTCAAACGTCTGCATATCCATCCTCCTCAACTAAAGCCACAGGTACATTGTCTTCAGGGTCGGTGAGAACTCGGCATTCCCGCTGGCGTGGTACATGGCAGGAACCCTTGGCCTATCTGTCCCCAGAATACCCTGATTCCAAAAGTTTCGCAGGGTTAATGCTTTGCTAAATCAATTATGAACGCAATTAGCACTTTTGTTGCGTTCGCCCCCACCCGTGGCTGGTCATCGCCCGTTAATCCGGCGTCATCGCGATTATACAATAGACCCCCTGGAAAATCAGCCCCCTTTATGAAAATATTTATACTCCCAATCCCCACTAGCGCTTCCAGTCCTGACGCCGCTAACTCAGTGGTGGGCTCATTTCCAATTTGTTTCACGTGAAACAGGTTATATCATAAGCCATTATCTTTTACACAACTGATTGAAGCCGCTATACTGGAACCGTTTAAGACGGAACTAAGGAGGAATTTTAAATGACTCAAACATACGTTGCGAAGATCGTGCCGTTAAACGCTGACGGGATTGGTACTTGCGCTCACGGTGAAGCCACGTTCACCCAGGATGCGGACCAACTCACCATTCACATTGAGATGTTCGATACCCCGGCCAACACCCAACACTGGGAACACTTCCACGGTTTCCCAGAGGGACAAGCTGCGCAAATCGCCACCATGGCACAGGATGCCAACCACGATGGTTTCGTGGACTTACCAGAAACCGAAGCGGTCTCCGGAACCACCATGGTGCCTTTCGATAGCGCACCGCAAGCCATGAACATCCCCAACGACACCTACCCGGTCTCCGATGCTCAGGGCCACTTCGCTTACGACATCACCGTTCCGCTAGCAGCCCTTCAAACCAAATTCAAGGAAGCCTTCGGTACGGATGACCTGGAACTCGACAAGCGGGTCATCTACATTCACGGGGTTCCCCAAAGTCTTACGTTACCAGACACGGTCGCGGGAGAAGTCGGGACCTACGACGCCCACGTCACCCTACCGATCGCCACGGGGAAGATCGAAAAAGCCAATTAACCTGAATCGGCTGTAACCAAAAAGCGCTGAGCAAATTGGCTCAACGCTTTTTTTATCGGTGCAGAACAACGATGTATGTATTCACAAGTGTATTCACAGATGGTATAATCTAAGTAGTTATTGGAATGGAGGCTAAGACCATGGAAAAATATGTAAAAGCTCGCAAACAGGGGAATTCCATCGTCGTCACAATCCCTAGTAACTTGGCAGTTACGCCAGGAACTAAGTACCGAGTTGAGAAAAGGGAGAATGGTGATTTGATTCTCAAGCCTTCAAAACAGATTGCTACTTCTTTAGACGACTTGTTTAGAGATTGGCACGGTACTTATCAACGTGCAGATGATTTAAATGACTGGGAAAATACAAAACCAGTAGGAGAAGAACTATGGTAGATATGGTAGATTGTAAAATTAATCCGAACGCTGTTCGGACAAAAAAGATCAGCTTCCTTTAAAATGGTGTTTACCACAAACCCATCTTTTAGGAGCTGATCTTTTGTCTAGTATAACCTATTCCGAACGAATTAAAATCGAAACCTTTTGTGAACTAGGGCTGTCCAATATCCAAATGGGCGTTCGGCTGAACCGATCACCGTCAACAATTTCTTATGAATTATCTCGATGTCAACCTTATCAGGCTGAATTAGCACAAACAGATGCCGAATACAAGCGATCACGATGTGGTCGGAAAACTAAGCTGAGCGATGAGTTAAAGCAAAAAATTCTCAACCATTTACGTCTAAGCTGGTCACCAGGAATGATTGCTCACGAATTTAAACTAGCTACTAAATCTATTTATAATTGGCTAAATCAGGGGAGAATTGATTTCTCCTTGAATGATCTACCTGAACATGGCGTACGCCAACGGCGTAACGTTGACCAACGATCCAAATATAATCAATCTTTGGGGCGATCAATTGAACAGCGTCCCATGATGATTAATCAACGTAATCGCATCGGCGATTTTGAACTAGATACAGTCGTTGGTCCTCGTGGGCATAGTAAGGCAGTTTTATTAACTTTAATCGATCGAAAATCACGGTTCCTTTGGGCATATCGGTTAAAGGACCGAACGACAGCGAGTGTTAATGAAGCACTGACTAAGTTCCTAACCACTTTTAATGGACCGGTGCACAGTTTTACTGTGGACCGTGGTACTGAGTTTAGTGGGCTAGTATCATTTGAATCACAATATGGTATTAAGACCTATTACTGTCATGCTTATACGCCAGCTGAACGTGGTAGTAATGAACGCTTTAATCGGAATTTACGTTATTTTTATCCTAAGGGGACTCGTTTTGAGCACATTAGTGCTCAAGATTTAACGACGACGTTACTCCAAATTAACCAGCGACCGCTTAAAATACTTGACTGGAAAACACCGTATCAGGTTATGCTGACCAATTTGTCCAAAAATTCGGATTAAATTTGCAATCTACCATATACCAAAGAATGGCGATATTATCTACATTGATTTTGATCCATCCGCCGGAGTAGAAATCCAAAAAAGAAGACCAGCCGTGGTTGTTAGTAACAATCAGTTAATGATGACTTCACCGTTTGTGTGGGTTGTCCCTATATCACACGGCAAATTCAACGGTCAAGACTACCCTTTGCATGTGAGTTTAGATAAAAGAACCAAAATAGACGGAACGGTATATACGGAACAGTTAAAATCTTTTGATTACGTACAGAGAGATTGGCAGTTTGTAGAACGCCTACCAAAGGATTTAAAAGAAGAAATCCAAAATAAAATACGATTAGTGATCCAGCTCGATAACCATTAGCAAGAGACTGTGACGTGAACTAGCCTGTAAATAAGCAAAACGGACGAGAAACCCCAATTCGGTTTCTCGTCCGTTTTGCTTTCGTCACTGTTGCGAATTAGCTGTCTTCGAGCGCTATAGCCACTTCTGGCTCTTCAACCAATACAAACGGTCGCCCTAATATGACATTGATCGATAATGCGCCCGTCATCAAGAAGCCCAAGCCTTACGACCCCTGGACAATAACCAAGTTGCTTTACTTCTGTGCCGCTAAGCTTAGTGTTTTTTAATTAGGATTGCTTAACCGCCATCCCCTTGACTGCGTGCTGCCGCTTGAGGAGCACTGCCAGTAAGATGACCACCACCAGAACCAAGCCCAGCGCCGTTAACATGATGTGGTGCATTCCCGTAAACAGAATCAAGCGCATCTTGGGTAGCCAGGCCGTGGGCAGATTGCCCGCCGTCTGGGAATTGCTCAACTGGTTGAGCATCCCCATGGTGATGTGCCCGTGGTTGGCCCGGACTCCGGCCGCCAGGGCCTGACTCAAGATGACCCCGTAGATCGATGACATGAACGTCTGGCTCAGGATGCGGACCAGGTAGGCGAACGAGGTCGCAATCGGGACATCGGTCATGGCCACGTCACTCTGAACGGCGACTTGCAGGGTCGTGAAGCAGACCCCAATCCCGAACCCGTTGAAGGCGCCCATCACCAAGAGAAACGCGTAACTGGCGGTGTGACCGACTAAACTCATCCCCACGAACGTGATCAGAAAAGTCGCCGTCCCCATCACCAGGACGCCGTACCGGCCAATCTTAGGCTGGACGGCCGGCGCCAGTTCGGACCCGAAGAAGTTGGCGACGGACCCCGGAATCTAGGTCATCCCCCCAATCAACGCGCTGAGGCCCATGATACCTTGCGCCCACATGGGGACGTAGATGTTAAAGGCCACGAACGCACCCCAGAGGAACGCGAAGATCAAGAGGTCCGCCACTAATTTACCATTCCGGAACAACCGGTTCGGCACGATGGGGTCGCTGACTTGCGCCTCCACGTGGTGCATCCGCCACAGCAGGAGGCCGCCAACGACCACCAATGCGCCGGTGGCCCAGAGCGGTGCGGACCCTAATAATTGGATGCCGACCAGGATGGCCACTAAGCCCAAGACCATCAATGCGGCCCCCTGGTAGTCAACGGCCGCTTGATTTCGCGGCAGGTGACTCTTGAAGAACAGGGCCACGATCAGAATCGACACTAGCGCCAGCGGCAGGTTGATGTAAAACACCCAGTGCCAACTGAAGGTGTCCACGATCCAGCCCCCGAACAGCGGCCCAATGATGGACGCGGTACTAAAGCTGGCGGAGGTGACCCCGATGACCTGCGCCCGGCGTTTCAGGTTCTGGAAGAGCTGTGCGTAGATGATAAACGGAATGGTGCTCATCCCACCAGCCCCCAGGCCCATGACGCCCCGGGCGATGATGAACCAGGTGATGTTACTGGCGAGTCCTTGGAACAAGGCGCCCACCGCAAACGTGGTGGTCGCGGTGATGTAGGCCACCTTATTTCCCTTTTTCTCGCCGAACTTACTCCATAACGGCGTGGCGACCGCCATCCCTAATAGGAAGATGGCCACGATCCAGCCCATATACTGAATCCCGTGCAGGTCGCTCACGATGGCGGGCAGCGCCGTGTTGACAATGGTTCCGTCTAACCCGGCCATGGCGTTGGAGAGTAACAGCGCACAGGTAATCAGTAACTTACGTTGATGACTCACAATCTAAAGCTTCCCCTCTTATGTAGATTCCCGTGATGACCCTGACTAGTTGACCCAGTCAGTTGTGAAACCTAATCGTCACATTCTTAAAATGTTAGAGCTACGGGAACCGTTTGTCAATCACGCCACCAGCCTCAAAAGGCACCGCCCCTCTGTGGAGTCGGTGCCTTTTAGGGGTGGCTACTGCACGCCCCATTGCTGGTCGCGAACGTGCTTGGCCGTTAACTGGTACATGTCGATAATGTGCCGGTCCGTTAACCGGTAGTGAATCTCCTTGCCCTGACGGACCCCTTCCACCAAGTTGAGTTGGCGGAGGGTCTGGAGCTGATGGGAAATGGCCGATTGGCTGATGGCCAGACGCTCAGCGATTTCATTGACGCTAAACGCCTGATCCGCAATCAGCAGGAGAATCTTCAACCGGGTAGGATCACTGACCGCCTTGAAGATGGCAATAATCGGGGTCAGTTCTTGATTATCGGGTAGCTGGACCGCCGCGGCGGCCAACAGATGTTCTTTGGACAATGTTTTCACTCCTAGTTCGAACGGGCGCCTGGGGTTGCGTGGGGTTCATCAGCAACAGCCGTAACCCGTTCAAGATGACCAGTAAGGTACTGCCTTCGTGCAGCACCACGCCCCAGGTAATATTGGCGAGGCCCATAAAGTTTAATCCTACTAAGAGTACCACGACTGCCATCGCAAAGATAATGTTTTCCCAGACCACCCGGTTCAACTTGACCGAAATCTGGTGGGCCGCCGCTAACTTGGCCAGGTCGTTTTGCATCAAGACCACGTCCGCCACGTCGATGGCCACGTCCGTCCCGTCCCCCATGGCCACGCCGATATCGGCCGTGACTAGGGCTGGTGCATCGTTCACCCCATCGCCGACCATTGCCGTAACGGGGTAAGTCCGTTGCAGGCGCTGAACGATGGCCGCTTTATCTTCCGGTAAGACGTTGGCCGCAACTTCGTCGATGCCCAATTGGCGAGCCACCGCTTCCCCCGTCAACTGGGCATCGCCCGTGATCATGGTGGTGTGGATCTGGTGGTCCTGGAAGTAGTCGATGGCGTGGGCCGCAGCCTGGTTCGGCAGGTCCATCAACGCCAACAAGCCTTGGGGCTGGTCATCGACGGCCACGACGACCACGGTCTTCCCCGCTTGCGCCAACCGGTCGATCCGGGTTTGAAAATCTGGTGTCAGGTGGGCAAAACTAGTGGGTTTGGCAATGGCGATTTTCTGGCCAGCCACCTGACTGTAGATGCCTTTCCCCAGTTCATTAGTCACCGTGACCGGGACGCTGGGAACGTCAGCGAAGGCCGTCACGATGGCCGTAGCCAACGGGTGATTACTCTGGGCTTCCATGGACTTCAGGATGGGTACCAGGTGCGACTGGTCAACCGCGTCCGTGAAGTAGATGTCCGTGACCTCGGGACGACCGACCGTTAGGGTCCCGGTCTTGTCGAAGGCCACGGCTTGGAGTTCGGCCAACTGGGTCAGGTAGGCGCCCCCCTTGAACAGGACGCCGCGCTTGGCTAAGTTCGACAGGCCGGAGAGGGTCGCCGGAACCGCCGCAGCCGCCAAAGCACAGGGCGACGCCGCAATCAAGAAGACCACCGTCCGGTACAGGGTCAACGACCACGACCACTGGAAGGCCAGCGGCCCGGCCAAGAGTACCACGGGCAACAGCGCCAGGACCGTCCGCACGTAGATTGGTTCGAACTTCTCGATCCGGGTCGCCGTCTTGCCCAGGGTGGTCTGGGATTGTTCTACCAGCGCCAAGATCTTGGCAAAGACCGTGTCTCGACTATCCTTGGTGACCACCATTTCAAAGGCAGTCGCGCCGTTGATCGTGCTCCCGAAGACGACGTCGCCCGGGCCCTTCTCACGCGGAATGCTTTCCCCGTTGATCGACGATTCGTTGAGGGTCGCTTGTCCCGCGACCACCTGGCCGTCCGTTGGCACCTGGTCGCCGTTTAGGACTTGAACCCGGTCACCCACTTTAAGTTGGTCGACCGGAACCACGTCGACGGTTCCCGCAACCGTCAGTCGCCGGGCTTCCACGGGATTCATGGCCAACAACGCCGTGATTTCACGCTTGCTCTTCCCCTCGGCGTACCCTTCCAGGAAGTGAGCCCCCGCAAAGATCAGGATCAGTAACGTGGCTTCCTCGAAGTGGCCGATCAGGACCGCCCCCACGGCCGCCAACGACATCAACAGGTGTACGTTAGGGACGAAACGCCGTTGTTCCTTGGAGGCCGTATAGGTGTGGGCAAAGCCCTCCCCGACAATGTGGTAGCCGGCCAAGACCGCCGCCACCAAGAACCCGCCGGCCTGGGCCGCCTGAGGCAGGACAAAACTGACTAAAAACAGAACCAGGCCCAACCAGTACCAAGTCTGGGGAGCGGTTAATCGCTTCTTCATCATCAACGCCTCACTTTCATATTTATGTATGCTCATATGTTAAATTAAACATATCACGGGACGCTCCCCTTGTCAAGGTGGTGCCATCCCCCCCAATCAGACGGCTTCAATCATCTCAGCTTTAGCCAATCAATCCTATCAGACGGGACTTAATGAGGTTACTCACCTAACCTAAAATATACAAGTTGCGGTCTTTTGACTGCCCTGATTCTGCATAAATTCTTCGTTATAAAATAATTATTGAAATCGTATACATTAAGCTTGTGTTTTTTTACACATATGGTACAGTATGGGTGTAATCTATTTGTCCACTTTTCCCATTGTGGATAGCAATCATTTAACCAACCGTCAATTAATGGGCCACAACCACTAATTAACCGGCCCGACAGACCGCACAGCCAGCAAGCCCACAAATCGTTTATAGGGATTGGGACCACGAGGAGGAACTTACCATGAAACCCGCATACATTGGTCAAAAAAAGGAACACTATAAGAGTTATAAAGCAGGTAAGCATTGGCTCTATGCCTGTGTCACAGTTCTGACCTTAGGATTGGGCGCCGTGAGTGTTGAGACCACCGCGCAGGCGGATACGACGCCAGAGGCCGACGCTTCCGAGTTGGTCCAAACAAATCAGCAGACGCCAACCACGATCACCGAAAACTCCACGGAGCTCCCAGCAGATGCGACCGACGATGCTGACGTCAAGGCTGACGCGGACTCCCCGGCGCCCGTTGAGACCGACCAGAACACCGAAAACCCAGCCCCGACGCCAACCAAGCCCCAAGCAGATACGCCGGCTGCACCCGTGACGAATCCAGCACCGACCACCCCTGATGAAAAGGCCGACGCTCTTCCCGTCACCGATACCGTGACGCCAGAAGATGACACCACGCCGCCGGCACCCACGCCAGATGACACCACCACCGCACCGGAAACCAGCACCGACGCCCTTAAGGACGCGCCGGTTGCCGACACCGATGCCACGGTCTGGATGCCCGATGCCGCCTTACGGGAATACGTGAAGGATAGTATCCGGCACACGATTCAAACACCGGCGGGCTTAAACGTTAGTGACGCCACCCTGTACCAGTTCTTAGACCAAAACTTACAATTCACCACGGACTACGTGGACTCCCCGGATGCCGGGATCATTCAAAGCATGGACGGACTGGAAAAATTCACCCAGATGTCCTCGTTTAGCCTGTCTACCAACTTCATTAATCCCGACGCCATGATTGACTTGTCCTTTGCGCCCCACCTGACGCAGTTATCGCTCTCCGTCTGGTCCGGTAGAACCGCAGCGGATTGGAACATGACGATCAACCAGTTCATGGACAAGTACCTGAGTCAAAACCACGAGATCACGCTTTTCCGGATCAATTACCAGAATCTACCGGGAACCGTACCGGACCTGCACAACTATCCGAAACTCCAGTACGTTTACCTCAACAATAACCAAATGACCGGGACCATTCCGGATGTCAGCTACCTCCCCGACCTAGTTTCGCTAGACCTAGGCGGTAATCAACTGACCGGGGGTATTGAGAACCTCAACCTGGATAACCTGAAGTACATTACGGTTAGCAACAACCACCTTAGCGGCACCATTGACGCTCTGGGGAAGAACCTGATTTCCGCTTACCTGGACAATAATCAATTCTCCGGGACGTTACCCGACCTGAACACCATCAAATGGCTCTGGGTCTACAATAATAGCTTCACTGGCGACCTGCCGACCCTGCAGAACCCTAAGCAGGTCTACTACTGGGGCAACCACTTCACCAGTGGAATTCAGGGTGATGGTCAGATGTATAACGGGAACAACCAAGGTCTGACCGGTCCGACGTTTACCCTGACGGCCGACGACGATACGCTAGACCCGACGACGGGCGTCATCAGCGGCCTGCAAGACTTGGTAACCGGTGAGACCACCCAGCCGACCCTTAACCTACTGAACTTCAAGTACGGCAACGTCTCCTCACAACTGATGCGGGTCAAGGATGCGGACGGAAACACCATTGCGGCTGAAGATGCCGCAGCGGACTTCACCATCACCCAAGACGCGGACGGAACCTTCCACTTTAAGGCTGCCAATCCAGATCTCAAGAGTGGCACTTACCTGATTGCGGTTGCCCCGCAAGACGGTACCAAGTACTCGGCTTTCGTCTACTTCAAGGTCATCAACCAGATGAACCCGGTCGATCCGGATAAGCCGGTTGACCCCGACAAACCAGTCGACCCGGATAAACCAGTTGACCCTGAAACACCAGTCGACCCCGAAACACCGGTTGACCCTGAAACACCGGTCGACCCCGAAACGCCAGTAGCTCCGGAAACACCAGTAACTGGCGGTGACGGTGCTACGGTCGCGCCAGAACCATCGGCCCAAGCCGACCAAGTGACGCCTTCGGAAAGCCCGGCCGTCCTCAACTCTAACGGCCAAGCCGCAAAGGTCACAGGTACGGCAACTCACCAGGCACCCGCTGCAACGCCACTGGCGACTAAGACCACCACGACGACTAGCCAAACCGCCACGCTGACGCCAAGTGCGGCACAGACCGATCAAGCCTTGCCGCAAACCAACGAGAAGTCATCCATGAGTCCCATCTTAGTCGGTATCCTTGGCCTGTTAGCCGCTATCGGCTTAGCGGGGGGCACACGGAAACACGATTAATTAGCTAACAGACCAACCCTTTGTCACCATTGCATCACCGCACCAAAAGCGGTCCGTTATGACCTAGGGCCGCCGAAAAATCATCCGAGAAGAGTTTGGGACCAGACGCCCAAACTCTTTTCCTTTGTTTAGTCAAGGGCAGACTGCGGTCATCACCCGCCTTACCAGTTGGACCCTTTGTACCCTATAATAAGAAACATCAGTCCCCGCTGTGACTCACAGGGGAAATTGAGCGGAACCATAACATCACGTAGGAGTTGGTAAATTGAAACCTATCTTTATCCTGATCAGGGGAAACTCTGGTAGTGGTAAAACCGTTTTAGCGAATAAGTTGCAACAACATTGGGGTTACGAAACCTGTCTTTTACTTCATCAGGACGTTCTCCGCCGAGATATCCTCCACGCCAATGACCTGCAGGGAACACCTGCGATTAGCTTAATTGAGTCCCTGGTCAAGTGGGGGCTCCAGCAGGATAAAATCGTGATTTTAGAAGGTATCTTGCGGAAAGACGTTTACGGTGAAATGTTAGAGAACCTGGTTAATCACTATCGGGACCGTACCCTGGTCTATTATTTAGATGTTCCCTTTGCCTTAACGGTTGACCATAATCAAAACAAAGCGCATCCCTTTTCGACAAGCGAGTTAAAAAGGTGGTGGCGGGAACATGATTATTTAAGTCCCCATGACCGCCGACTGGCAGATGGTGACACCGCTAGTTTTTACACCCAGATTATGCAGGATAGCTATCACCTCACCAACTAAAGTCCCCTTGTAACTCCGCGTTCCCAACAGCTGCGCGGGTTTCAAGCCGCGCCTTCTAAAAAGGGGGCCGCAACCCACGTTGCGACTCCCGCTGGTGGCCCTTAAAGCAACTGGTCAAGATCGACCGCAGGGGTCTCCAGGCCTAGCAAGAACAGCAATAAGCTGACTGCTAACCCCAAGAGCCCGACTAAGCTCACGGTGACGATGCCGGTCACGGCACGGTTGCGCCAGGTCATCATAAAAACATGCCTCCCTTCAGCGCCAAGATACGCACCTCCTGGGAAAAACACAACTGACGACCCGACTGATTTGTGGTGCCCCTTGACCTTATGGGCCTACTCGCGACCCCAGGCCAACCTGATTGACAGCGACTTAGAATAGATAAAGGATTCCCGTAATCATTAGGTACAAGACGGTCATTAACCCAATCACACACAAGGCGACGAGTAATACGACTGAAATTTTAAACCAAGGTTCCATGATTCCAGCCCCCTTTGTTGTCCCTCAAGCATAGGTACCGCCACTGAGAAACGCAACTGACAACTGGACTGATTGATAACGCCCGCGGATGGTTTAACGGGTCCTATAACCGTCCGGTTTTCGATTAGGGTTGACTTCCCACCGGTCCCATGCGATACTACTCGATGGTGCCAAACCACGGTGGGGGTACGCGATCGGCGCGCAAGCGTTCCGAAGGTCGCCGCACCTCACCACTAACGACGTTGCGTTCTGCGCAGCGTCGTTTTTTGTTCCACGTGAAACAGAATCAGTTCAAGCTGCTTAATTTATTATTAATAAAAGGCCCTAATTAGTTATTAATAACTAATTAGGGCCTTTTTACTAGTATTTCCGCTAATCTCAATCAGAGACCAGTTACCATCCAGCATCCCATCCTTACTGCCGAGGATACTTCCGAATAATTGCCCGCAGCCGTGGCCCGTATCCCAACTCCCGAGTGGCCTGCTCAAGTACCGGTAAGTCATGTGTATGCACCGCTCCGGTCCGCATCTGTTGGGCGTAAAGGTCCGCATAGGGCAAGTGCCGGGACCGGGCTAAAGCAATCTCGGCCTCCGCATCGTAGGTGACCTTCCGAAAGTCCACGTCGGGCATGGCTGGGCCGTGCGTGGTCAGAATCGCGTACTGGGCCCGCAAATCAGTCGCAAAGCGGGACCAATGCGGGAAGGGCATCCCCACGGTCCCCGGGTTAATGATGAACTGCCCCGCCTGACTCTGGCGGAACAACTGATGGTGCACGTGACCGTAAACCACCACGTCCGCTTGGTCGCCAGCCAATTGGTCAAAGGCGGCTTGGTCCCCCGTGGGCTGTAAGGTGTGGCCGGAATCCTTAGTGGGAAGGTTATGACTAACCTGGAAGTGCAGCCCATCAACCACGGGCGTTTCCACCAACGGCAGCTGGCGAATCCGCATAATCTCCGCGGCTGTCAGCTGACTGGCGACGTAATCGTCGATGATGACCTCGTAGATATCGCTGGGATCTCCGGTGTCGATTTCCCCGTCTAAAGTTTCGATCAGACCGTGTTCCCAGTTCCCCCGCACGTAAGTCGTAATCGGGAGTGCATCCAACAGCGCCAACAGGTCGTGGGCTCCCGGCCCGGGGACAAAGAGGTCGCCTAAAAACCAGAAGTCGGTACACCCCGCGCGATGGGCATCGTCAATCACCGCCTGAAGTGCGGTAACGTTACCGTGAACGTCAGAAATAACCGCAATTTTGTGCATTACTGCGCCACCCTTTCCATCTCAATTCTGTGGCTATTATACCATCTTCCTCCGCACTGATTCGCGGCTGGCCAACTGGTTAACCGTTTGATGTCTCCCAACTCCCGACCGACTATTTATTAAAACGTTAATGAAAAGTGTTCGTGATTTTAAAAATATAGGTGGCTTTATTCGGTGATAGCTGGTACTATCAAGTTGAAATACGAACAATATTGTCACAAGGGGGAGCAATATGCACTGGTTAACCGACTTATTAGCGGCCATCGGCGTCGTTTTAAACGGCATTCCACAAGGAATCATGGCCATGTCCTTAGGTTTCGCCATTTTTCCAACCATGTTTTCGTTCATCTTCGCCTCAGCCGTCAACGGCGTCTTCGGGTCCGTCGCCCCATTGTCCTTTCAGGCCGAATCGCTGGCTCTAACGGGGAAGCTAGGGCGTAACTTACGGGAGCGGACGTCCATCATCTTGGGTGGCTCGATCATCATGCTGATCATCGGGGTCACGGGGACCCTGACCAAGATCGTCGACGTCCTGGGCAACAACATCATGGCCGGAATGATGGCCGGCGTGGGGATCATGCTGGCCAAGATTGCCCTGACCATGGCTAAGGAACAGGCCTTGACCGGCTGGGTCTCGATTGCCCTGGCCGCCGCGGTCTACCTGATCACCAAAGACCTGGTGTGGACCATCGTGATCTCCGTCATTGGCGCCAGTCTGGCCGCCGTATTCATCCAACACTACCAGATGGTCCTGCCCGAACACGTCACCGCCCGGCGCTTCATCTTCACCAAGCCGACCTTTAGCCTGCCGGTCTTACGGGGTGCCTTGAGTCTGGCGTGCTTGAACATCGGCGCGAACATCTCCTACGGCCTGATCACCGGCCAGATGACGGGGCAGAAGCCTAACCCCGTTGACCTGAACCTGTTGACTGGGACCCAAGCCCTGGCCGACATGGGGACCAGCTTACTGGGGGGTGCTCCGGTGGAAACCATCATTTCCGCCACAGCCAGCGCACCCGAACCCGTCGTGGCCGGCATCATGATGATGCTGATCATGGCCGCGATTCTGGCTCTAGGCTGGCTAGCCAAGCTGGGTAAATTCGTGCCCAGCGCATCGATTGCCGGGTTCCTGTTCATCTTAGGTGTGGCCGTAATCTTCCCGGCCAACGCCGCCACGGCCCTCCAAGGCTCGGGGAGCACGGTCGCCGCGATCACCCTAGTGGTCACCGCCATCGTTGACCCGTTTGCCGGCTTACTCTCCGGCGCCGTATTGAAGTTCGTCTTGCCACTCTTAGGATTGGGGGTCTAAACCATGGACGCAACCTACGCCTTACAGGTCGGGCCAATTACCCGCCAACTGCCAATCATTCCAATCAGTCCCGACTTAGCCATTGCCTCGTTCGTGCTCTTAGGCGACGCGGAGCTTACTGATTATGCCGCCCAAGCCCTGGCTCAACGGGTCCCGGCCGACTTTGATTACCTGGTCACCATGGAAAGCAAGGGGATTCCGCTGGCCCAAGAGCTCAGCCGGCTGACCAACCACCCACACTTCGTGGTCCTGCGTAAATCCAAGAAGGACTACATGCAGCATCCCTTAGAGATTCCCGTGACCGCCATCACCACCAGCGCCCCCCAGAAGTTGATTTTAGACGGGGCCGACGCGCAACGGCTGGCTGATAAGCGCGTGGTCATCGTGGACGATGTCATCAGCAGTGGGGGGTCCCTTAAGGCGGCCAAGGCACTGGTCGAACGGACCGGGGCCCAGGTGGTCGGCCAACTGGCCATCTTAGCCGAAGGGGCCGCCGTCGACCGGGACGACATCCAATTTCTCGCCGAACTGCCCCTGTTTCCTCGTTGATCCGTACTCATCCAAGGAGGTTTTCCCTTTATGCGTCGTGCACTGTTAAGCGTTTCTGATAAAACGGGCATCGTAGCGTTCGCCCAACACCTAATTGACCAAGACTTTGAAATCGTCTCAACTGGCGGGACCCAGGCAGCCCTGGCCGCCGCCAACGTTCCGGTGACGCCCATCGAAGACGTCACCCACTTTCCCGAGATCCTCGACGGGCGAGTCAAGACCCTCAACCCACTGGTTTTCGGGGGCATCTTAGCCAAGCGCGCCAATCCCGACCACCAGCAGACCCTAGTCGACCACGCGATTACGCCCATCGACCTGGTCTGCGTTAACCTCTACCCGTTCGCGCAAACTATCGCCCAACCCGATGTGACGCTAGCCGCGGCCGTCGAACAAATCGACATCGGCGGCCCCTCGTTGATTCGCGCCGCCGCTAAGAATTACCCGGACGTCCTAGTGGTCAGTGACCCCGCCGACTACCCGGCGGTCACCACGGCCTTACAGGACCACACGGACGACCTGGCTTTCCGCAAAGCCCTAGCGGCCAAGGTCTTCCACCACACGGCCCAATACGATGCGCTGATTGCTAACTACCTGACGGATACGGCTGACACGGACACCCTGACGTTGACTTACCAACGCGAACAGGCCTTGCGCTACGGGGAAAATCCGCAACAGTCAGCGACGCTGTACCGCGACGTCCACCCCGCCCCGTTCTCGATTCCGGCGGCCACCCAACTTCACGGCAAGCCCCTGTCCTTCAACAACATTAAGGACGCCGACGCCGCGCTGGGGTTGATTCGCGAATTTAGCGCCCCCACGGTCATCGCCTTAAAGCACATGAATCCTTGCGGCGTTGGGTCGGCGACGACCCTCGAAGCCGCCTGGGACGAGTGCTACGCGGCCGATTCCATGTCCATCTTCGGGGGCATCATCGTCTTGAACCGGCCGGTCGACCTGGCCACGGCCACCAAGATGCACCAGCTCTTCTTGGAGATCATCATCGCGCCGGCCTTTGACGACGACGCTTACGCCATCCTGGCTAAGAAGAAGAACCTGCGCCTCTTGACCGTTGACTTCACCCACGCGACCGACCCAGAAGACGCCGAGTTGGTCAGCATTCGCGGCGGACTCTTACGCCAAGAACGCGACACGGTCGTGGACGATCCCCAGACCTTCACGGTGGTCAGCCAGGCCCAACCCACGGCTGCTCAACTCCAGGCGATTGAATTTGGCTTAAAGACCATCAAGTTCGTGAAATCCAACGCCATCGTGGTCAACACCGCCACGCAAACGCTGGGCGTGGGCCCCGGTCAGATGAACCGGATCGACGCCCTCAAGATTGCCGTGAACAAGGCGGAAGTCAAGGACCACTACGACCAAAGCGTGCTGGTCTCCGACGCCTTCTTCCCCATGGACGACTGCGTGGCATACGCCGCAGAACACGGGATCAAAGTCATTGCCGAACCCGGTGGCAGTATCCGCGATAAGGACTCCATCGCCATGGCCGACCGCCACGGCATCGCCCTAGTCTTCACCCACCACCGCCACTTCCGGCACTAACGCACGCGAGCCTAAAAAGTCACCCACGGACCAAGTCGCAAGACTGGTGCGTGGGTGACTTTTTAGTAATCGATAAAGCTCGTGGTTACTCGCGATTCCCCGTTGACCCGGGAACCTGGGGCATCCCGCCCCCTAAGTCCAAGACGGTGCTGGCGTCGCGGTGGTCAAAGAAGGCCGATTCGTGCCGGTCCAGCGCCGCAATCTGCGTCATCTCATCCGGCGTCAGGGTGAAGTCGAAGATGGCGATGTTCTCCGCCATGCGCTCCGGGTGCACGGTCTTCGCCAGGCTAACGATGCCCCGTTGATACAACCACCGGAGGACCACTTGGCCGACGCTCTTGTGGTGGGATGCGCCAATAGCTTGCAGGGTCGGGTTCGTGAACAGGTCGTGGCGTCCCTCCGCAAATGGTGCCCAGGCTTCAGCTTGGACCCCTAACTTCTGGTGCCAGTCGAGTTCCGCGTCCTTTTGGAACCACGGGTTGATCTCAATCTGGTTGACCTGGGGAATCACCAGGTTATGTTGCGCCAGATCCAATAACCGGTCAGCGTAGAAGTTGGAGACCCCAATGGCCCGTACTTTGCCCTCTTGGTAGAGGTCCTCCAACGCCCGCCAGGACCCGTACACGTCGCCATAGGGCTGGTGAATCAGGTACAGATCCAGATAGTCGAGTTGGAGCTTGCGCAACGAGTCCTCGAAGGCCTGCTTAGTCTCCTGGTAGCCGGTCGAGCTGACCCAGACCTTAGTGGTCACGAAGAGGTCCGCCCGGGGCACCCCGGAGGCCTTCAGCGCGGCGCCGACTTCGGCTTCGTTGCCGTAAGCCTGTGCGGTGTCGATCAGTCGGTACCCGGCCGCTAACGCATCCAGGACCGCTTGTTTAGTGGTCCCGCCGTTTTCGACCTGAAAGACGCCGAAACCCGCGGCGGGAATCTTGATTCCGTGACTTAATTCAAAAGTTGGCATTGTCATCGCTAATTACTTCCTCAATTTAGGATTAAACAAGCTTTAGTTTACGCCTTTTGTATCCGCTTACCTAGTGATTCGTCGACCCTCCCGCCGTGTTTCACGTGAAACAGTCCCGTCGTCAGTCCAACTGCTTACTGAACCAGTTGACCGCCACCGCATCGGCCCCGGGATTCTGAACCACCCCAGGCTGGCCGGGAACAAAGCCTAACTTCTCCAAGACCCGTTGTGAACGGTGATTGGTGGTCAGACAATCGGCCCAGAGCGTCACCGGCCCGGCCGTCCCCCGAACGACCAAGTCAAAGCTGGCCTGCACGGCCTCGGGCATCAAGCCCTTCCCCCACATGTTGGGGTCCAGGAAGTACCCCAAGTCGTAGGTTCCGACGGGGCGCGTCTGCGCGGGGCCTTCATGCTGATAATAAAAAATCGCTCCCACGAAACGGCGGTGCGCCCGGTCGATCACTGCGAAGGCAAACGGACTATGGCGGTCCTGTTCAAACCAGTTGGCCATAAGGTCCGGTGCCGTGGCGACCGGTGATCCGTTCGCCACCGCCATTGCCGGGATACGCAGGATTCGCTGGTAGTCGGCTAAATCCGCTTCAATCAAGGGTCTTACCTGAATGCGGTCCGTTTCTGCTATCATTGCTTCGTCCCCCTTTTACCGCGCCGTCATTGACGCGACTGATGATTACCCTCCATTATACGCGTCCCTACGACCCCGGACGATTAATTGTCCGGGCCGGCGAAATATGGTAGGATTAGCCATTGATTCTTTGCAGAAAGGAACTTCGCTATGCGTCCGCATTCTAAATGGCTCTACCGACTTCAGCGGTTCATGGTCGGTCGGTACGGGCAAAATGACCACTTAAATCGTTTCATGAATTACTTGGCTCTCGCGTTACTGATCGTTAGTCTGTTCGTCCGGACGGGTTGGTTGATCCTCGCCGCCATCGTCCTGTTGGTTTTGACCTACTGGCGCCTCTTCTCCCGGAAAATCTACCGGCAAGTCGCCATCAACCGCGGGTTCGAACGCGTGTGGTTACCGGTGATTCGCCCGTTCCAACGTCTCCGGTACCAAGTGACCCAACACTGGCACTACAAGTTCTTCCGCTGCGCCCAGTGCCAGGCGCGGATTCGGATTCCCCGCCATCACGGCCACGTCCGCGTCACCTGTCCCAAGTGCGGTCACCAATTCGACGCCCGGACATAACCCTAGTTACCACGAGCTGTCCCCCCTCACCGGCGGGACAGCTTCTTTGCGTTTCCGGATAAAATTCGTTAAATTTAAAGGGTAAGCTAGTGACAGGAGGAATTGCTTATGTCTGAAAATTTCGAATACGATGTCCTGTACATTGGCGCCGGTCACGCTGCCCACGATGGGGCCGCCCCCCTAGCGGCCACAGGAGTCAAAGTTGCCGTGGTCGAAGAAGACCTGATTGGCGGGACCTGTACCAACCGGGGCTGTAACGCCAAAATCGCCCTGGACCAAGCCGTGATGGCCACCCGTAACGCCGAACATCTGGGAAACATGCTCCAGGGGAACTTGACCATTGATTGGCCCCACACCATGACCCATAAGCAGGCCGTGATTGACCCGCAACCGGCCGACCTCCGACGTAAGCTCACTCAGGCCGGCGCGACGGTCCTCACCGGCCACGCCCAGTTCCAAGACGCCCACACAGTCTTAGTTGACGGGGTCCCACACACCGCCCAAAATATCGTGATTGCCACCGGGATGGTGCCCCACCGGTTGGACATTCCGGGAACCGAACTGGCGCACGACAGTAGTGACTTCTTGAATCTGCCCCAGTTACCCAAGCACCTGACCATCATTGGATCGGGCTACATTAGCCTAGAATTCGCCACGATTGCCAACGCCGCCGGGGCGGACGTGACCATCATGTTGCACGGCCAGACCGTTCTGCGGCACTTCTACCAGCCCTACGTGCAACTGGTGGTAGCCGATCTTAAACGGCGCGGTGTAACCTTCATCCCTACCGCCAACGTCCAGGCCTTCGCCCGGCAAGGCGACCAGTATCAAGTCACCTACGGCCACGACCAACACCTGACCACCGACTGGATCCTAGACGCCACGGGCCGGGTCCCAAACGTGGCCGACTTAGGTTTAGACCAAGTCGGCTTGACCGCCGGACCTGCGGGTATCCCGGTCAACCAGTACCTCCAGACCGCGATCTCGAATATTTACGCGGCCGGGGATATCGCCGCCACCGGACAGCCCAAGCTGACCCCCGTGGCGACCTACGAATCCAAGTACCTGATGCGGCGCTTCTCCGGTCAGACTACGGCAGCCTTGCAGGTCCCCGCGATGCCGTCGGTGGTCTTCACCTCACCACGAATCGCCCAGGTCGGCGAAACTGTGGCCCAAGCCCAGGAGCAAGGTGACACCGTCAGTGAAAACGATCTGGCCCACTACTGGTACTACCAGCTGGACCGCGAGCCCATCGCCCAGAGTCTCCAAATTCACGATGACCAGAGCCACTTGGTTGGCGCGACTGAGGTCAGCGACCACGCCCCTGATGCCATCAACGCCCTATTGCCCGCCATCACCTACCAGCTAGACCCCGACCAGGTCAGTCAATTAGTGGGGATCTTCCCGACCCTAGGCTACGCTGCATGGCACCGGGCCTAAAACAAAATCGTGACTGTCAAAAAATCCCGCTGCTATTTAGCAGCGGGATTTTTTCTGTGGCTAAGCCATAACTTGCCCAAGAGACCAAGCTCTTGGGGTGCTCCTGAGGCTGCGTCTACGCGGCCATTATGCTTAGACTTCCTGGTCCGCTGGCCGGACCAAGACCTCACTAACGGCGACGTGCTTGGGTTGGTCAATGGCAAATAGGACGGGCGCGGGCCACGTCTTCGGGATCCAACGCCAATCCGCTATCCTGGTCGCTGTTCATCAGCTGGCCCACCGCTTGCTTGACCTGGGGGTCGCCAATCGTATTGACCAGCTCCGTCCGGACGGCACCGGGGGACACAATGGTTGACCGGATGCCGTGGCCCTTTTCTTCTTGTCGCAGACCTTCCATAATGGCCCGGACGGCGTACTTGGTCCCGTTGTACACAGCCGAAGCGGGATAGACCACGTGACCAGCAACCGAATCCGTGGTGATAATCAGGCCATCGCGTTGAGCCTGCATTACGGGCAAGACCTCACCGATGCCGTTCAAGACACCCATGATGTTTACGTTGAGCATCATTTCCCACTTCGCGTAGTCCCGGTCGCTCAGGTTCCCCTGGGGCATGGTTCCCGCGTTGTTATACAACACGTCGACCCGGCCGTAGAGGTCCACGGCCAGTTGAATCAGGTCGTGGACCTCCTGGCGATGGGTCACGTCCGTTACCTGGTAGCGCGCGTTATCGCCGATTTCCTGTACCAAAGCCTCCAGTCGGTCTTGGCGCCGCGCACCTAAGACGACTTTCGCTCCCTGAGACGCCAGTAACTTCGCCGTTGCGGCCCCGATCCCACTGGACGCCCCCGTAATTACAACCACTTTATCTTGAACACTCATATAATATCCTCTCCTTTTAAATCGTCTTCATCACTTTAGCTGGCACTCCGGCCACTACCGTATCGGCCGGGACGTCCCTGGTGACCACCGCTCCGGCCCCCACGACGGCGTTCCGTCCGATGGTGACACCCGGTAAAATGATGGCCTTGGCCCCGACCCAGGCATTTTGCTGGATGGTAATCGGGGCGACCATCAAATCATGGCGGTGGGCAGGGTCCAATTGATGGTTCACCGTGATTAATGACGCCCCCGGGCCAATCAACACGTCGTCGGCCAGGTGAATCCCTCCTAAGTCGGTGATCTGGACCTGGTCATTAATGATGACCCGTTTACCTAACGTTAATCGCCGACCGAAGTCCGTGAAGAACGGCAACCGAATATCCACCGAGACATCCACGGGTTAGCCAATGATTTCACTGACCAGTTGACGAATCTCCGCTGCATCGTGTTGCCCCGTGTTGAGCCGTTGGACCAGCCGTTGATTCTGATCGATCACGGCTTGTTGGGCCGCAATTTCCGCTTGTGATAGCTTTTGACTAACCATACCCTCGCTCCTTTTGTACTGAATGTCGTTCAGTATACGGGCGTTTTAGTGCTATGTAAAAGACCTATGCTGTATACTTCTGTATAGGTAAAAAGCATACTTTAGAAAGCGGGTCTTTGTATGGAACTCCGAGTATTACGTTACTTTCTGGCCGTGACTCAAGAGCGCACGATTTCGCGGGCGGCGGACACCCTGCACCTCTCCCAACCCACCCTCTCACGCCAACTCAGCGACCTGGAAGCCGAGTTGCAGGTCACCTTATTCGAACGGGGAGCCCGAGAGATCACGCTGACGCCGGCCGGGCGGTACCTGCGCGAGCGGGCGCTAACCCTGACCCAGCTGGCGGACAAGACCGTCCAGAATCTCCAGACCCAGTCCCCCATTATCAGTGGGTCCCTCGACATCGGGGCCGGGGAAAGCCAGGGGATGCGCCGAATCATGCACCTGATCAGCAACCTGCAGGCCGACTACCCTGGGATTCAGCTGCACCTGCACAGTGGCGATGACGCCAGTGTCAAGGATCAGCTGGCAAACGGACAACTGGACTTCGGGGTCATCATCGGGGAACAACCCCTGACCCACTACCACGCACTCAAGCTCCCCGAACGAGACCGCTGGGGCGTGATTCTGCCCAAGACCCATCCCCTAGCCCAACAGACCTCCATTACCCCGCCAGACTTACGACACCAGCCGCTGTTGATCTCGCAACAGGCGGAACAAAGCCACCAATTTGCCGACTGGTGGCGCAACGTGGCGTCCCAGATTCAACTGCGCGGGACCTACAACTTGATCTACAACGCCCAGCTAACGGTCGGTGACGGCCCCACCCTGGTCTTGGGCCTGGACCAACTGGTGAACGTGGGCCCAGACTCTCCCGTAACGTTTCGGCCGCTTTCCCCAGAAATGACGGTACCCATCACAATCATCTGGTCGCGTCAGCAGTCCCTGTCACCGGTGGCGCGGCTGTTCTTGCAACGGCTGCGGGCGAGTCTGCCGGCATAACATGGTCGTCGTCCCAAGAGACCATTTCATGACCAATTCATTGATTTTCTAAATGACCTCTAGTCCTCCAGAAGTTTCTAAGCTAAAATAATTAATAGACCGATTGACTTAACTATCAACCGGCATCTTCTGGAGGAGGTTCATTCATGACAACAAAATCTGCTAGCTGGGTGAAATGGCTCGCACTGATCATTCTGACGATCGGTGCCACGGTCACCACCACAGCGGTTAATCACCCCACGGTCGCCCACGCGACCACGGTCTACGTGACCCGGACTGGGAAACACTACTTTTACAAGCGGCACGACCGCGGGTTGAATCGCGCCAAAAAGGTCTACGCGGTCTCCCTGGCCACGGCTAAACGACGCGGCTTGACTCTCTCGGCCACAGAATCGGCGCCCAAAAAGGCCCGAAAGAAGGTTAGGGTGCGGCGGACGACTCGCAAGACCGTCAAGCGCCGGACCACGACCCGGAAAGCTAAGGTCAAAGGCCGTTACCAGGCCAGCACCCCAACCTACCACGTTAAGGTCTTGCACCAGAACAAGCCCGGCTTCAGTAAGGCCACCCTATCCACCAAGCACGGGGCTTGGCAACGCTACGGCCACCTGGACGGCTTGAACCGGGCCACGGCGGCCAACGCCCTCTTGAACAAGAAGCTGATGCCCAAGGGCCAACGGGACGCCCTGTACGTCAACCCCACGGCCTGGCACAACAAGCGGATCAAGACTGGTTGGTTATACAACCGGTGCCACCTGATTGGTTACCAGTTAACTGGTCAGAACAACAACCCACGGAACCTAATCACCGGGACCCGGCAACTGAACGACCCTGGCATGACCACCTACGAGAACCGGGTGGCCAAGTACTTACGGGCCAGTTCCCACCACTACGTGCGCTACCGGGTCACCCCCGTCTTCAAGGGGCAGAACCTGCTAGCCAGCGGGGTAAAGATGCAGATTCAGTCGGTCGGTTCCAAAAAGTTACGCTACAACGTCTACCTGCCGAACACCCAAGCGGGAATGAAACTGAATTACGCCAACGGCTATAGTCGCGTCGCTGGGTAACCTAAAAGATGGTCGCTCTCCACATCCCCCAACGGGGCTGTCGAGAACGACCATCTTTAGTTGTTTTATTTTGTGGTTAACGCGTCCAGAATCGCGTACAACGCCGTCCGGTTGGCCGCCGGAACGGGCGTGGTGATCACTTGCTCGGCCGACTGCTGGAGCACGGAATCCGTCAGATAATCACCATCGTTCGCGACCATCTCCCGCACGTTTACGGCTTGCGGTTCTAGGTGGAACTGCAGGCCTACCGCTTGTCCCGGGAGCACGAAACCCTGATTGGTCAGGTGGTCACTGGAGAAGAGTAACTGGGCGCCGGTCGGGATGGTAAACATCTCTTCGTGCCAGTGGAGCACGGTCAGCTGCGCTGGAATGTGAGGAATCGCGGTGCTCTGCCGGTAGACCGGCGCCCAGCCGACTTCCTTAGCAGGCGCCTGCTGAACGGTGCCGCCTAAGACCTTCACAATCTGTTGCGCACCGAAGCACACCCCCAATACCGGTGTGTGCTGGGCGAAGAGGTCGCGAATCAGCGTCCGTTCCTGGGCAATCCAGGGGAGGTCGTCGTTAGGACTCATGGGACCGCCCAAGATCACCAGGAGATCCGTGGCCGCCACTGTAGGCAACTTGCCAAATTGGTAGGGGTGGTAGATGGTCACCGCCGCATCCTGAGTCGCAGCCCAATCCAGAATCATCCCCGGCCCCTCGCTGGGGGTGTGTTGTAAAATATTAATCCGCATAAGATTCCTTCCTCTCACCGGCAATGTTGGGTTAGGATTCGCCTGCAAAGCCCTAAGATAGCCCCATTATACTGCCAATCCGGTCTAAGAAACATAAAAAGCCCGGGCTCTGCGCTTAGCAACGACTTGCATGGTGTCGTCACCAAGCCTGAACTCAGGCTTCTTCAAAACTACTGTTCCACGTGAAACAGACTACCCAGCGACCCGAATTTCGTCCGTGTCTTCTGGTAAGCTCTGTTCCGGCGCGTGGTCTAAATCCACTGCCACGAACTGAATGAACTCAGTTGGATGTTGGTGCGTCAATTCAGTTAACGTGGTCGCTACTGGTAAGTCGTCGCGGTGATCTTTAAGCGCCCGGCCTAGAACGGTCGTCGCATTGACTAAGCTCTCACCTAAGCTCTGTCCGCTAGTCGTTGCGCGGTCAATATCGGGGAATGTTACGAAATACCCGTCGTCTTCAGTAGCGGTAAAAACTGCGGGATAGGTAACGATATTTGGGTTTGTCATTTTCGTGTCATGCACCTCTCTAATCTTTAATGTCTGCAGTATAGCCGGTTTTAACGCCTCCGGTCAACCGCTGGTTAAGTCGCTTAATTAAGGTACCGGGTATTCAACGATAAGCGGAAACTATTCGTGCGGTCCACCAAGATAGTGATTGAATATCGGGATGGTGACTCTTATACTGAAAGGGTTATCAACTATCGATATCCTGGGGAGGAATTTATCATACAAAAAACCATAACCCTGGTCCTAGCCGGCTTAGGCTTAGGGCTAGGCGGGCTCGCCACGACCACGGTTCCCGGTCACGCGTTTCAGACCAAGACCAGCTTCAAGAACATCGTCTATAACGATAGTCACGCTTACTACAAGTACCGCAACGTGGCTTACCACGCCAAGCACCCCAAGCAAAATGCCTACATCTGGAACGACACCCACACCAAGAAGCTCTACAACCTCAAGCACTACCGGAACTACACTTGGTTTTTGACGGCCACGGGGACCTACAAGGGCAGCCATAAGTGGATTCAGGTCACCAATACACCAGGCACCAAGACCGGGTGGATCTACCGACCACAGTTAGTGAAGGGGTTCAACCCTAAGGGCTATCAAATTGTCCGGCGGCGCTTCAAGCAACCCGAGTACGCTGGCGATTACTTCCACGTCAAGAGCGCGACCAAGAACGCCTACCTCTGGAATTGGACCCACACCAAGAAGCTGCTCAACCTAAAGAGCGTGACCAACCAGAGCCTCTACCGGAGTAACTCCGTTCAGGTTCGCCATAACGGCAAGACCCAGTGGTACTACTACGTGAGAGCACAAAAGAACGGCAAGTCGGTCTTCGGCTACGCGGCTAGTTCCGCGCTAGTCGCCGGTAAGACCCCGAACCACCTGGGCCGGAATCTCCTGTTCCCTGACGACTTCGTCACCACTAAGGACTACCTGCAATACTTAAACCACAGTAAGTACCAGAAGCTGGCCCGCTCGATCATCAAGTTGTTCCCGAACACCCCGGTTGACCTGGGGTTGTCGCGAATCGCGGCGTTTAACTACGCCACCAACGACACCTGGGACGAAGATGCGCCCGAGAAGGTCTCGACCAAGGGCTACACCCACATCGTGTCCTTCGATTCGGTCGCGACGTACCTGATGAAGCACCCCAACCAGACCAACGCGCAAAAGCTGAAGGCCATCAAACGCCTCTTGGCCCAGCAAGGTTACCCGCAATCTAAGCGTAATCGACTTGGCAACTATCAGCTTGGCATCTACGTCATCAATAACCTAATGGGCGGCCGCACGGATGAAGACGGCAGCGTCCACAAAGGAAACTGGTACGGCTTAGTCATCGCCAAGACCGACTAAGACCACCAGCGTGTTTCACATGGAACATTCACTCAACCTAAATGAACGGCGGCCCACTGGCTGATTAGTCAGTGGGCCGCCGTTCGTTTTATGCAACGTGGCTTACCGTTCCTGCGGGTACGTCAACCCCCAGGCCTGGCGCATAGCCGTCATCAATGCCATGGTGTCGCGGGTCCAGGCTTGCGTCGGGTTCTGACCGGTCGCAATGGCCTGGGCCATATCCTGAGCCTCATAGCCCATGGCCTGGTCACGGTGGCCGGCCGTAATGGTCTGCCGCTCGCCGGTCCGGCCATCGACATAGACGGCTTGGTCCGGGCGCAGGTAACGGTCGATTAAGAAGTAGCCGTGTTCGTAGACCGCGTAAGCCAGTTCTGGCGCCGCGGGCAGTAAGTTAAACGAGAACGTCGCCAGCTCGTGGTGGGCGTTGGTCACTACCGTGGCGCTTAGGTTGTCGACGCCCGTTTTAGTCGGGACCATCACCGTCTGGGCTAATTGGGGTGGTGCCGTCATCAGGCGACGGGCAAAGCTCAGCGCGTAGATGCCCATATCTAATAGGCCCCCACCGCCAAGTTGCGGGTTCAACAAGCGCCCCGTCTGGTCCGTCGGGTCGCTACCCAGGCCGAACGCGGCGTGCAGGGATTGGAGCTTCCCCAACTGCTGGTCGTGAACGACCTGCAGTAGCTTAGGATACAACGGCATGTGGTAGATGGTCTGGGCCTCCATCAGGATCAGTTGCCGGTCCGCGGCCAGCTGATCCAACGCCTTAAGTTGTGTCAGATTAAGCGTCACGGGCTTTTCGGCCAGGACGTGTTTACCGGCCAATAACGCTGCCCGGATATTATCGGCATGCACGTTATTGGTGGTTGCGATGTAGACCACGTCAATGGCCGGGTCAGCGAGTAACTCGGCGTGATTGGCGTAAACGTGGGGAATCTGGAACTTGCGGGCAAAGGCCCGCGCTTTCTCCGGTGAATGGTCGCTAGCGACCCCGTACAGGGTCTGGCCCGCCGGGAACTCCCGGCCGAAGTTTTCGGCAATTCGACCAGGACCGATCACACCCCAATGAACTGTTGTCATGTGCATCATCCTCCTATCAGGTAGCTGTTAATCCCTATGATAAGCCTAAACGCGTTTCGTCACTAGAGCGCTTTCATAATTTGTCCTATCGATTGACCCCCCACTACGCACAATCGCCCCCCTGACCTTTTCGAGAATGACCGAACCCTGCAGAAACGTCTGACTTGTGTTAGTATATTCTCTGTAACAAATTTACGGAGTAGGCAATAAGGCGTCAAGTGCTGGTGGAACGCAATGTGAACACCGGACGAAGGGCAAGTGGCCCGCGATCTTATTGCCGCATTGGCCGCAGCGATGTGGCAACTCCCCTAGGAGATGTCGAAATATGAAGACGATGGCAAGACTTCAGCTACCCAAGCTGAACACACTCAGTATGGTCACTTTAGGCTTTTTGATGGCGGTCCAGTTGATTCTAGGACGCTTTACGGTGGGCAACCAGTTTATTCGGTTTGGATTTGCCTTCTTAGTCATGGCACTAGTCGCGAAATGGTTTGGCCCATTATGGGGGATTATGACCGCCGCGATGATTGATTTGGTGGGGACCCTACTGTCCGGTGGCCCGTTCTTTATCGGGTTTACCCTATCCGCCATTTTGAGTTCATTCATCTACGCCGCCCTGTTGTACCAACGGCCGGTCACTTGGCGGCGCGTCATCATCGCCCAAGTGCTGATTATGTTGGTGGTAGACCTGGTGTTGAACACGCTTTGGATCGCCATTATGTACCATACGGCAATCTGGGCCCTACTGCCCATCCGGATCTTAAAGCAACTCATCGTCACGCCAATTCAAATTCTGTTATTGTACCCCTTGTTGAAGAGTCAGGTTATCCAAGGGATTCAAGGACGCTTATCTTAAACGATCATGGGTTGGGGGATTTCCCCCAACCCTTTTTGCGATTCCTTAAGTCACTTGATACTGAACCCAATCAGAACTAAATGAGGCGATAATGATGACAACAACTTTTACAACTAAAACCGGCGTGGTCGACTGGCTGCTCTCCCGGGGCTACTTCCAAGACTGTCCCGGACTGGACCGGACGGCCGCCCTGCTCCAACAACTCGGCCATCCCGAACGCACTTATCCCACGATTCACGTGGCGGGAACTAACGGTAAGGGGTCCACGACCCAAGTCCTGGCGAACCTCTTACAGGCCAACGGTTTACGGGTCGGAACCTTTAATTCACCCTTCATCACGGAATTCACGGACCAAGTCGAAATCAACGGCCAGAAGATTCCCGCGGCCGCCATGGTCCAACTAGGGAACCAATTACGCCCGCTGGTTGCCCAATTGGATACGCAGCCGGCACTACGGGGCGCCACGGAATTCGAAATCCTCACGGCGTTGGCCCTCGCCTACTTTTGCGACCGGGTCGACGTAGCCATTATCGAGGTCGGCATGGGCGGCCTACGGGACAGCACCAACGTGATTCAGCCCGAATTAACCGCCATTACCACGATTGGCCTGGACCACACGGCCTATCTGGGGAACACCTTAGGCCAAATCGCCGCCCAGAAGGCCGGAATCATCAAGCCGAACACCCCAATCGTGGTGGGCAACGTTCCGGAAGCGGCCCTAACCGTAATCCAGCACCAAGCCCAGCAACTGGCCGCGCCCCTCACCGTCTGGTCCCGAGATTACCGGACCCGTTCGCTGGGGTGGCACCATCAAGCCGAACACTTCACTTTTGAACATTCTGACCTGACCTTCGACCACCTCGCGACCCCGTTGATTGGACCGGAACAGGTCGAAAACGCGGCCGTGGCTTTAGAACTCTATGTCCTTTACGCCCAACGGCATCACTTGACCTTAGACCCTCAGCGGTTAGCTGCCGCCCTGCTTCAGACTCGGTGGCCGGCCCGCATGGAAGTCCTCGAACACCACCCGTTGGTGATGCTCGACGGGGCCCACAATTTACACGCCATCAAGCGGTTAAAGCAGACCCTGCTCACCGATTATCCAGACTACCGGCTACACATTCTCTTCTCGGCCATTCGGACCAAGAACATTGCCGCCATGGTGACGGAACTCTTGACCCTACCTCAAGTGACGCTCACCCTGACGACCTTCGACGATCCCCGTGCGTTAAAGGTCGCTGATTTCAAGCAGTGGCCAAACCGCCTCACGCTGGGCACCGGATTGGTATCCCGCCTACCAGGCGCTGCGGGCCCAATTAGCGCCCCACGACCTCCTTTTGATTACCGGGTCCCTCTACTTCGCGTCAGAAGTACGCGCCCGTTTAAAGCCCTAGATACTTCTTACACGACACCCCCTCAGCGATTGCACGGCTGAGGGGGTGTTGTGGTTCATCAACGCGTTTAGTAGGGAACCCCACGTTAAAAATGGTACGGTAAAATCGGGAGAGGGAAATTTCTATATATAGAAATAGAGAAATTAGATATTTAGATATAGGGAAATAGGGAAGTTAGCTATTTAGAAATGACCGTAATCAACCACTGTGACAAACTGTACATATGCCATCTTAGGCTTAATCCGCCGAGTATACATGTAAACAAGGTATACATGTAGATTTTGTCTACACAACAATCTTGCGGGATGACTGCTGATCACCAGCCCCCATTAGCCAAGCCTAATACTGGACACGAGCTAATTTAAACCGTATAGTGTACATACACGATAAGGAGTGTTATGCCATGACTCATCATTTTTACGAAACCTGTGCTTACTTTACTGCCGCCCGGTACATGCGAACTGCCGAGAGCCTGGCCACCCAAGTCTTCCGACCTACCGGGATGAAGCCGGCTTACGCCTACATCATGCTGGCCCTAGAAGACCGCCATCCCCAGACCGTTACGGACCTAGCCACCACGTTAGGCTACGATCGGTCGTCCATCTACCGAATGATCCAGCGCCTCGCCCAACGGGACTTAGTCCAGATGACCACTATCGGCAAGGCCGCCACCATCGATCTATTACCCGCCAGCGCAGACTTCCTCCGGACCGCAAACCAATGTCTGACGACTTGGGGGCGCCTCACCGATACCAGGTTAGGACCCGATAAAGCCGCCATGACCCACCTACTGACCGTCAATAATGCCAAACTAAGGAGTTAACCTTCTATGACCACTTACCATACCGTCCAAATCGACCGCCTCAAGATCTTTTACCGGGAAGCCGGCGACCCCACTAAGCCCACCATGCTGCTGTTCCACGGTTTTCCGTCCGCCAGTCACATGTTCCGCGATTTGATGCCGTTACTGGCGGACCACTTCCACCTCATCGCCCCCGACTTCCCGGGATTCGGCCAATCCAGCATGCCCAACCACGCGGACTTCACTTATACGTTTACCCACCTGGCCAGCGTGATGACGGACTTCATCACCCACTTACAGCTGACCAAGTTCTACCTATACGTCTTCGATTACGGCGCACCGATTGGCTTCCACATCGCTACGGCGCACCCCGACTGGATTCAGGGTATCGTGAGTCAAAACGGGAACGTGTATCAGGAAGGGCTAGGCGCAAAATGGGCGACCCGTCAAGACTTCTGGGACCACCCGACCGCCGCCAAACGCGCGTCGTACCGCACCGCCTTTGCACCAGAGACCATCAAGGGGCAGTACCTGACGGGCACGCCCGCCAATAGTGTCAGTCCCGACGGCTACACCCTCGACATCGCCTACACCCAACGGCCGAACTATGCCGACAACCAGTTGGACCTCATTTTTGATTACCAAAACAATATCAAGGCCTACCCTGCCTTCCAGCGCTACCTTCGCGAGTTCCAGCCTAAATTGTTGGCCATCTGGGGCAAGAACGATCCATCGTTCATCTTCCCAGGAGCACAGGCCTTTACTCGTGACGACCCCAACGCAACCGTCCAAGCCGTTGACAGCGGACACTTCGCTCTGGAAAGTCACGCGTTGCCGATTGCTCAAGCCATTTTACGGACGTTTGCTTAGGAGCACCCCTTTAATTCTCTAACTGCCCAAATCTTCGTCAGCTACTCACCATATTTTTTAGCAAACGCCTCAAAATGATTATCTAATATCTGATGGTTTAATGTCTGATGCCACCATTGTGTATCTACAGGTGTCTGTAAATTACCAGCGGCCAGTAAGGAAGCCGCAACAGTCGCCACAGTATCGGTATCTCCCCCGAGATTAACAGCCGTTATGATGCCCTGCCTAGGTGTGGACTGTGTCAATGCCACCCAGACCGCCGCTGCTAACGTATCAACCACATATCCAGACGTTTTAATCATTTTTTCTGACGTCTGGGGAAATGCCGTCTCAAAAATCATCTGATAGTGTGAAATTTCATTTTGATACACTGGTGCCAGCCATCCGGCTTCACAAGACGCTCGTACTATGTTCAAAGCCTGTTTAAGCGACTTATAGTTTAAAAGATGGTGTAGCAACTCTAAAAATAGATAACTCCCCACAACTGCCCGCGCATGTCGATGCGTCACCACAGTATAATCTCGAGCAACATTGAATCGTTTCACTCTATCAGTCTCTGATTGCAACAAAATTGCTAATGGAGCAATCCGCATCAACGCACCATTCCCGTTAGCGTATGGGGACCCATCCCCGCAAAGTAAAGGTGCTTGGCGATTAACTGCAAAGTTGCGAATAGCATGTGCACACGTTCGCCCAATATCAAAAATTTCTCCTTGCGGGGTGTTCGTACCATACCGCATATAACTTTCAAACCGTTGCATTAAGTCTGAATAATCTCCCGGTTGTGCCTCAACTAGGTTCTCTATGAGACAGAGCGTCATCGATGTATCATCTGACCAACTTCCTGCCGGTTGTCGCCAGAATGAACTGGCTTGCATGTCCATAATCTTTGGATAGGTTCCTCGAGGTCGCATTTCTGCTGGCACCCCTAAAGCATCCGCAACAACCGCCCACCGCAAAACGTTTATAATTGCCTGTTGTTTCATCCCAGTCACTCCTTCGATATACCGATAGTTAGCTTTTAAAACTAGTTTACACCTCATTAGCCCTCGCACGCACCAACGCAGAAAGCGCCTACTTTTTAGGATCCGACAAAATTTATATTCCCAAATTCCAAAACTGCTATAATGGAAACTAGTTTTTTCAGAAATCTTCACATCCCACTAGCTAGGAGCAATTAACCAATGAATGAAATTCTAAAGGCCCAATTCTTCGTCGACGATTTATCCGACGATCAAAAGGCCGTCATTACCAACCTCAACGCCTACATTAAGCAAGGCTTGACCAAAAAGCCGTCATCCGTTGCCATCATCGAAGGTGCGGCGGGAACTGGAAAGTCCGTGGTCTTGATGGAACTGGTTCGCCAGTACATGGTCGACCCGCATTTCCAGACCGCCTTAGTGGTCAACCACCCCGAACTGTACAAGGCCTACCGCGACATCGCGGCCTCGATTCCCCACATGCACGCTAAGTCGATCTTGCGCCCCACGGCACTGATCAACCACGCCCAACGGGACCACAAGAAGTACGACATCATCTTCGTGGATGAGGCCCACTTGCTGTACTCGAAGTCCGAACCCTACGCCCACTACCACGGGCAGAACCAACTGACCGACCTGATGAACCTGGCCAAGGTGGTCGTGGTGGTCTACGACTTTGAACAAGTCTTCCAATCCAAGATGTACTGGGACCGCGACCTTCTGATGAAGACCATCGGCAACCACCCCTACAAACGCTTCGACATGAACTTCCAGTACCGGATGGTCGCCAGCGACGAGCAAGTCGCTTGGATGGACGATTTGACCGCCGAAAAGCCCCTCAAACCCTTCCCAACCAACAGCGACTTCGCGTTTGAAGTCTTCGACAAGGCCGGCGAGATGTTCGAGCTGATCAAGAAGCAAAATAAGAAATACGGCATGAGCCGGATGGTTGCCACTTCCGGCTTCCCCCGGATCGACGGCCGGCACAACGTGGAAATGGACACCTTCAACCTGCCATGGGACGAGTGGGACCCGCAACGGACCCCTTGGGCTAAGCGGGAAGGGTCCATCACCCAGGTGGGGACCATCTACACCCTCCAAGGCTTTGACTTGAACTACGTGGGAATGGTCATTGGCCCGTCCTTCGGGTACGACCCACAAACCGACACCATGACCGTGATTCCCGAAAAGTACTCCCACAAGGAAGTCTTCAAGAAGCGCAAGGACATCAAGTTCACCCGCGACGAATACAAGCAATTCATCGCCAACGTCTTGAACGTCTTAATGAAGCGCGGTAAGTACGGCCTGTACCTGACGGCCTACGATGACGCACTACGGAAGCGGTTGTTGGACCTCTACCACACGGGTAAATAACTCAAGAACTGATAAGGGCCGCCCCTGCAGATGCAAGGACGACCCTTTTCGTCTATCTAACCAAATAAGCTACGATTCTCTAGCGTACCATCCGCGTTCGCAGCGCCAGGGAATGCTGCGTGCTCTGGTGGAACGCCGCTAAATCAGCGCGCACTAACTTCTTATTCGCCGTAATGTACCGACCGTTGGGTAAGACGTAACGTGTCGTTAAATGGTAATGTACGATGCGCCGGACTCGCACCGTTTGCCCCCGCCGGTAATGGTGCACCTTCCCGGTTAGGTTGTGCCGCCGATAAGCGTTAACGCCCCGGGGATTAATCACCGTGATACGGGGATGGCGTTGCTGGTAATAGACCCCCGTCACGTAAGCTCGTTTAGCGGTCAGGTAGCCCACGCGACCATCCGTCTTCGCCGTATGGTTAACATCCCGGACTTTGAACCGCAAGGCCCCGTTTCGCGATTTAGCTGCCCCGGTCACCACGAACATGGGGCGCTTGATCCGGGACTGCTGAGCATAGCGCGCCTTAACCTGGTTGGCCTTAAACGTGGGGTGGCGATAGAGCCGTAACGCCTTAGTCGCATAGATGGCCTCCCCCTTGAAGACGCCTAGGTCTTGGTCACCGCCGTAGTGGATATCCTTGGAACTCGTCGTACTAGAACTGGCCGAACTACTGGTTGAATCCGTGGAACTGGAAGCGCTCGACGAATTGGATGAACTGGAAACGCTGGAGGACCCACCCTCCGCCGCTTTAACCGTTAGTTGGACCGTCTTTGCTTGGCCATCGGTCGTTTTTAAAATAACCGGATACGTCCCCGGCTGGGTGAGATTGGCATGGTCCAAGTCAACCGTCACGGGGATTGGTTGGCCCGCCTTGTCGGTCGCTCGCGCGTGGAAGGTTGCGCTGTCCGGCCGGGCATCCCCCACCGTCACGGTAGCGTCCTGCCCCGTAAGACTCTGCTGGTTCTTCGCCGGAACATAGTAGCAGGTCACGGTCCCCGGGTTAGCGCCGAATGTCCCAGTCACCGCTCCGTCGGTATGGTCCAAGGTGTACCCGGCAATGGTCTTGGGCGTTATGGTAAATGGCGCGTCGTAAAAGCCGGTGTGAACCTCATCCGGCGCCAACGGGTGGTCGGCCGTATCAACGTAATGCACCGTCACGGGCGCACCGGTATTTCTCGCCCGCACGTAGGTATAAGGTGCGGCCCCCTTAAAGTTAGCCATCAGTTGGGCTGCGGTATACACGTGCGATCCTTGCGGTGCTTCGAGGGTTCCGGTGCCCACATCCTGCCAGTGATCTTGATAGGCCGCATTGGAAAAGGTCCGTAAGTTCGTGCCACTCAGTAACGAATCCGGTCCCAAGTGGAGGACGGTCAGGTTCGTATTCATCAACATCTGCGTCGTACTGGCGTGCCGGAGGTTGAAGCCGGAGAGATCTAGTTCGTGCACCCGGGCAGCTAGCATGAACATCCAGTAAGTGTTGGTCAGCTTAGGTAATTGCCACCCCGTTAGGTCGATAACCTGAGACGTGGCTTGGCCAAACATGAAGCTGGTGTTGGTCACGTTGTGGACGTCCCAACTAGACAAGTCAAGCTTTGCCACCTGAATGCCATAGAAAGCAAATTCAAAGTTGGTGACGTGGCTGGCATCGACTTGATCCAGGCCTTTAATGGTGCCCCCCGTCGACCCCACACCTAAATACCCAAACAGCATGCGACTGTTGGCGTTCAAGACTACCGGCCCTTCAATCACGATATTTTCAATCTCGGCACCGTAGGGTTTCCAAGGTGGCCCATCCGGCGTCTTCGCGGGAGCGCCCAACGTCCCCGCACCAATGTGTAAGGTATGATCAGCCGTAATTGACCAGTGGCTGGTCCCAAACTCTCCTGCGTGTAAAACTTCTTGACTAGCCGTCGTGGTGGTATCGGCCGCCCGGGCATCCACGCTGGCGTGTGTCGTGACTAATCCCCCGCCGATTAGCAACCCGCCAATGCTCAAAAGGGCCAGCCAACGGGGACCCTTACCAACAATCCTTCCGTGCATCTTGATTTCCCTCTTCTCTCCTGAATCGTCACAATTCAAACCGTTTATATAATAAACGATAAGTTCAATATCAATGAGTATAGTAAGCAACTAGAGGAATTTCAATTAATTAGCTTGGTGATTGAGTTTGCCCCAACACCATAGTGGTATGCAACGATGCGCAACCTGACCATTGTATTACAGCATTGCCCTGCTAGCGGCCATGGCGGCGTGTATCCTGGCCTGGTCCTACCGGCATTGGTAGCCTTTGGGAAAAAAACGACTAAATGAAAGACGCCTCACCGGATTAACCGGTTGGGGCGTCTTTTTGGCAATTAGGGATTAAAAATCAAAGTCATCTAAGTTTGCGATATCCATATCGAAGGCAATTCGTTGGTAATCGGTCGGCTCTTGTTTGTTCTCAATAATCAGGTAATAATCCTTGGTCTTATCGTAGTACCGGTCCGCCAACACAATGGTGGTCTGCTGAATACGCTGTTCCACTTCGATTGACTGGCTATTCGCGTTAACAGTCACCAACCCGGAAATGTGTCGACCCTGGTCATCCACAAAGTACAGATTATACGCCGTAGGAATCACAGTCGCACCAACTGGTTCCGATTGCCGCAACACGACGGGCACTTCCAGCGACGTAATACGCTTAGTCGCGTTGACAACCTCCAGTTGCGCGTTATGAGCCTCCGAACGACTAGTCGTGGTCCGTACATCCAGTAGTGGAACGACCATTTCCTGCAACGAGGAGCCACCGTGTACATAGTTAGCTCCCCCGGGGGCCCGGAAGGTTTTCGCCGTTTGGGGATAGTAGACGTATCGGTCGTCCGCCCGCCCTAGAATCTGTCCCAGTGACTGACGATCAACGCCAGGAAGTGTGAAGTTACGGTCCGTAATCAGATAACGCTGCGATTTAATATCCTTCCCTGTCCGTTGCAGGTCAATCTTATCGCTATCCTCTAACTGGTCATCACGGTAAATATAGCCATGATCGGCCGTCACTAAGATATGTGCGATGCTCACCGTTCGTAACCGGCCAATCAGCAAGCGGATTTCGGAAATAGCTTCAGCTGTCGCCTGAAACGTACTATCTTCGCTCTTCAGATTATCGGCCGTTGTATCAATTTGGTTGTGATAAATGTAAACCACTTGCTTGCCGGCAAACTTTTCTCGGATTTCAGCCGATGGGGCATCCTTCAAATCGTCTAACGCGTAAGCAGCGCTCGCTGGATTCTGTGCCTGAAGAATTCGTTGCCGCTGCTCACGATTAACGGCCGGTTGACCATCTACCAACAAGGTCTTCTCTTCCAGCGTTAGGTCATGATGGGGCAACATCGCTGGCATCCCCATATAAGTCACCGATGGTAGGCCCGTAACTAGGTAATCCATCTTGAGCCCCGTAACTTGATCGGACTTACGCAGTTGCTTTTCCAATTCCTTAGCCGCCTCAAATCGAAACGCATCGGAAATGATGACCACAATCCGGTTGGTTTCCGGCGCAATATGATTCTTATAGAAGTTGCGTTGTTGATGCGTCGCTGGAATCGTCGTTAGATTCAGGTTCTGGTTCCAAGTCGTCATCGATGGCGCTAAATAGTCATTCACGTAAAGCGCATCAACCAACTGCTTAGTTGGGCGATAAGCGTCTGGTAGTTGGCTCCGTTGGTAGTCCCACACAAACTGCCGGTATCGTGTGTCTAAACGATACCCTGACTGAACATAGTTTTCGATAGCTTCGAGTGTGGCTTGATTTGTCGGTGCCTGCACCCGTACATCGCGAACTAGGTGCCAGGCCTTACGCATCATCTGATACAACGATTTGAACTGCTGACCGTAGTGCGTGGTGTCGACTCGCCACTTGGTCACCTGATCAATCGAACGCCCATTTAACTGGGCATTGACATCCCCCAGCTGGAGTCGCTCTTGAATCCACAGTAACAACTGTTCATCAAATTGCGGGAAGCTGTCCGCTCGGGCAACGGCATCGATGTCCGCATCCGCAAACAGTGTTGCTCCCTGAACAACTTGCCACACGTCATGCGCTAACTGGCCAAACATATCCGTCGTATTATCTTGATGCCGGCTACCAAACTGTTGCATCAATGTCTGTACGTTCGCTAAGTCCTGGCTAAAATCTAAGTTGGCAAAGCGTTGCGGCATTGGACGCTTCATTTGATGATATGTAATTGTTAGATACAATCCCACGATAAAGTCTGAGAGGTTAGGCGTCGCCGCCGTATAGCCGAAACGTGACCGAACCTCGTCCCAAAATCGGCCACTCACTTGATATTTCTCAAAACCTGCCAAAATCGAATTATCCTGCATCCCTGCCCCTAAAACGAGCTGAAGAATATCGAAGAAGTCCACTAACGGTTGTTTTAACTTTGCGACAACCGCCATAATGGCTAACTCAGGGGTTACCAAATAACTCTTGAGGTCATAATGCTGCAAGCGTTGGCGTCGTTCCTTACTGTCAAAGAACTTACGGTGGTCTTTCAGGAAGGGCCGCAAGCTCTGAGGATAGCCTAACGCTTTACGTAAAATTTCTAGGGAATCCGCCGTAAAGGTTCCAGAATACAGCACGATATTCCGAAGATGGTCTTCATTCAAAGATGGTTCCGGCTCTGGCGAATAAATCAGCACCCGTTCACTAGGGGCTAAGGCTAACAATTCTCGCTTCACTTGAACCTGGTGGCCCCGCGTCAGGACCCGCACCTGGGCCACGCCCTGAAGTCCCGCCTGAATATCATCTACTTGGTCCCGAAATTCACCATGCTCGTCGTACCAAAAGATAAATTGGTGGGTCTCATCAAAGCGTTGTTTAAGTGTTTCAATAATCTTTTCTGTGTCTACATCTGCCATGCGTTCTGCTCCCTTTGGTACTCGCTGGTTAAATATTGTTAGTTACATGTTAGCCGTTCTTACGCATCCGAACAACCCACGATTTTGAATTATTCTGTTCGTTCACGCCCAGCTATAACGACGGTGTCATCCGTCATCTGATCGAAGACGTCGATGAGGCCGACATCGACGTAACTCAAGGTGGCCAGGTCGAAATTATTGGGTGGTTGTATCAGTATTACAATACGGAACCCCACAATCAGGTCGTCAACATTAGTGGTGGCCCCGTTCAGAAACAGGACATTCCAGCGGCGACGCAACTGTTTACAACGGATTGGGTCGTGAAGTACATGGTCGATAACTCTTTGGGAAAGTATTGGTTAGAACGCCACCCCGATAGCTCCTTGCGAGATAAATTGGCTTACCAACTACCTAGTCAAATTGCCCAAATCTCTGATGATAAACGACCTGAAGATTTGAAAATTATTGATAACGCCATGGGATCTGGCCATATTCTGGTATATGCATTTGACGTTTTGATGCAAATTTATCTAGAAGAGGGTTACTCATCACGGGAAGCCGCTAAGTTGATTTTACAGAAGAACCTGTACGGCCTGGAGATTGACCGCCGAGCTTATCAGTTAGCCTACTTTGCCCTGATGATGAAGGCACGTCAATACAACCGGCGGATTCTCACGGACTCAGAAGTTACCCCGCATGTGTACGTTTTTGAAGATACAGACGCTGTGAGCGAGGCCTTTTTATCGCAGTTTCCTGGTGAAACAGGTGTTGCACTACAGGACGTTGTTTCGCAGTTTAGTAATGCCCGTGAATTGGGTTCCATCATCAATCTAGATGAACAGAACTACGATTGGGATGCACTAATTCAAGCGGTCAAGGACGTCACAATCGACGATTTGGATGTCTTTAACCTTCGTAATGACCAGGCTTTACTCTTACGGACGCTTACAATTGCTCAGGTGATGACTCGTCATTATGATGTGGCAGTGACAAATCCACCTTACATGAACAAGATGGATAAAGCGTTGAAAAAGTATGTTAAACGCTATTACACTGATTACGCAAGTGACCTATTCTCAGTATTTATCTATCGCAACAGCCAGCTTGTCACAGTAGGGGGCTATTCGGCCTTCATGACGCCCTTTGTCTGGATGTTCATCAAAACCTATGAAAAACTCAGACGATACTTGATTGATCACCAGCAAATCGATAGTCTGATTCAAATGGAATACTCCGCATTCGAAGAAGCTACGGTGCCAATCAACACCTTTGTTTTGAAGAACGTCGTAGCTACGCAACCAGGCACTTACTTGCGACTCTCCGCCTTTAAAGGCGGGATGGCAGTGCAGCGTGACAAGGTATTGGAGGCCATTGCTAACCCCGACATCGACTACCTTTATCGAACTAACCAAGCGAACTTTACCAAGATTCCGGGGATGCCGATTGCTTACTGGGCAACCAGAGATGTTTTTAATCTTTTTAAAATAGAAACGCTAGACTCAAAATTTCGTGGGAAGGAAGGCTTAGGAACAGGCAATAATTCTCGTTTTTTAAGATTCTGGTATGAAATAAAACACAATAGTCCAGGATGGTATCCTTACCAGAAAGGCGGATCTTATAGAAAATGGTATGGAAATAATGAATATTACGTAGACTGGCGGGATAACGGTAAGGAAATGAAAGCAATGCCAAAATCCAACATCAGAAACCTACCATTCCAAAATAGTGTTGGTATCACCTGGTCAGCTATATCATCTGGGAAGCCGTCATTTAGGTATACAGTTCATCAATCTTTTTTTGATTCCAAGGGACCGATGATGTTTAGCATTTCTCATGAGTCTTATATGTATGTCCTAGCATTTTTGAATTCGAAAGTCTCAGAGTACTTATTGTCCTTTATTTCTCCGACTTTAGATTACCGGTTAGGTCAAATACAAAAACTGCCCTTTGCCGTTTCTCAAAACAATGATCTTGACCGTATGGTGAGTGTAAACATCAAAGAGACAAAGTGCGATTGGGACTCTTTTGAAACGTCATGGGATTTTGAAGTGCATCCATTACTCGCTCACATCGCTGATGAACAGCTCGCACACTGTCGCTCCCCCATTGGTGTATAAGTTAGCTTGTGACAAAATTGTGCCAACTTATTCAGTAAACGGAGGGAAAACACATGGTTAGTTATCGAAAACGCGGTAATGCCTGGCAATATGAAATTTCCTATAAGGATATTGACGGTCACTACAAAAAGTTACGTAAATCTGGCTTTTTACTCAAGTCTGATGCTATCTTAGCAGCCAGTAAGATGCAGGCGGAGCATCCCAACCTCACGACTGTTCAATCGGGTAATGAGTCCCTAGTCTCGTACTATCGCCGGTGGATTAAAGTCTATAAGCAGGGAGCCGTAACCCCCATTACCTACAGCAAGTACCAAAATACTGCTAAGCACGCCGCCGAGCTCTTCGGCAACTTAAAACTAAAAGACCTAACCAAGCTCATCTATCAAGAGAAACTCAATCAATTCGCACAAACCCACGCCCGACGAACAGTCGCCTGTTTTCATAAACAGCTACGGGCCTGCGTTCTTGAAGCGCTGGATGAGAAAATCATTATTTCCGACCCCACTCGTAAGGCTGTAGTAACTGGCGTTGAACGGCCTAAGAGGCCCAAAGTCCTGAGTTATCGGGACTGGCAGCGGCTCATCACCCACCTATCGCCCACTAAAATCGAGGAAATGATCATCTACCTCGCAGCCGTTACCGGGATGCGTTACGGCGAAGTTGTCGGCTTAACCCCACAGGATATTGACTTTCAGCACCGAAAAATCAGCGTCAATAAGGCCTGGGACTACAAATACAAGACCGGGTTCATGAAAACCAAAACACCATCATCAATACGAGAGATTACCATCGATATGACCACGGCTCACAAGCTTCAAACTTACCTGAGTATCTTTCCAGCAACACCACACCGTCCCATCTTCATGACTCCGCAGGGCCACGTGTTCGTTAGTGCTGAGATCAACCACGTCTTAACCGATGTCCTACACGCTCTCAAGATTCCTAGAATTACTTTCCACGGCCTACGCCACACTCACGCTTCAATTCTCCTCTATAAAGGCGTTAGCGTCCTTTCCGTGTCGCGTCGACTAGGTCATAGCAGCATCACAACCACTCAATCAACCTACCTGCACATCATCAAAGAACTCGAAACTCAGGACCAAGATCGCATCATTTCCATCTTGGAAAAAGCCACGAAATAATTGGCACATCTTTTGGCACAAAGACGGGTCTCCCTTCTCGGAAGACCCGTCTTTAGCTTACTTGATTTTAGTTAAAATCTTTTCGTCACCCTGGAGTTTCTGATGGTTTACCAGAACCCCATCATCCAAATCCAACTCAATCCGTTGGCTGGCCAAATGTTGTAGTGGCGCGTCGTACTTTTGAACTTCCTGTAACTGTTTGTCCAAGTGCTTACGCGCTTTTTCATACCGTTTCTTTTGACTAATAACCGGTTCGTTAGCCGCCAATTCTGTCAATTGCTCTAGCCGCGTCTCATACTTTCCCTGCAAGGCATGGAGATAATCCGTCCGCACCATTGCTAATTCGCTGGCTTCGTACCGATGCAAGTACATTAAGGCTTTGAACCCATTATTTCGACCGGTCGAAAATTCCCAGTAAATTGGTCGCTTCTGGTAAAGCTTATTATGATCTTTGAAGAAGTCATCTACGAAGTACTTCCGAATAACATCCTCCGGCGAAGTCCCCTTCTTACCCAAAGCAGTCGCAATATAGGCCAAATTCTCGTCAACCGTGGCCGCACCGAACGTCGCTGTCAGGAACTCCCGCAAGCGATAAATCACGTCGCGAGAGTCACCGAAGTAATCGGCATCTGTCAGCACTAATAAATTATCTTGGTTAGGAATGAACGATTGGTATTTTCCATCATCCCACTGACCACCCGCGAAGGCTAGGCCTGGAACATCCAGCGAGTAACGACCAAAGACCACGCCTACAAAGTAAGACAAGAATGATTTGATATCCCGTGTTTCATCCGCTAAACGAACTGAAACGTCCTTATCAGCTACCTCAGGTGAGAGCTCATCATTCAAACCATAAAGATCAATAAAAATACGGTTCAAGGCTTCTTCATTAGCCTTCAGTTGGTCAAACCGATTCTGGGCTTCTGCTTGCCACAACTGAAAGGCGTTCTGAAGTTTACCTGCAACTTTATTTTGCTGTTCATCAGCGATGTGAGTGAGTAGGGGATGTCGCCCGAAGTCCCAAGAAGTCTCAAACTCACCCCAGTCGACACTAGAAAGCATAATTAATTGCGTAATTACGTCCAAATCAATCTTGTCAGTGGCTATTACTGGGAATGCCTTTAAATTACCGATTTGAAAATGAATCGTCGGATTTAGTATTTTAAAAATATAATTTCCAACAGTGGAATTTAATAAGCCTAGGCAATACATTAACTGGTCTTTAGAGGTTGAGAATGCTGACATTCCAGAAACATCATGAATGCTACCGTATCTTCTATAACGCATGCTAATAGATCCACTGGTGATATCAGACCAAGTTATCGCTTCATGAAAGTAATAATCTGTATTCTGTGGTCGCGAACGAACCTTCCCTTTTGAATCAGTAAAGTGACGAATTTCGTAGCCGTTGTCTTCCCAGTTCACGACATAGTCATAATTGCCATACCACTTGCGATAGGAACCACCTTTATTATATGGGAACCATTTTTTACCTGACTGTTCGGCATCCTTTAGGGAAGAAGCCTGGAAGTTAATACGAGAATGCTGCACTTCAAACCATTGCCGTAAAAAGCGATTATTATTTGCTGTTGCTAACCCTTGTTTAGGAGTTACCAACTCATCCATCCGAGTCCCCACTTCAAAGTCACGTAATAAATTTTTACTAGCCCAGTAAGCAATCGGCATCCCCGGAATCTTGGTAAAGTTCGCTTGGTTAGTTCGATTAAATCTATTTCCTGAGATGGGAACATGTGTCGGAGTGCCCTTGGCAACATCTGCTGTTTTAATCTGGTGATATGTTCCTGAAAAACTAGCAAGTTGAATATTACGAAAAATGGTTACTGCCGTTCCGAATGCAATTCCCATAACGTTATTTTCCATATGCATTAAATTAGAAATTGTATAGTTCTTGAGGGTATCTCGACGCATTTTCTCAAAACTAGATAGAAACATCCAAGATTGCATGGTGACCATTGCATTGTAGCCACCCGGAAGCAATGCTTTGTTCCATCGCTCGATAAACATTGAAAATAAATCCGATTTAGAATTTGGAAAGTTTTTCTTAGCAAATTTCGACAATACCGCATTCATGCGTGAAGATCCCATGTATGGTGGGTTCGTAATAACAATTTGGTACTGGGTATGAAGGACCTGAACAACATCTAAAATATTTTTGAAGATTTCGACTAATGGGATTAATTCAAAGGATAGTTGACCAGAGTCCAGTGATTCAACTTCTGTAACCAGTTGCTCGCTATTTTCATTTATTGGAATACGAATTAATGATCCTAACTCATTTCCATGATCAAATACTCGTAGAAATTGTTGAGCTAATTTACGAGATTCGGGTGATAGTTGATTCAAAAAAACATCAAAATCAGCAGGCGTATATTCGCCTAATCCAGGAACATCAAAAATGTGTTTTGGTTGTAATCGCGTTAGCGCATGCCGATTATATTGACGAGCCTTCATCATTACTGCAAAGTACGATAGCTGAAAAGCCCGTGTATCTATATCTAGCCCGCATAAATTATTTTCTAAAATCATCTGAGCAGCTTCACGTTTGGAATAACCCTCAGACTCGTAGATAGTTTCCAACACATCAAAAGCGTATACCAAAATATGCCCAGACCCCATAGATGGGTCAATCAACCGGATGTCTTTCACATCTAATGAAGCCAAGGGCTCATCGAACCGAGCTAGTTTTGATAACACTGCACTATCTTGCTGAGCATCTACCATGTAGTATTGCCAACCAAACGAACTAGCGATTTCTCCTTCGGAAAGGTCAGTTCCTTTTTGTTTTAAGCTTTTTATCCATAGCTTACCGAGGGAGTTCTCAACCATATACTTAACAATCCAGTCAGGGGTAAAAATCTGTGTTGCCGATGCAATTTCGGTATCTCTAAATTTATGTGACTTGGGACTACCGATAGCTTTTTCTTTAGGTTCCGTATTGTAATACTGATACAACCACCCAATAATCTCGACCTGACCGCCTTGAGTTACGTCGAAGTCGGCTTCATCGACGTCTTCGATCAGATGACGGATGACACCGTCGTTATAGCTGGGCGTGAACAATAATTCGGCGTAATCGTCCGTTGGTTCGAACAAATACGGTAAATTCTGGTTCAAGGCGTTGGCCTGCTTGATAAAGAGCATGCGGTACAACGCATCCATGTCCGTGGGCTGTTCCGTTTCCCGAGCGCGGTCAATTAGCCGCTTCTCAGCGTCACTGAAGCCCCCCAACGAATCGTTTAAATCGTCCGGACGGGCCATAGCTACGACCATGATATCTGGTTCGTTACGGTCCAGCGTGCTTGACAAGACCCGGGTGCGACTCGGCAGGTACCCATTAACTTCCATGAAGCGAATCGCAATGATTCGATTAAACCAGGTATACGCCACTTCCTCGACCAAGTCGTTAAATGCCGCTGCCATCGTAGTTTTCTGGGCACGTTGCTGAAGCTCCGTAGCCAGTTCCTGGCGCTTAACGATGTCCTTACCTGTAATGGCATGCTGCTCATCCATATTCCCTAACTGGTAATATTCAATTTCGTGAGTCGATGTGGCTGCCTTTTCTTGGGGGCCTTCTGTCGTAATTCCCACGGCGCGAGCCTTTAACTTAATTTGTTCGATCAAGTCACGACGAGCTGCCACCGCAAACTTCTTGATTGCCGTTTTATCCATTCGTATCCTCTCGTTTCTCCGTCACTTTACAAGGTAAAGTTAATCTTGCCACCGTTTTCCTTCAACTTCGTCAGGAGTTCCTGTCGCAAGCGTTCTACGTAGGCATCAACGTCTCCTGAATCTTTCAGTTGCCAAGTCTGTTCGATCCCTAATGCCTGAACGGGTACTTCTTTGGGTGCCACAGGCGCTGATTTCGCTGGGGTGGCGGGTGGCGTTACCGTATTAGTTGTTGAATCATTTGTCGGTTGATCCACCGGTACTGTCTTAGTCCGTTGTTGCGCCTGTTGCTCACGTCGTAACCGATCTACCGTTTGGTCAATGTCGCGAATCACCTGCTGCCGACGCGAAATCGCCAATTGTTTATTGATGACTAAGTCATTCAGTGAACTTGCCTGCTCCGCCTTATTCAGAATTGTCGCAAATTCACGCGAAATGTTTTCATCATATTGATCCGCCACACCCTGTTCCTGACTATACCGCTTAGCGGTCTTCTCTTCGGTCTGCACGAACACCTGAACCTCCGTGAGCCTCGTATCAAATTCCTGGGTATAAGCCGCATTGAAGGTTTCGTTCAGGGACTTCAGCTCCTGCACTTTCCCCTCAGGACGGTTAGACGTCATAATCTTCTGAATCTGACCGCTCACCCGCTTAAGTTCGGTCCCTACCAAGAAATCAACCGAATTTTCATAGATGGTCATCTTGTTTTGGGCAGCCCGCCAGATTTCCTGTTGCGTGTCATTTTGATAGAACTCGGTAATCCCAAATTCAAGCATATCTTCATGCCAGTCAAGAAGGTCGTCTTCCTTTTGAGCAATCAAATCATAGAAACGCTCAGGGTCGTTCTGAGCCAGCAGTGCTTGAATCAGCCGTTGGCCCGTTTCAAGAAAATTCCGTCCTGGATAATACGTCGGCTGTTTCAAGTACAAGTCCAGCGTCCGATGTTCGTCTTGCAGCCGATCTTGGAGTTCATTGACTAGGGTATCATCCTCATCGTCACTAAAGACCCGCTTATTGAAGACCTCTTGGGCGACGTTCTTTAGAGCCCGCTTCTTTAGTGGACTAATCGCCTGCCGCGGTTCCAGTTGGACCGCGGATATCAATTTACGTTTCAAGAAGAAGTTGGCAAATTCGTTGGCCGAATAATGATCTCGTAGATTAAGTTGCTCACCGTTTACGTAAACTTTTAGCTTCGAATCAGCGAAAAGTTTCGCCACTAGCCAAGCCATGTCTAATTCACGATAACCATAGGGAATGCCTTTAAACCGGTCCAAAACGGTCTTGTAAGCGACCTTGGTGTGGCCTTCGCTACAAGCGTAATTGACCCGTCCCAAGACCGCTTGGAGCGCCTGTTGGTTTTCATCCGTTGTGACTAATTCGGCGTCCGGCTTAAAGAGGGCCACCACATCGTTTTCCTGCTTAACCACATCAATGTAGCTGAGATTACGGTAGACTTCACTCACCAATTGTTCCTGAGCTTGTGCCAATTGTGTGAAGAAATCCTTTTTAGATGCCGGGAATTTCTCCCCCTGGACATAGACATCCGCCGCTTGAAGCGCTTCTGCTAACTCCTTGGCCAACCGTTCCTTTAAAGTGTTCAGTTCCATCTTCTTGACATCAATGATCTGCTGCGACCGCGCATCTTTCGCTTGTTCCTTAGGATTCAAGATGAACCGTTCAATCTTCAAGATTTGCTGTTGATCATTGACGTACTGCGCGTCGTTCGGTAAATCAATAACAATCTGTGGCTGCTCGGGAACACTGGATAGTTGTCGAAGAACCACGTCAGTGCGGTTCGCTTCACTCTCCGGCGTCACCAGCTTTAAGCCCATCCCCGGATTGATTTGGCCAATCGGCCGGTCATCGACCCACTGATTAAACGTAAAGTTGTATTGCTGCTTTAACTTCGGGTAGGTGTACCGACGCGAAATCATGGTTGGGCTAAACAGGAAGTTCCCAATGGCCTGCGAAACCTCACTACCGTCCACAGTTTGTTTACGAATCTGCTTACTGATGTCCTGTTCTGCATCCGTCAAGAACTCATAGCCACTGGTAGTTTTTTCCACGATATTTTGTTCTTGCAGCAGTCGTAAGGCATCCTTCACCCGTTTCTCTAGGTCAATGCGGTCCGTATCGATGGAATCAATCATCAACGTCACCAGGTTGTTCAACGTAGCGTCAAAGTCCTGGACGTATTTGACCATAAACAGCGTCTCTAAGACCTGGACCGCAAACGGGTGCTCTTCATTATTCGGATTAATCAACTCGTTACTTTGTGCCCGCTGAATCACAATCATATGCGTGTGATCTAAGAAGTGACTTAGGCCTTGGAAAAATAGGCTGAAGGGGATAAGCGCACGGGTATCGTGGTCCTCCATCCGTTGTGCGGACTCCTGGAAGACCGCAAGCATCGACCGTTCTCCGTTCGCTAAATGTTTCCCATCCGAGCCGTTTTCCCGGATGGCCGTCAACGTATCCTGTAATAAGAAAATCTGGTACGGCACGAACGGGTAAAGGTCTGCAAAAGACTGCGCATCATCGTAACGTTTCCGTTCCTCTTTCCCATCAAAGCTAATTAGGTTATTAATCGCGTGTTGGTGTTCATTAAAGGTTTCTTCCAGTAAATGATGACTCGCCGTCGTTTTCGCCAATAACCGCTTCTGAATCACCTCGTCAACGTTAGCTGACGACATCGCAATTCGGGTATTGAAGCGGCCCTGAATCTTCGAGAAATCCTGACCATTTAAGTGGTCCGTCACCTGATCAATGGCTTGTTGGCTGGTGACAATCACCCAAGCCTTACCTCGAGTGTAGGTCCCTAAGTCTTCGACAATACTTTGTAGGTTCAGCATGCGTTGCTGGCTACCCCCAATGTACTGGCCCACTTCATCCACCAGAAAGGCCATATGGTAGTTGGGGCCCTTAGATTCGATGTAGTCATTGACCAACTTAGCAAAGCTTTCGACACTAACGGGGTATTCCGTCCGCAGCTGATCAATGAACCCGTCAGCGTCCTCCGGCGTCATGAAGTCGATGGCCACCAGCGTATTCCGAATCGTCCCCTTCAAAAAGGCATAGGCATTGCGCGCTGTTTTCCAGTCGCGGTGTTGTCGGTCCAATTCCTGAAACTTCGCTTGAAACTCGGCATACTTTCCCTGAGCAATTAGGTCCCGTTCCATATCGGCAATCCAGAAGTCCGCCCCAAACAGGCCCAACTGCTCGTTGAAAACCTGCAAAAAGACGTTCAAAATGGCGTCTTTCTGTGACTTGTTGCCGTTTTTAGCCTTGGAATCAATGTTAAATAGCATGACCTCGTTCGGCACCGTTGTCGCCAATCGCATATTGGCCAACGTCTCCGCGTCGCTAATCTTCTGGTCATCAACAAAGTAATCTAGCGCCCGTTTCCCCGCAACTTCACGGTTCTCTAATATGTAGGCTAAAATCTTTAAGAAATGCGATTTCCCAGACCCAAAGAAGCCGGAAATCCACACCCCCATCTTAGTGGTCTCGTGATTAATACCATTCGCGTAAGCTGCAAAGAAATCTTTGAAGTGAGTCCGCAACTCCTTGGTCACGACGTATTCTTCTAGCTCTTGTTTAACGTTGGCATCCTGTTCATCGCCAATCGTAATAACACCCTTGATATCTCGGTCGATAGACTTGGCGAAAATGTCTTTGATTTTCATGGTCAGCCCCTCCCCTTTCTTAATTTAGCTGAAACGCCCGGTAGTAATTATCCTCTTTCGATTCACCAAACATGGTGAGACTTAGACTGTCATACACACCCGGATAAAAGAAAATCACGGGTACGTTCGTGATGACTTGATGCATGGTGTTTAGCACCTTATGCGCTCGGATTAACGGAAAAATCTCACCAATTCCCGTAACAAAAACAATGGTTTGATCATTCGGAATCCGTTCTTGCATGTAGGTCACGAACGGATTATTGAGACTGGTCATTTCCAGTGCATTGTTCAACTGCTCTGTTAAATAATCTAGCCCATCCGTCTCTTCCATAGTCACAACGTCATCCGCAATCCCCATGTCTGCTAGTAAGTGCCACATGATCTGGTAAAGGTTAAATTCCACAATGTCCACCCCGGCCGTCTCGCGGGTCACTTGCCGCCGTATCTGACTAATTTCTTCCGTCACCAGTGGCTGGTCTGCCGGATTAAACGCTAAGATGTAGTAAGGAACTTCGTTGGATAGTCCCCGACTCTGCTGAAAGTCAGGATCCTGAAGTCTTTGGCGTAGATGTTTCAATTTAGTAACTGTATCAGTCATAATTATCTCCCTAATAGTGAGGCCAGTTCGCGATTAGCATGTTTAGCACGTAGTAACATCATTAGTCGCGTATCCAGTAACGCCCGCTGGACTGCATCGTAATCCCCGTGATTTTCCAGCAATCCCGCTTCCCGCAAGAAACTCTGAAAGGCCGACGCTAAACGGTGCACGGTTTGTAAAGTCCAGTGAGCAATTTGAGGATTCTCCAATTGCTTTTGGTTAAAGAAGGCTTCGACCTCGTACGCATGTAGCTTAGCGTCCCCTAATAACAGTTCACTTCGGTACACGTCATACATAAAGTCGTTAAACAACGGGTCTGAAAACATGACCGTTAGCAAATTCAACAGCTTTTGGTTCGCCAGATCCAATTGCGGAAAAAGATCCCGATAATCAGCATCTAGCGTTTCTACCCGCCGCTGAATTGACTGTAACATCTTCACAGCTCGCGATGTGGTCGGCTCCTGGAAGTAATTATCCTCAACCCCCATCTCACGAATCTCAGTCGGGCTTACCCCTTGATCGAGCAACGCCAAATACTGACTAAATTCACGAAACCAAAACGAGTAACCAATAAGCGTAGCACTATACTGTGGCATGAGCTCTCCTACTTTCTAATGATCGCCTAGCTAGCCTTTTCTCAGTATATAGAAGAATGGCGGCAGGCGCGATAACTTGTTAAGGCTAAATGCGTTTTTTCTATTTGATATTTTGTATTTTGGCGAAAAAACATATTATCACTATTTTAGTAAGCTATATCGGTATCGTCTAGGGTTGTGGAATACTTTTACGAAAAAGGCTCACATAAAGATTCCCCACCAAACATCCCAACTAGATAGGCTGGTAAGTAATCCTACCAGACAGTAGACCTATAACCAAACCACCAGTGTAAAGGGGCCATCAATATGGAAGTTACAACGTATATGACGGCAAAAGAGACGCCCTTAATTGAGCGTCTCTTTTAGCTTTCCAATTAAATAACCCTATGAACTTGCCGACAGTACCTTTCCAAGTCTCCAAGTATTTTAACCAGTTACTTATCAAGCAAACAATTCGCCACTATCGCCAAACCTAGTACAAATTGGCTTCACTTGCTAAATAGTCGCTCAACATAATCACGATTACCAAGACATCTGTCCTCAAAATACTCAGTAATGATTCTTACAGGCTACAATAACCAATTGTCCAGCGTTAACTGTATAAACCAACCAATCTTGTTGATTAATTATCCTTGACCAGCCAGCTTGATACTTTAATCGCTCCGGTTTACCTAACCCTGGCTCTAATCCATCTCGCTGAATTGATTTAATCAATTGATTAATCCGTTTTAAAGTTTTATGGTCTTCGTCTTGCCAAGCAACGTATTCTTCCCAAGCTTCATCTAAAAACTTAACCGACATGCCTAACCACCCTAATCAATCAGCTTGTGAGCACGCACATTTTGATTTTTTGAGATTGCTTTAAAGCGCCGATTTAATTCCGCCTGATTGGCTTCACTATAGAATGAATCTTTCACCTCAAATGGGAGACCTCCTTCAAGAAGGCTCTTCTTAATAAAGATGTTAATTGCCGTGGAAAGATTAAGTCCCAAATCATCAAATAATTTAGCAGCCCTTTCCTTATCAGCCAAACTGGTTTTAACCGAAATGGAAACTTTCTTCTTAGTATCTAACATCATCTTCACCTCACCGCCATTGTAACACGATGTAATGACAATGTATGGCTATTAGACTTATATTTTACAAAAGTACATTAACTCTAACCGCTCTTAAACCTCATCGTTATTCCGTTAAATCAATCACCTGGTAGTCATACTTCAACGCCTTCAGGAACTGCAACAGATCCTCTGTGGCCACAAAGATGGTGCTGGTGTTGCTATTGGGATGAAAGCTCATCCGATCCTGGTCCATGATGGCCTGGTCAAAGTAGACCTGGACGTCATGGTCGGCATTATTCAACAAACCAAAGATGGACACGATGCCCGGCTGGAGTCCTAACTTGGCGGCCAACCGGGCATCTGACGCCATCTTCGGCCGTTTAGCCCCCGTCAGCTCCTGGAACCGGTGAAAGTCTAACCGTTGCTGGTCGCCCATGATCACCAGATAATCAGCTGTCTTTTTCTGGTTGGTCAAAAACATGGTCTTGGTCCGCACCCCCGCAATGCCTTCGATGTAGTGGTCGGCTTCCGCCGTGGTGGTCGCCACCGGGTGCCGAACCAGCTGGTAGGTAATCCCCATCTGGTCCAAAGTCTGGGTCACTTGTGCTGCTGGGTCCATGGTAAAACTTCCTTTCATGCCGTTTGTAACCGCATTCAATTACTAGCCTTATTATACGCTGACCCTATCAAAATGGGGTCACTCCGCTCACCAGCGAACCGACCCCAACTGATCATCACGACGCATGTTTCACATGGAACATCCCCGGATTACGACTTCGCAAAGTGACTGACGTGCTTGGCGACCGTGGCGTGACGGAAGCCCATCTGGTGGTAAGACTGGTAATCCGTCAGCTTCAACGTCTTCCCCTTCCGGTAGATCACGTAGTCGCGCGATCCCGCCAAAACGATACCTTGCTTGGCCACGTGCCCCTTCAAGCGGTAGACGTGGGCGCGCAACTTCTTGTATTTCAGCTTACTGTGTTCCTGTACCGGCATGTTCGACACACTCCAGGTAAACTTCTTGGCGCTAAAAATTAACCGAGCCGGGAACCCTTGTGCAGCCGTCTGGTGCTTATCTTGGTACTTGCCCCGCAAAGTCTTCGGCACGCCCCGGTGCCAGGAAGCGGCACTGGCGGACGTTGATACAGTCCCACCCACGACTAGCGTGGTCAGGGCCACCACGATGAACCGACTTAATTTTTGCATATCCTGCTCCTCCAGAATCAAGTTTATGGGCAACGCGTGAGGCGCCCTCCTCTACTATACCCGAAGACCGGGGGATGCTTAACCCCATTGCTCATTAAAGTTGTCATAATCAAAGGAAGAGTGCGACCAAAGGCGGTTAGTCAGAACCGTATCGTTATCATCAAGAACAAAAGAGCCCAGGCGTTTGTCCCAGACTCCATAAATTTAATCATGAACCGTTAAAATTTCATCCAGAGACATCCGGGTCGCACGAATGGTGTTGACCAACGCTTGATCATCGCGATAGCCTAATCCAATACCCACGATGATGTCTTCATCGGCCGGAATCGCCAATTCCCGGCGGAGCATCTGGGGATATTTAATAAATTGATAGGCGGTCATCGATGCTAACCCCCGATCCGTGGCAGCCAATACGATACTGTTGCCTAGGGATCCTAAGTCGTATAGCGACCAGTTCGAGTACCCCTTGGGAAGTGTCAGGTAGAGCACGACCGGCGCGTGGTACAGCTGCGCCGCCGTGGCCCCCATAGCCTGGCCCGCATCCCCGAGACCGGCTGACCAGTCCGCCATGTTCCGTTGCGCTTGTGCGGACCAATCCTGACGCGACATCACGGGCAAGTCCGGGGTGCCCGCCTTACCCGCGGCTTCTTGGGCCGCCTGCTGTTGGCGCACGCGTTCGAGCGACGCGCCCATGGCCAGATGGATCTGGTAGGGTTGCGAGTTCACCCAAGAAGGCGCCAACTGTGCCGCCGCAAGAATCTCCCGCACCGTCGCTAAGGAGACGGGTTGGTCCGTAAATTTCCGCACCGAGTGTCGCTGGTGTAGGGCTTGTTCAATCGTCAATTTAATCACTCCTTCGTGCTTACTTTTTCTCATCAATTAAAACGGTACCGGCCGCCGGGTTATGGTCAATCGCACCTACGATGGGGTGCGGTAGATACGGGGCCTCCAGGTCAGCGATTTCGTCAGCCGTCAGCTTGACCTGTAGCGCGGCTACCGCGTCATCCAAGTGGGCCGCTTTGGTCGACCCCACGATGGGGCTCATCACACCCTGGGCCCACTGCCAAGCCAACGCAATCTGAGCCATGGACACGCCCTTTTTCTCGGCTAAGTCATGGACCCGGTCAACGATTCGTTGGTCTTCGGCTTCCGTCCGGTCGTACTTGCCCATGGCGACCCGGTCGGTCTGACTGCGTTTAGTAGCGACTTGCCAAGCCTGGTGGCTCAGGTGACCCGCCGCCAGCGGACTATACGGCATCAAGGAGACGCCCTGTTGACGACAAATCGGCATCAGTTCCCGTTCGTCTTCGCGGTACAACAGGTTATAGTGGTTCTCCATGGCCTGGAACTGGGCCCAGCCGTGATCCTTCGCCACCTGTTGCATGTTCATGAACTGGTAGCCGTACATGGCCGATGCCCCAATGGCCCGCACCTTTCCGGCTTGAACCAAATCGTTTAAAGCTTCCATGGTTTCTTCGATGGGCGTGTCGTAGTCAAACCGGTGGATGATGTACAAATCCAAGTAATCCGTCCCCAACCGCCGCAAGGTCCCATCGATTTCGCGGTGGATGGCGTCACTGGCTAACCGCCCGGGGTTGAAGTAGACCTTGGACGATAACACGACCTGGTCGCGCGGAATGTGATTTTCCTTGAACGTCCGCCCTAAGTATTCTTCACTGGTCCCTTTGGAATAGCCGTTCGCGGTATCGAAGAAGTTAATCCCTAAATCTAACGCGTGCTGAATCACCTGACGACTGGTGGGGTAGTCCAACGTCCAGTCGTGCATGGTCCCCGGCTGGCCAAAGCTCATGGCCCCTACGCAAACTTTAGAAACCTGAATATCCGTGTGTCCAATCTTCGCAAACTCCATGGTCATCCTCAAATCCTTTCGTAAACCCTAACCAACATCTTTGAGGTTACCCTACACCTTCAAGTATACTGGAAGTCAAGGAAGTGATTCGCATGCAAATCAAAGCTGTCGCCCAACAATTTCACCTGACCCCCTCGACCTTACGCTACTACGAAGACCAGGGGCTCTTAGACCCTATCACGCGGGTCAACGGCCACCGCGACTACCAGCCAGCCGATCTCGAGCGGCTGGACTTCATCCTCTGCGTTAAGCAGTGCGGGATGACACTAGCCCAGATGAAGACCTTTTTAGACCTCTACCGTCAAGGAAACACCACGATTTCGGAGCGGTTAACGGTCCTGCAACACCAGCTGGCGGTCTCACGAGCTCGGCAAGCCGCTTTGGCCCGGTCGATCGACCACCTTCAAGTTAAAATTGCGGACGTGCAGGCCCTCCAACGGGACGCCGCAAGCCCCGCTTCCCTGTAGGTCGCAACAACTCCCGTGCGAAAGCGGCGGCCGACGACCAGGCTAACCAACAGATGTTCCGTTAGCTGCCAGGGCACCACAAACGTCAGTTTAAAAATCATCCATAACAGGTCACTAGCCGTTCTATTGCACCTCACCTATTCAAAATAACGGGGGACTTTTGTTCATTCAACAAAAGTCTCCCGTTATTTTTTCAGTTTATGGGTAATTATTCCGTAAAGGGTTCCTCACCCAACGCGTGTTGCGCAGCCAGGTTCAATAGGCTCCACTGCCGGTCAAACCCTGGTTGGAAGAAGAAGTCCGCTTCGGCTAAGTCCTCCAACCGTAGACCTTGTTGGACGGCCAGTGCAATCACGTTGCCTTGCGCGGTGATATCATAGGTCGATAAGACAGCCCCGCCCAGTAAAACGTGGGTCGTGGGGTTAAAGAACAGTTGGACGGAAACTTCCGGGTTGCCCTTATCGCTAGGCACGTACTTCGGCCGTAACGTAGTCTGGAAGAAGTCCTTGGCGACCGTCACCCCAGCCCGTTGCGCCGTAAAGGAATTCAAGCCGCTTTCCGCGAAGTGTTCGTCAAAGACGCTTAACGCGGACGAGCCGACCAACCCCCGGAAGGGCACTGCTGGTTGCTTTTCAAAGAGGTGTTGCACCACGTACCGGGCCTCGCGCCGGGCCACCGTGGCCAACGCAATCGGGACCTTTTTCTGGGCCGGAATGGAGTACGCTAACGTGGCATCTCCGATAGCGTAAACGTCAGGCAGGTTGGTCCGCAAGTAGTTGTCGACCTTGATCCAACCGCGGTCGTCCAAATCGACCGTCCCTTGCAGCCACGCTGTGTTCGGCTGGACGCCCGCTGCTTGAATCACCACGTCGCTAGGGATTTCACCCGTGGTGGTCTTAACCGCTGAGACGGCCTGGTCGCCAACGTACGCCGTAATCTTGGCGTTCATCTGGAGGTGAATCCCTTCAGCGGTTAATTTCCGGGCTAAGATGTCGGTCATTTCCGCATCCAGGTAAGTCCCCAGTGGGCGGTCGATTACGTCTAACAGTGTGACGTCCTTACCGGCTTTGCGACTGGCTTCCGCCGCCTCGATGCCGATGTAGCCCGCTCCAATAATGGTCATGTGCTTCACGGCCGGGTCCGCCAGCTTTTCCTTGATCTTCAGGGCCCAGTCCTTCCCCCGCATTAAGAAGACGTTGGCCAAGTCCGCACCCGGTACTGGTAAGGACTTAGGCGTCACGCCAGAGCTCAAAATTAACTTGTCATAGGGCTGGTCCGCCGTCTTGCCCGTGGCATGGTCGGTCACCCTGACGGTCTTAGCGTCCGCGTTAATACTGGTAACCTCATGCTGGTCCAAAATATGCACATTGGGCTGAGGGAAATCCGCCGCACTGAAGTTCCGGACGTCGTTGACATCCGTCACGCTATTCTCTAAGTACAATTCCATCCCGCACGACATGAACGAGATAAAGTCCCCCGCTTCAAACAGGGTGATGTCGACATCGGTATACCGACTGAGTAACTCTAGAATAGCTTGGTGCCCACCATGTGACGCCCCAACAATCACGATTCGTTCTTTTGACATTAAACAAAAGCCTCCTCTAATTTAGAACCATTCTTAACTAGCAACTAGAGGATACCGTTTTTGGGTTTAAAATGCAACTCATTTGATGGGACTAGTACTACATTTTAAGGACCCTGTTAGAACCTAATTTCACGCAAAGCAACGTTACTGAAAACGGTGCACAAATTTATCGATCCATACTTCTAGCTCCTCTAGGTCATCCGGTGAGGCCGCCAAAGCTGCCTTCATCGCCACGTATTTCGCATCACTTTCTGCTTGTGTTATATACGTGGTCAGAAAAAAGCTACCATACAAACCACAAGTGATTGCGTAGCCGGTACGTTTTTGCTCCAACGTGATACGGCCAATCCCCGGCCACTCTTCATCCTTAATAATCACACCATCTTCTGTTCCCAGTTGACCAATCGTCTGGCCCTTTTCAGCAGGTATCCATTCCGCCATGACATTCAGCTCCTTTACAACCGATATTAATCACACTAAGTCTAATACGATAGCGTTTTCAAAAAACAGCTGCGCTAATCCAACGTCCCCTACCATTCGGGATAGCCGACCTAAGAGCCTTTAATCAGGAGACCACCCAGTGGCAAGCCCCGCACCAAGAATTGTTTTTCACCAAGTTTAGCTTTATGCTTAATTATGAATGGGCAACACGACTCAATCAGTTGCCTACTAGGACATCCGCCCTAAATCTATTCATCGAAGAAGCGATTAAGATGCACCGATTCACCCCAGCTTTACTGATTACACTGACAACGTTCGGTCTGGCTTTAGCAACACCTGCGCCAACTGCCACCGCTCAAGCGGCGACCTGGCACAAAGGAACCCCGAAGATTATTCGGGGGAAATGGCGCGGAACCACCCATAAGGTCAAGCAGATTCACTACCAAGGCCACGCTGACCTCCTCATCAAGGCCAAGTCCATCACCAATAATCCGGCCCTGCCCCCACGCGACCCAGACTACTCGACCAAGCTACATTATAAGAAGACCGGGAAAAAGACTTACACGATTAAGGGCCGCCAGTACAATAACGCGTCCGCTAAAGGGGTCAAAATTACCTTTAAAATCAAAGTCTACTCTCACCACAAACTCCACTTTAAAATCATGCACGATGGCCGCACCGACAATAACGGCATCTTCCACCGCGCTTAACAGCGACATCATAAAATCCCCCGTAACAACTAGGGCCACTTGGGCTCTGCGCTACGAGGGATTTCGTGATGTTCAGGTTACATCTGAGTTAAACCAATCAGCCCCACGCCGATAATCAGCGCGACAACGCCGACGATTCCGCCGGGCACCGTCAAGCCACCCCAAGCTGGTTTATTGGCCAAGGCACGTAGTTTGAACGTAACGATCGCGAGTCCCGTCAACACAAACCCCACCGCAAAGATTACAATTCCTAGCTGTAACATCGTCATCCCCCACAACTTATTTAGAATGGTCCTATCTTAGCATGTTCACGGTTGTTGACAACTGCAATGCTTCGTATTCTCTAATCCCCCGTGGACTGTTTCACGTGAAACAGCCGCCGAAAACACGACTCTTCCTTCCCCAAACGAAGCCCCGCCGTTGCCAAGTCCCACCATTTTTGCTACACTAATAGCCATTCGTCCGCCTCGGCGGATTCAGGAGATGATCGACGATGGCGCCATTATTCGCTCAGAAAAGGGTTGTTCGGTAAGCGACACTTTTCTGTAATACCTTTCAGAGAAGTGTCTGGTCAAATCTGAAAGGAAAAACAATGTTAGAACCAACCATTAAACCCTATGAGTACAGCTACATCACCCAACAAGTCACGACCCTGGTGAGTGCCTACCTCACCCTCAACGACCAACGGATGCGCCAGATTACGCTGGCCACCACCCTGGAACGGATTATCCCACTACTCCCCGACCAAGACCCCTTGGCCCGCGAGTTTCTACAGGAACTCCAGGCGTTGCCGCCCAAACGCCAAGCAGCGCTAGATCTGCTACAAACCCTCCAGCCGCTGGTGATTCCGTTCGCTCAACTGACGCCGAAACAACTCAGTAAGTTGTTTCGCAAGGTCAAGAAACTACCGCAACCCAACTGGGCGGCGCTGAATCTGCATGAGCTCACCTACTTGGGCTGGAACGACGGGGGCAACCAGAAGAAGTACCTGGTCGCACCCTGGGAGGACCGCCTCATCGGCATCCAAGGTGACTTCGCTCCCCAAACGGTCAAGGGAGTCTGTGCCATCTGCCACACCATCGGTAACGTCTCGTTATTCACGGCCATTACCAAACGTAACGGGGTGACGGGCTATACGCGTCAAGGCAATTACATCTGTCGCGATAGCGCCCAGTGTAACCGCCAATTGACCGACCCCCAGCGGCTCCAGGATTTCTTAACGGTGGTGCGGCCATCTAAGGGCCGGTAAGGACGCCCGGATTCTCGAACCATAAAACTTAACGCAACTAAGGTCCCTTCACGATGACGTCAGTTCATCGTGACGGGACCTTTTTAGCATGGTGGCACTCAAGGTCCCACCACTGTTCCGCCATTCCAAGCCGATCCGTTGACATCTACTCCATTTTGATGTTTAATGGTTTAAACAAACGAACCAAATAACGGAGGAATTCCCATGTCAGATTATGCGACCCTACAAAAAAACTTAAGCGACGTCAGCGGCTTTCTAATCGCCCTGGGTGACGAAAAACGCCAGGCAATCATCATCCGCCTCCTAGAAGACGTCGGTTGCGCGGGACTGCAAGTGCCCCAATTAATGGCTGCCACGCAACTCTCCCGCCCCGCCGTCTCCCACCATTTAAAAGTCCTCCGGGACGCCAAAATCGTGGATTACCGGCGCGAAGGCACCAAGAACTTTTACTACCTCACCCACGTCACCAGCGAAATTGCGAAACTACAGGCCTTTCTAACGGAGGCTCAGGAAATTATGGAACGGGGGACCCTCAAATGACCAAAGTCTTAATCGTCGAAACCAACGTCCAAGTCTATCACGGAACCACCGACCCCACCGGTCTGTGGTTGGGAGAAAGTGCCGAATTCGTGGACGAAATGCAACGCGCGGACATTGCTTGCGACTACGTGAGTCCCCGCGGTGGCTTCGTGCCGCTGGATCCGCGCAGTATGCGCTACACTGATGATGCCATCATGGCCGTTTATCAGGATCCCGACTTCATCGAACGCGGTTTGCGCAACACCCTCAAGCCCGCCGACGTTAATCCTGCCGACTACGCGGCCATCTACTACACCGGTGGTCACGGGGTCATGTGGGACTTCCCCGACAACCCGGAACTCCAAGCCATTGCACGGGCCATTGACGCCCACCAAGGATACCTGGCCTCCGTCTGCCATGGAATTGCGGGCCTGTTGAATGTCCAGGATGCCCAGGGCCGCTACCTGATTGCCGGCAAGACCATTACCGGCTTTACCGCTACCGAAGAACACCTCGCGGGGAAGCGTAAGGTGGTACCGTTCCTCAACCGGGACGTGGCCCGCCAGCACGGGGCCCATTTTAAACAAAAACGCTTTTACACAGACTACGCCGTCCAAGACGGTCGCCTGATTACCGGCCAAAATCCTTTCTCGGTCCGGTCAGTCGCTCGGAAATTAATTAAGGAGCTGAAAAATTAATGCAAACGATTCTAGGCAGTAACGGCCCCATTGGTCACGAACTAGCCGTTGAATTAGCGCGAAACTACACCCAGGATATTCGCCTAGTCAGCCGCCATCCCACCCGCATCAATCCCAACGATGAGCTAGTGGCGGCCGACATGCTTAACGCCGAGGAGACCAACGCGGCAATCGCGGGCAGTGACATCGTCTACTTCACCCTGGGATTACCCATGAATTCAACCATGTGGGAGGAGCAGTTTCCTACCATGTTGGCTAACGTGATGCAGGCCTGCCAGGTGCACCACAGCAAGCTGGTCTTTTTCGACAACACCTACATGTATCCTAAAACGGCGGCAGTACAGACCGAAGACACCCCCTTCGCTCCTGAAGGCCGCAAAGCGACGGTCCGGGCCAAAATGGCCACGATGTTGTTAACCGCCATGGCGCAGAAAACCATTACCGCAGTGATCTGCCGGGCACCGGAATTCTACGGCCCCACCGGCACTAAAAGTATCACCAATACGTTGCTGTTTAAAAACCTGCAGGCCGGAAAGCGGGTCAAAGTGCCCGTCAGTCAACACACCTCCCGGTCACTGATCTGGACGCCCGATGCCAGCCGCGCTATGGCTTTGATTGGTAACACGCCGGACTGTTACGGTCAGACTTGGCACCTGCCCGTCGACCGCAGCCGGACCTACCAAGAACTGTTGCGCCTGGCGGAACAAACTCTCGGCCACCCCATTCAGCACACGGTCATCCCCCTGTGGCAATTTAAATTAGGCGCCCTGGTCAGCACCCAAATGCGGGAACTCGCGGAACTATTGCCACGTTACCAGGTGGACAACCGCTTCAACACCGCTAAGTTCAACCAGCGCTTCCCGGACTTCACCGTGACCACGTTTGAACAGGGAATTCAGACGATTTTGGGGTAGACGCTCATGTCTTCTAAACGAACTAGGGTCCCTTCACGCTCAACCGTGAAGGGACCCTTTGTCAATTTTAGCCGACTAACCGCCGGACGTTCCCGTTGAAGCGCATCTGCCAATGCGGATCTTTCAAGCTGGAGATTCCCACCCCACCGGTATCGGAACTCGGTGAATCGTGTAAGAAGAGATGGTTCCCCAGGTACAACGCCACGTGGCAATTGCGGCCCTCTTCTTTGTCATCAAAGAAGAAGATGTCGCCCCGTTTCATATGACTCGCCTTAATCTTGCGTCCCATATGAATCAACGAATACGTGGTGCAGCTCGACGTCGGGCCTAACCGAACGCCGGACTTCGCGTAGATGTAGTGTACAAACGACGAACAATCGAACCGCCGCGCCCGGATGCTGGCCGCCGTTCGACCGCCACCCCAGGAGTACTTCGACTTCCCCACGAGTTTGGAGCCGGTCTTGACCGCCTTTTCAACCTTCTTAATGTTCCCCACTAACGCCTTGGTATTGAAGGAGAGATACTTTCCCCGAATCCAGTAGGTCTTGCCGTTAGCCGTCAACCGGTAGTACCCGCGACCCGTATTCAACTCGGCCCGCCGATCCACGTGATACCAGTGACCGACCAGTTGCTTGGTACTGGTGCTGCCCGTGACTTTGGCGCCCTTGAGACCCCAAGGCTTGTTATACAGTAGAATGTGCGTGTGATTGACCTTCATGGAATAGTTCAGGGGACCTTGGTACCGAATCCAGTGGTAAAAGGCGTCCCGATTGATCCAGCCCCGTTGCGTCTTAAAGAACGTCCCGTGACCGTTCTTCGCGATACGGGTAACGGTAAACTTCCGCTCATAATCGTGTTTGGCCGAGCTGACCCGCTTCATTGCCGTTTTATAAGGTTGCTTGTAAAAATTGTATTTCGGATGATACAACGTGCGCGTGGCATGATAAGGGCGATTATACGTAAGTTGATCCTTATTCGTGCTGCTCGCCTGTGCCGTGATGCCACCGACTAGTAAGGCCGCACCTAATAAGAAGCCCACGACCGCTTTTCTAAAACCCTGCATAGAAAATCCCTCCAAAACGATAGTTTAGCCGTGTTGTCCGGACACGACCCCTTGGCGTCAATTCGTCCCTTTTCCCTTGCCGTTAAATCACCGACCACAGTTCGTCCCGGGGCTCTGCGCTAACTGGGCTGGACGTGACGACCACTCGTCATTAAAATTTTTGCCGATGGATGATTATCCACGGAAACAATTTAGATGATTTAATCTTATATTATGATACCATTATTAATGGCTATTTGGTTGCGCTTTCTTTTAAGTGAACCGTTTTCTTTAAAGCAAACGGTTTAAAATCTTCACTTGCCAAATACCCATCCCATTATCTACTACTGAATTATTAAGGAGGTCATTTACGTGAACAAGCACCAAGCCCTTACCCTGATTATCCTAGCTACTATGGGTGGTTCTACCTTAGCCGAAGCTCCAGTACAGGCACTAGCCAAATCCACTAAACATGCCTCGAAAGTCACTCACCCTAAACGCTATAAAATTGGGAAGAGAACCTATACTCTTAAGCAGATGCGAACCAAATATCACCTTCACTATCGGAAAACAGTCGAAAAAAAACCTAATGATATCGTCAGTATTTACAATAACTTTGATGGCAAACTGAATTATGCAAACTCTGGAACGTTTAATATGCTCACTGGGAAAAATCACTCGAAATTCTGGAAATCTAAAAAAACAAAGTATTACACGTTCACCAGCATCTACTTTGTTAAAAAGAGTTACCACGGTTTGAAAGGCTACTGGAACTACGAATCACACGCTATCGATGCTAAGACTGGCCACATGTATCACTACAAAAGTATTGGCTCAGCCGGCGGTAAGGCCTGAATGATAAAAAGCATCTGAATAACGCCCGCTGGGACGCTGTTCAGATGCTTTTACAGTTTTGAAGGGGGAGTTAAAGCGACGCTATACTCCAAAATTCTAGCGCTGAATGCCTACGACTTAAACCGCGCTAGTTCATCCAACATGGCACTTCGCCGCGGATACCGCTGTTGCCAATCCTGGATGAGTTGCTGGGCTTGCAGGTCCCCCAAGGGATACCGGGCCATTTCTCGAAGTAAGTCGACAATCTCGCGGTAGTGTTTTCGGGGGCCGGTACTGATTATGGCCTGATCAGCATACTGGGCGTACTTGCGGATAATTTTGGCGGCGTACTGGTTTTTAAGCATGGGCCCGTATTTCTGAAGCCCCGCGATTCCCTTTTCCGCCAGAATCGCCTGGAGCAATTCGGGCTTCAGGTCCTCGTATGCGTATAGTGGCGCCAATTTGGCCGGGTCAGCTTGCGACTGCAGTGCTTGGAAGAGCTTCGTTCGCTGGGCGGGCCACGTTGCTGGAGAAAAGGTTGCTTTGTAGGCCTTAAAGTCGGCTAAATCAGCCACGTGATACTGGGTCACCAGACACCAGAGTTCTTGGCGGTAGTTGGCTGTATCCTGCTGTTTCTGGTAGATTTTAGCCAGGCGCCGGCTGTCTTCGACGACCACGCCGGGCAGGTCGCGGTTAACCCGTTTCCCCTCCTGTAACAAGCTAATGGCTTGTGCCACGCGCTGCTTGCGTAAGCAGAAATCCACGTAATCGTTCCGCACCGTCGAATACTGCTGGTAACGGCGATAGAGGGCTTCGAGCACGGCATCATCCGCCTGCATCGCCGTTAAGGTGTGTGCCCGGTAGAGCACCCACTGGGTCAAGTCCCAATCCGTGGCGTCCGAACTGGCTTCGAAGCGTTGAATCATCGTCGCCGTCAACGCTAACCGGGCTTCGAGGAATTCCTGCTCTGAGAATCCTTGGTCAAAAAGTAACGTGCGAACGTCTTCCTCAATGGCGTTTAAGGGACGCTGAACCTGGGTCGCTAACCAAGTAAAGATCTGTCGTTTGACCGGGAGTAACGACTGCTTAATGACCCGCCGCCACAGATCACTCCCGTTGATTAGAATTTCCATGATTTCACCAGCGGAGTCGTCGATGTCTAAGGTGTCCAGCTTTAAATACAGATGGCTGAGCACGGCAAAAGCAACGTCGTCTTGATGCTCGACCACCAACGTTTCCAAGTCGTCGGCCAGGTAGTTCTGAATCTCGGCTTCGAAGGATTCGGCATCCTGGTAATCAATGAACCCGTTGCGGTCGGCATACGACGCGCAAATGTCGTCGATTTCGGCTTTTTCCTCGGCAACGCTGGTCGTTGAGGACGTCATAAACTTTTTAAATTGGGTCATCAGGGTCCGGTCACTCGCCAAGGTCCGGCTTAAGAACGCCCGGAGCTGGTCCGGTGTGGCCTGGGCCACCAATTGTTGGGCTTGAGCGCTCTGGTCGGGAGAACTGGTTGGCGTTGCGTCATTGGTAGCTTCCGCGGCCATGAGGACGGCCGCCATGTGTTTACAGGACTTGCCTTGTTCGGCATACGGGCAATCGCACGCCATCTCCATTACGCTATCATTCCGCAAAGTTATCGTGACATCATAGCGTTGGGAACCGCGAACTTCCGCGGTAATTTGGGTGGCGGTCTGTCGTAAATTCTGGACGGCCCCATCTAAGTAATACCCGTAGCCCCGATCTAAGATTTGCGGCTCAAACAGATCTGCTAAATCGTCTTCCATGGTGTTTCCCACCTCTCTCATCGGCCCCGCCACTTTGTTTGGGGCCTTTACGTTTAGTTCACTACTCCCTTAAGTTTACCAGATGTGCTGGTGATGGACGCGGTGGTGGTTGAAGATTAATTGGTCCAGTTTATTACTTCATTGCTATCTAGTTTTAATAGATTGTTAGGGTTAACTTCTAAAGAAAATAGCCTCCTGAATTGATTATTACAACCAATTCAGGAGGCTATCCTATTTATATGGTACGATACCTATTTTAAAAACTTGTGATTAGCCGTGATATAGCCACCACTGACACGATAACGTAGTGTCCCATGGCTTGAGTAATCCCAACCCACAACCTTCAACGTTGCTCCGCTAATGATACCATGCTTCTTATGCTGGAGGTTCACATCACGATACAAATTAATCGCATGTTTAGCTTTGATTCGCTTAGGAAGCTTAACCATTCCTGCTTGTACCTGATTCTTATTAGAAGAGATGTAGCTATTATTCATTAGTTGGAAAACTACTGACTTACCGCGATGAATCAACCGCTTAACGCGAAGAACTTTACCCTGATGATAATGTTTCTTAATCTTCCCCACCAGTTTCATCGACTTGTAAGCGTTCAATCCCTTTGCTGAAATTACGGTTAGCTTTTTATAAGTCTTTGTATATTCCGCAGATTGCACATATTTGCTGCTAGCCGTGATATAGCCTGTCTTGTGATAAGTCTTAGACTTCCGATTGATATCCTTTACGTGAAATCTCAGTCGGCCATTCTTAGAGTGAGCCACTCCCAAGACTTCAAACTGTGGCTGATGCATTTGTGGTTGTTTTCTAAATCCGTTCATTCGAACTGATTTTGCAAAATTAGGTTTTCGGTATAGTGCCAATCCCCTAACACCAACAACTTTGGCTGGCACCTTAGATTTTCCATCCCCTGGTTTAGCCGGTTTTGACGAATCTGGGATGACAACATCGACTGGTTTCAACCCCGATTGTGCCTTAATTAAAGTTAAATGAGCTGCTTTCAACTCATCCTTTGTTGCCGTAGCATTACCCGCTAACTCTTTGGCCCGAGTCAACGCCTTTTCAAATTCTGTGAAGCTTCCTGACGTATAATCGCCAGCCTTTAACTTCTCAGCATCCTTAATCGCCGTTTCCAAGGCCGACTTCTCATCAGTTACCTGTTGACTAGGACTAGTCACGTTCGAGTTACCAGAATGACCACCAGAAACTGTAGAATGATTCAAAGCAGAAATTTCCTTAGAATCAATTTGCTTTCCATTTTCATCACGGGTAACTAGCACCATCTTGTTACCATTTACCGACAACGTTAGAAAAGTTTTTTGATCCTTATCAGCTTCCTTTTGGATATAATCCCAAACTTCCGGTTCATTAGGACGAATATCATACGTCTTATCCCCTGTGTGACCAGCAGCAATATACGTGGTTCCGTGTGTCACCTTTTTACCACCGACCAAGGGATAAGTCCGGCCATAAGAATGATCATGTCCGCTAAAGACAATATCGATTCCTAGTTCATCGCAAACCGGTGGTAACATTTTATGGAACATTGATGACTCAGAATCAGCTGGGTTCTTATTGTAAGCCGGTTGATGGGTTGTAACAATCCGCCAGGTCTTATTAGTCGCCTTCATGTCTTTACGTAACCAGTCTAATTCTTGTTGCATCTCATCAACATTGTCTGTCCACCCAATGCTGGCAATGTGCATGTTACCATAATCAACGGAATAAGTTCCTTTAGTGTTAATTTTGGGCCCATTATTTCCGGGAACCCCCAGCATTTCCGTGGCTTTTGTTCCGTCATCTCCCATGTATTCATGGTTTCCTAAGACGTGAATCATATCTAGGGAATCATAAGCGGTATGTTTATTAAACATCTGCGCTGTCATATCAGCTTCTTTAAAAGTCATTTGATTATCGTTAAAGTCTCCGACATGAATAGCAAAATCTGGCAAAGTCTTAGCTGCTTCAAGTTTTGCAAAAACTTCATCCATTGGATGTAATTGCTTAGGAACGTTAACTTGCGTATCTCCCAAGACGTTAAATGTTAAATGATCACTATCTTTAAGAGTCGTAAAATGCCGAACGTCTGACCAATCATGCCCATCCCCAACGCGATATGCATATGCTGTTCCTGGCTTCAATCCCTTAGCATCTACCCGATTCATTTGTACAGCCTTGCTATCATCGCTATACGTATAGAGTCTTGTAAATCCCTTTTGTGTTTTAAACGCCTGTTCTGCACTCTTACGGTACTCTTCATCCGGTGCAATTTGCATCAACGCATCCTTCGGCTTAGCAGCTGGCGCTGTAAACCAAGTAATGGTTTTTCGCGTTGTGGGGTCTTGAGTTGATCCCGCCAACAGGTCAAACGGTTTTTCATCCCCCGCAACTTCGAATACTTGATCTCTAGTGACGAAACTGTACTTTCCATCCTTTTCAGCTACTAAACTAAACTTACCCACCACTTGTGGGAGCTTCTTGGCATCAATTTGGCCTTGTGCATCAGTCGTTCCTAGTTCTGTTTGGGTCCCTTTAGCATCAATCACGGATACTTTAGCATTAACAACTGGCTTCTTCTGCGTATCCATAACGGTAATCATATTAGGCTGGGTCAAAACAATAGGCTGATGTTGAATGGTGTAATCTGCTTGAACTTTAACCGTATGAGGTTCAGATCCAAAAGTATTCACCACATCAGGTCCTGGCGTCTCATTGGGTGTTACCATACCTTGAACCATTTGGTAAGTCAGATTGGTCCCTTTTTCTGTCTCCTTAGGGATATCAATAAAGACCTTAGCAAATGGTTTAGTTTTATCGGTACCGAACTTAGAGACATTAAGCGTAACCGAACTATCAGAAGCGTTATCTTCATGGGTATTACCTGCATCAGGTTCTGCAAATTCTACTTTTCTAACAGTAAATCCAGGCGTCAAACTAAATTTAAATTTACCGGACTTCAGCTTGGTAACATCATCAGCCGTCAAATCAAATTCAGCAGTGCTGCCTAGTTTTGCCGTCGTATCAACTGGCTTTAAATGAATAGCGGATTGATTGCCCGTCTTAACGGTAAAGTAGGCATCTTTATCGGTCCGATTACCAAATTTATCATAAACGGATACCTTAATATGGTGTTTCCCGTCTGCAAATTTATACCCTCGTAACGTCATGGAACCATCTGGGTCAAAAGAGTAATGACTTTTATCGATAGATAAAATTTGACCATCAATCGCAATCTTATTCTTTTCCCAATCCATGCCAGAAGCATTAGGATCATTAGTATCTTCATGCGTTTTAACTGTGATGGTTGGGTTGTTTCCTGTGAACGTCTTTCCATCCGCATCGATACTTTCAATAATTGGCGCCTTAGTGTCATCTTTATTGACACCATAAACGGCTCGAATATTGTCAACAAAGATATGTCCCTTTGTAACCGGCCCACCATTTGGCTGACCCGCTTTGGTGGACATTAACCGAATTGCTTGATTTTCCCATGTTGTTAAAGGCATCGCTGTCTTAGAATCAATCTTTGCCTCAACATACTTCCATCCAAGCCAGTTGATTCCCGGATGCTCAGGGGTAAAGTTCAAATTAAGAAGTCCCTTACCTCCTGGATGAACCTGCATTCTTAACCAGTAGCCTTGTGCTTCAGGTGTTCCATAAACCCACATCCCAATAGCTGTTGGATTCCCTGGAATTTCAACCGAAGTTTTTGGTCCAGTATATGCTCCTAAAGTAGTTGCCTTCCCGCCAGTAGTAAAATCAAAATCCATTCGTAAGGACTGATCACCAAATCGAACCTGACCATCATTAGAATTAGCTAACGATATGTTTGGTTTAGAAGCAATAGCCCTATCTATATCCCAGCTAGCTAAACTGTCTTTATCTTCAAAATTCCAAAGCACTTTAGGTAATTGTCCAAGTTGAATATCAATTCTGGCTTCATGAGTGGTTCCGTGTAACGTAGCCTTAATTGTCCCACTCTTACCACTGATTGACGCTGTGAATTTCCCCTTATCGTCAACGACCCCCATACCATCCGGAACCGTCCAGTCAATATCACTAGCTTTTAAATTAACTTCCCTACCCTGATAACGTGCATGCAGACCGAGATTTTCTGACTTTCCACCTTCTAAACTTAACTGTTTACTATCAAAGAAAATTTCATCTGGTGTCTGAACCGCTACGGTAGAACTGCCAATCACTTTACTACCCTGTCTCAACTCAGCCGTAACGTTCCCCGACTTTCCGTTAGAAATAAAGGTTCCCGTCTTAGCGTCAATCTTTCCTAAAGAATCGTCCTTTAGTGACCAGATCGCATCACTCGGCAAATCGGCTGCATAACCAGCCTTATCTACCCCGTTAGCTTTAAAATGGACAGTAGAATTTGGCGTATAAGCTTGATCCTTAGGCGTTACTTCCGCTCTATCAAACGTGTGATCTGAGGCAGTGCTAGTTTCCACCAGCCACGTATTCGATACAGAACGAGGATGCCCATCCGAAGGCTTATTTTTAATGCTTAAAGCGCTTTGTCCTGGTGTCCGCGAAACATATGTAGCAGAACCACCGCCGTCAAAATTTAACGCATCAACTGCACCCTTGTCTTTCATAGTTTGAGCTAAATCTTGCGGTGTCATTCCATTAGAATAACCTGGTTGTTGACCATCAATCGTTACAAAGAAGACCGATCCATTTTCCCTAATTCCTACGGCGGAACGCGCAGCATCGGGTTTCGTTGGAATACCATCCAGGTTACTTTGGACCTTACCATCCTTAACCAGAATGCCCAAACCACCTAAAGCCTGTTTCAAATTATCCTTTTGTTTAAGGTAATCATCTTGGGTCCCAATAACCGCTTTACCACTGTCCTTTAGAATACCAAAGAAGGCTTCGCCACTATTCTTATTCGCCGCATGTAATTCTTGTCCATCAATCAAAACATTTCCAGAAGGTTCTCCGGTCCCCATATCAAAGAAATCTGCGTTGACCGCCGCAACGACTTGCTTACCTTCCTCAACGGCATCGTTAGCTGTATCTAATACATTAGCCATTTGAAAGCCGGTAGATGTTTTCTTAGTTCTCGGAACTAGGGATGTCGATTTATCCTTAAGATCGACATTAACAGTACGGATAACCGTTCTAGAATTATCTTTATTGTTAAACGTAAGTTTTTCATCGTCGATTCCTGGCGCTAATTGATTAGTGGTCTTATCCAAGGGATGTAAAATTCCCAAATCAGCCATGGAAGATGTCGTACGGGAACTTTTAGTCACTTGAGTTGCTAAAAGTCGCTCCGATTGACCTACCTTGGCATGGGCCACCGGGGTCATTAGTGGGGACAAAACTAATACGGTTGCAATAGCTGCACTAAGTTGTCGTTTTCGTTTCGGCACGATTAAAAAATTCCTTTCTATAGTTCGTTCTTCAACAGTGTCTGGTCATCATTGACTACGGCCACAATCGCTTGCCGTAACAACTAAAATCAGTTTAAAGGATTGAAAACAAAATATGGCCTACTTTACAAAGCTTGTACAGACACTACAGAAGTTTTACATAGCGTTTCATCACCAAAATAAGCATCAACTATATAATTTGTGATCTCCACTCTAGTCACTTCTGAAGACAACTGACCGCTATTCGACTTTTGGGCATTGCCATTTGGACTAAAAGCGACTAAGCTCTTACTAATTATTAGTAACCAAAATACTATTTACCTAAATTCAAGGAGGTTTGTCTCATGGCTCAATCCAACACTGATTCATCCCATACCCAAGACGCGACCAACCCGTACTGCCACGCCGGTATGACCTGCGCCCAGGGCTGCGGCTGCGCTAGCGCCGATGGCATCTGCCACTGTCCGATGATCTCAGACGACAAGTGCGCTTGCAACGGCTATTGCGGCGTCCCAGCGAAGTAACTTGTACTCATTAAAACAGGTCTCAATAAAGTGAACCCCTAAGGTTGGACACCAAATCCAATCTTGGGGGTTTTACTATGTCCAAATTTAATTTAGAGTTTCGAATTAAAGTCGTTACTGAATATCTTGCTGGTACGGGATCTACATCCTTGGCTAAGAAATATGGTGTTAGCGATGATTCAGTCATTCTTGGTTGGATCCATCGGTTTGAACGACGAGGAATCGAAAGCCTAAAGGCGCGCCCGATAACTTCAGAATATTCAAGTCAGTTCAAGGCCGATGTATTAAACTGGAGAAAACAAAATCAGGCTTCGCTTCCAGCCACAGCGTTAGACTTTGACTTATCGTCGTCAAGCACCATTTGGCAGTGGGAAAGACGCTTTCGGGAAGCGGGAATTGTGGGGCTTGAACGAAAACGAGGGAACCCAAAAATTATGGCCAAACATAAACAACGTAACCGAAAAGCAGCGAAGCCACAGAACTCGGCAGAAGAATTGAAACAGTTGAAGTAGGAAAACCAAATGTTAAAGATTGAGAATGAATTCTTAAAAAAACTCGATGCCTTAGCACGGGAGAAATCAAAGCACACGAACTCATCGAACTAGTAGACGAGTTAAGGCAGATGTTTCAAGTTCCCATCAAAATGGTTCTTAAAGTTATTCAAATACCCTGCAGTACGTACTATTATGCCAAGGAACATCGTGGTCATGAATTGGACGACTCTCAAGTTATCCAAGCCATTGATGAAATTCGGCGACAGGATCCAAAGTACACGCGAAAGTATGGATACCGGCGCATAACTGAATCGTTGCGTAATGAATATGGTTTCAAAATCAATCATAAGTGCGTCTTGCGAATCATGCGCGAGAAAAACTGGTTGTGTCAGGCTTATAATTGGCAAAAACGTCAATATAATTCTTACAAAGGCACGGTTGGGGTTATCGCGCCTAACCGGCTTAACCGACGCTTCAAAACTGATCGACCGTACCAAAAGTTAGTTATCGATGTCAGTGAATTCCGATACGGGAATAAAAGCCAAAGCGAACGCGTTTACTTAGAGCTCGTCCTTGACCTCTACAACGGTGAGATTTTAGCATTCACCATTAGTGATCACCCCACCGTTGAATTCGCCTTAAAGCCCTTAAAAGAGGCTTTAGAACACCTACCAACGTTGGGTCATCGAACAACGCCACACTGACCAAGGATTTCAGTACCAGCATCGTCACTGGCGCAATACGCTACGTCTTTCAAAGTATGTCACGTAAGGCCACGTGTCTGGATAACGCCGCCATGGAGTCGTTCCTTCACATCATGAAGGTCGAGGTCATGGATGAACAGTTCAAGACCAAAGACGAGCTGATTCAAGCGATGACCGAATGGATCGACTTCTACAATCGCCGTCCAAAAAGCAGCCTAATAAAGTTGTCCAATTTTAAGGGTTCACTTCAGCCCCGCCAGTTTTTGTCCATAAACATAATCACATCAACAATACCCCTAAAACCCGCTGAAAAAGCGAGTAAGACATAAATACATAAAACAAAACCTATATAAATAATACTAAATACTAACGGAAAAACGGGTCAACTAGTCGCCATCCTCATCACACCAAGCACTTTGTCACCCCGCAATTCTCCCGCAATCCCGCATCACAGAACAAACACCACTGTCCGGCCATGTAAAAAGGGAACGCCCGCTTTGGACGTTCCCTTCGTGTACTCCTTCAAAATTTCAATCATCGTTCAGCTTAGAATCTAAATAATTTGTCATCTTCAGAAAGATACAGAACAATATTATCATCATTATTTAACTTCTCAGGTAACTTATCACTTAATATTGGAAAAATCACCTGTATATCATTTTGCTCTGCCTCTTCACTAATTTTCAGAAGTTGGCCACCGTACATTAATTCTTTTTTATCATACAAAACAAAGTCAAGAACTGGTATCTGCTCATGCCTTGCAAATAATATATATCCAATATCGAAAGCAGCTACCTCTCCTTGTTTTTTTCCACTGCTTGAATTGTTATATGCAAACACATAAAAATCATAGTTTCTTTGACCATTTCTTTCCTTAACCTCAAAAGCTACACCATACTGTTCACCGTATAACTGCTGAGATATGTTTGCGAAATATTTATTGAATTTTGAAAGTTGATTATTTATTTTTACCTTAGTTTCACTCGAAAAGAACGATTGATCCACCTCTTTTAGGTTTTTATTTAATTCTTGAATTCTATTATTTGATTTGTCTATTTGCTCTATTTTTTCTACCGTCTTCCCCTTATCTTCATGCAACACACCTAGCTGTTCTGACAGCTTATCAAGTCTTTTGCTTGCATCAGTACGAGACATAAATTCAGTTAGTTCATCTATGTTTCTCCTTAACTCCCTTAATTCCATATTCTCAGCAGAAATATGCTCTTGTATATTCGGTAAATCTTTTCCGACAAACTTAATCCTTTTTTCTATCATTTTGTTATTATAATTTACAAGTTGTTGAAAGTTCACTTGAAGATTGTCAACATAAGCCTCTGCTTCTTGATACAAAAGTTTTAAATCATCTATATCGATAGTAGATTTGCCACTTTCTATCTGATTCTGAGCATCTCTTATCAAATTAACTCGTAACTGATAATTACTCAATCTATCCTGATGAACTTCAAATTTATACCTCAATCTACTAAGTTCTGTTATTTTTTCTTCATACTTAGGATCAATATTCAAATTACTTCGTTCTTCATTTACCTTTTCTATATCATCTTTAATTTTTTCAAGTTCGAGCTCTAATTGAGATAACGGAGTAGATTCTATACGATTCAAGAACTTCTTTTCTGATTTTAAATTTTCAACAATAGGAGTCCGATCAGGAAGATTTATTCCAAAGAGAAAAAGAAATAGTGTTTCATATTCTGGCTTCTTTGGATAGGTTCCCAGATACTTCAATGTATTATTAATGGCAGGCGAATCAATTCTCATTGATCGTCCAATTATCTGTCTAAAAGTGGGTTTATTTTCTACAGCTATGTCGAATAAGTCATGTCCTATCTCCTTGGGAATATCGCGAGCATCACTAATATCTTTTCCGTTAACTCTTTGAATTTTCCGTTTTCCTAATAAAAAATTACGTTCAATAACATATGACGATTTTCTGAACTCAGTTTTATTTTCATTAGGACTTAATGTTAATCGTATACAGACTTTTCTAGATTCTAACTCTTTTTTCAAGGATTTAATTACTTTTTTAGACTCCGGATCCGTATATATTACAGCCGCACTTTTCCCAAGACAAAAATCAATTAATCTTAGAACAGTAGTTTTACCTACCCCGTTCCCTGTTTTTGTTTTTTCATCATCTTCTATACCTACAGTCTTATCAACAATTAAATTCAATCCTCTATGGAACTTAATCTTTCTAATTACTTCTCCAGAGGAAATAACTTCAAGACAATTAATGAACAAAATGCACTTCCCCCTTTGCGTCCACTTCAACTACCGATATTAAATATAACCAATCGGTAGATTGCAAATTTAATCCGAATTTTTGGACAAATTGGTCAGCATAACCTGATACGGTGTTTTCCAGTCAAGTATTTTAAGCGGTCGCTGGTTAATTTGGAGTAACGTCGTCGTTAAATCTTGAGCACTAATGTGCTCAAAACGAGTCCCCTTAGGATAAAAATAACGTAAATTCCGATTAAAGCGTTCATTACTACCACGTTCAGCTGGCGTATAAGCATGACAGTAATAGGTCTTAATACCATATTGTGATTCAAATGATACTAGCCCACTAAACTCAGTACCACGGTCCACAGTAAAACTGTGCACCGGTCCATTAAAAGTGGTTAGGAACTTAGTCAGTGCTTCATTAACACTCGCTGTCGTTCGGTCCTTTAACCGATATGCCCAAAGGAACCGTGATTTTCGATCGATTAAAGTTAATAAAACTGCCTTACTATGCCCACGAGGACCAACGACTGTATCTAGTTCAAAATCGCCGATGCGATTACGTTGATTAATCATCATGGGACGCTGTTCAATTGATCGCCCCAAAGATTGATTATATTTGGATCGTTGGTCAACGTTACGCCGTTGGCGTACGCCATGTTCAGGTAGATCATTCAAGGAGAAATCAATTCTCCCCTGATTTAGCCAATTATAAATAGATTTAGTAGCTAGTTTAAATTCGTGAGCAATCATTCCTGGTGACCAGCTTAGACGTAAATGGTTGAGAATTTTTTGCTTTAACTCATCGCTCAGCTTAGTTTTCCGACCACATCGTGATCGCTTGTATTCGGCATCTGTTTGTGCTAATTCAGCCTGATAAGGTTGACATCGAGATAATTCATAAGAAATTGTTGACGGTGATCGGTTCAGCCGAACGCCCATTTGGATATTGGACAGCCCTAGTTCACAAAAGGTTTCGATTTTAATTCGTTCGGAATAGGTTATACTAGACAAAAGATCAGCTCCTAAAAGATGGGTTTGTGGTAAACACCATTTTAAAGGAAGCTGATCTTTTTTGTCCGAACAGCGTTCGGATTAATTTTACAATCTACCAATCTAACGTCATTGAAAATACTTTTATTGAAATATTCTGTTGTCTCTTCACTCTCTCATAAAGATCCAAAAAAGGGATACTCGTATTTTTATTAGCTTGTAACTCCTGTATTATAATACCGCCTAAATAGTACAGACTTGTTTTAGGTTTCGTATCATTCGGTAGAATCATAACTGTACCCCTCCGGATCTTCAAATATCTTGCATCGAATAAATGCATCTACTAGGATCACCCGACAATAATATTCCTTATCTTCCATAGACAGAGATTCATCCAAATTACTACTCATGTTAATGTATGTAACTAGATCACTAACCATGGATAAAAAAATAGCAGCAGAGGTTTTATCAGGATACTTAATCTTCTGACTTTGATACAACGAAATTAATTTCTGAAAAATAACAGCCTCTTTTGTCCCTTCACGTTCAAACGAATTATATATATCATCCAGTTTAGGATTAAATCTGCTTAAATCATCAATTGTCCCTTTTTGCAAAATCTCCAAATTATTAAAACGAATTTTTTGAGGTATATCAAACGGTCGTGGTGTACGATAACTCGGAGAGGTTTCTATTTGTATTTTTGAAATACTTAACAGAACTTCCGAAATTAAAGAAGTTTTTACAGGGCGTAACTCCCCTGGATCAAATTCACGATGGCAAAGCTCATTTAGTGCTAAGAGAATTTCAATTTTAGCACCTAAACATCCTCTCAAAACCTCAGTAATGCTCATAATATCAATTGCTGGATCAAATAACAGATTATATGGGTTACTAAAGCTTTTGTTTTTTAACAAATCTACACTCTTTGCGATAAATAAGAAACATAAACGATATCCTGTATATTTCGAAATTCCGCTCCGACTTAAAGTATGTTTCACTTTCGTACTAGTCGCATTTGAAGTTACCTGAATAACAATCTTATTTGTATCATCAACTAAATCTATCGCAGGATAATTAGATGTCAACTCGTTTGCTTCACGTAAATTCCAATTATTTAGTAAATTAAGGAAGTCTCTATAAAACGATTCAGCAAATACGTTACCGTCAAGAAGATTCAATTTTCCGCTAATTTCAACATCCGTAGCTAAATAAACCAGTTTTTTCTTAATGTAGTCAAAATATATTTTTCTCTGATTCATTTAAAAAAACCCCTAAGTTATGTAATTAAATATGCTAGCTTAACTCGTTAGTTCATAAGAGAGCGTAAAATATCTTGTGTAAATGCATAAAAGATTTCTGAATTGTATAGAAATAGGGAATGCCTTCCCTTATGATATTTAGTAACCACAGAAAACATCACAGGAGGCATTCCCCATGAATGAACTTACCACAGAAATTATCGCTGCACTAGCCCAAAAGCAAGATTTGGACGAAGTTTTTCGTCACCACCTCGAAATTGCGATTAACCAGCTGCTTCAAACCGAATTGGCAGAGTTTTTGGGTTACGAACGCTACTCATACGCTGGGATTAACACTGGTAATAACCGCAACGGCAGTTATGAGCGCTCGTTTGATACGAAGTACGGCCAACTTAGCTTAACCATTCCTCGAGATCGCAATGGCCGGTTTGAAAATCATACCTTGCCAGCCTACGGTCGGCACAGTGATAATTTAGAAACAACGGTCATTCAGTTGTATACCAAGGGAATTACCACTGCTGAAATTGCCGAACTCATTGAGAAAATGTACGGTGCTCACTACTCCAAAGCCACGGTTTCCAACATGACTAAAGCCGTCAATGAACAGGTTCAAGCTTTCCAGCAACGGCGACTGGCTTCACAATATGCGGCCATCTTCTTAGATGCCACTTACTTGCCGTTAAAGCGGGATACCGTTCAAAAAGAAGCCGTTCATATTGCGATTGGCATTCGTCCAGATGGTACGAAAGAAGTGCTGAACTACCAAGTGGCGCCAACGGAATCGACTGGAATCTGGACTGAACTGCTGGGAACCCTGATTAAGCAAGGTGTCAAAGATGTGCTGTTGTTTGTGGCCGATGGTTTAGTTGGTTTGGATGAAGGCTTAAATCGGCATTTTCCCAAAGCTAAACGACAACGTTGCCTGGTTCATGTTGGGCGTAATTTGATGAACAAAGTTCGTGTGAAAGACCGCAAGGCCGTGATCAGTGACTTTAAACAAGTTCATCGGGCCGCCAACCGTGAAGCAGCCGAACTGAAACTGAATGAGTTCGCCAACAACTGGCATCAGACCTATCCCAAATTAATCAAAGATCTGCTTAAAATGCCGAATTTACTCACTTTCATGGACTTTCCACCAGCTATCCGGCAATCACTATACTCCACTAACCTGATTGAGAACTTTAATAAGCATCTCAAGCGCACCACCCACCACAAAGAACAATTTCCAACGGAAGATTCACTGGATCGCTTCCTGGTTTCTCAGTTTAATGTTTATAACGAGAAGTCTCTGAAGCGGATCCACCGAGGGTTCAAAGGACTACAGGACACCTTGGAAGCATCATTTATTTAAGTTAGATACATATTATATGTACGAAGGCATTTCATTTACACAAGATTCTTGACGCTACCGTTCATAATACCACCACATATAATTTTACCCTAATTACCGCCTCACTTATGATACGGCGACCCCTCATTAATCATAAACGCCCGGTACACCTGCTCCGTCAACACTAGCCGCATCAACTGGTGGGGCAAGGTGAAGCGGCCGAAGGAAATCTGGGTGTTCGCGCGCTTCAGAACCTCTGGTGCTAGCCCTAGGGAGCCTCCAATGACGAACGTGATGTCTGAATGGCCGTAGGTGGTCAGGTCCTTCAGCTCCTTGGCAAACTCCTCTGACGAGCGTTCCTTCCCCAAAATCGCTAACGCATAGACGTACTCCCGGTCCTTGATCTTATCCAGGATCCGGTCACCTTCCGCCTGCATCACCTGATCCATCTGCGCCTGAGATAAACTCTCCGGCGCTTTTTCGTCAGGAACTTCTACGATACTGAATTTACAGAACCGTGACAGCCGCTTAGCGTATTCCGCGATTCCCTGTTTGAAGTACTTCTCCTTTAACTTCCCTACCACCACAAATTTGATGTTCATAACTCTACTCCTATCCACAAGTTGTCCACAAAGTTATCCACAGGTGCACAATCTTTTTTCCTAGATATTGGGGGTCGGTAATTCCGCCCTACCACATCTATTTTTTCGCAAAATGTCAATGCCTTTTTAGTTATCCACAATTATACCCCGAAACACCCGTTCGTGACAAGTCACCTTAATCCCTGCTACGACGCCTTTTCATAGTACCCTCTGGGGTATCAAATTATTTTATCCACCGGCACCACCTCAACCTGTGGATAACTTTTGCACCCGCTTTAGTTGCCGGTGCCACCCCGTTTATCAAATTCCCTTGCGGACAACTCATCGGTTATCCCCAAGTTATCCACAGCCCATTTTGCCAATTACTTTTGGGCCTGAATCACCACCCGTCCCCGCTAACATTTCGTTCGGCTGGCCGACCACTGGCGCCGTTTTCATTCCCCACACCACCGCGCAATTCTTCGGCTTTTCATCACACCACGCCAAAAAAGCGCCGGGACCTCCGTCCCGACGCTTTTTCGCTACCCAGCTTAACTGGCCGAGTTTTCATTCGTCGTAGTCTTCAATTGTGAAGAGCTCTCCGTCAACTTCACGTTAGTGGTCTTCTTCTTACCGTTATGGTAGTAAGTCATGGAGACCGTATCGTTTAACTTGTACTTGTACAAAATGTCTCGCAACGTGGACTGGTCGCTGATCTTATGACCGCCCATCTCGGTGATAACATCGTACTTACTCAAGCCGGCCTTCTTCGCCGGGGAGCCCGAGTTAGCACTCATCACCACGACCCCGTTGGTCACACTAGTTGGCAACTTCAGGATTGACTTCCGCTGGTCTGACGATACATTGGCTAAGTCAACGTAGGTGATCCCCAACGCTGGCCGAACCACTTTCCCGTTCTTAACCAGCTGGTTGATGATGTTGACCACTTCGTTCGACGGAATGGCAAAGCCCATCCCCTCGACACTGGTTCCCGAAGTATCACTGGCAATCTTCGAAGACGTAATCCCGATGACCTGGCCGCCGACGTTGATCAGCGCCCCACCAGAGTTCCCGGGGTTGATCGCCGCATCCGTTTGGATAACCGTGGCGTTCCCGGTCTGGGTCCCTGCGGAGTTCGTGGTTTCAATAGTCCGCTTCTTCGCGGAAATGATCCCTTCCGTCAAGGACGTTGCGTACTGGCTGCCCAGTGGTGACCCGATCGCCAAGGCGGTCTCGCCAACCTTGATCTTATCGGAGTTTCCGAAGGACGCCACCGTCTTCAGCGACGTGCCGTTGACCTTCAACACGGCCAAGTCGGTGACGGCATCCTTCCCCACTAACTTAGCTTGGAGTTGCTTCCCACTACTGGTTACGACCCGCAATGCGGAGGACCCGGAAACCACGTGATTGTTGGTCACGATGTAGGCCGTATTGCCGTCCTTCTTGTATACGACCCCGGAACCTTCCGACGCCTCTTCCAATTCTGACTTAGAACTGGACGCCGAGGACGAGGAACTCTGGCCGAACAGTTCACCTAAGGTCCCACTACTACTGCTTTGGTTCTGCAGATTGATCACGGAGACCATAGCCCCCTTGACCGAATTGAACGCCTTAGTGGACTGACTATTCACGTTGACCGTCACGTTCGAGGTCTTAGTGTTGCCAGTCTTGTTCGTCCCGGCTGGGACCGCCGTATCGTTGATCCCACTGTTATTCAAGTAGTTGATTCCGCCGTACGCGACACCCCCACCTAAGAGCCCGGCAACCGCCGCTGTGACGGCCACCTTGGTCAGGGTCAACCCCCGTTTCTTCTTGGGTTGTGGGTCACTTGGTTGCTGCGGCGCCTGTTGGTCGTTAAACCCTTGGGTCGTCTGCTGGTTAGACTCGTTTTGTTGGTTATTGAAATCGTTGTTATTATTATCAGCCATTTTCTCGCGCGCTCGCGCTAACCCTCCTCATTCACGACCGGTGGTTTGACCAGTCGTCATTTTATACCCCTTATTTTAGCGGGTGAGTGTGAATTTTTCTTGATGAATGTTTGTGGAAGTCCTAAAGATTCCCTTACAGTGTCACCAGGGGCGTGGCTTGCTCTGGCTGAGTATCCAGCAACTCGAAGTCGTGACCGACCCCGAAGTCCTGGTTCTCCATCATCGACGCCACGGTCAGATGACACAGCGATTGCATATTGTTATGCAGACTCCGGTGGCCCAGATAGATCCGCTTGGTCCGATTCCCCAGCACATCCATTAAGACGTCGGCGCCTTCCTCGTTGGACAGGTGGCCCTTGTCGCCCAAGATTCGCTGCTTCAACGGCCAGGAATAGTCGCCCATCCGCAACATCTCGACGTCATGATTACATTCCAGCAGATAGGCGTCCGCGTTCTTGATCACACCTTCCACGTGCTCCGACACGTAGCCGGTATCCGTCAGAATCACGAAGGTCTTCCCCTCATAGTGAATCGCGTAGAACTGGGGTTCCGCCGCATCGTGGGACACAGAGAAACTCTCCACGTCGATGTCGCCAAAGGTCTGGACGGTATCCGGCGCAAAGAGGTGCTTTTGGGCCAGATCGACCTTGCCGATCCGGGGCGCCATGGCATCCCAGGTCCCTTGATTGGCGTAAACGTCTAACTGTTCGTACCGCCGGGCGAGAATGCCCACCGCCTTGCGATGGTCGGTATGCTCGTGGGTGACCAGCAGGGCGTTGACGTCGGTCAAACTCCGGTCAATGTCGCCCATCAATTTTTCAATTCGTTTACCACTCAATCCCGCGTCAATCAGCAGGCGTTCGTGCGGACTTTCAATGTACGTTACGTTGCCGGTACTGCCGCTGGATAGGACACTGATGCGTAAACCATCTTTTACTTCCGTACTCAACTAATATCGAACCCTCTCTTAACCTAATACCGCTATGATACCGCATCTGCGCTTGGTTGTAACTCAATTCATGCGCCGCGCTTGATTTAAAAAAGCGGTTCTCCCTCGAGAACCGCCGGTATCACTGCTGTTTCTATTCACTGGCCGTAGCCGTCCCACTGACCGTCTTGACGTTGCTATCCGACGTGAGGATGGTTCCGGTAAAGGCGTTGACGTGCTTCAGTTGCATAGTCCCCGCATCGTTCCCGCTGGTGGGTTTGACCGCAATGACCCAGGTTGGGATGTAGACACTGCTGTTCTTCAAGGTGAAGTAGCGGGTGTACGCCAACTTGGTCCAGACGACCTTAGTGTTGTTTTGAATCTGATTATACTGGTACAACCAGATCAGCGCTTTACGCTCCGAAATCATGGCCGTCCGTTCCCGCAACGTCGAGACGTCGTTCAGGTAGCCCTGTGTGTAGCCAGTGATACTCCCGTCGTTGGTCAGGCTGAAGCGCAGCTGACCGTAACGTGAGTAGATTTGACCATCCGCCACCCGCTGCGTGTAGACCACCGTGTTTTGACTCGACAAGCGGGCACTGTACTTGTACTCGCCCCCGTTTAGAATCAACGAAGCGTTGGCCACCACCGTATCCAACGTGTGGTTGGGGTGCTGGGTATCGACGCCCGTGATCGGAGTCTTGAAGGTCGACGTAATCAGATCATCATTGTACTTGACGGTCTGGTCGGACAGACTGGTCAACTGACCCTTGATGGCGTCATCGTTGGTGGTCGCCACGTAGTACCCCTCGGTACTCTTCTTAGACGGCGACTTAAACGAGATGTTATCAGCCCGCATCTCCTTGACAATCGTGGTATCGCTATTCGACGCCCGACTCGAGGCCGTATCCGACTGACTGTTAGTGTCCCGTTGAAAGGCCGCGAACAGAAAAATATCAATGACAATGAACGCAACTAAAAATAGCCATTCGATCCGTCGAAAATCCATGCCAGACCGTCCTCCTTACGCCTTATTTCAAGAGTTGTGTGTAGTTCTTCCAAGTGCCGTCGTAGTTGATGTACCAGGTCGGCGTCAAATCAACCACCTTATCGGAGGCTGACGACGCTGCCCACTGGTAGCCCAACTGGATACTCTCGATTTTCTTCTGACGATACCCGGCGGCCGTCAATTGGTCAATCACCGCTTGGGTGCCCGGTAACGTTATGGACTTTTTATCGTTGGGCACTGGGACCTGCAGGCTATACAGCGAGAAGTTATACCGCCGGACGCCCTGCGACAGGATCTGAATCCGCGCCGCACCGTAATCGCTTTGGTTAAAGATTGGGAACCCTTCAACGAAGCTCCGGTAGGTCACCGTATTATTGTCCCCACTATACCCGTAGTAGCGCAGGTTTTCCATCGGAATCCCCATCGACTTGACCGCGTCGTAACTGGCGGTCAGTTGCTGGTTAAAGCTCAACGTGGTCTGCATGGCGCTGTAATCTTCGTACAGGGCGATGCCCGGCTTGTTATAGACCGTCAACTGTTTCGACGTCCCATCACTATAGACCGTATTGTCCTTGTTCTTCTTGGCCGTCACGTTGGTCGCTTCCCCGTTATTTAGCAAGCGCGAGGTAAAGTAATCGGTCGACTGGTGGTTGACCAGATAACTATACGACTGGACCGTCACGGAATTCGGCATGTAGGCCATGGCACTGCCGTTCAGCCACTGCATGTTGATGGTCATCCGGAACAGGTTCTCCCGTAAGATGGCCTTGAGGCGCTTAGTCGACGCATCCTTGACGGTCACCCGGTAGACGTCCTGATTGCGGTCGTCTAACAAGTACACGTGGCGGGCATCGTTGAGTGGCACCATGATTCGGCTGAACTGACTACTGCTCCGGGTGATTTTCGCCCCGAAGACGGTATTGAAGATCTTCACGTTGACCGGACTAGCGTACGACAACAGAAGACTGTTCTTCTGACTGACGTAGTCCATGTAGTCTTGGTGCGAGACATCGCGCACGCGGGCGATGTGGCCGAACTGCCAGGCAGACATTGCCGTTCGAATCTCGGAGGTCAGGTTGATCTTCCGGTTATTCAGCAGTTGTTGCTTGCCCGTCGCATCGGTATGGATCACCTGAGTCGGCAGATACACGTCCCGCTGCGGCCGCGTGTTCAGCTCCGTCGTTGGATTATTCGAACTGCGCTGCCGGTTTCGCTCATACTGCGCCGGGTTGGTCCAGATCAGCGCCGACAACGTGACACTGATGACCACGGCAATGGTCAAACCGACGGGCAACAGGGCTTTAGTTATCTTCATCCCAGAGATCCTCCTCCTCGTACGGCTTGTATGGTAGAGAAATGTAGAACGTTGACCCGCGCCCTTCGCGACTGTCGACCCAGATTCGGCCGCCCAGCATCTGGACGACTTCCTTGGAAATCGCCAGACCCAGTCCCGTTCCGCCTTGGGCCCGTGACCGTGCTTTATCGACCCGGTAGAACCGGTCGAAGATCCGCGGAATATCGGCCCGTGGAATCCCGAGGCCTTGGTCCGCCACACTTAAGATGATGTTGTTATGGGTCTCCAGCAGGCGACACGTGATGACCCCACCATCTGGTGAGTACTTGATGGCGTTGTTCATCAGATTATCCAGAACTTGGGTGAAGCGGTCCGTATCGATTTCGACCCATAGGTCCCGCTTCGTAAATTCACGTTTGATACTGTAAGTCTTCTTGGGTTGGTCGTCCTGTTCAATGATCATATCGAACCGGTCCAACACGTAGTTGAAGAGTTCGTTGAGGTTGACCATTTCCAAGTTCAACTTTTGCGTCCCAGAATCCATCCGCGACAAGGTCAACAGGTCGTTGATCATCCGGATCATCCGGTCAGTTTCTTCCTGGGTCACTTTCAAGAACCCAGGCGCTACCTTGGGATCCTTCCAGGCCCCTTCGGATAAGGCTTCAATGTAAGACCGAACACTGGTCAACGGCGTCCGCAGCTCATGCGACACGTTGGAGACGAATTGCTTCCGGTCTTGATCGATCTTTTGTTGTTCCGTAACGTCGTGTAAGACACAGACCAGACCGGAAATGAAGCCCGACTCCCGTTGAATCAACGAGAAGTAGGCCTGCAAGATCAGGTCGTGTTCCTTGGTCGAGAAGTCCAAGACCAAGTCATCGGGGTCCTCTAAGAGTTCCCGCAAGGTGTAATCCTGGCGAATCGCCAGTAGGTCCAGAATCGACTTGCCCACGGCATCGTCCGCATCAGTATCCAGGAAGCTGGCGGCCGTTTCGTTAATGATAGTAACGTTCCCGCGCCGGTCGGTGGCAATGACCCCATCGGTCATGTGGGACATCACGGAATCCAACCGTCGCCGTTCCGATTCGGTGGACTCTTGGGCTTCTTCGACCCGCACGGACAGGTTATTGACCGCACTGGCCAGTTGGCCCAGCTCATCGTTACCGTAGACGTGTACGTGACCGGAGTAGTCCCCCCGGGCGATGCGCAGGGTCTGTTTCTTCATTTCGTCAATTGGCCGGGTAATTGCCCGGGAAATAATCACGGCCATCACCAGCCCCAGAATAATCGCCACAAAGGTCGCGGAGACGTAGATCAGCGTGATCTGGTTGATGTTCTGGTAGACCGAGTCAAGGCTGGAGCGCATGTAAATAACCCCTACCAATTCACTGTTATTGCCCTGCGTTCGGATCAGCCGGGTAATCGTGGTGTAGTAACGGCTATTATTCTGCGAGTTGTACGTGGTGCGTACCACGTCCCGGTTGTTGTAGATGGCATTCTTAATGTCATTATCGGTGGTCTTCTGACCCACGATGCCTTGGTTATCGGCTTCGTTGGTCCCCCGAATCGTCCCCTTGTTATCGATCACCCGAATCTGGGCGTTGTTGGTGTTGTTGATTTCGGACAACGTCCCCTTGATCTGCCGGTCAGACTTAGTGGTATTGGTCGCGGTGAGTTGGGTCGATAACCGGTTCATGATATAGGTTTGAACCACCTGTTGTTGTTTAAACGTCGTTAGGTTCTGGTGCTCCAACTGCCGTACGAAAACGGCCCCCACGATTTCCAGGGTCAGCAACAACAGCAAAGCAAAGACTAAGGCGATTTTAAAATGAATCGACTGAAAAAACTTAATTTTGCTATTCACGAAGTTCCATACTCCTCCGCCACAGATTTAGCGTTTCCGCTAGCTTAGGCCTGATCGGATTCAGGGTTACGCAAATAGTAACCCACTCCCCGCCGGGTCACTAACCAAGTTGGGTGGCTGGGGTTATCTTCAATCTTTTCCCGTAGCCGCCGAACCGTGACGTCAACGGTCCGCACGTCCCCAAAGTAGTCGTAGCCCCAAACCGTCTGGAGCAAGTGTTCCCGGGTCATCACTTGGCCAATGTGTTGGGCCAGGTAATGCAACAGTTCGAATTCCCGGTGCGTCAATTCAATGTTCGCGCCCCGCTTTGATACGGAATAGGCTTCGGGGTGAATCGTCAGATCCCCGATTTCAATGTCTTGGTTTTCAGGTTCTTCGGGTTGAGCGTGGGCTGCCGTGTTCTGCCGCCGCAAGTTCGCCTTAACCCGGGCCACCAGTTCTCGGTTGGAGAACGGCTTGGTGACGTAATCATCGGCCCCGAGTTCCAAGCCTAAGACCTTATCTAACTCGGAATCCTTAGCCGTGACCATGATGATGGGCATGTCATGCTTCTTCCGGATTTCCCGGGCAACTTCCAGCCCGTCGATCTTCGGCAGCATCAGGTCTAAGATCACCAGATCCGGCGTATTTTCCTCAACGTGTTGCAGGGCCGCTTCACCATCGTAAGCGACATCGACCTCGTAACCTTCCTTTTCCAGGCTAAACTTCATGATATCTGAAATCGGCTTCTCGTCATCGACAACTAGAACTTTTTTAGGCATATTAAAAATTTCCTCCTTAAGGGAAGTACAAATCGATCCGGTAATTGCAGGATTACCGGCAGACCGGCCGCTGGGTGTCAGGATACCACCGTCAGCGGGGTCACTCATTTAGAATTAGTGGTGCAGATTCTTATCGTTTAAAGTCATATCGTAGTGGCGTGAGCAATCGCTCGAACGCCGGTGACACACAGGTCGCACTGACCGTCCTGATAAACTTCCAGTGACGGCAAAATAGTGCTACCTGAATTATAACACATCCCGAACCGGGTTTCAGGTCAGTTCCCCCAACGCTTTAAGCTGGTCTTAACCTAAACATTTCCCGGGAAATACCGTCCACGGGTTATGCCATCTTGTCCGGGCCAGAAACGTTAGGTCCCAGCCCCCGTCATTCCGGGATTCCACCCTAGAATAACCCCGTGGCCGGGCACCGGTCCACCAGAAGCTTTCGCCAGATAAGTCAGTGACTCAAGTCAGGTACCGGGAAGAATGGCTTCCAAATTCCGTCAGGGTCACCCACAAAAAGTCCCGTAGCTGACCCCCTAAAAGACCCATAGGCAAAATTTTCGGTAACTTTTTTAGCAAAAGGGGTTGCGTTATCCCGGGGTTACATGATACGATAGTTCTCGTCGAAAAGATATGGGCAGTTAGCTCAGCTGGCAGAGCAACGGACTCTTAATCCGTGGGTCCAGGGTTCGATCCCCTGACTGCCCATCATATCTTCACACTAATCAGCTTTCACGATTTGATGATCGTGGTTGCTGATTTTTTTATGGCCAAAATTTTAGTAACGCCCCACCCTTAAATGGTTCTACAATATCTGTTGTTGGTAATAGATTTTTATCTATTACTGATGACAGATTTTTTGTTTATCATTAGAATAAAAAAGCGGACATCTCCCGTCCGTTAACTTGCTCCCACCACAGAATTAAGTCAAGAAAGGAAATGCCCTATGTCAAATGATACTACGAAAATGTTGTTAGGAATAGATGATGAACACTTAATAATTGAGGAAGGACAAGTGGGTGATGATGGAGTGATTCGATTGGTGGGGTCCCTAAACTACACCCCCAAGGCATGCCGCAATTGTGGGATTATCAATGATCACCAAATTATTGGCTATGGTTGGCGGAAGACCACCATTAGATTCGCAAAAACATTGGGCAGCACCGTTATCCTGTGTCTCAATCGGCGAAACTTTCACTGTAAGGCTTGTCATACCAATTTCCTGGCGCAGACGAATGCGGTGCCGAAACACTGCACGATTTCAAATACGACCCGCAAACAATGCTTAGAAAAACTGACCGAACCGGTTTCGCTCAAACACATTGCCGATGAGTTATCCACTTCGGATTCATTCGTTGGTCGGCAGCTCTTGCGCGCTGAACGGGACTTTCAAACCAACTGGCACTATTTACCAAAAGTTCTCCTCATGGACGAAGTTAAAAGCACTAAGAGCGCCACCGACGCGATGAGCTTTGAATTTATGGATGCGGAAACCCACGAATTGATCGACCTGTTACCCTTTAGGACCATTTATCAGCTTCAAAAGTATTTCCAGCATTACGACCAGGCTGCGCGAGAAAATGTGAAAATTATCGTCACCGATATGAACTATACCTATCCCAAATTGGTGGGGCAGATCTTTCCGAACGCCATCGTTGTCATCGATCCGTTCCACTTGGTTAACGCTTTAAATCGAGCTTTTAATAAGACGCGGGTGCGCCTCATGAAAACCCTGGCGACTTCCTCACGCGAGTATCACGCCCTAAAACGCTATTGGAAACTATTATTAACGCCGGAAAATCACCTCAACTACGAAGCTTTCCGTAAGTGGACAAACTTCCCTTATCCAGCGACTGCCACTGATGTGGTTGATGCTTTATTGGACATTGATCCCGAGCTCAAGCAAACTTACAACGTGATGAATCGGTTACGTGAAACCATCAAAAACCGTGATTGGCCCAACTATAATCAAGTATTCCATCACTTAGAGGGCTGCTCGGAAGAGATGTTGGCAACCCTCCAGACCCTAGCGACTCATCATGATGAAATTGGCAATACCTTTACTCACCATTACACCAACGGGCCCTTAGAAGGTTCAAACAACAAGATTAAAGTCATTAAACGCACTGGATTTGGTTACCGAAACTTCTTCAGATTCCGGCTAAGAGTGCTGTTCGCTTTTCGAGTTCATACAAAAAGAGCTCTAATCACCAAGTGATTAGAACTCCAATATTTTGTTCACCAACAACAGTTGACGAAGAACCCCTTAAATTGCATAAAAATAAAATAATTTCAAAAAAAGCTTGCGCCCTACCAAGGTTACATGATATGATAGTTCTCGTTGATAAGACATGGGCAGTTAGCTCAGCTGGCAGAGCAACGGACTCTTAATCCGTGGGTCCAGGGTTCGATCCCCTGACTGCCCATCATGTTAAAATCAGCTATTCCGCGGGAGCTTCTCCGGAATAGCTGATTTTTTGTTTACCAAATGATTATTTATCCATTACAATGAGCAAATATCCATAAAAGGACGGCGAGGCCCCTTGGCTACGCAACAACAGAATGGATACCCCTATCGCTTCTTGGCGCTGGTGATTGGGCTCGTGTTAAACGCCTTTGGCAACGCACTCTCGGTTTCTGCCAACTTCGGCAGTGGCATCTGGACCGCCGCGTGCGTCAATATCGCAAACTGGCTCCACGGCGACGTGGGCCTGATTCTCTTCATCGTGGGGGTGGGAAGTGCCACGCTGAATCAATTCCTGATTCACCACTGGGACGCCTGGCGCTGGATCGGTGAGGTCTGCTTTATCGCAAGCTTCAGCTACTTCATCGACCTCTTCGTGGCCCTCTTCCAGTCTTGGGGGCTTCCCAGCCTGGCAGCACCTTGGCGCCTGCTCCTCAGCATCCTGGGGGTCACCATCTTTGCCATTTCCATCTCCATCTACCAACGGGCCAACCTGGTGATGCACCCGAACGACGACACCTCCAATATTTTACGGTTTCTCTACCTCGATGGTCGGGCGACCCTCTCGCAATTCGTCGATTTTATCCCGCCAATCCTAATGTTAGTGGTTTGCGTCCTCGGCACCCATCAGCTTTACTCCGTTAACGTGGCGACCGTCTACTCCATGCTCTTCAACGGCGTGATTATCGCGGCAACCGACCGCTGGGTGTTGCCCAGCCTGCACCACAACTTCCGCGCTCACGTCCAATAACATCCACTGCACACAAAAGCCCCCCGTTCACCCGAACGGAGGGCTTTTTAACGTCTAACGAGTTGAATTACTTCCAATAAGCATACTTATATTGGGCGTCGCTGGTGATACTGTAGGTCAAGCCGCCAACTTCCTTGGAAACTAAGTGGGCCTTGGCTTGTTGATACAGCGGTACTAAGCCCGCTTGTTGGATCACGTACTTGTCCGCTTCCTTCATTAAATCCCACCGTTGCTGCGTGGTATGGGTGGTGGTGTCGTCGATCTGCTTCATCAGGTTCGTGAAGTGGGCGTTATCCCACTTGGTGAAGTTCACGGAACTGGTCCCATCCGCCATCTGGAGGAAGTCCGCTGGGTCACGCCAATCTGTCTGCCAGCCATCCAGGTCAATGTCGTAGTCCCCTTCGGACCCCCGGTTGATCTGTTGTGCGAGTGGCAGGGACTTGATGGTGATGGTCAAGCCCGGCATGTACTTCTGGGCCTGTTGTTGCAGGTACTGGGCAACGTGCTTCTGTTCGTCGGTATCGGCCGTGATCATCTCTAAGTCTGCCTTTTGGATGCCCAGTTCTTTCTTAGCACTCTTCCATAGGGCCGTGGCCTTCTTAGGGTTGTAACTCAAGAGGTTACCGACGTCTTGAGAGAAGTCCTTCCCCGTGGTCGGGTCATTGCCGTCCCCGTAAGGAATCAGGCTCTTCGCCGGTTGGGACCCATCCTGTAAGACGTTCTGGGTGACCTGCTTCCGGTTCACGATGTAGGAGAAGGCTTGCCGTACCTTGGTGTTGTGGGTGATCTTCCGCTTGTCGTTGAATTCCAAGAACCGCATGGAACTGTTCAACGTGGTGGTCAATTCAGGGTTCTTAGCGTTTTGCTTGATGTACTGTCCCGACAAGAAGGTCTCTTGGACCTTGCCAGACTTGAAGAGGTTCGATGCGGTCCCGGGGTCTTTGACGACCTGCACGTTGACCTGCTTGATCTTCACGTTCTTAGCGTTCCAGTAATGCGGGTTCTTCACGTAATGCCAGCTGTCCGAGTTTCCGCTCCAGCCGACCAGCTTATAGGCCCCTTCCGCCATCATCTTATCCGACGAGGTCCCGTAGTGGTTGCCGTACTTCTTGAAGAGGTCGGTCTTGATCGGGTACCCGAACGTGGCCAGAATATCCGACAGCCAAGGCTGCGGCTTAGTCAACGTCAGCTGTAAGGTCCGCTGATCCAAGGCCTTAGCCCCTAAGGTGTTCGGCGACTTCTTCCCGGCCTGAATAGCATCGTAGTTGGTCAGGTACTTCATCTTGTTGGCCACCTGGGACTTGGACTTGGGGTTGACCTGCCACCGGAACGAGGTGACGAAGTCTTGCGCCGTCACGGGGTCACCGTTCTGCCACTTAGCGTTTTTCTTGATCTTAAACGTGTAGACCGTGCCGTTGTGGGTCGGCTTGACCACTTTTTCCGCGACCCCCGCAACGACCTTGCCCTTCTTGTTCAGGGTATACAGCCCTTCTTCGACTTGGGAGACCAGGCTAGAACTGTTCACATCGCCCATGATGGCCGGGTTTGCCGTAGCCGGATTTCCCACCAACGTCACGTTTAGGTCCGCATCCTTGCTCTTAGCCTGCGACGTGCCACACCCCGCTAATGTTAAAATCGCCAGTATCCCGAAACTAAATCCCATTAATTTTTTCATATCCAAATCTCCTCAATTGCTTATTCAGTTTTACCGTTGACGTAAAAAAGCATTCGTCCCCGTCGACTGTCTCTGCAGTCAACAAGGGCGAATGCTTCGCGGTACCACCTTGGTTTATCTCTCACTGTGTCCAGAATCGAACACGCCGTGCTGTAATGGGCACGCCCCAGGAACGGCTACTGTCTTCACCGTTCCGACGTCAAGAGCCGTTCCCACCAGTTCCGGGGGTTCGGCTTACAGCTACCCGAACTTGCTGGACACCTTCCCTGGCGGTACTCTTCTTGGCTTAGTCTTTCCTTGCAATTGCTCTATAATTTATCATCATTCATTTTAGTTGTCAATCGTTTTATAAATATTCATTTTTATGCATGCTAGGTGTTTTCACGCCATCAAAAAACGGGTAACCCTAGACCTGACTAGGGTTACCCGTTAATCCGCAACCACCGCTAAACGGGGCGTTGCGTGCTAAAATATTTCGCTTTATACATTAATGATTACGTGTTGGCTGTTGCTGCTGGAACGTGCTGGTCTCGCGACTGACGGTCTTCCCCGCCTGACTGGTGGTGGTCTGGGTCTTCATCTCGACGTGCCCCTTTTTGCCCGTCTGACTATCCAACTGCACCGCTGTCTGACCAGAGGCCGGCTGCACCACGGAGTCCGTCACGGTCGACCGTGTCTGGGTCGGTTGCATCCCAAACAATAGGAATCCCGCTACGAATCCCACCAGCAAGCCCCCGACTTCCCGGATTAATTTTTTCATTTTGTGCGTCCCCTATCCCTAAATTGTTCCTCCGATGGTTTCCTTAGAAAACTCTTTATAGGGCTATTATATCATTTATAAAGGGTGACGGAATGATGATTTCGCGCCACAACTACCAGATTGACGCCTAAAATTGCCACGATGGCGATCGCCGCAATCACGAACAGGGCCGTGTACGACGCGAAGTCGATCACCAGGCCGCCAAACAGGGGGCCAAACGCCCGGCCGACCGAGGCCCAAGCGTTGGCCATCCCCTGATACTTCCCCTTGACCACGGCGGGAGTCAACTGATTGACAATCGCCGGAATCGCCGGAAAGGCCGTCGCCTCACCCATGGTCAAGATGACCATGGCCAGGACGAAGTGTAGGTAGTCCTTGGCAAAAATCAACGTAACGAACGACAACGCCACGAAGAGAATCCCCGCGTAGACCTGTATATACAAACTGTGGAAGTAGTGGGCTAACCGGTTTAAGATAATCTGGAACGTCACAATCAGACCGGCATTGATGGTCCATAATAGACTGTAGTCGCGTAAGGGAATCCCCATCCCCGTCATGTAAACGGATAGGTTCGAGTTCCACTGTTCATACATGATCCAGACCACCACTAGGCTCGTGAAGAAGGTCCCCATGATTCGGAGGTTAGGGTGGGCAATCGTCGCGGTCTGGTCGTGTTTAGCTGTAGGCCGGCGCTGCATGACCGCGGGCGCCCGGTAATGGAACGTGACCACCAACAGGAGTAAGACGAAGAGGGCCGTGGCGATGCTGAACAGGAGCGTGACGCTGATGTTGTAGATGAAGCCGACCATCGCGGTCCCAATCACGATTCCCAGGTTCTGCGCGAAGTACAGCATGTTATAGATGTAGCGCCCGTCCCGACTGTGGATCGTGGTCCCCAACGAATTGACCATGGTCAACGTCCACCCGGACCCGAAGCCCAGGAAGATCAGGGCAATCGGGAAGGCCGGCCAGCCGTGCTGGAAGACCAACGTCAAGAGGGTCACTAGCGAGAGGCTGACCCCGCCAAGTGACAGATAATAGGGATTCAGCCGGTCGAATAAGCGCCCCCCTAAGAGACTTCCCGCCACATTGGCGAGGGAATAAAACAATAAGATGACCCCAACGACGGTCAATGAAACGCCTAAACGATCATGGAGATAAATTGTCGTCAGTGGCCAGATAAAACTCATACCGATACTGCTGCAGAGTGCCCCCAGCAGTAACCAGCGTAACCGAATCTCACGCATGGTCTGACCCCTTTTCTTAGAAAATTCTAATTTTCATTCTAACACGACTCTTAGGTTTATCACCAGCTTAGGAAACGCTTTAATTGCATTTCTCGTGGGCTTTTTCTAAACTTAAGAGCAAAAGGAGGGTTCACACCATGACCACGCTCTTCATCAACGGCAGTTCCCGAACCAATGGCAATACCGTTGCCTTCGGTGAACGCCTATTGGCCGGGATTCCCCACACCACCCTGCACCTGATCGACCAGCACCTCAACTTTGACTTGGATCAGCGGGGAACCGGCCAACCACAACGCGACACGCGCGACGATTACGAAACCCTAATGGCCCAGTTCGCGGTGGCAGACGATATCGTCATTGGCACCCCGGTCTACTGGTACAACATGTCCGGGCAGCTCAAGACCTTCATGGACCGCTGGTTCGACAGCTTCACCACCGGGTTCGACTTCGCTGGCAAGCGGGTCTACCTCTTAGTGGTCGGGGTCGATGATCCCGCCAACAAAGCCACGGATATCATCAGTAAGGCCTTTGCGGAATCCTGCGATTGGTTGAAAATGACTTACATGGGCGCCGCTACGGCGATTGCTGATGGCCCCACCGACCTTCAGCAGCAGGCCACGCTACCTGCCGAAGCACTCAAGCTACGCCAGGCCCTGGTGACCATGACCCAATCTGTTTCACGTGAAACAAAATCTTAAGCATTATTGACCGCAAAAAGGTCCCGTCCAACCCACGTTTACCGTGAGCGGATGGGACCTTTCGTGATTTTAAGCAAAAGAAAAACCACCGCTCGGGGAAAGCGATGGTCATCGGAGTAGGGGTAACGTCATTAAGAATGACGTTAACTAATTTTTTCATTATTCCAGGGGAGGAGGAGTACATGAAAAAAAGATTGTTAATCTTTGGTAGAGGTCAACCGATTGGTTAACTTCTATGCTCTATATACTAAGCGCTAAATATGATGAAATTGTGAACTTTCTGGCACATCCGTATGAATTTTGACCAGTCACACTCATTTTTAGGCTTATTCTCCTCATGCTTAATTAATTATCCGGATAAATCAGTATTTATCCCTCTGGAACGTGGGCTACGGATGAGAATTTGTTAAATGATTTAACAAACAGCAGCTTCACGGTTCCCCGCGGACCCGACCGGTTCTTTTCAATAATGACTTCGACTTCGCCGACGTCTTGGTCCCCTTCGTCCCGTGGATCACTGTCGTTTCCGCCACCGTCTGCGTCGTCGCCTTCCCGTTCGTAGTAGTCATCCCGGTACAGGAAGGACACAATATCGGCATCTTGTTCGATCGAACCGGATTCCCGAATATCGGACAACACCGGCCGCTTATCCTGGCGCTGTTCCACTCCCCGTGAGAGTTGGGACAGGGCGATGACGGGCACGTGGAGTTCCTTAGCCAGCTTCTTGAGTTGCCGGGAAATATCCGACACTTCTTGTTGCCGACTTTCGTGATTGGTCCCTTCGATCAGTTGCAGGTAATCAATAACGATCAATCCTAGGTTCTGCTTTTCCTTAGCCAGCCGCCGACACTTAGCCCGAATCTCGGTAATCTTGTTTCCGGCCGTATCATCGATATAGATGCTGGCCTTGGCCAGACTGCCCATGGCCACGATCAGGTTCTGCCACTCGTCTTCGGACAGTTGTCCCGTCCGCAAGTGGTTGGCGTCGATCGACCCTTCCGCACACAGCATCCGGTTGACCAGCGACTCGGCACTCATTTCCAGACTGAAGATGGCGACGGTCTTGTCGGTCTTGGTCCCTACGTTCTGCGCGATGTTTAAGGCAAACGCGGTCTTCCCCACGGCCGGTCGGGCGGCGAGGATCATCAGTTCGTCGTCGTGCAGTCCCGTGGTCATCTTGTCGAGCTCCGCGTATCCGGTAGAAAGCCCGGTAATGGCATCGCCCTTTTCGGCCAGTTCGTTAATATCTTCAAACGTGGTATTCAAGACGTCCCGAATGGGCTTGAACCCGGACTGACTCCGCATCTCCGCCACGTTCATAATGTCGCGTTCCGCGTTGTCTAGGAGTTCATTCACATCGGTCCCGTCTTCGGCGTACCCCTGGGTCACAATGTTGGTCGCCGTCTGAATCAACCGTCGTAAGACGGCCTTATTCTGGACGATTTTTGCATAATAAGTGGCGTTGGCCGCCGTCGGAACAGCGCCCGCCAATTCGGCGATGTAGGTGACCCCGCCCACATCATCGAGTTCATTCTTAGCCGTTAATCGGTCGGTGATGGTCACCACGTCAATGGCTTCATCCCGGTCGTTGAGGTCGATCATGGCTTGAAAAATGATCTGATGCTCCCGGCGATAGAAATCCTCCGGGGTCAAATATTCCAGCGCATCCACCAACGCGTCGGTACTCAAAAAGATCGCCCCTAAGACGGCCTTTTCGGCAGCGAGGTTTTGTGGTGGTGTGTTGTCCGTTAATGGTGCCTGATTATCCATACTTACCCCTTCATAACTAGTGACTAACGCAATGGTTCTAAACCTATAAACCAGACCGCTTATTCTAAAATCCTAATCGCAATCAAAATTTCATTAGGATCTGGCTTTACCTTCAACATCGACGACGTCATGCGCCTTACCGGGCGACCAGACAGGGCTGGAACGCCGTGGGCACAACTTCGAGCCAAAGAGCGGTCTCGAAGCTTGGCCTTTGACTAGGGCAGCTGAAAAACGCTCCCCAAGTCAAATTTCACGGCTGAGCCCTGTCTGGTCGCCCTCACGGCTCACAAAAACGCTAAACGGGAGCTTTCCTTTTTGGCAACACACGAGCCCCTAGTAACCAATAAACACCCCTCAAAAAACTGACGAGCTGAATGATGCTATTCAACTAGGTATTTCAAATTCGAATGACCCCTTTAAACCAGAACTACCCGCATAGCCCATCCTAATCCACGACAGATTCCAAATCCGTCAAGTATCGGCCGTTTTCAGCGCATGACCAGCGAACTTTAATATATATTATATAATACCAGATTTCAATCTTAACACGTGATCTGCGCCGCTGTGAACTTTACGCTCTGCTTATTTTTGAGTTTAGCCCAAAACAAAAGAGCCATCCACTAGGGACGACCCTTTCGTCTAAGGCGCTACCATTATTTTTCAGCGACGTGAACTCGAATCTTGGCGGTCACATCGGGGTGCAGCTTAACCGGCACGTTGGTGAAGCCTAAGGACCGGATTGGTTCTGGTAGATCCACCTTGTGCTTGTCGAGCTTCAAATCAAATTGCTTGGCTAATGCTTGGACAATTTGCTTGCTAGGAATCGACCCGAATAACCGGCCGTCGGTTCCCGCTTTGGCACTCAATTCCACGACCGTCTTTTTATCTTCCAGACGGTCCTTCAATTGCTTTGCTTCGGCTAACTCTTCGGCGTCACGCTTAGCCTCAGCTTTACGTTCGGCGTTGAGTTGACTCATCGCAGCTTGGTTAGCCGCCTTGGCTAACCCGCGTTTGATCAAAAAGTTTTGCGCGTACCCGTCAGGGACGTTCTTCACTTCGCCGCGCTTACCTTTGCCGCGGACATCTTTCATAAAGATAACTTTCACGTCGTTCACTCCTCAATTGTTCCTTAAATTAATCCTACGTCAAAACGCCGGTTGACGCAATTAACTTTCCTAAGCCTCACCCACCGGCGCATCCTTCTTATTCAGGATGTCCAGCAGTTGTTGCTTGACCTCGGTCACGGACTTGTCGCTGATCTGGGTGGCCGCGTTGGATAAGTGACCGCCTCCGCCCATGTCTTCCATGACCAGTTGCACATTGATCTGGCCCAACGACCGCGCGGAAATGCCGACCCGACCATCGACCCGCCGTGTAATCACAAACGACGCGTCGACGCCCGACATGTTCAATAGGTCGTCGGCCGCCTGAGCCGCCGTCACGGGATCGTAGGTCTGGTCATCTTCACCGGTGACTACGGCCATATCCTCGTTGACGAACTCGACTAACTCGATCAAGTGGTTCCGCTGCAGGTAACTGTCGACGTTTTCCTTCATGTACTGTTGCATCTCGATGGCATCCGCCCCCGCGGACCGAAGATAACTGGCCGCATCGAAGGTCCGGGTCCCGGTCCGTAAGGAGAAGTGCTTGGTATCAATGAAGATTCCGGTCAACATCGCCGTGGCTTCCACCTTATTGATGGGTTCGCTCTCCTGTGACTGGTACTCGAACATTTCGGTAATCAACTCACAGGTCGAGCTGGCGTAAGGCTCGATGTAGACCAGTAAGGGGTTCTCAGGGAACTCTTCGCCCCGCCGGTGGTGGTCAATGATCATCACGCGGTTCTCCAGGCGCTGGTAAAGGTCTGGGGCAATCGTGATCGACGGCTTGGAGTGGTCGACCATCAGCAACATGCTTTGGTCGGTCGCCTTTTCGATGGCCGTTTCCGGTGAAATGATGGATTCGGCAATGTCTGGGTAGTCCTTCAAGTCATCCAACAACCGTTGCACGTCAGAGTGCACGGTCTCTTGGTCTAAGACGATCCAACAGGTCTTGTGATTCATCTTGGCGATCCGGCGAATCCCTAAGCAGGCCCCTAACGAATCCATGTCCGGTTGGGTGTGGCCCTGGACGAAGATCTGGTCGGATTCGTTCATCAACTCTTGTAAGGCTTGGGAGATCATCCGTGCCCGGACCCGGGTCCGCTTCTCCATTGGGTTAGTCTTCCCGCCATAGTACCGGGCTTCCTGGTCGGCAGCCTTGACCACGACCTGGTCGCCTCCCCGACCTAACGCCAGGTCCAGGTTACTCTGGGCTTGGTCAGCCAGTTTGTTTAAGTTCGGGTCCCCATAGGCGATCCCGATACTTAACGTCAGCGGGAAGTTCTGCTTCGACGTGGACTCCCGAATGGTGTCGAGAATCTTGAACTTATCCGCCTCAATGGCGGCCAGCGACTTGGCGTAAGCCAAGATAAAGTAGTGGTCATCATCAAGTTGCTTGAGGTACATGTCGAACTTCTGAACCCACGCTGACAACTCATTGGTCACGTAATTACGGAGGTTGGAAATGTCTTGGTCGGTCATCGACTGGGTAATCTCATCGTAGTTATCCAAGAAGATCTGGCCGATGGCGATTTTTTCGTTATCGTACTGTTCTTGAATCAGCTGGTAGTGGGTCACGTCATACAGGTAGACCGCATGGAAATCTGGTTGCACGTACAAGGTGAAGCGGTAATCACGCCACTTGACCGTGCTCAGCGTCTCCGGCGGCGTGTCCGTCACCAGTTGCGCCAACTCCGCGTCAACGTCCTTTAAGGGCCGTCCTAAGGCGTTTTGATCCTCAAAGTACCGTTGCAGATACGGGTTGAGCCACTCCACCTGGTCGTTGTCGCCCAAGATCAAGACACCGGGTGGCATCCGAATCAGGGCTTCTTGGCCGCCCTGTTGAATCTGAAACGATAGGTCAGAAATGTACTGGGTGGTGTCTGCGCCGATTTCGGCCATGGTGTTAAAGACGCCCCAAGTTGCGAGGCCGACTAAGACTAAAACGACGAGACCAAAGATCCAATTAAGCAGAAATGACAGGACTATCCCTAGAATGGCTAGACCCGCCGTCATGATAGCGATCCCGCGGAGCCGCCGGTTCTGTAAGAACTCGGGCACCGCCAGTCGCGCAAATAGTTTATCCATACTTACTCCTCATTTTGATTCGTGTAACTAGTCCCGGAGCGTGGCCCTCACCGGTTCTCGACCGGTGGGCACAAAGCGCTTCAAATAATACTCCTATTTTATCACAACCCGGGGTAATCACAAAATCTCTTTATCACCCAAACCCCGGTGTGGCGGGGTTGAAAACGGTTATTGAGGGAAAGCTAACTTTTCTTGACCTTGACGCGACGGCAACCTGTAGAGTAGGTTACAAGCAAGCCCAGGAGGTGGTCCCGATGACCTACTCAATTACACAACTCGCGGCGCTCGCCGGGCTAAGCACCCGGACCCTCCGCTACTATGACCAGATTGGACTCTTACGCGCTCAGCGTAACCCCACTAACGACTACCGGACCTACACGGCCGCTCAAGTCGACCAGCTCCAGCAGATTCGTTACTGGCAGGCCTTTGGATTCACCCTCGCGGAGATTCGGCACCTATTGGCCCAATCACCAGCGCAACAGGACGCTTTACTCCGCCAGCAACGGGAGCATCTGGCCGCCGAGCGAACTCGCCTCACCCGCTTGCTGAACAGTCTCGACCGCACCTTAGCGGCCCACCAAGGAGGAATTCCCATGACCGATTCAGAAAAGTTTGCCGCCTTCAAGCAGCAACAAGTTACCGCCAATCAGCAGGCTTACGGTGACGAGGCCCGTCAGCGTTACGGCCAAGCCGCCGTCACCGCGAGTCAGCGCCGCTTTACCAACCTCTCCGCCGAGGCTTACCAGGACATGCAGGCTACCGAACAGGCGCTAATTGACCAATTACGCCAGGTCAGCCAGACTCAGGATCTGGCGTCCCCGGAAGCGCACCGCGTATATCAACTGCACCGTCAATGGTTATGTTTCACGTGGAACAATTACACGGCCGCGCAACACCGCGGACTCGCCGAACTCTACCGCACCGACACCCGGTTCCAAGCGTACTACGCCCAAAAGGTGGGCGATCCCGCAGCCGGACGGCTCCTGGCAGCCATCATTCTCCGCTACGCCCAGGACTAATAAGGCCTACTTGATGAGTTGGTTAATCCCACATGTTGTTCAAATACCAGGGAAGACTATTTTGGGGACGCGCAATTTAGCCGTGAAGTTGGGTAGCTAAACGTCGAAAAATAGGGTCTGGGAATTGATCCCAGGCCCTATTGGTATTGTCGAATAAAATTCTGCGTGTCTTCCCGGGAATTCGCCGTTAAGCCGGGGGCGAGTGTCGCGCCTGCCTTCTTCGCCAGGCTGCGTAACGTCCCCATACTTTCGTCAATCAGACTGCTGACGCTGGTGGTAAAGGGCACGATGGTCTTCCCCCGCAGGTCCGTGGTGGCAAAGAATTGGTTGATGATCAACGGCGGTTGGCTCCACCAGGTCGGAAAGCCCAAGAAGATGGTCGTCACGTCACTAAGCGTGGTGGTGAGGGGCATCAACGTTGGGAGTAAGTGGGCCGCGCGTTCCTTATCCGCAATCTGGACTAACTCCGAATAATTCTCCGGGTAGGCCGGTTGGCGGTGCAACTCGACTAATGGGCCGCCGAGCACGCGCTGAATCTCGGTAGCGGCGTTGGCCGTGACGCCAGTCTGTGAAAAATAAACGACAGCTGCTCGTTGCATAAACATCCCTCCCAAAAGTCTCTTCACCTTTAAGGATAACGCTTAATGTCAGATTCGGAAATAGTTTGTCCTGTTTTCATTTTGGTATGACCCACGATGATGACCCGCGAGCTGTCGTTTCTATCTGAAAGGCGGTAAACTAGTGGTAACCCTAAGCAGTATAGAAAGGAAGTTTCGCCAATGCCATCTCAAGACTTATTGGCCCAGCGCCACTCCGCCCGTAGCTTTAGCAATCGCCCGGTCACCCGTGACACCTTGACGGCCATCATCACCCAAGCGCAACTCGCCCCATCCTGGGAGAACACTCAGCCCTGGAAAGTCTACATCGCGACGGGAGAGGCCGCGACGCGCCTACGTCAAAGCCACTTCCAGCGCCACAACCAAGGCCAGAAGAGTTGGACCGAAGTCATGCCACCTAAGAAGTCCGAATGGGCGGCCTTTCCCCAAGCGAACTTGGACGCCTGGCGTTCCAACATGCTGGGCTTCTTCGGCAGTGACGCCAACCAGTTCGCCGACGTTCAAAAGGACCTCTTCAACGCCCCCGCGCTGGTCTACCTGACCATGCCCCAGAAGTCATCGGCCTATTCCGCTTATGATCTGGGGGCCTTCGGGTACGGGATTCTCCTCGCCGCCCAGGAGCACGGCGTCAGTGGCGTGCCCGCTTACGAACTGGTGCGCTACCCCGAAGAGATTCATCAAGAATTCGACATTCCAGCGGGCCAAGCCATCTTTATGGGGATTGCCTTAGGCTACCCCAGTGACAGTAAGGTCAACGCGTTACGCACCAAGCGCCGACCCGTCACCGATATCCTGACACTCAAACATTAATACTGGATCAAAAAACGACCATCCCGCAGGATGGTCGTTTTTTAAGAACTATTCTTCGTTAACGAATGGCATTAAGCCCATGATCCGTGAACGCTTGATAGCGATAGTTAACTTGCGTTGGTTCTTGGCACTAGTACCAGTGACCCGGCGAGGTAAAATCTTGCCCCGTTCGGAGATGAACCGACGTAATAAGTCAGTGTCTTTGTAATCAATGTATTCGATGTGGTTGGCTGCGATGAAGTCAACCTTACGACGGCGACGGCCGCCACGACGTTGTCCTGCCATGGATAATTCCCTCCTCGTTTAGTGAGTTTTTAGAACGGTAAATCATCGTCAGAAATGTCAATTGAATCGCCAGTGTTTGCGAACGGATCGTTGGTGTTGCCACCGTTGTTTCCGTTGTTGGCACTGGAATTCCCCGCCGGCGTGTTGTTCGCACTAGGCGTTGGGTTCCCTTGAGGGGCACGATTGCCGCTGGTAAAGGGATTGGCATTTTGATTCTGATTCTGAGGTGCGTTATTCACAGGAGCGCCGTAGTTATTGCCACCTTGGTTCTGGTTCCCCGCGTTATTGCGAGACCGTGGTTCCAAGAAGGAAAAGTTTTCGACGACCACTTCGGTCACGTAGACCCGTTGGCCCTGCTGATTTTCATAGTTCCGGGTCTGGACACGGCCTTCAATGCCGACCAGAGACCCTTTGTGGAAGAAGTTAGCGAAATTCTCCGCGGACTTTCGCCAAATCACACAACTGATGAAATCAGCTTCCCGCTCACCTTGCTGGTTGGTGAACCGCCGATCAACAGCCAACGTAAAGGTGGCAACAGCAGCACCGCCTTGGGTGTATCGTAAGTCAACATCCCGTGTCAGTCGGCCAGTAAGTACTACTCGGTTGATCATTGCTGAATAACTCCTCTCAAATTAAAAGTTAAAGTTAGAATTAATCTTCGCGCTTAACGATCATATGACGTAAGATGTCATTGTTGATCTTGGATAAACGGTCGAATTCGTTCAAAGCTGCGTCATCGTTTGCGTTTAAGGTAATCACGTGGTAGATACCTTCGTTGTAACCACCAATTTCGTAAGCGAAACGACGCTTTGACCAGTCTTTAGAACTGATGATTTCTGCACCGTTATCCGTAACGATCTTGTCAAACCGTTCTACTAAAGCAGTCTTAGCAGCGTCGTCAAGATCTGGACGAATGATGTAGGTAATTTCGTATTTCGTAGTTTCCATGAATCGTACACCTCCTTATGGACTTCAGGCCCCCGTCAGATACGGGAGCAAGGAGAGTTGCTAGCGTTAGCCAGATACTCACAAGCTAGAAGTATAGCATAAAAATGGGGCTGAGGCAAATCGGGGCCGACCGACGGGAATGCCTGACGTTATAAGAGTAATTCCGCTTTCCCGTTAAAATTTATCGAAAAACTTTTTCTGGTGGTAGGGCCATTCGCCTTACCGGGCGACCACTCGGGCGATGAGGGCTGTGGATTCGCGTCCCAGCTTCTTTTAAACCGCAGCACTTAACTTAAACTAAAAACATTTACTAAGCTAATCCCCCACTAGCTTCCCTCTGTGGCTGCCAAGACCTGCCATTTAGATTTAGGTGAGCCGGTCATTGGTGACCAGCTTAGCGTTTCGTGAGCCGTGAGGGCGGCCAGACAGGGCTCAGCCGTGAAATTATTCTTAGTTGGCGTTCCTCAGCCGACTTAGAATAAGGCCCAGCTTCGAGACCGCTCTGTGGCTCAAAGTGGTGCCCACGGCGTTCCAGCCCTGTCTGGCCGCCCGGCAAGGCGAACACCCCACACAACCCAAAAAAGCGCCGTTCCCGAAATCAGGAACGGCGCTTCGTGTCTTTTAAAGATTGTCTGGTGCGTCTGGTGTATCGGTCGTCGATGCTGGTGAATCAGCTGGTGCCGTGGCTTCATCTGCTGAAGTCTCCGCGTCACTGGCTTCATCCCCCGAATCGTCTTCCTTAGCCACCTTCGCCATGGTCGCGACCACGGCGTCGTCGTTCAACCGAATCAAGTGGACCCCTAAAGTGGCCCGGCCGGTCTCGGACACGTCCGCAATGCTGAAGCGAATCATGACCCCTTTGTTGGTGATCAACATGATGTCTTCATCACCATCAACAGTAGTCAGCCCCGCTAACGGTCCGTTCTTGGCGGACACGTTCACGGTCTTGATTCCTTTACCGCCCCGACCCTTGATTGGGTATTCAGCGGCGGCCGTTTGCTTCCCATACCCCTTTTCGGAGATGACAAACACCCGACTGTCCGGCTTCAAGACGCTGGCACCGATGACGTAGTCGTTCTCCCGCAACCGGATTCCGCGGACCCCGGTCGCCGAACGACCCATGGACCGAACGTCTTGCGCCGCAAAGCTAACGGCGTACCCCAAGTGGGTCCCGATGATCATGTTGGCATCATCCTTGATGATCGCCACGTTCATCAGCTCGTCGCCGTCCTTTAAGTTCAGCGCCTTCAGCCCGTTGCTCCGGATGTTGGCGAACTCGTCTACTGGCGTCCGCTTGACCGTTCCGTGAACCGTGGTGAAGAATAGGTCCATATCGGCGTTTTGGCCCGGATTGGCTACGTTGATCACCGCTTGGACGTGTTCGTCAGTGTTGATTCCCAGCAAATTAATCACAGGAATCCCCTTGGCCGACCGTCCGTATTCCGGAATCTCGTAACCCTTCATCCGGTAGACCTTCCCGGTGTTGGTGAAGAACAGGAGCATGTCGTGCGTGGAGGTGGCGACTAAGTGTTCAATAAAGTCGTCATCGTGCACGCCCATCCCCTGAATCCCTTTACCGCCCCGGTTTTGGGCCTTAAATTCGGTGGTTGGCAGTCGCTTGATGTAGCCGTTATGCGTCAAGGAGACCACCACGTCTTCTTCGGCAATCAAGTCTTCGTCTTCAAGGCTCAAGACTTCGCCGACCATCAATTCCGTCCGCCGCTTGTCGCCGAACTTGTTTTGGATATCGAGCAATTCTTCGTAAATGATGCCCTTTTGCCGGTCCTTCGACGCCAAGATTTCCTTGTAGTCTTCGATCGACGCTAACAGGTCTTTGTATTCTTTTTCAACCTTTTCCCGTTCCAGACCGGTCAACCGAACCAACCGCATGTCCAAGATAGCCTGCGATTGTTTGTCGGATAACGCGAAGCGGGTAATCAGTTCATTCTTAGCCACGTCGGCCGTCTGGGATTCACGAATGATCGTAATGATCTCGTCAATGTGGTCCAGGGCAATCCGTAAACCTTCCAGGATGTGGGCCCGGGCTTCCGCCTTCTTCAATTCGAAGGCCGTCCGCCGCCGGATGACTTCCATCTGGAATTCCAGGTAGTACTGCAAGATGGCCTTTAAGCCCAGCACTTTCGGCGCACCATCAACGATGGCTAACATGTTGATCCCAAAGGAGGTCTGCATCAAGGTCATCTTGTACAAGTTGTTCAAGATGACTTCGGCACTGGCATCCCGCCGAACGTCAATCACGATCCGCATCCCGGTCCGGTCAGATTCATCGTTGACATCGGTGATGCCTTCGATACGTTTATCCCGGGCCAATTCAGCGATGCGTTCGATCAGCTTGGCCTTGTTGACCATGTACGGGATTTCCGTGGCCACGATGCGTTGCTTTCCGTTCTTTTCTTCTTCAATATCGACCTTCGCCCGTAAGGTGATGGTGCCCTTCCCGGTCTCATAAGCCCGGCGAATGGCGGCCTTGCCCATGACGATTCCCCCGGTTGGGAAATCTGGTCCCGGTAAGGCTTCCATCAGGTCCGCCAACGTCGCGTCAGGGTTGTTCATCAAGATGTGCAACGCACTGATGACTTCCGTCAAGTTGTGCGGCGGGATGTTGGTCGCCATCCCCACGGCGATCCCCGAAGCCCCGTTGACTAACAGGTTGGGGAACCGAGAGGGTAAGACCACGGGTTCGCGCTCACTGCCATCGTAGTTATCTTGATAATCAATCGTATCCTTGTTGATGTCCCGCAGCATTTCCAGCGCGATCTTACTCAACCGTGCTTCGGTATACCGCATGGCCGCGGCCCCGTCACCATCGACGGACCCGAAGTTCCCGTGCCCATCCACTAACATGTAGCGGTACGAGAAGTCCTGGGCCATCCGAACCATGGATTCGTAGACCGCCGTGTCACCATGGGGATGGTACTTCCCTAAGACATCCCCAACCACCCGGGCTGACTTCCGGAATGGCTTGTCGGGCGTAATGCCCAATTCATGCATATCGTATAAGATCCGCCGGTGCACGGGCTTCAACCCATCCCGCACGTCTGGCAACGCCCGTTGGACGATGACGCTCATCGCGTAGTCCAGAAAGGACGTCCGCATGGTCTTGGTCAGGTCCACGTCGGTGATCCGTTTGTTTTCAAAATCTTGATCAGCCAAAATTTATCCTCCGTTCCTACCTACTGCCAAGGTTCCCTCAGAGTTGCCTGAGAAACCCGTTACCGCACCCCAGATTAGACGTCCAGGTCCGCGAAGGTGGCATTATCCTCGATAAATTCACGCCGGGGAGCGACCTTATCGCCCATCAGCATGCTAAAGACTTGGTCCGCGTTGATGGCATCGCTGGCATCAACCCGTAAGAGCCGCCGGTTATCTGGGTTCATGGTCGTGTCCCAGAGTTGTTCCGCGTCCATTTCACCAAGCCCCTTGTACCGTTGAATCTGCGGCTTCGGCGAAGGTGATAATTGACCCAAGACTTCTTTCAGTTCGTCATCGGAATCGATGTAGCGTTGATACTTCCCTTGACGCACCCGGTACAGAGGTGGGCACGCAATGTAGACGAAGCCCGCGTCCAATAGTGGGCGCATGTACCGGTAGATCAGCGTCAGTAACAGGGTCCGAATGTGGGCCCCGTCGACATCGGCATCGGTCATGATGATCAGCTTGTGGTAGTTGGCCTTGGCGACGTCAAAGTCGTCCCCAAAGCCCGTGCCCATCGCCGTAAACAGCGACCGAATTTCTTCGTTCGCCAGGATCCGGTCCATCGAAGCCTTCTCCACGTTCAAGATCTTCCCCCGAATCGGTAGGATGGCCTGCGTCAGCCGCGAACGACCTTGCTTAGCCGACCCACCGGCGGAGTCCCCTTCGACGATGAACAGTTCGGAGATTTTCGGGTCCTTGGAGGTGTTATCCGCCAATTTCCCGGGCAGGTTACTGATTTCCAGCCCGCTCTTCTTCCGCGTGACTTCCCGGGCCCGCCGAGCAGCGACCCGCGCTTTAGAAGCCACACTCCCCTTGTCCACGATCTTGTGGGCAATGTCGGGGTGTTCCATCAAGAAGCGCATGAAGTGGTCCGCGAACGTATGGTCCACGGCCGTCCGGGCATCGGAGTTCCCCAGCTTGGTCTTGGTTTGACCTTCGAATTGAGGATCCGGGTGCTTGACGGAGACCACGGCCGTTAAGCCTTCCCGGACGTCATCCCCGGTCAGGTTGGGCTCGTTATCCTTCATCAGCTTGTTTTGCCGCGCGTAGTCGTTGATGACCCGCGTCAGCGCTCGTTTGAACCCTTCTTCGTGGGTCCCACCTTCGTAGGTGTGGATGTTGTTGGTAAAGGTCAACAGGTTGTTGTGGTAGTCGTCCGTATATTGCAGGGCCACTTCCACGGTAATCCCGTTTTCCATCCCTTCCACGTAGATTGGCGGTTCAAACAGCGTGGTTTTATTCTCGTTCAAATAGTCGACGTAGTGGCGAATCCCACCTTCATAGTGAAAATCATCTTCGGTAGGTTCGTCAGGCCGGTTGTCCCGAATCGTAATCCGTAGCCCCTTGTTCAAGAAGGCCAGTTCCCGGATCCGGGTGGTCAGCGTCTTAATGTCGTACGTCGTGGTTTCCCGGAAGATGTCCGGATCCGGCAAGAAGTGGACCTTGGTGCCGTGGTCTTCTTCGGGCAAGCCCTCCGCAATCACGTGCATCGGGGTCTTCACGTGGCCCCGGGTGAAGTCCATGGCGTAGCGCTTCCCGTCCCGGGTGACCTCAACGTCCAATTCGACAGACAGGGCGTTCACCACGGAAGCCCCCACCCCGTGGAGTCCACCGGAGACTTTATACCCGCCACCGCCGAATTTCCCGCCGGCGTGCAGGATCGTGAAGACCGTTTCCAAAGCGGGTTTCCCCGTCTTCTTCTGGGTATCGACGGGGATGCCCCGGCCGTTATCCGTCACGGTGATGCTGTTATCCTTTTCGACCGTCACGTGAATCACATCGGCGAATCCGGCTAAGGCTTCATCGATCCCGTTATCCACGATTTCCCAGACCAGGTGGTGCAGGCCTTGCGAACTGGTAGTCCCGATATACATCCCGGGACGCTTCCGGACCGCTTCCAGACCTTCTAGGACCTGAATCTGGCTGGCGTCATATTCGCGGGCTTCTTCTTCTTTGGTTTCTTTTTCGTTTTCAGCCACTGTCTAATCCTCCTTACAGACTACTCGTCTGACGCATGGTCAGGCGACTCATCGGCCACCACAGTTCCGGCACTGACGTGAAAGATCGTCGGGTCTTTGATCAGTTGGCGGGTGATCCCGCTCAGACTGGTGGTGGTAATAAACGTTTGCACTTTATCCTGAATCGCGGTCAGTAAATGGGTCTGCCGCGCATCGTCCAATTCGGACAGGACATCGTCTAGCAAGAGGACCGGGTATTCGCCGGTCTCTGCTTTCATCAGGTCGATCTCGGCCAGCTTCACGCTTAAGGCCGTGGTCCGCTGTTGCCCCTGCGACCCAAACGTCTGCACGTTCTTGTCATTGACTTGAAAGTGCAGGTCGTCGCGGTGCGGGCCAATCAGCGTGGTCCCCTGATAAAGTTCCTTGGCTTGTTGCTTCTGGTAGAGCGCCGTGAGCGCCGCACAGATGGTCTTGGGATCATCCAGATTCTTATCGGCGACCTGTGTGGCGTAGCGAAAGGCTAGGGTCTCACGGTGCTGGGAAATCTCAGCGTGAATCGCCTGGGCCCAGTGCTCCAACTTGCGGAGCATCGTCAGCCGCTGGTAGATGATCTCCGCCCCATAGGCCGCGAGCTGATCAGACAGCACACCCAAGAACAAGAGGTCGTGCTGCTGATGGTGCTGCAGATCCTTTAGGTACCGGTTACGCTGCTTCAACAGCGTGCGGTACTGACTCAGATTGTACAAATAGCGCGGGTTCATCTGACCAAACTCCATATCCATGAAGCGCCGGCGAACCGTGGGCGCTCCCTTGACGATAGCTAAGTCTTCCGGCGCAAATAAAATCACGTTGAGCTGACCCACATACTGTGACAACCGAGCCTGTTCAAGGTGATTGATCTTTGCGCGCTTCCCTTGACGTGAAAAAGTCAGCTCCAACGGTGTCGTCCCACTGGCTTTGACCACCCGCCCGGCCAACTTGGCGGTCTTCGCCTCCCAATTGATCAGGTCGTGGTCGTTCGCCGTCCGGTGGCTGCGGGTCAGCGCCAGGGCGTAGATGGCCTCCAAGAGGTTGGTCTTGCCCTGGGCGTTCTCACCCAAGAGGACGTTGATCCCCTTGCCGAGCTTCAGATCAGCCGCCGCGTAGTTTCGAAAATTTTGGAGCTGCAACTCTTGCAAATACATTATTCACCCTGCTTTGAGCGTATAAAAAATGATCCAGCATCGGGAACCAGGACTTCGTCGCCAGGGTACAGCTTGCGACCACGCCGGTCATCCGGTTCGTCGTTGACTTTGACGGTGTTTTCCCGCAAGAACCACTTGGCTTGACCGCCGGTTCCAATAATGGATTCTTCTTTGAGCATCTGGCCTAATGTGATGTAGGGCGTCTCAATGAAAACCTCTTTTTTCACAATTTCACCCCTTCGTTTTCTTTACTTATATTATACCCCTTTCAGCCTAAAAGTACAGCTGGACTCCTTGATTTTTGGCCTCTGAGGCCCCTTATGGCGTTTTTGATATTTTTGCCAAAAACTGGGTAAATCTGCTCAGAAATCAAAATAGCGTGATTAACGCCGATTTAGGGTGTTTTTAGGCGTTTTACCAGTCAATCATCCCCCCAATGGTCGGTGCGTGCGCAACTAGTGTTCGGATTTCACATGCTGCGGCTACCGTTGCTTCCCAGCTTTCATCAGTTTTCACCGGCGGAACTGAGTGAAAGTTAAGTCGCGAGTAACTCCCGGTCGCGTCCCTTCCCGCGCAAACCGAATCGCAACCCTGAATCGTTTCTCCGGGCTGTCCCCCCCCAGCTTGGCCGCAAAAAAGCGTGGCCCCTACGATGGGACCACGCTTTGTGGTTTGCTGATTTTAAGTCCTTGTGAAATTTCACAAAGTCGCAATACTGGCGTTCTAGAACGTCCGGACCGGCGTAATCAGCTGAATAAAGTTGCTGGTATCTTCCGTTGGAACCAACGTGAATGGCCGCAACACTGAGGTGAAGGCCACCCGAATCACGGATTGGCCGAACGACCGCAACGCGTCCTTCATGTAGTCGGGGTTAAACGAGATCTCTAAGTCTTCCCCGTCCAGCGTCTTAGGCGTCAAAGCTTCTTCGACGTTCCCGACATCGGGCGAGTTACTGAAGATGGTGACCTGGTGATCGCTAGGCTTCAGGGTCAACTTGACCACGTTGTTCCGCGATTCGTGGGACAACAGGGAAGCCCGTTCGACTGCGGCCAGCAGTTCTGGCGCTTCGAATTCCACCGTGGTGGAGGCATCCTTAGGAATCAACCGTGAGGTGTCGGGGTAGTTCCCTTCCAACAAGCGGGAGTAGAACGAGGTGTCACCTAATAAGAACAGAACCTGGTTCTCGGAGAATTGCATCTTCACGTCACTGTCGTCATCACCAATCATCCGGGATAGTTCGGTCAGACTCTTCCCGGGGATGATGACGTCGAACGCCGCGTTGCTTGGCGTTGGCAGTTCAATCTGCCGTTGACTTAACCGGTGACTATCCGTGGCGACCGCCAAGAATTGGTTGTCAGCCAAGACAAAGTGGACCCCGGTCAGGATCGGCCGGCTTTCTTGATTAGAAACCGCGATAACGGTTTGGCTGATCAGTTCTTTGAAGACCGCTTCAGACAGGGTCACGGCATCGCCGGCATCCACTTCTGGCAAGTGCGGATAGTTGTTGGCGTCTTGGCCGTTGATGTTGAAGGCTGCTGATCCGGACGTGATCTCAGTCTGGAAGCCGTCTTTGACGGAGACTGTCATGGTCTTTTCGGGCAGGCGTTTCACGATTTCACTAAAGAAGCGCGCAGTTAGGACGATTGAACCAGGTTCATCGACCGTTAAGCCGATGTCGGGATCGTCCGAGCGAATCAAGGTTTCAATGGAAATATCGGCGTTGGACCCGGTCAAGAGTAAGCCGGTGTCACTGGCCACAATTTTAAGGCCGGTTAGGATGGGAATCGTGGTCTTGGATGAGATCGCCCGCGAAACGTTGTTTAGTTCTTTGACGAACGCGGCACGGTTAATGGTAAATTGCATGAGCTTCAACACTCTCCTTTAGATTTCTGGTGACGGTGGTTTAACTTAATTAAAAGAAAAAACAGTAGCCGTAGTAGCGCAGTGTATAGTATGGATAACTTTGAGAAACAGCCGGTAGCCTGGTTTATCCACCTGTGGATAACTTGTGGATAACTGGGCCCGTTTGACGGTGCTTATCCACAAGCGCCGTGGTGGCCCCCGTCTATCATACACGACCTGGGCACAAAAAGACCGCCGAACGGTCGTTCAGGGGTAGCCGATGGCACTAAATTGTCACGAACGGATTAGCGACGGAGTTCTTCTTTGAGGTCCGCGATGTTTTTCTGAAGTTCGGTATCCGTTTTGAGTGATGCGGCAATCTTATTGTACGCGTGAATCACGGTGGTGTGGTCCTTGCCACCGAATTCGTTGCCGATGCGGGGTAAGGAGGCGTCCGTGAGTTCCCGAGATAGATACATGGCGATCTGCCGTGGAATCACGATGGTTTTCTTGCGTTTCTTCCCCTTGAGATCCTTGAGGGAGACGTGGAAGTAGTCGGCCACGCGGTCTTGAATCACGGGAATCGTGATGACGTCGCTGGTGTCGGCGAGATTCAGTCCCTTGAGGGCTTCCGCCGCCAGGTCAGTGGTGATTGGTTGGCGCATCAATTGGTGGTAAGCCTGAACCCGGGCCAAGGCCCCCTCTAATTCACGGACGTTGGAATCAATTTGCCCAGCAATGTAGCTGAGCGTATCGTCGGGAATCTCGATGCCATCGGCGTCCGCCTTGTTTCGTAGAATGGCGATTCGCGTTTCGAGGTCGGGCGGCGTGATATCGACCGAAAGTCCCCAAGCGAACCGCGAAACTAAGCGGTCCTGTAGCTTGGGAATCTCATTCGGCAGCCGGTCGGACGTCAGGACGATTTGCTTACCGTCGTCGTACAGTGTGTTAAAGGTATGGAAGAACTCTTCTTGCGTTCCTTCCTTATTAGCAAAGAATTGAATATCGTCAACTAGGAGTAAATCAACGTTGCGGTATTCTTGTCGGAACTGCTCCTGCGTACGGGTCCGAATGGCATTGATAAAGTCGTTGGTGAAGGCTTCACTGGTCACGTATTTGATCTTAGTCTCGGGATGATCTTCCAGCATTTTGTTGCCGATGGCGTGCATCAAGTGGGTCTTCCCCAGCCCGACGCCCCCATAGAAGAACAGCGGGTTATACATGACGCCCGGCTCCTCGGAGACCACTAATGCCGCGGCGTGGGCCATCTGATTGCCCTTACCGATGACAAAGGTGTCAAACGTGTAGCGTGGATTCAACGTGGTTTCTTTCATAAAAGTCGGTGTGGGTTCTGCGGCGTCAGCCGTGGCGGTGTGCCCACCGCGAGTCGCGGTCTGTTGCCGCTCGTCTTCTAGAATCAGATCCGGTTGAATGTCTTCATGGGTCGCTTCATATGCGTATTCGACGAGTTGCTGGTCTAGGTGTTGATTAGTCCAGTAATCCCGGTGCAGGGGTGATGGAAGTTCCAACGTCAACTTGTTGCCGTCCAAGGAAATGGGCTTGGCGGTTTCGATCCAGGTCTTATAGGTGGTCGGTGAACTGTTTTGTTTGAACAACTCTTCAATACTCGACCATAAAGTTGACATTTCTGGCAC